>NZ_JBNJMU010000001.1:1687500-3880000 GCF_050936445.1 Plantactinospora sp. CA-294935
CCGAAGGGCCTTTCCGCTCGACTTGCATGTGTTAAGCACGCCGCCAGCGTTCGTCCTGAGCCAGGATCAAACTCTCCAACAAAAACTTAAGAGAATCAAACCCGGCAACAAAAAACACTTTGTCGCCAAACAATAATCAAACCATTTGGCACTGGCTTATCAAGCACCCTGTTGAGTTCTCAAAGAACAACCACACACCGAACACGGACCTCGGTTGAGGACCACCCTCGGGGCAATCACCCGCACCCGCCGTTTCCGCCGGGCACTCGTAGTACCTTACCCGACTGTTTCCGCCTCGTCAAACCGATGTCTCCCGGTTTGTCACGCTTCGTCCAGCCGTCGTGCACCCGTACGGCGCAGCGGGTTACCGCCGCAATCGTTCGGGGTTCGGCAGGCCGGCCACCGCGGTGTTGCTCCGCGGGCTTGCCCGGTGCCCTGCCGGGAGAGAAAGTTACACGGCCGGGCCGGTAACGCCAAATCGGGGTCGGCCTCGGGCAGAATTGCTGGTCAAATCTGAAATGTCGGACTCTTGGTAGTGGCGACTCCGCCGTCGCGCCGCCGGTTCCGGCCCGACCGGGGACCCGTCAAGGCCCACCCCGTGGCCGCTGCCGGAATCCAGCCGACCCGTGCCGCTACCGCAACCCGGAGGCCGGGGGAACGCCGCCGGGCCGGGCATCGACGAAGACGGCAATGCCGTCCAGCATCCGGCTCATCCCGAACTCGAAGAGCTTGTCGATGTCGAACTCGAACTCCGCCTCGGCGATCCGGGCCAGCGTCGGAACGGCTCCGGAGGCGAAGATGCGGGCCAGCGCCGACCCCTGGCTCGCCATCCACTCCTCGTCGGTCAACCCGGTCTCGTGCTCCGCCTCCGACTCCCAGACCAGGCTGGCCGCCATCCCGTGCACATAACTGGCGACCGCGACCGAGAGATAGAACATCGTGGGCGGGTCGAGCCCGAGTCCGTCCACCGCGCTCATCGTCCAGTCGGTGTGCGCCATCCCCCTCGGTGAGAGCATCGGCCGGGTCAGCGACATCGTCTGCTGCATCCACGGGTGCCGCCGGAACGCCGTCCACTGCATCCGAGTGATCACTTCCAGCCGGTCCCGCCAACCCGGTGGCGGCGGTTCCGGGAGGACGATCTCGCCGAGTACCTCCTCGACCATGAGCTTGACGAGGTCGTCCCGGCCGGGCACGTACCGGTACAGCGCCATGGTGCCGACCCCGAGCTGCGCCGCGACCCGACGCATCGACAGCGCCGCGAACCCCTCGGCGTCGGCGACCTCGATCGCGGCCTGGACGATCCGGTCCCGGGTCAGCCCGGGATCCGCCTCCCGGGTCGCCCGGCGCCGCGCGGGGCCGGGCACCGGCGGAGGTTCCGGTTCCGCCACCACGGTCCCGATTCCGGGTACGGCCCGGACCAGGCCCTCCTGGCCGAGCACGGTCAGCACCTTGGTGGCGGTGGCCATCGCGACACCCCACTCGGCGGTGATCCGCCGGGTCGACGGCACCCGGTCGCCCGGGCGCAGTTCGCCAGCGGCGATCCGGCGCCGGATCTCGGTCACGATCCGACGGTACGGCGGCTCTGCTCCGGTACGGTCCACCGCTGCTCCTCGCTGTCGCCGACGACGTCGCGTACTAGTGCACCAGGCGCGGCCGAGAGTACCGGGTGGCTGCCCGCCGGGCCGGCGCGTCGGGGCCGCGCACCTCAGTCCCCGCTCGAATCCGATCCTTGGAGCACTAGTGCACTAGCGCGGTCAGTCACCTGTTATACCTCGCTATTGTGCCTGCCGAGTCACTTGCTTAGCCTGTACGCAATCACGTTGACCGGGTACCCCGACCGGCCCGTACGGGGATGAGGAGTGGGTGCGATGGCACCGGGATTGACGATCGAAGCGACCGGCTTGGCGAAGGCGTACGGGTCGGTGCGGGTGTTGACCGGCATCGACCTCCAGGTGCCGGAGGGCAGCGTCTTCGCCTTGCTCGGACCCAACGGGGCGGGCAAGACGACGACGGTACGGATCCTGGCCACCCTGGTCCGGCCGGACGGCGGACAGGCCCGGGTCGCCGGTTTCGACATACTGCGGCAGCGGCACCAGGTGCGCCGCCGCATCAGCCTCACCGGGCAGTACGCGACAATCGACGAGTTGCAGACCGGCGAGGAGAACCTCCGGATGATGGGCCGGCTCTCCGGCCTCTCCACGGCGGGCGCCCGGGCGCGGGCCCGCGACCTGCTCGACGGGTTCGACCTCGCGGACGCGGCGGGCCGCCGGGTCGGCACCTACTCCGGCGGGATGCGACGACGCCTGGACCTGGCCGCCGGGCTGGTCGGCCGGCCCTCGGTGATGTTCCTCGACGAGCCGACCACCGGACTCGACCCGCGCAGCCGACAGGCGCTCTGGCAGGTGATCGGCGGGCTGGCCGAGTCCGGGGTGACGATCCTCCTCACCACGCAGTACCTGGAGGAGGCCGACCGGCTCGCGGATCGGATCGCCGTGCTGGACGCGGGGCAGGTGGTCGCGGAGGACAGTCCGGCCCGGCTCAAGCTCCGCTTCGCCGAACAGCGGCTGAGCCTGACCCTGGCCACCGGGACGGACTTCGAGAGCGCCCGGCGGCAGCTCGGCGCGCGGGTGCTCCGGGCCGACCCCGCCAGGCTTGCCGTGGACGTCGCCACCGACGGCACCGCCCCGGGCATCCGCGGCCTGCTCGACGAGGTCGACCCCGGGCGTACCGCGGTGACCCGCTTCGCGGTCCGGACCGCGACCCTCGACGACGTGTTCCTGGCCCTGACCGGCCACACCGCCGGCCGCGCCGAGCCGGCCGCCAGCCGTACCGAGAAGGAGCCCGCCCGTGTCTGACCTCGCACTCGCCGGGCGGCGGCCGTTCGGCACGGACCTGCTGACCATGGTCGGGCGCTGCCTGCGGCTGTCCCGGCGCAACACCGACGCGGTGCTGATGTCGCTGCTGCTGCCGGTGATGCTGATGCTGCTCTTCGTCTATCTGTTCGGCGGTGCCGTCAACACCGGCATGGCGTACGTGAGCTGGGTGGTGCCGGGGGTGATCCTGCTCTGCACCGGGTTCGGCGCGGCAACCACGGCGGTCAGCGTCACCCAGGACATGGCCGGCGGGATCACCGACCGGTTCCGGGCGATGGACGTGAGCGGCGCCGCCGTACTCGGCGGGCAGGTGGCGGCGAGCGTCGCCCGGAACTTCCTGGCGACCGTCCTGGTCTTCGGGGTCGGGTTCGGTATCGGGTTCCGGCCGCAGGCCGGGCCGGTCGAGTGGCTGGCCGCCGCCGGCATCCTGTTGGCGTTCGTCGTCGCCATGTCCTGGTTCTCCGCCGCCGTCGGGCTGCTGGTGCGGTCCGTGGAGGCGGCGAACGGCTTCACCTTCTTCGTGATGTTCCTGCCCTATCCGAGCAGCGCGTTCGTGCCGATCGACTCCATGCCGAGCTGGACCCGGGGCATCGCCGAGCACCAGCCGCTCAACCCGGTGATCGAGTCGCTGCGCGGCCTGCTGCTGGGTACGCCGGTCGGCGCCAGCCCGTGGATCGCCCTGGCCTGGTGCGCCGGCCTGCTCGCCGGGTCGGTCGCGCTCTCGGTCGTGCTGTTCCGGCGCCGGACCGGCTGACCGGATCGCACCGGAGGGATGGCCGCCGTCCTCGGTGAACCTTTCGACCTGAACCGCGCGGCGCTCAGCACCGCGCCCGACCCTGCGGTCCGTCGGACCGCAGGGGAGGTTGAGAAGGGCTCAGTCGACGGCGGCGATCACCGTCTTCGGCTCGGTGCAGAACTCGCGGCTGAAGTCGCCGCCCTCCCGGCCCACCCCGGAGAGGCCGAAGCCGCCGAAGGGCGCGCGCGGCTCGCGTACCCCGAAGGTGTTGATCCAGACCGTGCCGGCCCGCAGCCGCGCGGCGACCCGGTGTGCCCGGCCCAGGTCGCGGGTGAAGAGCACGGCGGAGAGCCCGTACGGGGTGTCGTTGGCGAGCCGCAGCGCCTCGGCCTCGTCGGCGAACGGAGTCACCACCGCGACCGGCCCGAACACCTCCTCGCGGAGCACCCGGGCCGACGCGCCCAGTCCGACCGCGACGGTGGGCCGGACCAGCAGGCGGCCGTCGACCGGGCCGCCGGTACGCAGCTCCCCGCCGTCGGCGTCCACCGAGTCCAGGTAGCCGGTCACCTTGGCGTGGTGCTCGGCGCTGGCGAGCGGGCCGACGTGGGTGGCCGGATCGTGCGGGTCGCCGTACGGCAGTGCCTCGGCGGCCCGGACGAACCGGTCGAGGAACTCCTCGTACGCGGCCCGCTGCACGTAGATGCGGCTGGTGGAGAGGCACACCTGACCCGAGTTGCTGTAGATCGCCCGGGTCGAGCCGGCCACCGCGACGTCCAGGTCGGCGTCGGCGAAGACCAGGTTGGCGCCCTTGCCGCCGCACTCCAGGGAGACCGGGACCAGTGCGCGGGCCGCCGCGGCGGCGATGACCGAGCCGGTCCGGGACTCGCCGGTGAAGGTGATCCGGTCGATCCCCGGTGCGGTGGTCAGCCACTCCCCGGTGGAGTCCGGCCCGAAGCCGTGTACGACGTTGAGCACCCCCGGCGGCACTCCCGCCGCCAGGGCCAGTTCGGCCACCCGGGCCGCCGAGGCCGGCGACTGCTCGGCCGGCTTCAGCACCACCGTGTTGCCGTAGGCCAGTGCCGGGGCGATCTTCCAGACGCCCAGGTTGAGCGGATAGTTCCACGGCGCGATCGCGGCGAAGACCCCGGCCGGCTCGTAGCGCAGGTACTGGTGCAGCCGGTCGTCGCCCGGATAGGTGCTGGCGGTCGACTGCTGGGCGTGTGTGGCGAAGAACCGGAAGTGGTTGACCGCGCTGGTGAGGTTCCAGTTCCGGCTGTTGGTCACCGGCATCCCCATGTCCCGGGTGTCGAGCCGGGCGAGTTCGTCGGCGTGCGACTCCATCAGGTCGGCGAGCCGGTGCAGCAGGGCGGAGCGTTCCCGCTGCGGCATCCGGGGCCACGGGCCGGTGTCGAAGGCGCGGCGGGCTGCCGCGACGGCGACGGTGACGTCCGCCCGGCCGGCCCGGGCGACCCGGGCCCACGGCCGCTGGGTCCACGGGTCCACCGAGTCGAAGTACGCCCCGTCGGTGCTCTCGCCGACCTGCCCGTCGACCACCTGGGCCACCGCGTCGAGCCGGGCCGGACTCACCGCGTCGTCCACTGTCTGCATCGCACGAACACCTCCGTGACGGGGCTGGTGCCGGGGTACGCCCCGAGCGGGCGCCGTATCCGCACTATCCACCACCAGAGAACTGGTGGCAGCAGGATTCTGTTTTGCAGAACCACGACGGATTCTGGTGAGAAGAATCTGGGCTCGGTTCGTTCCGCATCCCGATCATCGGCGTTACTGTCGCCACACGTCGCCGTAACCACTTCGACTCGATCGCCACACCGGCTCGACAGGTACGAGGAGCGGCCATGACCAGTACGGTGCTCCGCCCGACCGACCGGGACAGCGGCACCCCGGCCGCGCACGCCCTGCTGGACGTCCTGGTCGGCTGGGGAATCCGACGGGTGTTCTGCTGCCCCGGCAGCACCGAGGCCGCCTTCCTGGACGCGCTCGTCGAACGGTCCGGCGAGGTCGAGATCGTGCTCACCACGCACGAGTCCGTCGCGGTCGCGATGGCCGACGGCGCCGCCCGGATAACCGGGCAACCGCAGGTGGCGTACCTGCACACCAACGTGGGGCTGGCCAACGGGGTGGCGCAGCTGACCGCCGCGCAGCTCGGCAACGCCCCGGTGCTGGTGCTCAACGGCCTCAAGTCCACCGCGCTACAGGGCCGGGACGGCTTCACCACCGTGCCGTACCCGAGGGACCTGGTCCGGCAGCACGTCAAGTGGGCCCGCCAGGTCAGCTCGGCCGACTCGCTCGCCGCCGACGTCGCCCGGGCGCTGCGTACCTCGGTCGCCGAGCCGGCCGGGCCGACCTGGATCGGGCTGCCGCAGGACGTACTGGAGTCGACCGCGCCGGTGGACGCGGCGCCGGAGAGCCGACGGGCAGCCGACGTACCCCGGAACCGGCCGGACCGGGACGCGGTGGCCGACGCCGCCCGACTGCTCGCCGGGGCGACCCGGCCGGTACTGGTGGCCGGCGGCGACGTGGCCCGGCACGGGGCGGTCGACGCCCTGGTCACGCTCGCCGAGCGGCTCGGCGCGACCGTGCTCGGCGAGGACCGGCGCGGCTTCCAGCGCACCGCCTTCCCGACCGCGCATCCGCGGTTCGCCGGCTGGTACGCCGCGACCCATCCGGCGATCGCCGACGCCGACCTGGTCTTCTTCGTCGGCTGCCGGGTCTTCACCGAGTTCGAGGCGCCGGCCGGGGACGAGTTCCCCCGGCACGCCACCGTCGTGCACGCACACGTGGACCCGACCGAGGTGGGCCGGCTCTATCCGGTGCACCGAGGGCTGGTCGGGCACCTCGGAGCGGTCCTCGACGACCTGCTCGCGGTACTGCCACCGGGCCCGGCGCCCGGCGGTGCCGGCGGGCCGGCCGCGGTCGGAGCACCCACGGCGACCCGAGCGCCCACGGCGGTTGGCGGGGTCTCCGCCGCGCCGGCCTTCCCCGGACACGTCGGGCTCGGTCCGGTGGTGGCCGCGCTGGTCGACGGGCTCGGCACCGACACGACCGTGGTGCTGGACGCCACCACCGCCACCCCGGCGCTGCTCTCCGCGCTGCCGCAGCACCGCCCCGACCAGGTGCTGCTCTCCTCGTCCGGCTCGCTCGGCTGGGGCACCGGGGCCGCGCTCGGCGTCCGGCTGGTCCGGCCCGAGCAGCCGGTGGTCGCCGTCCTCGGCGACGGGTCGTTCCAGTTCGGCATCCAGGCGCTCTGGACGGCGGCGCACCACCGGATCCCGGTCACCTTCGTGGTGCTCAACAACGGCAGCTACAGCGCGGTCGGTTCGGCGCTGCACCGGTTCGGCGGCGCGGCCCGGCGTACCGGGCGATGGCCGGGCACCGACATCAGCGGGCCCCGGATCGCCGAGATCGCCGCCGGGTTCGGGGTGCCGGCGACCCGGGTGGCCGGCCCGGCCGACCTCGCGGCGGCGCTCCGGGCGGTACGCGACAGTGCCGGCCCCGCACTGGTCGAGGTGCTCACCGGCCCCGACCGGCGCACCGACTCCGACCCGGCACGGCAGGACGGCGGCGCGGGCGCCCCGTCCTGACCGGCCGGACCGAGCAGGCAGGAGGGCTGCCGTGTTTGCCAGGAAGCCGAGCACCGGACCGTTCAGTACCGCCCGGGGGCTGCTGCCACTGATCGTGGTCTGCGCCTTCCTCTTCGCCTTCCCGATCGTGATGCTGGTGGTGGGCGCCTTCCGCAACCAGGATCCGAGCCTGCCGGCGAACTGGGGCTGGGACGGCTTCCGGACCGCGTACACCAGCCCGGCGACGTACACCACGCTGCGCAACTCGCTGCTGCTCTCCACCGCCGTCACGGTGCTCGGTACCGCGATCGGCCTGCTCTGCGCCTTCCTGGTCACCCGGACCCGGACACCGCTGCGCCGGCTGGTCACCCCGGGCATGCTGCTGGTCGTCGCGCTGCCGCCGCTGTTCTACGCGATCAGCTGGGGAATGCTCGGCAACCCCCGGATCGGCCCGGTCAACACGCTGTTCCGGGAGCTGACCGGCAGCGAGGCGACCGTCTTCGACGTCAACTCGTGGACCGGGCTGATCCTGGTGATCTCGCTCAAGTCCGCCGGCTTCAGCTATCTGATGCTGCTCGGCCCGTTCCTGGCGCTGGACCGGGGGCTGGAGGAGGCGGCGCAGGTCTCCGGGGCGGGCAAGCTGCGTACCCTGCTCGGCATCGACCTGCCGGTGCTGGCCCCGGCGGTCAGCGGGGTGGTCATCCTCAACTTCGTCATCGGGCTGGAGTTCTTCGACGTACCGCTCTTCCTCGGCGCGCCGGCCGGGATCGAGGTCTTCTCCACCCGGGTCTACGGGCTGATCAGCGAGAGCAGCCCGGCCGACTACGGTGCGGCGAGCGCGCTGTCGCTGCTGCTGGTGGCGATCGTGATGGTGCTGGTCGCGGTGCAGTGGCGGCTGCTGGGCCGGCGCCGCTACACCACGGTCACCGGCAAGGGCTACCGCAGCGACGCCTGGGACATCGGCCGCTGGCGCTGGGCCGGTACGGCCTTCCTGCTGCTCTACGCACTGCTCGCCGTCGTCGCCCCGCTGGTGCAACTGGTGCTCGGTTCGCTCCAGCCGTTCTTCGGCGGCTCGGCCGGCTACTCCCTGGTCAACTACCGGGAACTGCTCGCCGACCCGGCCACCGTACTGGCGCTGCGCGCCACGCTCCTCGTCTCGGTGGTCGGCGGGCTCGGCGCGATGCTGCTGGCGCTGCTCATCGGGTACGCCGTCGGGCACAACCGGACCCGGCTGCGCCGGGTGGTCGAGATGCTCACCTGGCTGCCCTGGGCGGTACCGGGGGTGGTACTCAGCCTCGGCATCGCCTGGGCGTACATCAGCGTGCCGGGGCTTCGCCAGCTCTACGGCACGGTCTGGATCGTGCTGCTCGCCCTGATCGCCGCGACGGTGCCGATCGCACAGCGGGCCACCCAGCCGGCGCTGGCCCAACTCGGCCACGAGCTGGAGGAGGCGTCCCGGGTCGGCGGCGCCGGTCCACTGCGGATGTTCGCCGGCATCGTCCTGCCGCTGATCGCGCCGAGCTTCCTGGCCGGCTGGTTCGTCTCGGCGATCGTCGTCTCCGGCAACCTGGCGGTGCCGATCCTGCTCTCCTCGCAGCAGAACGCCACCGTGCCGCTGCTGGTCCTGGAGCTGTACACGGCCGGCGAGACGTCCCGGGCCGCCGCCCTCTTCGTGATCATGATGGTGCTGCTCTGCGCCGGCCTGGCGCTGCTGGCCGGGCTGGCCCGGCTGGCCGGGTTGCTGCGCCGCCGGGCGCTGCGCACCGCCGCGTCCCGCACCGCCCCGCCGAGCCCCTCGACCCCGTCGAGTCCGTCTACCCCGTCGAGCCGGTCCGGCTCGGTGCCCCCGGCCGGATCGTCGGCCGACCCCACCTCGTCGTCGGCACCCGCAACCCTCGGTTAGGAGAGAAGAACCATGACCTCGCGGAAACTGCTCCGGATCGGCGCGGTCGCGGCGGCGGTCGTCCTGGCGCTGTCCGCCTGCGGTGGCGGCGGACCGGCCTCGGACGCCGCCGCCAACGTGGCCGGCAGCACCGACGACCTCGGCGGCCAGGCCGCCGTCGACACCATGACCGCGCTGTACGAGGCGGCCAAGGCGGCCGGCAAGACCGAGGTCGTGGTCTACGGACCCGGCGAGAACGACAAGGTCGACGTCTACAAGGCGTTCCAGAAGCGCTTCCCGGCCATCCGGGTCACCGGCGAGTACCTGGTCGGGCCGCAGCTAGCCAGCAAGATCAATCAGGAGTTCGGCAGCGGCAAGCACGTCGCCGATCTCGTCCAGGGCGGTGACACCACCGTCGCCGCCCAGCTCGACGAGCAGCGGTACGCGAAGTTCGCCCCGGTCACCGCCGCCACGCTGGGCAAGGAGTACCAGGATCCGAACGGGTTCGTCTACGCCGCCTCCGGCAGCATCATGGGCATCCTCTACAACGTCGACCGGGTGCCCGCACCCGACGCGCCGAAGGGCTGGCGGGATCTGCTGGACCCGCGTTGGAGGGGCAAGATGGTGCTCGACGACGCCACCAAGAACGGTGCGGTGGCCGGCACCTTCTCCCGGATGCTGCACGACGGCCGGTACGACGAGACGTACCTCGCCGGGCTCGCCGGGCAGGAGATCCACTGGGTGGCCTCCGGGCCGGTCGCCGGCAACGCGGTGGCGACCGGGGAGTTCGCGGTCGCGCCGGTCTACCCGTACAGCTTCTATCTGCGGGACAAGGCGAAGCACGCCCCGGTCAACCTGGTCTTCCCGGTCGACGGCGGCAACCAGGTCTCGCCGCACTATCTCGGACTGGTCGACGGGGCACCGCACCCGGACGCGGCCAAGCTGCTGATGACCTGGCTCTTCACCCCCGAGGGGCAGCGCGCGGTCGCCGACGCCGGATACGCGCCGACGATGCCGAACGCGCCGAACGTCAACGGGCTGGCCCCACTGAGCACGATGGACCAGCTCAAACCGTTCGCCATCGCCGAGGTCAACGCGGCCCAGGCGGCGTACCTGGCGAAGTCGAAGCAGATCTTCGGCCGGGGCTGACGATGTCGACGGATCTGTTGATCGAGGGACTGGTCAAGCGGTTCGGCGGCATGGCCGCGGTGGACGGGATCGACCTGCGGGTCCGGCCGGGCGAGTTCCTCACCCTGCTCGGGCCGAGCGGCTGCGGCAAGACCACCACGCTGCGCTGCGTCGCCGGGCTGGAGCTGCCGACCGAGGGCGAGATCTCGTTCCGCGGCCGGGTCTTCGCCGCACCGGGCCGGGCGGTCTTCGTACCACCGGACAAGCGGCGGATCGGCATGGTGTTCCAGAGCTACGCCCTCTGGCCGCACATGACCGTACGCGCCAACGTCGGCTATCCGCTGAAGATGGCGAAGGTGCCGAGGGCGGAGATCCGGGACCGGGTACACGAGATGCTCGGCCGGGTCGGGCTGGCCGAGCGGGCCGACGAGATGGCGGTTGCGCTCTCCGGCGGCCAGCAGCAGCGGGTCGCACTGGCCCGGGCGATGGCCAGCAGCCCCGAGCTGCTGCTCTTCGACGAGCCGCTGTCCAATCTGGATGCCAAACTGCGCTACCAGCTTCGCGACGAGATCCGGAGCCTGCACGACCAGCTCGGCACCACCTCGGTCTACGTCACCCACGACCAGGAGGAGGCGATGGCCCTCTCGGACCGGATCGTGGTGATGAACGCCGGCCGGATCGAGCAGGTCGGGCCGCCCCGCGAGCTGTACTCCCGGCCCCGCAACGCCTTCGTGGCCGACTTCATGGGCTACCAGAACATCCTGCCCGGGGTGGTGGCGGAGGTCCGGGACGGCGGGCATCTCGTCCGGGTCGACGGGTCCACGCTCGCGGTCGCCGTCCCCGGGGCACCGCCCGGCCCGGCCGGCACCGCCAGCTCGGTCGCCTTCCGCGCCTCGGCGGTACGCCTCGACCCGCCCACCGACGGCCCGGCCACCGCGCTCACCGCCCGGGTGCTCCGGTCGACGTACCTGGGTCGGAGCCTCAACCTGCTGGTCGAGGTGGCCGGGGTGCGGCTGCGTACCCAGCTCGACGAGGGGACGCTGGGGCGGGTGGGGCCGGAACTGCCGGGCCCGGGGGACGAACTGACGGTGCACCTGCCGGCCCGGGCGGTCGTACCGCTGGCTCCGGCCCCCGCAGCGGCGGCGCTCGGCTGAGCGGCGGCGGTGGTGCTCGTCGGAAACCGGAAGTCAGTCCGGCAGTCGGTCGAGCTGGGTCAGGTAGCCGGTGCCGGTCCGGGTGATCGCCCCGGCCAGGCTGGTGGTGTCGGGGTCGGCGCCGGCGCGCTGCTCGGCGCCGGCGACCCGGACGGACTGCGCCAGATGTGCCCGGAGGTACTGGCCGAAGAGGCGCCGGAACTCGGCTTCCGGTGCCGAGCCGAGCGCGGTCAACTGGGCGGCGGTGACCATCCCGGGCATGTCGTGCCCCTCGTGCGGGTTGGTCTTCGGCGCGCCGGAGCGGTCGAGCAGCCGCCGGCACCGCTCCAGGTCGGCACGGTGGGTCTCCCGGATCCGGGCGGCGAGCCGGCGCACGGCCGGGTCGGTGGTGCGCTCCGGCACCAGGTCCAGCAGGGGCAGCACCCGTTCGTGCATGGCGACGGCAAGTTGCAGCCAGGCGATGTCGGTGCCGTTGAACGGGCCGGGCGTACCCGCCGGGCCGGGCGTACCCGCCGGGCCGGGCGTACCCGCCGGGCCGGGCGGTCGGCCGGCGGTGACCGGCGCCGCGCCGGTGGGCGTACCCGAAACCGGCGGTGGTGCGGCGGCGGAGCCGGCACAGCCGCCGGCCAGCAGCACCGCGACGAGCATCGCGGCGGCGGCCGGTACGAGGGCGCTGGGCCTCATGTCCGGGTCTCC
Source organism: Plantactinospora sp. CA-294935 (assembly GCF_050936445.1). Classification (NCBI taxonomy): domain Bacteria; kingdom Bacillati; phylum Actinomycetota; class Actinomycetes; order Micromonosporales; family Micromonosporaceae; genus Plantactinospora; species Plantactinospora sp. CA-294935. The sequence goes on from NZ_JBNJMU010000001.1 coordinate 1,699,551, forward strand.
TTCTCCGGTCGCTGTCGCGCGGGTGGACCCGGCCGGAGCCGGATCCACCCGCGGAGCCCTACGGTCAGCTCGGACGGCCGTCCGCACCGCACTTGATCACGGGGCGGATGCAGTCCCGGACCCGGCGCAGCATCTCGTCCTCGGGCCAGGCGTTGAAGAAGTCGCCGTGCATGGTGAAGCCGGCGCCGGAGGCGAGCCGGAACCGGGCCGGGTCGCCGTTGACCGGATAGCGCAGCACCTGGCGCAGCTTCGGCACCGCCACCGGGTGGCTGGACGGGCAGGCCTGGTTGACCGGGTACGCCATGTGGCTCTTGTGGTCCGGCGAGTCGAGGTCGCGGCCGTTCCAGCACTGCGGGAAGTCGAGGTACGACTCGATCATCGTCCCGGCAGGACAGTTGACGAAGTCCTTGGACGCGCCGACGTGCCCGGCGTGCAGGCAGGACCACCGGGAGATGGTGGTCGAGTCCGGGGCGGTGGCCCGGGCGTTGCCGGCCACGATCCGCAGGCCCAGCGGCAGGGGCTGGGTGTTGGCGACGATGTCGCTGCGGACGCCCTCGCCGAGGTAGTAGAACGTGACGATGGCCGGTTCCACCGGGACGTTGTCGGCGTAGAAGGTGGGCACCCAGTAGGACGAGACGTCGACCCGGGGGTTGCAGGTGGTGCTGGAGTTCAGCAGGTCGGCCAGGTTGGTGTGGGCGTTGGTGGTCGTCGCGCCGAAGAAGCTGTGCATGTGCGAGGCGCCGGGCAGGCCCGGGAAGATGATCGGGTCGTCCGGCAGCCGGTGGCTGTACGGACAGTCGGCCAGGAACTCGGCGACCCGGACGACCCGGGCCTCGGCCGGCTCCGCCCGCTCGATCACGGCGTAGCCGCCGAGCAGGGCGAGCAGGGCGCCGAACAGCGTCACGATTCTCAGCCGGCGGCGCAGCGCGTGCAGGGGTGCGGCCCTTTCCATGTGGGCACTCCTAGCTGGTGAGCGGCCAGCGAGGGTTCCGGCGCCGCCGCCGAAGGCGTCGGAGGTCGCTGGCCAGACTGGTGGTGGTCTGCCCTCGTTCGAGGTCTGAGAGAGCGCTCTCTCTCCACCACAAGCTTGAGCCCGCCGTCGAAAGCTGTCAATACTCTCGCCGCCCCGAACCACTCCGTCCACTCCGTCCACTCCGTCCCGGACCGCTTCCGCCCGGGAGGCCGGGCTCGGACCGGCCGCTCACTCCGCGCGGCGGGTCGGGTCGAGGAAGACGTACCGGATCGCCGGGTTGCGCGCGATCAGCCGCCGTTCCGCCTCGTCGGCGGCGACCTCGATCTCCTCCCGGCTGGCGTCGTCGGCGAAGTTGACCTTCACCGCCACCAGGATGTCCTCCGGGCCGAGTTGCAGCGTCATCAACCGGTGCACGCCGCGCACGTCCGGCACCGCCGTCAACTCCTGCTCGATCTCCGCGCGTACCGCCTCCTGGGCCGCCCGGCCGACCAGCAGCGCGATGTTGTTGTGCGCCAGGGTGGTCGCCACCACCAGCAGCAGCACGCCGATCGCGATCGAGGCGATGCCGTCCCACACCGGGCTGCCGGTCAACTCCGACGCCCCCACTCCGATCCCCGCCAGGACCAGCCCGATCAGCGCCGCGCTGTCCTCCAGCAACACCGCCTTGATGGTGGTGTTCGGGGTACGCCGGGCCACCCGAAGCCAGGAGACGCGCCAGCGGGCCGCCCGGCGGCGCAACTGCCGGACCGACCGGGTCAGCGAGATGCCCTCGGCCACGAAGGAGACCACCAGCACCACGTACGCGACCGTGGGGTCCAGATCCTCGTGCCGCTCCTGGATCGTCTCCGCTCCCTGGAAGATGGAGAACCCGGCACCGATGACGAAGGTGACCACGGCGGCGACGAACGCCCAGAGATAGCTCTCCCGGCCGTACCCGAACGGGTACTGCGTGGTCGGTGGCCGGGCGCCCCGGCGCAGCGCGACGAAGAGCAGCAGCTCGGTGGTGGTGTCGGCGACCGAGTGGGCCGCCTCGGAGAGTACCGCCGCCGAGCCGGAGACCACCCCGGCGATCGCCTTCGCCACCGCCACCGCCAGGTTGGCCAGACCCGCGATTATCACCGTGCCGACGCTCTGGGTGTGCTGCGAACGCGACGAGCTGAGCGGCCCCGCCCGCGACCAGGGCGTCTCGCCGGCGGCCTGACCCTCCGTGTGCTGCGTACTCCCGGCGCCGTCCGGCCCGCGTACGCCCGGCTCCGGCTCCGGCCCGGGTACGCCCGGCTCGTCCCCCGGACTGCGCGCCGGCTCGGCCATGAGGTCAGCCTAGGTTCCGGCGCCGGGCCCATCCGACGGTTGTACGGAGTCCGGCGGGACTGGGGGCGGCGCTTCGTCGTACCCGGTCTCTAGGCTGAACGCCGAGCATGCGGGCCTGACGGGAGGGGGACTTCGTGGCGTACGAGGCAGTGGGGACGGCGACCGACGATCGGCCCGGGCAGCCGGGCCGGGCCGGTCCGGTGGAACCGGTCGTCGATCCGGTGGACCCGGTGGTGGACGCCGCGCTCGCCGAGCCGTTCCCGGACCGCCCGGCCTACGAGGCGGCGATCGTTGAGATCCGGTCGGCCGCGGCCGCCTACTACAACGGCGCGGACCTGGCGATGGACGACGCGACCTACGACGCGCTGATGGCCCGGGTCGTCGCGACCGAGGCCGCCCAACCGGGCTGGAAGACCGACGACTCGCCCAGCGAGCTGGTGGCGGCCGGCGCCGGGCTGGTCGGCGACGTCGTGCACAGCGTCCCGATGCTCAGCCTCGACAACGTCTTCGGCGAGGAGGAACTGGCCCGCTGGGCGACCCGGCTCGACAAGCTGCTCGGCCGTCCCGCCGCCGGCTACACCGTGGAGCCCAAGATCGACGGGCTGGCCATCGCCGCCCGCTACGTGGACGGCCGGCTCACCCAGGTCGCCACCCGGGGGGACGGGCTGGCCGGCGAGGACGTGACGCCGCAGGCACGGCGGGCGGCCGGTCTGCCGGAGCAGCTCGGCGAGCCGCTGACCGTGGAGGTCCGCGGCGAGGTCTACATGACCGACGAGGACTTCGCCAAGGCCCAGGAGATGCGCACCGGCCACGGCGAGCCGGCCTTCGCGCATCCGCGCAGCGCCGCCGCGGGCACGCTGCGGGCCCAGGACCGGGCGTACGATGCGCCGCTCTCCTTCCTCGCCTACGCGGTGCACGGCCTCGATGACGCCGACGGGGCGACCGAGCCCCGCCCGCACTCGGCCACCATGGCGTACGTCGAGAGCCTCGGCGTCGCCACCACCGCCGGTTCGCCGGCCGGGATGCCGCTCTGCACCACCATCGAGGAGGTGCTCGCCGTGGTGGAGTCGCTCTACGCCCGCCGCGGCGAGCTGGGCTTCGGCATCGACGGCGCGGTGATCAAGGCCGACCACCCGGCCGACCGCGAGCTGGCCGGGTCGGGCACCCGGGCACCCCGCTGGGGCATCGCCTACAAGTTCCCCGCCGACACCCGCACCACCACACTGCTCTCGATCGAGGTGCAGGTCGGCCGGACCGGCGTGATCACCCCGGTCGCCGTACTGGCGCCGGTGCAGGTGGGTGGGGTGACGGTCACCTCGGCCACCCTGCACAACTTCGACGACCTGGTCCGGCGCAACGTCCGGGCCGGCGACACCGTCTTCGTCCGGCGGGCCGGTGACGTGATCCCCGAGATCACCGGCGCCAAGCTCGACGAGCGACCGGCCGACTCCACGGCCTACGAGCCGCCGACCCGGTGCCCGCGCTGCGACGGCGAGATCGACCGCTCGCAGAAGCGCTGGCGCTGCACCCAGGGCCGGGCCTGCGGCGCCCGCGAGTCGCTCTCCTACTACGCCGCCCGGGACTCGATGGACATCGAGGGGCTGGGCAGCAAGATCATCGACTTGCTGGTCAGCGCCGGCATGGTCACCGACCCGGCCGACCTCTACGACCTCGACCCCGGCACGCTGGCCACCCTGGAGCGGCTGGGCGAGACCTCGGCCCGCAAACTCGTGGCCAACATCGAGGCGTCGAAACAGCAGCCGCTCTCCCGGGTGCTCACCGGCCTCGGCGTACGGATGACCGGCCGGTCGATGTCCCGCCGGCTCGCCCGGCACTTCGGCAGCATGGAGGCGCTGCTCGCCGCCTCCGTCACCGACCTGCAGGAGGTCGAGGGGGTCGGACCGGAGCGGGCCGTCACCATCGCGGCGGAGCTGGTCGAGCTGGCCCCGGTGGTCGAGAAGCTCGCCGCCCGCGGGGTCAACATGACCGAGCCCGGCGTTCCCGGTCAGGCCGCGACCACCGACGGCGACGGCGACGCGGACGTCCCGACCGCGACCGCGCTGCCGTTGCGCCGGCCGGACGGCACCCCGATGACGGTCGTGGTCACCGGTTCCGTGCCGGGACTGACCCGCAACGAGGGCAACGAGGCGGTCGAACGGCTCGGCGGCAAGTCGTCCGGCTCGGTCTCCAAGCGGACCGATCTGGTGGTGGTCGGCGAGGGCGCGGGCAGCAAGGCGGAGAAGGCCACCAGCCTCGGCGTCCGGGTGATGCCGGCGGAACGCTTCGCCGAGTTGCTCGCCGCGCACACCACCGGGGACGCGACGACGATCGCCGAGATCCTGGCCGAGCCGCAGCCGGAGGCCGAGCCGCAGCCGGAGGCCGAGCCGCAGCCGCAGCCGGAGGCCGAGCCGCAGCCGGAGGCCGAGCCGGAGATCGAGCCCAGGTCGGAGATCGAGCCCGAGCCGCAGCCCGAGGCCAAGCCAGAACCGGAGGGCGAGCCGCGGCCGGCAGCCTCGGTCGGCTGATCGGGGCGGTTGTCAACGGCGGCCGACCACCACGGTCGCCGGCAGGTCGTCGTCGGTGACCACCGCCGGGGCGAGACCGGCCCGGTCGAACACGGCCACGGCGATCTCCGCCTGCTCCAGGCTGGTCTCCACCAGCAGGTGGCCGCCGGGGACGAGCCAGTCCCGGGCTCCGGCGGCCACCCGACGCAGCACATCGAGGCCGTCGCGCCCGCCGTCCAGCGCCACCAGCGGCTCGTGCAGCCGCGCCTCCGGCGGCAACAGCTCGACCGCCTCGCTGGGCACGTACGGCACGTTCGCCACCAGTACGTCGATCCGACCGCGCAGCCGGGACGGAAGGGGCTGGTAGAGGTCCCCGCCGTACACCTGGCCGCCGAGCGGGGCGAGGTTGCGCCGGGCGCACCGGACGGCGGCCGGTTCGATGTCCACCGCGTACAGCACGATGTCGTCGACCAGCGCCGCGACCGCCAGCCCGATCGCGCCGGAGCCGCACGCCAGGTCGAGCACCGTCGCACCCGGCCGGGCCAGTGCGGCGGCCCGGCGGACCAGCAGTTCGGTACGGCGGCGCGGCACGAAGACTCCCGGGTCGACGGCGACCCGCAAGCCGCAGAAGTCGACCCAGCCGACGATGTGCTCCAGCGGCAGGCCGAAGACCCGCCGCTCGACCATGGCCAGCAGTTCGGCCCGGCTCCGCGCGGCGGTACTCAGGAGTTCGGCCTCGTCCTCGGCGAAGACGCAGCCGGCCGCCCGAAGCCGGCGGACGACCTCCGCGCGGTCCGGTGTGGAGGCGGGAGTGGAGATGGGTGTTGACACGTGCAGCCCTTCGGAACGCCTGCCGGCGCTCTCCCGGCTACCGCGACCCGACGTGCCCCGACGAGGCCGCCGACCCGCAGGATGGGAGCACCCGGCCGATCGACACGGAAATCGGTCCCACCTCCTCCGGTCGCGGCGACTGAGGCCCTCAACGTACCCCACGGCCAGCGCGGCGCGGGCGGGGCCGAACAGCGGCGGGCGGCGATCTCCCGAATTCGTGCCGTTGCGGTCGCGGACCGTGGCCGGGAGTCACCGGCGACCGCACAGTTCTTGGCATGACCTCGCCTCGTAGCCACCTTGCCGGGCGCCTCGTCGCCCTCTCGGCCCTCGTCCTGCTCGGCGCCGGCTGTGGCGTCATCAACACGGTCCAGAACGCGGTCGACACGGCCAACACGCTGGGAGACTTCGCCGACCGGTTGGGGAAGTCCGCCCAGCTCACCTTCACCGCCGAATACCGGATCGTCGGAGAGGAGGCCGGCCAGCGGGAGACCGAGACGGTCACCCTCACCCAGCAGCCGCCCCACTCGGCGCTGAGTACCCCGGACGGCCGGCTCATCTTCACGCCGGAGCACATGATCATCTGCTCCGGCGGCGAGTGCCAGAAGAGCGCGAACACCACCGCCGCGACGACCCCGGAAGCCGGCATGGTCGCCGCGGTCGCCGGCCCCGGTTTCGTCACCCCGGAGCTGGCGCTCGGCCTGGTCGCCGCCGCCGCGATCGTGCCGAACACCGACGTGCGGACGACGGAGCGGAAGATCGCCGGGCAGGACACGCTCTGCGCCGACGTCACCGGGGTCAGCGACCCGCAGGGCGGCACCGAGGGAACCCTCGACAAGCTCACGGTCTGTGTCACCGAGTCCGGCGTACTGGCCTCGTTCGTCGGCCGGACGGACAGCGGCGAGCAGGCCGCGATCGAGCTGGTGACGTACTCCGAGAAGGTCGACAGTACGGCGTTCGCCCCGCCGGCCGGCGCCACCGTCGAGGACGTGTCCCAACTCCAGTGGTGACGGCCTCACTCCAGTAGTGACGGCCTCCGGAAACCGGTACGCCCGTCAGGGGCCGGCCCCGCCGAGCAGGGTCGGTCCCTGACCGCCCGGTCTGGAGACCTGTTTCCGCAGCTCCGTCGCCGACCCGGACTGCCGCTCGCCGGCAGCGCCGGGCCGAGCCATCTCGGCGATTCCGCCCCTGCCCTCCGCCCCGGTCCGGCAGGCTCGATGCCAGGCGGGGGTGGCGACGTGCGGGTGGGACTCGATGTCACGGTGTCCGCCCGGGGCGTGGCGACCCGGGTCGGCCTCGCCGTGCTGGCAGCCGTCCCGGCCGTGGTAATGCGGCTGGCCGGCGTCGACCTGCCGGCGGTCGCCGGGATGGCGATCTTCGGGGTGGCGGTGCTCTCGGCGGTCGCCCTGCTGATGTGGGCCTCCGAGGTGGCCCGGGTCGACCTGCCCGGGAGCCTGGCGCTCGCCCTGCTCGCCCTGGTGGCGGTACTTCCGGAGTACGCGATCGACATCTACTTCGCCTTCGCCGCCGGCTCCGATCCCGAATTCGCGGCCTTCGCCCTGGCGAACATGACCGGAGCCAACCGGCTGCTGATCGGGGTCGCCTGGCCGCTGCTGGTCTTCGCCGCCATCTGGGCGGTACGCCGACGCGGGCAATCCGGCGACCGTAGCGGCGTGAGTCTCTCCACGCACCGCCGGACCGAGACGATCTATCTGCTGATGGCCACCGTCTACGCCCTGGTGATCCCGTTGACCGGCCGGCTGGCCTGGTACGACAGCATCGTCCTGGGCGCCCTGTTCGCGCTCTACCTTTCCCGGATCGGGCGTACCGAGCACGCCGAGGAGGCGCTGGTCGGGGTGGCCGCCACTCTCGCCAGAGCGCCGAAGAGGCGCCGCCGGCTGACCGTCGCCGCGCTCTTCGGTACGGCGGCGGTGGTGATCCTCAGCGCGGCCGAGCCGTTCGGCAAGTCCCTCGTCGAGGCCGGCACGGCGCTCGGCATCGACGAATTCCTGCTCGTGCAGTGGCTCGCCCCGGTCGCCTCCGAGGCACCCGAGGTGATCGTGGCGATCGCTTTCGCGCTGCGCGGCCGGGCAGACGACGGGCTCGGCGCGCTGCTGGCGGCGAAGCTCAACCAGTGGACCCTGCTGATCGCCTGCCTGCCGGTCGCCTTCTACCTCGGCGGCGGTGAGTTCGCCGGGCTGCCACTCGACGCGCGGCAGACCGAGGAGCTCTATCTGACCACCGCGCAGACCCTGCTCGGCGTCGCCGTCCTGGCCGACCTGCGGATCTCCCGGGTCGAGGCGGCGCTGTTGTTCCTGCTCTTCGCGGTGCAGTTCGCCGTGCCCACCCAGGCGGTCCGGTACGGCGTCGCGTTCGTGTACGCGGTGCTGGCCGGAATTCTGCTGGCCCGGCACCGCCGGGAACTGCCCGCCCTGGTCCGGGCCAGTTGGCCGACCGGCCGGGCCCGCTCCTGAACCTGGACACACCCGGGTACGGCCCACAGCGCGTCCCCGCTCGGGCCGTACCCGGGGTTTCGGCTACAGGTAGCCCTTGGCCTCCCGCTTGGCGACCATCGGTTCAGCCCCCTTGCCCATCTTCTTCAACGCCTCCCGTAGCTGCTGCTCACTCATCTTCGAGCTGCCCTGGACGCCTGCCTCGTGAGCGCGTTGGCGCAGGTCATGAAGTTCGTCCCGATCACCCATCTCAAGCCTCCCAGTTCCGCCGACGAGGGCGCCGCGGCCGGCACCGTCCCGGACGGCTGGCTTCCCCCGACAGCGGCCGCCAAACGGGGCGCCACGCTCAGGGCGACCTCCCGGCCACCGGCAACCGCGACGCCCATCCGGCCGGCGCCTTCCCGGGCCGGCCGAACCCGGCGGTCACCCCCGGACGAGGACGAAGCCGCTGCGCGGCCGGGTCGGTACCCGGCGCAGCGAGATCCCGAGATCCTGTTCCGGTACCTGGTAGTCCAGGTCGGCCAGTCGGGCGCTGAGCGTGGCCAGCAGCGCCACGGTCGTCGTCTCGCCCGGACAGCGGTGGCCGGTACGCGGATCGCCGCCACCCTGCGGCACCAGCTCGAACGCGCCGATCTCCCGACCGAGGAACCGCTCCGGATCGAAGACGTACGGGTCCGGCCACAGCTCCGGGAGGTGGTTCTGGCCGTACAGGTCGAGCAGGACCATCGAGCCGGCCGGAATGGGCACGTCCTGCCAAGCGAGGTCCCGTACCGCGTGGCCGGCGACGAACGGCGCGAATGGATAGAAGCGGCGGACCTCGTGCCCGAACGCCGTGACGTAGTCGGCGCTGCCGGAGCGGAGCCGGGCCCGGAGTTCCGGCCAGCGGTGCAGGGCGTGTGCCGCGAAGCTGACGAACCAGCAGACCGCGACCGTCGGCCGGACCAGGTTGAGGATCTCCACCGCCGCGAGCCGGGGATCGAGCGGCTCGCCGTCGGCGTCCCGGTAGCGGGCGATCACGTCGAACGCGGATCCGGCGTCGACGGCCCGCCGACCCTGCCGGACCTGCTCGACCAGCTCGGCCAGCCAGCGTTCCCGTCGGCCCCGCGTCTGTCGGGCACGCCAGTGGCGGGGCCCGAGGGTGCCGAAGCCGTCCACCAGCGCCACCATGTCGGCGGCCACCGTGGCGACGTCCGGTTCGGCCAGCGGCACTCCCACCCACTGGCAGACGGCACGGGCGAGGACCCGGCTGACCTCGTCGAAGAGTACGACCGGCTGCCAGGAGGGCCAGCGGTCGACGGTCTCGTCCCAGGCCGTGCCGGCGTACCGCTGGAGGGTGGTGATCGCGTCGGGGGTAAGCAGCGATGTGAAGATCGCCTTGCGGTGCCGGTGGTCGGCACCGTCGAGGGTGTGCACCGCACGCCGGCCGAAGAGGGTGTCCTGGACCGGGCCAGGGATCGCCCCGTGCCGCCGGATGTGCGCCTCGTCGTAGAAGAACCGGGCCGCCTCCGGGCCGCACAGCCCCACCGCCCGCTGCCCGAGCAGCCGGGTCTGGACGGTTTGCGTCCCTTCCCGACGGCGGAGGTTGGGCAGCCAGCCGTACCCCTCGGCGGCCAGCCGCAGCGTGTTGTCGACGAGGAGACCGGGACGCGGAGGCATTTGTCCTTCATGCCCCGGCGAACCGCGACTAAACCGGGGGTCCGGGGCAGGGGGTGGGTCACCGTCCGGCGGCGCACCCCCCGGTGCGGCCTATCCGGGCACCTTCTCCGTCCACCCGGCGACGACCTGGTAGGTGGCCTCGTCGGCGCCCTTGCCCGAGAAGCCGGCCTCGCCCCTTCCAGGGTGACGAAGAGGTTGGTCTCGCGGATCCGCGAGGTGGCGGGGCGGAGGTCCATGCCATGTTCGCACGGCCATGTGGCCCCCGCCCGGTACAACTGGGAGCGCCGCCGCCGCTCACTCCGCTGGGGTGGGTGGCCGGCCCACCGGCCCGGCGGGCGGCTCGGGTACGGAGTCCGGCACCGGCCGGGGCCGGTGCCGGACCGCGGTGCTCAACAGGCGCAGCGGTTTCGGCTCCACCAGCGGTGGCGGATCGGGACTGGCGGCGGTACGCGAGAGCAGCCCGGCCAGTCCGGCCCGAGTGGCGACCACCAGCAGCCGGTCGGTCCGTACCAGCGGCCGGCGGTCCGGCAGGGACCAGAGAGTCTGCCCGACCCGGCCGGTCCGGACGGCGATCAGCCGTACCTCGCCCGGCCGGCTGACGTCGGGGCAGAGCTGGCCCTCCAGTTCGGACCCGGCACCGACCGGCAACTCCGCGACGAGCAGCACCCGGCGGCCGACGGAGATCGCACCCACCACCTCCCGGCCCATCATCGCCGCCGCGAAGGCGGGTGCGGCCAGGTAGGAGACGCTGCGCGAGTGGTCGATCCCGAAGGCCCGCTTGACCCGTCGCGCGAAGCCCTCGTCGAAGAGCCGGAGCACCACCCGCAGCTTGGCCCCGCCGGTCCCGCGCTGCGCCTGCCCGTGCACCGCCCGGCCGATCAGGGCGGTCTCCAGGTTGGTCACGTCGTCGGTGGTGAGCACCAGCAGGGCGCGGCAGGTCTCCACCGACGCGGCCCGCAACGCCTCGGCATTGTTGGCGTCCCGGATCAGGACCGGGATGCGCAGCTCACGGGCGACCGACACCCCTCGGGCGTGTTCCATCCGGTCGATGGCGACCACGTCGAGGCCGAAGTCGTGCAGCTCCCGGACCACCCGGGCGCCGATGTTGCCGAGCCCGACCACGATCACGTGGCCGGAGACCGGCTCGGTGAGACCTCCGGCGGCCAGCGCGAGCCGGGCGTTGACGACGACGTCCACGATCAACGCGGTGACGGTGGGGATCAGCGCCACCCCGGTGACCACGAGCAGCACCGCGACCGCCTTCTCGACCACCGAGGCGCCGGTGTCGGCGTCGGCGCCGCCGAGGGCGGTCAGCACGGCCAGGTACCCGGCCTGGAGCAGGCCGGTGTCCTCGCGGGTGAGCGCGAGCGTGACCGTACCGGTCGTCAGCACGCCGGCCAGCGCCAGCAGGGCCAGCCGGAGGTTGCGACCGAACAGCAACCGGGTGGCGCGCATCGGATGTGGCCGGCGTCGTCGGACCGGTCGGGGCTGGCTGCTCGGCGCCCGGACGAGGACCAGGTCGGCGGCGTCCTCGTCGGCCGGCAACCGGACCGGCTCGGCGAGGCCCTCGGTGATCGCCAGCCCGCAGAGCACGTCGTCGGGGCGGTCGGCGACGTCGGCCCGCGGGGCGGCCATCAGCAGTTCGTCGGGGAGCCGGACGTAGGTGGGAGTGTCGTTGCCGAGCGCCGCGGCCACGAACGCGGGGGCGGCGAACTCGGAACCGGAAAGCACGCCACAGTCGCCGAGCATGCTGGCGATGCCGTCCCCGAGTACCGGATTGAAGAGCCGGACCACGAGCCGGACGGTGGGGCTCACCTCGCGGGCGATCAGCGCGGCGTCCACGTTCGCGACGTCGTCGCGGTCGACCAGCGCGACCGCCGCGGCGGTCTCGATCCCGGCCTGCCGGAAGACCTCCTGGTTGAGCCGGGGCGCGACGATCATCGCCGGTCGGAGGGCCGGCCCGCCGTCCTCCGGCACCAGCTCGGCGATCTCCGGCGCCTGGTCTGCCGAGGCCGACGGCACGATCACCGTGACATGCGCGCTGTAGGTGTTCATCAGCTCGCCGACCAGCCGCTGGGCGAGCGCGTTCGCGCCCCACACCACGAACCGGGGCACCGCGTCGCCGGACACGAACACATGGTAGTTCCCGGAGGCCCAGGAAGATCATGGTTAACCGACACGTCACCGGCCCGTCACGATCAGCACAGCGGACGGTGGCCGGAGAGCCGAGAGTAGGTCCGCTTCCCGAACCGGCTATCCAGATGAGTCGATGGGATCTCCGGCTCGCAGGAATTGTCTAAACTACCCGCGACGGCCACCGAGGGAGGACTAGTGCCGGGGGACCCGGAAGGCATGCTCGTCGACTGGCAGCGACGTGTGGAGCAGCAGACGGCGCTCACCACCGAGCTCAGCCAGCGAATGGAACAGAACAGGGCGACGGTCGAGTCGCGGGGCGGCGAGGCCGTCGTCACCGTCGACTCGTCAGGAGGCATGGCCGAGCTACGCCTCAGCGACCAGGCGATGCGCCTGCCCGCGGACGAACTCGCCTCGATCATTCTCGACACCAGCCGGCGCGCCCAGGCGAAGATGGCGCAGCAGATGGTCGCCGTGGTGAGCAGCCTCTACGGCGCGGGCTCCGAGACGGCCTCCTTCATCGGTGGCGCATACACCAAGCAGTTCCCGGAACCGCCTGAGGACGAGGAGCGTGACCACCGATGAGCGACATCAGGCTGCCGACGGCCGAGGTCCGCAAACATGCCCAGATGGTGGACGAGGCCGGCCGGATGTGCGGCGAGGCCGCCGCCGGTGCCGAGTACGTCAGCCTGCACGACGAGGTGTACGGCATCCTGTGCAGCCCGTTGTTCCTGCCGATCATCGATCCGCTGTCGGACCATGCGTTGACGGAGATCCGCAACGGGGCTGACGCGACCACGCACCTGGCGGAACTGCTCCGGGCCCTGGCCGACAACGTCGACATCACCGACGGCGCCGCGGCGACCCGGATCAGGGAGGCGGGCGGCCGATGAGCACCGACGCGGCTTTCGGCCGAGCCTCCGTCATCGCGCCCGAGGGTGAGACGAAGGCGTGGGAGGGCGCCGGCATCTTCGAGTCGGCCTGCGGCGTGGTGGACGGCATCTCGAACGGGAACTGGCTGGGCGTCGGCGGCAACGCCGTGGCTGCCGGCCTCTCCGCCATCGGCGCGATCATGGACCCGTTGCAGGCGGTCTTCGCCGCCGGCGTCGGTTGGCTGATGGAGCACGTCAGCTTCCTGCGCGAGCCGCTGGACAAGCTCGCCGGAGACCCGAAGGCGATCGAGGGGCACGCCCAGACCTGGTACAACATCGAGCGACGCATCTACGAGGCCACCGACTTCTTCGTCGACCAGGTCAACCGCAGCACCGCGCAGTGGACCTCGCAGGCAGCGGCGGCGTACCGGCAGCGCGCCCGGAGCCATGCCGAGTCGGTGCAGGCACTGGGCAAGATCGCCGACGCGATGAGCAAGGCGACCACGATCGTCGGCGCGATGGTCGGTGTCATCCGGAACACGATCCGCGACATCGTGGCCGAGGTCGTCGGTGCGTGCATCTCCAAGGCGGTCCAGGCTCTCACGGTGGTGCTGATCCCCAAGGTCGCCGCCGAAGTCGCCATCCTGGTGGGCAAGACCACTAGCAAGATCCTCAACCTGCTGGAGCGACTGTTCCAGGCGATCAAGCAGATCGGCATGCTGACCAGCAAGTGCGACGCCATCCTGGCGCAGATCGGCCAGGCCAGCCGCGGCACCCTGCTCCTCGAGGCGTTCCGCATCCAGGCGATCGGCGAGGCCGGGGGAAGCGGCTTGAGCGGGTTCAGGGGGGCGTTCAACACGATCGGACGGGGCCACACCGCCGTGTACGGCACCGTCGACCAGGTGATCCAGAACACCGCGCGCAGCGCGGGCCAGACGAACGGCTCGCAGAACGGTGGGCAGGCCGGCGATACGCTACGGGGCAACAATCCAAGCCCTACGCCTATCGAGCTTCCGCTCTGACGGAGGACTTTCATGGAACCGTTGGACGACCGGATCGCCGGGCGCCTTGCCGAGATCAAAGAGCAGCAGCGCGAACTCGACCGCAAGAATGCCGCGCAGGCCGCCGAGGAGGCGGACCCCGGCGCTGCGGTGGTGCAGCGCCGCAAGGGCAACGGCTTCCGGTCGTTCCTGTTCCTCACCGGAATACTCGTCCTGGCGGCCGGCATGCTCGGCACGGCGGTGACGCTGAGCAGGCTGGCCGGCAAGGACATGGCTGACGCCCGGCGCGAGGGTCAGGCGACCGTCGGTCGATGCGTCGAGCACGGCCCGATCAGCAATCGCGGCTTCGGTTACTGGGAAGCCTGCGAGGTCGACATCACCTGGGACGACGGCCAGCTCGAGGAGATGACTGCCGGAGCCATATTCGACTCCTCCGACACGGGCACCACGGTTCGCGTCGGGGACCTGGGCAGGGATCGCACCACCCGGTTACTGGCTCGAGCCGACGTCGAAGCTCGCCCATGGCTGTTGTGGATCGGTTACGGGGTCGGACTGCTCGCGCTCCTGCCCACCTTCGTAGGGGTGCTGCTGCTGCGGGAGGTGCTGAGGTTCCGAAGGAAGAAGTAGTCGTATCGAGGACGTGCCGAGCGCGCCGGACCGGTGGACCTAATCGCGTTGCGGCCGGCGGCTGCGCCACGTACGTTCCCGGTACGCCGACGAGCCGGAAGGAGGTCAGAACAGTGTCCGATGTTCTGCGCCCCCTCCGCGCCCCGGCGTCCGCGCGGATCTGACCCGGGGCGCTCGCGTCTGCGAGGATCACGCCATGACCGATCTGGTCGTACGCCCGCTCGTCGCGGGCGAGGAAAGTCTGTTCGACTCCATGCCCGATCCGCTCCCGCAACTGCGTCAGGTCGGCTACGCCGAAGGGCTGGCCGGCGGCGGCTACCGCCCCGAGCACACCTGGGTCGCCCTCCGGGCCGGTCGGGTGGTCGGCCGGGCGGCCTGGGTACTGCCGCCCGGCGCCGTCGGTGCCCCGTGGCTGGAGCGGTTCGACCTGGACGCCGAGCCGGAGGTGGGTGCCGTGCTGCTGCGCGCCGCCCACCGGGCGCTCGGCGGCGCACGGATCTACTACGCCGCCCTGCCGGCACACTGGCGGCGCCGGCCGGAGGTGCTGGCCGTGGTCGAGGCACCGATGGCGGCGGCCCGGCTCGCCGGACTGGTCGAGCGGGGCGAGCGGCTGCGCTGCTCGTGGACGGGCACGCCGTTGCCGACACCCTCCGGCCGGTACACCTTCCGGCCGGCCACCGACGCGGCGGAGATCAACGCCCTGGTCGCCCGGATCGCCGAGCCGGATGTGCTGACCGGCAAGGAGGTCGCTCGGGCGGTCGCCGGCGTCGACCTGGCCACCGACCCGCTGGCCTGGCTGGGCCGTCCGGTGGAGAACTGGCGGATCGCGTTCGACGCCGGACAGCCGGTCGGGCTGGTCGGAACGGCCGGGGACGCCTGCTATCCACTCGTCGCCTACCTCGGCCTGCTCGACGAGGCTGTCCGGGGTGAACTGCTGGCCGAGGCGGTCCGGGTGCTGGCCGAGGGCGGCGCCCGCGAGGTGCTCGCCGACGTGGACGCCCATCGGGTACGCGTACTGGCCGAACTGGAGCGGACCGGGTTCCGGCAGTTGCGCTCCCGGGTGGTCTTCGTACCGGCGGCTGTGCCCGTACCGGATGGGGCACCGACCGGCTGACCGGACCGGCTCGACCGCGCGGGTCGCGGCGGGCGGAGCTGGGATCTTCACCCGCCGTGACCTGGTGCCAGCCGGCCGTCGAGCAGCCGGGAGAGGTCGGTCAGGCTGCTGACCGGTGCGCCGGGGGTCGCCGAGGATGCGGGCGGCCCGGTTTCGCCGGTGATCGGGGCTCGCCCCGCTCACCGGGTCGCACGCGTGCGTCGCGCGGCGACGTAGCGGCGGATCTTCTCGGCGGTTCCGCAGTCGTCCATGCTGCACCAGCGGCGACTGCGGTTCTTGCTCTCGTCGTTGAAGACGAAGCGACAGCCGCCGCATCCCTTGATCCGGTCCAGCGCGCCCGTGGTGAGAAGCTGGACCGCCGCGTGCACCACCGGCCGTAGCGGCCGGACAAGGGTGTGGTCGCCCCGCCAGGCCCACCCGAACGTGTTTCCGGGTTCGAGTTGTGCGTGGCCGAGCGCGTCCGCCTCGTCGTCCCGGAGCCGGGCCAGCACAGCCGCGCTCGGATCATGGCCGGCGGCCAGCGGCCGGAACACCTCGTCGAGGTAGTCGCGGGTGCGCAGCGCTCGGGCGAAGGCGGTGTGGGCGCCGCCCGGGTCCGCGCGGGACAGTCGGCGCAACGCGGCCGCCTCGGTCTCGGTGAGGGCGCCCGCGTACACGCCCCAGGCGACCAACTCCGGGTAGCCCGTGAGCACGTCGTCGTCCGGAGGCCCGACGGGTGGACCGGTGCGGGTGTTGATGAAGTCCAGGGCGAGGTTGCCGCCCACCAGGCGCATCCGCGTGACGTCCTCGACTGTTTCCATCGAAACCAATTTTACCAGTTGCAGCGCATCGAGTACGCCCGATAGCGTGTTGCCGTCATAGTTGGTTTAGCAGGTAACACAGGGAGGGCCGGATGGGGCACAGGCGGGCAGTGGGAGCGCTGGTCGGCTTGTCCGCCGGGACGTTCCTCTACACCACCGCCGAGGCGCTGCCGATCGGGCTGCTGCTCCCGATGGCCGCCGACCTGGCCGTCTCACCGTCCCAAGTGGGCATGCTCGTCACCGCGTACGGCGCGGTGGTCCTCGTCGCCTCGGTCCCGCTGACGGCGCTGGTCCGCGGAGTCCCTCGCCGACGACTGCTGTCGGCGCTGCTGGCCGGCTTCGTGGTCAGCACCGCGATCACGGTCTTCGCGGGCACGTTCGCGCTGGTGCTGGCAGCCAGGATGGCGACCGCAGCCACCCACGCGCTGTTCTGGGCGGTGGTGGTGCCGGCCGCGGCCGAGCTGTTCCGCCCCGGGCTACGCGGGCGGGTGGTCGCGATCGTGTTCGCTGGCGGCAACGTCGCGCTGGTCCTCGGTGTGCCCGCGGGCACCTGGCTGGGCGAACGCGCCGGCTGGCGGGTGTCGTACCTGGCGGTGGCCGGACTCGGCGCGATCGTGTTCGCTGCGGTGGCCTCGCTGCTACCCTCGACGCGGCCCGACCAGGGACATGCCGCCCGAGGCGCGACACCCGACGTCCGCCGCTTCTGGCTGCTGGTCGCCGTGGCCATCCTGGCGACCGCCGGCGCCATCGCCGCCTACACCTATGTCGCCCTCTTCGTCACCGAGGTCAGCCGGTTTCCCGCCGCGTCGGTCGGGGCCATCCTGCTGGCGCGCGGCGTCGCCAGCGTGCTCGGGATCCTCGCCGTCGGAGCGGTGGTGGACCGCAGCCCGTGGCTCACCCTGGTCGCGACCGTCGCACTGCAGGCAGTGGCACTGCTCGGGCTGTACCCGCTCGGCCACCGGCCGGCAGCGGCCGTCGTCCTGCTCGCTCTGGCCGGACTGGCGTTCGCCGCGTTCACCGCGGCGCTCGGTGGTCTGGTGCTGCAGGTGGCGCCCGGGCGCTCCGACCTCGCCGCCGCGACGGTCTCCGCCGCCGTCAACGTCGGCATCACTGCTGGCGCCCTGGTCGGCAGCCTCGCGCTGCCGAGCCACGGCGTACGCAGCACGGTGCTGATCGGCGCCCTGCTCAGCGTCGTCGCTCTGCTATTGGCTCTCGGCGAACGACTCATTCGAGACTGAGTAACACGCGGTCCAGGACGACGCGGTTGCCGCGTGGGGTTCTCGGTCAGTGCCAGTTGTGCAGCGGTACGCACGGAGGCCGGCCTCAGCCCGGAGCCTGCCGGCTGAGGTGCTCCCAGGCCCGGTACTCCGCCGCGCGGGCCTGATCCATCTGCTGGACCATGTCGTAGGAGGCGCCGCCGACGATCAGCCGCAGCGGCGGCTCCGCCAGGTCGACCAACTTCATGATCACCGGCGCCGCGGTACTCGGGTCCGGACCGGCGTCCTCGCCCCACATCTCGGCCAGCATCGCGCGCAGCGACTCGTACTCCGGACGCGGCTCCGTCATCGTGGTGCCCCGGGTGAACAGATCCGTGCCGTACCCGCCTGGCTGCACGATCGTCACCTTGATCCCGAACGGCGCCACCTCCATCGCCAGCGCCTGGCTCACCGAGTCGAGCGCGGCCTTGCTCGCCGCGTAGAACCCGACGGACGCGAACCCGCCGACGGATCCCATCGAGGTGACCTGCAGGATGTGGCCGGACCGTTGCGCCCGCAGGTACGGCACGACGGCCTGGGCCACCCAGACCGCGCCGAAGAAGTTGACGTCGAACTGGGCGCGGATCTGCTCCTCGGTGGCCTCCTCCACCATGCCGAGCAGCAGCCCGCCGGCGTTGTTGACCACGATGTCGAGCCGGCCGAACGCCGCTGCCGCCCGCTCCACCACCTCCTGCACGGCTGCGCGGTCGCGGACATCCAGCGTCAGCCGTACGAGACCGTCCGGATGAGCGGCGGCCAGGTCGTCGAGCGGGCCGAGGTCCCGCGCGGCGGCGACGACCCGGTCTCCGGCAGCGAGCGCCGCCTCGGCAAAGGCCCTGCCCAAGCCCCTCGACGCGCCGGTGACGAACCATACTCGGGCAGTTGTCATGTGATCTCCTCGCTTAGGTGAGACGAGACGGTCCGCCTCGCGAATGCAGAGTCTGCAGGCACGTCGCCTCGCTGTCAAGACGGAACGTCTCGTCTCGTGCAATGATATGCTTCAGGGCGTGCCCAGCCCCAGAAAACCCAACCCCGCCCGGCGCAACGAACGATCCCGGCGGGCCGTCCTCGACGCCGCGCGCGATCTGGTCTCCGAACTCGGTTACCCCAAGGTGACGATCGAGGCCATTGCCGCCCGTGCGGGAGTCGGCAAGCAGACCATCTACCGCTGGTGGCCGTCCAAGGGCGCGGTGATCTTCGACTCGTTCCTGGCGCTCAGTGAGGGCAGCGAGGGCATACGGCTGCCCGACACCGGCGACCTCGAGGCCGACCTCAAGACCGTCATGCGGGCGACCGTCGCCGAGTTCGCCGACCCGGTGTTCGAAGCACCCGTCAGGGCGCTCAACATGGAGATCCTCGGCGATTCCACCCTCGCCGCCCTGTACCACGAGAAGGTGGCCGGCCCCGTCGACGAAGCCAAGAAGGAACGGCTCCGCAACGCCCAGCAGGCGGGCCAGCTTGCCGCGGACGCCGATCTCGACCTGCTGCTCGAGGTGCTGTACGCCCCCCTCTACCAGCGCTGGCTGCTCCGCTCCGGGCCACTCACCCCGGAGTACGCAGACGCGCTCGTGGAGATCACCCTCCGCGCGTTCGGCCACCGACCTGCTGGGCCGGGGCCGTCATAGGGACCGCTGTAGCAGGACCTGATCGGCGAGGCACAGCACCATCCCGAGGCCGCCGCCGCCCCTGCTGATCCCAGCCGCGCCCGGCTGTCTAACCGCGACCTGGATTTGGTGTGGCAGTGCCGCCTGGGGTCGGCTCGGTTTTCGCGTAGAGGATCTCGCGGGCCTGCTCCGCGGCGCGGGTGATGCTCTCGCCGACGAAGTCGACGAAGCGGGCGATGTTCTCAAGGCGGGTGGCAGCCGGGGTGCCCGAGCCGAGGATGTTGACGCCCTGCCGTGCGGTCTCGGCGAGCTGGGCGTCGGACCGAGCGGTGGCGATCATCACGACCTGTGGGCGCGCTCGCTGTCCGACGGCCGCGAGTGGGCGCTGACCACCGACGGCGAGCCCGCCTACCAGTACGGGTCCAGCCCGGAGTGAAAGCCGAATGGTGAAGACCAGCAGGATCTGCCGCTCGGTCCGGGCGAGTGACGTTTCTCCGGTACCGGCGCTGCGACCTGGCTGGGCATCGGCTTTCTCAGGTCCCAACTGCCGCCCGCGAGTTCGCTCACCCCGCGCGGGCTCGCCGTCGCCGCCATCAACATCGACAGCCTGAGGGACCTGGCGGCGGAGAAAGGCCGGGTTGTCGCCCTCGCAGGAGGATCGGCATGCCCTTGTGGTTGGGGCGGAGGCAGACGACCGCGCCGCCGAGCGGCGCCGTCCCATCGGGCCGGAAGACCCGACGGAAGTTCAGCCGCGCCGTGGTTCAGTTACATTCCGCAGTTTCGTCCGGGCATTCAGTCACGTAGTGTGAAGTTGCACAGCAGCCGCTCCAGTCCCCGGCGGATGTCCTGCCCAGGCACATCACCGGGAGCATCGGATGACTGTCCCACCGGTCCACACCATGTCCGCCACCGAGTCGTTGAGTGATCTTGTAAGGCGGATCGCTGATCGGGACCAGGCGGCCTTCAGTCGCCTCTACCGTCGTCTCGTCCGCTCGGTCTTCCTGCAGGTCTGCGAGAGCCTCGGCAGCCCGGCAGACGCCGTTCCGGTGACCCGGGCGGTGTTCGTCGAGGTGTGGCGGCTCGCGCCGGTCTCCGACGCCCGTCGAGACGACGTGCTGGTCTGGATCACCGGCATCGCCGCTCGCCGTGCCGGCGACAAACTCCGGGAGATCGACCACGATTCGTCGGCCGTCAGCACCGACTACGACGGACACTTCGATCGCGAGCTGGCAGCCGGTTTTGGTACCGAACCGTCCACAGTGTGGTCCGCGCCTCCCGGGACGCGGCGTACAGGTGGTCTTCGACATTGACGAGCGAGCGCCCCTCCGCATCGACGACGCGGAGGGGCCCACACAAGGCGTCATCCCGACGCGATGTCGGCGGGTGTCATCGTGGCGGGGTGGATGTCGAGCATCCGGAGCAGCGAGCCGTTGAGGTTCGTGTCGACCATCCGGGGCAGTTCCCGGTCGACCCAGTCGGCCCTGGCCGACAGACCTCTCGCCCGCAGTCTTGCGACGATCTCGGCGCGATGGATGTGCATGGCATGTCCCTTCGGCTGTGTTTCGTGGATGACGCCGCCGTTTCCCGGGGGGCGGTGCCGTTTCTGGATGGCGGCTAGCGCAGCGTCACTTGTCGCCGAGCCCGGCCAGTGCGATCGGAGTGGCCCGAAGTCGGGTGAGGGTTCGATTCAGCAGTCGGGATACCTGCATCTGGGACACCCCGATCTCGGCGGCGATCTGGGTCTGGGTCATGTTGTCGTAGAACCGCATGGCGAGGATGCGGCGCTCTCGTACGGGAACCGTCGCGAGGAGTAGTCGCAGCGTCAGGCGGTCGTCCACGCGGGCGTAGTGCGGATCGACGCCGCCGAGGAGGTCGATGGGCTCGTCGCCGGTTTCCACCGCGGATGGGGCGTTCAGCGACGTCAGGCGGTAGACCTGTTCGGCACCGAGCGCGGCACGGAGTTGGTCGACGGTGATGTGCAGGTGGTCGGCGAGTTCGGCCGGCGTCGGGGTACGGCCCCGTTGCTGGCTGAGTTCGCCGCTGGCGGTCCTGACCTCGCCGGTCAGTTCCTGCATCGCGCGTGGTACCCGCATTCCCCAGGTCGTATCCCGGAAGTGCCGTTTGAGGGCGCCGAGGATGGTCGGGACGGCGTAGGAGACAAAGGCGGTCCGGCGGTCCGGGTCGTACCCGTCGACGGCGTTGACCAGGGCGACGGCGGCGACTTGGGCCAGGTCGTCGAAGGGTTCGCCGCGTCCGGTGTAGCGCCGTGCGAGTCGATGTGCCGTCGGCAGGTTCGCCTCGATGGCCCGGGCTCGGATTCTGACGCGGTCGGAATGCCCGGCGGGCAGGGCGTCGCGTTGGCGAAGTAGCTGCTCGGTGCCGGTCGACGCGCGGGCTGGTCGGACGTCAGGGGGCGGGGCAACAGTCTGCACGGCGGCCCAGGGCAGCCGGGGGTCGCTGATGACCGGCGTCGTCCCTTCGGTGGGGCGGTGGGGCGGACCTGTGTTCATGGTTGACTCGGCGGGAACGGTCATGGTGATCAACGCCCTCGGGGAAGCCGCCGCAGTGTGCCGGCGGGGACGGCGCCCCCGCACTGAAGGCGCCTGGAGTCGCTGGGTGACCGCAAGGTCCGGGCGGCGAGGGGACGCCAGCGTGAACGCTGACTGGCGCGTCGGTGTGGTGGGGGCGGGTCCTGCGGATCACTCTACGCCCTCATCAAGTGGGTACGACCGGCCCGGCGCGGCCGGATCGTGCCGTCATTACCGGCGACGCCGCGCGGGGAACGTGCGACACGAGCGCGGCGACCGGGCGGGCCCCGGACTGTCCGGCGTAGGCTGGCCGGTGACAAGCCGCCATGCAGCGAGTCGCGTTCGACCCGGTCCCCGTCCTACGTCACCTGCCCGTCGCGGCCCTGACGAACCGTTCGGGGTATCGGAGGCGCCTTCGTGGATTCACCTCTGGTGCCGCCCTGTTCGGGTGGAGCGGTGCGATGACCGCCGATCGCCGGACGCGGTTGTGGAGCCTGGTCGTCGAACACGCCCAGGGCCGGCCGGTCACGGTCGAACATGTCTGTGCCGCCGTGATGTCGGCCACCGGGCTGGACGGTGCCGCCGTCACGGTGCTCGGCACCGGCTTCCGCCAGACGGTGTACGCCAGCGATGACGTCGCGTCGGACCTGGCAGAGCTGACCCTGACCCTCGGCGAGGGACCGGCCGCCGATGCCGTCGCCGGCGCCCCGGAACTGGTCGCCGACCTGACGGCCCCGGACTGCCTGGTCCGCTGGCCGGTGTTCGCACCGGCGGCGATGCGCACCGGGGTGTGTGCGTCGTTCGCGCTACCGCTGCGGGTCGGTGCGGCCCGCATCGGTGTCCTGGACCTCTACCGTGCCCGACCCGGTGGCCTGGACCGCGAGCAACTGGCCGACGTGCTGATGCTCGCGGACACCGTCTGCGCGCTGCTGCTCGACGCCGCGCAGCACAATCGGTCACGCCCGGACGGACGCTGGCCCGAGCAGGTCGGCCTGCACCACCCCGAGGTACACCAGGCCACCGGAATGGTGACCGTGCAACTGGGGGTGAGCGCGGCGGTGGCCCTCATCCGGCTGCGCGCCTACGCGTACTCCCATGACCGACGGCTGCGGGACGTCGCCAGCGACGTGGTCGCCCGACGCCTCCGCTTCGGCCCCCACCTCGACCGGGGCTCCGACGAGGGCGGGGGCACTGACCGCTGAGTTCGGAACCGGCATGTCCGTGTCAGGTTCGCCGAGTCGTGGCAGCCGGCTGCCGGACGGCAGGTCTACGCTGTGCCGAGGGAGAGTGAGATGGCCGAGATCCAGCTGACCAATGTGTTCGTCGAGTTGGCCGACACTCTCGTCGACGAGTTCGACGTGATCGACTTCATGCACGTCTTGACCGAGCGGTGTGTGCAGCTCTTGGGTGTCTCGGCTGCCGGGCTGCTGCTGACCGACCAGCAGGGCACGCTGCAGGTCGTGGCGGCCTCCTCCGAACGGACCCGACTGCTGGAGCTGTTCCAACTACAGACCGACCAGGGCCCGTGCGTGGACTGCTTCCGTACCGGCCGACCCGTGTCGGTCGCCGACCTCAGCACCGCCGGCCGCTGGCCGCGCTTTGCCGCAGCCGCGGCCGAGGTCGGATTCGCCTGCGTGCACGCCCTGCCGATGCGCCTGCGTACGGAGGTCATCGGTGCGCTGAACCTGTTCGACAGGCAGCCGGGCGCGCTCGGTGAGGACAAGCTGCATGTCGCCCAGGCCCTGGCCGACGTGGCCACCATCGGCCTGCTGCAGCAACGCGCCATCCACCGCCGCGACACCCTCACCGAACAGCTACAAACCGCGCTGAACAGCCGCGTCCTGATCGAACAGGCCAAGGGCGTTCTGGCCGAACGCCTCCAACTGGACATGGCCGAAGCCTTCACACTGCTTCGCAACGACGCCCGCAGCCACAACCGGCGGCTGTCCGATCTCGCGCAGGCCATCGTCGACGGGACCGAACAGACCCCACCAACGACGGTCACCGGCCCGAGCCGGTGACCTCCTCAGCGGGATCGACAGCCGCAACCCGCGCCGAGGGGAGCGATGTCGCGGCGCTCGGCAGAGGTGGTCGTAGCGTGCGGGGCCCGGGCGAACCGCCCGGGGCTCTCGTCCCCCCGCTCCCCTCCAAGGAACATCCAGGTCCAGTTCCTCCGACGAACGGTCGACGGCCTCGTGGCCGGGGATTGGAGTAGCCGCAGCGGTGTAAGCGACACCCAGACGGGATCTTCGGTCGAGGCAACTGGGCATATCGGGCCGAACAGGCGTACGATGGGGCTATCCCGGAAGCGACGACAACTCAGCCTTGAGGTGCCCGCCATACCGGCCCACCCCCCAGAGGGGGATGTCATGTCCGACCTTCTCCGCACCACCCAAGGCGCACCGGTCGATTCGGCCACCACGGCACCGCCGAAGCCCTCGGCCGCACCGACGTCGACGTCGCCGACGACGACCCGGATGCCACACACCCGCACCGGCGCCGCCTGGTTCGGGATCTGCGCCGCCGCGCTCATCTGCGTGGTGCTCATCGTCTTCATGCTGCAGAACACCCGCAGCGTCGAGATCAGCTTCCTGTGGATGCACGGCACTCTGCCGTTGGCCCTGGCCCTGCTGATCGCCGGTGTGGGCGTCGCGATCCTGACCATGGTGGTCGGCGTCGCCCGTATCACCCAACTGCGTAGGCTGTCCCGCCGCCGGCGTCACTGATCCGCGCCCTGGATCTGGGCGTACGACGAGCCGGGCGCGATGAGCCGCTGCGGTTGCGCAGCTGCGCCCTTCCGCTACCCCGCCGGCAAATTCGACGCCTCGGCCTGCCGTTCTCCCGACCTCAGCCCCTCGCCGGATCCCTTGCGGCGACGGGCGGAAGGAACCTGCCATGACACACGCCACTGCTACCAGCCGCGCGACGACGATCTCGCCAACGCCGCCATCGACTCCACGACTGCGGATGGAACCCACCGGCTCCCGCCGTACCCTCCTGGACGGCGGTTGGTGGCCCCGCTCGACCGACCCCGTCGCGGAACTGCCGGGGCTCGTCCTGGCCATCGACAAACTACGCGGACCCGTCACCAGGCTCGTCCTCGCCGCCGACGGCTGGGACATCCACCCCCGCCGGCTGGGGGTGGGTGACCGGGTCCTCCGGCTGGGCTACTTCAGCAGCCAGCCCATCAGCTTACTCACCGCGCTGTGCGCCAACGGCGACCGCGTCGACCTGCTGATCGTCCCGCCGAAGACCGCGAGCGACACCGCCGACGCGGCGATGGTCCTCGCCGCCGTCACCAGCAACCAGGTCCACCCCCAACACATCCTGCTCGCCGTCACCACGTCCACTCCGCGTGCGGTCGATGACGCTCCCGTAGCGGTGTGGGAGGACGAAGGCGGTCAGCCAGGTCTCACACCGCCCCGGATCTTGTCGGAGACGCGGTAGGGCGGCATCGTCCCGCCGACGATGTGGACAGACCACGGTGGGGCGGGGTTTCGGTACCGCACGCACCCGGCGGCGCCACACGGCGGCGTACGACGAGTTCCCGAGGAGGACGTTGTCCTTGCACTCTCGGGCGGCGAGTGCTAGACCATAGTTAGCACTCGCCCTTCGTGAGTGCCAGCCGAATGGGATGAGCCCTTTGTGGGCGTGCGCGATGTGTTCGTCGCAGGTCGGTCCGAGCAGTGCTGAACGTCGGCACGACGAGTAGAGGACGACACAGATGGCCAAATTGATCGTATTCGGTGAAGACGCCCGTCGCGGCCTCGAACGCGGCATGAACATGCTCGCCGACACGGTGAAGGTGACGCTCGGCCCCAAGGGCCGCAACGTCGTGCTGGGTAGCGGATGGGGTGCGCCGACCATCACCAACGACGGTGTGAGCATCGCCAAGGAGATCGAACTCGACGACCCGTACGAGAAGCTCGGTGCCGAGTTGGTCAAGGAGGTCGCGAAGAAGACCGACGACGTGGCCGGGGACGGCACGACGACGGCCACCGTCCTGGCCCAGGCACTGGTGCGGGAAGGACTGCGCAACGTTGCCGCCGGGGCGAACCCGGTCGCACTCAAGCGCGGCATCGAACAGGCCGTGGTCGCGGTGACCGAGGCGCTGCGCCACCAGGCCCAGGAGGTCGAGACCAGGGCGCAGATCGCGGCCACGGCGTCCATCTCCGCCGCCGACCCTGTTGTCGGTGAACTCATCGCCGAAGCGATGGACAAGGTCGGCAAGGAAGGCGTGATCACCGTCGAGGAGGGCAACACCTTCGGCCTGGAGCTGGAGTTCACCGAAGGCATCCGCTTCGACAAGGGCTACATCTCGCCCTACTTCGTCACCGACGCCGAACGGATGGAAGCCGTTCTCGACGACCCGTACCTGCTCATCGTCGAGAACAGGATCTCGAACCTGACCGACCTCCTCCCGATCCTGGAGCAGGTCATGCATGCGGGCAAGCCGCTGGCCATCATCGCCGAGGACGTCGAGGCGGAGGCCCTCGCCACCCTTGTCGTCAACACGGTCCGCGGCACCCTCACCTCGGTCGCGGTCAAGGCGCCCGGCTTCGGTGACCGCCGCACGGCCATGCTGGCCGACCTCGCCGTCCTCACCGGCGCTCAGGTTGTCAGCGACACCGTCGGTCACACGTTGGGCAACGTGACCCTCGACATGCTCGGCCGGGCCCGCAGGGTGGTCGCCACCCTGGACGAGACCACCGTCGTCGACGGTGCGGGTGAGCTGGACCAGATCGCCGGGCGCGTCGCGCAGCTCCGCTCCGAGATCCAACACAGCGACTCCGACTACGACCGGGAGAAGCTGCAGGAGCGGCTGGCGGCATTGGCCGGCGGCATCGCGGTGATCAAGGTCGGTGCGGCCACCGA
Source organism: Plantactinospora sp. CA-294935 (assembly GCF_050936445.1). Taxonomy (NCBI): domain Bacteria; kingdom Bacillati; phylum Actinomycetota; class Actinomycetes; order Micromonosporales; family Micromonosporaceae; genus Plantactinospora; species Plantactinospora sp. CA-294935. The sequence continues at coordinate 1,726,086 of NZ_JBNJMU010000001.1, forward strand.
GGTGGAACTCCGGGAGCGTAAGCACCGCATCGAGGACGCCGTCCGCAACGCCAGGGCCGCCATCGAGGAGGGCCTGCTACCCGGCGGTGGTGTGGCGTTGGCCAACGCCGCGGGCACGGCGTTCGACAAGCTCGACCTGGCCGGTGACGAGGCCACCGGCGCGAACATCGTACGGGTAGCCCTCACCGCGCCGCTCAGGCAGATTGCCAGCAACGCCGGCCATGAGGGAGCGGTGGTGGCAGAGAGGGTCAGCTCACTTCCACCCGGCCAGGGCCTCGACGCCGCCACGGGCGAGTATGTCGACATGATCAAAGCGGGCATCGTCGAACCTGCCAAGGTGACCCGTTTCGCATTGCAGAACGCTGCGTCGATTGCCGCGCTGTTCCTGAGCACCGAGGTACTCATCGTCGACAAGCCGTAGCCGCCCGGGCGCCGGGTCGCCGGCACCTCGGGTCTGGCACCGTCCGGGTCGGCCAGCACGGCTACGGCCGCACTGGCCGACCCGGACAGGGATGAAGCAGATCGGCCCGGCCGTCTCCGGACGGCCGGGCCGATCTGGGATCAGGCGGTGACGGTGAGCTGGTTCTTGACGCTGGTGACGCCGGCACCCGACCACGCCACGTTCTCGGCCTGACGGCGTTCGGCGCACGAGCGTACGGCCCCCCGCAGCGTTACCTCGGTGCCGTTGACCTCCGCCTCGACCTGCTCGGCGTCGAGCTGGGCGTTACGCCGGATCGCCGAGCCGATCGCCGCTTTCAGGTCGTCGGAAGCCGATGCGGGCGCCATCAGCCTGATGGTGTTGCTGACCGCCGTGACGCCCCTGAGATACATGACCGCGCGTGCGGCGGCCTCCCGCTCGTAGTGGCGGGTGACGGTGCCGGAGAGGGTGACCACACGATTGTGGACCCCGACCGTGACGGCGTCGGAGGGTACGTCGACCGCCCAGCCGAGCATTTGGTTCGCCGCCTCGGCGATGTCGCGGTCCTTGGCGCCGAACGCGCCCGGGTCGCGGACCACGATGTCGACGGCGACGGCCTGCACACCGGCCACCCGCATGGCCGCCCGTTTCGCCGTATGCCGCTCGGGCAGCGTGCCCACGTCACCGGAGAGTGTCACCACGCCGGCGTTCGCCAGCACCACGAGATGCGCGGCGTCAATGCTGGAATCGAAAGTCAGTTCGTTGGTGACGTTGGTCTGCAGGTCCCTGTCACTTACCTGGACGGTGCGTGTCATGGACCAACCCTGACCCTCCGCCTGCCTATGTGCCACCGCATTTGGTGCATATTCAAATATATCTTGAGCTTGATTCTCAACTGTGGGATTTTAATGCGCTATGCAAACCTATTCTGTGTCATCGTTTGTCTCCCGAGTGAACCTTTTTCAACCTCCCCTTGCGGTCCGTCAGAGGGCGAGGTCGGACGGGGTGTGTGAGCGCCGCGCGGTTCAGGTTGAAAAAGGTTCATTGTTGGGCCTCATCTCGCCGGAGGTCCGTGGAGTCTGTCCGGCCGGACGGGAGTGCGGGGCGTGCCGGGCGTCCCGCCGTCCTCGGGTGAACGCGAACCGCCGCTCGGAGCGCGTCGGGGCGTAGTGTTCGGGCTCACCCGGCTGACGCGTTCGCTCCACCGAGGCCCGCTCCGGCACCTTCAGGCCGGCCGAATTCGTACGCGAGGAGAAGCGGATGACGATCGACAACGACAAGACCGTCGATTTGTTGCGTGGTCGCGGTCACCAGGTCAGGGCCGACTGGATCGACCGCGGGCTGCCGGACGGGTTCGACGGCGTCTGTCCCGGGGACCCGCTCCCGACCGGCCTCCACCCCGCCGGCCTGGCCGATCGCGCATCGCGGTGAGGGTGGCCATGCTGGGACCGGTGGCGTGGCGCACGCCTCCACACCATTACGGGCCTTGGGAACAGGTGACCGGCCTGCTCGCCGATGGTCTGGTTGCCCGGGGCGTGGATGTGACGCTGTTCGCCACGTTGGACTCGGTCACCTCGGCCCGGTTGGACGGAGTGTGTCCACGGGGGTACGCGGACGATCCGGCCGTGGACGGGCGGGTGGCGGAGGCGATGCACGTCGCGCACGCGCTGGCGCGGTCCGCCGAGTTCGACCTGGTGCACAACCACCTCGACTGGCTGCCGCTGGCCTTTGCCGCGCACTGCCACGCTCCGCTGGTCACCACCATCCACGGCTTCTCGGATTCGGGGATCCTGCCCGCGTACGCGAGGGCCCGGTCGGCCTACGTGTCCATTTCCGACGCCGACCGGGTCGCCGCGCTCGACTATGTCGCCACCGTGTACCACGGAATCGATCTCGACGGGTTGCCGTTCGCGCCCGACGGGGGACCAGGACTGATCGCGTTCGGCCGGATCCACCCCGACAAGGGCACCCACATCGCGATCGAGATCGCCCGGCGAACCGGCCGGCCGCTGGCCATCTGCGGGATAGTCCAGGACGAGCGGTACTTCGCCGAAGAGGTGGCCCCGCACATCGACGGCGAACGCGTCATCTTCCACGGCCCGGTCGGCCCGCGTCGCCGCGGCGAGCTCCTCGGCGCCAGCGCGGCGCTGCTGCACCCGATCGCCTTCGACGAGCCGTTCGGCCTGTCGGTGGTGGAGTCGATGGCGTGCGGCACGCCGGTGGTGGCGTACCGGCGCGGAGCGATGCCGGAGGTCGTCGACGAGGGTGTGACGGGTTTCCTGGTGCACTCCGTCGAGCAGGCTGTCGCGGCCGTCGCCCGGATCGCGACCATCGACCGGCTCGGCTGCCGGATCCGTGCCCGGCAGCGGTTCGACGCCGACCGCATGGTGGCCGACTACCTGCGCGTGTACCACGACGTCGTCCGCTGACCGGATCGGTACCGTCCGCTGACAGGTCGATGCTGATAGTGTTGGCCCGCCGATGGCTTTCGAGGGTCCGGCACAGGTCCGCGATCGGCCAGACCCCGCGTGAGGCGGTGGCTCCCCGCAGACCCGTCCTGCCCGTCACACACGCTGGCCAGGTGGGCGCCACTATCGCGTGAGGTCCGTACCCGCTCGCGCGGCAGCGGCCGACAACCGAAAGGCGCGGCGCATGGCCCGCAGCTACGGTTTTCTCAGCACCCATCCACCGACCCAGTGCGGACTGGCCACCTTCAACGCGGCCTTGGCCGCCCATCTCGCCACGGACGGACCGCCAGACGGCGTTGTCCGCGTCATCGCCTCCGCCGAGGACCCCGCCGGTCCGGCGGCGCGGACCACCGGGCACGCGGGAGCGTTCGGCCCCGAGGTCGTGCATGACTGGTCGACGCGGGGCGTCGCCGGTTGGCGGGACGCCGCCACGGCCCTCGACCGCTACGACATCGCCGTCGTTCAACACGAGTACGGCATCTACCCCGGACCCGACGGCGAGGACGTGCTGCCGCTGCTGCGCCGGCTCACGGCGCCGAGCATCGTGGTCCTGCACACCGTGCTCGCGCATCCGACTGCCGGGCAGAAGGCGGTACTGGAGCAACTCGTGGACGCGGCAAGCGCGGTCGTCACCATGACCGACACCGCCCGCGACCGGTTGCTTGTCGGCTACACCGTCGAGGCTGGCAAGGTCACGGTGATCCCGCACGGCGCGGCCGAGCATGCCGCACCGCCCGTCGAACCGCGTCAGCGTCCCCACCTGCTCACCTGGGGACTGCTCGGCCCCGGTAAGGGAATCGAGTGGGCGTTGCGGGCCCTCGCCCGGCTACGCGACCTCCGCCCGATGCCCAGCTACACGGTCGCGGGCCGGACCCACCCGAAGGTGCTCGAGCACAACGGCGAGGCGTACCGGGCGGACCTGCACCGCTTGGGCGCGATCCTGGGTGTCTCGCACGCCGTCGACTACCAGCCGGTCTATCACGAGGAGAGCGCGCTGGGCCGGCTGATCCGCTCCGCTGATGCCGTCGTGCTGCCCTACGACTCTCGCGAGCAGGTCACCTCCGGCGTGCTCGTCGCGGCGGTCGCCGCCGGAGTCCCCGTCGTCGCGACGCCCTTCCCGCACGCTGTCGAGATGCTCACCGACGGCCCCGGTCTGCTCGTGCCCCACCAGGATCCGGCGGCACTGGCCGCCGCCATCCGGCGGATCCTGACCGAGCCCGGCCTGGCCGCCAGCCTCGCCGATCGCACCCGCACCGGGATATCGACGCTCCGATGGCCCGCGGTGGCGGCCCGGTACCACGCTCTCGCCGAGCGACTCCTCGCCGACAGAGTCCGCACCGGTGGCTCACCTGCCGTGACCGCCGCACCGGCATGACCGCACCCGCGTCCCGCCTGCCTGTGCCCGCGCCCAGTTTCGCGCACCTGGCCCGGCTGACCGACGACACCGGCCTGTTCGAACATGCCCGGAATGCCACCGTGCGCCGCGAACACGGCTACTGCACCGACGACGTCGCCCGTGGACTGGTCGTCACCAGCCGCGAACCCGATCCGCCCGACGCCGTACAGCAGCTCGCCGAGTGCTACCTGACCTTCCTCACCCACGCCCAGGACGACAGCGGCGCCTTCCACAACCGGCTCGGTCACGATCGACGCTGGACCGACGAGCCCGGTCTCGGCGACTGGTGGGGGCGGGCGGTGTGGGGGCTGGGCACCGCCGCCGCGCGCAGCCGCGCCCCGTGGATCCGCGACGAGGCCCTCGTCGCCTTCACGCTCAGTGCCGGTCGGCGATCGCCCGCGCCGCACGCGATGGCCTTCGCCGGCCTCGGCGCCGCCGAGGTACTGCACGGACAGCCGGACAACCGGATCGCGGCCGACTTGCTGGTCGACGCCGCCGTCGCCGTCGGTGTCCCGACCGGTGACCCGGACTGGCCGTGGCCGCAGCAGCGGTTGACCTACGCCAGCGCCGCTCTCGCGGAGGTCGTCATCGCCGCCGCTGACCTGCGCGGCGACACCAGGCTGCTCGCCGCCGGGCTGCGGATGCTGGCCTGGCTGCGCGACATCCAGTTCGCCAATGGTGTGCTGTCGGTCATCCCGGTCGCCGGGTGGCAGCGCCATGCCCCACGAGCCCGGCACGACCAGCAGCCGATCGAGGTCGCCGCCCTCGCCGACGCATGCGTCACCGCCGCGGCCGTCACGGGCGACTCCGTCTGGGGAACCGGCGTGGGCCAGGCAGTCGCCTGGTTCCTCGGCGCCAACGACGGCGGCACGGCCATGTGGGATCCGGCGACCGGCGGCGGCTACGACGGCCTCACCCCGGATGGCCCCAACCTCAACCAGGGCGCGGAGTCGACTCTCGCGCTCATCTCCACCCTGCAGCACGGCCGGCGGTGGTCATGACCGTGGAGGCTGTTGAGCGACCAGCCCCGTCCTGGACCCGGTCGGCGGCTTCCGGCTCGGACTGCCGGCGCGAGTCGACATGACCGGGCCGGACCTGGCCACCCGGCTGGGCCTCACCCTCAACCCCGACCCGGCACGGGTCGTCGTCAAACTCTTCGTCCCGGGCGAGGACGCGGCCCTGGTACGCACTCGCGCCTCCGCGATCATCGAACGCATCGCCCGGCTCGACGACGACGAAACCACCCGCCTGCTCCAGCGGACCCTGCAGCGATTCGGCGGCCGGCACCACGATCTGGAATCCACTTTCCGGCACCACCACGACCTGGTCCACCACCGAGTGCCCCGGACCAGCGAACTGTCACCCACGGCCCGCCTGCTCGTCGGCGCATACTTCAGCCACGAGTACGCCGTGGAAGCCGCCGCTCTGTGCAACCCGTCCATGGTGCCGCATCCGGATCAGACCGGTCTGGATCCCGACCAACTACGCGCGGCGGTCAGCCTGCGGCAGATCGGCGAGGGACACCTGTCGTCGATCGGCTTCGCTACCGCCGTACTCGGACCCGGGCACCGCCTCACCGTCGCCGACCGGTCAGGCCCGCTGGTCACCGGGCGCCGCATCAATGCCCGTCACCGCAGAGACCTGCTCGCCGCCGGGCTCGCCGAGGAAGGCTGGGACAACGAAGTCTCCGCCACCGTGCTGGGACGCCTGCCCGAACGTTTCGACGACCACACCTTCGAACAGGTGCTGACCAGCCTTCCCACCGACCTGCTCACCCGCACCACCAGCCAGCGCACCCTTGAGCAACTGCGCCGTACCGCCTCGGCCAGCTACGCCGTGACCTTTCCCGCCGACGTCCCGCTCCACCGACGGATCCTCTGGCCGGCCGCCCCCGCCGAGAACAACGGCATGGAGGACGCCCGCTTTGTCAGAACTACCGGCGACGACGGCGAATCGGCCTACCACGCCACCTACACCGCCTACGACGGCAGACGTGTCGCCGCCCGCATGCTCAGCAGCGACGATCTTCGCCACTTCCAGGTGACCCCGATGCGCGGGCCGGCATCCCGGAACAAGGGCATCGCACTGTTCCCCCGCTCGATCGGCGGCCGTCACCTCGCGCTGTGCCGCTCCGACGGCGAAACCATCGGCCTGACCCGCCTTGACAGAGCCAACCGGTGGCAGCCTCCGGTGCCGTTGCACGCTCCGCATCGCGGCTGGGAACTGATCCAGGTCGGCAACTGTGGATCACCCATCGAGACCGACGCCGGTTGGCTGGTACTCACCCACGGAGTCGGCCCGATGCGCCGGTACGCCATCGGCGCCCTCCTGCTCGACCTGCACCGGCCCGACCGCGTCATCGCCGAACTACCCGGCGTACTCCTCGCACCCGACGACACCGAACGCGACGGATACGTGCCCAACGTCGTCTACTCGTGTGGCGGTCTGCTGCACGCCGGCACCCTGTGGTTGCCGTACGGGGCCAACGATGCCCGGGTCCGGTTCGCCGTCGTCTCCCTCACCGCCCTGCTGGAGGCGATGGAAGACGTACCCGCACGGTAGTTCGGCGCGGGACAGAGGTCCCGGCATCACCTCGGTGACCGGCCCGCTCGAACCCGATACTCGGGTCCGGCGCCCCGGCCTCGATGACACCTGCCTTCCCGATGCCCGCGAAGCAGCCGGCGTGGATCCTCGCTGTCAGGGTTGGCGACCACTACGAGCCCGGGGAACTGATCGCGCTTGCCATGGCGAGCAGCCGGCCCTGTTGCAGCGCCTGCCAGAAGCGGACCCAAGACACGAAACCTCCTACCTACCGTCGGTGGGTCTCCGGCGGTGACACCGTCTCTACGCTGGGATCGAAGGAGGCGTCCTGGCAGCTTATGATGTCGTTTGAGGGTATGCGGGCGATTGACAACCGACGCCGATGCGTGTCGACGATGCTCCGATCGTCGACCGGACCAGGCATCCTGTGACAACCGACCGGGCGGTCGGGTTGGCGCGCCGGGCCGAGGGCCCGCAACGAGCAACCCTGTTGGAACTGTTCCTCGATCTGGTGTTCGTCGCCGCGCTCGCCCTGACCTCGCAGAAGCTCGCCACCGACATGAGCTGGGCCGGCGTCTTCCAGACCCTGCTACTGCTGCTGGCGATCTGGTGGGTCTGGTCGATCACCGCCCTGACCACCGACCTCTACCTACCGCAGCGGCCACCGATCTTCCTGATGACCATCTCGGTCATGTTCGGCACGATGCTGATGGTCGCCGCGCTGCCCGCAGCCTTCAGCCGTGACGGGTTGGCTTTCGCGGGCGCGTACGTGGCCATCCACCTTGGCCGCAGCCTCTTCCTGATCCCCGCGCTGCGGAGTCGGCAGGCACGTCGGCACGCCGCGCGGTTCCTGTTCTGGTTCTCCGTCTCGGCCGTACCGTGGCTGCTCGGAGCCATCGTGACCGGCACCGCGCGTGGCGTACTGTGGACGGCGGCGCTGGCCCTGGACTACGGAGCGGCATGGCTTCGCTACCCCACCCCCTGGCTCGGTCGGGTCCCCAGGTCGCAGTACAGAATCGCGGCCGAACACCTGGCCGAGCGTTACCAGCAGTTCTTCACCCTCGCCCTCGGCGATCTCATCCTGGTCACCACGCTCACGTACGCCGGCTCCGGGTTCGCGGTCGACCGGACCGTCGCTTTCGTGGTCGCGTTCGCCACCACCGTGCTGCTGTGGCAGATCTACGTCCAACGCGCCGGAGCACTGCTCCAGGCCGCAATCGAATCCTCCCGTGACCCGGGGCGGCTGATGCGGTCGGCCCCCTACACCCACCTGCTCATGGTGGCCGGCGTGGTCGCCTCCGCCGCCGGAGCCGAAACCGTCATCCGTCACCCCACCGGAGACACCACCTTGGGGCTCGTCTGCATCGTTCTCGGCGGTCCCGCGTTGTTCCTGGCCGGCCGGGCCCGATTCGAGTACGAGGTGTTCAGCCGGGTATCCCCGTCCCGACTGATCGCGCTGCTCGTGCTCGCCGTCGCCGTACCCGCGATGATGCATGTGCCACCGCTGGGAGTCGCCATCGTCGGTAGCCTCGTGCTAGCCGGGATCGCCGTCACAGACCTCTTTCGCGCCCACGGTCGCTCACCCGAAGCGCCATCCCCCGCCCTCTGAGAAACTCCTGACGCAATGATGTTGGGCGTATCCCGGATGCTGCACCGGTTTCCTGGGCGCAGGGAGACGCTCTCCTCCGGGTGATATTTCGTGCGGACGAATCCCGCCACCGCGGGCCTGAGCCGCGGACTGAAGGTGTTGGACGTCGTTCACTCGAACTCACGACGGCGCCGTGCCGACGACCCCGGGTCAGGGATCGTCGGCACGGCGCCGGACGAGTCCGTCCGAGTGAGGCTGGCCTCGCGCACCGGTTTCTGGACCGTCCTCCGCCATCGTGCGGACGGACGGACTCACCGAGGTCTTCCGCTACTGACCGTAGGCCTTCGCGGTCCAGCCGAGCGAGCCGAGGGAGCCACCCTTGATGTCCGTGCCGACTCCGTCCGTCTTCTTGGCGTCGAAGTGCACGGAGGCCGCGCCGGCGGCGGTGATCCCGAGCAGCGGTCGGCCATCGGGGTGCGCGTCACAGTAGCCCGTGCTGAGGCTGGTGAAGGGTGCCCAGCCGCTCGCCCGCAGTACCTTCGAGGTGATCGTCGTCGGGGTGGCCCGGTTGATCCGCCACTCCTTGAGCTCCCCGTTGGCCTTGGTACCGATCAGCACGTCCACGGCGGCGCTGCCCGTCCCGCCGCTGCGCTCGTAGGTCAGGGTGTTGACCGCGTCCCAGCCGGAGGTGGTCAGCCTCACCGGCGACGAGAGCGTGAACACGCCGTCCACATAGGTCTCGGTGTAGCGGTAGAGCGAACTGCCCGCCACGCGGTAGAGGTACGGCGACGCCGATGCGAGGATGCGGGTACCGGCGAACCCGTTCGCGAGGTGGCTGGCACTCATCGCCGTGATTCTCCAGGTGCCGTCGACCAACTCGCCCTGACGGCTCACCTTGTAGAGCCGGCCGTCGGTCGGATGGGCGGCGTACTCGGTGCTGCGGAAGATGGTGTCGTCACCGGAGCCGCCGATCTGCTGATGCGCCGACGGCACCCAGCCGAGATTGTCGTTGGCATAGGCCTTGGTGCTGGTGCTGCCACCGGAGTAGACGTAGCTGAGACGCTGCCCATCGGAGCGGTACGCCGCCGTGGAGACACTGCAGTCCGCAGGAACGTCACTGAGCGCCGCAGCCGCCGGCCCGGCGGGCACGACGACTCCGGCCACGACGAGACCGGTCGCGGCGACGGTCAGCGCGGTCGCGGCGGCCGCGATGGATCTGCGCATGAGGGAAGATCCTCCAGGTAGGGCGAGTTCGGGATGGCCAATTCGAGACGTCTGCCGTCTCGTCGTCCGTCAAGGGTTGTTGATCATGACGGGATATTTGTTGACTTGACGATCTTCCCACAGGCGAGCCAGGCCCGGGCGTGGGGCCAGTGGCTGGGTACGTGCGGCGCGGGCCGGCGTGGTACATCCTTCGCTGAATACAGTGCTGGGCCACTGACCGGCGTACCGTGGGCGGCGGCTCAGCGTCCCGGTGCCGTGGCCGGTCGACGTCGATCTGACGACGCTCTGGCCGCAGCGCGCCACCAGCGGCGCGACGCCAACGCGGCCAACCCGGCGCCGGCGGTGTTGAGCAGCACGTCGTCCACCGAGGACACCCGGTCCAGCCGCAGGAGGTACTGCGCGGCTTCGACCAGAACCGAGCAGCCCGCCGCGAGCGCCAGGATCCGCGGTACCGACGCCAGCGCCGCGAACCGCAGCGGGGCGAGGAAACCCAGCGCCGCGAACACCAGCAGGTTGCCGACGACCTGACCCGTCGCGGTCGACGGCCCCCCGTCGGCGAAGATCGTGAGCAGATCCCGCAGCGGTACCAGGCTCACCCGACCGGGGACGGCGCCGGCCCGGTCGCCCGGCAACAGGATCATCCATACCCACGGCACCGTCCCGTAGACGATGCCGACCTCGGCCAGGGACATCCGCCACGCCCACGCCGACGTGGTGCCGGTGCCACTCCGACGGCGTGCCAGGGCCCACACCGCCAGCGCGGCCAACGGCAGTACGGCCACCGTGATGAGTACCACCCCAGTGAACGTGCCGACCCAGCCGTGCCACCCCTTGATCACGCAATCTCCGCTTCCGTCCGACCGCGAAATCTACCCCGGGCCGCCCCTGCCCGGCGGCCGGCCCAGTCAACCGCTGCCAGGGCATGGACATGCCTCGGCAGGGGCCTGTCCAACGCCCGCATCGCAACATACGCCGCTCATATGCGGTGCCGGGGATACTGGCCGGATGCGGGTGCTGCTGGTCGAGGACGAACAGCCGCTGGCCACGTACCTCGCGGCTGGGCTGCGCAGGCACGGCTGCGCCGTCGACGTGGCACACGAGTTACAGCCGCAGCTCGCGCCCCGGCCAGCGGGAACGCAGCCAGCGGTCGTGGCTGGCGACCACGATCGCGCCGGGTCCCGTGGCCAGAGCCTCCTCCAGCTCGTCGCAGAGCCGCGGTGAGAGGTGGTTGGTCGGCTCGTCGAGCAGCAGCAGTTGGGGCGGGTCGGCCACCAGCAGCGCCAGGGCGAGCCGGCGCCGCTGGCCGACCGAGAGCTGGCCGACCGGCCGGTCCAGGTCCGCGGAGCCGAGCAGGCCGAGCGAGAGCAGCGGTACGGACTCGGCACGCTTGGCACCGAGCGCCGCCTCGTAGGTCTCCCGCGCGGTGCGGCCCGGCCGGTCGAAGACGGTGTCCTGGGCGAGCAGGCCGACCCGCAGTTCACGCCGTCGGCGCAGCGCACCGGTGGTCCCCAGCCGGCCGGCCAGCACCGCGAGCAGTGTCGACTTCCCCGCCCCGTTCGGCCCAGCGACCAGTAGCCGGTCGGTGGCCGAGACGTCCAGCCGGTCGAGCGCGAGCCGGCCGGGTACGCGGATGTCCCGCAAGGACACCAGGATCCCGTCTGTGGCGGTACTGGCCAGCGCGGTGACCCGGAACCGGAGCGGTTCCGGCGGCTGGTCGACCTGCTCGCGTTCCAGCTCGTCGAGGCGGCGGGTGGCGTTACGCACCCGCCGTGAGATCTGGTTCTGTACCCGCCCTGCGGTGTGTCCGTAGCCCATCTTCTCGTTGTCGCGTCGGGCACGCCCCGGTGCGACCTCGTGCGCGGTCACCTCGACGGAGCGGCGCAGCTCGGCGAGTTCCTCCTGCTCCTCGGTGAAGCGGCGCTGCCAGCGTTCTCGCTCCGCCCGCTTGGCGGCCTGGTAGTCGGTGTAGTTACCGCCGTAGCGGGTCGGGCCGTCCAGGGCCGGATCGAGGTCGATCAGATCCGTGCAGACCGCGTCGAGGAACGCCCGGTCGTGGCTCGCCACCACCACGACCCCGGGCAGGCCACGCAACTGCTCCTCGAGGAAGGCCGCGGCGGCGTCGTCGAGGTGGTTGGTGGGCTCGTCGAGCAGCAGCGCCGTGGGCCGCCGTACCAGGAGGGCGGCCAACGCGACCCGCCCGCGTTGCCCGCCGGACAGGGACCCGAGCGTCCGCTCGCGTGGAAGCACCCCGAGGCCGAGACCGGCCAGCATCATCTCGGCGCGCCGGTCGGCGTCCCAGGCGTCGCTGGCCTGCGCGCGGTCGAGCCGATCGCCGTACGCGGCGAGTAGGTCGACGTACTCCGGCGCGTCCTGCGGGGTGTCGGCCAACGCGCCGCTGAGCCGGTCGAGTTCGGCGAGATCCTCACGGGCCTCGCGCAGCGCGTCGTCGAGCACGGCGGCGATCGTGGAGGCCGGGTCGAAGGGCATCTCCTGGTGCAGGAAACCCAGTTCCGGTGGGCGGACGACGGTACCGGCGTCGGGCTCGTCCGCCCCGGCGAGCAGCCGCAGCAGAGTGGACTTGCCGGTGCCGTTCTCGCCGATCAGCCCGATCCGCTGGCCGGGTGCGGCGGTGAGGGAGACGCCGTCGAGCACCCGGCGGGTACCGAGCGTGCGGACCAGATCGTGGGCGAGCAGGGCAGACTTGGACATGCGAGAGACACCACCATCGGAATCGTCTTCGACCCGCCGGCCGGTGCCGCCGTTCGGGCGTGCGGGAGGGTCAGGGGATCACCGGCGCCGGTCCGGCTGCGGGCGGGGACGGCCCGCGAACCGGGGCGGCCCGGGGTGCGTCAGTCGACGTCCGGGGGGCCGGTCTCCAGCAGGCGTCCCTCGGCGAGCCGCAGCCAACGGTTGACGTTGATCTCCGCAAGAAACCGCTCGTCGTGGCTGACCACCAGCAGCGCTCCCTCGTAGGCGTTGAGCGCGCTCTCCAACTGACCGACGCTGACCAGGTCGAGGTTGTTGGTCGGCTCGTCGAGCAGCAGTAGTTGCGGCGCCGGCTCGGCGCCCAGGACGCACGCCAGGGTGGCGCGCAGCCGTTCGCCGCCGGAGAGCACCCCGACCGGCAGGTGGGCCCGGGGGCCACGGAACAGGAAGCGGGCGAGCAGGTTCATCCGCTGCGCGTCCGGGGTCTGCGGCGCGAACGCGGCCAGGTTCTCCGCCACCGTACGGTCCAGGTCCAACAGGTCCAGCCGCTGGGACAGGTACGCGATGCGGCCGTCGGCCCGCTTGATCTGGCCACCCTCGGGCTCCAGGTCGCCGTTGATCAGGCGCAGCAGGGTGGACTTGCCGGCGCCGTTGGGGCCGAGCAGGGCGATCCGCTCCGGCCCACGGATCGTCAGGTCGACGCCGTCGGCGGCGAACAGGGACCGCTCGCCGTAACGGACCTGCATCCGTTCGCCGGTGAGGAGTGTGCGTCCGGCCGGTACGTTGGTGCCGGGCAGCACCAGCGAGATCTTCTGCTCGTTGCGCAACGCGCGCCCTGCCTCGTCGAGCCGGGCTTTGGCGTCGTTGACCCGCGAGGAGTGCATCTCGTTCGCCTTGCCCGCGGACTCCTGAGCGTCCCGCTTCATGGTACCGGCGAAGATCTTCGGCAGGCCGGCGTTCTTGAGGTTGCGGGAGGCGTTGCTGGCCCGGCGTGCCGCCCGCTCGCGGGCCTCCTGCAGCTCCCGCTTCTCCCGCTTGAGCTCCTGCTCGGCGTTGCGGACGTTCTTCTCCGCCACCTCCTGCGCGGCGCGCACGGCCACCTCGTACTCGGTGAAGTTCCCGCCGTAGAACCGCAGCTCGCCGCGGTCGAGTTCGGCGATGCGGTCCATCCGGTCAAGCAGTGCCCGGTCGTGGCTGACCAGTAGCAGGCAGCCGTTCCACTGCTCCAGCACGTCGTAGAGCTTGTGCCGGGCCTCGAGGTCGAGATTGTTGGTCGGCTCGTCCAGCAGCAGCACGTCAGGCCGCTTCAACAGCTGCGCCGCCAGGCCGAGGGAGACGACCTGGCCGCCGCTGAGGGTCTCCAAACGCCGGTCGAAGGCGAGGTCGCCGAGGCCGAGCCGGTCCAACTGGGCGCGGGTCCGCTCCTCGATGTCCCAGTCGTTGCCGATTGTGGTGAAGTGTTCCTCGCCGGCGTCTCCGGACTCGATTGCATGTAGTGCCCCGAGCAGCGGAGCGATCTCCAGAATCTCGGCCACGGTCAGGTCGCCGGCCAGCGGCAGGCTCTGCGGAAGGTAGCCGAGCACCCCCTGGACCGAGACGGACCCGGCGGTCGGCCGGTACTTGCCGGCGATCAGCGTGAGCAGCGTGCTCTTACCGGCACCGTTCGGCGCGACCAGCCCGGTACGACCCCCACCGATCGTGAAGGAAAGGTTCTGGAAGACCGGGGTGTCATCCGGCCAGGAGAAGGTCAGGTTCGAGCAGACGATGAAAGGATCGGACATCGGGAAACAACCTCGGAGGTGAGGGCAGGCGGAGCCCAGCCGCCCGGCAGGGGACATGGTCTCGAAGCAACGACGACACGACCACGGCAACGGCGCTCTTGGGCGCGGGCCGGTGGCCGATCACATGTCCGGTCTCACCCGGAGATGTCGTCGTCACCCACCATGTCTCGTCTCCCATGTTTGTCTGATCATCCATGTTCAGATCATTCGCGATCTACCGTAGCACCTGCAGCACTCGGCCCGCCGGCCATCAAGCGCAGCGCTCGCAAGGCCGCCAGAACCGCGAAAAATCAGAAGACCGAGCCGACAGGAGGAGGGCAAAACGCCAGGTCAGGGGGATGAAGATTTCGTCGACTACCCGGAGTAGCGATGCGCCCATGACACAGGCGCGACAACGAGCGTCCACACGCTACCAACGACCGAGGCTCCCGACCTATGTTTCCGCAGGTCGGAAGCCTCTTGATCTTGCGCCCGAAGGGATTCGAACCCCTAACCTTCTGATCCGTAGTCAGATCCATCGATGAATCGACAAGTTGTCCAGCCCAGTCCAACCGCGTCCCACCCAGTCCGAACGGATCCCCGCGGGTACGGGATTCAAGCGACACTTACCGATGTCATGGATGGTGCCTAAATCCACCCCAGTTCCAATGGGTCCGTGCCAGTACCCCGACGTCCGAGCACCCACGGAGCACCCACGGGCCCTCAGCCGCCTCGCCAAATCTGGAGCGATCGCGTGCGTGACATCGAGAAAGACAGTGGTTCATCCGTGGTAGTGCGTTCCTGACCCTATGCTTGTCCCAATATTCGGGGATAAGCCTGGAGTGCGGCGGATCACTCGGCGTCTTCTTAGGTCCGTCCTCTAGCAGCTACCACCCCTGCGGTCACGGTGTACGCCGTAGCGGGCAGAGCAAGAAATGTCGCCCCGGAGGATCCACTCCGATAGATAGGAAGTCGACTACGCGGCTGGGCTCGAATGGTGAGCCAGCCCAAGACCGCGCCACCCCAACCTCGCGTACCCCCGACACGGCCACCGCCGTCACGGCTACGATACCGGCCGCAGGCTCCACATCCTCACCCAGCTGTGGCGGAACACCGGACGTAGGAAAGTCGCGGCCTGCGGTCGGACCCGCAGCACCAGAACGCCTCACCGAGTAGTTCGGTTGGTTCCTCGTGGGTCGCCCGGCCGGCCCTGATCCTGCCCCGTCGCCCGGGCTTTGCTCGCCGGTACAGAATCGCGTTTCCATTCCTCGATCTCCGGTGTCAGAATCCTCTACCGCTTCAACTGCGGCACCTTCATCCCGCCGATGTCATGGAGAGATCGTGAGCGACAGCAACCGACCGCCAGCCGGCGAAGAGATCTCCCCCGCCGGTATCGACAGGGCCGGACCGACGCCCGGCCAGGTCGAACAGCACGACACCGTCGCCCAGGCCGGCCGGCGCGACCAGCTCCAGCTTCCCGCCTGGATGACCCGGGCAGCGCCAAACCCGGATCCCCGGCGGCGACATCGGGTGCGGGCCTGGCTGGACGACCACGGGCTCAAAGTGCTGGCGATCGGAATCGTGGTCGCCCTCTTCGTACCGTTCGGCCTGATGATCCGGGACGTCTGGTTGGCACCGCCCGGCACGCCCAGCTACATCAGCGCGGTGAACGTGTACGCCGGCACGGACGCGGCCAGATACCGGGAGGGCCTGACCGGGATCGAGCCTCCAGAGGCCCACCCCACCACCGGCTTCACCGCCGAACAGGTCGGCACGGCGTTGGGCGTCATCCGGCAGGCGTTGGCCGCCTCCCGACTGGACGACCGGATGCTCACCGGGCACGACCCCGGCGCGTTCCTCGACCTCCTGGCCCCAGCCGACCGAGCGGCCCGACATGCGGACTTCGCCGACGGGTCGGTGCCGTTCTACGCCACACAGATCTCGGCACGGATTCCGCTCGCCGAGGTGGCGCCCCGGGTGCAGGGCGAGATCACCTATCAGGGGATCACCCTCGCCGGGGCGCCGGTGCTGGAGGTGGTCACCCGGTTCACCTGGGTGTACGCGTTCGACGTCCAGCAGGCGGGGCGCGGCCGGCACCTGGTGACGGTCACCGACGGGCTGGTCTGGCACGTCGTACCGGCGACACACACCGATGCGTCCGCACGCGGACTGCACCTGTTCGACGGCGCGTCTCGAGCAGAGAACGCGGAGTGTGAAGCGTATCGGAAGGGCCGGATCACCCCGGCCGGGCGCATTGCCACCCCGTGCGCTCGGTGACCTCGACGAACTCGAGCTCGATTCTCATGCCCGTCTCCCCCTGCGGTGGGCCAGAAGACCTGTACCGCGCCATAACTCGTGACGCGGCCTGAGTACGGTCGGCAGCGTCGGCAGGTCTTCGAGATCCCGGAACCGCGCGTGGTGGTCACCGAGCATCGGGTCGTGGCGGTGGCGTGTGCGTGTGGGCGGGTCACGGTGGGTGCCGCGCCGGCGTCAGGCAGGACGCAGTACGGGCCGATGGTCAAGGCCGCTGCTGTGTACGCCCGCGGTAGGCAGTTCCTTCCCTACGCCCGGGCCGCGCGGTTGTTGGGTGACCTGGCCGGGGCGCCGGTGTCGACCGGGTTCGTTCACGCCGTGTTCATGCGGGCCGCGGCCCTGCTCGCGCCGTTCGTCGACCGGCTACGGGTGCTACTGCGGGCGGTGCCGGTGTTGCACGCCGATGAGACCCCGGCCCGGGCGTACGTCCATGTGGCTTGCACCGTCGACTACGCCCTGTTCCACGTCGCGGGCGGTCGAAAGCCGATATCGACGCCGGTGGGGTACTGCCGGATACGGCGGCACGATCGTGCGGGACGGGTACGCCGCCTACCAGCACCTCGACGATGCCACGCACGCCTGGTGCGGGGCGCACCTGCTTCGGGATCTGGCCGGGGTGCGCGAGACCGACCCGGGCGGGCAGACCTGGGCTGAAGCGATGGCCACTACCCTGCTCATCGCGAAGAAGGCCACCGAACAGGCGGTCACCGCCGGCCGTGCCACGCTCACCGAGCAGGAGATCTTCGAGATCCGCTCCTACTACGCCGGGGCGCTGGCCACCGGTCGTGCGGAGAACCCACCCGACCGCAACGGCGACCTGTCACGAGCCGGCAAGCTCGTCGAACGCTTCACCAACCACCGGGACATGATCCTACGGTTCGTGCTGGACCTGGCCGTACCGTTCACCAACAACACCGCCGAACGGGCGCTGCGACCGGTCAAGCTCCAACAGAAGATCTCCGCTACCTGGCGGGTCCTGCACGGCCTGGCCGCGTTCGCCACCGTCCGCTCCTACCTCGACACCGCCGCCAAACACGGCAAGGACGCACTCGACGTGCTCAAGCAGCGTTCACGACCGGCCCCTGGATGCCATCAGCCCTCCCAAGCTGAATACGTACCTTCGAAGATCTGCCGAGCGGACAACTCGGCTTGTAGCGACCGCGTGAGGACGTCACCGATCGACACACGGATGTGGGTCTGCGGCCCCTGCAAGACGCCCGCGTCCAAAATGATCCGCAGGGTTGCGGTGGCGTAGTCCGGCTGAGAGACGGACTCGACACGTCGAAGAGGAGCGCGATGTTCATCGCGTTCCGGTGTTTTCCGCTTCACGGAGCCCTCCGACTACCCTCGGCCCTTGTATCGGGAGCATGGACATCACCCCGATGTCGCGGGCCGAGACCAACAGGCTCATCCGCGCTGGACCGCCAGTTGCCGGATAACGGTCGGGTCGGACTCGGCGACATATCGGTAACTCTGCGGCGGGTGGAACCGTCGGCTACTTCTCAAGTCACTCAATGGCAGCGGGGAGTTCAAGGGAGCCGGTTTAATCAGGAAAAGCAGACAGGCGATCTCACTCCCGGACAGATAGTCATCGAACTCGCTTCGGGTAATGCCCATCGCGTGTCCGTAACTGCTCCAAGCATCCTCTAGGTGGAGAGTCTCCAACCGCTCGAGCTGCGCGGTTCCCACGACGGCCATCACCGGTGAGCTGGCGTACAGGAAAGAGCAGGGCTAGACGGTTGGGGTGCGGGAGAGAATGAGGCGTGTCTGTAGCCGCACCGCTGGTTTTCCGTCCGGTGATGGTGCCCGTCTTCGTGAGCTGACCCGTTCGTCTACCGCTCCGGCTGGGCATGTACAGCGGGCGCGGATGGTGTTGCTGGCGGCAGAGGGGCTACCCAACGCGGAGATCAGCCGGCGGGTGGGGATGACCCGTCAGACCGTCATCGCCTGGCGTGCCTGGTACGTGGCGGGCGGAATTGATGCCCTGGCCGACCTGCCACGCCCGGGTCGTCTGGCGGTCATCGACGAGGCCGCCGTGGTGATCGCGACCCTGAATCCGCCACCGGCGGACCGGGGCATCACACACTGGTCGGCCAGAACTTTGGACGACCAGTTGACCAGGCAGGGCGCGCCCATCAGTCTCGCCGAGATCGCCCGGATCTGGCGGGACTGGGGACTGCAAACCCACCGGGTCGAGACCTTCAAGTTCTCCATCGACCCGCATTTGGAGGCCAAGATCCGTGACGTGGTCGGACTGTATCTCGACCCCCCTGTCCAGGATCAGATGTAGCGTCTGCCCTGGCCATCGTCCGCACAGGCTCTTGCGGAAGGCAAGGAACTCGAGCGAGCCCCTTCTCCATTTTCGGTCCAGCGCGTCGAAACCCTGCTCGTTGAACGCGTGGATCACATCGCGATCTGGCCCCTCCCCTTTTGCGCGATACATTGGGCTCGGAGGTCGTTCTCACCTTCCACCTATCGCCGAATGCAACCTACATGCTCAGCCAGCACCTTGTGAGCGCGCCCTGATAAGGGCGGCAAGGAATTGGTGCTGCAGATCGTCAATGTCGATCGTCAGCCGCTCACGGATTGAGGTCTCCTCCCGCTCATCCATCCATCCCGGACGGATTGAGACAACCCGCAACTCCGGGAAGTGCTGGGCGATCTGCTCCTCAGACTCGGCTACGATGTATGCCCATACACCCCCCGTGCCGTAGTCATAGACCACTAGAAATTCCTGTTTCATGACGCCGGAATCGGGTGCCACGGTAGGCCGAACACATCGATGGGAGTGTCGGTCCAATATTCAACGCCTCCGCCGCTGTTCGATCCCGGTGGCCATGCTCGAACCACCTTCGGCCCGCGAGGATTCCTAATTCGATCGATCGGGATTTTGAAATATCCCGTCGACCTTACCCGAGTCATAGCCAATGCTGACTGCGCTTCGGCCGTGGTGGAATAGCGATCCGGGGACAGATAGATTTCGCCTTCACCCTCACCCACAGGTCGGATCGTACCACTTAGTGTAATACCTGCACCGCCGGCATCATCCGTGTAGTGGTATAGAAACTCTGGGTCGTCGCCACAGTTGGAGTTGTGGGCCAGGACCGCCGTGTTGCCGGCGACCACATAATACGTGTGAATGTCGTCGACGGTCAGGTTGTAGACGGTGGCCGTCTCGGTCCAGCGCTTTATGGCGGTGATCTGAACCCAGGTACCGGCCGCGGTCTGGACGAGCTGGCCAATCTGCAACTCAGTCGCCGGCAGCCATGCCTTCAGCTCCGGGAGCCAGAACGGGTGCCCGGCCGTCGCCACCACTTCGCCAGTGGCCCCGCCAGCCGCACCGTCGAGATCAACGGAGATCTCGACCAGTTTTTTCACACCCTGACCGACAATCGTGGCCACAACTGTCTTGACCGCCGTCTCTCCGGTCTCCGGGTCGGTTGCGACGACCTGATCGCCAACCTTTACCTCATCGATCGGCTTTGAGGTCCCATCGGCCATACGAACCCGACTGCCGCCGGTGAAGCTGTTGCTCTCGCACGAGCCACCACTCTTGCCGCCTTTTCGGCCCCCGCTCTTGCCGCCTGCTCCTCGACCAGAGCCGGTGCCGAATTCCTCCGCGTTCGCAATAGCATGCAGCTTGATAATCTGCCATTCATAATCGCCGCAATCCATTGCGCCACAAGCAATCATAAGGACGCTCGTGGCATCCCAGGAACATTCGAAGTTGCAATAGTCGCCACCATACATTCGGTAGTACGTACCCTTGGCCTCCCGGTATGCCTCTTCGAGGCCCGGAGGCGCCCCTGGCGGAATTCGCAAGCCGTCGAACGGCACGGGCACCTTTGTTTCAGCCCGGTCCTGGCGCCAGGTGGCCTCGCGAAGCCGCCGCTTCTGCTCGTTGATCCGCTGCCGGCGCTTCCGATCCCGCTCCGCGGCGATCTTCGCACCGTTCCGGTAGTGCTTCTTGTACGGGCTGTTCGAGTACGACGCCGCCTCCAGCGAGCCGATCCGACCGGCGTACACGTCGTCGGGCAGCAAGCCTGTCGGGTCGGAACGGGTTACCGGGTCGTTGTTGGCATAGCTGTAGCCGTTCCACTGCTGCGGATCCATCAGGTCCTGCACGGGGTCGACGCTGATGAACCGGCCGATCGCCGGGTCGTACTCCCGGGCCCCGAGGTGGGTGAGACCCGTGGTGGAGTCCTGGGTGCCGCCAACGAAGCCCTTCTCCGTCGGCCAGCTCGTGCTCGGTGGCTGCACGCCGCGCGGACCGCCGAACGGCGTCGACCTGCGGTGAATGATGCTCCCGTCCTCGGCCACCACCGCCTGCCCGGTACCGTGCTGATCCGCGGCCAGGTACGACAGCCCGTCGACCTTGCGTACGATCGAACCACCGCCCGGCACCGGGTAGTACCGGGTACCGTCGACCGCCCTCGTCGCGTGGTCGAGCCGCAACTCCATCCCCGGCAGGTAGAGCGTTGTGGCGTCCGGCTCCTTGCGCAGTATCCGCCCACCGTCGACGTCGTAGAGGAAGCTGGTGGTCCGGCCGGCCTTGGTGACCGACTCGACCCGCCCCTCCGGGTTCCAGACGAGGTTCTGGTCTTCGCCGACGGCGGTACGCCGGGTCGTGTTGCCCGCGTCGTCGTACTCGTAGGTGTGCAGCCGATCTCCGGCCGAGGTCCGCTCGGTCACCTGGGTCAGCGTGTGTGGCTGCGGCTGGCCCGGTTCCGGGTACTCGTAGTCGCGCTCGACCAGAGACGAGCCGCCCGCCGGATGTTGGGTCTCGGTTGTCCGGTTGCCGACCACGTCGTAGGTGTAGGAGTGGTGGTACGGCGCGACTCCGCCGACCCCGCTGGTCGCCGGTCCCCCGGCGCACGGATCGGTCGCGGTGCTGGCCGTGGCCCACGCCCGGACGAGCTGGCGCAGGTAGTCGTAGTTGAAGCACTGGATGTCACGAACCCCGCTGGGCGTGTCCGCGATCGACGTGACGTTGCCGGCCGGATCGTAGCCGTAGCGGGCATCGATGTCGACGACCGGTGCGGTGCTCCGGTGCAGCCGGTGCCGGCTGAGCCGCTTCGAGCCCTGCTCGTACTCGTAGGTTGACCACACCAGCCCGGATCCGAGCGCGATCTGCGACTGGAGTACCTCGCCGGTCGACGTGTAGTCGACGGCGGTCAGGTACGGCACGACGCCGTCGGTGCCGATGAGTCTCCGCAGGCTGTCGTACTCGTTAACGACGACCTCGAACGGTAGGCCACCGCCGTCGGTCATGCCGATCGACTGGACAGTGCCGTCCCAGTTGTATTCCGTACCGAAGCCGTAGGACCCGGCCAGTTCCGCACCGGCCGCCGCAGGCACGTCGTACCAGGTCTGGTGCGGCCGGTAGAACTCGTCGTAGTCGGTGTAGTAGGTGGTGTACTCGGCACCGTCGGCGTGTCGGGTGGTGCTGGCGAGTTGCCCCAGCGTCGGGTCGTCGTATCGCCACTGGCTGAGTAGTTCACCGGTCTCGGCCGCACCGTGGTAGGTGGCGGTCTTGCGGCCGATCTCGTCAAAGGTGTGGCTGATCGTCTTGCCGGCGCCGTTAGTGCTGCTGACCAGCCGGTCGAGGTCGTCGTAACGGTAGGTCGAGGTGCCGGCGTCCGGGTCGACCGTCTCGATCTTCCGGCCCCGCTGGTCGTATGTGTGGCGCCAGATGTTGCCCGCCGGGTCCTTCATCGTCGCGAGGTGGCCGGCCGACGTGTAGGTGTACTCGGTCTTGTCGGCGTCGCCGGATGGACCGCTGCCCTTGTACTGGCGAATCTCGACGACCTTGCCGAGGGCGTTGGTGACCGTGGTGCGCGGCGTTCCGCCTTCCGGCGGGTCGACGGAGACCCAGTCACCTCCGTAGGTCGTCGTCGTGCGCCATTTCTCCACTCCGGCGACGGCGAAGATCTCGTGTCTGACCCGGTCCGCGCCGTCGTAGACGAAGAGGGTCTGCCCGTCCACGTCGCCGTTGTTGACTGGAAGTATCTCGGCGCGTGGGGCACCGACCGCCGGGTATGGGTCGTAGGTCTTGTCGACCTGCCCGGTAGACGTGTAGAAGGTGTCGGCAACCAGGCGGAGCGTGCCCGGTCCCACGGTCTGGGACTGCCTGGCCGGCAGGAACCCGTCGTACAACTGGTAGCTGACCCGGTAGGTGGCGTCGACGCGCCGCTCCTCCGACTTGACCGCGACCGCCTTGTCGGTCTCGATCAGATAGGTGTACTTGAAGTTGGGCGCCAGTCCCGGCACCGTGCTGGTGTTTGGAAGCCACACCTTCGCCAGCCGGCCGAGCGGGTCGTACTCCGAAAGCGTTTGGTAGTCGTTCGGATCCTGCACGCTGATCTGGGTGCCCCAGGCCGGGTGGTAGTCGGTGACGGTCTCATGCTCCAGCGGATTGACCTGGACAACTTTCGTCGTCAGGCCGTGCGTCTCGGTATAGGTGGTGCGGGTTACCTCACCGAGCGCGTTGGTCGCGATCAGTGGCCGACCGTAGCTGTCGAACGTCCCTTCGGCGACCCGCACGTAGGTTGGAGTGGTGCCGTCGTGGCTGGCGAGCCGTTCGGACCGGGTGGGATTGCCCGTCGTCGGCGGGATCCCGTAGGCCTTGCCGTCGTACCAGGTCCGGATGTCGTTGAGGACCTGCGTCCGGCGGTCCGGTGTGGCCGAGCACAGCACCGACACCGTCTCGGTCCGAGCGATGAGGGAATAGAGGTGGACCGCTGGGTTGTCCACGTAGGTCGACCGGGTGCAGTCCTCGTCACCGTCTTTGCTGACGTCGCCCTCGTTCTCGCTCTGGACGATCCGGCCGTAGGTCGTTTCGAAGACCGAGGAACTCCTGGTCTCCCGCCACTGGCCGGAGCCCAGTGCGGTCAGGCTACGGGTGGCGGTGGTGTTGACGAAGTACGCCCGCTTGGTCATCCCACTGTGCGACTCGGTCGCGGTGTTGTGTCGCCACGGCGTGCTGAGCGACTTCGTGACCTCGGTCGAGCCGTCGAACGACTTGCTCTCGTACTCGAAGCCGGAGTACTCGTCGTGGTCGGCGTGAGCGGTCCCGGTCGAGTCGGTGACGGTGACCGAGCGGGTTCCGCCGGCCGGGTTCTTGTCGCCGTGCATGCCGCGCAGGTAGTAGTACTCGTTCCTGGTGGTCATGGTCTGGCCGCTGCCGCTGGTCACCTCGACCCGGCCGTAACCGCGCCACTCGCTCCAGGTCAGGTCCTCGGCCTTGGTGATCCCGTCTGGCTCGCTGTGCCGCCAAGCCGCGTCGCCGTGGTACCTGTAGCGGGTGACCATGTCCGGGGCGCCACCGGTCCGGTCGGTGCCGATCACCTCAGCGACAACGTACTTGTGGAACCAGTCGGTGATGTCGTTCTCGGTACCGGTCGGATCCCACTTCACCGGATAGCAGCGTCGGGTGCTGTTGCCCGGGGTCGGGAGGTTGCCCTCGTCGCAGTCCTCGTCCGCGTAGGTGATGTCGATCTGGCCACCGGTGTCGGTGTAGACGGTCGCCAGCCGGAACCGGACCAGTGGCGCGACCTGGTCCCCGGTCTTGTCGATCCGGTTCGGCTTCTGTAGGCCGGCGAATTCGATGTACGGCATGTCGATGCTGCCGTTGACCAGACCGGTGTGGGTCAGCTTGTAGAGCCAGAGGGTCCGGCTGCCGTCGCCGTTGTCGGTGAACAGGTGCTCAATCGACCGGCGTCCATCCGCTGGCTCCCCGGACCTCCGTCGTGACGGCGGTGAGCCGCTTCCGGGTCCAGAACGTCGGACTGACCTGGTCCAGCTTGCACTTGGTGTCCTTGACGCAGTTGCGGTCCCACGGCACGTCGTGCCAGCGTGCGGCGGTGGCATCGGTCAGGTCTTCTGGATCGCAGTCGGCGGGCGTGGAAAGGCACCGCTCCGCGGTGTCGAACCGGACCCGCGCCGGAGCGTTGGTGCTGTAGACGGCGCCGTCCCGCTGGCCGTAGTCGATTCGCTTGAGCCAGCCACCCCGGTGGTACTCGTCGCCGTTGACGTCGGTACGCCCGCCACGCGCGTAATAGTTGCTCTCCCGGCCGTAGAAGTACGAGACGACCTGCCCGTTGCGGTCCTTGACGTAGTCGAGGTTCCACCGCCATGCCTGGTCGCAGTACGACTCGGCGAAGGTGGGCTTCTTGCAGGGGTCGTCGACGCCGTTCACGGTGTCGTCCCCGTAGACCGGCACGGTCCAGGTGGTAGGTTTCTGCCGTGGTCACCGGGCTGGCGTGCCCCATGTCGTGCTGGATCATCTTCAGGTCCACCCCAGCCGCCGAGGCCAGTCCGGCAGCGGCGTGCCGCAGGTCGTGCAACCGCACCGGTGGCAACCCGAGTTGCTTGACCAGCTTCGCGAACCGGTGGGTCAGCCAGTCCGGGCTCACCGGGCGGCCATTCGCGTGCACGAAGACCCGTCCCTTCGGTGTCACCCCGCCGTTGCGGCGCCGCTGCTCGTGC
Organism: Plantactinospora sp. CA-294935; assembly: GCF_050936445.1. Classification (NCBI taxonomy): domain Bacteria; kingdom Bacillati; phylum Actinomycetota; class Actinomycetes; order Micromonosporales; family Micromonosporaceae; genus Plantactinospora; species Plantactinospora sp. CA-294935. The sequence goes on from NZ_JBNJMU010000001.1 coordinate 1,750,987, forward strand.
CACAACTCCCACAGCAGTTTCACGGTCGCCTCGTCGAGAGCCAGGGTTCGCACCCCGGCTGCCGACTTGGGTGGGCCGATGTGCTCCCTTCCGCCGATGACGATGACCTGTTCCCTGATCGTCAGCTCCCCGGCGGCCAGGTCGATGTCCTCCCAGCGCAGGCCCGCCATCTCGCCTCGCCGTGGGCCACGCAAAGCCACCAGCCACCACAGAACGAACATCGGATCGTCGCGTACCGCCTCCAGGAACTGCGCCAGGTTGTTCAGGTCCCACACGGCCACTCGCGGACGCAGGCCGGTCTCACGCCAGACCGCCTCGTGCTCGTCATCCCAGACCACCGCATGCGGACGCGCCCCGTTCGGTAGCCGCAGGTTCCGGGCAGGGTTGTAACCGACGATGTCCTGCCGTCTCGCCTCCGACAACGCGCTGCGCAGGACGGCTCGGATCCGGCTTACGCTGCCCGGCGAGATCAGCCGGCCACCACGTACAACCTGGCGAGAGATCGCGTCCATCGCCCGCTGAACGGTCTTTGTGCGCAGCTTGCTCAACCGGAAGTAGCCCAGGTGCGGGATCAGGTACTTCTCCACGATGCTGCGGTAGTTGAGCACCGTTGTAGGCCGCAACCGGCCGTCAAGCTCAGACAACCAGAAGCGCAGCCACCGTCGCACCGTCCAGGTCCGCGCCACCGCCTCCGGCCCCGGTAACTGCGCCAGTTCCCAGCAGGCCCGCTCCGCCTCAGCCAGGGTGGCGAATCCGCCCCTGCGCGCCCGTTCACGGCCCCCGTCGGGCCCGGGTACCTGTAAAGAGAAGTACCAGCGGCCGTGGCTGAAGTCTGCCAGCCGAGCACAGCCGGCCCCGAACTGCTTACCGGTCACTTCGTCACGGCAGCCGCACCGTCGGTATACCCGACCCGGCCCCTCGGAGACGCGCATCACCGACACCACCCGAAGGCGTCGTCGCACCCATGGGGGAGGTGGCCCCAATCTCTTGGGCTGATCGGGCCTTCAATGGTCCGACCCCAGGAACGGACATTACACTCGTAGTCCTTGATCTCACCGTTTCGCTGCAAAATCTATCCCAACAGTTAGATATACATCTAACTAGGGATCAAAGGCTAGAGATTGAATTCTCTTCGCATGCGCCTTCTCGATCCGCTGCTCGCTGGTGGGATCGACCAGCTCAGCGGGGCTACACCGAGCCTTGTACGTGGGTCACAAGCGTGACTCACACGTGACTCACATTGCCCCAGGAAAGATAGCCGATTGGCTATCTTCCCTGTTCATGAAGGCGCGCCCGAAGGGATTCGAACCCCTAACCTTCTGATCCGTAGATCAGAAAATCTGTCCGGCCGAATCCAGTTCAGGCAGCCAGCGTCCCGCCGCGTCCCCGCAGGTCCATGCCCCTACGGCCCCACGTATCCGCGCACCTCGATCCGTTAGACGCCCTCGTTTCAGCCTTGAATCCGGCCGCATCCCGGTACGTCCGTGCCAGTTCCCCGACGTCCGAGCACCCACGGAGCACCACCTGGTCCCCGGAACACCCGTTCCTTGCCGACGTGTAGCCCGATCGGCCACGTTCGAGTGGCCAACGTGCCTATCCGCCCTGCTTATCGACCAGTGCGACTCACGCCGGCACCCCTCATCCGGGCGGGCGCCCTATGGCTGACGCGCCGCTGACCGCCATCCGTAGCCGCGGATCAATACTCGTCGCCGCCAACGGGGCCTACTAGTGCCGCGTCAGGCAACGTTTGCGACGTTCGTCGTTGACCCTGAGCCGGCGGTAGGGCGGCGTGGCACTGTGCATCGAAGTCGAGCGTTATGGGCGCCGTCCGGTTGCGAACCTGAACGCCCCGAGCGCCGAATCGGTCCCGCGCTCGGTCTGCGGTCTGGTTCGCATCACGACGGTGTTGAGTAGGTGCGATCGGGGCGCCGATGAGAAATGGCGCCGGCAGTGGTCTAAGTATGGACCGGTGAACGCGGGGCGCGCATCAAGGGAGAGCAACGAGATGAGACCACTTCGATACTCGATCAACGTCACGCTCGACGGCTGCTGCCACCACGAGGCAGGGCTCCCGCCGGACGAGGAGTCGATGCGCCACTGGACCGCTGAGATGGAACGAGCCGATGCCCTGCTGTTCGGCCGGGTGACCTACGAGATGATGGAGTTGGCGTGGCGGAAGCCGGCCACGGGCACGTGGCCTGACTGGATGAATGAGTGGCAGATCCCGTTCGCCGAGACCATCGACCGGGCGAAGAAGTACGTCGTGTCGAGCACGCTGAGCGGGGTCGATTGGAATGCCGAGCTGGTGCGAGGCGACTTGGGGCAAGCGGTTCAGCTGCTCAAGCAGGAGCCAGGCGAGGGCTTGTGGGTGGGCGGCGTGACGCTCCCCCTGGCGTTGGCAGATCTGGGACTGATCGACGAGTACGAGTTCCTTGTGCAGCCGGTCCTTGCCGGACACGGGCCGACGTTGCTCGCCGGTCTACGCGAGCGCATCCAGCTCGTGCTCGTGGACCGCCATGCGTTCCGGTCGGGGGCGATCGCCCTGCGATACCGACCCACGCGAGCTCCGGCTTGACGTGATTTGTCCTGGCACGTTGGCCGCTGCCTCGCGACGGAACGACGGCTCGGGGTCGCGTTGCTCCGCGCTGGCCGTGCCCCCGAACGCGCGGGCATATCGACAGGGGACATCGCCCCGAGGTGCCGGTAGCGGACAGGGCAGACGTTGCCTGACGTGGCACTAGTAGCCGGGGCCGACGTTGACGTCGGGGTCCTGGTTCGCGAGACGTTCCTGACGAGTGAGGTCTTCGAGCCGTTGCCGGAAGGTCGGGAAGTCGATGATGGTCCTGGTCGGGTCGGTCCGGAGTGAGAAATCTCGCCGTAACGCTGCGATCTTGATTCTGAGGTCGTCGTGGGCGGCGGAGTCATCGAGGCTGCTCTCGATCTCGCGCAGGCGGCTGTCAGCGACCGTGCGACTTGCCCCGTCGCGGTACAGCGGGTGAATGGTTGGGGTCTGGTCCGGTCGATCGCCTGTGATCAACCACTATGGACGTCCGGTCGGTGTCGATCTATACCTGGGGTGTGAGGTACGCCGATAGTGGTGGCCTGTCCGCTGCGGGACGGGCCAAGCGGGAACAGGTACGGATGCAGGCCGCGCGGTTGTTCGCCGTCGATGTGCCAGTGACGCAGGTCGCGGCCCGGTTGCGGGTGTCGACGAAGTCGGTCTACCAGTGGCGGCGTCGTTGGCGTGCGGGTGGGATGACCGCCCTGGCCTCGACCGGGCCGGGTGGAAACGTCTCCCGACTCTCGCCGGATCAGGTTCTGCGGCTACGCGCCGAGTTGGACCTCGACCCGGCCGCGCACGGCTGGACCGAGGACCAACGCTGGACCCTGGCCCGGGTCGCCACCCTGATCGGCCGGCTGTTCCACGTCTCCTACACCCTGCGCGGCGTGTCCTACCTGCTGCACCGCATGGGCTACACCCCGCAGGTACCCACACACCGGGCCGTCCAGCGGGATGAGGACGCGATCGCCGAATGGCGGGCCACCACCTGGGCCAAGGTACGAGGCTAGCGGCGGCGACCGGAGCGTGGATCGTCTTCGAGGACGAGGCCGGACAGACCCTGCGCCCGCCCAGGGCCCGTACCTGGGCCCGTCGTGGACACACTCCCATCGCGCGGGTGTCGGGCAAGGGCTCGGGCCGGGTCTCGATCGCCGGACTGATCGCCTACAAGCCCGGCCAGCGCGGCCACGTCTTCTACCGCCTGCGTGTTCACCGCAACCGTAGGGGCGAGCGCCGCAGCCTGTCCGAGGACGACTACGCCACCCTGATCACCGCCGCGCACCACCGGCTCCACGCCCCGATCATCCTGATCTGGGACGGAGTCAACACCCACACCAGCACGGCGATGCGCCAACTCACCGCCACCCGCCACCGGTGGCTGACCGTGGTCCAGCTACCCGCGTACGCACCCGACCCCAACCCCGTCGAGGGCCTGTGGTCAACGATAAAGGCCAGCCTGGGCAACCTCACCGTCGACGGCGTGGATCACCTCGCCGCGATCATCCGCAACCGGCTCAAGCGCGTTCAGTACCGACCCGACCTGATCCCCGGCTTCCTCACCCAGACCGGACTCAACCTCGAACCGGAACCGCTATGACCGAAACAGACCCCGGACTTTCAACCGCTTGTAGTCGTCGAGGAATCCACGGACGATGCGGCCCATACGCTTTTCGCGACGGCGTCGGGTTTCGCCGATCGCGGCGTCTTCGAGGAGGTGGGACTGTAAAAAGATCGGCTCTGGCTCACATTCGGTGGTAGCAGCGTGTAGCGTATCGCTCGCGGGAGCGACGATCGTGACCAAATTGGACGAAACGACATAAAGCTTCCTGCGGATCATGGTTGAGTCTTCTCCCTCGAAGCCGACCAGCCTTGAAGAGTCAGCGCCGGAGGCTCGCGAGCACGGCTCGGCGGCGCCGCTACCGACCGTTACCACCGAATGTGAGCCAGAGCCGTTCGTTTGACAGAGCCCTGCTCCACCACGGACAACCCAACCAGCGCCAATCCCGGCCCCCTGACCACGCGATGCCCGCAAACAACACGCGATCAACGAACCAACTCGGGATCATGTCAAGCATCAACTGGGACGCAGGTGTAAAGCATCTACCGGGACAGGACACTGCCGTTCCCGCAGCATGGCGTCAACTGCTCTACGGGATCAAGTACGGCCCGGCAGAGCCGGGCCGCGCGCACGCGCTACGGCTTACGGCTCCGCACGCCCAGCAACACCGGGCCGCCAGCCAAAGCTGGGATGATTCCACCCCGTGGCCGGGACGATCCCTGGACCTGACGCTTGGAGTGGGTGGTTCGGGGGATCGACGCCGCACCCGCTACGCGGCACGCCACCGAACGCCCTGCCCACCTGTCGATCTCGGCGATCGTCCTTTCGTCGACGCATCTACATGCAATGCCGGCACTTGACGGCAACCGTGACGGCAACCCGGGCAGAGTAGGGCCCATCGGCACCTCGCCGTCACGAACTGCGATCGGTTCCACGCCAACACAAGAGCGAGCCAGCGACGCAATACCGTCCAATCTTGCCGCCCAACCCGGGCGCTATTCGCCACTCTTCTCAGCAAAACGGTCACATGCTACTAGGAGCTCCAGGAACTCAACAAAAGAGTCGGCAATTCGCCGAGGGATGCGGTCCTCATCGATGTATATGACGGCGGGCTCGCCTTGAGGTCCAGATTCAGAGTAGTCAAGCATAACCGCATCATGACCAGCCGAGGGCATATCACAAATGACAACGCCGACATCTGGGTAGCCCCACTCAGCAATCATGTCAGCACTTCCGAGACCGGAGTTTGTTTCGATTCCCCACTCTCCACCGATTCCACGAATTGCACTGATCTGAATGTGGTCGGGTGCCCAGGTGGTCCCGAATTCAGTCGGGCAGCACCGGCTCCTTGGAACCCCGCCGTTTCTGCGGTACAGCAGGTCGATGTAGGCCGGAGGAAGCCGCACACCCAGGAGATACTCGGCCCGCTGAACCATCGGAGCCTCCAGTTGTGGGCCAGTGTAGAAGTCGTCTTCCTCGAAAATAATGTTCATAACATCCACCCGCTACTTGAAGCCACCGGTGTGCCCAGTCTTTGCGTGAACGGCTCGATCGATGAGCTGCATGAGCCCCTTGTCTTGATGATGATGCCAAGTGTACCCAGACGGCGTACTGGAGAGCCCAGCCGCCCGATTGGCGAGGGCTTCATCAGTCGAACGATTACCCGAAAGCGTGATCCGAACATCCGGCACAGATGGATGCCGCACGGACGAGAAATCGGGGAAACCGTGCCTGTCGAATGGGATACCAGTGACCGGATGCGTGCTTCCCGCCAATGCCCCGTTGCGGACCTGCGGCACGCCTCCCGTCGCGCATGCACACGTCGACGGATGCCCTTGAACCGAACCACCACAATTGTGCACCAGCACCGGTGTTTGCCGGCGAGCACATAGTACGTGTGTATGGCAGCGACGGTGAGGTTATAGACGGTCTCGGTCCTGTCGCGATTGACCATCGGTCCGATTACAGCGAGGGTTCCGTCCGCCGCCAGCAGCTGGTCGCCAGGGTCGAGGGCGTCCGCTCGTTGCCAGCTCTGGTCAGTGTGGTTCCAGAAGGGATGGTCTTCGGTGGTGGTTAAGCTGCCGCCTTCAACGTCAAGGCGTACGGTGATGTCTTTGTGTACCCAGACCCGCGTGACCTCCCGGGCACCTTGCTCGCCGGTTTCTGGGTCGGTCGCGACAACCTTGTCTCCTGGCCTGATTTCACTTATTGGTTTGGTGCTGCCGTCTGCCATGAGGACTCGGGTGTCGCCGCTGAAACTGCAGAAGGCGTTGGCGGCCTTGTAGCCGAAGGCGTCTACGTCTCCGATCGCCCCCTTGCCCTGCCCTGCGAGGGCTTTCAGTCGGGCGAGGAGGGCGGCTCCTCCGGGGAGGGATTTCAGTCCTCCGACGAGGCCGCGGCCTCCCATGGCCTCGACGCCACCGGCAACGGCGGCCAGGATCTCGCCGCCTTCGATGAGTAGGGCCGGACAAGGGGACAAGCCGCAGTTCCACCTGTAGCCGAGTTGGTTCAGGCAGTTGGTGTTGATGTCACCGCATATCAACCTGACCCACTCGCTGTACGGGTCGTATCCGGCCTTCACCTGGTTGCGGGCGGTTGCGCAGCGTGACGCCATACCGGGGGCCTGGCAGTAGGGGTTGTCTTCGCTGAAGGTTTCCAGGAACAGTTGCTTGTTGCGCTCTAGTACCTCTTCGATGTTGCGGTCGGCTCCGGAGATGCTGCCTGAGCCTTGGTTGGCTGTTCCGCCGGATCCGGTAGAGCCGCCCGTTGACTGGCCGACGTCAGCCCCCCAGCTGGGCGAGCAGTGGCCGTTGTCGCAGGCCTGGCCGCCGCCCGGGTCGAGAGGAGGGAGCCCGGGTCCGTAACGCGAACGGTGGTTTCGGCATCTTTGGTTAGTAGGTCTCGGCGTCCGGCCAGCGGTCACCGAATGTGATGGCGAAGGCGTTGATTACTGGCTTCCAGCGCATCGTCCATCGGGTGCGACCGGTCCCGGTGGGGTCCAGGCTACGGGTCACAAGGTACAGGCACTTCAACGCGGCCTGCTCGGTCGGGAAGTGCCCGCGCGCGCGAACCGCTCGACGGTAGCGGGCGTTCAGCGATTCGATGGCGTTGGTCGAACAGAGCACCCTCCTGATTTCGGTGTCGTAGTCGAGGAACGGAATGAACTCGTTCCACGCGTTCCGCCAGAGCCGGATCATCGCCCGGTACTTACTGCCCCATTTCTCCTCCAGGTCGTCCAGGGCTGCCAGGGCGGCGTCGGCGTTCGGTGCGGTGTAGATCGGTTTGATGTCCCGCTTGATCCCGTCGGCGTCGGCGCGGGACGTCAGCCGAAACGTGTTGCGAACCAGGTGAATAATGCATGTTTGCACGATCGCCTGCGGCCACACTGCCTCGATCGTGTCGGGCAGTCCTTTCAGCCCGTCGCAGACGACGAAGAACACATCTCGTATGCCGCGGTTCTTCAGATCGACCAGGACACTCATCCAGAACTTCGCACCCTCGTCGCCCGTGCCGGCCCACAGGCCCAGGACGTCCTTGCGGCCGTCCACAGTGACCCCGATGGCCGCGTAGACCGGCCGGTTGGCGACCTGGCCGTCTCGAACCTTGACCACGATGGCGTCGATGAACACCGCAACGTACACCGCGTCCAGAGGCCGTGCCGACCATTCGGTCATTTCGGCGACGACCTTGTCGGTGATCCGGGAGATTGTCTCTTTCGACACCGACGCGCCGTAAATCTCCGCGAAATGCGCGGAGATCTCGCCGGTCGTCATGCCTTTCGCGTACAGCGACAGCACGATCTCGTCGACTTCGGTGAGCCGGCGCTGCCGTTTCTTGACGATCCGTGGCTCGAACGTTCCTTCCCGATCCCGGGGCACATCAATCCGCACCTCGCCGGCAGCGTCCGAGAGCACCGTCTTGCCTCGGCTGCCGTTACGCACATTCGTCGACTCGCGTCCCGGCTCGGCCTTGTTCTTCTCATGACCGAGGTGCTCGGTCATCTCCTCGTTCAGCGCCGTCTCGAGAACATTCTTAGTAAACAGCTTCAACAACCCGTTCGGGCCGGTCAGCTCCAACCCCCGCGCCTTGGCCTCGGCCACCATCGCCGCCGCAGCGGCCTGCTCCGGCGTCAACCGCCGCCCCGGATCATCGACCTTCTTCTGTGGACTCACAACGTCCGATGTCATCACTCACAGTGCCCATCCCGCCGGACCTCAGCCCGGCGTGTCGGGCCGAAAACACCGCCCGCGGCACAGTCCCCTCACCACCGCCGCTCAGGTGTTTTCGGTCCGCTACGTCGCGCCCGCGTTCGAGAAGTCGGGTGACGCGGTGCGGGGCATCGACGTCGAGGCGTTCATCGAGGCGGCTCGGAGGGCCTTCCCGAGGCTGCTGCGCCCACTGGTCATCACGCGTTTCGCCCTGGTGACGGTCGGCTCGGCGCTCGTGATCGTCCTGCTGGCGGTTCCGTCGGCGAACGCCTGGTTCCGGTAGGGGTTTACGGTTCGGTGGGCCAGTTGAGTAGGCGGGCGCCGAGGACGGCGGCTTGCAGGGTGAAGCGTTGGGTGGGGTCGTCGGGGTCGTACCCGGTGAGGTGGCGGACCCGGTCGAGTCGGTAGGCGACGGTGCGGGCGCTGATGTGTAGGTGGCGGGCGGTGGCGGTGGTGTTGCCGTGGCAGGCGAAGAAGGTGGTGAGGGTGTCGAGGATCGGTCCGGCGCCGCCGCGGGCTTCGGTCAGTGGCGCGAGGACGGTGTGGACGAGGTCGGTGATGGCGGCGCGGTCGCGGAGCAGGACGGGGAAGACGAGCAGGTCTGCGGCGCGTAGGACGGGGGTGGTGAGGCCGAGCCGGTCGGCGAGTTGCAGGGTGTCGCGGGCTTCTTCGTAGGACTGTTGGATGCCGCTTGGTCCGGGGTGGGGGCGGCCGACCCCGATCTGCCAACGGTTGTCGGTGCCGAGGGCGATGAGGAGGTGGTGGGCGACTTCGCCGGTGGTGCCGCGAAGCGCGGCCGGGGTGATGCAGATCAGCAGACCGTCGTGGCTGGTGATCAGTGTGTTCCGGCTGCCGAATCGGGCGGCGAGTCCCGCCTCAACGCGCTCGAGCACCGGGTCGGCGAACGGTGTAGGCGTGCGGGCGACGATGACCTGGTGCCGGCCGGCGAGTTGGACGGCGAAGCGGTGGGCGCGTTCGGCGAGCCGGCCGGGGTGGCCGTGGCCGTAGAGCAGATCGTCGATGAACTCGCGGCGGGCGGTGTGGTCCCGGCGGGCGGCGTGCAGGTGCGAGCGTTCGTGTCCTTCCGCGGCGGCGTCGAGGAGGCGTCGGGCCGCCGTCCAGACGGCGGTGGCGGCGGCGCGGGCAGCGCTGGGGGTCGGTGCGTCGGCGAGGCCGGGCAGGGTGGGCAGGATGGTCTCAGCGGCGTGCAGGTAGCCGGCGGTGAGGGTGCGCAGGGTGATGTTGAGGTCGGCGGCTCGCTCTCCCTGGCGCCGGCAGTTGTCGAGGTCGGCGCGCTGCGGGCGTCGCCCGGTCGCCGCGGCGGTGGCGACGGCGTCGAGGTAGCCGCGGAGCAGTTCGGCTGGCACGCCGAGCGTGCCGACGTCGGCTATCGGGCTTGACGGCTCGTCACTCACAGTTGGCTCCACGGCGAGAACTGTATGGTCACGGGCGGTTTCCCTTCGTCCCGTGCCGCCGAGCGACCGGCGGCACCGGACGAGACGTCAGACAGCGAGATCGCGTCGCTCGAACGCCGCGTCGGCCACCCCGACAAGGACGGCGATGATGCCGGCCAGGACGAGGAGGTAGCCGACGTGGAAGCCGGTGTGGAGCGGGTCGGCGCCGAGGTAGTAGTGAAACGGTGACAGCCAACGCAGCGGGCGGATGGCGTCGAACTGGTTGCCGAGGGTGTGCAGGAGGTACGTGGCCAGAGCGACGCTGCCGGTGGTGGCCAGCACGACGGGACGGCGTCCGACGAACGCGCTGACGGTCAGGGCGAGGGTGCCGAAGCAGAGCCCGACGAGCAGCAGGCCGAGGGAGGCGGCGCTGATCCTGCTGACGCCGACGTTCATGTCCAACGCGGCGGCGAGGGCGAGGACCAGCAGCCAGGCGACTGCGCCGACGGCGACCACGGCAGCGGTGAGGACGGCGAAGCGTTGCAGCACGAACTGGCGGCGGCTGATCGGGTTGGCCAGCAGCAGGTCGAGCACCCCGGCGTCCTCGGGCCCGGCGATTGCGCGGGTGCCGAACACGATCGCGGCCATGATCAGCAGTAGTGGTACGAACACGGTGTAGATGACGGCCTGCAGGTAGCCGGCGCCGCTGGACAGGTCCTGGAACCCCAGCGCGGTCTGCATCCCCTCCGGGATGCGCTCGGCAGCGGACTCGGCGGCCGCCGGGTCGCCTTTGAACTGCGACCAGGAGGAGACGTAGATGGTGACGAAGACGCCGACGCCGGTCATCCACCCGGCCACCGCTCTCCGGTAGTCACGCAGGGATTTGCGGATCAGGCTGGGGATCACGACGTCGTCTCCTCGGACTGGTGGTAGTAGCTGAGGAAGGTCTCCTCCAGGTCGGGTTCGGCGCTGATCAGGTCGACGACGGTGTACCGGCCGAGTGCCTTGATCAGCGGGTCGAGTTGCCCGTCGACGGTGCAGCGCAGCACCGGTCCTTCCACGCTGACGTCGGTGACGCCCGGCAGGCCGGTGAAGTCGGCCGCCTCCGGCCGGTCGGCGAAGTGCACCTCGACCTGGCGGACGGCTCGCTTGCCCAGCGATTCGACCCGTTCGACGGCGACCAGCCGGCCGGCGCGGACGATACCGACCCGGTCGGCCGCCGTCTGCACCTCGGCGAGCACGTGTGAGGACATGAACACCGTCTGCCCGTTCGCCCGGACCTCGCGGACCATTTCCAGGAACTCCTGCTGCATCAGCGGGTCCAGGCCGGTGGTCGGCTCGTCGAGGATCAGCAGCTCCGGCTCGTGCATGAACGCCTGCACCAGGCCGACCTTCTGCTTGTTGCCCTTCGACAGGCTGCGGATCCTGCGGGACAGGTCCAGTTCCAGCCGCTCCGCCAGCTCTGCGATGCGGCGGGCGGATACGCCGCCACGGGTGTCGGCGAAGAATCGCAGCAGCTCGGCCGCCCGTTCCCGTCCCTCGAACGAAAGCTCGCCGGGGAGGTAACCGATCCGGCGGCGGGTGTCGACGCCGTGCCGGGGGACGGCGCCGAGCACCGTGGCGGTGCCCCGGGTGGGACGGATGAAGTCCAGCAGCAGCCTGATCGTGGTCGTCTTCCCGGCCCCGTTCGGGCCGAGATAGCCGAACACCTCACCCTGCTGGACCTGAAGATCGAGATCTTCCAATCCACGGCGACTGCCGTAGAACTTCGTCAAACCCTGGGTCTCGATCACCGATGTCATGACACACCCCCTCCCTCGGCGGGAGCAGCGCGGAACAGTGACCCGTCGGCCTTGGCGGGCGCGCGGCGGAACTCAACCATGCCGGCAAGCCTCACCCCCACCCCCGCGACTTTCCAGATCGATGTCATGACAGATGCAAGGGCCGTTCGTTGCCGAACTTCGGCAACACCCACTGTCGAGGGACTGTGCCAGGAGCGGCTCTGTCTCACATTCGGCTCTGGCGCATTTCCGGTGGTCGCACACAGTAGTGGACAGGCGTGCGGTCGGCAGTGCGAGCCAAGCTGGTTTGATCTGGGCAAATGGGGACGGCTGATCTTCGGCGCAGTCCCCCGCCCAGGGATCCTCCACCCGAATACCCTGGCCATCAGGGCTCACGGTGCACGAGCGATGCCGCTACCATGTGCTACCACCGGGGCACCAGTGCCCTTAATCGGACAGTCCCGCCTGGGGCGCGGACCAGCCGCCGGGCATTGTGCGTCTCCGTGCCGCAAATGACCTGGCCTCGCCCTGTACCGCTGAAGAGGGGGCGAGTGTGGTTGGCTGGGTCATGGTGCCAGGAGCGCGAGCAGTCTGCTCACGAGATCGGCGGGTGTTGTCGTAGAGCCGTTCTTCGCGAGGTGTCCGCCGAGCGCGAGTTCGATGGCTCCGTGACTGGTCGCGCGGAGCAGCTCGGCGAGCGCGATCGGGTCGCCGGCGGGAAGCTCGCCTGTGCGCTGACTGGCGGTCACGGCGCCCAGCAGTGCGTCGTGGGCGGTATCGGCGGCATCGCCGAGCTGGGCGTCGTCGCTGGTCCATGGTCCGAACACCAGCCGGAATCGGGCCGGATGCCGCAAGGCTCGGTTGAGGTAGGCGGTGAGCGCCGCCGCGATACCTCCTTCGCTGTCCGTGGTGAGGAGGGCCGCGTAGGCGTGGAGTTCACGGGCGGCCACCGCGGCGAGCAGCGTTTCCTTGTCGGCGAAGTGCTTGTACGGGGCATTGTGCGAGACTCCTGCGCGGCGTCCGACCTCGCGCAGCGTTACCGCCGCAGGGCCGCCCTCATCGAGCAGTGCCGTGGCGGCATCGACGATCGCATCACGCGTGGACCCGGCCATCCGAGCCATGCTAGCCGCGCGGTTGACGAGGTCTACCTGCGAGCCCGACGGGTTGACAAAGTCAACCCCCGGGCTCAGTCTGGTTGACAACGTCAACCTGAGGGAGTCGTATGGCCAGCGAACCTACTTCGCGCCGTCCTCGCGCTCGCCGCATCCTCACCCGCCTCGGCATCGTGGGCGCCGCCACCATCGCCGCGCTCGGCGTCGTGGCCTGGCGGCTGACCGTTCCGCCCGGAGAGCCGCCCGACTACTCCGGCGAGCGCCCCGCTCTGGTCGATGACGGCTACGTGAGCGTCACGCACTCCGTTCACGTCGACGCGCCGCCCGAGCAGGTGTGGTCCTCCGGCAACGACCCGAATCTGTCGCTGGAGGACATCGTGCAGTTCGACAACGGCTTCCCGGCGGTCGACACGACCCAGCCGCTGGTCGGCGAGTGGACGCCCGGCGAGCGAGTCGGAGACCGTCGCTGGGTGCGCTTCGAGGACGGGCACTACCTCGTCGAGGAGGTGCTCGCCGACGAGCCGGATGTCTTCCGATACCAGATCTGGGGATTCACGAGCGTGCAGCGTATTGCCGTGCAGCACGCCGTCGCGGAGTTCCGCTACGAACCCGAAGCCGGTGGTACGCGGTTGAGCTGGACGTACTCGTTCCTCCCCACAACGCCGATCCTGTCCGGCATGGTTCAGTCGTTCCTCGACTCGACGATGACACCCATGATGCGGGCGACGCTTGCCGGGCTCCGGGACCACGCAGAGGCCACCACCTGAGCCTCGGCCGCCACGCCCACGCTGAACCAGGTAGGCATTCTCTCCGCACACACCTCCTGGCGTAACCATCTACGCCGCAGTACAGGGCAAGGGACCCGTCCAAGACTCACCCGAGCTCTTGACGCTCCTGACCGCCACGACCCACCAGGCCCGTCACAACGTAACCCGAGGCCGACGACCCTTCGGGCGTATCTGACCGCCCTCCGCGAGCACCGCCCGGCGCACGGACTCATCACTGATGCCCATGCGCCGGGCGACTTGCGCGAGCGTCAGGTCCATCAGACCTTCGAGAGCCGTCTGCGGGGAGCGGTTGTCGAAGGTCCTCGGTCCCGGCCTCTGCCGCTACCGACGACACAGCTACCCCTGACACTGCCGTTGCAGTACTAGGTTCTGTCTCGCGGATCATGAATCGTGTTCGTTAGACAGGTATGGCCCGTGGAGACCTGAACAACGCCGAGTGGGCTGTGCTGGAACCGTTGCTGCCGGCGCAGCCCGCTCGCGGTGGCCAGTGGCGCGACCACCGTCAGGTCGTCAACGCGATCTGCTGGATCAAGCGCACCGGGTCGCCGTGGCGGGACCTGCCTGAACGGTACGGGCCGTGGAAGACCGCCTACCAGCGGTTCCGGCGCTGGGCCGCCGACGGCACCTGGGCCGAGCTGAAGAAGCAGGTCATTGCTCTGGCCGAGGCCGACGGTGACATCGACTGGGACGCCCAGATCGACGCGACGATCGTGTGGGTGCACCAACACGCCGCAGGTGCCCGTAAAGGGGGCTCGACCGCGACGAATCGCGGGCACGCCAAAGCATCGGACGCTCGCGCGGCGGGTTGACCACCAAGCTCCATACCCTGTCTGACGGACGCGGCCGGTCCCTGGCCACCCGAATCACCCCGGGTCAGGCCGCCGACACCCGCCAACTGGCGGCCCTGCTCGATCAGATCGCGGTGCCGCGACCGGGCGGCATCGGTCGACCGCGTAAACGCCCGGACTCGTTGACCGGCGACAAGGCGTATTCATCGCGGGCCAACCGGGCGCTGCTGCGTTCACGGGACATCACCACAGTCATCCCCGAGCCCAACGACCAGATCGCCAACCGGAAGCGGCGCGGCCGCAACGGTGGCAGACCACCGAACTTCGACCGCGCCACCTACCGCAAACGCAACCAGGTAGAGCGCGGGTTCAACCGGCGCAAACACTGGCGCGGACTGGCCACCCGCTTCGACAAGCTGGCCAGTCACTACCAAGCCACCCTCGACCTCGTCGAAGCCCGCGACTGGCTACGCGCTGTACCCGACAGAGTTGATCCGCGAGAGAGGACCTAGGGCTTCCCCTCGCACCTGGAACCGTGGAAGCAGCTCGGTGCAGCCAGGGGCGACGACTTCGAGGTCAGCTGCTGGCTGGTCCTTTCAGCAGAGCGCAGTCAGCGCGAACAGGCTCGCCGCGGCCCCGGTGAACAGGATCAGCAGACGTACGACGTTGGCGCGTTCCCACTGGCGCACAATCTCGCGGGTGCGCTTGCCGGGTTGATCCTCCACGGGTTCGAAAAACAGCATCCGGTTACGGGGGACGAAGTAGATGAGCGTGAACACAGCGGTGGCCACCAGCGACGCGAGCGCGACCACCGCGTACACCCAACTCACGTCGTTGAGCAGGCTCAGGATCAGCGCCGTCACCAGCAGGACGATCGTGGCCGGTGCCGTCACCTGGAAGAAGTGACCGGGATGGCGGGACCGGAACAGTTTCCGGTAGGCCAGCAGCGACTCGGCCTGCCTCCAGTTCGGGGAATGGACGACCGCGTCGAACATCCCTGCTCCCAGGATCGCGGATTGGCATAACGCGGCGAGCGCGAAGACAGCACACAGGGCACTTGACATGCTGTCAAGGCTATGGCAGCTTGACAGTATGTCAAGTGACGGTTCGGTGCCCGACTTGCCCGATTCCCGCACGCGGATCCTTGCCGCGGCACTGCACATCCTGCGCGAACAGGCCGAGCCGTCGATGGGCATGATCGCAGCGAGGGCAGGGCTGTCACGCCAGGCGGTCTACCTGCACTTCGACAGCCGAGATGAGCTGCTGGTCGCGGTTGCGGACTGGGCAAATGCCACAATCGGCCTGCCCGAACGGCTGGACCAGGTCGCGCAGGCAGAATCCGCTCGGAGGATGCTCGGCCTGTTCATCGACGTCGCGGTGTGGCACGCTAGCCAGATCGGACCCGCGATCCGCACGCTCGACCGGATCATGGAAACCGATTCCGCGCTTGCCGAGCGCTGGCGGACACGAAACGGCCGCGCCGCACACGCGGCGAGAATCATCGATTCCTTAGCCAAGCAGCGGCAATTACGCCCCGACCTCAGCACCGTCGAGGCCACCACGCTGCTGGGCGCACTCACCCGACCGGACGTCATCACCGACTTGCTCAACGCCGGGCTGGCCGAAATCACGGCGGCCCAACTGCTGCAACGGGCCGTTGAAGAAGCCGTCTGCAATCCCGGCGGCAGGTAACACGAGTGTCGCCGCCAGCGAGATGGTTCCTTCTCGCCGGGAAAACGCGTTCGGGCAGGTCGCGCAGCGGCCGACCCGGTGCGCTTGATCCAGCAGATCGCGTTGACGACCTGACGGTGGTCGCGCCACTGGCCACCGCGAATGGGCTGCGTCGACGACGATCTCGACCGGGTGCAAGACAGACGCCTGCCAATAGTGGCCAGCAACGCGTACAGCCTGGCGCATTTTTTCCTGATCGCCGGGGTTATCTACAGCTCGCTCGGCATGGGACAGGTCATCGACCACCTGGCCCACCACCGAACCGGGCGGGCCGCCCAGCAGCCGTTGGACTGGATCGTTCTCGTCGCCCTATACGGCGGGGTCGCCGTCTACCTCGCCGGCCGAATCCTGTTCCTCCGACTCGCCGTCCGGTCCGTTCCGCGGACGCAGATCGTCGCCGTCTGCGCGGCCCTGTTACTACTACCCTCCGCCCGGTTCATGCCCGCACTGGCCGCGCTCGGGCTCCTCACCGCCTTCCTCGTCACACTCGTCGGCTACGAGTGGACACGCCGGACCGAGCAGAGTCCCGAGGTAAGCGACCAGCAGTTGTGACCGGGTCCCTTCTGAGTAGCTCCGGCCCCGCTCTGATTCACTCAGCTCCGCCAGTGCCCGGCCGGCGATGAGCGCGGCGTTCTTGAAATAGAGCCACCACAGGCAGACCGCCACGGTGAATGCGAGCAACGCGGCCAGCAGAACCGGCCCATGCGTTACCGCCGACCTGGCCCCCACTCCCGTGGAGAACAGGGACTCGCCGAGCGCGATGATCAGCACCAGACCATGCCGTTCGGTGAAGTGGCTGGCGCTGCGTAGTCGCCACCCGCTGACCGCCGAGGCGACGAAACCACCGCTGAAGTCGATCACGAAGGCGCCTGCCCAGAGCAGGGTCTGCGCGGTGCCGCCGAACATGGCGCCGAGGACGAGGGGTGTCCAGGCGAGGACCGCGGTGATCATGAAGATGCGCAGGGTGGTACGCATTTGCCGGTCGCCCTTCGCGGCATGGAAATAGAGGGCGATGTCCAGTCCGCGTAGCACGATGTAGGCCAAGGCGAGGATCAGGGGTGCGTCCAGGATCCCCGGGCCGTGCCGCCAGGCATCGCGTATCACCAGGGCGGCCACGAAGATGGCCGCCATCGCTACGACCGTGCCGGCGGGGATCAGTCCGATGTCGGCGCGGACCTGGTTGGCCAGCCAGGTGTAGGTCGTCCAGGCCATCCAGAGCAGTAGCAGGAGGATGAGCCCCTGCGTCAAGTTGAGCGGCGTGGGTGCCGGCTTCGCCATGTACGACAGGATCTGGGTGAGGGCGAAGATGAACACGAGGTCGAAAAAGATCTCAAACGAAGTGACCCGGTGTGTCTCATCGGTCAGGATGGGCCGGGGATCGGACGATCCGTCTCATATCCCCATCTTCTTTGCCATTACCTCGGTCTGCCGTGAGATCCGCTCATTTGCGTCGGCGGCGTTCCTCCGCCTCAGAGTTGAACCCGCCACGATCTTCCGGCTGCCCTCGTACGAGCAGACAGCCAGTGCGACGGGCCACAACACACGGCCATCGCCGTTCGCGAAAGCTACGGAAACCCGGAGCCCTTCGGCTCGAAGATCTGGATCGGATTTTGCCCTGCCTTGGCCGACGCGTGGCTGACCGCCATGGCGACGACGAACCCCACGACGTAAATCGAAATCGGAACAATCGGTCTCCAGTTCGCTCCCCGATTTCGTACGGGCCTCATCGACGTTGGCGCCGGGCAACGGCCGGCAGCGGAGGCCGCTCGTGACGGCGTTACCGGCCACTGAGTTCTGGAGGATCTTTCATGAAGGTATCGAGAGGTGCTGGTCGGCACGGATTCCCCCGGTTTGGAGGAACCGTGTTTCAGACATGCCCCAATCCGTCGCTACGCTCACCCTGGCGGTCGGGGCGACCCTCGTCGCCACCGTGACGACCGCAGCGCCCGCGCACGCCGACGGCTGATACAGCCGGGGACGGACGCTTCGGCAGGAATTCCGGTGAGGACGTCCGCCAGTTGCAGATCCGGGTCTCCGGCTACCCCGGCCTGGGCGGGATACTGGCCATCGACGGCGCCTTCGGGCTGGCCACCGCAGCCGCAGTACAGCGGTTCAAGAACGCCTACAACCTCGACAACAACGGGGTTGCCGGCCCGGCGGTGTTCGACAAGATCTACGCCCTGCAGAACAGCGACTGCACCCCGGTGAACTTCAACTACGCCGAGCTTAACGACTGCAACTCCGACTGGTCCGGCGGTGCGGTCTCGGCCGCAACGGCGCGGGCCAACGCGCTGGTCAGCATGTGGGAGCTCCAGGCCATGCGGCACGCCTAGGGTGACCAGCCAACTACCTTGACCGGCGCCTTGCGGAGCCACGCCTGCAACAACGCGATCGGCGGCTCGGCAACCAGCAGGCGCCTCTCCTTACCGTTCGCTGTCCAGCTCCGCCATTGCCGGGGCCCGTACCGCTCACCGGCGGCGGCGCCGGCCGGTACCGCCAGGTCGATCGCGGCGAGGTCGTCGTCGGTCAGCGTCAGGTTGAGCGCGCCCAGCGACTCGGCCAGCCGGTCCGGGCGGCGGGCCCCGACCAGGGGGACGATGCCGTCGCCGCAGCTGAGTACCCAGGCGATGGCGACCTGCGCGACGGTGACGCTGCGCGCGTCGGCGATCGTCTGCAGCGCCTCGACCAGGCCCAGGTTCGCGAGCAGGCTGTCGCCCTGGAAGCGCGGGCTGAAGCCGCGGAAGCTGTGCGCCACCGGGCCTTCCTGTACATCGTCACGATCGACGAATGGCTATCCGCCAACTTCTGGAACGGGCCTGTTGACTGGGAGGAGTTTGTCCAGGGTGATCGGTAGGTCTCGGATGCGGACGCCGGTGGCGTGGTAGACGGCGTTCGCGATCGCCGCTGCTGCACCGACGATGCCGATCTCACCGACGCCCTTGGTCCGCATCGGGTTGACGTAGGGGTCGTCCTCCTCGATCCAGTGCACCTCGATGGCGCCGACGTCGGCGTTGCTGCTGATGTGGTACTGGGCGAGGTCGTGGTTGACGACGTGACCGAACCGGAGATCGAGCACGGTCTGTTCGTGCAGGGCCATGGACAGGCCCCAGGTCATTCCCCCGAGCAGTTGTGAGCGGGCGGTCTTCGGGTTGACGATCCGGCCGCACGCGAATACGCCCAGTTGTCGGGGTACTCGTATCTCGCCGGTTCGCTCGTGTACCCGTACCTCGGCGAACTGCGCGCCGAAACTGTGCATCGCGTACTGCTTGAGGTAGGGGTTGTCCGGTGTGTCGGCGGTGACCTCCAGCCCGTCGGCCGGCACCGTCCCGCCGTGCTCGGTGCTCAGCCGCTGGCGTAGCTGGTCGGCGGCCGCGTGCATCGTCGCGCCCCAGCTGGTGATTCCCGCCGATGCTCCCTCCTCGGCCCCCGGCGGGTATGTGCTGTCACCGAGTCGCAGGTCGACCTGCTCGATGTCGACCTGCAGGGCGTCGGCGGCGACCTGGGTCAGCGCGGTCCGGGTGCCGGTTCCGATGTCCACGGCGGCGATCAGCACGGTGTACCGGCCGTCCGGGCCGACGCGGATGGTCGCCTTCGACCCGGGCAACCGGAGCACGGGGTACGTTGCCGCGGCCACCCCGGTGCCGACCAGCCAGCCCCCGTCTCGACGGGCCCGCGGGGTCGGGTCGCGCGGCTCCCAACCGAATCGGCGGGCACCCTCCCGAAGGCAGGCGACCAGGTTCCGGCTGGAGAACGGTAGCTGGAAGTAAGGGTGCACCTGCGGCTCGTTGCGGATACGCAGCTCGATCGGGTCCAGGCCGCACGCGATGGCCAGCTCGTCCATCGCCGACTCGAGCGCGAACATGCCGGACGCCTCTCCCGGCGCCCGCATGATCGTCGGTGTCGGTACGTCCACCTCGGCCACCCACTGCTGGGTACGCCGGTTCGGCGCGGCGTACAGGCTCGGGGTGGCTCTGGTGCTGTGCTCGGCGAACTGCCTGACCTTTGAGGTCTGCTCGATCGAGTCGTGTTCGATCGCGACCAGCCGCCCGTCGCTGTCGGCACCCAGTCGTACCCGCTGGAACGTCGGCGGCCGGTAGCCGGTCTGGGCGAAGGTCTGCTGCCGGGTCAGGGCGAACTTCACCGGTCGACCCGAGACGAACCGGGCGGCCATCGCGGCGAGCACGACATCGGCCCGCGGATAGACCTTCGACCCGAATGCGCCACCGACGTGTGGCGAGATCACCCGAACCCGCTCGGGCCGGAGCTGGAACGCACCCGCGACCGCCGCCTGGATCCTGGTGACCGCTTGGGTCGATAGGTGGAGGGTCAAGCCGTCGTCGGTCCAGCAGGCGATCGTGGTGTGCGGTTCCAGCGCGTTGTGGGTGTACCAGGGGGTGCAGTAATGCTGGTCCACCTGTACCGCCGCCGAGGCCAGCGCGGCATCGACGTCTCCTTGGGAGGTGTCCATCGGGAAGATCGGCAGCACCTCGTCCGGTACCGTGAGTCTCTCCCGGTGACCCGGCACCTCGCCCCGTAGGTCGAGGTTGTGCGGTCGCTCCTCGTAGTCCACCCGGACCATGCCGGCAGCGTCCCGGGCGATCTCCGAGGTCTCCGCGATCACCCCGCCGACGATCTGGCCGCGGAAGGCGACGTCGTCGGATTGCAGGATGCACAGCTCAGCGTCGTCCGTGCTGAGCCGAGGAGCGTTCTGGTACGTGAGCACGGCCAGCACCCCCGGCTGGGCGCTCGCCTGGCTGCAGTCGATCGCGGTGATCCGACCGACCGCGACGGTACTCTGCACCGCGAACAGGTACGCCGGGTGTTCCACCGGGTGCTCGAAGGCGTACGGAGCCAGGCCGCGCACCTTTTCAACGCCGTCGAACCTGTCCAGCGCCTGGCCGATGGCCGGGGTGGTGGCGGTCATCGCGGCCCCCCGGCCAGATCCAGCAGAGTAGCCACCATGGTGTTGCGGGCCAACGGGACCTTGAAAGCATTGCCGGTTAACGGCCGGGCGTCGGCGAACTCGGCCTCGGCAGCCTGGCGGAACAGTTCCTCGTCGGCCGGTCCGCCGCGCAACAGTTCCTCGGCTCGATACGCTCGCCACGGCTTGTGCGCCACCCCGCCCAGCGCGATCCGCACGTCACGCACCACCCCATCCGCCAGGTCGAGCGCGGCGGCCACCGCGACCAACGCGAACGCGTACGACGCCCGGTCCCGGACCTTACGGAAGTGCGAGCGTGCGGCGAACGGCAGCGGCGGCAGGTCGATCGCGGTGATCAACTCACCGTGCTGAAGTACGGTGTCCCGCTGCGGTTCCGGCCCGGGCAGCCGGTGGAGTTCAGTCATGGGAACAACCCGTTCCCCGCCCGGCCCGTCGGTACGGACCGTCGCATCCAGCGCGGCCAGCGCGACGGCGAGGTCCGACGGGTGGGTCGCGACGCACTCCGGTGAGGTGCCGAGGACGGCCAGGTCGCGGTGATGCCCCTCGATGGCGGAGCAGCCGGTTCCCGGTTCGCGTTTGTTGCACGCCGTGGTGACGTTCTGGAAGTACGGGCAGCGGGTGCGCTGCAACAGATTCCCGGCAGTGGTGGCGAGATTGCGCAGTTGACCGGAGGCACCGGACAGCAGGGCCTGAGAAACCATCGGATAACGCTGGCGGACCAGCGGGTCGGCGGCACACTCGCTGTTGGAAGTACCGGCGCCGATGCGTACACCGCCGTCAGGCAGTTCCTCGATCCGGTCCGAGACCAGCCGCCGTACATCGACCAGCAGGTCCGGCCGGGCCACGTCGAGCTTCATCAGGTCCACCAGGTTGGTCCCCCCGCCGAGGAAGGCCCCCTGCGGCGCCTCGGCGAGTAGTGCCACAGCCCCGGACACACTCTCGGCGCGCTCGTAGCGGAAGGTCCTCATCGCCGGGCCACTTCCTGGACCGCCGGCACAATATTGGCGTACGCGGCGCAGCGACACAGGTTGCCGCTCATCCGCTCACGAACCTCGTCGTCCGTCAACGTCCCCACGATCGGGCCGTCGCCCCCGCCACTGCCCACGCCGGCAGGTTCACCCATGGTCACCGCACTCGGCCAGCCAGCCTCAACCTCGGCCAGCATGGCGACCGCCGAAACGATCTGGCCCGGTGTGCAGTAGCCGCACTGGAAGGCATCGTGGCGGATGAAGGCGCGCTGCAACGGGTGCAGCTCACCGTCCGGCGCCAGCCCGGCCGCCGTCACAACCTCGGCGCCATCGTGCGCCACCGCGAGCGCGAGGCAACTGTTGACCCGCCGGCCGTCCAGCAGCACGGTGCACGCACCGCACTGCCCGTGGTCGCACCCCTTCTTGGCACTGGTGTTGCCCAACCGCTCCCGCAACGCGTCGAGCAGCGTGGTGCGTACATCCACGGCCAGCCGACACGGAGTCCCGTCCACACGGAGGGTGACTTCGACTTCCGTACCCGACGACACTCGACGACCTCCGACAAGATCCAACCAACCCTATAGCCCAACGTTAGCCAGTTCGCCCGGGTTCGTCCCGGGAACAGCGGTCCGTCACGGTATTGGATGCTGTCACCCAGTTCTGGAGGTGGCTCTTGTCGGGCGCTCCGGTCGATCCCGGACAGAGTGCCGTCGAGGATCGCGTAGGCCAGCCGGCAGCGCGGCGGGTGGGCGCGTCGGCTCGTCAACGGGGACCGCGAGCAGGTCCACGGCTTCGCACACGTACCGCCAAGTCACATGGCCGCCAAGTAATTGTCGTGCCGATCGCGAGCCGGCCGCGAGGCGGGGGAGAATGTCGCTGTAGGGCAGGTAGGCCACGCCATCAGCCCTGTTGCCGCGCGGGCAGCTCGACCCGCGCCACGTGGGCTTCCGGCAGGCAGCGCGAGGACCCGCACGATCTGCTCGGCGACGGCGGACCCGCGTCGACTCCGGGCCGGAACAGACTCGCCCTGGCCTCCTCGTTCCGGGCGACCATCGCGTCGAGCGCGGCGTACCCCTGGGCGACGTGCGCATCGGCGGCGTGGTCGGCGTGGGAAGTACTCGGTGCCCTGGGTGAAGGGACCGGGGCATGACGATGATCGTCTCGATGCCCAACTGGCCGACCTCATACGCGGTCACCTGGGCCAGGGCGTCGACGGCGAACTTCGAGGCCACATACGGGCCCAGGAACGGCGGGACGACGACCGACGTGGTACTGCCGACGTAGACCAGCCTGCCGCAACGGCGGTCGCGCATATGCGGGAGCGCAGCGCGGTTGACCCGCTGGATACCGATGGCGTTGATGTCGAACAGTCGCGCGACGTCCTCGGCGGTGAACGCCTCCACGTAACCGACGTAGAGGTGACCTGCGTTGTGCACGACCCTGTCGAGCTGCCCGGCGTCGGTCAGGATGGTCTTGAGTGCGCTGTCGGCCGACTCCTGGTCCTGGACGTCGAGCTCGACGATCCGCAGGTCCAGCCCATCCCGCCGCGCGAAGCCGAGACTTATTCTCCACTATCAAGTTTTGTGCGGCCCGGCCACCACCGGCCAGCGATGCCAGACCGCCACGTGCAGCACGACCCCCATCGCGAGGAAGTTGAGAGAGGCCAGCGCGATCCAGTCGTTCGCGGACGCCCGGACCCAGCTGATCCGCCCGGCATACACCGACAGGACCACGTACAGGGCGACCGCGACCACCGCGACCAGGAGCAGTACGCAGAGCCGACCGAAGGTGGGGCCGAACCGGGTCGCCGGCCAGCCTTCGAAGAGCATCGCGACCAGCAGAGCGCCGGCGATGACCGTGCCGCCGATTGCGGTGATCTGGTCGGGCCGCCAGCCGGCGACCTGAGTCAGCAGCACGAAAGTCCCCGCCGTACCGGCGATCACGCCGGCGTTGCCGAAGAGCAGGCGCGGGCCGCGGCGGTGGAGCCGACAGAACGGCCAGCCCCGCAACGCAACGAAGGGCACCACCTGCCAGACGCCCAACGTGATCAGCAGAGCGCCGTACGTCTGCGCGGAAAGCGGACCTCCGGGGTTGCGCAGGCCGTCCGCCTCGCGAACGGCGGCGGGAACCTCGTCCAGATTGACCACGAGCAGATACGCCGCCACCGCCACCGCCCAACACAGCCCTAACGTGGCCACGCCGGACCGGATCCGGCCGAACCGACGCAACGGCCACCCCTCGGTCACCAGAGTCAGTTGCAGAATCGCGACGAACGTGCCCGCGCCCAGCGCCAGGGTTGTCGGGAAGGTCGCGCCGTGCCCGGGACCGGCATGCGGGTCGAAGACCCCGCGCAGGTCGACCCGGCCAACGATGGCCTGGGCGGCGACGGTGAGGCCCAACCCGCCGACGGCGGCGAGGATCGTGTCGGTCGCGCCGGACCATCCGGCTCGCAGCACGCTGCCCGGCCAGTCCTGCCACCAGAACGCGATCATCGAGATCACCGGCAAGGCGAACGTGGTGAGCGGCCCGAGCACCAGCAACGAGGACTCCGCATCACCCGCACCAAAGGCGAGCAGGAAGAACAGCGGCACCACGAAGCTCAGCCCGGCGAGACCGAGCCTCGGCTGGCGCGGGGACACAGCCGGACGATCAGCACCCTCGGCTGGGTGGTGGCGGGTCGGCGGAACCGGTCCGCCGGTGGCGGTGAGCGTCGAACGTTCGGCGAGCCGCGGCGTGCTCCTCCAATACGCGGCCCGGCGCCGAAACAGGCCGCGAGCGGGCTCGTCAGGCTTCGCACCACCGGTCATCGCATCCGAACCGTCATCAGTTTCCGAGTCGTGACCCGGAGGGCACCCCTGGGCGTCTCGCCGCCGGTTCGCCATATCGACTCATGGTGCGTCGCTCCCGTGGGCTCCCCTAATGATGGGTTCCAGTGGGCAGAGATCCGAGACCGGCCGCTTCTCCCACGCTAGTGCTGTGGCCACGAACGTTCACGGTGTCGAGCGGACGGTAACCTCGGCGCGGTGACGGAGGACGACTTCATGATCAGGCTGAGCCGGGACGAAGCGTTGGTGCTCTCAGACTGGCTTCACCGGATGATGGGCACTGCCGATTTCGACGAGTTGGCCGATCGCGACCGCGCAGTGTGGTCCCCGCTATATCGCATCTCCGGGACGCTGGAGACCTCGCTGGCGGAGGTGTTCAGGCCGGACTATCCTGTCCGGCTGCAGGCGGCGAGGAACCGGCTACTGGATGCGCTCGGCGAGGTGGGACGACCAACCGGCGACGCGTGACGGTCAGGCTGCGCGGGCGGTGGGTTGGCCCCAGCGTCGTTGTCGTTCGCTGCGGATGCGGGCGCGTTCGCGGCGTTGGGCGGTCAGGACGTCGGGGTGGCGGGCGTTGGCGTTGCGCCAGCGCAGGTATTTGTGTAGGTGACGGATCAGTGCCGCGTGGTTGGGGTGGTTCGAGTCGGCGATGACGAAGGTACGTAATGGCCCGAACTGGGCCTCGATCGGGTTGGCCCAGGAGGCGTAGGTCGGGGTGAAACACAGTTCGACCTTGTTCCGGGCTGCCCATGCGCGGATCTTCGGGCCTTTGTGCGCGGACAGGTTGTCCAGGATGACGTAGATCGGTGCTCCGTCGGGTCGCGCGCGGCGGATGGACTTGAGCGCGGCCAGGGTGTTCGCGGCGCTTTTGCGGCGGTGCACGACGCCCCAGAGCTGGTCATCACCGACGGAGTAGCAGCCGTGGAACTGCCGGACGCCGTGCAGCTTGTGATAGTTCGCGGGCAGTCGGCGCGGGTGGCCCTTGGGCGCCCAGCCGGCACCGGCCTGCGGGCGGATGACGAGGGGGCCGAACTCGTCGAACGCGAACACCCGATGCGGGAAGTTGCTGGTGACGTGGTCGATGCGGGCGAGTTTGGCGTCGCGCTGGGGGTCGGTCGACTCTTTCCACGTCTTGGTCCGCTGGAAGGTGATCCCGTGCTTGATCAGCAGTTGCCGCAGCCGTTCCCGCCCGATCGCGATCCGGCGGTCCGGCCGTGTGGTGAGGTAGTCGGCGAGCTTGCGGATGCTCCACCGGGTGAACGGCCGCCCCAGCGCTTCGGGGCGGGTGTTGGCCGTCGCGACGATGAACTGTTCGTCGTCAGGACTGATCAGGCGGGGACGGCCACCCGCCCACCGAGGGTCCAGGCTGGCCATGCCCATCTCGTTGAACCGGTGGATAACCTGCCGGATCGTGTCCTCGTCCGCCTGCACGAGACGGGCGATAGCCGGCACGGTGTTCCCGCCGGCCGAGGCGAGCACGACCATGGCACGCCGTAATCGGATCGGTGAGCCGCTACCTCTGCGAGTGATGCGCAGCAACTGCTGACCCTCCTGGTCACTCAGCCGCCGTACGCGTACAGGATCTGCCACCATCACAGCCTGACCGCCACGACGTCGCCCGGCCGACATGCCAGACGGCGTGTCACCCAACACCGTGAACGTTCGTGGCCACAGCACTAGCGGCCAGCAACGCGCGAAGTGCTCCGACCCGACCCTATCGGAGACAGAACCAGCTGACGCCTGATTCGCGTTGCCCCGATACACCACGCGCCGCCCGACGTGGTGCAGCAGCACAATCTGCTTGCCCTCGAGCAGGCCCCCGTCGACACCCGCGTTCGCGGTGAGATCCGCTCATTTTGCGTCGGCGGCGCTCCTCCGACTCAGCCCCTCGATGCGACTCTGGTCGACTGGCAGTTTGACCAGACGGTTGTAGCGACCTCATCACTGACATCGCCGCACCCCGCAGGGGGATGATGGCCTCGTCGATGCGGCCTTGCCGAGCCCGCCAGCCGGATAACGCAACACCATGGGCTTCGCTTACCAGGTGTCGAGGTCGAGTAGTTCGCGGCGGGTGAGTTATCCGATCTCGCTGTCGGGCAGTCCCTGGCAGCACATGGTGCAGCCGACATGCGATCCCCCGTCATACGCCCATGGGCGGACGGGGAGTTAGGCCATCGATCGAAGTCGCCCAGAACCGTTCGCTGATGGCGGTCGTCGACACCGGCGCGGTGTAGAGACCCACGTCGGCGGGCTCCAGACGACGACGTCGGCCTCCGCAGCACTCGCCAGTGAGGCTCGGCCTCCGGAGGGGCCGGCAACGCCCGTCCCACTATCTGGACATGCAACCGCAGCGGCAGGATGATGATCAAAATGCAGACGGACAGGACCTCGTCCAACCGGACGGAGCGGGACGCGAGGCATCTTCGTCGCACGAGCACCCACCGAGCACCCAACCGACCACAAGGGACAAGAAAGCGAAGGCGCCTGACCTTTACTTCCGCAGGTCAGACGCCTCTTGATCTTGCGCGCCCGAAGGGATTCGGCGAACCCCTAACCTTCTGATCCGTAGTCCGAAGTGAACGCGCCCACTTTTCCAGGCTCGACTCTATCGCAAGATCTGTCCGACGGCAACCGCTTCAGTCCGGCCGTATCCCACCGCGTCCGTGCAGGACCAGGGCCCGCAAGCGTCACGCATGGAGGTTGATCGATGGTTTGGCCCACCTCGTGAGCGGCCAGAAATCCGGCCCCGTCCCGGAGCGTCCGTGTCAGTTCCCCGACATCCGAGCACCCACCGAGCACCCACAGCCCCACCTCAACCTGGCCGATTCGCGGGGGTCGAACTGCAGATCGTGGCCCGCGACGCCGACGTGAAAGGCTTCCAGGTGTTGCCCCGGCGGTGGGTGGTGGAACGGTTTTTCCCTGTTGGGACGGTGCAGACGGTTGGCCCGCGATTACGAGCGCAAGCCCGCGCACGCCGAAGCGATGATCAAGGTGGCGATGATCCGGCTGATGGCCGCCCGCCTGGCCGGCGAGGACGTTGAACCGCAGGGTCCGATCGAGAACGAAGCGACTCGACGTCTCAACGACGATCTCAACCAAAGTAGCCACCCGATTACCCAACACTTTCTCGGGCCGGTGGAGTCTTACCAAGTACGCCATTCATCAGTCAGGTCCTCGCGGGGAACGCCGTATCGGGCGGATAACGCGTCAAGGTCGACGCCCGCCTCGGTAATCGTTCGGTCTATATACTCGCATAGCACGGCGCGCTCACCAGTTGCAATCGCATCGAAATCGTAATCCTCATTTAGCGCGTTTAGCGCATATACCACCTTTTGAATGAGGGCAATGACCTCGCCATCTGACGGAAAGCTAAGCCCGGCTATATCGCGCTCGAAGACATCGAAAATCTCATCGAAACGCTGGAGCAAACCCGGCGGAAATAGCTCCGCCATGACAGCAAACTCCTCCTCCAAGGCACCCTCAGCAACGAGACGTGCCTCTTCCGCGATTCCGTCACGCCATTCACTTGATGGCCTCATTGCCACTTGCCCCACCTACTAACATGTGACGCCGCCGGGGGCTTTTCCGCCGCCAGGACCGCTTCCATAAATCTTGTACATTGTGGGATTATTCGTGTTATAGGGAAGCCCGGCCTTTCCGCCGAATTCGTCGAACACCTCACTTTCAAGCTGGTTCAAGCTGATACCTGCACCGGGCAGCCGAAATTCGACACCCGCAATATTATCGCGGGTGAATCCGGCCTTGGTAAGTGTGCCTCTCGGGCTAAAGTGTTGCCGCCATCGCGTAGCAATGTCTTTCCCTTGGCCAACATACTTCTCGCCAGTGTCCAGCGTAATAATATAGACGCCGGGAGCATGAGGAAGGCCAAACGGGTCCGGCCCAGGAGCGTTGTGCACAAGGACCGGCGTGTCACCGGCCAGCACATAATACGTGTGGATGGCAGCAACAGTAAGGTTGTAGACGGTCTCGGTTTCGTTGCGGTTGGCCATCGGGCCGACCACAACTGGAGTTCCATCCGCTGCCAACAGCTGGTCTCCGAGGTCCAAGGCGTCCGCTCGTTGCCACTGCTGGTCGGTTTCGTTCCAGAAGGGATGGTCTTCGGTGGTGGTTAGGGTGGCGCCTTCAACCTCAAGGCGCACCACAGCGTCCTCGTGTACCCAGACCCGCGTGACCTCCCGGGCACCTTGCTCGCCGGTTTCTGGGTCGGCCGCGACAACCTTGTCTCCTGGCCTGATCTCACTTATTGCCTTGGTGCTGCCGTCTGCCATGAGGACTCGAGTGTCACCGCTAAAGCTACAGAAGGCGGTGACGGCCTTGTAGCCGAAGGCGTTAACGTCTCCGATTCCCCCCTTGCCCTGACCGGAGGCAAGGGCTTTCAGCCGGGCGAGCAGGGCGGCTCCGCCAGGAAGGGATTTCAGTCCTCCGATAAGGCTGCGGCCTCCCATGGCCTCGACGCCACCGGCTACGGCGACCAGGATCTCGCCGCCTTCGATGAGTAGGGCCGGACAAGGGGACAAGCCGCAGTTCCACCTGTAGCCGAGTTGGTTCAGGCAGTTGGTGTTGATGTCACCGCATATCAACCTGACCCACTCGCTGTACGGGTCGTATCCGGCCTTCACCTGGTTGCGGGCGGTTGCGCAGCGTGACGCCATACCGGGGGCCTGGCAGTAGGGGTTGTCTTCGCTGAAGGTTTCCAGGAACAGTTGCTTGTTGCGCTCTAGTATCTCTTCGATGTTGCGGTCGGCTCCGGAGATGCTGCCTGAGCCTTGGTTGGCTGTTCCGCCGGATCCGGTAGAGCCGCCCGTTGACTGGCCGACGTCAGCCCCCCAGCTGGGCGAGCAGTGGCCGTTGTCGCAGGCCTGGCCGCCGCCGGGGTCGAGTCCGTCGGGGTCGGACAGGGTGATGGGGTTGTTGTTGGCGTAGGTGTAGCCGTGGATCTGTTGGGGGTCGGTAAGGTCCATGATCGGGTCGACGGAGATGAACCGGCCGATCTGGGGGTCGTATTCTCGTGCGCCGAGGTGGGTGAGGCCGGTGTTGTCCCGGGTTCCGCCGACGAATCCCTTGTCGTTCGGCCAGGCGGGGTCCGCTCCTCTGGGGGCGCCGAATGGCAGCTGTCGGCGTACTGTCGGGGTTTGGGTGATCGCGGTTACCGCGACCTGGGCGGTGCCTTGTGGGTCTGCGGTGAGCCAGCTGAGTTCGCCGTTGGTGCGGGACGCGACGATGGCGCCGCCGTGTGTGTAGTAGCGGGTGCAGACGTTGGCGTTGGTGGCGTAGGTGTGGCGGATTTCCTGGCCGGGCAGGTAGAGGGTTTTGCCGGTCGGGTCGCGGCGGATGAGGCGGTTGCCGTCGGCGTCGTAGATGTAGCGGGTTTCGCCGGTGTCGTCGGTGCTGGTTTCGAGGTGGCCTTCCGGATCCCAGGTGAGGGTCTGGGCGCCCGTAGAACTGGGCCGGGTGCGGGTGTTGCCGGTGGCGTCGTAGGTGTAGCTGCCGGTTTCGGCGCCGCTGGTGGAGGTGAGGGTGTGTGGTTGCGGGCTACCGGCTGGGGGGTAGTGGTAGGTGGTGGTGGCGTTTCCGGTCGAGTTGTGCGCGACCTGGGTTTGCCGGTTGCCGACTTTGTCGTAGGTCCATTCGTGCCAGTACGGGGCCGGGCCGCCGAGCGTGCTCGCGTCTGGGTTGGTGCATGTGCCGGTGGATGGTGTCCAGGCGTGGCGTAGCCGCTGGTGGTGGTCGTATCGGAAGCACTGGGTGTCGTCGGCCGGGTCTGGGATGGTGTCCTTGATTTGGGTGATGTTTCCGGCGGGGTCGTAGCTGTAGTGGATGTCGGCGAGGCCATGTGCGATCGAGGAGTCGGGGTTGGGGAGGGTCTTGGTGAGGGTTCTGGTGAGCCTGCCGGTTTCGGGTTCGTGGTCGAATGCCTGTTCGGCGCTGCCTCCGGTTCCGGTGTGCAGGATGACGCGCAGGGTTTGACCGAGGGCGTTGTAGTCGGTGCGGGTGACGTAGCTGGCGCTGAGGTTGCCGTAGACCGTGCGGAGGGTGTTGGGCAGCCCTAGGTCGGTGTATCCGTAGGTGAGGGTTTCGTCTGGGAGGTCGCTGTTGGTGCCGGGCATGGCGAGCTCTGCCAGGGAGCCGTCGATGTTCCAGGTGTTGTCGAAGTTGTAGGTGCCGGCGAGACCGGTCTCGGTCGCGGGGATAACGACCTGGGTGCCCGTGGGCTCGTAGGTGTCGGTGTAACCGGTGACCTTGACTTCGTACAGGGTGGAGCCGACCGCCCTGGTCGATCTGCTCAGGTGTCCCTTGGCGAGGGTGTCGTAGAACCATTGGGCACGTGTCGGGCCGCCGGGCTGATTCTCGTATACCACCCGCTTGCGGTTGAGTTGGTCGTACACGTAGGCCAGGGTGTTACCTTCGGCGTCCGTGCTGGTGGTGATCCTGCCCGCGTTGTCGTAGGTGAGCGTGGTCCGACCTTTGTCGGGGTCGTTGGTTTCGGTTTGCCGCCCGCGGATGTCGTACTTGTAGGTCCACTTGTTGCCGGCGGGGTCGGTGACCTCGGTGAGTTGGTCCTTGCGGTTGAAGGCGTAGGCGGTGGTGTCCCAACTGCCGGTGATGGCCGGGGTCGGGGTCGGGCCGTGGTATTGCCGTAGTTGTCTGGTGCGGCCCTGGACGTCGACGATCAGGGAGAGGGCGGTGCCGCCGTCCGGGGGTGTGGAGTCGATGCGGTCTCCGGCGTGGTAGGTGCTGGTGCGCCACCGTTCGACGCCGTAGGGCTGGAAGATCGCGGCGGTGACGCGGCCCAGACCGTCGTATACTTTGCGGTTCTGCGTGGGCACGTTGTGCTTATCGGTGGCCGTCTCCAGCACTGTGCCGGCGGTTCCTGCGGTGTGGTAGGGGCTGTAGGTGAGGACCTCCCGGCCGGCGGTGTCGTAGAAGGTGTCGGTGAGGAGGCGTCCGCCGAATGGGGAGGTGTTCTGGGTCTGCCGGGGGCGTAGCAGGCCGTCGTAGAGG
Organism: Plantactinospora sp. CA-294935; assembly: GCF_050936445.1. Taxonomy (NCBI): domain Bacteria; kingdom Bacillati; phylum Actinomycetota; class Actinomycetes; order Micromonosporales; family Micromonosporaceae; genus Plantactinospora; species Plantactinospora sp. CA-294935. The sequence goes on from NZ_JBNJMU010000001.1 coordinate 1,782,665, forward strand.
TTGTAGGTGGTGATGTAGTTGCCGGCGGCGTTGAGTCGTGAGGTGGACACGGCGGTGGCGGTGGTGGTGCTGAGGTGGTAGCCGAAGGTGGCGTTGGCGCTGTCGGTGTCCTTGGTTCTGCCGGGTAGCCAGACGGCGGTGAGGCGGCCGAGGCCGTCGTAGGCGAGGTCGGTGCGCTTGCTGTTCGGGTCGACGATCGTTGTCGAGTGACCCCACGCCGGGTTGATGGTCGTCGTGGTGGCGTGCGCCAGCGGGTTGGTGACCTTGGTTGCCGTGACGGGGCCGTCGGATGCCGGGGTGTACTCCGTCTTCGTCTCGTAGCCCATGGCGTCCCAGGACGAGGTCGCCCGGCCGTGGACGTCGTAGGCGGCGCGGCCCTTGGTGGCGAAGGTCGGGGCGCCGGCGTTCCACGCTGTCATCTCGTCGGTTCGGGTCACCAGACCCCGGGATGGCGCCACCTCGAACTCGTGGTTGTCGTAGAAGGTTCGGGCCTCGCCCATGACGTCGTCGTCGGTGAGAGTGCCGGTGGTGGCGGAGCATTGCGTGGCGTAGATCTGGACGCGGTGGACGCGGTCCATCAGCCAGTTGTCGGTGTTGCGGGGGGTGTAGTCGTACTTACTGCACTGTTCGTCGCCGGGAACGCCGTCCTGGCCGAGGTTGTCGACGCTGGTGGCCATGCCGTAGCTGTCGTAGCTGGTGGTGGTCGTGGTGGACCGTTCACCACGGCCGGCGTCCAGGGTGGTGAACTTCTGGACGGTGGCGACGCGGCTGTAGCGGGCGGTGACGGTGTCGCCGTTGATGGTGCGGGTGGCGGTCGCCGGTGACGGCCAGGGGACGTTCGTCTCGCGTGAGACGACGGGTCCGGTCGGGCCGTTGAAGACCTTGGTCTCGCGCGTCATGCCGGCGTACCAGTCTTCGTCGTTGATGCCGTCGACGGTGGCGGTCCGGGTGCCGCCAGACGGGGCCAGTTTGTCGCCGTGCATGCCGCGGAAGTATCGGGTTTCGGTGTAGGTCTGTTCGCCGGGCTCGCCGATGGTGACGGCGACCTTGCCGTAGCCGCGGTAGTCGGACCAGGTCTTGTGTTTCTTGTCGATGAGGCCGTCGTCGTCGGTGTAGTGCCAGGCGGCGCCGTCGGGGTAGTCGTACCGGTAGACGACTCGAGGGCTGCCCTGGGGGTCGGTGCCGCCGGTGTTGTCCTGTTCGTAGATGGTGGTGACGACGTACTTGTGGAACCAGTCGGTGACCGGGTTCTGGTAGCCCTCGGGTTCCCAGATCACCGGGTAGCAGCGGCGGGTGTTGGTGTGCGGGGTTGGCATGGGTTGGCCGGCTTTGCAGTCTTCGGCCGAGTAGTTGACGCTGATGCTTCCGCCGGTTTCGTTGCGGATCTCGGTGATCCGCATCCAGTTCATCGCGGCGGCGAAGTCTCCGGTGGCGTCGACCCGGTTCGCCAGTTGTATCCAGGTGAATTCGATGTCGGGCACGGTGGTGGTGCCGCCGACGAGACCGGCGTGGGAGATCTTGTCGAGCCAGAGGCCGGCTCGGGTGCCGTCACCGGGGTCGGGGAACGAGTGGGTGAGGGTCCATCGTTCGACGTTGGTGTAGCCGCTGCCTTGCCGGACCTGGGTGGTCACCGTCGACAGGCGCTTGGTGGACCAGAAGGTGGGTTGCAGGTCGTCGGTGCAGGATGCGCCGGAGCATTCCTGGTCCCAGGGGGTGTCGGGCCAGCGGATCTCGTTGTGGGCGCCGCAGTCGCTCAGGCAGCGGTCGGCTTCCTGGAAGTCGACCCGCAGGGGTGCGGGGGTGGTGTGTACGGAGTCGACGCCGTTGATCTGGCGGGTGCCGTAGTCGATCCGGTCGAGCCATCCGCCGCGGTGGTAGGTGGCGTCGTCGTTGGGGTCGAGGTTGCGTCCGTACTTGTTCGACTCCTGCTTGTACCAGTAGGAGATCGAGTTTCCGGAGGGGTCGACGACGTAGTCGAGGTTCCACCGCCAGGCCTGCATACAGTCCGAGTCGGCGAACGCGGTGGCGTGGCAGGGCTCGTTGGGCTCGTTGCCGAAGACGGGGACGGTGAGGGTGGAGTTGGTTACCGGCTTGTCGGTGGTCCAGCCGGGCAGCCGGTTGAGGCCGAACCAGTACTGGACGCCGTCGGGGGCGGTGACGACCCAGTGCTCGCCGTTGTTGTCGCCGTTGCTGGCGCCGGTCTCGCGACGGATCCGGGATCCGTCGTCGCTGCGCAGGTGCCAGCGCCCCTCGCTTGCGTTGTAGATGAGTTCGCCGGAGGTGCCGTTGAGCGACAGGACGGCGTTGTCGGTTTCCCAGCACAGGTCCCCGGTCTTACGGTCGTTGTTCGCCGAGGGGTTCGACGAGTCCCTGATGTCCTGGGCGCAGGCTTTGTAGCGGCGCTCGATGAAGCCGCCCGAATCGATCTCGAATCCCTCGCCGATCCAGGAGGGCTGGTTGTTGGAGGCGGCGTGGCGGCCGTCGACCGACTGGGACGAGTAGCCCAGGGCGACGACCGGGGCGGTGCCCCCGGGGGCTGGTGGGGTCCGCATCGGGTACGACCAGGTGAATGCTCCGGAGTTCCCGCCCGCCGTCCAGGTGGAGGAGGCTTGCAGCGAGGTGGCGGAGTAGTCGCCGGCGGGACCGGACGGCGCCGCCGTCAGGGCGAGAAGGGTGTCGGTGGCGCTGACCGGCACGGTCGCCGAGACCGTTCGGGCCGCGACGTTGTTCCGCGACGGCAGCGGCGTACCGACGCACCCTTTGTCCTGGGGTGTGGTCAGTGCGCATGGCGGCAGGGAGATGAGGCGCAGGCGGCTGGCCCAGTCGCCGCCGTATGCGGTGGCGAACGGACGGTAGTCGACCGTGAAATCGGCCTGTCCGGCGGTGGTGGCCCCGTCGGCGCGGGCGACACGCATCAGCAGGCCCTGGACCGATGCTCGGGCGGTCTCGGCCCGGTCGAGGACCTCGACCCGAACCTTTTCCGGTGCCATGGCGGCTTGGCGGGGCTGCTCCGGTGCTGCGATGCGGATCGGCAGGCCGTCGGCCTGTTGCGGCTCGCCGGCCCGGTGGGCGGTGGCCAGGTCGACGACGGTGCGGCCGGCGGCCGGCCAGACGGGTGCCGGTTTGTCGCCCGCTACCGGACCTCGTTTGGATGCGGGTGCGGGGTTGGGCTTGACCTTGGTGGTGGGCACGGTTGGTACCGGTGTCGCTGACCACGGCGTGCGGTCGTCGCCCGGGTCGGCGTGGGCAGGTGGGGCGTGCAGGATGCCCGCGGCGAGGGTGGCGACAACGGCGGCCGCGATTGCGGAACGGCGTGCTTGGGGCCGGTGTGCCAGTTCTCGGGTCGGCAGTGGTCGGGGTTGCGCGGACGGCGTCGACGTCACCGGGTGCCTCCGGGGTGCGGGCTTTGCGCGGGTGGACTGGTGTCGGCGGGTGTCGGGGTGCGGGTCAGGAGGTCGGTGGGGTGATCCGCAGGCCGAGACCGGGTCGCAGGACCGGTTGCCGGTAGGTGTACTGCAGTGCGCGGGTGCCCTCGGCGTTCTCGATGCCGATGGTGGCGCCGCCGCCCTGTTCGAGGAAGGTGCCGTCGTGGTCGGTGTAGGCGATGCTGTAGCCACCGGCCTCGTGGAAGATCACCTGGAAGGTGATCCGGGTCAGCGGGTCCTCGAAGGAGTGGACGTTGCGCCACTCGACGACGTACTCCCGGTTGGGCGCGCTTCCGCGGGTGGTGGTCCGGACGCTCGCGCTGGCGTCGACGACCCAGTCGTGCCAGAACGGGTAGACGGCGGCGTTGGGTTCCTCCGGGCTGTCCGGGGACGGGATCGGCCACGCGTCGGGTGACGGTTCGCCGGGGTTGACGAAGGTGACGAGGCCGTTGGTGTCGATCCAGCCGGTGGTGTACGCCTGCCCGTACAGGCTGATCGGGAACGGCAGGTTGGTCTGGGTGTAGGCGTCGTCGCCGGTGAGGGGCAGGACGGTGGTGTTGGCGGGGGTGTAGGGCACTGGTTGCTCGGTCAGTGTGTAGCCGGCGTTGGCCGGGGTGGCGGCGTTGGGGAAGTCGACGACGTGTTCGGTGTTGGTGCCGACGGTGACCTGCTGAACCGCCGATCCCTTGCAGGTGCCGATCGGCGTGGTGGTGACGACGGCGTAGGTGCCGGCCGGCACGTTGGTGATCTGGTAGGAGCCGTCGGCTGCGCTGGTGGCGGTCAGGCCGGCTGCGGTGATGGTGGCGCCACCGGTAGGAGTTCCCTGGCAGGTGACGGTGCCGGTGATGGTGCCCTGTCCGGGCGGACTCGGGCGGAAGGTGATGCCCTGGCCGGTGGTCAGGCGTTCTTCCCGGTGTAGGTACTGGAAGGCGATGCTGCCGGCGCCGTTCTCGATGCCGACGGTGGCGGTGGAGCCGCGCTCGCGGGCGTTGCCGGCGGTGACGTCGGTATAGGCGAAGGTGACCTGCCCGTTCTCCTGGAAGATCACCTCGAAGGTGGTCCGGGCGGTGGTGTCACCGGCGAGGTGGACGTTGCGCCATTCGACGATCCACTGCCGGTTGGGGGCGGTGCCGCTGGTCTTGGTGGCGATCCGGGCCTGGGAGTCGATGACCCACTTGTCCCAGTGCACGTAGACGGCGGCGTTGGGCACTCCTTCGGCGGCTGGGGAGGGGATGGGGCTGGAGGTGCTGCCGATCCAGCCGAAGTACAAGGGGTCCTTGAATGTCACCAGGCCGCTGGAGGCGATCCAGGCCGAGGTGTACGTCTGCCCGTACAGCTGGATCGGGAACGGCGGGTTCTTCTGCCAGACGGTGTCGGTGCCGGACCAGCCCTCGACGATGTCACCGGGGATGAACGTCTGGGCGCCGATGGTGCACTTGTAGCCGCCTTCGTCGCCGTCGACCATAAGGGACAGGTCGATGTCGGACGTGCCGCCCGGGTGGTTGACGGTCTCCTTGGCGTACTGGCCGGCGCAGCGGTTGTCGCCAGTGGAGGCGGTGATCGTGTATTCGCCGACGGGCAGGTTGGTGAACTGGTAGCCACCGTCGGCGCCGGTGGTGGTCGTCGCGCCGCCCGGGTTCAGCGTCACGGTCGCCCCGCTCAACGGGGTCGCGGTCACCGCCGCCGTGAGGGTTCCGCTGATCGTCCCGTGCGGCGCGGGCGTGAACGTGATCGACGCGTTCGAGGTCAGTGCCGCCGTGTGGGAGGAGTACTGTGCCGCGACGGTGCCGGAGGCGTTCTCGATCCCGATGGTGGCGGCGCCGCCCTGCTCCCACGTGGTGTCCATGGTGCCGTAGTGGAACGCGATCCGACCGTCCTCGTAGAAGATCACTTCGAGGCTGAGCCGGTCGGAGGGGAAGTCGAAGAGCCGGGCGTTTCGCCACTCGATGGCAAAGGAGCGGTTCGGTGCCGTCCCCAACGTCTGCGTCCACATACTGGCCGAGGCGTCGATGTAGAGGTCGTCCCAGAACGGTGCCACGATCGCGTTCGGAGCGGTCCGGTTCGGCATGGCCAGGTTGTTCCACAGGCTGTCCGCCGCTGGGGCCGGGCCGAAGATGACCACGCCCTCAGTGCTCACCGTCGCCGACGAGAAGGTACCGCCGTGCATGGTCACCGGAAACGGGAAGCTGACGGTCGTGGTCGCGGCGTCGCCGGTCAGCGCGAGCGGGTTCGTCGCGGTCACGTAGCCGCCTGCGCTGGTGGAGCAGGCGTAGCCGAGGCCGCCGTAGTCCGGGCCGTACTGGAGGTTGCGGACGGTGTCAGCGGACAGTTCGACCTGGGCCTGGGCGACGTGTGGGCACCGCCCGGTGGTGTTAGAGGTGACGGTGTAGCTGTCCGCGACCAGGTCGTCGAACCGCCACGCTCCGCCGGCGCCGGTCGTAGCCGTCAATCCGGTGGGATCCAAGGTGACGGTGGCACCGACGACCGGGGTGCCGGCGGCGTTGACCAGGGTGCCGGACAGGTCGTACACATCGATCGGGCTGCCGGCCTCGGGATGGTCGAAGCTGATCGCCCGGCCGGCGGCCAGCACCGGCTCGCCCGCGGAGTAGGACAGGCCGTCCTCACCGGCTGGTCCCTCGATACCGACCGCGGCGTGCGCGCCCCGTTCGGCGTCGTTGTCGAGTTGGTCGTAGTTGGTGGTCACGGTGCCGTCGGGGGCCAGGATCACCTCGAAGGTGAGCCGCTGGGTGGGGTTGGCCTTGCGGTGCACGTTGCGCCACTCGATGACGAACCGTTCGTCAGTTCCGGAGCCGCTGGTCGTGGTCCGGACGCTGGCGGAGGCGTCGACGACCAGGTCGTCCCAGAACGGCGCGACGAGGGCGTTCGGGCTGGCCGGTGCCGGCAGCTGGCCGCCGGTGTACGGGTGGGAGCCGCCCGGGTCGTCGAACGACAGCAGCCCGTTGGTGTCCAGCCAGGCGCGCAGGTACGCCTGCCCGTAGAACGGGAACGCGAACGGCAACGCCACCTCGTGCACCGCGTTGTCGCCGGTCAGCGGAACCACGGTGCCGGCGGCGGTGAACGGACTCACCTGCTCGGCGCAGGTGTAGCCCTGCCCATCGCTGTAAGGAAACAGGTAGAGGTCCCACAACACGTCCGGGCCGGAGACGTCGACCGTCGCGGTGCCGGACAGGCCACACCGTCCGCCGTATGTGGCGGACACGGTGTAGGTCCCCGGCTGGAACCCGGAGAACGTATAGCCGCCGGCGGAAGCGGTCACCATCTGCCGCCCGCCCGGTTCCAGGCGCACCGTGGCGCCGACCACCGGCTCGAACGTCGTCCCGTCGATCACGGTCCCGGACAGGCTCGTCGCCGCCGACACCGTGAACGTCGCCCGCGCCATAGCGCCGACCCGGTTACCGTCGTCGACCGCGACCACATGCAGCGGCCGGTCCCCCACGACACTTCCCGCGTTGACCGAAACGGTCACCATGCCGCCCGGAGTCGGCGCCATCACCTCGGTGCCCAGGCCAGCGTCGCCGACGCTGTAGCGGAACTTCGTCACGTTGACGTCGCCGCCAGCGTCGAATCTCACGGCGAGCTGACCACCGGCGGGGGCGTCGGTGCCGTTGGGGAAGGTGACCGCCGGTTGCAGCGGCACCGCCATCTCAGCGATCTTCGCCGAAGTTTCGGCGTAGTTGTAGACCCGGACATCGTCAACCACACCGGTGAAGAAGCTGTCGTCAACGCCGTTCCACCTACGCTTGCCGACCGTCACATTGCTCGTGGCATTGAAGCCGCCGGTCAACGTGGCGGTCGTACTCTGCGCGACACCGTTGACGAACAATGTCAGGGTGCGGCTCGACCCGTCGTACACGCCGGCCACGTGCGTCCACTTGCCCGCTATCGGGGCGGCGTCGGACGATGCCGCGTACAGCGACGGATTGTCCGTGTCAGCGCCGGCCATCGCGAACCGCCAGCGGTTGCTGCTGCCGACGTAACTCAACGAGTACGAGAAGGTGCGCGTCCCGTTGGCGGCGAGCACGACCTGCTGGGCGGTGCCGGTGGGCGAGGTGATCCTGGCCCAGGCGCTCACCGTGAAACTCGCATCCGTACGGACCGGCACCGACGCGCCGGTGTCCGGGTGCGCGGTCATGACGGGCCCGGTCAGGGTCGCGGACGTACCACCGTTGAGGGCCAGCGACGTACCCACACCGGACCGGCCCGGCACCCGCGCCGCGGAAGCGCCGAGCGTGGCCGTGTTGCCGTGCCCGCTCACATCGACGGCGTCGCCGCTGGTCTCCTCGAACGTCCACTGGGCCGCCGGCCCTGCACCCGCCCGCACGCTGAACGTGTAGATCTGCGGCGTGGCGGAGAACCTGCCGGCGTGGTCTTTCGCCCACACCCGCAGAAAGTTGGTTCCGTCATGAGTCGGGCGGATCGTCAGGGAGGCGCCGTAGTCCGTCGTGCGGGCCGGGACCGTCTGCGCCGCGTTCAACACGCCGGAGTCCAGGGTCCACGCGTACTCCTTCACCTCATGCGGACGCGTGGCAGGCGGCGCGATCTCGAACACACCCGGCAGACCGACCGCGCCATGTGGGTTACTCCCAGGCGGGTAGTCGGCCGAGCCGACGTTGCCGGGTATCGGTGGTGGGGTAGCGTCGACGGTGAACTCACACGTTCCCGACCAGCCTCCGTAGTGCGAGCCGTCATAGGTGCGGGACTGCCACACGTACGTGCCGCCGTCGACGAGCTTGCCGGACGGCACCGCCTTCGACACCACCGACGGGTTACCCGAGGCCTGCGACACCTTGTCCGTCTCGTTCCGCGACCCGCCGAGCGGCCACCAGTAGAACCAGGACGTCAGCGACTGCTGCGACGAGTCCGGGTCGGAATGCTTACCAGCCAGAATCGGGGTCGTGGTCAGCACGTACGGCCTGGCGGTACCCGTCGCGCAGGCCTTGCCGTCCGACTTGCGGTCCGCCAGCGCGTTCGGGTCGGTGTTGTAGGTGATCGCAAGCTTCGGCGACGCATGGTTGAACCGCTTCCACTGATTCTTCGTCCCCTCGTCGATCGCCCGCAGACCCAACGTCACCGTGGTCCAGTTACTCGCCGCCGCCTTCGCCACCATCGACGTCGCGTTGAACTCGATGGTGCCCGTTCCGAGACATCCGTGTGCCGCGCCGACCTTCCGGTTCGCGGCAGCCTGCGCGGTGTAGCTGCTGTACCAGCTCGGCTGCTTGTTCCACGTGGTACCCGACGAGATCGACCCGGTCAGCCACAGTCTCGCGTTCGACTTCGGATTACACGTCCAGGCGTGCTTCTGCTCGATCCGGAACTCCGCCCCCAAAATCCGCTTACCCCGCACCGCCGAGGTGTTCATCCGAAACAGCGACCGGATGATGTGATCGGCACAGCCGGAACAGTCCTCGGTACGCCCGACGCCGGCAGAACCGTAGGTCGACCCGTTGGTCAACGCCGACGAGTTCTGCCAGAACGAGCTCGGCTTGTGCTTGCTCCACACCGACGTCCACGCGTTGGAGGAGACACCCCCGGTCCACGACGGGTCGATGAAGATCGGCAGCTCCGTGCGCGGATCGGTGAGCATCTTGCGGTCCGGCACGAGCACCAAACCGTCACCGTCGACGCGGACCGGCATGGCCGCATGCCGTACCGGCTCGGCGGGCCATGCCTGCTGCGGAGTCTCCCCCGGCGTCTGGGTTCGCTGCGGTTTGCGCTGCGCCGGCGGCTGCTCGTCCTCCCGGGGACTGGAGGCGGCCGGCGTCGTGGCATCCACCGTCGAGGAGTCCCACATGAGGGGTGCGGGTGCGGCGAACACCGTCCGGCCAGTCCCGTCACGAGCTGCCAGGCCGCCGCCGTCCGCGGCCGCGACCGTCACATTCCTCGTCGTCAGCCCGAACCTCAGCTCCGCAACCCTCGAACTCGCCGCAGCCTCGCGCGACCGGACCACCAGCACCTCGGAAAACCCCAGCGCATGCGCGGTGACCTGCAGATCCACATCCGGCAGCACATTGCGGTAGACGGCGGTGGAACCCTGCACAACCGGCGCCGGCAGCGACGCCGGCCAGGACACCGCCAACTCCCGATCCCCATCACGCAGACGGGCGAACGGACCACCGCCACCCGCCGAGAAAACCACAGGAAGCACCGAAGCCTTCGGAACCAGCCCTTCCGCCGAACTCTTCAGCGTCGTATCCACCGGCACCCATGACGAGCCCTTCCGAACCCGGACCGGCTCGATCCCCTGCTCCAACGTCCGCGAACCATCAACGTTCAGAAAAGTCTGCGAGTACTCCGTCCGTTCGGAGAGGATTTCCACCCGCCGATCGCAAATTGCGACCATCCGCCGCGCCGTCTCAGCATTTGACTGCTCATCCACGCACCGTGACGGGGCCTGCGGCGGATCCGCGATGGCCGGAGATGCCGCAACCACCATGAAACCCGAACACACCACCCCGACCATCGTCGCCAGTCGCGAGAGTCGCCTGGAACCGGAAGTCAACGAGAAACGGACACGGCCAGCACGCATGGGAACCCCCGCAAGACAACCCACAGCAACGGCGCGATCACTCTACCGACGCGGGAGATCTTGGTCAATATAACGAAGGATCGATGACAAAACGGTCGAGTTACTCCCGAGATCGAATGATTGTGTCGAGCAAGAGGGAACCAGCAGCAAAAGATAGCGACCAGTTATAGGGTGATATGAAGCAGAAGTAACGGGACGCACCCACCCCAACAATCAGCTAACGGACCGGTGCCGGATTGTCGTCAGAACCGCAGGGACGCTGGGCACCTACCTGCCCGCCCACTACCGAGCAGGAGCGTGTGGTCAACACCTCCGACCGGGCCAGGGAGGTCATCGTGGCCGTCGCCACGTCCACCGTGGAAACGGCGGACGAACTGGCTCACCCGGCAGCGGCCCCGAAGGAAATCGACGCCCGTGCAGGAGAAGGGCATGGTCGCGGGTGGCCCCGGGCGAGGCCCGACGGTACGGCTGATGTACGTCACGGGCGAGTTGGGCACGCACCCCTTCCGGCATGGCCCGGGAAGCCCGCAGAGGCTCCATGTCACGACATCCACACCCTGACGTCCCTTTCGATCCAATCCCGGACAAGGTCCAATCCCGGACTACGAACTGAATCGAAGCCTCTTAACGACGCCCAACGACTCGTAGTCGATCAAAATCGTGAACCAACGCGGAAACCGCTTTTTACCCAATCTCCCCGCGTCAGGGTGTAACCACCATCAACAAAGGGAGAAAACGATGAAGAGCCACGGTGCGATCGTAAAGCGGTGCGGCTGCCTGGACCCGGCCACCAGCCGAACGCTGGGCAAGAGTTGCCCGAGGTTGCCGGAGCGTGACCATGGAAGTTGGTATTTCCACTGCTCCACCCGAAATCTGCTCGGACAGACGGAGCGGGTACGCCGGGGAGGCTACTCATCAGAGACGGCTGCGCGGAGGGCCCGCGATGAGTTCCTGCTCCTGTCGCGCGAGCAGCAGGCCGGCCGGTCTTGGACGGTGGCCCGGTGGTTGCGGTACTGGCTGTCAACGAGGACCCGGATCCGACCGACAACGAAAATGCACTACACCCGCGACGTCGAACGCTTCCTCATCCCGCACGTCGGGCACCTTATCCTGGGCGACCTGACCTCGCGGCAGCTCAACACGGCCTTCACGCAGATCGCCACCACCCGCAACCGGTCCGGCCAACCCCAGACGCCCTGCACGCTGCGACACGTCCACACCACACTTCGCGCCGCGCTCAACGGCGCCGTTCATGAGGGCCTGCTCGTGGACAACCCGGCCCGGCGGGTAGAACTGCCCGCCCAGGAGCGACCCCTGGCGCGGCTGTGGACCGAGAACAGGGTCGCTGAGTGGGAAGCCACCGGCGAGCGGCCGTCCGTCGCGGTCTGGACACCGGTCCAACTCGCCGCGTTCCTCGACTATGTCCGCGACGACACCCTGTTCGCCCTGTGGTGGCTGATCGCCCTGCGCGGGCTGCGCCGCGGCGAAGCCGCCGGCCTGCGCTGGACTGAGATCGACCTGCAAGCCCGCCAACTCTCGATCGTGCGGCAACGCACCACCGCCGGTTACGACGTCCACGAAGGCCCACCCAAGTCCGCGACCAGCCGCCGCACCATCGCCCTGGACCGGCACACCGTACGCATCCTGCGCCGGCACGCCGAACAGCAACGCCGCCACCGCACCCGCCGAACCGATGGCGGGAAGGTCTGCCACGACAGCGGCTACGTGTTCACCAGCCCCGACGGGCTGCCCGTCCATCCCGGCTACCTCACCCAACGCCTCCGCCTCCTGGTCGACCGGGCCGGGCTACCGCCGATCCGGCTGCACGACCTCCGCCACGGCGCCGCCACCCTCGCCCACGCCGCCGGCGCGGACCTCAAGACCATCCAGCACCAGCTCGGCCACGCCACGATCCGGATCACCGCTGACACGTACACCACCAGTCTCCCCGCCACCCAGCACAAGACCGCCGAAGCGACCGCCCGCCTCGTCCTCAATGCCGGCAAACCCGGTGCCGAGATGCGACCACCCGCCAGGCGTCGCGACAGCGGAAAGCGACGCCCGACAACAACCGCGAGGACGAAGTCCCTCTCCGAACGGGACCGGCAGGTGCCGCCAAGAGCCGAGGGCAAAATCGACATGCAACCGAAGCCCGCGGGCCGGCGCAGACGCGGAACTCGCTGATCAACCTCGCCCGTTGAACGGCCTGCCCCGAAGCCAGGAACGCTTCGCTTGCTTCTGGGCAGGCCCCACTCAGGGAACGCCCACCTCGGAGATCAGGCTTGGTAGGCCCCCGTCAGGGACGCTCTGACTCGCACATGCTGTAGGAGGAGCTCGGCCGACGCCCGTACCGCCTGCTTGGCCATCTGCTTGAACACGCAGATGTAGGTCTCGATGGTGGTCAGCGGGGTGTAGTGGCCCATGTCCTCCTGGATTTGCTTCAGGTCCACCCCGGCGGCCGAGGCGATCCCCGCGGCGCCGTGCCGCAGGTCGTGCAGCCGGACCGGCGGCAAATCCACATCCTTGACCAGCTTCGCAAAACGGCGGGTCAGCCAGTCCGGACGTACCGGCCGCCCATCCTCGTGCAGGAACACCCGCTGCTTCGCATCGACCCGACCGAACCGCCGACGCTGCCGATGCCACAGATCCGTCAGCAACCGCACACTGAACTCGTCCAAAGCCAAGGTCCGCACCCCGGCCGCCGACTTCGGCGGACCCAACCGCTCCACCCCACGCACCACGACCACCTGCTCCCGGATGGTGAACTCGCCATCCGGGAGGTTGATGTCCTCCCAGCGTAGCCCGGCGATTTCGCCCCGGCGCGGCCCCCGCAACGCCACCAGCCACCACAACGCGAACAGCGGATCGGTCTGCACGGATTCAAGGAACCGGCCGACCTGGTGCAGCCCCCACACCGCCACCCGAGGCCGCACTCCAGTGTTGTTCCACGCCTTCTCCCGTTCCGCGTCCCAGACCACCGCCCGTGGGCGCGCCCCGTTCGGCAGCCGCAGCCCCCGGCCGGGATTCCGGTCGATCACCCCCTGCCGCCGTGCTGCGGACAGCGCGCTGCGCAGCACCGCGCGAATGCCGTTCAGCGTGCCCGGAGAAATCAGCCGTCCGCCCCGGACGTGGCGGTGCGAGATCCGGTCCATCGCCCGCTGAGCATCCCGGGTACGCAACTTCCGCATCCGAACGTGACCCAGCTCCGGAATGAGGTAGTCGTTCACGAGGCCGCGGTAGGTGACCATGGTCGAGGGACGCAACCGCCCCTCGTTCTCCGACAACCAGAACTCCAGCCAGCGCCTCAGCGTCCACATCCCCGCCGCCTCGTGCCCCGGCACCTGCCGCAGGGCCCAGCAGGCCCGCTCAGCCTCCGCCCGGCTGGCGAAACCACCGCGACGCACCCGCACACGCCGATCGTCAACACCGGTCAACTGCACGGCGAAGTACCAACGGCCGTGGTCGAACTCGGCGAGACGCTCGCACCGCACACCGAGCTGGCGACCGGTCTGCTCGCGCCGGCAGCCGCACCGCCGGTACACCAAACCCGCCACGTTAGCCCTAGCCACCCATCCCCCAAGACACCGGGACAGGCTAGACAGCAGGCACACGATGATCATCAACCGATGGGTTCGTCAGCGCCCACGAAAAGGGCGGATTCGCATCATCCGTCCGCGAATCCGCTGCGCATCAACCCCGAAAGCCCAGGCCAACACGACCCCACCAGGTCCGGCATGTGGGTCACAGACGTGACCCACATGTGTCCCACACCAACCCGAAGGGCAGCGGCAATCATGAATATTGCCTGGTGGAGCTTGCGCGCCCGAAGGGATTCGAACCCCTAACCTTCTGATCCGTAGTCAGATGCTCTATCCGTTGAGCTACGGGCGCAGTTGCCGGGCCAGTCTACACACCAACCTCAGCGCGGAGACTCCGGGATTCGAACCCGGGAGGGGCTTTAAGACCCCAACCGCATTAGCAGTGCGGCGCCATAGACCAGACTAGGCGAAGTCTCCCTGTGGTCCCACCAGACCACGTCGGTCGAGGATACAGGGCAGCGACCCGGCGGGGCAAAGCGACTTCCCGGGCAGACCCTGACCCGCCCGGGCCGGCCCCGCCACGCCCCGCGCGGCCGGCGGCACGACCTCCGCCGATTCCTGTTCGGTGCCGATCCGCCACCGAGACTAGGCTCACGTGATATGGAGGAGCAGTCGCCCACCGAGCCGCCCCGCCGCCGCCCGGAGCCGAAGTCGACGCGCCGCTCCGGCCCGACCAAGGCCGCCTTCGCCTCCGCGCCGGACCCTGAGACGGAGACGGCCGACCAGTCCCCGGCTCCGCCCCGCCCGCGCGCCCGTAAGACCCCTCCGACAGTGCTCTTCCAGCCACCTGCTGAACCGGAGCCGCTGCCACCCGGACGGCCTCCCGCCCGCACCGCGCGGTCGTCCGGAGGAGTCACGCAGCCGGATCCCGCCACGGCACCGTCGGCCACGGGCCGGGCCGACCGGGTTCCGCCGGCCATGGCGACGCCGGGCCGCCCACAGACCGCCGACACCGCCCCCACGTCCGACGCCCCGGCCCCGACTCCGGCCCCGGCCCCGGCCCCGGCCCCGGCCCCGGCCCCGGCCCCGGCAGGAGGATCCGACAAGGTGACCACAGCCGGAACGGCCGTCCCGGCAACCGATCCGGCCAGCCCCGCCAGCGCAGAGCCGACCGCCGACACCGCCACGCAGAGTGTGGCCGGAACAGGGCCCGGTTCCAAGATCACCGCTAAGAAGGCCGGCCCGGCGAAGAAGACAGCCGCCAAGAAGACCGCCGCAGCCAAGAAGACCGCCGCAGGCAGGAAAGCGACCACCACGACCAAGGCGGCCGCGAAGAAGACCGGCACCGCGACGAAGGCCACCGCCCAGAAGGCCACCGCTGCGGAGCAGACCACCGTCGCGAAGAAGGCCACCGCCAAGAAGAGCGCCGCGAAGAAGGCCGCCGTGGCTACGGCGGCCGACACGGACTCCGGCGAAGAGACGGCGGTACCGTCCGCCGCCGCGCCGGAAGCAGCGACACCGTCTCCCAACCCCGGCCCCGGCGGCAGCGCCAGCGCCAGCGGCTTCACCAACAGTGCCGAGAGTGAGATCACGGCTCCCGCCGATGCCGGCACCGCCGAACCGACCTGCACGGCAGCGCCGACCCGCCCAGTCCAGGAGGAGACCCACGTCGACGGGCCCGGCGCTCAGGAAGCCGGAGCCGATTCCGTGGCGAGCGGCACACCGAGCGAGTCCACCGGCATCGGTACGTCGTACCCGGTCGGCACGCCGCACGCGATCGTCCCGGCGGATCGGGCGGCTTCGGGGCGTACTCCTGGACCGCAGGCACAACCGTCGACAGTCCGGCAGATTTTCGACCACCCCGGCTACGCACCCGAACTGCTCGCCCTGGCCGCGGTACGCGGACTCGGCCCGGAGGCCGGAGCCTGGGCGGCCTGGGTCCGGGCCGCCTACCCCGGTGCCAGCGCCGAGGGTCTGGTCCGGCTGGCCACCCGGCGGTACGTCCGACTCGCCGCCGCCGGTGGGGCCCTGTCCACGGCGACCGGGATGCTCGCCCCGCTCGCCGAGTTGGCCGCCGTCACCTGGGCGCAGGCCGGCCTGGTACTGCATCTGGCGGCCGCGTACGACCATGATCCGAGCCGGCCGGAGCGGGCCGCCGACCTGCTGGTGCTCACCCGGGTCCACCCGGACGTGGCGAGTGCCCGGGCCGCGCTGGCGGCCGCCGAGGCGGCTGTCGCGGGCCGGCGGGAAGACTCGGGACCGGCCGCCGACGACGGTTCGACGGAAGACGTCGACAACGTCGACGCGGAGCCGGGCCGGCTGGCCGAGGCCGGCTGGCGGCTGGGTGCGCCGATCGTCACCCGGACCGCAAACTGGCTGGCGTTGCGCCTGGCCGTACGGCGACTGCCCGGGGCGATGACGCTGGCCGCCGCGATGCTGAGTTCCGCCAACACCGAACGGCTCGCCGCCCGGACGGTTGGGTACTACCGCTCGGCAGCCGGCTGGTCGAACACCGCCGGACGTCCGGCGGTGACCGTCGGAGGCGAGCCACCCGGCTACAACCAGTCGAACCATTCCGGGGGCAGCAGCGCGTAGCCGACGAAGGCGACCACGTCCAGCAGGGTGTGTGCCACCACCAGCGGCAGCACCCGCCTGGTACGCAGGAAGAACAGCGCGAACACCACGCCCATGACCGCGTTGCCGACGAACGCGCCGAAACCCTGGTAGAGGTGGTACGAGCCACGCAGCAGGGCGCTGGTGGCGATGACGGCACCGATCCGCCACCCCAGCTCCCGCAGCCGGGTCATCAGGTAGCCGACCACGACGACCTCTTCGAGGATCGCGTTCTGCGCGGCCGAGAGGACCAGCACCGGGACCGTCCACCACAGGTCGGGCAGGCTCGCCGGGACGACGTTGGCGTTGATGCCGAGGTGCGCGGCGATCCAGAAGAGGCCGAGCCCGGGCAGGCCGATCGAGGCGGCCAGCGCCGCGCCCCAGGCCAGGTCCCGGCCGGGCCGCCGGCCGTCCAGGCCGAGCACCTCCCGGGCACCGCCCCGGCCCTGGCCGGGCAGCCCGTCGCGGTCCAGCGTCCGGTCCCGGTTCATCAGGTGTACGGCGAGCAGCACCGGCACGAGGGCGAAGAAGATCCCGAGGAGCTGGTACGTGAGGTCGAGCCAGGGCCGCGCCGACTGTGAGGCGTTCAGCGTGGCGGTCTGCTGGGACAGCGGCCGATCGGCGGTGAGCCGGGCGATGATGGTGACCGCCGAGTAGACCGCGGACTGTCCCAGGGACAACCCGAGGACCAGGAGCACCTCGGTGCCCAACACACGGCGGGAAAGCGGGCGGGCGAGATCAACCGTCACTCGACAACTGTGCCCGATCGCGCCGCCCGGCGGGGGCGTCCGCACGGTGTCCCTGACCCGACCGCCCGGTGGAGGCGAACGCCCCGCCCGCGTCGCCGCCCGCACTGCGGCGGCCGCCACCTCACCACCGCCCTCGTCCCAGCCGTACGCGTCCCCGGCGGCAGCACATTCCGGGCCGGTCCGCAGCCATTCCGGCTCCGCCGGAAGTCGGTTCTCCGACAAGGGGCGATTGACCTTCAATCGCACATTCTGTGCGACCAGCACTGACTCACGGTATTCATTCTTATCCGCGCAGTGGCCCCGACCGAGAAGGTGTCATGGACAACCTCGCACAGCTGTTGAAGGAGAGCTGGACCCTCGTCGAAGATCGGCGGGACAAGGTCGCGGGATACTTCTACGCCCGGATGTTCCTGTCCGATCCCGCCCTGCGCACATTGTTTCCGGTGCAGATGGAGAGCCAGCGGGACCGGCTGCTGGAGGCGATCGTGACCGCCGTCCAGACCATCGACGACCCCGAGAACTTCGACGAGTACCTCCGCTCGCTCGGCCGCGACCACCGCAAATACCACGTCAGGCCGGAGCACTACGACACCATGGGCACCGCGCTGCTGGCCGCGCTGCCGGAGGTCGCGGGCGAGCACTGGACCGTCGAGTACGACCAGGCGTGGCGGGACGCGTACCGGGTGATCGCCGAGCGCATGCAGGCCGGCGCGGCCGACGACCCGAACCCGCCGTTCTGGCACGCGGAGGTGATCGGCCACGAACGGCGGGGCAGCGACATCGCCGTACTGACCTGCCGGCCCCTCCAGCACCACCTGCCCTACCGGGCCGGCCAGTACGTCAGCGTCGAGGTGCCGCGCTACCAGCCCCGCCTCTGGCGGACGTACTCGATCGCCAACGCCCCGCGCGCGGACAACACCCTCGACTTCCACGTCCGGGCGGTCGGTGCCGGATGGGTCTCCAGCGCACTGGTTCGCCGGGTCAAGGTCGGTGACCTGCTGCGGGTGGCCGCCCCGATGGGCGCGATGACGCTGGACCGGTCCTCCACCCGGGACGTGCTCTGCGTGGCCGGCGGCGTCGGGCTCGCCCCGATCAAGGCGCTCGCCGAGGAACTGGCCGGATACAACCGCACCCGCTGGATGCACGTCTTCGTCGGCGCGACCGGGCGCGACGACCTGTACGGGCTGACCGAACTCCAGGCGCTCGCCGCCCAGCACCCGTGGCTGTCGGTCATCCCGGTGTGCAGCGCGGATTCCGGCTTCGACGGCGAACGTGGCGAGATCACCGACGTCTTCGCCCGGTACGGCCCGTGGACCACCCACGACTGCTACGTCTCCGGATCGGCCGCCCTGGTCCGCTCCGCGCTCCGCACGCTCGCCGCCGACGACGTGCCCCCGGAGAACATCCGGTACGACGCCTTCGGCGACCTCTAGACACCCTCCCTCTCCCCCCAAAGCCGGGTCTCCGTGTCCTACCCGTAGGGCACGGAGGCCCGGCTCCCGTTCCGGGGGTCGGCCGCCCGCGCTCAGTAGCGCCAGGGGTTGCCGGTGTCCCGGTACTCCTCGATCGGCACCAGTGGGACCTCCGGGTCCATCCGGTCGACGTAGAGCCGACCCTCCAGGTGGTCGATCTCGTGCGCGACCAGTCGGGCCATGGCGAGTTCGAACGACGTGATCATGCGCTTGCCGTCCCAGCGGGCGTGCTCGACGTCGAGCCGCAGCGGCCGGGCGACCAGGCCCCGGAGGTCGAACAGGGAGAGGCAGCCCTCGTACTGCTCGTCGGTCTCCAGGGCGGCGTCGACCACCCGGGGGTTCAGCAGTACGACCGGTTCGGCGTCCCGGTCCGGTGGGCGTACCACGGCGGCGGCCCAGGGCAGCCCGATCTGCGGTGCGGCGAGCCCGACCCCCTTGCTGAACGGGTGCAGCTCGTCGAGGCGTTCCAGGGCGGCCCGGAGCCGGGCCACCACGTCCCGGGCGTTGGCGTCGTCCCGGGGCAGGTCGAAGTGCCGGGCCGGCTGGCGGAGCAGGTCCGCGCCGAGCTGCACGATGCCGGCGGCCCGCATCCGGTCGCTGGCCCGGCCCTCCGCCGATTCCGGCGGCGCGGCGGCGGGTACGGCCGGCTGGGCCCGGTAGCGCCACTCCAGCCGGTACCGGGCGTTCAGCGGCGGGTCGTCGGTCGACCACTCGAAGAGCGCCCGGCCGCCCTCGTCGTGCCGGACCAGTGGCGTACGCAGCGGCCCCTCCTCGGCCGACAGCGACGTCTCCACGCCCCAGACCTGCGGCTCGAGGTCGAGCGGCAGGTCGAGCCGGAGCGCGAGCCGGCGGGTGGGCAGCCGTACGGCGCGCTGGAACCACTGCCCCCACTTGTCCTGGTTGACCCGGTAGGAGTATTCGGTGGTGACCCGCTCGCCCGGATACAGCGGAAACCGGCCGTCGCCGTTCTCGAAGAGCAGCCACACCTCCTTGAAGGCGTCCCGGTCGTGCTTCTTGCGCCACTCCATCGGCTCGCGGCTGCCCTGGTCGTCGCAGAACGCCTGGAGGTCCAGCTCGGCGAAGGTCAGCGGGTTCTCCCGGTGGTGCCGGTTGGACCGGGCCGGGTCGTTGGGATAGCGGTCGACGGCGATCCGCACCAGGTAGCGGGTGACCGGCTCCGTTCCGGCGTTGTAGAGCGCCCGCCGGATCACGCAGCGGTACGCGCCCTCGTGGTAGGCGAGCGTGGCGGTCTCCTGCTCCACGATCAGTCCGGTGCCGGGCGGCATCCACTGCTCGGGCACGGGTGGGTCGCGGTGCGCGACGGCACTGGAGCGGGCCTGCCGCAGTTCGTCGTACTCCTGGAAGCGCTGCCAGATCGCTCCGGCGGCGCCGAGTACGGCCTCCGCGCGCCGGGCGAAGTCCTCGGTCGGCCGGTGCCGCCGGCCCTCGACATGGCTGACGTAGGAAGGGTCGAACCCCATCCGGGCCGCGAGCTGTTTCTTGGTCATGCCCCGCTCGACCCGCCGACGGGAAAGCTCGGCCGCGAACGAGTCGGCAGCCCGCTCGATTGGCGTGGTCATCAGGTTCCTCTGGCCGGGAATCTCAGTTTGCTGGCCGAGCCGGCCAGTCTGACAGAACTGGCGCGTTAACGACAATGGCTTGACATTCCGGTCTCCGTGGATGATCCTCCACCGCCCAACTCCCGATCCCAGTCAGATCCGCGACGTGTCGGGGGAAACATCACGGGAAGACACCCCGGTACCCCCAACTCTGGTTAGCCTTGCCTTAGTAGGCTAGGGTGACGTTCGGTTGTCAGACGTGGGGGGTTGATCCAGGTGGTATCGAGGCAGACCAGTCCGGCTGCGGCCGTCGTGCCGTCCGCCTGCCCGCCCACCGGAACGACGCGAAACGGCGACCCAGCGTGACCATCCTGATCGGCGACCGGGCCGCCGCGCCACTGGCCCCGGTGACCGCCACGCTGCGCGCCGCCTTCGGCACCGACGAGCTGCCCGGCCTCGCGACCGGCCTGCTGGTCTCCGACGAGACCGGCTGGGCCCCGGCCACCGAGCTGGTCGACGGCACCCGGCTGCCCGAGCTGCTGGCCGTCACCCGGCACCGCTGGGGCGCCACCTCGCACGCCGCCGCCGCGCTGGCCTGGAAGTCCTACACCTACTGGCTGCTGCTGCCCGTGGTGCTCGGCTGGGCCTCCGCGCGCCGGGTGCCACTGCTGCGCCCGGACGACGTACTGGTCAGGTTCGAGGACCATCGGCCGCTGCTCACGCTCGGCATGCGCCGCTCCACCGAGATCGCCGTACTTCCCTCGGACCCACTGGCCCTCTCCGGCCTGCCCGAGGTGCGGGTCGTACTGGGCGAGGCCGAGCTGCTCGCCGCGCTGCGCGCGTCCCTGCTCGACGCGCACCTGACCCCGATGCTCGACTCGCTGCACCACCAGGTCCGGGTCGGCGCCCGTACGCTGCTCGGCTCGGTCGCCTCTGGCGTGGCGCACGGGGTACTGCGGGCCGCCGACGCGCTGCCCGGCGGCTCCGCCGAGACGATCGGCGCCCTGCTCGACACCCTGGGCGTGGCGGACCTGGTCGACCTGGTGCCCGGCCCGACCGGCGAACTGACCGTCCAGCGCAAGACCTGCTGCCTGGCCTTCACCCTGCCGCAGCCCAAGGTCTGCGCCGGCTGCTGCATCCGCACCTCCTGAGCACCCGTCCGCCGCCGAACCGGGCTCCGCCACTGCGGCGATCCCGGAGCGTCACCGTCGGCTGGCGGAGCGTGGCGAACCGACCAAGGGATCGACGCTGGACTGTTATCGCCATGACATGCCGGGCGTACCTCCTCGGGCTATGTTCGGGAGGTCTGTAACGAAACGCCCCCGAACTGGTCACAACCGATGCCTGAAGTCACGAGTTCGGCTCGCACGAGTGCCCCAATTTTCCTACGGTCGTCGTAGATGGTTCACTCTGTCGGTCCAGTGCAGGTCGAGTCAGAGCGTGAGGGATCTACGCATGGCAGAAATAACTGGAGATCAGCGTATTCAGGAAGAGGTGCTCGAGGGCCTGGCCACAGCCGTCAACCACCGACGCTGGTTCGTCGAGCTGGCCCTCCCCTACCTTGGCGACAATCCGATCGAGATCGGTAGTGGCCTGGGGGACTACGCCATCGAGTGGGCACCGTTCCTGGAGCGGTTCACCGCAACCGAGGCTGACCCGGACCGGCTGGTCGCGCTCAAGGAGCGCCTCGCCAGCGAGCCGACCATCGAGGTGCGGCAGATGCTGCTGCCCAACACGGAGCAGGGCGACTACAGCGCCGCCGTCTCCTACAACGTGTTGGAGCACATCGAGGACCACGTCGGGGCGCTGCGCAGCATGCGCAACCTGGTACGGCCCGGCGGGGCGATCGTGCTGATCGTGCCGGCCTTCGAGTTCGCGATGAGCCCGGCCGACATCGCCACCGGGCACGTCCGGCGCTACACGAAGAAGACCATGCGGGCCGCACTCGAAGAGGCGGGCCTGGAGGTCGAGACGCTGCACTACGCCAACGCGCTGGGGCTGCTCGGCTACTACATGGCGACCAGCGTCTTCCGGCTGATGCCCAAGGAAGGGCCGATGGTCAAGGTGTACGACACCCTCGTACTGCCGGTGACCAAGGCCGCGGAGCGGGTGGTCCGCCCGCCGTTCGGCCAGTCCGTCTTCGCGGTCGCCCGAGTGCCCGCCTGAAGCAACCACGGGCCACGGGCCGGCATCGGCGCACCATTTCCCGCCGGATGCCGGCCCCGCCGCCAGCCTCAGCCCTTGACCTGGTACGTCGGCCGGATCACCGCCCGGGCCAGGGTATGGAAGGTCAGGTTGAACCCGACGTACGCCGGGCTCGCCTCCGGCGCGAGGTCGAGCTTCTCCACGTCGAGGGCGTGCACGGCGAAGACGTACCGGTGCGGGCGGTCCCCGGCCGGCGGCGCGGAGCCGCCGTACGTCTGCTCGCCGTAGTCGTTGCGCACGCTGAACGCGCCCGGAACACCGGCCGATGACGTCTGCCCGGCTCCCCGGGGCAGCTCGGTCACCTCGACGGGTACGTTGACCAGCACCCAGTGCCAGAACCCGCTGCCGGTGGGGGCGTCGGGGTCGTAGCAGGTGACCGTGAAGCTCTTGGTCTCGGCCGGGAAGCCCGTCCAGGCGAGCTGCGGCGAGAGGTTCGCGCCACCGACGCCCGGGTGGGCGAACTCGGCGGCCATCGGCTCGCCGTTCTGGACGTCGTTGCTGGTCAGCGTGAATGTCGGAACGGTCGGCAGCATCTCGTACGGGTCGGGTGGAACGGGTCGGTCGAGAGTCATCGCGAAGTCCTTTCCGCACAGCGGGTCGCTCGGGCCGGTGCACCGGCGCCGTGCCCTTTCTACCCGTTCGACGGGTAACCACCCGCGTGGACCTCGCGGCCTGCTCGGTACGCCCGCCACCCGTCACTCCCCAGGGCATCTCGGCCCGCCACCGCGCGGCCTCGGCGCCGGCGGGTCAGGGTTCGGCGTCCATCGGTACCGCGTCGGCGGCGATCCGCAGCTCGGCGGCGGTGACGCCGGGCGGCGGTACGGCCGCACGGCGGTGGATCTCGACCACCAGCGGGCGGCGCGGCTCCTCGACCCGGGCCAGATAGCCGCGCGCCGCCGCCAGTGCCTCGCAGTGCAGCACTCCGCAGCTGCGGCAGATCCCCTCGGCGTCCGGAGCGTGGTCGGCGACGATCCGCCGGGCCACGAGGATGAGTCGGTTCCGCACCTGCACCGGGGTGAGCCGCAGCTCCATGGCGCCCTCGCTTCACTCCGTACGCCCATTCGGGCGTGACCGTCGCCAGCGGCCCCGTACCGCCGATTTCCGCAGAAGATGTGCACGGATAATCACCATGCGATTACTACGCGTAGAGCGTAGGCAAACGCACCGCATAGCCGTCAACCGAGTGTGGGACATCTCCCAGGTACCGGAACAGACCCGCGTATCCGAAGGCCCCTGTACCACATCCGACACATGATCAGGCCGTTGTCCACAGACGTCTTCGTTATCCACAGTCGTGCTCGTCGTCGCCCAACGGCGTTGGCACCGAGGCAACACTTGCGGCATGTCCGACGTGTGTCGGAGGCCATGGGGCAGAGAGGAGGAGAGTTGTCCAGGAAACATGAGAGAGAGCAGTTCGAACGGATGCGTCGTGTCGAACAGATCGAGCGGGACCCCTGCTCGTCGCGCTGCCGACGGAGGTACGCAGGCACCGCCTGGTGCGCGTCCGCCGCGCCGCCGTACTCGTCAACCCGATCGACACCCGGACGGGGCAACGGCAACGGCGTTTCCCGGGCGGGCAGACCGGCGCACACCCAGGTTCACTTGCGGAGGGCGTGGGATTCGAACCCACGAGGACGTTGCCGCCCTACCGGTTTTCAAGACCAGCGCCATCGGCCACTAGGCGAGCCCTCCCGGGGCCGTGGTCGTCCATGGAACGGCGGTCCACGGCCGTGCCTAGTGTGCCATGGCCGGCGGTCGGCCGGGCGGAGCAGGCCGGGGGCCACCGGCCGGATCGACCGGCTTACCCGGCAGGGTCGCCGGGCGTACCGGCAGGGACCACCGACCCGGTCGTCGGGCGTAACCAGCCGGAATTTGGGCCGAGGCTTGGGGTGGAAACAGGATCGGGTAAGACTGGACCGATGAAGGCGATCACGATTCCCGAGCCGGGCGGACCCGACGCGTTGGTCTGGGCCGACGTGCCCGAGCCGACTCCGGGGCCGGACGAGGTGACGCTCGAGGTCCGGGCGAGTGCGGTCAACCGTGCCGACCTACTGCAACGCCAGGGACACTATCCGCCGCCGCCGGGTGCTCCGCCGTACCCGGGCCTGGAGTGCGCGGGCGTGGTCAGTGCGGTCGGTGCCGAGGTGACGGGCTGGAGTGTCGGCGATCCGGCCTGCGCGCTGCTCAGCGGCGGCGGCTACGCGGAACGGGTGGCAGTACCGGCCGGGCAGCTCCTGCCGGTACCGGAGGGGGTCGACCTGGTCGACGCGGCGGCACTGCCCGAGGTTGCCTGCACGGTCTGGTCCAATGTGGTCCAACTGGCCCGGCTCGGCATCGGGGAGACGCTGCTCGTGCACGGCGGCGGCAGCGGCATCGGCACCTTCGCGATCCAGCTCGGTACGGCCCTCGGCGCCACCGTGCTGGCCACCGCCCGGGGCAACAAGCACGACCGGCTTCGCGAGTTGGGCGCCAGCGGGGTCATCGACTACGCCGAGGAGGACTTCGTCGAGGCGACGAAGCGGCTCACCGACGGCCGGGGCGCCGACGTGATCCTGGACATCATGGGCGCCTCCTATCTGGGTCGCAACGTCAAGGCGTTGGCCACCGGCGGTCGGATCGTGGTGATCGGCCTCCAGGGTGGCCGCAAGGGCGAACTGGACCTGGCCGCACTGCTGGCCAAGCGGGGTTCGGTGGCCGCGACCGCACTGCGTTCCCGGCCCGCCGTGGAGAAGGCCGCGATCGTCCGGGGCGTACGCGAGGAGGTCTGGCCGCTGGTCGAGTCGGGCACGATCCGCCCGGTGATCTACCGTCGGCTGCCGATGTCGGAGGCGGCCGAGGCGCACCGGATCGTGGACTCCAGCGACCACATCGGCAAGGTGCTGCTCACGGTCGACTGAATTACCTCGGCTCGGCGGGCGGGTCGGGCAGCATCCGGCGGGGGCCAGGGCCCTGCGCGGCCAGCTCGTCGTCCGGGTTGTAGAGGTTGCAACTGCGCAGCGACAGGCAGCCGCAGCCGATGCAGTTGGTGAGATCGTCGCGCAGCCGGACCATCAGGTCGATCTTCTCGTCCAGCCGGCGGCGCCACCTCGCGGAGAGCCGCGCCCAGTCGGCCTTGGTCGGGGTACGCCCGTCCGGCAGCTCGGCGAGCGCTCCCCGGATGTCCTCCAGTGACACCCCGAGCTGCTGGGAGATCCGGATGAACGCGACCCGGCGCAGCTCTGTCCGGTCGAAGCGCCGCTGGTTGCCTCCGGTACGCCCGGCCCGGATCAGCCCGAGCCGCTCGTAGTAGCGCAGCGCCGAGGTCGCCACGCCGGAGCGGACGGCCAGCTCCCCGATGGTCAGGGTCTCCTGCCGCACGGCGATCCCCCTCGCAGACGGTCGGACCGGATCGACAGCTATCCCGGAAAAGGTCTTGAGTTGAAGCGAACTTCAACTTGCAGGGTAGAGGCATGACCACGATAGCCACCGCACCGGGGCGTACCCGCCCGTCCGCACCGCAGGTCCGGCGCTCCGGCCTTCCGGCCGCACTCGGTCCGCTGCTACGCCGGCTGACCGGTGACGAGAAACACGCGCCCAGCGCGCACTCGACCCTCGACGTGCTCTGGGTGCTCTACGACCGGATCCTCCGGGTCTCCCCGGCGACCGCCGACGACCCCGACCGGGACCGTTTCCTGCTCTCCAAGGGTCACGGACCGGCCGCCTACTACGCGGTGCTCGCCGCGAAGGGGTTCGTCCCGGAACACTGGCTCGACGACCTGGCCGGCCCGGAGAGCCGGCTCGGCCACCACCCGGACCGGGTGCTGGTCCCCGGGGTCGAGATCGGCACCGGCTCGCTCGGCCACGGCCTCGGGCTGGGCGTCGGCACCGCGCTCGGTCTCCGCGCCCAGGGCCTGGACCGGCCCCGGGTGTACGTCCTGCTCGGCGACGCCGAACTCGACGAGGGATCGAACCACGAGGCGATGGCGTACGCCGGCGCCACCGGGCTGGGCACACTCACCGCGATCGTGATCGACAACCAGTCCGCCAGCCACGGCTGGCCGGGAGGGATAGCCAGCCGGTTCACCGTGCACGGCTGGTCCGCCAGCACCGTCGACGGCCGGGACCACGACGCGATCGAGACCGCCCTCACCGCCTACCGACCGGACCGGCCGCACGTGGTCGTCGCGGTCGTCGAACCCAAGGAGTGACCGACGATGCGCGACACCTTCGTCAACACCGCCACCGCGCTGCTGGACGACGATCCGCGTACCGCGGTCGTGCTCGCCGACATCTCGGCGTCGAGTTTCGGGCCCGCCGCCCGGCAGCACCCGGACCGGGTACTCAACGTCGGGATCCGGGAGCAGTTGATGGTCGGAGTGGCCGGCGGGCTCGCCCTGACCGGGTTGCGCCCGATCGTGCACTCGTACGCCACGTTCGCCGTCGACCGGGCGTACGAGCAGCTCAAGCTCGACCTCGACCACCAGGGGGTGGGTGCGGTGGTGGTCAGCGTCGGCGCGTCGTACGACGGAGCGAGCATGGGCCGCACGCACATGTCCCCGGGCGACGTGGCCCTGCTGGACACCCTCACCGACTGGACGGTGCACGTGCCCGGGCATCCGGCCGAGGTGCCCGGGCTGCTCCGGGCCGCCGTCCGGCACGACGACCGGGTCTACCTGCGGCTCTCCACCCAGGTCAACGAGGTGCCACTGCCCGCCGCCGGGCGGCTGGCGGTACTCCGCCGGGGCTCGGTCGGCGCGGCCCTGGTGGTGGCGGTCGGCCCGATGCTCCGCCCGGTGCTGGAGGCGGTCGCCGGGCTGGACGTGACGGTCGCGTACACCCACACGCCGCGCCCGTTCGACGTCGTCGGACTGCGGGAACTGGTCGGCGCGGCCACCTCGGCCGGCACCGCACCGGCGGTGGTGCTGGTCGAGCCCTACCTGGCCGGTACGTCCAGCGCGCTGCTCGGCGCGGCGCTGGGCGGGGTACCGCACCGGTCGCTCTCGCTCGGCGTGGGCCGCACCGACCTGCGCCGGTACGGCGAGCCGGCCGACCACGCCCGGTGGCACGGTCTCGACCCGGCGGGCCTGCGCCGGTCGATCACCGAATTCCTCGGCTGACGACTGGCCCTCTTCAACCTGAACCGCGCGGCGCACGCGCCCCGGTTTCCGCCTACGGCCATGGCGGACCGCAACGGGAAGTTGAAAGGTTCACTGCCGCGCCCACCCCTGACCCGTCCCCGGGGTGGCGCCGGGTCTCAGCGCCGGCCGGGGATTTCCCGACGGCGGGTACGCTCCCGGCCGAGGATCAGCAGCGCCTCGACGCCGTCCTTCCAGGTGATCTTCTTGCCCTCTTCCCGGTTGCGGGCCCGGTAGCTGATCGGCACCTCGTACGGGCGGATCCGGCGGCGCAGCAGCTTGCCGGTCACCTCCGCCTCCATCCCGAAGCCCCGGGAGCGGACGTCCAGCGAGCGGTAGAGCCCGACCGGCATCAGCTTGAAGCAGGTCTCCAGATCCCCGATGTAGGAGTTGAACAGCACGTTGGCGGCGGTGGTGACGGCCTTGTTGCCCATCACGTACCAGAAGCTGTAGGCGCTGTGGCTACCGAATGTCCGATTTCCGTAGACCACCGTGGCCCGACCGTCCAGCACCGGGGCGAGCAGCTTCGGGATGTCCTGCGGGTCGTACTCCAGGTCGGCGTCGAGGATCACCATGTATTCGCCCTCGGCGTTGTCCACCGCGGTCCGGATCGCCGCACCCTTGCCGGCGTTGCGGGGATGGGTGATCACCCGGAGCCGGGTGTCGTCGGCCCGACCGAGGATCTCTCCGGTACCATCACGGCTGCCGTCATCGACCACGACGAGTTCGATCTCGCACGGATAGTCGACCGCGAGGGCCTGCTTGAGGGCGTCCGCGATGCGTTCTTCCTCGTTGTAGACCGGCATGAGGATCGAGAGCTTCACGGGGATCTCCACGGTGCCGACGACAAATCGGCCCTAGCCTAGCCTGATTACCGGCCTCCGCCATGCCTGGCATCCGCACCCGGCCTCCCGGATCACCTCCGCTCGGGGGGATCGGCCGGGGCCGACGGCGGGGTCGGAACGGGCCGACGGCGGGGCCGGGGTAAGGAACGCCCACCCCTCCGGCCGGTGACCGTTCTAGCCTCCGGCCGGTAACCAGACGGTGAAACTCGCGCCACCTTCCGGGGCGTGCCCGGCGGTGATCCGGCCGCCCAGCCGGCGGACCAGACCGGCGGCGAGGGCCAGCCCGAGCCCGCTGCCGACCTTGCGTACGCCCTGGTAGCGCTGGCGCAGCGCACCGCGCTCGAAGGCCACCGCGAGGTCGTCGTCGGTCAGCCCCGGCCCGGCGTCCCGGACCTCCAGCACCCCGCCGGGCGGTTCGGCCGGCCCTCCCGGGCGTACCGCCAGCACGATCGCCGCCCCCGGCGGTACCACCCGGAGCGCGTTCTCCAGCAGCCCGTCCACGACCTGCCGGATCCGGCCCGGATCGGTGTGCACCGAGGTCGGCACGGCCGGCACCTCGACCCGGAGTACGACGCCGAGCGCGGCGCAGCGGGCGCTCCACACCTGGGCGGCGTCGGCGGTCAACCGGTTCAGGTCCACCGCCACCGGCTCCAGGGCGAAGTCGGCCGCCTCCAGCCGGGCCAGCGACAGCAGGTCGCCGATCAGCCGGTCGAGGTGTTCCGCCTCGGTCAGCATGGTCTGGCCGGCCCGCTGGGCGCCCTCCGGGCCGACCACCCCGTCGGCCAGCGCCTCCGCGTAGCCCCGGATCGCGGTCAGCGGGGTACGCAGTTCGTGCGAGACGGAGAGCAGGAACTCCCGCTGCCGCCCCTCGCTCTGGGCCAGCGCGGCGGCCAGGTCGTTGAGCGCGTACGCCAGGTCGGCGGCCTCCTCCGGCGGCTCCACCGGGACCCGTACCGCCCGGTCGCCGGAGCGCAACCGGGCCGCCGCCGTCGCCGCGTGCCGGATCGGCCGGGCGAGCCGGCGGGCCAGCAGCGCCCCGGCCACCACCCCGGCGGCCAGCCCGGCGAGCAGCGGCAGCCAGAGCAGCCCGACGACGTCTCCCCACAGCTCGGTGGTGGCCGGCCGGGCCAGCACGACACCGTTGCCGCCCGGCAGCCAGCGCCCCTCCACCATCGCCCGCCGGCCGGCGACCGATCGCTGGCCGGAGAAGTTCCGGCCTGCCGCCACCCGGTCGAGCACCTCGGCGGGCAGGCCGGGCCGGTCGGGACTGCCGGCCCTGATCAGGTACGCGTCGATGCCCTGGTTGCGCAGTTGCCGGACGATCCGCTCCTCGTCGGCGGCCCGTCCCCGGTCCAGCCGGTTGCGCAGCGCCTCGGCGGCGAGCCGGGCCTGTGCCGCCAGCGCGTCCCGGGCCTGCCGCTCGGCCGAGCGGGCGGCCAGCGGCACCGCGACGACGGCGGTCACGAAGACCGCCACCAGGGCCACCGCGCAACTGGCCGCGACCGCGCGGGCGGTCAGGGTACGCCCGAACCGGCGCGGCCGGTCCCGCCCCGGCGCGCCGCCGGCCGGGTCTGCCGCCGGCCGGCCCGACCCGGCGAGGTGGCCGGTCGCCGGCCGGCTCGTCCCGTCCACCGGATCAGCCGGCACAGGCGTACCCGACGCCGCGATGGGTCCGGATCACGTCGGCGGCGGGGCCGAGCTTGCCGCGTACCTGCGCGACGTGCACGTCGACGGTGCGGGTGCCGGTGTGCGCGGCGTAGCCCCAGACGCTGGCCAGCAGTTCCTCCCGGGTGAAGACCCGGCCCGGCCGGCCCATCAGGTGTGCCAGCAGGTCGAACTCGGTGGAGGTGAGCTGCACCGGGTCGCCGGCCACGGTGACCTGCCGGCGTACCGGATCGAGAGTGACCGGGCCGACCACCCTGGGAAGCCCTGCGGCGTCCGGGGCGCCACCGGTGCGGCGCAGCACCGCCCGGATCCGGGCCACCAGCTCGCGGGGACTGAACGGCTTGGTCACGTAGTCGTCCGCGCCGAGTTCCAGCCCGACGACCCGATCCACCTCGTCGTCCCGGGCGGTCAGGAAGATCACCGGCGTCCAGTCGCCGGCCGCGCGCAGCCGACGGCAGACCTCGGTGCCGGTCAGACCGGGCAGGGCGATGTCGAGTACGCAGGCGACCGGGCGCAGCCGCCGCGCCGCGGCCAGCCCGGCGTCGCCGTCGTGTTCGACGTGTACGCCGTAGCCGTCCCGGGTCAGATAGAGCCGGACCAGGTCGGCGATGGACCGCTCGTCCTCGACCACCAGGACGAGTCCTCGGTGCGGGGCGCTGCTGCCCGGCTGGGCGGTGTCGACGGCCACCGGCCAATGATGTCCGATCGCCGGGCCTGCTGCCTCCGCCGGCAACGTTCGGATTCGGTACGGATCCGGCGGCGGGGACAGCGCGGCGCCGGCCAGGTCATCACGACGGCCAGCACGCCGGCAACGGTCCCGGGAGCGGGCTCTGCTGACCGCCGTGGCTGACCGGCGGCTCCGCTACTGACCCGCAGCTCCGCTGCTGACCGGCGGCTCAGACGGCTACGGCGGGGCTGAGTCGCGGAGCGCGGGCCGGTGCGGTCAGCCGGGCCGGCGGGGTCGCCGCCGCCGTCGGGACCGGGCGGTGCCCGATACCGGGCACAGCCGGGCGGTCGACCGGCGCGGCGGAGTTCGCCGCTGCGGACCGGGCCGCCATCTTCGGCCGGAAGACCTGGCTGAACAGGGCGTCGAGCTGCCACATCTGGCTGGGCCGGTCGGCCCGGATCAGAAACCGCTCGCGTACGCCGTCGACGGCGGTCGCGGCCAGCTCGACCATCGAGGCCCGGGGGTCGGGATTCCACGCGACGTTGTTGAGGTGCCGCAGTTCGGTGTTGAGGTGCAGCCGCAGCCGGTGCAGCAGCCGGGTCTGCTCGGTGATCACCAGCCGGCGGGTGGTGAGCAGCAGCAGGCAGCCGTGCGTGGGCTGTTCCGCGCGGGTACACCGGGTCACCAGGACGGTGACCTCGCCGGCCGGTACGCAGTTGCGCAGGACCGGCAGATGCCGACTCACGGTCGGGCTGGCCACCCCGGTCTCGGCGGCGGCCGGCAGGAACGTTCGACAGAACACATCCACGCCTTTTCCAACGAGATCCGGCCGGGGATGACGCGGCCGAGGCATGGACGAGAATGAAATTATAGAAGTTCCACGATGGTTGCGTTGGCCATCCCGCCGCCCTCGCACATCGTCTGGAGGCCGTACCGGACGCCGTGGTCGCGCATGTACTGGAGCATCGTGGTCATGATCCGGGCACCGGAGCCGCCGAGCGGATGGCCGAGGGCGATCGCACCGCCCCGGGGGTTGAGCCGGGCGGGGTCGGCCTCGGTCTCGGCCAGCCAGGCGAGCGGCACCGGGGCGAACGCCTCGTTCACCTCGTACACCCCGATCTCCTCGATGCCGAGCCCGGCCCGGCGCAGCGCCCTGGCGGTGGCCGGGATGGGTGCAGTGAGCATCAGCACCGGATCGTCGGCGGTGACCACGGCGGTGTGGATCCGGGCCAGCGGTCGCAGTCCGTGCTGCCGGGCCCACTCGGCGGTGGTCACCGCGAGCGCGGCGGCACCGTCGGAGATCTGCGAGGCGGAGCCGGCGGTGACCACCCCGTCGGCCCGGAACGGGGTCTTCAGCTCGGCCAGCCGCTCCAGGCTGGTGTCCCGGCGGATTCCCTCGTCGGCGACCACCTTGGCACCGTCCGGTACGACCACCGGGACGATCTCCGGCTCGAAGGCACCGGCGTCCTGGGCGGCCGCCGCCTTCTGGTGACTGGTCAGCGCGTACTCGTCGAGCTGTCGCCGGGTCAGCCCCCAGCGGGCGGCGATCAGCTCCGCGCCGACGCCCTGGTTGAACGGCACCGGTTCGTCGGCGGCGAAGCCGGGCGTACCCCGGTAGCGGTCCCGGACCAGGTCGCCGTAGGGCAGACCGGTGCCGGCGGGTCCGGGCGAGATGCTGCTGCCCATCGGCACCCGGGTCATCGACTCCACCCCACCGGCGACCACCAGGTCGGCCTGGCCGGAGGCGACCGCCGCCGCCGCGAAGTGCAGCGCCTGCTGGCTCGACCCGCACTGCCGGTCGAGCGTGGTGCCGGGCACCGACTCCGGCCAGCCGGCGGCGAGTACGGCGTTGCGGCCGACGTTCCAGGCCTGCTCGCCGACCTGGGAGACACAGCCCCAGATCACGTCGTCCACCTCGGCCGGGTCCAGCCCGGCGCGTTCGGCGAGCGCCGTGAGCACCCGCGCCGAGAGGTCGACCGGGTGCACGGTGCCGAGTGCTCCACCGCGCCGACCGACCGGGGTCCGTACCGCACCGACGATGACCGCGTCCGCCATGTCTACTCCCCAGTAACTTGGCTACCCCGATACTACGTCGTCGGTGGGTGCTGACCGGAAGAGGTCCCGCCGTACCGGTCCGCCCCGGCGGCGGGACCGGTACCCGCGCCCCGGACGCCCACCCGGGACGGCGATGGCATCCTGGACCCGTGCACTCCGAACCGGACACTCCCGCACGGCGCTGGCGCGTCGAGACCGCGCTGCCGGTGTGCAAGCTCGGCGGCGCGGCCCTCTTCGTCGTGCTCGGCGCCCTCTTCGCCGACGGCGACCCGGTACGACTCGGCGCCGGACTACTGGTCGGGGCCGTCCTGCTCGGCTGGGGCGTACGGGACCTGGTGGCGCCGGTCCGGCTCGCGGTCGACCCCGACGGGGTCACCGTGATCCAGGGCTTCGCCGGACGGCGGCACATCCCGTGGTCGGAGATCGAACGGATCACCGTGGACACCCGGCCCCGCCTCGGGCTGGCGACCGAGACGCTGGAGATCGACCGGGGCGCCTCGCTGCACCTGTTCAGCCGGTACGACCTCGGGGTCGCGCCGCGCGAGGTCGCCGAGGTGCTGCACGCCGTACGCGCCGGCGGCCCGGCGTACTAAGCCGCCGGGCCGCCGGATCCGGCGGCCCGGCGTCGTTTCCGGTGCCCGTCCGACCTTCAGGCGAGCAGGGCGGCGGACTGCATCAGGGTCAGGCCGGTCAGCACCAGTCCGATCACCGCACCGCCACCGACCTGGAAGAGCGTGCGGCGGGACCGGGGCGCGTAGGCCAGCACCAGGGCCATCGCCGCGCCGGCGGTCAGCCCGCCCAGGTGACCGGCGATGGAGATCCCGGGTACGGCAAAGGTGAAGACCAGGTTGACCACGAGGATCGGGATCACCGACGAGGTGTCCCGACCCAGTCGACGCATGATCACGAAGAGCGCGGCGAAGAGCCCGAAGATCGCGGTCGACGCGCCGACCGTCCGGGCGGTCGCCGGGCTGAACAGGTAGGCCGCGACGTTGCCGCCCACCCCGGCGACGAGGTAGAGCGCCAGGAACCGCAGCGGGCCGAGGGTGGCCTCCAGGGAACGGCCCAGCACCCAGAGCGCCCACATGTTCATCAGCAGGTGCAGCAGCCCGTAGTGCAGGAACATCGCGGTGAAGAGCCGGTAGTATTCACCGGCCGCGATGCCCTCCTCGACGCCGAACGGCCCGATCCGGTCCAGGCCGAGCACCGCACCCCAGTCGGTCAGCGGGGTCGCCCCGCCGAGCAGGCCGCCGAAGCCGGCCCCGGCCACCGCGTCGCCGCCCCGGGCGGTGTAGATGGAGAGCAGGATCAACGCGATGTTGATCCCGATCAGCACCTTGGTGACGTACCCCCGGCGGCCGGCGGCACCGCCACCGAAGACGGTCCGCGCCGGCCGCTGCCCGCGGCGGCCCTCCGCCACGCACTCCGGGCACTGGTGCCCGACCGATGCCTCCCGCATGCAGTCGGGACAGATCGGCCGGTCGCACCGGGTGCACCGGACGTAGGTCTCCCGGGACGGGTGGCGGTAGCAGACCGGTGTGGTCGGCGGCGACTCGCTCATGCCGCTTCTCCGCTCATGCCCGACCTCCGCCCGCTACGACTCATGCAGGCAAAGGTACCCGGGATCGACGTCAGCCGTCCTTACGCTCGATCTCGACGCGCTCGATGACCACATCCTGGAGCGGCCGGTCCTGCGCGCCGGTGGGGGTGGTGGCGATCGCGTCGACGACCTTCGCCGACTCCTCGTCCGCGACCTGGCCGAAGATGGTGTGCCGGTTGTTCAGGTGCGGGGTCGGCGCGACGGTGATGAAGAACTGCGAGCCGTTGGTGCCCGGGCCGGCGTTCGCCATCGCGAGCAGGTACGGCCGGTCGAACCGCAGGTCCGGGTGGAACTCGTCGGCGAAGTTGTAACCCGGGCCACCCCGGCCGGTGCCGGTCGGGTCCCCCATCTGGACCATGAACCCGCTGATCACCCGGTGCGAGATGGTGCCGTCGTAGTACGGCCCGCTGCCCGGCTGGCCGGTGCGCGGGTCGGTGTACTGCCGGGTCCCCTCGGCGAGTTCCACGAAGTTCCGCACGGTCTTCGGGGCGTGGTTCGGAAACAGTTCCAGCCGGATCGGACCGGCGTTGGTGTGCAGGGTTGCGTAGGCGGCCTCGGCCACGAGTACTCCTCGATCGACATGCCGCCGGCCGCGAGGTGCCGGCCGGCGGGACGGTCCGCCGGCCAGGAGGCGCAGGCCGGCGCTGGTAGGTGTTTCTATGCGGATCCTCCCATGTGCCCGTTCTGGCAGTGCGGGCGCATCCGAGGGTGCAGGATGACGGGGGAACAACACCCAAGGAGGTGGGGACCGGTGTTTGGATTCGGGGGGCGCAGATCCCGCAGGAAGCTCGTCAAGGCCGAACTGGGCGAGAGCCTCGATCACCTGATGCGCGCGGCCACCCACGCGGCGTCCGGGGTCGGGGCAACGGTGGGGCCGCGGGCGTACGCCGCCCGGGCCTATCTCGCGCCGACGGCGACCAGGGTGCGGGCGACGGCGTCGGACGGCTGGGAGTCGGCGATGACCAGGTTCGCACCGTTGGCCACGGCCGCCACGGACGGCGCCCGCCAGGCCGGCTCGGTCGCCCGTAAGGCGAGGTCGAGGAAGATGAGAGCGATGCGGAAGAAGAACTCGATGATGCGTCGACGCTGGCCGGTCCTGACCGGGCTGTTGGTCGCGGGGGCGGTGGCCGGTGCCATGGGCGCGGCCGCGATGCGGCGGCGCGGGCAGCGCCCGTGGGACGAGTACGACCCGGCGGCCACGCTGGACGCCGTACGCGACGACGCCGCCACGATCATGGGCAACTCGGCGGGCGACACGACCCGGGAACCCACCGGACCCAAGTCCGCGCCGATGGAAAAGGCGAAGGACCGTACGGCGACGGCCGGCGAGAAGATCTCGACCGGGCCGATCACCGAGGGGGCCAAGAAGGTGGCGACGAAGAGCGGCGACAAGTCCGACGGGCTGCTCGGTACGGCCGCGTCGCGCAACAGCGGCAACTGAGCGACCCTGCGGTACGGGCGCACCGCCCGGAGCAGTTCCGGGCAGGTGGCGTCGTCCGGGGACGGTCACGGCGGCGTGGGGCGGGAATGCCCCACGCCGCGACCGTACGCACCGCCGGTGCCGATCAGAGCCAGCGGTTGCGCCGGAACCAGCGGTAGAGGCCGAGCGAGATCAGCAGCATCAGCGCGAGTACGACCGGATAGCCGTACTTCCAGCCGGTCTCCGGCATGAAGTCGAAGTTCATCCCGTAGATGCCGGCGATCGCGGTCCAGACCGCGGCGATGGCGGCCCACGCGGCGATCTTGCGCATGTCGTTGTTCTGATCGACCGTCACCTGGGCGAGCCGGGCCTGGAGGATCGAGTTGAGCAGGTCGTCGTAGGAGTTGACCTGCTCCACCGTGCGGGTCAGGTGGTCCTGCACGTCCCGGAAGTACCGCCGGATCTCCTTCGGCACCTCCCGGTTGACCTGCGCGGTCAGCGTCATCATCGGGCGTTGCAGCGGGACGACCGCCCGCTTGAACTCGACGAGTTCCCGCTTCATCTGGTAGATCCGCTGGATCCGGCCGTGCGCCTGCCGGGCGAATACCTCGCCCTCCAGCACGTCCAGGTCGTCGCCGACCCGGTCGGTCACCTCCAGGTAGATGTCCACCACCCGGTCCATCACGGCGTACGCCACCGCCCACGGCCCCTGGCGGAGGATCTCCTGCCGCGCCTCCAGGTCGGAACGGACCGGCGCCAGCCGGCAGGCGTCCCCGTGCCGGACGGTGAGCACGAAGGTCGGCCCGATGAAGAGCATCACCTGGCCGGTCTCGATCACTTCGGAGTTCTCGGTCAGCTCGCCGTGCCGGACGTACCGGACGGTACGCAGCACCAGGAAGCTGACCTCGCCGAAGCGCTCCAGCTTGGGTCGCTGCTCCGCCTTGACGGCGTCCTCGACGGCCAGCTCGTGCAACCCGTACGCCGCCGCGATGCCGGCCATCTCCGCCTGGCTCGGCTCGTGCACGCCCAGCCACACGAAGGCGCCGGGCTGCTGCTGCGCGGCGTCCAGCGCCTCGGCGTAACCGAGCTGTCCCGGCTGGCGTACGCCGTCGACGTAGAGCCCGCAGTCGACCACGCCCTGCCCGTCCGGCCGGGAGTTCTCCGGGGTCCGCTGCTGACCGACCTCGGTGCTGAGCATCCGGGTCACCGCCCGCACCGGTGCCGTCCAGGCCCGGGGTCTCGGCCGGCTGTTCCCACTGACCGCCACTCGATCGGAATCGGTCGGATCCGGCATCGCCACCGCCCCCTTTCGGCCCGTTCGGTCGCGGGTTGCAGCGTACGCCGCCGGCACTCGGCGCCGGACATGTCGCGGATCACCCCTGGCGGCGCCGCCGGTGGCGGGCCGGCTCGCCGGCGAGGGGCCGGAGAAGTGGTGCCGGGTGGACCGTCCACGTCGGGGGGTAAGGTGCGGACGGCCCACCCGGCACCGTGGGGGCGGGGGTTCTGCTCCGGGCGCGCCAGCCGCAGCCGGAAGCCTGCCGTCCCGGGACGGAACGAGCGGCCTCCACGCGAGTGGCGCTCGCAGCATTGTGGGCCGGCTACCGGCGCGTAGGAAGCCCTGAATTCGCCGACGGCCACTATTGTCAGATATCTGACAGAGGATTCCCTACGAAACGCCCGGTCAGCCAGATAACCGCCCGCCGACCACGCGACCGCTAGCCCCACCCCGGCGCCGCCACCCGCCCCGGACGCGAAAAACCGGGGCACGGCCACCGGGAGCGTCCGCCCCGGCGGCGTACCCCGGCATCCGTCGCACCGGTCCGCCCTGGAACACCTGTTACTCGCGTACCGCCCGCACCGCGTCGGCGAGCCGGCGGACCCCCTCGTCGATCTGGTCGACGGTCACCCCGGAGTACGCCAGCCGCAGCCCGTGCTGGCCCCCCTCCACCAGGAAGTCGCTGCCCTTGACGACCGTGACGCCCCGCTCGGCCGCGGCCGGCGCCAGCCGGTCCACGTGCACGTTCTGCGGCAACTCGATCCAGAGGAAGTAGCCGCCGTTCGGCTCGGTGAACCGGGCGTCCGGGATGTGCTCGCGGAGCGCGGCGGCCAGCGCGGCGGCCCGCTCGCCGAGCGCGGTGCTGACGGTCCGGATCGACCGGTCCAGGTCACCGCTGACGCAGAACTGGTGCACGATCGCCTGGGCCACCATGCCGGGCGAGATGTAGAGGTTGGTCGCCTCCTTGGCGATGTCCGCGATCAGCGGCGCCGGACCGACCAGGTAACCGACCCGGACGCCCGGGCAGACCGTCTTGGTGAAGCTGGAGGCGTGCACCACGCTGCCCTGCCGGTCGAGCGAGAGCATCGAGGGCAGGGGTTCGCCCCGGAACCGGATGTCCGCGTACGGGTCGTCCTCGAAGATCGTGAAGTCGTACTCGGCGGCGAGGTCGAGCAGGGCCTGCCGCTTCTCCGCCGACAGGGTCACCCCGGCCGGGTTCTGGAAGTTGGGGATGATGTGCGCCAGCTTCGGGCGAACCCCGGACTCGAGCAGTTTGCCCAGCTCGTCGGTGTCGACCCCGTCCGGCTGGATGGTGACCGGGTGCAGCTCGCCACCCTGACGTTGCAGGTTGAGCAGGGTCCGGTCGTAGGTCGGCCGCTCCACCACGACCGCGTCGCCGGGGCGCACCAGGTGCTGGAACAGGAACGCGTCGGCCTGGAGCGAACCGTTGGTGACCAGGACCTGGTCGACCTCGACGCCGTGCTTGTCGGCGATCCACTTCCGCAAGGGCGGGTATCCGACGGATGTCCCGTACCCGGTGATGCCGGCGGGGTCGGCGTCGAAGGCGCGTCCGGCCGCGGCCTTCAGCCCTTCGATGTCGACGATGTCCAGCGACGGCGCCCCACGGGCGAAGGAGATCAGCTGCTCGACAGTCATGACTACCCAGCGTACGGGCGCCGCCAGCGTCCCGGGCGGAGGCACGACAATGTCCGTATCTTGGGCGGCCGAAACCGGCCGGCGGGCGATTCGCCCCGGCTGGTGACGGTCCGGCAACCGCTGGACGGGACGGCCCGGCTCCGGATTGTGCCGGTCGGACGCCCGCGTCTCCCGTCGGCCGGGCTGCCGCTCGTCGGCTCGGTCAGGCTCCCGGGCTTCTCGTCGGCTCGGCCAGGCTCCCGGGCTTCGGGTCGGTCAGATCGAGGCGACCGCCGGGGTGCCGACCCAGACCCGGACGATGTCCCGGACCGAGATCATCCCGACCACCTCGCCGTCGTCCAGCACCACCAGGTGCCGGAAGCCGCCCCGGGACATCGCCTCGGCGGCCTCGTGCACCGTCCAGTCCGGTCCGGCGTAGACCACGTCCCAGGTCAGGTGCGCGGCGGTCCGTTCGACGTCGACGTCGAGGCCGGCGCCGACGGCCTTGAGCACGTCGCGCTCGGTCATGATGCCGACGCCCTCGGAGTCGGGGTCGACGACGACCGCGGAGCCGACGCCCCGCTCGGCCATCATCGCGGCGGTCTGCCGGAGGGTGTGCTCCGGGCCGACCACCAGGACATTGCCGGACATCGCTTCACGTACCCGCATCACTCATCACATCCTTGGGACGGGGACACCGGTTAGGGACAGACTGGACGTTCGGCCGGGGAACCACAAGCGGCGGTGTGGGCGGCGGGACCGGGGTGGCTAGTCTCGACGCGTGTCCACAGAGCCCCTACGCTGCGCCGGAGCCCTGATCGTCGACGACGAGGGCCGGATCTTCATCCAGCGACGGTCCCCTCACCGGAAGCTCTTTCCCAACACCTGGGACATCGTCGGTGGTCACCTCGAACCGGGCGAGACGGTCGAGGAGGCGCTGTTCCGTGAGGTCACCGAGGAGACCGGCTGGACGGTCTCGCTGGTACTGGGCACGGTCGGCGAATACCGCTACACGCCCGACGACGGCATCGACCGGATCGAGACCGACTTCCTCGTCCGGGTCGACGGCGACCTCGCCCGCCCCCGGCTGGAGGCGGGCAAGCACACCGAGTTCCGGTGGCTCCGCGAGGACGAGGTCGCGGTGCTCGACGAGCACCGCGACGTCAACGACGGGCTGATCCGGCGGATCGCGGAGGACGGTTTCCGCGCCCTGCACCTGATCGGCCTGTGAACGACCCGGTCCCGCTCGCCCCGCACCAGGCCGCCGCGCTGGTCTGGCCGGCCGTCGACCGGGTCTTCCGCACCGTCATGGCGACCACCCGGGTCCGGGGCGGCGCCGAACTGATCCAGAGTTACGGCGGTCCGGCCGCGACCGGCTTCCTGATCGACTTCCGGACCCGGCTGGCGGCACCCGGCGGCACCATCGACCGCGTCGGGCTGGCCGCCCTGCTCCGCTACGGCGACCTGGCCGAGTGCCAGCGGGTGCTGGACAAGCAGGTCGCGCACGGGATGCTGTACCGGCTGCCGGACGGCGGCGTGCTGGCCACCGAGCGCGGCAGGGCCTTCCTGGCCGAGCTCGCCGAGCTGCACGCCGAGGTGACCGGGGAGATCTGGGCCGGGCACCCCGAACGGCTACGCCGACTCGTCGGCATCCTCGGCCGGCTGCTCTCGGCCGCGCTCGACGAGCTGCGTCCCGCCGAGCTGCCGGTACCGGGCACCGGGCACGGTCACCTGCCACCCGCGCCGGCCGAGACCGTCCCGGTGGACGGACCGACCGACGGGCGGGCGTTCGAGGCGGTGGCGCCCCCGTACGAGCCGGACGGCACCCCGCCGGGCGTACTGCTGCTGAACCGGCTCGGCACGCTGCGGTACCACCGCGCCGACGCGCACGCCGACGCCTGGCAGGCCGCCGGGCACACCGCCCGGAGCATCGCCGAACTCGCGGCGGGGCCGGAACGGCTCGCCATCGAGCTGGAGACGGACCGCCGGGCGGCCGGCCCGTACGCCGTGCTGACCCCGCCGGAGCGGCTGCGGCTCCTCGCCGACCTGGCCGCGCTGCCCGGCTGAGCACCCGGCCCGGCCCGCCCCCCGGCAGAGCTGCCGCAGCTCGCCTTCCGTTACCTGCCTCGACGGGTGGTTTCCGCCCGTTCACCCAGCGTCGCATCGACATGGGTTAGTCGGCTGTTTGCCGGGAATTCGTACTCCTGACACGCAGCGCTATCCTCCGTGCGTTGGACGTGTCGCGAGGAAGGACCCGGAATGATCGGTGTGGTACTGGCCGCGGGGGCGGGTCGCCGGCTGCGGCCGTACACGGACACCCTGCCCAAGGCGCTCATTCCGGTCGACGGCGAGACCACGATCCTCGACATCGCGCTGCGCAACCTGGCCGAGGTCGGGCTGACCGACGTGACCGTGGTGGTCGGGTACGCGGCCGGCGCGGTCGAGGCCCGGCA
Source organism: Plantactinospora sp. CA-294935 (assembly GCF_050936445.1). Taxonomy (NCBI): domain Bacteria; kingdom Bacillati; phylum Actinomycetota; class Actinomycetes; order Micromonosporales; family Micromonosporaceae; genus Plantactinospora; species Plantactinospora sp. CA-294935. Next base: position 1,823,504 of record NZ_JBNJMU010000001.1, read on the forward strand.
GGCCGCTCTCCAGGACCGCTACGGCGTGAAGCTCAGCCTGGTGCACAACGACCGGGCCGAGGAGTGGAACAACGCGTACTCGCTCTGGCTGGCCCGCGAGCACTTCGCCCAGGGCGCGCTGCTGGTCAACGGCGACACCGTGCACCCGGTCGACGTGGAGCGGACCCTGCTCGCCCGGCGCGGCCCGGGCATCCTGCTCGCGGTCGACACCGTGAAGAAGCTCGCCGACGAGGAGATGAAGACGGTCTTCGACGACTCCGGCCAGCTCGTCCGGATCAGCAAGCTGATGGACCCGGCGCAGGCGTACGGGGAGTACATCGGGGCGACCGTGATCGAGTCCCGGGTCGCCGGTGAGCTGGCCGACGCGCTGGAGGCGACCTGGCGGCGTGACCCCGACCTCTACTACGAGGACGGCTACCAGGAGTTCGCGCAGCGCGGCGGCGAGGTGCGGGCGGCACCCATCGGCGACCTGCCCTGGGTCGAGGTCGACAACCACGAGGACCTGGCCCGAGCCCGGGAGATCGCATGCCACTACTAGCCCGTACCGTCAACACCCCGCTGGTGATCGACGTGCGCCGCGGCGCGGTCGCGGACCTCGGCGCGCTGCTCGCCGACCGGCGGATCTCGGCCGGCGGCGAGGTGGCGGTGGTGGTCGGCCCCGGGCAGGGCGAGCGGATCGCCGAGCTGTGCCGGCCCGGCCTCGGCAACGCCGACGTCTTCACCGTGACCGGCGGCACCCTGGACGCCGCCCAGGAACTCGGCGAGAACCTGCACCGCCGCAGCTACGACGCGGTGGTCGGGATCGGCGGCGGCAAGACCATCGACACCGCCAAGTGGGCCGCCTCGCGCTACGGCATCCCGATGGTGACCGTGGCGACCAGCCTGGCGCACGACGGGATCGCCTCGCCGACCGCCTCGCTCGACCACGACGGCGGCAAGGGCTCCTACGGAGTGCACATCCCGATCGCCATCGTGGTCGACCTGGACTTCGTGGAGAACGGCCCCGACCGGCAGACCCAGGCCGGGATCGGGGACGCGCTGAGCAATCTCAGCGCGGTCGCCGACTGGGAGCTGGCCCACCGGGTACGCGCGGAACCGATCGACGGGCTCGCCGTAACACTGGCCCGCTCCGGTGCCGAGGCCCTGATCAACCACCCCGGGAAGATCACCGACGACGCCTTCCTGACCACCCTGGCCGAGGCGCTGATCCTGGGCGGGATCGCCTCCTCGATCTGCGGCTCGACCCGGCCGGTCAGCGGCGGCTGCCACGAGATCTCGCACGCGCTGGACCGGCTCAACCCGGGCGCCGCGTCGCACGGCGAGCAGGTCGGGCTCGGCGCGCTCTTCTGCACCTACCTGCGCGGCGACCTGGAACGGTTCGGCCAGCTCGCCTCCTGCCTGCATCGGCACGGGCTGCCCACCACCCCGACCGAGCTGGGGCTGACCGACGAGGAGTTCGCCGCCGCCGTCCACTATGCCCCGAGCACCCGGCCGGATCGATACACCATTCTGGAACACCTCGACCTGGCTCCTGCCGCGATCGGTGAACGGCTGGCAAACTACGGCGATGCAATCCGTGAACATCTCGGCTGACCTGGTGTCCCCGCCCACCGCCGCCGACTTCTACCGGGTCAACCGGGGCGGTGGCCTGTTCAGCGAGGCGATCAGCCAGCGGATCGGCGCCGCCCTGGCCCTGGCCGCGCACCGGATGGGGCTGCCGCCCACCGCGCTGACCATGGGCAACCTGGTACTCGGGCTGGCGGTGTCGGTGACCGTGGTGACCCTGGCCGGGCCGGTCGCCGCCGGGGACGTACCGGCCTGGGTGGTGGGGCTGGTCGCGCTGCTCGGCTGGCAGTTGGCGTACGCCCTGGACTGCGCGGACGGGCAACTCGCCCGGGTCACCGGCCAGGGCAGCCCGGCGGGTGCGCGGGTGGACGTGCTCTGCGACGTGGCGGCCCAGATCGCGCTGGTCACCGCACTGTCGGCGACGTCGGTGGCGCAGCGGCCCTCGGCACCGATCTGGCTGGTCGCGGCGTTCGCCGGCACCTGGATGGTCAACCTGGTCACCTCGGTGATGGCGGCCGGCCCGAACGCCGCCAGCATGGTCACCTCGACCTCGCTGCCGGTCCGGCTGGTGAAGCTGATCCGGGACTACGGTGCGGTGATCTTCCTGGCCGGGCTGGTGCTGACCGTCGTACCGGAGTGGACCACCTGGCTGATCGCCGCGTTCACGGTGGTCAACGGCGGCTTCCTGCTGGCCAGCATCGCCTTCTCGGCCCGCGCCTCGCTCCGCTGACCTCGTCCGCACCCGTCGGGCGCACCGGCGGCCGACCGGTGCGACCCCGCAGGCCGACCCCTCTCGGGCACGGCCCGCACGCCGACCGCCGCCGGATGCAGCCGCACGCCGGCCGCATGCCGGGCGGTCAGCGCCGGGCCAGCCCGGCGTAGACGTCCAGGAGCTGCTTGGTGACCACGTCGGGGTGGAAGGTCCGTTCGTAGCGGGCCCGGGCCAGCGGGGCAACGGTCGCGGCGGCCTCCCGGGCGGTGGGCAGCGCCGCGGCCAGCTCGGCCGGTTCCGGTCGGACGAGCCAGCCCGCCGCACCGGCCGGGTCGTCCGCGCCGACCAGGTACGGGATGCCGCCGAGCGCGGTACCCAGCACCGGGCGGCCGGCGGCCAGCGCCTCGATCACCACCGTGGGCAGCACGTCGTGCCAGGTCGGCACGGCCAACACCACGGCGGTGGACCGGAGCGCGGCGGCCACCCCGGCCCGGTCCAGCGGGCCGAGGAACTCGACGTCGGCACGCTCGGCGGCGGCCGCCTCCGCCAGCGGGCGCAGTTCGCCGTCCCCGGCGATGCGCAGCGGGCCGAGCGCGCCGTCGGGGTGCCGGCGCCAGGCGTCGAGCAGCAGCCCGACCCCCTTCTCCGGGGAGAGCCGGCCGAAGAACAGGAAGCCCTCGCCGAGCGGCGCCGGGATGCCGGGATCCGGGATGCCGTTCGGCTTGACCACGATCCGCTCCTCCGGGATGCCGTAGTCGCGCAGGTGTGCGGCGATCCCGGAGGTGAGCGCGATGTAGCGGTCCACGGAGCGCCAGGTCGGCCGGTGTACGGCCAGGGTGGTCGCCATCAGCGCGCTCTGCGCCCGGGAGCCCCGGTAGCAGCGGTGCACGATCGCCGGCACGCCCAGCGCCCGGCCCCGGCAGTCCTGGCAGATCTTGCCGTCCCGGAAATAGAGCCCGGAGGAGCAGACCTGCCGGTAGTTGTGCACCGTCTGCACCACCGGCACCCCGTGCTTGTGCGCGGTCCGGACCACCCAGGGCGAGAGCAGCGGGTACGGGTTGTGCAGGTGCAGTACGTCCGGCCGGTGCTCGGTGATCAGTCGGCTCAGCTCCTGCTGCGCCTTTGGCGCGTAGATCGGCGAGATCGGCAGCAGCGCCTTGGCGGCCGGCGAGAACTCCGCGATCTCGTCGGAACTGCGTAGGAAGGGACGGACGGTCACCCCGGCGGCCCGGAGCTGGGTGATCTCCTGGTCGACGATGGTGTTCTCGCCGGACGGCTGCGCCTCGCGGTACCGGTTGTGCGCCACGATCACCTGCACGCCGGTCGCCCCTCCTCCATGATCACGTCCTTCCCCGTCCGCGCGTTCCGCGCGCGGCCGGGATTGAACGCTACCGTTTATCTCGTGCCTGAGTTACCTGAGGTGGAGGCGCTCGCCGGCTACCTGCGCGAGCGGGCGGTCGGCCGGCGGGTCGACCGGATCGAGGTGGCGGCGATCAGCGCCCTGAAGACGTACGACCCGGCGCCGTCGGCGGCCGCCGGTCGGGAGGTCGTGGGGGCGGGCCGGCACGGCAAGTTCCTCGACGTGACGCTGGCCGGCGACGGTGCGCCGGACGTGCACCTGGTGGTGCACCTGGCCCGGGCCGGCTGGCTGCACTACCGGGAGGCGTTCAACTCGGCCGTGCCGCTCAAGCCCGGCAAGGGCCCGATCGCGCTGCGGGTACGCCTCGACGACGGGTCCGGTTTCGACCTGACCGAGGCCGGTACCCAGAAGAAGCTCGCCGTGTACCTGGTGACCGATCCGGGCCAGGTGCCCGGGGTGTCCCGGCTCGGGCCGGACGCGCTCGCCGCCGACCTCGCCACCTTTGCCGAGCGGCTGCGCGGCCGACGGGGCCAGCTGAAGGGCGTGCTGACCGACCAGGAGGTGCTGGCCGGGGTCGGCAACGCGTACTCGGACGAGATCCTGCACGTGGCGAAGCTGTCGCCGTTCGCGCTGACCAACCGGCTCACCGACAAGCAGATGGCGGCGCTGCACGAGGCGACCCGGCAGGTGCTCGGGGACGCGGTGGCGCGGTCGCTGGGTCAGCGGGCGGCGGAACTGAAGGGGGAGAAACGGGCCGGGTTGCGGGTGCACGCCCGGACCGGGCTGCCCTGTCCGGTCTGTGGCGACACGATCCGTGAGGTGTCGTTCGCCGACTCCAGCCTGCAGTACTGTCCGAAATGTCAGACCGGCGGCAAGCCGCTCGCCGACCGCCGGCTCTCCCGGCTGATCCGCTGACCGGCGACAACGCCGCTCCCGCGCCGGGTGACCGGGGGTCCGCCGCTGCGCGGTCGTGCTTGTAGCTTGAGCGATTCTGCTTGTACGGTAAGTGATCCCGGCTCGTACACCGGGTCAAAAACGCCCACTGGTCAAGAAACCGGCAACCGCCGGGCTCTACCGCCACCGCTATCCGTCGGTATAGTGACCCCGGTCTGCGACTCCGCTGTGGGCGGCCCGGCTCTCGTTGCCGGCGGGGCGGACGGGGTGCCGTCCCTCGGGTCGGTGTCCCCGGCGATCACAGTTCGGCCTCCGCGCCGCGAGGCGGCGCTCCGGACCGAACGAGGATCGGGGCCTGCATGGGAGAGACTGAGACGGTGGGCGACCCGAGCCCTTACGGCAAATGGGCGGCACGTGTCACGCGGGAGGACGTGGGTGAGGTGACGACAAGCCTCCAGCGCCCGGTAGGCAGCGGCCGACCGAGTACTCTGCGTCACGTCGACAGCTTCGAGATCCAGCCACCGACCACTCCACAGCCGAACGGGGTACCCCGTTCGGCGTGGGCGCGGGCGCGGCGGCGGGTGTCCCGCTGGCACCGGCCGTACATCGCGATCCTGCTGCTGCTGGACTTCGGAGCGGCGGTACTGGCGAGCTGGCTCGCGATCTCGCAGTTCGAACAGGCCCGGGCCGGCTTCCAGATCAACGACGATGACGCCACCTGGTTCCACACCGTGTCGTACGTCCTGCTCCCGATCGGCTGGTTGATCCTGCTCTGGGGCAACGGCGCGTACGACCGCCGCTACCTGGGGCTCGGCACCGACGAGTTCAAGCGGGTCACCCGGGCCGGGGTCGCGGTCGCGGCCAGCGTCTCGTTCCTCGCCTTCGCCACCAAGACCGACCTGTCCCGACTCACCGTCGGCACCGCGCTGCTCGGCACCCTGCTGCTGGTCCTGTTCGCCCGCTCCACCGCCCGGCTGCTCCTGCACACCGTGCGACGGCGTGCCGGCCAGGCCGCGCAGCGGGTCGTGCTGGTCGGCACCCTGCCGGAGGCGTTGGAGGTCTACACGGCGATCAGCCGCAGCCCGGCCGCCGGGCTGATCCCGGTGGCGATCCACCTCACCGACGGTTACGCCGCGGCCCGGGGCATCGAGACGCCGATCCCGGTCTACGCCGGCCGGGACGTCCTCTCCCTGGTCCGCGAGGTCGGCGGCGACACCATCGCGGTCTGCGGCTCGGCCAGCACCGAGCCGGGCGAGCTGCGCCGGCTGGCCTGGCAGCTGGAGGGCTCCGGCGTCGACCTGATCGTGGCGCCGCAGCTCACCGACATCGCCGGCCCCCGGGTGCACATCCGGCCGATCGAGGGTCTGCCGCTGCTGCACGTCGAGGAGCCGACGCTCTCCGGCCCGGCGCTGCTGGCCAAGAACCTGCTCGACCGGCTCGCCGCCGGGCTGGGGCTGCTGCTGCTGATCCCGCTCTTCGTCGCGATCGCGATCGCGATCCGGATCTCCGACCCCGGGCCGGTCTTCTTCCGGCAGCCCCGGGTCGGGCACGAGGGCCGGACGTTCCGGGTCTGGAAGTTCCGGACCATGTACGTCGACGCCGAGCAGCGCCTCGCCAGCCTGGTCGACCAGAACGAGACCGACGGCATGCTGTTCAAGATCAAGCAAGATCCTCGGGTCTTCCCGGCCGGGCGGTTCCTCCGGGCCAGCTCGCTCGACGAGCTGCCCCAGTTGATCAACGTGCTCTGGGGCGAGATGTCCCTGGTCGGCCCCCGCCCGCTCCCGGCCGACGACGGCGACTTCCTCGGCGACGTACGGCGCCGGCTGCTGGTCCGGCCCGGCATCACCGGGCTGTGGCAGGTCTCCGGCCGCTCCGACCTCTCCTGGGACGAGGCGGTCCGGCTGGACCTCTACTACGTCGACAACTGGTCGCTGGCGTACGACCTGAGCATCCTGTGGCGGACCGTCGGAGTGGTACTGGCCCGCAAGGGCGCGTACTAGCGCATCCCCTCGTCGACCGGATACAGCCCGACCGGTGGCTTGGCGAACCGGTCGACCAACCGTCAGGATCTCTGCGTGGGGTGGCCCAACCTGTCCACGGCGGTAGCCGTGGTGGCGATGATCAGTGCGCTGGCGGCTGCCCTCTTCGCCGTCGTCCGACTCCGGGCCCGGCAGGGCATCGCCACCGCCACCCAGCGGGCCACCTACGACGTGCTGCACACCGCCGGGCTGGCCGCCGAACCGCTGCGCGCCGGACTCACCCCGGCCGGCGCGGCCAAGGCAGTGCGCCACCTGCGTACCCTGGTCGGCTCCGCCGGACTCGCGCTGGCCGACCGGGACCGGTTGCTGGCCCTCGACGGGCGCGGCGGCCACCACGGCGAGCAACTCCTCGCCGCCGCCGCCAACACCATCAGGACCCGCCGGTCGACCGTGCTCGGCGAGGCGGATCTGCGCTGCGACCGGGTCGACTGCCCGGTCCGGGGAGCGGTGATCGCCCCGCTGACCGGTCCCGACGGCCGGGCCGGCGCGGCGCTGGTGGCGATCGCCGACGACCAGCCTGCGCCCGGCCTGGTGCAGGCCGCCCTGGAGACCGCGCACTGGGCCGGTGCCCAACTCGCGCTCGCCGAACTCGACTCGTCCCGGGAGCGGCTGGCCCGGGCCGAGGTACGCGCCCTGCGGGCCCAGATCAGCCCGCACTTCATCTACAACGCGCTGACCGCGATCGGCTCGTTCGTCCGGACCGACCCGGAGCGGGCCCGGGAGCTGATCCTGGAGTTCGCCGAGTTCACCCGCTACTCGTTCCGGGCGCACGGCGAGTTCACCACGCTCGCCGAGGAACTGCGCTCGATCGACCGCTACCTGACCATCGAGCGGGCCCGGTTCGGCGACCGGCTCCAGGTGAAGTTGCAGATCGCCCCGGAGGTGCTGCCGGTCAGCCTGCCGTTCCTCTGCCTGCAGCCGCTGGTCGAGAACGCCGTCCGGCACGGGCTGTCCCGCAAGCCCGGAGTGGGGATGGTCAGCATCGAGGCCCGGGACGCCGGGGCAGAATGCCACATAACGGTCGAGGACGACGGGGTCGGGATGGACCCGGCGGTGCTGGCCGCCGGCATCGCCGAGGCCGCCGTCGACCCGGCCGACGACTCCGGCCAGCACGTCGGTCTCTCCAACGTGGACGAGCGGCTCCGGTCGGTCTTCGGGGACCAGTTCGGCCTGGTCGTCGAGACCGACCTGGGATCGGGTACGAAGGTGAGCATGCGGATACCGAAGTTCCACCGTCATGTCCGGGCGAGCGCGTGACCCCCTGCGCGCACGTACACCCGGGCGGGCGGGCGACCCGGAGGGCTGATCCGTGACCGGTTTCCTGCGCGTCCTGGCCGTCGACGACGAGCCACCCGCGCTCGACGAGCTGGCGTACCACCTGCGGGCCGATCCACGGGTGTCCCGGCTGCACACCGCCGGGGACGCGACCGAGGCGCTGCGGGTACTCCGGGACGCCGACGTCGACGTGGTCTTCCTCGACATCCGGATGCCGGGACTCGACGGCATGGAGCTGGCCCGGGTACTCCGCCGGTTCGCCCGGCCACCGGCGATCGTCTTCGTCACCGCCTACGACGACGGGGCGGTGGACGCCTTCGACCTCGGCGCCACCGACTACGTACGCAAGCCGGTCCGGGCCGAACGGCTCGCCGAGTCGCTGCGCCGGGTGGTCGGCTCCCGGGTGGTACCCACCCATCCGGCGGCACTGGCCCGGGCCGAGCCCGACCCGACGATCCCGGTCGAGCTGGCCGGCACCACCCGGATGCTGCCCCGCTCGGCCGTACGCTGGGTCGAGGCGCAGGGCGACTACGCCCGGCTGCACACCGCCGACGGCTCACACCTGGTCCGGGTGCCGCTGGCCACCCTCGCCGAGCGGTGGGCCGACGCCGGGTTCGTCCGGATCCACCGGTCCTACCTGGTGCAGCTCCGGCTGATCGCCGAACTCCGGCTCGCCAACTCGGGCTACGTGGTGGTGGTCGACGACACCGAGCTGCCGGTCAGCCGCCGGCACACCCGGGAACTGAAGGACAAGCTGGTCCGGGCCGCCAAGCAGGACTGGAACCGCTGACTACGGACGGAGCCGTGCCGGCGTCCCCGACATCGCCGGCGCTTTCCCGGACCGGCATCTCCGCGCAGCCGTCCGCTAGTCGGTGAGGGCGCGGGCGAAGATCGACGGGGAATGCGGCTCGGCGCCGAACACGACGGTGGTGCCGGCGGCCCGGTCGACGGCGTCGTCCCAGCCCGGCGGGGCGGCGTCGGCCCCGCCCGGGCCGAGCCGCGCGACCAGGTAGCCGGCCTCGCCCGGCCCGTCCACCACGCAGAGCGTCAACCGGTTGACCAGCAACCACTGGTCGTCCTGGGCCGGGCCGGGTGCCTCGACCGCCAGCCGCAGCACGGGGGAGCCGTCCACCAGCTCGAAACGGACGGCCTCCGGAGGAAGGAAATCAGGCATCCGGCGAGTATGCCGGTTGCCGATCGGGGTGGTGGACCGGCCGTACCGCCCGAGACGGCGGCGTGCGTCGCGGCCGGGGCGCGGGGGCGACCCTGACCCCGGCACACTCAGCCCGGGCAATCCCGACGGTCGCCGCCCGCTGCCGACGTACGACCTGCGGTGGGTGTCGGTGGCGCTCGGGCCACCCCGTGCGGGTGAACCCGGCGGATAGTCTCGATCGCTGGCGGCCTGCCGGCTGCGCGACTCAGCAACGGGGAAGAGAAGAATGCCACCATCACGTCCGACCGTCACCCGCCGGGCTCTGCTCGGAGCTGTCGTGCTCGCGCCGCTGGCCGGCTGTGCCAAGGACACGACGACCGCATCCCCGCGCCCTTCGGCTCCGCCCTCCGCCACGCCTGCGTCCACCGCGCCCCCCACCGCCGCAGCACCGCGACGCCACGAACACCTGGTCCGGTTGGAACGCAAGTTCGACGCCCGGCTCGGGCTGTACGCCCTCGCCACCGGCACCGGCAGCGTCGTCGCGCATCGGGCGGACGACCGGTTCGCGTTCTGCTCGACGTTCAAGGGGCTCGCCGCGGCGGCGGTGCTGGCCCGCAACCCGATGTCGCACCTGGACACGGTCGTCCGGTACGCCGAGCGCGACCTGACGGCGAACGCCGTCATCACCAGGCGGCACGTCGGCAGGGGAATGACGATCCGGCAACTGTGCGACGCCGCGGTCCGGCACAGCGACGGCACCGCCGGCAACCTCCTGCTCCGGGATCTCGGCGGGCCGGCCCAGTTGACGGCGTACACGCGCAGCCTCGGTGACACGGTCACCCGGATGGACCGGATCGAGCCGGCGATCACCCAGGCCACCCCGGGAGATCCGCGCGACACCACCTCGCCAAGGGCGATCGGTACTGACTACCAGAAGATCGTGCTGGGCGACGCCCTCGTACCCGAGAAGCGCGCCTTCCTCCGCGACCTGCTGGAACGCAACGCCACCAGCGTCGGCGCCCGGCGTATCCGGGCCGGCGTGCCGAAGGACTGGACGGTGGCCGACAAGACCGGGACCGGCGGCTACGGCACGGTCAACGACATCGGCGTCGTCTGGCCCCCGGGTTCCGCGCCGCTGGTCATCTCGATCATGAGCAGCAAGGCCACCCGGGACGCCGAGTACGACCAGGCGCTCATCGCCGAGGCCACCGCGTACGCCGTGGCAACCCTCAGCTGACCCCGGCCGCTCGCCAGCGCGTCCCGGCACCGCCTCCTCGCCGGCTGCCGGCGTACCGCGACCGTTGCCCGGTGGTGCGACAATGCACTACTTCGCGGGTGTGGCGCCCGGGCCGGTCAGGAGCGCCAACGCCGGCGATGCCGACATCAGTGCACCGGCCGCGCCGTATGGCAGGTCGGTGCGCCCACGGGGGAGATTTCAGGATGCTCGACTCCGCGACGACCCAGGTGCTCGAACCTGTGCCGCCATCACCACCGCCGAAGCGGGGGCGTACGCGTAGCCACTGGCTACTGGCCGCCGGGCTGTTGATCGTGCTGCTGGCCGGTGCCACGCTGTTCGCGCTCGCGCCGCTGCGCAGTCCGCTGCCCGCGGCGGCCGTCACCCGTACCCTGCCGGAGGCGACGACGATCCCCGGCAAGGCGCCGGTGGTGCCGTGGCCGAGGAGCGGGCAGGCCGCGCTCTCGGTCGAGGGAGTCGGCTCGCTCGGCACGTCCGGCGGCGGCGAGCCGGTCCCGATCGCCAGCGTGACCAAAGTGATGACGGCGTACGTCATCCTGACCGAGCACCCGCTCGACCGGGGTGAGCACGGGCCGAAGCTGACCGTCAGCGCGGCGCAGGCCGGCGCGTACCCGGCGGAGCTGGCCCGGGGCGAGTCCCTGGTGCCGGTCGTCGCGGGCGCCGTGTTCACCGAACGGCAGGCCCTCCAGGCGGTGCTGCTGCCGTCGGCGAACAACATGGCCCGGATCCTCGCCGCGTGGGACTCCGGCAGCGTCGCGGCGTTCGTGGCGAAGATGAACGCCACCGCCGACGCGCTCGGCATGAAGGACACCCACTACACCGACCCGTCCGGGCTCGACCCGGGCACCGTGAGCACCGCCGTCGACCAGGTGATCCTGGCCCGCAAGGCGATGGAACTGCCGGCGTTCGCGGAGATCGTGGCGCAGAAGAAGGCCACCCTGCCGGTCGCCGGCGAGGTGAAGAACTACAACTCGCTGGTCGGCCGGGACGGCGTGGTGGGGATCAAGACCGGGTCGACCGACGAGGCCGGTGGCTGTCTCGTCTTCGCCGCCGTCGTCAGGGTCGGCGGCCGGAAGATCACCATCGTCGGCGCCGTCCTCGGCCAGCCCGGCGCGAACACGCCGGTACAGCTCGACCGGGTCTTCAAGGCGACCCGCCCGCTCGTCCGCACCGCCACCACCGCCCTCAAGCTGCACCCGGTCGTCCGCAGCGGCGACCAGGTCGCCACCGTGTCCGGCCCGCTCGGCACCGGCACCACCATCCACGCCGGGAAGGACCTGACCGTGCTCGGCTGGCCCGGCATGCCGGTACGCCTGGACGTCCACATCCCCGCCGTACCGGGCCGGCTGCCGGCGCAGACCGAACACGGCCAGATCACCGCGACCGCCGGCGACGGCGGCCCGGTCACCGGCGCGCTGCACAGCGGGGCGCGGCTGGAACCGCCGAGCAACTGGGAACGGATCCGCCACCACCGCTGAACGGGCTGGCGGTCGCCCCGTACCCCAGCCCTGGCCGGGCCGGGACTGCACCTGCCACGCCGAAGGCCCCGGACGGGACTCGTGTCCCTGCCGGGGCCTCGCGTTCGGTGACGAGTCTCGGATCGGTCAGGACTTCGGCTGGGTGAACCGGATACTGTTGCCGAAGGGGTCACGCAGGCCACAGTCGATCCCGTACGGGCGCTCGGTCGGCTCCTCGGTGAACTCGACGCCCCGACCCAGCAGCGTCTCGTACGTCTTGCGGCAGTCGTCAGTGCTGAAAATCAGCCAGCCGCCCGTCGCGCCCTTGGTCACCAGCTCCCGGACCTGCTGCGCCGTCTCCTCGGACAGTGCCGGCGGGCCAGGCGTCGTCAGCAGGATCTGCCGCTCCGGTTCGCCGGGGACGTTGACGGTCAGCCAACGCATGAAGCCGAGGTCGGTGTCCGTGTTGACCTCAAGGCCGAGCTTGCCGACGTAGAAATCAAGGGCCTCGTCCTGGTCGAGGACGTAGATCTGCGACTGCGTGATGGCGTTGAACATGCCCATCACGCTACGGCCCGAGCCGGCCGAAAACTTATCCAAAACTGCTCAGTCGGTGGAGTGTCTCGGCAGCTCAGCGCGGTCAGGCGGTCGGACGCGTCCAGGCCATCGTGAAGCAGGTCGGCACGTTCGCGGCCACCGCCTCCTTCCGGTACGTCCTCGGCGAGCGGCCCACGATGTCGCGGAAGGTACGGCTGAAGGTCCCCGGGCTGCCGAAGCCGACACCGAAGCAGATGTCGGTCACACTGCGGTCGGTCTCCCGGAGCAGGAACATCGCCCGCTCGACCCGACGCCGCTGGAGATAGCGGTGCGGCGTCTCGCCGAACGTCGCTCGGAAGGTACGCGTGAAGTGCGCCTCCGACACGTGCGCGATCCGGGCCAGCGCCGGTACGTCCAGCGGTTGCGCGTACGCCCGGTCCATCGCGTCCCGTGCCCTGAGCATCCGGCGGTTGGACTCTTCCACGGCGCGACTCACCGCACCGTCACACCACGCCCGCCCGGTGCGCTCCCGGCGCTACGGGCAACTGCCCCCGGGTAAGCCGGAGCAGGGTCAGGTGCCGACCTTCCACGTCCGGACCGTCTCGTCAATGCCGCCGCTGGCGAGGGTTCGGCCGTCGGGGCTGAACGCCACGCTGAGGACGTTGTCGATGTGGCCCCGGTAGGTGGCGGCCGTCTTGCGGGTGGCGACGTTCCACAGCCGTACGGTTCCGTCATCGCCGGCGGTGGCGAGCGTCTTTCCGTCGGGGCTGAACGCGACGTCTTTGAAGCCGGCCGGACTTCTGAGGGTGACGATGGTCCTGCGGGTGGCGACGTTCCACAGCCGTACGGTTCCGTCATCGCCGGCGGTGGCGAAGGTCTTGCCGTCGGGGCTGAACACCACCCTGTTGATCCAGTCGGTGTGGCCGGTGAGGGTGGCGATGGTCGAGCGGGTGGGAACGTCCCACAGCCACACGGTCTCGTCCTCGCTGGCGGTGGCAAGGGTCTTGCCGTCAGGGCTGAACGCCACACTGTTGACGTTGTCGGTATGGCCGGTGAGGACCGCGATGGTCTTGCGGGTCGCGACGTTCCACAGCCGTACGGTCTCGTCCCGGCTCGCGGTGGCGAGGGTTCTACCGTCGGGGCTGAACGCCACGCCGAGGACCCAGTCGGTGTGGTCGGTGAGGGTGGCGATGGTCTTGCGGGTGGCTACGTCCCACAGCCGTACGGTGTCGTCGAAGCTGCCGGAGGCGAGCGTCTTTCCGTCGGGGCTGAACGCCACACTGTGGACGTAGTTGGTATGGCCGATGAGGACGGCGCTGGTGTCGTGGGTGGGCAACTCCCACAGTCGGACGGTGTTGTCCAAGCTGCCGGAGGCGAGCTTTCTACCGTCGGGGCTGAACGCCACACTGTTGACATTGTTGGTGTGGCTGGTCGTCTGTGATGAAGCCTGGCCCGTTGGCGTGGTGGTGGGGGTGGGGGTCGCCAGCGGTGAACTCTGGTCCTTGGGTGTGGCGGTGCCCTGCCGCGGACCGCCGGCCCGGTCCGTCCGCTCGGTTGCCAGGAAGGTCCACAACCCGACGACGATCACCAGTACCAGGGCGGCGGCGCCTGCGACGATGACTCGGTCGCGGGGAACTCGAAGCCGCCGGTGCGGCCAGTGGACTGCGCCGGTGTCAGTGGTGTCGTCCCGGGTCTTCCCATCACCAGGGGTGATGTCGATCGGCGTCGACCGGTCGAACCGTCGGGCGTTGCCGGTGGTTGGGGTGTCAGCCGGGGGTGCCACGCCGTTCGGCATGTGGAGGGCGCCTTCGGCGACGACGAGTTCGGGGTGGTCCAGGGCGGTGGGTGCGATGCGGAGGGTGCGGTGCAGGAGTGTGGCGACCAGCGGTACGCGGGAGGAGCCGCCGACCAGGAATTCGTCGCGGGTGAGGTGGATGACGGTGTCGACGAGGGGGATGTGCAGGTCGGCGGTGGTGTGGCGGGACAGTTGTTCCTTGGCGGCACGGGCATTGCGCCACAGGATCTGGCGGGCGCGTTGGTCGGCGGGGGTATGGGGCCAGTTCAACGGCCGCCACGCGTCGGTGTCGGTAGTGGTCAGCGAGCGGGCGTGGGCGACGATGGCGGCGTCGAGGTCCAAGCCACCGACGTCGTCCAGCCCGGCGGTGGCGACCACCTCCAGCCCGCCCTCGGTGCGGCGTACCACGCTGACGTCGCAGGTGCCGGCGCCGAGGTCGTAGACGAGGAGGCAGCGCCCGACCGGCAGCTCGTTGCCGAGGACATCGGCGAAGTACGCCGCCGCGGCGGCGGGTTCGGCGATGAAGGTGCATTCGCCGAGTTGTGCCTGCTCCGCGGCGGCGGCCAGAATGCGGAGTCGGGTGCGGCTCCACCCAGCCGGATGCGTGAGCACCACGGTGTCCGGTGGCCTGCCCGCGACCCGTTCCGCCTCGGTGCTGACCCGGGCCAGCACGGTGGCGATCGCGTCGGTGACGGCGACCTCCCGTTCGGCGAGCCAGATCACGCGATCGTCGATCCGCCGTTTCGGGTTGGCCTCGAAACCGGCCGGGTCGGTCAGCGCGGCACGTTCGGCATCCGCCCCGGTCAGGAGTGGCGCGTCGCCCGGTCCGGCGAACACCCCGGACGACAGCAGCGGCGACGCGTCGAACAGCAACGGCTTCGCCCGCCCGTCCGGACCGGACAGCACCGCCACCGTCGAAGACGTACCGAAATCGACACCGAGTCGGTATCCACCCATCGCCACGTGATCACCCTATGGCAGGGTTTCAACGTCCCTGGGCTGCGCGCATGGGGTTGCGCTCGTGGCGCCGGCCCCACGCCCGAGCCCGGCGATCCCACCGCACACCGCCGCCACCTCGAACCTCAGCCAGGGTTCCGAGACCCACGCGCGAGATGACGGCTCTTCGAAGTTGAGCGGGGGTTCGGGGCTGGAGTCGACCCGAGCGTGAAGGGTCTGCAGCCCGTCGCTGATCATCTGAGTATCGAAGTGGTCCGAGCCGTAGGTTTCTTCTGGGATCATGCGGCGAGGGCTGGTACGGCAGGCTGGTGGTCGCAGCCGGAGGCTGTTGGGAGTTCTGCTCTTTCTGTTCGTGTCGCTCGATCCGGGCCATGAGGTCCTCAAGGTCGGCCGGGGAGCGGGGCACTTCGGGCGGGTGACGGGATCATGCCCGCGAGGCCTCCGGCGCTTTGAGTCGAGCCCTGGTAACTGAACCTGGTCACGGTCGTTGGAACCGAATGGCTCCGGACCGAACGTCGACCTCCCGGGCGACGCGCTACATGTAGCGTCGGTCCCATGATCGTGTGGCTCAACGGCACCCACGGCGCAGGTAAGACGACGACCAGTGCACTCGTGCAGCAACTGATCCCGGACTCGCGGGTGTTCGACGCCGAGAAGGTCGGCGAGACACTCATGGACATCACGCCGGGGCTACCTGCGACGGACAACTTCCAGCACTGGCCGCCGTGGCGGCAACTCGTCGTCGAGACCGCCCGCCGCGTACTCGACTACACCGGCGGCACTCTGGTGATGCCCATGACTGTCCTGGTCGAGCAGTACTGGCGCGAGATCAGCACGGGCCTCGCCCACCATGCCATCCCGGTAAGGCACTTCGTCCTCCACGCCGACCAAGACACCCTCCGCCGGCGTATCGCGGGGGAACACCCCATCCCCTCCCCGTTCCGCCTCAAATACCTCGAGCCCTACGCGGAGGCGGCTCGCACGTGGCTACGCGACGAGGCCGAGGTCATCGACACCACGCACCTCACGCCCCCCCAGGCCGCCCTGCAGATCGCAAAGGCCGTCACGAGTTGAGCCCCGCCCCACCCGCCAGGCGCCCGCCGATCCGGCCGGCGACACGACGGAGGGCGCGGAAGGGCACGGCGAACCGGAGGGGCACGACACCGAGATAGACATCAGATACGCCGAAGGCCCAGCGTCAGGAAATGTTCTCTGACCTGGGCCTTCGTTGTCTGAGGGGGTGACGGGAATCGAACCCGCACCGTCAGCTTGGAAATTGGACCGGAACGGGTCCCGGTACGCCGTTTCGCCTGGTCGAGACGGTCTGGGCCGGCCTGGCTTGGCCTGGCGTTACACCGGCTTATGGCCCGTGGATGGCCCGGACCGCCGTCCGTTGCTCGGCTACGCTCCGTCGCCGGGCGGCCAAAGTCGCCCCTCGTCACTACCGAGGCAAAGATCTTGTAAATGGCAGGCCATCCGCTTGAAGGAACGTTCAGACGTCAACTGGATCTCCGGTTGCCGGCTAGGCTCGATCGGCACTGCCGCGACCGTCCAGTCAACGTTCCGATCCGTCTGACATCGACACTCGTCTATCTGGGCGGTTTACGATAGCGTCGTCGTGTCGCGCGCACCGAAAGGAATCGAAGGGGGTAGAGATCAGCCTGCCCGGTGAGATGCTCATGGATTCATTGACTTACGGGAGGAACAATGAACCTGAAAGCGCTAGCCATTGCGGGGATTCTCGCCGCATCCGGCATGGTGGCCGCAGTCGGACCAGCAAGCGCCGCCTTGAGCGATTGCGCAACGGACAGGATGTGCTCCTGGGGGAACAACGACTACCTCTGGATGCTCTACAGTCGCCCACACGGTGAGTCGAACTACCTGAACTTTACGGGCGATAAGAATGACGAGATGGACTCCTGGGCCAATCGCTCCGCGAGCCACACCGGCTGCATGGCCGAAGACGCAAACGGCGGCGGCTATAAACAAACAATGGCACGGAACTCCAACGACAACAACGTCTCTCCTTTGAACTCTGACCTAGTCAGCTCGTGGCGCACTACGAGCGGTTGCTGACCAAGCTGTAGCCTTAACCCAGTAACGGCCGAGCTCTGATTTCCGCAACCGGTGAGTGGTGAGATGTCTTTGTTGGAGCTGCGCGATGTCAGCAAGTCGTACAAGACAGCGGCCGAGGAGGTCTGGGCTGTCCGCGATGTGAGCCTGACGGCCACAGCCGGCGAGTTCGTGTGCATCCACGGCCCCAGCGGCTCCGGCAAGTCCACGCTACTCAATCTCATCGTCGGTCTGGATCTCGCCGATACGGGCGAGATCCAGATCGACGGTGTTGACGTCGTGCGTATGAACGAGACCGCACGGGCGAATCTCCGCCTGCGCACCATCGGCGTGGTCTTCCAAGATCATGCTCTCATTGAGGAGTTCACGGCGACGGAGAACGTCGCTCTTCCGCTCGAGGCCAGCGGCACGACCACCGCCGCGGCCCTGCAGCAAGCCGATCAACTGCTGGCCAGGGTAGGTCTGTCCGATCTCGGCAAACGCTGGCCCGGGCAGCTCAGCGGCGGCCAACGGCAGCGGGTCGGGATCGCACGCGCACTCGCTGGCGGCCGACGGATCATCATCGCGGACGAACCAACCGGCTCCCTGGACAGCAAGGCATCAGCCGATCTGTTCGAACTCATTGCCGAACTCTGCTCCGCCGGAACCTTGGCACTCGTCTTTTCGCATGATCCGCTTTGCCGGAGGTACGCCGACACCGTACACGAAATGGTCGACGGATCCCTGCGGGACGCGTCGTGAGCGTAGAGCCGCCGGCTGGATCAGGACGGCTGGTCCTCACCTTCGCGCGCCGGTTCGCACGTTCCCGCCGGCTACGGGTCAGTGTCGTTCCGGTGTTCGTGGCCGCGGTTCTGCTGACCGGGCTGTACGTCGCACTGATCGGTCAATCATTGACCCCGGAGCAGGTCGCCCAGCGGGATATGGGGCGCTACAGCGCCTTCGCCGGATTCGGAGCCGGAGACGTGGCTCCCGGCAGCACAATCCGGGAGTCGCTGGCAACTGCCATGCCGAGCACGTCGGACCGACAGTCCAACGTCGCCCTAATTTCGACGGATCTCGCCGTCCCGGCGGTGGCGCACGGCTCGCTCAGGTTGATCGAGATGGACTGGGCACAGGACCCGTTTCCGGGGAAATATCGGATGCTGTCCGGGCGCTGGCCCGAACAGCCGGGTGAAGCGATCGTCGTCAACCCCGACGCGGCGACAGGCGCCATCCCGGACCATTTCAGCCTGTACGGCGGCCGCGTCGAACTCACCGTTGTCGGCACGGTCGACGATCTCTTCACGGGTAACGTGGAGGTCTTCGCCGGGCCCGGTACCTGGGCCGGCATGGATCCTGACCTTGCCTCCCTGAACACCCGCCTTCGCGCCCAGCCTGTCGTCTACTGGGACGGCACCGACGTGCCCGGAGTCATCGCCGCCATCGCGGAGGCGCTGCGAGCGGCGTCGAACGACCCTGCGGCAGAGGATCTTGTTGGCCGGGTGCAAGAGACATATACCAGTCAACAATCGATTCTGTCTCAGACACGTCCCTCATGGATCGACCGATCACCAGCCGGATACACGATTCCGTCGCTGGCCCTGCCGCTGCTGGCCACACTTGCCGCGTTCGCCCTGACCCGGCGTCACGTCGCGCGGTCGGTACATCGGATGCTATCGGTGGGCGTGCCCCGCCGAATCGCGGTCGGCGGTGTCGGCCTCGCCCAGGCTGCCTGGTGCCTGACCGCGGCGGTGGCGGGACACATCGTCGGTCTGGCTCTGGGCGTGGTGGCCGCCCGAATCACGGCCGAGGTGCTGGCACAGCCAACCGGGCCGATACCCACCGCCGTCGGCCCCCTTGCGCGGACCATCACCATTGTCGTTGCCGGCTGCGCCTTCGGCACCCTGCTGAGCGCCCGCGCCAGAGCCGCCCGGACCGATCCGGCGAGTAAGTCGGAGCCGACCGCTGGGCAAGCACCACCGACGCGGCGTGACGACCTAGTGCGACATGCACGCCACCTACTGGCGACACTCGCGGTCGGTGTGGCGCTGACGCGCCTCCCCGGCCTTGACTCCCCCGCCAAGGCCATGCAGGCCGCCGGCATCGTGGCGGCCGCAGTACTGCTGATGCTGCCAGATGTAGTTCCAGCGCTCCTTCGCCGATTGCCCGAGACGAACCTGCGTGCCCGACTCAGCAAACGGCAACTGCTGGCAGACACCAGTCGGGTCACCATGCTCATCGCCGCCATCGCGATGCTGCTGGGGTTGTCCACCGGCTTCGTGGCACTGCTGGACACGATGATCCGCACCGCCGGAACACAGGTCTACCCAGATGTGCTGCCTGGCCAGGTCCAGATCGCCGACAACGACACGGACGTTCAACCGGCACCACCGGCGGCGCTCAAGGCGGCGCAGACCGTACCCTCGCTACGCGATCAGACACCGGTCACCATTCACTTCCTCGCCACCATAGACGGCACAACGGTGACCCACATCATTGCCGGAGAAGCCTTCGGACTCGTGCTGGCCGTGGACTCGGCCGCCGACGCCGACCGGCTCCTCCAGACAAAACTGAACGACAGGCAGCGGGCGCTGCTGGCCCGCGGCGGAATCCTCTTCTGGGATCACCGCACCCCGATCGGCACCACCGTCGACCTTCGCCACCAGCGGACCGATACGGTCAGCGGCGTACTGGCCAGCATCCCGGCCGAGGCGTTCCAGGTAACCGAGGCGGCATGGAATGTAGGCACCACCGGCCTCGTCCTGACCGCGACCGCCCGCCAGCACCACCTCCCCAGCACCGCCGGCACCCTCATCTTCACCGACATCAGCAGCGCCGACGCGGAGGCGGCACAGGCTGCGGTCACCGCCGCCGGAATGGATCCACGCACCGCACGAATCCATCGGCCACCACCCGCACCAATCCCACCGATCGCGCTCAACCTCACCGCAGTCGGCGTAGTGATCCTCGCGATCGCCCTGACCCAGACCCTGACCCAGACCCAGATCCGCAGCCTCCGGCAGCACCTCGGACACCTCATCGCGCTCGGCTTGTCCACCCGCTGGGCCCGAACAATCGTCATCCGCCAACACCTCGTCCTGACCGTCCTGGCGACCGCGATCGGGCTACTGATCGGCCTCCCCGCCGCACTGCTGGCGGCCTGGCGGATTCCCGGCTTTGCCCTCAGCATCCCGTGGGAACAACTGGCGCTCCTGACCGCCGCTGTCTACTCATCGATCGCCGTCGCAACGGCGCTGGCCACCCGCCGGCTCACCGCTGCGGACAGCGTGACGGCGTGACCAGCGAGATCCACAGAAGCTGGATGCCCCAACCCCTGTTTCAACTCTCCTAGCTAGCAACGCGGAAGCCCTGGCGGGACATTGGTACTGGCCAGGGCTTCCGCACGTGGAGCGGGTGACGGGAATCGAACCCGCACTGTCAGCTTGGGAAGCTGATGTTCTGCCATTGAACTACACCCGCGAGCGGACCCCACTGTACCTGGTCGGGTCCGATCATGCACTCACCCTCCCCCGCGTACGGCTGCCAGGGCTCTGTCACTCGCTCGGACTGGTCGCGAACCACGCCGTGCCACCTCGTTTGCAACTACGGCCACGACGAGTAACGTCCGCCCCACCTGCAACTATGGCTCTGCGTCACTACAGGGCCACTCTCCGGATGCAAAGGGTGTTGGCAATGGCGTTTCGTGGACTGCGACCGTCGTCGCGTTCCGGCATGACCGGCATGGCGAGCATCTTTCTCGTCCTGCTGCTCGGCCCCGGTCCGGTGGTGGCGGCACCCTCGGGCTCGGCCGGAGGGTCCGGCGGACCGGGCTGCGCCGAGACGACCGAGGTTCATCCGCACGGGAAAGCGCGGCCCGGAGCGCCGCACACCACCGAGCCGAACGAGCTGACTCCGACCGAGGCCGCCGAACTGGAGCGTGCGGTCGAATCGGCGTACGCGCAACGGGTCGGGGTGGCGCCGCTCGGTGTATCGAGGAGGCTCAGGATTACCGTCAACGTGGTGTTCCACGTGATCAGCGAGCGGCGGACCCGGGCCGACGGGGACATCCCACTCTCACTGATCAACGCCCAACTGAAGGTGTTGAACGACTCGTTCGGCGGGCGTACCGGCGGGGCCTGGACGCCGTTCCACTTCAGGCTGAGGAAGGTGAACCGGGTGGTGAACCCGGCCTGGTATCCGATTGTGCCGGAGAGCCCGGCGGAGGCGCAGATGAAGCGTGCGCTGCGGGTCGGCGGCAAGCACACCCTGAACGTCTACACCGGACTACTGGCCGACGAACTGCTCGGCTGGGCGACCTTCCCGAAGCGCGAGTTCGACCCGTACGACGGGGTGGTGGTGCTCGCCGAGTCGCTGCCCGGCGGCCGGGCGGCGCCGTACAACGCGGGTGACACGGCGACCCACGAGGTCGGACACTGGCTGAACCTCTACCACACGTTCCAGGAGGGTTGCGCGGGTCGAGGCGACCACGTCTTGGACACGCCCGCCGAGGCGGAGCCGGGCTTCGGCTGCCCGGAGCGACGGGACACCTGCGCGACGAGGCCGGGCCTCGACCCGATCCACAACTTCATGGACTACTCGGTCGACGCCTGCATGTACGAGTTCACCTATGGGCAGGCGCTCCGGATGCTCAGGGCCTGGAAGGCGTTCCGCGAGCCGTAGGTCAGGACGCCGGGACCGGCGCCTCTTCGACGGCCCGGCGGCGGCCGCGCCGCTTCGGCCCGGCGGCGGCACTGCCCTCGGGAGCGCCGATCGCGCCGGCCGGGTCGAGCCAGACCTGCACGGCGGGACGCTCGGACCGATCTCCGGCGGCGAGCGGCGTGGCGCCGTTGCTGCCGTGCCGGGCAACCATCGCCACGTCGACGGTGAACTCGAAGAGCCGCCAGTCGACCTGCGGTGCGGCCCGCAGGTTGCCGGCGAGCTGGTCCACCCGCGCCTGGTCGGTCACCGGCCGGGCCCGGCCGGCGACGTACGCCTCGTCGTCGCTGTCCTCGGGAGGGAACGAGTGCAGCGCGTAGCGCCCGTCCCGTTCGAGGTCGCGCCGCTTCGGAGAGTCGACGACGAAACAGAAGAGTCCCTCGTCGGTGATGACCGGGGACACCGGGTGCACGCGCGGCCCACCGTCGGCGCGCACGGTCGCCAGGTAGCCGAGACCCGGGCCGTACTGCTGGATGAGGACGCGGATCGCGTCGGCGAGTCGGGGCTCGTCAGAGGCGAATTCGGACCAGGATGCCATGGGTACATTCTATCGAACACATGTTCGATCACCTACCCCGATCCCACCCATCGGCGAGGTCGCGGCCCGTCGACTTCGCGCGACTCGCTAAGGTGATCCGGTGCTGCTCTCCGACCACGACCTAGTGATCGAGATCAAGGCGGGCACGCTCGCGCTTGAGCCGTTCGAGCCCGCGCTGGTGCAGCCGTCGAGCATCGACGTACGGCTGGACCGGCTCTTCCGGGTCTTCAACAACCACCTCTACACGCACATCGACCCGGCGGTGCAGCAGGACGACCTGACCTCGCTGGTCGACGTGCCGGACGGCGAACCGTTCGTGCTGCACCCGGGTGAGTTCGTGCTCGCCTCCACGCTGGAGGTGATCTCCCTCGGCGACCAGTTGGCGGGAAGACTCGAAGGGAAATCGAGTCTGGGCCGGCTCGGCCTGCTCACCCACTCGACCGCGGGCTTCATCGACCCCGGGTTCTCCGGCCACGTCACGCTGGAGCTGTCGAACGTGGCCAACCTGCCGATCCGGCTCTGGCCCGGGATGAAGATCGGCCAGCTCTGCATCTTCCGGCTCTCGTCGCCGTCCGCCCACCCGTACGGGTCGGCCGTCTACGGCTCGCGTTACCAGGGGCAGCGCGGCCCCACCCCGAGCCGCTCCTGGCAGAACTGGCGCACCTGGCCCACCCGCTGAGGCTGCCGGCGTCAGAAGCAGCGCGCCGGCACCAAACGGCCCGGACCGGGCCCGACGGGGAGCCGGGAAGGCGAACAGAACCGAATGGCAGAACCCCCGCCGCACCTGCGCGACGGGGGTTCTGCCATTGACTCGCTCCGGGATGCGTCAGCCGGGTCTACCGAAGCTGTGGATCTCGCCGTCGTCCATCCGCTTCATCTTGATCGGTTCGCCGGCCCGGGAGGCGTGCACGATCCAGCCGTCGCCGACGTACATGCCGACGTGGCTGAGGTCGGCATAGTAGAAGACCAGGTCACCGGGGCGTAGCGCGGAGCGGCTGATGCTGGCCGTCTGGCCGCGCTGCGCCCGGGCGTTGTGCGGCAGCGACACGCCGCCCTGGTTCCAGGCCGCCAGGGTCAGGCCGGAGCAGTCGTACGAGCCGGGGCCTTCGGCACCCCACTTGTACGGCTTGCCGATCTGGGCACAGGCGAACTTGACCGCCTTGCCGGCCGCACCTCCGGGGTAGGTGGCCGGGCAGGGTGCGGGCCGCAGCGGGCCGGCCGAGCCGTTCCCGTACGCCTGGATCCGCAGCTTCTGCAACCGCTCGACCTCGGCGTCGATCTCCTTCTTCTTCGCCGCCAGCTCTTTCTCGGTTTTGGTCAACTGGCTGACCAGCCGGTCCAGCGGAGCCTTCTGGGAGGCGTACTTGTCCTTGAGGTCGACGACCGCCTGCACCTCGCGCTGCTGCTGCCGCGCGAACTGGTCGAGCACCGAGAGCTGGCCGACCAGCGCGGTCGGCGACTTGGAGGTGAGCAGGGCGTTGACCGCCGATGCCTTGTCACCCTTGTACGCCTGCACCGCGAAGTCGCTCACCCGGTTCATCGCGGCGTCGATCTGCGACTGGAGCGGGGCGATCTTCTTCTGCAGGGCGGCGGCCTGCTTCTTCTTCGCGGCCAGGTCCTGCCGGGTGGCGTTGTGCTTCTCGACGACCGGCTCCAGCTTGCGCCAGGCGGTGTCGATCTGCTGCTCGATCTCGGCCACCGACGGTTCGGCGAGCGTCGGCGTCGTGCCGGTGAGCAACACCGCGGCGCTGGCCAGTGCGGTGAGCGCGATGGCGAGAATGGACCTTCGAGTGCGCGGTTTCGCGTTCCCGGCGTCGGTGGATGCCGACCGGAGGGATGGCGACCGCGACGGGGCAGGGGGAGCCACCGGGGTCCGTACTCCTTCTTCCGTAGCCCGCCTACCGGGTTAGCTGACGGGTTCGGGCGGGAAGATTGTCGCCCTACCGCGTGAGACGCGGATTCACCCCATGAAGCTCGGGTCCCCGGTTCGCTGAGTGTGACGATTCGGCGGTGTCGAGACGTCGCCGCCCGGCTAGGCGGCCTGCCGTCGGCTCGACGGTCCCCAACACTAGAGAAGGGTGTTATCCAAACGCAACCCCGTGATCTGAGTCGATTCGTTAGGTATCGGACCAGTCGCTGACGGTGGGAGCCACTGGGACACGCCGAACACGCTGCGTGTCGGTGAAAGTTTTCTGCATAGCGACGAGCTTCGCCGGCAGGTATTGACGGACACCGGTCCCGGGTGGAGGGTGATCTTCAGGCCCACCCCCGGCTCATGGAGGTTCGAT
This sequence comes from Plantactinospora sp. CA-294935, assembly GCF_050936445.1. NCBI lineage: Bacteria > Bacillati > Actinomycetota > Actinomycetes > Micromonosporales > Micromonosporaceae > Plantactinospora > Plantactinospora sp. CA-294935. The sequence goes on from NZ_JBNJMU010000001.1 coordinate 1,848,098, forward strand.
GCTTCCCACCACACACCCGCTGAGCAGGAGAATCGCGATCGGGGCCGCGGTCGTCGGCGCCGCCGCGCTGCTGCCGGCCAGCCCCGCGCCAGCCACCGTCGCACTCCCCGAAACCCGGCAACAGGAGTACGCCGCCGCGGCGGCCGAGTTCGGCGTACCCGAGAGTGTGCTGCTCGGCGTCTCCTATCTGGAATCTCGCTGGGACACGAACGCCGGCACGCCGAGCACCAGCGGCGGGTACGGCCCGATGCACCTGACCGACGTCGCCGGGCTGGCCGCCGAGCCGGAACACCCGGAGCACGGCGAGGACCGGCGCGGTGACCCGGCCCGGCCCGCCCGACCGGCGACCGGACCCGCCGGCCCGCACGTCGACCGGACCGGCGACACACCGCCCGGCGGGCAGACCCTGGACGCCGCCGCCGCGTTGACCGGGGTCGACGAACACCTGCTCCGCGCCGAACCGGCGGCGAACATCCGGGGCGGGGCGGCGCTGCTGGCGTCGTACCAGCAGGCGCTGGCCGCGCCGACGGGCCCGGCCAGCGACCCGGCGACCTGGTACGGCGCGGTGGCCCGGTACGCCGGCAGCGACCGCGCGGACGCCGCGGCGGCCTTCGCCGACGAGGTCTACCGGACCCTCGCCGAGGGCGCCAGCCGGACCACGGACGACGGCCACCGGATCACCCTGCCCGGGAGGCCGGGGATGGTCCCGCAGCGCTCCTGGCTGGACCGACTCGGCCTGCCCGGCACGCCCCGTCCGGACGGGCTGGAGTGCCCGCGCGACATCTCCTGCGAGTGGATCCCGGCCCCCTACCAGGCGTTCGGGGACGGCGACTACGGCAACCACGACCTCTCCGACCGGCCGGGCCGGCAGAAGATCGAGTACATCGTCATCCACGACACCGAGGGCAGCTACGACACCACGCTGCGGCTGGTGCAGGACCCCACCTACGTGAGCTGGCAGTACACGCTCCGCTCGGCGGACGGGCACATCGCGCAGCACGTAAAGGGCAAGGACGTGGCCTGGCACGCCGGCAACTGGTACGTCAACGCCAAGGCGATCGGCCTCGAACACGAGGGCTTCGCCGCCCAGGGCACCTGGTACACCGAGGCGATGTACCGGACCTCGGCCAAACTCGTCCGCTACCTCGCCGACCGGTACGACATCCCGCTCGACCGCGACCACGTGATCGGGCACGACAACGTCCCCGGCATCCTGCCGGCGAACGTGCGCGGCATGCACTGGGACCCGGGCCCGTACTGGGACTGGTCGCACTACTTCGACCTGCTCAAGGCGCCGTTCCGGGGCATCGGCCTACCGGCCGCCGGCCTGGTCACCATCGACCCGGACTTCGCCACCAACCGGCCGGCCTTCACCGGCTGCGAGACCGCCGGGGTGCCGTGCCCGGCCCGGGGGTCGTCGTCGGTGATCCTGCGTACCGCGCCGGCCGCCGACGCGCCACTGGTGAACGACATCGCGCTGCGGCCGGACGGCACCCCGAACACCATGCACATCTCCGACCACGGTGCCCGGGCCTCGGCCGGGCAGACGTACGCGCTCGCCGGCCGGCAGGGCGACTGGACGGCGATCTGGTATCTCGGGCAGAAGGCGTGGTTCCACAACCCGAGGAGCAACCCGGCCGCGAAGTGGGCGCTCGGGCTGGTCGCGACGCCGAAGCCGGGCCGGGCGACGATCCCGGTGTACGGCAGGGCGTACCCGGAGCCGGACGCCTATCCGGCCGGCGTGCCGGTGCAGGCGGTCACGCCGTTGCAGTACACCCTCGCCGCCGGGCAGCGGTACGCCGTCGGCAACGTACTGCCCAGCGAGTACTACCGGGCCACCACCTTCGACGGCTCGTCGCCCGGTGACTGGACGGTGATCCGGGGCGACCTGAGGTACGTCCAGATCCAGTTCGGTCACCGGATCATGTTCGTCAACGCCGACGACGTACAACTGCTGCCGTCGCCGATCGGCGCGCCGCACTAGACCTGGCCGGCAGCCGGCGCGGGTTGCGCACCGGTGCCGGTGGGGTCCGTGGCCGTTCCGACGACGGCGGTGAGCACGTCGTCCAGGGTGACCACCCCCATCGGCACCCGCCCGTCGCTGACCAGCACCATGTGCCGGCGCTCCCGGCGCATCGACAGCAGCAGGTCGGCCAGGCTCCGGTCCGGCGGCACCACGGCCAGCGGCCGGAGCAGCTCCGTCGGGACCGGCGCCCGGCGGGCGGCACCGGAGTACCCGAGGACGTCCTTGACGTGCACGAAGCCCAGCACCCGGCGGGTGGCCCGCTGCACCACCGGGAACCGGGACCGGCCGGTGCGGGTCGCCAGCACCTCCAGGGAGGCCGGCGAGACGTCCTCGGCCACGGTGGTGACCGTGGCCCAGGGCCGCAGCGCGTCTGCGGCGGTACGCCGGTTCAGCGCCAGCGCGCCGGTGATCCGAGCATGCTCCTCCGAGCCGAGCAACCCCTCTGTCCGCGCCTGCGAGACCAGCCCGGCCAACTCCTCGGCGGTGAAGACCGTCTTCACCGCGTCGGCCGCCTCGATCCGCCACAGCCGCAGGATCCGCGCCGACGTCCACTTCATCGCCAGCAGCAGCGGCTTGGTCGCCACGCAGAACGCCAGCATCGCCGGCCCGAGCCAGAGCGCGGACGGCTCCGGCCCGGCCAACGTGATGTTCTTCGGCACCATCTCGCCGATCACGGTGTGCAGGAAGACCACCACGCCGAGCGCGATCACGAAGGCGATCGGATGTACCGCGCGGTCCGGCAGCCCGAGGCCGTGGAACGGCTCCTCCAGCAGGTGCGCCAGGGCCGGCTCGGCGATGGCGCCGAGCCCGAGCGAGCAGATGGTGATGCCGAGCTGGGCGCCCGCGATCATCAGCGGGATCTGGTTCATCGCCGACAGCGCCCACCGGGCCCGCTGCGACCCGGCCGCCAGCGGCTCGATCACGGTACGCCGGGACGCGATCAGCGCGAACTCGCTGCCCACGAAGAAGGCGTTGCCGAGCAGCAGCCCGAGGGTGATCAGCAGGTTCACCCGGTGGCCTCCTCGGGCCGGACCACCCGGACCTGCTCGATCCGGTGCCGGACCACCTCGACCACGGTGAACTCGAAGCCCTGCTCCTCGACGGTCTCACCGGCCACCGGGATGTGGCCAAGCCGGGCCAGCAGAAACCCGGCCAGCGTCTCGTACGGGCCCTCGGGCAGCCGGAAGCCGACCTGCTCGACCAGCTCGTCCTCGCGCAGCACCCCGTCGACCAGCACGGTGCGTTCCCCGCCCGGCACCGTCAACTCGACCGGGCTGGACTCGGCGGCGTCCGGGGTGGACTCGGCCGCGCCCGGGGTGAACTCCTCGGCGACCGGGTCGAACTCGTCGGCGATCTCCCCGACCAGCTCCTCGACCAGGTCCTCGACGGTCACCACCCCGTCGGTGCCGCCGTACTCGTCGACCACGATCGCCAGGTCCGCGCCGGCCGAGCGGAGCGCCGCGAGTACGCCGTCCAGGTCCAGGCTCTCCGGCACGTACACCGGTTCGCGGGCCACCGCGGCCACCGGGGTGCGGGCCCGACGGTGGGGTGGTACGCCCAGCGCGTCGACGACCCCGGCCACTCCGGTGACCAGGTCGACGGTCTCCTCGTAGACCGGGAAGCGGGTCCGGCCGGTCTGCTGGGCCAGCGCCAGCAGCTCGGCGACGGAGGCGGTGGCCCGCAGCGCGACCACGTCGACCCGGGGCGTCATCGCCTCGGCGGCCCGCTTGTCGCCGAACCGGATCGTCCGTTGCAGCAGCATCGCGGTCTCCCGGGGCAGCGCTCCGGCCCGCGCGGAGATCGCCGCCAGCAGGCCGAGTTCCTCGGGGGAGCGGGCGCTGGCCAGCTCCTCCTGCGGTTCGACGCCGAGCCGGCGGACCAGCCAGTTCGCCGAGTTGTTCAGGCCCCGGATCAGCCAGCCGAAGATCCGGGAGAACGTCCGCATCGGCCCGGCGGTGGCCAGCGCGGCCGGCATCGGCCGGGCCAGCGCGGCGTTCTTCGGCACCAGCTCGCCGAAGAGCATCGACAGCAGCGTCGCCAGGGCCAGCGCGAGCAGCGGGGTGACCCGCCCGGTGGCGTCCCCGGCGACCGGGCGCAGCAGCGGTGTGAAGAGCTTCGCCAGTGCCGGCTCGGCGAGATAGCCGGTGAGCAGCGCGGTGATGGTGATGCCGAGCTGCGCGCCGGAGAGCTGGAAGGAGAGTTCCCGCAGCGCCTTGCGGACCGTGCCGGCCCGCCGGTCACCGCCGGCCACCCGCCGGTCGAGTGCCGCCCGGTCGACGGTGACCAGGGCGAACTCGGCCGCGACGAAGAAGGCGTTGCCGCCGGTCAACAGGACGAAGCCGACCAGCGGCAACAGGGTGGTGAGGAGTAGGGCGTCGATGATCCGTTCACCTCGACCGTGGTTGCGTCCGGCCCGCGATTATCGAGCACAGTACCGGCACGACCAGGCGTCGGCTGCCCGGTGGCCACGGTGCGCGGGGCGGCGTGCCCCGGGGTGGCTCAGCGCCGCAGACAGCGCCAGCCGAACGGGTCCCGGCCCTCCGGGTTCTCCGCGAACGCGCCGTCGCCGTAGGTGTCCCGGCAGGCCCGGTCGATGTCGACGGTGCGGGAGGGGAGCAGCAGCCGCTCGCACTCCCAGCCGCCGTCGTCACGGGTGTCCGCCCAGCTCACCCCGCCGACATGCTCGTCGCAGTAGCGATCCATCATCCGGGCCAGTTCGTCCCGGCCGTCCGGGCCGAGCACTACGGGCTGCGGGGGCGGCGGCGGGGCGGCCGGCGGCGGCGGGCTGGTGGTCGCGGGTGGCGTCGGTGCCGCCGCGCCCTGGAGTGGTGGCCGCGACGAGCTCGACGGTGCCGGTGGGGTCGGCGCGGGAGCGCCGGTGGCCCGGGACGTCGGGCTCGGGGACGCCGTCGGGGTCGTCGCGGGCGTACTGGTCGGCAGGACGTCGTCCGGGGTCGGGTACGCCGGCGGTGTCGACTCCGGTGCCGGCGGGCTGGCCACCGCCGCCGGTACGCCGCCCCCCGGCTCGGTGCCGCCACCCCAGCCCATCGTCCGGAGCGTCTCCGCGCCGAACGGGACGGCCAGGAGCAGCAGCCCGACCCCGAGCCCCACCGTGGAGATCACCCGGAGCCGGCGTCCCGACCGGTCGCGCCGGTCGACCGGCCCGGCCTTCCGGTGCCGTCCGCTCGACTCCGCTGCCATCCGGTGTGGTGCGCTTTCCGCCACGCGGCGCCCGCCTCCTCGCGGTCCTGGGGCCGTCGGCCCACCATCGCCTGGTTCGGGACCGCCGACGGCGGTCCGGCATCGACAGGTACGAACGAGCGCCGTGTGTGGTTCACCGCAGTGCGTGACTGTGGTGACCGGCAGGCGATCGGGCGCCCCTCCACAGGGTTTGGACAGGTGGCACCGGCTAGCGTCGAATTCATGATCGATGATACGGCTCCGCTGGCCGCCGAACCCACCCCGCTGAGCGGGATCGCCGAGTGGGCGACCGACCTGATGGACACGCTCGGTGCCCCCGGAGCGGGCCTGGCGGTGGCGCTGGAGAATCTCTTCCCGCCGCTGCCCAGCGAGATCATTCTGCCGCTCGCCGGCTTCGCCGCCAGCCGGGGCGAGATGAGCCTCTGGTCGGCGATCTTCTGGACCACCCTCGGTTCGGTGGTCGGCGCGCTGGCGCTCTACTACGTCGGGGCGCTGCTCGGCCGGGAGCGTACCCGGGCGATCGCCGCCCGGCTGCCGCTGGTCAAGCTCGCCGACGTGGACCGCACCGAGGCGTGGTTCGTCCGGCACGGAGTCAAGACGGTCTTCCTCGGCCGGATGATCCCGATCTTCCGCAGCCTGATCTCCATCCCGGCCGGCATCGAACGGATGCGGCTGGGGACCTTCCTGCTCTGCACCGCCCTCGGCAGCCTGATCTGGAACACCGTCTTCGTGCTGGCCGGCTACCTGCTCGGCGAGAACTGGCACCGGGTCGAGGAGTACGCCAGCCTGTTCCAGAAGGTGGTGATCGTGCTGGTGGTGATCGCGGTCGGCTGGTTCGTGCTCTCCCGGCTGGCCCGGCGCAACCGTCCGCGCAGCCGCCACCGGATGTGACCCGTCGCCGGTCCCGGGCCGTCCCCGGCGGCGGCCCGGTCCGGCCCCGGTCAGCCACCCAGATAGCGGAGTACCGCGAGCACCCGCCGGCTGTACCCGGTGACGTGCGCGAGGTCGAGCTTGTCGAAGATGGCGTTCACGTGCTTCTCGACCGCGCTCTGCGAGACGTGTAGCTGCGCCGCGATCGTGGCGTTGGTGTGCCCCTGCGCCATGTGGTCGAGCACCGCCCGCTCCCGTACCGTCAACCGGCTCAGCGGGTCGGTGTGACTGGTCCGGGCCAGCAGTTGGCGTACCACCTCCGGATCGAAGGCGGCGCCGCCGTCACCCACCCGGGTCAGCGCGTCGAGGAACTCGCCGACCTGGGCCACCCGGTCCTTCAGCAGGTATCCGACCCCGCCGCTCTGGCTGGTCAGCAGCTCGACGGCGTAACGCTTCTCGACGTACTGGGAGAGCACCAGGACCCCGACGGCGGGCCAGCGGCGGCGGATCTCCAGCGCGGCGCGCAACCCCTCGTCGGTGTGGGTCGGCGGCATCCGCACGTCGACCACCACCGCGTCGGGTGGGTCCGCCGCGATGGCCGCGACCAGCGCGTCCGCGTCGCCGACGGCGGCGGTTACCTGGTGCCCTTCCTCGGCCAGCAGCCGGACCAGCCCCTCCCGGAGCAGGATCGAGTCCTCGGCCAACATCACTCGCATGGCAGCTCCGCGACGACGGTGGTGGGGCCGCCGGTCGGGCTCTGCACCCGGAAGCGGCCGTCCAGGGCGGCGACCCGGCGGGCCAGCCCGGAAAGCCCGACGCCGGCCGGGTCGGCACCGCCGACGCCGTCGTCGACGACCGTCACGACCAGCCGGCCGTCCCGGACTACGACCTCGACGTCGACCCGGCTGGCCCCGGCGTGCTTGGCGGCGTTCGTCACCGCCTCCGAGACCACGAAGTACGCGGCCGTCTCGACCGCCCGCGCCGGCCGCGCGGTCAGCCGGTGGTCGATCCGGACCGGCAGCCCGGCGTGCTCGGCGACCCGGGCCAGCGCGTCGGCCAGCCCCAGGTTGTCCAACGCGGTCGGATAGACCCGCCAGGCCACCTCGCGGAGGTCGTCGAGGACCCGGCCCGACTCCTCGTGCGCCTGGCGCAGCAGTTCCGCCGCCTTGGCCGGGTCGGTGGTCCGGCGGGCCCGGCCGACCAGCATGCCGAGCGCGACCAGCCGCTGCTGTACGCCGTCGTGCAGGTCCCGCTCGATCCGCCGCCGCTCCGCGTCGACCGCCGCCACCACCCCGGCCCGGCTGGTGGCCAACTCGGTGATCCGGCGTTCGAGCACCTCCCGGCCGCTCGGCCCGAGGAACCGCCGGGCCACCCGACGGTCGAGCGCGACCACGCCGGTCGCGCCCTGCACCACCAGGAAGAGGCCGACCAGTCCGAGTACGAGCTGCGCCAGGAAGGTCAGCAGGGTGCTCTCGCCGTGTACCGCCTCCCAGATCCAGACCCCGCCGGAGAGCACACCCCAGCCGAAGAGCAGCAGTACGGAGCCGCCGAGCATGCCGACCGCCCAGCGCACGGCGAGATAGCGTACGGCCCGGCGACCGGTGTAGTCGGCCGCGTTCTCGCTGTCCAGGAACGTCGCCAGCCGCCACCGTTCGACCTCGGCCAACTGGCGGGCGCCGGTCTCGATCCGCTCGACGATCCGCTCCGCCGCCGTCCGGCGGGACTCGGCCCGTACCCAGAGCACCAGCAGGATCGACCCGAGCCCGAGCAGGTACGTCAGCTCCACCGTCGCGGTCACCGCGCCGATCAGCAGTCCTGCGCCGAGCCGCAGCGACCGGCGGAGCAGGACGGGCAGGGTGCGGCCGGCGTCCCGCCGGGGCGCCGGTACGGCGTCCTCGGTCACGTTCTCCGGCCCTGCTGACACCTCTGGAGGCTACCGGTGTGGTTTTCCCCAGATACCGGGCTGGGGAGCCCGCCCGGCCCGGTGCGCTCAGCCGGCGGCGCCGGCCGGTTCCGGGTCGGCGGGGGCGGCCGGGGCGGCCGGTTTGACCGAGCGGAGCAGCACGGTGGCGACGTCGACCACCTCGACCTGGTCGCCGGCCTCCTTGCCGTTGACGCCGTCGTTCAGCATCGTCGAGCAGAACGGGCAACCGACCGCGACCGTCTTCGCCCCGGTCGACATCGCCTCCTCGACCCGGTCGACGTTGATCCGCTTGCCGATCCGCTCCTCCATCCACATCCGGGCGCCGCCGGCGCCGCAGCAGAAGGAGCGCTCCTGGTTGCGCGGCATCTCGGTGATCCCGTCGGCCGCGGCCGCGCCGAGCACCTCGCGCGGCGGGGCGAAGACCCGGTTGTGCCGGCCCAGATAGCACGGGTCGTGATAGGTCAGCCCGCCGTCCACCGGCTGGACCGGGGTGAGCCGGCCCTCGGCGACCAGGTGGGCCAGCAGCTGGGTGTGGTGCACGACCTCGAACTGGCCGCCGAGTTCGCCGTACTCGTTGCCGAGGGTGTTGAAGCAGTGCGGGCAGGTGGCGACGATCTTGCGCTTCGCCGGCTCGCGGTCGCCGAACGCCTCGTTGAGGGTCTCCACGTTCTGCTGGGCGAGCATCTGGAAGACGAACTCGTTGCCGATCCGCCGGGCCGGGTCGCCGGAGCAGGTCTCGCCCTCGCCGAGGATGGCGAAGTTCACCCCGGCCTCGTGCAGCAGGGCGGCCACCGCCCGGGTGGTCTTCTTGGCCCGGTCCTCGAAGGCTCCGGCGCAGCCGACCCAGAAGAGGTATTCGAAGTCCTCGACCTCGCCGACCCGGGGCACCTCGAAGTCGAGCCCCTTGGTCCAGTCTTCCCGGGTGTTCGGCGGGGCTCCCCACGGGTTGCCCTTGTTCTCCAGGTTGCGCAGCATCACGCCGGCCTCGGACGGGAAGCTCGACTCGATCAGCACCTGGTAGCGGCGCATGTCCACGATGTGGTCGACGTGTTCGATGTCGACCGGGCACTGCTCGACGCAGGCCCCGCAGGTGGTGCAGGACCAGAGCACGTCCGGGTCGATCACCCCGAGTTCCTCGGCGCCACCGATCAGCGGCCGGTTCGCCTCGGCCAGCGCCAGCACGTCGACGTGCGCCAACTGGGCCTCGGTCGCCTTCTCCTCACCGGTCAGGTCCTTGCCGCCGCCGGCCAGCAGGTACGGCGCCTTCGCGTACGCGTGGTCGCGCAGCGACAGCACCAGCAGCTTCGGCGAGAGCGGTTTGCCGGTGTTCCAGGCCGGGCACTGCGACTGGCACCGCCCGCACTCCGTGCAGGTGGTGAAGTCCAGCAGTCCCTTCCAGGTGAACTGCTCGACCTGGGCCACCCCGAACTGGTCTTTCTCCGGGTCGGCCTCCTCGAAGTCGAGCGGCTTGCCGTTGCTGGTCATCGGGCGCAGCGCGCCGAGCCCGGAGTCGGCCCGGCCGGGGTCGCGCTTGAAGAAGATGTTGGGGAACGCGGCGAACCGGTGCCAGGCGACACCCATGGTCACGTTCAGCGAGATGACGATGACCCAGGTCATCGAGATCGCGATCTTGACCAGGGCGGTGACGCTGGTGCCCGCGTCCCAGGCCGGCAGCAGCGCGCCGACCGCGTGGCTGAGCGGGGTGGCCCAGGCCGGGAACTCGAAGTGGTCGGTGGCGACCTTGAAGCCCCGGATCAGGAACCCGCAGACCAGTACGGCCAGCACCACGGCCTCGACGAAGTAGCCCTGCCACATGGTGGAGCCGGTGAACCGGGACCGGCGGGCCGGGTTGCCCGGGCGGTTACGCAGCCGGATGCCGATCAGCACCAGGATCCCGACCACCCCGAGGATCCCGATCAGTTCGGTGACCAGGCCGTAGCCCACCCAGTGCCCGACCAGCGGCAGTCCGCCGGTCGGGGTGACCACCTCGAAGTACGCCTCCAGCACCAGCAGCGAGAGGATGACGAAGGCGACCATCACGAACCAGTGCGCGGCGCCCACCACGCTCCAGCGCAGCATCCGGGTGTGGCCGAGCGTTTCGACCAGCATGTTCCGGGCCCGGACGCCCCGGTCGGCGAACCGCCCCGGGTCGGGCTGGCCGAGCCGGATCACCGCGGTCATCCGCAGCACCGCGCGCGTCGCCAGCCACACCGCGACCGCGGTGATGCCGGCGGCGAGGATCGTGGTGACGATCTGGACGCTGCCCATGCCTGTTGGCCTCCCCGTCCTGCTGCCTGCCCTCGTCCGCCGCCCGGCCGGCGGTCCGTTGGCCGGCGGCGGCGATGTACGCAGCCTACGCGGCGAGGTTACTGGTTGGTAACGTGACTATCCTCGCAACGACGGTCATCACAGCCGAGCTGGACGGTGCGAGGCACGCGCCGACCCGGGTGGGGCCGTCGGGCGGCCCGGTCGGTACCGGCCACCCGGCTCGACGGGCGATCGACGACAGGCCGGGACCGTCGGAGCGGGAAACCCGGGCCGGGGTCAGCGCCAGCGGGAGAGCAGCCCGAGCGAACCGACCATCGCGCCGAAGCCGATGGCGAGGTTCCAGTACCGCCAGGTGGCGACGGGGTATTCCATGTCGGACAGGTAGAAGACCACCAGCCAGCCGATGCCGAAGACGATCAAGCCGACCGCCGTGGCCGGCAACCAGACCGGGCTAGGCTTACGGGTCGCCGCGGTGGACGTGGGACGGACGTCCGTCGGCGGCGTGTACACCTTCTTCTTACGTACCTGAGACTTGGGCACGGCGCTCTCCTGAGGGGTTGTGATCCTCGTCCGGCCTGACAACCGGACGCAAGGGCGACGGTCCATGGCCAATAATGTTCGACAGCTAGCGTAGTCGCGAGAACCCGTTCAGGCCACGGACCCGGGCATCTGGGTACGGACGGTTGAACGCCCGGATCGCCTCGGTAATTCCCGCGATTAGGACATAATTAGCATATTGGCATGATCGTGAGGGGGAAGGGCCCGATGGAGTACACCTCCGGCGTCGCGTCCTGGCGGAAGGTGCTCCGCCGCGCCGCCGTGGGGCTGCTGCCCCGGCGGTCGGCCGAGCGCCGCCCCGGGTGGTCGGTCGGCGTACCCCTGATCGCGCTCGCCGCCGGGCTGCTCTTCACCACCACGGCCACCACCGCCGGCGGCACCTCGCTGCGCGAGGACCGTCGCCCGGAGCTCGCCCAGCTCATCGAGGACCGGCGCGAGCAGGTGGCCTCGGGCCAGGAGCGGGCCGCCGCGCTTCGCGACCAGGTGGAGAGCCAGACCGAGGCGCTCGGCGGCTCCGACGGTCGGGTGGCGGCCCAGCGGGACCGGGCCACGGGCAGCCGGGAAGCGGCCGGGTTCACCGCGCTGACCGGCCCGGGGATCTCCGTCGAACTCGACGACGCGCCGCAGCAGAGCGACAGCAAGCTGCCGACCGACGCCCGCAACGACGATCTCGTGGTCCACCAGGGCGACGTGCAGGCCGTGGTCAACGCGCTCTGGGCCGGAGGTGCCGAGGCCATGACCATCATGGGTGTCCGTGTCCTCTCCACCAGCGCGGTACGCTGCGTGGGGAACACCCTGCTCCTGCACGGCCGGGTGTACTCACCACCGTTCCGAATCACCGCCATCGGCGATCCCGCCGTACTACAGCGAGCACTCGCCGCGTCCGAGGGGGTCCGGTTGTTCAAGGACGCGGTCACCCATTACCACCTCGGATACCACGAGGCAGTGGAGCCCAGCGTGACGGTTCCCGCGTACGACGGTCCCGGCGGACTCCGGTCGGCCAAGGTTCCGGGGTGAGCCCGGTGACCGGCGACCCGAACTCCGCCCGCAACGGTCGGCACCGCGCGCCCGACGGCGACGACCCGACCATGTACATTCCCCGGCTGCCGGAGGCCGACGAGCCGCCGGAGACCGACCGGGCAGCACGTCCCGCCCGCCCGGAGCCGGGCGGCCGCCGTTTGCGGATCACCGTCGACCACGTCGTGGCACCGCCGCCGGGCCGGGCGCCCCGCGCGCCCGAGCCGCCCCCGCCGGCCGCGCCGGCCGCGCACGACACCATGGACCTGCCCGCGCACGGCACCATCGGGCCGCCCGCCGGCGACTCCGGCCGCTATCCGAGCGCCGATCCGGTCGGGCACGGCCCGTCCGGTCCGCCGGAGCCGCGTCCGGGAGAGCACGGCCACCCGGGCGAGCGCCGGGGTCCGGTCGAGAGCTACCGCCCGCAGCCGTACTCGCCGGTCGAGCCCGAGTTCCGGGTCGCCCGGCCGCCGGCCGACCGCCGGGAATCGGCGCCGCACGCCAGCCGGCGGGACCCGACATCCGATCCCGAGCGCTGGCCGCCGGGACCGAGCACCGTCCCCGACCGTCGGGAGCCGCCATCGGCGGTCCGACCGGGCGCCTGGGAACCGTCCCCGGCCGCCGACCCCGACCATTGGGAGCCGTCCCCCGGTGTCGACGTCGGCCGCCGGGCCGCCGCGCCGGCCGCCCCGGACCCCTGGGCACCGCCGACGGCTTCCGCTGCCGCCGCCCGACCGACCCCCGGCGGTACGCCCGACCGGCTCGGCGCACCCGCGCAACCCGACCGGCTCGGCGCACCCGCGCAACCCGACCGGCTCGGCGCACCCGCGCAACCCGACGGGACCGGCCAGGTGCACGGAACCGGTCGCGTCCCCGGGACCGGTCGCGCCGAGGGGATCGGTGCGACCGGACAGGTCCCCGGGACGGGTCGCACCGACAGCCCGACGACGCTCATCCCGACCGTCGCGCCACCGCCGGACCCGGAGACCACCGCGCCGATCCCGCCGACGCCACACCGCGGCTCCGGAGCCGACGGCGCCACCACCGCCCTGCCGCAGGTCCGGCCCGCGGCCACGCCCCGTCAGGCGGACATCGAGTCCACCGCACTGATCGGCGCGATCCCACCCCGTCCGGCGGCCGGCGACGGCGCGGACGGCGGGGACGGCGGGGACGGCGGGGTGGACGCCGACCAGCGTCCCCGGCGTGGCGAGCGGGTTGTCCGGCTCCGGCCGGAGCAGACCGGCGAGGGCTACAAGAGCGTCTACTCCGAGCTGACCCGGCCGTCGATCGGCTCCCGGATCCGCACCGGCATCCGGGCCACCGGCGAGGTGCTGATCACCTTCGGCCTGGTCGTCCTGCTCTTCGCGGCGTACGAGGTCTGGGGCAAGTCAACCATCGTCAACGCGCACCAGGACGATCTGGGCCAGCAGTTGGCCCAGCAGTGGGACGAGCCCGACCCGACGGTCGGCCCGACCCCCACCGGTACCCCGAAACCGATCAAGCCGGTGCCGGGCAAGCCGATCGCCGGCCTCTACATCCCGAAACTGGACAAGCACTGGGTGGTCGTCGAGGGCGTCACCCAGAAGGACATCCGGTACGCCCCCGGCCACTACCCGACCAGCGCCCTGCCCGGCCAGGTCGGCAACTTCTCGGTTGCCGGTCACCGGAACCGGGCCACCTTCTGGCGGCTGGACGAACTCGACGACGGCGACGCGATCGTGGTGGAGTCCAAGGACGCCTGGTTCGTCTACCACGTGTCACAGACCCGGATCGTCCGGCCGTCCCAGGTCGAGGTGGTCGCCCCGGTCCCCGGCAAGCCGGGTGCGAAGGCGACGAAGGCGATGTTGACCCTGACCACCTGCAACCCGAAGTTCGACAACTACCAGCGGTTGATCGTGCACGCCGAGCTGATCCGTACCGAGCTGAAGGCGGTCGGCTCGCCGCGGCCACCGGAGTTGGACGGCTGACCGACGATGTACGCGTGGATCTGGCGCAAGCTGCCGTTCGGAGTTCCGGGCAAGCTGATCGGCTCGCTGCTGATCACCGCGGGCCTGCTCGCGCTGCTCTGGTACATCGTCTTTCCGTGGGCCGAACCGCTGCTGCCGTTCGACGACGTCCAGGTGACCCAGGACAACGGAGTTCCCGGTGAGCCGGCCGGCGAGCCGGGGGTGGACGGCGAGGATCCGGGGGTCGACGGTGAGCCGTCCGGCGACGGGCACGAGTTGCCGTACGACACCACCCGGAACAACACCCCGCCCCCGAGCCCGAGCAGGTAGGCCCGATGCGCGTCCTCGTGATCGACAACTACGACTCGTTCGTCTTCAACCTCGTGCAATATCTGGGCCAGCTCGGCGCTGACTGCGAGGTACGCCGCAACGACGAGATCGACCTCGCCGAGGTGGGCCGGCTCGACGTGGCCGGGGTGCTGCTCTCCCCCGGTCCAGGTACCCCGGACCGGGCCGGCGTCTGCCTCGACGTGATCCGCGAGTACGCCGGCAGGCTGCCGATCCTCGGCGTCTGCCTCGGCCACCAGGCCATCGGCGCCGCCTTCGGGGCGACCGTGGAGCGGGCACCCGAACTGCTGCACGGCAAGACGTCCGAGGTCCGGCACCGGGACGTGGGCGTACTGGCCGGGCTGCCGGACCCGTTCACCGCCACCCGGTACCACTCGCTCGCCGTACCGTCGGAGACCCTGCCGGCGGAGATCGAGGTCACCGGCTGGACCGAGTCGGGTGTGGTGATGGCGATCCGGCACCGTGACCTGCCGATCGAGGGCGTGCAGTTCCACCCCGAGTCGGTGCTGACCGAGGGCGGCCACCTGATGCTGGCCAACTGGCTCGCCGGTTGCGGCCTGCCCGCCGCACTGGACCGGGCTCCCGCGCTGGCTGCCGAGGTGGACGCCCGGCGCCGGGCCGCCTTCGTCACGGTCTGACGTCGCGGTCCGGGCCCAACCGACTTCGTCACGGTCTTGGCACCCAGCCACTGTTCATCACGGTCTTGGCGCCCAGCCGCCTTCGTCACGGTCTTGGCGCCCAGCCACTGTTCGTCACGGTCTTGGCGCCCAGCGACCTTTGTCACGGTCTTGGCGCCCAGCCACTGTTCGTCACGGGTCTGACGCCGCCGACCGCCCCGGACCAATTCGGTCTGGGGCGGTCGGCCTGCGTAACGCGGTCAGCCGGTCCGCTCTGCTGTGATCAGCGGGATTCCGGGCGGGTCACCGGCGGGTTCACCGGTGGGAACAGTCCGCCACCGCCGCCGCCGTTGCCCGTGGGCGTGGGCGTGGGGGTGGGCGGGGTCGGCTCGTCGTCCTCTTCCGGCACGCTCACGGTGATCGTCACGGTGGTGCCGGTCGCCTTCTTCTCCCCGCCCCGCGGGTTCTGCCCGGTCACCTCGCCGGCCTCGGCGGGCGGCACCGGGTCGCCGTCGACGACCCTCACCTCGAAGCCGGCCTCCCTCAGCCGATCCCGGGCCTCGTCCTCCTGGAGCCCGGTGACCCGAGGCACCTCGACGACGTTGCCCCGGGAGACCTCGACGGTCACGGTGCTGCGCGGGGCGACCTTCTCACCCTCCTCAGGATCGACCTTGGTGACGATGCCCTTCGGCTCGGTGCTGTTCACGTCCTTGCGCTGCACGGTCAGTCCGAGGCCCTTGAGCTGGCCTTCGACCGCCTCGAACCGCCCGCCCACCAGGTTCGCCGGGATCGTCACGTTGGCGGGGCCGGCACAGACCCGGATCTCGACCTCGGTGCCCTGGTCGACCGTGGAGTTCGGCGGCCGGCTCTGCGAGGTGACCTCCCCCACCTCGCAGTCGTCACTGGTGTCCGCCGCGCCGAGCTTGGGGGTCAGCTTGGCCTGCCGGAGCGTGTTCTCGGCGGCCTCCCGGGTGCTGCCGACCACGTTCGGCACCTCGGCGGTGCTCGTGGTGCCGGGGTCGTCCTGGTTGAGCATCAGGGCGGCGACCAGGGCGATCACCGCGAGCACCCCGAGACCGCTGAGCGTCGCGATCACCCAGGCGGACGCCTTGCGGCGCCGTGCGTCGCCGACCCGGGCCGGCGGCATCGGCCGACCCCCGGCGGTCTGGATCGGCCGAGTGGTGGCGGTGTGC
The DNA here is from genome assembly GCF_050936445.1 of Plantactinospora sp. CA-294935. Lineage (NCBI taxonomy): Bacteria > Bacillati > Actinomycetota > Actinomycetes > Micromonosporales > Micromonosporaceae > Plantactinospora > Plantactinospora sp. CA-294935. Next base: position 1,864,066 of record NZ_JBNJMU010000001.1, read on the forward strand.
GACATCGCCATCGTCTCGTCCTCGCGCAGCACCGGGGTGGCCATCACCGGCCGGCCGGCCGCCGCGCGGAGCAGGTCGGCCCGCATCTCCGCCGCGCTCTGGTAGCGGTTGAGCGGGTTCTTCGACAGCGCCTTGAGCACGATCGCGTCGATCGGCGGGGTGACGTCCGGGTTCAGGTCGCTCGGCGACGGCGGATCTTCCCGTACGTGCTGGTAGGCGACGCTGACCGGGCTGTCGCCCACGAACGGCGGATGGCCGCAGAGGAGCTCGAACAGGACACAACCGGCGGCGTAGACGTCCGACCGGGCGTCCACCGCCTCGCCCCGGGCCTGCTCGGGGGAGAGGTACTGAGCCGTACCGATCACCGCGCTGGTCTGCGTCATCGTGGTGGCGCCGCTGGCCAGCGCCCGGGCGATGCCGAAGTCCATCACCTTGACCTGGCCGGTCTGGGTCATCATCACGTTGCCGGGCTTGATGTCCCGGTGGATGATGCCGTGCCGGTGGCTGAACTCCAGCGCCGCGCAGACGTCGGCGGTGATCTCCAGGGCCCGCCGGGGCATCAGCCGACCCTCGGCGGCGAGTACCTCCTTGAGCGTCCGGCCGTTGACGAACTCCATGACGATGAACGGCAGCGTCTCGCCGGTCGGCGCGATTTCCTCGCCGGTGTCGTAGACGGCGACGATCGCCGGGTGGTTCAGCGACGCGGCGTTCTGCGCCTCCCGCCGGAAACGCATCTGGAAGGTGTCGTCACGGGCCAGATCGGTACGAAGCATCTTGATCGCGACGTCGCGGCCGAGCCGGAGGTCGCGCCCACGGTGCACCTCGGCCATGCCGCCGTAACCGAGCAGCTCGCCGACCTGGTACCTGCCACCCAGCAGGCGGGCCTGCGCCGTCATCTCGTCTGTCGTCCTTCGCTCATCTGGTCACCCCGTCGGGGCCCGCGGTCCGCTGCACCAGACGGTACGGCGCACCGGGTGGTGCGTCGCGTCCGGCTTCCGACCGCAATTCCGTTGTCGCCGCCTGGGGCGCTGGCATGCTGCTGTTCTGGTTCTGGTTTTCTCTCAAGTTGAAGGCAATCACGCCCGAGCAGATCAGTACCAACAGGCCAAGCACGACGAAGAGCGCGATCAGCAACGAGCGGTTCCCGGGCGACGGCGGCGGTGAAGCCGGACGCCCCGGATACGAGTATGCGGCCTCCGGCCGGGGTCGGACCGGCTGCGGCACCGGGGCCGCACCCCGGTTGTACCCGGCAGGTCCGACCGGCGTCGCGCCGGCGGGCGGGCGGGCCACCGGCGCGACGGCCGGCGAGTGCGGCGCGAGCGGCGCCACCCGCGCGGCGCCGGGCGGCACCCGGGGCGCGGGCGGGACCGAGGTCGGCCGGGGCGGCATCGCGGGCGCGGGTGGCGGCGGCGCGGGGCGCTGCGGGGGCACCGGCAGCGAGGCGACCGGCCGGCCGGGCTGGTTGGCCATCCCGATGGTGGCGGCGGCCTGCCGGGACACCGCCGCCAGTTCGGCGGCGCTCTGCCAGCGGGCCTTCGGGTCCTTCGCCATCGACCGCTCGACGATCGCCCGGATCGCCGGCGGGATGTCGCCGGGAAGCTGCCGGGGAGCGTCCCGGACGTGCTTCATGGCGATCTCGATCGCGCTGTTGCCCTCGAACGGCCGCCGGCCGGCGAGGCACTGGTACGCGACCACGCCGAGCGCGTACACGTCGGAGCACGCGGTGGCGACCTCGCCGGCCGCCTGCTCCGGCGAGATGTACGACGCCGTGCCGAGCACCGAACCGGCGGCGGTGAGCTGGCCGACCAGGGCCGAGCGGGCGATGCCGAAGTCGGTGAGCACCAGCGTGCCGTTCGGCCGGACCAGCAGGTTGCCCGGCTTCACGTCCCGGTGCACGATGCCCTTGTCGTGCGCCGCCTGCAACGCGTCGGCGGCCTGCGCGACCAGTGCCATGGTGCGGGCCGGGGTGAGCCGGCCGACCCGGCTCAGCGTCCGGGAGAGCGCGTCGCCCTCGACGTACTCCATGACGAGGAAGGCGATCTGCTGGTCGCTGCCGTAGTCGTAGACGTCCACCACCCCGGGGTGGTTGATGGTGGCCATGGTCCGGGCCTCACCCCGGAACCGCTCGGCGAAGCCCGGCTCGTCCAGCAGCGCCGGCAGCAGGATCTTGACCGCCACCGTGCGGCCGAGCACCTCGTCGGTGCCCCGCCACACGTCGCCCATGCCGCCGCCGGCGATCCGCTCGTCGAGGCGGTACCGGTTACCGAGCAGCACTCCGGGCTTCAGCATCTCAGCGGCCTCCCCGGTCGGCGATGACCGCCCGCATGATCAGTTGGCTGATCCGCGCCGCCTCGGCACTGCCGCCCGGTCCGGCGGCCTCCAGGAAGACACAGACCGCGGAGATCGGCTTGCCGGCGTCGTCGATCGCGAACCCGATGAACCAGCCGTGGTCGTCGCTGTTTCCACCGGTCTCGGCGGTACCGGTCTTGCCGCCGACCCGGTAGCCGTTGATCCTCGCGTTCTCGCCGGTGCCGTTCTGCACCACGCTGACCATCATGTCCTGGAGCTGCTTGGCGACGTCGGCGCTGACCGGCTCGCGCAGCTCCTTGGGGACCGCGGTGTAGTAGTCGGTGGTGCGGTCCGGGCCGAGCTGCTGCTGCACCAGGTACGGCCGCATCTGCCGCCCGTCGTTGGCTACCGTCGCTGCGATCAGCGCGCCCTGCAACGGGGTCATCCGGACGTCGTTCTGCCCGATCGAGGACATGGCCACCTGCGGCGGGTCGTCGTTGCCGTCCGGGGTGGCCATCTCGCCGGTACGGCTGGCCGCCACCTTCTGACCCGAGCCGTTGAGCCGGCCCACGGCCAGCTCGTCGTCCTCGAAACCGAACTGGCGGGCCTCGTCCTTGAGCCTGTCGGCACCGAGCTTGACGCCGAGCTGGGCGAACCCGGTGTTGCAGGACTCGGTCAACGCCTGGGTCAACGTCACCTGGGACTCGGGGCAGATGCTCGGCGCCGCGTTACGGATCGGCTGGCCGGCGGTCGGCGCGAGGTAGCTCGGACCGGCCGGGATCCGCTGGCCGGGGTCGTACCCGTTCTCCAGGGCGGCGGCCGAGGTGATGACCTTGAAGGTGGAGCCCGGCGGGAAGGTCTCGGAGAGCGCCCGGTTCTTCAGCGGGCCGTCCTTGGCCGCGTCGAGCTGGTCGTACGCGGCCTGGGCCTTCTCGGTGTCGTGGTCGGCCAGCGGGTTCGGGTCGAAGCTCGGCATCGAGACGAGCGCCTGGATCGCCCCGGTGGTGGGGTCGAGCGCCACCGCCGCGCCCTTGGTCACGTCGTTGCGGTTGTTGGCCAGCTCGCGGTAGGCGGTCTCCTGCGCCCGGGGGGAGAGGGTGAGCAGGATGTTCCCGCCGGCGGTCTGGTTGCCGGTGAAGAGGTCCCGCACCCGGTCGCCGAAGAGCTGGTCGCTGGTGCCGGCGAGGAAGTCGTTCTCGCTCTTCTCGATGCCGGTGTCGGCCAGGTTGACCGGCTTGTACCCGAGCGCGTGCGCGTACACCTCGCCCTTCGGGTAGGTGCGGAGGAACTTGAGTTTGCCGCTGGTCTCCTTGCTGGTCGCCAGGGGCGTTCCGCCAGCCTCGATGATCCCGCGCTTGCGCTCGTACTCGGCGACCTGGACCCGGCCGTTGTAGTCGCTGTTGCGATATTCGTCGGCCTTGTACGCCTGTACGTAGTTGAGGTTGACGAAGAGCAGGCCGAACAGGACCATCACGACGACGCCGACCTTGCGCAACGGTGCGTTCATGGCCTGATCACCTCCGTTGTGGCGCCATGCAACTGGGCCGGCGGCCCGGCGGGTGTCCCGCTGGGCCGGGCCGGGGAAGCGGAGTCGACCGGCCGGCGCGCGGCGTCGGAGATCCGGAGCAGGGCCGCGACCAGCAGCCAGTTCGCCATCAGTGACGAACCACCGGCGGAGAGGAACGGCGTGGTCTGACCGGTGAGCGGAATGAGGCCGCTGACCCCACCGATGATCACGAAGAGCTGGAGGCAGACCGTGAAGGAGAGGCCGCCGGCGAGCAGCTTGCCGAACGAGTCGCGGACGGCCAGCGCGGCCCGCAGCCCCCGCTCGATGATCAGCAGGTAGACCACCAGCAGCGCGGAGAGCCCGAACAGCCCGATCTCCTCGCCCAACCCGGCGAAGACGAAGTCCGTGTGCACCTCGGGGATCTCCGTCGGCTGCCCGGCGCCGGGGCCGGTCCCGAAGAGCCCACCGGTACCCAGCCCGAGCAGCCCCTGGAGGGTCTGCCACCCAGTGCCGTACGGGTCGCCGTACGGGTCGAGCCAGATGTCGACCCGGGTGTAGAAGCTGGCGAACGGGCCCCCGACGGTGCTGCCGAGATACCAGGCGAGCACGGCACCGCCGAAGAAGAGCAGCAGGCCGATGATCAGCCAACTGACCCGTTCCGTGGCGATGTAGAGGGTGACCACGAACATGCCGAAGTAGAGCAGCGAGGTGCCGAGGTCCTTCTGGAAGACCAGCACCCCGAGGCTGATCAACCAGACCACGATGACCGGGCCGAGATCCCGGCCGCGCGGGAAGTCGATACCGAGGAAACGCCGGCTGGCCAGCGAGAGCACCTCGCGCTTGCGCACCAGGTAGTAGGCGAAGAAGACCAGCAGGGCCAGCTTGGCGAACTCACCCGGCTGGATCGTGAACCCGCCGACGCTGATCCACAGCTTGGCGTCCGACTGCGGGTTCACCTGCGAGTACTTGGCGGGCAGCAGCGCCGGGGTGATCACCAGCACGATGCCGGCCAGGACCAGGGTGTAGGCGTACCGGGAGATCGCCCGGTGGTCGCGGATCAGCACCAGCAGCCCGGCGGCGAGCGCCACCGAGAGCAGCGTCCAGGCGAGCTGCCGCCCGCCGGTGCCGGAGAACATGGTGAGGTCGGCACGCTCCTCCGGAGTGGTCCGGCCCAGGTCCAGTCGGCGCAGGAAGGCAACGCCGAGACCGTTGACCAGGGCGACCGCCGGCACCAGCACCGGATCGGCGTACGGCGCCAGGAACCGGATCACCACGTGGATCGCCAGGAAGACGGCGGTGATCGACGCGATCGGCACCCAGAAGTCGAACGTCACCGTGTCGAGCAGGTTCGCCTCGGCCGTCGCCGCGTACGCCGCCACCACGACCATGGCCAGCAACAGCAGCGCCAACTCGGCATTCCGCCTGGACCTGGCGGCGAATCGGACACGTGGCAGCTCGCCCGTTGGTGCGGGCGTCGATGCCGATCCAGGCGGGGCGGTCACGTGAGTTCCCTCGGATCGTCGGAGCTGACGCTCACTCGATCGACCGGCATCCCGCGGGGTCGGTGACCGGCGGGATCGGGTCGGACGGTGGCGCGTCGGGCGTGTCCGCCGGAGTGGCGGTCGCCCGCACGGTCTGGCCGGGGGTAGGAGTGGGCGCGGACGGGGTCGGCGTGGTGGCGCTCGGCGTGGGGGTCGGACCGGGCGTGGCGCTCGGCTGGCAGAGCGGCTTCAGGTTGGGGTTGCCCGGGTCCTCGTTGGTCAGCTCGGCGAGCCGGCGTTCCGCGTCCGGCTCGTCGTGTGCCTGGATGCCCTGCTTCACCTGCTCCTGGGCGGCGTCGGTCAGGTCGTCCAGCTTCGTCGGGCTGGTCGCGTGCACGTTCGACAGGTCGAGCCCGGCGATCCGGCCCGGAACGCCCTGGAAGACCGCGAGCTGACCGTCGTCGGTGGCACCGACATAATATTGCCGCTGGGTGTAGTCCCAGCCGAACCAGAGTCCCGCGCCGACCACCCCGAGCAGCGCCACCACGATCACGGCGGTACGCAGCGGATGCCGGCGCGGACGCTCGGACTCGTCGTCGCCGGCCGGTTCGGGCTCGGCCGGCTCCGGGCTGGCCGGGCGCGGCGGGGAGAGCGCCGAGGCCCGGGCGGCCGGCGTCGAGTCGTCGGCCGAGGTCGCCATGCCCCGGTCCCGGGAGGCCGCGCCGCCGACTATCGGGGCCGCCTCCAGGATGTCCTGGTCGCTGGCGTCCGCGATGATCACGGTGATGTTGTCCGGACCGCCGCCCCGGAGGGCGAGCTGCACCAGCCGCTCGACGCACGCCTGGGGGTCCTTGAGGTTGCGCATGGTGTCCGCGATGGTCTCCGCGCTCACCACGCCGGAGAGCCCGTCGCTGCAGATCAGGTAGCGGTCACCGGTGCGGACCTGGCGTACGGAGTATTCGGGGTCGATGTCGCGACCGTCCAGCGCCCGGGTGAGCAGCGACCGCTGCGGGTGGCTGCTCGCCTCCTCCAGGCTGATCCGGCCCTCGTCGACCAGCATCTGGACGTACGTGTCGTCCTTGGTGATCTGGGCGAACTCGTCGTCGCGGAGCAGATAGGCACGGGAGTCACCGATGTGCACCATGCCGATCTTGCTGCCCGAGAAGAGCAGAGCGGTGAGCGTGGTGCCCATCCCCTCGAGATGCGGATTGGCGTCCACGGTGTCGCGCAACTGTTGGTTGGCGGTGTCCACGGCCGAACGCAGCGCGTCGACAAGGGCGTCACCCGGGACGTCCTCGTCGAGCGGGGCCATGGCACCGATGACGATGTTGCTGGCGACGTCACCGGCGGCCATCCCACCCATGCCGTCGGCCACGGCGAGAAGCCGTGGCCCGGCATAGACGGAATCCTGGTTGCCGTCTCGGATCAGCCCGCGGTCGCTGTGCGCCGCGTAACGCAGGGTCAGAGTCATGGCCGTAATTCGAGAGAAGTGCGGCCGATCCGGATCGGCACGCCGAGGGGGACGGGGGTAGGTCCGGTGACCTTAGCGCGATCGAGGTAGGTCCCGTTAGTCGAGCCGAGATCTTCGACGAACCACTGCCCGGATCGGGGCACGAGCCGGGCGTGCCGGGCCGAGGCGTAGTCGTCGGTGATCACCAGCGTGGAGTCCTCCGCCCGGCCGATGGTGATCTGTGCTTCGCCGAGCGTGATCCGCGTACCGGCGAGTTGGCCCGCGGTGACGACCAACTGGTGCGCCGCCCGGCCCCGTTTGACCTTCGCCGGCTTGTTCTGCCCCAGCGCGGCCCCCACCCCGCGCGGCGCGGCGACGAGGCGACTGGACCTCGCGCCGGCGAAGAGGTCCCGACGGATCACCCCGACCACCGTGAAGACGAAGATCCACAGCAGGACGATGAAGCCGATCCGGGCAACGGTGATAACTAATGGGGGCAAGGTGGTTAGCCGTCCACGCGGAAGGTCAGGGTGGTGGTGCCGAGCTGGATCATGTCGCCCGGGTTGAGCGCCACGGCGGAGACCCGCTGCCCGTTGACCATCGTGCCGTTGGTCGACCCGAGATCGGTCAGCACCACCTGGGCACCGTCGAAGTCGAGCCGGGCGTGCCGACGGGAGATGCCGACGTCCGGCAGCCGCAGGTTTGCCTGGTCACCCCGGCCGATCACGGTCGAACCCATCTGCAACGGATAGGTGCGGCCGTCGCCGGAGACGAGCCGGATGTTGCGACCACCGGCGCCGTGTCCCGGCGGTGGGCCGTAGCCGCCGCCCTGGTCGTACGGCGGGTAGCCACCCGGCTGCTGGTCGTATGGCGACTGGTGCACCGGTGCGACGTCGCCGCCGGTGTAGACCTCGGCGGTGACCCGGAACATCCCCGTGTCGAGACCGTCCCCACGCTCGATCTCGACGATGACGTCGCCGTAGACCGTCCACGCCTGCTCGCCGATGAACTCCGCCTGCGACTGGGCCAGTTCCTGGGCCAGCGCGGCGGCGTACGGCGCCAGCCGACTGTGGTCGTACGGTGAGAGATCGATCACGTAGCGGTTGGGTACCAGGGTGCGCCCACCGGCGAGGATCGCCTTGTGCGCCTCTGCCTCCCGCTGCATCGCGTTGAGGATCTCGACAGGGTGCACGACCCCTTTGAACACCTTTGCGAAGGCCCCCTCGACCAGGCCCTCCAGACGCTTCTCAAAGCGTTGCAGCACGCTCACCGGCTCCTCCTCGGGTTCCGAGGACATGATGGTATCCGGCCGCCGCACGTGCGGCTCGCACGCCGCTCGGCCGCCTGCAGCCGGCCTCTCCTCAGCGGCCGGGGTTGGTCGTGCTACTCTTCCATCCGCTGCGGACGGTAACGCCCGCAGCGGCAGTAGGGACAGCGTAGTATGTCCCGGCACATGCCGAAGAGCGGGCTCCGGACATGATTGTTATTGTCCTGTGGCGCGCTCGGGGGATGGGCCGGGTTGGCCCGAGTCCTTTCGTCGAGAGGGCACGGGGCGACGCGGTCACGCCTCGCAAGGGGAAGTGGCGGAATGGCAGACGCGCACGGTTCAGGTCCGTGTGCCCGAAAGGGCGTGGGGGTTCAACTCCCCCCTTCCCCACCGCTTCGAGGGGCTCCGTGGTGACACGGGGCCCCTCGTTCATATCGGGGCAAAGGCACCACCGCGCTATGCTCCGGTGGTTTCCGACCCGAGGGCGAACCAGGAGTGACGTGTGACAGTCGCGTTGGTGACCGGATCCGGCGGCCTGATCGGATCCGAGGCGGTCCGGCACTTCGCCGGGCTCGGCCTGGACGTGGTCGGAATCGACAACGACATGCGTCGGCGGTTCTTCGGCCCGGAGGCGTCCACCGCGTGGAACGTGCTGCGGCTCACCAGTGACCTCGGCGACGCGTACAGGCACCACGACGTGGACATCCGCGACCGGGACGCGCTGGCCGAGATCTTCCGGCGGTACGGCCGGGACATCGGCGTGGTGATCCACACCGCCGCACAGCCCTCGCACGACTGGGCCCTGCGCGACCCGTACACCGACTTCGACGTGAACGCGGGCGGCACGCTGAACGTCCTGCAGAACGTCCGCGAGCACTGCATCGACGCGCCGGTGATCCACTGCTCCACCAACAAGGTCTACGGCGACCGGCCGAACAGCCTGCCGCTGGTCGAGCAGGAGACCCGCTGGGAACTCGCGGCGGACCACCCGTACTTCGACGGCATCAAGGAGGACATGTCGATCGACGCCTCGCTGCACTCGGTCTTCGGCGCCTCCAAGGTCGCCGCGGACGTGATGGTGCAGGAGTACGGTCGCTACTTCGGCATGAAGACCGCCTGCTTCCGGGGCGGCACGCTGACCGGTCCGGCGCACTCCGCCACCGAGCTGCACGGCTTCCTGGCGTACGTGATGCGCTGCAACATGGAGCGCCGGACATACAAGATCTTCGGATACAAGGGCAAGATGGTCCGGGACGCGATCCACAGCCACGACGTGGTCGCCGCCTTCGAGGCGTTCTTCCGGGAGCCCCGCTCGGCCGCGGTCTACAACCTCGGCGGCGGGCGGCACTCGAACTGCTCGCACCTGGAGGCGTTCGCGCTGGCCGAGCAGATCACCGGGCAGGAAATGATCACGGAGTACCACGAGGCCAACCGGATCGGCGACCATCAGTGGTGGATCGGCTCCAACGCCGCCTTCCAGCGCGACTACCCGCACTGGAAGCAGATCTACGACGTGCCGATGATCCTCCAGGAGATCTACGCCGCCAACGTCGACAAGTGGGTGCCGTAGTGAACCTTTTCAACCTCTCCTTGCGGCCCGTCGTGGCCACAGGTGGAAGTCGGGGCGCCGGCGCCGCGCGGTTCAGGTTGAAAAAGGTTCGACCGTGAGGGCGGCGACCAGCGAGGCAGGGGGAAACTGTTGATCTCGCGGGGTAAGCGGAACGTGCTCGGCGTCCTGGTCGACGCGGTCGACTACGAGGCCGCGACCGAGCAGGTGGTGGCCGCCGGGCGGGAGCGCCGGCCGATGGCGCTGACCGCGCTGGCCGTGCACGGGGTGATGACCGGGGTACTCGATCCGGCGCACAACGCCCGGCTCAACGCCTTCGACGTGGTCACCCCGGACGGGCAGCCCGTGCGGTGGGCGCTCAACCTGTTGCACCGCGCCGCCCTGGCCGAACGGGTCTACGGGCCCGACCTGACGCTGAGCGTGCTCGCCAGGTTCGCCGACGAGGGCATGCCGGTCTATCTCTACGGCTCCACCGACTCCACCCTCGCCCGGCTGATCCCGGAGCTGGAGCGGATGTTCCCGGCCCTGAAGATCGCCGGGGTGGAGTCGTCGAAGTTCCGGCCGGCCCGGCCGGGCGAGGACGCCGAGATCGCCGACCGGATCCGCTCCTCCGGGGCCCGGCTCGTGCTGGTCGGGCTCGGCTGCCCCCGGCAGGAGATCTTCGCGTACGCGATGCGGCCGCTGCTCGACATGCCGCTGATGGCGGTCGGTGCGGCCTTCGACTACCACGCCGGCCTGCTCCGCAAGCCGCCGCCGTGGATGCAGCGGGTCGGCCTGGAGTGGCTGTGGCGGTTCGGCCTGGAGCCGAGGCGCCTGTTCCACCGCTACATGGTGCTCAACCCGGCGTACGTGGCCCGGCTGACCGCGCAGCGGCTCGGCATCTGGAAGGCCACCCCGCCGGCCCCGGCGAACGACCGCCCGGCCACCTTCGCGGTCTGACCGGCCCGTCCGGGTCCGGGTAGGGCTGCCCCTACCCGGAGGAGGCCGGTCGCCGGGAGTGTTTCGGGGTGCCGGGTCCGATTGACTCGCTGCTATGGACGCGGTGCGGCTGGCGGAGGTCAGCAGACGGTACGGCTCGGGCGACAGCGCGGTCACCGCGCTGGACCGGGTAACCCTCGGTTTCGCCAGCGGTACGTTTACGGCGGTGATGGGCCCGTCGGGTTCCGGCAAGAGCACGCTGTTGCAGTGTGCGGCCGGCCTGGACCGGCCGACCGCCGGCAGCGTCACCGTCGGCGACGTCGACCTCGGTGGGCTCTCCGAGACGAAGCTGACGCTGCTGCGCCGGGACGCCATCGGTTTCGTGTTCCAGTCCTTCAACCTGCTTTCCGCGCTCACCGCCGAGCAGAACGTGGCACTGCCGCTGCGGCTGGCCGGGCGCCGGCCGCGCCGGGGCGACGTCCGGGCCGCGCTCGCCGCAGTGGGGCTGGCCGGACGGGCCAGGCACCGGCCGGCCCAGCTCTCCGGAGGCCAGCAGCAGCGGGTCGCGATCGCCCGCGCGCTGATCACCCGTCCCCGGGTGCTCTTCGCGGACGAGCCGACCGGCGCGCTGGACTCGACGGCCGGGCGCGAGGTGCTGCGGCTGCTGCGCGGGCAGGTGGACCGGGCCGGGCAGACGATCGTGATGGTCACCCACGATCCGGTGGCGGCCGGGTACGCCGACCGGGTGGTCTTCCTCGCCGACGGTCGGGTGGCCGACGAACTGCGCCAACCAACCGCATCGGCGGTGGCGGAGCGGATGACCGCCCTGGAACCGGCCGTACCCGAGGCCGCCGCCCCGGAGCCGGCCCGGCTCGCACCGGACCCACTCGGCGCGGACCGTCTCGGACCGGACCGCCTCGGACCGGACCGGCTCGGATGGGACCGGCCTGGATGGGATCGGCTCGGAGCGGTCGGGCCGGAACGGGTCGCGCCGTGCTGACGCTCGCCGGCCAGACGTTCCGGAGCCGCTGGACGGCGTTCGTCGGCACCTTCGTCGCGCTCTGTCTCGGCGTCTGCCTGCTGGCCACCACCGGGCTCACCCTGGCGGCCAGCGTCACCGGTCCGGACCGGGCCGCTCAGTGGTACCGGAACGCCGACGTGGTGCTGACCGGGCCGAAGTCGGTGAGCGTCAGCACGGGTACCGGCGACGAGCGGTACACCTCGACCACGGGTACGGCGTACTCGCGGCCGGTGCCGGCCGAGCTGGTGGCCCGGCTGGGCGCGGTGCCGGGGGTCGCCTCGGCGGTACCCGACCGTCAGGTCCCGGTGGACCTGGCCGGTACCGCCGGAATCGCCCGACCGTGGTCGGCTGCGGCGCTGGGCGGGTACGGCCCGCTGGTGGGCCGGCCGCCCACGGTGGACGGCGAGGTGGTGTCGACCTCGCCGGGCGGGCACCGGCCGGGTGACCGGATCCCGGTGCAGACCCCGGACGGGCCACGGACGTTCACCGTCAGCGGGGTGCTGGCGCCGGTCCCCGGGGCGGCGGACGAGGACGCGCCGGCCGTCGCCTTTCTCACCGACCGGACCGCCGCCGCGCTGGCCGGCGACCGGATCACCGCGGTGGCGCTCCGGGCCGGCGACGGGATCTCCGCCGGCACGCTGGCGGAGCGGGTCCGCGCCGCCGCGCCCGGGTTCCGGGTGCTCACCGGTGACGAGCGGCGCGCCGCCGAGCCGGATCCGGACGGCGACGAGCTGGCCATCGCGGCCTCGCTGCTGGGTACCACCGCCGGGGTGGCCACCTTCGTCTCGGTCTTCGTGGTCGCGGGTACCTTCTCGTTCGCGGTCGCCCAGCGCCGGCGCGAGTTCGCCCTGCTGCGTACCACCGGGGCCACCCCCCGGCAGATCCGCCGGCTGGTGCTCGGCGAGGCGGTACTCGTCGGGCTGCTGGCCGGGCTGGCCGGCAGCGCGCTCAGCCTGGTCACCGCGCCGCCGTACGCGCACTGGCTCGCCCGGTCCGGCTTCGCGCCGGAGGACTTCACGGCCCGGTTCGTCCTCTGGCCGTTGCTCGCCGCCTCCGGGGTCGGTCTGCTGGTCGCACTGCTCGGCGCCGGGGTCGCCGCCCGGCGGGCGGCCCGGGTACGCCCGGTCGAGGCGCTGCGCGAGGCGTCGGTCGACACCCGGGTGATGGGCTGGGGACGGTGGCTGTTCGGGCTGCTCTTCCTCGGCGGCGCGGTGGTGCTGCTCACCGCCCTGCCGGAGATCGGGGTCTCGGACGGCCTGGCCATGGTCATGCTGGTCGCCCAGTTGGCCCTGGCCGCCGCCGGGCTGCTCGCACCGGTGCTGATCCGGGTGCTCGTGCCGTTGCTCGGCGCTCCGCTGCGGGGGCAGACCGGCATGCTCGCCCGGTCGAGTGCGCTGAGCGCGCTGCGCCGCACCTCCGCCACCGCCGCGCCGATCCTGGTCACCGTCGGCATCGCGGCCACCACCCTGCCGCTGACCGCGACGCTCTGGCAGGCCGAGCAGCGTTCCGCCCGGGAGCGGGTCACCGCCGGCGCCGTGGTGACCGCGAGCGGCCCGGTCGGGCTCGCCGAGCCGACGGTCGCGGCGCTCGGCCGGGTCGCCGGGGTGCGGGCCGCCGTCCCGAGCCGGCCGGGCGAGGTGTACGTCCGCAGCGACGACTACGCCGAGGAGTACTCCGCCCGGTACGTCGGGGCGGGGCTGGACCGGGTGCTGCGACTGCCGGTCGTGGCGGGTTCGGTCGACGGGCTGACCGGTACGGACACCGTGGCGGTGAGCCGGTCGATGGGCTGGCGGGTCGGCGACCGGGTCCAGGTGTGGCTCGCCGACACGACCGAGGTACGCCTGCGGGTGGTGGCCGTACTCGCCGACTCGGTCGACCTGGACCGGACCCTGCTGCTGCCCTGGGAGCTGGGCCGGGCACACCAGCCCGGTGGCGGTGCCGACGTGGTCTACCTGGACGGCGGCGATCCGGCGGCGCTCGACGCGGCGGCCGTCGCCGGTGGCGGGCGGGTGCTGCCGACCGCCGAGCACCTGGTGGCGGGGGACGCCGTGCAGTACGAGCGGAACCGGGTCGCACTGCTGGCGGTACTCGGGATGGCGCTGCTCTACACCGGCATAGCGATCGCCAACACGCTGGTGATGGCGACCAACGACCGGCGCCGGGAACTCGCGGTGCTGCGGTTGACCGGCGCGACGCCCGGGCAGGTGCTGCGGATGATCGGCCTGGAGGCGGTGCTGGTCGGGCTGGCCGGTACGGCGCTCGCCGCGCTGGTGGCCGCCGCGATGCTGGCCGGGCTGCGGGCCCGGCTGGCCGAGTTGGTGGCGCAGCCGCAGATCAGCGTGCCGTGGTTGCCGATCACGCTGATCGCGGCCGGGTGCCTGCTCGCCGCCGTGCTGGCCAGCCTGGTGCCGACGGTGCTGGCGCTGCGCACTCCGGCCGCCCAGCTCGCCGGGGTCCGGGAGTAGGTCGGGGGCACCCGGATCGACGGGCACGCGGCGGGTCCGGACTCGTACCGCCCCTGTCGCTTGGGATAGCGCTTTCCTATGCTGGGCCGATGATGAGGATCGACCAGGGCCTGACCCCGTCCGCGCTGCTACCCAAGATCGACCGACTCTGGGAGGTCTCCGCCCAGAAAATCGACTCGATCGAGAAGACCTGCCCGCCCGGCGCCGCCTCGCCGGTCTTCACCGTGGAGGGGCAGTACACCGCGCGGGGCTGGACCGAGTGGACCCAGGGCTTCCAGTACGGCGCCGCGCTGCTCCAGTTCGACGCCACCGGCGAGCGACGGTTCCTCGACTCCGGGCGGGAGCAGACCGTGGCGGTGATGGCCAGCCACGTGAGCCACATCGGCGTACACGACCACGGGTTCAACAACGTCAGCACCTACGGGAACCTGTGGCGGCTGATGAACGAGGGGCGGATCCCGGCCGACCGCGCCGAGCGGGACTTCTACGAGCTGGCGCTCAAGCTGACCGGCGCGGTGCAGGCGGCTCGGTGGCGTACCACCGCGGACGGCACCGGCTACGTCTACTCGTTCAACGGGCCGCAGTCGCTCTTCGTCGACACCATCCGGTCCTGCCGGGCGCTCGCCGTGTCGCACCTGCTCGGGCACGTGCTGATGGGCGAGCGGGACGAGCGGATCTCGCTGCTGCGCCGGCTGGTCGAGCACGCCGGCAACACCGCCCGGTGGAACGTCTACTACGGCGAGGGCCGGGACAGCTACGACATCCCCGGACGGACCGCACACGAGTCGATCTTCAACGTGAACGACGGCAGCTACCGCTGCCCCAGCACCCAGCAGGGGTACTCGCCGTTCAGCACCTGGACCCGGGGGCTGGCCTGGGCGATGCTCGGCTTCCCTGAGCAGTTGGAGTTCCTCGCCGTGCTCGCGGACGACGAACTGGCCCCGTACGGCGGCCGGGCCGCCGTCGAGGCGACGATGCTGCGCGCCGCCACCGCCACCTGCGACTTCTACCTGGCGCACACCCCCACCGACGGCGTGCCGTACTGGGACACCGGGGCGCCCGGGCTGGTCCACCTCGGCGACTACCTGGACCGGCCGGCGGACCCGTACAACGCGCACGAGCCGGTGGACTCCTCGGCAGCGGCGATCGGCGCGCAGGGGCTGCTCCGGCTGGGCCACTATCTCGACCGGGCCGGCCGCACCGAGGAGGGCCGGAAGTACTGGCAGGCCGGGCTGACCGTCGCCGACACGCTCTTCGGCGAGCCGTACCTGAGCACCGACGCCCGGCACCAGGGCCTGCTGCTGCACTCGGTCTACCACCGCCCGAACGGCTGGGACCACGTGCCTGCCGGGCAGCGGGTGCCGAACGGCGAGTCGAGCATGTGGGGCGACTACCACGCCCGGGAACTGGCCCTCTATCTCCAGCGGATCGCCCGGGACGAGCCGTACTACACCTTCTTCGGCCCGACCGAAGGCGTGATCGCATGAACGAGCGAATCAGCCAGCTCAGCGCGGATCAGCCTCATGACGGCACGCAGCGAAGCGGAGGGGCGGCATGAGCGAGCGGAGCGAGCGAACCAGCCAGCTCAGTGCGGATGAGCCTCATGACGGCACGGAGCGAAGCGGAGGGGCGGCATGAGCGAGCGGAGCGAGCGAACCAGCCAGCTCAGTGCGGATGAGCCTCATGACGGCACGGAGCGAAGCGGAGGGGCGGCATGAGCGAGCGGAGCGAGCGAACCAGCCAGCTCAGTGCGGATGAGCCTCATGACGGCACGGAGCGAAGCGGAGGGGCGGCATGAGCGAGCGGAGCGAGCGAACCAGCCAGCTCAGTGCGGATGAGCCTCATGACGGCACGGAGCGAAGCGGAGGGGCGGCATGAGCGGCCGTCCGGTGGCGGTGGTGACCGGCGGGTCGCGCGGCATCGGTCGGGGCGTGGTGCTGGCGCTGGCCGGCGCCGGCTACGACGTGGTGGTCAACTACGCCAGCAACGCCGACGCGGCGGCACAGGTCGGCAAGGAGGTGGCGGCCCGGGGCGGCCGGGCGCACCTGGTCCGGGCCGACGTTTCCCGAGCCGGGGACCGGCGGCACCTGGTCGACGAGACGACGACCGCGTTCGGCCGGATCGATCTGCTGGTCAGCAACGCCGGGGTCGCGCCGAGCGTCCGGGCGGACCTGCTGGAGGCCGGGGAGGAGTCCTTCGACCGACTGGTCGACATCAACCTCAAGGGCCCGTACTTCCTGATCCAGCTCGTCGCCAACACCATGATCGCGCAGCAGGCCGCCGGCCTGGTCGAACGGCCGAAGATCGTGGTGATCTCGTCGATCAGCGCCTACACGGCCAGCGTCAACCGGGGCGACTACTGCGTCACCAAGGCCGGCCTGGCGATGACCGCCCAGCTCTACGCCGCCCGGCTGGCCGAGCACGGGATCAACGTCTACGAGATCCGGCCCGGCGTGATCGAGACCGACATGACCGGCCCGGTCAAGGCCCGGTACGACGACCTGATCTTCAACCAGGGCCTGACCCCGATCCGGCGCTGGGGGCAGCCGGACGACGTCGGCCGGGCCGTCGTGGCGGTCGCCACCGACCTGCTGCCGTTCAGCACCGGTCAGGTGATCGACGTGGACGGCGGCTTCCACCTGCGTACTCTGTAGTCCGTCGACGAGAGCGGGCCCCTTCCCGGCGGGGAGGGGGCCCGCTCGCTGTCGGGGTCAGCGCACTACAGGGTCAGGGTCCAGGCGTTGATGTAGCCGGTGTCCCCGGAGTAGACGTCCCGCACCTGCAACCGCCAGAGGCCGTTGCCCGGCTCCGAGGAGAGGTTGACGGTGTACGTCGCGTTCAGGTTGTCGGCACCGTCGAAGATGCTGCTGCTCTTCAGCCGGTATGCGCTGCCGTCCGGGGCGATCAGGTCGACGACCAGGTCACCCCGGTAGGTGTGCACGATCTCCACCGCCACGGCGGACGCGCTGGAGGCGTTCCGCGCGCAGCCGGAGAGGGTGATCCCGCTCGTCACGTTGACGTTGGTGTCCGGGATGGCCACGTCGGTCGTGTTGCTGGCCGCGCAGCCGCTGCTGGTACCGGTCACCGTCAGGGTGTAGCTGGTGCTCCGGGTGGCCGACGCCCCGGTGCCGGTGATGGTCAACGGGTACGTCCCCGGCGGGGTGCTGCCGGTGGTGGCGATGGTCAACGTGGACGAGCCGCCCGAGGTGAGCGTGGCCGGGCCGAACGTGGCGGTGGCGCCGCTCGGCAGGCCGCTCGCCGAGAGCGTCACCGACTGCGCGGAGCCGGCCGTGGTGGCGGTGCCGACGGTGGCCGTCACCGAGCCGCCCGGCGCCGTCGACCCGGTGCCCGGCGAGACCGAGACCGAGAAGTCGTTGGCCGGGGTGCCCTCGTTGACCACGTAGAGCAGCCGGTTGGGGGTACCGGTGCCCGGGTTGGTCACCACGTCGGGCGTGGAGTTGTTGACCAGGTAGTCGCGGACCTGCTGCGGCGACCAGGTCGGGTTGGCGGAGAGCACCATCGCCGCCGCACCGGCCACGTGCGGCGACGCCATCGAGGTACCGCTGATGGTGTTGGTGGCGGTGTCGCCGGTGGACCAGGCGGAGGTGATGCCGACGCCCGGCGCCAGGATGTCGACGCAGGTGCCGAAGTTGGAGAAGCTCGCCGCCGCGTCGTTGTTCTGGGTGGCGCCGACCGTGATGGCGTTCGGCACCCGGGCCGGGGAGGAGTTGCAGGCGTTCTGCCGCACGCCGAGCACGTTGCCGTTGCCGGCCGCCACCACATAGGTGATGCCGGCGTTGATGGAGTTGTTGACCGCGGTGTCGATCGCGCTGTCCGCCGAGCCGCCGAGGCTCATGTTGGCCACCGCCGGGCGTACCGCGTTCGCGGTGACCCAGTCCATCCCGGCGACCACCTGGGCGGTGGTGCCCTGGCCCGAGCAGTTCAGCACCCGTACGCCGTAGACCCGGGCCGCCTTGGCCACCCCGTACGACGTACCGGCGACCGTGCCGGCGACGTGCGTGCCGTGCCCGTGGCAGTCGTCGGCCGCACCGCCGTCGATCGCGTCGAACCCGCTCACCGCCCGGCCGCCGAAGTCGTTGTGGCTGAACCGGATGCCGGTGTCGATGACGTACGCGTTCACGTTCGACGCCGTGTTCGGGTACGTGTACGAACTGTCCAGCGGCCGGTTCCGCTGGTCGATCCGATCGAGGCCCCAGGACGGGGGGTTCGGCTGGGTGCCGCTGATCTGGAACGTCTTGTTCTGCTCGACGTACGCCACGCTCGGGTCGGCGGCGATCCGCCGCGCGGCCTGTGCGGAGGCGCTGATCTCGAAGCCCCGCAGCGCGGCGCTGTAGGTGCGGCCCACCTTGCCACCGTGCTTGCCGATCAGGCCCCGGGCCGTCGTCGACACGCTGGCCCGGGCGACCGCGGTGTCCTTGAACACCACGATGTAGCTGTCGGCGACGGCGTTCGCGGCGCCGACACCCCGGACCGGTGCTTCTGGTGGAGCCGCGGCGGCCGGCACGGCCGCGGCGGCGATCATGGCCAGAGTGGACACTCCGACGACAACGGACCTACGAGGGAGACTCATCTCCCCTCCTCCCCTCCGATCGGTGCACGACAGCCCGTCCCGTTGAGTGACGGGTCAGCACGACCGATCGAGCTGGACATTAGTCAGAACCGATGCGGAACAGTAGATCCCGAGCGTTCTATCTGTCTGGGAAGATGACTGTCACTGCTTCGGATGCCGACTCCGCACCCCCCTACGGGTGCCTTCTCCGGGAATCGGTGGGGGCGGGCCCGGATTCGCCCGACCGGAAATCGGGCAAGGCTGTTGGCATGGATACCGACCTCGCCATCCTGCTCGCGATCGCCGCCGTGTGGATCGCGGCAGGTCTCGTCGTCGAGGGGTTGCCGCAGCTACGGACCGCGCGACCACTGCGTCGGCGCACCGGACTGCTGCTCGCGCTGGTCGGGTCCGGGCTGGCCGGGCTGGCCGGGGTGCTGTTGGCCGGTCTGGTGGAGGCGGAGCCGACGCTCGCCGACCGGACCGCGGTCGGGCTGGCGCTGCCGGCGGTGCCCGCGGTGGTCGTGGCGGCGGTGACGGTACGCCGGCTGCGGCAGCTCTGGGTCGGTGCGGGCGCCTTCGCGCGAGCGCCGGAGACCCCGGCCCCACCGGCGCTGCGCGCCGCCGCCGCTCATCCGATGATCGCGCTGCCGGTGCAGGTGACCGGTCTGGTCATGCTGCCGGCGCTGGTCACCGCCACCGGCCTGGTGCCACTGACAAGTCCGGGCATGATCGGAGTGGTGCTCACCGCGGCGGTACTCGCCGTCGGCACCATCGGGGTACGGCACGCGCTGCGGCACAGCCGCCTGGTGGAGCGGGCGGTCACCGTGCGGTCGCGCTCATCGCGTACGGCTGGCGTCCTGCACGTATAGCAGTTCGAGAATCGCCCGGGCGGCCTCGAACCAGCGGTCGAGCCAGAGCGAGTTGGGGACGGCGCCCTTCGGCGGCAACTCCAGCAGCAGTCCGCGCAGCAGCGGATGGTCGACCAGCGGCTCGGTGTGCACGTCCGGCCAGCCGGCCGGCGGGAAGACCGGTTCGGTCAGTCCACCCATGTCCAGCGACGGCAACGTCGGCGTACGCTCCGGCGGGCTCGCCGACGCCAGACCGGCGCCGCCCAGGTCGGCGACCTCCGCCGGGGCACCCTCCGACGACCCGAGGTCGGTGTCGACCGACGCTTCCTCCACGGTGGTGCTGGTGTCCCGGCGGGCACCCCGGTACTTGCCGCCGAACCGTTCCGGCTTGGCGGAACCGTTGCCCAGATTCTCCGACCCGATAGTCATCCGTCTCGCCTGCCTCGCTCGGTTTGCGAACCCCCTGCGGCGGCCGCTCATGCCGACTCCCGCCGTCTGGTACAACGACCCGACCGGTCAGCGGCGACGGCCGGCCGGAGCGTTCGGGATCCGCGACGCGGCCCCGCGCCGGAGCCGTCGGACGCCACCCGGCGACGCCGACACGTTCGGCGGCTTCGACGCGTGCAGCGAGTCCGCCGACGCAGCCAGCGCGGCCATCCGGGCAGCTTCGGCGCTGACCGGGTGACCGCGCTGGGTTGAACCCTTTCCACCTGAACGGCGCGGCGCGTGCGCCCCGACCTGCACCTGCGGCCACGGCGGACCGCGAGGAGAGGTTGAAGAAGGCTCATTGGTCGCCGGTTCTCGTGACCGTCAGGCCAGATCGAATTCGCCGTCCTTGGCACCGCCGACGAACGCGTCCCACTCGTCGGGCGTGAAGATCAGGGCGGGCCCGCTCCGGTTCTTCGAATCGCGTACCGCGATCGCGCCGCCCGCGAAGGCCACCTCGACGCAGTTGTCACAGTTGGGTCCGCTACGCGAACTCTTGTGCCAGGCTGCCCCGCTCAGGTCGACGCGGTACCCCTTTGTCTCCACTTCCACAATGGCTCCTCTGCCAACTTCGAAATCAGCGCGACGGACTCCTCCGGGCGTAGGGCTGCCGCACGGATATGATCGAAGATGAATATGTATTTCTGTAGTTCATCCCGCTTCTCCAGAAAAAGCCCGCCCGTGGCATTTTCGGCGTACACCACGTCTGGATCGCCCGGTTCGGGGAAGCCGAGGATGGTGAAAGTGCCGTCCATGCCGGCATGCGCACCGGCGTCGAACGGCAGGACCTGGAGCGTGACGTTCGGTAGGTCAGCGGCCTCTACCAGCCGCTCCAACTGGGCCCGCATGACCGCGTCGCCGCCCACCGGCCGGCTGATCACCGCCTCATCGAGCACCACCCACAGATCGATCGGATCGTCCGGGTCAAGTAACGACTGACGACCCAACCGGACACGGACCCGCTGGTCGACTTCCTCGGCGACCCAGTCCGGCCGGGCGGACCGGATCATCGCCTGGGCGTACTCCTCGGTCTGCAACAGTCCGGGCACGGTCTGCTGCTCGTACGCCCGGATCGAGGCGGCCGCCGCCTCCAGCCCGACGTACGCCCCGGCGAGCACCGGACTGTACGGATGCCACCAGCCCTTCTGCCGGGCCTCCCGAGCGATCTGGATCAGCTCGTCGCACTCTGCGCCCGTCACGCCGTAGATGCCGAGCATGTCGCGGACGTCCCGGACGGTGGCCGTGGTGTGGCCGGTCTCGATCCGGGACACCTTGGACGCGGAGCACTCCAGCAACTCGGCGACGGCCTCGATCGTGACTCCGGCCTTCTCCCGGCGCTGGCGAAGCTCGGCTCCGAGCCGGCGACGGCGGATGGTCGGGCTCCGGCGCTCGGTCACCGGGTCACCTCCGGACGATCAATAAGGGAGTCGGATTGCCGCCGCGCCTTCGACCGCCATCGGCGGGGGATCATTCGCGGCGGATGGAGCGATGACCCTGTCGGCCGCAGGGGCCGAAACCGGGTCCAGTCTGCCGGTTCCACGCGCGGCGCATCAAGCGCCGTACAGCCCACTATCGCCATCCCGGAGCAAAGGGCAAACTGCAACTTGCATTGATCATGTTCTTGATGCACCCTGTCCGTATGGCTCGGGCTACGCAGCGTTCCCCTCTGGTCAGGCGACGCAATGCTCCCCCATTCTCGCCTGACCGTGGAGACGGTCGTGCCGGCGGTACGGCGAGAAGCCCCGCTCCGGGGTAAGAGCCCCCGCCGCTGTATGCCAGGGCCGCTACGGCGGCTGGCGCGTCCCGGAGTCGACAGGTGTTGGCCGGGGCGATGTGATGGCAACGACGCATCGCCCCGGCCGACGCCCCACGCCCGACCGGCCCCTGGTGCGACCTCCGACCAACCGCCGCAGGACCACCCACCAGACCCCCGCCCGCCACTTCCGCCGGCCCCGCCCGGCGCCAGTCGGACAGGAGCTGCTGTGCCCCTTCCCCGCTCCGGTGATGTGCTGCACGTGACTCGCGCGGCGAGCGTCCAGTTCGCCGAGCCCATCTACTTCCGGGTGATCCGGGTGCACGACTGGCCGACCTACCACGGCTGGGTCTGGCTGGACGGCTACGAGCTCAACCCGAGCGGCGACGCGGTCGAACGTCGATCGATATTCGTGCAGGTCAACGGGCTGCGTCAGCTCCAGACCAACGCCGGACGGCACAACTACCCGCAGGCCCTGCGGCCCGCCCGGACCAACTCCAGCGCGTTCGCCGCGCGGGTCCGGGTCGGCTGAGGCGCATCTCCTCGAAGGCCGGATGGCACCCCCGTCACCGCCCTAGACTGGGCGTATCCACCCCACGGGTTCACCACCCGCACGTCGTCGAGGGCCCCGAACCTGGGAGCCGCCGATGGCAGTTGAGACCTCCGACCGACACCGGACGACGTGTCGGAGCATGCGGGTCAGCGTGCTGCTGATCCTGATCACCGTCGGCCTGCCCGGCTGTGCGAGCGGCACCGGCACCAGCCGCCCGCTCTCCGTACGACACCCGGCCGCCAACCCGACGTCGCCGGCCGAGCCGGGGCGTACCGAACCCGATCCGGGGCTCGCCGACCCCTCCGGGCACGGCGGGGCGGCCACCTCCACACCGCCCACCGCCACCTATGAGGGCTGGCCGGGCCGGCGCATCGGGCCCTGGCACCGGCTGCCGGCCCAGGGCAGCCCGGAGACACCGGGCCCCGACGACACCGCCGACCCGGCCATCGCCTCGGACGACGGCCCGGGTGCCTATCGGGCTCCGACCGCCCCGGAACACCAACCCGACGACGCCGAGGAGCAGCGGGCCGGGCCACCGCCGTCCACCGACGGACCGCCGCCGGGCTATCAGCGCTCACTGGCGTACTCCGGCCTGTTCGGCCTGGTGATCTCGGCCGTCGGTCTGGTCATGGTCGGCACCAGGCGCCGCTACTGGTAACCGGCCCGGCCCGGGTGCGAGCCCCCGACCGTCCTGACCCTGCCTACCGCCCGGACCGGGGCTCGGTCGCTCGCGTCTTGTAGTGATCCCGAGGGCTCAGCCGTTTGCCGTGATCCCGAGGGCTCAGCCACCCCGGGTGGGTCGCCTCGGGTCGGTGGGACCGGGTGCGGCTCAGCCGCCCGGGGTCGGCCCGGTCGGGCCGGTGGGACCGGGTGCGGTGGTCGGCGGCGAGGTCGGCGGTTCGGCGACCACGAGGATGACCTCGCTGCCCGGCTGGACCTCCGTACCGGTCGACGGCTCCGTGTCCAGTACGGTCCCCGGCGGCCGGCCGGAGGTCCGGGGCTCGATCCGGGGCACCAGCCCCAGCCGGCCGAGCTCCGCCACCGCTTCCTGCTGGGACAGTCCGACGAGCGGGGGCAGCAGTACCGGCGCTTCGGTGCTGACACTCGGGGTGGCGCTCGGCGTGCTCGCGGCGGTGGTCGGCGGGCCGGTCGTGGGCGCGGTCGGCGCCGCCGGGGTGGTCAGCACCGGGGAGGGTGAGCTGGGGGTGACGCGCCGGGCCGAGTCGACGATCGCCCAGCCGGCAACGACCAGGACACCGAGCAGGACCACCGCCACCGTCCCGACCAGGATCGGCATCCACCAGCGCCGGTCGTCCGGCTCCGGGTCGTAGCTCCAGTCGGGCTGCGGCTGGCGGGGCGGGGCGGAGCCCCGGGGTGGCACTCCGGCCCGGCCGGACCAGGCCGGCTCGCGGGGCGGGATCGGCGCGGTGGCGTCCGCCGCGCCGGGCTGCCGGACCGTGTCGCCGATCCGGGTGGCGTCCTCCGGGCCGGGCTGCCGGGCGGTGTCGCCGGCTCGGGTGGCATCCGCCGCGCCGGGTTGGCCGATCCGGGTGGCATCGTCCGGGCCGGCACCGGCGCCGGCAGGCGGCCCGCTCGGGGCGTCGCCCTGCGGCCGGTCTTCGGGTACGCCACGGTCGCCGTCCACACCGTCGTCCGGAGGCTGTCGCGGATCGTCGGCCATGCCACGTCCTCTCGCCATCGGATGGACCGGGCGAACCACGTCAAACCTATCCGACCCGACGTGCTGCCCACCATCGTCGCGAGTCCGGGCGTGTCTGCCCGTTCGACGCTGCGTGCCCGGGTTACGGCGTCGGCGTTCCGCCGGATACCGGACCGTCGGAACAGTAGAGCCGGACCTGCTGGTTCCACCGCAGCACGGTCCCGCCGGGGGGATCCTGGTTGCGTACGTCGCCCCGATCCTTGGTCGGGTATTGCGGATAGAGGCCGTCGTCGACCAGTCGCCGCGCCGCCTGCTTGCAGGACTCGCCCACGAGCGCGGGTACCACCACCTCCGGTGCCTCACCCACCACGGTGACCCGGACGGTGATGCCCCGTTTCACCGCGGTGCCACCCCTCGGGTTGGTACTGGCGACGCTGGGGTCGTCGCCCGCCCTGCCGAAGATGAACTGCACCCCGAGGCCGAGCTGCCGCAACTCCTCCCGGGCCTGCTGGAAGTCCTTGCCGACCAGGTCGGGCAGGATCATCTGGCCGATCGGCGGCGGCGTGCTGCTCGCCCGGCGGCTGGGGGTCCGGCTCGGCGTACTCCGTGGTGACTTGCTCGTCGTCTGCGCCGTCGGGGTGGTGGGTCCGGCGTCGTACGGTCCCTCCCGGTCGTCGTCGCCGGCCAGCAGGTAGCCGCCGATGGCACCGACGACGGCACAGATGACCAGCCCGACCGCCGCGCCCGCGAACAGGCCGGCCCGGTTCGAGGGACCGCCGCCCAGGTCCGGGTGTCCCGCCACAGCCTCATCCGTCATGCCGACCCTGCCTCACCATCCGGCGTACGAAAGCCACGCCGTTTTCCGTCCGCCCGCTGGAGCGCGCTGCCCGACAGCATCGGTGGCCCGGCCCTCGGAGCGCAACCGGCCACGGTTCGTGTCGGGACGGCTGCCCCCGGTTCACGGCTCGCCCCCGGCGTCGGATGGACGCTACGCTGCCCCGCATGGCCGCACGAGGCTGGGGAGGATCCGTCGCGACGGCGGTCGGCGTTGCCGCCGGCGCTGGCGCCGCTCAACTGGGCTTCGGCTACGGGCTCGGCATCATCGCCTGGCTGCCGTCGACCGGCGGCAACAGCGAGGCGGCCTGGGTCGCCAGCCTCACCTGGGCCGCCTGGATAGCCGCCACCTCGACCGTTGCCGGGGCGGTCTGCGCGCACCGGCTCGGCGGAGGTGGCCGAGGCTCCGCCGGGCGCGCCGGGGATCCGCCGCCGACCCTGGCCACCTTTCTGTGGCGGGCCGCGCTCGCCGTCTCCAGTGCGATCGGCGCGCTGGTCACCGTGGTGCTGGTCGCCGTTCCGGCCCGGGCGGTGGTGCGGGCCGACACCTCCGCTCCGCAGACCGTCGCGGCCGGCTACGCCATCCTCGGCATCCTGCTCGGGTTGGTGGCGGCGATCTGGGCGATCTCGTCACCGGCCGTCGCCAGCAACGTGCTCGGTACGGTCTGCTGGCTCTGGGCGCTCGCGGTGATCTCGGTCGTCGACGGCGTACTCTCCGGGCGCGGGCTGTCCGCCGCGCAGCTCGGGGTCTGGCAGTTGACCTCCGACGGCGAACGCTTCTGGTTCCGGGAGTACTTCTACTGGCCCGGTGCCGCGCTGTCGCTCGGTTCCGCGCTGCTGATCGGCGCGCTCGCCGCCCGCCCCGCGGCACGCCGGCCGGCGACCCGGGTCGGCGCTGCGATCTCCGGCATCAGCGGGCCGCTGCTGGTGGCGGTCGCCTACTTCGTCGCCGCGCCCCGGCTGGTGGGCATCCGTCCCGAGCAGGTGTCGGCGCACCTGATGGCACCGTACGCGGTGGTCGCCGGTCTCGCCGGGTCCGCGCTGGTCGCGGCGCTGGCACAACGCTCGGAGACGATGGCCCGGCAGGCGGACTCCCTCGACTCCCGCTCCGACCCGCCCCCGTCCGGGACCGGGCCGGACGCACCACCGCCCACCGACGGCAGCCCGGCGTCACCGCCGCCCGGCGAGGCGCGGACCAGCGACACGCGGCCCGGCGAGGCGCGGCCCGGCGACACGCGGACTGGCGAGGCGTGGTCCGCGGAGGCCGGCAGGAAGACCCGCCGGAGCGACGCCACCGCCCCGGCCGCGGACGCCGACCCGGACGAGCAGACCGATCGCACCGACGGCCCCGGGGCCGGCCCGTCGGGCGGTGCCGGCCGACCGGCCCGGGTGCCCGGCCAGCCCGGCCGCAGGGCACGGCGCGGCGCCGACCAGGCCGACACCGCCCCGGTACCGTCAAGCGCCGCCCCCGTCCGCTCCCAGGACGCCGGGTCCGACGGCGAACCCGCTCCGGTCGCCGACCCGGCGACCGGGCCGGAGGAGTCCGCCGAGGGCACCGGGGGCGGTGCCAAGGGCAGGCTGGGCAGGTTGGGTCGCCGCTTCCGCTGACCCGGGTCAGTCGACCGGCCAGGTGTGCACGGGCTCGTCGGTCCGCTGGAGTTCGCCGTACCGGCGCAG
Organism: Plantactinospora sp. CA-294935; assembly: GCF_050936445.1. NCBI lineage: Bacteria > Bacillati > Actinomycetota > Actinomycetes > Micromonosporales > Micromonosporaceae > Plantactinospora > Plantactinospora sp. CA-294935. The sequence goes on from NZ_JBNJMU010000001.1 coordinate 1,890,412, forward strand.
CATGTGGTGCAGGGCCTCGGACCGGTCCATCCCCCGGCCGCGTTCGGCGGCCTGCACCGCCTCCACCTGCCACACCGCGCCGTTGCGGCCGGTACGGCAGCGCTGCTCGATGATGCCGAGCAGCCGGTCCCGATGCTCCGCGCCGACCCCGAACCGGTCCAGCCCGGCGGCCGCCCTCGGCAGCAGTACGTCCAGCACCAGCTCGGTCACCTTCACCTCGCCGAGCCGGGGCCAGGAGACGGCGGCGTCGATTCCCCGCCGCGCGGCCGCGTGGAAGTTCTCCTCGGCCGCGCTGAACGTCAGTTGGCTCCAGATCGGCCGGTCGCCCTCGGCCAGATCCCGGGCCAGCCCGAAGTAGAAGGCGGCGTTGGCCAGCATGTCGACCACGGTCGGCCCGGCCGGGAGTACCCGGTTCTCCACCCGCAGGTGGGGACGGCCGTTCATGATGTCGTAGACCGGCCGGTTCCACCGGTAGACGGTGCCGTTGTGCAGCCGCAGCTCGGGGAGGCGGGGGATGCCGCCGTTGTGCAGCACCTCGACCGGGTCCTCGTCGTCGCAGATCGGCAGCAGAGGTGGGAAGTAGCGGACGTTCTCCTCGAAGAGGTCGAAGATCGAGGTGATCCACCGCTCGCCGAACCAGACCCGGGGGCGTACGCCCTGGGCCTTGAGTTCGTCGGGCCGGGTGTCGGTGGCCTGCTCGAAGAGGGCGACCCGGGTCTCGGCCCAGAGCTGCCGGCCGTGCAGGAACGGTGAGTTGGCGCCGAGCGCGACCTGTACCCCGGCGATCGCCTGCGACGCGTTCCAGTAGTCGGCGAAGCTGTCCGGCGCCACCTGGAGGTGGAACTGGAGACTGGTGCAGGCGGCCTCGGAGACGATCGAGTCGGTGTGTGTCTGCAACCGCTCGACGCCCCGGATGTCCAGCTCGATGTCCTCGCCCCGGGCGGCGACGATCTGGTCGTTGAGCACCTGGTAACGCTCGTTGGTGGAGAGGTTGTCGCGGACCAGGTGCCGGGGGGTGAGCGTGGGCAGGATGCCGATCAGGATGATGCTGGCGTCGGACTTGACCGCCAGCTCCTCCGCCCGGCCGAGACTGGTCCGCAGGTCCTGCTCGTAGTCGGCGAAGCCGGCTGCCTCGATCAGCCGGGGTCGGGCGTTGAGTTCCAGGTTGAACTGACCCAGCTCGGTCTGGAAGCTCGGGTCGGCGAGGTTGTCCAGCACTTCCGCGTTGCGCATCGCCGGCTCGACGTTCGCGTCCACCAGGTTCAGTTCGATCTCCAGGCCGGTGGTCGGCCGATCGGCGTCGAAGCCGAAGTCGTCGAGCATGAGCGCGAAGACGTCCAGACACCGGCGTACCTTCTGCCGGTATCGGATCCGGTCCTCCCGGGTGAAGGGGACCTCCGACACGTCCTGGCCCATCGACCCTCCCGCCGCGAGGCGCGCTCTGCGCAGTTCCGCAGGGCCTTGCCCAGCGGAGGCGCGTACGAATCATTACCGTATGAGCGCCGCGCACACGTGACGACAGCCACGGCGCCCGCCGCCCAGCGTGAGCGAACAGCGGCGCTGCGTCCACCATTGCACACGAACGAGCTTCGTTTTCCACCGGGCGCATTACCCAACGAGGCGCCCCGGTCACCATCGCAGCGGTGACCGGGGCATCCTGGTGTCGATCCCGACGGTGTGGTCGGGCGGCCGGGGGTCAGGCCTGGCGGATGGCCTCACCCTCGATCTCAATCTTGATCTTCTTACCGACCAGTACGCCGCCGGTCTCCAGCGCGACGTTCCAGGTCAGGCCGAACTCCTCGCGGTCGATCTCGGTGGTCGCGGTGAAACCGAAGATGTCCTGGCCGAACGGGCTGCGGCCGGCGCCCTCGAACTCGACCTCCAGGTCGACCTGCTTGGTGACGCCCTTGACCGTGAGGTCACCGGTGAGCACGAACTCGTTGCCGCTGTGCGACTTGACGCCGGTGCTGCGGAACTCCAGGGTCGGGTACTTCTCCGCCTCCAGGAAGTCGCCGCTGCGCAGGTGGTTGTCCCGGTCGTCGGCGCCGGTGTCGATGCTGCCGGCCCGGATGGTCGCGGTCACCGCGGACTCGAGCGGGTTCTCCGCGACGGTGATCGTCGCCTCCGCCTCGCGGAACTGGCCGCGGACCTTGCTCACCATCATGTGCCGGGCCACGAACCCGACGCGCTTGTGCGCCTGGTCGAGCAGGTAGGTGCCGGCGGTGGGGATCGTCAGCCCTTCCCACGTACGGGTGGTGGCGGACTCGGCGCTGCTGGTCATGGTGTGCCTTCCCAGGAGATAGGTTGTGTGACCGATGACTGACTGAGCAACTATAGACACAGCAATATTCCCTGTGTCAACGACTGCTACGATGACCGGGTGACCAAGAACCTGTACGACGACGCCCGGATCACGGCCATAGGCCTGGTCATGGAGGTGTACGCCGGGCTCGCCGCCAGATTTGCCGCCCAGTTCGAGGAGCACGGGCTGTCGACGGTGGAGTTCGAGGTCCTGATGCGGCTGGCCCGCTCGCCCGAGCACCAACTCCGGATGACCGACCTCGCCGCGCAGACCTCGCTCTCCACCAGCGGCGTGACCCGGGTCGTCGACCGGATGGAACGGGACGGCCTGCTCTGCCGACGCGCCTGCCCCTCCGACCGGCGCAGTGCGTACGCGGTGGTGACGGAGTCCGGCATGGCGCGACTCGAAGAGACGCTGCCCGGCCACATCCAGCTCATCCAGGACTGGTTCATCGGTCAACTCGAACCGGCCAGGCTGGAGAGCCTGCTCGACTCGCTGCGGGTCGTCCGGGACGCGGTCCATCCCGGCGCCACCGCCGGCAGCACCGGTGCCAGCGCCGGGGCAAGCACTGCCTGTTGAACTCCGGACACGGAGTGCCGACAAACGCCACGGATCCTGATTACCACCTCAGGAGGGGACCGGTACACCCCGAAAGACCACCGGCAGAAAGACCGGCAGAAGTCACGCACATATCGCCACGTCACCCATTAATCAGAAAAAACGGGCGTCTGAAGCTGGTTAATCTTCAGGCAGCCGGGGGGCTCTGGGGACGTGGTGCGGGCGGGGATCAGTGAGGGCTCTGTCGGGGGGCTGCCCCGCTCGCGCCACGGCCCCAAGGTGAGAGCCGACGGGTCGGGTCAGCTCCCGGCCTGATCCACGTCGGTGTCGGTCCGGTCCACGTCCGCCGCGTCGATCAGCGCCCGCTCCCGTGGCAGCAGAACGATCCCGCCCTCCCGGCACACCTGAGCAAGACGCTTGACCGCCGCGTTCCGGGCCGCCGGATCGTCGGTACTCGCCACCAGGCCGACCAGCGCCTCGGCAACGTCCCGCAGGTCACGGGACCCTTCACAGGCCCGCACGGCCGCCGCGTACCACTCGGCCGCCCACTCCCGGTCGCCCCGCTGCATCGCCAGACTCGCCTCGATCAGCGCGCAGATCCCGTCGTCCCGGGGAGCGATCTCGTCGGTCCGGGCACCACCGGGTTCCAGCTCGACCGGGCCCGCGCCGTCGCCCGCCTTCCGGGCACGCAACTCGGCAAGTACCGCCGTCGCCTCGTCGATCCGCCCGTCCTGGGCGAGCGCCAGGCCGACCGTGCCGAGCGCCCGCCGGCGGTGCCCGGGGTCGCCGAGGTCGGCCAGCGCCGACACCACCCGGCGACCGTGCCGGACCGCGTCCGGGTACCGGCCCTCCAGGCGGGCCACCTCGGCCAGGTTGGCCCGGGCCAGCACCCGGAGGCGCTCCTCGCCGCACTCCGCGGCGAGCCGGTCCACCGCCGCCAGCCGACGCCGGGCGGCGGCGAGGTCACCGACCCGGATCTCGTGCCAGGTCAGGTTGTTCTGCGCCACCGCCATGTCCCGGATCCGGCCGGTACGGGTGGCCAGCTCCAGCGCCGCCTCGCCGTGCTGCCGCGCCTCGTCGTGACCGCCGATCGCGGTCCACAGTCCACAGAGCACGTTCCGGGCGGCCAGTTCACCGGGTACGTCGGACAGCCGTTGGAACGCCGCCACCGCCGCCTCGGCGGACGGCAGCTCCTGCGGACCGGCACCGTGCTCCTGGGCGAGCTGCGCGACCCCGACCTGGGCCCAGGCCCGGGCCGCCGGATCGGCGTCACCGGTACGCGGGTCGTCCAGCAGCCGGCGCAGCCACTGCCGACCCGCCACGTCCCGCCCCCGGTACCGCCACCATCGGGCGAGGTTCCCGGCCAACCGCAGCGCGGTGTGCGGATCGTCGTTCGCCGAGTACGCCAGTGCGGTCCACAGGTCACCGGCCACCTCGTCGAGCCGGCCGACCGCCTCGACGAACCGGGCACCGGCCAGGTCCGGCGCGACCCGGGCGGCCAGTCCGGCGAAGACCGACGCGTGCCGTCGACGGATCGCGGCGAGTTCGCCGTTCGCGGTGGCCCGTTCGGCGGCGAAGTCCCGCACCACGTCCAGTACCCGGAACCGGAGCGGTCCGGTGCCCCGGGCGCCGATCAGCCCGTGTGCCAGCAGCCGGTCCAGCAACCGGACGGGATCGACCGGTTGCTGGACCGGCTCGTCACCGGCACTCCCGTCGCCGGGCGGCGCATCGCCGTCGGTGAACCGCAAATCGCCGGGCGAGGGCGAACCGTCGGCCGGGAACGGGTCGGGGGCGAGCATCGCCTCGGCCAGCTCCACCGACCAGCGGTTACGCAGCACCGAGAGGCGGCGCAGGGCGGCCCGCTCGTCGGCGTCGAGCAGCCGGTAGCTGGCGGCCACCGCGTCCCGCAAAGTCACCGCCGCCGCACGGCCCACCGGTGCCGTGCCGAGGTCGAGCAGGCGATTGCCGTACCGGTCGAGCAGCTCGTTGAGGTTGAGCACCCGACCGTGCGCCGCGGCCAGTTCGATGGCGAGGGGCAGTCCGCCGAGCCGGCGTACCAGCTCGACGAGCGCGACCACCTCGTCGGGTTGCGGTGGCTCGCGGCCGATCTGGCGCAGCCGGGCGAGCAGCAGCGCGACGGCGGGATAGTCGGCCACCACCGCGAGGTCGGTCGGTACGTCGGCGGGCGGCACCTCCAGCGGGGTGACCGGGCGGACCCGTTCCCCGGAGAGCCCGACCGGGTGCCGTCCGGTGGTCAGCACCCGCAGCGTCGGCGCGATCTCGGCGAGCCGGTCGAGCGCCTCGGCGGCCGCTCCGGGTGCGCGTTCGACGGCGTCCACCAGCAGCAGCGACGGCGCGTCCGAGAACCGGCCGGCGAGGTCACTGGCCCGGCCGACGCCGAAGACCGTGGCGACGACCGACAGCACGTCACCCTCGGTGGAACCCTCGATCATGACGATCCCGCTGGTACCACCGGGAAAGTCGTCGGCCACCTCCCGAGCGACCTTGAGGGCCAGCCCGGTCTTGCCGACTCCGGCGAGGCCGACCAGGCTGACCACCCCGCGCGCCACCCGGGGCTGCTCGGTCAGCATCGCCGCCAGGTCGGCCACATCCCGGTCCCGACCGATCAGCTCACCCGGATCCGGCAGCCCGAAGCCGCGCGTCGGCAGGCGCCGGGACGCCGCGGACGCAAGACCGCCCACCTCCGGCATCGGCCCGGCCTGGCCCCGGGCCAGCGCGACGAAGTCGGACCGGTCCTGCCCGGCCAGACCGAGCGCGGCGGCGAGCAGTTCCACGGTCGTCCGCTGTGGACGGGAGGCCCGGCCCCGCTCGAGGTCACGGACCGTACGGATCCCGACGGCGGCCCGTTCGGCAAGTTCGGCCTGGGTCAGTCCGGCCGCCAGCCGGCACCGGCGGAGCAACTCGGCGAAGCCACCCGGAACCCGGTCGGAGCCATGATCCGGAGTCATGGGCAGGAAGACTACGCAGCCCAATAGGGTCCCGGCAGAGATACGTCGTGCTACCGACGGAAGAGGACATAGATATCCGACAGATCACTGATGACCGGTTCCGGCCGGTAACCGAGCCCTCACGGTTCAACGGAAACCGGCACCGGAGCGGGCGGAACCGGCGTACCGACCGGCAGGTCCCGGTCGCCGGAGAGCCGCTGGTGCAGCCGGCGCAGCGGGGCCGGCGCCCACCAGTTCCACTCGCCGAGCAGGCTCATCAACGCCGGCATCAGCAGCCCGCGGACCACCGTGACGTCGAGCAGTACGGCCACCGCCATGCCGAGGCCGATCTCCTTGACCGCGGTCAGGTCGCCGAGCAGGAAACCCAGGAAGACGATGGTGATGCAGACCGCCGCCGAGGTCACCACCGGACCGGTCCGGGTGATCCCGGCCAGCACCGCCCGCTGTCCGGCTCGGGTGCGGGCCGCCGGGGTACGCAGGCCCGACCAGCGCCGCCATTCCTCGCGGATCCGGGCCAGCAGGAACACCTCGTAGTCCATCGACAGCCCGAAGACGAAGACGAAGAGCAGGACCGGGGTGGTGAGGTCGATCGCTCCCCAGGACTCCACCCCGATCAGCGCGGCACCCACGCCCCACTGGAAGACCACCACCAGCACGCCGAGGGTGGCGAGCAGGGTCAGCACGTTCATCACCAGCGCCTTGACCGGGATGACCAGCGAGCCGGTGAGTACGAAGAGCAGCCCGGTGGTGACCAGCAGCAGCACGAGTACGGCGTACGGCAGCCGTTGCGTTACCGAAGCGCGGTAGTCGACCAGCTCGGCGGCGGGCCCGCCGACCAGCAGCGGCAGTGGCTGGTCGAGGGCACGCACCGCGCGTACCAGCTCACGGGACTCGGGGCCGCTGGTCGCGCCGTGCGGGGTCAGGTCGATCACCACCGCCGGACCCGGCACGTCGGGGCGGGGCTGCATCCGGATCACCTGGGGCAGGGTGTTGAGCTGGTTCATCAGGTCCCGCACCTCGGCACTGGCCGGATCCGCCTCCACGACGACGGTGACCGGGGCGGCCCGGCCCGCCTCGAAGTCGCGCAGCAGCACGTCGTGCACCTGCCGGGCCTCCATCGACCGGGGCAGTGTCCGGGCGTCGGAGTTGGCCAGGTTGGCGCCGGCCAGGAAGGGCAGGGCCAGCAGCAGCAGGCCGGCGGAGACGCCGAACGCGACCGGGCCGGGTCTGCGCTGTGCGTACTCGGCGAGCCGGCCGAGCAGGCCGGGGCCGGCGCCGGGCGTACCCGATCGGGGGGTGGTTGCGGGTCGGGCCGGGACGATCCGGCGGGCCGGGCTCGCGGCGGCGGCCAGGGTCCGGCGCACCCAGGTCCGGGCGCCGGGAGCCGGGATGTGCCGGTGCGCGACGGCGAGCAGCGCCGGCAGCAGGGTCAGGCCGGCACACGTGGCCAGCGCCACCGCGAGCGCGCCGCCGAGCGCCATCGCGGCGAGCAGCGGTTCGGCGAAGGCGTAGAGGCCGACCATCGCCGCCGCGACCGCCAGGCCGGAGATCAGCACGGTACGGCCGGCGGTCGCCATCGTCCGGGCCAGCGCCTCGGCGGGATCGCCGCTCCGCAGCCCGTCGTCATTCCCCGGCCCGTGCTCGCTTCCCGGCCCGTCGCCGCGTTCCTCGCGGAACCGGGCGATCAGCAGCAGCGCGTAGTCCACGGTCAGACCGATGCCGAGCAGCGTGACCACGTTGACGGTGAACTCGCCGACCCCGGTGACGGCGGTCAGGCCGTAGAGGCCGAGCAGGGTCACCGCGACGGCGGCGAGCGCGGCGACCAGCGGGAGCACCCCGGCCAGCAGACCGCCGAGGATCACCACCAGCGCCACCAGGAGTACGCCGAGCGCGATCGACTCACCGACGGCCGCGTCGTCGATCGCCTGCTCAGCGAAGGCCCGCTCGGCCAACGTTTCGCCGCCGACCAGCACCTGCGGCGCGTCGATGCCGCGCAGCAGGGCGGCCACCCGGTCCTCGGCCGCCTCCCGCTCGGCGGTCGGCAGCCCGTCGGCCAACTCGACCCGGACCAGCGTGCTGCGGTTGTCGGCGCCGATCCGGCCGCCCGCCGCGTTGTAGAGGTCCTCGACCTCCCTGACCCCCGGTACGGCCTGCACCTCGGCGCGTACCCGGTTGACGCTGGCCACCAGCGCGGGGTCGTACGGGTCCCGGTCCCGGACGATCGCGACCACGATCGGGCCCTCCGGGAGGAGTGCGGCGACCCGGCGGTCGGCCCGCTGCGACTCGGCGTCCGGGCGGAGGTTGTCGGTGTCGACCAGCCGGTCGAAGACCTGCCCGCCGAGGGTGGCTCCGGCGAGCACCAGTCCCAGCCAGGCCACAAGTACCGGCCAGCGCCACCGCCACAGCGACCGTCCGAACGCAGCGAACATGCTCCGAACCTCCCCTGGCGGGACGCCCGCTCGTCGCCCTCGGCGCACATGCAAACACCCTGAGCAGTCAGGCGTCAGCCGCTATCCGGTCAGAACTGACTGTCCGGTGTGCCGGGTCGAGGTCCGGTGTGCCGGGTCGAGGTCCGGTGTGCCGGGTCGAGGTCCGGTGTGCCGGGTCGAGGTCCGGTGTGCCGGGTCGAGGTCCGGTGTGCCGGGTCGAGGTCCGGTGTGCCGGGTCGAGGTCCGGTGTGCCGGGTCGAGGTCCGGTGTGCCGGGTCGAGGCCGGGATCGGGAAACGGGGTCAGCCGGGGTCGGGGAACGGGGTCAGCCGCGTTCGGTGGCGCGGCGGGCCCGCAGGCGTTCGGCGAGCGCGCCGAGTGCCGGAGCGGCGCTGGCCAGCTCGGCCCGCTGCTCGTCGCTGATCTCGGCCATGGCGTCGGCGAAGATCCGGGCCCAGGCGTCCTCGATCCGGGCCGAGCCGTGCGCCGCGTCGAGCGTCGCGTGCAGCCGTACGGCCCGCCGGTCGTTCGGGTCGGGCTCGCGGCGGACCAGGTTGCGGGCCACCAGGGCGCGGACGGTCGCGCTGACGTTGCTGGCGTGCAGGCCGAGGTCACGGGCAAGGGTGCTCACCGAGACGCCGGGGGCGTCGGCGACGTACCGGAGTACCTCCAGCTCGGACGGCGGCAACTGGCCGAGCCCGGCCGCGTCGATGCCCTGTAGCCGCATCACCCGGCTCAGTTGGTACAGAACGGGTACGAGTGTCCTCGCCTGCCGGAGCACCGTCTCGTCCGCCATGGTCACTCGTTTCACTTCACGAGGATAACGCTAGACATACTTATATAGTTATAGTAACTTGCCGTGGTGACTTCCGCCCCCTCCCAGACCGACAAGTCCGGCCCGCCCTCGCCGCCCGAGCCGCCCGCCGAGCCGCCCACCCGGCCGCGCCGGCTGCTGCTCCCCGCCCTCGTACTGCTGGCCTTCGTGCCGCCGATGGGCATCGACATGTACCTACCGGCCTTCCCCCGGATCGCCGACGAGTTCCGCACCGACCCCTCCGGGGTGCAGCTCACCCTCACCGCCTTCGTGATCGGGCTGGCCCTCGGTCAACTCGTGCTCGGTCCGCTCTCCGACCGGTACGGCCGCCGGCTGCTGATCCTCGCCGGTACGGCGCTCTGCGCGGCCTCCGCCGCCGCCTGCGCCTTCGCGCCCACCCTGGAGACGTTGACCGCGCTCCGGTTCGTGATGGGGTTCAGCGCGGCCGCCGGGGTGGTGGTCGGCCGGGCCGTCATCTCCGACACCGCCCAGGGGCCTGCCGCCGCCCGGATGTTCGGCATCCTGATGGCGCTCAGCGGCATCGCCCCGATCACCGCACCGCTGATCGGGGGTGTGGTGACCGGTGCCGCCGGCTGGCGCGCGGTGTGGTTCACCCTCGCGGCCGGACTGCTGCTCACCCTGCTGGTCGCGCTGGTCGGCGTACCCGAGAGTCTGCCGCCGGACCGCCGGCACGCCGGCGGGCTCCGCGCCACCCTGGCCACCGCGCGCTCGTTGCTGACCGACCGGGTCTATCTCGGCTACATCTTCGCGTTCGGCTTCGGGTTCGCGGCCCTGTTCTGCTACATCGCCGCGTCGCCCTTCTTCCTCCAGTACGTCCTGGGGCTCTCCGTCCGGCAGGCCGCCGTCGCCTTCGCCGCCGGTGCGTTGATCGCCACCCTGAGCAGCGCGGTCAACGCCCGGGTCGTCGGCCGGGGGGCCTCCCCGGCGGTACTGCTCCGGATCGGCCTGGCCACCATGCTGGCCACCACCGGCGGCCTGCTCGCCGTCACCCTCGCCGGTCAGCTTGACCGGGCGGTGGCGGTCGCGCTGCTGCTCTTCTTCGTCGGACTGGGCATGATCATGGGGAACGCCACCGCGCTGGCGATCCAACGCGTACCGAAGGCGGCCGGCAGCGGGTCGGCGGTGCTCGGCACCCTCCAGGGCGTACTCGCGGCGGTGGCGGCCCCGCTGATGGGGCTCGGTGGGCGGGACAACGCCGTAGCGCTGTTCCTGGGCATGACCGTCTGCGTCGCGGTCGCCTGCCTCGCACTGCTGCTCACCCGGGGCGACCGGCCGGTGGTCGAGACCGAGGCGCCGAGGCATATTCACCCTCGTGGTGATACCACCACGGCATCGTGATGACCTGGTGGTATCACGCTCAACGCTTGAGTGCCTGCACGAACCTCTCCCACGCGGAGTCCGCGAACGCCAGCACCGGCCCGGCCGGATCCTTGCTGTCCCGCACCCCGACCACCCCGGGTAGATTCCCGGCCACCTCCACACAGTTGCCGGCGTTGGCGTTGCTGCGGCTGCTCTTCCGCCAGATCGCGCGACTCAACTCCACGACTCCGCCACCTCCTGGATCATCTCGATGGACTGCTGGTGGGACAGCGCCTCGCACCGGATTATCTCCCAGATCTTGTTGATCCTGGCCACCTCGTCGGCGCGCTCGATCAACCGCCCGTTGATCTGGTCGTCGAGAAAGCCGATATCGTCGCCACCCGTCATCGTCGCGATCACGAAGGAGCCGTTGACGCCGACGTAGGCGCCCGCGCTGGTAGGCACCACCTGGATCCGTATCCGAGGCTGTTCCGCGCACAGCTTTACGATGTGCCGGAGCTGATCGCGCATGACCTCACGGCCACCGATCGGCTGGCGGAGCACTCGTTCGTCCACGACGGCGGTGAACAACGGCGGCTTTTCCCGGGCGAGGATCTCCTGCCGGGCCATCCGGGTGGTTACGTGCTGCTCGACCTCCGCGTTCGTGAACATCCTGCCGCCACTGAGCAGGGCGCGGGCGTATGCCTCGGTCTGCAACAGGCCAGGGATCACCGACCACTCGAAGGAACGGATGGCTTCGGCCTCCTGTTCGAGAATGGTCCACTCCCGGAACCATGGCATGACCGGCCCGACACCGATCACTGCCTGGATGCGTTCGAGGAGACCGCCGGTCTCCAGTACGTTGTCGCAGCGCTTGGCGAACTCGCGGGTCGGGCGGCGCTGGCACAGCTCGATCTTGGCGATCAGTGCCGAGGAGAAGTTGATCCGCTGTGCCAGACCGTCCTGGGACAGTCCGGCGATGCCACGGAACCGGCGTAACTCGCCGGCGAACAGTGTCGTCGGTTCGGCCACGGACAGGCTCCTTACCTGCGGATTGTGGACCCCGGACAACGGCTCGGGTCGCCCGGGCAACACTTCCGAGAGTAGTGGCCCGGTCACGAGACTGGGGACCGGAAACGCGCCCATCGGCAGACCGGGACCTGATCCGGGTGGGCGTCCCGGACCGCCCCAGGGAGGTAACGCTCCGATGTGGTCACTGCTTCGGGGGCAACCCCAACCCGTCCGGTACGCCCCGCAGCACCGGCGCGACTGGCGGCGACCGTGGTGGCGACACTGCCGCTGCGGCGACCGCTGGCCGTGCCCGGATCGGTTCAACCCGCCACCGCTCGTCCCGCCGTACCCGATGGCACGGATCGGCGCGAACCTGCCGCCCCGGTTTCCGCGTGAGCGCCCGACGAACCGGGGCCCCACCTGGCGGCACCTGCCTTTGCGTCCACTCTGGATCTGCCGGGGATGCGGGCACCCGTGGCCGTGTGCCACTGCCCGACTGACGCTGCTCTCCGACTATCGGGAGGACCTGGTGGGACTACACGTCTATCTCGGCTCGGCGCTCTACGCCGCCACCGCCGACCTGCACCGGCTCAACCCGAATCCGGGACCGGCCCCGGCGGCGCTGCACGCCCGCTTTCTCGGCTGGGTCCGCCCTCGTGCCTGACGGCTGAGTCAGCCGACCCGACGAGCACCTTCTCGCCCCGACACGAAGGATCACTGTCAGCGGGGCGGAGGTAGCTCGATCGCGGTCAGGCCTCGCCGCCGGTAGACGTCGGGATTTCCGGTGAGCACCGAACGGCCGGTCGGCCACTCCGCGTCCGGTCTCGCCACGACGACCGCGTGCGCGGCCCGCCAGTCCACGGCACCGGAGACGAGCCGTCCGACCGCGGTCGCCGCCGAATAGCCGAGTTCGACGACCTCCATCGCCGGTAACGCCCCGACGTGTTCGCCGAGCGCCGGGCGGTCGGCCGAGGCGGCGGCCAGGCAGAGTGCGGGGACGTAGATGTGCCGCCCCGCCTCCTGGTGCGCCGCCGCGACCAACCCGGAGAGCAGCCGGTGGCCGGCGCCGAGCGCGAGCAGGGCGGTGTGGTCGAAGACGACCGCCGCGAGCGGAGTGGTCACGCTCGCGGCTCGTCGGAGCCGGCCGGGTCGAGAGTGGTGGGTACGGCCCCCGACTCGACGTCCCGCCAGAAGTCTTCACCGGCGGAGACGTCGTCGCCGTCGAGGTCGACACCGATCCGCGACCGCAGGTATCGGGCCGCGCTGGCCGCGCGTTCCCGCAGCTCGGCTGCGGTGGGTGTGCCGTTGGACAGCTCGGCGACCAGGTCCCGCACGGTCATGCCCCGCTCCCGGGCGATCGTGGCGAGCCGGTCCCGGACCACCGCGTCCACCTTGATCGTCGTGTCCACGGGCGGAAGTATACCGACGGTATACCGGCGTCCGGAGCGGCTCGCCGGGCACGGCGGCGCCGATATCCGAATCCGCCATCCGTACGGATGACAACGATTACTCTCCGGAGTATGGCCTGCGGGTTGTTTGCACTCAGAGTAGCCAGCGCTCTCCTGATGCTGCCGTCGGTGACAATGGCCGGAGCGCCCGGAGCTGCGGTGGCGAGGACTCCGGCCCAGACCCGAGCGGGTACGCCGTCTCGGCCCTGTCCGGCGCCGAGCCCGCCGGTGGCCCGGCCGACCCGGCCAGCGCCGCCACCGCTCGACCCGGCGAAGGCGGCGGTCGGCGGCCCGGCGCTGGCAACCGCCGGCCTGGTCACCCCGTCCGGCGCCGCCGAGCCACCCAAGGTCACCGCCACCTCGTGGCTGGTCGCCGACCTGGCCAGCGGCGCGGTGCTCGGCGGCTGCGGCCCGCACGAGTACGGCGTGCCGGCGAGCGTGCAGAAGCTGCTGCTGGTGGCGGCGGTACTGCCACACCTCGACCCGCAGCGGGTCGTCGAGGTGACCGAGTCGGACCTCGACTTCGAGCCGGGCAGCTCGGCGGTGGGTCTGGTACGCGGCGGCCGGTACACGGTCGAGACGCTCTGGCTCGGCCTGATGCTCAACTCCGGCAACGACGCGGCGAACGTGCTGGCCCGGCTCGGCGGCGGCGCCGCTGGCCAGGCCGGCGGGGTCGCGGCGATGAACGCCGAGGCGGCCCGGCTCGGTGCGCACCAGACGCATGCGGCCACACCCTCCGGGCTGGACGGACCCGGCCAGTACACCAGCGCCTACGACCTGGCGCTGATCGCCCGCGCCTGCTTCGGGCACCCCGACTTCCGCCGGTACGCCGCGACCAAGATGGCGCAGGTGCCGGCCCAGGCGGCGAACAACACCAAGGGGTACCCGATCTGGAACGACAACCAGCTCCTGCACCGTTATCCCGGGGCGCTGGGCGGCAAGACCGGCTACACCGACCTGGCCCGGCACAGCTTCGTCGGGGCGGCCGAGCGCAACGGTCGTACCCTGCTGGTCACCCTGCTCGGCGCGGAGTCGCAGCCGCTGCGCGGCTGGGAGCAGGGCGCGGCGCTGCTCGACTGGGGATTCGGGCTGCCCGCCGACGCGACCGTCGGCCAGCTCGTCGCACCGGGCCGGGCCGACTCCGGCAACCAGGTCTCGTCGCCGGCCGCCGGCGCCACCCAGGTGCGTCCCGACCGGGGCTTCCGCACCGACTGGCTGCTCGGCACGGTCGCCCCGGTGTTCCTGGTCGGCACCCTGCTCGTGCTCCTGGTCCGGCAGCGACGCCGGGCCGCCCGCCGACGGGACGGCCGCTGACGGGACGGCCGCTGACCCGGGGCCCGGCTAATGCGTCGGACGGACCGGGCCGACCTCGGAGACCTCCAGGACCCGGCCGGCCAGCTCGACGCCCGGCAGCTCCTCGTCCCGGTACGCCGCCCGGCGCGGATCGGCCAGATAGGACTGGTAGCCGTCCCGCCCGGCGAACGACAGCAGGTGCACCTCGGTCCGGCCGTCCCCGGTACGCAGTCGTTGCTCCAGCCGGCCGTCATGCTCGGCCAGCAGCGGCAGCACCCGCTCCTCGTAGCGGCCGAATGCGCTCAGGTGCTCCTCGGGGACGTCGAGCAGCACGACCACCCGGATCCGCGAGCGGGGCTCCGAGCCGTCCAACCGCTTGATGAAGTGCAGGTCGGAGTACCCGCCGGGAAAGCCCTCGCTGCGACCGACCTCGACGTAGCCGTGCCGGCGGTAGAACGGCGGCGCCTGGAACTCGAACGACGAGACGATCATCCGGTCGCAGCCGCGCCGCCGGGCCTCGTCCTCGGCGGCCCGCAGCAGCCGGCCGCCCCAGCCGTGCCGCCGCTGGTCCTCGCGGACCCAGAGCATGCTGATCCCGCCACAGCCGCCCCAGGTCCAGCCGGTCAGACCGCCGACCAGCTCACCCGCCTCGTCGGTCACCCGGACCGAGAGGTCGGCCTCGTCGTCAGCTCCGGTCGCCCGGTTGTTGAACACGGTCAACTCCGCGCTGAGCCGCTTGGACAACTCCGGGTCGTCCCCGCCGACCACGACCGCCAGCCGGGTACCAGGTTCCGTCGTCATCCGCGCAGTATGCGCAACGGCGATCGTCGGGCGCGTCCCATTTCCTTCCAGGCACCTTCGACCGGGATACGCTGCTGACCGTCGGAAACAAGCGACCGAGGAGGCGGGGATGGGCCGTTACGCCGCACTCCTGCGGGGCGTCAACCTCGGTTCACACAACCGGATCGGCATGGCCGACCTGCGCCGGATCGTCACCGACCTCGGCCACGACGACGTGAAGACCTACCTGCAGAGCGGCAACGTGGTCTTCGGGGCCGGGAACGGCGCCGGTCCGGAACGGCTGGCCGGTGACCTCCGGCGAGCCCTCGCCGACCAGTTGGCCATCGACGTGGCGGTAATGGTCCGCTCCGGCCCGGAGTTGGCGGAGCTGACCGGCGGCAACCCGTACGCGCCCGCCCAGCCGGACGAGGTCAAGCTGCTGGTGGCATTCCTGGCGGAGCCGCCGGAGGCCGACCGGGTGACCGAGCTGTCCGTGCCGGGCGGCGAGAGCGCCGAGTTCACCGTCGCCGGTACCGGCCGGGACCTCTACCTGCACTACCCGGACGGGTACGGCCGCAGCAGGTTCAGCAACGCCTACCTGGAGAAACGGCTCGGCGTCGCCTCGACCACCCGGAACTGGAAGACCGTCAGGGCCCTGGCCGAGCTGACCGCGACCGACTGAGTCGGGTCAGGTTGCCGTGACCCGGCAGGTACGCAGGTGCCCGGAGTTGACCGGCCGGCCGAACAAGCCGTGAGTCGGCCGGCCGGAGCATTCCGGGCTACAGCCCCAGGTCGCGGGCGATGATCATGCGCTGCACCTCGGAGGTGCCCTCGCCGATCTCCAGGATCTTCGAGTCGCGCCAGAACCGGGCCACGGCGAACTCGTTCATGAAGCCGTACCCGCCGTGGATCTGGGTCGCCTCCCGGGCGTTGTCCACCGCGCACTCGCTGGCGTGCAGCTTGGCGATCGCCGCGTGCCGCTTGAAGTCCTCGCCGGCCAGCATCCGGGCCGCCGCGTCGTAGTACGCCAGCCGGGAGGTGTGCGCCCGCCGCTCCATGTCAGCGATCTTGAACTGGATGGCCTGGAAGTTGGCGATCGGCCGGCCGAAGGCGTGCCGCTCCTTGGCGTACCGGATGGACTCGTCGACGCAGCCCTGGGCGAGGCCGACCGCCAGCGCCGCGATCGCGATCCGCCCCTCGTCGAGGATCCGCAGGAACTGGGCGAAGCCCCGGCCGCGCTGGCCGAGCAGGTTCTCCGCCGGCACCCGGCAGTCGTCGAAGGTCAGCTCGTGGGTGTCCGAGGCGCACCAGCCCACCTTGGAATAGCCCGGCGCGACGGTGAAGCCCGGCGTACCGGAGGGCACGATGATGGTGGAGAGTTCCTTGGAGCCGTCCGGGTTGGTGCCGGTGACGGCGGTGACCGTGACCAGGGTGGTGATCTCGGTACCCGAGTTGGTGATGAACGCCTTCGAGCCGTTGATCACCCACTCGTCGCCGTCCAGCACCGCCCGGGTCGCCGTGCCGCCCGCGTCGGAGCCGAAGCCCGGCTCGGTCAGCCCGAACCCGGCCAGCGCCTCGCCGGTGACCAGCTTCGGCAGCCAGCGGGCGCGCTGCTCGTCGGTGCCGAACCGGTAGATCGGCATCGCGCCGAGCGAGACCGCCGCCTCCAGCGTGATCGCCACGCTGGAGTCGACCCGGGCGATCTCTTCCAGGGCGAGGCAGAGCGCGAAGTAGTCGCCGCCCATCCCGCCGTGCTCCTCCGGGAACGGCAGGCCGAACAGCCCCATCTTGCCCATCTGCGCGACGATCTCGTACGGGAAGGTGTGCCGCTCGTAGTGGTCGGCGATGGCCGGCGCGACGACCTCGCGGGCGAAGGACCGCACGCTCGATCGCAGCGCCTCGTACTCCTCGCTGAGCCGGAAGTCCATGGGTTCCTCCATCGGGTCGGTCCGCCGGGAACGCTCGTGGCGCGACGGGCGGGGGTGCTGCGGGTGGCGGGCCGGGCGTTCCGATCTCCTCAACGGTCGGAGCGCCGGGCCGGTTCCTAGACGGGCGTGACGCCGTGCCGGCGCCGGGAGAAGGTGCGGTCCTTACCTCGGGCGGCGGCGAACCGCCGGATCAGCTCGGTTCGCAGGTCGGCCGGTTCGACGATCGCGTCCACGACCAGCTCGCTGGCCAGCCGGACGACGTCGATGTCCTGCTCGTAGGCGGTGCGCCGCTCCGCGACGAAGGCCGCCCGCTCGTCCGGGTCCCCGATCGCGGCGATCTTGTTGGCGTAGACCGCGTTCACCGCCGCCTCGGCGCCCATCACCGCGATCTTCGCGGTGGGCAGCGCGATCGTCGCGTCCGGCTCGAAGCCGGGGCCGGCCATGGCGTAGAGCCCGGCACCGTACGCCTTGCGGACCACCACGCAGATCTTCGGTACGGTCGCCTCGCTGATCGCCGTGATCATCTTGGCGCCGTGCCGGATGATGCCCTGCTTCTCCACCGCCGTGCCGACCATGAACCCGGGCACGTCGGAGAGGAAGAGCAGCGGCACGTTGAACGCGTCGCAGAGCTGGACGAACCGGGTCGCCTTGTCGGCGGAGTCGACGAATAGCACCCCGCCCTTGAACATCGAGTTGTTCGCCACCACGCCGACGACCTGGCCGTCGAGCCGGCCGAAGCCGACGGTCAGCTCCTTGGCCCAGAGCGCCTGGATCTCCAGGAAGGAGTCGGCGTCGAGCAGTCCCTTGACGTACCGGCGCATGTCGAACGCCTGCCGCTCGCTCGCCGGCACCAGCGCGGCCAGGTCGACCTTGTCCGGCGCGGCGACGGCGGGCGCGGCCGGCGGCGACTGCGTCCAGTTCGCCGGCAGGTAGGAGAGGTAGCGGCGGACCACGTCGAGGGCGTCCGCCTCGGTCTTGCAGAGGAAGTGCCCGACGCCGGACTCGGCGCAGTGCACCCGGGCCCCGCCCATCTCCTCCAGCGTGGTCTTCTCCCCGGTGACCATCTCGACCATCCGGTCGGAGCCGAGGTACATGCTGGCGTTGCCGTCCACCATCGCCACCACGTCACAGAACGCCGGGATGTAGGCCCCGCCGGCCGCGCTCGGCCCGAACAGCGCGCAGACCTGCGGAATCGAGCCGGAGGCACGGACCTGGTTCCAGAAGATCTTCCCGGCGCCGCGCCGGCCGGGGAAGAGGTCCACCTGGTCGGTGATCCGGGCACCGGCCGAGTCGACCAGATAGACCATCGGCTGGCCGTTGGCGTACGCCCGCTCGATGATCCGGATGATCTTCTCCACCGTACGGGCACCCCAGCTCCCGGCCTTGACCGTGGAGTCGTTGGCCATCAGGCAGACGGCCCGGCCGTCGATGCTGGCCTGGCCGGTGACCACGCCGTCGGCGGGTAGCCCGTCGGCGAGCGCGTTCGCGTAGAGCCCGTCCTCGACGAACGATCCCTCGTCAACCAGCAACGCGATCCGTTCCCGGGCGAAGAGCTTGCCCTTGGCCGCGTTGGCGGCGTGGTATTTCTCCGCCCCGCCGGCCCGGACCCGCTTGCCGAGTTGTTCCAGCGCCGCATCGTCGAGTGTCACGCCGACCCCCTCGCCGCACCGGGACCTGCGGTCCCGCGCCAACCGACCTGAACGATCGTTAGGCTACTGCATCCGAGCCGGTCCGGGCCACTCGACCACTGCCATAACGAACGACCACGTATCTGGACAGGATGGTGTAATTGACGTTTGTCTATACTAGGCTGCTGGCACCCCCTCCCGTCGACCACCGGATCGGAGAGCGAGCCATGACCTCACGGATCAGCCGGCTACTGGTCGCGTTCGTCGCGACCACGGGTGCCACCCTCGGCGTCACGCTGGCCAACCCCTCGCCCGCGTCCGCCGCCATGACCATCTGCTACAACACCAGCCAGGCGGGCAGTTTCGTCAGTGTCGCGAACCAGGCCGCCTCGATCTGGAACAACGCCACGTCGAACCTGACCCTCACCGCCAACTGCGGCTCGAACCTGCGGATCTACTCGATCACCGGCGGTGGCTCGTACGCCGTGCGGACCAGCCTCGGCAACGGCCGGGTCTACATCGACACCCAGCAGGCGCAGCAGTACAGCCCGTTGCGGATCATGAGCCACGAGATCGGGCACATCCTCGGGCTGCCGGACAACTACAACGGCAACTGCGCGCTGCTGATGTCGGGCGGCAGTGCCGGCACCGGTTGCACCAACCCGTACCCGAGCAGCGCGGAGGCCAGCCGGGTCACCCAGCTCTTCGCCGGTACCCGGGTCGGGCCGGAGCGCGCCGGCGACGTCGGCAGCCAGATCTTCCCGGACAGTTGGCCGGCGACGATGCTCGCCCCGATCGGCTGACCTGCCGGCGGAGAAACGGGCCTATGACGGAGGGGCCGGCGATTCGCCGGCCCCTCCCGAGGTGCCCGCATCGACGCCGTACACCGGGCCAAGAGGTGTAGCGGTCCCGGCGTCTCGTCCGGACCGCACGGCGGACGCGTCCGGACGAGACGTCGAATCAGTGCAGCCGGTACGCCTGGATCACGGTCTGCGCCACGGAGTTGCCGGCGGCGTCGATGGCGGTGGCCCGCAGGGAGGCATGCCCGGCGCCGGCCGGGGCCACTACTGAGGGCGCCCCCGAAACCTGGTCAGTCGAAGGTGACCGACTGGCCGGGCGGAATCCGGGCGTACTCCGTCTCGGCCTTCTGCGCGAACCAGCGGTCCACGATCGGCGCCCCGCGCTCGCTGACCACCGCGTCGTGGATCGAGTACGCCCGCCGGGGCTTGACCGCCCGGACGAAGTCGAGCGACTCGGCGACCTTCAGCCACGGCGCGCTGGTCGGCACCAGCAGCGTCGCCACCGGCAGGTCCGGTACGAAGAACGCGTCGCCGGGGTGGTAGAGCCCGCCACCCGTCGTGCCGACGTCGACCACGAAGCCGAGGTTCGGAATTCCCGGCAACCCCTGGTAGATCTCGGCGTGGTCCCGACCGACCGCCTGCACCCGGAACCCGCCCGCGTCGAACTCGTCGCCGGAGGCGACCGGCACCACCGCCGGACCGAGATCGGCCAGTTGCCCGGCCACGTCGGCGTGGGTGTAGATCCGCAGCGCCGGGTTGGTGGCCACCGCCGCACTGATCCGCTCGGTGTCCAGGTGGTCCGGGTGCTCGTGCGTGACCAGCACGTGGTCGACGGAGTCCAGCGCCTCGGCCTCGGTCCACATGCCCGGATCGATCACCAGCGACCGCCCGTCCGCCTCCAGGCGTACGCAGGCATGGGTGTACTTGATCAACCGCATTTGCCGAGCTTATCCCGGTTTGTCGGTGCTTGCCTCCGTTACGCCGCCAGTCTGCCGCGTGGCCCCCTCCCAGAGCACGCGGAGAAGGGGCCGCGGCAATTGCGGGAGGGGCCGGTGTCCAAGGTGGCTACCTGGTCAACCAGGGCATGGTCCGGTACGGGAAGGGACGGTCCGCGGTCGTCGGCGGGCGGACCGACTGTCGGGTGGCCCCCGGCTCGGCGGGTGGCTCGACAGCCGGGCAGCGCGCCCCGCCTGCCGGGAGCGTACGGTCGACGAGATACCGCTCGATGGCGTCATCGGTGCACTCGCTGCGGCCGTACGCGCCGTGTCCCCACCCCTCGTAGGTGAGCAGGACCCCGTCGCGACCAAGCTGCCGGGCCACCCCGAGCGCCTGGTTGTATCCGGTCACCGGGTCGTGCAGCGCGTTCGTGACCAGCAGCGGGGTGGCGCTGTCACGGATCCGGAGCGGGTGTTGCGGGTTGGCGATCCGGGCGGGCGAGCCGAGACAGGCCGCGGTCAGGGCGGCGGCGGCCGGCGAGTAGCGCATGTCCGGCGCGATCCGTTCCGCCCGGCGCAGGTGTCCGGCCCATTCCCGGTAGTCGCGCACGGGCAGGCTCCAGTCGTTGCAGAAGATCGCGACCTGCGGGTACTCGGCCTCCTCGGGCAGTTCCGGGCCCGGCTCCCACGGCTGCGTGTCCCCGGAATCGAGGTCGACGAGGAAGTCCGCCAGAAAGGACCACTCCGGCCCGTAGAAGGCGCGGAAGGCGAACCAGATCAGTATCTCCGCCCGCAGTGGAACGTCCGGAACGAAGGGGGACGGGATCTCACCCCGGTCGACCCGGTCGAGCAGCCGGTGCCAGAAGGCCCGAACATCCCGGCCGTGCAGCGGGCTGGCCGGCGTCCGGTCACTCCACCTCACGAACTCGTCGAAGGAGTCCTGGGCGCTGGCCGTCCCGGCGTCCAGGAAACCGGTCGTGCCGAGGCTGTGATCCAGATTGCTGTCCGAGACGATCGCGCGTACCCGGTCGGGGAAGAGTTCGGCGTACTGCTGGGCGTTCAACGAGCCGTAGGAGAGGCCGTAGTAGCTGAGTTGCCGGTCGCCGAGCACCGCCGGGACGTGATCCATGTCGCGGACCACGCTGAGCATGTCGGCATGGTCGACGATCGGGCCGCTGCGCGCCCGGCAGTCCGCCCGCAGCCGGGCGTTGAAGGCCAGCCGGGCGTCGAAGTCGGCCTGGCTGCGCATCACGAACGACGGCTCCCGATCGAGCAGGTCCTGGGAGCAACGGATCGGGGTGCTGAGACCGACGCCTCGCGGGTCGACGCCGACGATGTCGAAGCGGCTACGGATCTCCTCGCCGAACCGGTCCGCCCCGAAAATGGCCATCAACCTGCCGGAACCGCCGGGGCCGCCCGGGTTGATCTGCATCGAGCCGATCCGGCGGCGCGGATCGGTGGCCGGGCGCCGGGCCAACGCCAGTTCGATCGTCGGTCCCTTCGGACGCGACCAGTCGAGGGGCACCCTGAGCGTGCCGCACTGGGCGGTCTCGTCCTCCGGACACGGCGACCAGTCGATCGTGCCGGGCCGATCGGTGGATGGGGTTGCCGCCGCGACGTCCGCGACGACGACGGGCGACCCGAGTGTGGTGACGACCAGTGCGGTGCTGAGCAGGAAGCTTGCGGTCCGCACGAATCCTCCATCCGTCGCGGTGACCGACGCGGCCTGACCGTCCGCGTCTCCGCGAGGCCCCCTCGACGAGGTGAACGACATGACTCATGCAAATCTAGCAATGCGCCTCGGATGTGGGGGGATGCCTCGGTGCGGAGGTTTCGCCACCCGTCCGGTCGCCGTGTCGACCCGCCCGGCTCAGACCAGCCGGGTACGCGGGCCGGCCCGGAGCACCCCGGACGGCAACTCCCGGCCGACGAGCTGTTCGGCGTAGGCCGCCGCCTCCAGCAGTGCGTCCAGGTCGACCCCGGTCTCGATGCCCATGTCGTGCAGCATGTGCACCACCTCCTCGGTGGCCACGTTCCCGCTCGCCCCCGGCGCGTACGGGCAGCCGCCGAGCCCGCCGACGCTGGCGTCGTACTCGGTGACGCCGAGTTCGAGCGCGGTCAGCAGGTTCGCCAGCGCCGTACCCCGGGTGTTGTGGAAGTGCAGCAGCACCGGGATGTCGGGCTGCCGGTTCCGGACCGCGGTGACCAGTTCCCGGACCCGGCGCGGGGTCGCCATCCCGGTGGTGTCACCGAAGGCGACCCGGTCCGCCCCGTCGGCCACCACCCGGTCGACGATGCCGGCCACCCGGGCCGGGTCGACGTCCCCCTCGTACGGGCAGCCGAAGCTGGTCGCCACGATCACCTCGGCGGTCGCCCCCGCCTCGTGCAACAGCGAGATCAGCCCGGCGATGTCGTCCAGCGACTCGGCGGTGGAGCGGTTGACGTTGCGCCGGTTGTGGGTGTCGCTGGCCGAGACCACCACCTCGATCTCGGTGAAGCCGGCGGCCAGGGCCCGCTGGGCGCCCTTCGAGTTCGGCACCAGCGCCGAATAGCGCACCTGCGGTGCCCTCGTCGCCCGCGCCCACACCTCGTCGGCGTCGGCCATCTGCGCGATCGCCTTCGGGTGCACGAAGGAGACCGCCTCGATCCGGCGTACGCCGGTGCTGCCGAGCAGGTCCAGCAGGCGTATCTTGCCGTCGGTCGGGACCGGGTCCTCGTTCTGCAGGCCGTCGCGCGGTCCGACCTCCCGGATCGAGACCGCGCCCGGCAGGTCGCTCGTCATGCCGCCACCTCGTTCCACCCACTCACCACGTCGCCCGCATCCGGCCGCGCACTTCTCCGCGTCCCATCCGGCCAGTCACTTCTTCGCCCGCATCCGGCCGACGATGCCGGTGTCGTAGTCACCGCCGAGGAACTCGGCGTTGTCGAACAGCTCGGCGAAGAACGGCAGGTTGCACTTCGGTCCGGCGATCTCGAACCCGGCCACCGCCGTACGGGCCCGGTCGATCGCCTCGGCCCGGTCGGCGCCGTACACGATCAGCTTCGCCATCAGCGAGTCGTAGAACGGCGTGACGGTGGTGCCGAGGGCGTATCCGGAGTCGACCCGGACCCCCTCGCCGGTCGGCTCCGTCCACGCGGTCACCGCGCCCGGGCCCGGCATGAACCGCAACGGATCCTCGGCGTTGACCCGCAGCTCGATGGCGTGCCCGCGCGGGGCGAGCGCGTCCGGGTCGAAGTTCGGGGCCAGCCCGGCGGCCACCCGGAGCTGCTCGGAGACCAGGTCGACGCCGTAGACCAGCTCGGTCACCGGGTGCTCGACCTGGAGCCGGGTGTTCATCTCCAGGAAGAAGAACTCTTCGGAGTCGGTGCCATCGCCTTGGGAGTCCCGCTGGCGCGGGACCAGCAGGCACTCCACGGTGCCGGCGTTGCGGTAGCCGACCGCCTCGCCGGCCCGGACCGCCGCCGCCAGCAGCCGCTCCCGCAGCGCGGGGTCGACGGCCGGGGACGGCGACTCCTCGACCAGCTTCTGGTTGCGCCGCTGCACCGAGCACTCCCGCTCACCGAGCGCCACCACCCGGCCGTCGGCCAGGCCGAGGATCTGCACCTCGACGTGCCGCACCCGGGGGAAGTACCGCTCGATCAGCACCGAGCCGTCCCCGAACATCCGCTCGGCGAAGGCGCGCACCCTGTCGTACTCGGTGCGCAGGCTGGCCTCGTCGGCGGCGGCCGCCATGCCCATCCCACCGCCTCCGGCGGCGGCCTTGACCATGACCGGGAAGCCGATCTCCTCGGCGGCGGCGATCGCGGCCTCGACCGTGCCGGCCGGGTCGGTGCTGCCGGGTGCCACCGGCACGCCCGCGGCGGCCATCAGGTTACGAGCATTGATCTTGTCACCCATCGCGGTGATCGCGTCGGCGCCGGGCCCGACCCAGATCAGGCCGTTCGCCTCGACGGTACGGGCGAAGTCCGCGTTCTCCGACAGGAAGCCGTACCCGGGGTGGATCGCCTGCGCACCGGTCGACTTGGCGGCGGCGAGGATCACCTCGGCGTTCCGGTAGCTCTGCGCCGGGTTCGGCGGGCCGACACAGACCGCCTCGTCGGCCTCGCGGACGAACGGCAGGTCGGCATCTGCCTCGGAGTAGACCGCGACAGTCCGTACGCCGAGTCGCCGGGCGGTCCGGATGATCCGGCGGGCAATCTCGCCACGGTTCGCGACGAGCAGGGACTCGATCATGATCGTGTTCTACCTCTCCGTACTCGAAGCGGCCGCACCTCGTTGTACGGCCGTCCGCGGCCCGGCTCGGTGAACCTCTTCAACCTCCCCGTGCGGTCCGGCGGACCGCAGGGCGGACGCGGTGCCCGAGCGCCACGCGGCTCAGGTCGAGAAAGGTTCAGTCATCCGGGTCGGCGAGCAGCGCAGCCAGGGTAGCGGCTCGGAGCAGCGCCGCCCGGCGCTGGCGGTCCACCTCGCCGCCGAGGAAGGGCGTGGAGTTCATCAGGCCGAACGCGGCATGGGCGAGCACCCGCGCCTCGCCTGCCGACAGTTTCGGGTGCAGCGCGGTCAGCACCCCCACCCACTCCTCGACGTAGAGCCGCTGGAGTCGCCGGATCTGCCGGCGGGGCTCCTCCGGCAGCCGGTCCAGCTCGTGCAGGTGCAGCGCGATGACCGCCGGGTTGGCCAGGGCGAACTCGACATGGAAGTCGATCAGGGATTCGAGGGCTGCCCGGAAGTTCTCCGGATGCTCCGCGACCCGCTGCCGGCCGCCGGCCAGCAGCCCGTCACTCACCGGCATCAGCGCGGCGATGAGCATCGCCTCCTTGCCGGCGAAGTGGTGGTAAAGCGCCGGGCCGGTGACCCCGGCGGCCGACCCGATGTCGTCCATCGAGACTCCGTGATAGCCGCGGGCCGCGAAGAGGCCGACCGCAATCTCCAGAATCTCCTCGCGCCGGGACCGCCGTCGCCGCACGCCGCTGGCGGGCGCGCCGGCCTCCGTCGCCATCACCTGCTCCTCCACCGTCACCCGACCAGCCTAGTCAGCTGTCAATCGCTGGCTCTCTGTCGAGTGTCGGCCGCCACTGGGCGGACGCCTCCGTCCGACCCGCGCCCGGGCCGGTGCCCGATCCGGCGGGCGGGATCGAGCCGGCTACTCGCCGTCGGGGTCGAGGTCGTAGCTGGCACGCAGGGCGTCGGCCTCCGCCGTACGGCCGAGCGCGGCGAGCGCGACGGTGAGCAGCCAGGCCGTCCGGCGTACCGGCTCGGAGTGCGCGGGCAGGCTGTTCAGGGTGGTCCGGAGCAGCGGTTCGGCCTCGGCCGGCCGGTCCAGCCGGAGCAACACCTCCCCGGTCAGCAGGTCCAGCAGGAGCGCCTCGCCGAAGGCCTGGATCGACCGCAGCGTGTCGGCGGCGCCGTCCAGCCGGGCCAGCGCCTCGTCGGGCCGGTCCGCGCCGAGCAGCGCCCGGGCCGCGACGTCGGCCAGCATCGCCCGCTCCCAGTGCACCGCCGGCTCGACCTCGGCGTCGTCGGAATCCGACGTACCGGATCCTGAGCCCGCCGGTGCCGAGTGCGCGGGACCGCCCGGCAGGGCCGCCGCCACCCGGTCGGCCACCTCCAGCGCGGCCAGCGCCGCCGCCGGGTCGCCGGCCCAGTGCTGGGCGGCCACCTCCCGACGCCGTACCCGCAACTCGTCGAGGGGCAGCCCGGCGAGCTGGAACGCGGTCGCGGCGGCACCGAACCGCTGCGCGGCGAGATTGTCCCGGTCCTGGGCGTAGAGCAGCTCGCCGGCCTCCTCCAGCACCCCGGCCCGGGCGGGCAGGTTGTCCGGGCCGTCGAGGTTGTCGGCGAGTTCGTCCAGCAGCGCCAGGGCGGGGCCGTCCTCGCCGAGCGACCGGTAGACGGTGGCGAGCAGGTGCCGGCACTGGTCCGCGTCGGCCTGCCGGCCGAGCCGGTCCAGCTCGCCGACCGCCTCCTCCGCCGCCTCGGCCGCCTCCACCGCCCGGTCGGCCCGCCGGTAGGCGTCGGCCAGCTCCCAGCGCAGGTAGGCGGCGCCGTCCACGATGCCGCGCTCGACGCAGAGCGCGACCGCCTCCACCAGGTCGTCGACCGCCTCGCCCGGTCGGCCGGCGGCGACCAGCGCCCGGGCCCGCCCGGTCCGGGCCGGCAGCGCCAGCCTGCCGGTGGCGAGCCGCACCGCCTCGTCGAACGCCGAGACCGCCTGCTCCGGGTCGTCGAGCGAGTTGGCGTAGCCGAGGCTGGCGACCGCCCGGTGTTCGGGCAGGCCGAGTTCGTCGTAGAGGTCCCGGGCCCGCAGCGCCGCCTCGCCGACCTCGGCACCCCGGTCCAGCAACTCCAGGACCCGGACCCTGGTCAGCGCGATCCGTGCCACCAGATAGCGGTCGTCGGAACCGGCCGCCTCGGTCGACGCCCGGTCCACCGCCGCCAGCGCCTCGGCACCCCGACCCCGCTCGGCGGAGGCGATCGCCAACCGGTCCTGCGCGGCGGCCCGATGCCAGGCGTCACCGTGCGCCATCAGGTAGTCGGCGGACTCCTGGACCAGCGGCATCCCCTCGTCCGGCTCACCAGACATCACCAGCAGTACGCCCAGCCGGCCGGCCACCACCTGGGCGCGGAGCGGATCCGGCACCTGCCGGTGCAGCGCCAGCGCCTCCCGGTTCGCCGCCACCGCTCCCGCCACGTCGCCGGCCACCTGCCGCTCGACCGCCCGGAACTCGGCCCGACGGGCGGCGACCGACTGCCCCTGCGCCTGCGACTGCCCGGCGAACCGTTCGTCGAAGACCGCCAGTACCGCGAAGAGGTCGTCGTCGCGCTCGGTACGCCAGGCCGCCTCGGCCAGGTCGAGCAACTGCTCCGGGCCGGCGTCCGGCGGTACGTCGAGCCGGACGGCTGGACGGGCCGACCCTGCGGAGGCTTCACCGGGCTCGGCGGCCGGAGCCGACCTGGCCGATCCGGCCGGAGCCGCCGTGGTGTTGCCGATCCCACCGGTGCCGTCGTCGCCGGACACGGCACCGGCCGGGCCGGTCGACGCGCCACCGCCCTCACCGGCCGGGCCGGTCGACGCGCCGCCGCCCTCAGCGGTCGAGCTGCCGGTCGACGCGCCGCCGCCCTCGGCGGTGGAGGTGCTGCCGGCGGAACTGCCGGCGGGCCGGCGGGCCGGGGCAGGCGCGGCGATGGGGGACGCGCTGGCGGGGGCCGGGCGGCGGCGGGCGGTCGGCGACAGCGGCAGGTACTCGCCGACCGGCTGCCCGCCGAGCAGTTCGGCGACGATCGCCGACTGCGCCCCGGTGCCGTTCCGGGCGTCGAACCGGGCGGCCAGGTCACGGGCCGTCCCGGTCAGCTCGGCGGCGAGCACCGTCACCGGCACCTCGGCCGCCGGGCGGTCCAGGTGGCCACGGCGCTGCACCGGCAGCTCCCCGTGGCCGTCGGCGGCCAGCCGGTGCAGCAGCAGCGCCCCGCTGGCGGCGAAGGCCATCGCGTCGGCCGGCGAGGGTGCCTCGTCCAGCCAGCCCAGATGCCGTTCCAGCAGCTCCAGCCCGCGCGCCTCGTTGCCGGTCAGCGCGCAGAAGGTCAGATGCTCACCGACCAGCGACATGTTCGCGATGTTCGTCCGGTGCCGGCGGTACGCCCGCAGGTGCGCGTCCCGCGCCTGCTCCCGCCGGCCGGTGTGCAGGTACGGCAGCATCAGCGCGGTGAGTACGCACTGCGGCTGCTCGACACAGCCCAGCCGGCCCGCCAGCACCGGCTCGGCCATTGCCACCGCCTCCTCGTGCCGGCCGAGCGAGGCGAGGTATTCGATCTGGTCCGTCGGGTCGCAGCCGGCACAGTCGGAGAGGTCGTCCCGGGGCGCGGTGGTCCACCGGCGGTACCACTGCGCGGCCTCCGCCGCCGCGCCGACGTGCACCGCCACCTGGTGCCGGTATTTGTAGACCATCTGGAGGCTGTGGCCGCCGTCGCGGTAGCGCCGTTCCATGTCGTCGAGTACCGCCATGGTGCGGTCCAGCGGCACCTCGGGAAACTCGAGCAGGCCGCTGACCATGTGCTTGAAGTACCAGAGCAGGGTGTGCAGGTGCCGCTGGTGGTGGGGCCTCGGGTTGCGGTCGAACTCGGCCAGGCACCAGGAGAAGGTGACGAACGACTTGGCCGGCTCGCCGCCGTAGTAGTAGGCGGCGGTGGCCAGCATCCGGGCCGCGAAGGCGAGCTGCTCGTCACCGGTGGCGTCCACCTGCCGGAGGAGCTGTTCGGCGGCGGCGACCTGACCGCTGCCGTACGGCATCTCGCCGACCCGGTCGATCGTCCGCCAGAGGTCGTCGGTGTCCCGGCCCATCGTCACTCCTGTCCTGGTACGGCCCGGCCGAGCAGGCCGAGGAACGAGCTGTTCAGCAGGGCGGCGTCGGCGGGGCGGATCGGGTGGTAGCCGAGCAGCAGCGCCTGGCCGTACAGGGCTTCGACGGCGAGCCCGACCAGCGCCGGATCGCCGAGCGCGCTGACCCGGCGGACCAGCGGGTTGCGGTGATTGAGCACCAACTGCGGGCGCTCGGCCGGTCCGGAGGCGGCGAGCGCGTCGAGTACCCCGGCCCAGGTCTCGTCGGCCCGCTCCCGGGTCGACCGGAGTTGCTCCTCGAAGGCCGCCGACCGGCTCACCAGATAGAGCGCCGGCAGCGACGCCGGGGCGTACGAGCGGAGCACCACCTCGACACCGAGCCGGTCCAGGGCACGCTGCGCGGCAACGACGAACGGCCGCAGCGCCAGTTCCGCCGCCGGGTCGAGGGCGTCGAAGCGGGTGGTCAGGTCGTTCGGCTCCAGCCGTTCGACCAGCACCGACCGGTCCACCGTCGGCAACCGCTCGATGATCTCGGTGTCGTACGTGTAACCGGCGTTGACCACCGCCAGGTCCTGCGCCGCCGCCACCCCGGCGAGCTGGCGGAACTCGTCGATGCTGGCCGCGTAGCGGATGAGGCCGTGCCGCTCGCGGAACTCCGCCAAGGTGGTCTGCCCGGTGTTGGTTTCCATCGGCCACCAGCGCTCGAC
This sequence comes from Plantactinospora sp. CA-294935, assembly GCF_050936445.1. Taxonomy (NCBI): domain Bacteria; kingdom Bacillati; phylum Actinomycetota; class Actinomycetes; order Micromonosporales; family Micromonosporaceae; genus Plantactinospora; species Plantactinospora sp. CA-294935. The sequence goes on from NZ_JBNJMU010000001.1 coordinate 1,919,669, forward strand.
CAGCCGCAGCATCTCGTCGTCGTGCAGGGCCAGCGCCTTCACCCCGAGGTGGTGCACCTGGAGGAACTCGGCGAGCCGGCGCGGCGCACCACCGGCCAGCCGGACCAGCCAGCCCCGGAGCTGGTCGCCGAGCGCCTCCCGGGTCGCCTCCAGCAGGCTGTCCTCGTAGAGCGCCTCGCGGCTGGCGGTCGGGCGCAGCTCGGTGGAGTCGACCACGCAGCGGGCGAAGAACGCCCAGTCCGGCAGCAGCCCCTCGGCGCCCTCGGTGAGCAGCATCCGCTTCAGATAGACCCGGTGACCGGCCCGGGCCGCCGGGTTGACCGCGGTGGGCAGCACGAAAGCCGCACCGGTCAGCCCCGCCTCCGGCACCGACAGCGGTACGACGTCGAACGGGGTGAAGCCGAGTACCTCGCGGGCGTACCCGACGAGGTTGTCCCGGCGGGCGGACGGCGAGGTGCCGGCGGAGGCCGACCACGGCGGCGGCCCGGTGGTGGTCTCGACGTCGCCGACCAGCACCCGGACCGGCAGCAGCGACCCGAACAGCCGGGCCAGCTCGGTCACGGTCGGCCGGGTCAGCCACTGCTCGGCGTCGCGGCGTGGGACCAGCGTGACGGTGGTGCCCGGCTCGGCGCGCTGCGCGTCGGCGGCAGCCGGCTCGACCCGGTAGCGGCCGTCGGCGTAACCGGTCCAGAGCACGGTGGGCTCGTCGCCGTGCCGGGTGCGGACCCGGACCTCGTCGGCGACCAGGAAGCAGGAGAGCAGGCCGATGCCGAACTGGCCGAGGAACTCGTGGCGGGCGAAGCCCAGCTCGTCCCGCTTCGAGCTGCGGCCGATGGTGGCGAGCAGCTCGTGCACCTGCGACTCGGTCAGGCCGATGCCGGTGTCGTACACCCGCAGCGTGCCGTCGCCGGTCAGCTCCGGCGGCTCGATCCGGATCACGGCCGGGGCGCCGGGGTCGGTGGCCCGCCGAGCGGTGATCGCGTCCACCGCGTTCTGCAACAGCTCCCGGACGTAGACCCGAGGACTTCCGTAGAGATGGTGACTGAGCAGGTCGACCACGCCACGGAGGTCGACCTGGAAGGTCCGGTCCACGATCGCTTCACTCACTCCTGTCCGGTGACGGCGCTCACGGTACCGGCCCGAGGTGACACGTCGCGTCCTGCTTTTCCGCCGACTTTCCCCGCAAACGGCGGGCGGGTGGCTTGACACTCGACCCGATCGAGACCGCAGGCTCGGCCCGGTCAGGAGGGCAGGTTGCGGAGCCGGTCACGGACGTACGGCGGTCACGGACGTACGGCGGTCACGGACGTACGGCGGTCACGGACGTACGGCGGTCACGGACGTACGGCGGTCACGGACGTACGGCGGTCACGGACGTACGGCGGTCACGGACGTACGGCGGTCACGGACGTACGGCGGTCACGGACGTACGGCGGTCACGGACGTACGGCGGTCACGGACGTACGGCGGTCACGGGCGCGGTTCCGGCAGGTCGACGGAAGGCGGTCACCCCCGATGCCCGACACGGCGGCGGTGAGGAAGGCGGCTGGGCACTTCGTCGGCGCTGTCCGAGCTGGCGGCTTCCGAGCACTGTGGACGGCGGCGGTGGTGTCCCGGCTCGGCGACGCGCTGCGTACCCCGGCTCTGGCACTGCTCGCCGCGTCGGTGACCCGGGATCCGCGCGCCATCGCGGCCGTGGTGGTCGCCGGGCAGCTCCCGCCGCTGCTGTTCGGCCTGCTCGGTGGCGTCTACGCCGACCGTCGGGACCGGCGCCGGACCATGGCCACAGTGGACGGGGTGCGTGCCGTCCTGGTCGCCGGCTTCGCTCTGCTGGTCATAACCGGCGAGGTCGGAATCGTCGCGCTCGTCGGCTGTGCCTTCCTGCTCGCCAGCCTCGGCGTACTCTTCGACGCCGCCGCGTTCGCCGTACTGCCCGGGATCGTGCCCGCCGAGCGGCTGGCGGTGGCCAACGGCCGGCTCCAGGCGGGTACCGCCGTCGCCGGTGGATTCGTCGGCGCACCGCTGGCCGGGGTGCTCTTCGCCGTCTCGGCGGCCCTGCCGTTCGCCGTCGACGCGCTGACGTTCGCGGTCGCCGCCCTGCTGGCCCTGACCCTGCGACCGACCTCGCTCCCGACAGCCCCGGGCGGGCCGCCACCGGTCGGGCCGGCACGTCAGGTCGTCGCCGTATCCACCGCCACGTCGCCGTCGGCTCGACAGCCAGGCGTCGGTGACCTGCGGCGCCCCGCCGGTCCAGGTGCTGTCCGGCGGGCGGCCGGGGACGGGCTGCGGTGGATCTGGCAGGACGCCACGCTGCGCCGGATCACCGCACTGACGATGGTCACCAACCTGGCCACCAGCGGCCTGATCGCGATCATCGTGCTCTACGCGTTGGAGGTGCTGGCGGTGCCCGCCGCCGGCTACGGCCTGTTCATGTCGGCGGCGGTGCTCGGCGCGCTGGCCGGTGGACTCTGCGCGGGGCGGGTCGCCGCTCGGCTCGGCGTCCTGCCAGGGCTGCGTTGGGTACTGGTCGCCGAGACGCTGGCGGTCGCCACCCTGGCGGTGGCCCGGCATCCGGTGCCGGGTGCCGTCGCACTCACCGCCTTCTCCGCCGGCACCGCGATCTGGAACGCGCTCTGGTCGGCGTACGGGCAGCGGAACGTCCCCGCCGAACTACTCGGCCGGGTCGGCAGCGCCCAGCGTACGGTCGGCCTGCTTGCCGCCCCGGTCGGTGCGATCGGTGCCGGAGTGCTCGGCGCCACCGCCGGCCTGCCCTCGGTGCCGTACGCCGCCACCGGAATCTTCGCCCTGGTCACGATGGCTTCCTGGCACTCCCTCCGACCCCGCGAACGGGCCATCGTCAGCGCGTAGCGTTCGGCTCGCTGTAGCCGGCCGAACACTACGTCCTGACATGATGCACGGGTGCGGACGTCGGTGGGAGTGGTGCGGGGTGTGGTGGCGGGGATCGTGCCCTGCGACGAGGTGGAGGCGGGCCACCGGTCGGAGACACTGCACTGGTTGCGGAGCACCGACGACGTGTTCCGGCGGCTGAAGCCGGCAACCCCGCCCCGGCACCTGGTGTCGTACGTGGTGCCGGTCGATCCGGCCGACGGTGCTGTGCTGCTGGTCGACCACGTCAACGCCGGCTTGTGGCTACCGCCGGGCGGGCACGTCGACCCGGACGAGCACCCCGCCGAGACGGCTCGCCGGGAGGCGTACGAGGAGTTGGGCGTACCGGTCGAGGGCGGTCTCGTCGGGGAGGAGCCGGTGTTCGTCACCGTGACCCGTACCGTCGGGATCGACGCCGGGCACACCGACGTGAGCCTGTGGTTCCTGCTCCGGCTGGACCGGACGCGACCGCTCACACTGGACAGTGGCGAGTTCCGGTCGGCCCGCTGGTGGTCGCCGGCAGAGGTACGCGACGTCGACCCGACCCGCTTCGATCCGCACTTCACCCGCTTCTGCTCGAAGCTCCAGCAGATGCGCTGCTGAGGCGGGTACGGCGCTGGCAGTCAGCGCGCCCGGACCTGCCCGACGAACGAACGCCACGCGGATGCGCTGAAGAGCAGCGCAGGACCCGTCGGATCCTTGCTGTCCCGCACCCCGACCACCCCCGGCAGGTTGTCCGCCACCTCCACGTACGCGCCATTGGCGCCATTGCTGCGACTGCTCCTGCGCCAGACTGCTGCTGCCGTCAGCTCCATCGCTCCGCCACTTCTGATATCAGCTTGGTGGACTGGTGGTGCGGCAGCGCGAACTCGCCGCCCGGATCGTCCACTGGCTCCCCCGCTCCCGCCCACGCTGACGACGAGCGGGACCACCAAGATTCTTGGCGAATTGTGGCGCGCCGCTAACCACAGTTCGCCAAGAATCTTGCAACCCTTCGGGCGTGGCCGCACCGGTGGCGGTGGAACCGGCGGGGGATGTCAGGGCTCTACCCGGCATGACGACGACGAGGCGTGACGTGTTGCGGCTGACCGGCGCGCTGCTGGCCGGTACCGCCGGGATCGGTGCGGTCGCGGCCAGCGCCGGCTGCCAGTTCCGGTCCGGAGGCCGGGCCGACGAGGCGGCCGCCCGCCGCAAGCTGGCTCCGGGTGAGGCGCTCGTGGTGGAGTTGGCCGACGGCAAGCTGGCGGTGGTCGACGCGGCGACCGGGCGGATGCTGGTCCAGCCCGCCCCGGCGGTGGTCAGCGGCGACGGCCGCCGGCTGGTCCGGGTCGAGCGCCCGGACGGGGGTACCCGGGTGACCAGTCACCGGCTGCCGGACGGTGCGGCGGTCAGCGCCGGTACCCTGACCGGCGCACTCGCCGTCCGCACCACCTCGGCGGAGGGCGACCTGGTGGCGCTTGCCGACGACGCCGGGCCGGGGCACTCGCCCTACCGGCCGGGGCCACGGGAGCGGACCACGATCGTGGTCGCCGACGGCGCCGGCCAGCGCCGTCGGCTGGAACTGCCCGGCAACCTCGAACCGGAGGCGTTCGACGCGTCCCGCCAGGCGCTCTTCGTCCTCGACTACCTGCCGCCGACCGCACCGGACCGCTACCGGGTCCGGGTCGTCGACATCGCGTCCGGGCGGGTGGAGCCGCTGCTGACCCGGGTCAAGGCGGTGGTGCCGGAGGGTGCCGAGGAGGAGATGCGCGGCGAGGGGCGGCAGGCGGTGTACGACCGGCAACGCAACCGGCTCTTCACGCTCTACACCCACCAGCCGGACCACGTGCACACCCGGGACCGGATCGCCGCTGCCAGGGACCCGCACGGCGCCGGAGCGCGCGACGACGCCCCGCACGTGCACGCCTTCGTGCACACCCTCGACCTCACCGAACGCTGGGCGTTCTGCGTCGACCTGCCGGCACCGTTCGGCGAGCGTGCGGCGACCGGGCACACGATCGCGCTGAGCCGGGACGGCAGCCGGCTCTACGTGGCGGACACCGGTACCGGCGCGCTCGCCACGATCGACCCGGCAGGGTTGACCGTGATGGACACTGTCCGGTTCGACGCGCTGGCCGGCACCGCCGGGCCGGGTAGCGCCGCACCCGCCGCCGCGAGCTTCGACGGTGCCGGGACCCTGCTGGTCGGGGCCGGCCGCGAGGTGGTCGGGATGGCGGCCAACACGGGCGGGGACCCGGCGCCGCGCTGGTCCACCCCTGCCGAGGTACGCGGTCTCGCCGGCCCACCCGACGGCTCCCGGCTGTACGTCGGCCAGCCCGACGCCGTACTCCGGGTCGACGCCGGCACCGGGGCGGTACGGCAACGTATCGACGTACCCGGGTTGGTGGCCCTGCGTCAGGTGGTCGCCCCGGGCTGACCGCCGGCCGTACCCGCCCCGGGCCGACGGCCGGCCGTGGTCGCCCCGGGCCGACCGCCGGACGCGGTGCGGGCGGCGGCCCTACGCTGTCTGATTGTGAGTCGTCTTGCCTGGCGCGGCGGGGCCCGCCGGCCGGCCGACCGGGTGAACCCCGTGGAGATCTTCTTCGACCTGGTCTTCGTCTTCACCCTGACCCAGCTCACCCGGATCCTGGAGGCGGACCTCTCCCTGCCCAGCCTCGGCCGGGTACTGCTGCTCTTCGGGATCATGTGGTGGATGGTCACCGGCTACGTCTGGCTACCCAACAGCGTGCCGCCCCGCCGGCCGGTCCAGAAGCTACTGCTGTTCGCCGGGATGGCGGGCTTCCTCGTCGCCGCGGTCGGGGTGCCGGAGGCGTTCGGCCGCACCGGCCTGGTCTTCGGCGTGGGATACCTGGTGGTGATCTGCGTCCACCTGCTGCTCTTCACCCAGGCGGGGATCGGCGTCGCCCTGCTCTGGTTGGCGGTCTACAACATCGGTTCCGCCCTGCTGGTCGTCCTCGGCGGGCTCGCCGACGGAGCGGCCCGGTACGAGCTGTGGCTGGCGGCCTTCGCGTTCCAGTCGGTCGTCCCCTACCTGGTACCCCGGCTCTCCTGGGTCAGCGTCATCGCCTCGTTCCACATCGCCGCGCGGCACTTCGTGGAGCGGCACGGCCTGCTGCTGATCGTCGCGCTCGGCGAGTCGGTGGTGGCGATCGGCGTCAGCGTGGACGTCGCACACCTCACCGCGGGCACCGTCGCCGTGACGGTCGCGGCGCTGGCCCTGCCCTGCGCGCTCTGGTGGACGTACTTCACCGACACCGGGACGGCGGAGGCGGCGCTGGAGCGGGCCGAGCACGGGCCGCGGGCCCGGTTGGCGCTCCGGATCGGCTTCACGCACATCCCGCTGCTGCTCGGCATCGTCGTCGCGGCCGCCGGGATCCACTCCGTGGTGGCGCACCCCGGCGAACCGGCGTCGGTGCACGCGGCCCTGGCCCTGGCCGGCGGGGTGGCCCTCTATCTGGCCGGAATCGCCGTGGCCCGGCAGTCCCTGCACGTCCCACTCTGGTGGAGCCGCTGGGTGGGCGCCGGCGTCGTACTCGGCACCGTGCCGCTCGGCACCGTCGTGAGTGCCTGGCTGCAACTGGTCGCGGTGATCGCGGTGATCGTCGCGATGCTCGCCCTGACCGGACACCGGAACAGGACGAGCACCGAAGGGGTTGGAGCGGTCTAGGACTGCGGGGTGAGGCCGCCCGGCTGGTCGCCCTTGACCACGGGTGCCCGGACCAGGTTGCCCCACTCGGTCCACGAGCCGTCGTAGTTGCGCACCCGGGGGTAGCCGAGCAGGTGCCGCAGCACGAACCAGGTGTGGCTGGACCGCTCGCCGATCCGGCAGTACGCGATCACGTCGTCGTCCGGTGACAACCCGAGCTGGTCGGCGTAGATCGCCCGCAGCTCGTCGGGGCCCTTGAAGGTGCCGTCGTCGTTCGCCGCCGACTTCCACGGCTTGCTCAGCGCGCCCGGGATGTGGCCGCCGCGTAGCGCGCCCTCCTGCGGGTACTCCGGCATGTGGGTCAGCTCCCCGGTGTACTCCTTCGGGGAGCGGACGTCGACCAGCGGCCGGGCCGCCGCAATGTGCGCCAGCACCTGGTCCCGGTACGCCCGGACCGGCGCGTCGTCCCGCTGCGGCGTCGGATAGTCGGCCGGCGGCCGCGCGGTCTTCTCCCGGGTCAGCTCCCGCCCCTCGGCGACCCACTTCTGCCGGCCGCCGTCGAGCAGCCGTACGTCGGGGTGCCCGAAGAGCGTGAAGACCCAGAGCGCGTACGCCGCCCACCAGTTGAAGTTGTCGCCGTAGAAGACGATCGTGTCGTCCCGGCCGATCCCCTTGGCCGCGCAGAGCCGGGCGAACGCCTCGGCGTCCAGGTAGTCCCGGGTCACCTGGTCGTTCAGTTCCAGGTGCCAGTCGACCTTGACCGCGCCGGGGATGTGCCCGGTCTCGTAGAGCAGCACGTCCTCGTCCGACTCGATCACCATCAGGCCCTGCTGGCCCAGGTGTTCGGCCAGCCACTCCGTGGTGACCAGGCGCTGCGGGTCGGCGTAGCCCTGAAGGCTCGGGGCGGGATCGCTCGGGATCGGCATGATCTCCACGGTACGCCGGGCGCCTGCTGGAGGAGGCCGGCTCTCCTCGGTTAGCGTCGTCACATGACGGAGCCGGCCCGGACAGGCGTACGACACGAGGGTCGGACCTTCCGACGCGACGACTGGTACGGCGACGAGTTCGTCGAACACGAGTACGTCGACTGCGAGTTCTTCGACGTCGACCTGACCGAGGCGACCCTGGAACGGGTCAGCTTCACCAACTGCGTCTTCGGCAACGTACGGTTCAACGCCTCCCGGCACACCGACTCGGCGTACCTGCGCTGCACCTTCACCCGGTGCAACTTCTTCGAGGCCGAGTTCGCCGGCTGCAAGCTGGTCGGCAGCACGTTCGCCGACTCGGCGGTCCGGCCGCTCACGGTGCTCGGCGGAGACTGGTCGTTCGTCAGCCTCTCCGGTGCCGACCTGCGCGGCGTCACGATCCAGGGGGTACGGATGCGCGAGGCCGACCTGACCGGTGCGAACTGCACCGACGCCATCCTGACCACCGTCGACCTCTCCGGTGCGCAACTGCGCGGCGCCCGGTTCGTCCGGGCCGACCTACGCGGCAGCGATCTCAGCACGCTCGACCCGACCACCGTCGAACGCTCCGGTGCCATCGTCGACCCCGGTCAGACGATCGTGCTCGCCCAGGCGCTCGGCTTCCAGGTCGGCTGAGGGCCGGGCCCAGCCCGCGCCGGTACGGCAGACGCGCACCGGCCCGGCGCCGAAGGGTCGGTGGCGGGAACGGGACCGGCCCGCCGTCGCGGAAGTGCTACGGCGGGCCGGTGCAAGCTCGCTCAGCTCGGCGTCACGGCCACCTGGAACTGGTACGAGGTGCCCGCCGTCGCGCTGCCGTCAGGGTAGATCCCCCGCACGCTGAGCAGGGTCTGGCCCGCCTTGGTCGGCGTCCAGGTCACCGACGCCCCGCCCGTGCCGTCGGCGTCCACCACCCGCTGCGGCTGGCCGAGAAACGTGTAGCGGTACCGCACCACGCCGGGCAGCCGGGGAGTGAACGTGAAGACTCCGGGGACGCCGACCCCACCCGACGCCGCGCCGGCGGGGTAGTCCGGCGAGGAGACGAAAGGCTCGGTCCGGACCAGGAAACTCCGGGTCGCGGTGGCCTCCAGTCCGGCGGCTGTCCGGCTGGTGACCGTCAGGGTGCGCTGACCGCCCCGGTTGTCGGTGAGGCTGACGGTGGCAGTCCCGTCCGGTCCGGCGGCGACCGTCTGCTCGGGCTCCCCGTCGAGGTGGTAGCGGTACTCGACCACGTCCGGCATGCCGGGACGGAAGGTGATCGGGGTGGCCACACCCGGCTCGGTCAGCCGGCCTTCGATGACCGGAGCGGTGTTGTTGACCCGAAAGTAGTAGCTCGTCGCCGGGGACCGGTTCCCGGCCTCGTCCATGCCGTACACCGTGATCCAGTTCGGGCCGTCGTCCACCGGGGTGATGGTGACCGTGGCCCGCCCGCCCGGCCCGTCGGCCGGTACGTACTGCGGGAGGGCGCTCTTCAGCCCGTAGCCGAACCCGACGACATCCGCGTCACCGTTGGCGTCGAAGGTGAACTCACCGGGGATGCCGATCCCGCCGTACCAGCCGTCGTCGTCCGGGTAGTCGGCCGAGGAGACCGTCGGCGGCTGGGCCGGGGCCTCGCTGTCCCGGGCGAAGTAGCAGGTCTGGCTCCACGCGCTGGTCACGCCCGCCTCGTCCCGGGCCCGGGCCGCCCAGGCGTACGTCCGGCCGTGTTGGAGCGCCGTCCCGGGCATGGTCGTCCAGGTCTGGGTTCCGCTGTAGTACCCGCCGAGTTCCGTCTCGGTGCGGCTCGCCGGGTCGTCGACCGGCCACAACGCGAACGTCGTCCAGACCACCGCCAGGTCGCCGGTGGAGTGGTCCGGGTCGGTGGAGGTCGCGAACAGGTACAGGTCGCCGGTTCCGAGCACCGGGTACGGCTCGGCCGTGGCACAGGGCAGGTCGGGATAGAGGTACAGGTTGGTCGGCACGTCCGGCGGGGTGTTGTCCTCGGCGGCGGCCAGGGCGGGTTGCCCGGTGGCCGCGAGCACACCGGCGGAGATCGCCGCGGTCACGACGGCGAGCCGCCGGACACTGCGGTGTCGGTAATGGACCGTGCTGGGCGCGAGACGCATGCGCCGTCCACCTCCACGAAATCGTCCCCCGTGGGTTTGGGGAGGGAGCATGATCATATCGACGGATGGCAGCCGGACGGTAACCCTTTGTCAAAGGTGGGCGCAGCCGGATCGACCCGTCGGTAGTGGACAGAGCGGCCCGAGAAGGTCTTGAAGGGGTGCCGGAGGTCAGTCCACGGAGGGCTGGCGCTGAGCGTACGGCTCCAGCGCCGGGCGCTTGGCGGTGATCGTGTCGCCGGACGACCGGCCGGTGAGCCGGCGCCTGATCCAGGGTGCGAAGTGCTGCCCCACCCAGCGCAGGTCCGCACCCCGGGCCGCCAGCCACGGCGTCGGGGCAGGTCGGGGCGGCACCACCAGCCAACCCTCGTCCGGTACGACGTCGAGCGCGGCCAGCACCCGGGCGGCGACCCGGCGATGGCCGGCGGCCGACAGGTGCAGCCGGTCGGGGCTCCAGAGCACCGGGTTGAGGAAGACGTCGTCGGCGAAGAGGTCCACCAGCTTCGCCCCGTGCCGCTGCGCCGTCTCGCCGACGGCCCGGTTGAGCAGCGCCACCCGGGGGGCGACGAGCCGCTGGCCGGGCAGCCGGGCCATCACGTCGGCGAACCGGAACAGCAGCACGTCAGCCCCGGTCGCCCGGAACTCGGCGACCACCTGGTCGAAGCGCTCCACCAGGGCATCCGGCTCGAAGTTGCGGCGCAGTACGTCGTTACCGCCGGCCGCGAAGCTGACCAGGTCGGGACGCATCGCCAGGGCGGCCGGCACCTGCTCGGCCACGACGTTGCCGAAGAGCCGCCCCCGGATGGCCAGGTTGGCGTACCCGAAATCCGGCCCCGCCTCGGCGGCCAGCGTTGCGGCCACCAGGTCGGCCCAGCCCCGGAAACTCCCGTCCGGGTACGCGTCGTCCAGTCCCTCGGTGAAGCTGTCACCCACCGCCACGAAGTTGCGCCAGCGCACGTCGCGCCTCCCCTGCACTACTCCCCAGTCCCACCACCCGCCGGGGGCGGACTCCCACCGGCCGGGGGCCAGTCTGTCAGCCGGCCCCCCGGCCGGGACACGCCCGGCGACCGAAGGTGATCGGGACCGCAGGCCCGACCGCGTGCCGCTCGTCGATGCGACACCCGGCCGACCGACCCGACAATTCGGCTGCTCCGCTCCGGTGCCGGGTCTAGGCTGCCCGGATGTTGCTGCGGATGTCCACGCTGTTTCTGCGTACGCTGCGCGAGGACCCAGCCGACGCGGAGGTGCCGAGCCATCGGCTGCTGGTCCGGGCCGGTTACGTCCGTCGCGCCGCCCCGGGCGGCTACACCTGGCTGCCGCTCGGCCGGCTGGTGCTGGACCGGGTCACCCAGGTGGTCCGGGAGGAGATGGTCGCGATCGGCGGCCAGGAGGTGCTCTTTCCGGCCCTGCTGCCCCGGGAGCCGTACGAGACGACCGGCCGGTGGACCGAGTACGGCGACGACATCTTCACCCTGAAGGACCGCCGGGGCGCGGAGTACCTGCTCGGCCCCACCCACGAGGAGATGGCCACCCTGCTGGTCCGGGACACCTTCACGTCCTACCGGGACTTCCCGGTCTCGATCTTCCAGGTGCAGACCAAGTACCGCGACGAGGCGCGGCCCCGGGCCGGGCTGCTGCGCGGGCGGGAGTTCCTGATGAAGGACTCGTACTCGTTCGACCTGGACCGGGCGGGGCTGGCGGCGGCGTACGACCGGCACCGGGCGGCGTACCAGCGGATCTTCGACCGGCTCGGGTTGGCGTACACGATCGTGGCGGCGACCTCCGGCGCGATGGGCGGCTCCGCCTCCGAGGAGTTCCTCGCCGCCACCCCGGTCGGCGAGGACACCTTCGTCGGCTGTACCGCCTGCGACTACGCGGCCAACACCGAGGCGGTGACCACCCCGCCGGCACCGGCCGGCGACGTGCACGCCCACCCTCCGGCGCAGGTGTACGACACCCCGGAGACGCCGACCATCGAGTCCCTGGTCGCGCTCGCCAACGCCCGGCAACTCGGCGGCCGGACCGACTGGACGGCCGCCGACACCCTGAAGAACGTCGTCGTCGAGCTGCGCCGGCCCGGCTCGGACGACCCGGAACTGCTGGTCATCGGCGTACCGGGGGACCGCGAGGTCGATCTCAAGCGGCTCGCCGCGGTGCTGAGCCCGGCCACCGTGTCGATGTTCGACGGCTTCGCCGACCGGCCGGAGCTGGTCCGGGGCTACCTCGGCCCGCAACTGCTGGCCAAGCTCGGCATCCGCTGTCTGGTCGATCCCCGGGTGGCGCCCGGCACCGCCTGGCTGACCGGCGCCAACGAGCCGGGGCGGCACGCCACCGACGTGGTCTGCGGACGGGACTTCACCCCGGACGGGACGATCGAGGCGGCCGAGGTCCGGGCCGGCGACCGGTGTCCGGCCTGCCGCCCGGGGGTGCTGACGATCCGCCGGGGCGTCGAGATCGGGCACGTCTTCCAGCTCGGCCGGCGCTACACCGACGCGTTCCGGGTCGACGTGCTGGGCCAGGACGGCAAGCCGGTCCGGTTGACCATGGGCTGCTACGGCATCGGGGTGTCCCGGGCGGTGGCGGCGATCGCCGAACAGCACCACGACGACCGGGGGCTGGTCTGGCCGGCGGCGGTGGCGCCGTGCGACGTACACCTGGTGGCGGCCGGTAAGGGGCCACAGGTGGAGGCGGCGCTGGAGTTGGCCGGGCAACTCGCCGGGCGCGGCCTGCGGGTGCTGGTCGACGACCGGACGCACGTCTCGGCCGGGGTCAAGTTCGCCGACGCCGAGCTGATCGGAATCCCGCGCGCCGTCGTGGTCGGCCGGCGCTGGGCCGACGGGTACGTCGAACTGCGCGACCGCGCCACCGGAGACCGCACCGAACTGTCGGCGGCGGAGCTGCTGGCGCGGCTGACCGAGCCGGCCCGTCCCGGATCGGACGGCTCCCCGGCGAGCTAGTGGCCGTCTCGCCCTGTCATTGCCCAGGGCGGGAGCCAGGCCGCCTCGGGGAGCGGTGCCAGGCTTGCGAAGTGGTTGATGATCGCCCGAAGTCCCGGGTGCGGACTCGTTCTGGGGAACATGAGGAAGAGCGGGTAGACGAGCATCGGGTTCACGATCGGGATGCGGCGTAGGTCGTGGTTCACCGGCCAGATGTACCGGTCGCGCGCGCCGACGAGGGTGGCCAGGTCGGCGGAGTCCGCGAGGGCGTCGAGGAGTACCTCGTTGCCGAAGTTCGGGCCTGCCGCGTCGATGCGGAGGTCGAAGGCGCTGCCGAGCTGATCGTAGAACTCCGCCCATTCGCTCCGGGGCACGATGCCCGGCACCCAGATCCGATGCTCGCGCAGTTGGGGTGGTGTCACTGTTCGTGCGGAGGCGAGCGGATGCCTGGGGCCGACGAGGAGTTCCAGTGCGGAGTCGAAGACGTGGGTCATTTGCACGTCGCGCGGCAGCGTGGCCGGATCGGTGACGGTGCGGAACGAGGCGTCGATCTCGCCTGCCTGGACGGCGGCGGCCGCCACGTGCGGGTCGTCGACCCTGAGGGTCACCACGTCGAGGTCGGTTTCGGGATGCGACCGCCAATAGTCGTGCAGGACGACCGCCTGCGCGCTTCGCAGCCCTAGAACGTCGATCCGTTGGGCCCGCGAGCCCGGCCTTACCGCGGTGACGGCGCGATCGGCACCCGCGACGATATTCCGGGCGTGTGGCAGGAATGCCTGGCCGTCGAGCGTCAGTTCGACCCCTCGGGCGGTACGGGTGAACAGGCGGACCTCCAGCTCGCGCTCCAGGGTGGCGACCCGCTTCGAGACCGCCTGCTGCGTCACGCCCAGCTCGTCGGCCGCCTGCTGCAACTGTCCCAGCTCGGCCGCCCGGACGAACGATCGCACTGCCTCGGTGTCCACCGGTCCAGCCTATGCATGCCCAACTGATCGTTGTGGCTCGCCGAAAGGCGGTTGTTTGATCCTGCCCCCGGACAGCCGATGTGATCACCGGACCCAAACACCGGTTGTCGCGGAGGAGTCAGGTGCGCGTGAAACTGGGGCCCGGTTTCGGCTGGCTGTGGTCGGCCTACGCCGTCAGCACGTACGGCACCTGGATCGCCTTCGGAGCGTTCCCGCTCATCGCGGTTCGAGTGCTGCACTCGTCGGCATTCGCGGTTTCGCTCCTGGAGGCGGCCGGGCTTGCCGTCGCGGCAATCATCGCCATCCCGCTCGGGCCGTGGGTCGAGCACCGGTCCAAGCGTCCGGTGATGATCGCGATGAACCTGGCTCGGTTCCTCGCGATGGCGAGTGTTCCGGTCGCCTACCTCCTGGGCCTGCTGTCCTACGGCCAACTGCTGGTCGTCTCGGTCATCTCCGGAGCCGCGAGCATCGCCTTCACCGCCGCCTCCGGCGCGTACCTGAAATTGCTCGTCCGCAGTGATCACCTGCTGACCGCGAACGGAAGATTCGAGGGCACGAACTGGGTGGCGACCGCAGCCGGACCGCCGCTCGGTGGCGCGCTCATCGGGCTGCTCGGCCCGGTCATCACTGTCACGGCCGACGCCGTCAGCTACCTGCTGGCCGCGCTCGGGATCCTCCGCATCCGCGGCGGCGACGTCGCGGCACCCCGCGACGGGGCCATCCGGCAGCGCGGGGACGACCTCCTTGGTGGCTGGCGGTTCATCCTGCACGACCGCGCACTACGGTGCCTGTTCCTCAACTCGATCCTGGTCAGCGGCCTGATCATGGCCACCGTCCCGCTCCTGGCCGTCCTCCTGTTGGGCGAATACCACTTCCCGGCCTGGCAGTACGGCCTTGCCTTCGGCATCCCGGCACTCGGCGGCTTCGTCGGCGCCCGCCTCTCCGCACGCCTCGTGCAGCGTTACGGCCGGCACCTGGTCATGACCGTCTCCGGCTGGCTGCGATCGCTATTCCCGTTCGGTCTCGCGTTCCTCCAGCCCGGCATCGCCGGACTCCTCACCGTGATCATCGTCGAGAGCCTGCTGATCACCTGCATGGGCATCTTCAACCCGATCTACGCCACGGAACGCCTGCAACGGACTCCCGCGAATCATGTCGCCCGGGTACTCAGCGCATGGAGTGTCAGCAGCAAACTCGGGCAGGCCACCCTCACGGTGATCTGGGGCATCCTCGCCACCCTCACCAGCCCGCTCGCCGCGATCACCATCTCCGGCGTTCTCCTGCTCGCCACCCCGCTCTTGCTGCCGAGACGGACACACCTCTCCGACCCTGAACCCGCGACGCGCTGAACATGTCGAATCTGCACACCACCACCGACCTGACGGCGCCCATGACGGCGAACCGCCCGCTGCACGCCGTGCCGGCAACGTCCCGGCCTCCTACACCTGGTCCGTCGGCCGGCTGGCCCGGCGGGACCGCTGTGCCTGGTAGAGCCGCTGGCACTCGGCGTACCGGGGCAGCAGGTCCGCGGCGCGCAACTCGGCGAGGCCAGGTGCGTCGGCGTCGCGTTCGGAGAGGATCGCGTCGAGGTCGGCCGGCCAGGGCAGCGCCAATTCCGGGTCCCGGACGTGCACGATCCGCTCCCGCGCCGGGGCGTACCGGGCGGAGCAGAGGTAGCTGACGATGCTCTCCTCCTCCAGCGCCACGAAGGCGTGACCGACCCCCTCGGGCAGATAGACGGCACGGTTGTCGATGGTGTCCAGCCGGGTCACCTCGTGCCGGCCGAAGGTCGGCGAACCGACCCGCAGGTCGACCACCATGTCGAGTACCGCGCCGCGCGGGCAGTAGACGTACTTCGCCTGGCCGACCGGCACGTCGGCCCAGTGCACACCCCGGATCACGCCCCGCCGGGAGACACTCTGGTTGGCCTGCGCCACGGCCAGCTCGAAGCCGAGCGCGTCGGCGAAGACCGCCGCGTCGTACCAGACGACGAGCCGGCCCCGGTCGTCGGAGAACTGCTGCGGGAGGAACTCCCAGGCGCCGGGGATGGAGAGCTCGGTGGCCTTCACTCGCACCTCACAGAGTCGCTCGGTTCTCTCCGGCTTATCGGGACCAACCGCACCATACCGTCCAACGGCCGGAGTGGCCGATCGGAAACCCGACACGGTGTTAGCGTGCCGGGCAGGGGGTAGCAGGTGGTATCGGGAAACCGGGGGTTCGGAGGCACACCGTGACTGAGGTCAGAGTCCGCGACGTCATGACCAGGGGGATCGTCTATCTACCCGCGGCCACCACTCTGGACGAGGCCGCCCGGGCCATGCGGGACGCCGACATCGGCGACGTGGTGGTGACGGACGGGCCGAACCTGTTCGGCATGGTGACCGACCGCGACATCGTGGTCCGGGCCGTCGCCGAGGGCAGGGATGCCCGGCAGACCACGATCGGCTCGGTGACCGCCCGAGACATCGTGATGATCGAACAGAACTCCACCGCCGCCGAGGCCGCCGCCCTGATGCGGGATCGCGCGGTACGCCGGATCCTGGTCTGCGACAACGACCGGCAACTGGTCGGCATCGTCTCCCTGGGCGACCTGGCGGTACGCCTGGACCCGTCGCCGGCGCTGAGCGAGATCAGCGAGGCCGGTCCGCGCCCCTGAGGCACCTCGGTAGCCTGGGTCCATGCCGCAGTCGATGCCACCGAAGCTCGCCGAGATCGTGGCGGAGTTCGCCGCCGCTCCCCGGGACGTGGTCCTCGAGATGCTGCTGGAGTACTCCGACGCGGTGCCGCCGCTGCCGACGGAGCTGACCGGCCACGCCGGGATGGAGCAGGTCCCGGAATGCCAGACCGCGTTCTTCCTGCGGGCCGAGGTGGCCGCCGACCGGACGGTGACGACCTGGTTCGACTGCCCGCCGGAGGCGCCCACCACCCGGGCCTTCGCCGGGATCCTGGCCGAAGGGCTGGCCGGGGCGAGCGCCGACGAGGTGCTGGCCGTGCCGGACGATCTCTACCAGCGGATGGGGCTGGCCCAGGCGATCAGCCCGCTGCGGGTACGCGGCGGCAACGCCATCCTGGCCCGGCTCAAGCGGCAGGTCCGGGAACAGCTCGACTGACCCGCACCGGACCGAACCCCGAGGTGTGGCAACGTTTCACGTGCAACAGTATCGACAGGCGTCGCTCCATAGCCGCCGGAGGGGGGTTCGTCAGTGCGCCGCTCCGGCCACCCGTTCCACCTCGGCCAGCATCAGCCGCAACGACAGGCTGTGCCGCTCCGGCGGCAACCGGTCGAGCGCCCGCCGGGCGTGGCCGAGACCGCCGGCCGCGTCTCCGGCGGAGGCCATCATCAGCCCCCGGTGCAGCTCGATGTGGGTGGCGAACCGGGGCAGGCTGTCCGGGCGGGTGCGGTCCGCCGCGTCCTGCGCGGCCACCGCTCCGGGATGGCCGAGCCGGGACAGCAGCATCGACTCGAAGGTGTGGAACCGCCACCGCGGCACCGCGAAGTCGGAGATCTGCTCCGAGCTGCCGGCCGTGTCGAAGACCCGGCGGGCGTCGTCCAGCCTGGCCAGGCCGGTGGCAGCGTCGCCCCGGCAGGCCGCGACGTGCGCCTGTGCGGTCAGCGCGTTCAACCGGCCCAGGGTCGGCCGGTCGGAGAGCGCGACGGCCTGCTCGGCGAGGCGGGCGGCGACCGGCAGGTGCGCCCCCTCGTACGCCAGCGCCAGGGCGGCCCGACCGCGTACCCAGACCCGGGTCTCCAGGTCGCCGGAGCGGTCCGCCGCGACGGCGGCCATCTCGTACGACCGGATCGCGCCCCGGCCACCGTCGTTGCCGGGCAGGGTCTTGCCGTGCACCGTCATCAACCGGGCGGCCACTCCCCACAGGTGTGGACTGTCCAGTTCCTGTTGCAGCACCACCAGGTCGGCGGCGAGCCGGGCCTGCAACTCGGCGGCGCCGAGCGACATGTAGTCCTGCCCGTACGCCTCGGCCCGGGCGACCCACTCGTCGATGTCCCGACGTGGCCCGATGGCGGCGGCGAATCCGTGCTGGACCAGCTCGGCCACGGCGGAGGAGACGACGACGGTCGCGGCGAGCGCGAGGGCACCTCTGCGGTTCACACTGTCTCCCAACACCCGCTCGTAGGCGAGGACCAGGTCCGGGGTGGCCGGTCGCTTGCCGAGCTCGACGTTGCACAGATGACTCTTGCTGTAGTTGGTACGGGCCGCCATCTGGGTCAAAGTGACCTGGGCGTCCGTACGCGCCACCCTCAGCCTTGCGCCGACGTGATCCATCCGTCTACCGCCTGTGCGCTCCGGAAAACACCTGAAAACCGCGCCTACTATCGGTAGTTCTCTGGTTACGGGAATGTGGGGATGTGGATCGCTTCAGTTCGATGTGGCACCGGTCAATGTTCTACCGCTTCCGGGCTCAGAACGTAAGCCTGGGATGACCTCGGGATCGGTGCCGGGACGGGAGTTCCACGGCCCGCGGGTATGACACGGCTCGACCTCATCGGCCTCCAGGTCGGCTCGTGATCGGTCCGCGCGGGACCGGGGCGCGTACCCGCTCTCTTCCCCCTGGGAAGCGGGCAGGCGCCCCACCGGGTGCGGCGGTCGTGCCGGCGACCGCCGCACCTTCCCGGCCAGCCCAGGAGGCGACTCGGCGTGCGGGTTCCCGGGATCACCGGGCTTCGCAACCTCATGATCACCAACGGGTCGCATCCGTCCTACATGGACCCGACCCCGCCCGAACACCCAGCTCAACCGCCCCACAACCGACGACGCCACAGCCGGAGGGCTGGCGCGGTGGCGAGTACACCGACTACTGGTCCTGTTCCGGACGGTTCCACTCGCATCTCCACCAATCTGCGGCGACAACGGAGTGAGACGCTGGCGTATCTGTTCCGGAATCCGCACCGCATGCGCAGGCACGCCTCACCTTGCGGTCTGGCACACTGCAGCGATGCTGACGTTTGATCGACTCTTCGCCGAGCATGTCGCGACCGGGCTCGCCCGCCAGATGGCGCTGAGCGAGCTGGTCGGCGAGCGTGACTGGCAACTCGACCTGCCCAGTGGCACCGTGACCTTCGGGAACGACCTGCGGTACCACATCCAGCTACTCGGCACTGAGAGCCACGACGACGGTAGCTGGCTGTGGGCATGGGCCAACGAGGCGAGCGACCTCCCGCCGGCGGTGCTGCGTTTGTGCGGCTGGCTGCGCGAGTACGGCCACCGCCAGGGAATTGCCGAACTCACCGAGCCCACGTTCGCGCTTCGGCGCGCAGACGGTCACCGCCTCGCCCTGCTGGCCTCCGGCCTGACCGGCCGGTGTTACTTCCGCGGCCCGTACTCCGGCGGCGCGGTCTTCTTTCACCTCGACGACGCCCCGCCGCAGATCACCGCGGCTGTCCGGCCGGAGCGCGCGCTGACCGTCCTGGGCCAGGTCATTCAGGGCTTCCAGGTGGAGCACCGCATTGCCGTGGAGTCGTTCCTGCACCAGCAGTCGTGGCGCCTGGACCAGGCGCCCACGTCGGTGACCGCGCACCACTCCGACGGATCCACCCTGCGCGTCGACTTCGACGCCCAGGGTCGTGTCAGCAACATGTCCGGCACGGTCAAGGCTGTGGCGTAGTCGCTCGATCGGCTACCACCGCGGCAACGGCGAAACCGACATCGCCCGAGCCACCCGACGCGCAGCCCATCGCCCACACGACCTCATCGACGCCGTGACCAGGAGCAACCCGACAACGCAATAGCTCTGATTCGGACCCGCACATCCGGTTGTCGATGTGGTAGACATCGACAGCCTGTGCTGCCCCCTCGGCGGGGGTGACCGGCGGCGAGCCGGTCGACGGGGGCGGAGGGAAGTCGGATGAGCGAGACGACGCTGTGCCTGCCCTGCGCGCTCGCCCTGCGCCCGCCGGTGACCGCGCCGCCCCACCACTGCCCGGGGCAGGTACGCCTGGTCTCCGGCACCGGCCAGGTCCGGATCGTCCTCTGCGGATGCCGCATCTGCTGGCCGGGCCGCTCGACCAACCCGTCCGGCCCAGAGCCGGCCGAGCCGGCCACCGCGAAGCCGACCGAGCCGGCCGAGCCGAAGCCGGCCACCGCGAAGCCGACCGAGCCGGCCGGGCCGAAGCCGACCGACGGGTCGGGGCAGCCGTCAGCCGACCTCCCGGGCGAGCCCCTCGACGACCTCGGCGTTCGGCAGGAGCCCGAGGGCGGCGCCGGGTAGCGCGATCTTGCTGTGTCGGACGCCGGACCCGACGATCACGTACGGCGTACCGACCACTCGCGAGTCGACCAGGATCGGCCACTGGCCGGGCAGCCCGATCGGGGTGATGCCGCCGTACTCCATCCCGGTCAGCTCGACAGCCTCGGCCATCGGGGCGAAGCTCGCCTTGCGTACGTCGAGGTGGCGGCGCACCACCCCGTTCACGTCGGCCCGGGTGGTGGCCAGTACGACGCAGGCGGCGTACCGGACCGCCCCCTCCCGCTTGCCGGCCACCACCACACAGTTCGCCGACACGTCCAGCCCGACGTCGTACGCGGTGCAGAAGGCGGCGGTGTCGGCCAGGGTGGCGTCGATCGGTGCGACCAGGATGTCGTCCCCGCCGACCGCCGAGTCGGCGGGCCAGCGGTGCAGGGCCTCGATGACCGGCGGTGCGAGCAGATCCTGGCGGGTTCGGGCCGGCTCCGTCTTCAGGGTTCCCATCACGCCCGTGATCCTCGCACCGACCGCCCCGGCCAGGCACACCGCCCGCGTTCCGGTGCATCGACCGGCGGCGGTGACGGCCAATCAGCTACCGGCGAGGAAGGCGTTGTCCGGCACCAGGGTGCGCTCCCGGAGCCGGTCCCGTTCGGGTGCCTGGGCGGCGCGCTCCCGCTGCAGCTCGACGTCCTCGATGGCGTGCCGGACGGCGAACCGGACCACGCCGTAGAGGAAGACGAAGCCGCAGACGTACATCATCGCGGCCAGAGCCATGTAGATCATGCGTTCGAGCCTAGGCGCCGAAGCCGGAAATTATTCGCGTACCGGACGGGGTCGCCCGGTCGGGTGGCGCAGTACGGCGTCGAAGACCTGGGCCAGTTCCGCCGCGTCCTCGCCCGCGTGGTGGGTGTGCGGAATCCCGGTCAGCCCGAGGGCGTGCTTGATCTTGCCCTTGTGCGTACCGGCCCACTCGCTGCCGGTCCGTCCCATCCAGTAACTGCGCAGGTCCACTCCGGAACCGGTCGCCCCGAACGGACTCCGGCCGGTGAACCGGACGAAGTACCAGTGCACGAACATCCCGTCCCAGACGGCGGGAGCGGCCAGGAAGACCGGCCGGCCCTGCTTGCGCAGCCCGTTCACCCACCTCGCCGCCGCGGCCATCGCCACCTCGGCCGGCGGCGCCTCCCGGAGCAGGCGCTCCCGATCCAGTCCGGAGACGGCGAGCGCCTGCGGCACGAACTCGTCGGAGATCGGGCGCAGTTCGGTGTAGAAGGCCAGCTCAGGGCGCCCGGCCACCGCCATGCCCAGCGAGATCATGCTGTACGGCCCGGGGATCGGCCCGTCCGCCTCGACGTCGACCGCGACGTACAGCTCCGGAAGATCAGCCACGGGACCAGCTTGCGGTGCCGGGGCCGGAGGGGTCCACCGAATTCCGCCCGGACGCCGAAGGGCGGCCCGACTGCGGGACACGCCACACCTGAATATTAGTTGAGGTATTCGGGGATACCCTCGACCCGTGACCGAACCCGCACACACCCTCACCGTCGGACAGCTCGCCGAGCGCAGCGGTGTCGCCGTCTCGGCCCTGCACTTCTACGAGGCCAAGGGGCTGATCACCAGTACCCGGACCAGCGGTAACCAGCGCCGCTACGGCCGTGACATCCTGCGCCGGGTCGCCTTCATCCGGTTCGCCCAGCGGGTCGGTGTGCCGCTGGCCCAGATCCGGGAGGCCCTGGCCAGCCTGCCGCAGGAGCGCACACCCACCCGGGCTGACTGGGCCCGGCTCTCGGCGAACTGGCGCGGCCAGCTCGACGAGCGGATCGTCGCCCTGCAACGGCTCCGCGACGACCTCTCCGACTGCATCGGCTGCGGCTGCCTGTCCCTGGACCGGTGTGCCCTCTCCAACCCCGACGACGTGATGGCCAGCACCGGCCCGGGGCCGCGCCACCTGCTCGCCGGCCTCACCGGGCCGGCACCCGCACCCGAGGACCCGGTCGACGCCCTGGGCGGAACGTGCGGCGGACCGGACGTCTGCACCCCGGACGACTCCACCGACCCCGCGATGGCCCAGGTCTGACGGCAGGGGAGATTTCATGCCGGAATAGGGTATAAGGCCGCGCCGACCGGGAACGCAGGGCCGATCTACGGCTCTGGGAGGGTGAGATGCGGTACCCGAGTGCGGCCAGCGACAGCCGCCCCGCCGCCGGGCGGAGCGGCCGGCCAGCCGGCGGCTCCGGTCGATGACGCCACTCGGGTTGAGGATTCCCGGCGTGGACCTGCGCCGCGTCCACCTGCCCAGCCTGCCCGAAGCCCTCTCGCCGCGCAGCGTGCCGCAACTCGTCGCCGGAGTCGCGCACAACGCCGAGTCGATGGTGACCCGGGCGGCCCGGGCCGCCGGACTCGATCGCCGTGCGGTCTGGACCCGGCCCGGTCGGCACCACATCGAGGTGCACGGCATCGCCCAGCCCGGTGGTGAACGGCTGGGCGCGCAGATCGAACAGGCGCTGGAGGCGGTGCCCGGGGTCGAGTGGGCCCGGATCAACGCCCCCTCCGGACGGGTGGTGGTGGCGGTCGGCACGCCCGCGCCGCGACTGCGGGAGCTGATCGCGGTGATCGCCACGGTGGAGCGTACCGACGGACGGGAGCCCGACCCGGACTGCGCGGAACCGCATCCCCCGGAGGAGGGGCCGCGGACCCGGCGGGCGATGACCCGGATCGCCACGGACGCGTTCGGGCTCGGCCTGTCGGCAGCGGTCCGGATCATGCCGTTCACCCGGGCACCGGGCGAACTCGCCGGCCTGCTCCGCGCGGTTGACCTGCACCCGAGGCTGCACGCGCTGGCCGGCCGGGGGCTGCGCGGCGACCACCGGGCCGACTCCTGGCTGCCGCTGGCCACCGTGCTGGCCCAGGGCCTGACCGGCGGCTGGGCCGGAATCCTGCTCGACGGTGCCCAGCGGGTCCTGCAGTGGGGCGAGGCCCGGGCCCAGTTGGCCGCCTGGGAGAAGACCGAGCCGCTGCTCGCCGGCACCCCGGAACGGGCCCGGGCGGCACCGCCGCCGGACGAGCGGCCACGCCCGAAGCCGGACGGCCCGGTCGAGCGGTATCTGGCCCGGGTGCTCGAATCCGGCACCGTCGCCGGCGCCGCCGCGCTCTCGCTGGGCGGCCGCAAGCGGGCGGCCGCGCTGGCCCTGTCCAGCATCCCGAGCGCGGCCGTCGCCGGCCGGGAGGCGTACGCGGCCCGGCTCGGCTGGCTGCTCGCCCGCCGGGGCGTGATCGCCATGGACCGTACGGTGCTGCGCGAACTGGAACGCCTGGACGTGTTGGTGCTGGACGCCGCCGCGCTGCGTTCCGCCCGGGGCGTCCTCACCGACCTGCTACCGCTGCCCGACGTCGACGCCGAGGAGGCGGCGGGACGGGCCTTCGACCTCTTCGACCCGGAGACCCCGGACCGGGTACGCGACGCCGACGGCTGGAGCCTCGGCCCGCTCGACGCGCTGCGGCTGCCCGCCGGGGTCGGCGCCGAGCAGATCGCACGGCTCCGCCCGGACGGTGGCACCCTGCTCGGCCTGACCGCCGACGGCCGGCTCGCGGCGGTGGTCCGGGTGGCCGCCGAACCCGCCCCCGGAATCGACGCGCTGCCGGCCGCGGCCCGGCGGGCCGGCCTGCGCCTGCTGGTCGCCGACGACGGCGACGGTGAGCACGACTTCGCGGACGGGCACCTGCCCGGCGGGCCACGACTCGCCGGGTCGATCCGGTCGTTGCAGTCCGAGGGGGCGATGGTCGCCCTGGTCTCCGGCGATCCGCGTGCGCTGGCCGCCGCCGACTGCGGACTCGGGATGTGGCACGCCGACGAGCCGCCGCCGTGGGGCGCCCACCTGCTGGTCGGCTCCGACCTCGGGGTGGCGGCGCTGGTGGTCGAGGCCGCCGGACTGGCCCGTACGGTAGCCCGGCAGAGCATCGCGCTGGCCGCCGGAGGCAGCGGGCTCGGCGCGGTGGCGGCGTTCACCGCGGCACCGGCGCAGCTACCGGCCCGGGCCATGACGGCGGTCAACGCCGCCGCCGGACTGGCGATCGGGCACGGCGTCTGGCGGGCGGGCCGGCTGCCGCAGCGGCGTACCTCGACCGCGGCCCCGCCGACGCCCTGGCACCTGATGCCGGTACGCAACGTGCTGGAGAGGCTCGGCACCGACCAGGCGGGCCTCTCCACCGAGGAGGTCGGGCGGCGCGGCCGGACGGCGTCGACCGGCCCGGCCGACAACCTCGACCTGCCCCGGGCGTTCCTCGAGGAGCTGGCGAACCCGCTCACCCCGGTACTGGCCGGCGGCGCCGGGCTCTCCGCCGCGGTCGGCTCGATCGCGGACGCCGCGCTGGTCGGCGGGGTGATCGGGCTGACCGCGCTGATCGGCGCCGCGCACCGGGTCTCCACCGAACGGTCGTTGGCCGAACTGCTGTCCCGGTCGGCGGTGACCGCCCGGGTCCGGCGGGACGGCACCGAGCGGGTCGTCGCCGCCGGCGAACTGGTCCCCGGCGACATCGTGGCGCTCGATCCGGGTGACGCCGTGCCGGCGGACTGCCGGGTGGTCGAGGCGGTCGGCCTGGAGGCCGACGAGTCGTCGGTGACCGGGGAGTCGCTGCCGGTGACGAAGACCAGCCAGCCGGTGGTGGCCGCCGCGGTCGCGGACCGCCGCTCGATGCTCTACGAGGGGACCACCGTCGCCGCCGGCCGGGGCCTCGCCGTGGTGGTGGCGACCGGGGCGGACACCGAGGTCGGTCGGGGGATGGCGCTGGCCGGCGAGGCCGCTCCGACCAGCGGGGTCGAGGCCCGGCTCGGCCGGCTGACCAAGATGTCGATTCCGCTCGCCGCCAGTTCGGCGGTGGCGGTCGCCGGGGCCGGGCTGCTCCGGGGCGTACCACTGGTGGAGTCGGCCGGCACCGCCGCCAACCTCGCGGTCGCCTCCGTACCGGAGGGATTGCCGTTCCTGGTCAGCGCCGCGCAGTTGGCGGCCGCACGCCGGCTGGCCGAACACGGCGCCCTGGTCCGCAACCCGCGCACCATCGAGGCGCTGGGCCGGGTCGACGTGCTCTGCTTCGACAAGACCGGCACCCTGACCGAGGGCGAGCTGATGCTGGCCGGAGTCGGCGACGGCGAGCGGTACGCCGACCTCGACGCGCTGGACAAGCCGCTGCGTGGCGTACTCGCGGCGGCGCTGCGGGCCACCCCGGCGGCCGACCGTCCGGAGGAGGTCAGCCAGCAGACCGACCGGGCGGTGCTGACCGGCGCTCGCCGGGCCGGCGTCGGCACCGGCACCCGGACGCACCCCTGGCAGCAGGAGCACGCGCTGCCGTTCGAGCCGTCCCGGGGCTACCACGCCACGGTCGGCCGACACCGGGGCCACCACCTGCTCAGCGTCAAGGGCGCCCCGGAGACGATCCTGCCCCGGTGCACCCGGCACGGCGACCGGAGCCTGGACGAGGCCGGTCGGCGGGCCCTCCAGGAGACGTTGGACCGGCACGCCGGGGCCGGGCAGCGGGTACTCGCGGTGGCCGAGCGGGAACTGCCCGGCGACACGGTCACCGAGACCGACGTCGAGGAGCTGACCTTCGTCGGCTTCCTGGCCCTCTCCGACGGGGTACGCCAGAGCGCCGCCCCGGCGGTGCACCGGATCCGGCAGGCCGGGGTGCACACCATCATGATCACTGGTGACCATCCGGCCACCGCCGAGGCGATCGCCGCGATCATCAGCACCGACGGCACCGCCCAGCGGGTGGTCACCGCCACCGAACTCGACCGGCTCGACGACGACGCGCTCGCCGAGCGGCTGGCCCGGACCGACGTGGTCGCCCGGTGCACGCCGACGCACAAGGTACGGATCATCCGGGCGTTGCAGAAGTGCGGCCGTACGGTGGCGATGACCGGGGACGGCGCCAACGACGCGCCCGCGATCCGGCTCGCCGACGTCGGCATCGCGCTCGGCCAGCGGGGCACCCCGGCCGCCCGGGCCGCCGCCGACCTGGTGGTCACCGACGACCGGCTCGAAACGATCATCGCCACCCTGGTCGAGGGGCGCGCGATGTGGTCCTCGGTACGGCACGCGCTGAGCATCCTGGTCGGCGGCAACCTCGGCGAGATCGCGTTCAGCGTGCTCACCGCCGCACTGACCGGCCGGTCGGCGCTGAACGGCCGGCAGATGCTGCTGGTCAACCTGCTCACCGACCTGGCACCGGCGATGGCGATCGCGGTCCGGGCACCCCGGGAGGAGAGCATGGAAGGCCTGCTCACCGAGGGGCCGGAGACCTCCCTCGGCGCCACCCTCACCCGGGAGATCGCGCTCCGGGCCGGTACCACGACCCTCGGTGCGACCACCGGCTGGACCCTGGCCCGCTACACCGGGACCCGCCGCCGGGCCGGCACGGTCGCGCTCGCCTCGCTGGTCGGTACCCAGCTCGGCCAGACCCTGCTGGACGGTGGAGCGAGCCCGAGCGTGCTGGCCTCGACCGCGGTCTCGGTGGCGGTCCTCGCCGGGGTGATCCAGACCCCGGGGCTGAGCCAGTTCTTCGGCTGCACCCCGCTCGGGCCGGTCGGCTGGGGGATCGCCGCCGGCAGCGCGCTGAGCGCCACCCTCACCAACGCCGCCGTCGACCGGCTGATCACCCCGCCGGCCGCCGACGGCCACCCCGCCGGGACCGGCGGTTCGCCACCGGCCGGTGATGCGGCCACGAACGGCGACGGCACCACCGGTCGGGGCGACGGCACCACCGGCCGGTGAGAATGCCCCGGTCGGGAAGGCAGTCGGGTGGTCGAGGAGTGGCCGGCCGGGCGGCCGGTGTCCGGGTGAAGGTCGGCAGCGGTCTCGTCGCTCCGGTAGGGGTCAGCCGACTCCGGAACCTGCCACCGCGAGGAGAGACTTCGCATAGGAAACGAACTGGGACACCGCGACGAATCCCGCCCGCTCGTAGATCCTGACCGCGCCGGTCGGGTTGGTCGCGTCGACGTTCAACCGGGCCGTCGTCTTCCCGCCCGAAGCAGCGGCGCGCAGTACGTCGGCGAGTAGGAGAGACGCGATGCCTCGGCCGCGCCAGGCTGGCCTGGTACCGACGACGCCGATGTACAGGTTCTCGGGCTGGGTCTCGTCGTCGAAGGACAGGACGTAGGCGACGATCTCCTGGCCGTAAACGATCCGGGACAGGTCTGGCCGGAAGACTGTCGACGCCGTGGTTTGGGCGGTCCACTCCTGCATGCCGCGGGGTTCGTGTCCGAAGTGCCCGGCAAAGGCGTCCAGGTGTGCCGCGTAGAGTGCCGCCGGGTCGACGTCTGCGGCGCTCTGCACCCGCAGCCCGTCCGGCAGCGCCCCGCCGGCCGCCACTGTGGTCGGTGCCTCCATGACGAACCAGTACCGAACCTTGGCGAAGCCCGCGCGCTCGAGCAGACGCCGGGCCGCGGTGTCCTGCCGGAGAGCGCCTGCCCGAACGGTCCAGTCGACTGCGGGCGCGACCCGACGATGCAGATCGTCCAGGCGTCCGAGCTGCCAGGCCAGGAGATCCCGACCGATGCCTCGACCACGCCAGGCCGGATGGACGGTACCTCTCAAACGGGCCTGCTGACCTCCGTCCGCCGGCACCGAGACCAGCCCGTACGCGACAGCCGTGCCGTCCGCGGTGACCGCCAGCCGAGTATCCAGGTCCACATCCCGTACCTCCCGCATCCGGGCGCCCACGTCGTGAGGCCCGAACAGCGGCGGTCCACCGAAGTGGACCTCGACCTCGTTCAGGAGCGCCGCCAACGCCGGAGCATCCCGGTCGACATATGACCGAACGACCACCGCCATGACCGCAGACTCTACGATCCGTCCCGGTCGGTCCGCCGTCGCCGGGAAGGTCGCTCGTCGTACGTCACCCGCCGGACGTACGCCTCGGTGGACCGCGACAGGTGGGAACGACGCTCCCGAGATACACGGCGACACACTCAGATATGTCGCTACTTCTATTAATTTCCCTTCGAGATCAGTAGCGTCACGGTAGCCATCGGTGGCGGGGGCCACCGAGAGATGGCAGACGGAGGGGGACATATGCGTCGAACGATCGCCATCCTGGCCGCCGGAACGTTGGTGGCCGCAGGGTTGACACCGGCCGGTGCCCAGGCCCGGCCGGGTACCGACGAGCGCACCACAGGCGCTGCCGCCAGCGCCCCGACCATCGGCCTCGCCAAGGTGAAGCCGAGCGCCGCGAAGCAGCCGGCCGGGCCGAACCCGTTCCTCGCGCTGCTGCCGGATCCCGCCAAGGCGGACTACGTCGGGTGGAAGAACTGGCTGGCGAAACAGGGCGACCAGCGGGCCGGGCTGCGGGCGCAGCAGCGGACGGTGGCCGCCGCACCGGTGCTGGCCGACGAGGAGGAACCGGCCGGCATCCGGGGCGGCAACGACACCCCGGCCACCGCGCAGCGGATCACCGGATTCGGTACCGCCGGCAAGGACAATCCCCGGCTGCGGATCCTCGGCACCCTCTCTCCGGAGCAGGTGGACGCGACGGAGATCGAGCCGAACCCGGAGGACGACGGCGCCATCCCGCTGGCCGGCGAGACCGGGGTCGGTGCGGCCGAGCAGGCCGTCACCACCACGGCGGCGATCGGGGACGGCCCGCACGGCAGCACCGGCAGCGGCAGCGGTGACTTCGACTTCTACGAGGTGACCGGCACCGCCGGCCGAACCCTGACGGTCGACATCGACACGCCGGCCGGCGAACTCGACTCGGTCGTGCTGCTCTACGACGCCGAGGGCGAGTTGATCGCGCTCAACGACGACAGCCCGGAGGGACTGGACAGCCTGCTGGTGCACCAGTTCGCCGCCGACGGCACCTACTACGTGGCGGTGGTCGGCTTCCCGACGATTCCGGAGGACCCGTTCGACTCGGCCAGCGGTGCGGGTGCCGGCAGCGAGGGGCCGTACCAGGTGACCATCGGGACCGCCGAGCAGGACAGCGACTTCTTCGCCGTGAAGCTGCGGCCGGGTGACGTACTCGGTGCCTCGGTCGAGGGGTCGGCCGCCAAGATCACGGTCTACGACCCGGAGGGCCACGAGGTACACGGCTCCGACCAGGACGGCTCCTCCCTCTATCCGCCGAACAGCCCGCTCCCGGGCGGCGGAAACGCGGTCACCGAGCACGTGGCCGACGAGGCCGGCTGGCACTACGTCGGCGTCAACCTCGGCGACGGCATGTACGACATCACGGTCGAGGCGTACCGGCCGGGACAGCAGCCGCGGCAGACGCTCTTCCTCGACTTCGACGGTGCGCGGATCAACACCGCCATCTTCGGCGGCCCGGGCGTACGCACCCTCAGCCCGATGCGCTCCTTCCTCGGCCGCTGGGGGCTGACCGCCGCCGACGAGGACGCGGTGATCGACGCGATCGTCGCCGAGGTCCGGGAGAACCTGCGCCACGACATGATCGAGAGTGGTCTCAACCAGCGCTTCGACATCCGGATCCTGAACAGCCGGGACCACGCGGACCCGTTCGGGCAGGCGAACGTCAGCCGGATCATCATCGGCGGCAGCATCGAGGAGTCGGGCGTACCCACCATCGGGGTCGCCCAGTTCATCGACCCGGGCAACTTCGGCACCCAGGACTCCGCCCTGGTGCTGCTGGACGTGCTGAGCGACCCGGCCGGTGACGACGCGTCGCTGAACACGTACCTCAGCGGGGCCAGTGACCGGATCGGCTTCGTCGGCCAGGCGGTGGGCAACGTGACCGCGCACGAGGCCGGGCACTTCTTCGGCGACTGGCACGTCGACCAGTTCAACGACCACGCCAACCTGATGGACCAGGGCGGCAACTTCCCGCTCATGTTCGGGGTCGGCCCGGACGGCGTCGGTGGCACCGCCGACGACCCCGACGTCGACTTCGGCGAGGACACCTTCAACCCGGGCGAGGGCTTCACCGGCACCGAGGACACCCTCAGCCGGATCGTCTTCGGCGTCACCCGGTGAACGCCGACTAGCACCGTCGACCGTTCACGGCGGCCCCTTCCGGTTGCACCCGACCGGGAGGGGCCGCCGGCTGTCCGGGGTCGATCCGGCCGGCACGCACCGCCGGCGGAGAAATTTTCCGGCCGTTGTCCTCCCGGCCGCCGGCTCTTCGACGCGTTGGTAGACAGGCACTACGCAGGATCAAAGGAGTCCGACGATGCGATTCATGTTGCTGCTCAAGGGGGCTGGTCGCCGGCTTCTACCTGATCCAGGTGGCGTCGCGGGAGGAGGCGATCGAGTGGGCGAGGCGCTGCCCGGTCGGGAGCGGAGCCTACTGCGCGAGTGGCGAGGCGCTGCCCGGTCGGGAGCGGAGCCTACTGCGCGAGTGGCGAGGCGCTGCCCGGTCGGGAGCGGAGCCTGCTGCGCGAGCGGGCCGCCGCCTGCGCGGAGCGGCTCCCGGCGCCGGCCGGTGATCCGGAGCGCTGACCGTTCCGGAGCCGGTCGTGATGGTGTCTGCCGTCATGGTCACGCACGGTTCCCCGGTCGCCCCGCCCGCCGGTACGTTGCCTGCAGCCGGTGATCGAGGGCTCGCCGGTGCGGTGTGCCGACGTCGTCGCGCACGACTACGGACGAGGCGAGGAGTACTGATGCGGTACGTACGGCTGGGCGGTTCGGGACTGGAAGTGTCGAGCGTCGTCCTCGGATGCATGAGCTTCGGCGACCCGCAGCGCGGCACCCACTCCTGGTCGGTCGGGCTGGACGAGGCGCGGCCGTTCATCCGGCAGGCGATCGAGGCCGGGATCACCACCTTCGACACCGCCAACGTCTACTCCCTCGGCACCAGCGAGGAGATCACCGGAAAGCTGCTCGGCGAGTTCGCCCGGCGGGACGAGGTGGTCATCGCCACCAAGGTGCACGGCCGGATGGGTCCGGGGCCCAACGGCGGTGGACTGTCCCGGGCGGCGATTTTGACCCAGGTCGACGAGAGCCTGCGCCGGCTCGGCACCGACTACATCGACCTCTACCAGATCCACCGGTACGACCCGGACGTGCCGATCGAGGAGACGATGGAGGCGCTGCACGACCTCGTACGGGCCGGCAAGGTGCGCTATCTCGGCGCCTCCTCGATGTGGACCTGGCAGTTCGCGCAGGCGCAGTACACCGCCGACCTGCACGGCTGGACCCGGTTCGTGTCCATGCAGGACCAGTACAACCTGATCATGCGGGAGGAGGAGCGGGAGATGCTTCCGTTCTGCCTCGACCAGCGCGTCGGGGTGCTGCCCTGGAGCCCGTTGGCCCGGGGCCGGCTGACCCGGGACTGGCAGGTCACCACCACCCGCAGCGAAACGGACAACTTCGGCGGCACCCTCTACAAGCAGGCCGAGGAGGCCGACCGGCGGGTGGTCGGCGCGGTCGCCGAGGTGGCCGGCGCACTCGGGGTTCCCCGGGCTCAGGTGGCGCTCGCCTGGCTGCTGCACCAGCCGGCGGTGACCGCCCCGATCGTCGGTGCGACGAAGCCCGAGCACATCACCGACGCGGTCGCCGCGGTCGACCTGTCGCTCGGCGAGGACGAGCTACGCCGGCTCGGCGAGCACTACGTACCGCACGCCCCGGAAGGCTTCTGACCGGTCGCCGGACGGTCGGGCCGGGCGGTAACCACCGCCGAACCGGCCGTCCGGCGACCGGTACCGTGATCGAATGTTGTCTCCGGGAGTCGTGCTCAACGACCGCTACCTGCTCGGGAACCGGGTCGCGACCGGCGGCATGGGAGACGTCTGGTCCGCCACCGACACCCTGCTGAAGCGACGGGTCGCGGTGAAGGTGCTGCTGCCGGCGCTGGTCTCGGACACCGAGTTCATCACCCGGTTCCGCACCGAGGCCCGGCTGATGGCCGCGCTGCGGCACCCCGGCATCGTCGCCGTCTACGACTACGGCGAGGACGCGGAGGTCGACGGGCGCCGGGTGGACTACCTGGTCATGGAGTTCATCGACGGGACGTCGCTGTCGAAGCGGATCAGGGAGCTGGGCCGACTGGGCGTCGCCGAGACCCTCTCCGTGCTGACCCAGGCCGCCCAGGCACTGCACGTCGCGCACCAGGCCAGCATCGTGCACCGGGACGTCAAGCCGAGCAACCTGCTGGTCCAGCCGGACGGTTCCGTCGTACTGGTCGACTTCGGGGTCGCCCGGTCGGCGAACGTGACCAGCATCACCGCCAGCAACATCGTGCTGGGTTCGGCGCACTACATGGCCCCGGAGCAGATCGCCGGCCGCCCCGTCTCGGCGGCGACCGACGTGTACGCGCTCGGCGCGGTCGGGTACTCCTGCCTGACCGGTCGGCCGCCGTTCACCGGCAGCAACCCGCTGCACATCGTGACCCAGCACCTCCAGGACGCGCCGCCGGCGCTGCCGCCGGACGTACCGGCCCCGGTGGCGATGCTGATCAACCGGGCCCTGGCGAAGGAGCCGGCCGACCGGTACCCGAGTGCGGCGGAGTTCGCCGAGGCCGCCCGCGCCGCCGGGCACGCCATCTCGTCCTCCTCGACGGTGCCGCTGCCCTCCGGCCCGCCCCCGCAGTCGACCATCCCGCCGCCAGCCGGACCGCTGCCGCCGGCCGGGGTTTCGCCGTCGACGTTTCCGCAGGGCTGGTCGGCCGGGCCCGGGCACACCGGGCCGACCCTGCCCGCCGGGCCCGGCGCGGTCGACGCGGTCGGCGCGGTAACCACCGGCGGCAACCGGCGCCGCACCGCCGTACTGGCCGGGGTGGCGGCCACCGTCGCCGTCGCGGTGGTCGGCCTGGTCGCGCTGCTGGTCCTGCAGCCCGGGCCGGAGGAGTCGACGACGGGGCCGCAGAACCGGGTACGGGTCGGCACGTCGACCAGCGGGGACCCGGGGACCGGGGCCGACGAGACCGAGCCGGCGGCCCAGGCCAGCGCGAGCGCCGGGCCGAACCCGTCGGTGAGCACACCCGGCCCGGACCGCTCGGCGGCGGCCCAACCCAGCCAGCCGGGCGGTGCCGGCGAGCCGGACCCGAAGCCCAGCGCCACCCGTCCGGAGCCCGAGAAGAACCCGCACACCCCGGGCAAGGTCTGCGGCAGCGGGTACGAGGTCATCGACTCGGCGACCCTGAACGGCGCGAACGGGGCGCAGTTGGCCCGGGTGTACCTGCTCTACAACAGCAGCAACGGCAACAACTGCACGGTCGCCCTCAAGACCAGTTCGGTCGGCACCGCGAGCCAGGTCTCGGCGTACCTGGAGGTGCAGGGCGGCAGCCGGCACACCGACGGCGGCGCGTTCGAGTACTACGCGGGCCCGGTACGGGCCAAGGCCGCCGGAACCTGCGTCAGGTGGGGCGGGTCGGCCGGCGGGGTCAGCTACAACAGTCCCTTCGAGCACTGCGACTGAGATCGGTCGTACCCGCTGCGCCGACCCGGATCGGCCAGAATTGTCGAGGACGGGTACTCCGCTCCGATCTCAGTCGCCCAGTTCCGGGAGAGCGCGGACTCCCGCCGACGTTCCCCCGGGTCAGGGCCGCTGGACCCGCTCGTTGACGCACTGGTCCACGGACAGGACGTCGCCCGTCCGCTCGGCCGGGCCCGGACGATGCCGCTGGAGCCGGCGCTCGCCGGCCTCGAGTACGCCCGACGCAGCTCCTTCCACGGTGCCCGCAAGCGCTTCCGGGGCACCCGGCTGGTCGCCACCGACCTGGACTGGTCGGCCGGGGACGGCCCCGACGAGGTACGCGGACCCGTCGCCGACCTGCTCATGCTGGCCACGGGTCGGGCCGCCGGCCTCGCCGCAATCTCCGGGCAGGGCGCCGAACGCATCGCCGCGACGATGCAGCCGAGGGACCCGGCCGTGCTCGTCGGTCGACCGTAGTCTCGGTGCCGTGCCGGCGGACGACTTCACCATCAGACTCACCCACGACCAGGCCGCCATACTGTCGGTTGCCCCCGGCCCTGTACGCAACTCGTCAGGTAGTTGAGTCGCCAGGGGGCGCCGCGATCGGACACGTACGGGTTACGTCCTCCGACAGAACCAGATCGTTGATCTCCAGTCGGTCGACCCGTACCGAGTGCAGCCGTACCTCCTGGATGACGGCGCGGCGGATCACCAACCGGCCGATGGCCAGCGCACCGACGGCGACCGCGCCGAGGGCCAGTGCGCCAACCGCTGATGCGCCGAGGCTGGCAGCGCCGAGGGCGGATCTCCTGCGGGCCGTCGCCGTGGTACCGCCGATCCCAGCGATCCGCGGGAGCGGGACTGACGACCCGCAGTGCCGACATGCCGTCATGACCCCATCGTGTACCAGGGGGATCGGCGCGGTAGGTACTTTCGACAGCCACCGGCAGCCCGTCGCAGAGACGGGTGGTAAAGATTGCTGTGCGCAAACCGAGGGTGACAAGTATTCGTGCTGGTGGAGCCGAGGGGACTCGAACCCCTAACCCCTGCCTTGCAAAGGCAGTGCTCTGCCAGTTGAGCTACGGCCCCGGGCGGGACGATGCCGTCCCGGGGATGGCAGTCCGGTCGACGCCCTACCGCAGGTCGGGTGCGGTGGTGGCCTCGTGCCAGAGGGCGCGCTCGTCGTTGGATTCCTTGACCTTCTTGTAGACGAGGGCCGCGACGCCCACCACGCCGACAACGAGCAGGATCTTCTTCAACATGGACGTATCCTCACGCTCGACGAGCCGTCGGACGGTATGAAGTGGGGCTAGATGGAATCGAACCATCGACCTCAGAGTTATCAGCTCTGCGCTCTAACCGACTGAGCTATAGCCCCCCGTTGCGACGAGCAAGGTTACCGTACCTCCGGCGCCGATCCCAACTCGGGGGCGGCGGTCCGCCGACCGAGCCGTCGTACCAGCTACGACGCAGACCGTACCGGAACGGCGAATGCCGGGGCCACCGCTTTGCGGCGCCCCGGCATCGACGAAGCTGCTGTCGACCGTTCAGTCACGCTCGGCGAGGGTCAACTCGACACCGCCGACAAGGTCGGCGCAGACGTTGTAGATGAACGCGCCGAGGGTGGCGAGTGCGGTGAACAGCACCACGTTCACCAGCCCGATCAGACCGGAGGTGAGGATCACGCCTTTGGCCGTGATCTGGAAGGTGTCGCCGGTGCCCTGCCCGCCACTCGCGCTGATCATGTCGGTCAACGTGCCGTTCACGCTGTCGAAGACACCCATCGCGTCGAGCGCCAGGTAGAGCACGGAGGTCGCGACGATCACCACGATGAACAACACCAGCGAGACCGCGAACGAGAACTTCATCACGGACCACGGGTCGATCCGCTTGAGGTTCAGCCGGGCCCGACGGGGACCACGCGAGGCGGCGGAGCTGACCGTACTGCGGGCGGCGCGGACCGCCTCGGTCACCCGGGCCGCACCGACCGCTCCGGCGCTACCGGGCGTACCCGGGCCCGGTGCGCCCGCGACACCGGTGCCCGCGGCTCCGGCAGTTCCGGTCGCGGTACGCGCCGCCGCGCCACCGAGGCCGAACCGGCCGGTGCCCGGGGTTGTCTGGGCACTCCCACCGGCCCTACCCGGCCGGAACGCGCTCTGCGGCGCACCGCCGGAGATCGGCTGGGTCGCCTCGGCGCCGGTGGCGGCACCCGGGGAACCCGGCCGGTCGGTCCGGCCGGGAATCCGCTCGGTACGGAGCGCCTCGCCGGGCTGCTCCAGCCGGCTCGTCGCGGTCGAATCGCTGTTGCCCGCCTGATCGGACCGGTTCACCTCGGAACTGCCTCGGGAAGCCGCAGCGGTCGCCGCCGGAGACGTCGCGGCAGTCGCGGCTTCCGTCGTGGCAGACGCCGGTTTTCCGCCCTCGGCCGCCCCGGCCGACGGTGTGGTCGACTCCTCGGGCAGCTGGTCGGGTGGCGGCGGCATGCCCGGCGCCCGGGTGAACTTGGGGGACGGCGTGTCGGCGCTGACCATCGCCCGGCCAACGGCCGCGCGGCCGGTCGCTGGTGCACCGCCCGCGGCGGCCTCCTCGTCGACCGGGTTGGTCGAGGTCCCCGCAGCCCCCGACTTCGCCTGTGTCTCCGTCATCAACTAGTCCTGTTCGTCAGGCTCGTCGGCATTGCGAGCAATCGCCACAATAGTCACGCCGTCTGGTAGGTCCATCAGTTTGACCCCCATTGTGTTCCGGTCACGCGTTCGGCGTACAGGCTTCACCGGAGTCCGGATCACGCCGCCGTTGCTGGTGATGGCAAACAGCTCGTCGTCCGGGCTGATGACAACCGCGCCGACCAGACCGCCGCGGCGCTCTGTGATCTTCGCGGTCAGCACCCCTTTACCTCCCCTACCCTGCACGGGGTACACCTCGATCGGGGTACGTTTCGCGTAACCCCCGTTCGTCGCCACGAGGACATCCAGGTCCATGCCCTCGCGGACCACCTCCATCGCCAACAGCACGTCGTCGTCGGTGAACCGCATCCCGATCACGCCGGAGGTGGCCCGGCCCATCGGCCGGAGCGCCTCGTCGGTGGCGTTGAACCGGATCGCCTGCGCCTTCTTGGACACCAGCAGGAGGTCGTCCCCGGGTCCCGCCAGCGCCGCTCCGACCAGCTCGTCCTCGTCGCGGAGGTTGATCGCGATGATGCCGCCGGAGCGGTTGGAATCGAACTCCTCCAACCTCGTCTTCTTCACCAGACCGTTCCTGGTGGCCAGGACCAGGTACGGCGCGACCTGGTAGTCCGGGATCTCGATCACCTGGGCGATCTGCTCGTCGGGCTGGAAGGCGAGCAGATTGGCCACGTGCTGGCCCCTCGCCACCCTACTGGCCTCCGGCAACTCGTACGCCTTGGCTCGGTAGACCCTCCCCTTATTGGTGAAGAAGAGCATCCAGTCGTGCGTGGAGCAGACGAAGAAGTTGCTGACGATATCGTCCTGACGCAGCGTCGCGCCACTGACCCCCTTGCCGCCCCGGCGCTGCGAGCGATAGAGGTCGACCTTGGTCCGCTTGGCGTACCCGGTCCGGGTGATGGTGACGACCACGTCCTCGCGGGCGATCAGGTCCTCCATCGAGACCTCGCCCTCGAAGGGCACGATCTTGGTCCGCCGTTCGTCGCCCCACTTGGCCACGATCTCGCCGAGCTCCTCGGAAATGATCTTCCGCTGCCGCTCCGGCTTGGCCAGGATGTCCTTGAGATCGGCGATCTCCAGCTCGATCTTGGCCAGCTCGTCGATGATCTTCTGACGCTCCAGCGCGGCGAGCCGGCGAAGCTGCATGTCCAGGATGGCGGTGGCCTGCACCTCGTCGATGTCGAGGAGCTGGATCAGGCCCTGCCGGGCCTCCTCCACCGTCGGCGAGCGCCGGATCAGCGCGATGACGTCGTCGAGTGCGTCCAGCGCCTTGACCAGACCCCGCAGGATGTGCGCCCGCTCCTCGGCCTTGCGCAACCGGTACGCCGTCCGCCGCCGGATCACGTCGATCTGGTGGCCCACGTAGTGCCGGATGAACTGGGCCAGGTTGAG
Organism: Plantactinospora sp. CA-294935; assembly: GCF_050936445.1. NCBI lineage: Bacteria > Bacillati > Actinomycetota > Actinomycetes > Micromonosporales > Micromonosporaceae > Plantactinospora > Plantactinospora sp. CA-294935. The sequence continues at coordinate 1,956,795 of NZ_JBNJMU010000001.1, forward strand.
CGTGCGCGGCACCCCGTCGACCAGGGCCAGCATGTTGGCGCCGAAGGTCTCCTGGAGCTGGGTGTGCTTGTAGAGGTTGTTCAGCACCACCTTCGCTACCGCGTCCCGCTTGAGCACCAGCACGATCCGCATACCGGTACGCCCGGAGGACTCGTCCCGGATGTCGGCGATCCCGGCGAGCTTGCCCTCCTTGATCAGCTCGGCGATCCGCTCGGCCAGGTTGTCGGGGTTGACCTGGTACGGCAGCTCGGTGACGACGAGGCTCGTCCGGCCCTTCTTGTCCTCCTCGACCTCCACCACCGCGCGCATCCGGATCGAGCCGCGCCCGGTCCGGTAGGCGTCCTGGATCGGGGTGGTCCCCACGATCAGTCCGTGGGTCGGGAAGTCCGGCCCCTTCACGATCCCGATCAGCGCGTCGAGCGTGGTGGCCTCGTCGTCGTCCGGGTGCTCCAGGCACCACTGCACCGCGTTGGCGATCTCCCGCAGGTTGTGCGGCGGGATCTTGGTGGCCATGCCGACCGCAATGCCCTCGGAACCGTTCACCAGCAGGTTGGGGATCCGGGACGGCAGGATGGTCGGCTCCTTGGCCCGGCCGTCGTAGTTGTCCTGGAAATCGACGGTGTCCTCGTCGATGTCCCGGAGCATCTCCATGGCAAGCGGGTCGAGCTTGCATTCGGTGTTGTGGCTGACGAACCCGTCGCTGACGAAGGAGTGGTCGTCGGTGTCGACCCGCAGGCTGTAGACCGGCTGTACGCCCGCGTCGGTCACGTCCGCAACCTCAGCGTAGTAAAACCGGCCGTCGACCAGCGGTTCGACGACGTCCAGTACCTCCTGGTCGGTGATTCGGGCCGCGATCTCGGCCCGGTCCCGCTCCCAGTGCTCGACCCGGTCGACGTTGTGCCGGCGCAGCCAGTCCCGCTCGGTCCAGCGCTGTGCGCCGTGCTCCCGGATGAAGTCGCCGACGTACGGCACGTGGTCGCCCGACAGCGCCGTGCTGGTGGACGGCATGCCGGCCAGCTCCGACTCAAGCTTGGCCTGCTTCCGGCCGAGGAAGCCGACCCGCTGCGCGAACAGCCGCGCGTCCCGGCGGTTGGTCACCACGACCTTGATCTCGCCGCTGTCGTACCGGTACTGCCGGCTGATCACGCCGAACTCCAGCAGCAGTTGCTGGACCTCGCGGGCCAGCCGCTCGCTCCGGGTCGAGTACGAGATCTGCATGGTGTTGCGCGGCAGCAACGAGGACGACCCGTCCCCCTCGAAGAGGGCCTGGAGGAACGCCCGCTTGACCTCCGCCGGCCCCTGCCAAACGAACTCCGGCACGAACTTCGCCGCGCTCCGCGCCCCGACCAGCTCGCCGAGCAGGCTGTCGCGCAGTTCGGTGAGATCCTGCACGTCGAGTTCGTGCAGCACATTGCCGGAGGCGATCACCCGCTCGGAGACGTAGCGGGGGCCGCCGACCGCAAGGTCGTAGGCGGCGAGCACCCGGACGAAGAACTCCCCGTCGACGTTGTTGAACCCGGCCCGCTCGGCCGAGACCCAGCCCTCGCTGACGAACGCGCCGGCCAGCACCGCCGCCTCGACGTGCTCCAGCATCGGGTAGCCGATCTCGTCCGGCACCGTACGCTGCAACACCACCCGGTCACCGGGGCGGACCTCGGCGAGCAGCTTCCAGAGCAGGGTCGGCACCCCGGCCACCTGCACCAGGCAGAGCACCGGGTGGTTGTGCGTACCGGTCAGCTCGTAGCCTTCACGGGTGCGCAGCCGCAACGTCGGGTGCTCGCCGGAGTGGAAGAACTTCGAGGCCCGGACCGGGTCGCCGTTGCGGTCCCGGACCTTGAGGTCAATGTCGGTCTCGGAGCTGGGCGCGGCATCGGGAACGATCTGGTCGATCCGGAGCGTGCCCTCGATGCCACGAACCCGGACATCTCCGGTCAGGCAGTAACGCATAGCCGCAGCCGGGTCATTTCCCGGCGAGCCGAAGTTGCCGTTGCCGTCGACCAGCGGGTAGCGCAGCGACCAGGTCTGGGCCATCCGGACCAGCGCGTCGTAGATCGCCGAGTCGCCGTGCGGGTGGAACTGACCCATCACGTCGCCGACCACCCGGGAGCACTTCACGTACCCCCGGTCGGGCCGGTAGCCGGAGTCGAACATGGCGTAGAGGATCTTCCGGTGTACGGGCTTCAACCCGTCCCGTACGTCCGGCAGCGCCCGCCCGACGATCACGCTCATCGCGTAGTCGAGGTAGGAGCGCTGCATCTCCACCTCGAGCCCGACCGGCTCGATCCGGTCGTGTTGAGCGACCGCGCTGGCGGCCGCCTCCTGCTCCGGCTCGTTAGCAGAGGACTCGGGAGTATCCGTCACTGTCAACCCTTATCAGACTCAAAGCCGCATTCCGCTGTGGATAACGGCTGTGGAAACCGTGGAAGCTGTGGATAACTGTGTGGAACGGCGGTCCCGGTCGGCCGTTCGGCCGGGTCGGAGATCTCGCCCCGGCCGAACGGCCAGCGTCGGGAGCCGCCGTACCGCCACTAGATGTCGAGGAACCGGACGTCCTTGGCGTTGCGCTGGATGAACGAGCGCCGTGCCTCCACGTCCTCGCCCATCAGGACGCTGAACAGTTCGTCGGCGGTCGCCGCGTCGTCCAGGGTGACCTGGCGGAGCGTACGGGTCGCCGGGTTCATCGTGGTCTCCCACAGCTCCGGGTAGTTCATCTCGCCCAGACCCTTGAACCGCTGGATGTCGTCCGGCTTGGCGTTCGGCTTCTTCTGCTGGCGCAGCGCGATCAGCCCGTCCCGCTCCCGGTCGGAGTAGGCGTACTGGGCGTCGTCGCCCTTGCGGTTCCACTTGATCTTGTAGAGCGGCGGTGCGGCCAGGTAGACGTGCCCCAGCTCGACCAGCGGCCGCATGAACCGGAACAGCAGGGTCAGCAGCAGGGTCTGGATGTGCTGCCCGTCGACGTCGGCATCGGCCATCAGCACGATCTTGTGATAGCGCAGCTTCTCGATGTCGAAGTCGTCGTGGATGCCGGTGCCGAGCGCGGTGATCAGCGCCTGGACCTCGTTGTTCTTCAGTACCCGGTCGATCCGGGCCTTCTCCACGTTGAGGATCTTGCCCCGGATCGGCAGGATCGCCTGGGTACGCGGATCCCGGCCCTGCTTCGCCGAGCCGCCCGCCGAGTCACCCTCGACGATGAACACCTCGGACTCGCGCGGGTCGGTGGACTGGCAGTCGGCCAGCTTGCCCGGCATCGAGCCCGACTCCAGCAGCGACTTGCGCCGGGCCAGCTTGCGGGCCTGCTGCGCCGCGATCCGGGCCCGGGCCGCCTGGGTCGCCTTGGTGATGATCAGCTTGACCTCGCCCGGGTTCCGGTCGAACCAGTCGACCAGCCACTCGTTGCAGACCCGCTGCACGAAGCTCTTCACCGGGGTGTTGCCGAGCTTGGTCTTGGTCTGCCCCTCGAACTGCGGGTTGGTCAGCTTGACCGAGATGATCGCCGCGAGCCCCTCCCGGATGTCCTCGCCGGAGAGCTTCTCGTCGCTCTTGAGCAGCTTCTTCTCCGCACCGTACCGGTTGACCACGCTGGTCAGTGCGGACCGGAAGCCCTCCTCGTGGGTGCCGCCCTCGTGCGTGTTGATGGTGTTGGCGAAGGTGTAGACCGACTCGCCGTACGACTCGTTCCACTGCATGGCGATCTCGACCGCCATGCCGTCCTCCTCCGCGCCGAACTCGACCACGGTCTTGTGGATCGGGTTCTTGGAGGCGTTGAGGTGCCGGACGAAGTCGGCGATGCCGCCCTTGTAGCAGAAGGTCACCTCGCGCGGCTTGCCGTCCTCCTCCCGCACCCGCTCGTCGCGGAGCTGGATGGTCAGCCCCCGGTTGAGGAAGGCCATCTCCTGGAGCCGCCGGTAGATGGTCTCGAAGGAGAAGTCGACGGTCTCGAAGACGTCCGCGTCGGGCCAGAAAGAAACCGCCGAACCGCTGGTGTTGGTGGTCTCGCCCTTCTCCAGCGGTGATGGCTTGGAGTTGGTGTAGCTCTGCCGCCAGACGTAGCCGTCCTTGTGGATCTCGACGAACATCCGGGTGGAGAGCGCGTTGACCACCGAGACGCCGACGCCGTGCAGGCCGCCGGAGACCGCGTACGCCTTGCCGTCGAACTTGCCGCCCGCGTGCAGCACGGTCAGCGCCACCTCGACACCCGGCTTCTTCAGCTTCGGGTGCAGGTCGACCGGGAAACCCCGCCCGTTGTCGGTGACCCGGACGCCGCCGTCGGCGAGCAGCACCACCTCGATGGTGTCGCAGTAGCCGGCCATCGCCTCGTCCACGGCGTTGTCCACGACCTCCTGGACAAGGTGGTGCAGACCGCGCTCACCGGTCGATCCGATGTACATACCGGGCCGCTTGCGAACGGCCTCCAGGCCCTCCAGAACGGTGATCGACTCGGCGCCGTACTCCTGCTTCTTCTGCGCTGCCACCTTGGCCACTTTCTCGCGCGGTCCGCGCCGTGCGGCGCGGAAGCGCGGGTTTGGTGGGCGGCCCACGACAGGCGCGCGGGCCGGCACCACGAGGAATTCCGGGTACGGTCGAACGCGCCGGTCGCCGCGGCTGCCCACGGATCGCGATCGGCTCGGACCCGGTGCGGTGCTGGCCGGACCACCCCGGGCCCGGTCTCCGCTCCACACCGTGTCGTCGTCTCGCCGTCAATCTTACTGTGCCCAGATGACATATTGGGTATGCGGCACCCCTGCGCGGCGCCCTGAGAACCTCGTAGGCGGCCGTACCCCCTCGCCTACGACTCCCCCCACACGCCTGAGATCGAATCGTGGGCCGTTTCCGGCATCGTCGTACCGTCGCCGGCCGACACCGCTCAGCCTGGTCGTCCCCGCCCAACCGGGGGCATGCCGGACCGGACGTTCGGCGCACCGGCGACCGGGGGTCGCGCGGAGGGTGAGCGGTGCCGTAACTTGGCGACGCCGGAAGTAAGCTCCGTGGCCGGGATGCCCGGTAAGCGCATCGGACGGTCCCAACGACCGGTTTCGTCAGGTGCATGGAGAGGTGACGCCCGATGGGGCTGGACAACGTCGCGGTGCGCTGGCCGCGGACCGGCCGCTTCTACGACCCGGTCGCCCCGGCCGAGTTCGTCGACTTCGGCGAGCTGGCCGACTCGCCCGAGGTGGCCGCCCCGACCGCGGCCCTCGCCGGATACATCGCCAAGAACGGTTCGGTCCGGGCGACCGCCTACACCGAACTGGTCGACCTGCTGCTCGGGCTGGACGGGGTGCTCTACGCCACCGAGGCCGCCGCCGAGGACGAGGATCCGGTGATCGACCCGGACGGCTGCGCCTGGATCGCCGGCGGCCTGGAGCGCTTCGTGGACGGGCACCGGGAGTACGGCGACTCGGTGACCTTCGACACGGTCAGCGCCGTACTGCGGGCCGCGCTGGCCGGCGGTCGCCTGGCCGAACAGCAACTGCGCTGGCTGGACAGCCGACTCGACGCGCTGCGCGACGAGTCCGGTGCGCCGCCGCAGTGGAGCTTCTCCCGCTCCGAGCTGGGCGTGCTGGCCGGTTTCTACCGCCGGTGCGCCGAACGCGGCTTCGCCGTCTACGCCGACTCCTGACGGACGCCTCCGGCGTCCGCCTGGACCGCCTCCGCCTGGACCGCCTCCGGCACGGGCTCCGACTCCGGTAAGGGAGCGCCGGACGGCGGCGGGGCTGAGCACGGCTGGGCTGGCGGAGCGTTCGGTCCGTCGTCGACTCCGGGCGTCCGACCGACCTCCCCTCCTCCGAATGGGTACGCCCCTATTGGCCCGAATCGTCGATTGTATGGCGGTACGGCGTGACGCGGCTCATCGCCCCCTGCACGGCGGGGTGAAGCAGAAGTCAGACTTGCCCGTCGCCCGGAGAGTCACGTCTTGGTGACATAGGGCCACGGCGTCAGGACGTACCGCGTTCGCCGCCGACCAACGGGGAGGGTTCGCGGCCTTGCGTACGACGTTCGGGGCGCTGCGCCATCGGAACTACCGGATCTGGGCCGGTGCCGGCTTCGTCTCGGTGATCGGCACCTGGATGCAGGTGCTCGGAGTCAACTGGTACGTCCTCCAGCAGACCGGCTCGGCCACCTCCATGGGGCTGGCCGTACTGCTCCAGGCGCTGCCCACCCTGCTGCTCAGCGGCTGGGGCGGCGCGCTGGCGGACCGGCTGCCCGCCCGACCGCTGCTGGTCGCCACCCAGGTCGGGCACGCCGGACTCGCCGCCGGGCTGGCCGCGGTGGCCTGGTCGGATGCGCCGCAGATGTCGACGATCTTTCTGATCTCGCTGGTCAGCGGCGTGCTCTCGGCGATCGAGGGACCGGTGATGGGGCGGTACGGCTCGACCATGGTCGACCGGGAGACCCTCGGCAACGCCCTGGCGCTGGGTTCGCTGACCAACTCCGCCGGGCGGATCCTCGGAATGAGCGTCGGCGCGGTCGTGGTGGCCGCCACCGGGCCGGCGATGCTGTTCGTGATCAACTCCGTCAGCTTCGCCGCGGTGGTCGCCGGGCTGCTCGCCGTACGCCAGCGGGAGTTGCACCAGCCGGAGGCCGCCGCCGCGGGAGGCGGCGGCGACCGGCACGGCGTACGCGCCGGGCTGCGCTACCTCTGCCGGCAGCCGGTCGTGCTGACCGCCCTCGCGCTCGCCTTCGTACTCGGCAGCCTGGGCCGCAACTACCAGGTCACCATGGCGGCGATGAGCGCCGGCCCGCTCGGCGGCGGAGCCGGCGGCTACGGGCTGCTCTCCACGGTCTTCGCGGTCGGCACGGTCCTCGGCGCGCTGGCCGCCGCCCGCAGGCGCGACCTCAGCTACCGGCTCCTGGTCGGTGCCGGGGTGGCCGCCAGCGTGTTGCAGGCGGTCGCCGGGCTGGCCCCCGGGATCTGGACCTTCGCCGTCGCAATCCTGCCGATCGCCGCCGCTGCGGTGATCATCGACACCACCGTCGGCACCCGGGCCCAGCTCGACACCGACGGCGCCATGCGGGGCCGGGTGCTGGCCGCCATCGCGGTGACCGGTTCGGTCGCCGCCGCCGTGGGCGCGCCGGTCCTCGGCTGGCTCTCCGAGCACGCCGGACCCCGGCAGACCCTGGTCCTCGCCGGTTGCGTCGGCCTGCTCGCCTCGGTCTGGGCCGGCCTGGCACTGGCCCGCCGCGAATCGGCGCCCGCCCGGCCCGCACCGCGCCGGCTCGCGCTGCCGGCCGCCCGCTCCGCCGCCGGCCGGCGCCGGCTCGCGGTCAGCCGGTTCGCCCGGCGCGTGCCGTCGGTCCGGCTCAGCCGTACGTATCCCGAGGGCCACGTCCTCGCACCCGCCGCGGACCTCGCGACCAGGACGGTGCCGTCGGGCCGTGCACGTGCAGCCGACGAACCACGCCGTGCCCGACCACGGCGGCGATCCGCCGCAGCAGCGAGCCGGCAAGCAGCCGGAGCTGCGTCGCCCACGCCGTGGACTCCGCCTCGACCGTGAGTTCGCCGTTCTCCAGCTTCACCGGGCGGCTGTGCTGGGCCACGTCCGGCCCGACCACCCGCTCCCAGGCGCCGAAGACGGTCGCCTCGGCGGCCGGCTGCTGCCAGCCCCGAGCCTTCACCAGCCGGGCCAGCACCGCACCGAACAGCTGCGGATCGCGGGGGTCCGGCCCGGGGCCGGAGTAGCCGCGCGGCCGGCGCCGCTGCCCGCCGGGTCGACCGGCGGTCGAGCCGGCACCGCCGGGCCCGCCTGCCGCGCCGTCGGCCGCCGACTCCGCGTCCAGGTCGGCTCCGCCAGAGGTACGCCGACGCGGGCCGGGCGCTCTCCGTTTCGCGAGCGCCGCGTCGAGAACCGCCCTGGCCAACGCCGGACCGGCAAGTTCACCGTCTCCGGCCTGCGCCGCGTCTGGTGGCGGTGTCGGCTCGGCCGGGGTGGCCGGGGTGGGGGTGGCCGGGTCGGCGGTGGAACGCGCCGCCGGCCTGCCGCGGACCCGGCCGCTGCCGTCACCGGAGCCGCGCGGTTCCGGGGCCGGACGTGGGGTCCGTGGATCAGTCGGCACGGGACACCTGCCCATCGGAGACCTCGTAGCGGGCGCCCCGCAGGGCCTGCGGCACGTCGTCGGCGACCGCGCAGGTGACCAGGAGCTGGCTCGCTCCGGCGACCAGTTCGGCGAGGCGTTCCCGGCGGCCGCTGTCCAGCTCGGCGAAGACGTCGTCCAGCACGAGTACCGGCTCGACGCCGTCGGCGCGGAGCAGGTCGTAGGCGGCGAGCCGGAGCGCCAGCGCGTACGACCAGGATTCGCCGTGGCTCGCGTACCCCCGGGCCGGCAGGGTGCCGAGCGTCAGGGTCAGCTCGTCGCGGTGCGGCCCGACCAGGGTCATGCCACGGTCGATCTCGGCCGGCCGGGACTCGGCGAGCGCGGCCGACAGGGCCCCCTCCAGCGCCGACCGGTCCGGCACCGGGTCGGGCAGCTCCACCGACGGGCGGTACGCGATCGACGCCGCGCCCCGCCCGGCAGCCACCGCGTCGTACGCCTTGGTCACGTGCGGGCCGAGCGCGGCGACCAGTTCCAGCCGCCCGGCCAGCAGCTCCGCCCCGTGCCGGGCCAGGTGGGTGTCCCAGACCGCCAGGGTCGACAGGTCACCGCCGCCCTCGGCCGGCCGCTCGGCGTCGGCGCGGGCGGCCTTGCCCCGCCCACCGGCGGTCTTCCGGGCCAGATAGGCGGTACGCAGCAGCGCGTTGCGCTGTTTCACCACCCGCTCGTAGTCGGCGCGGACCGCGGCGTACCGGGGCATCCGGGTGACCAGCAGGTCGTCGAGGTAACGCCGCCGCTCGGCCGGGTCGCCCCGGACCAGTTCCAGGTCCTCCGGGGCGAAGAGCACCAGCCGCAGCGCGCCGAGCACGTCCCGGGCCCGGCGGGCGGGCGAGCGGTTCAACCGGGCCCGGTTGGCCCGACCCGGGGCGATCTCCAGCTCGACCAGCAGCTCCCGGCCGTCGTGCACGATCGCGCACCTGAGCACCGCGACCGCGGCGCCGGCCCGAACCAGCGGGGCGTCGGTGGCGACCCGGTGGCTGGCCAGCGTCGCCACGTAGCCGAGCGCCTCGACGAGGTTGGTCTTACCCACCCCGTTCGGGCCGACGAGCACGTTCCCACCCGGCTCCAGATCGACCCCGACCCGCTCGTACGAGCGGAAGTCGACCAGTTCGAGCCGGCGGACGTACACCGGTCAGTGCTTGCGGACCGCGTGCCCGCCGAACTGCTGGCGCAGTGCGGAGACGGCCTTCAGCGCGGGCGAGTCGTCCTGGCGGGAGGCGAACCGGGCGAAGAGCGAGGCGGCGATCACGTTCAGCGGCACGGCGAGCCGGACCGCCTCGTCCACCGTCCAGCGCCCCTCCCCGGTGTCCTCGGTGTAGTCGCTGAGCTGGGACAGCTCCGGGTCCTCGTCGAGGGCCCGGTCGAGCAGGTCGAGCAGCCACGACCGGACCACGGTGCCGTCCCGCCAGGACTTGAACACGCCCGGCACGTTGGTCACCAGTTCGGAGGCGGTGAGCAGCTCGTAGCCCTCGGCGTAGGCGTGCATCAGGCCGTACTCGATGCCGTTGTGCACCATCTTGGCGTAGTGCCCGGCGCCGACCGGCCCGGCGTGCACGAAGCCGAACTCACCCTCCGGCTTGAGCGCGTCGAAGATCGGCATCAGCCGCCCGACGTGCTGCTCGTCACCGCCGGCCATCAGGCCGTAGCCGTTCTCCCGCCCCCAGATGCCGCCGGAGACGCCGACGTCGATGTAACCGATGCCGTGCCGGTCGAGCTTCTCCGCCCGGGGCAGGTCGTCGCTGAACCGGGAGTTTCCGCCGTCGATGACGATGTCTCCGGCGGAGAGGACCTCGATCAGCCCGTCGACGGTCGGCTCGGTGTACTGCACCGGCACCATCACCCAGACCGCCCGGGGCGCGGCCAGCTTCTCGGCCAGTTCGGCCAGGCTGGCCACGTCGGACAGCGCCGGGTTCTGGTCGTAGCCGATTACCTCGTGCCCGGCGGCGCGCAGTCGCTCGCGCATGTTGCCGCCCATCCGGCCGAGGCCCACCAGGCCGAGTTGCATGAACTTTCCTTCCAGAACCGGTGCGATCAGCGGGTGACCCGGATCGGCATGATCAGATAGCGGTAGCCGGGAATGATCTCTCCGTCCTCGGTGGAGGGCGAGATCACCGCAGGCTTGAAGGCGTCGACGAAGGAGAAGACCGCCAGCGCCGAGCCAAGGTTCTGGAGTCCGTCGATCAGGTACTGCGGGTTGAAGCCGATGGTGAGCGGCTCGCCGGTGAAGGTGGCGTCCATCGCCTCGCTGGCCCGGGCCTCCTCGGTGCTGCCGGCCTCGACGACCAGGCCGTCCGAGCTGAAGTTGAGCAGTACCGGCGTGGTCCGGCCGCCGACCAGCGACACCCGCTTGACGACCTCGACGAGCGCGGCGACCGAGACCCTGGCCTCCGCGTTGGAACTGGCCGGGAAGAGCGAGCGCACCGGCGGGTAGTTGGCGCCGTCCAGCAGCCGGCTGGTGGTCCGGCGGGTGCCGCCGGCGAACCCGATCAGGCCCTCGCCGGCCGCGCCCTGGGAGAGCGCCATCGTGACGTCGCCGCCGAGCGGCCCGAGGGCCTTGGCGGTGTCGTGCAGGGTCCGGGCCGGGACCAGCGCGTTGATGCTGACCTCCGGGTCGTCCGGCCGCCAGTCGATCTCGCGCAGCGCCAGCCGGTAGCGGTCGGTGGCGAGCATCGACAGGGTCGAACCGTTCAGCTCGATGCGTACGCCGGTCATCATCGGCAGCGTCTCGTCCCGGCCGGCGGCGATCGCGACCTGGCCCACCGCGGCGGCGAAGGTGGCCGCGTCGATGGTGCCGGCGCTGCCCGGCATCTCCGGCAGGGTCGGGTAGTCCTCGACCGGCATCGTCGGCAGGGTGAACCGGGCGCTGCCGCAGACCAGCTCCAGATGGGCCCCGGCGGCGGCGATGTCCACCGGCTTCGCCGGCAGTGCCTTGGTGATCTCCGCCAGCAGCCGGCCGGAAACCAGGGCCGCGCCCTCCGCCTCGCTCTGCACGTCGACGGTCACCTGGCTGGACACCTCGTAGTCGAAGCCCGAGACGTGCAGCCCGCCCTCACCGACCCGGAGCAGTACGCCGGCCAGCACCGGCACCGAGGGACGGTTGGGCAGACTCTTCGCGGTCCACGCCACGGCGTCGGCGAGCGCGTCGCGCTCCACGCGGAACTTCATGCCATGCCTCCGGATCGACGTCAGCGACAACTGTCTCATGCCGGCGGTCGCCTTCCGGCCCCGCCAACCGTGCGGCCCTGCATCGCACCTTAGGGCCCGGCCACATCGGCTGTGCGCCCGACCCCGGTACTTCGGCAGATCTTGACCCATGGGTACGACGGATCAAAAAGAGTCCACAGCATGCCCAACGCCGGTGATTGGTTTTTGTTCTCTTGAAGAGATAACTCAATCGTCTTCATCGGTGCTGTGCAAACTGTGGAGGGGTCGCCTTTACGCAGCTCAGCGGCTTCTCCACCGGTGTGCGAGGTGTGGACAACCGGGGTCGAAACCGGGCTCGCGATCCACAGCCACCGCCGTCGGCGGGGTTTTCCACGCTTGTCCACCGGCCGTCCACCGGGTTACCCACCGGCTTTTCCCCATCTGTGGGCACAGCCGGGCGGAGATCGACAGGCACCGTCCCCAGAACCTTCAACAGCCCGTACACAGCCCGCCCTGAGCGGTGGACAACTATGTGACAGTGGGTAACCGTCCACACACGTTTCCCCAACCCTTGTCCACAGGTTGTGGGTTGTCCGTCCGACGCCGAACCGAGGTTATCCACCGGCGGTGGACAACCGGCTGTGGACAGCTTGGGTACAACGAGCGGCCCTGTGTACGACCGAGGGCCGGACGATCGCCCCCGGAGGCCCCGGATCACGACCGAGGGCCGGGTACGGACCGGGTCGGCCCGTACCCGGCCCTCGCCGGTTCGGTCGGTCAGGTGTTCTGCTTGATCCGGTTCGTCAGCTCGGCGATCTGGTTGTAGAGCGAGCGGCGTTCCGCCATCTGCTGCCGGATCTTCCGATCGGCGTGCATCACGGTGGTGTGGTCGCGCCCGCCGAACGCCTGGCCGATCCGGGGCAGCGACAGGTCGGTCAGTTCCCGGCACAGATACATCGCCACCTGCCGGGCGTTGACCAGTACCCGGGACCGGGACTGCCCGCGCAGGTCCTCCAGGCTCACCCCGAAGTAGTCGGCGGTGGAGATCATGATCTGGTCCGCGGTGATCTCCGGCCCGGAGCCGTCCGGGATGAAGTCCCGGAGCACCTCCTCGGCCAGCGAGAGTTCGACCGGGGACCGGGTCAGCGACGCGAACGCGGTGACCCGGATCAGTGCCCCCTCGAGTTCCCGGATCGAGTTGGCGATCCGGGAGGCGATGAACTCCAGTACGTCCGGCGGGGCGAAGAGCCGCTCCTGGGCCGCCTTCTTCTGCAGGATCGCGATCCGGGTCTCCAGGTCCGGCGGCTGGATGTCGGCGAGCAGGCCCCACTCGAACCGGGTACGCAGCCGGTCCTCCAGCGTCGCCAGGTCCTTCGGCTTCCGGTCCGAGGTGATCACGATCTGCTTGTTGGCGTTGTGCAGGGTGTTGAAGGTGTGGAAGAACTCCTCCTGGGTCCGCTCGCGGTTCTCCAGGAACTGGATGTCGTCGATCAGCAGGATGTCGACGTCGCGGTAGCGGCGCTGGAACGCGCTCGTCTTGTCGTCCCGGAGCGAGTTGATGAAGTCGTTGGTGAACTCCTCGGTCGAGACGTACCGGACCGAGCGGGCGTTGCCCAGCGTCGTCGCGTAGTGCCCGATGGCGTGCAGCAGGTGGGTCTTGCCCAGCCCGGAGCTGCCGTAGATGAACAGCGGGTTGTACGCCTTGGCCGGCGACTCGGCGACCGCGACCGACGCCGCGTGGGCGAACCGGTTGGACGAGCCGATGACGAAGGTCTCGAACATGTACTTCGGGTTCAGCCGGTTGCCGCCGACGTCCCCGGCCCCGCCGACCCCGCCCGGCCGGCGGTCGTCCCGGCCACCCGGCCGGTGCAGGGCGTTGCCGCCGCCCCGCCCCGGGCCGTTGTCCGGGCCGCCGTCCCGGCCCGGGCCGAGCCGTCCGGCACCGTCCCGGGTGTCGTGGTAGCGGCGGTCCGCCGCCCGATGGTCGCCGAACTGGCCCAGGTCGCCGGTGTCGGTCCCCCGCTCGTCGAAGCCCCGCCGCTCCTGGTGCGGAGCGGTCGGCCGGTACGGCTCGGGATAGGGCGCGCTGAAGAGCGGCTCCTGGCCGTCCCGGCTGGTCGGGATCAGGTTGCCCCGGGCAGGGTCGGGGCGCCCGGGGGGCCGTCCCGCAGCGCCGGACGGCACCTGAGCCGAGCCGGTGAACGTCGGGGGCTTGCGCCCGCCGGTCTGGTCCGGCACCGGGTTCCGGTGTTCGGGTGCCTCCGGGCCGGGGCCGGCCGGAAACTCCCGCTCCGGTCGTACCGGGTATTCGCGTTCGGCCTCACCGGGAAAGCGGAGCGGCTCGGCCCGGTACCCGCCGGTCGGGTCGGAGTCGGCGTACCCGGCCGGCTCGCGGTCGCCGTATCCGTCGGCCGGGTCCGGGCCGGCGTAGCCACCTCCCGATGGGTCGGCGCCGTCGTATCCGCCGGCCGGCTCGGCACCGCCGGGATAGCCCGGCGGGCCGCCGGATCCGGGATAACCCGGGGGCGCGGCCATCCCCGCCGGTTCGGGTCCGGCCGGATAGCCGGTACCGGTCGGGCGCACCTGGCCGTCCTCGGGCGGCCGTACGGTGACCGCCACCTGGACGGCCCGGCCCAGCCGGCGGGAGAGTGCCTCGGTGATCGCCGGGCGGAGTCGCGACTCGATCACGTCCCGGGTGAAGGCGTCCGGTACGGAGAGCAGCGCGGTGTCCTCGATAATGGTGTGCAGCCGGGTCAGCCGGAGATAGGCGCGCTGCTGGGCCGAGATGATCGCGTCGGCCAGTTCCTCGGTCGTCGCCGCCCACACCGCGCCAAGGTCGATCGTGTCGGCCACCGTCGCGCCACCCCCATCGCCTCTGCGTCTCCGGCCGCCGTTGCCGTCCCAGTCGACCGTTCCAGGCTTGCTGACGTGCTCGAACAGGCACGACGCGGCGTTCGGCGGGTGCCGGCGCCGTCCACAGGTTATCCACAGCCTGTGTATCGACCGATTGTGTCGCCCGGCCGGGCGTCCGTGTCGTCTGCCCCCGGCCCGACCGGCGTTGACGCGGGTTCATCTGTCGAACGATCGACGAGCTTGTCCGGTTTTGCCCGTCAGCGGCATCCCCACCCCTTGACGCTGACGTGCAATCGGGCACGCTAACAGCGTTGTCCACAACCCTTCAACCGTCGGCTCCCCCCGGGACCTTGCCGACAGCAGAGAAAACCCCGTCCGGCGGGGTGGCGTCAGCGGAGTCGGGCACCGGCTTCGCCGGTATACCCCGGCCGGGCCGTCCGCCCGGCGAAGCCTGCGCCGGGCCGTCCGCCGAGGATGGTCCCCGACACCCACGCCTGACGCCCGACGGTCCGGAGCCCCGCGCCGGCAGCACGGCCGAGCCGGGTGCCGATCATGACGTTTGACGGCCGTTGTCGGGCTGCGTAGGCTCCAACGGTTGCTCTGTCGCCCTCTGCTAGGGTGATGGGAGACTGTTGACCGCGGCCCGGCACGGGCCGTGGCTGATGCCTGGACGGCATCGACACCCGGCCGTCCCGGCGGTCGACGCCAGACAATCACACGACCCCGCTGTCGCACGACCGGGGCGTACGACGACGGAGAGCCTGACGTGAGCAAGCGCACCTTCCAGCCGAACAACCGCCGGCGCGCGAAGACCCACGGCTTCCGGCTGCGCATGCGCACCCGGGCTGGTCGCGCCATCATCTCGGCCCGCCGTGGCAAGGGTCGCACCCGCCTGTCGGCCTGACGGCTGGCAAGGCCGGTCCGGGGATGTAGGCAGTCGTGCTGGCGGCCGCACAGCGACTGCGGCGCAGCAGTGACTTCGCCGCGGCGATCCGGGGTGGGCGCCGTGCCAGTCGAGGAACCGTGGTGGTCCATCTCGATTCGGCCGGAACGCCGGCGCCGACTTCTTCCCCGACCACGACGGCATCGGAGCCGGTTCGGAGCGCCGGTGCGGGACACGAGCCCGCGCCCGCCCGGGCCGGCTTCGTCGTGTCCAAGGCGGTGGGCGGCGCGGTGGCCCGGAACAAGGTCCGGCGCCGCCTGCGACACCTGGTCCGCGACCGGCTGCCGGGCCTGCCGCCCGACAGCACCCTGGTGGTACGCGCACTGCCCGGTGCCGCCGACGCCGCGTACGCGCGGCTCGGCACCGACCTGGACGCCGCGATCGCGGCGGCACTCGCCCCCCGGAAGTCCTCCCGGCGGTCCCGATGACGACGTCGTCCGACGGTACGCCCGGGATGACACTCGGTGCCCGAGTGCTGGCTGGAGCCATCGTCGCGTACCGTCGTTGGATAAGCCCGGCGCTGCCGGCCCGCTGTCGGTTCTACCCGTCCTGCAGCGCGTACGCCCTGGAGGCGGTCGCGCGGCACGGTGCACTCCGGGGAGCCGTCCTGGCGGTCCGGCGGCTGTTGCGCTGCCACCCCTTCCACCCCGGTGGATATGACCCGGTGCCGGAGCCGGGCGCACGCCGCCATGCCGATGTGACTGGAGCCCCGAATTGAGTCTCGACTGGATCTACTGGGCGATCTCGTGGATCCTGCTGCTGTGGCACTCCGCCTGGGACGCCATCGGGGTGTCGGCGGGGGCGGTCCTGGGCACCAACTGGTCCTGGATCCTGGCGATCATCTTCCTGGTGGTCACCCTGCGGGTGATCCTCTTCCCGATCTTCGTCAAGCAGATCAAGTCGCAGCGGGCGATGCAGGCGCTCCAGCCCCAGCTGAAGGCCCTCCAGGAGAAGCACAAGGGTGACCGGGAGACGCTCCAGAAAGAGATGATGGAGCTGTACCGGAAGGAGAAGGCGAACCCGCTGATGGGCTGCCTTCCGATCTTCCTACAGGCTCCGGTCTTCATCGGCCTCTTCCACGTGCTCCGCCGGCTGGACCCGGCCAACCAGGGCAAGACCCGGTACGGCTGGACGATCGACCAGTTCGAGAGCGCCACCCACGCCCGGCTCTTCGACGTGCCGATCGCCGGCAAGTTCGGCTCCAGCGCGGCGGAGCTGGCCCGGCTGAACGCCAGCGGCACGTCGGTCAAGATCCTGGCCGGCGTCCTGGTAGCCATCATGATCGCCACCACCTACCTGACCAGCCGGCAGATGATCCTCAAGACCGGCTGGGCCGAGGACCCGCAGCAGCGCATGATCCAGCGGCTGATGCTCTACGGCATCCCCGCCTCGCTGCTGGTCTCCGGCGCGATCTTCCCGATCGGTGTGGTCATCTACTGGGTCACCAACAACCTGTTCACCCTCGGCCAGCAGCAGTGGGTGCTGCGCAAGTACCCGCCGCCGCAGACCGCCCCACGGCTGCCGAAGCCGGGCGAGTCCGCCCCTCGGCGTACCACCGGAGCCGGCGGCGCGGCCGGGCGGCGGGGGACCGACTCCCGTAACCCGGTGCAGCCCGGCAAGCCGGCGAAGCCCGCCGGGCGGTTCGGGCGGTCCAAGGCCAACGGTGCGCAGCCGGAGAAGCCGGCCGTCGACACCAAGGCGCTCGCCCCCAAGCCGGGCGCCAAGCCGGTCAACCCCAAGAAGGGGCGTCCGGCGAAGCGTCAGGGTTGACGCGACCGGCCACCGGCCGTAACTGTCGGTCGGTGGCCCGGTAGGACTTCGGGCCGTGCTGCCACCAGCGCTGGCGCCGGACCGGAATCCGCCGCGCCCCCGTGACGACGGGCACCGTTGCCCGTGCAGACGTGCCCGTGGCACTCGGCGATCTCCCGCCGGGCCCGGGAAACCAGCGGGACCGTACGGTCCGGCCGAGAGAGTACGGAGATGAGACGGTGACCGACACCAGTATTCCGCGCGCCGAGCAGCCCATCGGCGACACCGACCCGGTCCTGCCGGCGGGCTCGCCCGCGGACGCCGAAACCACCGAGGCCGTTGCGGTTGCCGGGGACGTCGCGGACGCCGGTCCGGGGCAGGACGACGACGTGGACGACGTGGACGACGACGAGGAGGGCGACGAGGAAGGCGACGAGGTCGAGCAGGCCAGCAACGGTGGAAAGCCGGCCGGGGCGACCAGCGACGCCGACCTGTTCCGGCAGAGCGAGATCGCCGCGGACTACGTCGAAGGGCTGCTCGACATCCTCGACTACGACGGCGACATCGACGAGCTGGTCTCCGCCGGACGACCCGTGGTCGAGGTGGTCGGCGGGCGTCTGCAGGCGCTGGTCGGGCAGCGCGGCGCCACCCTGGAGGCGCTCCAGGAGCTGACCCGGCTCGCCGTGTTCCGGCAGACCGGATCGCCCAGCCGGCTGCTCCTCGACGTCGGCGGCTACCGGGCGACCCGCCGCAAGGAGCTCTCCGCGGTGGCCAAGAACGCGGTCGAGAAGGTCAAGCAGCACGGCGAGGCCGTCCGGCTGGAGCCGATGTCCGCCTTCGAGCGCAAGTGCGTGCACGACGTGGTGAACGCCATCGCCGGGGTGGAGAGCGAGTCCGAGGGCGTCGAGCCGAACCGCCGGATCGTCGTACGCCCGGTCGACTGAGCGGTCGATGACGTACCGATCCGTTTCCGGCCCGGGTGGCGAACCGCCGCCCGGGCCGTCGGCTGTCCGGGCCGGAGGCGACAGCTCGCCGGCCGTACCGCCGCCGGCCGTACCGCTCCCGGCCGAACTTGCCGAGCCGGCCCGTACCCTCTTCGCGGAGCGGCTTCCGCTCGCGGCCGCGTACGCGGAACTACTGGCCGGCCCCGGCGTGCTGCGCGGCCTGATCGGCCCCCGGGAGACTCCCCGGATCTGGGACCGGCACCTGCTCAACTGCGCCGCGGTGGCGGAACTCCTGCCGGTCGGTGCCTCGGTCGTGGACGTCGGCTCGGGTGCCGGGCTTCCGGGAATCGTCCTCGCGATCGCCCGGCCGGACCTGGCCGTCACGCTGGTCGAGCCGCTGGCCCGGCGGGCGGTGTTCCTGGCCGAGGTGGTCACCGCACTCGACCTCGCGGACACCGTGACCGTGGTCCGGGCCCGGGCGGAGGAACTTGCCGCGAGCCGGCGTGAGAGTGCCGCTGGTCGGCGGCGGCGAGCCGGCCGAAGCGGCCCGTCCAGCCGCCCGCTTCCGGTCGACCCCGACGTCCCGCTTCCGGTCGGCACCGGCGGGCCGGTGGATCTGGCCAACCTTCCGGCCGAGTTGCGGGTGCCGGCCGACGTCGTGACGGCGCGGGCCGTCGCCCCGCTCGACCGGCTCGCCGGCTGGTGTCTCCCACTCGCCGTGCCCGGCGGGCGCCTGCTGGCACTCAAGGGAGCCAGTGCCGCCGAGGAGGTGGCCGAGCACGCCGAGACGGTACGCCGGCTCGGTGGGTCGGCACCGGTCGTCCGGCAGGCCGGCCTCGGAGTTGTCGACCCGCCGACCACCGTTGTGGAGGTGGTCCGGGAGCGCGCCGGTCGACCGGCTGGCCCGGGTGCCTCGGGCGGTCGGCGGGGCGGTGCGGCCCGGTAGTTCCCTCGCGCCGGCGGGCGGCGGTGGCCGCTCACCCGCGGTACCCAGTTGCGCGGCTTCGGGCGTACCGGTTCGGTGCCTCGGCGGTAAGCGTGCCGGCGATACCCTGTGCCGGTGATGCTGCCCCTGCCGTCCGGCGAGTTCCGCGCGTACCTCTTCGACTGCGACGGCACCATCGCCGACTCCATGCCACTGCACTACGTCGCCTGGCAGCAGGCGCTGGCGGAGTGGGAGTGCGACTTCCCGGAGGACCTCTTCTACGCCTGGGGCGGGCGGACGGTGGTCGACATCATCGCCACGCTCAACGAGCGGCAGGGTCTCGCCATGCCGCCGGAGGTGGTCGCCCGCCGCAGGGAGGATCTCTACCGGGGACTGTTGCCGCGCCTCACCGCCGTACCCGAGGTGCGGCAACACATCGACCGGGCCCACCGGCGGCTTCCGCTCGCCGTGGTGTCCGGCAGCACCACGGAGTCGGTCACCGCCTCCCTGGAGAGGCTCGACCTGCTGGAGAAGTTCGACGTGCTGGTCTGTGCCGAGGACTACACGATGGCCAAGCCGGATCCGGAGGGCTTTCTGCTCGCGGCCCGCCTGCTGGGCGTACCTCCGGAGTCCTGTCTGGTCTTCGAGGACACCGAGTTGGGCATCCAGGCGGCGACGGCGGCGGGGATGGCATCGGTACGCGTACCCCAGCCCTGGCAGCGTCAGACGGCCGTCGGTCGGCAGGACCGTCTCGGTGAGGCGTCGGCGGCACTCTGACGGAAACGTTTCCCGCAGGTCGCAGCGACAACCAGCCAGGGCTTGTTTCGATAGGCGCCGATATACGTCGCGTCCTTCGTCGGCTGTGTCCGGGCGCGGGCCGTCGTAGCGGTTGCGATCCCCTCGTGGTGTGGCTCTGGGGAGCGGCTCGCGGTCCCTGGGATCGGGTGGCGGCAGGGCGGCGTGGGAACCCCGACGCGGCGGTGTGGCGGGCACAATTGTTGGCGGTCGAGCCGAGGCGTCGAATCCGCTGATCAGACACGGTCCCCGGGGGCAGATCTCCGGAACGGTGGGTTTTCATCCTACGGACAGCCGTGGCCCTAATTGCCCAGCGGCCGTAGGCTGACCGCGCGTCGATAGTGTAGACCGGGCAGCGGGTGGCGCCTCAGGCCTTCCCCGCTTCTTGCCGGACCGCACGCTAACGCCCAAGGCGCGGGCATGGGCGCTGACCGGGCCGACACCATCCGAAGCTGGCAGGGATGACACGGTGCATGACAACGGTAGGTATGACGATCCAGAGATGACGGACTCCGGGGGCTATCACTCCGGCGGCGCCGATGTTTCACGTGAAACCGACTATGAAGGTTGGTCTGCCAGCGGCCGGGCTCGGCCGCCGGGGCGGGACGACGGCTCCGACGGCCAGCCGACCGGGTATGACTCCGCACCGCCATCCGGTCCGAGTCGTGGTACCGCCCGGGTCGCCCCACCGCCCGGTGAGCCCGGGCACGGCGGGCCGGGATACCCCCCGGTGGGTTCGCCGTTCGCGGCAGAGGCATCCGGCCCGAGAGCGACAGCGGATCTGCCCCGCCAGCCGGTACCCGGACCGGGGCCGGACCAGTCCGGGAACGGCCCGGAGCACCCGAGGCCGGCCGGGCGGGCGGCGGCACCGACGTTCTCGGCGCCGCCGGACGTACCGCCGCAGTCGACGGCCCCACGCCCCGGCGCCCAGGTGCCGGTTGTGCCGCCTGTCAGCGCTGAGGCTCCGGCGGCTCCGGTCGGTTCGCCGGCACCGGCCCGCGCTGACGGCGCGGGTCTGGGCCCGCGCCCGGCCGTCGAGCCCGAGTCTCCGGCCGACACGCCGTCGGCGGTACCCGAGACCTTCCCCGAGGACGCCGCGTCCGACGCGTACGTTTCACGTGAAACCCCGTCGCGCGAACAGGACGATCCCCCGTTGGCAATGGAGGCAATGCGCGCTGTGCAAATCCTGAACCCGAGCGGCGAGGTGACGATGCCGCGTCCGGACCGGCCACGGATCATGTGTGTCGCGAATCAGAAGGGAGGCGTCGGCAAGACCACCACCACGGTCAACCTGGCGGTGGCTCTGGCGCTGCACGGCAACCGTGTCCTCGTCGTGGACCTCGACCCGCAGGGGAACGCCTCGACCGGACTGAACGTGCCGCACCACGCCGGCGTACCGGACGTCTATGACTGCCTGATCGACAACGTACCGCTGGCCGAGGTGGCCCAGTCGGTCGAGGGGATTCCCGACCTCTGGTGCGTACCGGCCACCATCGACCTGGCCGGTGCCGAGATCGAGTTGGTCTCGGTGGTAGCCCGGGAGTCCCGTCTCGCCCGGGCGATCGCCGGCCACCCGGCGCAGTTCGACTACGTCTTCATCGACTGCCCGCCCTCGCTCGGCCTGCTCACGGTCAACGCGCTCTGCGCCGCCCAAGAGGTGCTGATCCCGATCCAGTGCGAGTACTACGCGCTGGAGGGCCTCAATCAGCTGATCAACAACATCAACCTGGTACGGCAGCACCTGAACCCGACCCTTGAGGTCTCGACGATCCTCCTCACCATGTACGACCGGCGGACCCGGCTCGCGGACGCGGTCGAGCAGGACGTCCGGAACCATTTCGGCGACAAGGTGCTGCAGGCGGTGATTCCGCGCAACGTGCGGGTGTCGGAGGCTCCGAGCTACGGCCAGTCGGTGATGACCTACGATCCCGGTTCGCGGGGCGCCACGAGTTACTTCGAGGCGGCCCAGGAGATCGCCATGCGCGGGGTCAAAGAGTCTGTTGGCCGCAATGCATAGCTCGGTTGATGCGTCGGGAGGCGTGGCATGAAGAACCGTCCGCGGGGCGGGTTGGGTCGTGGACTGGGCGCGCTGATTCCCACAACACCGGAACCAGCGGCCGGGGTGGCGACGGCGGAGCCTCCAGCCGGTCGACCGGAGGCCGCGCAGTCGCTGCCCGGCGAATCCTCCTGGTCCGCGCCGGTGCCCTCGACTCCGGTGCAGCCGACGGGGCCGGAACTGGCGCCCGTACCCGGCGCCCGATTCGCCGAGATCCCGCTCGACGCGATCGTGCCCAACCCGAAGCAGCCACGGCAGGTCTTCGACGAGGAGGCCCTGGAGGAACTCAAGCTCTCGATCCAGGAGGTCGGATTCCTCCAGCCGATCGTGGTACGCCAGCTTCCCGGTGAGCGGTTCGAGCTGGTGATGGGCGAACGCCGCTGGCGTGCGGCGCAGGCGGTCGGTCGGGAGTCCATTCCCGCGATCGTCCGGGACACCCGGGACGACGCGATGCTCCGGGACGCGTTGCTGGAGAACATCCATCGGGCCAACCTCAACCCGCTGGAAGAGGCGGCCGCCTATCAGCAGCTCCTGGAAGAGTTCGGCGCGACGCACGAGGAGCTGGCCCGCCGGATCGGCCGCAGTCGTCCGCAGATCTCGAACACCATCCGGCTGCTGAACCTCCCTGCCGAGGTGCAGAAGCGGGTGGCCGCCGGAGTGCTCTCCGCCGGGCATGCCCGGGCGTTGCTCAGCCTGGAAAGTTCGGCAGCGCAGGAGGAACTCGCCCGGCGGATCGTGGCCGAAGGGCTTTCGGTGCGGGCCACGGAGGAGGTCGTGAAGCTGACCGAGACCTCCCCCAGTCGCCCCAGCCCAGCCAAGCGTCGCGCCAAGGTGCACGCCCCGGGGTTGACCGATCTCGCGGACCGGCTGTCGGATCGGTTCGACACCCGAGTCAAGGTCGACATCGGGCGTAACAAGGGGAAGATCACCATCGAGTTCGCCACGGTGGACGACCTTGAGCGGATCGTCGGCCTCATTGGAATGACAGGCTCGGACGCCGAACCCGACGAGTCGGTCTGACCGCAGGCCCGCGCCCGCCGTTCGGGCGAGGGCGGGCGATCCGGTCGACAGCGCGCGACTGGCCACCACCCCGACTTGGATCGGGGTGGTGGCCATTTCCGTCATCGATCCGGGGAGTCGGTGCGCTGGTTTCACGTGAAACAAGCGCACCCGGAGCGGGCGGACGTCCAGCCGCCGTTGCGCGGGCGCGACCGCTTCATCTCCGGGACTTGCGGCGACGGCGAGGGTCTGAGGACCGGCGAGTTGCCGTGCGCAAGGCCGAGCCGCGCGTCGATGGTGCGGGCGCCGCGAGCCTCAGTCGCCGCTCTCGGCTCCGCTCTCGGGCGCAGTTTCTCGGCTCTCGCCCTTCCGCTCTCGCCCTTCCGCTCTCGGCGGATGCCGGGTGATGTGGACGGATGGCGTCGACCGCCAAGACGCGGGGGACGGGGTCTGCCGGCGGGGATGGATTCGGCTGCAACGCGCCCCGGGGTCTGCTGTTCCAGTAGCCGGTAGGCGCCCGGCGAGTCCTGCTTGAGCCGGTCCAGGGACAGGCCCCCAGGTGTCGCCATCTCCTTCAGGGTCGGTGGCGCTGCTTCTCCGCCTCGTCCGGTACCTGCGATCGCGGTTCGAGTACTGCTCGCCGTAGGCGTGGACCGCCGCCGGATGTCGGCTGGGCGGGGCAGCCGACACGGCGCCGTCCTTCCCCCCGACCTCGCGGAGTTGTCGCTGCTGTGGAGATCCCAGCGGTCCCGGAAGGCGGTTGCGTGTCCCGGGCCGGATCTGTTCCCTAGCGGCTTGCTTCGGCGGGTGCCAGCGCGACGCCGTGACGGGCACTCCTCACCCCGCTTTTCCACCGTCCGCTCGGGGGTCCGCGGACGGACACAGCGCGGACGAGGATGGGATGAGAGGCGGGTCCGGAGATGGGCGAGAGGTAATCCACAGGGGTTGTCCACAGGCACCCCCCGTTTCACGTGAAACAGCGCGTGGAACGCGGTGTGGGCCTGTGGATGACGGTGGTGAAATTCGCCCGCGAGGGCCCATATTGGTGGCGGAGCCGGCCCGGAGGACGGTGCGCCGGA
The DNA here is from genome assembly GCF_050936445.1 of Plantactinospora sp. CA-294935. Taxonomy (NCBI): domain Bacteria; kingdom Bacillati; phylum Actinomycetota; class Actinomycetes; order Micromonosporales; family Micromonosporaceae; genus Plantactinospora; species Plantactinospora sp. CA-294935. The sequence goes on from NZ_JBNJMU010000001.1 coordinate 1,980,370, forward strand.
GACCAGGGAACCTGCCCTTGCGAGCCGGCTCGATGCCGCCGTACCGGGAGCGATTCGAGTCGCCCGTGCCTCGTCCAGCAGACGGCGGAAGTGGTACGGATGCCCCGCCGGGACGGCGATGATCGGCGGCCGAAACAGGGTAGGGACAGCGGTCCCGAACTCGGTTAGGGTCAGCGTCGTGCCCCACACCCCTCCCGCTGTACCAGACTTCACCAGGTGGCCTTCGTTCCCCTTCGAAGGCGAGTTCCGGGTCAAGCAACTCGACGAGCCCGTGGCGGTCGAGCCGCCGCGCAAGGGCGAGGGTTCCGGCGAGTGTCACTCCTGCAACGCTCCCGACGACGCCTACATCTGGGTCAGCGAACGCTGGCGGGTACGCGCCATGGACCGGCCGACCGGGCTGCCGATGGTGCTGATCCTCGAATCACGTTCGCATCTGGACCTGGGCGACCTGCCCAACCTGCTCGCTGCCGAACTCGGGGTGATGACGGTACGGCTCGAACGGGCCGTACGGTCCCTGGACGGGGTCGCCCGGGTGCACGTCAACCGCTGGGGTGACGGCGCCGCACACCTGCACCTGTGGTTCCTGGCGCGGCCGTACGGGCGGCTCCAGTTGCGCGGGACCTTCCTGTCCCTGTGGGACCACATCCTGCCTCCGATTCCCGAAGCACAGTGGCGGGAAAATCTCGCGCTGGTGGCAGCCTGGCTCGCCGAGTTCGGCGGACGTCCGCTGGCCGAGCCGCCGCGCATCCAGTGGCAGGCGCCGTCGAGCCTGGCCCAGCAGGGCGCCAGGGAGGCATCCGTCACCGCACCGGTAACCGGCTCGGCGACGTCGACCGAGCCGGCCGCCGCTTCCCCACCCCCGGCTACGCCGACGGTGACCGAGGCGGAGGCGGGGCCGGGGATACCGGAGCCGGCGGACTCGGCGGACGCCACCGATCCGGGCGCCCGCCGCGAGTCACCCGGTGATCCGGCCACCCGGGCCTACTAACCAGCCGGGCGACGACGAGGCACCGCTCCTCGACCAGCGCACGGTCCCGCCCGGTGCCGGGCACGACGCGCGGGTCGTCGGCGCCCGGCGGGTGGGCCAGTGCGCGGAGCCGGCGAGCGGCGTGGGTCAGGAGCGGCCGAGGGTACGGCGCTGGGATGCGCGGGCGACCAGGGTACGGAGCAGCTCGCCGAAGTCGAGTCCGGCGGCGTTCACGGCGAGCGGGAGCAACGAGGTCTCGGTCATGCCCGGCGAGACGTTGACCTCCAGCACGTGCGGCCGGTCGTCCTCGTCCACGATCAGGTCCACCCGGGACAGGTCGCGGAGCCCGAGCGCGGAGTGGGCCGCGAGGGCGGTTTCCGCTACCCGGGCCGCCGCGGTGGCCGACAACCGGGCCGGGGCGTGCCAGGTGGTGAGCCCGGCGGTGTAGCGGGCGGCGTAGTCGTAGACGCCGTTGCGGGGGACGATCTCGACGGCGGGCAGGGCACGCGGGCCGTCGCCCAGGTCGACCACCGAGACGGCCACGTCCATTCCGGGTACGTAGCGCTCGACGAGCGCCGTCGAGTCGTACGCGAAGCAGCCGACCATCGCCGCCGGCAGCGCGCCGGGATCCCGGACCACGGCGGCGCCGAGACCCGAGCCGCCCTGGGCCGGCTTGATCATGAGTGGCAGTCCGAGCCGGTCGACGATCCGGTCCAGCACCGCCACCGCGCCGAGTTCGGAGAACCGGTCGTGCGGCAGCGCCACCCAGTCCGGGGTGGGGATGCCGCCCTCGCGGAGCACCGCCTTCGCCGACGGCTTGTCCCAGGCCAGTCGGGACGACCGGGCGTCACAGCCGACGTACGGGACGTCGCAGATGTCGAGTACGCCGCGCAGCGAGCCGTCCTCTCCGGTCGACCCGTGCAGGGCGATCACCACCGCGTCCGGGGGATCCTCCCGGAGCAGTGGCAGCAGCGAGACGTCGGCGTCCCGGAGTTCCGCCTCCACGCCTACCGAGCGGAGCGCGTCGAGTACCCGTCGACCGGACTTCAGTGACACGTCCCGCTCGTACGAGAGTCCTCCGGCGAGTACCAGTACCCGCAGCTCCGCCGTGGCCTCCCGTGGTACGAGGTCCGGCCATTCGGCGGCGAGCAGCGGATCGTCGGCAGAGTGGGTACCCATGCCGGAGATCATGCCAAGTCGGGACCTGGCACGTCCGCGCCGGCCTGCCCACGACGGCGGGACGGAGCAGCCACGGTGCCGAAGACCTCGCGCATCGCGGTCTCCTGCTCCATCACACTCGCCAGCCGGCGCACGCCCTCGCGGATCCGCTCCGGCGGCGGGAAGGAGAAGTTGAGCCGCATGTGACCCGCCCCGGTGCCGTCGGCGAAGAAGCCGGTGCCGGGTACGTAGGCGACCCGGGCGGCGATGGCTCGCGGCATCATCGCCTTGGCGTCCAAGCCGTCCGGCAGGGTCGCCCAGACGAAGAGGCCGCCGCCCGGCTCGGTCCAGCTCGTGCCGGCCGGCATGTAGTCGGCCAGCGCGTCGAGCAGGGCGTCCCGGCGCTCCCGGTAGACCTCACGGTAGATCTTGAGCTGCTGCCGCCACGGCATCGTCGACAGGTAGGTGGTGACGGCGGCCTGGGCGAAGGCGCTGGGGCAGAGGATCTGCGCCTCGCTGGCGATCACCAGCTTGTCGCGTACGGCGTGCGGGGCCAGGATCCAGCCCACCCGCAGCCCAGGGGCGAAGGTCTTGGAGAAGGTGCTCAGGTAGAACACGCCGTCCCGGCGGCGCGCCCGCAGCGGCAGCGGCGCCTCGCAGTCGAAGCCGAGCTGGCCGTACGGGTCGTCCTCGACCACCAGCAGGCCGGCCCGTTCGCAGATGTCGAGCACCCGCTCCCGGCGTTCCTCGCTCAGCGTCACGCCGGCCGGGTTCTGGAACGTCGGGATCGTGTAGAGGAACTTCGCCCGTCGACCCGAGCGGGCGACCTCGGCGATGGCCAGCTCCAACGCCTCCGGGATCAGTCCGTCGGCATCCATCGGGACATGCACCACCTGGGCCTGGGCGCTCTGGAAGACACCGAGCGCGCCGACGTAGGTGGGCCCCTCGGCGAGTACGACGTCGCCGGGGTCGAGGAAGAGCCGGGCGACCAGGTCCAGCGCCTGCTGCCCGCCGACCGTCACCACCACGTCCTCCGGGGAGGCGCCGCAGCCGACGTCGATGCCGGAGAGCGCCATCACCTCGCAGATCCGCTCCCGCAGCTCCAGCGTCCCCTGGCCGATGCCGTACTGCAGGGTGCTCGCGCCCTGGTCGGCGGCGAGCTTGTTGAGCATCTCGCCGACCGCGTCCAGCGGCAACGCGGCGATGTACGGTGCGCCGCCGGCCAACGAGACGACCTCCGGACGGCTGGCGACAGCGAAGAGGGCCCGGATCTCCGATGCCGTCATCCCGCGTACCCGCCGGGCATAGCGGTCCGTGTAGTCGTCCAGCGTCGTGCCGGTCATGCCGCCTCCTCGCTGTGCTCTCTCCTCGTCACGACGTCCGCGACCGGGCCGGGGGATGGCGGCGCCGCGCCCGCTCATCCCGCCTCCCTGCGCTCGTCGTGCCTCCCCCATGATGGCCGCGACGGTCACCGAACGCATTCCCGGAACAGGTCGTTTGATCCCGCCCGGGCGCCCTCGGCACCTCGAACGCCGCGCCCGCTCTCCGTCCCGGTCCGCTCGACCCCGCCGTGCGGGCGGGTCGGTGGGGCTGTCCGGCAACTCCGCCGGTCGGCGCTCGTCGGTCGATCGTAATCCCGATCACCCGGTAAGGCCCTCGGCCCGGCGGTCCCGTCCACATGTCGGACCGGTTGACCTGCCCGGTCACCGACTGACCCGGCGGAACGGTGCGTAGTCGACCCGTCCTCTCCCGAGCCGGGAGGTTCCGGCGTACGATCGCTCGTTGGGGGTAGGGACCGGAGATGGCGGTATTTGCGGTCTTTGGACCTCCGGGACGATTTGTGGGGATGCGCCGATGTCGCGACGTCTGGTCAGTCTGACCCTCGACACTCTCGAAGACCTGCCCCGGCCCTGCCGGCGGTGCGTCTACTGGGAACTGGATCCGGTGGCGGCCGAACGTGCCCGCGAGGCGGGCGACCCCGGCCTGGAGAAGGAAGCCTGGGTCTCGCAGACGCTGCTCGAATGGGGCTCCTGCGGAAAGCTCGCGTACGTCGACGGTATGCCCGCCGGATTCGTGATGTACGCCCCGCCGGCCTACGTTCCCCGGTCGATGGCGTTTCCCACCTCGCCGGTCTCGGCGGACGCCGCACTGCTGACCACGGCACACATCATCGCCGCCTTCGCCGGTGGCGGGCTGGGCCGGATGCTCGTCCAGGGGGTCGCGCGGGACCTGACGAAGCGGGGCATCAAGGCGATCGAGGCGTTCGGCGACGCGAAGTTCGGCGACGCCGGTGAGGGCGCGGGCGGCTGTGTCGCCCCGGCCGACTACTTCCTCTCCGTCGGTTTCAAGACGGTACGTCCCCACCCACGCTTTCCCCGCCTCCGGCTGGAGCTGCGTACCGCACTGTCCTGGAAGTCCGACGTCGAGTACGCGCTGGAGAAGCTGCTCGGCTCGATGAGCCCGGAGGGGCTGCTCCGCCCGGTACGCCCCGCCACCCGCTCGGCCGCCGGCTGACGGTTGACGGTTGACGGTTCACCGAGCCCGCGGCAGTCGGTCAGTCGTGGGCGGCGGCGCCGGCCGCCACCATCGCCCGCAGCTCGCTGACGTCGATCGAGCCGGTCGGCACGTCCTCCTCGACCGGGAAGTACATCCGTTGCACCGCGGCGACGATGGCGTCCACCACCCGGTCCCGGAACCGGGGGTCGATCAGTCGGGCCCGGTCGGTGGGTGAGGTGAGGTAGCCGACGTCGACGCGTACCGCCGGCATCCGGGTCAGCCGGAGCAGCTCCCACGTCTTCGCGTGGGTTTGGCAGTTGCGCAGCCCGGTCCGGACCACGATCTCCCGCTGGACGAGCCCGGCCAGCCGTTCACCGACGCTCGAGGTGACCCCGTTGGCGGTGCCGTAGTGGTAGGTGGCGACCCCCTCCGCCTCCGGGTTGGCGTGCCCGTCGATGTGCAGCGAGATGAGCAGGTCACCGCCGAGTTCGTTGGCCAGGTCGGCCCGGGTGAGGTCGGCCAGCGGCGCGGCCGGCGCCGGGCCCCGGGTGAGGTGCACCCGCATGCCGGCGGCGGCGAGCCGGCCCTCCAGCCGGGCGGCGAGGTCGTAGGCGAGGTCCGCCTCGGTCCACCGCATCGCGCCGTCCTGCACCACGAACCCGGGATCGAAGGGGTCGTGACCGGGGTCGACCACGATGACCTTGCCGACCAGGTTCGGACCGGACTGGCGGAACGCGTCGGATTCGCGGAGCAGGGTCGGCCGGCCGCCGACCACCTTGCGACCGAGCCGGCGCAGCGCGTTCATGGTGTGCGGGCCGCAGGCGCCGTCCGGGGGGAGCCCGACCTCGCGCTGGAACTGGGCGACCGCGCGGGCCGTCCGGGCCCCGTACACGCCGTCGGCGCGACCGACGTCGTAGCCCATCTCCAGCAGGCGCTCCTGGAGGGTACGCACGTCCTCGCCGATCAGCGGGTCGGGAATCGCCTGGTAGAGGGTACGGGCGCCGAGGCGCCAGCGGGCCGCGTCCAGCGCCCGCCAGGTCTCCGGGCCGACCTGACCGTCGACGCTGAGCCCACGGTCCTGCTGGAAGGCGCGTACCGCACGCTCGGTCTCCGCCTCGAACTCGTCGGCGCCGGGCGGCCCACCGGCGGGCAGCAGGCCCAGCCCGACCAGGACGGCTCGGATCTCGGTGACTGCACGTCCCCGGTCACCACGTCGGATCGGACGCACGGACGACCTCCCTCTGCGTGCCTGCGGTTGACTGCCCGGCTGTCGGGCGGTGTGCCGGATCGGCCCTGCGACCGGTCCGGCGGCGGACGGTTCGTGGCTCCTCCGGGCGGCCCCGGTGGACCGGTCGACGGAGATCCGGGCCGGTGGCGCCGGCCCACCGTCGCGAGGAGGAACGCTTCCGGAGCGTACCGTGGCGCTCCGGCCCCCGCCCGTCGTTGACCGTACGGTATCCGGCCAACCTCGCTGATGAGCTGGGGATATACCCGCTCGGCCGGTGCCCGACGCGTGCCGGCCGCGATTGTGGCGGATCAGTCTCGACCGGTGGCCGGTCCCGCCGGTCGGAACGCCGACGCGCCCGCGTCCGAGGATCCGGAGACGGGCGCGTCGGCGTTTCGGTGGTGTGCGCTACAGCGCCGTTTCGATGAGCTTGATCAGGTCGCTCTTGGGGCGGGCCCCGGCGATGGACTGGACGGGTTCGCCGCCCTTGAACATCGTCAGGGTCGGCACCGACAGCACCCGGTAGGCACGGGCCGTCTCCGGGTTGTCGTCGATGTTGAGCTTGACGATCCGGACCTTGTCCCCCAGTTCGCCGGCGATCTCTTCCAGCAGGGTGTCGACCTTGCGGCACGGCCCGCACCACTCGGCCCAGAAGTCCACCAGTACCGGCGTATCGGACTGCAGCACGTCACTGGCGAAGTTGGCGTCCGTGACGGCGCTTGTTGCTCCCACTAGTCCTCCTCGGGGGTTGCTTCGTGCGTTGGTGTTCAGTCTTCGTCGAGCGTCGCGAGGAACCGCTCGGCGTCGAGGGCGGCGGCACAGCCGGTGCCGGCCGCGGTGATCGCCTGGCGGTAGGTGTGGTCGACCAGGTCACCGGCGGCGAACACGCCGGGGATGTTGGTCCGGGTGCTCGGCGCCTCGACCTTGACGTAGCCGCTGTCGTCCAGCTCCACCTGGCCCCGGAAGAGTTCGCTGCGCGGGTCGTGGCCGATCGCCACGAACACGCCGCTGACGTCGAGCGTCTTGGCCTCGCCGGTGTGTGCGTTGCGCAGGCGTACCCCGGAGACCTTGCCGTCGTCGCCGAGCACCTCCTCGACCACGCTGTTCCACTCGACGTGGATCTTGTCGTTGGCCAGTGCCCGGTCCGCCATGATCTTGCTGGCCCGGAACTCGTCGCGGCGGTGCACGATCGTCACCTTGCTGGCGAACTTGGTGAGGAAGGTCGCCTCCTCCATCGCCGAGTCGCCGCCACCGACCACCACGATCTCCTGGCCGCGGAAGAAGAAGCCGTCACAGGTGGCACAGGACGACACACCGTGCCCCAGATATTCCTGCTCGCCCGGCACACCCAGCGGTCGCCAGGCCGAACCGGTACTCAGGATGACCGCCTTCGCCCGGTACGCCGTCTCTCCGACGTACGCCGTGCTCACCCTGCCTTCGCCCGGTACGCCGGTGTCGACCAGCTCGACCCGGGTCACGTCGTCGGTGACGAACTCGGCCCCGAACCGCTCGGCCTGCTTGCGCATCGAGTCCATCAGCTCCGGACCCATGATGCCGTCCGCGAAGCCGGGGAAGTTCTCCACCTCGGTGGTGGTCATCAGGGCACCACCGGACTGCACACCCTCGATGACCAGCGGTTTGAGATTGGCGCGCGCGGCGTAGACCGCCGCGGTGTAACCGGCCGGCCCAGAGCCGATGATGATCAGGTTGCGGACCTCGTCCACTGCCGTCTCCCGATGTGTGTCTCTGCGCCACCGACGCCAGGCGCCGACGGCGGTCCGAGCGCCGGCCACGTACGGCACCGGCACCTGCAAGCCAGAACGTCATCGTACGAACCGGGGATTCCCGAGCCGGTCATCCGGTGGGTCATGTCACTGCGTCGACGAAACAGCCGATGAGGCGTTGTTTCACCCTACCCGGCTCTGGTAGATGAGGTCGGCAGCGGATGAACCGCAGTTCGGGCCGGTCACCCAGGCCCAGCGGGCTCCCGAGCGGTCGGTGAAGACGACGACGAGCGCGGCCCGGCCCTGGAAGGTGGCGTAGTCCACCAGGTCGACCGCGACCGGGCCCTGGGCGTGGGCCGTTGCGATCGCGTCGAGGCAGGCGGCGAGTACGGACCGGTCGGCCAGGCGTTCCAGCGCCTTGCCGGCCCCCGTCGGCAGGCAGCACGGCGAGGCGCCGGCGGCCGAGAAGGGGCTGGCAGCCGGGGCGGCGTCCTCCCGCACCGGGCCGGAACTGCGGTTCCGCGGCGCGGACTGGGTGGCCGGCGTGGTCGGGGCGGCCTGCTTGGTGAGCTGGGAGACGGTGTCCGGCAGCGAGTCGGGGGTGTAGTCGGTGCCGGTGGAGAGGACCCGCTCGGCGGACGGTTCCACCACCGTCCGGGGCGGGCCGGAGCCGAGGACCTGCGGCGCGGCCGCGTCCTCGCCGGAGTTCATCGCCGTGCCGGCGGTCTGGTCACCGGCGCTGTCGCCGCCGTCCACGAGACCACTGACGGCGAACCCGGCGAAGCCGGCGACCACGGTGGCGAGCAGGATCGGACCGGCCATCCGTCGCGTCCAGCGCCGCCGCCGACCCGGTCGGCCGGGACGCTGCCCGCCGCCGGGCTGCGCGGGTACGCCGGGCTGGTGTCGACGGGGCCGGCCGCCCGGCCGCGTCGGTCCGCCCGACGGAGACCCGCCCGACGGCCCGGGCCCGGAGTCCGGGACGGCACCGGACCGGGTACCGGCACCCGGTGCCGCGGCATCGACCGGCTCGTCCGAGGCGTCGTCCGGCTCGTCGGCCGACGCCGCCAGAACGTCGTCCGGTGCCTCGGCAGGCTGCTCTTGGCCGGCGGCGGCCGGGTCGGAGGTGCCGGGGGTGGCAGCGCCGGCCAGCGCCGAGCTGAGCCGGTCGACCACCAGGGGCGGCATCGGGGTCTGCGCGGCGGCCAAGCCCGCCAGGTCGAGGCGTACCGCGTCCAGGCCGGCGGTGAGGTCGGCGAACGCCTCCGCCCAGGCCGGGTCCTGGTCGACCAGCCGGGCGATCTCGACCTCGTCCGGGGTGCCGTCCAGCGCGCCACCGACATAGTCGGCCAGCAGGTCGAGATCGACCTCCCGGAACTGGCCCCCGGTCACGATTCCTCCTGGTCCTGGTCGGTCCGACCACCACGCCGGTCCGGTGCCACCTGCCTGTCCGCCCCGAGCCGGATCGATTCTGATCGGACGCCGCCACCGGAGCCGAGGTTCCCGCTGGTGACCGACGGCACCCTGGGGCTCGGCGCGGGATCGCGGCCGGTACCCGCCGGTCGGAGGTGGCCGAGCAGGACGGCGAGTCGGGCCCGTCCCCGGGCGCACCGGCTCTTCACGGTGCCCTCGGCGACGCCGAGGATCTCGGCCACCTCGGCGACCGGGTAGCCCTGTAGGTCCACCAGCACCAGCGCGGCCCGCTGCTCGACCGGAAGTTCCGCGAGCGCCTGCCGTACGACGAGCGTGGTGTCGTGGTCGGTGGCCGGCGCGGCCGGCTCGACGCCACCCTGCCACCGGGCGGTGTCGAGCGGGCGGCTGCTGTCCGGCAGCGGCACGGTCGGATGAGCCTGCCGACGGCGGATCCGGTCGAGGCAGGCGTTCACCACGATGCGGTGCAGCCAGGTGGTGACGGCGGCCTCGCCCCGGAACCGGGCCGCCGAGCGGTGCGCCGAGAGCAGGGCGTCCTGGAGGGCGTCCGCCGCCTCCTCCCGGTCGGTCACCGTACGCAGCGCCACCGCCCAGAGGCGGTCCCGGTGCCGGTGGAACAGGGTCGCGAAGGCGTCCCGGTCGCCGTCCACGTGTGCCCGGAGCAGTTCGGCGTCGCTGCGCTCCGGGTCGCCGGGCCATGCACTGCCGGCGGGGCGGGTCACCCCGTCAACCGGGTTCGACACGTCCGTGGCCGGCGCTGTGGCGTCCGTGGCTGGCGACGCCCCGGCCGGGCTCGGCTCGTCCGTCGATGACCCGGCCCCGGACGGAGTGAGTCCGTCGGATGCACCGGGGCGGGTGGTCGGGTCGAGCCGGGTCGAGGAGGCCGGCGAGGTCGTACGGTCGGTCCGACCACCGGTCTGTGGTCCGCGCGGGTCGGCGTTGCCCATGGGCGGGCCCGTCGGCCGGGCCGGGTCGGTCGGCGCCCAGGGGCGGGCGGAGGGCGAGCCGGCCCGGCCGGCAGCGTCGGAACCCAACCCGCCGGTCATGGCCGCACGATAACCGAGTCACGCACGCACTGGGACGACCGGTAGCTCACCGACTCTGGACCGTGATCTCCTGAACGCCGATCTTCCACCGGCCGGAACCCGGCTCGGTCTCCGGCAGGTCGGTGATCCACAGCATCAGGTACTGGTATTTCTGCCCCGGCGCGAACTGGCTGAACAGGACCTTGGTCCGGTCGCTCTTCTCGTACGCGTTGCCGATCCGGGTGCTGTACGCCTCGACGAGATCCCGGTCGCCGCCAGCGGTCGCCGGGAAGTCCCTGGTGCCCGAGCGCAGCTCGGCCGAGACACCGCTCTCGGAGAAGTCCACCTGCACGCTGGTGACCTCGCGGGGCTGACCCAGGTTGATCAGGATGCCCATCCCGGACTTCGTTTTGCCGAAATTCGAACCGCTCTTGTAGGTATCGGTCTCCCAGCCCTCGTTGACGTCACCGTCGACCGCCTTCTCCACGTCGTCCAGCTCGGTCCGGTCGCCGTCCGGGTCGATCACCCGGACCTGGTCACCCTTGAGGCTGATCTTGTGCGGGGTGGCGGTCGGTGGCTCCGGGTCGCCGGCCACCGCGGGTTGGGTGCTGGTCCCGGTGCTCGGCGCCGGTCCGGCCTGGCCGTCGGTCGAGTCCCGATCGCCGACCAAGGCGTTGATGCCGAGCGAGAGCCCGACCAGCGCGATCACCAGCAGGGCGGCGATGCCGATCAGCATCCTGCGGTTGCTGGGCGTCGGCAGGTCGGGGCCGCCGTCCTCACCGGAGGTGAAGCGGAGCGGCCCGCTGTCGAGGTAGTGCTCCTCTGCGGCGGCGTCGAGCCGGCCCAACTCGGCGGCGAGGACGTCCGAGGACGGCACCGCGAGCTGCGAGTCGAGCAGGTCCATGGTGAGGTCGTCGAGGTAGGCGGGGACTCCGGCCCGGACCTGCCGGGGGGCCGCGATGGTGCCGCTCGCGTCCCTGACCGCGTCCGGCAGCGGAGAGCGGGACCGCCGGGTCGAGCCGGCGGTGAGGGACGCCTCGGTGTGCGGCCAGTGGCCGGTCAGCGCGTAGTAGAGGATGCCGCCGACCGCCCGTACGTCGGTCTCGGGGGTGTCCGCGCCGTCGGTGCGTGCGTCGGCGAGCACCACCCGGCCGTCGTCGCCGACCATCACCGTGCCGGGGTGCAGGTTGCCGTGCACCATGCCGGTGGCGTGGATGGCGGAGATCGCCCCGGAGACGGCGTGCGCGATGCTGGTGGCCCGGGCCGGGTCGAGTACGCCCTCGGCGACGAGTTCGCGCAGGGAGTGGCCGTCCACCCACTCGCGGACGACGTACGCCCGCTCCTCCTCGTCGATCGCGTCGTAGACGCCGACCAGGTTGGGGTGGATCACCCGGCTGGCCGCCACCGCGGCCTGGAGCATCTCCTTCGCCGAGTCACCGCCGGGATAGCGCAGCACCACCGCGACCGGTCGGCGCAGCACCACGTCGACACCGCGCCAGACCTGCCGGCCCGCGCTGTCGTCGTTGATGTGTTCGGCAAGCTCGTACCGATCGGCCAGGACCTCACCGACGGCGGGGGCACCGAAGGTCATCACGGACGGAGCCGCCTCGTCCGCCTCCTGACCTTCGCCGACCTGGGTCACCCGTCCTCCCTTGGTGATCGTGTCGATCGATGGACCCGTGCTGCTAGGCATCTGGCTTCCCGCTCCGCCTTCGAAGGAAATCGGACGGCCACCGGCACTCCTAGCCTAGGCGCTCGCCGCACTCGTCGAGAGCGACCTTACCCGGGTCTGACTGATCCCCGACACGTCATCTTGCGGCCGTACGTGGACCTGCTGGGCGGATGTGTCGGGAAGCGCGCTGGATCGTCCGCTGTCAGCCACCTTGATGGCCCGTGCTTTTAGCAATCTATAGGTTAATTTCAACAGTTTGCTACCGGGTCGGTGTGCCGGCCCGCCGCCCCTGCCCGGCACCCTTGTCGTCCGGGGCGTCGGCGTGCACCCGGCACCTTCCCCCGTGCGCCGGAAGTATGCCGGACGCCCAAGGTCGACAGCATCCGGGTGGTTGCCGAACGGCGGTCACGTCGGTCACACCGCGACGGTGGTCCACCGCGGCCCGACGGTGTCGAGAGCCGGGCCGGCGCAGCGCGGTCGTCGCCGCTTCGCCGTGACACCGGGTCGGCCGACGCTGACGAGCCGTTGTCCACAGCCTGTGCGTGGAGGTCCGAGCCGGACCCGCCGGGTTTTCCACAGGTACGTCCCCAGCCCGTGCGCGACCGCTCACCGGCCGAGCCGGCGGCGGACCATGCCGAACACCGTGGTTATCTCCCGGATCCGCAGCAGCAGGGCCAGTCCGAGGTACGTCGCGCCGATCGCCGCGCCGCCGATCGCCACCTCCAGGAAACCCAGCCAGCGGTTCTCGATCGCCTGACCCGGCAGCAGGGTCACCACCAGCAGGCCGACCAGGGTCGCGCCGAGGGCGGCCACGAGCACCCGGCCGAAGGTGTTGAACATCGCGCCGAGGCCGATCCGGCCGATCCGGGGCCGCAGCAACCAGGCGGAGATCACCGCCGCGGCGACGTACGAGACCGCGTTGCCGAACATCATCCCCGAGGCGAGTACCGAGGTGGAGAACGCGGCGAAGACGAGAACCTGCACCAGGATCCGGAGCAGTACGACCGGGATGTTGATCAGGGCCGGCATGCGGGTGTCGGGCAGTGCCCAGAAGGCGAAGGTGAAGACCTGACTGACCGCGAACGGGATCAGCGCCAGCGCGGCGACCAGCAGCACCGGCGAGATGGCACCCGCGTCGCCCCGGGCCGCGCCGTAGTCGAAGAGGCTCACCGCGATCGGCTCGGCGAGTACGGCGTAGCAGACCGCGATCGGCGCGAGTACGGCGGTGACGGTCCGGACGGTACGGGACAGGTCGCTTGCCATGTCCTCGAACCGGCCGTCGGCGGCGGCGGCGCTCATCCGGGGCATCAGAGCGGTGATGATCGAGACCGCGATGATGCCGTGCGCCATCATCAGCAGCAGGAAGACGTTGTTGTAGATGGCCGGTCCGGCCGACTCGCCCTCCACCTGGTTGAGCAGGTTGAAGAGCACGACCAGGCCGAGCGAGTTGACCGCCACGTAGCAGAACATCCAGCCGCCGAGCCGACCCAGCTCGCGCAGGCCCAACTCCCGGAAGTCGAACCGCCACCGCCAGCGGAAGCCGACCTTGCGCAGCGCCGGCAGCAGCCCGACGGCCTGGACGACGATGCCGAGCAGGGTGCCGCCGCCGAGCAGCAGGATCCGACCCGGACTCATCTCGTCCGGCTCGATGATCTGCGCGCCGTAGATGGCGATGTAGAGCGCGCAGGCGGCGATGATCACGAGGTTGTTGAGAATCGGTGTCCACATCGGGGCCGCGAAGTGCCCACGGGTGTTGAGCACCGCGGCGACCAGCGCGCTCAGCCCGGAGAAGAAGATGATCGGCAGCAACAGCCGGGAGAGTGTGGTGACGAGGCCCTGGTAGTTGTCGCCCCGGCCGCCGGCGACGATCTCGGTCAGCACCGGGGCGGCCACGATGGCCAGCACCGCGGCCACGCCGAGGGCGAGCACGGCCAGGGTGAGCAGGCGTTGGGCGTACGCCTGGCCGCCGTCGGCGTCGACCCGGCGCCGGCGTACCAGCACCGGCACCAGCACGCTGGTCAGGATGCCGCCGAGCAGGAACTCGTAGACCATCTGCGGGATGATCAACGCGGTGGCGTACGCGTCGTTGACGGCGAAGGCGCCCAGCGCGGCCGTCACCATCAGGGTGCGCAGGAAGCCGGTACCCCGACTCACCAGGCTGCCGATCGCCATGATCGCGCTGTTCCCGGCCGCGCTGCCGGCGGTCTCCGGCGGTGGCGCGGTGCTCTCCAGGGCCGGCGACGCGGAGATCAGCGTCGCGCCGTCCTGGGGCGGCGGGACGCCGTCGGGCATGGCGTTGGCGCTGCGGTACAGCCCGCCAGCCATCTCAGCCTCCCAAGGGGTACGGCGGGCAGGGCGCCCGCCGGCACTGTTGGAACATTAGTCAACCCGGTCACCCGGCCGAGTCGCCGGTCAGTCGGTGTGCCCGGCGCCAGCCGGTGCCGGACGGTTCAGTAGGCTGGCGATCCCATGTCCGAAACCTCCGCCCCGCACAGCGCCCCTTCGACGCCGTCCGACAGCCGGTCGGCCCTGAGCGCTGCCCAGCGCAACGCCGTCGCGGAACTGCTCCGGGTCTCGCCGGTCGCCGACGAGTTGGGTCGCCGGTTCGCCCGGGCCGGTCACGAGCTGCACCTGGTCGGCGGCTCGGTCCGGGACGCCCTGCTCGGCCGGCTCGGTGAGGACCTCGACTTCGCCACCGACGCGCACCCGGACGAGACGCTGCGGCTGCTGAAGGGCTGGGCCGAGGCGACCTGGGAGACCGGACGCGAGTTCGGCACGATCGGCGCCCAGCGGGACGGGCTGCGGCTGGAGATCACCACCTTCCGGGCCGAGTCGTACGACCAGGTGAGCCGGAACCCGGTCGTCCGGTACGGCACCGACCTCGCCGAGGACCTGCGGCGCCGGGACTTCACCATCAACGCGATGGCGGTGAGCCTGCCGGGGCACGACTTCACCGACCCGCACGGAGGGCTGGACGACCTCGCCGACCGGGTGATCCGGACCCCCGGCACCCCCGCCGAGTCGTTCGGGGACGATCCGCTGCGGATGCTCCGCGCGGCCAGGTTCGCCGCACAACTGCGCTTCGCCGTCGCGCCCGAGGTCCGGGAGGCGATGCGGGCGATGGCGGCCGACCTCGACCGGATCACCGCCGAGCGGATCCGGGACGAGTTCACCAAGCTGCTCTGCGGGGCCGACCCGATCACCGGGCTGCGCCTGCTGGTCGACACCGGCCTCGCCGACCGGTTCCTGCCGGAACTGTCCGGGTTGAAACTGGAGATCGACGAGCACGCCCAGCACAAGGACGTCTACGAGCACACCCTGATCGTGGTGGGCAACGCGGTGCGGCTGGAGGAGGAGGGCTGCGACTTCGTCCTCCGGATGGCCGCACTGATGCACGACGTCGGCAAGCCGGCCACCAAGGCGGTCGGGCCGGACGGCCGGGTCAGCTTCCACCACCACGAGGTGGTCGGCGCCCGGTTGACCAAGCAGCGGATGAAGGCGTTGCGCTATCCCAAGGACGTGATCGGCCAGGTGGTCGCACTGGTCGGGCTGCACCTGCGGTTCTACGGGTACGGGCGCGGCGAGTGGACCGACTCGGCGGTGCGCCGCTACGTCACCGACGCCGGTGACCTGCTGCCCCGGCTGCACAAGCTGACCCGCTCCGACTGCACCACCCGCAATCGCCGCAAGGCCGCTGCGCTGGCCGCCGACTACGACGCGCTGGAGGAGCGGATCGCGCGCCTGGCGGCGGAGGAGGACCTCGCCCGGGTACGCCCCGACCTCGACGGCAACGCCATCATGGAGCTGCTCGGCGTACCGCCGGGGCCGATCGTGGGTCGAGCCTGGCGGTACCTGAAGGAACTGCGTCTGGAGCGGGGCCCGCTGGACCGGGCCGAGGCCGAGGCCGAGTTGCTGCGCTGGGCCCGGGAACAGGGCATCACCGACTGACGGGCCGGCCTGGCGGTCCGGCCGATCCCGCCGCGCGGACCGGCCGTCCGGGGCGGTGCCGGGTCAGCGTCCGGGCGGTGCCCGTCAGCGCAGCGCCGATCGGGTCGTCGGCGCCAACCGTAGCTGTCGCGGCGGCGCGACGAGCGCGGCGCGCAACTCGGGCAGCACCTCGTCCCGCCATCGGGTAGACCGGTCCAGGCGCCGGAGGTGATCGGCGAGCCGGGTGGCATCGGCGAACCGGGTGAGCCAGCAGACGACGTGCTCTCCGGTGCGGACCGGCAGGGCCGGGTAGGTGTTCTCGGCGTACTCGGTCGACGTCACGCGCGCCGCCGTGCAGGGTGTACTGCCGGAGTTCGACGACCGGATGGCGTACGCCGTCGCTCATTACTCTCCCGTCTCCAGGGTCTGGTCCAGCACGTGGGCGATCGACGTACCCGCGAGTTCCCGGCGCAGCGCCCGGTCGACGTCGCCGTAGAACCGGCCGAGGGCGGGTCGGATGCCCCTGCCGACCGGGCACTCCAGGTTCGGCTCGCTGTGGTGCAGCGCGAACAGGGGCTCCCGCTCGACCGCGGCGTACACATCGAGCAGGGTGATCTCCTGCGGCGGGCGGGCCAGACTCCAGCCCGCCCCGACGCCGTGTCGCACGACGACCAGGCCCGCCTGCCGAAGGTCACCGAGACTCCGCCGGATGACCACCGGGTTGGTCCGCACGCTCGCGGCGATCTGGCCGGAGGTGAGCACCTGCCGGCCACGCCGCTCGGAGAGCGCCATCCAGGTCAGCGCGTGGATCGCGATAGTCAGTCGGCTGTTCGCCGCCACCGTTCCGCACCACCCTTCCGCTAGCTGTAACAGCTTTTGTTACAACTAACGCGGTGTCAATGCCGGAACGGACGGTCGCCCGCCGGGTCCACTGGCGATACCGTCCTATCCGGCGTCGACAGGCGGGGAGGTGATCGTGGACGTCTCGGGTCGGCCGGGCGACCGTTCCTTCCTGGTCCCGATGGTGGCGCTGGTGTCGACGCTGGTGGCCCTCGTCGTCGCGATCGTGCTGGTGCTCGTACTCCGGGGCGGCGGGTCGCAGGACCCGACCGGCGCCGGCCCGACGCACCCCGCCACCGGCAGCGACCCGCCGGCCGGGAGTACGCCGAGCGGCGCACCGGGCGCCGCCGGCTGCCTGGTCGGCACCTGGCGGGTCACCGAGCATCAGGAGCAGGTGGACGTGCCCGAGGTGGGCCGGCTGCGCTTCACCGGCGGCACCGGGTCGACGCTCTCGCTCAGCGCCGAGGGCGCCGGGATCGCCGACTACGGCGACGGCACGGTCTTCTCCAGCAGTCACGGCGGCCAGGAGGTCGTGCTCGAACTGCGGGGCAGGGTCAGCTACCGCTACGCGCTCGTCGGCGACCGGATCGAGCTGCGGGACGTACGATCCGCCGCCGAGGTGCGGCTGCGGGTCGGTGCCGGTACGCCCGGACGCTGGCGACCCTTCACCGCCTCGACCGCCCCGTCCAACTACACCTGTGCCGGCGACCGACTGACCCAGCAGTCCCTGGCCTCCACCACCCTGTACGCCCGGTCGGCGTAGGGAGCCCAGAGCGGTGATCACCACGCCGGAACCGCCGGCCGAACGAACGGCCGCGCCCGCGCCCCCGCCGGACCGGACGAGCACGGACGTCCGCGCCGCAGGCCGGTGCGGGAGCCGGTGACGGGGACAGCAGGCGGCCCGGCACCGGAGCGGCAACTCCGGTACCGGGCCGCAGGGGTGGAACGTCCCCGGGTGGTCAGCCCTTCGGCTCGACCGCCTTGCCGCCGTTGGTCAGCGTGCCGTCGACGATCTGGTCGGCGTTGCCGCGGGCCGCGCCGAGCCGGGCGAGCAGCCCGGCCAGGTCGACCCCGGTCAGGTCGGTGCCGAGCTGGAGCCCCTGGGCCACGTTGGCCGCCACCGACTTGGTCAGCGAGGAGGCGCCGTCGGTGGAGATCACCGTGATCTTGTCGATCGCGCCGACCGGGGCACTCGCCGCCTCGACCACCTGCGGCAGTACCTTCACCAGCAGGTCGAGCACGGCGGCCTCGCCGTACGACGCGAAGGCCTCGGCCTTGCGCGACATCGCCTCCGCCTCGGCCTGGCCCCGGGCGAGGATCGCCGCCGCCTCCGCCTGGCCCTCCCGCTCGACCGCGTCGGCGATGGCGGTACGCCGGCGCTGCTCGGCCTCACCCTCCTTGGCACCCTCGATCGCGTTCGCCTCGGCCAGGGCCGCCCGGCGGGCCCGCTCGCCCTCACCGGTCAGCCGGGCCTGCTCGGCGGCGGCCTGCGCGGCCGCGATGGTGGCCTGCCGCTCGGCGTCGGCGGCCAGCACCGCCGCGTTGCGGGACGCCTCGGCCTCCTGCTCCACCTTGTACCGGGCCGCGTCGGCCGGCTTGCGGACCTCGGTGTCGAGCTGGCGCTGCTTCAGTTCGGCGTTGCGCTCGGCGACCTTCTGCTGCTCGGTCAGGATCGCCTGGTCCCGCTCGGCCTGGGCCAGCGGGCCGGCGGCGGCGGACTTGGCCTTGGCGGCGTCGATCTCGGCCTGGATGCCGGCCTGCTTCAGCGCCAGGTTCCGGTTCGCCTCGGCGATCTTCTCCTCGGCGAGCAGCCGCTCCGTCTCGGCGATCTGCCGGGCCCGCGCCTCGGCGATGGCCGCGTCCTTGAGTACCCGGGCCGCCTCCGGCCGGCCCAGGTCCTGGAGGTAGGAGCCCTCGGCCAGGATGTCCTGGAGCTGGAAGGTGTCCAGCACCAGGCCCTGGTTGGTCATCGAGTGCTCGGCCTCCTCGGCGACCGCGCTGGCGAACGCGGCCCGATCCCGGATGACCTCCTCGACGGTGAGCCGGCCGACGATCGAGCGGAGCGCACCGGCCAGCACCTCGCGGGTGAAGCTCTCGATCTCGTCCTGCTGGTGCAGGAACCGCTGCGCCGCCGCGCGGATCGCGTCCTCGGTGCCGCCGACCTTGACGATCGCCACGCCGTGCAGCTCGGCCCGGATGCCCTGCTTACTGACCGCGCCCTTGATGCTGACGTCGATCCGCCGGCTGGACAGGTCGAGCGACTGGAGCTTCTGCACCACGGGCAGGACGAAGACCGAGGCGCCGAGTACGACCTTCTGCCCGGACATGTCGGTGGAGCGGCTGCCGTCGGCGCTCTGCGTCGTACGGCCCTTGCGGCCCGTGACGATGAAGGCCTCGTTCGGCCCGGCGACCTTGATCCGGGAGAGCACGAACATGACGAGGATGAGGGCCAGGAGCACTGCTCCGCCGATGGCGATGAGGATCAGCATGACACCGTCCATTTCGGATTGAGGGGTTGACGTGCGCGGTCGACTGCCGAGGGTCGTGGGGGTGGACATGGTGTTCGGGGTGGGCGGTGCCGGTGTCCGAGCGGCGGCGCTCGGCGTGCGGACCGGCTCCGAGTCAGTAGGTCTCGACCAGGACGCTGGTCTCGGTCAGCGCCTCGACGACGAAGATCTGCGCGCCGAGCGCTATCGGCCGCTCGGCCCTGGCGTTGAGCTTCACCGGCTGGCCACCCACCCGGACCCGCACCTCGCCGTAGCCGGCGTGGGGGATCGGGGTGACCACCACCCCGAGGGCCCCGACCAGGTCGTTGCGGGTCGGGGTGGCGTCGGTGTGCATGTTGCGGGCCGCCCGGGAGAGCCGGGCCGCGAGCCAGCCCGCCGGCACCGCCGCCAGCGCGCCCAGGCCACCGGCGGCGGCGACCTGGCCGAAGGTACCGCCGCCGATCACCTCGTTGGCGATGGCTCCGCCGAAGCCGAGTACGCCGGCGAACCCGGCGATCGTCTCCAGGCTGATCGGGCCGTCGATGTCCGGGTTGCCGAGGTGCGCCAACTCCGTACCGAGCAGGGCGAGCACCAGCACCGCGACTCCGGCGCCGCCGATGATGAGGAAGATCAGAGTCCCCGCTGCCACGACTGCAAGGTAACCGGCCCGGGCAACCTGTGAGTTGGCTGAGCACGACCCGCAGCGGGAACTCCGGACTGGACGGTGCCGTCCGGAGAGCCCGGACCGGGTGTCATCCGGAAGGCGAGGTTGCGGAGCGGCCGGCTGCCGGGCCCGGTCGGGGCGGCTCGGACGCCGGCCGGTGGGCAGCGGATCGGGGCCTGGTTCACCGCACCCACCCCGGCCGGACGTCCGTGCGGACATTAGCCGCTCGCCGCTCCGGATTGGGGGCAGAACCTGTTCGATCCCCGGTGTGCGTACCGGATCGTTACCCGACGATCACCTGGCCGCGAACGTGATGTCGTCGCTGCTGGCCAGTTCGAGGGGAAGTTCTGCCCGCTCGTGCTCGGCACCGGTCGGATCGACGAGCACCACGGTGAGCCCCCCGGGCCGGGCCGGGTCCAGATAGAGCAGCCGGCTGGACGTGACCCAGGTTACGTCGGCGCTCGGCAGTTGCCGTACCACCTTCCCGGTCTGCGTCGAGACGAGCTGTGCGGTCAACTTCCCCTTGGCCGGTGGTTCCGGATCGTCCCGGACCGCCGCGGCCGACGATGTCGAGACCACCACCAGCGAACCGTCCGGAGACCACGCCGCCGAGCTGGCGACACCGCCCCGGACCGGCAGGAAGCGGGTGGGCATGCCGTCGTCGGCCGCGAAGAGCTGCAGGCCGGGTCCCGTGGGTGGGGGCACCTTCGGGGAGCCGACGACCGCTTCGGCCTGCGACAGTGCCACCTCCCGGCCGCCGGGAGCCCAGGTGAACCGGCAGAAACCGAGGCAGGACACCGGGCGCGTCTTGACCGGGTAGTACCGGAAGGCTCCGGCGTCGGGGGTGAGCAGCCCGATCGTGTAGGTCCCGGCCTTCCTGTCCTGGAGGGTGGCCAGCAGTCGCCGCCCGTCCGGCGACCACTCGACGCCCATGACCGTCCTGCCGGTCCGGAACCACTGCGGCTTGCCGGTCGCCAGGTCGTACAGCCCGACCTCGGTGGGGCGGTCGGAACTGCGTACCGCGGCGATCGGGCGGTGTGGCGCGACCCGCACCGACGTGTAACTTGCCGGGACGCTGACGTAGCGGCGCCGGACGGAGTCGTACGCCCAGGTCGGGCCCGCCTGCCGGGTCGAGCCGGCGCTGAGCAGCAGAGCACCGCCGGGCAGTTCCACCGGCCCGTTCGGCCAGCCGCCCGACGGCGCGGACCGGGGCGTCGGCGAACTCGCCGGCGTGGTCGCCGCCGGTGGCCCGCCGATACCCAGGGCCGGTGGCTGCGGGTCGGGCCGGAGCCAGACGTACGGTGCCGCGATGGCGCCGATCGCGACGAACGCCGCCGCGGCCGCGATCGTCTGCCGGCGTCGGCGCATCCGCCGGCCCTGGACGATGGCGGTGGCGGCGAAGTCCGGCGGCTGGTGGGGGGTACCGGCCAACTCGCGTACGGCCTCCCGCAGCAGCCGGTCCGCGTGCTCGCTCATCGCAGTGCCTCCGCCCGTTGCGTCAGCTCCGCGAACTCCGGCACGAGTTCGCGGAGTTTACTCAGGGCCCGGGACGCCTGGCTGGCCACGGTGCCGGGGCGGCAGCCGAGCGCGGCGGCGGTCTGCTCCACCGTCTGGTCCTCCAGGTAGCGCAGCACCAGTACCGCCCGCTGCCGGGGTGGCAGCATCATCAGCGCGTCCCGGAGCATCATCCGGACCGCCGTGTCGTGGTCGTGCTGGGTGTCGGCGGCAGGTGGCTCCGGCACCTCGGCATGCGGCACCTCGGCCCGCCGTCCGCGCCGCCGCCAGGCCGAGACCTGGTCGTGGTAGAGGATCTGCCGGACGTACGGCTCCGCGTCGCCCCGGATCCGGGGCCACCGGGCGTACGCCTTCGCCAGCGCGTTCTGCAGCAGGTCCTCGGCGGCGTAGCGGTCACCGGCGAGCGCCTGGGCGACGCGGAGCAGCACGTCGCCCCGCTCGTGCACGAACGCGGTGAATTCCCGCTCGGACGCCCGACCCACGGCACACCTCCCGCTCCCTCAGACGCCGGGGACAGCGAAAAGTTTGCCTCGTTCGGAAAACGCGCCGGCCAGCGGCTTCGCCGCCGCTGGCGGATACGGCCGGCGCGACGACCGGCTCCGCAACGGATCGTGGGCTGTTACCGCCCCTCCAGGGGTGGTAACAGCCCACGGTCGGGCGGGGCTCAGACCCCGGCGGGGACCCGCTCGGGTGCGGTGTCGGCGGCCAGGTGCCGGCGCAGGCGTTCGCCCTCGATGTCGACGTTGGGCAGCAGCTTCGACAGCCAGCCCGGCAGCCACCAGGCGCTCCGGCCGAGCAGCGAGATCACCGCCGGCACGATCGTCATCCGGACCACGAACGCGTCGATCGCCACCCCGATGGCGAGGGCGAAGCCCATCGACTTGATCACCGGGTCGTCGAGCAGCATGAAGCCGGCGAAGACCGAGGTCATGATGAGCGCGGCGGCGGTGACCACCCGGGCGCCGTGCCCCATGCCGTTGATGGTGGCCTGGGTCGGGGTGTCGCCGTGCACGAAGTCCTCCCGCATCCGGGAGACCAGGAACACCTCGTAGTCCATGGCCAGGCCGAACAGGATGCCGATCAGCAGGATCGGCAGGAAGCTGACCAGCGGGCCCGGGGTGTCCAACCCGACCAGGTCACTGAGGTGGCCCTGCTGGAAGACCAGCACGGTGAGCCCGAAGGTGGCCCCGACGGTGAGCAGGAAGCCCAGCGCCGCCTTCAGCGGTACCAGCAGCGACCGGAACACCAGCATCAGCAGCAGTACTGACAGGCCCACCACGAGCAGCAGGTACCACGGCATCGCGTCGGCGAGCTTCTCCGAGACGTCGATCCCGACCGCCGTCTGGCCGGTCAGCGCCACGTCGGTGTCGCCGAGCCGGTCGATCGGGCCGACCTTCTCCCGGATCTGGTGCACCAGCGTCTCGGTCGCCGGGTCGGTCGGGCCGGTCGTCGGGATCACCGCCAGCAGGGCGGTCAGCCTGTCCCGGCTCAGGTTGGGCGGGCTGACCGCGAGCAGGTTCTCGGTGCCCTGGAGCACGGCGGTGACCTCCTGGGCGACCGTGCCGGTCCGTTCGGGCGAGTCGCTGGAGACCACCAGGGCCAGGCGGTTGTTGAACCCGGGCCCGAAGCCCTCGGTGATCAGGTCGGCGGCCTCGCGCTGCGGCGTACCGTGCGGCGCGGTGCCGTGGTCGGGCAGCGCGACCCGCATGTCGGCGGCGGGCAGCGCGAGCGCGCCGAGCCCGAGTACGGCGACCAGGATCAGCGGCACCCGCAGCCGGATGACCAGCCGGGCCCAGCGGAAACCGAACCCCTGGACAGCGGCGGCCGGCACCGCGCCGGTCGCGGTGCGCCGCAGCCGGCGTGGCAGGATGCGCCGGCCGGCGAAGCCGAGCAGCGCGGGCAGCAGCGTCAACGCCACGAGTACGGCGACCGCGACGGTTCCGGCCGCGGCGAGTCCCATGATCGTCAGGAACGGGATGTTCACCACGGCCAGCCCGGCGAGCGCGATCACGACGGTGACCCCGGCGAAGAGCACCGCCGAGCCGGCCGTGCCGATCGCCCGTCCGGCCGCCTCCTCCGGTTCCAGCTCCTCCAGCAGGTTCTGCCGGTAGCGCGAGGTGATGAAGAGCGAGTAGTCGATCCCGACCGCGAGGCCGAGCATCAGGGCGAGCACCGGTGCGGTACTGGTCAGCTCGATGGTGTTGCTGAGCGCGTACAGGCCGGCCATTCCGGCGCCGACCCCGATCAGCGCGTTGAGCATCGTCATCCCGGCCGCGACCAGCGAACCCAGCGTCACGACGAGTACCACCAGCGCGATCAGCACGCCGATGCCCTCGGTGCCGCCCACCTCGGGCACGCTGGACATCACCTCGCCACCGCGTTCGATCCGTAGCCCGGCCGCCGTCGCCGCCGAGCCGCTCTGCTCGTACGCCTCGCGCTGCGCCTCGGTGACCTCGTCGGCCTGGTGGGCGAACTGCACCTGTACGAGCGCGTGCCGGCCGTCCGGGGAGAGCGCCCCGGTGGTGAACGGGTCGAGCGCGCCGACCACGCCGGGCAGGGTGCCGACCTCGCGTACCAGCTCGGCCACTGCCGCCCGGCGGTCCGGGGTGCCGAGCTGCTGGCCTTCCGGTGCGGCGACCACGATGGTGCCGGTCGCGCCGCTCGCCTCCGGGAACTCCCGCTTCAGCGCGTCGATCGCCCGCTGTGACTCGGTGCCGGGGATGGAGAAGTTGGTCGAGGTGGGGCCCATGAACGCCACCGCTGCCCCGCCGAGCGCGGCGAGCAGGACGAGCCAGAGGACCACCACGAGCCGGCGGCGCCGGAACGATGCCCGGCCTAGTCGGTAGAGGAGGGTCGCCATGTCGTTTCCTTCGGTCGAGGGGTCGGGCTGGTGGTGGAGGGTCGGTGCGGGTTCAGTGCCGCGCCGTGCGGTCGGCGGTGGGTACGCCGGCCTCGGGACGCAGCGCGCGGCGGGCCACCCGGAGCAGTGCCGGGCGGAGGTCGGCCTCGTCGTCGTCGGTGTGCTCGATCACCACCGCCGAGATGCCGGCGAGCACCACCTCGGCGGCGATCCGGTCGGCCGGGTCGGTGCAGCGCCCGGCGACGGCGTCGACCAGGCGGGCGGTGACGGAGGCGAGGTCGGTGAACGCCGGCTGTTCCAGCAGGTGCGCCGGGTCGTCGTAGATCAGCGCTACCTCCCGCCGGTAGGTGAGCACCAGGTCGACGAATCCGTCGATGGCGGTTTCCCGGGCGTCCGCCGCGGCGAGCCCGGCGAGCCGGGCGTCGAGGGCGGCCAGGTCCCGGGCGGCGGGCGCGACCAGCGCCAGCAGGATCGCCTCCTTGCTGTCGAAGTGGTACAGCAGGGTGGCCTTCGAGCAGCCCACCTCGACCGCGATGTCGTGCAGCGAGGTGCCCTTGAAGCCCATCCGGGCGAACTGCCGGGCCGCGACGACCAGGATCTCGTCCCGGGTCCTGCTGCTGCCGCGCGCCATCCGGCTCACCTCCGGACCCGAGCATGCCTGACCGATCGGTCAGAGAGTTGACCGATCGGTCAGCATGTGACCTGAAGCACTCTCAGGTCAGCGCCCGGCCGCCAGGACCAGCCGGGTGCCGCGCAGGTTGCCGGCCTCGACCCGGCGGTGCGCCTCGGCCGCCTCCGGCAGCGACAGGATCTCGGTGCCCCGCGGGCGCAGCCGTCCGGCGGCGAGCAGTTGGTTGATCATCCGAGCCGCCGCGCCGAGTTCGGCGGTCGACGCCCGCGAGATGACGAACCCGATGACCGCACCGTCCCTGGTGTAGAGGCTGCCGGCCGGGAGCACCGGTCGGGTCCGCAGTCCCGCCAACAGCACCACCCGGCCCCGGTGGGCGAGCAGTTCGACCGCGTTCTCCAGGTCGTTGCGGCCGTACGTGTCGAGGTAGAGGTCCACCCCGTCCGGACAGAGCGCGCGAATCCGCTCGGGCCACCGCTCGTCGCGGTAGTCGAGGACCTCGGTCGCGCCCAGCGACCGGCAGTACGCCTCGTCGGCAGCGGCGGCGGTGGCGATGACCCGGGCCCCGGCGGTACTGGCCAGGACCACCAGCGCACCGCCCACGTTGCCGGCCGCGCCGGCCACCACGACGGTCTCGCCGGGCCGCAGCCGGCCGTGCGTGAACAGCGCGAGGTACGCGGTCGCGGTGGGGTGCACCACCGCCACCGCGAGTTCCGCCGGCACCCCGTCCGGCAGCCGGTAGAGCCGGTCGACCGGCACGACGGCCCGCTCGGCGGCGGCACCCTGCCGGCCGTCGTGACCGAGACTGTTGCACCAGACCCGGTCACCGGCGGCGAACCCGGGTGCGCCCGGCCCGGCGGCGACCACCGTGCCGGCCAGGTCACGGCCGACCACGAAGGGCAGCGGCACCGGGGTCGGATAGCGGCCCGACCGGACGAAGGTGTCCACCGGGTTGACCACGGTGGCGTCGACGGCGACCAGTACGTCGGTCGGCCCGGGGCCGGCGATCGCGAGGTCGCCGTACCGGATCTCCGCGGCTGCGCCGAGCCGTTCGACGTACGCGGCCCGGGTGGTCAGTGGCGCCGCGGTCATCCGGTCGCGCTCCCGGCCCGCCGTGTCGGCGCGGTGGCCAGCAGGAAGAGCAGGGCGGCCAGCGCACCGGCCGCGCCGACGGCGAACGCGGCGGCCGCCCCGGAGGTGATGGCGAGGCCGCCGACCGTGGTGCCGAGGCCGATGCCCAGGTAGATGCCGGAGGAGTTGAGCGACACCACCAGCGGTGCCTCCTGCGGGGCTGCCTCGATCAGCCGGTGCTGCTGCGGAGGCGTCTGGCACCAGCTACTCGCCCCCCAGACCAGCACCAGGACGCCGACGACGGCCGGGTGGACGCTGCCGCCGCCGGCCGCCCAGCCGAGCAGGGCCAGGCAGGTCACCATGCCGAGATATCCGGTGCCGAGCACCCGGGTCGGCCCCCACCGGTCGGTGGTGTAGCCGGAGAGCAGGTTGCCGACCACCGCGCCGACCCCGTAGAGGAAGAGCATCAGGCTGACCGAGGTCGGCGGGATCCCCGCCGCGCCCAGGGCGGGGACGGCGTACGCGTACCCGGTGTAGCAGGCGGCCATCCCGAGGACCGTCAGCGGCAGTACGGTCAGCACTCCGGGCCGGCGCAGCACCGCCAACCGGGTGCGCAGCGGGGTACGCGGGTTGCCGGGCAGGCTGGGCATGATCAGTCGTACCCCGACCGCCACCAGCAGGCAGAGCCCGGCGACCGTGCCGAGCGCGGCGCGCCAGCCGAGCCACTGGCTGGCCACGCCGCCGAGCGGTACGCCGAGCGCGGTGGCGACGGTCAGCCCGCCGACCACCACGGCGAGGGCCCGGGCCCGCAACTCCGGGCGGACCAGCGCGGCGCTCACCGCCCCGGCGTTCGGGGTGTACGCGGCGGCGCCGGCCGCTGCGGCGACCCGGGTGGCGATCAGCATCGGCAGGCTCGTGGCCAGCGCGGAGCCGAGGTTGGCGACGCAGAGGACCAGCAGTGCCCCGACCAGCAGTGGACGGCGCGGCACCCGGGCGGTGACCGTGGCGACCAGCGGGGCGAGTACGGCGTACGAGAGCGCGAAGACCGTCACCGACTGTCCGGCGGCGGCGGTGGAGACGTGCAGGGTATCCGCCATCTCCGGCAGGAATCCGGCGACGACGAACGCGTCCGTACCGACCGCGAAGGTCCCCATCGCCAGCACCAGGGTGGGCTTCAGGCCACGGTCCTGCGCTGCCGCGCGCCGTTGCACGGCGGACCGGTCGGACGGGATCGAGAGCCGGGACATCAACCTTCTCCTGTGCTGGGCCGGGTGGTGGTCAGCCGCGGAGCAGCCGGTGGCGCTGCTGGGCCCGCTCGGCCGCCTGCGGCGGCGCGGCGGACATCAGGTCGGCGAGGGTCTGCCCGGCCAGTTCCCGGCGCCAGGCCAGCTCGGCGCGGCGCATCACCGCGGTGATCGCGCAGGGCCGGCGGAACTCCGGCGCCGACGGGTCGACACCGGGCCCCTGTTGCCGGATCTCGGTGCACCGGAACGCGTACTCCGGGCCCTCGACCGCCGTGACCACGTCCATCACCGTGATCTCCGCCGGTCGCCGGGCGAGCCGGAACCCGCCGCGTACCCCGGGGGTGGAGCTCAGGATGCCGGCGCGGACGAGCGCCTGGAGGCACTTGCTCAGATATGCGGGCGGCAACTCGAACCAGGTTGCCAGCCGTGGTGCCGACACCGGCTCGTCGTCGCCGATCCAGGCGAGCGTGAGGCAGCAGTGCAGTCCCCATTCGACCCCTTCGCTTATCCGCATAACCCAGATGTTAGACATCCGGATTCGGTATGTCTCCCGTACCGCACGGGTCAGCGTCGCGCGGCCGCCGGTTCGGCGAGCCGGGTACGCAGCACCGAGCCGACCAACTCGTGCAGGATGTCGACGCCGCCCTCGGTGAGGATCGACTCGGCGTGGAACTGGATCGAGCGGAACCTCGCCCCGCGCAGCGCGTACACCTCGCCGGTGGTCCGGTCCCGATCCACCTCGACCAGGCCGGCGGGGTCGGCGCAGCGCACCCGGTCCGCCTCGCTGTGCGCGGCGAAGCTGTTGTAGAACCCGACCCGGACCGGGCGGCCGGACAGCTCGATCTCCTTCTGCACGCCCTGGTTCGGCGCGTCCAGCCGGGCCAGCCGGAAGCCGAGCAGGTCGCTGAGCACCTGGTGGCTCAGGCAGACCGCGAGGAACGGCCGCGCCTCGTCCAGCAACCGCCGGGCGGTGTCCCGCAGGTGCGCGATCTTCGGATGGCCGAGCGCACGCGGATCACCCGGGCCCGGGCCGAGCACCACCAGGTCGTGGTCGTCGATCGAGTACGACTCGTCGAACCGCCGGACGGTGACCCGCAGGCCGAGCGCCCGGAACTGGTGGCCGAGCATGAAGGTGAAGTTGTCCTCGGCGTCGACCACCAGCACCCGCCGCCCGGCCAGCCCGCCGCCCCGCCCGGCGGTGCAGCCGCGCCAGAACCCGGCGACCCGCTCGGTACGCCGGGTCAGCGCGTGCCGGACCGCCGGATGCGCCCCGAACCGGGGAGCCGGCCGGGCCTGGAAGGCGGCGAGCAGCCCGGCCGCCTTCGCCCGGGTCTCCGCCGCCTCGGCGTCGGGTTCGGAGTGCCGGACCAGGGTGGAGCCGACCGTGATCCGGAGCCGCCCGGTCCGGTCGATCTCGGCGGTGCGGATCAGGATCGCCGAGTCGAGGGTGCGTGCGCCGGTGCCGTCCCGGCCGATCAGCGCGACGACGCCGCTGTAGTAGCCGCGACCGGCCGGCTCGTACTTGCTGATCACCCGGCTGGCGCTCTCCACCGGGCTCCCGGTGACGGTCGGGGCGAACATGGTCTCCCGGAGGACGTCGAGCACGTCCCGGCGGGTACGCCCCTCGATCAGGTACTCGGTGTGGGCGAGCCGGGCCATCTCCTTCAGGTACGGCCCGACGACCCGTACCCCGTCGTCGCAGATCCGGGCCATCATCTTGAGTTCCTCGTCGACGACCATGTGCAGCTCGTCGGCCTCCTTCGCCTCGGCGAGGAAGCCGAGCACCCCGGAGAGGGTGGGACCGGACACCGGATAGCGGTACGTGCCGCTGATCGGGTTCATCGTCGCCGTGCCGTCCCGCACGCTGACGTGCCGTTCGGGGCTGGCCCCGACCAGCGTGCGGTCCCCGGTGTGCACGACGAACGTCCAGTACGCGCCGGACTCGTCGGCCAGCAGCCGCCGGAAGACGGTCAGCGCCGTCCCGGTCGTGTAGTCGGTGATGTCGGCCAGGAACGACCGCTTCAGCACGAAGTTGGCGCCCTCGCCGGTGGCGATCTCGTCGGCCAGCACCGTGCGGACCAGCTCCGCGTAGCCGTCGTCGTCCAGGTCGAAGTGGCCGCCGGAGAGCGTGACCGGCGCGTCCGGGATCCGCTGCCGCACCTCGGCGACCGGGACCACCGCGTGCCGGTCGACGGTCATCGCCAGCAGCGGCGTGCCGTCGTCGGGAGTGGCGTGGCCCCGTTCGGCGATCTGCCGGTAGGGGACCACCACCAGGGTCCCGGGCCCGGAGTCGCCGGGGACCGGGTCGGGCAGCGGCACGTCCGCGAGCCGCTCCAGCGCGTGTACCCGGCCGAGCAGCACCTCGATCCGGCCCGGTCCGGTCAGCTCCGGCCGGTGCAGCAGGGCGAACGGGCCGGGCCGGTCCGCCAGTACCAGGTCCAGCACCGACGGGCCGGGATCGGCGGCACCGCGCGGCGGCGCGGCCCCGGCCGGTGCCGAGGAGAACGTCATCACAACGGTCCTTTCGTCGCGGGCCGTCAACCCGGCACCCGTACGGCGGAGAGCTGGCTGAGCAGTGTCCGGGCCGGTGTGACCACGGCACACCGGCCGGCCGCGTAGTCGAGCGCCATCCGGTGCTGTTCGGCACCGAAGTCGGCGACGGCGTCGGCGGCGATGAAGGGCTGGATGTCGTGCGAGAAGGCGTCGCAGGCGGTCATCAGTACCCCGACGTGGGCGTAGACGCCGCAGACCAGGAGCTGGTCCCGGCCCGCGGCCCGGAGCCGGTCGAGCAGGCCGGTGCGGTGGAACGCGCTGTAGCGGGACTTGACGAAGAACCAGTCGCCCAGTCGGGGCGCGAGCGCCGGCTCCACCTGCCGGTGTGCCGGCTCGGCGGTCATGCCCGGCCCCCAGAAGTCCTTCAGCAGGCCGCGTTGTGCGTCGCTCATCCCGCCCGGCTGTCCGGTGTAGGCCACCGGGACGCCGAGTTGGCGGCACCGGTCGAGCAGGGCGGCGACGTTGCGTACCAGGTCGACCAGGGGTGCCGCGCCGGCCGCGAACGGCCGGAGGAAGTACCGCTGCATGTCGTGGACCAGCAGCACCGCCCGGTCCGGTCTCGGGGTCCAGTCGGCGATGTTGTCGGGCAGGTCCCGGGAGACCGGCATGGCGTAGGCGATGCGGTTCGGAATCCCCACGTCGGCTAGCTCCAATCAGACGCCGAGGGTGGCGCCACCGTCGACGGTCAGGTCGTGCATGGTGATGTGGCCGGACTGGTCGGAGAGGAGGAACAGCACCGCGCTGGCCACGTCCGACGGCTGGCCGAGCTTGCCGAGCGGGATGCCGAGCCGGAAGACGTCCGGGGTTCCCTCGATCGTCTGCCGGCGCCCGTTGCCGTCCGTCCACAGCTTGCTGAGCATCGGGGTGTCGGTGGATCCGGGGGCGACCACGTTGCAGCGGATCCCGTACCGGGCCACCTCGAGGCCGAGCGTCTTGGTGAACATCGTGGCCGCGGCCTTCGAGGCGGCGTACGCGGCCATCCCGACCCGTGGCGTGCCGGCGGCGTTAGACGCCACGGTGACGATCGCCCCGCGCCGGCGCGGCACCATCCGGTTCACCACCGCCCGGGAGACGTTGAACACGCCGGTGGTGTTCACGGCGAAGGTGGTCGCCCACGCCCCGTCGGTCAGCGTCCGGACCTCGCCGGTGTGCAGTACGCCCGCACCGTTGACCAGGAAGTCGATCGGTCCGAGCCGGCCCTCGACGGCACCGGTCAGGCCCTCGGCCGCGATGCTGGAGGTGACGTCGCCGGGGAACGCCAGTACGGTTCCGCCGCTGCCGGCCGTCGCGGTGACCGCGCGCAGCCGTTCGGCGTCGTTGTCGACGGCGGCGACGCTGGCGCCCTGCCGGGCGAGCGCCCGGACCAGTTCCGCGCCGATCCCGCCGGCCGCCCCGGTGACCACGGCGACCCGTCCGGCCATGTCGTAGCTGACCATGGCGCCGCTACCGGTCGCCGTTC
This sequence comes from Plantactinospora sp. CA-294935, assembly GCF_050936445.1. NCBI lineage: Bacteria > Bacillati > Actinomycetota > Actinomycetes > Micromonosporales > Micromonosporaceae > Plantactinospora > Plantactinospora sp. CA-294935. Next base: position 2,011,312 of record NZ_JBNJMU010000001.1, read on the forward strand.
CGGCTGGCGAGGATCCGCGCCAGTTCGAGCCGCTTGATCTTCGTGGTCGCGGTGTGCGGCAGTTCGTCGAGCCGCCAGTGCACCGGCGGAGCCATCGGCGGCAGGTCGGCGGCGGCCGTCCGCCACGCGTCGAGGTCGAGTGGCCGGTCGTTGCGGGTGCAGACCACCGGTACGGCCCGCCCGTCCGGGTCCGGTACGACGACCACCTCGGTGAGGTCGGCCAGCCGGGCCAGCAGGGTGTCCTCGGCGACCAGTGTGCTGCCGAAGCCGGGGACGATGTCGACCTCGCGGTCGAGCAGGTGCAGGCAGCCCCACCGGGTCCGGTAGCCCACGTCGCCCATCCGCCACCAGTCGCCGTCGACCTGCTGCCGGTAGCGCTCCGGCTCGCCGAGGAAGGTCACCGCGCGCCCGTCGCTGCGTACCTCGATGTAGCCCGGTGACGACGGGGAGGGCGGCCTGCCGTCGCGGCTGACGACCCGGACGTCGGTCATCCCCGGGAACGGCATGCCGACACAGCGGCCGTCGGTGCCGCCGGTCCAGCGCCGGGTGTACGTCCGGCCGACCACCGGGCCGGTCTCGCTCTGGCCGTAGAGCTGGGCGAACCGGGGCGAGCGGCGGCGGGAGGCGGTCAGCAGCCGGTGGATCGTACGCGGGTGGATGGCGTCGAACGTGCTGCTGAAGTACCGCACGTTGGCCAGCGGCTCGCGGGGGTCGTCGGCCAGTTCCTCCCAGAGCATGAAGGAGTTCGGGTGCGCCTCGATGACGCCGGGGCGCAGCCGGGCGAAGAGTTCCGCGACGTGGGCCGGGTCCTCGTCGGCGAGGATCAGCAGCGGCGCGCCGCGCAGCAGGGTGATCGCCATCGCGCTGACCATCCGGGAGTGCACGAACGAGACGTGCACCGCCACGGTCTCCCGCCGCCGCACCAGCGCCGCCGCCGTCGCCTGCGGACGGTACCGGGCCAGCAGCGTCCGGCCGGTGTGCACCGCCATCTTGGGGATCCCGGTCGTCCCGGAGGTGTGCGTCACCAGCGCCGGGTGGTCCGGCGGCATGGTGACCGCCGGCACCCGGGGCGTACCGGCCAGCGCGCGCAGCCCGACGGCGTCCGGGTGCTCGCCGGCGGCCAGCAGGATCCGCTCGGCCAACTCGTGCACCGTCGGCGGCAGTTCGGCGTCCAGCTTGGCGCGGTCGGTCAGCAGGTACGCCGGCCGGGCCCGGCGGAGCAGTTCCGCGGCCGTACCGCCGTCCAGTTTGGGGGAGAGCAGCACCGGTACGGCGCCGATCCGGGCCGCGGCGAAGGCGAGGAGCGGGATGTCGAAGCCGTCGGACTTGTAGACCACCACCCGTTCACCTGGACGGACCTTCGCCGCCCAGAGCCGGGACGCGAGGTCGTCCACCAGGTCGGCGAGTTCGGCGACGGTGCACCGCCGGCCCAGTTCGGGCGCGACGTCCAGGTCGTGGTCGAGGACGACGACGTTGGCCGGGTGTCGGGCGGCGGCCCGGTCGAGGAGGGTACCCAGCCCGATGCCGGAGTTGCCGATCCGTTGCAGCAGCATGTCGATCCTTCCTGGGTCAGCGTGGGGTGCCGGACTCCGGTCCGGTCCCGCTCGTCTCGATCACGGTCTTGATCCGGGCCAGCGTCGTCGCCAGGTCGTTGGCCAACTTGCCGCTCCAGTCGGCGAAGAACCGCCGGCGGTCGGCCGGGGTGAGTCCGGCGGTGATCGACCGGACGCCCTCGGTCGGCGCGCCCATCCGGAACCGGTGGACGAGTCGGCAACCGCCGTCGCCGGCACCGGTGAACTCGTACGTCCAGACGCTGTCCTGCCGGCGCCCGGAACTGTCCCGCATCGCCCAGCTGAAGATCCGGCCCGGCTCGGCGGCGACCACCTCGCAGGTGGTGCTCCAGGTCCCGCGTGCCACCGGTGCCCAGGCGACCACGTCCGGCTCGCGCCGGTTGTCTCCCTGGAAGATCGCGCCGAGGGTGCCGGGAATGCCGGCGATCCATTTCCCGCCGGTGCATTCCGGGCTCCATTCGCCACTTCGGGAAAGGTCTGTGACGATCGCGTACACCACGTCCGGTGGCGCCGATATCACGGTTTCCGCACGTACCTGGAACAGGGGTTCATAATCCGTTTTCATCGTGTTCACCTGAGCCATCCTGACCGAGTGGAGTACGGCACGACGTCTCGTAGCCAGACCTACGATCGTCGACATGAAACGGTCCGCCACGCCACTGTGGCTGGTGTGCCAGCGCGACCCGTCACCGTGATCTTCCATGGCAAACCGCAGGTCGCAGCCGCTGAGTGTGGCTGGGCCGCGGGTGCCCGGGACTCGGTGGGGCGGCGGTTCGGCGCTCGTCGGGAAATTGTCGTCGACGGTGCCTCCGACGCAATTCGTCGGGTGATCGAGAGAACTGTCAGTACGCCATCGCCTGTCGCCTCCCCGCATGCGACGTCGGCCGGATACAACGGCTCGCATTCCGTGAACAATCGACGGATGCGATTACCTCGGCCGGACGGTAGACCCCGGATAGGACGGTATGCAACCCGTCTCTCCCGGCGGGCGGCAGTCGCTCGGGGTTCATCAGTACCCAACGTAATCAAATGATCACGATTGGCTGATCCGGCCTCTCGGTGCTCTCGGTGTGCACTCCCTCCTGGTCGAGATCGACGCATACGGAACGTGAGGTCGTTTCTCCCGATCGATCTCCCGAATCCTGGGACGGCCGGCTCGGGTACGCCTCGGGCGCCGTGCGCCCGGAGGCTGCCCTCACCGGTCGACCGACCCATGAGCCGCATGTCGAACCGCATCCCACTCCGGTCGGCGTTCAGGGGGCCCGGGATGCCGGCGTCCGGGGTGGACGGTCCGGCCGGCGCGGACGCCGCTCCCGCTCCGGCCCGCTCCGCCCGCCCGCTGACCGTGCGTGACATCGAGACGCGCCGACGTCAAATCCGGATAAGACTTGTCGCGGTTCGGTCGGCTCCCCTAGACTCGCCAACCGAACGGGAATGTTCCGGCACCGACGCACGGGGGCTGCGGTGTTCGACAACGGGTTTCGACGACGGCAACCCGTGCCACCGCTATCCACGACCCACGATCCGATCTGGCGCGCGACCTGCGCCGACTCCCGCGTGCGCCCGGACTGCCGGCCGACGACGTGTCCGTAACCTGGCTGGGGGTTTGATGTCGCTCCTCGACGAACGGATCATCGACTGGCGGGGCACCTCCGCGGTCGACAACCTCGACACCACACCGCGCACCGGCCTCGGGATGTGCCGGGGGCACCACGGCGAGCTGCTCCAGGGCGCGTTCTGGATCGACGGCTCGCTGGTGCGGGCCCTGGTCACCCTTCCGCTGCCGGATGTCGCCGCGGTGGCCAGCGCCGAGTTGTCGCCGGACCAGGCCGGGATCGTGGTCCAGCCCGAGTGGAAGACCAAGGCGGGCCGGGCGGCCCGGCTCACCCTGGACCTGCTCGGTGTCGAACACGGCTGCCAGGTCTCGCTCAGCTCGGACATCCCGGTCGGGCTCGGGCTCGGCTCGTCCACCGCCGACGTGGTGGCCACCATCCGGGCGGTCTCGGACGCCGCCGGCCACCGGCTCCCGGGCCGCACGGTGGCTCGGCTGGCGATCGCCGCGGAGTACGCCGCCGACTCGGTGATGTTCTCCGGCTCGGTGCCGCTCTTCGCCCACCGGGAGGGCCGGGTCCTCGACGTGCTCGGCCCGGAGCTGCCGCCGCTGCTGGTCGTCGGCTGCGCACTCGCACCGACCGGAGTGGACACCCTGGAGTTGCCGCCGGCCGAGTACACCCCGGCGGAGATCTCCCAACTCGGCGCGCTGCTCGGGGCGACCCGGCACGCCGTCCGGCACGGCGACCCGGTACTGCTCGGCCGGGTGGCCACCCGCAGCGCCGAGATCAACCAGCGGTTCGTCCCGCTGCCGCTGATGCCGGAGCTGTGCCGGCTCGCCGAGGCGGTGGGCGCGGTGGGCGTACAGGTCGCGCACAGTGGCACCGTCGCCGGTGTCCTCTTCGACGGCCGGGATCCGCGCGCCGCGCGGGCGGCCAGTGAACGGTGCCGGGCCGGACTTGCCAGCCTCGGCATAGCCGAGACCTACCGGTACGCGCCGTACGAGTCGCACTGGCGGGCGGTGCACCGATGACCGGCCGGGCCGCCGACACGTACCCGGACGTCTTCTCCGGGACCTACTCCGACGCCATCGCCATGCCGAAGCTGGTCCGGCTGGGGCCGAACCTGGTGGGTGCGGCGTTCACCCTGATGAAGCTGGTACCCGCGCGGTACATCCTGCGGCGGGCCGCCGCCGACGGCCGGCTCCGCCCGGGCGGCCGGATCGTGGAGACCACCTCGGGCACCTTCGGGCTGGCCCTGGCGATCGAGGCGGCGCTGCACGGCTGGCGGCTGACCCTGGTCAGCGACCCGGTCATCGACGACCGGCTGGCCGCCCGGCTGCGGGACCTCGGCGCGGAGATCGAGATCGTCACCGAGCCGGCGCCGGGCGGCGGCTACCAGCAGCCCCGGCTGGACCGGGTGGCCCGGCTGCTGCGCGACGACCCGGCGGCGTTCTGCCCGGAGCAGTACCGCAACCCGGACAACCCGCTGTCGTACTCGGCCGTGGCGGACCTGCTGCTCGAACGGCTCGGCCGGATCGACGTACTGGTCGGCACGGTCGGTTCCGGCGGCAGCATGTGCGGTACGGCGCGGTTCCTCCGCGAGGTCTGCCCCGAGTTGCGGGCGGTCGGCGTCGACACCCACCGCAGCGTCATCTTCGGCCAGCCGGACGGGCCGCGTCCGCTGCGCGGGCTCGGCAACAGCCTGATGCCGGCCAACGTCGACCACACCGTCTTCGACGACGTGCACTGGCTCTCGTACGGTCATGCCGTGCGCGCCACCCGGGACCTGCACCGCCGGCACGCCGTCTACATGGGTCCGACCAGCGGCGCCGCCTACGCCGTCGCCTCCTGGTACGCCCGGAACGACCCGGGGCGGCTGCACGTGGTGCTGCTGCCCGACGAGGGACACCGTTACCAGGACACGGTCTACTCCGACGAGTGGCTGCACCGGAACACCGAGCCCGAGGTCCCGGCCGAGCCCCGGCTGGTCGACGACCCGCGCGACGGGCTGGACGGATGGAGCTACCTGCACTGGGACCGGCGCCCGGCGGCGTACGCCGCCGGCCCGGTGGAGGCGGCGGCCGGCGGGGTGCGCGGTGGCTGACGTGACGGGCCCGGGCACCGGGCGACTCAGCCGGGCGGCCCTGCCGGGTGCGCGCCGGATCGTCTTCGGCGAGACGGCCGACGCGACGATCGACGACGAGTTGCACCTGATGACGGCGGTGGACCGGGCTCACCTGGTGATGCTCCGGGCCCGAGGGCTGATCGGGGCCGCCGACGCGGCCACGCTGATCGCGGCAATCGACGACCTGGACCGGGACGGCTACCGGGCACTACGCGGCCGGCACGCGCCACGCGGGCTGTACCTGCTCTACGAGTCCCACCTTGCCGAGGTCACCGGTGCCGAGGTCGCCGGGCGGTTGCACAGCGGCCGGTCCCGCAACGACGTCAAGGCGACGATCTGCGCGCTGCGCCTTCGGGAGTGGCACGCGGCGGTACTGCGCGAGACGCTGCGTACCGAGGCTGTGGCGCTGAACGCCGCCCGCCGGCACCGGGCGGCCGTACTCGCCGGGTTCACCCACTTCCAACCCTCGGTACCGATCACCTACGGCTACTACCTGGCCGGGGTGGCGGCGGCGCTGGGCCGCGAGGCGGACCGGCTGCTGGCCGAGATCCCGCACCTGTCCCGCTGCCCACTCGGCGCCGGCGCGATGGCCGGCACCGACCTGCCGATCGACCCGGAGCTGACCGCCCGGCTGCTCGGGTTCGCCGCGCCGCACCCGGTGGCGCTGGACGCGGTGGCCAGCCGGGACTCCGTCTCGGCGGTGCTCGCGATCGCCGCCTCGGTCGCGGTGACCGCCTCGCGGGTGGCGCTCGACCTGCAACTCTGGACCAGCGCCGAGCCGGCCCTGCTCCGGCTGCCGGACGACCTCGTCGGATCCAGCTCGGCGATGCCGCAGAAGCGCAACGCCTACCTGCTCGAACACGTACGCGGCCGGGCGGCCCGGGTGCTCGGCGCCCACACGGCGGTGCTCGCCGCCACCCGGTCCGCGCCGTTCAGCAACTCCATCGAGGTCGGCACGGAGGCGATGGCCGAGGCGTGGCCGGCGTACGCGCACACCGTCGACGTGCTCCGGCTGCTCCGGATGCACCTCTCCGGCGCCCGGCCCCGGCCCGACCGGATGGCCGGGCACGCCGCCGGGCACTGGACCACCGCCACTGCGGTGGCGAACCGGCTGGTGGTCGAGGGCCATCCGTTCCGGCGGGCGCACGAGGTGGTCGGCCGGCTGATCACCGGTATCGAGTCCGGCCGTCCGGTCCGGCCCGGTCCGCCGATCGAGCGGCGGGCGGCGGAGCTGCTCGACACGCTCGACGTCGGCGAGGCCGTCCGGGCCGCCCGGTTCGGCGGCGGGCCCGGGCCGGAGTCCTTCGCCGCCCTGTGGCCGCGGCTGCACGCCGGGCTGCGGGGCCGGGCGGCCGCCGCGGCCGGGCACCTCGACGTCGCGGTGCACTGGCGGCAGCGCCTGCTGGACCAGGTCGACGCCGCCGAGGGCGGCGACGTCCGGGGCAACGACGACCGGGTCGGCGGCGACCAGTTCGACGGGGCCGCCGTCGCCCCGGCCGCCGTCGAGCGGCCGGTCGGCCCGCTGGCAGAGGAGGGCGTCGGTGTCTGACCGGTACGCCGTGTTCGTGGAGAGCAACACCACCGGCACCGGAGGGCTGTTCGCCGAGGCGGCCACCGCGCTCGGATACCGGACCGCGCTGCTGGCCCGGGAGACCGGCCGCTACCGACCCTGGCTGGACCGGTACGACGAGGTGGCGACCCTCGACACCGGCAGTCCGGCCGAGGTCGCCGGGTGGTGCCGGAGCGTCGGCCCGGCCCGGGTCGCCGGGATCACCAGCAGCAGCGAGTACTTCGTGGTCGTCGCCGCCCGTGCCGCCGAGGAACTGGGCCTGCCGCACCCGTCGGCGGAGGCCGTGCTCCGGTGCCGGAACAAGGAACTCTCCCGCCGGGTGCTCTCGGCCGCCGGTGTCGCGGTGCCGGGCTGGCGGCTCTGTTCGACCGTCCAGCAGGCCCGGGCGGCCGCGGAGCGCCGGGGCGGCCCGGTGGTGGTCAAGCCGGTCGACGGTTCCGGCTCGGTCGGCGTACGGCTCTGCGCGGATCCGGCCGAGTGTGCCGGCGCGGCCGCGGAGTTGCTGGCCGGCGGGGTGAACGAGCGCGGAATGCCCCGGATCGCGGGCGTGCTGGTCGAGGACTTCGTCGACGGTCCCGAGGTGTCGGTCGAGGTCTGGAACGGCCGGGCGCTGGTGGTGGTCCGCAAACACCTCGGCTCCCCGCCCTGGTTCGTCGAGGTGGGCCACGACGTCGAGGCGAACCTGCCGGACCACCTGGACACGGCGGTACGCGGCACCGCCGAACGGGCCGTCGCCGCCCTCGGCATCGGCTGGGGCCCGGTCCACGTCGAGCTGCGGCTGGCCGCCGACGGCCCGTACGTGATCGAGGTGAACCCGCGACTGGCCGGCGGCAACATTCCGCGGCTGGTCCAGCTCGCCACCGGCATCGACCTGATCGGCCAGCATCTCGCCCAGGTGGTCGGCGAGGCCGTCGCGCCGCCGGTGCCCGCGCACCGGCGGGCGGCCTCGATCCGGTTCCTGCTGTTCGACCGCGCCGGTCGGTTCCGCCGGGTACCGGCCGCGCCGACGGGCTCGGATCCGCGCACGGTCGAGGTGGTGGCCCGGCCCCGGGCCGGGGACCACTACCAGCCGCGCGGCGACTTCACCGACCGGGTCGGGCACGTGTTGTCCTGCGCCGAGAGTCCGGCCGTGGCGGTCCGGGTCGCCGACGCCGAACTCCGGCGGCTGACCGCGCAGTTCGAATGGGAGAACAGATGACCGCGACCTCCACACCCGTCCGGCCCGTCGTGCCCCGCGCGGCCGTACCCGGGTTGGCCCTGGCCCTGTCCGCCGCGTTCAGTTTCGGGACCTCGGGACCGGCCGCGAAGGCGGTGATCGACGCGGGTCTCACCCCGCTGGACACCGTCTGGCTGCGGTTGGCCGGCGCGGCGGTACTGCTGGTCCCGCTCGCCCTGGCGATCCGTGGCCCGGCGCTGCGTACCCTGGTCCGCCGGCACCGGGCACTGCTGGTCGGGTACGGCCTGCTCTCCATCGCCGGGGTCCAGGTCTGCTACTTCTTCGCGGTGTCCCGGCTGCCGGTCGGGATCGCCCTGCTGCTGGAATACCTCGCCCCGGCGCTGGTGATCGGGTGGCTGGTGCTGGTCCGGCGTACCCGGCTGCCCCGGGAGGCGTTCGCCGGTGCCCTGCTCGCGGTCTGTGGGATCGCCGTGGTCGTGCAGGTCTGGAGCGGGCTGCACCTGGACCTGCTGGGGCTGCTCGCCGGCCTCGGGTCGGCCGCCTGCCAGGCGTCCTTCTTCGTGCTGTCGGACCGGCTGGCCGGCGAGGGCGACGCGCTGGCGCTGGCCGCCGGCGGGATGGCGGTCGGCGCGGTGGTGCTGGGCCTGGTCGCCCAGCCCTGGCAACTGCCGTGGTCGACGCTGCTCGGCGAGGCCAGCGTCGCCGGTACGGTCCTGCCGGTCCTCGTCCTGGTCGGCTGGATCGTCGTGGTCAGCACGGTGCTCGCCTACACGACCGGGATCGGTGCGGTACGCCTGCTCTCCGCCCCGGTGGCCGGTGTCATCGCCACCGTCGAGGTGGTGATAGCCGCCTTGGTCGCCTGGCTGGTACTCGGCGAGCGGCTCAGCCCGGTCCAGTTGCTCGGCGGCGTGATCGTGCTCTGCGGTGCCCTGCTCGCCCAGCGTGCCGCGAGCCAGCCCGTCCCACCGCCCTCGCCGGTCCCCGGCCCCGCCGTTCAGGAGGCGCACCGATGACGTCCACGATCGTCCGCACCAGCGTGGAACTGCGCAGCGACACCTTCACCCGTCCCACCCCGGAGATGATGGCGGCGATCGCCCGGGCCCCGCTCGGCGACGACGTCTACGGCGAGGATCCGACCGCGAACGAGTTGGAGGAGCGGGCGGCCGAACTGCTCGGCAAGCCGGCCGCCTGCCTGGTGCCCAGCGGCACCATGGCCAACCTCGCCGCGATCACCGCGCACTGTCCGCGCGGCAGCAAGGCGCTGGTCGGCGACCAGTCGGACATCTACGTGTACGAGGCGGGCGGCGCCTCGGTGTGCAGCGGGGTGGTGCTGGAACCGGTCCGGACCGAGCCGGACGGCCGGCTGCCGGTGCACCGGCTCGCCGCCGCACTGCCGGAGGACCCGGACGACCCGCAGTTCGCCCGGCCCGCGCTGATCAGCGTGGAGAACAGCCACAACCGGTGCGGCGGCGTACCGCTGCCCGGGGCGTACCTGGCCGAGGTGGCCGAGTTCGGCCGGCGCCAGGGGATGGCCGTGCACCTGGACGGGGCCCGGCTGTTCAACGCCGCGGTGGCGCTGGGCGTACCGGTCACCGAGCTGACCTGGCACGCCGACTCTGTCCAGGTCTGCCTCTCCAAGGGGTTGTCCGCGCCGGTCGGTTCGGTGGTGGCCGGCGACCGGGAGTTCGTCGACCGGGTGCGGCGGATCCGCAAGATGCTGGGCGGCGGGATGCGCCAGGTCGGAGTGATCGCCGCGGCCGGCATCGTCGCCCTCGACACGATGGTCGGCCGGCTGGCCGAGGACCACGCGAACGCCCGCCGGCTCGCCGACGGGTTGGCCGGGATCGCCGGGATCGAGATCGACCCGGCCCGGGTGCGGACCAACATCGTGATGTTCCGGGTCGTCGACGACCGGTACAGCCACGAGTCGTTCATCGCCCGGCTCGCCGACGCCGGGGTCCGGCTGGCCGAGCTGGGCCGGGGACAGCTCCGGGCCGTGACACACCGGCACGTCACCGCCGAGGACGTGGACCGGGTACTCACGGAGGTCGCCGCACTGCTCGACCCGGCCTGACCAGGCTCGGACGGCGCCGGACGCCCGGGTGGAGAACGAACTTCCTCAACCTCAACAGCGCGGCGCTTGCGCCCCGACTTCAACCTGCGGTCACCGCCGAGCGCAACGGGAGGTGGGAAGAGGTTCAATGGTGGGATGCGCTGGACAGTGCTCGACTCCCCGATCGGGGAGCTTTCCGTCGGGGTCGACGACGTCGGCGTCTGTGGCGTGCACTTCGGGCCGGTGGAGGGGGCGCTGCCCGCCACCGCCCTGCCTGAGGCACCCGACCCGGACACCGTCGGGCTGCCGGCGGCGGTGGCGCAGTTGCGGGCGTACTTCGCCGGTCAGTTGACGGAGTTCGCCGTGCCGCTCTCGGTACGCCGGGGCTCGGAATTCGAGCGGGCGGTCTGGACCGAGATGTCGAAGATCCCGTACGGCGAGACGCGCACCTACGGCGAGGTGGCGGCGGCGGTCGGTGACCCCGGGGCGGCTCGGGCGGTCGGGGTGGCCTGCAACCGCAACCCGATCCCGGTGATCGTGCCCTGTCACCGGATCGTCGGAGCCGGCGGCAAGCTGGTCGGCTTCGGCGGTGGCCTGCCCCGGAAGCGCCAGTTGCTGGAGCTGGAGGCCCGGATCGCCTTCGAGCGCGCCTGGGCGTGAGGCACATATATATAGGTGTCGCCGCCGCACCCTTCGGCGGGCTCAGCGTGCCGGCGGGGCCAGCCGTACCCGGCGGAGGAGTTGGGCGTTCAGCGCCACGACGATGGTGGAGCCGGACATCAGTACGGCGCCCACCGCCGGGCTCAGCGCGATCCCGGCCCAGCCGAACACCCCGGCGGCGAGCGGCAGCGCCACCACGTTGTAACCGGCGGCCCAGGCCAGGTTCTGGATCATCTTCCGGTACGAGGCCCGGGACAGCCGGATGACACCGGTGACCCCACGCGGGTCGGACGAGGCGAGCACCACACCGGCCGACTCGATCGCCACGTCGGTGCCGGCGCCGATCGCGATGCCGACGCTGGCCCGGGCCAGTGCCGGGGCGTCGTTGACCCCGTCGCCGACCATCGCCACCGTGGAGCCCGCGCGCTGGAGGTCGGTCACCTTGTCGTCCTTGTCCGCCGGGAGCACCTCGGCGAAGACCTCGTCCACCCCCGGTCGGAAGCCGAGCTTCCCGGCGACCGTCTCGGCGACCGGCCGGGCGTCACCAGTGATCATGGCGATCCGACGTACCCCCTCGGCCCGCAGCTCGGTGAGCGCCTCGGCGGCCTCCGGGCGTACCTCGTCCTCCAGCGCCAGCGCGCCGAGCACCCGAGGGGCGGCGCCGTCGAGGCGTACCAGATAGAGCACGGCGGCCCCGCGCGCCGACCAGTCCGCGGTGACCCGGTCGAGGTCGGGGCCGGGCCGGGCGGCCAGCTCGCGCAGCAGTGCCGGCCCGCCGACCGCGAGGTCCCGCCCGTCGACGTCGGCCCGCACGCCCCGGCCGGTCAGTGAACGGAAGCCGGTGGCGGTCGCCGCGCCGCCCCGGCCGGCGGCGGCCGCGACGATGGCCCGGGCGAGCGGGTGTTCGCTCTCCGCCTCGACCGCGCCGGCCAGCCGGAGCACCTCGTCCTCGGCGCCGCCCGTCCCGGGCACCTTGTTCCCGGCATCGTCCGTCCCGCCGCCAACCGGACCGGGACGATCCGGAGACGGCTGGTCGGCGGCGAGGTCGGGGCCGGCGGCGACGGCGGTGACGGTGTGCGCGCCCCGGGTCAGCGTGCCGGTCTTGTCGAACAGCACGGTGTCCACCGTGCGCATCCGCTCCAGCGCCAACCGGTCCTTGACCAGGATGCCGGCCTTGGCGGCCACGGCGGTGGAGAGCGCGATCACCAGCGGGATCGCCAGGCCGAGCGCGTGCGGGCAGGCGATCACCAGCACCGTCACGGTACGTACCACCGCCTCGTCGACGTCGCCCAGCGCGGACCAGACCACGAAGGTCACCGCAGCCGTGGCGGTGGCGATGTAGAACAGCCAGGCGGCGAACCGGTCGGCGAGCACCTGGGCGCGACCGCTGGACTGCTGCGCCTGGGCCACCAGCCGTTGGATGCCGGCCAGCGCGGTGTCGTCGCCGACGGCGTCGATCCGGACCCGGATCGACGAGTCGGTCGCCACGGTGCCGGCCACCACCCGGTCGCCGGCGGTACGGGAGACCGGGCGGGACTCGCCCGTGATCATCGACTCGTCCAGCTCGGCGGTGCCGTCCAGCACCCGGCCGTCGGCCGGTACCCGGGCGCCGGGGCGGACCAGCACCACGTCGCCGACGCCCAGTCCGGTCAGGGGCACCCGGCGTACGCCGCCGTCGGCGTCGATCCGCTCGGCCTCGTCCGGCAGCAGTGCGGCCAGTGCCGCGAGCGCCCCCCGGGCCTGGCCGATGGCCTTCATCTCCTGCCAGTGCCCGAGCAGCATGATGGTGACCAGGGCGGCCAGTTCCCACCAGAAGTCGAGGTCGAACGCGCCGAGGCTGGTGGCGAGCGAGGCGACGTACGCGACGGTGATCGCCATCGAGATCAGCAGCATCATTCCCGGCGTACGGTCGCGCAGCTCGTGGAGCCCGCCGACCAGGAACGGCCAGCCGCCGTAGAGGAAGACCACCGAGCCGAGCACCGGCCCGACCAGCGACATTCCGGGGAAGTCGAGCGAGTAGCCGAACCAGTCCATCAGCATGTGGCTGGTCAGCACGATCGGCACGGTCAGCGCCAGGCTCAGCCAGAACTTCCGGCGGAACGCCTCCGGATCGTGCCCGGCGTGCTTGTCGTGCCCGTGCTGATGCCGGTGTTGTCCTTGCTGCTGGTGGTGCTGCCCGTGCCGCTGGTGCTGCTCGTCGTGGTGCCGGTGGTCGTGGTGCACGACCGATCACCCCCTCGGGATCGAATATACCCCCCGGGGGTAAAGAGGCAAGCCGTCCGGGAAACAGCAGGCGGGGCCGGACCGTTTCCGGTCCGACCCCGCCTCCCGGGTGTCGTCGTCAGCGCTCGATGGTGCCGGCGATGAAGTCCTCGACGGCCTGGTGGGCGTCGTGGTCGGCGTACTGCTCCGGCGGCGACTTCATGAAGTAGCTCGACGCCGAGAGGATCGGACCGCCGATACCCCGGTCGAGAGCGATCTTCGCGGCCCGGACCGCGTCGATGATGACGCCGGCCGAGTTGGGCGAGTCCCAGACCTCGAGCTTCAGCTCCGCGTTCAGCGGCACGTCACCGAACGAGCGCCCCTCCAGCCGGATGTACGCCCACTTGCGGTCGTCCAGCCACGGCACGTGGTCCGACGGCCCGATGTGCACGTCGCCCTTGTTGATCTCGTGCGGGATCTGGGAGGTCACCGACTGGGTCTTGGAGATCTTCTTCGAGACCAGGCGGCTGCGCTCCAGCATGTTCATGAAGTCCATGTTGCCGCCGAAGTTGAGCTGGTAGGTGCGCAGCAGCTCGACACCCCGGTCCTCGAAGAGCTTGGCCAGCGCCCGGTGCACGATGGTCGCGCCGACCTGGCTCTTGATGTCGTCGCCGACGATCGGCAGCCCGGCGTCGACGAACTTCTGCGCCCAGGCGGGGTCGGAGGCGATGAAGACCGGCAGCGCGTTCACGAAGGCACAGCCGGCCTCGATCGCGGCCGTGGCGTAGAACTTCGCGGCCTCCTCGGAGCCCACCGGCAGGTAGCAGACCACCACGTCGACCCGGGCCTCGCGCAGCGCCGCGACGACGTCGGCCGGCTCGCGGTCGGACTCCTCGACGATCTCCCGGTAGTACTGGCCCAGCCCGTCCAGGGTCGGGCCGCGCTGCACGAGTACGCCGGTCGGCGCCACGTCGCAGAGCTTGATGGTGTTGTTCTCGCTGGCGACGATCGCCTCCGCGAGGTCCATGCCCACCTTCTTGGCGTCGACGTCGAACGCCGCGACGAACTCCACGTCCGAGACGTGGTAGTCGCCGAAGGTGACGTGCATGAGACCCGGGACGCGGTCGTTGGGGTCGGCATTGCGGTAGTACTCGACGCCCTGGACCAGGGACGAGGCGCAGTTACCCACACCGACGATGGCGACGCGGACGGAGCCCATCGCGTTTGCCTCCTTTGTGTTCATCACGGCCGCTCCGACTCATTCCTGGACTACCCAGGCGGAGGCGGGATGTTCTCTCTTGACGGACCCGGGTCGGTGCCCGGGGTGGACCCATCCGGGGTCCGGCCGGAGCGCTCGTTGGCGATGAGCTCCTCCAACCAGCGGACCTCGCGCTCACAGGCGTCGAGGCCGTGTCGCTGAAGTTCGAGCGTGTACGCGTCGAGCCGTTCGGCCGCTCTGCCCAACACGTCGCGCAGGCCCTCACGACGCTCCTCCACCTTGCGGCGCCGGCCCTCCAGGATCCGGAGGCGGGTCGCTCGGTCAGTACGGGCGAAGAACGCGAAATGCACTCCGAACCCGGTGTCCTCGTAACTCTCTGGACCGGTCTGGGCGATCAGTTCGGCGAACCGTTCCTTGCCCTCCGCGGTGATTTTGTAGACGACCCGCCCTCGACGGCTGGTCAGTGCCGGGATCTCCTCCGCGGTGGCCGGTGTCTCGGCCGCCTCGGTGATCCAGCCGGCCGCCTGCAACCGACGCAGGGTCGGATAGAGCGAGCCGTAGCTGATCGCCGCCCGGATCGCCCCGAGTTTGGCGCTGAGTTCCTTGCGGAGCTCGTAGCCGTGCATCGGGGACTCCTGCAGGAGACCGAGGATGGCGAGCTCAAGCACGAGCACCCCTCTCCGTGTCTCCGTCGGACCCCAGCGGCTGCCCGCCGTTGGGAGCCCGTTCACCGGCCCGATGTATCGGCCCGATACATCGCACCGTAGACCCTCTGGAGCAACGAGGCAAACCCTCGTACGGCACGGGTTCGATCACAGTAAGTGACGATGGTCGCCTCGTCCGGCCGGACCCAGTACTCTTCTGCCCATGCGTTCGCAGCGCCAGGTCGTCGACTACTCGCTACAGAAGCGAGCGGTGCTGCGTGAGGTGCATTCGGGCCGGGTGGGGACGTACGAGGTCTGCGACGCCTCGCCGTACCTCAAGAACGCTGCCCGGTTCCACGGCGAGCCGACCGAGACGCTCTGTCCGGTCTGCCGGCGAGAAAATCTGACCCACGTCCACTACATTTACGGCGATGAGCTCAAGCAGTCGGCCGGTCAGGCCCGCACCCGAGCGGAGCTTTCGGTGCTGGCGATGACCCTGCGTGAGTTCCAGGTGTACGTGGTGGAGGTGTGCCGCGGCTGCGACTGGAACCATCTCGTCGAGCAGTTCCTGCTCGGCCGGGACGGCGTCTCCGGTGACGACAGCGTGGGC
This sequence comes from Plantactinospora sp. CA-294935, assembly GCF_050936445.1. NCBI lineage: Bacteria > Bacillati > Actinomycetota > Actinomycetes > Micromonosporales > Micromonosporaceae > Plantactinospora > Plantactinospora sp. CA-294935. Next base: position 2,026,696 of record NZ_JBNJMU010000001.1, read on the forward strand.
GCCGGGCCGGCCGCCGGTGCGGCGGTGGCCGCGTCGACGGGCACCTCGGTCAGACGAAGGCGCGAGGCGCGCCGGTGACTGCGACTCGTTCCTCGGCCAGCGGGATCTTCCCCCGCCGATGGGACGAGTTCTACCTTCCAAACCGGATAAGTCCGGTTTTTTCCGATGTCGCACCATCCGTAGATCGGCGCGTCCGATCCCGGGTGGAGCGTGTCCCAACTCACGGCAACCCGGTGGTGGCGCGCATGGCCATCACCGCGACCGGCAGGGTGTGACGAATGAACTCGTACGGCGATCCTAGTTCCGCGCGCGGTCGGGCCCAGTACCCGGGCGCGAACGGCGACCACGGACCAGCGGACGATCCATACCAGCGCCCGTCCTGGGACGACCCGGGAGCCGCTCGCCGCTCGTCCGACGGTGACCAGGGCGGCTGGCCCGCCAACAACGGTCGGGCCGGCGGCGCGTCGGCCCGGGCCAGCGTCAGCGGCCGGGCCTCCTCCGGCCGGGCCACACCACCGGGGCGGGCCTCCGCCGACGGCGGTTGGGCCGCGCCGGTGTCGCCCGCCTCCGGCTCCGCATCGGTCGGCTCGACTTCCCCGGGGCGGGCCCGGGTCGGTGGCCGGGCCGGCGTCGGCAGCGCGTCGGTTCCCGACGCCCCGGGCTCCGGTGGCGGCTACGGCGCCGGCCGGGCCTCCGCCGGCCGGGCCACGGTGGGCACCGCCTCGGTCAGTGGCGCCGGCGCGAACGGTGCCGCCGGCCGGGCCCGGGTCGGCCGGGCCGTCGTGCCCGTCTCGCCGGCCGGGCCGGGCGGACCGGACGACCCGAACGGGCCCGGTGGCCGGCGGGGCCGTCGGGGTGCGGGTGACCTCGACCCGGCGGCGCAGAAGCGGGCCAAGAAGCGCAAGCGGGTCAACATGCTGATCGCCGCCTTCGCCGTCTTCATCATGCTGGCCGGCGGCGGCGTGGTCGCCGCGACCTGGTATTCGACCAGCGTCCCGATGCCGAACCAGCTCCCGCTGCCGCTGGCGACCACGATCTACGCCGCCGACAAGAAGAACGTCGTCGCCAAGCTGGGCGACGAGAACCGGCAGATCGTCACGATCAAGCAGATCCCGCCGCACGTGCAGCGCGCGGTCGCCTCGGCCGAGGACCGCAACTTCTACACCCACGACGGTGTGGACTACGTCGGCATCGCCCGGGCCGCCTGGAACAACTTCACCGGCGGCAGCAAGCAGGGTGCCTCGACCATCACCCAGCAGTACGCCCGGAACGCGTACGAGAACCTCCAGGACGACAGCTACCAGCGCAAGGTCAAGGAAGCGATCCTCGCCTCCAAGTTGAACGACCAGTTCGACAAGGACGAGATCATGCAGCACTACCTCAACACGATCTACTTCGGTCGGGGTGCGTACGGCATCGAGGTCGCGGCGCAGACCTACTTCGGCAAGCCGGCGGCCAAGCTCAACGAGGCCGAGGGCGCGGTGCTGGCGGCGGTGATCAAGCAGCCCCAGGTCGACACGGCCACCGGGCACAAGGGCTTCGATCCGGCGGAGAACCCCGAAGAGGCCAAGGCCCGCTGGGAGTACGTCCTCAACGGCATGGTCGAGAAAGAGTGGCTGACGCCGGAGAAGCGGGCCACGCTCACCTACCCGAAGGTGCAGCCGCGGAAGAGCGCCAACGAGGCCTTCGGGGTGAAGACCCCGCGCGGCAACGTCGTCAACTACGTCAAGGCGGAGATGGCGGAGCGCGGCCTCTGCACCCTCGGCGCACCGACGGCCGGCAAGGTCGACTGCTCCACGGCGCTCCGGGACGAGGGCTACAAGATCACCACCACCATCGACTGGAAGTTGCAGGCGGAGGCCGAGAACGCGGCGCAGCGCAAGAAGGGCTCGCCGATCTACGACCAGCCCAAGAACCTGATGTCCGCGCTGGTCTCGGTCGAGCCGAAGACCGGCAAGGTGCTCGCCTACTACGGCGGCGACAGCGGGGCGGACTACGACTACGCCGGTTTGAACACCGACTCGGCCGGGGTCCTGAGCGGAGGCCACCCACCGGGCTCGAGTTTCAAGGTCTACACCCTGGCAGCCGCGATCGAGGCGGGGATCTCGATCGACTCGATCTGGGACGCCCGGCCGTTCACGGTCAAGGACACCGAGATCAAGGTGCAGAACGCCGGTCGTGACGTGAAGAAGACCTGTGACCAGGCGTGCACGCTCAAGGAATCCACCATCAAGTCGTACAACGTGCCCTTCTACCACGTGACCGAGCAGATCGGCGCGGACAAGGTGCTGTCGATGGCCCGGCAGGCCGGCGTCCGGACGATGTGGGAGACCAAGGACATCCCGCCGAAGTGGCACGACCTGACCAAGGAGAAGCCGGAGGAGCTGGCGCCGGAACCCTTCTTCAACGTGGTGGCGTACGGGCAGTACCCGATCACCGTGCTCGACCACGCCAACGGGCTGGCCACGCTCGCCAACGGCGGCGTCTACAACAAGGCGCACTTCATCGAGCTGATCGAGAAGCAGGACCCGGAGACCGGCCAGTGGAAGAAGATCGGCGGCGCGAAGGCCGATCCGAAGCAGCGGATCCGCAAGGACGTGGCCGACGAGGTCACCTCGGTGCTGAAGAACATTCCCAAGGAGAACAACGGCAACATCGAGGGCCGCGAGGAGGCCGGCAAGACCGGCACCTGGGAATACGCCAAGACCGAGTTCAACGCGCACGCCTGGATGGTCGGCTACACCCCGCAGATCGCCACCGCGGTCTGGGTGGGCAGCAAGGATCCGAAGAAGCCCGAGATCAAGACCAAGGGCGGCGGCAACATCGGCGGTAGCGGACTGCCGGCCGACATCTGGCAGAAGTACATGAGCAAGGCTCTGGCCGGCAAGCCGGCGATGTCCCTGCCGGACTCCAAGGAGCTCGGTGACAAGGAGGCCGGCAACGGCAAGAAGAAGGAGACGCCTCCGCCGGTTCCGCCGAACCCGGGGGGTGGCAACCCCGGTGGCGGCAACCCCGGCGGCAACCCCATCTGCCAGGGACCGAACCCGCCCCCGCTGATCTGCCCACCGACCGGCGGTGACACCGGCGGCGGCGGTCCGGAGTTCCCGCCGGAGGACGACGAGGGCGGCGGAGGCGGAAACGGCAATGGTCGTGGCGGCGGTGGCTAGCCACCGACTCCCGTCCCAACGGAACAGATAGCCATCGATCGATGCGGCCGGCGGCCGGGTCCCACGACCCGGCCGCCGGCCGCGTTTTCGACTCCATCCGCCGACACGGTGGACCGGGCCGGACGCAACCCGACCGCGTACGGCAGGATGCCTGTTCATGAGCGCGCAGTCGCCGGCTGGCATCGACGAACCTCAGAAGGCTGACCACCCGTCCCGGTCGGACGGCTTCGTCCGAGGGCTCTCCGAGGCAATCGGCGGCCCGATCGGCGCACACGCCAGTGGCGTCGAACGCCGGGGCACCCAGGCCAGCGGCCGGTTCTGGACGGCCGCCCGGATCGTGCTGGCGCTGACCTGCCTCACCCTGGCGCTGCACTGGGTGCAGAAGTCGCCCTGCCAGGACGGCGCCTGGCAGAACAACGTCCAGTACACCCGGTTCTGCTACACGGACGTGCTCGCGCTCTACTACGCCGAGGGGCTCAACGAGGGCAAGGTTCCCTACCGGGACCACCCGGTGGAATACCCGGTGGTCACCGGCTACTTCATGGGCGCGCTCGGCCTGCCGGTGCACAACATCGGAGTGGACCGGCCCGAGATCAACCAGGCGCAGTGGTTCTACAACCTCAACGCGCTGGTCCTCGGGGCGCTCGCGGTGGCCACCGTGGCGATGATCCTGTCGTTGCGCCGCCGCCGGCCGTGGGACGCCGCCATGTTCGCGCTCTCCCCCGCGCTGCTGGTCACCGCCACCGTCAACTGGGACCTGCTCGCCATCGGGCTGGCCGCGATCGGCATGTACGCCTGGGCGAAACGACAACCCCTGGCCGCCGGCATCCTGCTCGGGCTGGCCACTTCCGCGAAACTGTGGCCGCTCTTCGTGCTCTGGCCGCTCTTCCTGCTCGGGCTGCGTACCGCCCGGGTGAAGGAGATGCTGGTGACGATCAGTTCGGCCATCGTCACGATCGTGGCGGTGAACCTGCCCGTCGCGATCCTCTATCCCGACAACTGGCGACGCTTCTTCGACCTGAACAGCGAGCGGGCGGTCGACTGGGGCACGCTCTGGTACATCGGCCGCTACCTGGACAGCAAGTGGAACAGCGGCAGCCCCGGCGACCAGGGCCCGTTCCAGTGGCTCAGCAACAACATCCCGACCCTGAACACGGTGTCGTACGCCCTGATCACGCTGGCCTTCCTCGCCATCGGCGCGCTGGCGCTGTTCGCCAAGCGCCGGCCCCGGCTGGCCGCGCTGGTCTTCCTGATGGTCGCGGCGTTCCTGATCTTCAGCAAGGTGTGGTCACAGCAGTTCAACCTCTGGCTGCTGCCCCTGTTGGTGCTGGCCCGGCCGCGCTGGGGCGCCTTCCTCGCCTGGCAGTTCGCCGAGGTCGGCTACTTCGTCGCGTTCTACGGCGAGCTGCTCGGGGCCGGCGGCAAGCAGGTCTTCCCGGAGGGTGTCTTCGTGTTCGCCGCCACGCTGCGGCTGACCACCGTCGTGGTGCTCTGCGTGCTGGTCGTCCGGGACATCCTGCGGCCCGAGGGCGACCCGGTCCGGAGCACCTACCTCGACGACCCCGACGGCGGGAGCTACGACGGCGCCCCGGACGCCTCCTGGCTCGCCCGACTCCGTGGCCGGCCGGCCCCGGCCGAACCGGCACCTGTCACGACCTGACGCCGGCCGAGCCGGCACCGATCAAGCCTCACCCGCAACGGGGCCGAGCCGGCGCCGGTCACCACCTGAATCGGACACGCCAGCCGGCACCGCCCACACCACCCGACCGGACGGCGAGCGTCCACGACCCTGACCGCACCGGTCGCCAGCGCCGACGCGATCCCGGACGGGGCCGGGACCGCGGACGGAGGGCTGCGGGGATCAGAGCCGGTAGACGACCGTCTCCCCGACGTCCTCCCGGCTGATCCCCAGGGTGTCGACCGGTAGGTCGACGGTGGCCTGCAACGGGGTACCGGCCACCCGGTCCCGGAGCACGATCACCGTACGTACGCCCATGTTGCGCAGGAAGTCGATGCTCGCCTGGTCGGGGAAGTTCGCCGTGGCCCGGCGTACCTCGGCGAGCCGGTCCGGCGTGAACCCGCTGCCGCCGTTGACGATGTCCTGGAACCGGCTGGTCGACCAGAGCATCACGTGCTGGTCGGTCTTCTGGTCCGAGGGAAGCACCAGGATCGGGCCGTTGGCGACCCGCATCGACGCGGGCTGCACCGGTACCACCGGATGCGGCGTGGTGTTGAGCCCTTCGGCCAGCACCAGCACGATCGGCAGCAGCGTGACCAGCCGCAGGAACGGACCCGGCCGGGGCGGCACCCGTTCGGCGGCCGAGATCTGCCGGGCCCGCTCCGCGAAGGCGCCGACCGAGCCGGCGGCGAGGACGCCGAGCAGCAGGGTGACCCAGATCATCAGTCGGCCCGGCGTACGCAGACCGTCCCAGCCGGGCAGGTGCTCGAAGAGCGGGAGATAGGTCCAGGTGCCGCCGAAGAACCGGCTGCCCATCGCCAGCACCCCGGTGACGAGCACGGCCGCCAGCAGCAGCAGGCGCTGGCGTACCGTCCAGATCGAGAAGAGGAGGCCGCCGAGGGCGAGCGCGAAGAGGACGTACCCCGGCAGCAGGGTGGTCTCCGGCAGCCCGGGCAGCCCGGCCCGGACCGGCTCGTGCAGGTCGCCCCAGATCAGCGACTCCGGCGGCGCGGTGAGGAAACCACCTGGCGGCGGGGAGTAGTTGTGCAACTCCTCGGCGGTCCGCCGGGCGTTGGGATGCAGTTCGGCGACCTTGAAGTACGGGATCGCCAGCAGGGCTCCGGTCGCCGCGAAGATCGCGCCGCCCCAGAAGTCGGCCAGCAGCAGCCGGAACCCGAACCACTGGCGCCGGGGACGGCGCAGGATCCGCCGGACCAGCCAGCCCAGCAGCACCACGACCGCGATCAGACCCATCACGTACGCGAAGACGAGGCCGATGCCGAAACCGAGGCTGAGCTGCCAGGCGGCGACCAGCCAGCCGGCGAACGCCCAACCGGAACGTCGACGTTCGGGTCGGTAGCCGTGCCGCAGCGACCAGCCGTGTCCCCGCGCCAGCATGGCCAGGGCGAGCGGGATACCTCCGTTGGAGAGCACGTGCAGGTGACCGGCCTGGCCGAGCAGCCAGGGCGCGTACGCGAAGCCGATCCCCGCCACCGTGGCGCCGATCCGTCCCGCCCCGAGCTGCCGCACCAGCGCGTACGCCCCGAGCACGGCGAGCGCGTGGGCCAGGACGAAGAGGATGTTGTAGCGGAGGATCGCCGCCTCCGGGCCCTGACCGATCATGCCCGCCGGGGCGTACCCGAGCAGGGTGTCGGAGAAGGCGAAGGTCCAGGTCTCCGGGAAGAACGCGTTGCTCTGCCACAACTGGGCTGGCTTGGTCAGCAGGATGTGCCCGGACCAGGCGACCTGCCAGGCCTGTAGCGCCGGATCCCAGTAGTCCTGCGGCAGCGTGTGCCGGGGGTAGCGCAGCGTCGGCCAGGTCATCAGGACGGCCAGGACCAGTGCGCCGAGCCCGGCCAGGGTCCACTCGTGTACCAGCCGACGGCCGACACCTCGACCGATCCGCCGGATCCGCCCGGGTACCACCTCGGGAGCCGGCGCGAACGCGACGAACGGGTCTGCGGGCTTCGCCGGCTGGTCGTCACCAGCCGCCTTCTCCTTGCTGTCCTTGCTGTCCTTGTCCTTGCTGTCCTTGTCCTTGCTGTCCTTCGACGTCTTGTCGTCGCCGGCCGCCTTGCTCTCGGCGTCGCCGGCCTTGCTGTCCTCGGTGTCGTCGGCTTTCCCGGCTTCGCCTCCGCCGCTGCCCGACTGCGCCGGCTTCCCGGACGGGGTGTCGAGCTTCCCGCCCGGCACCGGGTCGGAGATCTGCGTCGTCGACGTCACCGCCATCGTCGGAGCGCCGGCTGCCGACGCCGTAGCGTCGGAGGCGGTGGGGTGCGGGTCGCTCTCCGAAGCCGGTACCGCCGACCGCAGGGTCGTGGCGGTCCCGGCTTCGGTCGATGTCGTCCGCACCCCGGCGGCGCCGGAGTCCGAACTGGTGGGCGTACCCGATGCGGCCGTCGTGGCCGGGGTCGGGTCCGGGTTGGTGCCGGCCGGCGCGGCGCCGGGACGGGTTGTCTCGTTGGCGTTGGACTGGTCCGTCGACATCGGGTCCTCGCCCCTACCGGCCTACGCGGTCGCGGAGGTAGGCGATGTCGGTGGCCTGACCGTCGACGCCGCCGGGCGTCTCGACGATGACCGGCGCGCCGGCCGCCCGGACCACCGCCACCACCAGTTCCGGATCGATGGTGCCGCCGGCGAGGTTCTCGTGGCGGTCCCGGCCGGAGTCGAAGGCATCCTTGGAGCCGTTGGCGTGGATCAGGTCGATCCGGCCGGTGATCGCCAGGATCCGGTCGACGATGTCGAGCAGGTCCTCGCCGCCCGCGTGCGCGTGGCAGGTGTCCAGGCAGAAGCCGACGTCGTAATCGCCCACCGCGTCCCAGAGCCGGGCCAGGTTGTCGAACCGGCGGGCGCAGGCGTTGTCGCCGCCGGCCGTGTTCTCGATGAGCACCGGTACGTCGTGCCCGCCGGACTCGGAGGCCTGGGCGAAGGCCTTGCGCCAGTTGTCGAAGCCCTTGGCGATGTCGTCGCCCGCGTTGACGTGCCCGCCGTGCACGATCAGGCCCTTGGCGCCGACCGCGGCGGCGGCGGTGGCGTGCCCGAGCAACAGCTTCCGGCTCGGGATGCGGATCCGGTTGTTGGTGGTGGCGAGGTTGATGACGTACGGAGCGTGGATGTAGACGTCCACCTCGGAATCGCGCAGCCGGGCCGCGTCGGCCCGTGGCTGCGGTGTCTTCCAGTCCTTCTGCGGATCGGCGAGGAAGAACTGGACCGCGTCCGCCTTCCGGAGGGCCGCCTCGTCCAACGGATCCGTGGCATCGACATGGGCTCCGATACGCATGAAGGCGAGCCTACGTCGCGCCGGTCGGTCGGGCGGGGACGGGCGCACCTGTCCGGCCCGGCAGCGCGGGCGCGGTAGTCCCGCGGCGGTCCGCGTCACCGGCCGGAGGATGGATCGTTTCTCCAGGTGAGATCCGTTCGCCCGGCGTACGGGCCCGGGTCGATTCACGAGTTGTGCCGGAAAGAGGGAAGACGTGGTCCTGTCGCTCCGCCGCCGAGCCGCAGCAGCGGTCCCCGCGTTCGCCGCGGGCGCACCACGGCTGTTGTCCGGCTTCGCGGCCGGGGCGTCGGAGCCACTGTCCCGGGCCGGGGTCACGCCGGTCCGTGTCTTCCCCGCCGGGTCGGTCGGGCGGGTCGAGGTGGGGTCGGTGCCGCATGGTCCCGATGTGGCCGGCTCCCGGAGCGCCGGGGCGCCGCAGGACGCGGCGCCGGGCAGCTACCCTCCGCCGTCCGACCGACTCGGCGGGGCTGCCGCCGGCCGGGTGCGCCCGGGTGACCGTCCGGCCCGCCGGACGGGCCCGGCTGCTGGCGCCGGTGGCCACGGTCGGTGTGCTCGGGGTCTCGGCAGGAGCAATTCAGGCAATTTTCGCTCAACGCACAACACAGACTATTATCGCGTAAGATGACAATACAATAGGCTCCGCGGGGCGCCTTCCATCCAACTCATCGGTGTGGTCGTTCCTCCCCAGGTCCCACCCAAAGAATGCGGACGGGATGCGCCCCGCGGCTCTGCGTCGAAGAGCCTCCTCCGGTCAACGCGACCCGGAGGAGGCTCTTGGCGCCGGTCCGTGCACAGGGCGGCCGGCGGGCGCGGGGTCCGCCGACGCCCGACGCCGGTGGACCGGGTATTCTGCTCAGGTTGCCCGCGCGCGACGGGATCCCTCCCGATACCGCCCGGCAACGACGCATGACCTCCTGTCACGGAAGGACCGTGGCCGCTAGCCCAGAGGAGGTGAGCACGTCTTGCGTCATTACGAGATCATGGTCATCCTCGATCCAAGCCTCGAGGAGCGCACCGTCGCCCCGTCGCTCGACACGTACCTCAACGTGATCCGGACCGCGGGTGGCTCGGTGGAGAAACTCGACGTGTGGGGTCGTCGGCGCCTCGCGTTCGAGATCGACAAGAAGGCCGAGGGAATCTACGCCGTCATCGACCTGCAGGCGACGCCTGCGGCGGTGGCCGAGCTGGACCGGCAGCTCCGACTCAACGAGTCCGTGCTGCGCACCAAGGTCATCCGGCCGGAGACGCGCTGACGCGTTTCCGGCACGCCCGGATCAGCCTCATCCGTCCTGTCGTACTGCTCTGGCAGCCTTTCAGGGATTGATGAGTGCGCGAGGAGATGGTCATGGCAGGAGATACCACCATCACGGTCATCGGCAACCTGACCGACGACCCCGAGTTGCGTTTCACCCCGTCCGGCGCCGCGGTCGCCAAGTTCCGGGTCGCCTCGACGCCCCGGTTCATGGACCGGACGACGAACGAGTGGAAGGACGGCGAGCCGCTCTTCCTCTCGTGCACCGTCTGGCGGCAGGCGGCCGAGCACGTCGCCGAGTCGTTGCAGCGCGGTGCTCGCGTGATCGTGTCGGGCCGGCTCCGGCAGCGGTCCTACGAGACCCGCGAGGGCGAGAAGCGCACCGTCATCGAGCTGGAGGTCGACGAGATCGGCCCGTCGCTGCGGTACGCCACGGCGAAGGTGCAGAAGATGTCGCGCTCCGGCGGCGGCGGGTTCGGCGCCTCCGGCGGTGGTGGCGGTGGCGGCGGCGGTGGTCAGGGTGGCGGCGGAGGCAACTTCGACGACCCGTGGGCCACGGCGGCTCCGGCCTCGGCCTCCTCGCGTTCGTCCGGTTCGGGCGGCGGCAACTTCGACGACGAGCCCCCGTTCTGACCCGGGTGGCTACCATCCGGGATCGCAAACCAGGAGCAAGAGCAATGGCAAAGGCTGCGGCACTGCGCAAGCCGAAGAAGAAGGTGAACCCGCTCGACAAGGACGGGATCACCTACATCGACTACAAGGACACCGCGCTGCTGCGCAAGTTCATCTCCGACCGCGGCAAGATCCGCGCTCGGCGGGTGACCGGGGTCACCTCCCAGCAGCAGCGGCAGATCGCTCGTGCGGTCAAGAACGCCCGCGAGATGGCGCTTCTGCCGTACACGGCCACGGCCCGCTGAGAGGAGGCACCGACATGAAGATCATCCTGACCCAGGAGGTGTCGGGCCTCGGCAGCCCCGGCGACATCGTCGAGGTCAAGGACGGCTACGGCCGCAACTACCTGCTGCCGCAGGGCTTCGCTATCGCCTGGACCAAGGGCGCGGAGAAGCAGGTCACGGTCATCCAGCGGGCCCGCGCGGCCCGGGAGATCCGGGATCTCGGTCACGCCAACGAGGTGAAGGCCCAGCTTGAGGGCCTCAAGGTCAACCTGACCGCGCGCGCCGGCAACGGCGGGCGGCTCTTCGGCTCGGTGACCCCCGGCGACGTGGTGGACGCGGTGAAGGCGGCCGGTGGTCCGTCCCTCGACCGGCGTCGGCTGGAGCTGCCCGGTGCCATCAAGTCGGTCGGCAGCCACCAGGTGCGGGTCAAGCTGCACCCGGAGGTCACCGCGCGGTTCGACCTGAAGGTCGTACCGGGCAAGTAGCCGGCCAGGCGACAGACAGAGTTCCGGGGTGCCGTCCGATCGGGCGGCACCCCGGAGCCGTCTTTCCGGCGGGGCGGGACCAGACCTCAGCCGACCGGTTGACCACTGATCGCGCTGAAGAAGACGGTGGAGAGCCCACCACCGACGACCGCTGCCGCGAACCCGACGGTCACCGCCCGCCAGGTGCGGTTGAACCAGCGCATCAGGGCCGCGACCACCAGACCGGTCGCCAGCGCGGCGAGGAACCGGGGCACCCCGGCCAGCAGCGCGGACATCGCCTGGCCGCGCTCCGACTCACAGCCACCGGAGACCCCGGGTACGCAGTCCACCGGCACACTGGCATCGAGCGTGAGTACCCAGACGAAGACGGCCAGCACGGCGACCGCGTACCAGGCGGCGGTGTAGAGGACGGCGGTGAGCGGGCCGCTGGGCCGCGGATCGAGTAGATCGTCTTCGAGCCGTCGACTCAGCGGACTGGGGCGGCCCGTCCTGGTCGCCGAGGTCAGCAGGGTGCCGCTCGGTGCGCGCCGGGTGGCCGTACCCGCTCCGCTGACGCTCCGGGCGGAGCCGACCGTACCGGCACGACCGCGACCCGGTGCCGCTGCCGGCCGCCGAGTGGTGGGGGTCGGGGGCTCGCTCGCCCGGCGTGCCGGCGGCACCGGTCGGGCCGGTGGCGGGTACGCGACCGCCGGAGAACGCGGCGCCGAGTCCGGGATGCCCATCCAGCGCGGGTCGTCGCCGGCCAGCCTGGTGCCGGACCAGAACGTGTCGCCACCCTCCGGCCCGGTGCGGCCCGCGCCCCGGGAGCCGCTGTCGGTGGTGTTGTCGCGTCCGGTCCCGGCATCCCCGGCCAGCCCGGCGAGTTCGTCGTGCCGCCACTCGGTGGTGTCGGTGAACCCGTCCCACTGACCGGTGTCGGTGCTCCGGTCGCGGCGACGGCCGGTGGCGGGAACTTCCGGCGGTTCGGAGTCGGTGACCCGATCCAACATCCCGGTGTCGGTGAGCCGGTCCCATGGCCCGGCCTCGGTCCGCCAACCTGGGTCGGCATCCGCGACCCGCTCCGGCCTGGAATCGGCGTGCCGGCCGCGGCCACTCCGGTCCTCGCCGACCCGGCGTACCGGTCCGGCGTCGGCCCCGTACCGGCGCACGGGCTCGGCGTCCGGCTCACGTTGCCGTCGGCCGGCACCGGTGCCCGCCGGACCCGGCAGCGGATCGCCGCTCCGCGACCGGCGGCCGGTTCCGCCGCCCGGATCGCTCTCGCCGGGCGACCGTACCCAGCGCGGGTTCGTCCTCGACCGCTCGGTCTCCGGGCCCGGCTCGGTCGCGGCGGTGGCGTCCGGCTGCTCCGCGACCTCTGTCGGGTCCTCCGCGCGGTGCCGGGAACGCCGCCGTCCGGCGGTCGGCACCGGGCCGCTCGGATCGTCGGGCTCCCATCCGGCCGGCTCGACCCGGCGACGACGCCCCGGCGCCCGTCGCGCCGAGCCGTACGTCGTGCCGGGCTCCCGGTCGCCGGTCCGGTCCCACCGGCCGGGCGCGGGATCGTCGGCCGGCTCCCGCCAACCGACCGGGGTGTCGCCCCGGTGGCGCCGGCCGGTCTCGGTGGACGACGAATCGACGGCTCCGGCACCCCAACCCGAGGTGGGTACCGCGGTCGGATCGTCGTCCGGGTCGGCCCGGCGCCGTCTGCCCCGGCCGGAGGTCGTGGGAGGGTCGCCGAGCAGCCCGCTGTTGGCGCCGGCACCGGTGGTCGGCGCGGCGGCGGCCCATCCGCCGGAGGTAGGCGCCTCGGAGATCCATCCGCCGCTGGTCGGGGCGGCGGCGCCGGCGCCGGTGGTGGGGGCCGCGCCGACCCAGCCGCTGGTAGGGGCCGCGCCGACCCAGCCGCTGGTGGGAGCGGCGGCGGCCCAGTCGTCGGCCTCGTCCCCGTGCCGGCCCGCACCGGCGCGACGCCGGCCGTGCCGGCCGGCCGCCCCGGTGTCGGCGGCCTCGCTCCGGGTGCTCCCGGTCGCGTCGCCGCGTCGCCGGTCGCCGGCAGCGCGCCAGCGGTCGTCGCCACTCTCCCCGCCCGGTGTGTCGTCGGCCGCGCCGCTCGGACCGCGCCAGTATTCGCCGGTGCTGTCCCAGGTCACCTCGGGGGCGATTCGCCGACGCCCGGGCCGGCCGGTCTCCGGCGCCGGCTCGGCCGCCGCGTCGGCGCGGTGGTGCCGGCCCCCGTCGCGACGCTCCGGCTCCGGGTCGGAGGCCCATGTGGAGCTGTCGGCGTACGCCCGCGAGGAGCGGGGCTGGAGCGGCTCGGTGGACTCCCGGGCCCAGGACGGCGTGTAGCTGTCGACCGGGTCCGGCGCGCCACGGTACCGGGCCCGCCGCCGGCTCGGGGTGCGATAGGTGACGTCGGGACGCGAATAAGGATCACCTGACCAGGGCGTCGCCGGGTCGCTCCGGCCGGCGCTGTCCTGCCACTCGTGTCGGGCGAGCTCACCCCGCCCCCGATCCCGATGGTCCACTGCCGAGGCGTGACCTTTCTGGCTAGTTGATCGCGAGGAGTCTGGTAGCTGGTAGGTCGTTCGCGAGTAGCCGTAGCCGTACGCAAGATTGCCGTCGCCCGATGATACGCCGTCCCGGTAGCCCGAATTTGACCTGTTTCTTTCCTCCACATGGTGGGGACCGAGTCGGCGCAGGTCAGAGCGGCTACAGGCTATCTTCCCCAATCGTTATCCACAGCCTGTGCACAGGGCCGCACACACCCCGCCGGGAACCGTCCACAGGTTGTCCCGAACTCCGTCCACCGGCGTGCTTGAGTCCCTGACCTCGACGTCCGTATCGTTGCTGCCCTGACCCTGCCACCCGTGCCGACATTTCCCCCGGTCAAGGCGGCTGGCCAGGGCCGGTCCGGCCCGTCGGCCGGCCGGGACCGTGGGTCAGCCGAGAAATGTCGTACGTCGGCGGTTCGCTAGGAGCCAGCCGGTGTGGCGGAGGGGGATGCCCGTGTCGGTCACCGACGACGTCCGTGGGGAGTCGCGCCCGTCGCGCGGAGAGTCGCGACCGTCGACGCCGCCGACCGACGTTCCGGCGCCGCGCGACGGCCAGTTCGACAAGACGCCGCCGCAGGACATCGCCGCCGAGCAGTGCGTGCTCGGCGGGATGCTGCTCTCCAAGGACGCGATCGCCGACGTCGTCGAGATCCTCCGCACCAACGACTTCTACCGGCCGGTGCACTCGACCGTCTTCGACGCGATCCTGGACCTCTACGGCCGGGGCGAACCGGCCGACGCCATCACCGTCGCCGCGGCGCTCGCCGACTCCGGCGACCTGGCCCGGATCGGCGGCGCGCCCTATCTGCACACGCTGATCGCCAGCGTGCCGACGGCTGCCAACGCCGCCTACTACGCCCGGATCGTCGGCGAGCGCGCGGTGTTGCGGCGCCTGGTCGAGGCAGGCACCCGGATCGTGCAGCTCGGCTACGGCTCGGCCGGTGGCGGCGGGCGGGACGTCGACGACGTGGTGGACCTGGCCCAGCAGGCGATCTACGACGTCACCGAGAAGCGGGTCAGCGAGGACTTCGCGGTGCTCGCCGACATGCTCCAGCCGACGCTGGACGAGATCGAGGCGGTCGGCGCGCAGGGCGGCGTGATGACCGGCGTACCGACCGGCTTCACCGACCTGGACCGGCTGCTCAACGGGCTGCACCCGGGGCAGCTCGTTATTGTGGCGGGTAGGCCTGGTTTGGGCAAATCGACGGCTTCGATGGACTTTGCTCGAAATGCCGCCATTCGGCATAACTGTGCGAGTGCCATCTTCTCGCTGGAAATGAGCAAGGTCGAGATCGTGATGCGACTCCTCTCGGCCGAGGCCCGGGTGCCGCTGCACGTGCTGCGCAGCGGGCAACTCTCGGACGACGACTGGACCAAGCTGGCCCGCCGGATGGGCGAGATCAGCGAGGCGCCGCTCTTCGTTGACGACACCCCCAACATGAACCTGATGGAGATCCGGGCCAAGGCCCGCCGGCTCAAGCAGCGGCACGACCTCAAGATGATCGTGGTGGACTATCTCCAGCTGATGAGTTCGCCGAAGCGCACCGAGAGCCGCCAGCAGGAGGTCGCCGAGCTGTCCCGAGGGCTGAAGCTGCTGGCCAAGGAGGTCGAGTGCCCGGTGATCGCGGTCAGTCAGCTGAACCGTGGCCCGGAGCAGCGTACCGACAAGCGTCCCCAGTTGTCCGATTTGCGGGAGTCTGGGTCGATCGAGCAGGATGCCGACGTTGTCATACTTCTGCATCGCGACGACTACTACGACAAGGAGTCGCCCCGGGCCGGCGAGGCGGATTTCATCGTCGCCAAGCACCGGAACGGGCCGACGGACACCGTGACGGTGGCGGCGCAGCTCCACCTGTCGCGCTTCGTGGACATGGCAATCGTATGACGGGCCCGATCGATCCATCTCGGCGGAACGACCGGTGCCGCGGGAGGATCCGAACGCGAACCGTCAGCGACGCCGCCGGGCGTTGAGCCGGGCGGCCTGGCGCGTCAGGTGGTCCCGCTCGGCGAGGTTGGGTGCCTTCCGGGCCGCCTCGGCGTACAACCGTGCCGCCGTCGCCAGGTCGCCGTCGCGCTCGTGCAGGTACGCCGCCACCGCGGTGTGCCGGGGCAGCGAGTCGTCCAGCGCCGCGAGCGCCGCCAGCCCGGCGCGTGGTCCGTCGGCCTCGCCAACGGCCACTGCACGGTTGAGCCGGACGACCGGGCTGTCGGTCAGGCGCGCGAGTTCGTCGTACCACTCGACGATCTGCACCCAGTCGGTCTCGTCGGCGGTGAGCGCGTCGGCGTGGAGTGCCGCGATGGCGGCCTGGGCCTGGAACTCGCCCAGCCGGTCGCGGGCGAGGGCCGCCTGCAGGATGTCGACGGCCTCGGCGATCGACTCGGTGTCCCACCGGCCGCGGTCCTGCTCGGCGAGCGGCACCAGGCTGCCGTCGGGCGCGGTCCGGGTGGCCCGGCGGGCGTGGTGCAGCAGCATGAGGGCGTGCAGCCCGGCCACCTCGGGGTGGTCGATCGCGGCCGCGAGCTGCCGGGTGAGCCGGATCGCCTCGGCGGCGAGGTCGACGTCGCCGGAGTATCCCTCGTTGAAGACCAGGTAGAGGACCCGCAGCACGGTGGCGACGTCGCCGGGCTGGTCGAACCGTACGCCGGAGACGCTGCGCTTGGCCCGGCTGATCCGCTGCGCCATGGTCGCCTCGGGCACCAGGTAGGCCTGGGCGATCTGGCGGGTGGTCAGCCCGCCGACGGCGCGCAGCGTGAGCGCGACCGCGGACGACGGCGTCAGCGACGGGTGGGCGCAGAGGAAGTAGAGCTGGAGCGTGTCGTCCACCGCGGGCGCGGACCCGGGTGACGGCTCCTCGTCGACGGCCTCCTCACGCCGGCGGCGGGCGGTGTCCGCCCGGGTCGTGTCGAGGAACCGTCGCCAGGCCACAGTGATCAGCCAGCCCTTCGGGTCCCGAGGCGGGTCGACCGGCCAGACGCGGACCGCCTCGACCAGCGCGTCCTGCACGGCATCCTCGGCCGCCGCGAAGTCGGCTCCGCGGCGGACGAGGATGCCGAGCACGCTCGGCGTGAGGCTCCGGAGCAGGGCCTCGTTCATCTCAGAGGTCACTCCGTGATGGTGGGCGGCTCGGTCAGGAACGGGCGCAGCTCGAGCCACTCGTGGATCGGCTTCCCGCCCGCCCCGGGGGCGGCCGACAGCTCTCCGGCCAACTCGACGGCGCGCTCGTAGTTGTCGACGTCGATCACCATCCAGCCGGCGATGAGGTCCTTGGTCTCGGCGAACGGGCCGTCGGTGACCGGCGGGCGCCCCTCACCGTCGTACCGGACGAACGTCCCCTCGGGGGCGAGTGCCTGACCGTCGACGAACTCGCCGGTGCCTTCGAGCCGGGTCGCGAAGTCGCGCATGTACTGCACATGCGCCGAGATCTCCTCCGGCGTCCACTGGTCCATGGGCACGTCGTTGACCGCGGCCGGAGCGCCCCGGTAGTGCTTGAGCAGCAGGTACTTGGCCATCGTGTTTCTCCTTGGTGCCGGTGCGACCCATCTTGGTCACGTTCACCCGCGGGGACGGAGCCGGGCACGGATTCTCGACATCACCGCCGGAGTTTGTTTGACTCTCGTGGCTGAGCCTGGCTGAGCCGTTTCTGTCCGGTTCCATGGCGTGGCGTGAGGGCGAACCGGAGGGGGAGCACCCGGGTCTGCGAGTGAGCCGCCTCGCGGACTCAGCCGAGCAGTGGGAACCAGCCGGCGGCCTCGCCGAGTACCAGCCGGTCATGCGCGGTCAGCGGGAGCCGCCCGGTGCCCTTCAGCAGATAGTCGGTGTCCGACCAGTCGGCCGGGCGGATCGCCTCGGCACTGAGCAGCCCGTCCAGGGTCGCCACCGCGATGGCCACGCCGTCCGGCGCAGGCTCCGGCGCGCCCGGAAGGTCCACCGTCAGGTCGAGATGGTGCACCACCGCCTCGGTGACCAGGGTGGCGAGGAACTCCGGCACCGCCAGCACGTGACCCTGGGTGGTGAGGTACCCGAGCGGGTCGGCTGCGGCGGCGGCCCGGACCGCCGCCGGTGCGGTGTCGGTCCAGAGCTGGACCACCCCGCGCGGCCGGTCGAAGGCGGCGGCCGACCGACGTACCCAGGCGGCGTGCCGCCCCTCGTCCGGATCGCTCGGCGACAGCCAGTAGCTGACGCCGTCCACGTCGGCCGGCCCGACCACCGGGCTGGCGAGCGTCACCAGGGCCCGCTGGGCGTCCAGGACGAGATGCAGGAGCAGGTCGACGACGAACCAGCCCCGGCAGCGGGTCGGCCGGAGCAGGTCGGCGTCGGCGAGGCCGTCGACGGTCGCGGTGATCCGGTCGTACGCCGCACCGAGCGCTCGCCGCGGCTCCGCCGCCCGGGCGGCCTCACTGCCCGGCGCCGGGGACAGTTCACCGCCCGCCGCCCGGGGCGCATCCACGCCGTCCAGCCGACCCACCCACCTTCGCCGAATGGCCGGATCCCCGGGCCCGGCGACGTACGCCCGCCCGTCGATGACGCGCGAGGTTCGTTGCCGGGCACGGGGATCCGCGAAGACTCCGGTCAGCCGGCCGGTCCGGTAACCGGCCCCGCAGTGGGGGCCGACACCGTCCTGCCGGCGGGGCCGGTCAGTCGAAGAAGTCGTTCAGGAAGCCCTTCCGCTTCTTGTTCCGGTAGTGCCCGTGGTAGCCGTAGTGCGGCTGCCCGTGCTGCCCGTACGCCGGAGCCGGCGCGGGCGGGTAGCCGTGGCCGGGCGGTGGCGGCGGCGGTGGCGGTGTGTGGCTCGGACCTCCGTAGGCGGGCTGGTGCGGGGCCGGCGGCGGAGGCGGCGGGTATCCGGCACCCGGCGCGGGGGCGTGCTGCGACGCCGGCGCCTGCTGCTGGCTCCAGTTGGCCTCGGCCTCGAACAGCTTCTCCAACTCGCCCCGGTCGAGGAAGATGCCACGGCATTCGGTGCACTGGTCAACCGTGACGCCGCTGCGCTCGTACTGGCGCATGTCGCCACGACACTTGGGACAGGTCATCTGCATCACTCGACGGTACCCGGTCGAATCACCTAGTTCCCGTCAGCGCGGCCACCACTTCGGCATCGGACACCTCGTGGAAGTCGTCGTAGTAGCGGCTGACGGCGCCGAAGTCGGCCGGGCGCTCCGGGCAGACCACCTCGTCGGCGGCGTGGCTGAGCACGTCGTACGCCTGCGGCGCGCCGACCGGGACGGCCAGCACCACCCGCCGGGCGCCCAGTTGCCGGCCGACCCCCACGGCGGCCCGCGCGGTGGCCCCGGTGGCCAGCCCGTCGTCGACGATCACCGCGATCCGGCCGTCCAGCCGCAGCGGGGGCCGGTCCTTCCGGTAGAGCCGCTCGCGCCGTTCCAGCTCGGCGGTCTCGGCCCGCACCACCGCGTCCACCTCCTCCGGGTCCAGCCGGTCGGCGATCTCCTCGTTGAGTACCCGCAGCCCGCCCGGTCCGACGGCACCGAAGGCCACCTCTGGCGCCTCCGGCAGGCCCAGTTTCCGCACCACCAGTACGTCCAGCGGTGCGCCGAGCCGCTCCGCCACCGCCGCGGCCACCGGTACGCCGCCCCGGACCAGCCCGAGGACGACCGCGTCCGGGTCGCCGGCGATCGAGGTGAGCCGGTCGGCGAGTGCGGCACCGGCCTCCGCCCGATCCCGATAGGTCGCGTTCATGCCTCAGGTTTACGCCCCGCCGGCCGATCCCGCTCGGCAGACGCCCCAGAAAAGCTCTCAGGAGGGCGTCTGGGACGTTTCCCGGGCAGCGGCCCGGCCATCCTGCCCGGTCCGGCGTGCCGTCGGTCACCTCGACAGGGTTCCCCCCGGAGGCGCCGACCAGCGCGATGCGGAGCCCGGGCGGCACGAACCACCACCGGCGCCACCGGTTCGGCCCGTCCGGCGGGCGGCGGGGTCACCGGAGGCTGCCGAGCTGCCAGCCCAGGGCGGCGGCGCCGAGCCCGGCGGCGAGGGAGGCCAGCACGTTCAGCACCGCCCAGCCGCGTCCGGCCGGCCCGCTCCGGAGTAGCTGCACGGTCTCGTAGCCGAACGTCGAGTACGTGGTGAGGGCGCCGCAGAAGCCGGTGCCGACCAGCGCACCGACCCAGCCCGGCAGGGCGGCACCGGCGCCGGCGAGCACGCCCAGCACCAGCGAGCCGGCGACGTTGACCGTGAACGTCGCCCACGGCGCGGGGCGGGACCGGCGCTCGACCAGCCAGTTGACCGTGAACCGGCCGACCGCGCCGACCGCGCCGCCGACCAGTACCGCCGCCCAGGTCAGCATCGCCCGACCCGCTGCCCGGTCACGACCGCACCCGGTCCGCCGCCCACATCCCGAGGCGTACCGCGACCAACGCTCCGGCGAGGGTGCCGAGCAGGTAGCCGACGGCGACACCGGGGCGGCCGGCGGCGAGCAGTCCCCGGGTCTCCACCGCGTACGTGGAGAACGTGGTGAAGCCGCCGAGGATCCCGGTGCCGAGGAACGGCCGGACCAGCCGGTGCGGGGCGGCGGCGGTGGTGACCAGCCGCATCAGCAGGCCGATCAGGGCGCAGCCGGAGAGGTTGGTGAGCAGGGTCGCCCACGGTATCCCGGTGGGGGCGTGCGGCCAGAGCACCACCAGCCCGTACCGGCCGGCCGCGCCGAGCGCCCCGCCGAGGGCGACCACGGCGAAGACGTCCCAGCCCGGCCGGTTCGGCAGCGCGGGCGGCTCGTCGGGTTCGTCGGGCTCGTGCGGCTGGTGGGGCTCGGCGGGCTCGGCGGGCCCGGCGGGTTCGTCGGGCTCGGCGGGTTCGTCGGGCTCGGCGGGTTCGTCGGGCTCGGCGGGTTCCTCGGGCTCGGCGGGTTCGTCGGGCTCGGCGGAGCGGGGCGGATCCACGGGACGGTCGTCGGCATTCACGGGGTGGCCGTCGGCACCGGGGTGCGGTCGGAGTCCGGGGTGTCCTGCGGGGTGCGGGCGAGCCGGAGCGCGGGGACCCAGCCGAGGAAGGCGACCGGATAGAGCAGGTACCCGAACCGGGTCGACGGCATCAGCAGGATCGCGGCGAGCAGCCCGTACCCGCAGAACAGCGCGGCGGAGGCGGCCGTGCGCGGCGGGCGGCGCAGCAGCAGGACGGCGATCAGCAGACCGGCCACGACCAGCAGCGCGGCGGCGACCACCCGGCCGGCGGGTAGCGCCTGCGCGATCAGGTACCCCGGGAACGGCGACGCGGCCGGGCTGCTGACCAGGCCGTGGCCGAGCGGAAAGCGCAGCACGTTCTCGACCAGCGCCGCCGAGTCGACGAGCTGGGCCGGGACGAGGGCGACCAGCGGGAGGCCGAGCGCCCCGACGGCCAGCCGCAGCCCGGTCCGGCGGCCCCGGACTGCGGCGTGCACCAGCAGGACCAGCGCGACCGGCCAGGCGAAGAGTTTCAGTGCCGCCGCCAGCCCGACCGCCAGCCCGGCGCCGACGAAGCGGTCCCGGGCGGCGCAGGCGAGGGCGAGCAGGCAGAGGGCGAGGACCGGCAGGTCGTCACCGCCGGTGGCCAGGGTCAGCGCGCAGACCGGCAGTACCGTCGCGAGCTGCACCGCCCGGACCAGCGCGGCGTCCCGGGCACCGGCCCGTTCCGCCGACCGCACGCCGGCCCGCCCGGCGACCGCCGCCGGGCGGCGGAGCAGCAGCACGGCCAGCCCGAGCGCGACGGCGGTCGCCACGGCGAACCAGATCCTGGCGTCCGTCCACCACGCGGTGCCGGCGACGGCGCGGGGCAGCCCGAAGAGCGCCATGCCCGGCTGGTACGGGGTGTAGCCGAGTAGCTGCTCTCCGCCGGGCAGTGCGGCGATGGCGTCCCGGGTCAGGTACGGCGTGCCGTGGTCGAGCAGCCGGGCGCCGGAGTGCTCGACCACCACCACCTCCTCCTGGGCCCGGTCGAGCCGGCCGCCGACCCGCTCGACCGCCTGCCAGACCAGCGGCAGCAGGGCGGTGGCGGCCCAGGTGAGGACGGTCAGCCCGCCCCGAGCGGCGGTACCGGCCAGCCGGGAGTCGGGCCGGCGGCGCCGGACGAGGAGTTGACCGAGCACCACGATCGTGCCGAGCAGGTAGCCGACGGCGGCGACGCTGCCCCAGGCCCGGTGCGGCAGGAGTGTGGAGGTGGCTGCGGTGACGGCGGCGAAGCCGGTGGAGAGGAGATAGAGCACCAGGTCGGCGGCGAGACCTCCGGCGGCCCGGTCGGCCCGGCGCCAGTATCTCCGGCGGTCGGCTGCGGCGGTCTCCAGTTCGTCCGTGGCAGTCACGCGGGCAAGTGTGGCAGACCGCCTGCGGCACGTGCGGTGGTTACGCCGGCAGGTGTGGCGGAGGGGGCCTGCGGCGGGTGCGGTGGTTACGCCGGCAGGTGTGGCCAGGCGGGGTGGCGGGTGCGGTGGTTACGCCGGTAGGTGTGGCAGGCGCTCGGCGCGGCGCGGCCCGGGCCGGCGGCCGGGGGAGAGCCGGACCACGGCGCCCTCGTCGTGCAGCGCGGGGGCCAGCGTGCCGGGCCGGCCGCCCGCGCCCTGGTGCAGGGCGGCGAGCAGCCGGGCGGCCGGCATCGGTCGGGCGAAGAGGTGACCCTGTCCGGCGGCGCAGCCCAGCTCCCAGAGCGCGCGGCGCTGCGGCTCGCTCTCCACGCCCTCGGCCACCACGGTCAGGTTGAGGCTGCGGCCGAGGTCGACGGTGGACCGGATCACCGCCGTGGCCTCGGCCGAGGTCTCCATCGCGGTGACGAAGCCCCGGTCGATCTTCAATTCGTGTACGGGGATCCGGGACAGCACCGACAGTGACGAGTAGCCGGTGCCGAAGTCGTCCAGCGCGAGCCGGATCCCCGCGTCCCGGAGCTGCCCGAGCACCTGGTCGACCACCTCGAGTTGGCTGAGCGTCAACGTCTCGGTCAGTTCCAGCACCAGCCGGTCCGGCGGCAGGTCGTGCGCCCGAAGCCGGGCCAGTACCGAGCCGGGGAACCGGGCGTCCAGCAGGCTGCGCGGCGAGACGTTGACCGCCACCGGCAGGTCGAAGCCGGCCTCCCGCCAGGTGTTGGCGGCGATCAGCGACTGGTCGAGTACGGCCTCGGCGAATGCCGGCAGCAGCCCGGACCGCTCCACCGTCTCCAGGAACCGGAGCGGGTCGATGGTGCCCCGGGCCGGATGCCGCCACCGGGCCAGCGCCTCGGCGGCCACCACCTCGCCGCTGCCGAGGTCGACGATCGGCTGGAAGTTGACGGTGAACTCGTGGTCGGCCACCGCCCGGGGCAGGTCGCCGCCGAGCGAGAGCCGCCCGAGGTCGGCGGTGTCCCGGGCCGGGGCGTACGTGGCGATCCGGCGTCCGGCCCGCTTGGCCTGGTACATCGCCACGTCGGCGCGGCGCAGCAGTTCGGTCATCCCGCCGCTGCTGGGCGCGACCGCGATGCCGCCGCTGGCCTCGACGCTGATCCGCATCCCGTCGAGTTCGATCGGCTCGTGCAGCGCGGTGAGCAGCGCCTCGGCCCGGTGCGCGGCGACCGCCGGGGCCGGCAGGCCGTGGAAGAGCACCGCGAACTCGTCGCCGCCGAGCCGGGCGACGAGGTCCTCACCGTGTACGGCGCCGCGCAGCCGCTCGGCCACCTGGATCAGTACCCGATCGCCGGCCGCGTGCCCGAGGGTGTCGTTGACCTCCTTGAAGTGGTTGAGGTCGATCAGCAACAGCGCGACGACACCCTCGGTGCGACGCTGGCCGAGTTGCTCGGCGCCCCGGTCGAGCAGGTGTCGCCGGTTGGCCAGGCCGGTCAGCGCGTCGTGCGCGGCGGCGTGTGCGTGCTCCTCGGCCACCCGGTTCAACTCGGCGTACGCGGACGCGTTGCGGACCGCCG
This sequence comes from Plantactinospora sp. CA-294935, assembly GCF_050936445.1. NCBI lineage: Bacteria > Bacillati > Actinomycetota > Actinomycetes > Micromonosporales > Micromonosporaceae > Plantactinospora > Plantactinospora sp. CA-294935. The sequence goes on from NZ_JBNJMU010000001.1 coordinate 2,049,853, forward strand.
TGCAGAGCGCCGACGCGAAGGTGCGCAGGGTGTACTGCTCCCGCTCGGAGAGCTTGACCGGCCCCCGGAAGCGCAGCCGCAGCATCCCGACGTGGCTGCCGTCGTAGCCCTTCATCTCTATCGGGATGACCGAACCGTTGACCGTCGAGGGCTGGCTGGCGAGGCCGTCGTGGGTGATGGCCTCACTGCTGCCCCTGACGGTGCGCCGGCTCTCCTGCAACTCCACTTCGACCTCGTCGGCGGAGAACAGGTTGGCGGCCTGTGACACGGCGGTGTGCAGTACGGCGTCGATGTCGACGACGTTGAGCGCGTCGGTCGTGTGCGCCAGGTCCTGCCAGGCCTGCCGCTCGGCCCGGGCCCGCACCCGCGTCGAGTACGCCAGGTGCAGGCTGAGCGCCAGCGGCGGCATGGCCACCAGCAGCCAGGGCTCGACCCAGAGGAGGACCAGTGTGAAGACGGCGACGACGAACCGCACTCCGAAGCCGGCAAGTCGCAGGTCCCAGTTCGTCGCGAAGTGTCGGAGCACGTTCGTCCGGGCCGCGAGAGCGATCACCGGTATGCCGAGTGCTTCGTCGAGCAGCGCCGCGACGGCGTAGGCCGCGGCGAGTGGGGCGATCAGGTTCTGTAGTTCGTCCGGTGGCCAGGACCAGCCAAAGAGCATCAGGGTCATGCCGGCCCCGGCTGCCACCAGCATGTTCTTGCTGACAGTGAAAATCGTCTTAATCGAGGAAACCCTCATGATCCTCGTTGCGATTGTCACACCGAGACCGGTGCAGAGCACGACCCAGGAAGTGGGCGCCAAGGCGACACCTATGATGATGGCGGTCTCCACCCATGCGGTTGCGTGAGTCGTCGACCTGATCCGAATTGGAGCTTTGACGGGGAGGCTGATCGTCAGCGTCACGATCAGCAGCGCCACGGTGAGCAGTTGATCGCCTGACCTCGGCGGGTTACCGATGGTCTCGATCAGCGCGAGGGTGGCCACGACCGCGGCGGAAACAGCGACGAGACCGACGAGCAGCAACAGCCGCTGATCGGTCCCGTTGTCGTCTCGCTGTGTCTGACTCACGCCGATTCCTGTGTCGCCAAGACCTGGTGGTCTGTAACGGTAGCAACCTTCTGGGTGCTCAGCGTGATGACTGTATCGCTCTCAGAGCCACTCGTTGCCGCGCATGCCGACGCCTCCATCTGAATGCATCCGAGTCACACCCGAACGTGCGGAATGTTCCCTTGCTTGCCGGTCTCAATCGCGAGATGGGTGAAGCTTAGGGGACTACGACAGGGTTAGCGACGATAAATGTCGCTATGCTCAGTATTAGCCAACCGGCGCCATATTCGTCACGCTCTGTCCATATATGGGAACTGTGAGCGGCCAGCGTGGCTGGCGAACTGAGGTTAGGGAGTGAACGTGCTCGGCTTCCCTCCGGGATACCCGCTTCCACGCGTGCAGTGGAAGGTCTGATCCAGTGGTCGCGGGAATCGGGTCGTTCGGCCTCGGCGGCTGGCGATGCGGTCGACCGGTGTGGTGCACTCCACGTGATTGGCGTCGAGTCTCGGCCAAACCGACCATGAGTCTCCATCGGCTGACCTGGTAGAACTCGGTTCGTGTCGATCCGCTGACTCTAGGTGCGGGTCGCCGCTGCAAATGTAAGCCTGGATGATTGGGTTCATTGCGGGTGAATTCGGTCCGCCCCAGTCGCCGTCAGGAGAATGACGTCAGTGAATGTGACCCGGGCTGATCGGTAGACTGCATTGGGTAAATGCTCAACTCGTCCTTTTTGTACGATTTGGGGCCGTCAATGATTGAGATCCAGCTTCTCGGACCGTTGCGGGTCGTCGCAGACCCGAAGCCGTTATCGGTCGGTACGCCGAAGGAGCAGGCCGTGTTGGCGATGCTGGCGATCCGGCCGGGACGGATGGTCACCTTGGAGGAGTTGATCGACGAGCTGTGGCCGGAGGCAGGGCCGACGAGGCTCTCGCCAGTGGGGACCTGTCGGGCGCGGACGACCTGCTCCGCCGGGCCGAGCGGCGGTGGCGCGGACCGGTGTTGTCGGGGGTGCCGCTCGGACCGGTGTTGTCGGCCCGCCGGACGACGGCAATCGAGCAGCGCGCTGGCGACACGGGCCAGCCACCCGTACGAGCAGGGGCGGGCGTTGGCCGCTATGGCTGGACACCTGGAACCGCACGATCCCGCCGAGGCGCCTCGGCACTGGGAGCGGGCGTTGGCGATCTTTCGGCGCATGGGCGTACCAGAGCGCTTCGAGGTCGAGCGTCGCCTCGCCAGGCTCCCCGATCCTGCCAAGTGAACCGCAGGTCGTGGGTTGGCGGGACGTCGTCGATTGCTGACCGGGGATCTTTTCCACTGTGATGAACCTCTTCCGCCTCCGACGAACCGTCGCCGGCTGGTCGTACTGGCCGCTACCCGCGAATGTCGGTCTCGTATCGAGTCCTTATCGGTAGCCGGCATAGAATTTGAGGGCCGATACCGGGAGGGCCCCTCCCAGGGCGGGCGGCAAAAGAACCGGCTGGCGTTGACGCCCCCGAGCCTTCACCAGCGGGATGAGGGTGAAGTGCGGGTCGGGTAGCCGCGTCGTGCAGCACCCACGACAGGTGAGCGAGACCCGCCCCTTCACTCGCCGGCCGATCGCTGTGACGGTGGCAATGCCGGTGCGGGTTGCGGTGGCGTACTCTGCCGGCGAGGCGGCCGGACGCTTGGCCGTCTCGCCGGGTCAGGGCAGCTCGGCTACAACGCGGCCGGCGTGGTCCCGAGCGACGACCGCAGTGATGTCCGACAAGGTTATCCCGTGCGTTTCGCGGGATGACGGCGGTAGGTGTTGGGGCTCGCCACAACCCTGTAATGCAACCCCGGCGACCACGATGATGGAGAGAGCTACCCGGAGTTTCGTCAGAATGGATGGACCATCCTGCTGGTGGCGCTTCACCCTGGCCTTCTCCTTCTCCATGCCCTCACCATCCCAGATGCGAAGCGTTCGTAGTAGCCCTTAGCGGCGGACGGCGCCGACACAGCGACGCCGTCCGCCATGCTGCTAATCTCCTCGCATAGGGTTCAGTTGCGCCCCCTCTCCCCGTCAACCATCTTGTGGGCCAGCGTTCACTGTGGACATCTGGTGGTGGCATGACCCGCAGCCCTGACCGACGACGAGAGGAACCTATGCCGAAGCGCGATAAGAATTCGATACACGGGCGATGTGCATTGAACCTTTTTCAACCTCCCCTTGCGGTCCGGCGGACCGCAAGGTCGGACGCGGTGCGTGAGCGCCGCGCGGTTCAGGTTGAAAAAGGTTCATTGAATGGGGAGAATGTAAGCCGTTCGTCACGGCATCCGTTGTCTCATCTCCGCTCACCCGTACGGGCGGCGTTACCCGGGCAGACCGCCATGTCGGGTTCCGCGACCCCCTGGCGAGTTTGTAGGACCGGAGGCATCGATGCCGGGCCACGACGTACCTCGGCGGCCTACCTCGGCTCTGCCGGGCGGACTCGGGACCGGCTCGCTAGGCTCGCGGACGTGACCGAGTCCGCACACCTCAGCCACGTCGACTCCGCCGGGTCGGCCCGGATGGTCGACGTCTCCGCCAAACCGGTCTCGGTGCGCCGGGCCGTCGCCGCCGGCCGGCTGCGTACCACGGCCGAGGTGGTCGAGCTGCTGCGCCGGGACGGGCTGCCCAAGGGCGACGCCCTGGCCGTCGGCCGGCTCGCCGGCATCATGGGCGCGAAACGCACCCCGGACCTGATCCCGCTCTGCCATCCGATCGCGCTGCACGGCGTCACCGTCGACCTGGAACCCGGCGAGGACACGGTCGAGATCACCGCGACGGTCCGGACCGCCGACCGGACCGGCGTCGAGATGGAGGCGCTGACCGCCGTGGCCACCGCCGGGCTCGCGCTGATCGACATGGTCAAGGCCGTCGACCCGGCGGCCTCGATCGAGGGGGTACGCGTGCTGCGCAAGGAAGGCGGCAAGACCGGCGACTGGACTCGACCGGCGGACCGGCCGTGATCCGGGCCAGGGTGGTGGTCGCCTCCAACCGGGCCGCCACCGGCGTCTACGCCGACACCAGCGGCCCGCTGCTGGTCGAGGGACTGACGAAGCTCGGCTGCCAGGTCGACGATCCGGTGGTGGTACGCGACGGCGACCCGGTCGGCGCCGAGTTGCGCCGCGCGGCGGCCGAGGGCGTCGACGTGGTGCTGACCAGTGGTGGCACCGGCATCAACCCGACCGACCGGACCCCCGAGGTGACCCGGGCCCTGCTCGACTACGAGATCCCCGGCATCGCCGAGGCGATCCGGGCGCACAGCCGGGACAAGGTGCCGACGGCGGCGCTCTCCCGTGGCCTGGCCGGCGTACTCGGCCGGACGCTGGTGGTCAACCTGCCCGGCTCCACCGGCGGCGCCAAGGACGGGCTCGCCGTACTCGGACCGATCCTGGGGCACGCCGTCGACCAGCTCCGGGGCGGCGACCACCCGCGTACCGACTGAACCTTCTTCAACCTGAACCGCGCGGCGCTCACGCACCGCGTCCGTCCTTGCGGTCCGGCGGACCGCAAGGGGAGGTTGAAAAGGTCCACGGAACTCCACCGCCGAGCGTCGGGCCGCGACGATAGGCTCGTACGGTGAACGTGAGGAGCGCGCAGCAGCGGACCGGACGCGCGGCGGGCGGGTCGGCGTGAGCACCGAGACCGCCGTCGCCACCGATCCGCCGGCCGTCCCACCGACGCTGAGCTGGGCGCAGGCCCGGTCCCGGGTCTACGAGGCCGGCCTCGCCGCCGCGCCGGAGCCGGTCGAGCTGCCGGTCGCCGAGGCGGACGGCCTGACCCTGGCCGAGCCGCTGACCACCCTCACCGACCTGCCCGCCTTTCCGACGTCGAGCGTGGACGGCTGGGCCGTACGCGGCACCGGGCCGTGGCGGATCGTCGGCCGGGTCCTCGCCGGCGGCACCCCGGCACCGCTGGTCGAGGACGACACCGCCGTCGAGATCGCCACCGGTGCGATGCTGCCGGACGGCGCGGCCGGAGTGCTCCGGGTCGAGGAGTCGAGGCGTACCGCCGACGGGCTGGTCGCCGGCACGCTGCGGTCGGCGCCGGAGTGGCGCGCTCCCGGCGAGGAGGCGCGGGCGGGCGAGGAGCTGCTGCCGGCCGGTACCCCGGTCGACCCCGGCGTGATCGGATTGGCCGCGTCGTGCGGCTACGACACCCTCCGGGTCCGTCGGGCGCCCCGGGCCTCCCTGATCATCTTCGGTGACGAGCTACTCACTGCCGGCCGCCCCGGCGCCGGCCAGGTACGCGACTCGCTCGGCCCGGCCGTCCCCGCCTGGCTGCGCCGGTACGGCTGCACCATCACCGCCGCCGACGTGGTCGGTCCGGTGGCCGACACCCTGGAGGCACACGTCGAGGCGCTCCGCCAGGGTCTCGGCACCGCCGACCTGGTCTGCACCACCGGCGGCACCATGCACGGACCGGTCGACCACCTGCACCCGGCCCTGCGCGAGCTGCGCGCGGAATACGTCGTCAACACCGTGGCGGTACGCCCGGGCTTTCCGATGCTGCTCGCCCGGGTGACCGGGCCGGACGGCCGGGTCCGGTTCGTCGCCGGGCTGCCGGGCAACCCGCAGTCGGCGATCGTCGCGACCGTCTCCCTGGTCGCCCCGCTGCTGGCCGGGCTGCGCGGCCGGGCGATGCCGGAGCTGCCCCGGGTGACGCTGGCCGAGCCGGTCGCCGGACGGGGTGACTTCACCCATCTGGCGCTGGTCCGGGTGGACCCCGCCGGCAACACCGCCGTTCCGGTCCGGCACGTCGGCTCGGCGATGCTGCGCGGGCTGGCCGGCGCGGCCGGGTTCGCCGTCATCGCCCCGGGCACCAAGGGCGAGCCGGGCGACCGGGTGCCGGTCGTACCGTTGCCGCTGCTGCCCGGAGAGCGCCCCGAGCGAGGAGTGTGAGATGAGCGTACGGAGCGAGCCGGCCGTCGGGACCGGAGCCGTGCCGCCGAGCGGCCGGCTGCACACCACCGTCGGCACCGCCCCGCTGGACCTTGCCTTCCACGAGTCCGTGGTCGCCGACGCCGCCGCCGGTGCGGTGGTCTCCTTCCAGGGCGTGGTACGCGATCACGACCATGGCCGCTCGGTGCTGCGGCTGGAATACGAGGGCCACCCGAGCGCCGCCGACGTGCTGCGGGAGGTGGCCGCCGAGATCGCGGCCGATCCCGACGTACACGCGGTGGCGGTCTCGCACCGGCTCGGCCCGCTGGAAATCGGCGACGTGGCCCTGGTGGCGGCGGTGAGCACCGCGCACCGGGCGGCGGCCTTCGCGGCCTGCGCGCGGCTGGTCGACGAGGTCAAGGCCCGGTTGCCGGTGTGGAAGCGGCAGCTCTTCGCCGACGGCACCGAGGAGTGGGTGAACTGCCCCTGACCCGGGCGGCGAGCGGGGCGGGCCGGCGAGTTACCGCTGGCCCGCGAGCCGGCGGTCGAGCCGGGAGTGCTCGACGTAGAAGGCGGGCTCCGCACCGGGCCGCCACGGTAGCGCGGCGACCAGCAGGATGATCGCCAGGGCCAGGGAGTTCTCCATCAGGGCGCCGAAGAAGCCGTCCTGGTAGTGCGACACCTCCGGCAGTTGGTGCTCGTACGGCCAGATCGGTGAGATCAGGAAGAGCAGGTAGAGCCCGACCGCCGCCACGCCGTGCCGCAGGCCGGTCAGGGTGGGGAACCAGATCGGCGCACGCAGCCCGGTGATCCCGGCCGGGCCGGCACCGGCCGTCGACAGTGGATGACGCGGCCCCGGACCCCGGCTGGCCGTCCGGCGTCGACTCGCGGCGTCGGCGAGGATCACGATCGCCGGGATCACCCAGACCAGGTGGTGCGACCAGGAGATCGGGCTGATCACGTTGGTGGTGAGCCCGACCAGGGTGAAGGCGGTCAGCTCGTCGCCGTCGGCGTGCGCGTGCGAGGCACGGGACAGCCCGAGCGCCAGCAGCAGCATCGCGAATGCGAGCCAGAGCAGGGTGGGGGTCTCGATCGAGTCGTACAGCCGGGCGAGCACCCCGGCGAGCGACTGGTTCGGCGTCATGTCCGCCGCGCCGACCCGTTCGGTCTGCCAGAGCACCGACATGAAGTAGGTGGTCGACTCGCGACCGGCGATCGCGAAGGTGCCGACGGTGACGGCGATCGCCGTGCCCACCGCGGTCATCGCGGCCCGCCACTGCCGGGTGATCAGCAGGTAGACGACGAAGAGCGCCGGAGTGAGCTTGATCGAGGTGGCCAGGCCGATCCCGACCCCGGCCCAGGCACCGCTGAAGAAGAGCCGGCGCAGCGGGCCGTCACCGGCGGTGATCCGGCTGCCACGCCGGGCCCGCCAGCGCAGCGCCACCAGGTCGGCCATGACGAGGCCGAAGAGCAGCAGGTTGACCTGGCCGTAGCCGAGCGTCTCCCGGGCCGGCTCGATGGCGACCGCCATCGGCACGGCGAGACCGAGGGTGAACCATAGCGACCAGCCGAGCCGGTCGGTGATCGGCTTGAGCAGCGCGGCGAGCACGATCGCCAGGGTCGCGACGCTGGCGACGATGTTGATCCAGCCGGCGAGGCCGAGCGGGATGCTCGCCATCGGCAGCATGACCAGGCCGGCGAAGGGTGGATAGGTGAAGCCGAGGGTGGTCCTGGGTGCGATGAAGTCGTAAAGCTCGTGTCCGCCCGCCCACCAGACCACCGCACCGTGGTAAATCTTCATGTCGAAGAAGTTGTACGGCCGTCCGAACGTGGCGATGGCGAGCCACGCGGCGTAGCAGACGACGGCGACGATGCCGATCCGTACGACTGCTCGACGGTCGATTCCACGAGCAAAGCGGCGGACTGGGGCGAGGCGGCCTAGCCGTCTTTCGACGGTCGCCGGCATGGCGTGGCCACCCCCGTACCAATGTCGGTCTTCCGCCCAGGTCCTCCAGGGAGCCTAGAACGGTGAGTCACTCGAGTGCCTCCTGCGTTATGCGACCGTGTCCGATCCCACACTGGTTCGCGACATTTCCGCCGCGTTAACGCGACGAGTGCGGTTCAGGGGATTCACAGCCGCTCAGTCAGGTGAAACTAGCATATGTCCGGCATGGACCGTGGCCCGATCGGCGATCCCGCGGCCGTCCGGCAGACCGGGAACCGCCCCTGGGAACAGTGCCCGGTCGGGGCGGTTCGGCGCTCAGCCAGGCAGTTTCCTGGCCGCCGTCGCGGAGCGTACGGCGATCCGCGCGTCACGGCGAGCGGTGCGCACCGCCCGGCGTACCCGTCGACGGCCGCCACCCACCGCGTGGCTGGTCCGCCAGCCCAGGCCGGGCCGGCCCTCGGTGTCGGCGGCCGCGAGCAGCAGCCCGCCCATCAGCCCGAGGTTCTTCATGAAGTGGATCTGATGGAGCCGCCGCTGTGCGGGGTCGTCCTGCTCCCAGAAGGGGTGCCCGGCGATGGTGGTCGGCACCAGCGTGCCGGCCAGCAGCCCTGCGGCCGGCCGGGTGAAGTGCCCGGTGGCCAGCAGCAGCCCGCCGAGGAGCTGGGCGGCACCGTTGATTCGGACCAGACTGGCCGGATCGGTGGGGATCCCCTCGTGGATGCCCTGCAACAGCGGGGCGACCTTGCCCGTCACCCGCTTCGCCCGGTCCACGTGAAGTTCGGGATTGGCCACGGCGCGGGCGCCGCTGACCACGAAGATCGTGCTCAACAGGGTACGGGCCACGGTGCGTACGGGTTTCATGGGTCAAGTCTTACCCGTTCGCGCCGTCTTTCACCCGTGGAAGTGGGAGACTGGACGGCGCGGTCGCGGTACCGTCGCGAGCTGTGACAACTGTGCGGCTCCGCGCAGAGGGCCCTGCCGACGCGGTGGCGATCCGTCAACTGGTCGCCGAGGCGTTCGCCAGCCCGGACACCCGGCTGCCCGCTGAGGTGCGGCTCGTCGAGGCGCTGCGGGTCACCGACGCTTGGCTGCCCGAGCTGTCCATGGTGGCCGAAGTCGACGGCGAGCTGGTCGGTTACGCCCTGCTGAGCCGGGTCGAGGTGTGGCCGGGCGGGGTACCGGCGCTGGCCCTCGGCCCGGTGGCGGTGCGGCCGGGCCGGCAGCGCCGCGGCTACGGTCAGGACGTCGTCCGGGCCGCGCTCGACGCCGCCGCCGAACTCGGCGAGCGCCTGGTGGTGGTGCTCGGCAACCCCGCCTACTACCGCCGGTTCGGGTTCTCCCCCGCCGCGCGGTTCGGGCTGACCAGCCCGTGGTCCGGGCTGGGTGATCCGTGGCAGGCGCTGATGCTGCCCTCGGAGGACGGCTCCGACGACCCGGTGCCGAGCGGCGAGGTGACCTTCCCGCCACCCTGGTCACAGGTCTGAGGCTCGCCGGTTCGGTGCGTGGTGCCGGTCGCGGGGGCGCCCGGGCGGTGCCGGTCAGGCCGGCTGGGTACGCAGGTACCGGCCGAAGTGCGGGACCGTGAAGGCCACCGTGCCGCGCTCGCCCGAGTAGATCAGCCCCTTCTTGATCAGCGCGTCCCGGGCCGGCGAGAGGCTGGCCGGCTTGCGCCCGAGCGAGCGGGCGATCTCGGCGGTGGAGACGGCGGCGTCCATGTCGTCCCGGGGACCGCCCCCGGTGCCGTCGTCGCCGTCCGGCGCCTCGACCAGGGAGAGCGCCGCCATCGCCCGCATGTACTCCCGTTCCGCCGGGGTCGCCCGCTCGAAGCGGGAACCGAAGAACCCGACCGCCAACTCGGCCTCGGCCTCGGGCGCGGCGACCCGGACGTCGGCGGCGGTCACCGGTGACCGGGGCGCGGAGTCCCAGGTGGCCTTCCCGTACGCCTGGACGAAGTACGGATAGCCGCCGGACTTCTCGTAGAGCAGGTCGAGGGCCTTTGGCTCGTATTCGACCTGCTCCCGGGCGGCGGGGGCACAGAGCGCCTGGTCGGCGGCGATCCGGTCCAGCCGATCGATCCGCTGGTAGCGGAATAGTCGCTCCGAGTATGACTTGGCGGCGGAGAGTACGGCCGGCAGGTGCGGCAGCCCGGCGCCGACCACGATCAGCGGTGCGCCGAGTTGGGACAGCTCGTGGCATGCCGCGCAGAGCCCGGAGACGTCTTCTGGGCCGAGGTCCTGCATCTCGTCGAGGAAGACCGCGACCCCGGTGCCGACGTCGGCGGCGACCTCGGCCGCGTCGGTGAAGAGTTCGACGAGGTCGATCTCGATGTCGCCGGAGTCGGCCCGGCCGCTCGCCGCCGGTACGTCGATGCCGGGTTGCCAGCGGTCCCGCAGCCGGGTCGTCCCGCCACCCCGCCCCGATCCGGCCGGAGTCGAACGCAGCGCGAACGCCTTGAGTACGCCGAGGAAGTCGTCGATCCGGTCGGGTGCCCGGTGCCGGGGAGCCAGTTCCCGGATCGCCATGTGCAGGGCGGCGGCCACCGGGCGGCGGATCGACTGGTCCGGTCGGGCCTCGATCTTCCCCGTACCCCACAGCCGGTTGATCGCCTGGGAGCGGAGCGTGTTGAGCAGCACCGTCTTGCCGACTCCGCGCAGGCCGGTGAGGACCAGGCTGCGTTCCGGGCGACCCCGGGCGATCCGTTCCAGCACGATGTCGAAGACCTCGAGCTCGCGCCCCCGCCCGGCGAGTTCGGGCGGGCGCTGGCCGGCGCCCGGCGCGTACGGGTTGCGGACCGGATCCACGTCTCGCACGCTATCGGGCCGTCTAGCCGGGGCGCTAGACATCCGTAGATCGGGGTACTCGTGTCGCGCCCGGGTAGGGCGGGCTGGCAGCGCGGATGGCGATCGCCGGGCCGGAGGCCGGCCCGGGCTGTGGGCGCGTAGCGGCGTCGGGGGCCGTCGCGTGGAGGCGTCGCGGGCCGTCGCGGGCGGCCCCTGCGGCGGCGGTGCGTTCGGCGAGGCCGTGGCTCGGTCTGCGTCGCGGCCCTCGCGTAGAGCGTCGTGGGGCGTCGAGCAGAAACTAGGACCGTCTAGCGTGGATGCTAGACGGTCCTAGTTTTGCCTACCGAAGTGAATCCGTGCTGGTCAGCGCCGTTTCAGGCAGAGGACGAAGTCGCCCAGGTCCAGCGGATCGTCCTGTACGTAGTTGGCGTCCGCCTCCGGTGAGCCGAAGATCGGGTCGTCCTCGCACTGCTTCGGGTCGGTGGTGAACGGGATCCGGGACAGCACCTCGTAGGTGCCCGGTCCACACGCCACCTTGCGGAGTTCCGGCTCTTCGTCGGTACCGTCGTTGACCAGGCAGTCGCCCTTGACGTACCGCTCGGACGAACTCGACGGGGTGCTGGCGGGGCGGCTCGGGGTGGACCGCGCCGAACTGGTCGGAGTGGGAGCCCCGATGTCCGGGCCGGAGTCGTCACCGGACTGGTCGACCGTCCACCAGATCCCGACGCCCCCACAGACGCAGAGCAGCAGCAACACGATGCCGCCGACGATGAGGGCGATCTTCAGCCCGCCGCCGGACTTCGGCGGGGCGCCGGCCGGGCCGAGCGGCGCACCCGGCGGGCCGTACGGGGCACCCGGCGCACCGGGCCCACCCGGAGGCTGGTACTGACCTCCGCCGTACGGTGCGCCGGGCGGACCGGACTGCGGCTGGTCGGTCGCTCCCGGGTACCCGGGCTGGTACGCCCCGCCACTGGAAGGCGGCTGCCCCCACTCGGGACCCGGTCCGCCGCTGGTGGGCGGCTGCGGCTGCTCCCAGGCCGGATTCGGTCCGCCGCCAGACGGCGGCGGGCCCCACTCTGGACCCGCTCCGCCGCTCGCCGCTGGCGGGCCCCATGCCGGGCTCGGTCCGCCGCTGGACGGCGGTTGCCCCCAGGCGGGGCTCGGTCCGCCGCTGGACGGCGGTTGCCCCCAGGCGGGACTTGGTCCGCCGCTGGAGGGCGGTGGGGCCCACTCCGGACCCGACGGCGGCTGGCCCCACCCCGGGCTCGGCGCGTCGCTCGGCTGCCCAGGTCCGCTGCCGACCGGCGGCGGGTAACCGGGGGGTGGATAGCCCGGAGCAGGTGGATAGCCCGGAGCAGGTGGATAGCCCGGAGCCGGTTGTGGCGGCTGATAGCCGGCGTCCGGGGCCGGAGGATAGCCGGGGTTCGGCGGCGGGGTGCCCGGTGGTGGGGGTGGACCGCCACCGGCGGGCGGGCCCGACGAGGGGGACTGGTCCGGGTCTTCGGGCTGCCCTCCGGCAGGCGTTCCGTAAATCGACATGCTTCTCCAGGGTCGGGCGCGCGCTCCGACTGCGTTACGGAAACCTGGGATGGCTGGCGCAGGGGTCGGGGTGGGCGCGGATCGTACGCGGCAGGTCGCTCGGACCTCCGCTCATCTCGTCGGAGTGCCGGGTGGCGGCACTCCGGGAGCTATCGTTTCCGAAGACAGAGCACGAAGTCCAGTTCGTCCAGCTCGCTGTTGAAGAAGTAGAAGTTCGTGTAGTTGCGCACCTGGGCACATTTGGTCTTGGCGTCCTGGGCACCGGTGGTGGCGCCGTTGTAGCGGGCGAGCACCTCGTAGGTCTGCGGCGCGCAGTTCGTGATGGCCAGCTTCGGCGTCGCCTCCGTACCCTCGTTCCGGACGCACTGACCGGCCTTGACGAACCGCGCGTCGGTGGGCGGTGCGGCCGGCGCGGTCGTCGGTGCCGGCTCGGCCGGGAGGCTGGCCTGGTCGGCCGGCTCCTCGGTCTGCTCGGTGGTCGACGGCTGGGCGTCCGCCGGCGGCTCGTCGCGGTTGAGCAGGTAGACGCCGATCGCCGCACCGCCGAGGACCAGTACCGCCAGCCCGACCAGGACGGCGACGAAGGCCCGGTTGCCGCGTCCCTTCGGCATCGGGTCCGGTGTCGAGGTGGACCATGACGGGTCCGGGGCTGGCGTCGCCCACACCGGGTCGGCGTCGGACGCGGTCCAGCCGCCCGGCGGCGCACCGTACGGTGCGGACCCGCCGGAGTGGTGCGGCGGCGGAGCGTGGCCGACGTCGTGCCGCCGGGTCGGTGCATAGCCGGCGCCGGGCGCGCCCGGGGTCGGCGCCGCGCCGGGCCCGGCCGGCCCGGGATATCCGGCCGGATAGCCGGGGTGGCTGACCGGGGAACCGGGGCCGCCCGGCGGCGCCGACGGCTGTCCACCTCCCCACTGCCCCGCCCCGCCCGCCTGGTCCTGCTCGCCCCAGGGGTCGACCGGCTGGCCGTACTCGTCGGTGGTCTGCCGGTCCGGGTCGTTCCACGGCTGCGACGGACCGGGGTACGGTCCGCCGGGCGGTCCGTAGTTGGCCATCGACTGTCCTCCTGGTACGGATCGGTGAGAGTCTCGCCACCCGCCTGGGACGAGTCTGCTGTGGCCACCGTAGCGTGACCCCCCGATGACCTCACCTCCCGGAAGCGCGCCAACCTCGCCGGCCGGGGCCGCCCCGGTCGAGGCGGAATCCGTCGCCCGGGTCGAGGCGGAACGCGCCGCCCGGGTCGAGTGCTCGGAGACGCCGGCCGGGCCGGTCGACCGGCCCGCCGTGCCGGCCGGTCTCGCCCCGGCGCCGCCGACCCGCTCGGCCCTGAACCTTCTTCAACCTGAACCGCGCGGCGCTCCGGCACCGCGTCCGACCTTGCGGTCCGTCGGACCGCAAGGGGAGGTTGAAAAGGGTTCACTGATCTGGGTCGCGCTGGGCATCGTCTACCTGGTCTGGGGCTCCACCTACCTCGGCATCCGGGTCACCGTGGAGACACTGCCACCGCTGCTGTCGGCGGCCGGCCGGTTCGTGGTCGCCGCCGGGGTGCTGGCGGTGGTACTGCGGCTGTGGCGCGGCCCCGGCGTACTGCGGGTGACCCGGGGCCAACTGGGCAGCACCGCGCTGGTCGGCGTACTGCTGCTGGCCGGCGGGAACGGGCTGGTGGTGCTGGCCGAGTCGGGGCCGCCGTCGGTCGCGGTCCCCACCGGGGTCGCCGCGCTGCTCGTCGCCATGGTGCCGCTGCTGGTGGTGGTGCTCCGGGCCGGCACCGGCGACCGGCCCAGGCTGGCCACCCTGCTCGGGGTGAGTGCCGGCTTCGCCGGTCTGGTGCTGCTGGTACTGCCGACCGGAGGCGCTGGCGCGGCCCCGATCGTCGGGGCGCTGACCGTGGTCGCTTCCGCCGTCTCCTGGTCTGTCGGCTCGTTCCTGTCCGGCCGGCTCGACATGCCCGGCGACCCGTTCGTGGCCACCGTCTACGAGATGCTCGCCGGCTCGGCCGCGCTGGCCGTACTCGGTGTCGCCCGGGGCGAGACGTACGGCCTCGACCTCGGCGCGGTCACCTCCCGTTCGTGGCTGGCGCTCGGCTACCTCACCCTGGCAGGGTCGCTGGTCGCGTTCACCGCGTACGTCTGGCTGCTGCACCACGCGCCGATCTCGCTGGTGGCGACGTACGCCTACGTCAACCCGGTGGTCGCGGTCACCCTCGGCGCGCTGCTGCTCGACGAGTCGGTGACCGGGCAGGTGCTGCTCGGCGGTGCGGTGATCGTGCTCGGCGTTGCCATGGTCGTCTCCACCGAACGCCCACGCTCCTCGGCCGGCACCCGCCCGGCCCGCACCGCGACCCGGAGGCGGGGCGGGACGTGACACCGGGCGTGGTGGCGGCGGCCGGGCTTCTCGGAGTCGTGCTCGGACCGCTGCTGCGCCGGCAGATCTTCCGGTACGCCGTGCCCGAGGCGGGGCGGCGGGCTCCGCAGACCCGCCCGGACCGGGCCGACGTCGCCGCTCAGCGGGACAGTGCCGGTCAGCGGGACAGTGCCGGTCAGCGGGACAGTGCCGGTCAGCGGGACAGTGCCGGTCAGCGGGACAGTGCCGGTCAGCGGGACAGCGCCGGCCTCCCGGGGTCGGGGGATCGTGCCGGGCGGACCGGCCGGCGCAACTGCCCGCACTGCGCGGCGGCGCTCGGCACGCCGACCCGGCGGAATCCGCTCGGCGTACTGCCGCCGACCGGGCGCTGTCCGCGCTGCCGGGGAGTGGTCGGCCCGCGGCCGGGGCTGGTCGAGGTCGTCGCCGCGACCGGGTACGCCGCGCTCGCCGCCCGGGTCGACGGGATACTCCCGTTGCTGGCCTACGCCTGGCTCGCCGGCTTCGGCATCGTGCTCGGCTTCGTCGACGTCGCGGTACGGCGGCTCCCCGACCGGCTGACCCTGCCGGCGGCGGCCGGTACGGCCGGGCTGCTCGGCGCGGCCGCGCTCACCTCCGGCCAGTTCGGCCGGTACGCGGTGGCGACGGCCTGCGCGCTGGCGTTGGCCGGGGCGTACCTCGGGCTGGTCCTGCTCTCGCCCGGCGGGCTGGGGCCGGGAGACGCCAAGCTCGCCCTCGGGCTCGGCTTCGCCACCGGCTGGTACGGCTGGAGCACCGCGTTCTCCGGCGCGCTGGCCGGCCTGCTGCTGGCCAGCGGGTACGCCGCCGTGCTGCTCCGGCTGCGCCGGATCGACCGCCGCGACCACCTGCCGCACGGTCCGGCGATGCTCACCGGCACGCTCGGCGCCGTACTCCTCGCCGCCTGAGCCACGCGCCGCACCACCGGTGAGCCCGGTCCCCGGTCGGGGCAGCTCAGAGCAGCCGGAGTTGGCGGTCCTTCGGGCGTCGGGGCACGTTGTCGCCGAGCCGTTCGAAGAGCCCGGCGTCGATCGCGTCGAGGAACGGCGAGGGTACGCAGTCCCGCTCCTGACCGTGCCGCAGCCGCCGGCCCACGTGGCTGAGGTAGAGCCGGTCCTGCGCCCGGGTCAGCCCGACGAAGAAGAGCCGGCGCTCCTCCGCCACCTCCTCCTCGCTCGGTGTCGAGCCGGGGAAGCGCAGCGGCAGCAGCCCGTCCTCGCAGCCGGGCAGGAAGACCACCGGGAACTCCAGGCCCTTGGCGGCGTGCAGGGTGAGCAGGGTGACCGCCTCCGCGCGCGGGTCGAGCGCGTCCACCTCGGCGCCGGTGGCCAACTGGGAGAGGAACAGCTCCAGGTCGTCGCCGCAGCGCCGGGCCAGCGGGGTGAGCAGGTCGGCCGCGGTCCAGATGTCGTCCGGGCCGATCCCGCCGGTGGCGTCCAGGGTCGGGGTGGCGTGCCGCTCGGCGAGTACCTGCCCGGCCAGGCGTACCCGGGCGGCGACCGAGCCGCCGAGGCCGTCGGCGTGCCGCAGCTCGCGGGCGATCACCGAGACGCCGGGCCGATCCCGCAGCCGGTTGTGCGAGCGCTTCTGCACCGGAATGTTCGCCCGGGCCAGCGCGTCCAGGATCGGTGCCGCCTGTGCGTCGGTGCGGTACAGCACGGCGATGTCGGAGAACGACACGTTGCTGGTCCGGCCGTCGATCCGACCGGAGTCGAGCGAGCGGTGCGACAGCCCGCCGACGAGGTCGTCGACGGTGCGTACCACGAAATCGGCCTCGTCCGCGACGGAGGCCGCCGGATAGCGGCCGACCAGCGGCGCCTCCGGGTCGAGCCGGGCCGGGTCGAGCCGGCGGCCCCGGACCAGGGTGGACGGCGCGATCGCCTGCACGGCGGCGGCCAGGATCGGCGCCGACGAGCGGTAGTTGCGGGTCAGCCGGACCAGCCGGGCGTCCACGAAGTCCTGGGAGAACCGCAGGAAGTACGCCACGTCGGCGCCCCGGAACGAGTAGATCGCCTGGTCCGGGTCGCCGATCGCACAGAGGTTGCCGTCGGCCGGGCTGAGCAGCCGGAGCAGTTCGTACTGCGTGGCGTCCACGTCCTGGTACTCGTCGACGAAGATCCACCGCCACCGGTCCCGGTAGCGCGCGACCAGCTCCGGATCCTCGCGCAGCAGCGTCACCGGCAGGCCGACCAGCTCGTCCAGGTCGACCAGGTCCTGGCCACGCAGCAGCTTCAGGTATGTCGCGTCGTCGTCGCCGGCCTCGGCCCGGGCGGTCGCCCGCTCGGTGTCGTCGGCGATCCGGAAGTCGTCCGGCAGCCCGGCGGCCCGGGCGTTCTCCCGCAGGATGGTCAGGCCGAGCGAGTGGAAGGTGCCGACGGTGACGTCCTCGGCGACCGGCCCGAGCAGCCCGTCCAGCCGGTGCCGCAGCTCCTCGGCGGCCCGCCGGGTGAAGGTGATCGCCAGGCAGTGTTCCGGATAGACGTTCAGCTCGGCGCAGAGGTACGCGATCCGGTGGGTGAGGGTGCGGGTCTTGCCGGTGCCGGGGCCGGCCACGATCAGCAGCGGCCCGCCCGGAGCGGAGGCGGCGACCCGCTGCATCGCGTCGAGCCGGTCCAGCAGCCCGGTGCCCACCTCCTCCATGCCGGCGAGCATCGGCTCGAACGGCTCGTGCGGCGACGGCGGCGGGGCGAGCGGCGGCGCGGGTTCGGCCGGCGGGGTGGCGGCCCGGGGCCGGCGGCGCGACTCGGCCGGGGCGTCCGGCGCCGGCTGCGTCGGGCGGGCGGCCCGGGGCGGCGCCTTCGGCTCCGCGGGCGGTCGCTGTCGCGGCACGGGTACGTCGAAGAGCGCGTCCGCGAAGAGCGTCTCCGCCTGCCCGGCGCCGCCCCGACCGGCACCGCCGGGGCCGGACGGCAGCTCACCGGGCTCGAAGAGGGTGATCACGCCGTACTCGCCGTCGTAGCCGGGGATCCGGCGTACCTGGCCGCGCCGGAGTCGGGTGATCGCCTCGGCGAGTAGTTCGCCGCCGACCCGGCGGATCTCCTCCACCGGCGTGACGGTGAGGATGTCGAGTTCGGCACCGAGGCCGGCGACCAGGGTGTTGAGCTGTCCCTCCACCGTCTTCGACTTCGGACCGACCTTGTTGATCTCACCGAGGATCTCGGCGAGCTGGATCAGGTGGGTGACCCGCGGCGCGTTCGCCGGCCGGTGCCCGTCCGGCCGGTCGGCCAGGTCCTCGACCCGGCTCAGTACGCCGACCGTGAGCGGCTTGCCGCACTCCGGGCAGCGCCCGCCCGCCTCCCTGGTCCGCTCGGGCTCCCAGTTCACTCCGCAGAGCCGGTGCCCGTCCGCGTGGTACTTCCCCTCCTCGGGGAAGAACTCGATGGTGCCCCGCAGCCCGTCCCCGGTACGCAGCGCCGCCCGCACCGCGTAGTAGTCGAGTTCGGTGGCGAAGACGGTGGCCTCCCGGGCCAGGGCCGGCGGGGAGTGCGCGTCCGAGTTGGAGACCAGCCGGTAGCGGTCCAGACTGGACACCCGCCAGTTCATCCCGGGGTCGGAGGAGAGCCCGGTCTCGACCGCGAAGATGTGCTCGGCGAGATCGGCGTAGCAGTCCGCGATCGCGTCGAAGCCGGACTTCGAACCGAGCGCGGAGAACCACGGGGTCCAGATGTGCGCCGGGACGAGGTAGCCGTCCGGGCTGGCCTCCAGGGTGATTTCCAGCAGGTCCCGGGAGTCCAGGCCGAGGATCGGCCGCCCGTCGGAGCCGATGTTGCCGATCCGGCCGAGCGTGGTGTTGAACCGGGCCACCGCGTCCAGGTCGGGCAGGTAGATCAGATGGTGCACCTTGCGGGTCCGGTCGTCCCGCTTGTAGATGGTGGAGATTTCGACGCTGAGCATGTAGCGCATCGGGCTCGCCTCGGCGACGCTGGCCAGCCGGGGCGGCAGCCGGCGTGCGATGTCCCGCTCCGCCTCCGGGCTGAGCCGGTAGAGCCCCGGCTCGGCCGGGTGCAGCGTCTCGCGCAGGTGCTCGTACCAGGCGGGGTGGGTGAAGTCACCGGTGCCGAGCAGGCTGATTCCCTTGCGCCGGGCCCACCAGGCGAGGTTCGGCATGGTGAGGTCACGGCTGCACGCGCGGGAGTATTTCGAGTGGATGTGCAGGTCCGCGACGAAGGGCACGGCGGCGGAGGGGGAGCCGTCAGCGGATGCGGCGCGCAACGGAGACACGCCGCATCCTGTCACGGCCTCACCTGTGGACGCGTGTCGCCACGCGAGAGTGTGATTTCCCGCCTGCGGCCCCGGCCGTCCCGCCGCCCGTTACGGTGGCATGCCGACGCTGCGGTCACAGCCGGCGGGGCAGGTCCTGATCGCCGGGCTTGACACCGGTGTGCACGAGGTCCCAGGCCACGACTCCGGCCAGGATCGCGACGATCGATCCGGCGAGGAGCACCACGGAGTGCCCGGCCAGTACCGGCGCGGCGGCGACCAGTGCGAGGATGCCGGCCAGTCGTGGGGCGGCGACGCCGACGAACTCGTGTCGCCCGAGCAGCGCGTGCCCGGCGAGGAAGAGCACCGGACCCGCGACGAAGACCGCGACCTCGAACGGGGGCGCCGTGCCGGTCGGCTCCGCTATCAGCGTGCCGGTTGCCGTGGTGGTGGCGACGACCCCGGCCACCATGACCAGGTGTGCGAGGCCGGCCTCCCGGGGGCGGACCCTGGGATCCGGCGCACCGGCGAAGCTCGGTGCGAGCCTCTCCCGAATCCGGTGGAAGTAGATCCAGTAGAGCAGCACGGTGATGGCGAACGACATCACGAACGCGACGCCCCGGTGTGCGGTGAAGTCGCTGTTGTGGAAGGCCAGGCCGCTGACCGCGACGGTCTGGCCGAGCGCGATGATGATGAACTGCCGGTAGCGTTCGGCGAAGTGTTCGCTGGCGAGGTTCAGTTCCCTGGCCGGAGTGCGACCGATCCCCGGAGCGGGCCAGCCGATGAGGGCGCAGACGTAGTCGATCGTGATGGCGAGGCCCCAGAGGGCGAACCGGGCGTCGCCCTCGACGAACGCGCCGGCCAGCCAGGGCACCGCGGAGACGGCGAACCAGAAGACGGCCCGCAGCGGTCGGAGGCCGAGTTCGTCGTGTCGCAGGACGAAGGCCATGATCGAGGCGCGGCCGAGGTTGATCGCGAGGTAGCTGACCACGAAGAGCAGGCCACGATGCTCGAACGTCTCCGGGATGGCGGTGGAGAGCGCCAGCGCACCGAACATCGACCCGATGACCAGCAACTGGAGGCTGATGGCCCGGGAGTCCATGGTGTCGGTGAGCAGGTTGGTATATGCCCAGACCCACCAGATGGCCATGAGGACGAGCAGGGTCTGGGCGGCACCGACCCAGTGCAGGCGGTGGGTCAGCATCTCCGAGAGCCGGAACAGGCTGAAGACGTAGACCAGGTCGAAGAAGAGTTCGACGAAGGTGATGGGCTTCGGACGCTGGAGGTCCCGGACGGCTTCGGATCGCCTGTCCCGGGTCATCCGTGTCGCCTCGCCTGCTCTCCGAGAAATCTCCCCCCGACGGTTGGGCGAGCACGATCAGAGTATCCGACGATTCAGGGATGAAAGAGGACTTTTCGGCTCCAACTCGGGTCGGGTGGTCGTAGTCCGGATCGCCGTGCCGCTGGCTCAGGCCGAGCGCAGCTCGACCAGGGTCACCTGGGGCGGGGCGCCGACCCGGACCGGCGGCCCCCAGAACCCGGCGCCGTTGGTGACGTAGAGCTGGGTGCCGTCGATGGTGGCGTGGCCCGAGACGACCGGCTGCTGCAACCCGACCAGCAGGTTGAACGGCACGATCTGGCCGCCGTGGGTGTGCCCGGAGAGTTGCAGGTCGACGCCGTGCCGCGCCGCCTCGTGCACGTTGACCGGCTGGTGCGCGAGCAGCACCACCGGCCGGCTCGGGTCCCGGCCGCCCAGCGCCGCCTCGAAGTCGGGGCCCGAGGCGAACCCCAGCCCCTCGCCGGTCGGGTCGTTGACCCCGGCGAGGTCGAGGGCGCCGCCCCGGGCGACGATCTCCTCGCGCCGGTTCTGCAACACCCGCAGCCCGAGCCGGTCCAGCTCGACCACCCACTCCTCGACCCCGGAGTAGTACTCGTGGTTGCCGGTGACGAAGAAGCTGCCGTACCGGGACCGGAGGTCGCGCAGGGGTGCCGCGGCGGGGCCAAGTTCACCCACCGTGCCGTCGACGAGGTCACCGACCACCGCCACCAGGTCGGCGTCGAGCCGGTTGATGATCGACACGATCCGCTCGGTGTGCGCCCGGCCGGTCAACGGTCCGATGTGGATGTCGGAGACGGTGGCGATCCGCAGCCCGTCCATGCTCCGGGGGAGCTTGGCCAGCGGGATCTGGACCCGGTCGAGCTGCGGCGGGCCGAGGGCGGTGCGGACGCCGTACCCGACGACCCCGGTCGCGGTGAGCCCGGCGAAGATGGCCGCGCCGCGGGCGAGCAGCAGGCGGCGGCCCGGGTCGTGACCCGGTGCCGGCGGTGCGGCCGGGACCGGCGGCGGCGCGGCGGTCGGCGCCGGCCCGGACGGCGTCGCGGCGACCAGCGCCGGCTCCCGGCCGGCCTCGTCGGGGGCGGCGTCGGTCGGCTGGGCACCGCCGACCGGCCGTCCCGGGGCAGCGGCTCCGGCATCCGTACCGCCGAGCGGGACACCGTCGGGCTCCACCCCGGCCGGGGCGGCCGCCGGTACGACCGCCCGGCTCCGGCGGCGCAGCGCCAGCCTGGCCGCCAGCATCGGGATCTCCAGCACGGCCAGCAGGACGAGCAGGTAGAACATCACGGCCAGCCAGAGGTAGCCCGGCCAGGCCAGCCAGTAGAAGCCCTGCCGGGTGCCGACCAGTGTCGCCGGGGTGAGCAGGGCCAGCACCAGCACGGTCACGCCGCCGACCCGGCGCCAGCGTCCCGGCCGGGTGGTGTCCCGGACCAGCCGCTTCCAGAGGTAGAGATGGATCAGGCCGGTGACCAGCGCCAACGTCCCCGCGAAGCCGAGCACCCCGAACAAACTCGTGCCCTCCTCAGCCGCCCGCGAACGGCGGCAGGACGTCGACCGTCGCACCGACCGGGAGCGGCGCCTGCCGGTCGTGCCAGGCGACGCCGTCGACCAGGAAGCTCGCCATCTTGAGCACGGTGGCCAGCCGCTCGCCGTGCCGGTCGACCAGCTCACCGGCGAGCTGGTCGAGGCTGCCGCCGCCCGGCACGGTCTCCTCCGGTACGCCGGCAGCGGCCCGCGCGGCGGCGAAGTAGCGTACGACCAGGATGGGTGTGGAGTTCATCGTCAGCCGCCGATCGCCGACATCGGCCGGGCCGGCTGGAGGAACGTCGGGTCGTCGATGCCGTGCCCGGCCCGCTTGCCCCACATCGCCATCCGCCACCGGTCGGCGAGTTCGTCGTCGGAGGCGCCGCCGCGCAGCGCTGCCCGCAGGTCGGACTCGTCGGTGGCGAAGAGGCAGTTCCGGACCTGCCCGTCGGCGGTGAGCCGGGTGCGGTCGCAGTCTCCGCAGAACGGCCGGGTCACGCTGCCGATCACGCCGACCCGGGCCGGTCGGCCGGCGGCGTCCGTCCAGCCCTGCACCAGCCAGGTCTCGGCCGGCGCCCCGCCCCGCTCGTCCGGGTCGGGCAGCAGGGTGAACTCGGCCCGCAGCGCGGCGAGGATCTCCTCGGCGGTGATCATCGTCGACCGGTCCCAGCCGTGCTGGGCGTCCAGCGGCATCTGCTCGATGAAGCGGAGCTGGTAGCCGTGGGTGAGGGCGAAGCGGAGCAGTTCCGGAGCCTCCGCGTCGTTGACCCCGCGCATCAGCACCGAGTTGATTTTCACCGGGGTCAGCCCGACGGCCACCGCCCCGGCCAGCCCGGCCAGTACGGCGTCCAGCCGGGGGCGCCGGGTCAGCTCGGTGAACCGGGTCGGATCGAGGCTGTCCAGCGAGACGTTGACCCGGTCGAGCCCGGCCTCGCGCAGCGGCCCGGCGAGCCGGTCGAGCCCGATCCCGTTGGTGGTCAGCGAGAGTACCGGCCGGGGCGAGAGTGCGGCGACGGCGGCGATGATGCCCGGCAGGCCGGGGCGGATCAGCGGCTCGCCGCCGGTGAACCGGACCTCGGTCACCCCGAGCAGGCGCACCGCGATGCCGACCAGGCGGACGATCTCGTCGTCGGTCAGCACCTCGGACTTCGGCAGCCAGGGCAGCCCCTCGGCCGGCATGCAGTAGGTGCAGCGCAGGTTGCACCGGTCGGTGAGCGAGACCCGGAGGTCGGTCGCGGCCCGGCCGTACCGGTCGACGAGGCCCCCGACGTCCGGCCGGTCCGCCGACGTCCGGTCCGGTGCTCCGCCGGATCGAACGGGAATGGTCATCGCTCGACGGTAGCGCGTCAGACCGACAGTGCGGCGCGAGCCGCCTTACCTACCGCATCCCGGTACGCCGCACCGAACAGCGCGGTGTGCACCAGCAGCAGGTGGAGCTGGTGCACCGGCACCCGTTCCCGCCAGCCGTCGGCCAGCGGCCACACCTCCTGGTAGGCGTCCACGATCGTGTCCAGGTGCGGGGCAGCGCCGAATAGGGCGAGCTGGGCCAGGTCGGTCTCCCGGTGCCCGCCGTGCGCCGCCGGGTCGACCAGCCAGACCCGCCCGTCGGCGCCCCACAGCAGGTTGCCGGGCCACAGGTCGCCGTGGATCCGGGCGGGCGGCTCGGCGCCGCCGTACTCCTCGATCCGGGAGATCACCCGTTCCACCTGGGTGACCTCGGCCGCGGCGAGCGCACCGTTGTCGACCGACTGCCGCAGGTAGGGCACGAGCCGGTGCTCGCCGAACCAGACCGGCCACGGGCCGGCGGAGAGGGTGTTGTCCTGCGGCAGCGCCCCGACGAAGCCCGGCCAGTCCGCCCCGAAGGTGTCCGCACCGGCCCGGTGCAGCGCGGCCAGCTCGGCACCGAACCGCCGGGCCGCGGCCGGGGTCGGCTCGCCCGGCTCCACCCACTCCAGGGCCAGCAGCTCCGGCAGCGCCGCGATCACCTCCGGCACCGGCACCGCGCCGGCCGCGCGCAGCCAGCGCAGCCCGGCCGCCTCGGTGGCGAAGAAATTCTCGGGTACCGGCTCCGCCGCCCCCTCCGGCCAGGACTTGGCGAAGACGGAGTTGCCGTCGTCCAGGGTGAGTCGGGTGGCGGCGCAGATGTCGCCCCCGGGCACCGGCGTCTCCCTGATCCGCTGATGGGTGAGGAAGAGCGGAAGCTGCCCGGGATGCTCCCGCAGGTACGCCAGGTCCATCTGGGCAAGGTAGCTGTTCACCGGCTGCTCTTGGCCAACCAGGTGTCGCGACGCGGCGATCCGGAGTAGATATGAGAGCGTGGCCGCCACCGCGATCCGACCGTACCGGCCGGCCGACCATCAGGCTGGTCGGCGGCTCTGGGCCGAGCTGACCGAGCAGCACCGCGAGTTGTACGAGGATCCGACCTTCGGCGGCGCCGACCCGGGCGCGGCGTTCGAGGAGTACCTGACCCGGCTGGACCTCTCCGGGGTGTGGGTGGCGGAACGGAAGGATGCCGGGGTGGTCGGGCTGATCGGCCTGATCATGGACGGCCTGGACGGCCGGGTCGAACCGGTGGTGGTGACCGCCCCGCTCCGGGGTCAGGGGATCGGCCGGGCGCTGCTCGACCAGGTCGCCGAGGAGGCCCGGCGGCGCGGGCTGGCCCGGCTCACGGTGAAGCCGCAGTCCCGCAACGTGGAGGCGCTGCGCTGTCTGCGCGGCGCCGGCTACGACGTGCTGTCGGCGATCGAGCTGACCGTCGAACTGCGGCCGGGCTCCGGTGCCCGCCGTGGCCCGGTCGAGCTGCACGGGCAGCAGTTCCACACCTGAGCCGCAGCTCTCGCCGGCCGTCCTTCCGGTTCGCCTCGGCGACCGCTGCGCGCCACGCAGGCCGCCTGCCGCTTCGGCGGTCGGATGAAAGTATGACCGTGAAGCTCAGCATCAGCGTGCCCGACGACGTCGCCGCCTACCCGTACAGCCAGGGCAACGCGTCTGCCGCCGTTGTCGATGCTGTCCGACGCGTCCTTCCGGAAGCGCGCCGGGCGCGTCAGCGGGAAGCGGCCCAAGCGTACGGGGAGTGCCTGCGTCGGCGGTCCGTCCGGCAGTCCGAGGACGAGCGGGCGCTGATCGAGGAGAGCAACGACATCGCCCTGCGTGACTCGCAGTGGTGAAGCGCGGGCAGATCTGGACCCTGCTGCGCGGTGGTAACCAGCATGGAGTGCTGGTGATCAGCAACGACGAGTACAACCGCGTCGAAGAACTCGCCATCTGGGCGCTGACCGTCGTCCGGGACGTACCGCATCCCAACCGTCTGGTGGTACGCCTGGATGACGACAACCCGCTGGCCGGAGCCTACGTCAGGATCCACAGCGTCGTGCAGATCCTGGACCGGAGCGCGCTCCGCGACAACCACGGCTTCGTCTCGCCCACCACGATGAGCACTGTCGAAACCGCGCTGCGGGAGTTCCTTGAGCTGCCGTAGCAGCGGGGACGTCTCGCGCCGCCTTCTCAGCGGCGGCGGGCCAGATCGGTGATGAAGGCGTGCCAGGTGGCGGGAGCGAAGGTGAGCGTGCCGCCATCGCGGTCCTTGCTGTCCCGGACGAGTACCCGCCCGGCCAGGTTGTCCGCGACCTCGACGCAGTCCCCGCCGTTCGGGGTGGAACGGGTGCTCTTGCGCCAGGCGGCGTCGGTCAAGTCCATGACTTTGCCACTTCCTTGAGGAGGTCCAGGGATTGGCGAGCTGGCAGTGCAACTGCGCTGACACTATCCCAGACCTCGTGCAGGGTGGCCACCTGGTTTGGGCTGGTCACGGTCTGCCCTTCCAGGTGGTTGTCCAGGTAGCCGACATCTTCGGCATCGGTGAAGCTGGCGAGCGCCAGCGGACCACCCCAACCGAGATGCGCCGGGGCGTCAGTCGGGATCACCCGGATGGTGATGTTGGGCCGATCGGTGAGCGTAACGAGGTGTTGGATTTGGTCTGCCATGATCTGTGGCTCGGGGCGTCGAAGCGCCAACTCTTCGACGATGGCCGAGACGCGAGGCGGATCGGCACGATCAAGAATGGCCTGTCGGCTCATCCGGAGTTGGACCTTGCGCTCCAACTCGTCGGTCTGGAGCGGACTACACGACAGGACCATTCGCGCGTACCGCTCGGTTTGGAAGAGTCCGGGGATCACCAGTGCGCCGTAGAGTCGCAGGGCGGTGGCCTTCTCCTCGTACTCCAGCCAGGGTCGTAACCACACCGGGGCGAGTTCCTGCTTGACGAAGCTCTCGTAGAAGACCGCCAGCGACGTGCCGTACTCGTTGTCGACGGCCTGGAGATAGTCGAGCTTCGCCGGCCGGGCGCCTCGCTCGACGGCGCTCACGTGCTGGGACGAGAAGTAGATCCGTGATCCCCACTCGCCCTGGCTGAGCCCCTCGACCGCCCTCCGGCGGCGCAGTTCCCATAGCAGAAACTCGCTGGCTGACATACTCATTCGCACTCTCCGGCTCTCTACGAAAGGTGCTCGATTCTCTACGCCCTAATACCTCCGCAGCCGGCCCGACCACCCGGCCGTCGCCCATCTTCCCGGCTCGGTCATCCCGCGTCCAGAGTGGAAGGCAAGCGCATTCGTCCGGATCCAGCCCCGTGATTCCCCCAAGGACGGGCGGATGTGCGCGGGGGTGGCATCGGGGTGTACGTCCGCGACGCCGCCCCCGCTTCCATCGCGCATCCCGCCGGGCGGAAGGAAGGCACCATGAAATGGCGATCTCGATCAGATTCCGAACATCGCCGGGACTGGCGCCGACTGTGGCGCTACTGCCGTTGCGGACTTCGTTGGCGCTGCCCCGACTCGATCACACTCGCGCCGTACCCGATGTCGCGCCTACGGGCCAGGAACTCCCGGTGGTGACCCGCCGGCCGTACGCCCGGTTCCGGCCGCACACGCCGATCCGCCCGCTGTTCCGCTGCCGGGAGTGCGGCGGACCCTGGCCGTGCCAGCCCGCCCGGCTGGTGCTGCTGGCGATGTACCAGGACGACCGGCACCGGTTGGCCGTCTTCCTGGCCAGCCGGTTGCTGGCCGCGATCGAGGACCAGCCCGGTCGGGAACCGATGGATCTCGCCGCACGGTTTCTGGGCTGGCTTCCGCCAGCATCGGCGAAATCCGATGCATCTGGCGGCGGGTCGCGACTGCCGGCTGACCAGCGGAACTACGAAGAGTAGCTGTGGATAACCCTGGACGTGTCGTCCACAGGCGGCGAATCGGGTACCCGATCATCGCTGCCGCCTCGGCACGCTGCCCGCCATGACCCCGATCGATCGAGCCGTCCTCGCCGTCCGCTCGACCACCGACCTGCTCGCCGCCGTGCCATACCTGCTCGGTTTCCACCCGGCCGACAGCGTGGTGGTGATCGCGTTGCGCGGCAACCGGGTCGTCTTCGTCGCCCGTGGCGACCTGCCCGGCACCACGGCCGGCCCGGCGGCCACCGTCGAGGTCGGCGAGGCCGCCGCGCAGGTCGCGGCGGTCGTCGCCCGGCAGCGCGTCGAGACCACGACCGTCATCGGGTACGGCGAACCGGCCCAGGTCACCCCGGCGGTCGACGCGGTGACCGCCGCCCTCGGTCGGGTCGGACTACCGGTGCTCGAAGCGCTCCGGGTCACCGGCGACCGCTACTGGTCCTACCTCTGCGGAGACGCGGACTGCTGCCCGGCCGAGGGGCGGCCGTTCGACTCCTCGACCAGTCAACTCGCTGCGGCGGCCACCTTCGCCGGCCAGGTCGCGCTCCCCGACCGGGACGCACTGGTCCGGCGGATCACCCCGGTCGACGGCCCGGCCAGGGACGCGCTGCGGGAGGCGGCCAGGAGGGCGGAGTTCCGCCTCGGCACCCTGCTGGACAAGCCCTCGCCCGGGGATCCGCAGGGCCGCCGGGCGCTGCGCCGGGCCGGCCGTACGGCGGTACGCCGGGCGATGCACCGATACCGTACGGGCGGCCAGCTCACCGACGACGAGGTGGCCTGGCTCAGCCTGCTCCTGGTGCACCTGCCGGTCCGGGACGACGCCTGGCAGCGGACCGGTGGCGAGGAGTGGCACCTGGCGCTCTGGACGGACGTGCTCCGTCGGGCCGAGCCGGACCTGGTGCCCGTCCCGGCCAGCCTGCTCGGCTTCGCCGCCTGGCGGGCCGGGCAGGGCGCCCTGGCCAGCGTGGCGGTGGAACGCGCGTTGCAGGCGCAGCCCGGCTACTCGTTCGCCCAACTCCTGGCCGAGGCGTTGCAGGCCGGGATCGGCCCCTCCGTACTCGACGACTGGCTCGACTCCGACCGCGACGATTCGCCGCCCTGCCCCGGAGACGAGCGGCGATGACGGCTCGGGTGGCGCGTGCGCCCGGCCCGGTGGGAGGGCTATCCGGCGGTGCCCGTGGCGGGAGTCGGCTCGCAGGCCAGCGCGACGGCGAGGCTGTCCTCGTAGACGTGGTGCCGGACGATCAAGCCGTCCTCGACGGTGAGGTGCAGGGCGAAGCGGGTGCTGAACCGTTTCCCGGTGGCCCGTACGGTCTGCGCGGTCTCGCCGATCACCACCGCGTCCGGGCCGTCCACGAGGATCCTGTCGATCGCGACGGAACCCTGCCCCGGCACACTGCTCGCCGCCAGGGTCCGGTGGTGGTCGACGACGTCCGCCCGGCTGGTCCGGGGTCGGATCCACGGCACCGCCGGGTGGGTCGGCTCGGGCCAGTTGACCTTCCAGTCGACCGCCTCGGCGTAGAGCGCGGCGGTCCGGTCCGGGTCGCCGGCACCGATCCGGCGCAGCAGTTCCTCGACGGTGGCTCGGGTGTCCATGACATGCCTCCAGTGCTGATCACGCTTGCCCGTCGAGCCTGCCAGCGCAACCGCGCCCTGGCGATTACCTCCCAGGTAGGGCACGAGCTTGGGGGATCCGGTGTGAGTACAGACGGGGCAGCTCGACAGTCCGCACCGCAGACACCCCGGCCCCGCCGGAACTGGGTGGGGGAGTACGGGTCAGAAGCTGATCCGGGTGTCTCCGGCGTACACGTTCATGGTGCCGCCCCGGAGAAAGCCCACCAGGGTCATCCCGGCCTCGGTCGCCAGCTCGGCGGCGAGGGTGCTCGGCGCGGAGACGGCGGCGAGCAGCGGGATGCCGGCCATCCACGCCTTCTGGGTCAGCTCGAAGCTGGCCCGGCCGGAGACCAGCAGCAGGTGTCCGCGCAGCGGCAGCCGCTGCTCCCGGACGGCCCAGCCGATCACCTTGTCGACCGCGTTGTGCCGGCCCACGTCCTCGCGGAGCACCACGAGTTTCCCGTCGGCGCTGAACAGCCCGGCGGCGTGCAGCCCGCCGGTACGGTCGAAGCCGCGCTGGGCCGCCCGGAGCTGATCCGGCAGATCGGCGAGGGTACGTGCCGGCACGGTGACCGGGTCCGTCGACACGTCGTGCCGGGACCGGGTCCGGACGGCGTCGATGCTGGCCTTGCCGCACACCCCGCACGAACTGGTGGTGTAGAAGTTCCGGGCCGGATCGGTGGCCGGTGCCGGTACGTCGTCGGCGAGGACGATGTCCACCACGTTGTAGGTGTTCGGGGTGTCGGTGCCGGCACAGAGCTGCGCCGTGCGTACGTCGTCGGCGGTCCGGATGATCCCCTCGGTGAGCAGGAACCCGATCGCCAGGTCGATGTCGTCGCCGGGGGTACGCATGGTGACCGCCAGCGGGGCGCGCCGGTTCGGCCCGGCCGGACCCACCCGGATCTCCAGCGGCTCCTCGGCGGCGAGGTTGTCCTGCCGACGCACCGAGACCCGACCACCCGCCTCGGCGGAGTCCAGGTCTATCCGCAGCACACTCCGCCGACCACTGGCTCGTCCCATCCCACAATCCTGCCTCGCGGGCTCCCGCACACCGCCGTAAGCCCCGGTTACCGTTACCGGATGACCGCGATCGGGCCGCCCGCCGAACTCCAGCCGACGGGCGGAATCGAGTCACCCGCCGAACCCCCGGCCGGCGGAGTCGGGCTGCCCGCCGAACTCCATCCGGCCGGCGGAGTCGGGCTGCCCGCCGAACCCGAGCCGGCCGGCGGAGTCGGGTCACCCGCCGAGTCCGAGCCGGCCGGGTTCGCGGCGGTGGTGCTGGCTGGTGGGGCGGCCCGCCGGATGGGTGGTGCCGACAAGCCGGCGCTGCCGGTGGGCGGTCGCCCGATGATGGACCGGGTGCTCGCGGCGGCCGCCGACGCCGACCTCCGGATCGTGGTCGGCCCGGCCGGCGAGCTGCCGGCCGGCGTGCAGGCGACCCGGGAGCGACCGCCCGGCGGCGGACCGGTCGCCGCGCTCGCCGCCGGCCTGGCCCTGCTCCCCGCGACAGCGCCGCCCGACGCATCCGCCACCGGCACCGCGTCGCCCGACGCATCCGGCACCGTCGCGCTGCTAGCCGCCGACCTGCCACTGCTGACCACCGACGCGGTACGCCAACTGCGTACCGCGCTGTCCCGGGCTCCCGGTGCCGACGGCGTGGTCTACGTCGACGACACCGGACGGGCGCAGTTTCTCTGTGGGGTCTGGCGGGTTGCTCCGTTGCGGGCCGCGTTGACCCGGCTGGCCGCCGGCCGCGACGGCACCCTCACCGGTACGTCGATGCGTGCCCTGATCGCCGGGCTGACGGTGACCGAGGTGGCGTGGCGGGGGACGGGGCTGCCACCCTGGTTCGACTGCGACACTGAGGACGACGTACGCCGGGCGGAGGAGTGGATCAAGTGAACGCGATGGACCGCTGGGTGGCGGCGGCCTGTGCCGAACTCGATGTCGATCCCGGGCAGGTCGACGTGCCCCGGGTACTCGACCTGGCCCGCGACGTGGCGCACAACGTTCTCCGGCCCGGCGCTCCGGTCACCGCGTATCTGCTCGGGCTCGCGGTCGGTCGTGGCGCGGACCCGGCGGTCGCGGCGGCCAACCTCGCCGACCTGGCCGCCCGCTGGACCTCCGAGGGAGGCGGCGCCGACGCCTAGGGGACAGGAGGCAGGTCCGTGACCGTGACCCCGCTCTGGCAGTTCGCCACCTCGCCGAGGGTGCTGCGAGAGCCCTGGGGTAGGGCCTGCCCCACCGGCGATCTACCCGCTCACCGGCTGTCACCTGGGTCGTCGCCGTACTCGCGCCGGCCGGACGGATGTCCCTGTCGAACTACCTGGGTCAGTCGCTGCTCTGCGTGCTGGTCTTAACCGGCGTCGGGCTGGGCCTCGCCGGTGCCGTCGCACCCCCGGTCGTCGTACTCATCGCGGTCGCCGATCTACTGCGTGCAGCTCGCCGCCAGCGCGGCGTGGATGGCCCGGTTCCGGTACGGGCCGATGGAGTCGCTGTTGCGGGCCTGGACCGAGCAGCGGTGGTCAAAGCCTCTGCCGCTCGTCGACGGACAGCCCGCCGAGCTGTCCGTCGACGAACGGTGGGCTAATGAATTCGGTACGCGTGTGTGAGGGTCTGGATCGTCGTGTTGCCAGCGCTGTCAGTGGTGCTGGCCCGCAGTGAGACGTACCCGGGCCGGTTCGGGTGGACAAGTCTGGCGGTTCCGTTCCGGATGGTCGCCCTGTGCCAGGTCCGACCGTCGTCGTAGGAGGCGTCGACGGTCAGCCGCCGCACGTCGGCGTGCGGGGCGCCGGGCTGGCGTTGGACGGTGACCGGGATGTCGAACGGCCGGCCGGCCGGGGCCGAGTTGCCGGCGGAGAGGGTGGGGGTGAACCGGACCGCGGAGACCGGCAGCCGGGCGGGGACGTCGCCGTCGACGTGCCCGGACCGGAACGTCCACTCTGCGGTGACCTGGGTCGTCAGGTCGCTGACCGCCTGGGTGAGGTCGAGTTCCAGCCGGTATTCGGCGCGTCCGGCCGGCACCTCGAACTGGCTGTGGTCGAAGGTGTCGTTCTCCCCGACCAGCGCGCCGTTGCGGTACAGCCTGGTACGGGTCGTGTCCGGGACCGTGAACCCCGCGTGTCCGGCGCCGTCTCCGTAGAACGGTATGTCGACCAGGATCCGATCCCCCTGCCGGGTGACCCACTCCCCGGGCGCCTCGGGTTCGGGGAACGCCACTCCGTACGGTCCGGTGTTCCACCGGTCGCGGTACACCCGCCCGGCTCGGTACGTCACGGGTGCCTGGAGGAGGAGAAGCTGCGGGTCGATCAGCCCGGTGTCGTCGGGGACGCCGATGAGGATTTCGGAGCGCCACCGCACCTGGTCGGTGCTGTAGAACTCGACTCGGCGCCCGGAACGGGGCAGGGGCATCTCGTTGATCAGGTTGCCGTTGCCGTGCCCGTACTCGGGCGTGGTCTGCCGTACGCCGCCGCGCCCCGGCCCTGCCGGGCCGAACTCCTGCTGTACGGTCGCGAACTCCCCGGCCGTGTAGCGGCGGGTGTAGCCGGTCGGGAACCGGCCGGGAAACGGCTCGGCGACCGCATAGAGGTACGGGCTGTCGGCGAACGTTCCGTCCGGGCCGGGAAGCGCCCACTGGCTGGCGACCGCGCCGACGAAGTCGGGCGCGGCCGGTGCCGGGCCGATCTGCCGGCTGCTCAGGACCTCGAAGGTGGCACCCAGCAAGCCCCGGAATACGGAACTGCCCCCGTGGCGCCGTGTATACGACACCTCGACCAGCGCCGGTCGGGCGGTCGGATCGGGCACCGTCGTCCGGACCGGTTCAGCGGTACGGGCGTCCAGCACGACCGTGGTGTCCCTGTCGACGGTCACGATCGGCCGCACCAGGAAGGCGCTGTCGTGCTCGGGCTCGGCCGGACCGCGGGGGGTCCAGATGACCGCGTCGACCTGGTAGCTGCCCCGGGCGACCCGGATGGTGGCGGTACCGTCATCGTCCCTGGGCCACTCGTACACGTCCTGTTCGAGGTCGAACAGCTCCGGTGCGCTGAGGCCGGTGGGGGTACCGGTCTTGTCGATCGTGGTGACGGTGACGTCGTAGCTCTCGATCTCCTTCTCGACCCACAGCGGAGTGCTGACCACGGCCGAGCCGGCGGTGGCGAACAGGTAACCGGAATAGCGCCCGTCCGGACCGTCGACGCTGGTGTCCGCGACGACGGCGACTTCGGCATCGCTGCCTGCCGGCACGGTTACCGAGCGGCTGGCGGGCGTGAAGAGGCTGGTTGGTGCCGGCGAACCATCCGGGCCGGCGGCCTTGACGGTCAGGTCCAACGTCACCGCGTTGGGGCCCGAGTTGCGGTAGGTGACGGTCCGGACAACCGGCGCGTCGTCCTCGTGCGGCCACGCCGCCAGGCCGTAGCCGAGACTGACCGGGGTGCTGGTCACCGTGTGTGTGATCGCACCGGCCACATCTACGCGACCGGCACCCTGCTGGTCCGGGGTGAGATCGGGATTGGTTCTCGCCGAGCCGGTGAGGGCCGCCTTGAGGCGTTCGGCGGTCCAGCCGGGACGACGCTGGGCCAGGAGCACCGCCGAACCGGCGACGTGTGGGGTGGCCATGGAGGTGCCGGACGCGGTGACGTATCGATCGCCGACGGGGGTACCCAGCTCGGTGCCGGCGGCCCGGGCTGCGACGATGTCGACGCCGGGTGCGGTGAGGTCCGGTTTGACCGCGCCGTCGAGCCGAGGGCCGCGGTTGGAGAAGCCGGCGAGCTGGTCGGCCCGGTCGACGGCGCCGACGGTCAACGCCGCGTCGGCGCTGCCCGGCGAGCTGACCGCCCGGTCCGCGCCGCTGTTGCCGGCCGCGACCACGAAGAGGGTGCCGTACTCAGCGGTGAGCCGGTTCACCGCCTCTTCGATCGGGTCGATCTCCGGCGTGTCGGGGCCTCCGAGACTGAGGTTCACCACGGTTGCCCGCTTGTCGGCCGCGGCCCAGTGCATGCCGGCGAGGATCGCCGAGTCGTCGCAGAACTCGCCCGGGCAGACCTTGCCGGAAACCAGCGTCGCCTCGGGCGCGACACCCCGGTACCGGCCGCCCGAAGCAGCTCCGCTGCCGGCGATGGTGGACGCCACGTGGGTACCGTGGCCGGTCACATCGCCGTCGTCGGTGGCGTCGGTGAAATTGACCGAGTCGGCCACCCTGCCGGCCAGGTCGGGATGCCGGGCGTCGACACCGCTGTCGAGGACCGCGACGGTGACCCCACGGCCGGTGTATCCGCCCTGCCATGCGACCGGTGCGCCAATTTGCGGCACGCTGGTGTCGAGCGAGACCCGCCGTTTGCCGTCCAGCCAGATCCGGTCGATGCCGCCGGCGGTCTCGCCGCGCTGCGCCCGGTTTCCTGCGGTCACCGCGTTCCAGAAGGCGGTGGCGTCGGACTTGTCGGCGGTCATCGCCGCACCGGAGATGGCGGGCAGGTCACGGGTGACCCGGGCGCCCGCTGCGGCGAGCGTATCGCCGCCCCTGCGCGCGGCACCGGGACGGTAGGTGACAATCAGCGGCAACGTGCCCCGGGCGCCGTCGTGGTAGCCGGCCCGGAGCAGTCCGGCGACGTCGAAGAGCCGCCGATCGATCCCGCCCGTCTGGACCAGGGGCTGGGCGTCGCTCGGGACGACGTACACGCTGTCACGCTCGCGCCGGACCACGAACTGGATGTGGCCGCGGCTCCTGGCCGGCCGTACCGTGATCCTCTTCGCATCGGCGGACGGGACCGAAACCCGATCTCCGGTCAGAAGGGTGACCGAGAACCGCGTCGCTCCGCGCTGCTCGCTCGTCGTCCGCTTCCCTGGCGCAACGGGCGAGCCGGGCGTGCTGGCGGCGACCGGCGGCACCGAGCCGAGCAGTAGTCCGATTCCGAGCACCCCGGCCAGGACCCTGCCCAGTACTGCGGTGCCCTCCCGCGATCGGCGCACCGTTGCCGGTGCCCACACCTCAGGCGACACCGGAGGCCTCCGCTCGGGCCGGCCCGAGGGCAGGGGCGAGCGCCCAGCGTCGGGCCAGGACGATCGCCCCGCCGAGTGCGGCGGCCACGATCGCGGCCTCGACGGCAACGGCCGGCAAGGCCGTGCTGTAGTCGACCAGCGCGGCGAAGCCCATCACCACCGGGGTGGCCAGCGCACCGGCCAGCGGCACCAGCAGCGCCATCCGCGACACCGTCGGGCCGATCACCGCTGTTCCGCGCATCCCCCAGCGCACCGCAACCAGCGCACCGACCAGAACGAGCAGGGAGAACGCGAGGTACTGCGAAGTCAGCAGCCACGGACTCGGCTCCAGTGGCAGCGGTCTTTCCCAGAGGAGGATCCAGGCCAGGACCAACCCGGGGAGCGCGCCGGCGAACGCGGTCAGAAACAGCCGCCTGAACTCGTGTGGCACGCGACGCACCCCGGCCCCGGCCGCGAGAGCACGGAGGAACCCGCGGATGTCGGCACCCAGCAACTGACGCGGCGTCAGCCCCTCGGCCGCCGCCCCGGTCAACTCGCTCCGCAGGTCGTCGACGAGCCCCGCCCGGTCGGCCTCGATGACTCCCATGGCCCGCCACTCCCGGTCGGCGAGGGCCATGACCTCTTTGACCGAGATGTCGACGCTGCCTTCGGCTACCTTGCCCATGTTCACCCCTCGGTACTCGACGTCGAAGGCGCCACGCCCGCGAGCGTGGCGTTGATCATGTCCACCAAACCGGCCCACTGCCCGGCCCAGCCGTGCAACGCCTGGCGGCCCTGCGGCGTCAGGCGGTGGACCTTGCGGGCCGGTCCGCTCGGGCTGTCCTGGAGTTCGTCTGCCACCAAGCCGAGCCGACGCATCCGGGCGAGTAGGGGATAGACGGTGCCGTACCCCACCGCCTCCAGGCCCGCGGCGTTGAGACGGCGGACCAGTTCGTAGCCGTACGTCGGCGCCCCGGACAGCAACGCGAGCATGCACATGTCGAGCACCCCACGAAGCAACTGGCTACGCCGATCCGTGGCGGAGACGTGTTCGGCAACTATCATGCGACACATAATAGCCAGCTATTATGTGTCGTCAAATAGCATCGCGCTCCTCCGGCACCTGGCGCGTCCCGACGCTGGTCAGCCGGGCACGCTGCTAGGACAACTCCTCGGATCGGGGCCCGGGCTCCTCGCGCCGGAGCCGGCCGAGTTCCGTCATCCGCTCGGCCATCCACCGGCACCAGCGGATCCGGGGCGGTGTGCCGGCCAGCGCCAGCTCCAGGGTCGCGAAGGCGCCGAACTGCGGATGGAGTGGATCGTCCGCGTGCCGGGACAGCAGGTCGGCGTGCTGTTCCTGGAAGGCGTCCAGGCGGCGCTGGTACGTCTCGGCCTCGGCGAGATAGAACTCCCGCATCCCGTCCGGATCGGCGGCGGCCAGCGCGTACGTCTTGAGGAGCGCCTCGTCCCGGAACGCCCGGGGTGCGGGCGGCTCGACCAGCCAGGCGGCCAGCGTCTCCCGGCCGGCGGCGGTGAGCCGGTGTGTCTTGCGCTGCCGTGGCCCCGGCCCGGCCTCGGCGTCGTGTTCGATCAGCCCGCTCGCCGACAGCCGGGCCAGCTCGGGATAGATCTGGCTCTGCTGGGCGGTCCAGTAGTAGCCGATCGGCTTGCGCATCCGCTGGACCAGTTCGTAGCCGGTGAGCGGGCCACGGTGGAGAGCGCAGAGCAGGGCGTAACCCAGCGCACTGACGGTAGCCAAACTGTTATCTCCCGGAGCGGCAATGCTATGTCAATTTTGACATAGTCTCCCGACCAGCAACCGCACATCGAACGGGGAACTGATGCGCAGCGTTGGACGATCCATCCTGGCAGCGATCGCCCTCACGGCGGTCATCGGCACGACCACGGCCTGCGGTACGGACGACGACGCCGGTCCGGAGACCGACCCGGGTGCGTCCCGGGCCGCCCGTCCGGCGATCCCCCCGGCGCCCGGCGACCACACCCTGGCGCTCGACCGGGCCGGCGCGGAACGGAGCTGGGCGGTGCACGCCCCGCCCGGCTACCGCCCCGGCGCGCCCACCCCGCTGGTGGTGGCCCTGCACGGCACCGACCAGAGCCCCGACCGGCTGCGGGACACCAGCGGGCTGAACGCCCTCGCCGACACCGAAGGCTTCCTGGTCGCCTACCCGAAATCGCTGAACAGGCAGTTCAGCCGAATCGCGGAGCAGGGCGACGACATCAACTTCGTCCGGTCGCTGGTCGACAGGATGGTTAAGGAGTGGTCCGTCGACCCGGCCCGGGTCTACGCGACCGGGTTCTCCTCCGGCGCCGAGCTGACGTACGCGCTCGGGGTCGAGGCGCCCGAGGTGTTCGCGGCGATCGCGCCGGTCAGCGGGGCCTTCGCCGGTGGCCCTGCGGCCAGTGACCCGAACTACAAGCCGAGCCGGCCGGTCTCGTTGATTACCTTCATCGGCCGGGAGGACCGGAACGCCTCCCGGATGTACGGTGGGCTGTCCCGTTGGCAGAAGAATCTGGGCTGCACCGTGGGAACGCCGGTCTGGGTCGACGCGACCAGGACGGTGAACCGTACGACCAGCACCTGCCCGGACGGCAGCCGGGTCGTCGACTACACGGTGAACGGGATGGGTCACGCCTGGCCGTCGGCGAGCGGCTACCGGGCCGCCGTCGACGCCACCGCCGCGATGTGGGAATTCTTCGCCGCCAGTCCCCGCCGCCAGTGACGGTCTGCGCCGAGGGGCCTGTCCTCCGGGTACCCGGGACGGCCCCTCTAGTGTCTGATCGGGGTCCGCACTATCCCGGCCAACCGGCCGGCTGGGTAGGGTGTGCGGTGCCCTGACGGACGGAGGCGGTTATGGCGGCTGACAACCCTGAGGCGCCGGGGGACGAAGTGACCGAGGGGAGCCCGGCCGAGCACTACGAATCGATCCTTCTCGACGAACCGACCACCGCGGACCTCCGGGTGAAGGTGACCGAGGCGTGGCAGGAGTTCGCCCGGGCGCTCGCCGCCCAACTGCGCGGCCTGCCGACCGGTACGCAGATCGCGCTCACCCTCGACCCCACCGCCTCCGGCACCGGGGACGCCGTCTACTCGGTGAGCATCGGGATCGGCGAGGACGGCCAGGTCGACCTGCGGGCGGTGGGCAACGCCGCCCTGCCTCAGGGGTACCGGCTGGACCGGGCCGCGATCGCCGACATGATCGCGCTCGGCTGGTCGCCCCCCGGCGTGCTCGAGGGCTCCGGTGGGCACTTCGGGATGCGGGCCAGCACCAGCGAGGCGGTCCGGCTCGCCGCCACCGTGTCGCGGACCCTGCGCGACGTGTACGGCGCACCACACCCGGCCTTCCTCGTTTTCCTGGTCCACGACGAGGAAGACGAGCCGCTCGCGGTCGAACCGCTCGGCACCGCCCGGCCCGAGGTGGCGGCGGACCCGACCGCCGACCTCGACCTCGACGAGGCGCTCGCGGCGGCCCGGGCCGCGCAGAGCGGCAACGACGCGCTGGCCCTGGAGGACCGGGTCCGGACAGTGGTCTCGGCGATGCTGAAGTCGTCGGCGGACCAGCTCCAGGTCGACTCCGACGGCGACATCGGCATCCGGGCCGGCTCGGCGATGGTCTTCGTCCGGGTCCGGGACAACCCTCCGCTGGTCGACGTCTTCTCCCCGGTGCTCACCGAGGTCGAGCCGACCGAACAGCTCTACGTCAAGCTCTCCGAGCTGACCAATCGGATGCCGATCGGCCGGCTCTACTGCACCAACGACACCGTCTGGGCGTCGATCCCGGTCTTCGGCCGCAACTTCCAGGCGACCCACCTGATGCTGGCCGTACAGGTGATGACCGGGCTCGCCGACGAGTTGGACGACCGGCTGCACGGCGAGTTCGGCGGCCGGCGGTTCTTCGGCGAGGGCGACAAGCCGCAGCACCGGGGCACGGGCGAGCACCGCACCGGGATGTATCTGTAGTCCTCCTAGATGCGGATCACGCCCAGCGTGCCGAGGGTGCCGAGGTCGGTCGCCTTGATGGCGCTGTCGGAGATGGTCCAGAGCACTCCGTCGACCATCAGGGAGCGGCGGATCATTCCGCTCTGGTTCGTGCTTCGGGCCTCGGCGTGCTCCACCAGGCCCGCCTCGGTGAAGCCGCCGTCGGTCACCCGCAGCACCAGTGCGCCGCCGCCGGGCACGCCCTTGCCGTCGATGCCGGCTGCATCGTGCGTCGTCAGCGGCACCACCAGCGTCCTGGTGGCCGGCCAGTAGAGGAACGCGTGCGGGTCGAACTCGGCCTCGGAGTGGCCGTACCGGACGTGGTGCTGGGCGATCCGGGTCG
The DNA here is from genome assembly GCF_050936445.1 of Plantactinospora sp. CA-294935. Classification (NCBI taxonomy): domain Bacteria; kingdom Bacillati; phylum Actinomycetota; class Actinomycetes; order Micromonosporales; family Micromonosporaceae; genus Plantactinospora; species Plantactinospora sp. CA-294935. The sequence goes on from NZ_JBNJMU010000001.1 coordinate 2,088,627, forward strand.
GCCTGGTCAGGTCGGAGACGTCGAAGAGGGAAACCTGGCTGCCCTCGGTCCGCCCCTGCCGGTTGGCCTCCTGGCCGACCCCGATCAGCCGCCCGTCCCCGATCGGGTGCAGGTACGACGAGTACCCGGTGATCTTCAACTCGCCGGTGACGGTCGGCTTCCGGTGATCGCGCAGGTCCACGGTGTAGAGCGGATCGGTCTGCCGGAAGGTCACCACGTAGCCGGTCCCCTCGGCGAACCGCACGCTGTAGATGCGTTCGCCCTTGCCCAGCCCGGTGACCCGGCCGGTCTCGGTCAGCGTCCGCCCGTCGGCGCGCAGCACGTACACCGCTGAGCTGGACTTCGGGTTCCGTCCCCAGGTACGCCCGCTGGTGGTGGCCACCCGGAGGTGTCCGTCCCACTCCGACAGCGCGTACTGGTTGACCAGCCAGCCGGGCACGGTGGCGGCGGTGACGTAGCGGGGCCGGTCCGGGCCGGAGATGTCGAACTGGTAGATGTCGGTCTGCTCGTCCTTCGGCTCGGGCGCCCGGTCGCCGGAGGTAAGCGCCGGCAGCACGCGCCAGCGCTGGTCACTGGCGAGGTAGAGCCGCGACCCGTTGCTGTAGACGGTCTCGCCGTCGGCGGCGACCGTCACCGGGTCGCCGTCGCCGAGGCTGGCGGCGCCGAGGTCGAAGCTGAGCAGGGTGACCAGCGAGGTGCCGGAGTAGACCGCCGGCCGGCTCAACCGGTCGCAGCCGACCCGCCCGGTGCTGGTCTGCCCACCGGTGCTGGTCTGGTAGCGGGGCAGCCAGGCGTCGATCGGTGCCTGATCCACGATCTTCCGGTTGGCGGCGAGGTTCTTCTTCTCGTCGACCGGCCCCGCTGCCTTGTTCAGCGGGAAGTCGAGCCGGGGCCAGGAGCGGACCACCACCCGGACGGTCGGGCCGACCTGCCGGGCGTCGACCAGGCCGCCGTCCATCCGGTAGTCGCCGACGATTTTCGGGGCGCCGGCCAGGTCGACCAGGATCAGTCGGGGGCCGACGATGGCCTGCTGCTGGTCGTCGGCGGGCGGTACGCCCGGCCGGGCCCGCCGGCTCCGACCGGGGTCGACCACGCCGTGCTCCCGGGTCAGCACCAGCGCCCGGTCGCCGTGCAGCAGCAGGTTGGTCTCGGCCCAGCCGAAGTCCGGGCCGGAGTCGAGCTTCAGGGTGCCGGTCAGCCGCCGGCTCGCCGGATCGATCACCCGCAACGTGCCCTGGTCGACCGTCACGATGCGCCGGCCGTCGGTCTTCACCAGGTCCGGCTCGTCCACTCCGGCCTCGTGGGTGTTGGTCCCCGAGTGGCCGGATCCGGCGCCGGGTGCGGCGGCGTTGTCCCGGGCGGTCCCCGCGTCGGCGCCGGCGGCCCGCTCGGCACCACCGTCGGTGGCCTGGAACGCCGGCTCCATGGAGCCGCCCGGCAGGCCGTACGGCCCGACGTACGCCCTGGCGGCGGCGCGGAGCCCGGCCAGCGCGCTCGCGCAGGAGTCGAAGGCGACCAGCCGCAGCCCACCGGCCGGTACGCCGGTGTCGGGCGACGGCTGCGGCGGAGTGGGATCCGGCTCGGAGGTGCAGCCGGTCAGCAGCATGCCGGTCAGCGCCAGGCCGGCGACGAACGCCGTGCCGACGGTGGCGCCGGATCGAGTTCCCCGTTCGGGTGTCATGCGCGGTTCGACGCGCCGACCCGCGTCCACGGTTCCCGGCCCCGGTCACCGGTCCCCGGACACGCCCCTGGTGCGGCCGACGTCGGTCGACCGCACCAGGTCTCCTACCGGGCTGCTGCCGGGTCAGATCCTCCAACGGAGCAGGGCGAGAGCCGTCCGGGGGATCACAGCGGCGGGTAGGCGTTGCGGAGTAGTTCCTGGAACTGGGCCTCGAACCAGTGCCCGGAGAGCGGGGCGTCCGGCAGGGCACCGGACATGTTGTTCTGGTTGCGCGGGTTGCCCTCGTACGTCGGGTCGCACATCCGGTCGAAGCCCTTGCCCTCGTCGTTCTGGATCTCCCGACTGGCGCCGTCCGACTCGCCCGGCGGCTTGATCCAGACGTACGCGTCGATGCCGCTCTCGGGAGACGCGGTCGGCCGCTCGCCGATGCCGGCACCGGACTGGTTGCACCAGTTGCCGAGGTGGATCCGGCGGTCGATGCGCGACTCGTTGACGAAGGTCTCCGGGTCGGTGGAGGTGCTGGCCTGGGTCGGCCGGTCCGGGCCGCCCCAGCCGTTGCGGGAGGTGTCGATCAGCATCCCGATGTCGTCGTTGAAGCCGACCGAGACCAGCTCGTCCCGGTACGCCTGGGCGTACGACAGCTCGTCGACGTAGCGGTTCCAGTCGACGAAGGTGCTGGCCTCGCGAACCGGCCGGCCGCCGACCACGGTGTCGGCGTCGAAGAACTCCTCGCGCAGTACGCCGTAGTTGGCGGTGTTGCTGATGAAGCCGTGCACGTCGTCCACGGTGGCGCCGGCGGCGGTCGCCGCCTCGTGGAAGAGCTCGGCGGCCGGGCCGAAGTTGTCGTCCCAGCCCAGCCAGCCGTGGTGGCCGATGTCGATGTAGTTGTAGGTGTTCTCCAGCGAGCCGAGCTGGGCCAGCGCGTAGCCGACACCCTCGACGTAGTTGCCGTTGGCCAGCATCTCGTCGCACTCCGGCGTCGCCGTCTCCCGCGAACCCACGTTGGTGATCAGGTTCGGCAGCGAGTCGATTTCGATGATGTTGACGATCCGCAGGCCGGCATAGGCGGGGTCGCCCATGATCTCGACGATCGGGTCGATGTACTCGGACTTGTAGATCTCGATGTCGTCCGGCCCCAGTTCGCCGTTGGAGGCGAGCGCGGCGCAGTCCCGGCCGGGCAGGTTGTAGATGACGATCTGGATCAGGTCGGCGCCCTGCTCCACCGCCGTGTCCAGGTGTTCCCGCAGGCCACGGGCGCCCTCGGTGCCGGTGATCGCGGCGCGGCGGTCCATCCAGACCCCGGTGGGCTGGTCGGCGATCGCGGCGCCGCCGCTGGCGGTGGCCTTCGCGGCCCAGTCCGGGTTCACGTAGACCGTGGCCCCCTCGTAGGGGTTGTCGACCCGGGGGGCGGCGCTGGCCTGGCTGGCCTGACCGACCAGCAGACCGGAGACGAGGGTGAAGACCGCGGCGGCGGCCAGCCCGCGACGGGCCGGCGACCACGTACCCCGGGCTAAGGGGTTGGTGTGCATCTTGATTACTCCTCGCGACGATGGCATCCACCGTTCGCCCTGGTGGGGCGTGACGGCGGCACATTCGGATCGGGTGGTGCGGCGCGGTGCCCGCTCCGCGGTAGCGGGTTCCGGCCTGCGGTCGCCCATTTCCTGAAATCGGCTGCCCTGGGCGACGTAATGTTCTTGCCCGGCTCGCGACTCAAGTACCAATTGATGGCCATCATTACATGGGAACGCTCCCACCGCAACCGGAAGGAAACAGGGCAGAAACGTACCTTCGCAACCTCCCCTTGCGGTCCGTGGTCGCCGCAGGTGGAAGCGGGGGCGAACGCGCCGCGCTGTCCGGGTTGAAAAGGTTCGATGCCAACGTGATCGAATGCCGCATCTGCCCCCGGATGGTCGCCCGGGGGCGCTCCCGGTCAGGCCGGGGCGGCCACCACGGTCGGCGAGTCGACCAGCCGGGACAGCACGATCATGCTCCGGGTCGAGGTGACGAAGGGCTCGGCGCGGAGCCGTTCGAGGGCCTGCTCCAGGTGGGCGATGTCGGCCGCCCGCAGGTGGACCAGTGCGTCGGCCTCGCCGGAGACGGTGTAGGCGGCGACCACCTCGGGATGCCGCCGGGTCGCCACGGTGATCTGGGTCGGGGTGGTCCGCCCGGTGCAGAAGAGTTCCACGAACGCCTCGGTGCTCCAGCCGACCGCCGCCGGGTCGATGACGGTGGTGAATCCCCGGATCACCCCGGCCGCCCGCAACCGGTCGACCCGGCGCTTCACCGCCGGCGCGGAGAGCGAGACCCGGGAGCCGATCTCCGCGTACGAGGCGCGGGCGTCGGCGACGAGGGACGCAATGATTCGCTGGTCTACGTCGTCGATCTGCAACGTTCCGCCTCTCTCAGGCAACGGTTCTGGCTGTTAGTAAACCTGTACCGTACCTACCCTTGGATCCGTGAACCAGCCGAGGATCCCCAGAAAGCGGACATATCTCATGTGTCCGCCGGAGTACTTCACCGTGGAGTACGCGATCAACCCGTGGATGGACACCGCCACCCCGGTCGACCGGGAGTTGGCGGTCAAGCAGTGGCACGGGTTGCGGGAGGCGCTGCTCGGCCTCGGTCACACGGTGCACGAACTCGCTCCCGAAGCCGGCCTGCCGGACATGGTCTACGCGGCCAACGGCGCCCTCGTGGTCGACGGCACCGTCTACGGCGCCCGGTTCCGGCACCCGCAGCGGACTCCCGAGGCGGCGGCGCACCGCTCCTTCCACGAGGCGCGGGGCGCGCGGTTCGTCGCGCCCGCCGAGATCAACGAGGGTGAGGGCGACTTCACCTACCTGCCGGAGGCGCACGGCGGCCTGATCCTGGCCGGGTACGGCTTCCGGACCGAGCCGGCCGCGCACGCCGAGGCGCAGGAGGTGCTCGGCCGACCGGTCGTCTCGCTGCGCCTGGTGGACCCGCGCTTCTACCACCTGGACACCGCGCTGGCCCCGCTCGACGACGGCAACATCGTGTACTTCCCGGAGGCCTTCTCGGTCGCCGCCCAGCGGGTACTGGCCCAGCTCTTCCCGGACGCAATCCGCGCCGACGAGGTCGACGCGTTCGCGTTCGGGCTGAACCTGGTCAGCGACGGCCGGCACGTGGTGCTCAACAGCGAGGCCAGTGGGATGGCGGCCAAGGTCGCCGCCGCGGGCTACCTGCCGGTCCCGGTCGAACTCTCCGAGCTGAAGAAGGGCGGCGGCAGCATCAAGTGCTGCGTCGCCGAGCTGCGCGACTGAGCCCGCCCTGCCGGGACGCCGTCCCGGCGGTCAGCCGAGCGTCGCCAGCTCGTTGATCAGTACGTTGGAGAGCACCTGCCCGTCCAACTGCACCTCGCGCAGATACCACTTCTGCTGCGGCGTACGCGGCTGGTTGAACTGCCACGGGCCGCGCGGGCTGTCGATCTGCCCGATCCGGCCGAGCGCCAGGTTGAGCTGCAACGGGTTGAGGTTCTCGCCAGCGATCCGGATCCCCTTGCCGAGCACCTGCGCGGCGTCGTAGGAGGCCATCGCGTAGGTGGTCGGGGTCGAGCCGTGCGCCTTGCGGAAGGCGGAGGCGAACCGGCGGTTGGCCGCGTTGTTGAGGTCGGCGGAGTAGTTGAGGGAGGTGACGATGCCCTCGGCCTCACGCGACCTGAGCTGCCCGAGCACCGGCCCCTCGGTGAGGAAGCCCGGCGCGTAGATCGGCTTGCGGTAGCCGGCCTGGCGCAGCTTCTTGAGGAACTCGACCGCCGAGTCGCCGGAGAAGAAGCAGTAGATCGCGGCGGGATCGCGGTTGACCAGTTGGGTGATGTACGGCGCGAAGGCGTTCCGGGGCGGCTTGCCGGGGAAGTACTCGGTCCAGATCACCGGGTCGGAGATCCGCTCGTCGGACTCCCCGAAACTCTGCCGGAAGCCCTGCACGGCGTCGAGACCGGCGTCGTACTCCGGAGCGATGATCGCCACCCGGCCGTTCGCACCGACCTGCTCCTTGACGTACGGTGCCAGCGCCCGCCCCGGCTCGTCGTTGATGTACGACGTACGCCAGATGTAGACCACGCTCTGCAACGTCGACGGGGACGCGTTGGAGCCGATCAGCGGGATCTTCGCCTGTTCCACGGCGTCCCGCAGGCCGAGCATGACCGCCGAGTTGACCACTCCGGTCAGCGCCAGCACCCCCTGCTTGACGAGCTGGTCCAGGGCGGCCCGGCCGGACTCGGGCGTCTCGCCCTCGTCGGCGACGACCAGGTCGACCGGATGCCCGCCGAGCCGCTGGTCGTTCAGGTCGAGATAGAGCTGGAACCCGCGCAGCATCTCGTCGCCGATCGGCTTGTAGACGCCGGACTGGGCGACGATCATGCCGATCCGCACCGGTTCGTCGCTGATCGGCTCCTCGGTTTCGAGGCCGTCCGACCGGCCGCACGCGGCGGCCAGCCCGGTGGCGCCGAGCGCGCCGAGCGAGCCCAGCAGCTTGAGCGCTCGTCTGCGGTCCATCTGCGACACGGATCCCTCCCGGAGCGGCGTTGGGAGCGCAGCTCTCCCGGGGTTCTACCGGGAACGCGGTGCTGCGTCAATGCCGCCTGATCTCCCAGTTAGCCAATGTAACTCGGCCAGTACAACTGTCCACGCGCGGGACAGTGGGTCGATCAGCCCGAAGTGCTCGTATTCGGGCAGCTCGACGAAGCGCAGGTCAGTGCCGTCGGCCCTGGCAGCGTACCGGCGGCTCGACGCCACCGGTACCTGCTGGTCCAGGGTTCCGTGCACGATCGAGGTCCGGACCGGGGGTGCCGCCGCCCGGGCCGGGTCGGCCGCCGCGTACCGGTCCGGCACCTCCTCGGGGCCGCCGCCGAGCAGTGCGGCCACCGCGCCACCGTCCAGATCCAGCCGGTACGCCTCGGCGAGGTCCAGCACCGGGGCCAGGGCGAGCACCCCGCGTACCCCGGCCGGGGCACGCAGCGCGGCCCAGAGCGCGAGGTGCCCACCGGCGGAGTGCCCGAGCAGGATCGGCGGGCCCGGCGCCATCCGGCCGGCCGGCAGTACGGCCCCGACCAGCCCGGGCAGCGCGGCGACCCCGGTCGCGACGTCGTCGAAGGTGCCCGGCCAGCCCCCGCCCGGCTGCCCCGTCCGGCGGTACTCCAACTGGGCCACCGGGTAGCCCCGGCCGGCCAGGTCCGCCGCGAGCGGTCCGGTGTGCCGGCGGTCGTACTCGGCCCGCCAGAAGCCGCCGTGCACGACCACCACCAGCGGTCGGGCCGGACCGGCGGGTGCGGCGGGCAGGCGCAGGTCGGCGACCTGCTCGGGGTCGGCACCGTACCGCAGTCGCAGGTCGGGGGGCGCCGCCGGCCGATCGAGCACCTCCCGCGGATCGGCGGGTGGGGCGGCGGGACGGTCTTCGGCCATGGTGCCGACCGTACGGCGCGGGCGCCGCCACCATGCCCGGGAGGCGGCGCGGCACCGCGCACGCTCGCCGGGCGGTGGGCGGCGCGTGTCGCGGGAGGTCGTTGCGGGAAGATGGGGGCATGACCGACGTGCCACGTTCCCAGGAAGACAACGACGACTCGGCTCCGGCGGGCAAGCGCCCTGGCGGCGGCGCCGTGCTGGTGGTCGGCCCGGACGGGCGCCCGGTCGGCACCGTGCCGACCGACGGCGAGACGCCCGGCGAGGACCCGTCGCGGTTGATCGAGCAGCCGGCGAAGGTGATGCGGATCGGCAGCATGATCAAGCAGTTGCTGGAGGAGGTCAAGGCCGCGCCGCTCGACGACGCCAGCCGGCACCGGCTGCGGGAGATCCACCAGCGGTCGATCGTCGAGCTGGAGGACGGGCTCGCCCCGGAACTGCGGGAGGAGCTGGAGCGGCTGTCCCTGCCGTTCGGCGAGGACGCCGCGCCGAGCGAGGCGGAGCTGCGGATCGCCCAGGCCCAGCTGGTCGGCTGGCTGGAGGGGCTCTTCCACGGCATCCAGGCGGCGCTGGTCGCCCAGCAGATGGCGGCCCGGATGCAGTTGGAGCAGATGCGTTCCGGCGGGCGTCCCGCGCTGCCGATGGGCCCCGCCGGCACACTTCCCGGCATGCCGGGCGGCAACGCCGGGCAACCCGGCGAGGGCCCCGGCCCCGGCCAGTACCTCTAACCCCCGACCACCGACCGGTCCCGGCCGGGCCAGAAACACGAGCCCGGCCGGGCCGGAACCAGAGCGCGGCCGGTCAGGCCGGGCCGGCGATCCGGTCCGCGGCGTGGCTGCCCGGTCCGGCGGCGTCGGCGCCGCCCGCCGGGTCGGGGTCGAGCAGCGCCTCCAGGTACGCCGCCACCCCGTCCTCCTCGTTGCTCGCCGTCACGTCACCGGCGATCTCCAGTACGGCCGGATGCGCGTTCGCCACCGCCACCGCCCGGCCGACCCAGGTCAGCATCGGTACGTCGTTCGGCATGTCCCCGAAGGCGACCACGTCGGCGGCGTCCACCCCGTGCCGGGTGCAGTACCAGGCCAGCCCGGCAGCCTTGGTCACCCCGGCCGCCGAGATCTCGATCAGCCCGCCGTACGACGAGTGGGTCGCCTCGGCGAGCCCGGCCAGCGCCCCGGCCACCACCCTCACGAAGACGTCCGGGTCCTGGGCGCCGGCCCGGGCGAGCAGTTTCACCGCCGGTACGGCGTGCAGGTCGGCCGGACTCTCGATCATCCGGATGTCGGGGTAGCCCTGGTCCCAGCTCAGCGGATAGTCCACCTCGTGCCGGATCTCGCGGCCGTCGGTCACCTCCACCGCGAAGGTCACCCCGGGCACCTCGGCGCGGAGCCGCTGGACCACCTCGGCGAGCAGGTCCGGAGCGAGTGGATCGGCCCGGAGCACCTGGTCGGCGACCGGGTCGTAGACCACCGCCCCGTTGGCGCAGACCGTCGGCAGCGGCTGGCCGAGCTGGTCGTAGACGTGCTGGAGCCAGCGGATCGGGCGGCCGGTCACCAGGACCACGCCGACGCCCTCGGCGGAGATCCGCGAGATCGTTTCGACGGTACGCGGGCTGACCGTCTTGTCCGCCCGCAGCAGCGTGCCGTCGAGATCCGTGGCCACCAGCCGAGGTAGTCGTCCCATCAACGCGAGAGTAGTCGATCGAGGTAGACCGCGACCCCGTCGTCGTCGTTGCGCAGGGTCACCTCGTCGGCGGCCCGCCGCACCGTGGGGTGGGCGTTGGAGACCGCCACCCGGGCCCAGCCGGCCCACTCGAACATCGGCAGGTCGTTGGGCATGTCCCCGAAGACCAGCACCTCGGCGGGGTCGACGCCGAGGGTCTGGGCCACCACGGCCAGCCCGGTCGCCTTGTCCACCCCGGGCGGGCAGATCTCGATGAAGCCGAGCCCGGCCTGGGTGATCGAGGCCTGCTCCGCCGGTACGAGCCGGCGGGCCGTCGCGAGCAGGGTGTCGACGTCGTGGTCGGGGGTGCGGGCGAAGGCCTTGATCACGTCGCTGCCCAGGCAGTCGAGCCGGGTCCGCGCCTCGAACCGGTCCTGGTAGGGCCAGGTCGCGTCGAAATCACCCCAGAGCGGGGCACCCGGCGCGTCCAGCGCCTCGACCATCACGGTCATCGGCCCCACCTCGGCCTCCAGCACCCGGAGCAGCTCGGCCAGGGACGCACCGGGCAACCGCTCGTCCCGCAGGATCACCGGCCCGGCCGGGTCGGTCTGGTCGACCACCCGGCCGCCGCCGGCCATCACCAGGAAGTCGGCGGCCCGGATGTCGTTGCGGGTGAGCTCGGCCAACCGGGGCCCGCGACCGGTGGCGCCCACCACCGGAATGCCGGCGGCCCGGACCCGGTCCAGCACCTCGTGGGTGTACGCCGAGACGGTCTCGTCGGTGCGGACCAGCGTCCCGTCGAGGTCGGTGGCGATCAGCTTCGGCAACCCGGGTCGGGGCATGGCTCCTCCTCCACCCCGCCGCCCGCCAGGCTCGGAGAAGTCGCCGGAACTGCTGCTACCGGGTCAGCTGGCGGTGACGGGGCAGCAACCGTATCTCACCTTCCGGGGTGGCTCCATGACATTTGTGTGAAGTGCTCTTCACCGGAGGGCTTCACTTCGGTTCGAGTACGTCCCGGCCGCCGAGGTACGGCTGGAGGGCCTTGGGGACCCGTACCGAGCCGTCCGGTTGCTGGTGGTTCTCCAGGATCGGTACCAGCCATCGGGTGGTGGCCAGGGTGCCGTTCAGGGTCGCGGCCGTCTGCGGGCGGCCCTGATCGTCCCGGTATCGCACGTTCAGCCGCCGGGCCTGGAAGGTGGTGCAGTTGGAGGTCGAGGTGACCTCCCGGTAGCGGCCCTGCGACGGCACCCACGCCTCGCAGTCGTACTTGCGGGCCGCGCTGCTGCCCAGGTCACCCGCTGCCACGTCGATCACCCGGTAGGGCAGTTCGACCTTGGCGAGCATCTCCTCCTCCCAGGCCAGCAGCCGGAGGTGCTCGTCGTGCGCCTCCTCCGGGCGGCAGTAGGAGAACATCTCGACCTTGTCGAACTGGTGTACCCGCATGATGCCCCGGGTGTCCCGGCCGTACGAGCCGGCCTCCCGGCGGTAGCAGGACGACCATCCGGCGTACCGGACCGGCTCGGCCAGGTCCAGGATCTCCCCCGAGTGGTACGCGGCCAGCGGCACCTCGCTGGTGCCGACCAGGAACAGGTCGTCGGCCTCCAGCCGGTAGACCTCGCTGGCGTGCGAGCCGAGGAACCCGGTGCCCTCCATCGCCTCCGGCTTGACCAGCGACGGGGTGATGGTCGGGACGAAGCCGTACTCCACGGCCTGGGCGACGGCGAGTTGCAGCAGACCGAGCTGGAGCAGCGCGCCCACCCCGGTCAGGTAGTAGAACCGGCTGCCCGATGTCTTCGCGCCACGCTCGACGTCGATCGCCCGCAGTGCCTCGCCCAGCTCCAGGTGGTCGCGCGGGTTGTCGATTTCGGGCCGGGTGCCGACCTCGCGGAGCAGCACGAAGTCGTCCTCGCCGCCGGGCGGGGTGCCCTGCTCGACCACGTTCGGGATCGCGTACTGCGCCCGGCGCAGCGCCGCCTCGGCCACGCCGACCGCGGCCTCGGCCGCCTTCACCTCGGCGGAGAGGTCCTTGGTCCGGGCGAGCAGTCCGGCCTTCTCCGCCGGGTCGGCCTTCGGCATCCGCTTGCCGAGCTGCTTCTGCTCGGCCCGGAGCGCCTCGAAGCGCCCGACCGCCGACCGCCGCGCCTCGTCGGCCCGCAGCAGGTCGTCGACCACGGACTCGGACTCGCCACGGGCACGCTGGCTGGCACGTACGGTATCCGGATCGTCGCGGAGCAGACGCAGGTCAATCACGGGAACCGAGCCTACCGGTGCGCGGCGGGGCAGGTGTATCGAGATACGCCCGGCCGACGCACCGGCCGGTCGGGGCGGTGGTGGCCCCCGTCCCCGGCATCCGGATCGTGGCCCTGGCCGAATCCGTGCCAGGCCGGCCGGCTCGGCCGGCTCAGTGCGCGAACGGCTCAGTGCGCGAACGGCTTGGTCGGGGTCACCGTCAGGTCGATCGGTGGCGGCCGGCCGTCGTCATCGTCGGCCACCTCCGGCGCGCCGGCCGCCCGGGGCCGCCGCCGCCACGGCCAGTCGGACTCTTCCGCCGGCAGGGGTCCGGCCGGTGCGTCCGGCCCGGCGGCCGGCGCCGGTGCGACCGCGCTCCGCCGGACGAAACGCCCGGCGAGCAGCAGGGCCAACCCGAGCCCGCCGGTGCCGACGTACGCCAGCACGAGGCCCTGGCCGTACTCGATGACCATCCCGTCCAGTTGGCCGTACATCTGCCAGCGGTCGGCCAGGGTGTCGAGCGAGCCGGTGGTGGCGAGCAGTACCCCGAGCACCGCCCCGGAGACGGCGAGCCCGACGACCCGGGCGTTGTGGCGTACCCCGGGCGAGCCGAACAGGACCAGCGCCAGGCAGCCGAGCACGCCGAAGACCCCGACCAGGTACGCCGTGCCGAACGTCGACATGTCCACCACGCCGCTGCCCAGGGCGACCGCGTTCTCGGCGCCCTCGACCGTCATGCTGGTGACCGCCCAGTCGCCGATCAGCGAGGCGAAGACGGCTGCCGCCCCGGCCGCGCCGACCACCGGCACCAACCGGCTGTCCCCGCCGAGCCGGCGCAGGGCGAGCCCGGCCCGCCCCCCGGTACCCGGGCGGTCGCCCCACGAGACGATGCTGGCACCGTCCGGTGTGGTTTCCGCGTCGTCGTCCGGTCGTTCCGGATCCGCCGGGCCGGCGTCCCGACGGCCGTCCGGCCCGTCCTGGCGGGGGATGGAGACGTCGTCGGGCATCGCTGACCCCTTCCACGGCGGACTCCTGCCATCGATGATGGCACAGCAGCCGCGGACCGGCCCCGTACCGCGGGGCCCAGGTGGTCCGCGTCCTGGCCCGGGTCGTCGCGTCGCCGGTCGCTTTAAGCTAGCGTCGGCACCATGCCTATCCGCACCGCATCCGCCCGCTGGCAGGGCAATCTCACCGAAGGTTCCGGCACGATCCGCACCGGCAAGGGCGGGTTGCAGGGGAACTACTCGTTCAAGTCCCGCTTCGAGGAGGGCGAGGGCACCAACCCGGAGGAGCTGATCGGCGCGGCGCACGCCGGCTGCTTCTCGATGGCCTTCTCCAAGGCTCTCGCCGACGCCGGATTCACGCCGACCTCGGTCGAGACCACCGCCCAGGTGCACCTCGACAAGACCGACGCCGGCATGACGGTCACCCGGATCGACCTCGACACCGTCGGCGACGTGCCGGGGATCGACGAGGCCGAGTTCAACAAGCTGGCCGAGGCCGCCAAGGCGGGTTGCCCGATCTCCCGGCTGCTCTCGCCCGGGGCCGAGATCTCGCTCAACGCCCGCCTCGCCGCCTGATCCTGGCGAAACCTCTCCGTCCATCCCTCGGTCGCGGTGGTCAGGGCACTTCCCGGTACGTCGCCGAGCGCGGCGCCGCCGGCCCTGATCATCGCGATCGTCGATGTCGGCGGCGCGTCCCGCGGGTCCGGACGGCCGCCGCGTCCTCCGACGGGCGCCGGCCCATCCCGTCGGGTGCGGCACAATTGGGCGGTGCCGGTCGAGATGAGCCGCGAGCGTTTCGAGGAACTGGTCGCCGAGGCCCTCGACGAGGTGCCGGAGGGACTGCTCAACCTGATGAGCAACGTCGTCATCCTGGTGGAGGACGACTCGCCGGAGGACGGTCCCGAACTCCTCGGTCTCTACGAGGGCCACGCGCTGACCAGCCGGGGCTGGGACTACGCCGGGGTGCTGCCCGACCGGATCTTCATCTACCGCCGGCCGATCCTGCGGATCTGCGACACCGAGGACGACGTCGTCGACGAGGTCGCGATCACGGTGGTGCACGAGATCGCCCACCATTTCGGCATCGACGACGACCGGCTGCACGACCTCGGCTGGGCCTGAACCAGCGACCTCGGCCGCGCCTGGCCGGTACCGGACCTGCCTGACCACCGGGAACGGCCGCCCCCGGGAACTGCCTGGTTGCGCCGGTTGCCTACCCTCGGTCCTCCACCCGTCAGGAGGAACGTGATGCGCAGCGCGCTGTTTTCGGCAGAGAACCTGGAGAAGGAGTCACACCAGCCCGGGATGCGGCTGCAGAACTCCAAGATGCTGAAGATCGAACTCAACGGCGAGGCGATGGCCCGGGTCGGCTCCATGGTCGCGTACCAGGGGCAGGTGCAGTTCCAGGCGTTGGGCTCGGGCGGGCTCGGCAAGTTTCTCAAGCAGAAGCTGACCGGCGAGGGTGTCCCGCTGATGAAGATCAGCGGACGGGGTGACGTCTTCCTCGCCGACTACGCGGCGGACGTGCACATCATCGACCTGGAGCCGGGCGATTCGCTGTCGATCAACGGCTCCAGCGTGCTCGCCTTCGACTCCACCCTGCAGTACGACATCAAGATGGTCGGCGGGGCCGGCATGATGTCGTCGTCCGGGCTGTTCAACTGCGTCTTCAGCGGCTACGGCCGGATCGCGATCACCACCAAGGGCACCCCGGTGGTGCTCAACGTCGACGCGCCGACGTACGTCGACCCGCAGGCCGCGGTCGCCTGGTCGGCGAGCCTGCAGACCGGCTACCACCGGGCCGAGCAGCTCGGCCTCGGCACGCTGCTCGGCCGGCGTACCGGTGAGGCGTTCACGATGAGCTTCGCCGGCCAGGGCTTCGTGATCGTCCAGCCCTCCGAGGAGCCGCCGATCCAGGGCATGGGCCGCCAGGAGCAGGGCGGTGGCGGCGGACTGCTCAACCAGCTCCTGGACTGACCGACTGCCGGAGGCGCCCCGCCCGGGACGCCTCCGGCCCGCGTCGGCCGGTACGGCTCAGAACCGGCCGTACCGCCCGGCGGTGACGCCGGTCAACACCCGGGTCGCGCCGGTGATGCTGCCACTGGGGTAGTAGCCGCCGATGCCGGTGCCGCTGACGCTGCCGCCGGTGTAGACGTCGTACGGCTGGCCGTTGGTGATCCGGTTCGACGAGAAGACGACCTCCCGGATGGTCCGCGACGACCGGAACGAGGCCAGCACCGTGCTGCCGGAGACGACGTGCACGATGGTGTTGGCGGCGAGGTTGGTGGTGAACCGGGGTGCCACCCAGCCCTGGCCGGTGTTCGGCACCGCCCGGAACACGGCCAGCGAGGTCAGGCCGGCGCCCACCACCGTGCCGGCGGTGAAGGTTATCGGCCCGTCGGCGTCGAACGCGCCCTCACCGCCGCCCACGGTGCTGGAGCCGTTGGCCACCACCGTGCCACCGGCGAAGGTCAGCTCGCCGTTGGAGTCGAAGCCGTCGGTCCCGCCGGTGGCCACCACCGTGCCGCCGGTGACCCGGATGAACGCGATCGTGGAGGGGACAAAGTCCCCCAGACCCTCTTCCACGGCGTTGATCGCGTCGTCGCTCGCCACCGCGTTGACGGTGCCGCCGCTGATCGTCGTCCGCAGCCCCTCCACCGCCTCGTAGGACCGGGTTACGTTGATGGTGCCGCCGGAGATGTTCACCGCGTTCTCGCCCTTGACGGCGTCGTCGGCGACGGCGGCGGTGATCGTGCCGTTGGTGATGGTGACGATGCCCTTGCCGGCCTCGGTGTCGTTGGACTTGATCCCGTCGCCGCCGCTCGATGTCACGTTGATGGTGCCGCCGTTGACGGTGAGCGAGTCCTTGCCCCGGATGGCGTCGTCCACCGAGTTCACGGTGATCGTGCCTGACTGGATGACCAGGGCGTCCTTGCTGACGATCCCGTCGGCGTAGTTGGCGCGGACGTCCAGCGAGCCGGTACCGCCGATGGTCAGCCCGGCCGCGCTGAACAGTGCGGCGTCCGGCTCGCCGGTGTTGGTGTAGGTCGACGCGTCGGTGAGTCTGTTGCTGGTCCCGGCGGCCAGCGTGACGGTGACCGCGCTGGCGTTGGTGACGTAGAGCGGAGCGGAAGTCGAGTTCGTGATCGAGGCGCCGGCGAGGACGAGTTCCACGTTTCCGGTGGCGGCGGTGTCCACGTTGACGTGGCCGTCGTTCAGCGTGCCGCTGATCTGGTAGGACCCGGGAGCCGTGATGGTGACGGCGTTACCGGAGACGGTGACGTTGCTGCCCGAGACGCTCGCGCTGGACCCGTTGAGGGTGATCGTGGCGGTCGGGGCGGCGACGGCCGCGACGGCGAGCGGGCCGGCCAGCAGGGCGGCCGTGAGCCCTCCGGCGAGGGCGGTCCGGCGTACTGCGGATGTCATGAGGGGTCCTGTCTGTCGGGGACGGAGGCTGGACCGAGGCGTGGCGGGGGTGCCTCTGTCACCGGCGGCCCGATCATGAACCGCAGGTGAACCAGGGGTGTCCATCGATGAGTGTAAATGAGTACGCCCGGTGTCAGAGACTCCGCGGCCAGAAACTTCTGCTGCCGCGGAGGCTCTCCCCGCTCGCCGCCGGCGGCGTCACGGTCCGGGGCTCCCCCCCGCGACGGCGGCACGCCCGCGGCACCACCGATCGGCTCGGTGCGGCGTCGCAGAGTGCGTCAGGCGCTGCGCCCCGCTTCGCCGGGCGCCGCCGCCATGACTCAGGAGAGTTCGCCGGCTCGCAGCCGGGCGAGCCAGGCCGCCGCGTCGGCGTAGTCGACGTCGGAGAGCCCGGCCGGTGCCGGGACCGGGCGCTCGGCCACCGCCGTGCTCCCGCGATGCCTCGGGTACGACCCCAGGAAGCGCACCTCGGCGCAGATCCGGCGCAGCCCCTGGAGCGCCTCCCCGACCCGGTCGTCGGCGACGTGCCCGGTGCAGTCGAGGAAGAACGCGTAGCGGCCGAGCGCCTCGCCGGTGGGCCGGGACTCGATCCGGGTCAGGTTGACCCCGCGTACCGCCAACTCCATCAGCACGGCGAGCAGCGCGCCGACCCGGTCGTGCGCGATGTAGACGGCGAGCGAGGTCAGGTCGTCACCGGTCCGGGGCGGCGGCGGGCCCGGCCGGCTGAGCAGTACGAACCGGGTCACCGCGTCGTCATGGTCGGCGATCTTGTCGGCGAGCACGGTCAGCCGCTGCCGGGCGGCGCCGATCGGCGCGCAGATCGCGGCGTCCTGCTGGCCGTCGACGGCGGCGAGCGCCGCGGCGGCGTTGGAGAGTACGTCCACCACGACCGCGTCGGGCAGGTGCTCGCGGAGCCAGCGGCGGCACTGGGTGGACGCCTGCGGATGGGCGGCCACGGTACGCACCTCGCCGAGGGTCCGGCCCGGCGGCGCGGCGAGCACGAACTCGACCGGCAGCACCACCTCGCGCGTGATCACCAGAGGTTCGCCCTCGACCATCTCGTCCAGGGTGACCGCCACCGCGCCGCCGATGGAGTTCTCCAGCGGCACCAGCGCGGCGTCGGCGTCGCCGGCCCGGACCGCGTCCAACGCCTCCGGAACGCTGCGCGCCGGGGTACGGATGCCGCGCTCGGCGGCCGGGATGGTGCGCAGCGCCTGCTCGGCGAAGGTCCCCTCGGGCCCCAGGTAGACGAAGCGGGTCGGCGGTGTTCCGGGCATACCGTCCAGCCTACAAACCGGCGTACGCGGGCGGGGGTGCGTCACACACCGTTGTCCGGAGCGCGGGCGGCGCCTCGGCCCGGACCGTGATGGTGCAGACGTTGGAGCCGGCGGTGACCAGCCGCAGGTTCCCGGGGCGGCCCCGGGTCACCGCCTGCAACGGCTCCCGGTCGGCCACCGTCACGACGCTGTACTGCCAGTCCTGCACGCAGAGCGGCCCGGTCTGGAAGGTGACCCGGCCGGAGCGGGGCAGGTTCGCGGTGCGGCGCAGCAGCGCGGTCACCTGGTCGCGGCTCGGCCCGCCGGCCGGGCAGGCGACCAGCGAGGTGGGGCTCGGCGTCGGCGTCGGCGACAGGTTCGGCGTGGATGTCGGCGTGCCGGTGGGGTCGACCGTCGGGGTGGGGGTCGGCCGGGTGGGAGTGGCTCGGGGCGTCTGGAGTTCGGGGGGCACGCCACAGGCCGCCAGGGCGAGGCAGCCGGCCAGGGCCAGGCAGCCGAGCAGGGCGCCGGCGGTATGGAACCGGCCTGCGGTGGGGGCGGACGACGGAAGACGGAGCACGGCCGGATCCTCGGGCATAGGTGGCTGCCGTGGGTGGTGCGGCGAATGGCCCCGCCAATGGTAGGGCGTCGGCGTGATCGACCACCCTTCAGGTGGTGATCCGGTGTCCGAACTGTCGCAGCGCGGCGAGCGCCTCGACGAGCCGTACCGAGGGGACCAGCAGGTAGTCGGTGTCGAACGTCGAGAACGCCACGATGTTGACCCGGGCGTCGGCCAGCGGCACGACCAGGGAGGCGAGGATCCCGGTCAGCGCCAAATCGAGCGGGCCGGCCACCCGGAGGCAGCGCCACGGGGTCTCGGCGGTGGCGTCGGCCGGGACCTGGTCGGCCCGGCAGATGATCGACAGTTCGGCGCCGCTCCGGGTCACCGACAGCACGCCGGAGTCCGCCGGAGGGCTCAGTAGGCCGGCCGGCACCGGTGAGCCGGCGGGCAGCCGGCACACGGCGTACTCCTCCGGCAGCAGAGCGATGTCCAGCATGAGGAGACCTTACGGGGGGTACGGCACCGGCCCAACACCACCGCCCTGCGGGAGGGCCAGATCGCGACGCGCGTCACCTGCCCGGCGCCCCCCGGGTGGCCGGAACGTCTCGCGGAGCTGTCCAACCGGTGACCGGCGTATCTCCCGAGCCACCCTTCGCCGGCCGGCGGCCGACGGGCCCGCCCAGGTCGGGCAGGCGGTGCTCGGACCCCCGGGAGCAGGGCGCTCAGACTCCCCGGGAGAAGGGTGCTCAGACCTCGGAGAAGAAGGTGAGCGAGCCGGCGACCTCGCCGTCGGTGAGGACTGGCGTGGCGATCGCGTCCACGGTCGTGGCGTCCGGCCCGTCGGCCTCAGGGCAGCGCACCCGGAGCAGCCCCCGGGCGAGCCGGCCCGAGTGCAGGGCGAGCAGCGGCGGGATCTTCTCGACATCCTGCTCGGTCAGCTCGCCGCGGGCGGCGGTGAAGTCGAGCAGCCGCAGCCCGCTGCCGAGTAGCAGGAGGCCGAGCACGTCGAGCGGGGTGCCGAGGCCGAGCAGTTGGCAACAGGCCGGCGAGACGGCGGCGATGGTGGTTTCCCGGTCGATCAGCAGGCACGGCTCGGCAGCCGCCGAGACCGTCTCGGACCACCGGGTGAACCCGTCGAGGTGACCTCGCCCGTCGGCGTCGTCGAAGCCGGTGGACCCGTGCCCGAGCGACGGGGTCGCCGGCGTCGGGAACGCCTCCGAGATCGAGAGTTCGACGTGGGCCACCGCGCCTCCTATTTGCCGCACCACGCCCAACGCTAGCCGGTGCCTCCCGGGGTCGCGACCCCCGCGGTGCACCGGCCGGTCGGGCCATCCCGCAGCCCCCGCCGGTACGGCACACACCCCACGGCCCCTTGGGTGGCGACGGGGCGCCGCCCGGCGGGTGGCGTCGGCTGGTGACGCTACCGGCGACCGGCGTGCTTGTCAGCCGCCGTTCGGCCCTCCTCGTACCACCGGTAGTCCGCCGCCGACCGGTACGGGGCGTTCAGCCAGGTGGCGGGGGACTGGGCGACCCGGGACAGCTTCTCCGCGGTGGCGGCGCTGATCCGGTTGCCGCCCGCGACGAGCAGCCGGTCGAGTTCCCGGTGGGTCGCCACCAGGCACTCCTTGGGCAGCCCGTACACGCTGATCACCCCGGAGCCGACGAAGGTCAGCACCGGGGTGACCGGAATGGTCAGGCCGACCGCGTTGGAGAGTGCCTTGGCGGCGCGCTTGGCGTCCCGCCGCGCCTCCGACACGTACGCCGGCCGCTTGCCGTTGATCTGCACGACGTCCCCGGCGATCAGGACCCGGGACCGGCCGTGGTCGGCCACGGTGACCGCGAAGAGTCCGCTGGGACCGATCGCGAGGAAGCCCGCGCGCTCGTCCCGGGACCGGTAGTCCAGGTCGAGCATGCTCGCCTCGGTCATCTCGGTACGCGGCCAGTCGACCACGTGCCACGATGGACCGAGATGGTCGAGCCGGCTCAGCGCCCGGGCACCGGCGGCCTCGATCCGGCGCGCGTCTCGTTCCGCGCGGCGCCGACGGGCCCAGTCCATCGGCGTCGGCCGGACGGCCTCCAGAGGGGGAAGTTGGTTGACCGGCGCGGGAGGGAGGGCCCGCGCAGCGGGAACCGCTGATCGTGCAGAAAAGACAGTCATCGTGACCTCCGGCAAAAGGTCCCTCGAAGTTATCTCCTCACTACGGTACGTGGCCAGACCTAGGGGGCGGCAAGTCGAAGCACCGGAGTGAGTGTGGATGAATGCCCTATTCACCCGAAGCCCTTTTTCCCGGATGGTGCCAACTGCTGCCCTACGCTGCGAGGATGACCCATTTCGTGGACAGCGAGGTCGGGCGTCTCGGCACCGTACTTCTGCATCGTCCCGGGCCTGAACTTGCCCGACTCACGCCCCGGAACAACGACTCGCTGCTCTTCGACGCGATCCCCTGGGTCGGGCGGGCGCAGGAGGAGCACGACGCGTTCGCCGCCGCGCTGACCGAGCGCGGCGTCGAGGTGCTCTACATCGGAACCCTACTCGCCGAGACGCTGGCCGTGCCGGACGCGCGGTCCGAGATGACCGAGCGGGTACTCGCCGACACCCGATTGGGTGACACGCTGCGGCGCCGGGTGGCGGCGCACCTGTCGTACCTGGACCCGGCCGCGCTGGCCGACGTGCTGATCGCCGGCCTCGCCCACGAGGAGCTGCGGCTCGGCGGCGACCGGGGCGGCGGCCTCGTCTACCGGCTGATGGACCGGCTGGACTTCGTGATCGACCCGCTGCCGAACCTGCTCTTCACCCGGGACTCCTCCACCTGGATCGGCAACCACGCCGCGGTGACCAGCCTGGCCATGCCGGCCCGGGGCCGGGAGACCAGCCTGACCGACGCGATCTACCGGCACCACCCCCGGTTCGCGGGAACCCCCTTCGTGTACGGCCCCGGCCTGGAGCACCTGGAGGGCGGCGACGTACTGCTGCTCGCCCCCGGGGTGCTGGCGGTCGGGGTCGGCGAGCGCACCACCCCGGCCGGAGCGGAGCGGCTGGCCCGACGGGTCTTCGACGCACGCCTGGCGCACACCATCCTGGTGGTGCCGATCGCCCAGGAGCGCGCCACCATGCACCTGGACACCGTCTGCACGATGGTCGACGTCGACGCGGTGCTGATGTATCCGAACATCGCCGACACGCTCTCGGCGTACACGGTGGTGGCCGGCACCGACGGTGACCTCCAGCTCGACGGGCCGGCCCCGTTCCTGCGCGCGGCGGCGGACGCGATGGACCTGGACACGCTCCGGGTGATCGATACCGGCCTGGACCCGGTGACGGCGGAACGCGAGCAGTGGGACGACGGCAACAACACGCTGGCGCTCGCGCCCCGGCTCTGCGTCGCGTACGAGCGGAACGTGGAGACCAACGCCCAACTGGAACGGGCCGGTATCGAGGTGATCCGGATCGCCGGTTCCGAACTCGGCTCGGGCCGGGGCGGCCCGCGCTGCATGTCCTGCCCCCTCGTCCGGGAGCCGCTGCGCCCGGCAGCACCGTCCAGGTGATGACGCGGACCCGCCCAGGTCGCCGAGGGGAGGCGGCGGACCGGGGCGGGTCGCTCGGGTGACGAGGCAGGTCAGCGTCGGCGCGGTACCCAGTGGAGGATCTGGCCGACGATCAGTGCGGGGTGCGTGTCGGGCAGCTCTTGCAGCGCGCGGGCGAGGTGGGCACCGAGGTACATCATCAGGCCGACCCGGTCGCCCTCGAAGCCGACGAGCAGGGGGCATTCGTGCTGGCGACGCTCCCCGCTGGCCGCCGTGCCGGCTACGTCGATGACCAGCTTCAGGGCCGCGTGGTGACGGACGGGGAGATCTGTACCAGTTGGAAGTATCGTGGGAGATTGTCAGCGGGCTGGCCCTACCGGCGCGGCCGTCCAGGGACCTCCCGCAGAGCGCCATCACCGATCATGACTGACCGGATGCCACAGTGGCGCAAGAGCACCCGCAGCGGCTCTAACCAGGGTGCCTGCGTCGAGCTGGCCGACAATCTGCCGGGCCGGGTGCTGGTCCGGGACAGCAAGGACCGCGACGGCGGCACGCTGGTTTTCGGGCCGGCGGGCTGGCAGGCGTTTGTCGACCTGGCGAAGCGGGTCGGGCCGGTCGGCTGACCGCCGCTCACGACGAAGAAAGACGGCTCCCGGCGATGACGCTGGGAGCCGTTCTCGTTTCATGCCGCCGCTGGGGGCGGCCGGTCGTGCCGCCGCTGGGGGCGGCCGGTCGTGCCGCCGCCGGATGGTCTCGGCGCAGTTGACGCAGGCCGGTTCGACGTCAGCCGGTGATGAGTGCGGCGACCGCGCCGCCCGAGGTGACCGTGCGTCCGGTCGTACGCTGGTAACGCCGGACCAGGTCGTGGCCGCGGGACCGCTGGCCGAGCCGGCGCTCGGCGCGCAGCAATGGGCTTCGTGACGGTGGTGGGAAGGTGTCGGCCAGATCGGCGAGCAGGGCCCGGGTGTCCACCCCAGCCGTCTTCAGCGCCCATGCCGCCCCGGGATCGAGCGCGACGAGGGAGAGGGCGAGGTGTTCCGGCCGGTGCTCGCGGTCCCGGCGGGCGAGTGCGAGCCGGAGTGATGCTTCGTAGGCCGCCTGGGCGTCGAGCCCGAGGGGCGGGCTCGACCGGGCGCATCGCCGTCGTGCCTCGGCCGCTCCGAACGGCAGCAGCGGCTCGGGTGCGGTCGCCCGGTCCAGCACGGCCGGACTCAGGCGTGACAGGATTCCGTCCACGTCGATGCCGAGCGGTGCCAGGGTGTCGCGGTCGGCGGCGGCTCCGGCGCCCAGCGGCGCGGCTCGGCGTACCGCTTCCCGGATGGCCGACTCGGTGGCGCCGTGCCGGTCGAGGGCGGCGCTGACGGGGTGACCCGTCGCGGTGAGGGCGAGCAGGAGATGCTCGCTGCCGGCCCGGGGGTGGCCGAGATCACGGGCCCTGGCCAGGGCCCGATCCACCGCGCGACGGAGATCGGGGTGATCGCCTCGGAACATCAGACCTCCTGGTCGCGGCGGTATTTCCGGTGCACGGTCTGCTTGGTGACGCCCAGCCGGACGGCTATGTCCTGCCAGGACCAGCCTGCCCGTCGGGCCGCCGCGACCTGCTCGGCCTCCAGCTGTTCCACCAGGCGGCGAAGCCGGGCGACCGCCCGCAGCGCGGCATCGGGGTCGCTGCCGTGTGCGGCACGGTCAAGGTCGGCGATCGCGGACATGCCGTCAGCATATGCTGACGTTGACCATTCGTCAACACATGCTGACGCACAGCGCTGACACTCGCACGCGGTTCAAGATCCTTGGCGAGTTATGGCGTGTGACGAACCGCAACTCGCCAAGAATCTTGACGTACGGGGGTGCTTGCCGGTCGGTGGTTCAGCGGAGCGTGAGCTGGCGGCCGAGCAGCCCCTGCTTCGCCCGGCGACCGGCGGCGTCCAGCGGGGCCGGGTCGGCCAGGGCGGCGGCGTACCGCTTCACGAAGTCCCCCAGCGGGGCCTCCCAGGACTCCGGCGCGGCGTCCCGGGGGATGTCCCAGACCGGTACGAGCCGGCCGTGCGCCCGGAACATCCCGGCGAACCGGGTCTGCGGGCCGAGCGGCAGCTCACCGGCGGCGGAAAGCCGGGAGAGGGCGTCCAGCGCGGCGTCCTCGTCGTCGGGCAGTACCCAGCGGACGTGGCTCTTGTCGGTGACCTGGCACCAGTACGCGGCCGGCGCGGCAGCCAGCCGGACCGTCGGGTAGATCGAGGCGTTGGCCCGCTCCAGCGACGCCTTGACGTTGGGATCGTCGCCCGCCCCCGGGTCGAGCCAGAACTCGAACCCCTCGTGCATGGTGATGTCGAGCGGCCCGTCGACCAGCACGTCCGGCAGCCGGGGCCCCTCGCCGGGCAGCGCCGGCACCGAGACCGTGCCACCGGGCTCGGTACGCAGGGCGCAGAGCAGCGCCTCGGCCAGATCCCGGGAGACGTCGCCGGACTGCACGTGCCGCTGGAGACCGATCATGATTCGGCCGTCCGGCTTGGTGATCGCGGGCGTGGCCATCGGCAGCACGGTGGCCAGGGTGACCGGGCGGTCCCCGAACTCCTCGACCAGATGGGGCGCGAGAGTCAGTGGGGCGGAGGCCGCCGGCACCAACTCACGGAGCGCGATCCACTCCGCCTCGTCGGTCAGCCCCTCGAAGGGGCGGGGCACGAAAATGTCCCGTACCTTCTGCCGCTTCTCGGCCCGGTTCTCCCCGCTCGCGGAGCTGCTGGCGTCCGCTGCGGCGGACCGGGAACTCTTTCGACGCTTGCCCACGGCGAGACAGCCTAGGCGCAACCGGGCGGGCACGGACACCCGGCGGCACCACCGGCGGGTCACCTGCGGACTACCGGCGGGTCACCTGCGGCTGACCGTCGGCGGCGCGCCTGTGGCCGGCCGACCGGCGCGTCACGGGACGGCGACGGTGTGCCGGACCGGATGCACCAGCCGGGCCCAGACGCTCTGCCCCAGCCCGTCGCGCTCGACCCCCCAGTCGGTGGCGAGCGCGGCCACCAGGAGGAGTCCCCGACCGTCCGTCGCCTCCGGCCCGACCTGGCGCATCCGGGGCGGGCCGGCGGCGCCGCCGTCGGTCACCCGGATCTCCACGGTGTGCGCGGTCGGGCTGGTACGCAGCAGCCAGGTCAGCCGGATCATTCCGCCGGGCAGCGGCGGCGCGTGCCGTACCGCGTTGCCGAGCAGTTCGGCCGCCACCATCTCGGCGTCGGCGAGCAGCGCCGCCGGGACCGCACCGTCGAGTTCGGCGCCGAGCCGGTGCCGGGCGGTACGGGCCCCCTGGGCGTGCTGTGGCACCAGCAGGCACCACGATCGTTCGGTCGAGACGCTCGACATTGAACCTTTTTCAACCTCCCCTTGCCGTCCGACGGACCGCAAGGTCGGACGCGGTGCGTGAGCGCCGCGCGGTCCAGGTGGGAAAAGGTTCACTCCAGGTGCCTCCTCGACGGACCACCGGGGCACGGCGCCACCGGGCGACCTCGGTTCAGCCTCGGGGTAGCCGTACCTCTGCGACCGTACCGCCCCCGTCGCGCGGGCGGAGGGAAACCCACCCATTCTGTCGCTCGACGATCCGGCGTACGAGGTAGAGCCCCAGGCCAGCGCCGGGATAGCGGCGTCGGTCGCCGGACTCCCCCTGCCAGAACCGTTCAAATGCGCGCTCGACATGCTCCGGACGTACCCCGATTCCCCGGTCGCTCACCCGGAACGCCACCGTCCGCCGGTCGGCCTCGGCGGTCAGCAGCACGGGCGAGCCGTCCGGCGAGTACTTGCCGGCGTTGGTGGTGAGCTCGGTCAGTACCGTCGCCAGGCTGGCCCGGTCGCCGAGTGCCTTCGGCAGGTTCTCCGGAAGCTGGATGACCAGCCGGTGGCGCAGCTCGGCCGGGAGGTCGGCGGCGGCCGCCCGGAGCGTGTCGAGCAGGTCGAAGGGGATCGGCGGGGAGCCGCCGACCGGGCCGGCCTCGTTGGTGGTGGCGAGCAGCCGGTCCACCAGTCGGGCCAGCTCGCCGGCCCGCTGGCCGATCACCCCGGCCGCCTGCCGGCGATCCGAGTCCGAGAGCGACTCCCAGTGCGTGCCGAGCGTGTCGGCGTACCCCTTGATGACCGTGACCGGAGTACGGAGTTCGTGGCTGGTCACCGCGACGAAGAGGTCCCGGTCGTGGTCGCGGATGTGCTGGTCGCTGCTGTCCCGGAAGGTCACCACCCGGGACGCCGCCGTGCCCGGCAACTCGCCGGAGGTGATCTTGAGCCAGCGCCCGTCCGGCAGCCGGTGGTCGAGTACCTGCCCGGGCGGCGGCACTGGAAACGGCAGCGGCCGGTCCAGCAGTTCGGCGGCGCGCAGCCCGGTGACCTTCTCCGCGGCCGGGTTCCAGAGCTGCACGGTGGCGTCCCGGGTGACGATCGCCAGCCCGTCGGCCAGCGCCGCGACCACCGTGCCGTCGCCGTGCACCGGCAGTCCGGCCTGGTCGCCGTACATGTGCGCGGCGGTGGCGGCCAGGAAGCCGAGCGCCGAGCGGTGTTCGGGATCGTCGGGGGACTCGGCGTCCCGATAGAGCGCGTACAGGTTGCCGATGGTCAGTCCGCCGATCTCGACCTGGGCGGCGAGCATGTGTCGCAGCCCGCGCCCGTCCAACTCCTCGGCGAGGTCGGGCGGGAGGATGTCGACGCTCATCGCGCGTACCCCCGGGCCGCAGAGCAACTCGTCGGCCGGCTGCTCGACGATCGGGATCGGTCGGCCGACCGCCCAGTCCAACTCCCCGTTGCCGGAGACCACCCGGCCGCCGTTCGGGCCGAACTCGACGAACGCGACGCCGGGCGCGCGGAGCGCCCGGGCGGCGACCCGCAACAGTCGGTTGAGCACCGGAAGACCCACCTCGCCCGTGTTCAGCATCTCCATCACCTCGGCGTGGCCGGCGATGAGGCAGGGGTAATCGGGGCGTTCCGGCATGCCCCGAGTCTGCCCGTTCGGCGGGGCTTTCGGCAGTACCGTCATCCGGCCGGCGTGCTCCGGCCGAGGCCCGGCCCAGCGGTCGCCCGGGTCCGGGCCCAGCGGTCGCCCGGGTCCGGCCCCAGCGGTCGGACCCCGGCTCGGTTCAGCGATCCGACCCGGCTCGGCCCAGCCGGTCGAGGACCATGGCGGGCCGGTCGGTGATGATGCCGTCCACCCCGTAGGCCAGCGCCAGGTCCAGCTCGGGGGTGTCGTTGACGGTCCAGACGTAGACCCGGTTGCCCGCCCGGTGCAGGGCCGGGACGAGCTGCGGGCGGGTGCGGAGCAGCTTGAGGCTCGGGCCGGCGATCCGGGCGCCGAACGGCAGCCGCCCCCGGCGCAGCCCGGGAGGCGCGAGCTCCAGCAGCAGTACCGTCGACAGTCGGGGCGCCAGCCGGTGGATCTGGCGTACGGCCAGCGGGGAGAAGGACATCACGGTCGCCCGTACCGGATCGTCCGGCCGGGGATCGGCCAGCCCGTGCCGGTCCAGCAGCGCGATCAGGCGGCGCTCGACGCCGGAGCCGTACCGGACCGGGTGTTTCGTCTCGATCAGCAGCTCGACCTCGCGGTCGGCGGCCCGGACCGCCCGGAGCAGCGTGTCGAGGGTGAGCAGCCGGGTCCGTTCCGGATCCGGCGGCAGATCGCCGTCGGGTGCGGCCCCGCTGTGCCACGAGCCGTAGTCGAGCCGTTCCAGCTCGGCCAGGGTGTACGCCCCGACCGGCCCCCGGCCGTTGCTGGTCCGATCCAACCGCCGGTCGTGTACGCAGACCAGGTGCCCGTCCCGGCTCAGCCGTACGTCGCACTCCAGCCCGTCCGCGCCCTCGGCCAACGCCCGGAGGTACGCCGCCAGGGTGTGCTCCGGCATCGCCGCCGAGGAGCCGCGGTGCGCGAAGACCAGCGGACGCGTCCGGGGTTCCGGCACCCCGCCCGACCCCCGAGGCCGCAGGACCCCCAACCCCGGCTCGCGCTGCGGGGCTCGCGACCCCGGCTCACTCCTCGCGCTCACGGTGCTGGCTTCTTGTTCGCGCTGCGGGGCTCGCGACCCCGGCTCACTCCTCGCGCTCACGGTGCCCACCGGTCGTGTTAGATGACCCGGGGCGGCTGCCCGTCCTCGCTGGCCAGCGGGCGTCCGGCGGCGGCCCACTGGCGCATCCCGCCGTCGAGGTTGCGGACGTTGTCCCAGCCGTTCTTCATCAGGTAGCCGACCACCTGGCCGGAGCGGCCGCCGGAGCGGCAGACCACCACCACGTCGGCGTCGGTCGGGATCTCGGACATCCGCGCGGGGACCTCCATCATCGGCAGGTGGTGGGCGTCGGGCGCGTGCCCGGCCGTCCACTCGTCCGGCTCCCGTACGTCGAGCAGGTAGGCGTCGGCGGGTACCTCGGCGGCGGTCACGGCGGGAATGTTGGCTGCGAACACGGTTACCAAGGGTAGAGCCTGTCCGGGACATCGCCGGAGGGCTACAGCTTGTTGACCCACTTCGGGTGCTGCTGTGCCCAGTTGTCCAGGTCCGCGGCGTGCATCGAGTCGAACAGGGTGTTCGCCGGCTCGTCCAGCAGGACGTACGAGACCTCGTCGATCATCTCGGAGTGGGACGGGAGCTGGATGCCGCGCAGCACGTCGGAGCGGATCCGGCGCAGACCGAAGATCAGGTCCTCCAGCGGTACGCCGTTGGTGTCGACGGTGAACGAGGAGCCGATGGCCCGGATCACCTGGTCCAGCCGGAGCGGGTTGCGGAGCATGTCCGTGGTGGTGGCCTTGTCCATCATCGCCCGTAGCAGTTGTTGCTGGTGTCGCTGCCGGTCGAAGTCGCCGTTCGGCAGGTCGTACCGCTGGCGGGCGTAGTCCAGTGCCTGTGCCCCGCTCATCTGGTGGCAGCCGGCCTCGAAGACGTGCCGGGTGTGTATCGACCGGACCGGGGTGTCGACGCACATCCGCACCCCGCCCAGCAGGTCGATGGCGCGCTGGAAGCCGGCGAAGTTCACCAGGGCGGCACCGTCGAAGCGGATTCCGGTGAGCCGGCTCAGAGTCGCGGAGAGCAGTCGGGTGCCGTCCTGGCCACCGCCGCCGTACTGGAACGCCGAGTTGATCTTGTCGGAGCCGCCGGGCCAGCCGGTCGTCGGTGCGGGCGGGATCTCGACGAGCAGGTCCCGGGGTACCGAGATCAGGTAGGCCCGGTCCAGCCCGGCGGGCAGGTGGGCGATCATGATCGTGTCCGACCGCTGGTCGTCACCGGGGCTGGCGGCGGGGCGCTCGTCGGAGCCGACCAGCAGGTAGTTGAGCGGGCCGGCGACGTCGCCCCGTTCCCCCCGGGCGGCCGGATCGAGGAGCAGTTGCTTGACCACGCTGTTGTCGTAGCGGTTGGCCAGCATGTGCAGGCCGGCGCCGCCGGCTGCGGAGACCAGCAGCAGGACCAGGCCGAGCCCCAGCGCCACCTTCGCCCAGACGGGCGCCTTGCGCCGGTGCCGTCGCGCACGTACCGGTCCACCGGTACGTGCGGTGCCGAAGACGCGTCCAGGCTGCCCGGGTTGGCCCGGAACTGCCCGCTTGGGTGTGAACGTGACCCCTCCCCGGACCCGGCTGAGTGAAGCTTCCTCACCTCAGGCTAGGGGCCCGGTTTGAGCGTCTAGTGGCTTTTGGGATTTTCGCTGGCGATGTCCGCCGTCGCCTACTTGCTCGGCGCGAGCACGGTCGGATTGTTGATGATGAACTCGTCCAACCTGTCGTTCTTGACCGCCGTGAACATCTGCTGGCTGATCGGCTTGAGGGTCTCCCGACCGTTGTCGTTGCCGGCGAAGTTGCCGCCGTTGGTACGCAGCAGCACCAGGTCGTTGGCGGCCACGCCGCGCATCGTGAAGATGAAGTTGGCGATCGGGGTGCCGCCGGTGTCCAGGATCAGCGCCTCGCCGGCCGCCTTCATCAACTGGTTCAGCTTGCCGATGTCGGTCATCACGCCGTCGCTCATGGCCTTCTTGGCCATCGCCTTGATCAGCTGTTGCTGGTTCTGCTGGCGGTCGTAGTCGCCGTGGGTGAGTCCGTAGCGCTGGCGCGAGTAGTCCAGCGCCTCCCAGCCCTGCATCTGCCGGCAGCCCTTCTTGTGCACCACCGGCTTCTTGACGCCGCTGGCCTTGTCGGCCTCGTGGTTCCACATCGGCTTGCCGTCGACCAGCTTCATGTGGTGCGACTTGACCTCCTGGCGCACGCACATCGGGATGGTGCCGAGGGCGTCGATGATCTTCTTGAATCCGCTGAAGTTGATGATCGCCGCGCCGTCGAAGCTGATCCCGGTCAGCTTGTTGATGGTCAGCGCCATCAACTGCGCGCCGCCGGAGAGCCCGCCGCCGTTCTGCGCGCCGTGGTAGAACGCCTCGGTCGCCTTGGCGGTGCCGCCGCCGTACCTGCTCTTCTTGAACGCCGGCACCTGCACCTCGGTGTCGCGCGGGATGGAGAGCAGGTACGCCTGGTCGTGGGTGGCCGGGATGTGCAGCACGATGATGGTGTCGGCCCGGACGTTGTCGGCGTCCAGCCGGGCCCGCGCGTCGATGCCGAGCAGCAGCAGGTCGATCGGTCCCTCGAGGTCCTTGCCGCCCTCGGCGTCGGACTTGCTCGCGGCGCCGAGCAGATTCTCCTGCTGGATGGTGCTGGTCGCCTGGTCGATCACGACCTGCATGCCGACGATGGCCACCCCGCTGGAGAGCATCAGCACGGCGCCGAAGACCAGCGTGAGGCGAGCCCAGAGCGGGGTCTTGCGGCGCCGGGCGCTTTTGCCGCCCTTACCCTTACTCCCCTTGCCCTTTCCACCGGTGCCGTTCGGCGCCTCCGCCCAGTCGTCGAGAGTCGCACCGGACCCGACCGACGCGGCCGTGCGGGAGGGTGGGACCGTCGCGGCGGGCCGTGGGGGACGTCGGCGGGATTGCACCGGCATGCCTGCTCCAGGGTCAGGGGGTGAGGAGCGGGGCGCCGTGACATGGTGCGGACACCCGCCAGTCGCCCCGAATTCAACTACGTTACCTGCTCCTGTTCATCTACGGGTGAGCGTGCGGATCGGTTCAACCGCCGTTGGCCGGTGTGGGCGTCGGGGCGACGTTCGCCGCGACCCAGTCGTCCATTGTGTCCGCCGCCATCGCGCGGTACATGGCCAGCGCCTTCTCCCGGTTCGACACCACCACCGACTCGCCGTTGATGGTCTCGCTGCCGTTGTGCGGGCTGGTGATGAACCGGAGGTTCTCGCCGCGCAGGTTGCGGAACTGGATCGCCATGTCGACCAGGGAGAAGCCCTCGTCGACGGTGACCGCGCTGGTGACCGACTTGAGAAAGGCGTTCAGCTTGCCGGGGTTGGTCAGCGTGCCGGTGCTGGCCGCCTTGTCCATCAGCGCCCGCAGGAACTCCTGCTGGTGGCGCATCCGGGCGAAGTCGCCGTCCGGGAACTGCTTGCGCTGGCGGATCCAGTCCAGCGCCTCGGCGCCGTCCATGTGGTTGACGCCCTTCTTGAACTTCCGGTACGGCTTGTGGATCGAGGTGGTGTCGCGTTCCACCTTCAGGTCGACCCCGCCGAGTGCGTCGGTGACCTCCTTGAAGCCGGCGAAGTCGATCGCCATCACGTGGTCGATCCGGACGTCGGTGAAGCACTCCACGGTGCGTACCGCCAGGGGCAGGCCGCCGAACGCGAAGGCCGCGTTGATCTTGCCGCGTTCGCCGCTGCCGCACTCCGCCTTGGCGTTCTCCGGAATCGGTACGTAGAGGTCCCGGGGTACCGAGACCAGGTAGGCCTTGTCGTGACTGGCCGGGATGTGCATCACGATGATGGTGTCGGCCCGCCACTTGCTGGCCTGGTCGATCGGGGCGTCCGGATCGCGGGAGTCGCTGCCGACCAGCAGGATGTTCAAGGCGCCGCTGACCGACTCGGGCCGGCCGCCGGCCAGTTCGGAGAACGGGTCGGTCCGGGCGATGTCGTCGTCGAGCCCTCGGACGTAGAGCCAGAGGCCACCGCCGGCGAGCAGGCCCAGCACCAGCACGGCGACGCCGACGACCAGGGCGATCCGACCCCACCGGGGCCGTGGGCCGCTTCGGCCGGGGCCGCCGGGCAGGCCCGGACCGCCGGGACCGCCGGGGCCACCGCCGCCGGGACCGGGCGGTGAGTCGTAGGGACGGGCCTGACCTGGTACGCCGGAGACGTGCGCCCGGCCGGAGATCCGGCTCGAACCGGCCGCCTGACCCGGGCCGGGGACCGAGGCCCGACCGGCGGATCCGCCGGCCGTCATCCGGTACGAACTGCTGGCCGCGTTCGGTGCAGGGCTCTCGAACATGCCCTCAGGGTACGTAGCGGAACCAAGAAACCGCCGTGTGCCACGGCCGGGCTGGCACGGACCCGGTATCCTCCGCTACCCCGCCAACCGCTGGCTGAAGTGCTCGATCGTCCGGCGCAGCCCCTCGGCCGGAGTCACCTCGGGTTCGTAACCGAGCCGCTCGCGGGCCAGGGTGAGAT
This sequence comes from Plantactinospora sp. CA-294935, assembly GCF_050936445.1. Taxonomy (NCBI): domain Bacteria; kingdom Bacillati; phylum Actinomycetota; class Actinomycetes; order Micromonosporales; family Micromonosporaceae; genus Plantactinospora; species Plantactinospora sp. CA-294935. The sequence goes on from NZ_JBNJMU010000001.1 coordinate 2,119,876, forward strand.
CCGGCCGGCGCATCTCCGGGTCGTCGGCGGTCCGGGTGATATAGGTCACCTGGGAGCGGCTCCCGGTCAGCTCGGCGATCGTCTCGGCCAGCTCGCGCATCGACACCTCGTGCTCGGTGCCGCAGTTGATCGGGCCGGTCTCGGTGGAGTCGAGCAGCAGCAGAATGCCGCGGACCAGGTCGCTGACATAGCAGATGGACCGGGTCTGCGCGCCGGTGCCGTGCACGGTCAGTGGCTCGCCGCGCAGTGCCTGGGTGATGAAGGTGGGAATCGCCCGCCCGTCGTCCGGCCGCATCCGGGGACCGTACGTGTTGAAGATCCGTACGATGCCGACGTCGAGCCCGTGGTAGCGGTGGTACGCCATCGTGCTCGCCTCGGCGAACCGCTTGGCCTCGTCGTAGACGCTGCGTACGCCGATCGGGTTGACGTTGCCCCAGTACGTCTCGACCTGCGGGTGCACCTGCGGGTCGCCGTACGCCTCGGAGGTGGAGGCCAGGATGAACCGGGCCCGGTCGGCGACCGCCCGGTCGAGCAGGTGCAGGGTGGCGAGCGAGCCGACCCGGAGGATCTCGATCGGCAGCGTGGCGAAGTCGGTGGGGCTGGCCGGCGAGGCCAGGTGCATGATGGCGTCGAACCGCTCGGTCATCGCCGGGTGGTGCCCGGGGAGTCCCTCCGAGACGTCGGCCTCGACCAGGGTGAACCGGGGATGGTCGGCCAGCTGGGCGACGTTCTCCTTGGAACCGGTGACGAAGTTGTCCACCGCGACCACCGTGCAGCCCCGCGCGATGAGCGCGTCGACCAGGTGGGATGGGACGAATCCGGCACCGCCGGTGACGAGGACGCGGTGTTCCGCTCCGAAACGCTGGGCTACCACCATATGGTCAGCGTACTCAGAAAGCTGATCACCGGCTGGCCGAGGGCCCTATCCGGGACGGTCGGATCGGGACGGCAGGACGGGTGGCGCCGGGTCACCTTCGTGCCCGACACCACCCGTTGCGCAGATCTGACTATTGGTGATCGTCGAAAAGCGTCGACGGTGCGCCGGTCAGTGCGCCCCGGCGCCGGTGAGGGCCCGCACCTCCAGTTCGGCGTACTTCTCGGCGTCCGTCTCCTTGGAGATGATCGTGCCGATCCAGCCGCAGAGGAAGCCGACCGGGATGGAGATGATGCCCGGGTTCGACAGCGGGAACCACTGCCAGTCCTGCTCCGGGAACATCGCGCTGGGTGCCCCGGAGACCACCGGGGAGAAGAACACCAGCCCGACGGCGCTGATCAGGCCGCCGTAGATCGCCCAGACCGCGCCGGAGGTGTTGAACCTCTTCCAGAACAGGCTGTAGAGGATCGCCGGCAGGTTGCCGGAGGCCGCCACCGCGAAGGCCAGGGCCACCAGGAACGCCACGTTCAGGTTCTGCGCGAAGATCGACAGCACGATCGAGATCGCGCCGATGATCAGTGCCGAGATCCGGGCGACGTTGACCTCCTGCCGCTCCGACGCCTGGCCGCCCTTGACCACGTTGGCGTAGAAGTCGTGCGCCAGGCTGGACGAGGAGGCCAGGGTGAGCCCGGCGACCACCGCGAGGATGGTGGCGAAGGCGACCGCCGCGATGACGGCGAGCATTGCGGCCCCACCGACGTCGCCGCCGAAGAAGTCGACCCCGAGCGCCTCGGCGAGCTGCGGTGCCGCGGTGTTGCCCGCCGCGTCCTGCGCGGTGATCGCCTCCCGCCCCACCAGGGCCGCCGCGCCGAAGCCGAGGGCCAGGGTGAACAGGTAGAACGTGCCGATGATGCCGATCGCCCAGAGCACGCTCTTCCGGGCCGCCTTGGCGGTCGGCACGGTGTAGAAGCGGATCAGGATGTGCGGCAGGCCCGCGGTACCGAGCACCAGGGCGATGCCGAGGGAGAGCAGGTCGACCTTGTTGTAGAAGGTCTTCGTCGCGTCCCCGGCCACCTCGACGCCGTAGCGAAGCCCTGGTTCGAGGAACGCCTGGCCCTTGCCGGAGGCGTTCGCCGCGTCGCCGAGCAGGGTGGAGAGGTTGAACTTGTAGTGCGCCAGCACCAGGATCGTCATCACCAGGGCGCCGCTCATCAGCAGGAACGCCTTGACGATCTGCACGTAGGTGGTGCCCTTCATGCCACCCACCGTGACGTAGATGATCATCAGGGCGCCCACCATGATGATGGTGGCGATCTTCGCCGCTTCCGCGTCCATGCCGAGGAACGTGGTACCCGGCCGGATGCCCAGCAGCAGCGCGACCAGCGCGCCCGCGCCGACCATCTGGGCCAGCAGGTAGAAGATCGAGACGGTGATCGTGGAGACCGCCGCCGCGGTCCGGACCGGCTTCTGCCGCATCCGGAACGCCAGCACGTCGGCCATGGTGTAGCGGCCGGAGTTCCGCAGCAGCTCCGCCACCAGCAGCAGGGCGACCAGCCAGGCGACCAGGAAGCCGATCGAGTAGAGGAAGCCGTCGTAGCCGTACAGCGCGATGATGCCGGCGATGCCGAGGAACGAGGCGGCGGACATGTAGTCGCCGCCGATCGCCATGCCGTTCTGGAAGCCGGAGAACGAGCGACCGCCGGCGTAGTAGTCGGTGGCCGTCTTGGTCTGCCGGCTGGCCCAGATCGTGATGCCCAGGGTCACCGCGACGAAGACCAGGAAGAGCGTGATGGTCAGGGTACGGGCGGTGCTGCTCCCCGCCTCGGCGGCCAGGGTGAACCCGGCCAGGACGTCTCGACTCATGACGTCGCCTCCTTCTGCTCGTCCGTCGCGCCGTTGAGCTCCTCACGGATCTTGTCGGCGATCGGGTCCAGCTTCCGCTCCGCGTGCCGGGAGTAGAGCCAGGCGATCAGGAAGGTGGAGACGAACTGCAACAGGCCGAAGACGAGGGCCACGTTGATGTTGCCGACGAGCTTGGTGCCCATGAAACCGCGCGCGTACGCGGAGAGGATCACGTAGAGCGCGTACCAGAGGAAGAACGCCACGGTCATCGGAAAGACGAAGCCGCGTAGCGCCTTGCGCAACCCGGCGAACTCGTCCGATTGCTGTACGGCGACGTACCGGTCCGGCGGTGCGCTGGCCGGTGCGGGAGTGTCCGTAGACATGCTGGTCTCACCACCTTCGCAGGGGCAGGGGAGTTTCCGCGCACCGTATGGAGCAGTCCGGATATCGGAAAGCAGTGATCCGGAGCCTGGTCGCCGGCTGCGCCGAACGGGCCGGTGGCTGCGCCCAGTGACCCCGGTCACGCCGCTTGGCGACAGGCCCGGCTGGCCACTGTGCGTCACGCTGACCGGTCGTCTGCCGGCGGCCGACGACCGTCCCCGCCGTCGCCGGGGCGAGCGTCGCTAATCGGTCAGGTCGCGGTAGCGGCCGCGGTGATGCAGCAGCGGTGCGGCAGTACCCGTCAGCTCGACCGTCTCGATGGTGGCCTCGACCAGCAGCGCCCAGCCGTACTCCCGGGCGCCGTCCAGCCGGCAGCCGGCCCAGCCGCCGATCCCGGCCCCGCCCGGCACCGGCCCGTACGGCGTGCGCGTCCACTCACCGGTGGCGAAGAGCCCGCCCGGGGCCGGGAACAGCCCGGCGAACCGGTCGGCGAGCTGCCGGTGCGCCGGGCCGAGCAGGGTGACCGCGAACCGCCCGCTGGCGGATGCCGCCGCCCACAGCTCCGACTCCTCGTCGACCAGTCCGAGCAGTCGACCCGGTTCGCCGTCCGCGACCAGCGTGGACGAGACGGTCAGCCCGGCCGGGTCGCCATCCGTCGACGCGTACGCCGTCCAGAGCGTCACCGGCGCGGGTAGCCGGCCGCGCAGCCGGCGCAGCGGGGAGCGGTCCCGCTCCGGGGTGGCGAACGGGTCGGTGTGGTGGATCTGCCCGCCCGGCGGCTCGGCTCGGCTCACCGCACCATTGTGCCGGCCCGGATCGGGATGGCGGTCGGCACCGGGACCTTCCAGCAAGCGGACCCAGAAGTTCAGAGGCGGAGCGTCTCCGGGGCGTGCAGCCGCAGCATCGTCGCGGCGACGTCGGTCGGGGCCCGGCGCCGGGTGGCCCAGGAGACGGTGACCATCACGGTGAAGGCCAGTGGCACGGTCCAGGCGGCCGGCTGGGCGATCAGGACGGCCGGCCAGCCGGCCAACTCCGGCCCGACCACGGTGAAGAGCACCGCGCCGACCGCCGCACCCCCGCCGGCCAGGATTCCGGCCGCCGCCCCGGCGTCGGTCAGCCCGCGCCACCAGATGCCGAGCACCAGCAGCGGGCAGAAGCTCGACGCGGCGACCGCGAAGGCCAGCCCGACGACCTGGGAGACGTCCAGCCCGGAGACGTTCAGCGCCAGCACCATCGGCACCAGCCCGCCGACGACCGTGGCCAGCCGGAAGTCGCGTACCGAGCCGCGGCCGAGCACGTCGGTGGAGAGCACCCCGGCCACGCTGGTGAGCAGGCCGGAGGAGGTGGAGAGGAAGGCGGCGAACGCTCCGGCGGCGACCAGCGCGGCCAGCAACTGCCCGGTCAGGCCGTCGCCGAGCGCCGCACCGGGCAGCAGTACCACCGCCGCGTCGGTCCGCCCGGTCAGCAACAGTTGCGGGGTGTAGATCCGGCCGAGCACGCCGTACAGGGTGGGAAACAGGTAGAAGGCGCCGACCAGGGCCAACACCACCAGGGTGGTACGCCGGGCCGCCGCGCCGTCCGGATTCGTGTAGAACCGCACGAGTACGTGCGGCAGCCCCATCGTGCCGAGGAAGGTCGCCAGGATCAGCGAGTAGGTGGCGAAGAGGCCCCGGTCGTCGTTGCCGGCCATGCTCGGCAGCAGCCAGTCCGGCCCCCGGGCGGCGGCCACGCTGGAGATCTCCGGCACCGGGTCGCCGGCCGCGAACGACAGCTCCTCGCCGGGGCGTACCTCCCGGGAGGAGCCGTCCGGCAGGGTGAGTTTCGCCGGCTCCTCGACCACGACGGTGGTCGCGGCCGCGAAGACCGGACCACCGACCGGGGTGACCGGCGGTCGGGCGTCCGCCTGCCACTGCAACACCAGGAAGATCGCGGGTACGGCCAGCGCGGTCAGCTTGAGCCAGTACTGGAACGCCTGCACGAAGGTGACCGCCCGCATCCCGCCCAGTGCGACGTTGGCGGTGACCACGGCACCGACCAGCAGCGCACCCAGCTCGTACGGTCCACCGGCGACCGTGGTCAGGGTCAGCCCGGCTCCCTGCAACTGGGGCACCAGATAGAGCCACCCGATGAAGACCACGAAGGCGGTGGCCAGTTTGCGCAGCCGTCGCGAGCCGAGCCGCAGCTCGCAGAAGTCGGGCAGGGTGAACGCGCCGGAGCGGCGCAGCGGCGCGGCCACGAAGAGCAGCAGCGCCAGATAGCCGGCGGCGAAACCGACCGGATACCAGAGCACGTCCACGCCGTACTTGAGGATCAGGCCGGCGATGCCGAGGAACGAGGCGGCCGACAGGTACTCCCCACCGATCGCCGCCGCGTTCCAGGTCGGGCTGACCATCCGGGACGCCACCAGGAAGTCCGAGGTGGTCCGGGCCAGGGTCAGCCCGTAGAAGCCGATCGCGACCGTGACCAGGGTGACCACGATGATCGCCGGCACCGTGTAGGCGTTGTCCACCTCAGCGCTCCGGCCGCTGGACCACGTCGGTGAAGTCCTGCTCGTTGCGCTCGGCCAGGTGCACGTACGCCCAGCCGACCGCGACCAGGAACGGGAAGGCGGCCACCCCGAGCAGCAGCCAGGGCAGGTTGACCCCGAACAGCTTCGCCGCGCCGACCTCCGGGGCGATCGCGAAGAGCAGCGGCAGACCGCCGAGCCCGATCCCGACCACCAGTGACAGCCGCAGCGCGAGGGCGAGCTGGGCGCGGATCAGTCCCCGGAGCAGGGCCTCGCCGACCTGGGTCTGCTGGGTCAGCTCGGCCCTGGTCCGCTCGGCACCGGTGCCGCTGCGGGCCACCTCGGCCAGTACCACCCGGGTCCGGCGGGGCGCTCCGGGCGGCCCCGGCTCCGGCTGCCGATCGATGGGGATGGCCACCCCGGCAGTCTCACCGGCTGGCCGGGAATGTCAAGTCACCATCGGGGCTGCGTCGGGCAGCCCGTTCGGTTGGTCACCGGCAAAAGTCCTCCGCCCGCCTGCGGCCCCGACCTCAACCGAACCACCTACAAAGCCACTATTGAGATCGACATCCTCGACACCAGCCCTTGACAGCCGACCAACCCGACTAACCGGACGACGTTGCTGCTAGTGCCTCGTCCTTGAAGGTTGATCGAGTAATCCGGTGGTCCGGGTACCTCTCCGCAGGCTGTCTCCGCGCCTCTGCGATCGTCTCCACGATCCGCGATCCCGGATCACCGGTCCCGGGCTGTGTGACGTGGCACCGGCGCCGCTGGGCGGGCGGCCCGGCTGGCCAGGATGAGCGACCCGGCGGCCCGGCTGGGGAGTGGTTGGTGCGCGGACTGTCGAGCTGGGTGCACAGACGGGGCACGGAGAGTCGGGCTTGCCGAGACGGCACATGGCGATGCGGTTCGGGTCGACCGGCCGGCGGGGGTCGGGGCCTGGACGGCCCGGGACAGTGGGCGCACAGGCGGGGCAGCTCGACAGTCTCGCTGGCAGGTATCCCAACCCCACACCACCGCATACACGATCAACGTCAAGAGATCGCCAGCCCGAGAGGTACCCGGAAGCAACGGGTTACCCGATCACCGTTCAAAGACGAGGCACCAGAAGCCGTGGCGGACGCACGAGCGGGTCGACTTCCGCCACCGTGCGCCGGTCACGTCCATCTCTTGGCCACTTCCTTGATCAAGTCAAGCGACTGTCTGTTCGGGAGCGCTTCGCTCCGCACGGCCTCCCACGACCTTGCCAGATTAGCAATGTCGCCGGGGCGCTCGATGATGTCGGTGCCGATCTGGTGGTCCAGGTGGCCGTACTGGCGGTTGTCCTCCATCGTGGCGATGATGAACGACCCGGCCAGCCCGGGATAGAGCCCGACGTCTGACGGCACGACGTGGACCTGGACGCTGGGCAGCCCGGGGTGGACATCCTGCGCGGGAAAGTCAAGTCGTCGTCAGGGCTGGGTCAGGTCACCATCCGGATCGGGTTGGGCAGAACCTTCGGCTGGTCGCCGGGCGTTCGGCCAGAATCCGCCGGGCCTCGATCCGGGCGAGATTGGTCTCCCGCCAGTCGTCTGGTCGGGAACCGGCCGCCAGGCTCCACAGCGCGCAGTCACGCAGCGAATCCGGCAGCCGGTCGAGCGCCGGTACCGCGTCGGCGGAGAGCCCGGACAGGTAGGCGACGTCGATCTGGCCGCTCTGCCGGTACCGGTCGACGTTGTGCTCTGCGATCAGCCGGTCCGGGTTCGCCACCGCCAGGGCGAGCAGCGCGAGTACCGCCGTACCGAGCGCCATCCCGGGGAGCCAGCGGGCGGCCAGCCGTACCCCGGCCACCGCGACCAGCACGAAGACCAGCCCCAACCACGCCTCGCAGACCGCGACCAGCAGCCGGAGCCGGGTCGCGCCGTACGCGTCGGCGTAGACATCCATCCGGAACAGCGCCGAGGCCACCACCACCAGGCTGAGCAGGGTCAACCCGCCGAGCAGGATCCTGACCAGCGCCCGATCCGCCCGGCTCTCCCGGGGCGCCCAGCGGGCGGCGGCACCGATCACCAGCAGGGTGAGCAGGGAGACGGCGAGTAGCTGCCAGAAGCCGCGCCGGGCGTACTCGGCATAGCTGAGGCCGGCGGTCCGCAGTACGTGGTCCGAACCGCCGAAGAGGGTGGTGACCTGCACCGCCACGAACCCGGCGAAGAGCGCGTCGAGCAGTGCGACCGGCAGTATCCAGTCGGCCCGGCGCAGCCGTCGCCGGCTCGGGCCGGACGCCATCCCGGTCAGGTCCGGCGGGGCCGCCAGCACGTACGCCCCACCGAGCAGCGCCGCGCCGACCACTCCGAACACGAACACCCAGCGGAACACCGTGGCACCCGACAGCTCCGGAAGGAGCGCGTCCACCAGCCCGGCGAAGGCCGCGTCGGCGGAGGAGAAGAGCAGGCCGAAGACCACCAACAGGCCGACCGAGACCAGGACGCTGACCAGCGTACGGCCGACCGCCGGTCCCCGGCCCGACCGGGCGTTCCCGGCCCGCCTCTTGGCCAGCCACGTCAGCGACCGGATCACGGCCGCCGGTGGGACCAGGGCGGAGAGCAGCATCGCGCGTACCGACCGGCCGTCCGCGAGGGTCAGTGTCGCGGTGACCGCTGCGGTGAGCAGGCAGAGTACGAACAGCCAGCCCGCCGCCCGGATCGTGCCGACGCCGAGCAGCGCGACGGTCGTGGCGGCCCAGAACGGCCGCAGCCAGCCGATCCGTTGCCATCCACCGAGCGGCCGACTCACCCTCCCGACCGGTGCGGCCGGCCCCTTGACCGCTACGGCCGTCGCCTGGGGCGGTGCGGTTGCCGCCTGGGGTGGCGTCGCCGGGCTCTGGGGTGGTGTGGCTGCTGCTTGCGGCGGTGTGGCCGGGGCTTGAGAGGGTGCGGTTGTTGCCTGGGGCGGTGCGGATGGCGGGGTAGCGGGGTCGGGCACGCTCTTCGGCCGGGTGGAGCCGGGGTCGCTGGCCGGGTGGACGGCGTCGGCGGTGGTCGCGGGACGTGCGGTGGGCCAGGCGGCGGTGACCAGGGCCGCCGTTCCGGCAACTCCGGCGACCAGCCAACCGACACCGGGCCGGGTCAGCGGGAGGCTCACCGCGGCGACGGCTGCCGCTGCGGCCACTCCGACCAGCACCGGCTGGGTCGGGCCGCCGGCCGGTCCGGGCCAGCGGGTCGCGATCCAGGACGGCGGAGGCGGCGGGAGCGGCCGGGATGTCGGGGACGGCGGGAGCGGCCGGGATGTCGGGGACGGCGCGGGCAGGCCCCCGAGCGCCGCCCAGGTACCGGGCACGGGCGGCCCCTGCCTCGGAGGCGGTGCGGCCGTCGCGGCTGCTGGGGTCGGTGCCGGGCGCGGGGTGGGCGGCGTGCCGGTGCGGGGTGCCGGATCCGGCTGCCCCTGCAGGGTCGGCCCGTTCGTGGGTCCGTTCGCGGGCCCGGTCGGCTGGTCGTTCATCCTCGGTTCCACCTCGTTCAACGCTGTTCTACCAGTACGGCGGAGTGGTCCCCGGCAGCCGGCGCCACCACCGGCAGGCTGACCCGGATCTGGCAGCCGACCGGACGGTCCGAGCGGTTGGCCGGACCGGGCTCGACCAGGGGACGGTCGGCGACGGCGATGCTGCCGCCGTGCAGATCCACCACCCAGTGCGCGATCGCCAGGCCGAGCCCGGTGCCGCCGTCGCTGGTCCGCTCGCCCCGGGTGAAGCGCTCGAACACCTCCGGCCGAAGCCGGGCCGGAATCCCCTCGCCCTCGTCGGTCACCTCGAACCGCAGCTCGTCGCCGACCCGCTGCGCGGCGACCAGTACGGTGCCGGCGGGCGGACTGTGCCGGGCGGCGTTGTCCAGCAGGTTGGCGAAGACCTGGTGCAGCCGTCGGGGATCCGCCTGCACGGTCAGCTCCGCGGACTGCTGGCGTACCTTGAACCGGACGTCGCGCCCGGCGCCGGCCGCGGTGACCCTGGCCTGTTGGACCACCTCGTCCAGGAACTCCGCCACGTCGACGTTCTGCCGGCGCAGCGGCAGCACCCCGGCGTCCAGCCGGGAGAGGTCGAGCAGGTCGGCGACCAGGTGCCCGAGCCGCTCGGTCTGGGCCAGCGCGACCCGCAGCGTCGGCAGGTCCGGCTCCGCCACCCCGTCGACGATGTTCTCCAGCAAGCCCTGGAGGGCGGTGATCGGGGTACGCAGCTCGTGCGACACGTTCGCGATCAGCTCCCGGCGGCGCCGGTCGGCCTCGGCCAGGTCTCCGGCCATCTGGTTGAACGCGGCGGCCAGCGTGCCGACCTCGTCCCGGGAACTGGCCCGGACCTGCCGGGTGTAGTCGCCCCTGGCCATCGCCCGGGCCGCCGCCGTCATCTCGCGCAGCGGCGAGGTCATGCCGTGGGCCAGCACCTGCGAGGTGAGCAGCGCCAGCCCGATGGCCGTCCCGGTGGTCCAGGGCGGCAGCCAGCCGATGCCGAGGATGAACACGGTCATCCCGGCGGCACCCGAACCGACGATCAGGATGCCGAGCTTCAGCTTGATCGACCAGATCGGGTCCAGCGGTCGGGGCAGTACGTCCATCGTCCGGTTGACGGTGGTCCAGAAGCTCGTCACGGCCGTACCTCCAACGCGTAGCCGACACCGTGCACGGTGCGGATCAGATCGGCGCCGAGTTTGCGGCGCAGGGCTTTGACGTGGCTGTCGACGGTGCGGGTGCCCGAGCTGTCGGCCCAGCCCCAGACGTCGGCGAGCAGCCGTTCCCGGGGCAGTACCATCCGGGGCCGGTTGGCGAAGTGCGTCAGTAGGTCGAACTCGGTCGGGGTCAGGTGCGCCTCGACCCCGTCGCGGCGGACCCGCCGCTCGGCCTGGTTGATTTCGAGCCCCCCGATCCGGAGGATCTCCACGCCGTTGCGCGCCGCGGCCGTGGCGCGGTCGACCCGGCGCAGCAGCGCGTGCACCCGGGCGGCGAGTTCGCGCAGCGAGAACGGCTTGGTGAGGTAGTCGTCGGCACCGACGGCGAGCCCGACCAGCAGGTCCGTCTCGTCGTCCCGGGCCGTCAGCATCAGCACCGGGACGGGCCGGTCGGCCTGGATCCGCCGGCACACCTCCAGGCCGTCGAAGCCGGGCAGCATCACGTCGAGGACTACCAGCTCCGGCCGGCCGCTCCGGAACGCCTCGACGGCGCCCGGCCCGTCCCGCGCGATCTCCACCACGAAGCCCTCGGCACGCAGCCGGGCGGCCACCGACTCGGCGATGGTGCGCTCGTCCTCCACGACCAGGATCCGGCGTTCCATCATCAAGAGCCGCCCGAGAAACCCCTGGCTTTAGCCATGGGGAGGAAAGGGCGGTCCGGCGTTGTGTTGGTTTTCGGCATGGCGTCGACTCCTCTGCGGGGCCAAAACTGTCGGATGCGGCTGAGATGGTTGCCGATGTGGGCGAGACGGTGCCCGTCCGATCCGACCAGCGTCCGCGTCTACCAGGACACGCTCGGGCACTGGTACGCCTCCTTCGTCGTGCGCCGCGACACCACGCCCGCGCCCGACGTCGAAGGTGCGATCGGTGTCGACTGGGGTGTCATCACGACCGCGACGACCACCGACCCGGCCTACGACTTGCCGTATCTCGGCCACCGGAAACGGTGTGCCGCCGAACTCGCCAAACTCCAGCGCCGGATGGCCCGCCGTCGGCGCCCAAGGGGTGTGAAGTCGTCGAGCGGCTACCTGCGGGCCAAGCGGCAGGCGGCGAAGCTGGCCAGGAAGGCGGCCCGGCAGAACATCCACGACGCCCGCGTCTGGGCGAAGAAGATCGTCGACAACCACGCGACGATCGCCGTTGAGGATTTCAAGCCGACGTTCCTGGCCAGGTCCCGGATGGCGGGTAAGGCTGCTGATGCGGCGATCGGGACGGCGAAGCGGGAACTGGTTGACCGTGGCTTGCGGGCGGGCCGGAGGGTGGTGTTGGTGCCGCCCGCCTTTACCACGATGACCTGCTCGCAGTGCGGTACGAGAGCCAAGTACCGCCTCGGGCTGGGTGTCAGAGTCTTCCGGTGCGACATCTGCGGGTACACCGCGTGTCGGGACCGGAACGCCGCGAGGACGATCCTCGCCACGGCAGAACGCGGCCGTGCTGGTGCCGACGACGTGAGACATGCGATCACCTCCTTCCGCGATGGTGGTCGGGTGCGGTCCGAGCCAGAAATCCCCCGGCTTCCAGCCACGGGGAAGCGTTAAGCCCTGACTGTAGGAAGCCGGCGTGCGGGAACGTGGATCACGTTGTGAACAACCTGTGGAGAACCGCGCGGCCCTGTGGATAACCATCGGACCAGCGGAAGCGGCGGCCGGAAGGGTACGTCCCGGAATGGCATCGCTGCGATAGGTTGGGCGACCTTGGGACGGCCGGCACGAGAGGTGGGCATGCGGGACCGGGAACTGAGGCTCAACTCGGTGTCGAGGTACGCCAAGGAGTCGCCGCTGTTCATCCTGGAAGAGCACGGGCACTGTGAGGTGCCGGCCGGCTGCGGCGGCGTGGTGCTCCGCTGGCGCGACCCGCTCGCCGGGATACCGCTGCGGATCCGGCTCCACGCCGCCGGGGAGTGCCGGATGCTGCTCGACGGCGCGGAACCGCCCTCGGCCCGCCCCGTCGTCCCGTACGGCGAGCACGTCCTCGCCTGCACCGTCGCCGAGGTCGATCCCGCGTACATCGCGCTGATGTTCGCCGCCGTGTACGGCCCGGGCGACTCCCACGTCGACTCCACCCCTGAGCCGGCCGGGGAGACCTCGATCCTGTCCACCGTGGACGGTACGTGGCGGTGGTCGTCGACCGAGCCGGCGGACGACGCCTGGACCCGTACGGGCTTCGACGACACCGGCTGGGCGCCGATGGAGCTTCGCGCCGAGCACCGCCCGCCCGAGGGCACCGGCTGGGACCAGGCCGGCTACCAGGTCCGGCAGCTCGGCGAGCTGGGCGCGGTCGGGCTGGGCGTGCCCGACGGCACCGGACCGATCTGGGTACGCAAGACCTTCCGGCTCGCCCCGGACGGCGCGATCGACGGTTCCGCCGCCAGCGCGACCGACGGTTCCGCCGCCAGCGCGATCGACGGTTCCGCCGACGGCGGGGCGGCACGGTGACGGACGGAGGAGGTCGGATGCCCCCGCTGGTGCTGATTCCCGAGTACTTCGGCAGCCTGGTCTTCGACCGTCGCACCTCGCGGTACCTGCCGTTCGACGCCGAGGCGACCGCCCTGCTGCGCCGGCTGGTCGACCGGCCGATCGGCGAGGTCCTGTCGGAGGTCACCGACGACGAGCAGCGGATGCGGATGCTCCGCTTCTACGAGCACTTCTACGAGCTGGGCTTCTTCACGGTGCGGCACCGGTTCGCCGGGGTCGTACTCGACGGTCCGGAGCCGCCGGCCGACCATCTGGCCGGGCCGCTCGCGGTACACCTGGAGGTCGCCTCGGCCTGCAACCTGAGCTGTACGCACTGCTTCGCCGGTGACCTGCCGCGCCGGGAGCAGCGGTTGAGCCTGGCCGAGATCGACCGGCTCTTCGCCGAGATGGCCAGCCTCGGCAGCTTCCGGCTCGGGCTGACCGGTGGCGAGCCGCTGCTTCGCAAGGATCTCTTCCAGATCATCGACCTCGCCACCGCACACGGGCTCGCGCCCTGCGTCACCACCAACGGACTGCTGGTCACCGAGGAGATCGCCCGGGAGTTCGGCCGGCGGGAACTGGTCTGGCTCAACGTCAGCCTGGAGGGCGCCACGGCCGAGACCAACGACCGGGTACGCGGTGCCGGTACCTTCGCGAAGGTGCTCGACCGGCTGACGGTGCTCCGCCGGTACGCCCGGTTCACGCTGGCCTTCACCATCATGCGGTCGAACGTCGAGGAGGTCGAGGCGTGCGCCCGGCTCGCCCGCGAGGTGGGCGCGGACACGGCGGTGTTCCGGCCGCTCTACCCGGTCGGGGTGGCACAGCGGCACCTGGAGCTGATGCCGAGCTTCGCGGAGTACAACACCGCGTTGAACACCCTGGCCCGGATGGACGACGACCGGATGGAGCTGCGCCAGATCGACCCGTTCGGCCCGCAGACCCGGCGGGAGGCGCAGTCGGTGATCCAGCAGAACTACGGCTGCGGGGCCGGCAACCTGGTCTGCTCGGTCTCCGTATCCGGCGACGTCAACCCGTGCAGCTTCCTCGGCCCCCGGTTCGTCGCGGCGAACGTCCGGGACCGGTCGTTGGCCGACATCTGGCGGCACAGCACCGGTTTCCGGGCGATCCGGGCGCTGCCGCACACCGAGCCGGCCAGTACGCGGGGCGGGACCGCCACCTTCGGCGGTGGCTGCCGGGCCCGGGCCCTGGTGCTGAACGGCTCGGTGAACGCACCGGACCCGTGGATCGAGGGCCAGGTGGCGCTGGAACGGCGGTCGCCGGATCGGGTACGCAACCCGCTGGTCGTACTGGACGTGTCGGCGGGGACCGGTCGGAGCCGTCCGGGCTGCGGGGGCTGACCGGGGTGGGTGCGACCGAGGAGTGGCTGCGCGCCGAGCTTGCGGCGACCGGCGGTCCGGTCCGGCTGTGCCGGCTGGCCCGCAAGCTGGTCCGGGTCGGCGAGTTGCGGGCCGCGGCGGCGGTCTACGACCGGGCGTACGCGCTGGACCCCGGTGACGTCGACCTGGCCGGGGCGCGCCGCGAGCTGCTGGACCGGTTGGCCGTCGAGGAGCACGGCCTGACCTTCCGGTACGTCCCGGCCGGCACTTTCCTGATGGGCTCGGACACGGCCGACCCGGACGAGTGGCCGGTACACCGGGTGCGGCTGGACGGCTACTGGCTCTCCGAGACCCCGGTGAGCTGGTCGGCGTACTGCCGGTTGATGGGTTGGCGGCCGCCGCCGGACGGACGCCCGCCGGAGGACGGTGCCGAGGCTGCCACGATCGACCGGGGCGGGTGGTTCATGCTGGACGGGGCGAACCGGATCCGCCTGCAATATTGCGAGGACGAGACCACCCGGGCGGTCGACTGGCACGCCCACCATCCCCGGATGACGCTGACCCGGGGCGGCGAGCCGGTCGACCCGGCGTCCGTCTTCGGCGTACCGCCCCGGGCGGACCCGGGCCGGCCGTGGGGGTACGACCACAAGCCGATGGTCTGTGTCGCCGCGCAGGAGGCCGAGGAGCTCGGCGAGCGGATCTCCACGGCTACGGTCCGTTACCGGCTGCCCACCGAGGCCGAGTGGGAGCGGGCGGCCCGGGGTGGCCTGGTCGGCCGCCGCTATCCGTGGGGGGACGAGCCGCCGACGCCGCAGCGGTGCGACTTCGACCGGTTCGACGAGTTGTCGATCCTGCCGATGCGCCGGCTTCCGCCCAACGGCTACGGCCTGTACGGAATGGCCGGCTCGGTCTGGGAGTGGACCGCCGACTGGTACGACGCCGAGTACTACCTGCAGAGCCCGGTGGACAATCCGACCGGACCGGTCGACGGGGAGCAGTGGGTGCTGCGCGGCGGTTCCTGGGCGGACTGTGCCGGCGCGGTCAGCGTCTCGTTCCGGATGTCCCGCGCCTCGACGAGCTGGCGGGACGGTGAGTGGGGTGACCACTTCGCCCCGAACATCGGCTTCCGGCTCTGTCGCACCGAACGCCCGGCACCCGACGCCTGACAGCCTCACCGGCGGACGGTTCGCGCCGAAGGGCGGCGCGGGGTGGTCAGGGGTCCAGGTCGGCCGGGGTCAGCAGGCTGTCGAGCCGGAGTTCCGCCACCACCTCCGGTGCGGCCTCGGCGACCAGGCACGTCGTGCCGAGGACGGTGGCTCCGCGCCGGGCGGCGATCTCGTGCAGGGCGCGTACCTGGGCGCCGCTGGCCACCCAGTCGTCCACCACCAGTACCCGGTCGCCGGGCCCCAGGTGCCGGTTCCGTACCCCGAGAGCCAGCCGGCGGCCCCGGTAGTCGGAACCGGTCCACGCCCAGGTGGTCGGCTCCGCGATCCGCCGCTCGCCGGTGTTCTTGTACGCCGGGACGAAGCCGGCGCCGAGCGCGGTCGCCACCAGCGGCCCGAGCAGCAGACCGGTGACCTCGGGCGCGACCACGACGGTGGGCGGGTCCGTCCGGAACGGCTCGGCCAGGACCGGACCCAGCCCGGCGAGGATCGCCGGGTCCCGCCACCAGCCGGACACGTCGCTGACCAGGTGCGTGCTCTCCGGCCCCGGGTCGGTCCACCGGAACGCCCCGACCAGCCGCCTGCTCAGCTCCGCCCGCACGGAGACCATCTTGCGGCATCTCCGGCCCGACCCGGGTACGGGCACGTCCGACCCACCCAGGGTCGGATGATCGGCTACACGTTTCACCCCATACCCGGGCGAAAGCAGATGATCACGTTGACTTCCGAAGTACCTCCCTCGTTACGGTCCGACCCGATCTCTGTTGTTCCTGGGAGAGGACGGTGCGGTGGCTGGGAAGCATGCCCGAGTTCGGATTCTGCGCTGGCCAACCGGCATGGTGGCGGCCGGAGCGGTCGCCGTCGCGCTGGTCGGCGCGGGTGCGGCCGGTGTGGTGAAGCTCGGCACGGAACCGGCCGCCAACTCCGCCTCGGTGCCGGCCCTGGTCGACGCGACCACCCCGGCCACCCCGAGCGGGCCGGTGACGACGTCGCCCACCCCGGACGCGGTCACACCCACGCCGGAGCGGTCGCCCGAGCGCGCCTCGCGGGCCAGTTCCCGTCCCTCGCCGAGCCAGACCCGGACCAGCACCGCGAAGAAGCCCGCCACGAAGCGCCCGGCGAGCAGCCCGCCGGCCCGGGTAGTGCAGAGCGGCTCCTGCGGCGCCTCCTACTACGACCAGGGGCAGGTCACCGCGAACGGTGAGGCCTTCGACCCGAACGCGCTGACCGCCGCGCACAAGACCCTGCCCTTCAACACCCGGGTCCGGGTGACGAACCCGGACAACGGCCGGTCGGTGGTGGTCCGGATCAACGACCGGGGTCCGTTCGTCGAGGGCCGCTGCATCGACCTGTCCCGGGCCTCCTTCGAGGCGATCGCCTCGCTGAGCCTCGGCGCCATCGACGTCCGGTACGAGGTCCTCGGCTGAGCGGCGGGCACGGAGTAGCGGTGGCAGGTGGCGCGGGTCCGGTGACGGTGCCGCCGGTCCCGGTCGAGATGGAGCGGTGCGACCGGCCCGGTGACCAGGCGGGTGCGCGATGTGAGGTACGTGAGCCAGGAATGTTCATTCGACTTGCAACGGTTGGCTGACTCGTCGACAAGATCCGGCGGGTCCGGACCGGTGGGATGCGCCAGGTGGCCAGAACCCGATCGGACGAGGAGTCAACTTCGTACAATCGCGGTCGTCGATCAGGCATGCTGTTCCGCGTACCCATGCGACTGATGCCACCGGGCCGTCGCCCGCTGAGCCAAGGTTCCCGCGCCGGTCTCGGCGCGGCCCTCGTGCTGCTCGCGCTCGTCTCGGTGGTGGAGTTCGCGGACGAATCCAAGGTCAACTATGTCGGGCTGGTCGCGGCGGCTCCCTTCCTGGCGGCCGCGTTCGCCTCCTGGCGGGTGGTACTCGCGGTCGGCGTGATCGCCACCGTGCTGGCCGGCTCGCTGGCCTGGGGCGGCCGCGTGGTGCCGCTGGCCACCACGGTCAACCTGATCGGCGTGGTGCTGGCCACGGCGATCGCGGCGCTCTTCGCGGTGATCCGGCAGCGGCAGGCGGAGCGGATCGCCGAGCTGTCCAAGCTCGCCTCGGTGGCCCAGCAGGCGGTGCTGCGGCCGGTCGGCCCGCAGGTCGGCAGCCTGGCGGTGGCCGGGCACTACATCTCGTCGACCGCCGCCGCCGACATCGGCGGTGACCTGTACGAGGCGATCGACACCCCGTACGGAGTGCGGATCATCATCGGCGACGTCCGGGGCAAGGGGCTGGACGCGGTCCGGTTGGCCAGTATCGTGCTCGGCTCGTACCGGCACGTGGCGTACGAGCGGGCCGACCTGCGGGCCATCGTCGCCGACCTGGACCGGGCGGTGGCCCGCAACGTCGGCGACGAGGACTTCGTGACCGCCGCCCTGGTCGAGGAGCGCGGCGGCACGCTCACGATCGTCAACTGTGGTCATCCGGCACCCCTGCTGCTCCGTCGCGGCCAGGTGATTCCGATGGAGCCGCCGGCCCCCGCGCCGCCGCTCGGGTTCATGCCGGTGGTCCGGCCCCGGGTCGAGCGGCTCGAACCGGGCGACCGGCTGCTGCTCTTCACCGACGGGCTCGGCGAGGCACGCCGGGACGGGGAGTTCTTCCCGACCGCGGACCGGGCCTGGCGGCTGCTCGGGCACGGCACGGTCGCCGACGGCCTGGCCTCGCTGGAGACGGCCCTGGTCGAGTGGGTACGCGGCCGGCTCGACGACGACATCGCGCTGGTCCTGATGGAGTACCCGGGACCGCACTCGGCAACCGCGTCGGCGGTGCCGAGTTGGGAGGTCGGCGCCACCGACAGCTGACCGGCCCGGTCCGGTGAGCGCGGCGCAACCGCACGTCCGGTCCGACACCGCTCGTCAGGTTGCCGTCAGTGTGGTGCGGGTCACTGAAGCCGGTGCTTCGCGGTGACTTACCCGCGAGTAATATAACCACTGTTACTGCCGGGTAACCTGTGTTCGCGAGTCCGGGGGGCAGAGGCGTATGAGCCACTACAGGAGCAATCGGCGAGACCTCGAGTTCAACCTCTTCGAGGTGTTCGGTGCGGACCAGGCGTTCGGCGTCGGCCCGTACGCCGAACTCGACGCCGACACCGCGCGGAGCGTGCTCGCGGAGGTGGAACGGCTGGCCCGGGAGGACCTGGCGGCCAGCTACGCCTCCAGCGACCGCAACCCGCCGGTCTTCGACCCGGCGACGCACAGCGCGCCGCTGCCCGAGCCGTTCAAGAAGTCCTACCAGGCGATGATGGACTCCGAGTTCTGGCGGATGGATCTGCCGGCCGAGCTGGACGGCACGATGGCACCCCGGGCGCTCTGGTGGTCGGCCGCCGAGCTGATCCTCGGCGCCAACGCGCCACTGTGGATGTACGCCGGCGGCCCCTCCTTCGCGCACACCCTCTACCGCGAGGGCACCGAACGCCAGAAGAAGTGGGCCAAGCTCTTCGTCGAGAAGCAGTGGGCCGCGACCATGGTGCTCACCGAGCCGGACGCCGGTTCGGACGTGGGCGCCGGCCGTGCCCGGGCGATCCCGCAGCCGGACGGTTCCTGGCACATCGAGGGCGTCAAGCGGTTCATCACCAGCGGTGAGCACGACCTGACGGACAACATCATCCACTATGTCCTGGCCCGGCCGGTCGGGGTGGAGGGTGCCGGCGGCCCGGGCACCAAGGGGCTGTCGCTGTTCGTGGTCCCCAAGTTCCACTTCGACGACGAGACCGGGGAGCTGGGCGAGCGCAACGGCGTCTACGCGACCAACCTCGAGCACAAGATGGGGTTGAAGGTCTCGAACACCTGCGAGATGACCTTCGGCGAGCACGGCGTACCGGCCAAGGGCTGGCTGCTGGGCGACGTGCACGACGGCATCCGGCAGATGTTCCTGATCATCGAGTACGCCCGGATGATGGTCGGTACCAAGGCGATCGCCACCCTCTCCACCGGCTACCTCAACGCACTGGACTACGCGAAGAGCCGGGTACAGGGCGCCGACCTGCTCCGCTCGACGGACAAGAACGCGCCCCGGGTGACCATCACGCACCACCCGGACGTGCGCCGTTCGCTGATGCTCCAGAAGGCGTACGCCGAGGGCCTGCGGGCGCTGGTCTGCTACACCGCGTCCTGGCAGGACCGGATCAACATCGCCGAGGCGAACGGCGACGAGTCGGCCGCCAAGCTGGCCAAGGGCGTCAACGACCTGTTGCTGCCGGTGGTCAAGGGTGTCGGCTCGGAACGCGCCTACGAGCTGCTCGGCCACGAGTCGTTGCAGACGTTCGGCGGCTCCGGTTTCCTCCAGGACTACCCGCTGGAGCAGTACGTCCGGGACGCGAAGATCGACACTCTCTACGAGGGTACGACCGCGATCCAGAGCCTCGACCTGTTCTTCCGGAAGATCGTCCGGGATCGCGGTACCAGCCTGATGGCGGTGGCCGGCGAGATCGCGGCGTTCGTGGAGTCCGGGGGTGGAGAGCCGGCCGGCGCGGATTCGACCGAGCCGGGCGACGGGCAGCTCAAGGAGGAGCGGGCCGCGCTGGGCCGGGCGCTCGGCGAGGTGCAGGCGATGCTCGGCACCATGACCGGGTGGCTCGGCGACGCGCAGGGCGGCGAGGCCCGGGCGCTCTACAAGGTCGGGCTGAGCAGCCGGCGCTTCCTGCTCGCCGTCGGCGACCTGGTGGTCGGCTGGCTGCTGCAACGGCAGGCCGAGGTCGCGCTGCGGGCGCTGGGCGGCGAGGTGAGCGCGGCCGACAAGGCGTTCTACACCGGCAAGCTGGCCGCCGCGCGGTTCTTCGCCCGGGAGGTACTGCCCCGGATCGGTGCTGACCGGCGGATCGTGCAGGGCGCCGACCTGGAGCTGATGGACCTGCCCGAGGAAGCCTTCTAGCAGGGCCGCGACGAGCGTTCTTTCGGCGGCCGGTGGAGCTGTTGCTCCCCGGCCGCCGCGCTATTGTTGAGGCGGTGCTAGGAGCAGTTTGACCTGATTTGTCATGAAAGCCCACGACCCATCGCACGGGGGAGTGCAGCGGACATGGGCATCGGTACGGGAATTTTCCTCATCACCCTGGGAGCCATCCTGACGTTCGCGGTCAGAGCGAATGTCTGGTGGCTCGATCTTCGGGCGGTCGGCTGGGTCTTCATCCTGGCCGGGGTCGCGGTGCTGGCCACCACGATGTGGTACTGGCAGGACCGCAAGAAGCGGGCGCGGACCCTGATCGTCGAGGAGAACCGGCTGTCGCATCCGACGGCGATGATGCCGCCGCCGCCGGATCCGCCGCCGCCGAGCGCGCCACCCACCTGACGTCCCCGGTGCCCGGCCTGGTGGCGATGTCACCGGCCGGGCACCGACCCGTCCCGGTACGCGATTCGATCGTCGGTCAGCCCCGGGCGGTGTGCCACTTCACGATCGGTCCTGCCTGGGCGCGTACGTCCGTCCATTCGCCGGCGATCCGGTGGATGACGATTCCGCTGGTACGCAGCCCCTCCGGGTCGGCGTGCACCGGATCGAGCAGAGTGGACAGTTCCGAGATGGCCGGGTTGTGCCCGATCAGCAGCAGGGTGCTCGCCTCCGGATCCGTGGCACGGACGAGTTCGAGCAGGTCCGCCGCGTGCCCGTGGTAGATCCGCTGGTCGTACCGGACCGACGGCACATCGCTGCGGCCGGGAGGGCTGGCGGCGGCGGTCTGTCCGGCCGGGACGCCGAGCGGGCGGATCGGTGGTGCGGCCATGCCCAGCGCCACGTCGTGCCAGGTCTGCCGGGTGCGCTTGGCGGGCGAGCAGACGACCACCGTCGGCAGGTAGCCGCCGTGGCCGAGCCAGGCACCCGCGGCGGCGGCGTCCGCGTGCCCACGGGCGGTGAGCGGGCGGTCGGCGTCCGGCGCGGTCGTGGGCCGCTCGGCCTTGGCGTGCCGGAGTAGCACCAGGCTCCGCCCGGGTACGTCCGGCCGCCCCACGCCGCCCGGGTCGCTGTGTCCGCCGGTCCGGCCGGCCGCGCTGGTATCCGTCACGTTGGTCTCCCTGGGTCGCGTGGCGTGTGCGTCCCGACGGCCCGGTCCAGGCTGGCGCGGCCCGTCCGGTCCGGCCGTCGTCCTGCCGGTTCGGCACCGACAGCGACGCTCTTCCCAGCTTGCCGGATTCGGATTTGAAACGCCTGGGTATGTCGATGGATGCCGCGACCGTAGCCGGGACCGGCACGACCGGTACCAGTGAACCTTTCCAACCTGAACCGCGTTGCGCGCAGGCACCGCGTCCGACCTTGCGGTCCGCCGGACCGCAAGGGGAGGTTCAAAGGTTCAGTCGACAGCCTAGGAGGGCGGCACAGTGGGCATCGGTGGAAGCATTTTTCTCATTGCTCTCGGCGCGATCCTCGCCTTCGCGGTGCGCGTCGAGACGGGCTGGCTCAACCTGAACGTCGTCGGCTGGGTACTGATGCTCGCCGGCCTGGCCGGGCTGATCATGACCAGCTACCTCTGGCGGAACCGCCGCCGTACCGTCGTCACCCCGGTGGTCGACCCGCGCGTGCCGGGGCGGGAGGAGCAGATCGTCGAGGAGTACCACGACGTGCGGCGCCCCGGCCCCCCGCTCTGAGCCACGGACCGCCGGCCGCCCGGTGCGGCTGCGCCGTCCCGATCGCACTGCGCCCGTCGCGCAGCTTCACCATCGTCGGCGACCGCGTCCAGGCCCGGCACGGGTTCACCGAGTCGTGGGCCGGCTGGTGGCCGGACCGGGCCGTTCCGCCGACGGGTCGGCCGGACCCGGGGATGGTCAGGCGAACAGGGCGAAGTAGATCGCGACGTGGTGGCAGATCGCCGCGACCAGCGTGCAGGCGTGGAACAGTTCGTGGTGCCCGAAGACGGTCGGCCACGGGTTGGGGCGGCGTAGCGCGTAGCAGACGGCGCCGACGCTGTAGGCCGCGCCTCCGGCGACCAGCAGGGCGAGCACGGTGACGCCACCCCGGTCCAGGATGTCCGGCAGGACCGCCACGGCCACCCAGCCCAGCGCGAGATACAGCGGCGCGGAGACCCAGCGGGGCGCGTGCGGCCAGACCAGCTTCATCGCCACCCCGGCCACCGCGCCGCACCAGACGATCAGCAGCAGTACGGCCGCGCTCGTCGCCGAGAGCACCAGCAGGCAGAACGGGGTGTACGTACCGGCGATGAACACGAAGATCATCGAGTGGTCGAGCCGGCGCATCACCCGGTAACCGCGTTCGGACCAGACCCGCCGGTGGTAGAGCGCGCTGGTGCCGAAGAGGCCGCAGACCGTCACGCTGTAGACGACGCAACTGACCAGGGGCGTCCAGCCCGGCCGGGTGGCGGCGATCGCGCAGAGCACGACACCGGCCACCACCGCGACGAAGAAGGCGTACGCGTGCAGCCAGCCTCGCATCCGGGGCTTGCCCAGGTCGACGGGGCGCAGCCGGATCGGGGCGGAGGTACTCACCCGACCAGGTTACGGCACCGTAGGTTACTCGGAGGTAGTGATTCGGGCAGTGGTTCCGGTCACGTACCTGGTCGAGGGTCAGCCGTCCAGGCCGCGCAGGATGAGCGGCAGCCGGCGTACCCCGTCCGGGGTGATGCGGACCGGCACGCCCCAGTCCTGGCGGCTCAGGTGGCAGGCGGCGTGCTCGGCCTCGGCGTCGCAGGTGGCGGCCTGCGCGACGACTTGGAGCACACCCGAGCTGACCTGGTCGTTCAGCACCAGCCGGCGGGACAGCTCGGTGCCCACCCCGGCACCGTCGAGCAGCAACTCGGGCGGGGAGGCGGAGACCTCCAGCCGGGTGGAAGGGCCGAACGAGGAGTCCAGCTTCTGCCCGGGCGGCGGCTCGAAGATGACGTCCAGGCTCAGCTCACCCGCGGCGAGATCGGTCGGCGGGCGCTCCGTACGGTGTCGACTTCCGGCGATCGTGCTGGCCCCGGCGGCGGAGAGCGCGCCCGGCGCCAGCCGGCTCAGCCGGTGTCCGGCGGACTCGACCACCAGCACCTCGCCGTCCGGGGTCAGCACCACGTCGCTCGGCTCGGCCAGCCCGGAGGCGACCGTCGAGACGGTGCCGGTCTCCGGGTCGAACCGCCGGACCGCGCCGTTGTAGGTGTCGGCCACCAGCACCGAGCCGTCCGGCAGCGCGCCGACCCCCAGCGGATGCTGGAACAGCGCCTGCTCGGCCGGGCCGTCGACGTGGCCGAAGTCGAAGAGCCCCTGCCCGACGGCGGTGCTCAGCACCCCGTCGGAGACGAACCGCAGCGCGCTGGTCTCACTGTCGGCGACCCACAGCCGGCGACCGTCGGCAGAGGTCGAGAGTCCGGACGGCTGGGCCATCCAGACGTCCGGCAGCGGCCCGTCCCGCAGCGCCTCCACGGTGGTGCCGGCGTAGACGCCGACGGTCCGCTTGATGGGGTCGAACCACCAGAGCTGGTGGATCCCGGCCATCGCCACGATGACCCGGTCGTCGTACCAGGCCAGGTCCCAGGGGGAGGAGAGGTCGGCGGCGAGCGCGTCGTGCGCGTGGTCGTCCACGGTGGAGCGCCACTGCCGGCCGGTACCGGCCACGGTGATCACCTCGCCGGTCGCCAGCCGTACGCCCCGGAGCAGGTGGTTGACGGTGTCCGCGACCACGATGTCGTAGCCGGCGACCTCGGCGGCGTGCTCGGGCAACCGGCACAGGCCCTGCGGCTCGGCGAACCGGGCCACCTCGGCCGGGCCGTCCGACCGGCCCCGCTCGGTGGAGCCGATCCGGCGCAGCACCGTCTCGCCGTCCGGGGCCAGCTCGACCACGGAGTGCCGGGCCGAGTCCGAGACCAGCAGGTTTCCGCCGTCCAGCACGATCGCCTTGCCGGGGAACCGCAGCGCGGTCTCCGGCTCGGCCGGCGGCACGTACGGGCCGTCGCCCCGGTGCAGCGTGCCCTTGGCCTCGTGCGTGGCGATCAACTCGTCGAGCAGCCGGGAGAGCCCCTCGGCGTGCCCCTCGCCGGCCATCGAGGCGACGACGTAGCCCTCCGGGTCGATCACGTTCAGCGTCGGCCACGCCTTCGCGGCGTACTGCTGCCAGACGGCCATCTCCGCGTCGTCGAGTACGGGGTGGGCGACGCCGTACCGCTCGACGGCGGCGGCCAGGGCGTCCGGATCGCGCTCGTGCTCGAACTTCGGCGAGTGCACCCCGATCACCACCAGGGTGTCGCCGTACTTCTCCTCCAGCGGGCGCAACTCGTCCAGTACATGCAGGCAGTTGATACAGCAGAAGGTCCAGAAGTCCAGAATGACTATCTTGCCGCGAAGGTCCGGCAATGTCAGATCCGTTCCGCCGGTGTTGAGCCACCGGCGGCCCCTCAGCTCGGGCGCACGGACGCGGGGCGAAGTAGCCATACGGCCACCCTGCCATGTCGTCGCCGAGAACGGTCCCGGGCCCCGCGCATTGTGGTACGCCGAACCGGCCGCGCCCCGGCCCCACCCACCGGGACCGGGCCGCACCGCCGGACCAGCGGACCGGCCGGCGGCTACGGCGACGAGTCGACCCGCGGCCGTGCCTCGGTGGACAGGACGGTGCCGGCGCGGCGGAGCATGTCGGTCAGCGCCTCCGCCAGGGCACCGCCCTGCTCGACGGTGATGTGGAAGACCTGCCGGTCCTCGAAGTCGGTCCGGGCGAACCGGATGAAGGGTCGCGGCTGGGGGTCGTCGATGTACTGCACGAGTTGAGCCCTGACCTCGACCGCCTGCCGGTCATCCTGCGGATTGCAGTCGTACCACCGGCTGGCGTGGGTCGGGGGTGAGGAATCGGGGTGGGTGCCGCGAAAGTTCGCGGTGCATTCGCCCGGGTCACACCAGCCCGGATGCGGATCGGTGGCCATCGGCGGCTCCTTGCGAAACTGTCAGGGTCTCGGACGCGGAAGTGCGTGGCTGTCGTGGCGAGGTCCCCGCACCGACGGACTCCACGACGCCACGTCGTGCCGGTCCGCCGCCGTAGCGGGCGTTACGCTGCGTGACTCGATGGCGTCGGTCGGCAGCGCCCGATAGACCTTATCCAATGTGTGCTGCCACCACTCGGTCAGGTGTCGGGCAGGTTGCCGGTATTCGGTGCGATTGTCTCTTCGTCGATCCCGCCCCGACGATTTCCGGTCTCAGCCGATCCGTGCTCAACGCGGGCGCCGCCCGATGGTGGACAGCGCGAGATTGCTCTTGACCCTCAGCTCGGGGACGAGGAGCAGTTGCCGGAAGGCGTCGAGGTCCGCCGGTGACATACCCGCATCGATCAGCTTCTGGCGGATGGCACCAGCGGTCCCCCACGGGAGTAGGCATCCGTGGCTGCCGCCCGGCCAGGTCCCGGTGTGCCCGACGGTGTCGCACTCCGTCAGGCCGAGGTCGAGCATCGCACCGTGCACCCGGCGGCTCCACTTCGAGCGGTTCCCGGCGTCCTGCAACGCGGTCTGGAACGCGTCGTGATAGGCGCCGAACAGCCGGTCGGCCTCGTCGGGGTCCGGCGCGGCCAACACACTCGTACGCCAGGTCGGCTCGAACTCCTCGACGGCCAGGATGCCGTGCGGGTTGAGGGCGTCGACGAGTTTCCTGAGGACGTCGAGCCGCTGCGGCAGGTGTCCGAGTAGGAGCCGGACGTGGATGAGGTCGAACCTCCCGGGCAGGGGCTCGGTCACGACATCGTGCTCGCGCAGGTCGACCCGGGGATCCCGCTGGCAGGGGCGCAGGTCGACATCGGTGGCGATCACCTCGCCGCGCGGGGCCAGCCCGGCGATCGTGGCGGCGATGCTGCTCGCGCCCACCGCGACCACCAGACAGCGGGCGTCCTGGGCGATTCCCGCATCGCGGAGCCGGCGCTCGCTGAACGGGTCGTACATGCCCGCCAAAGCCCGGAGCATCACGTCGTTGTCGGTTTCGGCGTCCTGGAAGATGTACGTGGTCGTCACGGTGTCTCCTCGTGGCTGTCAGGCGGTGGTGTGCCGGATCCAGGGGGCGATCGCCCGCAGGGTGGCGGTGAGGGCGTAGAAGAGGTTGATGCTCATCGCGGCGAGCACGACGATCGCCGCCCAGGCCAGGGCCGCGTTGGTGCCGGCGTTCTGGATGACGACGCCGAGCCCCTCGGTCGCGCCGAACAACTCGGCGACGGTCGCGCCGATGAGCGCGAGCGGTAGGGCGATCCGGAGGCCGCCGAAGATGTGCGGGAGCGCGGCGGGCACCCGGAACTTCAGAAAGGTGGTCCACCGCGAGGCGTTGAGGGACTTGGCCAACTCCACGAACTCCGCGGAGGTGGCGGTCAGCCCGGTACTGGTGGCCAGGGCGATGGGGAAGAAACACATCAGCCAGACCAGCACCACCTTCGGTCCTGCCCCGAACCCGCCGATGGTGATGAGCAGCGGCGCGAAGACCGGCTTCGGTGTGCTGCTGAGGGTCAACAGCATCGGGTACAGGGCCCGTTCGAGCCGGCGTGATGCCGCGAGGACGGTCCCGAGCAGCACGGCGGAGGCGATCGCGAGAGCAAATCCCGCCATCGCCTCGCCGAGGGTGACGGCTGCGTTCCGCAGCAGATAGCCCGGCTCGTCCCGGATCGCCGCGGCCACCGCCGGTGGCCCCGGCACGATGTACGGCGCGACGTCCAGGGCGACAACCGCCGCCCACCAGGCGGCGACGAACCCGGCAATGCCCACCAGCGGCGTTCCGACGGTGGTCAGCGCGGTCCGCCAGCGGGGTAGACGCGCGGAGCCTGCGCGGCTCGGCATGCCGGGCCGGCCTACCCGACCAGGTCGGACGCGATGATGTCGTTCGGGGTGAGGCCCACCGGAATCGTGCCGGCAGCCTGGAGGATCGCGATGTTCTTGGCCATCCGCGTCTCGCTGAAGTGGCCGAGCGGGCCGTCCGAGATGCCCTCGACGTACGCCCGCAGGGCCTTGACCTCGGCGACCGCCGCCGCGGGCGGCTGTCCCTGCGTCTCCTTCTCCGACGCGTAGATCTGGCCCGCCTCTTCGGGATGGTTGATCGCGTACTCCACTCCCCGCAGCAGCGCCCGGTTGAAGCGGCGGACCAGATCCGGCTTCTTCTGCGCGGTCTCGGTGGTGACACCGATGGCGGAACCGTGCAGGTCGCCGATGTAGTCCGTGAAGGGCAGGGTCACGAGATCCTGCTTCGCCACTGTCCGGACCGACTCCACCGCCGGGACGAACTGGCTGATCGCGTCGACCTTCTTCTGGGCCAGCATCGCCGCGTGCTGGGTCGCGATCGGGTTGCTCACCCACTTGACCTTGGAGGGGTCGAAGCCGGCCAGTCGGGCATAGGTGTTGAAGAGGAGGTAGTTGATCCCGCCGGGTATGTAGGAGAGCGTTCTGCCGGCGAGGTCGCGCGGCGTGGCGATGCCGCTCGACCTGAGCGCGACGAAGCATGCCAGGTTCCGCTGATGCAGCACGGAGGTCAGCCTGAAGTTCTTGATGCCACCGCCACGGGTGAACTCGATCATCGCGCCGTTCACGTCCACCGTCGCGAAGGTGGCCTGACCGCCGGCCAGGGTCTGTAGGTTGCTCGTGGTGCCCTTGCCCGGAAGGACCTGGACCTCCAGCCCGACCTCGGTGAACCAGCCCTTGGCCCGGGCCACGAAGATCGGGGCTTCGCGGCCCTGGAAGCCTGCCCCGCTCAGGATCGAAACCTTCTCCACCGGCAGTTCGCTACCGCCGCTCCCGTCGCCGTCGCCGTCGTTGCAGGCCGCTATCGCCGCGGTGGCGGTAACCGCCGCACCGGCCAGCAGGCGGCGGCGGGTCAGTACGAGCGTCATCTGATCTCCTCACACTTGTAAAGCTTGGTAAGCCAAGTCGGTGGTCGGGATCCTCCGGCCAAGGGGGCCCCGTGGGCTGGGCGCGGATGGCATGCGATGCGGGTCATGGTCGGGCCGTTGTGGTGGCACGACGGAGGAGCGGGTGCGGACGGACTCGGAGGAGCCGCCTGCCGTGGAGATCACCCGGACCTGCCCAGCCAACTTAGATTGCCAGGTAAGCCAAGTCAACGTCGATGTCTAGGCTTGCTTGTGTCGCCAGGTCAGTCGTGGTCCGATCTTGGTTGACTACACAAGGGGACCTCATATGCCTGCACCTGCCTCGCCGGCCGAGCCGGTGTACCGCCGCGTCATGCGAGACGTAGAGGCCAAGATCGCGAGTGGCGAGCTTCGGCCGGGCGACCAGCTACCCTCGATCAGCCAGCTCCGGGAGCAGTACAAGTGCTCGGCGCCGACCATCAAGCAGGCGTTGGCACGGCTACAGGAGCGGGGTGTGCTCCAGGGGCATCAGGGCAGGGGCGTGTACGTGACCCCCGCTCCCGACTGACCCCGGCGACCGGGGCGCCGGACCGGCACAGCGACGACCAGCGCCCCGCCTGGCAGCCAGGCGGGGCGCTGAACGAGGTCAGCCGTTTCGGGCGGCTATCCGCCGGCCGGAGCCGCCGCCGGTTGCAGGCAGAGCACTTCCTTGCGGTCCGGTACGACGATCGTCTGCGGGGTGTCCGCCGGGCACTCGTTCTTGTCGGTCACCTTCGAGGCAACCTTGAAGACGCCCTGCTCGGCGCAGTCCGCGATCACCGGCGTGCCGCCGGCGTCCTTGACACAGGCGCCCACCGCCGGGTTGAACGGTGGTGCCGCGTCCTCGCCGCCGATCTTGCCGAGCAGCCAGAGCGTGCCCAGCGGGATCGCCAGCAGCAGTACCGCCGCGACCAGCACCAGGAACAGCACCTTGCCGTTGCGTACCTGCGGCGTCGGCGGCTCGGTCTTCGTCTCCGACTCCGCCGCCTCCGGCTTGAACGAGTCGAACCGGCCCTGCTCGCCCTCGTTCGCACCGCCCCAGCCCGGTCCGGCGGACGCGGGTGACCCGTACGGAGGCGCGCCGCCAGGCGGTGCCCCGTACGTCCCCGGTCCCGCCCCGGGTGCTCCGTACGCCGTCGGTGCCGCACCCGCGGCACCGGACCGGCCGAATCCGGGGCCGTCCCCTTCCGGCGGCGGCCCGAAGCCCGGCTGCCCGGGCGGTGGCCCGAAGCCCGGCTGTCCGGGCGGTGGCCCGAAGCCCGGTTGCCCGGGCGGTGGCCCGAAGCCCGGTTGCCCAGGGGGTGGCCCGAAGTCGGGCTGCCCGGGCGGTCCGCCGAACCGGTCGGTGCCGGGCGGGGCGGAAGCGCCGAACTGGCCGGCCCCGGCCGGGCCGGGGCCACCGAAGCGGTCCCCGTCGAAGGGAGCAGGGCCGCCACCGGCCGGACCAGGACCGAACTGGCCGCCACCGGCCGGTCCGGGGCCACCGAACCGGTCGGGCTCGCCCTGGCCGGGGCCGCCGAACCGATCCCCGTCGAACGGGGCCGGTCCACCGAACCGGTCCTGATCAGTTTGGCCTGGTCCACCGAACCGGTCCTGATCCGTTTGGCCTGGTCCACCGAACCGGTCCTGATCAGTTTGGCTTGGGCCGCCGAACCGGTCCTGTCCAGCCTGGCCTGGGCCGCCGAACCGGTCTCCGTCGAACGGGGCCGGCCCACTCGGACCGCCGGATCCGTCCACCCCGACCCCGCCCTGGCCGGGCATGCCACCGGGACCGATCAGATCGGCGAAGGCCGACCCGCCCGGCGGGTGGTTCGGGGCGTCGGGTTGGGGTGTCCGGGCGCCGGGAACCGCTACCCGGGTCGCCGGTGGGTCGTCGGGGAAGCCGTCGCCGCGCTCGCCCTGCCCTGGTTGGGCCGGTGGCGCACCGTAGACCGTCGGGCCGGCCCGGCGTGCGTCGGCAGCACCCGGCCGGTCGGCGTCCCAGCCACCGCCGGGTGCACCACCCGGCCGGTCGCCGTCCCAGCCACCGCCGGGTGCACCACCCGGCCGGTCGCCGTCCCAGCCGGCAGGACCGGCTGGCGACCCCGGTTGGTTGGTGTCCCAGCCGCCCGGTCCGCCGGTCGGCGCCGGTTGCTGGTCAGGCTCGTCCGCGCCGGCCGGTCGGCCGTACACCCGGGGCTTGGGCGCCGGTACCGAGGCCGCGGCGGCGAGGTCGGCGGGGGGCAGTACCCGGCTCGCCGCGGGTACGGCCGCACTCCCGGCCACGGCGCGACCGGTGGGCCGGTCGGGTGAACCCGCCGACTCCGGCTGCCCCGGTACGCCGGGTACGGAGACCCGGCCGGCCACCGCCGAATCGGTCGGAAGCCGCGGCTGCGGTACGACCGGTGCGGCGCCGGGTGTGGGCACGGGCGACTGCGGTGCGGCGTCGGGTACCTCGGGCGCCCAGCCACCCTGTTCCCGGGCCGGCGAGCCGTACTCGCCCGGCGTCTGGCGACCGGCGGACGGGGGAAAGTCGGCCGGTGGTGACGCCGCCAGGCTGGCCCCGGGGATCCGGGTCTCCTGCGGCGGCAGCGGTACGGCGTTTCCGGGCGAGATGCCCGGCGCCGGACGCGGCTGGTACGCCGGCCCGTCCGGCTCGCGCCGGTCGAAGTCGGGCTCGCGCCGGTCGAACGCCGGCTCGCGCCGCTCGAAGTCGGGCTCGCGCCGCTCGAAGTCCGGCTCGCGCCGCTCGAAGTCGGGCTCCTGGCGGTCGAACTCGGGTCGGGACGGCTCGAACGGGCCGGGCCGGCCGTCGCCGGGTCCCGTCGACCAGGTCGGCGCCTGGGGTGCCCAGGCGGAGGACTGCGGCGCACCGTCGTGCGGCGCGTCCGGCTCGGCGGGGTGGGGGCGGTCGGCGGGGTGTTGTGGATAGTCGCTCGGCGGTCCGCCGGAGTCCGGGCGGGACCCGGAATCCGCGCGGGACGATGCGGCGCCCCATACCTCGGATGCCGGCCACGGCTCACCCTCGGGGATGGCCGGTCGGGTGACCGGCGGATAGCTCGGCGGCTCGGCCGGCTGGGCGGGGCTACCCGGTGCCGCCGACGGATAGGCGGGGCTGCCAGGTGCCGCCGACGGGTACGCCGGGGCACCGTACTGCTGGCCGGGGTAGCTCGGGGCACCGCCGGCCGACGGGTCCGGATAACCGGGCGCTCCGGCGGGCGAGCCGGGCTGGTCGGGATAACCCTGCGGGCCGGACGCGGGCGGATATCCGGGCGGGCCACTCGACGGCTCGGCGGGCTGGCCGGCCCCGGTCCAGCGCGGTGGACCGGACTGGTTCGGCGGGCTTCCCCACTCCGGCGGGAAGCCCGAGCCCTCCGAGGGTGCCGGCGGTGTGCCGGCGGACTCCGGGGGCGGACCCCACGGGCCGTCCGGGCGGGGGCCGGGCGTACCCGGCTCGTCGCCCGGTGTCGCCCAGCCGGCCGGGCCGGGGTGGCCCGGGGCACCGCCCGGTGGTTCGTTCCAGGCCACCGGCGCGCTGGCCCGCCCGGCGGGCGGCGGCGGAGCCCAACCGAAATCGGCCGGTGGCGTACCAACGGATCCCTGGGGCGGGAACCGGTCGTCGTGGTGTGGTGCGGGGTTGCCGTACGGGGCTGGGCCTGCGGCGCCCGGCGCAGCCTCGTCCGGCCACCGGCCGGGTTGCTGCGGATCCTCGGACGTCATGCGCGCGCCTCCTCCATCACATGTAGGCCGCGCCGGTCTCACGCGCCGATCGCCAGCCAGATTGCCGGCGACTCCGGCGTGACACCGGGCTGGGCAAGCTCCCCGCACGGTAGCCGGTCCAGGCCGGCACCGCCCGGGCAGCGCGGGTCGCCGGGCCCGGTCGTCCAGGGCGAGCCGAACTGACATCTGCTCGGCGCACGTCCTACCGGCCGGTCGGGGCGGCGACCGAGCCCCACCGTACCGGGCGGTGTCGTGGGGGCGGTACTCCGGTGGCGTGCGGGTGGGAAACACCGACGGCCCGTCCGGAGTGCTCCGGACGGGCCGTCGGTGTGGTGCGGAGGAGGTGAGGAGTCTGTCGAGGTCAGCCGTAGTAACGCTGCGCGGCGATCAGGATCTCGTCCCGGACGGCCGGCGAACTCGTCGCCCGCAGCGCCCGCTCGATCGCCCGCGCGCGCCGCGCGCTGTCCCGGCGGTTACGAAGTCGGTTGAGCATGCTCATGGTGTTGCGCCCCCTGGCTATTCGGTTGTGCCCGCGTCTGTTGAGTCCATTGAACCTCGCCAGCATGGTGTCCGCCACCGATTAGTAGGTGAGCTGAGACACCAGCCGAAGAATCAAAGGTCTGAGGGCCATCGTGGCGATGTTTCTTCGTAACCTTACGGAAACAGCCGGTGTGCCCGGGAGTAACCCGGGGCACACCGGCCGGCTGTGACAGGTGCTGCCGTGTGGTGGAGGTCAGGTCCAGCCGAGCAGCGCTGCCTCCGGATCGGCCAGGAAGTCACCTACGTCGCGCAGGAACTTCGACCCCAACTCGCCGTCGATGATCCGGTGGTCGAAGGAGAGCCCGAGCGTGGTCACCTGACGGACCTTGACCTTGCCCTTGTGCACCCAGGGCATCTCCCGGATCGCGCCGAACGCCAGGATCGCCGACTCGCCCGGGGGCAGGATCGGGGTACCGGTGTCGACGCCGAAGACGCCGACGTTGGTGATGGTGAGGGTGCCGCCGGACATGTCCGCCGGAGCCGTCTTCCCCGCCTTGGCGGTCTGCACCAGTGCCGTCATCGCGTCGGCCAGCTCGCGCAGACTGAGCC
Source organism: Plantactinospora sp. CA-294935 (assembly GCF_050936445.1). Lineage (NCBI taxonomy): Bacteria > Bacillati > Actinomycetota > Actinomycetes > Micromonosporales > Micromonosporaceae > Plantactinospora > Plantactinospora sp. CA-294935. The sequence goes on from NZ_JBNJMU010000001.1 coordinate 2,152,693, forward strand.
GGCCGGCGTCCTTGATGTTCGGCACGATCAGGCCGCGCTCGGTCGCCGCCGCGATGCCCAGGTTGACGTACTCCTTGACGACGATCTCCTCGCCGGCCCAGGTCGAGTTGACCATCGGATGCCGGCCGACCGCCAGCAGCACGGCCTTGGCGACCAGCAGCAGCGGGGAGACCCGGACGTCCTGCCACTCCCGGCGCTTGCGCAGCCGGTCGAGCGCCTTCATCGAGCGGGTCACGTCGACCGTCAGGAACTCGGTGACGTGCGGCGCGGTGAACGCCGACGCGGCCATGTTCTGCGCGGTGAGCTTGCGAACGCCCTTGACCGGGATCCGCTGCTCCCGGTCCGGCCCGAAGGCCGACGCCGTCGCGGTCCCGGTCGTCGGCGCCGGTTCGGCCGCCGTTGCCGTGCCCGCCGCCGCCAGGTGTACGTCGTCCCGGGTGATCGAGCCGAGCGGCCCCGACCCGGTCAGGGTACGCAGGTCGACCCCGAGATCCTTGGCGAGTTTGCGCACCGGCGGCTTGGCCAACACCAGTCCACCCGGTGCGGCGGCACTCCCGCCGGTCTGCGGTGCCGGCTCGGCAGCCGCCGGACGTACCGGCTCGGCAGCCGCCGGACGTACCGGCTCGGCAGCCGCCGGACGCACCGGGTCGGCTGCGGCCGGGCGTACCGGCTCGGGCGTCGGGCGTACCGGCTCGGGAGCCGGAGCCGCCACCGGCGCACCGTTCGAGGCGGGTACCCCGGCGCCCTTGCGCGGGCGGCGCTTCGCGGCACCGGTGCGCGGGCCGTACCCGACCAGCACCGCCGTCCGGCCACCCGGAGCGGGCCCGCCGATCAGGCCGGGCTCGACGGCGCCCTCGGCGGGCGCGATCTCGACAGCGGCCAGCGACGCCGCCGACGGCTCCGGCAGGTCACCGGCGCCCGGGTCGGTGTCCACGGCGAAGATCGGCGAGCCGACGTCGACCACCGTGCCCTCGTCGTGGAAGATCGCGGTGATCTTGCCGGCCCACTTGGCCGGGATCTCGACGGCCGCCTTCGCCGTCTCGACCTCGACGACCGGCTGATTCAGCTCGACAATGTCGCCGACTGCGACCAGCCACTTGAGGATCTCGCCCTCGGTCAGCCCCTCGCCGAGGTCGGGCAGGGGGAACTCCCTGACGCGCGACATTCCGCTCACCACCCGAAGGTGCGGTCGACGCCGTCGAGCACCCGGTCGAGGTTGGGCAGGTAGTCCTCCTCCAGCCGGGCGGCCGGATAGGGCGTGTCGAAGCCGGTTACCCGGAGTACCGGGGCCTCCAGGGAGTAGAAGCACTCCTCGGTGATCCGGGCCGTGATCTCGGAACCGAGGCCGAGGTTGCCGGGGGCCTCGTGCACCACCACGCACCGTCCGGTGCGCTTCACCGACTCGTAGACCGGGCCGAGGTCCAGCGGGGAGAGGGTACGCAGGTCGATCACCTCAAGGTCCCGACCGTCCTCCTCGGCGGCGGTGGCCGCCTCCATCGCGGTACGCACCATCGGCCCGTACGCCAGCAGCGTGGCGTCCCGGCCCGGCCGGACCACCCGGGCGGCGTGCAGCGGGTACGCGTCGCCGAGCGGGGCGTCCAGGTCCACCTGGCCCTTCTCGTGGTAGCGCCGCTTCGGCTCGAAGAAGACGATCGGGTCGTCCGAGGCGACCGCCTGCTGGATCATCGTGTACGCGTCCTGCGGCGACGAGCAGGCGACCACCTTCAGCCCGGCGGTGTGCGCGAAGTACGCCTCCGGGGACTCCGAGTGGTGCTCGACCGCGCCGATGCCGCCGCCGAACGGGATGCGGATGACCATCGGCACCCTGACCTTGCCCTGCGAGCGGTAGTGCATCTTCGCCACCTGCGACACGATCTGGTCGTACGCCGGGTAGACGAAGCCGTCGAACTGGATCTCGCAGATCGGCCGGTACCCCCGGATGGAGAGCCCGACCGCGGTGCCGATGATGCCGGACTCGGCGAGCGGGGTGTCGATCACCCGGTTCTCGCCGAAGTCCTTCTGGAGCCCGTCGGTGATCCGGAAGACGCCGCCGAGCTTGCCGACGTCCTCGCCCATGATCACGACCTTGGGGTCGTGCTCCAGTGCGCGGCGCAGGCCGCGGTTGATCGCCTTGCCCAGGGTGAGGGTCTCGGTGGCCATCAGTGCACGCTCCCCTCGAACGAGTCCAGGTAACGGGCGGTGAACTCGCGCTGCGCGTCCACCTCGGGTGAGCCGTTCGGGAACACGTGGTCGAAGAGGGTCAGTGGCTCGGGGTCGGGCATCTCCAGCACCCGCTCGCGCAGCCGCAGCGCCTCCTGCTTGGCCTGCTCCTCCACCTCGGCCAGGAACGTGTCGTCCGCGATGCCCTGCTTGGTGAGGAACGCCCGGACCCGCGCGATCGGGTCCTTGGCCTGCCACGCCTCGACCTCGCTGGCGATCCGGTAGCGCGTCGGGTCGTCCGTGGTGGTGTGCGCGCCCATCCGGTAGGTGTACGCCTCGATCAGGGTGGGGCCCTGACCGTGACGCGCGTTGTCCAGCGCCGCCCGGGTCACCGCGTACGTGGCCAGCACGTCGTTGCCGTCCACCCGTACGCCGGGGAAGCCGAAGCCGGCGGCCCGCTGGTAGAGCGGGATCCGGGTCTGCCGTTCGAGGGGTTCGGAGATGGCGTACTGGTTGTTCTGGCAGAAGAAGACGATCGGGGCGTTGAAGACGGCCGACCAGATGAAGGCCTCGTTCACGTCGCCCTGCGCGGAGGCACCGTCGCCGAAGTAGGCGATCACCGCCTCGCCGTCGTCGGTGCCGGTCCGGCCGTCCATGTTCACGCCCATCGCGTAGCCGGTGGCGTGCAGCGTCTGCGCCCCGATGACGATCGTGTACATGTTGAACTTGAACTCGTTCGGGTCCCAGCCGCCCAGGTCGACGCCACGGAACAGGCCCAGCGGCATGATCGGGTCGATGCCCCGGCAGTAGAGCACGCCGTGTTCCCGGTAGGTCGGGAAGGCCATGTCCTGCGGCCGCAGCGCCCGACCCGAACCGACCTGCGCCGCCTCCTGGCCGAGCAGGCTGGCCCAGATGCCCAGCTCGCCCTGCCGCTGCAACGCGGTCGCCTCGGCGTCCAACCGACGGACCAGCACCAGGTCCCGGTAGAGGCCGCGGTATTCCTCGTCGGTGAAGTCGACGCGGTACTCCGTGCCGTCGGACCAGGTGACCTTGTCGATGCGGTCGCCCTCGGGCGTGAGTAGTTGCACCAGGTCACCGGTGCCGGGGGATTTCCCGCCAGACCGTGCGGACCGGGGTGTGGCTCGCCTGCCGCGGGCCGTACCCGCGGGATCGCCCTTCGCCATCCCTATCTCCCTGTCGTTCGTGCGTCGGCACCGGGGGTGTCCCGACCGCGCAGCTGGTGCGCCCGTCCGGCTGCTGCCGGACCGGGGGTGGCTGCCGCGCCTGTCCCCGGTAGGGGTAGCCACGCGGCATGGACCAGATTCTGCCGAACCCGGTCCATCGAGCGCCGGCACCACGTCCTGCCTGCCGCGGGGGTGCGCGAAGGTCGCGGCCGCGTTGCCGTCGGCTCCATATTCGCAGAGCAGGTCGGTACCGCTACAGCTCGGCCTCCGTCGGATCCGGGCCGCCGCCGGCTTCGCACCACATCAACCGATTTGATCGGGTACGAACATCGGATCGACCGAAACTCGATTGCTGACACGCTGTGTGACGCTGGCCAACGCAGGGTTACTCGGCCACTGTAGGTAGCGGCGGCGTCACCCTCGCCGCGATCCGTACCACCCGGCCGCCGCCTGCCCCGCGCCGCCGACGACGAGGAGTTTTCCGTGCCCAACCACGGTTACGAGCCCCCGGCTCCCGTGCTGCTGGCCCGGCACCGCCGGTCCGGCGGCGCGCACGTCGGATATCGGAGGGTGACCGGGGTGCATCGGGCGGAAGGGCTCGGACGCCCGGCCCGCCGGTACCTGTTCACGGTCGCTCTGCTGGCCGGCACCTCTTCGTTGCCGATCCTGGCCGCCATCGGCAGCGGCTCGGCGACCGTCTCCGACGGGATGCGCCCGGCCGACGCCACCCCGTTCGTCCCACCCTCGCCGGGTGCACTGCCGGGCTACCCGACCGTCCCGCCGCTGGTGGAACCGGGACCGGCCGGTACGGGTGCCAGATCCGAGCAGACCGGCTGGCTGCCGTTCCCCGTCCCGACCGGCGCCCTGCCCGACCGGGCTTCCCCGTCCGCGGGCGAACCCGGCCGGGTGTCGCCGGAGATCGACCCGCCCGGTGCGAACGGGCCCGGTACACCGCTGCCTCCGACCGTCCGGCCACCGGCCCAGTCGCCCGCCTCGTCCCCGCCCCCGGTGACGTCGCCGTCTCCCGTGCCGTCGCCGTCGTCCGGCTCCCCGACCGGGTCGCCGTCCGCCGCGCCGACCAGGTCACCCGCGCCGACGGGCGCGCCGTCCGTCCCCGCCGCACCGGAACCGTCCCCCGCTCCGCCGACCAGCCCGGTGCCCACGCCGGGCGCTACGACCTCGGCGGGCCCGAGCGCCACCCCGGGACCGACCGGCCATCCGGCCACCCCCGCACCCACCCCCGCACCAGTACCCAGCACCCCGCCGGCCGGCAGCGCGTCCTGAGCCGCCCCGGGAGTGACGCTGTGGAACCGCCCCTCGCGGTGGCCGTCCGGCGACGTGGACCCGTCGGGGTCGACGTTGACGAGTTGTCTCTCGCGGTGGCTTGTCTGTCGCGGTGGCCGTCCGGCGGCGTGGACCCGTCGGGGTCGACGTTGACGAGTTGTCTCTCGCGGTGGCCGTCCGGCGACGCGGACCGGTCGGGGCGTGACGCCGTCGAGCTGCCCGTCCGCGCGCCCACCTGGGCGGTCGGGTGACGGATGCGGTGAAGGTGGGCCGCGGCTCAGCTCCGGGAGACCGACGGGCGGAGCATCGGTGGGTGCAGCAGTTCGGCCGGACCGCGCCGGAAGAGCTGGGCGGGCCGGCCCCGGTCGCCCTCGGTGACCCGGCCGGCCGGCTCCACGAAGCCGGCGGTACTGGTGACCTTGCGGTGGAAGTTGCGCGGGTCCAACCGGCCGCCCCAGACGGTCTCGTAGACCGTACGCAGCCGGGCGATGGTGAACTCCGGCGGACAGAACGCGGTGGCCAGCGGGGTGTACTCAAGCTTCGCCCGGGCCCGTTCGAGCCCGTCGGCCAGGATGACGTCGTGGTCGAAGGCGAGTTGGGCGTCGGCGACCCGGGACACCGGCAGCCAGTCCGCCGCCGCCGCATCCGTGCCGGCCACCGGAGGCGGTAGGTCCGGCAGCAGCGCCAGGTACGCCACGGTGACCACCCGACCCCGGGGGTCCCGCTTCGGTGACCCGTACGTGCCCAACTGTTCGAGATGGCCGATCGGCTCGGGAACTCCGGTCTCCTCGGTCAGTTCCCGGGCGGCGGCGTCCGGCAGGTCCTCGTCGAAGCCGACGAACCCGCCAGGCAGCGCCCAGCGATCGTGGTACGGCGGCACGCCCCGGCGTACCAGCAGAATGCAGAGCTCGTCCGCCCGCACGGTGAGGACCACCAGGTCGACGGTCACGGCGAACGGCGGAAATTCGGCCATCTGAATTATCACCACCTTGACGAGAAGCTATCACAGCGGTTATCGTCACTAGGACGAGAAAGGATTCGGTCCCGCACTCACCGGCCGGACCGAACTACCGGAACAAGGTCGTCGACCGGCAACGACGGCCTTCGGCGGCGCTGGCCTCCGGGCCAGCGCCGCCGCCCTGATCGGCTGGCGGGGGGCCAGGCCGCTCACCGGTGGTGTCGGCGGGCCCGGCCTGCTCTCCCAGGTCGTGGCCCGCCGGCCATCGATGGCCGATCATTGCCGGGGTCCCGCACCACCGGGCGGTAAGCACACTCGTGTGGACTATTCACCGGCCAGTGACGCATAGCTATGCTGACCTCCCTCGATAAGACCGGTAACCCCGGTGACCCGACAGGGAGGCAGCGTGGGTCGCACCAGCAACAGGTGGAGCCGTGGCCTACTGGCCACCACGCTCGTGACAGCGCTCGCGGTGGTGGCGGCGCCCGCGCCGGCACAGGCCAGCTCCGGCCTCGGGAGCCTCGGCTCCTGGGTGCTGCGCAAGGCCGTCACGGCCAAGGGCGTACACAAGCATCTCAAAGAGCTACAGAAAATCGCGGACCGCAACAACGGCAACCGCGCCTCGGGCGCGCCCGGATATGACAAGTCGGTCGACTACGCGGAAAAGGTGTTCCGGAACGCCGGATACCGGGTCACCCGGCAGGCGTTCGACTTCCAGACCTTCCTGATCAACACTCCGTCCGAACTGGAACGGGTCTCGGCGCCCGCCGGCGACCTGCCACATCGGATCATGAGCTACTCGGGCAGCGCCGACGTGACCGCACCGGCCAGCGTGCCGACCGGTGACTCCCAGGGCTGCGAACCGGGCGACTTCGGACCGGCCAACGTCGGCACCATCGTCGTGGTCAGCCGGGGCACCTGCCCGTTCGGGCAGAAGGCCAGCACGGCGGCGGCGGCCGGCGCGGCGGCGGTGGTCATCTACAACAACATCCCGGGCGACCTCTCCGGGACCCTCGGCAACGACTACACCCTGGACTTCGCCGCCGTCGGCGTCTCGCAGGCGCTCGGCCAGGAACTGGTCGGCCAGGTCGCGGGCGGTCTGACCCTGCGGGTCTTCACCGACACCTTCCGGGGCCAGGCCACCACCGAGAACATCTTCGCCGAGTCGCGCTGGGGCAACCCGGGCAACGTGGTGATGGCGGGTGCGCATCTCGACTCGGTACCGGAGGGCCCGGGCATCAACGACAACGGCAGCGGCAGCGGGGCCCTGCTGGAGATCGCCGAGCAGCTGCGCTGGTTCCCCACCAAGAACAAGGTCCGGTTCGCGCTCTGGGGCGCCGAGGAGGCCAACCTGGTCGGCTCGACGTACTACATCGCCAACCTGCCGCAGGCGGAGCGGGACAAGATCGCCCTCTACCTGAACTTCGACATGGTCGGCTCGCCGAACTACGTCCGGTTCGTCTACGACGGCGACAACTCGGCCTTCCCGCCCGGCACCGGGTCCGCAGCCGGCCCGCCCGGCTCGGGAGCGATCGAGAAGCTCTTCCACGACTACTTCCGGTCGCAGCGGCTGGCCTCGGCCGAGACGCCGTTCTCCGGGCGCAGTGACTACGGACCGTTCATCGCGGCCGGGGTGGACATCCCGTCCGGCGGCCTCTTCACCGGGGCCGAGCTGGTCAAGACGGCCGAGGAGGCCCAGGTCTACGGCGGCACGGCCGGTGCCCCCTACGACTCGTGCTACCACCAGGCCTGCGACGACATCGACAACATCAGCCTGAAGGCGATCGACGAGATGTCCGACGCGGTCGCGCACGCGCTCATCACGTACGCCTACGACACCCGCGGCCTCGACACCCCGCTGACCGGACCGACCCGCGGCAGCACCGCGCCGGCCGGTGGCGGCGGCGGACTGCACGACGACCACGAGGTCGCGATCTGATCCATCGGGTACCGGACGACGGGGCGGCGCGAATGCGCCGCCCCGTCGTCGTTACGTGAGACTGTCGCTGCTCTGGAGTTAGCGTGGCGCCCGTGAACGTCCCACCCGTAGCCTTGACCTCGTGGCTTCCCCGACCGATCCCGGAGGTTCTCCGATGAGTGCCGCCCCGATCGCCCTCGACCGGCCCGGCCCACACGGCTACACCACGGCAGACCTGCACGCCCTGCCCGATGACGGCCGGCGCTACGAGCTGATTGACGGAAGCATCATCGTGTCCCCCTCGGCCACGATCGACCACAACACCATCGCCCGGTGGATCGCCAACATCCTGGAGGATTCGTGTCCGTCTGATGAGTTCGCGGTCGGCACCGACCAGTCGACCACGGTCGACGCGCACAACGAGCCCCGGCCGGGACGTGGTGGTGACCCGGGCGGAGCACCTGCGGCGTACCCCGTTCCCGATCGTCGACGCGCTGTTGGTGGTCGAGGTGGTGTCGCCGACCTCGGCGCTGCGGGACACCGAGACCAAGCGGGCTCTCTACGCCCGGGCCGGGGTCCCGGCGTACTGGATCGTGGTGCCGGAGGAGGAGAAGCCGACCATCTCCCTCGCCGAACTGGTGCTCGACCCCGGCAGCCGGAAATACCGGTACGTCACCCACTACACCACCGAGCCGTTCGCGACCGCGCAGCCGTGGCCGGTCCGGGTGGACCTGCCCGCGCTGACCGCCCGCCGGGCCACGCTGCTGGGCCAGCCGGCCGGGCAGGGCTGACCGCCGCTATGCCGGCTCGTCGTCCATCCGCTGCCGGTTCGCCTCGATCCAGGCGTCCAGCGCCGCCGGGTCGTTCGGGTCGACGCCGTCGGCGATGAGCTGGGCCACCGCCGCCGTCGCCGGGCTGCGCCGCTCCCCGGTGGTGTAGAGCCGGACGAACTCCGGCACCATCTCCTCGATCGAGGTGTCGGTCTGGGACGCCGCCTCGGCCGGCAGTCCCCGCAGCCGGGCGGCGTACGCGGCCCAGCTCCGGACCACCCGGGGCAGCATCGCCGCGTCGTCCATGTCGAGTACCGCCCGCCGGTGCACCCAGTCGAGCAGGAACAGCCCGGCCACCGCCGGGCTCCACCGCAGCGGGTCCGGGTCGGAGAAGGTCGCCGAGTGGTCCAACACCAGGCTGAGGCAGAAGTGCAGCGAGGCGAGGTCGGCCTCGGACACCTCGGGCAGCCCGAACCGGGCGGCCTCGGGCGAGGCGAGGAAGGACCGGACCAGCCGGTCCCGCTCGGCCGTGGAGAGCGGCTCCGGCTCGTCGTCGACGGTGGCGGCCGGCGCGGGCGGGGGCAGCAGCGCCAGCCGGGCGCCGACCAGGGTCCGGTCGGTGGCCAGCGAGCCCTCGTCGGGCAGGTCCCCCAGCTCGTCGGTGATGACCAGATGCCGGGCCACCTCACCGCGCAGCCGGGCCGGATCCTCCTCGCGGAACCAGGTCAGCGCGTCGCCGGCACACATCTCCCGGACCTGACCGAGGATCCGCTCGGCGGGACCGCCGACGAAGACGTCCTTGGTGATGCCGATGTTGTGGTCCACCAGGGCCACCACGGCGTGCTCCGGCCCGCCCGACGTGCTGTCGTCGTAGGCGAAGGTGGCGAGGTAGGAGGTCTGGTCGCCGTACACGTCGCCGTAGGCGTAGCTGCCGGTCAGGCGTACCTTGCCGAGCTGGCCCGACCAGGACGGCGCCTGCGCGCCCGGCTTGACCGAGGCGGCGCCGGCGGCGTCCGGCACCAGGGCCGCGAAGACGGTCCGGATCGTGGTCGCGGCGGCGGTACGCCGACGGGACGTGGCGGAGAGGAAGTCGCTCACGAAGTGCCGAACGGCACTGTTGCGATCTTCCTCCGCGATCGCGTAGACGCTGCCCAGCAGTGCGGTGCCGAGCATCTCGGCGTCGAGCGCGCAGTCGAGCTTGGTCACGTCGCGGGCGGCATGCAGCACGGCTTCAAAGGGGGTCCGAGGCGAGGCCATGGACCGACCCTACGCCCGAGGACGCCGGTCCAGCACGAGCAGCGCGCCGGGGCCGAGCACGCCGAGCAGCAGCGTGCCCCGGCTGGCGAGCAGATCGGCACTGCTCAGCGTGCCGATGTGCGCCAGGTGGAAGACCAGGTGCACGGTACTGAAGATCAGCAGCCCGCTCAGCACCACGGCGGTGACCCGCCGGTCGTCGAACCAGGCGGCGGCCAGCAGCATCGCGCCCAGGGTCAGGAACGCCGCCCCGACGTCGGTCATCAGATGCGAGTTGTACGGCGGGTAGCCGGCCGTCCAGGAGAGCCCGAAGCCGGGGAAGTTGTCGAAGAACCAGCGCGGTGCCAGCACGGCCGGCACCCCCCAGGAGATGTGCAGTACGCCGAGCAGCACCAGCCCGCTCCGGACCAGTACCGGCCGCCACCTGCCCGTGGTCGTCCCGCTGTGCCGCTCGCCGAGGACGCGGCGGCTCATCGGCGCCCGGCGGCGACGCCCAGCGCGGACCGTGCCTCGGCGTACGCCCGCAGCACTTCGCGGACCGGGGTCACCACGTAACCCCGGGCGGCCTCGGCCACCGCGTCGTGCATCCGGCCCTCGGCCCGCCACCGCGCCCGCCGGGCGGCCCACCTGATCACGGGCTTGACCAGCAGCGAGAGCAGTGCACCGCAGAGCAGGCCGCCGAGCAGCCCGACGGTGGGCAGCGGCGCCACCCCGACCATCGGATAGTCCAGTTCCGGCAGCCCGAGCGCGCGTACCGCGTAGCCGAGGAGCAGCCAGCCCAGGCCGATGACCGCAGTGACGGTGACCAGCCACTGCACCGCGTTGACCAGCCGCCACCAGACCGGCTGGCGGTCCACCCCGAGGTCGGTGGTGGCGACGGCCCGGTCGAGCGCGTCGGGCAGGTCGGCCAGCCGGGACCGGGCCGCCGCGGTCACCGCCGCCGGCCAGGGGCTCGGCAGCGTCGCCCCGGCCCGGTCGGCGACCGCCCGGACGGCGAGTCCGACGGCGGAGCGCTGTGCCGCGCTCGGTTCGGGTACCGAGGTCGCCGCGACCGGCGGGCGCTCGATGCCCAGCAGCCCGCCGGGTTCCGCTGGACGTTCCGGCTCGGCGGGTGCCCCGGTCAGGTGCAGCCGGCGGAGCGGGTCGGGACGGAGCCGTCGCAGGCCCCGGGCCAGCGGCCAGCCGGTCGCGGCCACCGCCCGGTGCCGGTACGCCTGCTCGGTCGCCTCGGCCACCGCCGGTACGCCGGCCGCGGCGGCCAGCGCGTCGATCAGCCGGCGGATCGTCGGCCGGTCCACGTCGTCGTCGGCCCGTCCGGGGTCGACCAGTCCGGCGAGCCCCTCGACGACCGTGTCCACGTCTCCGGAGAGCCGCCGCAGCGCCGCCTGCCGCTGCGCGACCGCCTGCTCCAGGGCGCCCCGCAGCGGTGCCGTACCGGCGTCGCCGAGCGCCGAGGTGGCGAGCACCGGTACCCCGGTGAGCTGGTCGGCGTCGACCAGCCGGCGCAGGTCGGCGAGCACCCGGGGCAGCTCGTCCGGGGACAGCCGGTCGGCCTGGTTGAGCACCACCACGGTGACGTCCCGGTGCCGGTGGAACTCGCGCAGGTAGCTGCGGTGCAGCACCTTGTCGGCGTACTTCTGCGGGTCGACCACCCAGACGACCAGGTCGACCAGGCCGAGCAGCCGGTCCACCTCGGAGCGGTGCGACCACTCCACCGAGTCGAAGTCGGGCAGGTCGAGCAGGACCAGGCCGTGCAGCGCCGCCTCGTCCGCACCGTCCAGCGCGCTCTCCCGGACGAACCGGTGCCGGGGCAGTACGCCGACCCAGTCGAGCAGCCGGGTCGCGCCGTCCAGCGGCCCCCAGACGCAGGCATGGGTGACCCCGGTGGTCGGCCGGCGTACCCCGACCGGCGACATCTCGAACCGGGCCAGCGAGTTGAAGAGGCTGGACTTGCCGCTGCCGGTGGCACCGGCCAGTGCCACCACGGTGTGGTTGCGCGAGAGTGCCAGCCGGGTGCCGGCCCGCTCGATCAGGGTGTGCGCCGCGACCAGCCGCTCGTCGGGCAGGTGGCCGTCGACGGCGCCGAGGAACCGGTTGACCGCGTGCAGGCGCTCGACCAGCCGATCCGGGTCGGCCCGCTGGTCGGGGCGGAACGCGTCCCGAACCCTGCCCAGGATGTCGGTCATCGGGCCTCCGCTCCGGCGGTCTCGGCGGCGCCGGCCCGCGCGGCGTCGACCAGCCGGGCCGCCTCGCGGAGCTGGTCGCCGTGGCCGGCGTCGACGCCGGCCGTCGCGGTGCGGGCCAGGTAGCGGGCCGCCTCCTCGTCGAACAGCCGGTCGACCATACCGAGCAGCTCGGCCCGGGCCCGGGTGGCCAGGCTGCGGGTCGCCTGGTCGCCGAAGATCGCTTCCAGTACCTTCTGCGCGGCGACCGTGGTGCCGCCGGCCGCCGCCACCTCCAGACCGGTCGGGATGAACGCGGTGGAGGCGAAGACGGCGATCATCACCGTCAGTCCGGTGGCGTTCACCGCGTACGCCGCGCTGCGGGCCACGAAACGCTTGTCGCCGCCCTGGGCGCGGACCAGCTCCAACACGCCGCGCTGCCAGTCCCGGACCAGCCGCTCGGCCCGCTCCGGCAGGTCCTCGCCCGGTCGGGACAGCTCGCTGGTGAGCAGCGCGGCGCCGGCCGGATGGGTCTGCCAGGCCGCGGCGGTCTGCTCGGCGGCCGTGGCGGCGGACTCCCGCAGCAGCGTGACGAGCTGCGACTCGATCGCGCTCCGGAGCTGGGCGTTGGGGGCGGGGCGACCGGTCACCGCGGCGACGAGCCGGTCACGGAGCTGGCCGACCCGGGCCTCCAGGGTGCGGAAGAGTTCACCGGTGCCGACGAACTCCTGCCAGCGGGCCAGCACCTCGCCGCGGAGCAGCCGGCCGTCCCGGAGGGCCTCCTCGACCGAGCGGCGGGCGCCCCGGTAGCCGCTCCGGACCCGTTCGTCCAGCGCCTGCGCGGCGTTCGCCTGCTGGTCGGCGGCGGTGGCGAGGCTGTCGACGGCCGGGCCGAGCGCGGCGACGGCGCCGTCCAGGGTCTGCCGGATCACCGCCGCCCGGGCCTCCGAGTCGGCCGCGAGCCGACCGAACCAGGAGCGCAGCGGCTCGGTCAGCCGCCCCGGCAGCAGCCCCTGCCCGTCGACCACCGTCTCCGGGAGTACGAACAGCGGCGCGGCGCCGAGCTGGTGTTCGGCCAGCATCTCGGCCAGGTGTGCGGTCACCTCGTCGGCGGCGGCCGGCGGCACCCGGTCGAGGACCAGCGCGATCGCCGTACCGCGGAGCCGGGCGGTGTGCAGGAGTTCCCAGGGCACCGCGTCGGCGTACCGGGCGGCGGTGGTGACGAAGAGCCACAGGTCGGCGGCGGCGAGCAGTTGGGCGGCGAGCGCCCGGTTGGTGTCCACCACCGAGTCGATGTCCGGGGCGTCCAGGAAGGCCAGCCCGGCGGGCAGGGCGGGCGCGGTGACCAGGTGCAGGGTCTCCGGCTGGTCGCCGGGGGTGGTGGTCCGGGTCAGCCCGGGCAGCAGTTCGCCCTGCCGGAACCAGGCCGCGTCGAGCGGGCTGCAGACCAGCACCGGCGAGCGGGTGGTCGGCCGGAGCACGCCGACACTGCTGACCCGGGCCTGGACCAGGCTGTTGACCAGGGTTGACTTGCCGGCGCCGGTCGAACCGCCGACGACCACCAGCAGCGGCGCGTCGAGCCGGGCGAGTCGGGGTAGCAGGTAGTCGGCGAGCTGCGCCCGCAGCGCCGAGCCGAGCCGGCGGGCCTCGTCCGCTCCCGGCAGGGCCAGTGGATAGGCGGTGACGTCGATCGCGGTCCGCAGCCGGGTGAGCGCCCAGCGCAGGTCAGCGGCGGCGTCGCCGCCCGGGGGCCGACCCTCCGCGGCGGCGGGGACGGTCTCGGGCGGCGTGGGGACGGTCGGGGGCACCCGGTCCACCGGGCCGGCCGGGTCGCCGGCCGGTGGGTCCCGGAGGGTGGTATCGGCCTGCTCGCGATCCGCGTCGGCGATGGGGTTTTCCGGGCCGACCAGGGGCGTGCCGAGGCCGGTGGCCGGTTCGCCGTGGGTCGTCACGGGGTAAAGACTGCCCGATCCCTGCAACACAGACAACAGGCACCGTTGCTCGCGGATCAACGCACTGCCCGCCGCCGGTTTCCTGGCCGGCTCTCCGGATCCCCACGACCACTGTCGATGCCCTGCCGTGTCGAGGCATTCGCGGTGGTGGAAGCCCTGGCACGGGTTGCGTCGATGTGACTCAAGTCCGACTTTGCGCGTACGGCGGATCGTGGCACTATTGAGCCCGGTCCACTCAACTTGCGGTGGGTGCGCTGCGGGCGGTGCCCGTCACCTGCCTTGTAACGAAGCGAGGAAGCGAAGATGGCACGTGCGGTCGGAATCGACCTCGGCACGACGAATTCCTGCGTCAGCGTTCTCGAAGGCGGTGAGCCCACCGTCATCGCGAACGCCGAGGGCTCGCGGACGACTCCTTCGATCGTCGCGTTCGCCCGCAACGGCGAGGTGCTCGTCGGTGAGGTCGCCAAGCGTCAGGCGGTGACCAACCCGGACCGGACCATCCGGTCGGTCAAGCGGGAGATGGGCACCAACTGGTCCGTCGACATCGACGGTAAGAAGTACACCTCACAGGAGATCTCCGCCCGGACGCTGATGAAGCTCAAGCGGGACGCCGAGGCGTACCTGGGTGAGCGGATCACCGACGCCGTGATCACCGTTCCGGCGTACTTCAGCGACGCCCAGCGGACCGCCACCAAGGAGGCCGGGGAGATCGCCGGCTTCAACGTGCTGCGGATCGTGAACGAGCCGACCGCGGCGGCGCTGGCGTACGGGCTGGACAAGGGCTCCAAGGAGCAGACCGTCCTGGTCTTCGACCTCGGCGGCGGCACCTTCGACGTGTCGCTGCTGGAGCTGGCCGAGGGGGTCATCGAGGTCAAGTCGACCAGCGGTGACAACCACCTCGGTGGCGACGACTGGGACGAGCGGATCATCGACCACCTGGTGAAGACCTTCCGGGGCCAGCACGGGGTCGACCTGTCCCAGGACAAGATGGCGATGCAGCGGCTGCGCGAGGCGGCCGAGAAGGCCAAGATCGAGCTTTCCGCCGCCACCACCACCAGCATCAACCTGCCGTACATCACCGCCGGCCCGGCGGGTGGCGACGGTGCCCCGTCGGCGCCGCTGCACCTCGACGTGACGCTGACCCGGGCGGAGTTCCAGCGGATGACGCAGGACCTGCTCGACCGCTGCAAGGGCCCGTTCGACCAGGCCATCAAGGACGCCGGGGTCAAGGTCTCCGACGTCGACCACGTGATCCTGGTCGGCGGCTCGACCCGGATGCCGGCCGTCTCCGAGCTGGTCAAGCAGCTCACCGGCCGGGAGCCCAACAAGGGCGTCAACCCGGACGAGGTCGTCGCGGTCGGTGCCGCGCTCCAGGCCGGTGTGCTCAAGGGCGAGGTGAAGGACGTCCTGCTGCTCGACGTGACCCCGCTGTCGCTGGGCATCGAGACCAAGGGCGGCATCTTCACCAAGCTGATCGAGCGCAACACGACCATCCCGACCAAGCGCTCCGAGGTCTTCACCACGGCCGACGACAACCAGCCGTCGGTGCTGATCCAGGTCTTCCAGGGCGAGCGGGACATCGCGGCGTACAACAAGAAGCTCGGCACCTTCGAGCTGACCGGCCTGCCGCCGGCGCCGCGCGGTGTGCCGCAGATCGAGGTCACCTTCGACATCGACGCGAACGGCATCGTGCACGTCAACGCGAAGGACCTCGGCACCGGCAAGGAGCAGTCGATGACGATCACCGGCGGCTCGGCGCTGCCGAAGGACGACATCGAGCGGATGATGCGGGACGCCCAGGACCACGCCGACGAGGACAAGCGGCGCCGGGACGAGGCGGAGACCCGCAACCAGGCCGAGCAGCTCCAGTGGCAGACCGAGAAGTTCCTCGCCGAGAGCGGGGACAAGCTGCCGGCCGAGCCGCGCGACAAGATCAACGAGGCGCTCGGTGACCTGCGCTCCGCGCTCGGCGGGACCGACCTGGAGAACGTCAAGTCGGCCCACGAGAAGCTGCTCAAGGTCTCCCAGGAGGCCGGCTCGCTGCTCTACGCGCAGCAGCAGGCCGAGCAGCCGGGGCAGCCGGGTGCCGCCGACGCGGGCCCGGAGGCCGGGCCGACCGGTGCCAAGGGCGGCGCCGACGACGTGGTGGACGCGGAGATCGTCGACGAGGACGACAAGAAGTGAACCTTTTTCGACCTGAATCGCGCGGCGCTCACGCACCGCATCCGACCCTGCGGTCCGTCGGACCGCGAGGGAAGGTTGAAAAAGGTTCAGTGACGACGCGTTCTCCGCGTACCCGGGCTGGCCGTAAGCACAACGGATCGAGGTAGCTGAATGACGGACAAGCCACGAGCCGCCGAGCCGGAGTCCACCGGATCGGCGCCGGGTGGCTCCGCGCCCGCCGGCCCTGCCTCGGGCACGGACGGCGAGGGCGTCGTCATCCGGAACAACCGGAAGATCAACCCGACCGGCGACCAGCCGGGCTCGGGCGGTACGACCGACGGGACCACCCTGGCGGCGAAGGATCCGAACCCGGATCCGGAGCCGCCGGGTGACACCGAGCCGGTGGTGGCCGCCGGAGAGGTGGACGACACCGCGTCGACAGGTGCCGCGGCCTCGGTCGACGACGCGAAGTCGGCCGAGGGCGGGCCGGAGGTGACGGACGACGCGACCACCGGTCCGGGCGACGCGACCGTCGACGACTCCGGTGCGGCGACCACCGACCCGGCCACCCCGGTGGTCGACGACACCGAACTCGCCGAGGTGCTGGCGGCGGAGCGACCGTCCGGCACGGACGGACCGGTGGTGGACGCCCCGGCCACGCCGGTCATCGAGACCACCGCCGACGTCGACGGGCGGGGCCCGCTCGGCGCCGAACTCGCCGCGCTGCGGGCCGAGCTGGACGAGCGGACCAGGGACCTCCAGCGGGTGACCGCGGAGTTCGCCAACTACCGCAAGCGGATGGACCGGGAGCGGGCCAGGGACGCGGACCGGGCCACCCGGGTCGTACTGGCCGCGCTGCTGCCCGTACTCGACGACCTGGATCGGGCCCGCGAGCACGGCGACCTGGTCGGGCCGTTCGGCACGGTGGCGGAGCAGTTGAACACCGCCCTGGCCAAGTTCGGGCTGACCCCGTTCGGCGAGAAGGGCGACCCGTTCGACCCGAACCAGCACGAGGCGGTCGCGCACCAGACCTCGGCCGAGGTCACCGAGCCGACCTGTGTCGAGGTGTTGCGCCGCGGCTACCAGGTCAACGATTCGCTGCTGCGGCCCGCGCTGGTCGCGGTGGCCGATCCGGAGCCGGAGTGAACGCTCCGGCGGTGGAGGAAACCGGGTCGAAGCGAGGTTGAGCCGGTGCGTCGCGGTCGAGGTGCCACCCGTACGCCGTCCGTCGGACGGGGTGCGGGCGGCACCTCGACCGCGCCACAGGGGAAGGAGGTGGACGACCGATGAGTTCCAAAGACTGGCTGGAGAAGGACTTCTACGCCGTACTGGGGGTGGCCAGGTCCGCCTCTCCTGACGAGATCAAGAAGGCCTACCGCAAGCTGGCCAGGGAATCGCACCCGGACCACAACCCGGGTGACGCCCAGGCCGAGGAGCGGTTCAAGGCCGTCTCCGAGGCGTACGACGTGCTCGCCGACGCGCGCAAGCGCAAGGAGTACGACGAGATGCGCTCGCTCTTCGGGTCGGGCGCGTTCCGCCGCAACGCCCGGTCGGGCGGGCCCGGCGGATATCCGTTCGACGTCTCGGACCTCTTCGGCGGGGTTGGCCAGCCGGGCGGTGCGGCCGGCGGGGACCGTCGGTTCGGTGGGGCGGGCTTCTCCGACCTGTTCAGCTCGATCTTCTCCGGCGGGGGGCCCACCCGGACCCGTGGCCCGGCCCGTGGTCGCGACGTGGAGGCCGAGGTGATGCTCGACTTCGACGACGCCGTACGCGGGGTGACGGTGCCGTTGACGCTGCGCGCTCCCGGTGTCTGCGACACCTGCCACGGTGACGGAGCCAAGCCGGGCACGCTGCCCCGGACCTGCCCGCAGTGCCGGGGCGCCGGAGTCGTCACCCGCGACCAGGGCTCGTTCAGCTTCTCCGAGCCGTGCCGGGAGTGCCAGGGCGTCGGCACGATCGTGGACGAGAAGTGCCCGGAGTGCCGGGGCACCGGCGGGGTGACCAAGTCCCGCACGCTCAACGTGCGGTTTCCGGCCGGGGTCGCGGACGGCCAGCGGATCCGGCTCGCCGGCCGGGGTGAGCCCGGTGACCGGGGCGGCCCGCCCGGCGACCTGTACGTCCTGGTCAAGGTCCGCGAGGACGACCTCTTCGGGCGCAGCGGCGACGACCTGACCCTGACCGTGCCGATCACCATCGCGGAGGCGGTACTCGGAACGGACCTGCGGGTGCCCACGCTGGACTCGGCGGTGACCCTGCGGGTGCCGCCGGGCACCCCGAGCGGCCGTACGCTGCGGGCCCGGGGCAGGGGTGTGCTGAGGCGGGACGGCCAGGCCGGTGATCTGCTGGTGACCGTGGAGATCGTGGTCCCCGAGCAGCTCTCCCCGGAGGCCAGGAAGGCGCTGGAGGAGTTCGCCGCGCAGACTCCGGCGGCGGCACGGGAACATCTCGACGCCCGGGTGCGTCGTTTCAACTGAGCTGTTGGCAACGCGGAGGTGATCAAGGTGGCCGAGGAGTACGTCGTCGTCTCGATCGAGCAGGCGTCCGACGCCAAGGTTCTGATGATCTCGGTCGCGGCCCGGATGGCCGGCATGCACCCGCAGACCCTGCGCCAGTACGACCGGATGGGGCTGGTGCAGCCCGGTCGCGCCCCGGGCGGCGGTCGCCGGTACAGCGCCCGGGACGTCGCGCTCCTCCGCGAGGTGCAACGGCTCAGTCAGGACGACGGTGTCAACCTGGCCGGCATCAAGCGGATCATCGTGCTGGAGCAGATGGTCGACGAACTCCAGCAGCGGATCGCCGGCCTACAGGCCGAGCTGGAGGCCGCCTATCGCCGGGTGGCCGAGCTGGAGGCGCTCGGCGGGCTGCCCCGCCGGGACCTGGTGCCGACCAGCCGGCCCTCGACCGCGCTGGTGGTCTGGCGCCCCCGCCGCACCACGGACCCGTCGGCCTGACCTCTCCGGCTGCTCCGAAACCACTACGCCGGGTGTTTCGGGAACATTACGCCCGATTCTCGGAATCCGTTAGCCAGAAGGCTCGGAAACCATTACCCCGGGGAGCCCGGGAGGCTTCACCGTACATAGCGGTGGCGTCGGAGTCCGTTGTACCGCCGGTCTCCGGCATCTTTCTCCGTACGCCCCCGGCGAAGGTCATGAAGCGTCTTGTCCATCCGGCCTGGTCCGGGTAAGGGGTGGCGGGCCGCCGAGTCGTGTCTTGATGCCGCGCTATGACGCGGCTCTGCGGATGCTTGTGACCCGAGCGAAGGAATTGATCAACAGTTTCCGGAATGTGCACGGTTACAAGATTGTTTAATTGACGGCTATCAATGTTCTGACTATGGTGGGCTGCGGGCGCGACCGCATCGCGACGACCGGAAGGGAACTACCATGTCCAACGTGATGGCTGTCGGCGGCGTACTCGCGGCATTGTTTGCCTCGACGGTAGCTACCGAGCCTTTGGTGACTCCTGCCGAGAGGGTCACCATCAGCGTGGAGACCGTCAATGGATCGGGCTGCCCGGCGGGGACGGCCGAGGTGAGCACCGCAGCCGACAACACGGCCTTCACGGTGAGCTACAGCGACTACTTCGTGCTGGCCGGTGCCGGGGCGAAGCCGACCGAGTTCAGGAAGAACTGCCAGCTCAATCTGCGGGTCAACATCCCACAGGGGCTCACCTTCGCGGTGGCCCAGGTGGACCTGCAGGGCTTCGCGTACCTCCAGCGGGGAGCCAGCGGTTCGCAGCACTCGCACTACTACTGGATGGGCAGTTCGTCGACCGCGCAGACCAGCCACGAGTTCACCGGGCCGTACAGCGGTGGCTGGCGTACCTCCGACCGGGCCGCTGCCCTGGTCTACGCACCCTGCGGTGAGGCGCGCAACCTCAACGTCAACACCGAACTGCGGGTCGACGGCGGCGGCGCGGACAACGGCACGAGCTTCATGACGATGGACTCGAGCCGGGGCAGTGTGCGCAGTGTCTACCACCTTAGCTGGAAAGAGTGCTGACCACGCCGTCGTAAACGCGTCCCCCGACGGCGGTCTGTCGGGTTAGCGCGAATCAGGGCCCCCGGGCCGGCCGATGGAATTGTGAATGTCCATCGAGCCTGGCCCGGGGGCCCTGTGTATTCGGTTGCGGGTCGCAGTACCACCCTTTCGGCTATTACGCATTCAACTTTAAGACATTGACGGGGTTCAATAAATAGAGTTAAGGTGTGCCTGCGCGCGCGACATTATCGCCACGATCGGGAGGGAACCCATGATCAGTGTGCTGGCCATTGGCAGTCTCGTTGCCTCGATGCTCGGCGGGATTGTCATCCCGACGGATCCGCCCGTGGAGCCTCCGGACGAGCAGATTGTCATCGAGGTTATTACCATCAATGGTTCGGGTTGCCCGGCCGGGACCGCGGCCGTCGCGGTCGCCCCCGACAACACCGCCTTCACGGTGACCTACAGCGACTATCTCGCCCAGGTCGGCGTGGGGGCGCGGCCGACCGACGCCCGGAAGAACTGCCAGTTGGCCTTGCAGGTGCACGTCCCGGAGGGCTTCACCTACGCCATTCTCCAGGCCGACTACCGCGGCTACGCCTACCTGGCGAACGGTGCGACCGCGGTGTCAAGGGCGAACTACTACTTCCAGGGCTCCTCGCCGACGACGTACAAGAACCACAACTTCAGCGGCCCGCTGGACGACAGTTGGCAGACGACCGACACCTCCGAGCTCACTTCGGTGAGCTACGCGCCCTGCGGCGAGATGCGCTTCCTCAACATCAACACCGAGCTGCGGGTGAACGTCGGGACGTCCAACCCGGCGACCACCACCAGCTTCATGGCGATGGACTCGACCGATGGTGGCATCAACACCATCTACCACTTCGCATGGAAGAAGTGCGAAGAGTCCTGACGTGAAGCCTCCGGGTTGGGATGCGGGAATCTGCTCCGGCATCCCGGCCCTGGGGACGGGGCCCGCCCGGTCGGCGTTGTCCGGGCCGTGCGGGCACCGGCGAAGAGGGCCATCCGATCGATGGATGACGTTTGATACATCGCGCGGGCAACGGCTCGCGCGACGGTGACCGAAGGGAGCCCCGGAAATGTTGCACACATTAGTCATCGGCAGCCTGGCGGCGTCGTTAATGGGTCTGCCGGTACTCGCCGATCCCGTACCGACCACGAATCCGCCGGCAGAGCGCATCACGATCGAGATCGTGACGGTCAACGGGTCGGGTTGCCGGCTCGGCACGGCGGCGGTCGCCACGGCGCCGGACAACACCGCCTTCACGGTGACCTACAGCGACTATCTCGCCCAGGCCGGCGCGGGTACCGCGCCGACCGACTTTCGGAAGAACTGCCAACTGGTCCTCAAGGTGAACGTCCCGGGTGGCTTCACGTACGCGATCGGGCAGGCCGACTACCGCGGCTTCGCCCATCTCGAACGCGGTGCCAGCGGCATGCAGCGGGCGAGCTACTACATCCAGGGGACGTCGCCGACGGCGGCCGAGTCGCACTCCTTCGCCGGCCCGGTCAGTGACAGCTGGCAGACGACCGACGTCACGGACGTGGCCTCGCTGGTCTACGCCCCCTGTGGCGAGGTACGGCTGTTCAACATCAACACGGAGCTGCGGGTGAGTCGGGGTACGTCGGACCCGAAGACGACCAGCTTCATGATGATGGATTCCACCGACGGCGGCGTCAGCACGACGTACCACTTCAACTGGATGCGGTGCGAGTAGACCTCGCCGGGACCGGGTCCCGGCGTGCCCGAGCCAGGGCGACATCCACGCGCACCGGTACGGCAGCCGCCGTCCGGCGTCGCGACGGTTCAAGCGAAGAACTCGGCTGGCGCTCGTCGAGAGGTGCTTCGAGCGCCAGCTCTTCCTGCCGGACCTCCGGGGCGGTGACCCGGAAGGGTCCGTCTCCCGTCCCGCTGCCCGTTTTCCGGCACACGGGACCGGTGAGATCAGTAACCTGACCCGTGGTGCGGCTCCCGCAGATCGTGGTCCTCCGGTACGCAGGTCAGGTCCCGTGCTCCGCACCGGCACCAGAGGTGGCCGGTGGTCCGGGGTCCACGGGGGGTCCCGGCCCACCGCTCGTCCGGTCGACCCGGGTCAGCTCAGCCGGCGGGACTGCCGGACCAGGCCGCCCTCGCACCAGTCGCGGTAGTCGAACAGCTCCGGCCTGGCCTGGAGCATCCGGGTGTTGTGCGCCCAGATGACCATCGGCTCGTCGCCGAGCCGCTCGGCCTGCTCGACCAGCTTCCGCAACCGCCGCTTCGGATGGGCCTGGAACTTGGTCCGGATGCCGTCCGCGGCATAGATGTAGAGGCAGTGCAGCGCGAACCGGCGGGCCGGACACGACCGGTCCATCGCCAGCTCGAACAGCGTGCCGATCAGCCGGTCGCCGGAGACCAGCAGGTCCCAGTCCTTCGGCATCGTATGCAGCGGGACCGAGTCCGGCTCGTAGGCCCAGGCACGAAGCTCGGTGGGGGACGGGTCTACCGGGTTGGCAAAGCCCCGGAACGCAGAGTCCTGCACGCTCAACGGGCCGCCTTTCCGCTCGCACGGCTGCCGGGCACCCCGGCCCCCGCAAGACCTGTGGCTACTGCGGCGACACGGTAACGCGCTGTTGCCAACCTGCGAAAGGGCCGCCACGTGCTATTTCATCAACCCGTTACGCGTTGGTGGAACCGGCCGAACGGTGATCCCGATATGTGGAGCGCGGCACCCCGCCGCGCCCCAGCTCACTCCGCCGCCGGAGCCGGTGTCGGCGCGGCGGCGGACCGACGCAGCCACCGCTTGAACCAGCCGAAGTCGGGCAGCCGGGCCAACATCGGACCGGTGATCACCGTGATCAACACGTACGCGGTCGCCAGCGGACCGAGTTGCGGATTGACCACGCTGGTGGTGACGGCCAGCCCGGCGATGACGATGGAGAACTCGCCGCGCGGCGACAGCGCCAGTCCGGTCCGCCAGCGGCCCGGGCGCCCGATGCCGACCCGTTTCGCCGCCAGGTAACCGGTCAGCACCTTGGTGGCCATGGTGACCACGGCCAGCGCGAGCGCCGGCAGCAGCACCGGCGGGATGGCCCGGGGGTCGGTGTTCAGGCCGAAGAAGACGAAGAAGACGGCGGCGAAGAGATCGCGCAGCGGCGAGAGCAACTCCGTCGCGTTGTGTGCCACCGGACCGGAGAGCGCGATGCCGACCAGGAAGGCGCCGACCGCCGCCGACACCTGGAGCCCGGCCGCGAGGCCGGCGACCAGCAGGGTCAGCCCGAATACGCCGAGCAGCAGCGCCTCCGGGTCCCGGGCGGAGAGCATCCGGGAGATGAAGTTGCCGTGCCGGATCGCCACCACCAGCACCAGGACCACGGTGAAGACCGCGATGGCCAGCGCGATACCCCCGCCGAGCAGGCTCTGACCGCTGAGGATCGCGGTGACCAGCGGCAGGTAGAGCGCCATCGCGAGGTCCTCGATGACCAGCACCGACAGGATGACCGGAGTCTCCCGGTTACCGAGTCGGCCGAGGTCGGCCAGTACCTTGGCGATGACGCCGGACGAGGAGACCCAGGTGACCCCGGCCAGCACGACCGCACCGACCCAACCCCAGCCGAGCAGCAGCCCGAAAGCCGCCCCCGGCAGCGCGTTGAGCAGGCCGTCGACCAGCCCGGCCGGCGCCGCGGCGCGCAGGTTGCCGACCAGTTCGTCGGCGGAGTATTCCAGGCCCAGCATGACCAGCAGCAGGATCACACCGATCTCGGCGCCGACCTCGAAGAATTCCTCGCTGGCCGAGAGCGGAACCAGCCCGCCGTGCCCGAAGGCGAGCCCGGCGAGCAGATAGAGCGTGATCGGTGAGAGCCCGATCCGCCGACTGAGCCGGCTGAGTAGTCCGAGGACGAACAGCAGCGCACCGACCTCGATGAGCAGGACAGTGGTGTGATGCATCTCCCGTCAGCCGTCCGGGTCGGTCTCGGCGAGGATCGCGGTGACACCGTCGAGTCCCTGGCGGGTGCCGACCACGACCACGACATCGCCGGCCTCGAACCGGAAGGTCGGATCGGGTGAGGCGATCACCTCGCGTTCCCGGAGGACAGCGACGATGGATGCGCCGGTACGGGTGCGGGTCTGCGTGTCGCCCAGCCGCCGGCCGACGTACCGCGAGCCGGCCGGGATGGCAATCTGCTCGGTGAGCAGCCCGGCGGCCTGCTGGCGCAGCCCGGAGAGCTGGCCCAGCATCAGCGAGGCGCCGAGAATGTCGGCCAGCGCCTCCGCCTCGTCGTCGGTGAGGGGGATATCGGCGGTGCAGGAGTCCGGATCGTCGGGGTCGTACAGCACCAGATCCCGTCGGCCGTTGCGATGCGTGACCACACCGAGCCGGCGTCCGGAGGCGGTGACCACGTCGTGGCGTACGCCGATCCCGGGCAACGCCGTCTGCTCCACACGTACTCGCACGTAACCAACCGTACCCGTTTGTCGATCGAGGGCCGGTACCGGCGTCCGACGGGCAGGGCGGGCGGAACGTATCTTCGGTCGGGCGAGGCCGGCACCGGCTGAATGTGACCGACGTCATGCCTGGAGACTTGAGTGGAATAGACTCAACTCTGGTTGTGTCGTTCGTACTGGAGGTGGTGTCGCCGGGCGGCGGCGTCACCGCCCGCCACGCTGCCGATGCCGGCCCGTCCCACGGCCGGCGGACCGTATTGGGAGCCCATGAACGCCGAACGTCTCACCACGAAGAGCCGCGAAGTCATCACCGGCGCCGTCGCGACGGCGAACCAGCGCGGCCACGCCACCGTCGAACCGTGGCACCTGCTGCTGTCCCTGCTGGACACCGGCGGGTCCACCGCCGCCGGGCTGCTGCGGGCGGTCGGGGCGAATCCGGCCGACATCCGGCGGGCCGCCGCCCGGGCCGTGGAGAACCAGCCGGCCGCCCGGGGATCCAGTGTCGCCGAGCCGAGCCTGTCCCGCGAGTTCGTCAACGCGATCGGCGCGGCCGAGCAGATCGCCCGGCCGCTCGGCGACGAGTACACCTCGACCGAGCACCTGCTGGCCGGGCTGGCCCGGGTCGGCGGCGCGGTCGCGAACACCCTCAAGCAGGCCGGCGCCACCGAGGAGAACCTGGTCGCCGCCTTCCCCGCGGTACGCGGCGGCGACCGCCGGGTGACCACCGCCGACCCCGAGCAGACCTACCAGGCGCTGGAGAAGTACGGCGTCGACCTGACCGCGAGCGCCCGGGACGGCAAGATCGACCCGGTGATCGGCCGGGACGCCGAGATCCGCCGGGTGGTCCAGGTGCTCTCCCGGCGTACCAAGAACAACCCGGTGCTGATCGGTGAGCCGGGCGTCGGCAAGACCGCGATCGTCGAGGGGCTGGCCCAGCGGATCGTCGCCGGTGACGTCCCCGAGTCGCTCCGGGACAAGAAGCTGGTCTCGCTCGACCTCGGCGCGATGGTCGCCGGTGCGCAGTACCGGGGGCAGTTCGAGGAGCGGCTGAAGTCCGTGCTGGAGGAGATCAAGAACTCCGACGGCCAGGTCATCACCTTCCTCGACGAGCTGCACACCGTGGTCGGCGCCGGCCGGGGCGAGGGCTCGATGGACGCCGGCAACATGCTCAAGCCGATGCTGGCCCGGGGCGAGCTGCGGATGGTGGGCGCGACCACCCTCGACGAGTACCGCGAGCACATCGAGAAGGATCCGGCGCTGGAGCGGCGCTTCCAGCCGGTGCTGGTCGGCGAGCCGACCATCGAGGACACCATCGGCATCCTGCGCGGGCTCAAGGAGCGCTACGAGGTGCACCACGGCGTACGCATCACCGACGCCGCGCTGGTCGCCGCCGCCAGCCTCTCCGACCGGTACATCACCGAACGGTTCCTGCCGGACAAGGCGATCGACCTGGTCGACGAGTCCGCCTCCCGGCTCCGGATGGAGATCGACTCCCGGCCCACCGAGGTGGACGAGATCGAGCGGGCGGTACGCCGGCTGGAGATCGAGGAGATGGCGCTGGCCAAGGAGCCCGACCCGGCCTCGGCCGAGCGGCTCGAACGCCTCCGCAAGGAGCTGGCCGACAAGCGCGAGCAGCTCACCGCGCTCAGCGAACGGTGGCGGCTGGAGAAGGAGCACATCACCCGGATATCCACCGCCAAGGAGGAGCTGGAGCGGCTCGGCGGCGAGGCCGAGCGGGCCGAGCGGGACGGCGAGCTGGAACGCGCCGCCGAGCTGCGCTACGGCCGCATCCCGGAGCTGAAGGCCGCACTGACCCGGGCCGAGGGCGAACTGGCCGGGTTGCAGGCCGACGGGGCGATGCTCAAGGAGGAGGTCGGCGCCGACGACATCGCCGCGGTGGTCGCCTCCTGGACCGGCATCCCGGCCGGCCGGCTGATGGAGGGCGAGACCGCCAAGCTGCTCCGGATGGAGTCGTCGCTCGGCGCCCGGGTGGTCGGCCAGGCCGAGGCGGTCGCCGCGGTCTCCGACGCGGTACGCCGGGCCCGCGCCGGGGTCGCCGACCCGGACCGGCCCACCGGCAGCTTCCTCTTCCTCGGCCCCACCGGCGTCGGCAAGACCGAGCTGGGCAAGGCGCTCGCCGAGTTCCTCTTCGACGACGAGCGGGCCATGGTCCGGATCGACATGAGCGAGTACGCCGAGAAGCACTCGGTGGCCCGGCTCGTCGGCGCCCCGCCCGGGTACGTCGGGTACGAGGAGGGCGGGCAACTCACCGAGGCGGTGCGCCGCCGGCCGTACTCGGTGATCCTGCTGGACGAGGTGGAGAAGGCCCATCCGGACGTCTTCGACGTACTGCTCCAGGTGCTCGACGACGGCCGGCTCACCGACGGCCAGGGGCGTACGGTCGACTTCCGCAACGCCATCCTGATCCTCACCTCCAACCTCGGCTCGGCGGTCGTCTCCGACCTGACCCTGGGTGAGGAGGAGCGCCGGGAGGCGGTGCTGGCGGTGGTCCGCTCGCACTTCAAGCCGGAGTTCCTCAACCGGCTCGACGACATCGTGGTCTTCGCCTCGCTCACCGGGCAGGAACTGCGCGGGATCGTGGACATCCAGCTCGACCGGCTGCGGCGGCGGCTCGCCGACCGGCGGCTCGGCCTGGACGTCACCGACCCGGCCCGGAGTTGGCTGGCCGAGCACGGTTACGACCCGATCTACGGTGCCCGGCCGCTGCGCCGGCTGGTGCAGTCGGCGATCGGGGACCGGCTGGCCAGGGCGCTGCTGGCCGGCGAGGTGCGGGACGGCGACACCGTCCGGGTCGACCTGGCGGACACCAAGGAAGGTCTGACCGTCGTCCGGGTCTGAGGACACCTCCGGCGGGGCCGGCCCGACCCCATGGCGGACCGGGCCGGCCCCGCCGTCCGTCGGTGAGCCCGAGCGCTCCGGCGCCCTGCCGGCGAGCGCTCCGGGCCGGGCCGGGTCACCATTGGTGGCATGACCGAGTTTCCGGGACGGGCCGACGACCTGACGACGGCGGTACGCGAGCTGGCCGGCGCCGACGTCGTCGCGTTCGGCGGGGTGGGGCTCGCCGGGCAGGTGCTGGTGCCGACCGAGGCGTACCGGACCGTCGAGGCGGCACTGCCCGACCGGGCCGAGGAGATCCGTCCCCGGCTGACGTGGTTGCTGGCGAACGGCTCGGCCGCCGGCAAGGCGTACGCGGCGACGCTGCTCGACCGGCTGGACCCGGCGGCCGCCCGGGAAGCCTGGCGGGGACTGCGCGGTGACCCGGCCGAGCTGACCACCTTCAGCGGCTGCCTGATGGACCAGACGACCCTCGGCGAGTACGCCGCCGCCCGGCTCGACCAGGACTGACACCGGTCCGGCCGGGTCCCCGCCGCACCGGCGGCGGTTCACCCCCGGTCGACGGGACCGATACCGATACGGTGGTCCGGAATCTGGGAGTTTCGATCCGGGAACACTCGACCCGCACAAACCGGTCCCGGGACCCCGAGCCGGGGACCCGAGCCAGGAAAGGAGAGCCGTGTCGGAACCAGCCAATCCCGCGCCGACCGCGAGGCCGCGCCCGGGCACCGTCACCAACGCCAGCTATCTGCTCTATCTGGCGGCCGCCCTGATCGCCGTCTCGGCGGCGGTCAGCCTCGCCACGCTCGGCACCGTCTCGACCGTCTTCCGTGAGGAGTACGCCGGCACCTCCGCCGAGGGCACCGAGGGCTTCGCCGTCGGCGCCACCGTGTTCAGCGCCGTGCTGCAACTGCTGATCGCCGTCGGCCTGGTGGTGCTGGCTCTGCTGAACAACCAGGGCCGCAACGGCGCCCGGATCGCCACCTGGGTGGTCGCCGGGATCGGAGTCTGCTGCACCGGGTTCGGTGCCGCTGGCACGGCGCTCTCCGGGATGGGCACCGGCGGCGGCTCCACAGGGGACCTTCCGGACGGGGCCGAGATCCAGCGCCGGCTCGAGGCGGAGTTGCCCTCGTGGAGCGGGCCGCTCACGCTGGTCTGCTCGATCGTCGCACTGCTGGCGCTGATCGCCGCGATCATCCTGCTCGCACTGCCCGCGTCGAACGAGTTCTTCCGCAAGCAGCCGGCCGGCTGGGAGCCGCCGGTGCCGGGCGCGGCGTACCCGGGCCAGCCGCCCTACCCGGGCCAGGGGCCGACCTCCGGCACCGATCCCGGGTACCCGCAGTATCCGCCGGCCGGACCGCCGTCGAATCCGCCCGGCAACCCGCCGACGAACCCGCCCCCCAACCCACCGGCGAGCTGAATTCCCGCACACGGATCCCCCGGTCGGCACCGGCCGCCGGGGGATCCGGCACGTCCGGCAGCCGGCGGCGACCGGGGGTACGGCGGGTGCGGCGGTCGGCGTCCGAGCGCGCCGCCGAAGCCTGTCGCCGCCCGTGACGGTCTTTTCCGATTCGAGCCGCTCCGCTACGTTGTGGGAGCGGTACCGCCGCTGCGGTAGGCCCCGCAGGTGCGGCCGCACGGTGTGCCCCGCGTCGCGGTCCGCCTCGACCCGTGCCCGGTCCCGCCGTACGCCAGCGAAGTCGTCGAGGTGAGGAAGTCAGTGGCAGAAGCCGTTTCCCCGTCGGACGCCGACTCCGACGCCGGTCGGCCTTCCGGGGCGGGCCGGAGCGGAACCCGCCGCGCCCTGATCACCGGCGCCACGGCCGGGATCGGCGCCGCGTTCGCCCGGCGGCTCGCCGCCGACGGGTACGACCTGCTGCTGGTGGCCCGGGACGGCGAACGGCTCACCGAGTCCGCCGCCGAGCTGACCGCCCGGCACGGCAACACGGTCGAGGTCCTCTCCGCCGACCTGGCCACCGACCAGGGGTGCGGCTCGGTCGAGGAGCGGCTCTCCGACGCGTCGGCGCCGGTCGACATGCTCGTCAACAGCGCGGGGATCAGTCTCAACCGCTCCTTCCTGCACTCGACCGTCTCCGACGAGTCCCGGCTGCTCCGGCTGAACGTGCACGCCGTGCTCCGGCTGACCCTCGCCGCCCTGCCCGGGATGACCGAGCGGCGCCACGGGGCAGTGATAAATGTCTCTTCCGTCGCGGGCTTCGGGCCGGTCATGCCCGGGTCGACGTACCCGGCCAGCAAGGCGTGGGTGACCAACTTCAGCGAGTCGGTGGCCCAGTCGGTCCGGCCGATGGGCGTACGGGTGATGGCGCTCTGCCCCGGCTACACGCGTACCGAGTTCCACGACCGGGCCGGTATCAACATGTCGAAGACGCCGGACTGGATGTGGCTACGCGCCGACGACGTGGTGCGGGACGCCCTTCGTGACCTGGATCGGGACCGCATGGTCAGCGTCCCGGACTGGCGGTACAAGGTGGCGGTCTTCGGCCTGCGGCACGCGCCGGGCCGGATCTGGCGGGCGGTGGCCAAGGACGCCCGGGGCCGGACCGGTCGCGGAGAGTTGTGATCCGGCCGCACGACGCGGTTCCGGCGCTCCTACGGCTGCGATGACGACGGCGCGCGTAGGCAAGATTCAGTGCGGAGAGTAGCCGATTTTTCGGCCCATCGGCCACCGTCAGACCGACGCGAACGGCCCTCCCGCCGGGTCGGCCATTCGGCTCTCACCTTGGCGCAGTACCCTTACCGGCCATGGGGGACCACGACGACCTGCGTAAATTCATCACTGACCTTGCCGTCGTGCACGGTCGGGTGGTGCTGTCCTCTGGTCGTGAGGCGGACTGGTACGTCGATCTGCGGCGCGTGACCCTGCATCACGCGGCGGCACCGTTGGTCGGCCGGATCATGCTCAGCCTCACGGCGGACTGGGATTACGACGCGGTTGGCGGCCTGACGTTGGGTGCGGACCCGATCGCCGTCTCGATGCTGCACGCCGCCTCGGCGACGTCGCGTCGACTCGACGCTTTCGTGGTGCGCAAGGCCGGCAAGACGCACGGGTTGCAGCGCCGGATCGAGGGTCCGGAGGTGAGTGGTCGCCGGGTGTTGGCGGTGGAGGACACCTCCACCACGGGAAGCAGCGTGCTGACCGCAGTGGAGGCGTTACGGGAGGCCGGAGCCGAGGTCGTGGGCGTGGCGGTTATTGTTGATCGTGGTGCGGGCGACGCCGTACGAGCCGCCGGATTGCCATACCGGGCAGCCTATACGTTGGCTGACCTCGGCCTAGTGGCCTAAAAGTTTGCCGATTCGGATCTGCTGATATGCAGGCGGGTCGATGCTGCTGGTGGAAGGATGGAATACGTGGGAACTGCGTTGGCCGAAATGACTATGCCTCAGATCTCGCCGCTTGCCGGCGAGCCGATCGAGCGCGCCGACGCTGAGCGGCTGGCAGGGGTCCTCAAGGCCCTTGCCGACCCCGCTCGGCTTCGGCTGCTCAGCCTGATCCAGTCGGCACCGGAGGGCGAAGCGTGCGTGTGTGATCTCACCGCGCCGCTTGGTCTCTCCCAGCCGACGGTCAGCCACCACCTCCGTATCCTCACCGAAGCCGGCTTGCTGGAGCGGGAGAAGCGGGGCGTGTGGGCTTACTACCGCCTGGTGCCGACGGCGATCGCCACGATCGCCGATCTGCTGACCCCGCCGCGTAAGCGGGCCACCAAGAAGGCCCGCTGAATCAGTGGCCGGCCCGTCTGGTGTCCGCCCTGTGTAGGACGGCGCCAGACGGTCCAACCGCTGCTGACGCGGTGGGGCGGGGCGGGCTTCCGGCGTGAACTATCTCCAGGGAGACCTGCGAGATCAGCTCGCGTACGTCGGGCAGGACGTCGTCCGGACCGGTCTCGTGGTCGGTTCCGGCGGCAACCTGTCCGCCCGGTTGCCCGACGGCGATTCCTGCTGGGTGACCGCTGGCGGCACCTGGCTGGATCGGCTTGACCGTCCATCCTTCGTCCGAGTGCGCATCCCGGATGGTTCCGTCCTTACGGACTATCCGGCTCACTCAGACGTTTCGCTCCGCCCTGGGGAGCCGGCCGCCGACGGTGGCTCGGCACAGCCGAGCCGGCTCGCCGGACAGGCCCTCCAGGACGGTGCCGCCCTCCCGGACGGTACGACGCTGCCCGTACCCCGGGGTCCGGACGCAGCCTCGGACGCCGGTGGTGCCTCCGCGTCCGTCGGTGCGCCCGCTATCGGCGCTGCCCCGACGCGGCATTCCGCGCTCCCGCACGCCCAGGGCGCTGGCGGCCCGTCGCGTGCGGAGACCGCAGGCGGCCCGACGAGGCCGGCGGTCGTGCCGACCAGCGAGGTCGAGCTGCACCTCGCCACCTATCGGGCCCGGCCGGACGTGAACGCGATCGTGCACCTGCACCCGCAGACCGTGCTGCTGCTCGACGCCCTCGGCGAAGAGATCCGGCTGGTCACCACCGACCACGGCTTCTATCTGCGCCGGGTCACCCGGGTGCCGTTCCGGCTGCCCGGCACCACCGAACTGGCCGAGTTGGCCGCCGACGCGACCCGGGACGGCACCAACTGTCTGGTGTTGAGCCGGCACGGCTGCTCGGTGCTGGCCGACAGCGTGGAGCTGGCACACAAGCGGGCCGCCAACCTTGAGGAGGCGGCCCGGCTGACGTACCAGGCGCTCGCCGCCGGCCGGCTCGCCGAGCTGCCGAAGCTGCCCGCCGAGTTCCTGGCCCGGATCGAGGGCGGCGCCACCAGCGTCTGAGCCGGATTCCTCGCCTGGGTAGACGACGGCGCGACCAGCGTGTGAGTTCCTGGCCCGGCCTAGTAGCCCTGGCGGTGCCGCTGCGCCTCCTGGGCCGCGTGTTCCAGCTCGGCCCGCTCGGCCGGGGTGGTGCCGCGCCGGGCGGCCATCCGGGCCCGGAGCAGCTCGATGACGATCGGGATGACCGAGACGACGACGATGGCGATCAGGATCAGCTCGATGTTCGTCTTGACGAACGGGATCTGGCCGAGGAAGAAGCCGAGCACCGTGACCCCGGTGCCCCAGAGGATGCCGCCGATCACGTTGTAGACCACGAACGTGCGGTACCGCATCCCGCTGAC
This sequence comes from Plantactinospora sp. CA-294935, assembly GCF_050936445.1. NCBI lineage: Bacteria > Bacillati > Actinomycetota > Actinomycetes > Micromonosporales > Micromonosporaceae > Plantactinospora > Plantactinospora sp. CA-294935. Next base: position 2,184,902 of record NZ_JBNJMU010000001.1, read on the forward strand.
CCCGGCGACGATCGGGGTGAAGGTACGGACGATCGGCACGAACCGGGCCAGTACCACCGATCGGGCGCCGTACTTCTCGAAGAACTCATGCGCCTTGATCAGGTTTTCCTGCTTGAACAGCCGCGAGTTGGGGCGGCGGAACAGCGCGGGACCGACCTTCTTGCCGAACGCGTATCCGACCTGGTCGCCGGCGATCGCCGCGATCGTGATCAGCAGGCAGACCAGCCACAGCGGGTAGGTGATGTATTCACCGTCGGCGGTCAACAGACCGGCGGTGAACAGCAACGAGTCGCCGGGCAGGAAGAAGCCGATCAGCAGCCCGGACTCGGCGAAGACGATGGCCAGGATGCCGAGCAGCCCGAAGGTGGAGATCAACCACTCCGGATCCAGCCAATCCGGACCCAGGGCCAGCGTGGTGGTAGGCGTCGGCACGAGGAGACCTCCGGAACTCTCGGCATGGCGCGGTGAAGGGTCCGCCAGCATGGTGGCGGGTACCACAGCAGTCTAGGCGGACGTTCCCGGCAGCCGCCGCGCGATGCCGCCCGCCGGGCCGTACCCGATCGGACGCCGACGGCGGTTTCTGGACGAGCGCCCTGGTCGGCGCCGGAATGACCGGACGCCGACCAGGGCGGGGACGGCCCTAGAGTCGCGGATCGACCGGTTCCGACTCGCAGGCGAGGATCGCGAAGACCAGCTCGTGCCGCCGCCACAGCGGGGCGCCGTCGGCCAGCCGGTCCAGCGCGGCCAGGCCGAGTCCGTGCTCGCGCAGGGCCAGCCCGCGCTTGCGGCCCAGCGACCGCTGCCGGAGAACGGCCAACTGGTCCGGTTCGGCGTACTCCGGGCCGTAGATGATCCGCAGGTACTCCCGGCCCCGGCACTTCAGGCCCGGCTGGAGCAGCCGGCCCTCGGCGTCCCGGGCACCGAGCCCGGCGTACGGCTTCACCACCATCCCCTCGCCGCCGGCCCCGGTCAGCTCCAGCCACCAGTCCGTCGCCGCCTTCTCCGCGACGGAGTCGCCGAGGTCCACCACCCGGCGCCGGGTCGGGGTGAACAGCTCCGGATCGGCGCCGTGCAGCCGGTCGGCCAGGGCCAGGTGCCAGCCGTGGTCCCGGCCGGCGTGCGAGGCGCCCTCGGTGGCGAGTACGGCGAACGGCGCCAGGGTCACCCCGGCAAGGCCGTCGGTCGGCCGCACGTAGCTCCGGTACGCCTCGGTGTAGCGGTCGAGGTCGGTCGCGCGGCGGGCCATCCGGTCCCGCAGGTCGGCGACCGGCAGGTCCCGCCCGGCGGCCCGGTCCAGCGCGTCCAGCACGGCCGGCAGTGCGGCCCGGCCCGCCGCACCGACCGGGGCGTACTGCTCCCGGATCAGCCCGCCGGCCTTGGCCGACCAGGGCAGCAGTTCACAGTCGAGCAACAGCCAGTCGGTGTCGAGTTCGGCCCACAGCCCGGCACCGCCGACGGCGGCGCGTACCCGGGCCAGCAGCGCCCGGTCGAGCCTGCCGCCGAAGAACGGCCGCCCGGTGCGGGTGTAGACCACCCCGTCGCCCGGCCCGAACCGGCCCGCGCCGGCCGCTGCCGCCGGATCGACCTCGTCCCGGCAGACCAGCACCACCGCCCGGGACCCCATGTGCTTCTCCTCGCAGACCACCCGGTCGACCCCGGCCCGCCGGTAGTCCTCGAACGCCTGCGCGGGATGCTCCAGGAAGCCCTCGACGGTCGAGGTGGAGCAGGGTGCCATGGTCGGCGGCAGCCAGGGCAGCCAGCGCGGATCGACGGCGAACCGGCTCATCACCTCCAGCGCCGCGGCGGCGTTCTCGGCCGGTACGGTCACCGTGCCGTAGCCGTAGTCGAGGTGCCGGCGCCCGGTGACGTCCCGCAGGTCCAGCCCGAGGTCGTCCCGCTCGGCGGCTCCGGGCCGGCCGGTGCTGCCGGACGAGGCCTCCGCCGCCCCCGACGGCAGCGCAGCCGGCGTCGAGGTCAGCGGCCGGGCCGGCCGGTAGTACTCCTTCGCCGCCGGCACCGCGACGAGTTCCCGGCTCGGGTAGCGCAGCGCGGTCAACGCGCCGCCGAAGACACAGCCGGTGTCGATGCAGATGGTGTTGTTGACCCACTCGGGGGCCGGGGTGGGGGTGTGGCCGTAGACGACCATCGCCGAGCCGCGGTAGTCCCGGGCCCACGGGTAGCGCACCGGCAGGCCGTACTCGTCGGTCTCGCCGGTGGTCTCGCCGAAGAGCGCGAACGCCCGGACCCGGCCGGACGCCCGACCCTGGTATTCGGCCTTGAGACCGGCGTGCGCGACCACCAGCCGGCCGCCGTCCAGTACGTAGTGGCTGACCAGGCCGTCGACGAACGCGGCGATCTCGGCGACGAACCCGGGTTCCTCGCCGTCGAGCTGGGCCAGCGTCTCGGCCAGGCCGTGCGACACCGTGACGTTGCGGCCGCGCAGCTTGCGCAGCAGCTTCTGCTCGTGGTTGCCGGGCACGCAGAGCGCGGTGCCGGCACCGACCATCCCCATCACCAGCCGGAGTACGCCGGGCGAGTCCGGCCCGCGGTCGACCAGGTCACCCACGAAGATCGCGGTACGACCCTCCGGGTGCGTCGCGTTCACCGGCCGCCCGCTCCCGTCGCGGTGCAGCGTCCAGCCGAGCCGGAGCAGCAGCGCCTCCAACTCGGCCCGGCAGCCGTGCACGTCGCCGATGATGTCGAACGGTCCGGTCAGCTCCCTGCGGTCGTTGAACAGCTTCTCGTAGCGGATCTCGGCGGCCTCGATCTCCTCGACGCCGCGCAGCACGTGCACCTTGCGGAAGCCCTCCCGCTCCAGCCGCCCGACACTGCGCCGCAGGTCCCGCTGCATCCGGCCGAGCACCTGCCGGCCGAACGTCCGGTCCGGGCGGGCCTGCGTACGCTCCCAGCAGAGCGGCTCGGGCACGTCCAGCACGATCGCCACCGGCAGTACGTCGTGTTCCCGGGCGACGGTGACCAGCCCGGCCCGGGCGTGCTGCTGGAGGTTGGTGGCGTCCACCACGGTCAGCCGACCGGCGCGCAGCCGCTTTCCGGCGACGTGGTGCAGGACCTCGAATGCGTCGCCCGAGGCGGACTGGTCGTTCTCGTCGTCGGCCACCATCGCCCGGAAGGTGTCCGAGCAGAGCACCTGGGTCGGCGCGAAGTGCCGGCGGGCGAAGGTCGACTTGCCCGAACCGGAGACGCCGACCAGGGCCACCAGGGCCAGTTCGGGAATGTCCAGCGTGCTCATCGGGCGTCTCCTCCGTCACCAACGGTGCTGTCACCGGTCGTACTCGTGCTGGTCGTGCGGTCGGTGCCGGCCGTCGGCGGTGCCGTGCCGGGCGGAGAGGTCGGTGTACCTCCCGACGGCGCGGTGCGGGCGAAGACCGCGAGCTGGGTCGGGCTGCCCACCTCGGGGTCGTCGGCGCCGACGCCGCTGATCGTGACCGCGTAGCCGTAGCTGGCGCCGACCGCGTCGGCCCAGTCCGCGAACTCGGCCCGGGTCCACTCGAACCGGTGGTCGGTGTGCCGGAACGCACCGGCGGCCAGGCCCGGATACCGCACGTTGTACTCGACGTTCGGGGTGGTCACGACCACCGTCTCCGGTCGGGCGTGCCCGAAGACGGCTGCCTCCAGCGCGGGTAGGCGCGGCGGGTCGAGGTGCTCGACCACCTCCATCAGCACGGCGGCGTCGTACCCGCGCAGCCGGTCGTCCCGGTAGGTCAGCGCGGACTGCCACAGCTTGATCCGGTCGCGCTGCCGGGGTGGCAGCCGGTCCAGCCGCAGCCGTCGCTGCGCGATCGCCAGCGTCCGGGACGAGACGTCGGTGCCGACGATCTCGGTGTACCGGCGATTCTTCACCAGCTCGGTCAGGAGCGCGCCGCCACCGCAGCCGAGGTCGAGCACCCGGGCGGCGCCGGAGCGGTCCAGCGCGTCGAGTACGGCGGCCCGGCGCAGCGCCGCGAGCGGCTGCCGGTCGACGGTGGCCGGCAGCCCGGCCTCCTCGTCCGCACCGCCGTCGGGCGCCTCCACGATGGTGTCCGGGTCGCCCGGCTCGTCCGCGAGCCGCTGCTCCGCCAGCCGGGCCAGCGCGGCGCCGGCCAGGGCCCGCCGGTGGGCCAGGTAGCGGCGGGTGATCAGCCCTCGTTCCGGATGTTCCGCCAGCCAGCCGGCGCCGGCCCGGAGCAGCTTGTCGATCTCGTCCGGCGCGACCCAGTAGTGCTTGGCGTCGTCCAGCACCGGCAGCAGTACGTACAGGTGGTTGAGGGCGTCGGCGAGCCGCAGCGTGCCGGTCAGGGTGAGGTCGACGTACCGGCTGTCGCCCCAGTCGGGCTGGGTCGGGTCCAGCGGGATCGGGGTGGCGTTCACCGTCCAGCCCAGCGGGGCGAAGAGCCTGCCGGCCAGCTCGGCCCCGCCCCGGCAACGCAGTGCGGGCACCCGCAGTTCCAGCGGGATCGGGGTGGCGGCCAGCTCGGGCCGGTCCTTCGAGTTCCCGCGCAGCGCCGAGCGGAACACAGTGGACAGTGCCGATGAGAGCAGGCTGGAGGCGGCGTACCCGCGGTCGTTGACGTACTGGCCGAGGGTGAAGCCGTCCGGCGTCGGGTTGCCGCCCCGGCCGGCCCTTCCCCGCCGCCCCCGACCGCCCTGCAGCGCTAGCGGGTCGATGTCGAGCAGCAGGGCGGCGGTGCAACGTTCGGCGCCGGCCTCCGGGTACACCACGTACGCCGTACCGGTGGGCATCTCGAAGGTGTGCACCCGGTCGGGGTGCTTCACGAGCAGGTAGCCCAGGTCGGTGGCTGGCTGGTGGGTGGTGGTCACGGTGATCAACACGTCGACCATGCTGACAGTTCCCCGACCACCCGTCGCGTCGATTACCACCGCCGGCACCGACCGCGACACGCCGACCGAGGTCCCGCCGGCCGGAACGGCGGCCACGCGCCACCGCACTGGAACCGCCCGACACGGCGACACCCCGCCGACCCGTACCCGGGCCGACGGGGTGTCGGTGGTGCTGGTGTCCGGTGGAGGTCAGACGACGAACCGGGTCCGGCGGCGCCGGGCCAGGACGAAGCCGAAGACGCCCGCCGCGAGCAGCAGAAGACCGACCGCGGCGACGATGCCGGTCGACGCGCCGGTAACCGGCAGACCTCCGCCGCCGCCACCCTCCTCGGTCGCGTTCACCAGGATCTTCGCCTCGTCGTTGGACCCGTCGAGGTCACTGTGCCGGCCCTCGCACGGGCAGTCGATGTTGATCTCGATGCTGCCGGTGGCGTTCGGCACGACGTTGTCGATGCGCAGCTTGAACTCGAACGCGTGCTGGTCACCCACCTTGATGAAGGACTCCGAGTAGCAGTGGTACGCCGGGGCGCCGGTCTTGCCGAACTGCTCCCAGTCGCCGCTGCCGTCGCTGTCGCGCGGGCTGCAGTTCTCCGGTACGCCGACCGCGGTGGTCCCGGTCGGGACCGTGACGTGCACGTTGGTGAAGGAGCCGCCACCCCGGGTCGCGTCGATGGTCGCCGGACCCTCGTTGCGGAGCCCGAGCTTGGCGGTCACCACGTCGCCGGCCTCGCCGGTCAGGGTGGCGCCGATCGCGGAGAGGTCGGCACCGTTCTTGCCGGTGACCTCGAGCGCGACGCTCGACCAGTTGTTCTCCGGGTCGGTGTCGGCCTGCCGGCCCTGGGCCTGAACGCCACCGGCCTGAGTCAGGTCCAGCTCACCGTCGGTGCCGGGCTTGCCCAGGTCGGTGACGCCCCGGTGGGCCAGGTAGGCGACGTAGTCCTCGAACTCGGCGGTGGTCATCCAGACGATCTCGCCGTACGCGCCGCCGGGCGCCTCGGTGTCCGCGCCGATGGTGTACGGCAGCGTGGCGCTGTAGGAGCCGCCCGGTGCGAGCGCCTCGTCGAACTTGCAGGTGAGCAGGTCCTGGTCGGCGTACGTGCAGTTGCTGAACCGGGTCGTCGAGCGGAAGGCGTAGTCGTTGTAGAAGACCGCGACCGCACCCTGGATGGTGGTCTCGCCGTCGTTGGCCACGGTCAGCGGCGTGCTGATCTTGCCGCCCGGCTTGCCGCTCCTGGTCAGCTCGTCACCCGCGGCCAGGTCGACACCCTCGCCGACCCGGATCTTCGCGGTGTGCGTGACGGTGTCGACGCCGGCCGCGCTGACCGAGACCTTCAGGTCGCCCTCGTCACCGTCCTCGGCCTCCTCGGTCGGCGCGAGGACCACCCAGGCCACCCCGGCGAGGCCATCCTCGTAAACGTCGATGGGGTACGGAATCGTGCAGGTCAGCGCGGTGGCGCCCGAGGGGGTACAGTCGCCGAACTCCTCTTCCTCCTCGGCGACCTTCACCTTGCCGGCCAGATCGGCGAAGTCGTACCGAATGGTCAGCTCGTGCAGGGTCAGCGGTCCGGAGGTGGAGTACAGCACCGGCGACTCGATCTTGCCGGCGCTGCCGGCCGCGATCGTCGTGTCGGCGAAAAAGACGTCCAGTTCTCCGGCCGGTGCGCCGGCGGTGGCCGGGCCGGCGGCGGTGGCGGTGGCGACGAGCGCACCGGCTACGCCGACCCCGGCCAGCCAGCGCCGCGCGGTCGTGAATCGCATCGAGGGGTTCCTCCCGTGAAGAGCGGGTGCAGCCTGCCGTAACGGGTCAGGTGCAGCCTGCGGAGCTTAAGGGCTCCTTAGCTGACGGCGCTGTCCTGGATGGAGAGGTTCGGCCGAACGGCTGAGTTGTAAGTCAGGCAATCTTCCTGTCCCACGCTTCCGTCTATAGGGGAGGAGAGGCCCGGAGGTGCCCGTGACGTACGAGGAGTTCGCCGACTCCAGACTCACCGCGCTGCTGCGCTACGCGGTGATGCTGACCGGCGATCCCCATCTCGCCCAGGATCTCGTGCAGGAGACGATGGTGCGGGTTCAGCTCAACTGGCGGCGGGTGGCCCGGGCCGACGCACCCGAACGGTACGTACGCCGGATGCTGACCAACCAGTACCTCGACTGGCAGCGCGGCTCCTGGGTACGGCGGGTGCTACTGCGCGCGGAGCCCGACGAGGCCCTCGCCGTACGCGTCGACCACGCCGAGACCACCGTGGAGCGGGACCAGGTGTGGAACTGGCTGTCCCGGCTGCCACGCCGGCAGCGGGCCGCACTGGTGCTCCGCTACTACGAGGACCTGCCGGACGCCGAGATCGCCGAGGTGCTCGGCTGCGCGGTCGGGACCGTCCGGTCGGCAATTTCGCGCGCCCTCGCCACCCTACGTGCCGAATTCGTGGAGGCCTGAGAATGAGCGACGACGACATTCTGGTGTTCGACGACTCGCCGGGGCCGGACGAGTCGGGTGCCGGCCCGGATCCACGGCTGGTCGAGCAGGAGTTGCGGGCGGCGTTCGTCCGGTACGAGTCGCTGACCCCGGAGGCCGGGCCGCTGCGCGCGGCGATCGACCGTCGGGTGGTACGCCGACGACGCCGCCGGCGCGCCGCCCAGGTCGCCGGGGTCGCCCTCGCCATGCTCGGCGTGCTCGCGGTGCCGACGTTCGGTCGTACCGTGGGGGTGCCGCCGGTGCCGGAGGTCGCCGCGCCGCCGCTCGCGGCCCGGCCGACCGGCCCGGTCGAGCCGCTGAACTTCCTCGTCCTCGGTGTCGACGGCGGGGACGGCCGGAGCAACGGCCACCGCGCGGACACCGTGCTGCTGGTGCACGTGCCGGCGGACCGGAGCCGGCTCTATCTCGTCTCGGTGCCCCGGGACCTCGGCGTCGAGGTGCCCGGGCACGGCTTCGGAAAGCTCAGTGCCGCGTTCTACCTCGGCAGTCACCGGCCGGGGAGCCGGCCCGACCTGGCGGCCGGCGCCGCGCTGACCGAGCGGACGGTCAGCGCGCTGACCGGGATCCGGTTCGACGCGACCGCGACGCTGACCTACGCCGGACTGCGCCAGCTCACCGACGCGGTCGGCGGGGTCCGGGTGTGCCTGCCGGAGCAGGTGCGGTCCCACCACACCGCCCGGGTCTTCCCGGCCGGCTGCCAGCAGCTCGACGGCGCCGCCGCGCAGGACCTGCTGCGCCAGCGGTACCGGCTGGACCAGGGGGCGCACGACCGGGACCGCAACGGCCAGCGGTTCGCCGAGGCGCTGCTGCACGAGGTCACCGATCCGGCCGACGGGCTCGATCCGGTCCGGGTCGCGGAGATCGTCCGGGCGCTCGGCCGGAACCTCACCCTCGACCTCGACGGGATGACCCCGCAGGAACTGTTCGGCGCGCTGCGGACGGTGGCCGCGGCGGACGCGGTGGGGATCGGCTGGACGTACCACCCGGACCGTGGACCGGTGGGCGAGGTCGAGAGCCTGGACCCGGCCCAGAGCCGCAGCCTGTTCGACGCGTTCCGTCGGGACGCCCTGGCCGAATGGGTCGGCAAGCACCCGGAACGGGTCACCCGGTGAACCCTTTCCACCTCGGTGAACCTTTTTCAACCCTGAATTGCGCGGCGCCCGTGCGATAGGGCCGGACCGCAGCGGGAAGGTGGAAAGGTTCACCGGCCCGGCCCGGCTGGTTCCTGTCGCGCGCTGTTCATCTCCGCGTCATGTGGCCCCGCCCTGGTTGCCGAGGTTGGCCCGTACACTCGCCGGGTCCGTGGGGCGGTGCGTGGGACGGAGCCGAGATGACGCCTGACGATGCCGGGGCAGGCCGCCACTCGCCGGGCCGGATCGTCATGCTGGTCGACAACGGCGTCAACGGGGACTCCCGGGTGCAGAAGCAGGCCCGGTCGGCGGCGGACGCCGGCTGGGAGGTGATCCTGCTCGGCCGGTCGCCGACCATGGCGCCGCAGAGCTGGCAGCTCGGCCGGGCGCAGGTCCGGCTGCTGCCGATGCCGGAGCCGCTGTTCCGCAAGCGTCACCAGTACCGGCGCGCCTGGCTGCGCTGGCCGCTCGGCTACCCGCCGAACGGGATCGCCGAACACCGGGCCCAACAGGTCGCCGCCTGGCGGGCGGACCTGCGGTTCCGGGGCGCCCAGCTCGAACTGGCCGCCCGGGCGGGCCGGCGCGACCGTGCGGCGGAACTCTGGCTCCGGTTCCGGCTGGTGCTGGCCGCCCTGGCCGGCCGCTGGGTCTGGGTCCGGACGAAGATGCACAACCGGGGCCTCTACGGCCGTCGCTACCGCAACCCGTGGGACCGCGCGTACACGCTGTTCTGGCAGTTGACCATGGGCGACGGGGCCTGGCGCCGGCTCGAACCGGGACTCTGGGACTACGAGCTGGCGTACGGGCCGGTGGTCGACGAGCTGGCGCCGGACCTGATCCACGCCAACGACTTCCGGATGGTCGGGGTGGGTGCCCGGGCCAAGATCAGGGCGCAGGCCGCCGGCCGGCCGGTCAAGCTGGTCTGGGACGCCCACGAGTTCCTGCCGGGCATCCGGCCGTGGCAGCCGCACATCCGCTGGCTGCCCGCCATGCGGGCGCACGAGCGCGAGTACGCCCCGTACGCCGACGCCGTGGTCACCGTCTCCGACGCGCTCGCCGACCTGCTCCGCGCGGAGCACCACCTCGACGAGCAGCCGGCGGTGGTGCTGAACGCGCCCGCCGCCGAGCACGCCCCGGGCGGGGCGGACGGGGGCGTTCCGGACCTGCGGCAGCGCTGCGGGGTCGGGCCCGACGTTCCGCTGGTGGTCTACAGCGGCAGCGCCGCCGAGCAGCGTGGCCTGCGTACCATGGTCGACGCCCTGCCCGAGCTGCCCGGGGTGCACACCGCGCTGGTGGTGAACCCCGACCTCCAGTACGTGCGCAAGCTCGTCGCGCGCGCCCACCGGATCGGTGTCGCCGACCGGGTGCACGTGCTGCCGTACGTCGAGCACTGGCAGGTGGTGCCGTTCCTGTCCGGAGCGGACGTCGGGGCGATCCCGATCCACCACTGGCCCAACCACGAGATCGCGCTGATCACCAAGTTCTTCGAGTACGCGCACGCCCGGCTGCCGCTGGTGGTCAGCGATGTGAAGACGATGGCCGGTACGGTCCGGTCGACCGGGCAGGGCGAGGTCTTCCGGGCCCGGGACGTCGCCGACTACGCCCGGGCGGTCCGGGCGGTACTGGCAGACCGGGAGCGTTACCGGGCCGCGTACGACCGGCCGGGACTGCTGGAAGGTTGGACCTGGGCGGCCCAGGCCGAGATCCTCACCGGGATCTACCGCCGGCTGCTCTCCGGCGCGCCCGAACCGGCGGGAACTCCCGCCCGGCCGTTGACGGTGGCGGGACGTCCGGACGGGCTACCGGTGCCGGCGGCTCAGCGGTAGTCGTCGTCCTCGGTGCCGACGACCTGGGCCTGCTCCAGGGCGTCCCAGTCGTTGACCTCCAGCCCGGTCCGCACGGCCGGCTGCTCCTCGTTGTTCGGGTTCGCGACCGTCGCCTGCTCCACGGCGTCCGCGGCCGGCGCCTCCGGGTCGCGCTCGTCCGGGGTCAGGTGGTCGCCGGGAGCGAAGTCCTCGTCGGGCTGGCCCATGTCTACTCCTGCCGATTGGTGCCGCTGGTTCCACCGTACGGGCTGATCGGGTGGTCCGTACCCGGAGCACCGTGCCCGGTCCCGGAGCGGGCTAAACCGCCCGTCCGGGTCCGGAACGCGTGCCACGATGAGGCGGTGGGCTTCCTGATCAGGCTGGTGATCGGTGCGTTGGCGCTGTGGATCACCAGCCTGGTGGTGCCCGGTATCGAGCTGACCGGGGGGTCCGCCGGAGAGAACGCGCTCACCGTACTCGTCGTGGCGTTCATCTTCGGGGTGGTCAACGCGGTGCTCAAGCCGATCATCCACGTCGTCGGCTGCGTCTTCTACGTGCTGACGCTGGGACTCTTCGCGCTGGTCGTCAACGCGCTGCTCTTCCTGCTCACGGACTGGATCGCGCACGTGTTCGACCTACCGTTCGAAATCGACGGCTTCTGGCCGGCCTTCTACGGGGCGATCGTGATGGCGGTGGTGAGCTGGCTGATCGGTGTCGTGTGGCCGGGCCGGTCCGAACGCTGAGCCGGGGCCGGGTGGGTTGAATTGGCGCGAGCGGACTACGGGATACTTCGGGGCGGAGGACAGCGCGGTCCGGGCGCACCCATCGAGTCTTTTCCCACCTGAACCGCGCGGCGCCCGCGCATCGACCCTCAGCCGCGACCACCGGCCGCGAGGGGAGGTGGGAAGAGATCATCCAGACAGCGGCCGAGCAGGCCGAGAGCGGTTAGTAAGGAGCGTTTCACATGCCCATCGCTTCCCCCGAGGTCTACGCCGAGATGCTGGACCGCGCCAAGGCGGGCCGGTATGCGTACCCGGCGATCAACGTGACGTCCTCGCAGACGCTGAACGCGGCGCTGCGCGGCTTCGCCGACGCGGAGAGCGACGGCATCATCCAGGTCTCCACCGGCGGCGCGGAGTACCTCTCCGGCCCGACGGTGAAGAACATGGTGACCGGTGCGGTGGCCTTCGCCGCGTACGCCCGCGAGGTGGCCAAGAACTACCCGGTCAACATCGCGCTGCACACCGACCACTGCCCGAAGGACAAGCTCGACAAGTTCGTCCGCCCGCTGATGGCGATCTCCAAGGAGCGGGTGGCCCGGGGCGAGGAGCCGCTGTTCCAGTCGCACATGTGGGACGGCTCCGCCGTACCGGTCGGGGAGAACCTGGAGATCGCGTCGCAGTTGCTCGACGAGGCGGCGGCCGGGCACATCGTGCTGGAGATCGAGGTCGGCGTGGTCGGCGGCGAGGAGGACGGTGTCGAGAACGCGATCAACGAGAAGCTCTACACCACCGTCGAGGACGGCATCGCCATGGTCGACGCGCTCGGCCTCGGTGAGAAGGGCCGCTACATGGCGGCACTGACCTTCGGCAACGTGCACGGCGTCTACAAGCCCGGCAACGTCAAGCTCCGCCCGGAGATCCTCAACGAGATCCAGCAGGCGGTCGGCGCCAAGTACAACAAGGGCGACAAGCCGCTCAGCCTGGTCTTCCACGGCGGCTCCGGCTCGCTGCTGGAGGAGATCCGCGAGGCGCTCGACTACGGCGTGGTGAAGATGAACATCGACACCGACACGCAGTACACCTTCACCCGGCCGGTGGCGGACCACATGTTCCGCAACTACGACGGCGTGCTCAAGGTCGACGGCGAGGTCGGCAACAAGAAGATGTACGACCCCCGGGTGTGGGGCAAGGCGGCCGAGGCGGGCATGGCGCAGCGGGTCGTCGAGGCGTGCGAGCACCTGCGCTCGACCGGTACGACGCTGGCCAAGTAGTTCCGGCAGTCCACCCCGGCGGCGGGTGGGGCCACGGTCGCCGATCCCGGCACCGGCCAGGCCCACCCGCCCCGGGCGGGGTCGCCCCCGTTACGGCGTGGCGGTGAGCAGCCGGACGGCCTCGTGTACGTCGTCGGTGATGTGCACCGAACGGGCCAGGTCACCGGCGGGCGCGAGGGCCAGCAGCGGGCGCAGCAGCGCCTCGATCGGCAGGGTCCGGGTCCAGAACGCGCTGTCCAGGAAGACGTACGGCCCGCTGTCGCCGTCGGTGCCGTAGAACGTCTTGGTGGCCGCCTGGAACACCTCCTGCACGGTGCCGGCCCGACCGGCGGCGAAGACGATGCCGCCCCGGGCCAGCCGGAGGATGGTGTCCTCCCGGATCGCGTTGGAGAAATACTTGGCGATCCGGCCGGCGAAGAGGTTCGCCGGCTCGTGCCCGTACAGCCAGGTGGGGATGGCGAGCCCACCGCGCCGGGCCCAGCCGTCCGGGTCGGCGCCCCGCTTGCCGTTGCCGTTGCCGTTGCGGGCCTGCGGTACCGCCGGTTCGTACCGGGCCCGCACCCGGAGCGCGGCGGCCGTGTAGGGGTCGTGGTCGGTGAAGTCCGGCGCGGTGGCCAACAGGTCGATCGCCGAGCTGAGGTCGGTCGCCGGGCGTTCGGAGAGGTAGGCGCCCAGGTTCGCCGCCTCCATCACCCCCGGGCCGCCGCCGGTCACCACCAGCCGGCCGGCCCGGGCCAGTTCCCAGCCGAGCGTCGCGGCCAGCCGGTACGCCGAGGTGCCGCGCGGCACCGCGTGCCCGCCCATCACCCCGACCACGGAAGCCGGGCCGTGCCGGGCCAGCCAGGTGCGGGTGGCGTCGGCCAGCGCGTTGTCGACGGCGTGGTCGTGCAGCCGCTGGGCCAGTGCCTCCCGCAGCTCCGGCAGCGCACCGCCATGACTGCGGAAGTGCTCGTAGACCACGGTGTCGTACATCCCGGCGAAGCCGCCGGTGTCGAACCCGGCGGCCAGCTCCCCGGCGGTGTAGAGCCGGGACGGGTGCGTCGGGTACGGCAGCGCCGCGAAGTCGGGTACCACGGTCGCCCCGCGCCGGACCAGCTCCGCCTCCACCTCCCGGGAGACGAACCGGCACCCCGCGAAGAGGGTGCCGGTCAGGTCGACCGCGGTCAGGTCCGGCACCGGGTCGAGATCCAGCCGGAGACCCTGCACGGTCAGCCCGGCGAGGCTGCCGCTCCGGAGGTGGAGATCCAGTTCGGCGCGCGACTCGATTTCGTCGGCGGTGTCGTCGTGCGGTTCGAGCACGTCGGCGGGGGGCGGGGTGGGCACCCCGCCATCTTGCCCCGACCCGGCAACCGGCTTGCGCCGGACCCCACGGCGGGCTCGGGGCGGGCTCGTGGCGGGCCGAAACGGTAAGCCGAGCACAGGGCGGCAGCAAACCGGCGAGAGCCCGGCGACACCAGGTCGCCGGGCTCTCTGTTACCGGGTCCTGGGGAGGCTCCGGATCTCTATTTGTAGTCCAGTGCCGCCCGAACCGCACCGGCCGCACGCGTGACGGATCCCTCAGCCGTTCAGTCATCCGACGTGACACACCCCGCTCGCCGGAGCCGGTGACGGCCGGGTTGAATGGTCCGATGCAGAACCTCTTGCCCGAACCGCCGGCCACCCTGCTTCCCGCAGACGACGCCGCCGAGGCCGCGCTCGCCGCCGCCCGGGCGGCGGACACCGACGAGGCGTACGCCTCGGCCGCCGCGCAGCACCCGACGTTCAGCGCGGCCTGGGCGGCCCTGGCCGCGCGGGCGCTCGGCTCCGATCAGGTCGTCGCCGCCTACGCGTACGCGCGCACCGGCTATCACCGGGGTCTGGACCAGCTCCGCCGCAGCGGCTGGAAGGGCCACGGTCCGGTGCCGTGGAGCCACGTGCCGAACCAGGGTTTCCTGCGCTGCCTGCACGTGCTGTCCCGGGCGGCCGGCGAGATCGGCGAGTCCGACGAGGCGGCCCGCTGCGCGCAGTTCCTCCGCGACTGTGATCCGGCCGCCGGCGACGCCCTCTCCGGCACCTGACCCACAGCCGGGGCGGTGGACGCTCCGGAGCGGCTACGACCAGCCGTCGAGCCGGAAGGTGTCACCGGCCCGATAGGCGGCCACCGCCACGCGGCTGTGGCTGTAGGTGTTGCTCGGCAGCAGCTCTGCCGGCGTCCATTGGATCTTGGCGCACTTGTGCGGTTCAGCGTTGACCGGCTCGTCGTGTCGCTCGGGTTCGTATGCGGCGGTGAAGACAAGACCGATCCGGCCCTGTCCGCCGGGGCTGCGGTGGTGCACGGTCACCGCCAGCCGCACCTCCGCCGGATCGAGGTGCATCCCGATCTCCTCCCTTGCCTCCCGGATGACGGCACTGCGGGCGTCCTCGCCGGCCTCCAACTTGCCGCTGGGCAGGTTCCACTGCCCGTCCGCGTACCCGGTGCCGTCGCGGAGCGCGAGCAGCACATGATCGCTGTGGGTGAGGATGAGTAGTACATCGACCGGATGAGTCGGCGCCGCCATCCGTCGACGGTAGGCGCGCGTACCCGGCCGATCCGAGCGGCTCGCCGTGTCATAACTCTGGTGGCTGCGGAGGCGGCTGGCAGATGGTACGACTCGACTGGCGGCGCTGCGCGACGTCCGCACACTTGCGGAGTCTGCGAAAATCCAGTGACGTGCCGATCACGATCCGGATTGGCGGTGCCACCGATGACCACGCCGGAACAGGTGGCCGAGGCGCAGCGAGACCTCGGCCGGCAACTCTCCGCCTGGCGTAAGGCCGCCGGGCTGACCCAGGCCGGATTCGGCCCGCGGATCGGCTACTCGCGGAGCGCCGTCGCGAACATAGAGACGGGCCGGGAACAGGCACCACAGAGCTTCTGGGAGGCTGCCGACCGGGGCCTGTCGGCCGGCGGGGCGCTGCTGGCGGGCTATCGGCAGGTGGCGGAGTTGGAGCGGCGATACAAGACGGGTCTCGCCCGGGCCCGCGAACGGCAACGTGCGGCCAGGATGGCCGGTTTGTTGCCGCCGACCGACGAGCAGCCAGGCAACGGTGCGAGCATTCCGGCATCGGGATCGGAATGGATGTCGCTACCGATGCCCGACGCCTCCGTCTGTGAGCCGTCCGAGGCAGGCATGATCGACGGCGAAACCGTTACTCTGACGGTCGTGTCGGACGGACCTGCACGGGCATTCAGGGTCAGCCGTCGCGCCCTGTTGGAGCTGACAGCCGGTGCCGTCACGACCTCGGCATCGACCGTCCTCGGCGTCGCCGTGCCACGAACGGTCGACCCGGCCGTGGTCAGCCACTTCGCGGCGCTGCGCGCACTTCTCGTACGGGCTGACAACCGACTCGGCGGACTGAGCATCTTGTCGACGGTGCAGCAACAGATCGCAATCATTGCGGAGTTGCGCAGGAAAGCCCGGGGAGGCCTGCGTGATCAACTGCTGAGTACGGAGGCGAGCTGGCATGAGTTCGGTGGCTGGCTCAACGACGACCTCGGGAATCGGGAGGCGGGAGCCCGCCTGCTGGATCGTGCGGTGAGCATGGCGCAGGAGTCTGACGACCGGGAACTCTGCGCGTACGTGCTGGCCCGGAAGGCGCAACGCGCGATCGGCACCGACGACGAGGACCGGGTGATCGGGCTGGGTCGGGCTGCGGCGCGTACCAGTGGCGCACCGGCGCCGGTGCGGGCGTTCGCCGCCGTCCTGTACGCCCGGGGCAACGCCATCGGCGGTGACCGTCACGGCTTCCAGGCCGCTCTCCATCAGGCCCGTTGCCTTGTCGAGCAAGGCAGCACCGACGGCGATGCGTTCGGCTCCTTCTGCACCTCCGCGTACCTCTCGGCGAACGAGGGCGAAGGCTGGTTGCGGTTGAACGATCCGCGCCGCGCCGTCGCCAGCCTCACCGCGGCGATCCGTGAGTGGCCCGCCGGTTACCAACGGGAGCGTGGCCGCTACCTGGCCCGGACGGCGCACGCTTATTTGGCGGCTGCGGAACCCGACCAGGCTGCCACGGTCGGAGCTGCTGCCCTGGCACTGGCCGACAGGACCGGATCGGCCCGTATCCGCCAGGAGATCTCCGCGCTCGGAAGCCACCTGGGAGCGTTCCGCGCACGACCGGCGGTCAAGGACCTGCTCGACCAGTTGGCCGTCCGGCCGTGACCGGCCGCCGGCCTGACGACTCGCGGTCGGCGGCTGTGGACGTGCTCGTCGTGGGGCGTGCCAACGTCGACATCACGGTACGGATACCCCACCGTCCGACGCCCGGTCGTACGGCATTTGGCTCGCCGGTGCTGACCACCGCTGGCGGTAAGGGGCTCAACCAGGCGGTTGCCGCCGCTCGCGCGGGCGCCCGGGTCGCCCTGCTCGCGAACGCCGGCGCGGACGACTGGGGCCGTCTCCTGATCAGAACGCTCCGGCAAGCCCCGGTGGAGCAGTCCTGCTTCCAACTCCTTTCCTCAGCCCGGACCGGCGTGGCGATCGTCGAGGTCACGCCCGACGGGGAGAGCTACGTGGTGCTGGCACTCTCTCCGGAGACCGAACTGACCGGGCAGCACGTGCGGACCCGCTTCCGGCGGGTGAGTCCGTCTGTCGTGGTGACACAGCTCGACCTGCGGCCGGAGGCCGTTGACGCGGTCCTGCGGGAGCAGCGCGCCCGGCTGCTCATCGGCAATCTCGTACCGCACCCGGACATCGGGCCGGCGGTCTTCGCCGGGCTCGACGTCTTCGTCGCCAACGAACATGAGGCGGCGGCGATCCTCGGTCGGCGCGACGACGATCCGGTCGTACTGGCATGCGAGCTACGCGCCCTGGGCCCCCGTACGTCGGTGGTGACCGCCGGGGCACGCGGTGCCGCCTACGCCTCCGACGACGGCACGGGGTTGATCGACGCCCGGCGGGTGTCCGTGGTCGACACCAGCGGTGCTGGGGACGCCTTCCTGGGTGCCCTGGCGGCGCGGCTCGCGGAAGGACATCCGCTGCCAGCGGCGGTGACCGACGCGGTGACCGCCGGAGCGATGGCGGTGCAGGTCGACGGGCCGGATCTTCGACCAGCCGAGCGGTGACGCCGGATAGTCGTACGCCGGTGTCTGCGATGCGGTCGCGGCCTCGGTCGCCAGATTGTCGGCGGCCGCGGTCGGCAGTTCCCGACAACGCCCCGGTCCGGATTGACTGCCGGTAAGCCCTCCGATCGGCAAGTCGGGCGGCGAACTGCTGGTCGGGATCGGTGCCCGCGCCCTCCGAGGCGCCGGTCCCGACCCTCGGTCCGGATGCGGCGGTCGGCGCCCGAAGAGACCCGGCCGCCGCGTCCCGTGTCCAGGACGGGAGGAGGACGGTGTCCAGAAGATGGTGGCCCCGGCGGCGCGGCCAGGACGTGCGGGTGGTCGACGCGGTCGGGCCGGCGACGGCGTACCCGAACCAGCGGGGCGGTTACGCTCCCGGCGCGGCTCCGACCGAAGCCGTCGACGCGGCTCGTGTCGGGGCACCCGGCCCGGCTCCGCTCGCCCAACCGGATCGGGTGAACCGGGTCGCCTGGAACCTGCCGGCCCGGTTCGACGGCCGGCCCGTGCTCGGGTACGGGCACCGCCGCCCGCTGATCCTGTTGGCGTCCAGGCTGGTCAGAGCCCTTCGGCCACCGAAGCCGCGATCTTGAGCCAGGCGTCCCGGGTCGCGGACGAGAGCTGGGCGTACCGGATCGGCTCGCCGGTGTCGATCAACCGCTCGTACGGGGCCAGCAGTACCGCCCTGGTGCGGGCGGCGAAGTGCCGCTGGATCGCCGGCAGGTCGATCTCCTTGCGGGACGGTGGCATGGAGACCACCGTGACCGCCTGGCGGACCAGCCGCTGCCGGCCGCTCTGCTCCAGGTGGTCGAGCATCCGGGCGGCCGTCTCGGCGGAGTCGTTCCGGGCCGACATGGTCACCACGAGCTGGTCGGTGGCGTCGATCGCCGCCTGCCAGTTCTGGGCCCGGACGTTGTTCCCGGTGTCCACGAAGATCAACTTGTAGAACCGGCTGACCACCTCGCGGATCTCCGCGAAGGCGGCGGCGGTGAGCATCTCGCCGCCGGTCGCCGACTCGTCCGAGGCGAGGACGTCGAACATGCCCTCGCTCTGCGACCGTACGTACTGCGACAGGTCACCGACCCGGCCGCCGTGCGCCCCCTTGAACTGGTACAGGTCGCGCAGCATGTCCCGCACCGTGCGGGAGTGGAAGTCCTGCTGGGCCCGCATCCCCAGGGTGCCCTGGGTCTCGTTGTTGTCCCAGGCCAGCACGTACCCGCCGCGCTTCTGCCCGAAGGTCATCGCCAGCAGCAGGATCGCCACCGTCTTGCCGGCACCGCCCTTGGGGTTGACGACCGTCACCTGCCGGAGCCCGCCGAAGTTGCGGCGGATCATCTCGATGTCCTGCTTGATCTCCTGCTCGTGCCGTCCCGGAGCGAGCTTCACCAGCCCCAGGGTGGTCTTGTTGACCGCGGCGCGTACCCCCATCTGTGCGATCGGGTCGGCGGGGCGTACCGCCCGGCGCCGGGCGAAGTCCTCGGCGGTGGGCGTGCCGGAGTCCGGCGTCCAGAGCGGATCGGGGTAGGCGTTCGCCGGTTGTGGCGGCACCCGTTGCACCCCGGCCGACTCGGCGTACGGCTGCTGCGGCACCTCGGTCACCCCGGGGTGCGGCGGGACCGGGGGCACCGGCGGCGGCGCCCAGCCGGACTGCGGGCCGGGTACCGGCGGGGGCGGATAGCTCGGATAGCCGGGCTGGCTCGGATAACCGGGCGGACCGGGCTGGTCCGCCGGCTGCGGCGGGTACGCCGGGTGCCCCGGAGGAGGTGGCGGCTGCGGCGGGCCCGGCGGCGGATAGGCCGACACCGGACGCGCCGCCGCCGAGTACGGGCCCGGCGTGATCGTGGGCGGATACGGGCCGACCGGCGGAGCCGATCCGGTCGCCGGGTCGGGACCGGGGCCGGAGACCGGCTGCACCGGGACCGGCTGCGGAGGCACCGGCGGTGGCGGGACCGGTTGTGCTGCCACCGGTGCCGCCGCGCCCTGCTGCGGGCCGAGCGGTCGCTGCGGCGGCTGCGCCCACGGTGACTCGGCGGGCGGCCGGGCTGGGCCGCCGTCCGGCTGGGACCGGCTGGTGGCCGGCAGCGTCGCCCGGCCCCGGGCCGGTTCGGCGGACCGGGCGGATTCCCGCTGCTCGGCCGGCTCGGCCTCCGGCTGCGCCACGCCGGCCTCGGCCGCCCCGGCACCGCTGCCCTGGCTGGTCGCCGACCCGCTCTGCGCGGGACCGGACGAGGACTGGGCCGCCCCGGCGCCTCCGCCCGCCGCCCCGCTCACCGGAATCGCGCCGCTGGTCGAAGCTGCCCCGCTGGTCGGGGTCGCGCCGCTGGTCGAAGCCGTCCCGCTGGTCGGGGTCGCGCCGCTGGTCGGAGTGGATCCGTTCGTCGGAATGGTGCCGCTGGTCGAGTTCGCCCCGCCGCCCGGGGCGGCGCCGCCGGTCGGGACGGCCGGGTTCGCCCCGCTCGCCGGCCCGACCGTCGCCTTGCCCGCGGTCGGGCTCACCGTCGCCTTGCCGGCGGTCGGAGAGGCGGACGCCTTGCCTGCGGTCGGGCTCATCGGGCTGACGGTCGCCTTGCCGGCGGTGGGGCTCACACTCGCCTTGCCGGCGGCCCGAGGATCGGCCGTACCGGTGCCGCCGGTGCGCTCCTCGCCGGTCGCCGGCCGGTCCGGGGATCCCGGCCGGGTCCGGCCGGCCGCCTCCGGGTCACCGGTGTTCTCCGGCCGGCCGGAGGTGTCGGGGCGGCGGATGTCGCCGGTACCCACCGAGGCCCGGCCATGGTTGCCCGGGACGACCGTGGGCCAGACCCGGGTCGGCGAGTGCACCGGATCCACCGCCGGGCCGGTGCTCGGGACCGGACCGGGCGGTGGCGGCGCCGGCACGGGCGGTGCCGGTGGGTGCACGGGCGGTGCCGGTGGGTGCACGGGCGGTGCCGGTGGGTGCACGGGCGGTGCCGGCGGGTGCACCGGTACGGCGGTCACCGGCGGGACCGGCGGCTGCGGAACGGGTGGCCCGGGCGGGATCGGCACCGGGGAGAAGGTGGGCGGTACGGCCGGGACCGGGGGCATCGGGATCGGGGGTGGCGGAGCGGGAACCGCAGGTGGCGGAGTGCCCTGGTAGGGCTGGTGCGCGACGGGCTGCGGCACCCCGGCCATCGGGCCCGGTGGGGTCGCGTCCGGTGGCGGTGGCGGCGTCGGCGCCCAACTGATCGGATTGGACTCGTCACGGGGCTCGGCGACGATCTCGTCCGGCGGCCACAGCGGCTCGGCCTCCTGCGGCGCCGCCGGCACCTGGCCCGGCACGTACACCCGGTCTCCATGATTGTTCACCACGGCCTAGCTACCTCCCTCCCACACCCGAGGATATGCCCGCCGATCGGCCTCGGGCCGGGCACGGAGGTCCCCACGTACAGCCTTCCACAACAGATCAGTGGTCGTACACCGCCCATGCCCCCGGCTCGATCCACCACGATCGCTTGCGGGTCAGTGTGCCCGTTACCCCGTCGTCCAGGAACGGAACCTCCGGATCGCGGGGCGTGACCGCGACCGCACGACCCCGGGCCCGGCGCACCTCGAGGCGTACCGTCCGGCGGCCCCAGCGGGTCCGGGCGGCCACCGGTACGGCCACCGCGACCTCGACCGCGCCGTCGGCCGGGTCCGCTGTGGACAGCAGGCGTACCCCGCCGAGTTCGGCGTAGCCGCCTGCGTTGCCGATCGCACAGGCGAACAGCGGATCGTCGCCGGCCGACAGCACGGTGTCGTCGACCTCCACCCGGCCACGCCAGGCCAACGGGGTGCCGGCGTCGTTGGCGGCACCGAGCAGCGCCCCGTCCAGGGTGACCGAGCCGCCGTCGTTGCGGAGCAGGTCGAGGCGGCGTACCCGACCGTCGAGTACGGCCGCGGCGACCGCCGCCGGTTCGCGGGGCAGGCCGAGTTGCCCGGCGAGGTCCCGGGGCGGCTCGGACGCCGTCGACCGGCTCGGGTCCAGCGGCAGTACGCCGATCGCCGGCAGGTCCGGCACGGTCCGGTTGTCGGCGAGGTCGGCCGGACGGCGGCTGGGCGGCGGGGCGTACCGGCGGACCAGCCGACGCATGACGGCGCGTAGCTGCGCGTCACTCGCTGTAGCGATCACGAGTCGGGTCTTGCCGTCCGGATCGGGCCAGTCGAGCCCGTCCGGTCGGGGCGGACCGTCCAGCCGGGCCAGCACCGCGTCGATCTCCCGATCCGACCGGGCGGTCACGGTCTCGACCCGGGCGCCGCGCTCGGTGATCGCGTCCGCGCAGGCCAGTACGGGTACCCGTGGGGTGTCCGCGCAGTCCGCCCGGTCGGGTGCCGCACCGGACGAACAGCAGTCGCCGCCCGCGCCACAGCCCGCCGGGTCGTCCTCCCCCGGGGCGAGGGTGAGCAGTACCACGTCGTACACCGGGAGTCGCCTCC
Organism: Plantactinospora sp. CA-294935; assembly: GCF_050936445.1. Lineage (NCBI taxonomy): Bacteria > Bacillati > Actinomycetota > Actinomycetes > Micromonosporales > Micromonosporaceae > Plantactinospora > Plantactinospora sp. CA-294935. The sequence continues at coordinate 2,206,641 of NZ_JBNJMU010000001.1, forward strand.
TGCCGCCAGCCGGCCTCTGCCGGCCGGGTCGTCACTTTTTGTTAGCCTGACACCTCGGGCTCGCCACGCGGTCGCCACCTGGCACCCGAGCCCCCTGGAGGCGGGTTTAGAGATGCCGGCGATCGTGCTCATCGGGGCGCAGTGGGGCGACGAGGGCAAGGGCAAGGTTACCGACCTGCTGGGTGACCGGGTCGACTACGTCGTCCGTTACTCCGGCGGCAACAACGCCGGACACACGGTGGTGACCCCGGACGGGCAGAAGTACGCGCTGCACCTGATGCCGTCGGGCGCGCTCTCACCGAGCGCGGTGATCGTGATCGGCAACGGCGTGGTCGTCGACCCGAAGGTGCTGATCTCCGAGATCGACGGGCTGGCCGAGCGGGGCGTGGACGTCTCCCGGCTGCGGATCTCCGGCGACGCGCACCTGATCATGCCGCACCACCGGGCGCTGGACCGGGTGGTCGAGCGCTACCTCGGCTCGTCCCGGATCGGCACCACCGGCCGGGGCATCGGCCCGGCGTACGGCGACAAGGTGGCCCGGATGGGCATCCGGGTGCAGGACCTGCTCGACCCGGGCATCCTGCGCAAGAAGCTGGAACTCGCCCTGCGGGAGAAGAACCAGATGCTCTTCAAGGTCTACAACCGCAAGGCGCTCGACGTGGACGCGGTCACCGAGGAATACCTCGGCTACGCGGAGCGGCTGCGGCCGTACATCGCGGAGACCCGGGTGATCCTCTGGGACGCCCTGGACCGGGGCGAGACGGTGCTGCTGGAGGGTGCCCAGGCCACCATGCTCGACATGGACCACGGCACGTACCCCTTCGTCACCTCGTCCAACCCGACGGTCGGCGGCGCCTGTGTCGGGGCCGGCATCCCGCCGATGGCGATCAACCAGGTGATCGGGGTGACGAAGGCGTACACCACCCGGGTCGGGTCGGGGCCGTTCCCGACCGAACTCTTCGACGACAACGGCGCGCACCTGCGCAAGGTCGGCGCCGAGTACGGCACCACCACCGGCCGGGAGCGCCGGTGCGGCTGGTTCGACGCGGTGATCGGCCGGTACGCCGTCCGGCTCAACGGCATCACCGACCTGGTCGTCACCAAGCTCGACGTCCTCTCCGGGATGGAGAAGGTACCGATCTGCGTCGGTTACGAGATCGACGGCAAGCGGTACGACGACATGCCGATGACGCAGACCGCGATCCACCACGCCAAGCCGATCTACGAGGAGCTGGACGGCTGGTGGGAGGACATCTCCAAGGCGCGCTCCGAAGCGGAGCTGCCGGAGAACGCCCGTCGCTACCTGGCCCGGATCGAGGAGCTGTGCCGGACCCGGGTCAGCGTGGTCGGCGTCGGCCCCGGCCGGGAGGAGAACATCGTCCGGCACGAGCTGATCCCGGCCAGAAGCTGAGCGAGCCCCGCCCGGGACCAGGTTGATCCGTCGGGAACCCGGTTGCCCCCCGTCCGGGACCGGGTTGATCCCGTCGGGAACCCGGTTGCCCCCGTCCGGGACGCCACCGGCACCATCATCCAGCCCGCCCGGGGCGCGTCCCCGGTAATCGTGGCCGGGAGCGAGCCGAGCGTGGCCGGGAGCGAGTGGCTCCGGGCCGGACCCGTAGGATCGGTGGCCGTGCGCGTACTACTCATCGGTGGCGGCGGGCGGGAGCATGCTCTGGCGCTCGGCCTGGCCGCCGACCCGGCCGTCGACCAGTTGATCGCCGCACCGGGCAACCCGGGCATCGCGGCGGTCGCGGAACTGCGCCCGGTGCAGGCCACCGATCCGGCGTCGGTCGCGGCGCTCGCCGTCGAGGTCCAGGCCGACCTGGTCGTGGTCGGTCCGGAGGCGCCGCTGGTCGCCGGGGTCGCCGACGCGGTACGCGCAAAGGGCATCGCCTGCTTCGGTCCGTCCGGCGCGGCGGCCCGGATCGAGGGCTCCAAGGCGTTCGCCAAGGACGTGATGGCGGCGGCGGGTGTGCCGACGGCCCGGGCGCGGACGGTCGACAACCCCGGTACCGGCGTCGGGTCCGCCCTGGTGGCGCAGGCGCTCGACGAGTTCGGCCCGCCGTACGTGGTCAAGGACGACGGACTCGCCGCAGGCAAGGGCGTGGTGGTCACCGAGGACCGGTCGGCCGCGCTCGACCACGCCGCCGCATGCGGCCGGGTCGTCGTCGAGGAATACCTGGCCGGCCCCGAGGTCTCGCTCTTCGTCGTCACCGACGGCGAGACCGCGCTGCCGCTGCTGCCGGCCCAGGACTTCAAGCGGGTCGGCGACGGCGACACCGGCCCGAACACCGGCGGCATGGGGGCGTACGCGCCGCTGCCGTGGCTGCCCCCGGGCACCGTCGACGAGGTGATGGCCACGGTGGTCGAGCCGACCCTGGCCGAGATGCGACGCCGGGGCACCCCGTTCGGCGGGCTGCTCTACGTCGGGCTGGCCATCACCCGGCACGGGCCACGGGTGATCGAGTTCAACGCGCGGTTCGGCGACCCGGAGACGCAGGTCGTACTCGCGCTGCTGGAGACGCCGCTCGCCGGCCTGCTGCACGCGGCGGCCACCGGCACGCTGGTCGCGCATCCGCCGCTGCGGTGGCGGGCCGGTGCGGCGGTCACCGTCGTGCTCGCCTCGGAAGGCTATCCGGACACCCCCAGGACCGGTGACGTGATCACCGGCGCCGAGCGGGCCGGGATCGTGCACGCCGGCACCGCGCGCCGCGCCTCGGACGGCGCGCTGGTCTCCGCCGGGGGCCGGGTCCTCTCCGGTACCGGCCTCGGTGCCGACGTCGACGCCGCCCGGCTGGCCGCCTACGAGCTGGTCTCCGGGATCGGCCTGCCGGGAGCGCACCACCGGACCGACATCGCGGCGCTCGCCGCGGCGGGTCGGCTCGCCGCCCCCGACCGGGTGGAGCCCTCGGCCGGCTGAGCCCTCTCCGGCACCCGCCCTCGGCCGGCTGAGCCCTCTCCGGCATCCGTCTGCGGGTGCGCCCGCCCCGGCACCCGCCCCGCGCGTGCTGGCACGAAACCGTGATTCGCCGATCGCACCGGGTTTCCTACCGTGAGATCACCCCCGGCCGTCGGTCTCGGGGGATCCCAGTGGCGGAGGAGCGACCATGCACAGGTACCTGACCCGGGCGGCCCTGGTCGCCCTCGGCGGCGCGATCGCGGTCGCGGCGACCGGTTGCGTGACGATCGAGACCGGTGGGTCCGCACCGGCCAGCTCGGCGCCGGCCACCGGCGACGCGGGCCTGGGCGGCGCCCCGCCGGACGGGACGGCCGCGGCGCCGGCACCGACCGGCAGCCCGGCGGGCCACGGCGGCCAGCCCGGTGGCGGCAACACCGGCGGTGGCGGCAACACCGGCAGCGGTGGCAACAACAACGGTACGGCGGGCAAGAAGCCGAGCGGCCCGACGATCGTCTACTACCGGATCAAGCAGAAGCCGCAGTGCGACCAGGGCACGAACGTCAACCGCATCCCGGGGGTGCCGGTGATCCTGGAGTGGAAGGTGACCGGCACCGACAAGGTGACCCTCTCCGTCGACGGACCCGGGATCTACGACACCTATCCGGCGGTCGGCACCGCGACCATCGACTTCCCGTGCGCGGGCGTCCCCGGCGAGCACGTCAAGCACACCTACCAGCTCCGGACCGTCGGCGGCGGCGAGGTGCGGTCGAAGACCCTGACCGCCTCGGCACTGGTCCACGAGATCCCGATGGTCTAGTCAGGCGCGGTGGTAGCGGCGCAGCTCCCGGGTCAGCACCTTGCCGGTCGCGTTGCGCGGCAGGGCCGGTACGAAGAGCACGTCTCGGGGCACCGAGAACCGGGCGCGGTAGCGGCGGACGTACTCGCGTACCGCGTCCGGGTCGAGCGTCTCGCCCGGGTGCAGCACCAGGTACGCCGCCAGCCGCTGCCCGTACGTCCGGTCCGGAACGCCGATCACCGCCACCTCGCGTACCTGGGGCAGCTCGGCGAGCAGGTTCTCCACCTCGGACGGATAGACGTTCTCGCCACCGGAGACGATCATGTCGTCGGCGCGGCCGTCCACGTAGAGCAGCCCGTCGGCGTCCAGGTGGCCGAGGTCGCCGGTGTCCAGCAGGCGCCCGTCCACCGCACCACCCCGACCCTCCTGCTCCGGGCCGCCCGCCGTGTACCCCTCGAAGAGCAGTTCGTTGCCGACCAGGATCCGGCCGACCTGGCCGGTCGGGGTCGGCTCGCCGCGCCGGTCGACGATCACCAGCCGGGTGCCGTGCGGCGGCCGCCCGGCGGTGGTCGGCGCCCGGCGCAGCTCGGCCGGGGTGGCGATGGCGGCCCAGGAGACCTCGGTGGAGCCGTACAGGTTGTAGAGCACGTCGCCGTAGCGATCCATGAACCGGGTGGCCAGCCCGCCGGGCAGCGCCGAACCGCTCACCGCGACCACCTCCAGCGGTGGTCGGGTGGCCGGCGGCGGTACCTCCAGCAGCCGCTGCACCATCACCGGTACGGCGAACAGCGCCGTGCAGGAGTGCCGTTCCACCGCCGCCAGCGCGGCCAGCGGCTCGAACCTGCGGTGCAGCACGACGGTGCCGCGCAGCGCGAAGGCCATCTGGAGCGCGGCGTACCCCCAGGTGTGGAAGAGCGGGGCGGCGATCATCATCCGGACCCCGTTGTGCAGCGGGATCCGGCCGATGATCGCTACGAGCGGGCCGAGGCCGCTCGGGGTGGGCCGGCGGGCGCCCTTCGGTGTACCGCTGGTGCCGGAGGTGAGCACGATGGTCCGGCCGTCCCGGCCCGGCGGACGCAGCTCGCCCCGCGGTGCCCCGGCGACCAGGTCCGGGTACTCCCGGTCGTCGACCCGCTCCACCTCCGCCGGCAACCCGACCACCCGGTCGAGGAACTCGGCGTCGTGCACCAGCAGCCGGATCCGTTGCTCCTCGGCGACGGCCGCGAGCTGCGCCCCGGAGAGCCCGGTGTTCACCAGCACGATGTCGGCGCCGAGCAGCCCGCCGGCGAGGGCGGTCTCCACCAGACCGGAGTGGTTGCGGCAGAGCACCCCGATCCGGTCGCCCTCCGCGACGCCGTAGCGGGCCCGCAGCGACCAGGCCAGCCGTTCGGCCCGGTCCAGCAGCTCCCGGTAGCTGATCTCGCCGCGCTCCTCGTCGATCAGCGCGACCCGGTCCGGATCCCGAGCCGCCGCCTGGCGCAGTTCGCCGGCCAGGCTGAACCCCCAGTTCCGCAGCGCGCCGAGCTGCGCCGCGACCCGCCGGGGCGAGCCGGGCTTGAGTAGTCCGCGCCGGGTCAGCGTGGTGACGAGAAACGCGAGGTCCGAGGGCAAGGAGTGGCTCCGCTGGGTGTCGTTCTGCTTTCGGGGAAGAGGGTTCGCCGGTCGGGACGGCACCGGGCCGGCTCGGCCGGGGCCGGGCTCGATCGCCGCCGCGACCGGGCCGGTCAGCGGATCTGGCGCCCGGAGATGGCCCGGGAGATGACCAGCCGCTGGATTTCCGACGTTCCCTCGAAGATGGTGTAGATCTTGGCGTCCCGGTACCAGCGCTCGACCGGGTGCTCGCGCAGGAAGCCGGCGCCGCCGAGAATCTGCACCGCCTTCTCGGTCACCGAGACCGCCACCTCGCCGGCCTTGAGCTTGGACATCGAGCCCTCACCCGCGCTGAACGGGCGATTGTTGCGCCCCATCCAGGCGGCCCGCCAGACCAGCAGCCGGGCGGCGTCGATCTCCATCCGCATGTCCGCGAGCTGGAACGCGATCGCCTGGTTCTCGATGATCGGCCGGCCGAACTGGACCCGCTCCTGGGCGTACGCCAGGGAATATTCGTACGCCGCCCGGGCCACCCCGATCGCCTGCGCGCCGACGGTGGGCCGGGAGAGTTCGAAGGTACGCATCGCCGCCTGGCTGTTGCCGCGCTGCCCGGAGCGGGCCCGGTCGAGCCGTTCGCGCAGTGCCTCGCGCCCGCCGAGCAGGCAACGGCCCGGCACCCGTACCTCGTCCAGGAAGACGTCGGCGGTGTGCGAGGCGCGTAGGCCGAGCTTGCGCAGCTTCCTGGACGCGGTCAGTCCCTCGGCGCCGGGCGGCACCACGAACGCGGCCTGCCCCCGGGAGCCGAGTTCCGGCTCCACCGACGCGGTCACCACGTGCACGGCGGCGATCCCGCCGTTGGTGGCGTACGCCTTCTGCCCGGTCAGCACCCACTCGTCGGTGGCCTCGTCGTAGCGGGCCCGGGTACGCATGGCGGAGACGTCGGACCCGGCCTCCGGCTCCGTGGTGCAGAACGCCGCCACCGCCGGCCGGTCGGCCTCGCCGTAGCACTGCGGCACCCATTCGACCAGTTGCTCCGGGGTGCCGGAGCCGTAGATCGCGGCGACCGCGAGGGTGGTGCCGAAGAGCGCCATGCCGATCCCGGCGTCGCCCCAGAAGAGTTCCTCGTTGGCGAGCGGCAGGGAGAGGCCGGTCGGGTCGGCCCAGCAGTTCGCGATGAACTCGAAGCCGTACAGTCCGACCTTCGCCGCCTCCTGGATCACCGGCCAGGGGGTCTCCTCGCGGGCGTCCCACTCGGCGGCGGCCGGGCGCACGATCTCGGCGGCGAAGCCGTGCACCCAGTCGCGCAGGTCCCGCTGCTCTTCGTTCAGGTCGAGCGAGAACTCAGCCACGCCGTCCCCTCGTCGTCGGTCGTCGGGTCGGTCCCCGGGTGCCGGCTCTGCCGGCCCGGTGTCGGGGTCAGGCCTTCGGGATGTCGAACAGGTTGGCGATGTTGGCCGCGAGCCCGAGGTCACCCTTTGCCTTCAGCTTGCCGGTCATGAACATCATCACCGGGTTGGCGTCACCGGAAACGATCTTGAGGAACTCGACCGGGCCCATCGTGAGGGTCAGCTTCGGGTCCCGCTGCGGCGTCTCCGAGACCTGGCAGGCCCCGTTCTCGATGACGATCTCGTAGGTGTCGGAGCCGCCATCGGGCCGGCCGGTGATGGTCCAGTGCAGGACCGTGTTGGTGTTGCCGGCCCGGTCGGCCCGGAACAGCGTCGGCATCCGGCCGAACACCGCGTCGAGGACCTTGCCGCGCAGGTCGCCGCTCATCACTTCGGCCAGCTTGTCGTCCGGGGTGGACTTGACGATCTGGGCGAACTGCTTGGGCTCGAGCGAGGCGAAGTTCGCCGGGTCGAAGTCGGTCATGCGAAGGCCCTCCGGGCTGCTGGTGATGGTTGCTCTCCGGTCAACATTATTGGTTACTCGCGCGTAACCTTACGCACGAGTAGGTAAGCTCGCAAGGTGTCGACTCCGCCCGCCTTCCGGCGGCTGCCCCGGGCCGTACGGGAGCAGCAGATGCTCGACGCCGCGGTCAAGGTCTTCTCCCGGCGTGGCTTCCACGCGGCGAGCATGGACGAGATCGCCGACGAGGCGGGCATCTCCAAACCCATGGTCTACGCCTATCTCGGGTCCAAGGAGGAGCTTTTCACCGCCTGCCTGCACCGGGAGGGGACCCGGCTGGTGGAGGCGATCGTCGGCGCGGTCGTACCGGACGTGCCGTTCGAGGAGAGGCTCTGGCGCGGCCTGCGGGCGTTCTTCCGGTTCGTCGGGGCGCACCGGGACGGTTGGGCCGTCCTCTACCGGCAGGCCCGGGGCGAGCGGCCGTTCGCCGATGAACTGTCTGCGATGCGTAGCCGGATCATCGAGGTGGTCGCCGGGATGCTCGCCCGGGGCCTGGCCGCCGACGGCCGCGAGGTCAGCGTGCCCGAGCTGGAGGTCATGGCGTACGCCCTGGTCGGTGCCGCAGAGTCGGTCGCGGACTGGCTGGCCGACCACCCCGAGGCCGACCCGGACGCGATGGCCGGCCGGATGATGGCCTTCGCCTGGACCGGCGCCGGCGACCTGCTCGCCGGGCGGCCCTGGCGACCGCCGGCCGCCCCGCCGGACTGACGCCCTCCGTCCTCCGGCCCGAGACTGCCCGTCCCCGTCCGACCGATCGCGCTCCCCGCCGAAGGCAGCGCCGGCCTGTCGCCGGAAACGGAGGTACGGGTGCTCCGGCCCGGTGGGACCGGAGCACCCGTCACGTCGCCGGTGGCGCGGGTCGGATCGGCCGACGCCGTGCCGACGGTCAGATCCGGCCGGTGCCGGCGCCGCCGGTGACGATGGACTTGACGTTGGCGGCCGGGTCGACGCTGACGCTGTACGGAAGACTCCGGACACTGCCGCCGGCCTGGCCGCTACCCGAGTTCACGAAGTGGTTGTTCCGGGCGACCAGGGTGCCGGGGCCGGAGCTGGCCTCGCCGAGGTGGTACGGGTCGTCGGTGTTCTCGAAGTAGTTGCCCTCGACGAGCACACCGGCGCCCTCGGTCGAGGCGACGCCGTAGCCGCCGACGTTGTTGTAGTAGTTGTTGAAGACGTGCACCGGGTTGCCGAACCGGACCCGGGGGTGCCGCTGCTCCGAGCCGTCGAACCAGTTGTGGTGGTACGTCACGCGCAGCTTGCCGGAGTCCTCGCCCGAGTTGTCGTCGGAGTGGCCGAGCAGGAACGACTTGTCGTGGTCGAAGACCCGGTTCCAGGAGACGGTGGCGCAGTCCGAGGCCCGCTTGATGTCGACCGCGCCGTCGGAGCCGTTGCTGAAGCTGTTGTGGTCGATCCAGACCCGGGTCGAGTACTGCACGTTGATCGCGTCGTCGCTCCAGTTCCGGAAGTTGATGTTCCGGATGATGACGTTGCTGACGCTGGCGACGTTGAGCCCGCCACCGGTGATGGCGGCACCGCTGCCCACCCCGATGATGGTCTTGTTGGCGGCGACCTTCTGCATGCCGCTGATCGACAGGCTGCCGGAGACGCGGATCACGCGCGCGCCGCTGGCCTGCATCTCGCTGACCAGTTGGCTGCCGCTGGTGACCGTCACCGGGGAGGCGTTGCCGCCGCCGGTGGTGCCACCGCACTGGGTCGCCCAACCCTGCATGTTGAACGAGGCGGCCGACGCGCTGGGCATGGCGACGAGGGAGCTGCCCACGAGCGTGGCGGCGGTGGCCGCGGCGAGCAGCGGGAGCCGGGAGAGCCGCCGGGTACGGCGGGTGGTGGATTCGGTGCTGGACACAGGAAAACCTCCGAGCGGAAGTGGTCCACCCCGACGGCCGGGTCGCGGGTGGGACGCGGACGCCGCCAGCGGTGGGTGGACGGTGCGGCCGGCGGGTCCGGACCGCACTGGGACGGGTGCTGGAAAGCGCTTTCCAGCATCAAGCGAAGACTATCGATGCACATCGGCCATGTCAACGACAAATCTCGATGTTTGTTCCGTCCTGTCGGGCTTGGCCCGAGAGGGTGATCAGTCCGGATCACCCGCATCAGTCCCGCTCGCGGCGACCCGGATCAGTCCTGGGTCGCGGCCGTCCGGATCAGTCCTGGGTCGCGGCCACCTCGCCGAGCAGGTATGGGCGGCCGCGCGACGGGTCGTGCAGCCCGAAGCTCCAGCCCGGGGTAGCGGAGAACGCCACCGTGCCGGGCAGCGGCACGGGCAGCTTGAACGCCACGTCCACGGTGTACGCGTCGGGCAGCCGTCCCTCCAGCGCCGCCAGGCACCGGGCCTTGCTCCACATGCCGTGCGCGATCGGCCGGGGGAAGCCGAACAGCCGGGCGGCGATCCGCGAGGTGTGGATCGGGTTGTGGTCGCCGGAGACCCGGGCGTAGTCCCGGCCCACCCGGGAGTCCACCCGCCACAGCGCGGTCGGGGCCGGCGGAGCCGGTCGCTCCGTGGCGTCGCGTCGGCCGCGGTCGGCCCCGGTACGCTCCCGCCGCAGGTACGTCGACACGCCACGCCACACCACCTCTCCGCCGGTCGAGGCGGTGCAGACCATGTCGAACTGCCGGCCCCGGTCGTGCGGGCGCAGGTCGACGGCGCGTACCGCCAGGTCCAGCGGCTCCGCCGCGTCCACCCGGCGGTACGTGGTGATCCGGTTCGCCACGTGCACCAGGCCGACCAGGGGCAGCGGAAACTCCGGCGCGCTCATCAGGCGCAGGGCCAGCGGGAAGGCGAGCACGTGCGGATAGGTCGGCGGCAGCGCGTCGGCGAGCCGGAACCCGCACACCCGGTCGTACGCCGCCAGGTGTTCCCGGTCGACCGCGACCTCCCGCACCAGCAGTTCGGTCCCGGGGAGCCGATCGGCACGCCGGGCCGGACCGAACCTCGGGGCCAGCCCGATCGCCGCCCGCCGGTAGAGCGGCCCGGCGGCCGGCAGCACCGCCAACTCGACCCCGGATCCTTCCGGCGCGCTCCCGGGCTGGTCGGGCAACCCCTCGGCGGCCGCCCGGCCGTGCGGCTCGGCCGGTGTGGTGCCCTCGACGGTGTTCGGCTGCTCGGACATCAGGCCCCCAGCAGGCTCTGGCCGCAGACCCGCACCACGTTGCCGGTGACGCCGGCCGAGCCGGGCGAGGCGAACCAGGCAATGGCCTGTGCGACGTCCACCGGCAGGCCGCCCTGCGCCATGCTGTTCATCCGCCGGCCGGCCTCGCGGAGCACCAGCGGGATCCGGGCGGTCAGCCGGGTCTCGATGAAGCCCGGTGCGACGGCGTTGACGGTGATACCGCGTTCGGCGAGCGCCGGAGCCATCGAGTGCACCAGGCCGATCACCCCGGCCTTCGAGGTCGCGTAGTTGGTCTGGCCCCGGTTGCCGGCGATCCCGGCGATCGAGGAGACCCCGATCAGTCGCCCGCCGCGCGGGATCAACTCGCGGTCCAGCAGTACGTCGTTGATCCGCTCCTGGCTGGTGAGGTTGACCTCCAGCACCGAGTCCCACCAGTCCGGGCTCATCCGGCCCAGCGTCCTGTCCCGGGTGATCCCGGCGTTGTGCACCACCACGTCCACCCGGCCGTGCCGGTCGGCCAGGTGGTCGGCGAGCCGCAGAGGCGCGTCGGGCGCGGTCAGGTCGAGCTGTACCGCCGTACCGCCGACGGCGTTGGCGACCTCGGCGAGCGCGTCACCGGCCGCCGGTACGTCCAGCGCCACCACCCGGGCACCGTCGGCCGCCAGTACCTCGGCGACCTTCGCCCCGATTCCCCGGGCGGCCCCGGTGACCAGCGCGATCCGGCCGTCCAGCGGGCGGGCCCAGTCGACCTCCGGCACCTCGGCCGGACCGACCCGGACCACCTGCCCGGAGACGTACGCGGAGCGGCCGGAGAGCAGGAAGCGCAGGGTCGACTCGACGGCCCGTTCGGCACCCGGCGCGACGTAGACGAGCTGTGCGGTCGTACCCCGGCCGAACTCCTTGCCGATGCTCCGGGTCAGCCCTTCCAGGGCGCGCTGCGCGGTCGCCTCCCGGGGCGTGCCGCAGGACTCCGGCGGGGTGCCGAAGACGACCACCCGGCCGGACGGGTGCAGCGCCCGGGCCAGCGGGTGGAAGAAGTCGAAGAGCGCGCGCAGTCCGGACGAGTCGGTGATGCCGGTGGCGTCGTAGAGCAGGGCGGCCTGTGGCGGCACCAAGCCCGCACCGTCGCCCGGCCCGGTCGCGGTGGCGCTCGGCCCGGTCGCGGTGGCGCTCGGCCCGGTCGCGGTGGCGCTCGGCCCGGTCGCGGTCGGGTCGGCCGCGGTCGCGGTCGGGTCGGTGATCTCCACGCCGGCCGAGGTGAGCAGCTTGGCCAGCGGTTCGACCAGGCGGCCGCCGGAGGCGGCGTCGAGGCGTACCGGGCCGTGCGTCAGCGGGTCGCCGGGTCGGTGCCGGCGCAGCCTGGGCGGGTCGGGCAGGCCGAGGCGCTTGACCAGCGCCCGGCCGGGACCGGTGTGGGCGAAGCTCGCGTACCTGTCGCTCATGACCGTAGCCTACTCGCGGGTAAGGTAGGAACAACCCTGCGTTCTGGAGGCGTCACCATGGAAGCCGTACGTCGCGTCGCGGTCCTCGGAGGCAACCGGATCCCGTTCGCCCGCTCCAACGGGCGGTACGCCAAGGCGTCCAACCAGGACATGTTGACCGCCGCCCTGGACGGGTTGATCGCCCGGTTCGGCCTGGCCGGCGAGCGGCTCGGCGAGGTGGCCGCCGGTGCGGTACTCAAGCACTCGAAGGACTTCAACCTCACCCGGGAGGTGGTGCTCGGCTCCCGGCTCGACCCGCGCACCCCGGCGTACGACCTCCAGCAGGCCTGCGGCACCGGGCTGGAGGCGGCGATCCTGGTCGCCAACAAGATCGCGCTCGGCCAGATCGAGGTCGGGGTCGCCGGTGGCGTGGACACCACCTCGGACGCGCCGCTGGCGGTCAACGAGGACCTGCGGCGCACCCTGCTGGAGATCAACGCCGCCCGTACCCTGGGCGGGCGCCTGAGGGCCGCCACCCGGCTCCGTCCGGCCCAGCCGTTCCGGCCGGAGATCCCACGCAACGCGGAGCCGCGCACCGGACTGTCGATGGGGGAGCACGCGGCGGTCACCGCCCGGCGGTGGAACGTCGACCGGCAGGCTCAGGACGAACTCGCGGTCCGGTCGCACCAGCGGCTCGCCGCCGCGTACGACCGCGGGTTCTTCGACGACCTGGTCACGCCGTACCTCGGACTGACCCGGGATGCGAACCTCCGCCCCGACACCAGCGTGGAGAAGCTCGGCACGCTCAAGCCGGTCTTCGGCACCCGGGGGCCGGACGCCGAGCATGCCAGCATGACCGCCGGCAACTCCTCCCCGCTCACCGACGGGGCGTCGACGGTGCTGCTCGCCTCCGAGGAGTGGGCCAAGGCGCACAACCTGCCGGTACTGGCCTGGTTCGGTGCATCGACGACCGCCGCCGTCGACTTCGTACACGGCGACGAGGGACTGCTGATGGCCCCCGCGTACGCCGTGCCCCGGCTGCTCGCCCGGACCGGGCTGACCCTGGCCGACTTCGACTACTTCGAGATCCACGAGGCGTTCGCCTCGCAGGTGCTGGCCACCCTGGCCGCCTGGGAGTCGCCGGAGTTCTGCACGGAGAGGTTGGGCCTGGACGCCCCGCTGGGGTCGATCGACCCCGCGAAGCTGAACGTCAACGGCTCGTCGCTGGCCGCCGGCCACCCGTTCGCCGCTACCGGCGGCCGGATCGTGGCCACCCTGGCCAAGCTGCTCGCCGAACGCGGTTCGGGGCGCGGGCTGATCTCGATCTGCGCGGCCGGCGGTCAGGGCGTGGTGGCGATCCTGGAACGCTGAGTTGGCCCGTCCGTCTCGGCACCGCCCTGCTGGCGGCCTCAAGCCGATCCGCCAGGCCAGGCGAGGAAGCGGGTATGCAACTCCTCGGGCGAGAGGTCGGGCAGGTCGACGGCTGCGAGTGCCACGTACCGGCCGAGGTGGCTGAGCAGCGCCAGCATGACGAACTCCAGTACCGCCAGGACGTCCCGCCGGAGAGCTGACCGTCAACCTGCGTCTGTGGGTCGTCAGCGGGATGTGGTTGTGGCGGGAGCACAAGCGGGGCAGCTCGACAGTCCCTGAGACCGGCATGGCCGGCCCGCATCGCGCCGACGCACCTCCAGCTCTCGTCGGTACAACTCCCCAATGACTGTTTGATAGTTGAGTCGGCGCCTCCTACACTCCCCAACATGTCTTTGGGAGTTGACGAACCAGAGCACGAACCGGGCGCCGACGACGCGCCGGATCCCACCGCCCGGCTTCGGGCCCTGGCCCATCCGGTACGGATGCGGATCCTCTCCCTGCTCACCGCGTCGGCGCTGACCGCCGCCGAGATCGCCCGCGAACTGAACCTCACCCACGCCAACGCCAGCTACCACCTGCGGCACCTGCTGGCCGCCGGCCTGATCGAGGTGGCCGGCGAGGAGCGCATCCGGGGCGGTGCCGCCAAGCGCTACCGCTACGACCCGGCACGCCAGCCCGACCAACCCGCATCCACGCCGGCCGACAGCCGGGCCACTTCCGACCACCGCCTGCTCTACGACGCGCTCGCCGCCGAACTGCGCCGCCGCGCTCACCACCTGCGGCGCGGGCCAGGCAACTTCCTCACCGACGCCGAGTTCTGGATCGACCCGGAGACCTGGGACGAGATCCGGAACACGATCGCCGAGGCGTCGGCCCGGCTACACCACGCCGCCCGACCGCCACACACCCCCGGCACCTCCCGGGTGAGCGCCACCGTCGCGCTCTTCCGGATGCAGGACTGATCTTGGGTACCCGGGACGGCGTGCTGGCGCCGCTGCGGCATCGGCCCTTCCGTTATCTGGCGATCGGTCGGGCCGCCACCATGCTCGGCAACGCGGTCGCACCGATCGCGCTGGCGTTCGCCGTACTCGATCTCACCGACAGCGTGCGCGACCTCGGCCTGGTGGTCGGCGCGCGGTCGCTGACCCACGTGGTGTTCCTGCTCTTCGGCGGCGTGCTGGCCGACCGGCTGCCCCGGCAGGCGGTGATGGTGGTCTCCTGCACGCTCGCCGCGCTCACCCAGGGCGCGGTCGCGGCGCTGGTGCTGACCGGAACCGCGACGATCCCGGCGCTGGTTGCGCTCGCCGCCGCGAACGGCGTGGTGGCCGCCTTCGCCTGGCCGGCCGCCGCCGCGCTGGTCCCGCAGACCGTGCCGGCCGAGCTGCTCCAGTCGGCCAACGCGCTCAACCGGCTCGGCATCAACGCCGCCATGATCGGCGGCGCATCGCTCGGCGGCGTGCTGGTGGCCGGCGTCGGACCGGGCTGGGGCCTGCTGGTGGACGCCACGACCTTCGCGCTGGCCGCGCTGGCATTCGCCCGGGTACGCGTCCACGCGGTTGCCGGCCCGCGCCACGAGCGGGCCAACCCGATCCGCGAACTGCGCGAGGGTTGGACCGAGTTCGTCGCGCGCTCCTGGGTCTGGGTGGTGGTACTCGGCTTCCTGCTGATCAACTTTGCCTACGCCAGCTCGGTCAACGTCCTCGGCCCCGACGTGGCGGACGGGACAATCGGCCGGACCGCCTGGGGCGTGGTGCTCGCCGCCCAGACCGCCGGCATGGTCGCCGGGGCGCTGGTCGCGCTCCGGATCCGGGTACGCCGGCTGCTCCTGCTCGGCGTGTTCTGCATGTTCGCCGACGTACTGCTGCTGCTCGGGCTGGCCTGGGCGCCGTCCGTAGTCGTGCTGGTCGCCGCCGCGTTCGTGGCCGGGCTGGCCGTCGAGCAGTTCTCGGTCGCCTGGGAAACGTCGATGCAGCAGAACATCCCCGCCGACAAGCTCGCCCGGGTCTACTCGTACGACGCGCTCGGCTCGTTCCTGGCGATCCCGCTCGGCCAGATCGCGATCGGTCCGGTGGCGGAGGAGATCGGCAACGACCCGACCCTGCTGGTCGCCGCCGGCATCGTGCTCGTCGCGGTGCTCGGTATGCTCGCGGATCCCGGCGTACGCCGCCTCTCCGCCGAGATTCCGGCTGCCGGTGCGGTGCCGGCCCCGTTGACAGCCCCGACGTCGGCGGCGAGGGATTCCGAAACCGCAACGTCGGTAGCCTCACCGGCGGGCGGCCGGGCCGACTGACCCGGGATTGCCGGAATCGGCAACTCCTGGGCAGTCGGCGCGGCGTTCTTCGCACCCGTAACCGACGGCCGGTACGGTCGCGGTGGCCGGACAGGCGAGCGGCGGGGGCATGCGCGATGGGCTATCCAGGGCAACCATCCGGGACGGTGCCGGTTCCGCCGGCCGGGCAGTACCCGGCCCGGCAGGCCGGGGCGAACTCGCCAGGACGCGCGCTGCTCGGCCTGGCGCTGCTGCTGCCGGCGCTGATCGCGCTGATCTGGTCGTACGTCGTACCGACCGCCTCCACCGTGCTCACCAGCTTCCGGCACGAGAACCTCTTCCGAGAGCCGCGATCGGCCGGGATCGAGAACTATCAGGCGGTCTTCGAGGACGGGTTCCTGGGTCAGTTCGGGTTGGCGCTGCTGCTCGGTCTGCTGCCGCTCGCGTTCGCGCTGCTGGTCGCGCCGCTGCTGGCGGTGGTCGCCGACCGGGCCGGCCGGCTGGGTCGGCTGCTCACCCGGGCGGTACTGGCCGTGCCGATCGCCGGGTACGCCCCGGTCGCGGTGTTCCTCGGCTGGCGGCTGCGGCTGGCCGAGTCGGGCTCGCTCGGCGACGGCGCGCGGTTCGAGCTGACCTGGATACTCGCGGCGACCTCGTTCGGGCTGGTGGTGGCGGTCGCCGCGACGGCGTTCCTGAGCGCGCTGCGGCAGCGGGAACCGGGCCGCTGGCCGACACCGGCCCTGCTCACCGTCGGCGGGCTGGTCGGCTTTGCCGTGCTCGCCCTGTCACTCCAGATCTTCACCGCGCCGGCGCTGCTCACCGGCGGCGGGCCGGCGCGCTCGACCATGACACCGGTCCTCGGGACGATGCAGACGAGCTTCACCACCTTCCGGCTCGGCCTGGGCGCGGCCACCTCCACGCTGCTGCTGGTCGTACTCGGCGGGCTCGGGCTCGCCGCGACCGGGTTGCTGCTGGCCAGCCGTACCCGGATCGAGTTCGACGGTTGGCGGGACCGGCCCGGCGCCCCGCCGGCTCCGGTGCGCGGCCCCTCCACCGTCCACCTCGGAATCGTCATCGCCGGACTGGTCGTCGTGCTCGGCGTCTTCGGCTGGGCCTCCGCGCCCTGGCTGCGGCATGCCTTCGCCGGGGCCGACCTGCCCGGCGAGGTCAGCACGGTGGACGTACTCGTCAACACCTGGCTGCCACCGTTCGTCTCGGCGCTGGTGTCGGTCGGGCTGGCGGCGGTGGCCGGGTTCGGCATCGGGGCGCTGCGCCCGCTCGGCCGGTGGAGCGAGCTGCTCCTCCTGCCGTTCGCGCCGTGGCTCTTCGTGGGCATCGGGCCACTGGCCGTCGCCGGGTTCAAGCGGGTCAGCGAGAACGACCAGGTCAACACGTTCCTCGGGATGATCCCGCCGGTCTGGCTCTGCGTACCGGCGCTGTTCGTCTTCACCCTGCTGTTCCGGGGACAGCAGCCGAAGTGGCGGGCCGGCGGAAACGCCGTCCGTACCCTGCTGCTGCCGGCACTGCCGATGCTGGCCGTCGCGTTCCTGCTGACCTGGCTGTTCAGCGCCCAGCAGCCGCTGTGGCCCCGCCTGGTCACGTCCGACCCCGAGAACGCGTCGGCCCCGTTGCTGGCCGAGATGCTGATGGCCGAGTTCGGCAACCGGGGCACCGGCTTGCTGGGCCTGGTCCTGCCGCTGCCGTTGCTGGTGATGTTCCTGCTGGCGTTCGCCGGGCTCCAGATCGGTTACCTGGACCGGCTGGCGATCCGGGTGGGCCGGTCAGCCGTCGAGCCGGCGCCGCAGCCCGGTCCGCCGCCGCACATCGGGTCCGGCGGCCAGCCGGTGCCCGCACAGCCGTACGGGCCCCCGACCCAGCCGTACCCGGCCTCGCCGTACGGGGTGCCGCCGTCGCCGTACCCGCCCCAGCCCAGCCCGTACGGCGGACCGCCGGTGCCGCCCCAGCCGTACGGCCCACCGCCTGAACCGGGCCAGCCGCCCCAGGCGGCACAGTCATCCCAGTCGCCCTGGGACTCGCAAACCGAGCCGCCGTCGACGGGAAAGGCGGAGTAGCGCCCCGCCCGACCGCCCGCCCGTGTTGCCCCACCCGTGCCGCCCCAGGCAGTGACCTGGACGCCAAAGGCGCTACCCGGGCCCGGTAACGCCTTTGATGTACAGGTGAAGGTCGGCCCGCGATGGTGGCGGGCGCAGAGGCGGGGCAGCTCTACAGTCCGCGTCCGTGCGGATGTGCGGCGGCCGATGCGTTCGCGGCTAGTGCTGTGGCCACGAACGTTCACGGTGTTGGGTGACACGCCGTCTGGCATGTCGGCCGGGCGACGTCGTGGCGGTCAGGCTGTGATGGTGGCAGATCCTGTACGCGTACGGCGGCTGAGTGACCAGGAGGGTCAGCAGTTGCTGCGCATCACTCGCAGAGGTAGCGGCTCACCGATCCGATTACGGCGTGCCATGGTCGTGCTCGCCTCGGCCGGCGGGAACACCGTGCCGGCTATCGCCCGTCTCGTGCAGGCGGACGAGGACACGATCCGGCAGGTTATCCACCGGTTCAACGAGATGGGCATGGCCAGCCTGGACCCTCGGTGGGCGGGTGGCCGTCCCCGCCTGATCAGTCCTGACGACGAACAGTTCATCGTCGCGACGGCCAACACCCGCCCCGAAGCGCTGGGGCGGCCGTTCACCCGGTGGAGCATCCGCAAGCTCGCCGACTACCTCACCACACGGCCGGACCGCCGGATCGCGATCGGGCGGGAACGGCTGCGGCAACTGCTGATCAAGCACGGGATCACCTTCCAGCGGACCAAGACGTGGAAAGAGTCGACCGACCCCCAGCGCGACGCCAAACTCGCCCGCATCGACCACGTCACCAGCAACTTCCCGCATCGGGTGTTCGCGTTCGACGAGTTCGGCCCCCTCGTCATCCGCCCGCAGGCCGGTGCCGGCTGGGCGCCCAAGGGCCACCCGCGCCGACTGCCCGCGAACTATCACAAGCTGCACGGCGTCCGGCAGTTCCACGGCTGCTACTCCGTCGGTGATGACCAGCTCTGGGGCGTCGTGCACCGCCGCAAAAGCGCCGCGAACACCCTGGCCGCGCTCAAGTCCATCCGCCGCGCGCGACCCGACGGAGCACCGATCTACGTCATCCTGGACAACCTGTCCGCGCACAAAGGCCCGAAGATCCGCGCATGGGCAGCCCGGAACAAGGTCGAACTGTGTTTCACCCCGACCTACGCCTCCTGGGCCAACCCGATCGAGGCCCAGTTCGGGCCATTACGTACCTTCGTCATCGCCGACTCGAACCACCCCAACCACGCGGCACTGATCCGTCACCTACACAAATACCTGCGCTGGCGCAACGCCAACGCCCGCCACCCCGACGTCCTGACCGCCCAACGCCGCGAACGCGCCCGCATCCGCAGCGAACGACAACGACGCTGGGGCCAACCCACCGCCCGCGCAGCCTGACCGTCACGCGTCGCCGGTTGGTCGTCCCACCTCGCCGAGCGCATCCAGTAGCCGGTTCCTCGCCGCCTGCAGCCGGACAGGATAGTCCGGCCTGAACACCTCCGCCAGCGAGGTCTCCAGCGTCCCGGAGATGCGATATAGCGGGGACCACACTGCGCGGTCGCGATCGGCCAACTCGTCGAAATCGGCAGTGCCCATCATCCGGTGAAGCCAGTCTGAGAGCACCAACGCTTCGTCCCGGCTCAGCCTGATCATGAAGTCGTCCTCCGTCACCGCGCCGAGGTTACCGTCCGCTCGACACCGTGAACGTTCGTGGCCACAGCACTAGCCGGCCGGCGCCCTGGCGCTGATCGCGAGCGTGCCGAGCAGCCAGGCGTCCCGGCCGGTCCGCGCGGTGACGACGGCGGGTCGGTCGCCGGGCAGGCGGGTCTGGAGCACCCGTGCATCCGTACCGAACGTGTTCCAACCGGCGGCCGTTCCGTCGGCCCGGCTGGCGGCGGTGTTGTTCGGGTTCTGCCGGTCGACCGGGCCGGCGTTGATGTCGAGCCGGTCGCCGACGCTCGCCCGGTCGGTCTCCCAGCCGACGAACCCGATCTGGGCATCGGCGCCCGGGGCACCCGGCAACGGAACGGCCACCGCGCCGCCGGGCCGGAGCGCGAGGGCGCCGTCGAGTACCGCGACGGCCCGGGGTGGGCCCCCGTCGGCGACGACGGCGACCAGGCTCCAGCCGCCGAACGCGCCGATCCCGCCGAGGAAGGCACCCCGGTGTAGCCCGACCCACCAGGTGCCGGAGCTGGCGCTACGGGCGAGCCGGGTCACGTCGGCGAACGCCTGGTAGCCACGCCGCCCCTCAAGGGTGGTCGGGAAGTCGTCGACCCGGGAAGCCCGGACGGGGGTGTAGCGGGTGCCGCCCGGTGCCCGGACGTACGCCGTCGGGCTGGCCGGCGAGTGCCCGGTGCCGGCCCAGTAGAGGCCCGCCCAGAGGACCCGGCCGGTCAGTCTCACGGTGGCGCCGCTGACCATTCCACCGCCGGGCGCGCCGGCCGGTGCGCCCGGCGCCGAGTACCGGGTCATCAGGTAGTGGCCGTTGTCGACGCGACCGAGGGCGGGGCGACCCGAGCGGGCCGCCCGGCAGGTGAGGTCGAGGTCCGGGCAGGACAGCAGCGAGTTGCCGGCGGTGGTGAGCCGCGCCGGTACCGTACCGGCGAAGACCGCGGAGAGTCCGGTGCCGGCGACCGCGAGCTGGGCCGACGCGGTGTGGGTCGGCAGGCCGGGCGTGTCGAGGGTGATCCGCACGGCGCCGCCCCGAGCGGTGCCCGCGACCGTGACCGGCAGGTACGCCGTACTCGACGACGCCGGGCCCAGCGGTCCACGCCGACAGGTGCCGGAGGTGCCGGCGGTGCAGGTCCAGCCGTCCCCGGCAGCGCCGGCGCGCAGCCGGATCCCGCTCGGCAGCGTCAGTCGGGCGCTGAGCGGACCCGTCGCGGCGAGTCCGGCCCGGAACGTCCCGGGGAGCCGTCCTCCGCCGCTGTTCGCCCCGGTCCTGTTGGTGACGGTCATGGACAGCACTGCGGACCGGCCCCGGACCAGCGTGCCGACCGGCGCCAGTGCGACGGCCACCGCTCCGGGGCGGGCCGGGCCGGCGGCGCCGGGTGGGCTCCCGTCGGCCGAGCCCGCCACACCCGGCCCGCCCGGCGGCTGGCCGCCGACGGTGCCGGGCTCGGTGGGGCCCGGCGGGCCGGGTGTGGGCTCGGAGGTCTGCCCCGGATCCTGCGGTCCGGTCGGGGGTACCGGGGCCGGCTGTTCCGGCCCGGCGACCGGCCCCGGGTTGCCGGTGAGGGTGAGCGCGACCGCCGCCACGGCGACGAGTACCAGGCCGGCCGCGACGAGTTGGGTTACCCGGCGGCGGGCCACCCGCCGGACCCGGTTCCACAGGGCGCCCGGAGCCGCCGTACCGGTGCTCAGGTAGCCGCCGGCCGCGGTCGTGCCGATCACGGCGGGAGCCAGCACGGCACCGAGGCCGGCGTTGATGTCGCCGAGTTCGACGAAGAGCAGGTGACAGGCCCGGCATCCGGAGAGGTGGCCCTCCACGTCGGACGTCTCTCGCCGGGACAGTCCGCCCCGGACGTACGCGCCGAGCCGCTCGGCGACCCAGCGGCAGGTGTCGTCGGTACGAGCGGCGGCATGCTCACGCAGATAGTTCTGGCGTAGGCGTTCCCGGGCGCGGTAGGCGAGCGCCGAGATCGTATTGGGGCGGACGCCGAGCAGGCGCGCAACCGTTGCCGGCGGATCGCCCTCCACCTCGGTGTGCCAGAGCACCAGGCGCCACCGTTCGGGCAGCGCGGCGAACGCCCGGGCGACCATCGCCTGTTCCAGGTTGCGCACGGCGGGGTCGGTGAAGGGTTCGCCGGCATCGTGGCGGGCCATGTCGTCGACGAGTTCGATCCGGCGGGTGCGGCGGGTCTCGTCGTAGAAGACGTTGCGCACGGCGGTGAGCAGGTAGGTGCGGAAGGCGGCATTGGGTCCGTGCCCGCCGCGCAGTACGGCGAGGACCCGGGTGAAGGCCTCCGCCACGAGTTCGTCCACTTCGGAGGGACGAGGATCCAGCGTACGGGCCAGTCGCCGGGCCGCCGCCTCGTGTCGGCTGTAGAGGGTGGCGTAGGCGTCGGTGTCACCGGCCCGAACGGCCCGGATCAGTTGTAGGTCGCTCCGCACGTCGACGGCAGCGCTGTCGTGGTCGTCCGCCATGTCCTGCCAAGTCCTGAGGTGTGGTCGGTCCGTCGTGGGCAGTGCGGGCGCTCGTGGCTCGGCCGGGCTCCTGGGCCTGGCCCGCGCTCCTGCGGCTCGGCCGGGCTCCTGGCTGGTCCGCTGCTGGCTCGGCCGTCTCGTCGGGCTGAAGGCTCGTCGGGCGGGACCAAACTACCAACAGCAAGTGGCCAAGGGCAGAAGGTGAGGGAGTGTTGTTGAGCTGCCTACACCATTAATCCGTTTTGTTGCTTTTATTCCGGGCGTCGTCACGGTGCTCGGCAATCTCCGTCTAGACGAGAGGAACCGCCGCGACGGATGGAGTACTGACCCGGATGGACGACGAACGCCGACTGACACCGACGGCCGCGCACCGCCGCGCACGCGCCATCACCCGCTTCCGCACCGAGGCGGTCGTCCTGCGCGAGGCGTGGCGGGCGGCGGCGCTGCGCCGCTGCCCGGAGCGGACCGGCGGGTGGTGGACGCCTGCGGTCGACAGCCTGACCAGAGCCATCGCGGAGACGCGTGATCCACGGCCGGCCTGCGCCCGGCTGGGCCGGGCCAGGGCCGCCGCCGGGATGGGCGTCGACGACACCCTCGCCGACCTCACCGTGCTGTACCGCCAGCTCCCGGCCGGCGAACCCCCCGCCCAGCTGGTACGAACACTCTGCGACTCGTGGACCGCAGCGACCCTCGTCCCGGAGCACGCGGCGGCCTGTGTCGGCGCGCTGCCCCGGCTCGGCAGTGTCGGCCAGCTCCGGGCGGTGCTGAAGGAGATCGCCCGGCGTGCCTGCCGAGCCGGCGTCCCGCTCGGCAACCGGCACGTGCTGCTGGTCGCCGACCTGGCCGTCCCACCACCGCCGGCCGGTTCCGTTCCGTCACCGATGGCCGATTCCGCCTCGTCACCGATGGCCGGTCGCGCCCCGTCACCGGTGACCGGTCCGGTCCCACCACCGGAGGCCGGGCCTGCCACGCCACCGGCGGCCGGATCTGCCATCCCACGGACGGAGTGCGGAGAAGACCGGGCGATCGCCGAGGAGTCCGTGCTCCGGGCCCGGGTCGCCACCCGGTTCCGGGCCAGTTTTCCCGACGGCGAGCCGATCATCCGGCTCTGGCCCGGTGGTTACGTCGTGCCGACGACCGCCTCGGCCGAGCTGGCGCACCGTACGGTGGTGCTCTCCCGTGGGCTGGCCCGGATCGGGTTGGCCACCGCCCGGCTGTGGTGTCAGGACCTCCCCGACGACATCCCCGCCACCCAGACGCTCTTCCGGCACCTCGCCGACTTCCGGTACCGCACGGAGGGCTGAGCCGGCGGCGCCTGGGCGAGACGGTTCCGCCCGGCCGGTGGCCGGTAGGCCGGTCGGTCGCGGGATGGTCGAGAATGGCGGGGTGACCAGCATTCCCAACGTCCTCGCCAACCGCTACGCCTCGGCCGAGCTGGCCGCCCTCTGGTCTCCGGAGGAGAAGATCCGGATGGAGCGCCGGCTCTGGCTGGCCGTACTCCGGGCACAGCGCGATCTCGGCGTGCCGGTGCCGGACGGGGCGGTCGAGGCGTACGAGCGGGTGCTGGACCAGGTCGACCTGGCCTCGATCGCGGCCCGGGAGCGGGTGACCCGGCACGACGTGAAGGCACGGATCGAGGAGTTCAGCGCGCTGGCCGGGCACGAGCAGGTGCACAAGGGGATGACCTCCCGGGACCTGACCGAGAACGTCGAGCAGCTCCAGATCCGCGCCTCGCTGGAACTGGTCCGGGACCGGGTGGTCGCCTCCCTGGCCCGGCTGGCCCGGCTCGCCGTCGAGCATGCCGACCTGGTGATGACCGGCCGATCGCACAACGTCGCCGCCCAGGCGACCACGCTGGGCAAGCGGTTCGGCAGCGCCGCCGAGGAGCTGCTGATCGGGTACGAGCGGCTGACCGACCTGATCGGGCGCTATCCGCTGCGCGGCGTGAAGGGTCCGGTCGGCACCGCCGCCGACCAGCTCGACCTCTTCGACGGGGACGCGGCGAAGGTGGCCGAGCTGGAGCGCCGGGTCGCCGAGCACCTCGGGTTCCGCCGCGTGCTGGACAGCGTCGGCCAGGTCTATCCGCGTTCGCTGGACTTCGACGTGATCTCCGCGCTGGCGCAGGCCGCCGCCGCGCCGAGCAGCCTGGCCACCACGATCCGGCTGATGGTCGGCCAGGAGCTGGCCACCGAGGGCTTCCGCCCGGGTCAGGTCGGCTCCAGCGCGATGCCGCACAAGATGAACACCCGGTCCAGCGAGCGGGTCAACGGCTTCGCGGTGATCATCCGGGGCTACCTGTCGATGGTCGGCGAGCTGGCCGGCGACCAGTGGAACGAGGGCGACGTCTCCTGCTCGGTGGTACGCCGGGTCGCGCTGCCGGACGCGTTCTTCGCCACCGACGGGCTGTTCCAGACCTTCCTGACCGTGCTGGACGAGTTCGGCGCGTACCCGGCGGTGATCGCCCGGGAACTCGACCGCTACCTGCCGTTCCTGGCCACCACCAAGCTCCTGGTGGCGGCGGTGCGGCGCGGGGTCGGTCGGGAGACCGCGCACGAGGTGATCAAGGAGCACGCGGTCGCGGTGGCGCTGGCGATGCGGGAGAAGGGTGCCGCCGAGAACGACCTCTTCGACCGGCTCGCCGCCGACGGCCGGCTCGGGCTGACCCGGCCCGAGATCGACGAGCTGGTCGCCGATCGCGCCGGCTTCGCCGGGGCGGCGTCCGCACAGGTCCGGGCCGTGGTCGACCGGATCGCCACGGTGGTCGCGGCGCACCCCGAGGCCGCCGCGTACGACCCGGCGCCGATCCTCTGACCCGCCGGCCCTGACCGCCGATCCGCCGGCCCTTACCCGCTGGGCCGCCCGCCGGCCCGCCGGCCCTGACCGCTGACCCGCCGGGCCGCCCGCCGATCTGTGGGCCCTGACCGCCGGCCCTGACCGCTGACCCGCCGGGCCGCCCGCCGAGCGGGCCCAGCCGTCGACCCGCCGGGCCCGTTGGCGGCCGGGTCGCACACTGAGGCCATGCTCGACGACCTGGCCGACCGGGTGTCCCGGCTGGACCGTGCGATCGCGCCGATCGCCAACCGCCCCGTCGACCTGGCCGACCCGGAGTGGGCGGACCGGCTGCGGGCGGAACCGCCCGCAGCCGAGCAGGCCGGCGTGGCCGACGAGGCGGCCGTGGTCCTGGCCGCGCTCCTCACCCTGTACGCCGAAGGGGACGAGTCGACGCGTACGGCGATCCGGGGGCTGTTCCGGAAGCACCGGTCGTTCCAGTGGGGGGTCGGGATGTCGTTTCCGGCCGACACGGCGGAGCGGTTCCGGCGCCAACTGCTGCTGCTCTCCGCCCGCGACCAGGGCCTCGACACCCGGGACGAGATCCTGACACTCACCGAGCTGTGCCGGGAGGCGAGGGCGGCCGGGGTGGCGCTCGGGCCGGTACTCCGCGAGGTCGCGGAACTCTCCAGCGACGTCGACCGGTACGGCATGGGCTCGATGCGGCAGATCCTGCTCCGCTGCGTACCCGAATGACGCCTGCCTCGGCGGCAGCTTCCTCCGGTCAGTTACGCGGTGTCGGGGTGCCGGCGGCGCTGCCCAGGTCCGGTGCGCTGGGCGCCTCGGCGATCGCCCCGGAGTCCAGCGGCTCCGCCAGGTGCGCCGTCTCGGCGGCCACCTTCGGCTGGTCGCTGGGTGGATTCTCCGGTGGCTGCCGGACCGCCACCACCGCCGTGCCGTACGCGCACAGCTCCATCCACATCTCGCCGACCTCGCGGTGGTCGAACCGCATCCCGATCACGGCGTTAGCGCCGAGTCGGGTCGCTTCCTCACCCAACTTCTGCACGGCGTCGGTACGCCAGCGGGTGAGGTTCTCGGGCGCCTTGGGGTCATAGGCGCCACCACGGAGGTTCTTCACGCCTTCCCGGTACGGGTTCCGGGTTCGGGCCTGGGAAGATACGACCTCGCCGAGTACTGCGCGGATCTCGTACCCCGGTAGATGATCCGTCGTCACGACCAGCACACCTTGATGCTGGCAGAGCCGGGGCCGCCCGCTTTGTGAGGGCTGTTCACATCGCTCCAGTTTGCGAAACGGCGCGGCTGCCGCGAAAGGGCGCCGGGAGCCCGACACCTGCACCCACGCCGCCAAACGGCCCGGAGTTGACGGAAACGGCGCGGCGCGGACGTCCCAACGCAGCCGGAACGTCCGCGCCATACCCCTGAGGAGGGCGTGGAGTGGTGCCTAGACGCCGGAGACGGAGGTGATCCAGGAACGGTTGTAGGCGACGCTGCCGTAGTTCTGGATGCTCTGCCCGTCGGCGGTGGACGCGACACCCACCTGGGCGCCGTTGTAGACCTGCGGGCCGCCGGAGTCACCGCGCCAGGCGTTGCCGTTGATCCGGGTGCTGCGGATCGCCCGGCCGCCGTACGCGTCGGTGACGTTCGTGCTGGTCACCCGGACCGTGGCGGTCTTCAGGGTGGTGGACGCCGAGCAGCCGCTGTAGCAGGTCATCCCCCACCCGTAGATCGAGTTGGTGGAGTTGACCGGCGGGTACGCGCTGGACAGCGGCATGTAGCTGGTGTTGATCGAGGTGGACAGGTTCAGCAGCGCCAGGTCGTAGCGGCCGTAGCTGGCGGTCACGCCGCTGGTGGTGCCGCCGGAGGACCGGTTGACGCTGCCGACCCGCACCGACATCGTGCCGCTGACGCAGTGCCGGGCGGTGAGCACCCAGCGGGCCGCGATGATGGTGCCGGAGCAGGTGAACGAGCCGTTGCTGAAAACCGCCGCGGCCCACGGGGCCGACGAGACGGTGCCGCCACCGATGATGAACGGGCTGACCGGGGCGGCTGAGGCGACGGACGGCGCGACGAGCGCGCCGGCCAGGGCGGTGGCGAGCATCACCAGGGTTCGGCGAAGACGCACGGGGGGCTCCTTCCGGGGGGTTTACCCGGGGTCACCGGGTCGGTTCGAGCCGCCGTAGGCGGGAGGATGTCCGCCATACGGGTCTGGACACTCAACGTTCGGTGTTGGTAACCGGACGTTTGACGCCACACGCTAAGCCGTTCGTCACCTATCCACAAGGGTGAACCTCTGCGGCCGGTTTCCGACCCTCTCCGGCGGGCGACCGGGTCCACCGGAGACGCCCGGCGGGCACCCCCGGTCCGTCAGGGCATCGACGCGCCGGCCCGTGCGTCAACTCGCTGGTCGGCCGGGTACGCTGGCTCCGCTCGCCCCTTTCGTGGGCCGGCACCCAACTGCGTACACAGTCAGGAGTGCCCAGTGCCTCGCGTCGTCGTCGACGTCATGCTCAAGCCGGAGATTCTCGATCCCCAGGGCCAGGCCGTCGCGAATGCGCTGCCGAGGCTCGGAGTCACGGACGTGTCCTCCGTGCGCATCGGTCGGCGGATCGAGATCGAGTTCACCGGCCAGCCGGACCTGGACCGGGCTCGGGAGATCGCGGACAAGTTGCTGGCCAACCCGGTGATCGAGGACTTCTCGGTCCGGGTGGCCGAGGCCGGGGACGCCGAGGAGAGCAATCCATGACCGCCCGGATCGGCGTGGTGACGTTCCCCGGATCGCTGGACGACCGTGACGCGGCCCGGGCCGCCCGGATCGCCGGCGCCGAGGTGGTGTCGCTCTGGCACGACGACCCCGACCTGCACGGCGTCGACGCCGTGGTGCTGCCCGGCGGCTTCTCCTACGGCGACTACCTGCGGTGCGGCGCCATCGCCCGGTTCGCACCGGTGATGGAGACCATCGCCGCCGGAGCGCGGGACGGCCTGCCGGTACTCGGCATCTGCAACGGGTTCCAGATCCTCTGCGAGGCACACCTGCTGCCCGGCGCGCTCACCCGCAACCAGCACCTGCACTTCCGCAACCGCGACCAGGTGCTGCGGATCGAGTCGGCGGGCACCGCCTGGACCAACGCGTTCCAGCCCGGGCAGGAGATCCTGATCCCGGTGAAGAACGGTGAGGGCTGCTACGTCGCCGACGAGCGCACCCTCGACGAGTTGGAGGCGACCGGCCGGGTGGTGGCTCGCTACCTGGGCGGCAATCCGAACGGGTCGCTGCGGGATATCGCCGGCATCCGCAACGAGGCCGGCAACGTGGTCGGGCTGATGCCGCATCCGGAGCACGCCGTGGAGGCGCTGACCGGCCCATCCCTCGACGGGCTCGGCTTCTTCACGTCGATCCTCAAGCACCTCGCGGGAGTACCCGCATGATCGAACGGAGTGAGGTCATGGGCCAGCCAGAGCCCGCCCTCGCCGGCCAACCCTCGGCGCCCGATCCCGCCCCGGTGCCCCTCTCGGCCGTCGATGCGGTGGGCCGGATGGCTCCGGCGGAAGCGCCCGTACCCGGTCAGGCGATGCCGGTCGGCGGCGCCGCGGAGCTGCCGGTGAACGGCTACCCCGGCGGCGTGGACACCGTCTCGAACGCGGCGGCCACCCCTGGCGACCTCCAGCCGTACGCCGAGTTGGGTCTGCGCGACGACGAGTACGACCGGATCCGGCAGATCCTCGGCCGCCGCCCCACCCAGTCCGAGCTGGCGATGTACTCGATCATGTGGAGCGAGCACTGCTCCTACAAGTCGAGCAAGGTGCACCTGCGGCAGTTCGGCGAGAAGGCCCCGCCGAGCGACCGGCTGCTGGCCGGCATCGGCGAGAACGCCGGGGTGATCCAGATCTCCGACCAGCTCGCGGTGACCTTCAAGGTCGAGTCGCACAACCACCCGAGCTTCGTCGAGCCGCACCAGGGCGCGGCGACGGGTGTCGGCGGGATCGTCCGGGACATCCTGGCGATGGGTGCCCGGCCGGTCGCGGTGATGGACCCGCTGCGGTTCGGTGCCGCCGACCACCCCGACACCGCCCGGGTACTGCCCGGCGTGGTCGCCGGGATCGGCACGTACGGCAACTCGCTCGGGCTGCCCAACATCGGCGGCGAGGTCGTCTTCGACGCCTGCTACCAGGGCAACCCGCTGGTCAACGCGCTCTGCCTCGGCGTGCTTCCCGTGCAGCGGTTGCAGAACAAGGCCGCCGCCGGCCCCGGCAACGTCGTGGTGCTGCTCGGCGCCAAGACCGGGCGGGACGGCATCGGCGGGGTCTCCGTGCTGGCCAGCGCCACCTTCGACGACGGCAGCGCGCAGCGCCGCCCGTCGGTGCAGGTCGGCGACCCGTTCATGGAGAAGCTGCTGATCGAGGCGTGCCTGGAGCTGTACGACGCCGGACTCGTCGTCGGCATCCAGGACCTCGGCGGTGCCGGCCTGACCTGCGCGCTCACCGAGACCGCCGCCGCGGCCGGCACCGGCATGCGGGTCTTGTTGGAGCGGGTACCGCTGCGCGAGGCGTCCATGCAGCCGCACGAGATCCTGGCCAGCGAGTCGCAGGAGCGGATGCTGCTGATCGTCGCCCCGGAGAAGCTCGACGCGGTGCTTCGGATCGCCGAGAAGTGGGGCGTACCGGCCAGCGCGATCGGTGAGGTGACCGGTGCCCCGGAGGGCTCCGGTCCGGGCCGGCTGCTGGTCACCTGGCAGGGGCACACCGTGGTCGACGTACCGCCGGGGTCGCTGGTGGACGACGGTCCGGTCTACGCCCGCCCGATGCGGGAGCCGGCCGACCTGATCCTGCTCCAGGCGGACCGGGCCGAGACGCTGCCCAGGCCGGCCACCGCCGAGGCGCTCCGGGAGACCCTGCTCCGGATGATCGCCTCACCGAACCTCTGCGACAAGACCTGGGTCACCGAGCAGTACGACCGGTACGTGCTCGGCAACACCGTGCTGGCGCAGCCGGAGGACGCCGGGGTCATCCGGATCGACGAGCGGTCCGGGCTGGGCGTCGCCATCTCGGTCGACGGCAACGGCCGGTACGCCCGGCTCGACCCGTACCACGGTGCGAAGCTCGCGCTCGCCGAGGCGTACCGGAACGTGGCGGTGACCGGTGCGAAGCCGGTCGCGGTGACCGACTGCCTGAACTTCGGCTCGCCGGAGGACCCGGGCGTAATGTGGCAGTTCGCCGAGGCCGTACGCGGGCTCGCGGACGGCTGCGCCGAGCTGGGCATCCCGGTCACCGGGGGCAACGTCAGCTTCTACAACCAGACGGGTGCGGCGGCGATCCACCCCACCCCGGTCGTCGGGGTGCTGGGCGTGCTGGACGACGTCGCGCAGCGGGTGCCGATGGGCTTCGCCCGGACCACCGGGGCCGACCACGACCTGATCTTCGTGCTCGGCGAGACCCGGCTGGAACTCTCCGGTTCCGAGTGGGCCTGGGTCACCCACGAGCATCTCGGCGGGGTACCGCCGAAGGTCGACCTGGCGGTCGAGCGGGCGCTCGCCGAGCTGATCGCGGAGGCGGCCCGGGTCGGGCACCTGCGCTCCGCCCACGACATCTCCGACGGCGGCCTCGCCCAGGCGCTGGTCGAGTCGAGCCTCCGGCACGGCGTCGGCGCCAGGATCGCCTTGCCGGAGGGCTTCACCGCCGGCTCGATGCCGTTCGTCTTCCTGTTCAGCGAGTCGGCCGGCCGGGCAATGGTGGCGGTGCCGCGTGGGCACGAGAAGGCGTTCACCGCGCTCTGTGTCGAGCGGGGCGTGCCGTGGACCCTGATCGGGGTCACCGACGCCGCCGGAAACGAGCTGGAGATCCGGGACCAGTTCACGATCGGCCTGTCGGAGCTGCGCGCGGCCCACAGCGCGACCCTGCCGAGCCTGTTCGGCGGGGTCGCGGCGACGCTGGCCGAAGCCGTCGCCACCGGGACGAGCACGCCGGACCCGGTGCCGACCGGTGCCGACCGGCGCGCCGTCGAGCCGGTCGTCGACACCGACCCGGCCGAGCCGGACACCGCCGACGGGAGCGAACCGGTGCAATCCGACGCTGCCGCGTCCGCGCCGGCCCCCGGCCCGGAGGCCGCCGCAGGTCCCGCCGCCGTTGCCGCCCCGGACGACACGGCCGGCGCCAGTCCGGACGACACCGCCGGTGCCAGTCCGGACGACACCGCCGGTTCCGGTGACGCCGCTCCCGCGGCTTCGGCTCCGGCGGACGTCGCTCCGAGCACCGGTGCCGAGGACCAGCAGGCGACGACCCGGACCGACGCCGGAGATCGCCCGACGGATTGATCCGACCGCGCGGGGGTCGGATCAACCGGTGGCGGGGGAACTGCATCGTGACGGAACCAACAGGACCGGCCGAGTCGGTCTACGCCCAGCCCGGTACCGGCGCCAGGCTGGACTGGGGGCTGGCCGGCGCGGCCGAGTTGAGCCGGGTCTGCGCGGTGCTGGTGGTGGTGGACGTGCTCTCCTTCACCACGTCGGTCGAGGTGGCGGTCGCCCGGGGGACGCGGGTGCACCCGTTCCCCTGGGGCGCCCAGGCCGCCGAGTACGCCACCCGGGTCGGCGCGGTGGCCGCCGTCGGCCGCCGCGCGGTGACGCCGGAGCATCCCTGGTCGCTCTCCCCGGCGGCCCTGTACACCGCTCCGGTCGTACCGGACCTGGTGCTGCCGTCCCCGAACGGCTCGGCGATCAGTGCCGCCGCCAGCGCCACCGGGCTGCCCGTGGTGGCGGCCTGCCTGCGTAACGCCACCGCCGTCGGGCGCTGGCTCCTCGCCCAGGGGTACGGCTCGACCACGGCACCGATCGGTGTCGTCGCGGCGGGGGAACGCTGGCCGGACGACAGTCTCCGGCCGGCTGTCGAGGACCAGCTCGGCGCGGCTGCCGTGCTGGACGCACTCTCCACAGTGTCCGGCGGGCTCTCCGTCGAGGCGGCGCTGGCACTGGCCGCGCTGAACAGCCTCCCGGACATATCGGCGGCAGTCCGGGGCAGCGTCTCGGGGCGGGAACTCGCCACCCGGGGATTCGGCCAGGACGTCGAGATCGCGGTCCAGGTCGGCGTCTCCGACGTGGTGCCGGTACTCCGCAACGGTGTCTACTCGCCGGCCTGACCAGGTCCTTCCCGTCGCCGTCCCGGGTGTCGGACCCGTGCGCTGGTGAGAACCGGTAGGGGCCCGGCTCGCCGTCGCGAACCGGGCCCCTACGGGTCATCTCGTGCGTGCCGCCTCGGTCAGTCGTCCAACCAGTCGAGCGACCGGCGCTCCGAACGGCTCGACTGCTGCGGCGCGGCGGACCGGCTGTGCCCGGCCCGTGGCGCCTCGTCGTAGTAGCCGCCGCCAGCCTGCTGCTGGTCGTAGCCACCCCGGTCGTCGTAACCGTTCTGCTCGTCGTAGCCACCACGCGGCTGGTCGTAGCCGACACCGGTGGTCGGCTGGTCGTAGCCGGCCCGGTCGGCGTCGTAACCCTGCTGTTCGTAGCCGGCCCGGTTGTCGTAGCCCGGCTGGCCGTAACCGTCGTCGGCGCGGTCGTATCCGGCACCGGTACGCGGCTCGTCGCCGTAGCCGCCCTGGCCCGCGCCGTAGCCGCCGGCCTCGTAGCCGTCGTCGTCCCGGCCGTACTGCTGGGTGGGCTCGTAGCCACCCTGGCCGGCACCCGAGGACGGACGGTAGGCGTTGGTCTCGTACGGGTCGGCCGCCGGGCCGTACTCGTCGGCACCGCCCCGGCCACCGGTGTAGCGCCCCGTCGGCTCGTCGTACCCCTCGTCGTAGCCGCCGGCACCGTTGGCGGAGTATCCACCGCCGGAGACGGGCGCACCGTAGCCGGCACCCGAGCCGGGAGCGTTGCCGTAGCCGGCCCCGGAGGCGGGAGCGCCGTAGCCGGCACCCGAGCCAGGTGCGTTGCCGTACGCGCCGGCCCCCGAGCCGGGGCTGTCACCGTAGCCGTTGGCGTTGCCGCCCCAGCCCTGCTGTCCGGCGCCGTAGCCCGGCGTCTGCGGACCGGGCAGCGGCGCGCCGTACGGGTCCGGGAACTCGTCGTCGACCAGTGGGGCACTGTGCATCATGGTCGGTGCGTCGGCCAGGTTGCCGCCCCGGCTGACCATCGTCGGGTCGGCACCGGCCCGGTTGGTGACCCGGGTGGCGTCGTCGTCGTAGCCGCCCCGGCCGGCCCCCACGCCCGAGCGTGGCCCTGGCCCGCCCGGCCCGCCCGGCCCGCCCGGCCCGTCCTCGTCATCGCCGCCGTCTTCCTTGCGGCGCATCAGCAGCAGCACGATCGCGCCGACACCGAGTGCGACCAGCAGGCCGCCGGCCAGGATCAGTACCCACGAGCCGAGCCCGCCGGACTCCTCGTTGGCGGCCTGGTCCGCCGCCCCGGCCTCCTGGCTCTCCTCCGCGCCGGCCTCCTCGGTCGGCTGCTCCTCGGCGGCGTCCTCGGTCGGCTCGGCTGAGGTCTCCGGCGTCGCGCTCGGCGTACCGGCCAGGGCGAGTTGGATGCCCTGGTTGTTGATCCGGGCGCCGGCGGTCCCGTTCACGTCCTTGGTGTCGGTGATGCCGTCCTTGGTGGCCCGGATCTGGAGCCGCCCCGGCGCGATCGGCTGTTCCCGCGAACCGGTGAACCGGTAGCTGCCGCTGCTGCTCGTTTTGGTCGTGTGGGTACGACCCTGCCCGTCGGTCAGCCGGACGCTGGCATCGGGAACCCCGTCTCCGGTGGCCTCGTTGGTGATCCGCCCCGACACCTCGGCAACGGTCTGCACCTCCGGCGGAGGCGGCGGTGCCTCTCGGGCAACCAGCGTCACCTGTGTGCTGGCTTGATCCGACTCGCCGAGGAGACCGTTCTCCCTAGCCTCGATCGTGACGGTAGCGGCTTCGTTGTTGTTCAGCGCCGCCGATGATCGTCTGAGGGTCGCGGTGAAACTGCCGGCGTCCACCCTTGTCCCGGAGCAGC
The DNA here is from genome assembly GCF_050936445.1 of Plantactinospora sp. CA-294935. Taxonomy (NCBI): domain Bacteria; kingdom Bacillati; phylum Actinomycetota; class Actinomycetes; order Micromonosporales; family Micromonosporaceae; genus Plantactinospora; species Plantactinospora sp. CA-294935. The sequence continues at coordinate 2,239,994 of NZ_JBNJMU010000001.1, forward strand.
CGTCCACGCAACTGAGCCTTGAGTTGTTCGAGCTCACGGAGAAGTCGGCAGTGCCGCCGTCGGACAACCCGATGTTGAACCTCACCCGGACGGTGCCGTTGACATCGACAGAACTCGGGGAGGCGCTGACGTTTCCTACGCTTGCATCAGCCAACGCTGGTGTGGTGGGTAGAGCGAATACAGCGCTGGCTGCCAGCGCTACGACCACACCGGCCCGGGAGATCCAGGCTCGTCGGTGTGCTGTCACGTCCACCGCCTTCCGGGGCTCCACCGCCGACCCGTCGTCGGCCGGGGATCAACCCATACGACTACACCGTCGGCAACTATGCCTTGTCTGACCGGATGAGCGCGACCCAGGGGCGGCGAAAAATGCCACGAAGCCGGGTCGTATCGTCCCGACGTGTCCTCTCCGCACAATAAGTCCGCAGCGGTCGCAGCCGCACTGGCGGACCTCGACGTCGGCCGTAGGCCGGACCGGACGACGCTGCGGGACGCCGTTCGTGCCCTGCTGAGCGACCTGGCCCGGGCCGCGCCGGGTCGGGCGGTAGAGGTCCGGGTGCCACCCTATGGGGCGATCCAGTGTTGTGCGGGGCCCCGACACACGCGTGGCACGCCGCCGAACGTGGTGGAGATGGCACCGGAGACCTGGCTCCGGCTGGCGACCGGGCGGATGTCGTGGTCGGCGGCGGTCACCGAGGGCCTGGTGCAGACGAGTGGCAATCGTGGTGATATCTCCCCATTTCTTCCTGTCTAACCATACTTATCCATCACCATCCGTCACTTACAGGGGCCGTAACGTGGCTCTCTGTATCGGCTGCGGTTCGCGTACACTGTCTGAGTCGACGGAACCCGAAATCACCCGGGTGACAGGCGAGTCCGAGCAGATCAGCAAGAGGGAGCGGCAGGTGCCCCGAGGCGACGGCCGGTTGAGCCATGACCTCGACCCCCAACGACCCGGCCCACAGGACGCGTGCGGCGTTTTCGGAGTCTGGGCTCCGGGCGAAGAGGTGGCGAAGCTCACCTACTTCGGTCTCTACGCCCTCCAGCACCGGGGCCAGGAGGCTGCCGGCATCGCCGTCAGCGACGGGTCGGGCGTGGTGGTCTACAAGGATCTCGGCCTCGTCGCCCAGGTCTTCGACGAGCCGACGCTGGCGAGCCTGCGCGGCCACCTGGCGATCGGCCACACCCGATACTCCACGACCGGCGGTTCGACCTGGGAGAACGCCCAACCGACCATCCGGGCCAACACGGCGGGCACGACGATCGCGCTGGCACACAACGGCAATCTGGTCAACACCGCCGAGCTTGCCCGGGACGCGGTCGAGCGCGGCATGGACTCCGACGGGTCGACCTCCGACACCGCCCTGGTGACCACGCTGCTGGCCAGCCGCCCCGACCTGTCGGTCGAGGCCGCCGCGCTGGAGGTGCTGCCGACGCTGCGCGGCGCGTTCAGCTTCGTCTTCATGGACGAGACCACCCTCTACGCCGCCCGTGACGCGTACGGGGTCCGCCCGCTGGTGCTCGGTCGGCTGGAGCGCGGCTGGGTGGTGGCGAGCGAGACCGCCGCGCTGGACATCGTCGGGGCGAGCGTGGTCCGCGAGGTCGAGCCCGGCGAGCTGATCGCCATCGACGAGCACGGCCTGCGGTCGGCCCGGTTCGCGGCACCGGAGCCGAAGGGCTGTCTCTTCGAATACGTCTACATCGCCCGGCCGGACACCACGATCGCCGGCCGCAACATCCACGCCGCCCGGGTCAGCATCGGCCGGCAGCTCGCCCGGGAGCACCCGGTCGAGGCCGACCTGGTGATCCCGGTCCCGGAGTCCGGCACTCCGGCCGCGATCGGCTACGCGGAGGAGTCCGGCATCACCTACGGCGCCGGCCTGATGAAGAACCCGTACGTCGGGCGCACCTTCATCCAGCCGTCGCAGACGCTCCGCCAGCTCGGCATCCGGCTCAAGCTCAACCCGCTCCGGGAGAACGTCCGGGGCAAGCGGGTGGTCGTGGTGGACGACTCGATCGTGCGGGGCAACACCCAGCGGGCGATCGTCCGGATGCTGCGTGAGGCCGGCGCCCTGGAGGTGCACGTCAGGATCTCCTCGCCGCCGGTCAACTGGCCCTGCTTCTACGGCATCGACTTCGCCACCCGGGCGGAGCTGCTCGCCAACGGGCTGGACAACGAGGGCATCCGGCGGTCGATCGGGGCCGACAGCCTCGGGTACGTCTCCCTGGCCGGTCTCATCGCCTCCACCGAGCAGCCGAAGACCCGGCTCTGCCGGGCCTGCTTCGACGGGGAATACCCGATCGAGCTGCCGGCCGGGAACCTGATCGGCAAGCACGTACTCGAAGGAGTTGACCGCCGGGTCGCCGGCGCCGGGGCGGAGGAGGCGGTCCCGGACGGGGCCGCCCGCGGTCCGGGCGGTCAGCCGTTCGTGAGCAGTTCCAGTGGCGGCGAGGTGTCGTCGCACGCGTAGGCACCACGTCGGGCGGGCTCATGGGCACGACGCCCGGCGACAGGACCGGCCCGACCGGACACATCCGGCCGGGCAGCACGAAAGTCGAGCGATCCTCGACCGCTACCGACGCGGCCAGCCGCGAGAACCACAAAGGGGAGAACCGTGACGCACGTGACCGAGCGCAGTGGTGCAGGAAGCGGCCCGGGCGGCACCCATCAGCCCTGGACGGCGGGGATGGGCCGGTCCGGCCGCAAGCGCACCGTGTCGTACGCGGACGCCGGCGTCTCGATCCACGCGGGTGAGCGGGCGGTCGAACTGCTCCGGCCGAAGGTGCAGGGCACCCGGCGCCCCGAGGTGATGGGCGACATCGGCGGCTTCGCCGGCCTGTTCCGGTTGGACACCCAGAAGTACCGCAACCCGATCCTCGCCTCGTCGACCGACGGCGTCGGCACCAAGCTGGTCATCGCGCAGCAGATGGACATCCACGACACGGTCGGCATCGACCTGGTGGCGATGGTGGTGGACGACCTGGTCGCCTGCGGTGCCGAGCCGCTCTTCCTGCTCGACTACATCGCCTGCGGCGAGGTCGTCCCGGACAAGGTCGCCGAGATCGGCGCCGGCATCGCCGACGGCTGCCGGTACGCCGGCTGCGCGCTGCTCGGTGGCGAGACCGCCGAGCACCCCGGGGTGCTCCGTCCGGACGAGTACGACGTCTCGGCCACCGGCGTGGGCGTGGTGGAGGAGAGCGAGATCCTCCGCCCGGAGCGGGTCGAGGTCGGCGACGTCGTGATCGCGATGGGTTCGTCCGGCCTGCACTCCAACGGCTACTCGCTGGTCCGGCACGTGCTGCTCGGCGCCGGCCGGATGCGGCTGGACAGCGTGATCGAGGACTTCGGCCGGCAGCGCACCCTGGGTGAGGAGCTGCTGACCCCGACCAAGATCTATGCGCAGGACTGCCTGAAGCTGATCGCCGAGGCCGAGGTACGCGCCCTGGCGCACGTCACCGGCGGCGGCATCCCCGGCAACCTGGTCCGGGTGCTCCCGGACAACGTCGACGCGGTGGTCAACCGGGCCACCTGGCGGCCGCAGCCGATCTTCGACCTGGTTCAGGCCAAGGGCCGGATCGAGGACCAGGACATGGAGTCCACCTTCAACATGGGTGTGGGCATGTTCGCGATCGTGTCGGCCGAGGACGCCGACCGGGCGCTGGCCTGCCTGACCGGCCGGGGTGTCGAGGCCTGGCAGGCGGGTGAGATCATCGAGGGCACCGGCGAGGTGCACATGATCGGCCAGCACACCCGGGGCTGACCCGGCGCACGGCGGCCACCCCGGGTGCGACCCTGCCACCCGGGTCGCGACGCCGGGCCGAGTACAACAAAAACGCCAAAACCCGCATCCGCGATATTTGCCCGTGATTCTCGGCATACCTGGTCAGGACTTCACCGGGGTGGCTACCGCCACCTAGCCTGAGGGGCACCTCAGAGGCGGGGGAGGAGGGCCATGGCTGTCCGTGGACAGGAGTTTTCCGGCATGCGGGGGATCGCCGCGGTCCCCAGCTACGTGGTCATGCAGCCGACCACGCTCTGCAACCTTGATTGCGCGTACTGCTATCTCCCGCTGCGGGCGGCGAACCGCCGGATGACGGTACCGGTGGCGGCCGCGGTGGCCGGGCCGGTCAACGACTGGGCCCGGCACGGGCGGTTCTCCGTGGTCTGGCACGGGGGTGAGCCGCTCGCCGCCGGACGGGAGCACCTGGCGGCCCTGCTGGCGCCCTTCGACTCCTCGGTCGAGCACCACGTGCAGACCAACGCGACGCTGATCGACGACGCCTGGTGCGAGTTCTTCGTCGCGCACCGGATCCGGGTCAGCGTCAGCATCGACGGACCCCGGGACCGCAACCGGGAGCGGGTCGGCCGGGGCGGCCAACCGTCGTACGACCGGATCATGGCGGGCATCGAGGCGCTGCGCCGGCACGGGATCCCGTACTCGGCGCTCTGTGTGGTGAGCCGGCCCGAGCCGGGGCTCGCCACCGAACTGTACGACTACTTCCTCGACCTCGGCTGTGAGGTGCTCGGGATCAACATCGAGGAGACCGAGGGGGTCAACACCCGGCGCAACGCCCATCCGGCCGAACTGGTCAGCGGCTTCTGGGCGGAACTGGTCGCCGCCTGGCGCCGGGACCCCCGGATCCACCTCCGGGAGATCGAGTGGTCGCTGCGGTACGCGGCGGCCGTCCTCGACGGGGCCGAGGACGACGTGCTGCCCCGCGAGCTCGACCCCATCCCGACCATCGGGTACGACGGCTCGGTGGTGCTGCTCTCCCCGGAGTTGGCCGGCTTCTCCGACCCGGACTACGGCGACTTCACCAGTGGAAACGTCTTGGAGACCCCGTTGGGTGACATTCTCGGCACAGCGGCACGGACGCCGTGGGTGACGGAGTTCCTGACCGGCGTGGAGGCCTGTCGCGCCCGCTGCCCGTACTTCGGATTCTGCGGGGGCGGGCACGCCGCCAACCGCTACTTCGAGCACGGGCGTTTCGATGGTACGGAGACCGACCACTGCCGCAACAGCAAGATCCGTCTACTAGAGGGAGTGTTGGACCATGCCCGAGACCACGAGCCAACGGCCGCCTGAGCCCGTCGAGGCCGGACCGCACGATCCGCTGGCAGCCCGGGTCCTGGGTGCTCGGGCCGGGCTCACCACACTGCTGCGGGAGGCGGCGGAGGCGCGACGGCTCCGGGCCGAGGTGGCGACCGGCGGGGACGGCGCGGCTGCGGTCTGCGCCTGGAACCACTTCGAGAACATCCCGACGTTCTACAACTGGAACAACCGCCCCCGCTGAGCGCCCGAGGACGGCCGACCCGCCGGAGAGTCCGGTCCGTCCGCCGAGAGGCCGGACGTCCCGTTGTGCGGCGTACGACGGGTACGCGAAGGGCGGGTGGGGCCTTCCGGGAGGACGGGCCACGGCCAGCGGTAAGGACCTGCCGGCGGGGTTGGAGTCAGCTCCGTCCCCGGCAGGTCCTTACCGGTTGGCGTCCCGATCGGCGGTACGGCCCGCAGGCACTCGGACACGCGTGAGCACGCGGTGTTACCGCGTGCTCAGATGTGACCGGAGGTCAGCGGGTTGACGCCCAGTTGCCCGGGTCGTCGTCCGCGTCGTGATCCTCGTCATCGTCGTCGACATACTCTTTGTAGTCGTCGTCGAAGTCGTGATCCGACTTGCGGCTGCCGCCGAGTTCTCGCTGCAAGGCGGCGAGGTCGGTGTTCGGGGAGTGGTACTTCAACTCCCGGGCGACCTTAGTCTGCTTGGCCTTAGCACGGCCGCGCCCCATGGCTCGACCCCCTCGCACAGAATTCGGGGCAGCCCGAAGGCGGGCCCCGATGACGTCAGGCATCTCTCGTGGCTCTTACGGTACATGGGGATGCCCCGGTTCGGCACCTCGGGTTACCACCGCCCGTGCCCGCGCGTCGCGCGGACATCGACGGGCGGTTCCATTCTACTCAGTAAGGAGCGCCCGCCGGCCTGGCCGTGACGCGTTTGAGGCCTTCCAGACCCATCAGTCCAGTACAGCGTACTTTCTGCCTGATTAACCGGCAATCCACCGGACGTCCGTCCGGGAGGTGGGCGCCGAGCCGGTACCCGCATCGGCCCCACCCTCCGGGTACGGGGACCGGTCAGCGCAGGTGGATGGTGCGCAGCCGGCCGACCTCGGCCATCCGGCGCTCGGCGAGCCGGTCCGCGGCGACCGCCGGTGGCACCCCCTCGGCGTCGGCCAGCCGCAGGATCTCCCGGGTGGTGTCGAAGATCCGGGTGGCCCGCAGCTTGGCCCGCTCGAAGTTGAAGCCGTCGATCTCGTCGGCGACCTGGATCACCCCGCCGGCGTTCACCACGTAGTCGGGGGCGTACAGCACGCCCCGGTCGGCGAGCAGCTTCTCGATGCCCGGGTGCGCGAGCTGGTTGTTGGCCGCGCCGACCACCACCGAGGCGCGCAGCGCCGGCACGGTGTCGTCGTCCAGGGCGCCGCCGAGGGCGCACGGGGCGTACACGTCGATGTCGGAGGTGATCAGGGCCTGGGTGTCGGCGACCACGTCGACCTGCGGATAGGCCTGCCGGACCCAGGAGAGCGCCTTGGGGTTCACGTCGGTCGCCACCACCGAGGCGCCGTCGTCGATCAGGTGGCCGGTCAGGTGCTTGCCGACCTTGCCGAGCCCGGACACCCCGACCCGGCGCCCGGCCAGGGTCGGCGAGCCCCAGGTGTGCTCGGCGGCGGCCCGCATCCCCTGGAAGACGCCCCAGGCGGTCAGCACCGACGAGTCACCGGCTCCGCCGTGCTCGACGCTGCGGCCGGTCACGAAGCGGGTCTCCCGGGCCACCAGGTCCATGTCGGCGACGTAGGTGCCGACGTCGCAGGCGGTGTAGTAGCGGCCGTTCAACGACTCCACGAAGCGGCCGTACGCCCGCAGCAGCGGCTCGGTCTTGATCCGCTCCGGGTCGCCCCAGATGACCGCCTTGCCGCCGCCCAGGTCCAGCCCGGCGAGCGCGTTCTTGTACGCCATGCCACGGGACAGGTCGAGCACGTCGTGCAGCGCCTCGGCCTCGGTGGCGTACGGGTAGAACCGGGTGCCGCCGAGCGCCGGGCCGAGCGCGGTCGAGTAGATGGCGATGATCGCCTTGAGCCCGGTCTGCTTGTCCTGGCAGAACACGACCTGCTCGTGGCCGTCGGATTCCGGACCGTCGGTACTGGCGAATACGTCCATGTCTGGCTCCTGATCGCAGGTGGGCATCCTTGTGGGATGCGGCGGGAGGGGGCTCCCGGTGTGCCGGCGGGGGATGTTGCCGGCCTGCTCCGAGCCTAATCGTGATCGGGCCCAGGGTGGATCGCGGCGGGCACGCCCGAGACTGATTGGAGATGCTGGAGACTCCTCCGCTCTCGTTTCGTGGGAGGATCGCGCCGTGCCGTCGCTCTTCGCTTCCTACCTGCGGGTGTACGAGCCCTTGACCGCCTTCGATCGGGACCGGCAGCTCTTCTGGCGTCGCTACGTCAAGGAGGGCAGGGCGGTGGCCCCGCTGGAGGGGCCGGTACGGCAGCGGACGGCGGTGATCGAGGCGCTCGGTGCCGGCTGGACCCGGCTGCCCGACCTGCCCGAGGAGGCGTACGTCCTGGAGGCCGACGACACGCTGCTGGTCTGCCCCTGGAACCTGCGGGTACGGGTCGCAGAGGCGGCGCTGAGCGCCCGGGACGGCGTGCCTCCGGTGCTGGCCGACGCGTTCGTCCCGCCGGTGCTGGCCGGCCAGGCGAAGGCCGTGGTGGAGGACTGGCGCAGCGGGGCCCGGGTGCTGGAGCACGGGGTGCCGAGGCTGCACGAGCAGATCGCCACCTGGGGAGTGCCGCTGCGGTGGTTCGTCTTCGTCGACCCGGAGGAGCGCGAGCTGACCACCCGGCCGGACCGGCGGGTGCTGCGCTACCGCACCGAGATCTCCAAGGCCCGGCGGCGGGCCTCCCGGGGCCTGTCGGTGCTGCGCAAGTCGGTCGGGGACGCGCCGATCACCGAGGCCGTCGAGGAGGGAGCCCGGTGGCTGGAGGAGTTCCATCCCCGGTCGGTGGTGGAGCTGGACTACGGCGGACTGGTCGACCTGCTCCCGGACGAGGCGCTGGCCGCGGACGACTCCCCGGAGCTGGTCGCGGCCGGGCTGGCCGGGCTGTCCCGGGGCGACGCGGATGCGGCCACCGAGGCGTACGAGAAGCTCGTGGCGCGCTGGCGGGCGGTCCAGTTACTGGAGCGTTGCAATTAGCGAACAATGCGGCTCAGGGCCCATTGGGAGCGCACACAGGTGAATGCCCCTCGTAATATCGACGTCACGAGGGGCAATCGGCCGTCCGGTTAAGTCTTTTTCTGGCATAAAAAAGGACCATATATCGGTCATTGTTCATCCGTCCATCCAGGGACCTTCGGCCGTTCGGCCCATGTCGGACATCGGGGACTAGCCGGACCATGGGAGACGCGTCGGCCGGCGGGACCCCGGCCGATGTCTATAGGCACCTGTGGAGGAGTGACCGATGGCATCGCGTACGCATGAACCTGAGCCGCTACTCACGCCGGCAGAGGTCGCGTCGATGTTCCGTGTCGACCCGAAGACCGTGACCCGGTGGGCTAAGGCGGGGAAGCTCAGCGCGATCAGAACGCTGGGCGGGCACCGTCGTTACCGCGAGTCGGAGGTTCGTGCCCTGCTGCAGGGCCAGATCCCCCAGCAGCGGCAGGGCGACTGAGACTCGAAACCGAACGTCGAAACAGGGGTGGGGCTCGTACGAGCGTACGAATCCCACCCCTGAATCGTGTCCGGACAGTCAGTTCCCGGTCAGCACCGCGTCTTCCCGCTCCGCCCCGTCCACCAGCCGGCCGTCCCGCAGCGTCAGGACCCGGTCCGCCAGGTCGATCAGGGTCGGATCGTGCGTGGCCACCAGCGCGGTCATCCCTCGGGCGTGCACCAGCGCGCGGAGCAGGTCCATGATCGAACGACCGGTCTCCGAGTCGAGCTGGCCGGTCGGCTCGTCCGCGATCAGCAGCGCCGGATCGTTCGCCAGCGCCCGGGCCACCGCGACCCGCTGCTGCTGGCCGCCGGAGAGTTCGTACGGGCGCTGTGCCGCCTGACCGCCCAGCCCGACCAGTTCGAGCAGCATCGTCACCCGCTCCTCCCGCTCCGCCCGGCGCCGCTTCGCCAGCCGCAGCGGCACCCCGACGTTCTCCGCCGCGGAGAGGATCGGGATCAGCCCGAAGGACTGGAAGACGAAGCCGATGGTGGAGCGGCGCAGCTCCAGCAGTTCGCTGCTCCCGGCGGCGGTGACCTCGTGCCCGGCGACGTGTATCCGCCCGTAGCTCGGCCGGTCCAGGCCGCCGATCAGGTTCAGCAGGGTGGTCTTGCCCGCGCCGGACCGGCCCCGGATCGCCACCAGCTCGCCGCGGGCGGCGCTGAACGAGACCTCCCGGACCGCGTGCACCACCCGGTCCCCGGCGGCGTAGTTCCGGCCCACCCCCTCGACCCGGACCAGTTCCTCACCCATCAGCGGCCCCCTCTGCCCGTCTGCGTCCACTTCCGGTCCCCGGTGCCGCTCCGCTCCGCCGGTCACGACCGCTCACCGTCCCCGCCCGGCCGGACCTGCACGTGGTCCGGCTCCAGGTTGAGCCGGACCCGGTCGCGCAGGCTCAGCGCATCCACGAAGGCGGAGGGCAACTGCATCCGGCCCGACCGGTCCAGCAGCGCGTACTCCTCGGTGACCAGCTCCTCCACCCCGTCGGCGCCGAGCCGGGTGGAGCGGCGTACCTCGGAGGCGGTCCGCCCGTCGCGGATCGCGACCGTCCGGCGGACCTGGGACGAGACGGCGTGGTCGTGCGTGACCACCACGATGGTCACGCCGAGTTCGGCGTTGATGGTGCGCAGCGCGCCGAAGACGTCGGCCGCGGTCGCCTCGTCCAGCTCACCGGTCGGCTCGTCGGCGAAGAGCACCTCCGGGTCGTTGGCCACCGCGACCGCCACCGCGCAGCGCTGCTGCTCGCCGCCGCTCATCTGGTCCGGCCGCCGGTCGGCGCAGTAGCCGACGCCGACCATCTCCAGCAGCTCGGTCGCGCGCTCGCGGGCCGCGCGGCCGCGCAGTCCCCGGGCCAGCCGCATCGGCAGCTCCACGTTCTCCCGGGCGGTCAGGTACGGCAGCAGGTTGCGGGCGGTCTGCTGCCAGACGAAGCCGACGGTGTGCCGGCGGTACCGCAGCCGGCGCTTCGGCGACATCGTCAACAGGTCGAAGTCAGCCACCCGGGCGATACCGGCGGTCGGCACGTCCAGCCCGGAGAGGATGTTGAGCACCGTCGACTTGCCCGAGCCGGAGGCGCCGACGACGGCGAGCAGCTCGCCCCGGTCGACCACCAGGTCAAGCCCCTGAAGCGCGACCACCTCCACGCCCTCGGTCTTGAAGATCCGGACCAGCCCGTCGCAGACGATGTGTCCCCGCAGCCGGTCCTCGCCGCCGGCCCGGGCCGCCGCCCGCTCCGCGGCCCTGCGCTGGAGTACGGCGAGATCGGGCACCGCAGCGGCAGTCGTCGGACTCGCCATCAGTTCTCGTCCCCTCTCCGAGCCATCAGTTCTCCTCTCCGAGCCGGAGCACCTCGCCGAGGCGCATCCGGCGGTTGATCAGATTTTCGACACCGAGAGCGGCGACCAGCGCCACCACCACCAGCAGCAGTACGCCGACCACCAGCAGCGGATCCAGGTGGATCCGGGCCGGCAGGCCGCCGGTGAACCCGGACAGCCCCAGCGCCGGCCCGAGCAGCCGGGGCAGGGCCACCCCGACCAGCCCACCGGCCAGCACGGCGACGCCGAGCAGCGGCGCCAGTTCGTAGACGAGCAGTCCCCGGCCCTGCCGCCCGGAAAGCCCCATCGTGCGCAGCCGGGACAGCATCCGGCCCCGCCCCGGCGCCTCGGCGAGTACGGCGAAACCGACCGCCAGCAGCGCCAATGCGGTCGCCCCGGCCACCCCGGTGCCGAAGGTGAAGCTGAGCAGCCGGTTCACGCCGCTGCGCTCCAGCGCCTGCCGGTGCGCCGACCAGGTGGCGACGCTGACCGGCGTCTGCGGGCGTACCTGCTCGACCGGCTGTCCCAGCACCGTCGCCAGGTACTCCCGCTGGGCGGTGTCGACCGTCGCGGCCAACTCGGCGGTGGCGAAGCCGTCGCCGGCCACCAGGAACCGGTTCGACCGGATCGGCTGGAACTGCGGCACCGGCAGCGCCTGCCAGGGAAGTACGACGAACCGGCGGACGTCGGCCGCCAGCCCCGGAAAGCCGGACGCCACCCGGTCGACCCGGAACTCGTACCGCCGGCCCTGCACCTCGGTCACCGCACCGGCACCGACCGCCTCGGCCACCTCCGGCGAGACCAGCGCCGGCACCGGACCGTCGATCCGCCCCGGCGCGGCCAACCCGGCCGGCACGGCGACGTCGATGCCGCTCGCCGCCAGCACCCGGGCCAGCGACGGGCCGTCCACCACGAGCACCTGGGTCTGGCCGAGGTCGCGCCCGCCGAGCAGGTTCGGGGTGGGCGAGCGCAACGGCTGGCCCACCTCGACCGCCAGCGGGCTGACCGCACTCACCCCGGGCAGTGCGGCGAGCCGGTCGGCGGTGGCCTGGTCGGAGTAGGAGCCGATGACCCGGGCGTCAGCGCCGATCTCCTGGTCGGTGACCCGGTCCCGGGCCTCGGCGACGGTGCTGGTCACCACGCTGGTGAAGACCCCGGTGGCGATCGCGACGACGAGCACGGCCAGCGGCCCGACGGTCACCGGCGCGCTCCGGCCGGCCCGGGCCAGCCCGACGAACGGCACCACCGTACGGGCCCGGGCGGCGATCCGACCCACCTGACGCAGCGGCCACGGCACCAACCGCAGCGCCACCAGGGCGGCGGCCACGGCCAGCAGCACCGGCACCGAGACCAGGTACGGGTCGACCCCGCTGTCCTGGCTCAGCCCGCGCCGGTGCAGCAGTACCACGCCGAGCACCGCGAGCAGCAGCACGAAGAGTTCGGCGGTCAGCCGGCGTACCGACGGGCGGTGGCGCACCAGGTCCCGGCGCCGGCCCACGAAGCTCGCCCGGCGCTGGCTCAGCATCGCCAGCAGCGGAATGGCCAGGGTGGTGCCGACGGCGACCAGCGCGACCCCGAGCGGCTCGGCCCCGGCCGGGCGACCCGGCGCCAGCCGGCCGAGCAGCCAGCCGGCGAGTACCGCGACCGGCAGCACGGCGACGGACTCCCGCAGGGTACGGGCACCGATCTCCACCGCCGCCGCCCCTCTGGCCCGGAGCAGGGTGAACTCCTCCCGGCGGCGCTGCACCGCCAGCCCGGCGGCGAGGGCGACCAACCCGAGCAGGGTGGCCAGGATGCCGGCCTGCACCACGGCGAGCAGTGCCCGCACCGCGTGCAGTTGGCCGTCGAACCGGGTCAGGCTGTTGTCCAGGCCGGTGGCCAGCGCCAGTCCACGCTCCGGCGGGGTACGCCGGGTCGCCGCGATCGCGGTCAGCACCTCCGGGATGTCGGCGGTGGTCACCCGCTCCTCGTCGACCCGGTAGCGCCACTCGTAGGTGAGCCCGAGCCGTCCACCGGCGGCGGTCATCCCGGACAGGTCGGTCAGCAGGGCGGCCCGGTGGGTGGTGCCGGCCGCCGGGTCCGAACAGGGCACCTCGGCGAGCCGGATCGCGTCCCAGGCGGGCGCGGCCGGGTCGATCGGGTCGTACAGCCCGACGATCCGGACCGAAACCGGCCCCGGCGCGAACCTGCCGCTGAGCACGACGACGGTGCCGACCCGCAGCCCGAGGATGCCGGCGGCCTCCCGGGAGAGCGCCGCCTCGATCCCGCCCCGGGACGCCGGCCAGCGCCCCTCGACGACCCGCAGCTCCCGTTCGACGTCGACCTGGCCGCGCAGTTGCAGCTCCGGCCGGCAGCTTCCGCGCAGCGACGGCGCGTCGCCCGCCACGCCCAGGTCCTTCGGGCCGATCCGGCCGGCGAACCACTGCTGACCGACCAGCGACGGCAGCGGCCCGGGCAGCTTCTGCCGGTACCGGTCGAGCTGGGCGGCGGCCAGGTGGGCGTCCGGGCTCTGGATCGCGTCCTGGTCGGCCGTGTAGGTCAGGTCCCGGACCTGGTACGGCAGTCCGCGTACGTCGTGCCGCATCCCGTCGTCGGCGAACTCGTTCGCCAGCCGGGGCGCCCCGGTGACCAGCAGCGCGGCCACCAGCCCGAGTACGCCGAGCAGCCCCAGGTAGCCGGCGAAGATCCGGGCCCGGCGCAACGGCCCCGGCAGTCGACCCCCGGCCCGCCTCGGCACCGATCCACCGTGCACAGCGTCCTGCCCCTCCACCGGTCCCGCCTCCACTGGTCCCGCGTTCACCGGTCCTCCCCGATCCGTAGCTGGGCCGCGGCCAGCCGTTGCCGCATGGTGGCGGCGGTCAGCCCGCTCAGCGCGAGGGCGAGCAGCAGCAGTACGGCGGCGGTCCCGGTAGCCGGCAGCCAGGCGACGTCCAGCAGCGGCGCCGGTACCGGCCGCTGCGCCGACGGGGTGAGGATGACCAGCGGGGCCATCGTGGCCGCCACGCCGATTCCCACCCCCAGTCCGACCAGCACGCCGATGCCGGCGAGGAACGCCTGCTCGACCAGGAGCGACCGGGCCAGCAGCCGAGGGCCGGCGCCCAGGGTGTGCAGCACAGCCAGCTCGGTGACCCGGCGCCGGGCGGTGGCCCGGACGTCCACGGTGATGCCGACCGCCGCGAGCAGGATGGCGCCGAGCGCGGCGGCGAAGAGGGCGGCCCGGGCACCGACGCCGTACGGGTCGTCGCCCGAGCGGCTGGCCACCTCCAGCCGGTCGGCGACCTGGAGCCCGCCGAGCCCGGCCGCCGCCCGGGCCGCCTCGGCGTGCTGGTCGGGACGGGTGGCCAGCCACCACTCCTCGGGCGCGGCGAGGATGCCCCGCTCGTGGAAGAGCGCCGTAGCAAGCGACGGCAGGTCGACCAGGAGCGCGGCCGACTCCGGTACGCCGGGCAGCGCGGCGACCGTACCGGTGATCCGGACGTCGACGGCTCCGCCGGCCAGCACCAGTACGGTCTGGTCGCCGACGCCGAGCCGCAGCGCCGCCAGCGCCTCCGGGGTGGCCACCAGCGGCACCGGCCCCGGGCCGGGCGCGACGGCCACGGCGAACGAGATCGACGAGCTGACGCCCGCCCAGCCTCCCGAGGGAGATGCCTGGTACTGGGCGGTCAGCCCGCGCGGTCCCACCGTCGCGGGTGCGGTCTCGCCGGAGCGGTGCACCGCCTGCCACTGCCGGCCGTCGGCGAGCGGCATGGCGGTCCCGGTGCCGCCGGCCGGGGCGGCGCGCAGGTCGGTGAGCTGCCAGTCGACGACGTACCCGGGAGGTCCGTGGGTGTCCACCGCGAAGCCGGCCAGCCTCGGCGGGGTGTCCCCGCTCGCCGGTAGCTGCACGCTGAACCGCAGCGGCTCGTCGTCGTAGCTCGCGCCGAGCGGGATCCGGAGGTGCCCGCCGTGCGGCTCGGTGAAGACCGCCGTGGTACGGACCGGAATCCGGGCGGAGCCACCCGTGCCGGTGGTGGTGATCTGACCGGTCAGCCGAGTGGTCCCCGGCGGAAGCCCCACGACCGGGGCGGTCACCCGGGCACCGGCCATCCCGGTGAAGAGCCCGGCGGCGTCGCCGTCGACCAGGTCGTCCCGGAGCCGGACGACCTGTCCGGCCTCGGCGACGTCCAGCGCGACCATTCCGGCCGGCACGCCGTCGGTGCCGAGCCGGGGACTGTCCCGCCACGCCGGCAGGACCAGTTCGGTGCCGGGCAGCTCGGCGAGCTGCCCGGCCCGGGCCGGCGGCGCGACCCCGCTCGACTCGACCAGCCGCAGGTCGGCGCCGACCTGGTGGTTGGCCTGGTCGGTCAGGGACCGTTCCGAGGTGGCGGCCAGGCACCAGGCGAGGGTGCCGACCGCCACCGCCAGGGCGAGCAGCAGCACCGGGCCGGCGTGCGGCCGGCGACCGGCCTGCCACATCCCGAGCATGGTGCCGGTCCAGGACCTGCGGTCGACCCACCGCTCGGCGAGCCGGGCCATCGGCGGCAGGCCGCGCAGCGCGAGGACCGCGCCGGCGAGTACGCCCACCGTGGGGGTCGCGGCCAGCAGCGGGTCGATCCCGAGGGCGCCGTCCGGGCGGGCGCCGGCCAGCGGCGAGGAGTACTGCCGCAGTTGCAGCCAACCCAGCACCGCCAGGGCGACCAGCGCGACGTCCAGCCCGGCCCGCTGCGCGATCGTCCGCCGGCTCGGCCGGGACCGGCTGGCCAGCTCGCCGACGTAGCTGCCGCCGCGGCGCAGCGCCGGGCCGAGCATCGCCAGCGCGCAGCCGAGCGCGGCCAGCGCGGCGATCAGCCAGGCCCGGGTGTCGAGCCGGGGATCCAGCCGCAGCGCGGCGGCGGCCAGCATCGGGGTACGGTCGGCCAGCCGGACCAGCTCGGTGGCGAGTACGGGCGAAATCACGGCGGCCGGCAGGACGACCAGCAACGCCTCCCGGGCGGCCAGCCCGGCCAACTGGCCCCGCCCGGCGCCCCGGGCCCGGAGCAGCGCCGCCTCGCCCCGGCGCTGTTCGGTGAGGAGCAGCGCGACCAGCAGCAGCGCGTACCCGCCGAGGACCACCACCAGCAGCATCGGGGTGACCAGCGCCGACCGGCCGACCAGCCCGGCCCGGTCGAGCCGCTGCACGAGCTGTTCGAGCTGCGTGGTGACCAGCCCGGAACTGCCGAGCCCGGTCTCGGCGGGCAGGCTGGCGGTGGTCTGGCGCGCGGCCTCGCCCAGCCGGCCCAGCGAGTTCATGGTGGCCCCGGCGAGGTCGGGTTCGACCAGCCAGCCGGCGGAGGCGTTGGCGATGAAGTGGTCGAGGAAGTCGGCCCGGTCGACGGCCAGCGGCCCGTACGTGGCGGACCCGGTCGCGACCCCGTCCCCCACCTCGGGCACGAGCCGCCAGTACGGGTCCCGGACGTCGCGCGGCTTCCAGACGCCGGTGACGGTCACCTCGGTCACCCGCTCGGTGACCCGGTCGGTGATCGGGATCCGGTCGCCGACCCGGGCTCCGAGGATCTTCGCGACCGGCTCGGCGAGCGCGGTCTGCACCGGTCGCCGGCCGGGGCTCGGCCACGCGCCGTCGGTCAGCAGGGCGTGCCCGGGAAGGTCGTCGAGGAAGACCACCCGGGCGAAGACCAGGCCCTGAGCGTCCGGTACGGCGTTTCCGGTACGCCCGGCGAACTGCCGTCCGGCGGCGTAGCCGGCCCCGGAGATGTCGGCCGGTACTCCGCCGAAGCCGTCGGCGAACCGGGAGCGTACCGCCTCGTCCCGCTCGGCGAGGCTCTCCGGGGTGCTGCCGGCGGTGCCGCGTACCAGGATCGACCGCTCCTCCTGGGAGGCCGACGCGACCGCGCGCTCGGTGCCGGAGTCGACCACCTCCCGGCTGTACCCGGCGAGCCCGGTGAGCAGGGCGGTGGCGATCAGGGTCGCCCCGGTCGCCGCGAGGAGCAGACTCTTCGCACCGCGGGCACGCCGAAACACCAGCCTCATCGTTCTGCTTCTCCCCCATGGGCGAGGCGGGCGGCGTCGGTCGTCGCCCCTTCATGGCTGCGAAGCGCCCGAGGGCGAGCGAAAGGTTGGCGTACGGCGGGAGTGAATTGGCCGACAGGCGACTTCGTGACCCGATCATGACGGAACTGAGATCGAGTCGTTGTCGATCACCACTGGCCCGGGCGGTGCCGGGCCCGCACCGTCCGAGACGATTCCGGGTACGACAAGGCCGTGGTGGCGGCTCCCCGGATCCGTCGTACCCGGAGAGCCGCCACCACGGCCGCGGTCGGTCTGACGCCCGGCGGCGTCGGTCAGGTCAGGTGGTCGGCGGAAGGCCGCCGTCCCCGTCCACCACCTCGTCCGGCTTGCCGTCCTCGTCGGCGTCGACCATGGTGATGTCCACTTTGCCGTCGCCGTCGGTGTCGAACTGGAAGAGGTCCGCCTTGCCGTCGCCGTCGGTGTCCACCACCCAGACGTCGGTCTTGCCGTCCTGGTTGGCGTCCGCCCGGAGCAGTTCGATCCGTTCGTCACCGCGGGTGTCGACGGTCTCCTGCGACTCGCTCATCTGTTGCCCTTCCGTCAGCTAGAAGTTCTGGCCACGCCGGAACCCTCGATCTGCGTGCCGCCCGGACACCCACGAGAAACTCCCCGACACGACTACCGCACTGTGCCACCTCGCACTACCCCCGTGGGGCCCCGACCATGCCGACCGGGGAACGGCGGCACCCGGGCACAGGCGGCCGAGCTGGACGGATCGGGCAGCACGACGGCCGCCGTACGCGTCCGGCGGCGTTCGCCGCCGCGATCAGTTCGTGACGTACGGGTTGGTCTGCCGGTCCTGGTAGTTGACCTGGTCGACGGTGCCGTCGTGGTCGGTGTCCACCATCAGCCGGTCGGCCTGGCCGTCCTCGTCGGGGTCGACCCGGATCTCGTCCGGGCGCCCGTTGAAGTCGCTGTCGGTCATCCAGGTGTCCGGCCGGCCGTCGAAGTCGGCGTCCGCGACCACCCGGTCCACCACGCCGTCCCGGTTCGCGTCGGTGACCACCGAGTCGACCCGGCCGTCGCCGTCGTTGTCCTCCAGCACCTGGTCGACGTGGCCGTCCAGGTTGGAGTCCCGCTCGACGCTGTCCAGCCGGCCGTCCCAGTCGGTGTCCTGGTAGCGGACGTCTGCCACCCGGTCGCCGTTGACGTCGAACTCGAGCAGCTCGGCGTAGCCGTCGCCGTCGAGGTCGGTGGCGACCTCGGTGATGCCGTCCGCGTAGTGCGTGACCACGGAGGTGACCGGCGGGGGCTCCTCGGCGACCTCCAGCGGGTCCGGCCCGAGCGGGTCCGAGCCGAGGTCCGCCGCCGGTCCGAGGCCCTGCTGGTCGTCGACGCCGGGCAGTTCGTGCTCCGGAAGGGCGTCGCCCAGCGCGCTGGGGTCGTCACCGTCGTAGCTCATGTCGTACCTCCCCGGTCTCCCTGTGCCCGGCGGGACCGCCGGACACAGGGGTAACGCTAGGCCGACCAGCCCACCCGGCGACTCCCGGAAGTGTGCCACTCCCATCGGGTACCGGCGGACCGCCGCCCGGGCGGGTGAGGTTACTGCTGCTGGATGTGCACCCCGGCGGCGGCGAGCGCCTCGATGACCCTCGCCGACTCGCCGAAGCCGATCACCAGGATGGCGTCGGCGCCGAACTGCTTGATCTCCTGAGCGCCCTCGGTGAAGTCCACCGGCGGGGCGTCGGGGCCGTCCTTCACCTCGTAGTTGAACAGCCGTACCTGGTCCGAGCCGTGCCCGGCCCGCTCCAACTCGGCCCGGACGTTGCCCTGGAGGCCCTCGCCGTACGAGTCCTGCCGGGCCACCAGCGCGATCCGGTTCGGCCCGTCCCGCAGGATCATGTCGGCGAGTGCCCGCCCCTGGAGGATGTCCGACGGGGCGGTACGGAAGTAGAGCCCCTGGTCGTCCACGGTGCTGAGCCCGGCGTCGGTGTTGCTCGGCGAGAAGAGCACCAGCCCGGCGGCCATCACGTTTGGCAGCACCGCCCGGGAGATGCCGGAGGCGCCGGCCCCGATGATCACGTGTACTCCGGCGCGTACGTGCTGCGCCACGGTCGCCTTCGCGGTGTTCGGGTTGGTGCCGTCGTCGCCGTCGACCCAGACCACCGGCTTGCCGAGTACGCCCTCGGCGGTGTTGACCTCGTCGACCGCCAGCGCCACTGCCGCCGCCATCGGCGGATAGGCGAGCGCCAGGTCACCGGTGCGCGGCAGCAGGCCGCCGAGCTTCAGCGGTGCACCGCTGCTCTCCTCGAGCGCCTCCGTCTGCCTCTTGCCGGCCGGCGGCTTCTTGACGCTGGCGGTGGACTCGTCACCGGCGCCGAGGAACTCGGTCTTGCCGTCGTCGAGCTGCTCGTCGCTGCCGAAGTGCAGGGTGGCGTAACTCGCCGTGGAGGGCTCGCCGGCGTCGGTGAAGCCGCCCCGGTTCAGCGAGACGCCCCGGTAGGCGACGTCGGTGCCGGCCCGGGCGAGTTGCAGGCAGGCCGCGATCGAGTCGCAGCGCTCCCCGCCGGTGGTGACCCCGACGATCTGCCTGGCGATCTGGGCGGGGTCGGTCGAGCCGGCGAGCTGCGCCGCGATCGCACTGATCGCGACGGCGTCGTACGACTCGGCGGCGTAGAGGAAGTCGGAGAGCTTCGGGTCCTTGCGTCGCAGTCGGTTCTTGAAGTCCTCGGAGAGCGGGGTGAGTGGCGTGGTGCCCTTCATGCCCTTGAGCAGACCGGTCTGCTGGTCGAACTCCGCCTTGAAGGAGTTCTGCATGTTGCCGTCCGTGCCGTACAGGCGGACCTGGGTCGGCCGGGACTGCTCGGCCTGCCCGGCCTCACCGTCGCCATCCGAACCGCAGCCAGCCAGCAGCAGCGCCGCACAGGCAGCGGCGGACAGTGCGGCGCGGCGGGTGCCGCGGAATACGAGCATGGGGTCGTCCTTCCTCCCCGGAGATCCGTTGCGCAGATTAGCGCGCCTGCTTCCGGCGCGCGCCCGCGGTCGACCGACAATTGGCGACCGTGGGGCTCTATCATCCTGGATAGGTATCGTTCATGCCGTTTGTCGGACGCTGCTTGACCTGGCGGCATACCCTTCCGCACGTGACGGACGTTCCGCAGGAGACGCTGGATGACGCCACCGCCGTGCTCACCTCCGCGCTGGCCGGTGACAGCGACGGCGTGGTCGGCACGTTCGACGCGGTGGTCGACCGGTCCGGCGTCGCCGGTGCGTACGAGGTGGCCTGGTGCCTCGCCGCCACGATGGTCGGCGACGGTGTGCCCCGCGGCGCCTGGACCCTCGACTTCCCCGGGATCGACGAGGCGGGTTACGACGCGCGCTGGGTGGCCCGGTTCGTCAGCGCGTACGCGAACGCCGACGGCGACACGGGTGCCGCGCTCTTCGGCGCCGCACTCGCGGACGGACAGTTGCCGGAGTGCCTGCTCACCCTCGCCGGGTCGGCCGTCGCGACGCTGCGGCACCGCGCCGGTTAGCTGTCTCATCGACGCCCATCTTTGCATGTTCCTCATCCGGTTTGTCCAGGGGCATCCACCGATGCCGGTGTGATAGCTCTGGTGCATGTCCGACGCGATGCTCAGTAAGGTCCGCAAGTTGCTGGCCAAGGCGGAGGACCCGGCCTGCACACCGGCCGAGGCCGAGGCGTTCACCGCCAAGGCGACCGAGCTGATCGCGCGGTACGGGGTGGACCGGGCCCTGCTCGCCGCCCGTGACCCCGGCACGGATCCGGTCGGCGACCGGATCGTCGACATCCCCGCCCCGTACGCCCTGGACAAGGCGGGCCTGCTGGCCGGGGTCGCCGACGCGTTGCGCTGCCGGTCGGTACGCCGGCGCGGCGGCAGCGGGTTCGTCATGCACCTGTTCGGCTTCGCCAGCGACCTGGAACGGGTGGAGCTGCTCTTCACCTCGCTGCTGGTGCAGGCCGCGCACGGCATCTCGGTCGCGCCGGTCCCGCCGGGCGACCATCCGGCCGCGTTCCGCCGCTCCTGGCTGGTCGGCTTCGCCGTCGAGGTCGCCGGGCGGTTACGCCGGGCCGAGGCGGCCGCCGCCTCGACGGCTCCGTCCGGCGCCCCCTCGGTGGCCCTGGTCCTCGCCGACCGGTCCGACCGGGTCGACCGGCGCCTTGCCGAGGCCTACCCACGACTGCGCACGGCCGCACCCCGCCGGCTGCTCGGCGGTGGCCTGGAGCAGGGCGCCGCGGCGGGCCGCCGAGCCGACCTCGGTGGCACCGAACTCCGCTCCGGCCGCCCCACCCCGCTCTCTCCGGCCTGACCGGCCGGAGCCGTCCCGTCGCCCCTCCCTCCCGACTGGCCGGCCGGAGTCGGCTCGTCGCCCTCCCTCCCTACTGACCGGCCGAAGCCGTCTCCGCCGCAGGCATGCTCAGTCGGCAGTGGGCACCGAACGCCGGCCGGCCGGCGCAAAGCGTCGGCGGGGCGTCGGCGGAGGTGAGAGGGTGAGGGCGGGCGGCCACGGGGGCCGCGTAGCGCCGCTGCCCTGATCTCCGTCGCGCCTGGCTGGCCGGCCGGTCGGGTGGGAGCGGCAGAGGGCACCCATGACCAGGATCGGCGTCGTGCAGTGGCTGCGTCGGCGGGACCCGGACCACCGGGTACTCCGCCGGGGTCTCCGGCTGGCGCTGGTCGCCGGCGCCGGCCTCTTCGGCGGCAGGTACGGCCTGGGCAACCCGCTGCTCGGGCTCTACACCCTCTTCGGGGCGATCGCCCTCGGCTTCATCTCGCAGGTACCCGGTGGCCCCACCCAGCGGGCCCGTACGCTGCTCGCCGCGCTTCCGGCCGCCTGGCTCCTGGTGACCGTCGGGTCGCTCCTCGCGGTCAACACCTGGATCGCGGCGGCCGGCATGCTGGTGGTGGGATTCGCCATCCCGTTCGCCGGAGTCGGCGGGCCACGGATCCTCGGCCTCGCCACCGGACTGCAGCTCTTCTACATCGCGGCGTCGTTCCCGCCGTACCAGCCGGAGACCCTGCCGTCCCGGCTCGGCGGGGTGACGCTCGGGGTGGGCCTGCTGATCGCCGCCGAGCTGCTGCTCTGGCCCGACCCGGCGCCGCCCGGCTACCGGCAGCGGCTCGGCGAGGCGGCCGGTTCGGCGTCCCGCTTCCTCGGCCTGCTGGCCGGGCTACCCGTCGGTGCGCCGGTCGACCGGGCCGAACTGTCCCGGCGGGAGGAGGAGGCGGCGCGGGCGATGGAAGGGGTCTGGCTGGCCCGGATCCCGCCTACCCAGCGGCCGGCCTCGGCCGGTCCCCGCGACCGCGCGCTGCGGCACGGCGACCGGCTGCTGCGCCAACTGCTCCATCACGCGTGCCGGATCGCCGGCGACCTCGGCGACGTCCGCGACGACGAACTGGCCGGGCTGCTGCGGCAGTCGGCCGGCGTCCTGCACGACGCCGGCCGGACACTGCGCGGCGGGGCGGAACCGGTCGAGATGACCCGGCTGACCGAGCTGGAGGCCCGGATCAAAGACCTCTACGACCGGCCGCCGACCATATCGACGCAGGAGTCCGGCCCGGCACAACTGCGGCGGGAGGCGATCTGCCTGCGGGCCGCCGACCACGCCCACGCGTTCGGCGTCGCGGCCCGGATCGCCGCCGGGTCGCGTCCACCGGCCCGGTCTCCCGGCGCACCGGGCCTGGACGAGTTCTGGTACGCCCACCGTTCGCCGTTCGCGCTCTACTGGCAACAGTTCCGGTTCCATCTGACGACCCGCTCGGTCTATCTCCAGGGGGCGATACGGGTCTCCCTGGCCCTGGCCACCGCCCGGGTGGTCGCGGGCTTCCTGCACCTCAACCACGGGTTCTGGGTACTGCTGGCGATCCTCACCCTGATGCGGACCTCGGCGGTCGACACCCGCAGCGCGCTGCGCCCGGTGCTGCTGGGCACGCTGCTCGGCGCCGCCGCCGGCAGCCTGCTGCTGTTCGGCGCGGGCGAGGCCCCGGAGGTACTGCTGGTGGTCCTGCCGGTCGCCATGGTGCTGACCTTCGCGATCGGACCGCTGCTGCCGCAGCTCTGGGGGCAGTCGCTGTTCACCGTGCTGTTCGTGATGGTCTTCGCCCAAGCCGGCCCGGCGAACCTGCAGATCGCCGGTGCCCGGCTGCTCGACGTGACGATCGGTGCCGTGCTCGGGGTGCTGGCCGGCCTGCTGCTCTGGCCGAAGGGCGGCAGCGGGGAACTGCGCCGCTCCATCGCCCGCTATCTGGCGGTGAGCGCCGCCGCGGCCGAGGAGGTGACCCGGACGCTGTCCGGCCGGCCGTCCCGGCAGGACGCGGTCGGTGCGGCGGGGCAGGCGTGGGTCCTCGCCGAGGCGTCGTTCCTGCAGTACCAGATAGAGCGGGACGACCCCCGGTTGCCGCCGGTCAACTGGCAGGCGGCGCTCGCCGCCGGCCAGCACCTGCACCTCGGCGCGGTGTCCCGGCTGCGCCGGGGCGCGCACGCCCGGCTGACCCGGGTGCAGGACGCCGCCGGTCCGCTCGACGACCTCGCCGGGCGGCTCCGCCGCCGCTACGCCGACCTCGCCGAGCAGGTGTCCACCGGCCGGCTCAGCCGTCGGGTGACCCCGCCCCGGCCACCGGAGGACTTCCCCGCCCGGGTACGCGGTGTGCTGGCGGCGGGTGAGTCCCGGGCCGCCGCGTTGAACCTGGTGGACGTCGAGCTGTGGCTCACCGGCGCCGGGGCCGAACTGGAGCGGATTCAGCCGGAGAGGGCGAAGGCGACCGTCGGCCACGGCCAGCCCGGCTGAGCCGGTATGCGGCCGGGGTCAGCCCTGGTCGCTGATGCTCTCGACGGCCGCCGCGTAGCGGGAGAGCAGCTCGTACCAGCCGGCGGTGAGCGCCTCGCGGTAGCCCTCGGCGGCCTCGCCGTGCCGGTCGAAGTCGCGGTGTTCCACCTCGACCAGGGTGGTTCCGTCGGCCTGCGGCGCGAACCGGGCATCCACCACACTGCTGTGGGCCGGATCCGGCACCGGGGCCCGGTCCGGGCCGATCTGCCAGTTGAACACCAGGCGCCGGGGCGGCTGCCAGTCCAGCACCCGGCCCCAGTCGGCGCGGAACCCGTGCGGGCCGATCTCGTACAACATGCCGCCGCTGCCGGGCTCGATGCCGAGCTTGGCCAGCTTCTGCGGGCCGGACCAGGTGTATTCCTTCACCCACCAGTCGGCGAGACGCTCGGTGAAGACGGTGAAGGCCCGGTCGGCCGGGCCCGGGACACGGAGGCTGCTGCGCACCGAGTACGTGGTGGTGGCCTGCTGGATATCGGAGGCGTTCGTAGTCTCCTGTCCCATACGCCGGGACCATACCGGCTGCTGCTGAGCTGTGCAGCTTCTACATCGACGGACGGTCGATCCCTGCGCCGAGCGGTAGATCATCAATGAACCTTTTTCAACCTGGACCGCGCGGCGCTTACACACCCGCGTCCGACCTTGCGGTCCGTCGGACCGCAGGGGGAGGTTGAAAAAGGTTCAATGGCCGGTCAGACCGGGCCGCGCGACTACCATCGACCGGGAGCACTGGCCGAGCGAGTCGACCCGGCCGCACCCGGGGCGACGGCGGTGGGAAGGGGACCGGCGTGCCCGACGATCTCGCCGCGTACCGCCTCGACGGGCGTCGACTCCGGCGCCGACTGCTGGTGGTCGCGTCGTCGTACCTGCTGGCGGTGCTGGTGTCGGCCCTGGTCGCCCGCGCGGGCCTGGCGGCGGGCCGGTCCGGCGTCGACCGGATCGGGTTGCCCTGGGCGGTCGTCGGGCTGGCCGGGATGCTCGGCGCCGGCACCCTCACCGCCGCCGCCTGGTACGCCCGCCGTGGCCTCGGCACCGGCCCCGCCGATCCGACCCGGCTGGCCCGGGCGGTACTGCTGGCCCGGGTCGGCCGGATCGGGATGGTGCTGGTCGCGGCGATCGCGGCGGTACTCGGGGTGGTGCTGGCGCCGGACGGGGCCGAGCGCGGTTTCGCCATCCTGGCCAGTACCGGCCTCGCCGCCCTGCTCGCCCTCTTCGCCGTACTCGCCAACGACCTCACCCGGCTCCTGCGCCATCCCACCCCGGCTCCTGACCGGGGCAGCGGGTAGCGTCTGGCCTGCTCTGGCCTGCCAGACGCTACGCGATCAGCGGTCACTCGCAGCCGACGCCGTCGCCGTCGCGGTCGAGGTGTCGGCCGTAGCCGGGGTCGCCCCTTCGGATCGGGTCGGCACCGGCGGCCCGGACGGCGGTGCAGTTCTTGTAGTAGACCGAGGACGGCCCGTCGTCGTCGTTGTCGTCGCCGGTGCCCGGTGCCGGCCCCTCGGACGACTCGCACGCCCGGCCGTCGCCGTCCCGGTCCAGCCCCGCACGGTAGCCGGGCTGGCCCTTGCGCAGCGGTGCCTTGCCGGCGTCGCGCACGGCGGAGCAGTTCTTGTAGTAGACCGGCTTCGGCGGGGCCTTGCTGGTGGGCTTCGGCGGTGGCGGAGGTGCCGCAGCGGTGGTGGCCGGCGGGGTGGGTTCAGGTGCGCTGGTCACCACCACCGGCGCCGGCGTCGTCGGTTGACTGCTGGCCTGGGCCGCCGCCGGCTCCCGGTCGGTGCCGCCGTCGTCGTCCGGGGAGAGTGCGGAGATGACCGAGGTTCCGCAGCAGGCGAGAACGAAGAGGCCGAAGATGCCGAGTACGGCGACGCCGAGCCGCTGCGCGCCGGTGAGCTTGCGAGGTTGCCGCCCTGGCCGGAGCGGTTGTGTCGGGTGGATCGGCGGTCGGCCCGGGACGGCGGGTGGCTGCTGGCGGTTCCAGGGGTCTTGCGGTGGCGGATAGGACATTGTCGCAGTGTTGCCGTGTAGATACGCTCCGGATAGCGCTTGATCGGATCGGATCGGCGGCCGACCGTCCGGCCTCCGGTCGAGGAGTCAGCCGGTGGCGCTCGCCGTGCGTACGGCGCTGTGGAGCGTCCCGCTCGGGCTGCGGTCCGGCCAGACACCTAGGGCTCGCCCGGTGTGGACTGAGGGCGGCGGTCAGGCGGAGCGGAGACCGGACGTAGCGGCAGCGCTCGCGTCCGTTCGGTCCACGCGAACGATCACGCCTCGACCGGCGACGGCAGTACGGGCAGATCCATGGCAGGTCCCCAGGGCAGATGTGAGGTGCCGATCTTCCGCCAGCCGGCCTGCCGGTAGAGGCGTCGGGCAAGGGATCGTGGGTCGGATGCGAGGGTTGCCCACGTCTCGGGGCGGCCGACGAGGAGTTGACGCATCAGCTCGGCGCTGGCTCTGCCGACCGGCACGCCGCTGCGCCTTCGGCCTACGGATTGGAGGTCGGGGTCGTGGGGTGCCCGGTTGCTGTCCCGGGACGCGATGCTCCATCAGCCCCTTCGGGCATGAGAATAGAGCGGCCCCCGTCCAGCGTTTCGGCTGGTGGGGGCCACTCTGATAGCCCGGCGAAAGGCTATGTGGCCAGGGGCGGGGTCGAACCGCCGACCTTCCGATTTTCAGTCGGACGCTCGTACCAACTGAGCTACCTGGCCGGGTACTCGGCTCATGTTACCTGGGTGACCGACCCGCTGCCGCCCTGGGTAACCTGCTCCGAAACGCAGAACGCCGCGCGTGCACACGCGCGGCGAGCGGCGCTGGCGGTCCTGACGGGACTTGAACCCGCGACCTCCGCCTTGACAGGGCGGCGAGCACTCCAACTGCTCCACAGGACCTTGCTCTTTACTGCTGCCCGGCCGAGACCGGGGTCGTGCCCCCAACGGGATTCGAACCCGTGCTACCGCCTTGAAAGGGCGGCGTCCTGGGCCGCTAGACGATGAGGGCGGCCCCGCCATCATTGCACATGACAACTTCAGCGGCTGTGCTCCCATCCGGCCCCGCCGGAGGCTCCGAAAGCATACGTGATGGCCAGCCGCCCGACCAAACCGGTATTGGCTATCGGACAAACCACCCCAAACTATCTCACCGAAGCCGGGTTATCCCGTACTTCCGCTTCAGGGAGCTGATCACCTGGGGGCAGGCGCCGAGGGTGCGACTTCGATCACCGCCGCCGTCGTGCAGCAGCACGATCGAACCGGGCCGGGCCTGCTGCGCGACCCGACGGCGGATCTCCGAACTGCTGGTGTCGTCCCAGTCCGCCGGGTCGACGTCCCAGTGCAGCGGCTTCATGCCGAGGGACTTGGCGACCGCGACGATCGACGGGGTCCACTTGCCGCCCGGCTGGCGGTAGTACCGGACCTTGATCCCGGGCACGGCCCGCTGGATCGCCTGATCGGTCCGGCGCAGGTCGGCCCGGATCTGCGCCGTGTTCTTCTTGCCGAGCTTGAGATCGTGCTGCCAACTGTGGTTGCAGAGCGTGTGGCCCTCGCGCACGATCCGGCGTACCAGCGCGGGATACGCGCGGACCTTCACCCCCACCACACAGAAGGTGGCCCGGACCCTGGCTCTGCGGAGTTGGTCGAGCACCTTAGGCGTCCACTGCGGGTGCGGGCCGTCGTCGAAGGTGAGCGCGACCCCGCGTACCCCGGTCAGCCGCTGGGTGTTCAGCGGGCCGACGGTACCCCGGGCGGCCGGCTTCTTCCGGCTCGGTTTTGTCGGCGGCGCGGTCGGTGCGGCCGACGCCGTCGCGGTCACCTGGGGAATCGGCGGATAGGGCAGCGGTGACCTGGTCGAAAGCGGCTTCTCGTTCGCGCAACCGGTGGACAGCAGCACCAACAGGACGAGACCGGCGGCGAGCGCCGTACGTCGGGTCATCGAGCGGCTCCCGAGGGGTTTTCGGGTTACGGCTGCCCCACGTTAGCGGAGTGCGTACGGTGGCGATGTCCCGAATGCTCGGTAGCCGAGTCAGCGCCCCGAAGATCCGGGTACGTCCCGCAGCATCGTCAGCGCCTCGGCCAGCGTCGCCGGGATGCGTACCCCGGGAGGCAGCAGCTCGGGCGGCCAGCCGGGACCGGCGGCGACCAGCAGCGGCGGCCGCCAGGCGCCGGCCCGTACGGCGGTGAGCTGGGCCGGGTCGCCGGTCGCCGAACGGTGCGACCAGACCACCACGGCCTCGGGGGCGGTCCGGTCCACGGCGTCGACCAGGGCGGTCACCGGCACCCGTGCGCCGAGCAGCCGGCAGTGCACACCGACCTCGGCGAGCGCGGCGGCGAGCGCCTCCAACGGCAGGCTGTGCTGCTCCTCGTCGGCGCAGGAGAGCAGGATCCGGGGTGGCGAGCCGCCGGCCGGCGGTCGGGGTACCGCCGCCAGCGCCTCCGACACGCAGCGGGACAGCAGGTGTTCCACCTCGATGAACGCCGCGCTGGCGGCGTGCCGTTCGCCGATGCCGACCAGCACCGGCCGGAGCATCCGCTCCCAGGTGGCGACCACCCCGCCGGCGTCGATCGCCGCGCCGATGCCCGCCCGCATCGCCAGCGGGTCGAGTCGCATCGCCGCCCGGGCCAGGCCCCGGGCCGCCGGACCGGCCCGACCGACCGCGATCGCCGTGCCTCCGCCGGCCCGCGCCGGCCCGTCCCGGTCCGGCGCCTCCTCGGGTACGGCGCCCCGGCGCGCCCAGTCCGCCGCCTCGGCCGGGGCGATCCCCTCGGCGGTGAGCCGGCGCATCACGTCCAGCCGGTTCAGGTCCTCGACGCTGTACCGCCGGTGCTGGCCCGGCACGTGCCGGGTCGGGCCCAGCCCGTACCGCTGGTGCCAGCTCCGCAGGGTGGTGACGGCGATGCCGAGCCGCCGCGCGACGGCTCCGGCGCTCAACCCGTCATCGGCCACCCGACCGCTCCGCCGGGTTGTCCTCCTGACCCGTGGCGGCCGGGACCTGCTCCCACCGGCCGCGGTTCTCCGCCCGGCGCGGTGGCCCGGACGGGGACGACGGTGTGCCGGCCGGGGACGACGGTGCCGGGCCGGTCAGCCGGTTCAGCACCCCGGCCAGCCACGGGGCGTACGCCTCCGGGTCGGCGTCGAGCCCGGCCCGCAGCTCGTCGGGGTGTACCCAGCGCAGGTCGGCCACCTCGTCCGGGTCGGGCAGCACCGTGCGGTCGGCGTCGAAGTCGCCCCGGAGCACGTGGTCGTACTCGTACTCCACCCGGCCGGTGCCGGGGTCCTCGGCCCGGTAGAGGTACACCCCGATCTCGGTCAGCGGCACCGCCTCGATGCCGAGTTCCTCGCGCAGCCGCCGGCCAGCGGCGGTGTCGAGCGACTGGCCGGGCTCCGGGTGCCCGCAGCAGCTGTTGGCCCAGCGCAGCGGAAACCTGGTCTTGGCGGCGGCCCGCTGCTGGAGCAGAATCCGGCCGGCCGGGTCGACCAGCAGTACGGAGAAGGCCCGGTGCAACTGGCCGGGCGGCCGGTGCGCCTCGTCGACCGTACGGGCCCCGAGCGGGGTACCGGCCTCGTCGACCAGCTCCACCAGGTGCCGCTCCCGGTCGGTCGGGCGGCCCCGCTCCCCGGCGTCGTCGCCCCGGTCGTTCCCGCCACGGCTCGCGGCATCGTCGCTCCGGGCTGCCCCGCCGCTGCGGCGCTCGGTCTCGTCGCCCCGGGCTGGCCCGCCCTTCCGGCCGGCGTCGTCGCTCCGGCCCGGCGTGTCGCGGTCGGCTGTCATCTGCCACCTCCAGTCACCCGGGCGGCGGCGAGCTTCCCGGAGATCATCACCATAGGCACGCCCACCCCGGGCTGCGTGCCGGAACCGACGAACACCACGTTGGGCAGGTCGCGGTGCAGGTTGCCCGGCCGGAACGGGCCGGTCTGCCACAGGTTGTGCGCGGCCGCGAACGGCGTACCGGCGGCCAACCCCGCGTCGGACCAGTCGGCCGGGGTGACGATCCGGAGCACCTCGACGCTGCCGGCCAGCCCGACGTAACCCCGGCGTTCCAGGGTGGTGAGCAGGTCGTCCGCGTACCGGCGGGGTAGGTCGCCGCGCCAGTCCAGCCCGGCGCCCCGGTCGAGGTTGGGCACCGGGGCGAGCACGTAGTAGCCGTGTCGGCCGGCGGGCGCGACCGACGGGTCGGTCCGGCTCGGGTTGGTGACCAGCAGGGACGGGTCCGACATCAGCTCGCCGCGCCGGATCACCTCGTCGAAGGTGCGCCGCCAGGCCCGGCCGAAGTGGATGTTGTGGTGGGCGATGCGCCGGTAGCCCTGCCCGGCGCCGACGTGCAGCACGACGCAGGAGGGCGAGTAGCGCAGCCGCCGCGGTGGCGCACCGTCGGGCAGCAGGTCACGGTATGCCACCGGCAGGTCCGGGTTCAGCACCACCACGTCGGCGGGGACGAACTCGCCGTCGGCGGTGCGTACCCCGGTGGCCCGGCCGGCGGAGGTCTCCACCCGGTCGACCGTGCTGCCGTACCGGATCTGCACGCCGTGCTTCTCGGCCGCACCGGCCAGCGCCCGGGGGACGGCGTGGATGCCGCCGCGCGGGAAGTAGACCCCGGCGACCGAGTCGAGATAGGAGATCACGGTGTAGACGGCGAGCGCGTCGTGCGGGGCGAGGCCGGCGTACATGGCCTGGAAGGAAAAGATCCGCCGGGTACGCGGGTCGGCGAAGAACTGGTCGACCTTGGTCTGCAACCGCCGGAACGCCCCGGCGGCCAGCAGCCGGACCAGGTTGGTGGTGAGCAGGTCGGTCGGGCGGTCCAGGTTGCGGTCGATGAAGTCGGCGCGTTCGAGCTGCCAGAGCCGGCGGGCGTAGTCGACGAACCGCAGATAGCCGTCGGCCTCCCGGGCACCGCAGACCCGGGCGATCTCCGCGGCCATCCGCGCGGTGTCGGTGACGACGTCCAGGGTGGACCCGTCCGGATAGTGCGCCCGGTACGCCGGGTCGAGCGGGACGAGGTCGAGCCAGTCGTCCAGTTCCTCGCCGACCGCCCCGAGCGCCTCGGCGATCAGGTCGGGCATGGTCAGCACGGTCGGTCCGGTGTCGAACTCGTACCCGTCGACGCTGAGCCGGCCGGCCCGCCCGCCCGGGACGGGCTCGCGCTCCAGCACGGTCACCTGGCGTCCGGCGCCGGCCAGGTGCAGGGCGCAGGCGAGGCCGCCCAGGCCGGCGCCGACCACCACCACCCGGTCGGTCCGTCCACGTACGGTTCGCACCCGATCACCTCCTGGAACCGACCATCATCCTGGGTCCAAGGTCAGCAGGGCAGCACTCTTCTCGTTTTTGTACCTGAAAGATCCCTGGTTGATTCCTGGACAGGGCCGCGACCGGCACCTGGGCAGGCCGCGAACCGCGCGCGCGAGAGCCGGTCGAGCGTACCCTGAAGCCTACGAGTTGCGTCGATTGATGCGTCGATTTTAGCCCCTGGAGGGTCGGTGGACACCAGTCTCGGCGGGTCCTATGAACGCTGCCGTGAGCTGCACAGACGGCACGGCCGGACCTACTATCTCGCGACCCGGCTGCTGCCCGCCTGGAAACGACGGCACGTGCACGCGCTCTACGGCTTCACCCGGTACGCCGACGAGATCGTGGACCGGACCGAGGAACTCCCGACCCCGGCCCGGTCCGCTCGGCTCGCCGACTGGTCCGAGCGGTTCCTCGCCGGGCTGCGGGGCGAGCCGGTGACCGATCCGCTGCTGCCGGCCGTGCTGCACACCATCGCCGTCTTCGACCTCGACCGGGCGGACTTCGCCGCCTTCCTGCGCAGCATGGCGATGGACCTGACCGTGCCCAGCTACCCCCGCTACGCCGACCTGCTCGACTACATGGCGGGCTCGGCCGCGGCGATCGGCACGATGATGTTGCCGATCCTGGGCAGCACCGACCCGGCCGCCGCCCGCGAGCCCGCCCGGCAACTCGGCTTCGCCTTCCAGCTCACCAACTTCATCCGGGACGTCGCCGAGGACCTGGCCCGGGGCCGGGTCTACCTGCCGGCCGAGGACCTGGCGAGGTTCGGGGTCACCCCGGCCGACCTGGTCGCCGCCGCGCGGCGAGGGCGGGCCACCCCGCCGATCCGGCAACTGATCGAGTACGAGGTGAGCCGCGCCCGGGAGCACTACGTCGCCGCGGCACCCGGGGTGACCCTGCTCGCACCCGCCTCGCAGTCCTGTATCCGCACCGCCTACCTGCTCTACGGCGGCATCCTCGACGAGGTGGTCGCCGCCGGGTACGACGTCTTCGCCGGTCGGGCCGTCGTGCCGCGCCGACGCCGGGCGGCGGTCGTCGCCCGGGCCCTGCTGACCCCGACCGGCACCCCGCTGGCCGTGCCCGGGGCGCCGACCGGAGTGCGGCGCGGGGCCGCCGAGCCGCTGGCTATCCCTTGAGGCTGCCGGTGGTCAGGCCGGACATGATGTTCCGCTGGAAGATCAGGAAGATCACCACGGTCGGGATCGCGGCGATCACCGAGGCGGCGATCACGACGTTCATCGGCGTACCGCCGGAGAAGGCGTAGATGCCGACGCTGACCGTGCGGGTCTCCGGGGACGGCATCACCAGCTTCGGCCAGAGGAAGTCCTTCCAGACCGCCGTCACCGCGAAGATGGAGACCACCCCGAGGATGGGGCGCGACATCGGCAGGATGATCGACCAGAGCGTGCGCAGCGGCGTCGCCCCGTCCATCACGGCCGCCGCCATCAGGTCCTCCGGGATCGAGTCGAAGAACCGCTTCAGCAGGAAGATGTTGAACGCGTTCGCGACCAGGGGCAGCCAGATCGCGAACGGCGAGTCGAGCAGGTTGATGTGCAGGATCGGCAGGTCGATCACGGTCACGTACTGCGGGACGATCAGGACCATCGCCGGGATCATCAGTGTCGCCAGCATCAGGCCGAGGATCGCGTTGCCGAAGACCGGTCGCAGCTTCGACAGCGAGTACGCCGCGGCGGTGTCCAGGACGAGCTGGAACAGCAGCGCCCCGGCCGCGTAGTAGAACGTGTTGAAGAGCAGCTTCGCCAGGTCGAGGTTGTTCCACGCGTCGGCGTAGTTCTGCGGCTGCGGATCCTGCGGGAAGAGCGTCGGCGGGGTCTGCGCGATCTCCTGGCCGGACTTGAGCGCGCCGGTGACCATCCAGTAGAGCGGACCGAGGAAGACCAGAGTGAACACCACCACGACGGTGGTGAGCAGCACCCAGTAGACGACCTTGCCGCGTCCCCGGCGGAGCTGGGCGGCGGAGATGAGGGTCCGGGTGCCGGAGTCCTGTGCCATTGGTTGCCCGTCCTAGTCCTGTTTCGCGGTCAGCCGCGCGTAGACGGCGGAGAAGCCGGCCAGCACCACGAGCATGATCACGCCGAGCGCCGCCGCGCCGTTGAGGTCGTTCTGGAAGAACCCGTGCTGGTAGATGAGGTACGCCACCGAGGTCGCCGAGTCCTCCGCGCCCGCGCCGTTGGCGAGAATCAGCGGTTCGATGAAGAGCTGCATCGTGGCGACGATCTGGAGCATCGCCAGCAGCAGCAGGATCAGCCGGGTCTGCGGGATGGTCACGTTGAGAATCCGCCGCCAGATCCCGGCGCCGTCCAGCTCGGCCGCCTCGTAGAGTTCGCCGGGGATGTTCTGCAACGCCGCCAGATAGATCAGCACCGCGCTGCCCATGTTCATCCAGGTCGAGGCGATCACCATCGCCGGCATCGTCATCTCCGGGGACTGCATCCACTCCGACGTCGGCAGGTGCAGCGCCTTGAGGATCGCGTTGAAGAGTCCGGCCTCGCTGGGGTCGTAGGCGTAGTACTTGAAGAGGAAGAGCGCCGAGGCCGGCGGCAGCATCACCGGCAGGTAGACCAGGATCCGCAGGTATCCCTTGGCGTGCCGGAACTCGTTGAGCAGGATCGCCACGAAGAACGGCACCGCGTACCCGAGGACGAGTGCCAGGACCGTGAAGTAGACGGTGTTCTTCCAGGCGGGCCAGAAGCTCGGGTCGTCGAGGATCCGCAGGTAGTTGTCCCAGCCCACCCAGGTGGTCTCGCCCCGCCGGGTGCGCTGGAAGCTCATCACGATGCCGCGGATCATCGGGTACCAGGAGAAGACGACGAAGCATGCCACCGCGCCGATCAGGAACGCGTGTCCGGTGAGGTTGTCCCGGACCTTCCGGCCGAGGCCGGTGCTACGTCGTGGCCGTTCCGGGTACGGCCGCACGGCGCGACCCGGCCTGGTGGTACCCGGGGCGGTGGTGGTCGCCAAGGCAACTCCTGGAGAAAGTCGGTGACCGTACGGTGCGGGCGCGGTGGGGGCCGGTCGCGCCGGCCCCCACCGCAGCGGGATCAGCTCTCGGCGGCCAGGAGTTGGTTGACCTTTTCCTCGGCTGTCTTGAGCAGCGCGTCGACGTTCGCGTTCGGGTTGGTCAGCACCCCGGACATCGCGGCGTCGAGCACCGCGTAGATCGCCTGTGCGTTGCGCGGCTCACCCTTGATCGGGACCGGGTTCGCCTCGAAGAGCGCGAAGTTCGCGGTGTCGAGGTTCGCGTTCGCCTTGCGCAGTTCGAGTTCCTGCTTCTGCGCCTCGCTGCCGTTGGCGAAGAGCAGCGGCTGCGGCAGGCCCACCGGGTAGTTCTGCGGCTTGGCCCGTACGTAGTCGAACTGGCCCTTGCCCGGCGTCAGCTTCTGGTACGCGATCCACTTCAGACCGGCCTTGACCTGCTCCGGGGTCAGGCCCTTCTTGAAGAAGTAGCCCTCGCCGCCGCCGAGCGTCCCCTTGGCCGGCCCGTCCTGGCCGGGCATCGGGCCCATCGCCCAGTCCTGGAACTTGCCCTGGAACTGGCTGACGATCGCCTGGGTGGAGTCCGGTGCACCGATGAACATGCCGACCTTGCCGGCGGCGGCGTTGGTCAGCAGGTCGCCCCACTGGAGGAGTTGGCGGGCGCCCATGCTGTTGTCGCCGTACCGCATGTCCTTGAGGTTCTGTAGGACCTGCTGGCCCATCGGGTTGTTGAAGTCGGCCTTCTTGCCGTCCGGGCTGAGGACCTGGCCGCCCTGCGAGTAGAGCAGGGCGGTGAAGTGCCAGCCTCCGGTGTTGCCGGCGCTGTATTCCGAGTAGCCGGCGATGCCGTTGCCGAGGGCCGAGATCTTCTTGGCGGCGGCCCGGACGTCGGCCCAGGTCTTGGGCGGGTTGTTCACGTCCAGTCCGGCCCGCTGGAACAGCACCTTGTTGTAGACCAGGCCCATCGAGTAGTTCTTCACCGGTACGGCGTAGAGCTTGCCGCCGTCGGTGAAGACCTCCTTGAGTGCCGGGTCGACGCTGTCCCAGGTCGGCACGGTCTCCTTGTCGGCGTACTCGGTGATGTCCATCGCCTGACCGGAGTCCAGCACCTGCGCCAGGTCGGTCATGTACCCGTAGAAGACGTCGGTCACGGTGCCGCCGGCGAGCCGGGCGGTGAAGTCCGGCGGGTTGTTGCACTGCTCGCCGACGCTCACGCTCTTGATGACGATGTCGGGGTTCTGCCGCTGGAACTCGGCGACATCGGCGTTCCAGTTCTGCAACAGCTCCTTCTGGGAGCCGACCGGCTGGCAGTCGACCGTGATGGTGACCTTGCCGCCGGCGTCGGAGTTGTCGTCGTCGCTCTTCGTGGAGCATGCCGTGAGGCTGAGTCCCAGGCCGGCCACG
Source organism: Plantactinospora sp. CA-294935 (assembly GCF_050936445.1). Taxonomy (NCBI): domain Bacteria; kingdom Bacillati; phylum Actinomycetota; class Actinomycetes; order Micromonosporales; family Micromonosporaceae; genus Plantactinospora; species Plantactinospora sp. CA-294935. Next base: position 2,275,069 of record NZ_JBNJMU010000001.1, read on the forward strand.
AGCGCCAGCGCCGCGACCTTCCGGTACTGCGGTACGGACATCTGTCCATCCCTTCGGGAACGGGAGTCTCCATGACCTGTGCTGATCCGCGGGATCGTCACCGTGGCCGTGCCCTGCTGCTGGTCTGCACCCGCCATGTGACCGGCCCTGGAGCTGTATGGCATCGAGTGTGAGTGGGGTCACTGTAGCGAGGCGAACTCATTTCAGCAAGATATCGATCGTGCTGTGAAAAGACACGACTTGATTACGGCAAATGAAGACAACGGATTGAGGTGTTGTCCGAAATCTTGCCGTTTCAGGGGACTGTTGCGAGGGGTGGAACCCGGACCGCTCGGCGGCAGGCGGGCCGGATCGCTTCGCGGGTACGCGCTCCGGAGCGCCAGAGGGCCCCGCGAACCCGACCGAACGCCGGCAGAACCAGGCCCAAAGAAGACAGACGGCGACCCGGGAACCAACAGGTTGGAATGGAGCCGGGCGCGGACCCAGCTTCCGCCGAGGCTCCGGATCGCCCTGTCGAGGTCCCGACCGCGCGGCGCCGCCTCCAGGGCCGGCTGCCCCTCCCCACGGCCGTGCACCGCTCCGACCGCGTGGCGGGTCGGCCCGGGCAGCCGCACCGTACGTCCCGACCCGGGTAGGACGGTGATCCGATCCACCTGGCTGACCGGGGGCGGATCGGGAAAGCTGGCGGGTATGGCTGAACAGGAGCGGACGCAGGTGAAGGCCGACGAGATCGCGTCCACGGACGTGACGGCGGACGTGGACGTGGTGGTGGTCGGGTTGGGCGTGGGCGGCGAGGAGACGGCGAACCGGCTCGCCGCCGCCGGCCTCTCGGTCGTCGGCATCGAGCGCAATCTCGTCGGCGGCGAGTGCCCGTTCTGGGGATGCGTACCGAGCAAGATCATGATCCGGGCGGCGAACGCGCTGGCCGAGGCGCGCCGGGTCGACCACCTGGCCGGGCAGGCCCGGGTCGAGCCGGACTGGAGCATCGTGGCCAAGCGGATCCGCGAGGAGGCCACCGCCGGCTGGACCGACGACGCCGGGGTCGAGCGGTTCACCTCGAAGGGCGGCCGGTTCGTCCGGGGCTCCGGCCGGCTGGTCGGCCCCGGTCTGGTGCGGGTCGGCGACGAGACGTTCCGGGCCCGGGTCGGCGTCGTGCTGGGTACCGGCACCACCCCGGTGATCCCGCCGGTGCCGGGGCTGGCCGGCACGCCGTACTGGACCAACCGGGAGGCGATGGAACTGGCCGAGCTGCCCGGGTCGGTGGTGGTCCTCGGTGGCGGGGCGATCGGCGCGGAGGTGGCGCAGGTCCTCGCCCGGTTCGGCGTACGGGTCGGCATGGTGGAGGCCGGCGAGCGGGTGCTCGCGCAGGAGGAGCCGGAGTCGTCGGAGCGGGTCGCGGCGGCGCTGCGCGCGGACGGGGTGACGGTGCATACCGGGGCCCGGGCCGAGCGGGTGGAGCACGACGACAGCGGCTTCACCGTGCATCTGGCCGACGGCGACCGACTCCGGGGCGAACGGCTGCTGGTGGCCACCGGCCGGCGGGCCGTACTCGACACGCTCGGCCTGGAGACCGTCGGGCTGGACCCGACGCGGCGGTTCGTGGAGACGGACGACCGGATGCGGGCCGGCGACGGGATCTGGGCGGTCGGCGACCTGACCGGGCACGGTGCCTTCACCCACGTGGCGATGTACCAGGCCGGGATCGCGATCGACGACATCCTGCGCCGGGCCGGCGTGCTCGACGAGGCGGCCGGCGAGCGGCGGGCGGACTACCGGGCGCTGCCCCGGGTGACCTTCACCGATCCCGAGGTGGGTGCGGTCGGACTGACCGAGCGGCAGGCCCGGGACCGGGGGCTGAACGTCCGGACCAGCCTCACCCCGCTCTCCGAGTCCAGCCGTGGCTGGATCCACCAGGTGGGTGACGAGGGCTTCATCAAGCTGGTCGCCGACGTCGACCGGGGCGTACTGGTCGGCGCGACCTCGGCCGGTCCGGTCGGGGGAGAGGTGCTGAGCGCGCTGGCGGTGGCGGTGCATGCCGAGGTGCCGGTGAGCACGCTGGCCGGGATGATCTACGCCTATCCGACCTTCCACCGCGCGATCGAGACGGCGGTGCGCGGTTTGTTGCGGTAACGCGGTTTGTTGCGGCAGCGCGGCGAACTTCAGTTCGGTTTTTGCAACTGCCTGTCGTACTATCGCGGCCGTGACCAGAAGACTCACCGAGGTGGCCCGGAAGGCCGGGGTCAGCGAGGCCACGGTGAGCCGGGTGCTCAACGGCCGGGGCGGTGTCTCCGAGAGCACCCGGGTCGCCGTGCTGACCGCGCTGGACGTGCTCGGTTACGAGCGCCCCAGCAAGCTGCGCGGCGAGCGGGCCCGGTTGGTCGGGCTCGTCCTGCCCGAGTTGCAGAACCCGATCTTCCCGGCCCTGGCCGAGGTGGTCACCGGATCGCTCGCCCAGCGAGGGCTCACCCCGGCGCTCTGCGCCCGCACCATCGGCGGAATCTCCGAGATGGACTACGTGGAGATGCTGCTGGACCACCAGGTCTCCGGGGTGATCTTCGCCGGTGGCTCGTACGCGCTGGCCGACGCCCCGCACGACCACTACCGGCGGCTCACCGACCGGGGCCTGCCGGTCGTACTGGTCAACGCCGGTGTCGACGAGCTGGGCTTCCCGTGCGTGTCGACCGACGACGCGGTGGCGGTCGAGCAGGCGTACGGGCACCTGCGGTCACTCGGCCACGAGCGGATCGGCCTGGTGCTGGGCCCGGCCGACCACGTGCCGTCGCGCCGCAAGCTCGCCGCGATGGCGAACGTCGCCGGCTGGGCCGACGACGAGGAGTGCGTCGAGCGGTCCAGCTTCTCCATGGAGGGGGCCCGGGTCGCGGCGAGCAAGTTGATCGAGCGCGGCGTGACCGGGATCATCTGCGCCAGTGACGTGATGGCGCTCGGCACCATCCGGGCCGCCCGCCGGCTGGGACGGTCGGTGCCGGCCGACATCTCGGTGGTCGGCTTCGACGACTCGGCGTTGATGACCTGCACCGACCCGCCGCTGACCACCGTCCGGCAGCCGATCGAGATGATGGGCCAGGCCGCGGTGGACCTGCTGGTGAACCAGATCGAGGGTGTCGGGGTGCTCACCGACGAGTTGCTCTTCGAGCCCGAACTGGTGGTACGCGGATCCACGGCGCCGGCGCCCGGACACTGACGGATCCGTTACCTGCGCCGAGACCGTCGCGCGGCCCGGTGCCCCGCACGTCGTCGGGCCCGCGGCGCGCCTGCCCGGCCGTGCCACCGCATCCCCGGGCCCACACGTCTCCGGCTGACCCGCCTCGACCGACCCGCCCCGGCTGACCGGGCACTTTCGCGTCCCCGCGCAGGGGTTCCGCCGTGTCCCGGCGCCCTGCTCGGCACAGCTCCGCCGTCCTCCGGAAGCCGGACGACTTAAGTCGTCATCTTTCAGAGTTCTGTCGCATTATTGCGGTGCCGCAATCGAGTTTGTATCGTCATCGGCACGAAACGAGGCACATCAGAGGTCCCATCACACTACGACCGCCCGGACCCAGCGTGCAGGTACCGGTGGACAGCTCACCGGACCGATCCAGAGAGCAGGTACTCGTGTCCACATCAGAGCGCCGCCGCCGGTGGTGGCGAGACGCGGTGATCTACCAGGTCTACCCGCGCAGCTTCGCCGACGACAACGGCGACGGCATCGGCGACATCGCCGGCATCCGGAAGCGGCTGGGCTACCTGTCCGGGCTGGGCGTCGACGCCATCTGGTTCGGTCCCTGGTATCCGTCGCCGATGGCCGACGCCGGCTACGACGTCTCCGACTTCCGGGCCGTCGAGCCGGTCTTCGGCACGCTCGCCGAGGTGGAGGAGCTGATCGCCGAGGCGCACGGTCAGGGCCTGCGGATCATCGCCGACCTGGTGCCGAACCACTGCTCGGACCGGCATCCGTGGTTCCAGGCCGCGCTGGCCGGTGGCCCGGGTGCGCCGGAACGGGAGCTGTTCTGGTTCCGTCCCGGCCGCGGCCCGGACGGCGACCAGCCGCCGACCGACTGGGTCGGCGAGTTCGGCGGCCAGACCTGGACCCGGACCACCAACCCGGACGGCACCCCGGGCGACTGGTACCTGCACCTCTTCGCCGCCGAGCAGCCCGACTTCAACTGGGACCATCCCCGGGTACGTGCCGAGTTCGAGGAGATCCTGCGGTTCTGGTTCGACCGGGGTGTGGACGGCATCCGGATCGACTCGGCGGCGCTGCTGCTCAAGGACGCCACCCTGCCCGAGGTGATGGAGGGGGCGGCGCATCCGTTCCACGACCTGGACGGGGTGCACGACATCTACCGGAGCTGGCGGCGGATCGCCGACAGCTACCCGGAGCCACGGGCCCTGATCGGCGAGGTGTGGCTGCCGGACCGGCAGCGGTTCACCAACTACCTGCGCCCGGACGAACTGCACACCGCGTTCAACTTCGACTTCCTCACCTGCGCCTGGGACGCGGCCAAACTGCGGGAGAGCATCGACGGCACGCTCGCCGAGCACGCCCCGATCGGTGCCCCGGCCACCTGGGTGCTCTCCAACCACGACGTGACCCGGGTGGTCACCCGGTACGGCCGGGCCGACACCACGTTCAGCTTCGCCAGCAAGCGCGAGGGGACGTACACCGACCTGGAACTGGGTACGGTGCGGGCCCGGGCCGCCGCGCTGCTCTCGCTCTCCCTGCCCGGTGCCGCGTACGTCTACCAGGGCGAGGAGCTGGGGCTCTGGGAGGTCGAGGACATCCCACCGGCGCTGCGGCAGGACCCGATGTATCCGCGCTCCGGATTCGTCGACCCCGGCCGGGACGGCTGCCGGGTGCCGCTGCCGTGGTCGGGTGACACGGCGCCGTTCGGGTTCAGCCCGGACGACGCGTCGACCTCGCCCTGGCTGCCGCAGCCGGCCGCCTGGAAGGACCAGACCGTGCAGGCGCAGACCGACGACCCGCACTCGATGCTGGAGCTGTACCGCGAGGCGATCCGGATCCGCCGGAACCTGCCGGCCCTCGGCGACGGCACGCTGCGCTGGCTGCCGGCGCCGGACGGGGTACTGGCCTTCGCCCGCGACCCCGGGTTCGCCTGCGTGGTGAACCTCTCCGAGGCTCCGGTGGAGCTTCCGCCGCATCAGAGCCGCCTGCTGGCCAGCCGGCCGGTGGACGGTGATCTGCTGCCCTCCGACACCGCCGTCTGGCTGCGTACCGCCGACCCCAGTTGACGGTGCGCGCGCCGGCCGTGGCCACCGCCCGCGGTGGCGCTGGCACCGGTGAGTACGCCGACCTCACCGGTGTCGCGGTGGTGCACGCCGGCGGTGGGGACGCCGACCCCGCCGCCGGCGGGCTCACCGGCCCGGTAGCCCCGCCGGCCCTTCCCGGCCGCTGGGAGTTGCCCGGCGCTACTACGGTGGGCCGGAGCTGACCAGGGAGGATGGCCGGATGGGAAAGACGTACGACCGGATCGACGGCAGGCTCCGCAGCTTCATCGAGGCGCAGAAGGTCTTCTTCGTGGCGACCGCGCCGCTCGCCGCCGACGGGCACGTCAACCTCTCGCCCAAGGGGCTCGCCGGGTCGCTGGCGGTGCTCGACGAGCAGACCGTGGCATATCTCGACTTCGGCGGCAGCGGGGCGGAGACCGTCGCGCACCTGCGGGAGAACGGGCGGATAACGCTCATGTGGTGCGCTTTCGACGGGCCGCCGAACATCGTCCGGGTGCACGGCCAGGGCGAGGCGGTGTTCCGGGACGATCCCCGGTGGGCGGAGCTGATCCGGCACTTCCCGGAGCAGGCCGGCGCGCCGGGTCTGCGGGCGATCGTGCTGGTCAGCGCGGGGCGGATCAGCGACAGTTGCGGCTACTCCGTCCCGTTCATGGACTATCGCGAGGAGCGGACGCTGCACGCCGACTACTTCGGCCGGAAGACCGACGAGGAGTTCGCCGCGTACTGCGAGCGGAAGGACCACGTCGGCAGCAGCATCGACGGCCTGCCCGCGCTGCCGCTCCCGCTGCCGCCGCTGCCGGTCTGAGCCGCCCGCCGGCCCGGCCTCACGCCGGGCTGTACGACCCGTGCCGGCCCTCGCCGGAGGTGAACCGGGCCACCCCCTCGGTGGCGTCGGTGGCGAGCGAGTTCATCCCGTACGCCAGCTCGGTGCGCATCGCCTCGTCCTCCGGCCGGCCGGCGGCGGCCAGCGTGGAGAGCCGGTCGTTGCGCAGGCAGGTCTGCGGGAAATTGGCGATCTCGGCGGCCAGCGCCTCGGCGGCGGCCCGTGCCTCGCCCGGCTCGACGAGCCGGTTGACCAGCCCCATCTCGTACGCCTCCGGAGCCGGCACGGGGCGGCCGGTGAGGATCAGGTCCATCGCCCGGCTCTGCCCGATCAGCCGGGCCAGCCGCACCGTCCCGCCGTCGATCAGCGGTACGCCCCAGCGGCGGCTGAACACCCCGAAGACCGCGTCGGACTCGGCGACCCGCAGGTCGCACCAGAGCGCCAGCTCCAGCCCGCCCGCGACGGCGTACCCCGAGACGGCGGCGATCACCGGCTTGCCGAGTCGCATCCGGGTGGGGCCCATCGGGCCGTCACCCTCCGGCTCGACCCGGTTGCCGCTGGGCGTGGTGATCGCCTTCAGATCGGCGCCGGAGCAGAACGTGCCACCCTCGCCCCAGAGCACCGCCACCGAGGCCCGCGTGTCGGCGTCGAAGCCCCGGAACGCGGCGGCCAACTCCCGCGCGGTCGGGCCGTCCACCGCGTTCCTGGTCTCCGGCCGGGACAGTACGACCGTCCGCACCGGACCGTTCTCCTCGACTCGTACGCCCACCGGACAAGGATGCCCGCACCGGACCCCGCTGCGCATCCCCCGATCTCGTCACCGGCTCCGGTCAGCCGGACCGGGCGGGCCGGCCGGTGATCGCGCCCAGCGAGGCGGCGACGACACAGCCGATGCCGAGCAGTTGCGGCCAGCCCAGCGTCTCGTGCAGCAGGGTCAGCCCGACCAGCGCCGCCACCGCCGGCTCCAGGCTGAGCAGTACCGCGAAGACCCGGGCCGGCATCCGGCGCAGCGCCGCCATCTCGGCCGAGTACGGCAGCACCGAGGAGAGCAGCGCGACCCCGAGCCCGAGCGTCATGGTCCACGGGTCGAACAGTGCCGAACCGCTGCCGGCCACCCCGAACGGCAGTACGCAGACCGCCCCGACCGCCATCCCCAGGGCCAGCCCCCGACTCCCGCCCAGCCGGGTGCTGACCGCCTTGCCAAGCACGACGTAACCGGCCCAGCCCAGCGCGACGAGCCCGCAGCAGAGCAGCGCGGTCGCGTCGAGCCGGCCCGTACCCCCGGAGCCGGTCAGGGCGCCGAGGTCGAGCAGCCCGGCGAGCAGTGCCACCCCGAGCCCGGCCAGGGCCACCCAGCCGAGGTCCCGGAGCCGGCGGCTGGCCGCGACCGAGACCAGCAGCGGACCGGTGAACGCGATGGTGACCGCGATGCCGAGCGGCACCCGTTGCAGGGCGGTGTAGAAGGCGAGGTTCATCCCGGCCATCGCCACCCCGAACGCCGCGACCAGCCCGGCGGTGCGCCACCCGAGCCGCAGCGCTGGCCGGACCACCGCGAGCAGCACCAGGGCGCCGAAGCCGAGCCGCAGCGCGGTCGTACCGCCGGGGCTGGTGGTGCGGAACAGTTGGGTGGCGATCGCCGCGCCGACCTGGGTGGAGACCATGCCGAGCAGCATCAGCAGCGGCGGCGGCACCGCGTCCGGCCCGACCAGGGCGGCGAGCCGACCCGCGCCGGCCGGCGCCGGCTCCGCCCCTGACGGGCCCACGGTGCAGGTGTACGTCCCGGACATGCCGATCATCCTCCGGCCCGGGCCGCCCCGGAGGCGAGCGGGTTACCGGCCGGTGAGCGTGTCGAAGCCGTCGGCGGCCAGTTCGGCCAGCTCGTCGAGGGCCTGTCGGGCCCGGGCCGCCGTGGCCGGATCCCGTTCGGGCAGGCCGCTGGCGAGGAACTCGTCCTCGTCGAGCCGGAGCACCCGGCTCAGGTCGGCGGACGCCCACAGGTCGAGGTCGAGGTCAGGTACCACGACCACACCGTCCCGCACGGTCGCCGGCCGAGCCACGTCGCAGTACCAGCCCTTGAGCGTGCCGGCGGCGTCGTAGACCTCCTTGACCGAGTACCACCGGTCCCGCCAGTAGTGCTCGGTCCAGACGTCACCCGGCTCGAACCGGACGAAGCCCATGTCCCGGACCACGTCGTCGGCCCAGGGTGCCCGGACCGCCAGGTGGATGCCGTCGTCGGAGAGCACCGACGCGGGATAGCGCAGGTCGGGGCGGGGCGCCTTGACCAGATGGATCGTCACCGGCTGGCCGACCGCGAGGATCTCGCCGTCGTGGTCGTAGCCGCCGTCCCGGACCGTCATGCCCTACCGCTCCCGCCGCTGGTGCCGTCGCGGCCGACGGTACCGGACCCTCGGGCGGTGCGTCCGGGTCGGTCAGGAGGGCGGCGAGAAGGGCCACTCCTCGAACGCCGCGCACCGGCCGTCCCCGGCGAAGGTCATGATCCAGAGATCGCGGAACTCCTCGCCGTTGCCGTACCGGACCTCGATCCGGGCCACCCCGACGTCGCCGTCCACCGCCACGATCTCGCTGGTCATCTCGAACTCCTCGTCCGGGCCCTCCCGCTCGGCCTCCCACATCTCGCCGATGTCCCGCAGGCCGACCACCGGCTCCCGGTACGGCCCCGGCAGGTAGCTCGCGTTCGGGGTGAAGAGCGCGGAGAGGGGTTCGGTTCCCGGCGTACGCCAGGCCCGCTCGTAGCCGACGATCCAGTCCTGCACCCGAGTCCGGTCCATGGCGCTTTACTGTGCCACCGGCAGTTGCCCGAGGCCCGCCCCTTTCCGGCTCCGTACCCGAAAGGCCCCATCGCCGGTTCCGTACCCCGGAAAGGCCCACCCCCGGCACGGCGGGTCAGGCCGCCTGGCGGCCGGCGACCCGCTCGATCGGCCGCAGCGGCGGGCTGGCCGTCCCCGAGCCGGCGGCGATCCCGGCGAGCAGGTCCCGCAGCGCGTCCCGGGCATCCCGCCGGGGCCGCCAGCCCAACTCCCGTTCCGCCCGGGAGCAGTCCAGCAGCGGCACCGCCGCACCCATCTCCAGCCAGCCCTCGTCCACCGGCACCAGCCGGGTCCGCCAGGCGGCCCGGCTCAGCAACCGGAGCAGTCCCAGCGGCAGCGGCGCCGCCCAGCCGCCCAGTTCCGCCGCGACCAGCGGCCCATCGACCACCGGTTCGGCGGCGATGTTGAACGCGCCGGTCCGGTCGCTGCGCAACGCCCGCAGGTACGCCTCGGCGGCGTCGTCGGCGTGCACCACCTGGACCCGGAGCCGCCGGTGCCGGGGCACCACCGGCAGCCGGCCCGAGCGGAGCAGCGAGACCGGGGCGAACCGGCCAAGGAAGTACCGGGTGATCTCGGCTCCGGCGTCGTGCTGGAGGACCAGCGCGGTACGCAGCCGGGTGACCCGGAGCACCGGATAGTCCCGCTCGGCGTCGACGAGCATCGCCTCCACGGCCGCCTTGTCGACGCTGTAGCCGGATCGCCCGACGCCGGTGACCGGCCAGTTCTCGTCGACCCGCCGGTCCTTCGGCCCCGGGGCGTACGTTCCGATCGAGGAGGCGTACACCAGCTTCGGTACGCCGGCCGCCAGCATCGCGTTGACGACGTGCCGGCTGCCGTTGATGTTGGTCTGGCGCAGCCGCGCCCGCTGGTGACTGGGCTGGACCTGCCAGGCCAGGTGCACCACGGCGTCCGTCCCGGCCAGCCGTTCGGCGAGCGGATGCAGGCAGGCCGGGTCCCCGAGGTCGGCGGCGTGCCACCGTACCCCGTCGTAGGGCGGCCCGGCATCCGGCGGCGGGCAGCGCCGGACGATGCCGATCACCTCGACGTCCGGCTCGCGGGCCAGCCGACGCAGCAACGCCGTACCGACGTTGCCGGTGGCTCCGGTGATGGCGATCCGCATGTCGGCCGGTCTACCCCGAGTGCTTCCCGGTAACCCGTCCGGGGGTATCCGGCTGATCCGCGAGGACGCGAGGTTTGTCCGGCCGCGCGGCGGGTAGTCCGGCTCGGTGCGAGCGATCCTGAGACTTGAGCAGGCGACCGGCCTGGACCGGACGGCGGAACGCATGCAGCGGATCGTCGCCGGGGCGATCCGGTCGCAGCGGCTGCGTGACCTCCTGCACGGGGTGCCGATCGGCCATCCGCTGCACCCGGCACTGGTCCAGGTGCCGATCGGCGCCTGGCTGAGTACGGCCGTGCTCGACCTGATGCCCCACCAGCGGCGGGCCGCCACCACCCTGGTGGCGATCGGTACGGCCGCCGCGGTGCCGACCGCGATCTCCGGGTGGAACGACTGGGGGTCGCTCTCCCGGGAGCAGCAGCGGGTCGGTCTGGTGCACGCGCTCGCCAACGGCATGGCCATCGCGCTGTACGCCGGCTCGCTGGCCGCCCGACTGACCGGGCGGCACGGCCTCGGCCGTACCCTCGGCTACCTCGGCATGGCCGCGGTGGGCAGCGGCGGATTCCTCGGCGGGCACCTCGCCTACAAGCAGGCGGCGAGTGTCAACCAGGGGGTGCCGGACCTGCGCCGGATCGAGGACGGCTGGCACGCGGTGGCGGACATGTCCGCCCTGCCGCAGAACAAGCTGCTGACCCGCCGGATCGACGACATCGCGGTCGTCGTCTACCGGGACGGCGACGACGTCACGGTGATGCTGGAGCGGTGCGCCCACCAGAGCGGCCCGCTCGGCGCCGGCCAGGTCGTCCGGGAGAACGGGCGTACCTGCGTGAAGTGCCCCTGGCACGGCAGCACGTTCGAGCTGGACGGCGGCGAGGTGGTGCACGGCCCGGCCAGCAGCGACCAGCAGGTCCTGCCCACCCGGGTGGTCGGCGGCGTCCTACAGACCCGCCTCCCCTGAGGATCGCCAACACTCGATCGCTACGGTCTGCCCGGTTCGCATCCGCCGGATCAGCTCACTTGCCCATGTCGACGCGCCACCAGTCCTTCACGTCGGTCGCTTCCCCGGACCAGAATTCCAGGAGGTCTCCCGGCGCGAGTCCGAGGGCTCGTTCGATCTCGCCGGGCGTGAGGTTGCGCAGGGAGTCGGAGAGCGACCGGGTCAGGTCGAGCCAGTAGCCACGCAGCGTGGATTCGCTCACGAACAGTTGCTTGGCAATCTGGGCGTAGGTCAGCCCGCGGGCCCGGCCGTGCAGGATCTGGCGCTGGCGCTCGCTGAGCAGGGTGATGCTGTCCCGCCGGACCAGAACCTCGAGTATCCCGACGACCGACTGAGGTATGACGGTGCCACCGGCGGCGGCGTTGAGGAGGAGCCGTTCGGCCCGGCGGGTCGGCAGCGCCTTGGAGACGACCCCGCTCGCACCCGCCGCGATGCACGCCGCAAGGACGAAACGGCGCTCCTCCTGGCTGTAGACGCAGACCCGGTAGCCGCAGCGCGTCAGCGCGCGGATCGCGGCGATGCCCTGCCGGACGTCGGGCTGCTGTTCGAGGTTCGCCAGGTGCAGGTCGAGCAGGACCATATCGACCACGGGGCGGAGGCGCACCAACTCCTCCACGGTCGCGACCGCGGCGACGACGTCGAGACCCGGCATGAGTAGGCCGAACGACTCGCGTATCAGCGACGCGTCGTCGACGACCGCCACCGGGGGCCTCATGCCGCCCCCGTGGCGGCGTCGCGGTCCGGACCAACGGCTGCCGGCCCAGGGCCGGACGAGATCGTCACTGTCGTCCCCTCACCCACGGCGGACTCGATCTCGACATCGAGCCCGCGCAGCCGCAGTTCACCCACGACGACCTCGCGCAGCCCGACCCCGGCGGCCACCGACGCCGGGTCGAAGCCGATGCCGTCGTCGCGCACGGTCAGCGTCCAGCTCCCATCCGTGCCCCGGTCGAGGTGGACCACGACTGCCTCTGCCCGGGCGTGCACGCGTACGTTGAGCAACAGGCTCTCGAGCGCACGCTCGAGAGCCTCGGCTTGCGCGGCGGGGAGTTTCAGGTCGGCGCCGAGGTCGAGCAGGGCATCGACGTTCAGGTCGGCGAACCGGTCGCACACCCGCTCGATCATTGCGGCGAGCACCACGGGGGCGTCGGAACCGGCCCCTCCGGCGGGGACGTCTCCGTCCGGCGCCCGACCACGCAGGTAGGAGCGCATCCGCCGCAGTTCCGCCTCGGCCTGGTCGATGAGCCGGGTGCGCGACTGGTCGGTCCCCGGCTCCGTGAGCAGCCGCATGAGGGCGACCCCGTTGTGCATCATCACCTGGGCGCGTCGTTTCTCCTCGCGCCGTGCCAGCTCTGCCGCGCGAGCACGTGAGGCGTCAGCGTCGTGCGCGATGCGGCGCGTGTATCCGAAGAACATGCGGGCGACCAGCGCGTACACCACGTAGGTGAGGACATTGCCGACGGTGGTCGGGATCAGGTCCGCCCCGACTTCGCCGCGGAGATACACCGCGTAGCAGACGATAACGCCGAGGAGGCCGCCCACCCAGTGGGTGCGGCCGCGGACACCGCCAGCCGTGATGATGATCGACAGCGCGTAGGCCGGCTGGAACGCGGCCCAGGTACCCAAGCGTTCTCCCGGCGCCAGCACCAGCGGCCCCAGCACGAGCAACAGGCAGGCCAGCGCGAAGTCCGCTGCCGAACCCGGCCCGCCCAGCGGGCGGCGGCGTACCAGCGTCACCACGCTCACCGCGATGGCCGCGCAGGCCGCGGCGAGCCAGCACGCGAGGTAGGCGACACCATGCGGTGACGTCTCCACTCCGATGTGTACCGCCGGGACCATCTGCGCGACCGTGCCGAGCCGGACCCCCGCGATGAAGTACGAGAACGCCCGCTCGACGCCGGCCCTGGTCGTCGGCAGATCCGCGACCCGCCAGAGCCCGTTCCGTCTGCTCATAGTCCTCCCCGCGTGGCCGACGGCCCCGGGGACCGACGAAACCTTGCGGATTCGTTGGGTCACAGCGAACCCGCGAAACGCGATGATCAGCGTACTTCAGCCGACGGCGCTGGATATCACCAGTTTGTCGGAGAGGACGCGGTAAATGCGACGAGTCCTGGCCCTGCTGACCTCGCTGGGGGTCACCGCTGGCCTGACAGTGGTCGCCGGAGCACCCGCCAGTGGCAACGACACCAAGAACAACGCGGCAACTTTCGTGAACGCGAGCGTGCCGGTGCGGGCCGTGCCGATGTCGGCGGGCACGTTCCGGGTGACCGGGACGGGCCGGTCCGCCCTGGCTCTGGACGACGCGACGATGCAGGACCTGACCACGTACGCCAAGGAGAGCGGACAGGACCTCTCCGCCGTCGTCGCGGCGCACCAGGGTATCCACGAGTTCAGTGCCTACATCACCCGGCTGGAGGAGACCAGGCCGGACACGTTCGTGCGGGCCGGCCTGGCCGCCCCGGGCGGGTCGGCCGGTCACTGGATCCAGTTCACCGCGAAGCCGAGCGCCGAGATCGTCGCCGAGCTGGAGCGTCTACCGGTGAACACCGAGGTGCAGTACGGTGCGCCGGCCAGCTCGAAGGAACTGGCCGACCTGGCCTACGCGCTCACCACGTCCCTGACGGCGCGCACCGACGTCATCCGGTCGGCGGGGACCCGCTACGACTACGAGCGGCGCGTACTGCGCCTCGAGTACGCACCGGTCGGGGGGATCACCCGGACCAGCGCGCTCGACTCGGTCTTCCAGGAGGCGCTGACCGCGGGCACCGTCGGGGGACAGCTCCCCATCGACGTCGTGCTCGAACTCGATGTGGACCAGGTCGGGGTCGTCGAGCGAACCGTCGAGGGCGGGCGGGACCTCAACCTGGCCAACGGCGACGCCGACTGCACCGCGGGGTTCACCGTGGTCCGCTACGGCAACCGGGGTGTGCTGACCGCACGGCACTGCCACAACGCGCTCCGGTACGGCACGCCACGGGGGTCATCAGTACCAACCCGGGCCAGACCCCGAACGACGCGATCGATTTCCAGTTCCACCGGACGCTGACCGAGAATGGTCACTCGACGAACAAGCAGTTCCGGGCGACCAGCCGGCAGTCTGGCGGAGACCGGACGGTGACGGCCGTCGGCAACGCACCGATCAACTCGGCCGTGTGCCATTGGGGCCGGACCAGCGGGTACCGCTGCTCCCACGTCGCCGACACCGACACCTGCCGGACGTTGAGCGGCCATCGGTACTGCGGTCTGGACGTCACCGATGACGATGTCTCGGCGGGTGGTGACAGCGGCGGCCCGTGGTTCTTCGGGAACACCGCCCGGGGCGGCCACAGCGGCGCCTCGGACGGCGTGGCAAGCTACTTCACCCGGATCGGTCGGGTGCGGGTCCACCTCGATGCCACGGTACTGCAGAACTAGAGCTGAGCCGGTCAGTTAGGCGCTGCGGAGCTCCGGTAGCGAGGGTCTGTCCTCCGAGACATCCTCGACACCGGGGCTTCGCTGTCCGCTCAGACCGTCCTGTCTGGCCCGTCCTGTCTGGCCCGCTCAGTCGCGGATCCGGTGCCGGCCGTTGCCGAAGATGGGGCGGCGGCCCGAGCGGTTCCGGAGCCCGAAGACCGCACCCACCTGCGCGCCGACGATGCCGGCCACGGCGATCACCGCCGAGACCGCGAGCGGACGGTTCAGTTCCTCCGCCGCGCTGGCCCGGGAGGCGGTGACCGCGTAGCTGGTGCCGTCGCCGTCACCACCGGACCGCTGGGCGGGCGGCGGGTCGGCGGGCGGCTGCGGACCGGCCGGTGGTTGCGGCCCGTCCGGTTGCCCGGCCTTCGGCGCCGGATCCACGGGTACGGTCTCCGGCCACCCGCCGGGCGGCGGCGGGGTCGCGACCAGGCCGGTGGCGTGCTGGCGTGCGCCCCGGTCCTCGGCGCTCGGGGGCAGGTGCAGCAGTTGGCCCGGCCGGATTCGGTCCGGATCGCGGATCTCGTTGAGCCGGGCCAGTTCCGGATAGCGGTCGAAGTCGCCGAGGTAGCGGCCGGCGATGTGGCCCAGGTAGTCACCCTTCTCCACCCGGTAGACCGGCTCGGGCTGCTCGGCCCGCTCTTCCGGCTCGCCGGCCAACCACTGCGGCGCGGGTCCCGACGCCGGCTCCGCCGCCAGCCAGTGCGGCGCCGGCCCCGAGGCCGGTCCATCCCCGCTGACCGGCTGCCCCCCGTTCACCACCTGCCCCACACCGACCGGCTGCCCGGTGATGCCCAACTGCCCTGCGGCGGCGGGCTGCACCGCCGTCCCCGGTCGGGCCGCCGTTCCCGGCTGGGCCGCTGCCGCCGCCGTCGTTCCGAGGACCGTACTGGCGGCGGTGGCGGCCGGGCTGACCGCCAGGACCAGCGCCACCGAGCCGACCAGGGTGGCGGCCCAGCGTTGCTGGCGGCCGAGTCCGGGCAGCCGGATCGCCGGCCGGCGCAGCATCCGGGCCGGGATCTCGACGAGGACCGAGAGGGCGAAGGTGGCCCAGCCGGCCCAACCGACGACCGCCAGCGCCCGGAGGAAGAGCTGACCATCGTCCCGGCTGGTCAGCGCGGTGCCGATCTCGTCCAACCCCGGCACGTGGTCCGGCAGCGGGTTGCCGGCCAGGGCCAGCAGCGCCAGGGGCGCCCCGACCAGCAGTCCGATCAGGACGATCAACGCCCCGAGCCCGGTGCAGAACTGACCGGCGCGGCGGGCCGCCCGGGATGCAGGCATGACTATGCCCCCTATTCAGCGGTTCGTCGTGGTGAGGAGTGTCGCGGTGGCCGTACCGGGCACCGTGATGTTGTCGGCGAAACCGAACAGGTCGAGGAAGACCGTGTCGTAGTCGAGTTCGAGGGTGACCGTCAGCGTGGAGTTGTCCCCGGCGACCGCGAAGTCCACGTCCCAGCGGTCGACGCCGTCCACGCTCGCGAGGTAGTTGCCGACGGCGGTCCTGGCCGCGGTCTGGTCCAGCAGGGTGGTGCCGTCGAGGAGTAGCTGCCCCAGGTCGATCGCCTGGCCGCCGGCCCGGGCCGCCTCGGCCGCCAGGTTGTCGGCGCGCTGCATCGTGCGGAGCTGGCCGGCGCCGTCGTACGCCAGCCCGATGATCGCGAGTACCCCGATCAGCGCGACCGCGAGAAACAGGCTGACCCGCCCCGCGTCCGGCCCGATCGGGTGAACCGGCCCGACCGGATGACCTGGCCCGATCGGATGACCCGGCCCGACCCCGTTACCGGCGGAGCAGCCCCGGGCGGTCACGAGGCGCCCCGGCCACGGTAGCGGTCCAGTGGGGACGCGAAGGTCGCCTCGACGGTGCTGTACGTCCGTACCCCCGGCAGCAGCGGCATCCGCAGGTCCCGGACGGAGACGTCGCAGGTGACCGTGACGACCACCGAGGCGTCGGTGCCGAGGCCGGTGACGTACACCTCGTCGAAGCCGGCCCGCTGGCCGTTGACCGTACCGGCGAAGTCCAACTCGGGTTCGTCCGAGCAGGCGAGCCCCTCCGCGTCGAGCCGGCTCCGCACCGCCGCCCGTGCCGCGTCCCGCCCCTCGCCCGAGGTACGCGAGATCGAGGCGGCCCGGGCGGCGTCGTGCGCGGCGGCATCGATCGCCTCGTGCGCGACGGCGGTCCGGCCGGCGACGCCGGCCAGCGCGATCAGGGCGAGAAAGGCCGGCGTGAGGATTGCGGTCTCCACCGATACCGAACCCCGGTCCCGGCCGCGCGCTCCGCGCAGCATGCCCGCGCCGGTCACGGCGCCTCCTCGTCGGTGAACCGCTCCACCGTGCCGAAGGCGGTCTCGCTGATCGGCGGCAGCGAGATCAGCGGCACCACCCGGAGCGGCTGCCCGGTGACGGTGGCGCTCACCTGCGCGTCGTCCGGCTCGGGGGCGGTCACCGTGACCTCCCAGCCGACCAGCCAGTCACCGGCCCGCTCCAGGAAGTCCTCGGCGCGCTGCTGCCCCACCCCCGGCTCCGCCTGGTAGGTGCGCTGCGCGCTCACCGCCGACTGGGCGGCGTTGAGCGCGGTGGCCCGGGCGATGAACCAGGAGGCGGTCTGGATCGAGGCGAGCAGCAGGATCAGGATGGCCGGCATCAGCACGGCCAGCTCGACCGGGGTGGCACCCCGATCCCGCTCCGCGCCGGCCAGCCGGTCCACGGGCACGATCCGGCGCCACCGGGCCCCGGCCGTCGTCGCCGGGAGCCGGTACCGGATGCTGCCGCTCGGCCGTGGCACGGATCAGTCCTGCGGCAGTCCAGCGGGGTCGCCGCCGGTGTCCGCGCCGCCGCCCGGCTCCGGAATGGCGTCCATCCAGTCCGCGACGCTGCGTGACACGGCGACGGTCACGGCCAGGGCCGCGGCCACCAGACCAAAGATGATCACCGCGGTCGGGACCGGGCTGTCACCCCGATCCCCCTCACCGGCGCGGCGCAGCTCGGCGATCCGCACGACGAACGCAATGTGCAGGTAGTTGATGATCGACATTGCGGTCTCCCTTCAGTGCAACGGTGGGTCGGGGTCAGATCCGGGCCACGAACGGATAGAGGACGAAGCCGACGAGTACGAAGACCAGCAGCGCGCCCGGCACGTCCAGCCGGCTGGTCACCGCCTCGGCCCGGGCCAGGTTGTCGGTCCGGATCTGGTCGCGCAGCGAGTCGGCCCGGCCCCGCAGCGAGTCGTGCACCTGTGCGCCCTCGGTACCGGAGGACTGCATGATCGCCCCCACGTCACCGAGTTCCGGGATGCCGATCTTCTCCGCCAGTTCCCGTAGCTCGTCCCAGGGCGAGTGCATCTGGAGCTGGGCCAGTCGCAGCGCCTCCCGGATCCGCTCGAAGACCCAGCCGTCGCAGACCTCGGCCGCCCGTTCCAGCGCCTGCACCGGACCGTGCGCGGCCGACAGTTGCAGGGCGACCAGGTCGAGATAGGCGCAGACGGCCTGCCGGAACTCACGCCGGGCCCGTTCCGCCTTCACCAGTACACTCCGGTGCGCCATCAGCACACAGAGCAGCGCGAAGCCGAGCGCGCCGACGGTCGGTACCACGAACGGCAGCCGGATCCCGGCAAGGAAGAGGATCGCGGTCGACACCGCCGGAGTCGCCAGCCCGATCAGGCCGGAGAGCAGCAGCGACAGCGTGTACTGCTCGGGCGACTGCCCGATCAGCGCGAGCTGCCGATGCGGTGGACGCAGCCAGCGGGCCGCCCCGGCGAGCCAGTCGAGGTCGCGGCGGGAAGCCCGGCCCGGCCGGCTCAGCCCGGCCGGCTGGTGCAGCCGGCGCAGCGCCGGACCGAGCGCCGGAGTCGCCGGCAACGCCTCCCGGACCAGCAGGAAGAGTCCCATCCCGACTGCGGCACCGCCGAGTACCCCGAACGTCAGGTGCCAGTTGAGGATCACACCGTCCTCCGGTCCGTTCGCGACTGCGGGGCTCGCGACCCCGGCTCACTCCTCGCGCTCGCTGTGCTGGCTGGCGTTCGCGACTGCGGGGCTCGCGACCCCGGCTCACTCCTCGCGCTCGCTGTGCTGGCTGGCGTTCGCGACTGCGGGGCTCGCGACCCCGGCTCACTCCTCGCGCTCGCTGTGCTGGCTGGCGTTCGCGACTGCGGGGCTCGCAACCCCGGCTCACTCCTCGCGCTCGCTGTGCTGGCTGGCGTTCGCGACTGCGGGGCTCGCAACCCCGGCTCACTCCTCGCGCTCGCTGTGCTGGCTGGCGTTCGCGACTGCGGGGCTCGCAACCCCGGCTCACTCCTCGCGCTCGCTGTGCTGGCTGGCGTTCGCGACTGCGGGGCTCGCAACCCCGGCTCGCTCCTCGCGCTCACCGGAGCGCCTCCTCGCGGTTCGGCGGGGCGAGGAACCGGGCCGGCCGGGGCGGCAGGCTCATCGCGCGTACCCAGGCCAACAGGGCGACGAACGCGGCACCGAGCAGCACCATCACCAACTGCCCGTCCGGCGTACCGTACGGCTCCATGTAGTCCGGGTTCACCAGCCCGTACGCCAGAACCAGCAGGGTCATCCCGGTCAGGAAGCGCACCGCGAACCGGGGTTGCGCCCGCTTCGCCTCCACCTCCCGCCGGGTGACCACCTCGGCCGCCGCCGCCGAGGCGATCGCCCCGAGTACGTCACCGAGCCGCTCGCCCCGGTCGGTCAGGTGCAGGATCAGCGCGGCCACCACCTGGTCGCAGACCGGGTCACCGATCTCCTCGGCGAACGCCAGCAGTGCGGCCCGACCCTGCCAGCCGGCCGCCAGCCTGGCGGCGAGCAGGCGTACCTCCTCGTCGATCTGGTCAGGTGCGGTCGCGACCGTACCGATGATCGCCTGCTGGAGGCCCTGGCCGGTGCCGGCGACGTCCTTCAGCCGGCGGGTCCACTCGCCGATCGCCTCGATCCGGTTGATCGCCCGTCGTTCGGCCCGCCCGGTGCCGAGCAGCCACGGCACGCCGGGCACCGCGACGGCGACCAGCAGGCCGACGACCGGCAGCCCGGTGAGCAGGAACGCCACCGCCCCGGCCAGGGTCGCCCCGACCAGCAGCGTCTGGTGCGCCCGCCGTTCCCGGGCACTCGTCCCGTTGCCGAGCCAGAGCCGGTGCAGCACGGAGTCGCGGCGTGGTCCCGCCGGCCGCTTCGTACCGACCAGCGCGGCGACCACCAGCACCAGCCCGGTCGCGCAGGCGATCCCGGAGAGTACGGCGATCAGCTCGATGTTCGACGGCAGCGTCACCACGCCACCCCCGGACCCGCCGGGCGGCCCGCGACCGGCACCACCGAGGCCGGGCCTGCCGTGCCCGGCGGAGGGATCAAGCCTGACCGCCCGGAGCCGGGCACGGCAGGCCCGGCCCCCACCACGCGCCCCGCGCCGCGAACGTCCACAGCGATCTCTGCCGTCCCCCCGACCTCCCGACCGATTTTCGTCGTGGTCCGGGCTATCCGACCGACCTCCGCCGTGGTCCCGGCTTCCGCCCTGACCGCCGCCGTGCCGGAGTCTCCTGCTCCGGGCCGCCCCGTCGTGCCGGCCGCCCGAGTCATGCCGGCCGCCCGAGCCGACTGTGCCGAGGCCGCCGCCACGCGCCGGTACCCGCCTCGATGTAGCGGGTCAGCAGCCGCGCGTCGTACCCGACCCGGAGCAACTGGTCGCGGACCCGTTCCGGCAGATGGCGGGGGACCGCCCGGCCGTCCGGCCCCGGCCCGAAGACGGTGGTCGTGATGATCCGGTTGCCCTCGCCGACCCCGATGACCTCCTCGACGTGCGAGACGAACCGGTGCTTGCGGCCACCGATGGCGGTCTCGTCTTCGATGGTGACGTAGACGATCAGATCGAGCGCGTTGCCGGCCATCCGGCGGGCCTGCTCGACGGTCATCTCCCGGCCGTGCGACAGCGCCAGCTCGATGATCCGCTCGCTGACCCCGGCCGGGGTACGGGCGTGGATGGTGCACATCGAACCCCGGCTGGTGGTCATCGCCTGGAGCATCGGCACGATCTCCCGGGACCGGACCTCCCCGACGATGATCCGGAGTACCCCCATCCGCAGCGCCACCGGGATCAGGTCGGCGATGGTCACCTCACCCGCTGGCCGGCCGTCCGGCCCCCGGTCGCCGTGCCCCTCCCGGGACTCGAAGCTCATCACCGCCCGGTGCTTGCGTCCCCGCCGGGCGGGCAGCAGCTCCCGGCTCTCCTCCAGCAGCACGTACGGCTCGTCGGCCGGGATCTCGTCCATCATGGCCCGGATCACCGTGGTCTTGCCCGCCCCGGCCAGCCCGGCGACCATGATGTTCAGCCCGGCCCGCATCGCCGCCCGGAGGAAGTCCCGGATCAGTACGTCGAGCATCTCGTCCAGGTCGGCCCGGCCGCCGGAGATGTCGTCGAGGGTCACCTCGATGGTGTTGTGCTTGCGGATCACCGCGTACGGGCGGTGGCTGACCAGGAAGACCGCCGCCAGCCGGCTGCCGTCCGGCAGTTGCAGGTCCAGGGTCGGCTTCGACGTGGAGAGCGACCGCTCGGTGGCACCGGCCCGCCGCGCCGCCGCCTGGAGGATCTCCACCATCTCCTCGTCGCTGTCGGCGATCGGCTCGGCCCAGTCAACGCCACCGTCGCGCCGGGTGATCCGCACCGAGTCACAGCCGAGAATGTGCACCTCTTCGATCGAGTTGTCGACCAGCAGGGTCTGCAACCGGCCCAACCCGACGAGTTCCGCGTTGACCTGGTCGAGCAGCATCCGTTCCTCGGCCGCCGACATCGGGGTACCGGCCCGGCGGGTGGAGTCGGCGTACTCGGCGACCACCGCCACCGCGAGCCGGGCCCGCTCGACGTCCTCCTCCGCGGTGCTGAACTCCCGACCGCGCTGCCAGAGGGTCAGCCGTTCGCTCAGTTCGCGCCGGAGTTCCCGGACCACCGCGAAGTCGAGCCGGGGCCGGGGCGGGGCGGGCGGCGTCACCGGCTGCGGCACCACCGCGTACGGCGGCACCTCGCCACCGCTCGGCAGCGGTACGGGACGGTGCCCGTTGTGCGGGACGACCTGCCAGATCGGAGCGGTGGAGGCGCCGTCCGGGTCGTGCGGACGCGGGTCGGAGTAGACCGGCTCAAACCGCACCCGGCACCCCCTCGATCGCGGCCGGCCAGCCGAGCCGGGCCCGGCGCCGGTCGAGGACCGCCCGGACCGGCACCTCCAGCGCGCTGGCCGCCCGCATCAGCGGCCGGTTGGCGCGTACGGTCCCGCCGTGGCTGAGCACCTCGGCGGTACGCGGGTCGTCCGGTAACTGCGCGACGACCGGCAGCCGGAGCGCCTTGCCCACCTCGCCGCGGCCGTGCTCGCCGCCGATCAGCAGCAGTCGCAGCGTGTCGGCCGGTACCCGGTGTTCGGCGAAGTCCCGCTCGATCGCCCGGATGGTGGCCTGGGCGCTGGACAGGTGCGGCAGCCGGGCGGTGGTGACGACCAGCACGAGATCGGCGGCCCGGAGCAGCGGCCACGGTGGCCCGGCCACCTGGAGCCGTCCACAGTCGACCAGCACGTCGTACGCCGGGCGGCCCTTGGCCAGCCCGGTGAAGAAGTCGGCGAACCGCTGCCAGAGCGGTACGACGCTGCCGGCCTGCGCCGGGTCGACCACGCCGGGCAGCAGCAGCCGTTCCCGCTTGGGCGCGTCGAGGTCGACGAGCTGCGACCAGAACGCCTCTTCCAGGTTGCCGTCCCGCAACTCGCCGACGGCCAGCTCGCCGATGCCCCGGGGCCCGGCCAGCGCCCCGCCGAGATAGCCGGCCAGCACCGATCCGCCGGAGGGGTCGCACTCGGCCAGCACCACCCGGTGGTGCCAGGTGAGCGTGCAGGCGAGCGCGGTGGTGGTGACCCCGGGGGATCCCTTGGCCGAGACGAGGGCGACGATGGCCACGGTCAGGCTGCCGCGTTCAGCACGACCGCGATCCGGTCGCTGGTGGCCAGCGCCACCACTGCCGGGACGTCCTTGGCCGCGAGCGCGAGGTAGAGGACCACCGAGTTGCTGGCCGGGGCGGCCATGTCGATGACGGTGGCCTGGAACCGGGTGGCCGGCGCGGCGGCGGCCCGGGCGTCGTCGCCGGCCGTGCTGAACAGCAGCACCTTGTCGCCGGGGCGGAGCCGCTTCGCGGGTACCTCGCTGGGGCGCAGCCCGACCGAGATCTGCTGCTGCCCGGGGCCGAGCAGCGGCTTGTCGGTGAGCTGCGCCATGGTCAGCAGGGTGCCCGGGGTGAGTGTCACGGTGGCCCGCTTGCCGAGTACCTCGTCGATCCGGTCGGCGGCCACCGGTTCGAGGCCCTGGCCGCCGGCGACCTGTACCGCCACCAGGTCGTCGGCGGTGAGCGCGGTGCCGACCGGTACGGCCCGGGCGACCGCGAGATAGCTGCCGGTGGCGCGTACGGAG
The DNA here is from genome assembly GCF_050936445.1 of Plantactinospora sp. CA-294935. Lineage (NCBI taxonomy): Bacteria > Bacillati > Actinomycetota > Actinomycetes > Micromonosporales > Micromonosporaceae > Plantactinospora > Plantactinospora sp. CA-294935. Next base: position 2,297,960 of record NZ_JBNJMU010000001.1, read on the forward strand.
GTGATCGCGAACGCGGAGCCGAGCCCGCCGAGCGCGATCAGCAGTACGGCGAGGCCGAGCAGCCCGGGGCGCATCCGGCGTTGCCGGACGATCCGGGGCGGGGTGATCGGCGCGTCGATCGGCGCCCCTGTTGTCGGACTGGTCGCCACGGTCACCTCGTCACCACCTGAAGTTCGTCGATCCGGATCGAGGTCGTGGCGTCGCGGCTGGTGGAGAGGGCGTCCTGGTCACCCTCGCCGGTGCTGCTGCCCCACGGCACCGTCCACTGCTTGACCGCGGTGATCTCGTACCGCCCGCCCTGCTCCGTGCTGCTCGCCCGCGGATAGCCGGGGTACGTACACGCCTCGCGGGGTGGCTGGCGCGGGTCGTGGGTGCCGGCCTTGAACGGGATGCCCGCCCGGGTGCACTCCAGCGTCTCGCCGTTGCCCATCCGCCAGACGATCTTCGTCGGGATCGCCTCGATCCAGACCGTCACGTCGCCCTCGACGTCCGTCCTCCGCTCGGGTTCCCAACTCGACGCGTCGTAGAGCCACACCGGCACGCCGACCAGCCCGGGCGCACCGCTCGGCGCGGTCCGGATCTCCGGCGGGTCCAGCGTCAGGTTGGCGAACAGGTCCAGGGCCATCTGCTCGGGGTCCGGCGGCGCGAATCCGGCCGGCGGGTCGGTCAGATGAACTATCTCGGAACTCCCCGCCGCGCTACAGGTCCGCAGGTACGCGGTCTTCCCCGGCTCGACGTCCGCCAGCGGCTCGGCCCGCTTGTAGTAGCAGTCGTCGGCGCTGTTGAACCAGCCGAGCACGTCGTCGTAGCAGGGCACCACCGTGCCGTCGTCCTTCTCGCAGACCCGGTCCCCGCCGCCGGAGCCGCCGCCGTCACCGGAGCCCGAACCGCCACCGTCGCCGTCGCCCGGCTCGCCGGGCAGCTGCTCCCAGACGTTGCAGTTGCCCTGCCCCGGCGGGCACTCCGCGACCGGGTCGGCTGCGGCGGGACCGCCGGGCACCACCAGCGCGACGGCCAACACCAGCCCGGTCACGGCACCGGTCGCGAACGCCCGCCGGGTCAGCACGGCTGGTCCTCGTGCGACGCGCCGACGTTGATCAGCCAGCGACCGTCGGGATAGCGGGTGGCGGTCGCGGTGGCGAGGTGCCGGCCACTGGCCGAACCGGGGACCACCTTCTTGTCCTTCTTGTAGACCAGCCGGTAGCCGGTGGCGTCGATGCAGTCCTGGATCGAGACGGTGGCCGGGTCGGAGTCGAGGTCGACCGCGGTGACCGTCGGATTGGAGACGAGCTTTCCGGTACGCATCGCGCCGTGCTCCTTCGCGTCGCGAATGGTGAGCCTGACCCGGGTCAGTAGTGGATCGGCGAGATATTTCCGCAGTTGCGGATCAAGCGGATCGCCGGTCAGCTCCGCTTTGCGGACGGCGGCCAGATAGCCGGCATAGGCGGCGAGTGCGGATTTCTCCGCCTCGGCGGCCCGGGCGTCGGCGCTGGCGGCCGGCTCGGGTCCGGTGCCGCGTGGCGCGGCGCTGCCCGGCCGGTTGCCGCAGCCGGTGCCGACGACGAGCAGCGCCACCGCGAGTAGGGCGCTCCAGAGGTACGCCGGTTGCCGCGTTCGCAACGGTGCCTCCTCCTGCTGCGCCGCTGACCGCCCACCTGAGCGGAGTTGACCGGGTTACTCCCGCCGATCCGATCTGTCGGCGGTGACGTGGGCACGGCCGCTCCGCCCCGAAGGCCCTCGACCGGGCCCGGCGCCGCTGCATCCACATTCGGGTGAGTCGATCTAGATTCTGGGTGTGGTATTGCCAATCGATCTTTTTGTTGCCTGTTGGTCGACGGTTGCGCGCCGTCCAGATGGCGAGCATAGGCTCACCGCTGACGATACAACAGGGGCTATTTGAGAGAATACGTACGGTTACGATCTCTGTTGGCGACCGACGTCTCGATCATAAGATGTCGATCGATGGTGCACATTTGATCAATAGTTGGCGGGCGGGATGGAGCCGCCGCCCCTTCCGTTCCGATTGTGCCGGCCCGGTGGAGCGAAATGCCATGGATGACGATGATCTGACAGCTTCCGTACCGGGGGTTCCGGGTGGCCGTGCCGGGATCGCCGGGCCGCCGCGACGGCGGGATCCGGCCGCTGCCCGCTCGGTGGACGGCCACTCGCCGGACCAGGGAAGATCCGAAGATTGCGATCATGAAGTTACTCTGCGTACCCAGGGTCGGCCCGGATCCCGCTGGCCGGCCCGGGGCCTCGCGCTGCTCTGTGTCGCCCCGGCGCTGCGCTGGCTCGTCGCCGCCGAGTCGGTGCCGTACGGCCGGCCGCGCCGGTCCGGCTGCGACCACTGTGGTACCCCGATCGGCCTGGCCGGTCCACTGCGTCCGCTCACCCCATCGGCCCGGTGCGCCGGCTGCGGCGGCAGGGTCGGCGCGGCACCGCTGGCCGTCGAGACCGCCCTGCTCCTCGCGGTGGCCGCGGTGGTCGTGGCGGCCCGGTCGCCGATCGAGTCGATCGCGTTCGGCTGGTGGGCGGCGTGCGCCGTGCCGCTGCTCTTCGTCGACGTCGCCGTACACCGGCTGCCGGACCGGCTCAGCTACGCCGCCGCGGCCGGCACCCTGGGCCTGCTCGGCGTGGCGGCTCTGGTCGCCGGCGACCCGTCGGCCTGGTGGCGGGCCGTACTGGCCGGGCTCGGAGCGGCCCTGTTCCTCGCCGGCACCACCCTGCTGCTCGGCCGCCGGGGCTTCGGACTCGGCGACGCCAAGCTGGCGCTGAGCGCTGTCGCGGTACTCGGCTGGCTCGGCTGGCCGGCGGTGGTGCTCGGCGCGCTGCTCACCTTCGGCGCCTCGGCGCTGTGCGGGCTGGCCCTGCTCGCCACCCGCCGGATCGGCTGGGGCGGCCACCTTCCGTTCGGCCCGTTCCTGGTCCTCGGCACCCTGGGGACCCTGGCTCTGAGCTGACCTCTGCCGTGCGGGTCGACCCGGGCGGCTGGACCGGTGCCGCCGACCGGCTGCACCGGCCGACCAGCCGAAACGTCTCATCCGGACGGTGGGCGCGTGGCCGGATGGCCGGTCGAGCTTTCTGACCGATCACTCGACCGACCGGCCAGCACACCGCCGCAAAGGCCCCGCAACCGGGCACAGCCTCGGGCACCGGGGGTGAGCAGGAGATCAACCGGTACGACGTGCCCGGTCGAGGGCCGGTACCGTACGGCGGTCATCAGGTCTTCGATCTTGTAATTCGGGGGAACCATGAAGCTGCGTACCCGGCGCGTGCTGGCCCGGGCCGGCGCGAGCGGCCTGGCGTTGTTCGCCAGCGGCGCGATGATTGCCGTCGGCGGTGCGGCCCACGCGGACGCCGGTGCCGACCTGGAGTTGACCGTGTCGTCCGGCTCCGTCGCGATCGGCGAGCCGCTGGCCACGCACCGGGCGACGACGTTGAACAAGGGCCCGGGCGACGCCGTGGGCTGGCAGTTCGAGTACGACCTCAGCGGCCTCGACGACAGCGTGGTGACGGTCGGCGACCGCCTGCACCTCGGCTGCGAACTGGCCGGTGAGAAGATCCGCTGCTCCACCGTGGGCCTGGCCCAGGGACACAGCCTCGCCCAGCCCACTCCGTTCACCCTGACGAAGGTGCCCGGCAAGCACGGCAGTGCCGGCTTCTACACGGTCACGGCGGTCTCGGAGACGGACCCCGACCAGACGAACAACTCGGCGAAGGTCGAGGTGGAGGTCCCGGCGATCGGGGTGGACCTGGCGGTCTACGCCGAGGACGTCCACCAGGTCACCGAGGAGGGTGAGTTCACCGACCGGCCCGTGCCGCCGGGCGGCCGTACCCTGACCTTCGGCGTGGTCGGCAACTTCGGTGACACGATCGCCAGGGGCATCAAGGTCCGGGTCACCCTGCCGCAGTACCTGACCTTCGACGAGGTCGAGCCGGGCTGCGCGTACTCGGCCGGCAACCGGACGGTCACCTGCGACTACGACCAGATCACGCTGGTACCGGCCGACCAGGACACCGACGATTCCGACGACGTCATCTCCGCCGTCGGAATCGTCTTCCCGGTGAAGGTCGCCGAGGACGCACCCGGTCCGGTCGTCGCCCGGGGCGGCGAGATGTTCAGCAGCGCCCTCGCCGTCGAGGACGGGGTCGACCCGGCCTCGGTGGCCCGGAGCCGGAGCACCGGGCTGCCGGAAGGTGCCACGGGGATGTCCGCGAAGCAGCTCGACGACGCCGACCCGGCCGACAACACCGACACGTTCCGGGCGCACATCGGGGCGCCGGCCGGTGACGGTGGTGGCGGTGGTGTCGGTGGAGGCCTTCCGGTGACCGGCGTCCAGGCCGGGCTGATCGGTGGCGTCGGAGCCGGCGTGGTGCTGCTCGGCGGGGCGCTGTTCCTGCTCGCCCGGCGTCGCCGGGTCGTACTGGTGAATCCGGGCGACGAGAAGACGGTCTCCTGACCGGTCGTGGGATCTCCGGGCGGGGCGGCGAAGCCCTCCCGCCCGGAGACCGCAACGGGTGGAACGGGCCGGGCCCGCCCGGTCAGCCCGTCGAGCGGGCGGCCGACCGGCCGGCCCGGTAGGCGCGCATCTTGGCCCGGCTGCCGCAGATGCTCATCGTGCACCAGCGGCCCCGGCCGGCCGGGCTGTGGTCGTAGTACACCCACTGGCAGCGGTGTGCCGCGCAGGCTTTCAGCCGCGACCAGGTGCCGGCGGTGGCGGCGTTCAGGATCGCGGCCGCCACGCCGGCGATGAGCGCCGCCGACCCGCCGAGCCCGGCCACCGGGACCGCCCGCGCCGCGCCGGTGCCGTCGATGGTGAGCAGCAGCGGTGACGTGGCGAGGGTGTAGCGCAGCGCGGCGGCGGACGCGGCCGGCACCTCGCTGCCGGCATGCCCCCGGCAGGCGTCCCGCAACGCCTCCCGGAACCGCCTCGTCTCGGTCACGTCGGAGTCGGTGAAGCTGAGTCCGGTCGTGCCGTGCGCGGCGGCGAAGGCGGTGAGTTCGGCGATCGTACGCAGCCGGTCGCGGCCCGCCTCGATATCGACGGTGTTCAACAGATCCTGCACCAGTGCCAGCGGTCCGGGTGCGGGGGCACGGTCACCGGGCTGCCTCATGGCGCCACCGTACGCATCCGGCGCCAGATACGGAAACGCCTGTCGATATGTTTCGCGCCGTCGAGTCCGGGACGACTCCTTCGGCCGTTATCGCGTGGCGCAGTCGGCGGGCAGTGGACCGAGGGTGTCCACGCCCTCAGGCACCCCGTCGTCGCAGCTCAACGTCGTACGCAACCGGTCGACCCGGCAGCGTACGGCGTCCAGCAGTCGGACCGACTCGGCCACCCGGTTCCGCTCGGTGGGGCTGGCCCGGACCAGCAGTTCGGCGACCTGCCGGTGCTGCCCGTCGAGAAAGGCGTCCACCGAGTCCAGCGCCGCCCGGTCCCGCCGCCGGACGGCCGAGGTGGTGAGCAGTCGACTGCCCTGCCGGATGTCGTCGTCCACGCCGTCCAGCAGGGCGCCGAGGTCCTCCCCGGTGTCGCGGTGGGCGCTCGCCTCGTCCAGCCGGGACCGCGCGATCCCGAGGAGCAGCCGGCCCCGGTTCGGCTCCGAGGCGGCCGGCTCCGGTTGGACCGGTGCGACGGAGCGGTCCAGCGCGTACGCCGGGCGGGCCGGGCGGGTGCTCCCGTCGCCGGCCGCAAGCGCGGAGACGGCGATCGTGACGACGCCGAGGCCGGCCACGACCGCGTCCCGGCCCCGGGCCCGTCTCCACCGCCGGTCGCGGCGGCCCTCGGCGTTCCGCCCGACCCGCCCCGTCACGACGATCCGGGGTCCGCTCCGTACCGCACCGCCGGGCGTACCCGGTGCGCCGTCGGCTCCGGCCATCGTGACCGCCGCTCCGCCGACGATCGTCAGCAGCATGCTCCGCAGCCGGGCGTCCGAGTCCGGCGTGAGCAGCGAACCCTGGTCAACCTTCCCGTGCGGTCCGCCGTGGCCGCAGGTGGGAGCCGGGGGTTCGGGTGGAGACAGGTTCGGCGGTGGCGGGCAGCCGATCGGGTGCTGTGGGCACGGCCCACCATCGATGCTGGACCGCGTGGTCGGGATGGCCCGGAGCTGGAGCCCGAGCACGATGAGCCGGTCGGCACCGTGTACGACGCCCCGGCCGGCGACCGACCCGCTGTCCTCGCCGTCGCCCCGGAAGAGATCGGGCGGGCTGGGGCGGAGCAGCTTGCGCAGCAGGTACCGGGCCCGGTGCACCCACCGCCGCGTCACGTCCGGCCAGGGCGGTGGCGGACCGGGCGGCAGCAGCCGGGTGAGCGCGCGGACGGCGCGGCGCTGTACGGCCCGGACCCGGCTCTCGGTCTGCCCCGTCGCCCGCGCGGTCTCCGCCACGGAGAGAGCCTGGAGGAACCGGAGGACGAGGCAGTCCCGCTGCTCGGGGTCGAGTCGCCGGACCGCGGCCAACAGGGGACCGTTCACCAGCTCCGCGCCGCCGTCCCGGGCCGGGTGGTCCGGGTCGTCGACCGGCGGCAGCGGCCGGTCGCCCGGAGGGTGGTCGGCCAACACCTGCCGGGCGGTGCCGATCAGCAGGGCGCCCAGCTCGCGGTCGGGACCGGTGAAGGTGTCGATCCGGTGCAGCACCCGGCGTACGGCGGTCGAGGTCAGCTCGTCGGCGAGCCGCCGGTCGCCGACCCGGTAGTAGACGAACCGGAAGACGGTGTCCAGATACCGGTCGACGACCAGGTGGTACGCCTCCGGCACGCCCACCCGGACCGGGTCGGGCGGGGGCACCGGCGGCCGGTCCGGGGCGACGGCGACCGGCCGGGCGGCGACCGGGAGCGGGGCGGCGGGGCTCGCCGCGCGCAGGTCGGCGTACCGGTCCTCGGCGGTGGCCAGTTTCTCGCGCAGCCGTACGGACTCCGGATGGGTCGCGGGCAGCCGGGCGGTCAGGTGCTGGCCGGCCAGCTCCATCACCTCGATCGCCGACTCCACCAGGTCGAGCCGTCGGCGCCGCATCGCCAGCGCGAACTGGGTCTCGGCGAGGTCCCGCAACTCCTCGGCGGTACGCGGCGGATCGGTGGCGGACCGCTCGATCGCCTGGATGGCGCTGGCTTCCGCGCTGGCCAGCAGGTCGGCCGGCCACTCCGCCGGCCGCTCGGTGCTGATCGCGGCGGTCAGCGCGGCGGTCGCGTGCCGGGCGGCCCGGCCGGACTCGCCGGTCTCCAGGCAGAGGACGGCCAGGTTGGCGTGCAGTTTCGCGCTGGTCACCGAGAGCCGGTCGGTGGTGCGCAGGGCCAGGTCGAGCAGGAGCGCCGCCCGGTCCCGGTCGCCCCGGGCCGCCGCCAGGATCGCCCGGACGTTCTCGGTGGCCAGCCAGGCGTCGCTGCCCCGGGTGGTCCGCCAGGCCGCCCAGTCGAGCAGCCGCCCGGCCTCGGTGTGCAGGCCGAGCCGGGTGAGCAGCATCGCGAGCCGGTGCACGGCACCCGGGTTCCGCTTCGCGTCGAAGGCGGCCAGCGAGGTCACCGTCGGCCGGAGCAGGTCGAGCCCGGCCCGTCCCCGGTTCGGCCGCCGCAACGCCGCCTCGGCCTCCGCGATGGCCCGGGGCAGCAGTTCGTCGAGTACGAGTTCGTCAGATGCGGATTCGGTCACGGTTGCTCCTGGCGATCCAGTACCGGAGGGTCCGGTCCAGGACCTTGTGCAGAAAACGGCGGGCCTTCCGGCGTCCCAGCAGGCCCCGGCTGATCATGCGGTCGAGTTGGTCGCCCATCACGTTGAGTTCCCGGAGTTCCTGGGTCAGCGCGACCGGTTCGGCGTCGGACGCCCGTTGCAGCGCCCGGGTGTTCTCCTGGGCCAGTCGCCGGGCGTCGGCGAGGACGTCGAGTTCGGCGAGGGCGTACTCGGCCTGCACCGCGATCAGCACGTTGGTGGCGTCTCCGGAACGGTTCCACTTCGGTGCCTGCTCGACGAGCATGCCGAGTACGACCGGCGGGCCGGGCTCGTCGGACGGGCGCGGTACCCGCTCGACCGGACCGCCGCTGTAGCCGTGGTAGTCGCCGAGTTCCTGTTCGACCTTGAGTTCGAGGGCGGCGATCTCGCCGCCACCGGCGCACCGGTGCCGAAGGTCGGCGTTGAGTACCGAGCCCGTCAACCGGTGCGGGCTGGCCTCGGGTCGGCCGGGTGCCACCCATCCGTCGTTGTCCGTGGCCCTGGCCAGGACCGGCCGGACCACCTCCCGGGGCGGCGGGCCGGTGACGCAGATCAGGCCGAGGTCGTCCCGCTCGGCGATCCGCACCACCCGCCCGTCGACCGTTTCGCTGCCGGCCAGGGTCATCCGGACCGGCTCGTCCTCGGCCAGCCTGGAGAGGCAGTGCCCGGCGGTGATCACCCAGTGGCTGCTGACCAGGAACCCGACGGTGTATCCCGGTGGTGCGTCGGGCTTGTCGCGCGGGCGGATCCTGACCAGGTACGAGTTCCGCGACTCCACGACGGCTCAGGTGCGTTCGATGGTCAGGGTGACCTCGAACGAGACCTCCGCCGACGCGCGCGTGACCACGACACCGCCGCTGGTGGCGAGGGTGAGCCCGAAGGTCGAGGTCACGCTCGACACCCGGAATCCGGTGTCGTCGGGTTCGGTGTCCACCGACTCGCGCAGCATCCGGGAGATGTCCCGGACGGCGGTGCCGATCTCGTCGGCGCGCTCCTGTAGCAGGGTCGTGAGCCGGCGACTCGGCCCGATCTGGCGGAGATCGGCGTCGTCCGTCGGGAAGACCTCGACTCTGACCGTTGTGTTCGACATGTATTCCGTCCGGTGACAGGGGGACACTCGGGCCGCTGCGGCGGGCGTACGCCGGACGGCAAGAGTCCTAACGAGACATCGATGCGGCGGAGACGCTGTCGAATGGTGTATCGGCGGGTCTTATCGGGATTTTTGCAGGTCTATCCGGTGAGACTGGGCGCGTGATTCACGTCACAGGGCGGGTCGGAGCGAGGTCGGGTCGCTCAGCCGGTGGGTGAGCGCGGTGTGCCGGCGGCCGGTGCCGGCGGTGCGCACCGCGATGGCCAGCGCCTTGCGCGACCCGGCCAGCACCACCAGCTTCCTGGCCCGGGTCACCGCCGTGTAGAGCAGGTTCCGTTGCAGCATCGTGTAGGAACTCATCGTTACCGGTATCACCACCGCCGGATACTCGCTGCCCTGCGACCGGTGCACCGTGATGGCGTACGCGTGTTGCAGCTCGTCGAGCTCGTCGAAGTCGTACCCGATCTCCTCGGCCTCGTCGGTGCGGACAGTGAGCTTCCGGTCCTCCACCGACAGCTCGGTGACCACCCCGACGGTGCCGTTGAAGACCCCGGCGGCGCCCTTGTCGTAGTTGTTCCTGATCTGGATGACCTTGTCGCCGACCCGGAAGACCCGGGCGCCGTGCCGGCGCTCCGGCTGCCCCTCCCGGTACGGCGAGATCGCCTGTTGCAGCGCGGTGTTCAGGCTGCCGGCGCCGGCCGGTCCCCGGTGCATCGGGGTGAGCACCTGGATGTCCCGGGGACGCAGGCCGAACTTGCGCGGCACCCGGCGGGCGACGATGTCCACCACCAGCTCGGCGGTGGCCTCCGGCTCGTCCACCGGAAAGAGGAAGAAGTCGGGATATTCGCCGAGCAGCGGCGCCTGGCCGGCATTGATCCGGTGCGCGTTGACCACCACTCCGGACTTCTGCGCCTGCCGGAAGATCTTCGTCAACCGGACCCGGGGGATCGACTCGGCGCCCAGTACGTCCCGGAGCACCTCGCCGGCACCGACCGAGGGCAACTGGTCGACGTCGCCGACCAGCAGCAGGTGCGCGCCGGGCGCGACCGCCTTGACGAGCTTGTTCGCCAGGATCAGGTCGAGCATCGACGCCTCGTCCACCACCACCAGGTCGGCGTCGATCGGGTTGTCCCGGTCGTGTGTCGGGTCGCCGCCGGGCCGCAGTTGCAGCAGCCGGTGCACGGTCGCGGCCGGATGCCCGGTCAGTTCCGTCATCCGTTTCGCGGCCCGGCCGGTCGGCGCGGCCAGCACGATCTTCGCGCCCTTGGCGGCGGCGAGTTTGATCACCGAGGAGACGGTGAACGACTTGCCGCAGCCGGGTCCGCCGGTCAGCACCGCGACCTTCGAGGTCAGCGCGAGCCGGACCGCGGCCTCCTGCTCCGGGGCCAGGTCGGCACCGGTCCGGGTACGCAGCCAGGCCAGCGCCTTCGCCCAGTCCACTCCGGCGAACGCCGGCATCCGGTCGTCGCGGTGGTGCAGCAGCCGGAGCAGACTCGCCGCGAGGGCCGACTCGGCCCGGTGGAACGGCACCAGGTATACCGCCGGAATGGTGGCGCCCTCGGCACTCGGGTTCGGCACCGCCTCCCGGACCACGCCCTCGTCGGCGGCGAGGTCGGCCAGGCAGTCCCGGACCAGCTCGACGGGGACCCCGAGGATCTCGGCGGCGTCCGCCACCAGGTTCGGTTCGGGCAGGTAGCAGTGCCCGGCGTCGGCGGCCTCGGAGAGGGTGTACTGGATGCCGGCCCGGACCCGTTGCGGGCTGTCGTGCGGGATGCCGACGCCCCGGGCGATGGTGTCGGCGGTCTTGAAGCCGATCCCCCAGACGTCGGCGGCCAACCGGTACGGCTCGTTGCGGACGATCGAGATCGACCCGTCGCCGTACTTCTTGTAGATGCGTACGGCCAGCGAGGTGGAGACGCCGACGCCCTGGAGGAAGACCATCACCTCCTTGATGGACTGCTGCTCGACCCAGGCGGCGGCGATCAGCTTCGTCCGCTTCGGACCGAGCCCGGGGACCTCGACCAGCCGCCCGACCTCCTCCTCGATCACCCGCAGGGTGTCGATGCCGAAGTGCGCGACGATCCGTTCGGCCATCTTCGGCCCGATTCCCTTGATCAGCCCCGAGCCGAGGTACCGCTCGATGCCCTGCACCGTCGCCGGCAGTACCGTCGTGTACGACTGCACCTCGAACTGCCGCCCGTACTTCGGGTGCGAACTCCAGCGCCCGACCAGCCGTACGCTCTCGCCGGGCTGTACCCCGAGCAGCGAGCCGACCACGGTGAGCAGGTCGGGTCCGGTGCGCTCGGTGGCGAACCGGGCGATGGTGTAGCCGGTCTCCTCGTTGGCGTAGGTGATCCGTTCCAGCACCGCCTCCAGCACCACCCCGCCCGGCCGGTCGGTGGGGTGGCGTTCGGCGGTCGGCGCCTGCCGTACGGCGGTCGGCGCCTGCTGTCCGGTCACCGCAGCATCATGCAACACAGCCGTGTCACCCGATGCCCAGCAGCCACCCTGAGCCCGCTGGCCCCGGCGGTCGCCACCTCGGTCGATCCGGGCCCGTTGCGCGGCGACCGGGCTTAGCGTGAGGCCATGGACGACGGGGAGCGGGCCCTGGTTATCGACGGTGAGCTGCACGAACTCCTGGTGATGCTGGCCAACGCCCGGGGTGAGACGGTCGGCGAGACCGCCACCCGCCTCATCGAGGCGGAGTTCGACCGGATCAACCCGGGGATGCTGGACGACATCCGCCGCCCCGGCGCGGCGATCAAGCGCCTGTACGCGGCGACCGGCCGGCCGGTTCCGCCGGCCTTCCAGCAGATGGTCGACCGCGAGTTCGGTGGCGCCACCGGGCTGCGCGAACTCGACGAGACCGGCGAGCTACAGCGCATGTAGGGCGCTGCGGGGGATCGCGACAACCTACAGCGCATGTAGGGCGCTGCGGGGATCGCGACAACCGGGGGGAACCGCTGCCCCCGGTGGCGCGGCGGACCGGGTAAGAATGGCCGGGATGATCGAGGCCATCGAACTGACGAAGCAGTACCGGCGGGTCCGGGCCGTGGACGGCGTGACGTTCTCCGCCGTACCGGGCCGGGTGACCGGATTTCTCGGGTTGAACGGCTCGGGCAAGACCACCACCCTGCGGATGCTGCTCGGGTTGAGCCGGCCGACGTCCGGCCGGGCGCTGGTCAACAAGCGGCGGTTCCGCGATCTGGCGCACCCGCTGCGGCAGGTCGGCGCCGTCCTCGAACAGGGCGTCAGCCATCCCGGCCAGACCGGCCGGGCCCATCTGGTCAGCCAGGCCATCCTGGCCGGCGCCGGCCGGTCCCGGGTCGACCACCTGATCGAGTACGTGGGATTGGCGCACGCCGCCGACCAGCGCACCGGCGACTATTCGCTCGGCATGCGGCAGCGGCTCGCGGTGGCGACCGCGCTGCTGGGCAGCCCGCCGGTGCTGGTGCTGGACGAGCCGGCGAACGGGCTCGACCCGGAGGGGATCGCCTGGCTGCGCGGGTTGCTGCGCGACCATGCCCGGGCCGGCGGCACTGTCCTGATCTCCAGTCACCTGCTCGCCGAGCTGGCCCAGCTCATCGACGACGTGGTGATCATCGCCAACGGCCGGGTCAGGTGCGCCGCCCCGCTCGCCGAACTGTACGGCGGAACCACCCGCCGGCTGCGGATCCGGGGTCGTGATCCCCGGCGGCTGTGGCAGGCGTTCGAGCGGGCCGGCGGCCGGGTCAGCGCGGACGGGTACGTGCTGGAGGTGGTGGGCCTCTCCCCGGAGGACGCGGGCGAGATCGCCTTCGAGGCGCAAGTGCCGATCTACGAGTTGACCGAGGACGCCCCGAACCTCGAACAGATCTTCCTCAACCTGGCGGCGGCCTGATGATCGCACTGGTCCGCAGCGAGCTGTACCGGGCGGCCACGATCCGGTCGAGCTGGGTCTCGATCGCCGTGTTCAGTGTGCTGGGTGCGCTCTTCGGCGCGGTGAACGTGGACGCCTGGGCGCTGCTGGCCGGGATGGGCGCGTTCGGCCTCGCCGTGTTGGGCGTGACCCAGCACTTCCAGCACCGTACGGCCGTGCTGCTCTATCTGGCCCGACCGGCCCGACTGCTCACCCTGCTCGGCCAGGTGGTGGCCGGCGTGATCGTGGCGGTCGGGTTCGCCGCCGTCAGCGGGGTGACCGTGCTGGCCAAGGGCGACCTGACGCAGTACCGGAACACCCTCACCCTGGTGCCGGTGATGGCGGTCTTCGGCGCCGCCAACGCGGCGGTGGTACGCCGCCCCACCTGGCTGTTCCTCGGGTACGCCGGCTGGTTCGTCTTCGTCGAGGGCCTGCTCGGCCGGCTCTCCGCGCCACTGCCGTTCTCCGCGTTCCTGGGCGCCGGCGGCGGTGACCGGACGAGCCTGCTGATCGCCGCCGGCTGGACGCTCCTGGCCCTGACCGCCGCGACGATAGCCACCCGCCGCGACCTCACCACCGACTGACTGCCGACCGACTGCCCTCGATGTGGCTACCCGGCGGGCGTCGGGGCGGCTGCCCGGGTGACCCGAAATGTTTGGCAAGTCACCGCCGGCCTGGCGTCGAACTGGACACCAGAGGCGTTATCCGAAGCCGTTCACGCCTCTGGTGTCCAGGTGAGCAGGGCGGGTGGTCGGGGTGACGAGAAGGATGCCGTGCCAGGGGTCGACGATGTCGGCGCGCGGCACCGGCAGGCGTACGCCGCAGGCTTCGACCAGTGCGCGCGGGGCGGCCCGGGTCCGGTGCTCGACGGCAGTCGGCGGGTCGCGGTGCGGGACAGCCTTTCTCGGTCCGGAGAACTGACGGGACCAGACCCGTCGACTACTGGCCGGGTGGGGGATCCCGGACGCTGATCCATCGTTCACGATGAATATCCCGACGTCCGGCGCCCCGGCGTCGGTAGTCGAGAGCGAGGATTCCCGTGCGAAGTCGTCCGTCCCGACCGGCCCGATGCTGGGCCCGTACCCTGATCCTGCCCTTCCTCGTCGTCGCCCTGGTCGTGACCGGCGGCACCGCCTACGCGGCGGCGGAGGACACCGAGCCGCCGAGCGCCCCCGGTCCGATCACCGTCGCCGGCACCACCGCCAACTCCGTCAAGCTCACCTGGGCAGCCTCGACCGACGACGTCGGGGTGGTCGAGTACCACGTCTCGCAGATCTTCACCGACATCGCGATGCTGCACCGGACTCCCACCAACAGCATCGTGATCAGCGGAATGCTGCCGTCCCGGACGTACACCTTCGGGGTCTGGGCGCTGGACGCGGCGGGCAACCGTTCGGCGGCGCCGCCGTCGCTGCGCTTCACCATGCCGCCGGGGGACGGCCAGCCGCCGACCCCACCCGTCGCACTGACCGTGGGGGCGGTCGGGGAGACCACCGTCGACCTGAGATGGGGGCCCTCCACCGACAACGTGCTGCTCGCCCAGTACGAGGTGCTGTCGTTCACCCTGACCGGGAACACCGTGGTCGGACGGGTCTACCTGATGCCACCCGCCTATCCCCGCACCAGTACGACGATCTCGGGGCTGACGCCCCGCACGACGTACCGGTTGGCGGTGCGGGCGGTGGACGAGGCCGGCAACCCCTCGGCGCTGTCCAACACGGTGACCGTGACCACCGGGCCGGCGCCCACCTGCACGGCCTACCACTACCGCCGGGGCCCGGAGACCTGGATCTCGGTCCGGAACACGGCTCCGACCACGGTCGACGGGTGGACGCTGTCCTGGGGGCTGCCGGACTCGCAGCGGATCGCCGCGATCTGGAACGCGTCCCTGGTCAGCCACACCGGCGGCATCGTCACCGCCCGGAACCTTGGCTGGAACGCGGTGATCGCGCCGGGCGTCGCGGTGACCATCGGGTACCTCGGCGGCGGGGCCTTCCTGCCGAGCGGTATCGCGCTGAACGGCCAGCCCTGCCAGGTCGGATAGCGACTCGTGTGCCAGGCCGGATAGCGACTCTGCCAGGCCGGATATCGACGCGTGTGCCGAGCCGGACGGCGGCACCCCGGGTAGCCGGCGACCGGCCGTCGGTCCGGTACGGGTGGAGGGCGCGCCGGAGCGTGCGCGCCCTCCACGACCACCGCGCCGGCGGGCCCGCCGTCCGTCTCCGGGCCGGTTCCCCGGATCCGGCTGCCGCGTGTCCTGTGGTGTCGACCGGCGTTTACCAAGGTAATCGCACCCGTGCCGGTGCTGTCGATTGACAGGACTGCCGATATGAGAAGGAGCGTCCGACCGCATGTGCCAAGGGTCGGGGCGCTGACCGGTGGGCCAACTGCCACCGTACGCCGCCGAGATCGCCGCTCAGGTCGAGCGGGTGGCGTCGTCGTCGGCCGGCGTCGACGAACAGGTGGCTGAACTCTTCACGGTGCTGCGTCGGCTGGTCCCGTACGAGGCGGGAGCGCTCCAGGTGCTGGATCCGGAGCGCTACGGGCTCGAAACGGTGTGCGCCGTCGGCTACGACGAAGCGATCATGGAGCACCTGCACAGTCCCCAGCACTACCAGGACGTGGAACAGCTCGGATCCGGCCCTGACCGCGGCCCGGTCCTGGTTCGGGACGCCCTGGTGACGGCGCCCGAAATCTGCTCTTGGACCGAGTACTTCGCGCCGGCCGGCTTCCAGGACGGCATCGGCGTCGCGTTGTTCAGCCAGGACGGTCGGCAGGTGGGTGCGCTGGGACTGCACACGGAGGCCACCGACCATCCGACCGACGAGGCCCGCGACTTCCTCGGCCTGCTGGCACCGTTGATCGCCGAGGCGGTCGACCCGGTGCGGTCCGTCGCCGCGCTGTCGACGGTCGTCACCGCCGCGGTCGCGGGGGTGGTGCTGACCCGTGGCGGTGACGTGCTTCCGCTGCCGGGACTGCCGGACCACCCGCAGCTCCGGCCCGGCTCGGCGGTGCTCACCGCCGCGGCGGAGAGTCTGGCCGAGGAGGAGCCGCACGCCGCGTTCCTCTGCCACGGCGACCCGGAGACGGGGGATCGCGGGTTCGCCCGGATCACCGTGCTGGCGTGCCCGTCGCACGTGCCGGCGTACCTGCGTGCCGTGGTGCTGCTCTCGCCCCCCGGTGAGCTGCGCGGGTTGACCCGGCGGGAGCTGGAGATCCTCGGTCTGCTCATCGACGGCTGGTCCAACCGGCGGATAGCGAACACCCTGGTGATCGCCCCGCGCACGGTCGCCGCACACGTCGAACACATCCTGGCCAAGCTGGCGGCCCCCTCCCGGACCCTGGCAGCCGTACGCGCGTTCCGGCAGGGCCTGTACCTGCCACGGTCACTGACTCGGAGCAGAAGATGACGCGTTCCCCCTCAGGGGCCGACCTCCTCCACCAGGCGGCGGTCGTCGCCGCGAGTCCGGTCGGCGCCGACC
This sequence comes from Plantactinospora sp. CA-294935, assembly GCF_050936445.1. Classification (NCBI taxonomy): domain Bacteria; kingdom Bacillati; phylum Actinomycetota; class Actinomycetes; order Micromonosporales; family Micromonosporaceae; genus Plantactinospora; species Plantactinospora sp. CA-294935. Next base: position 2,314,131 of record NZ_JBNJMU010000001.1, read on the forward strand.
GTCCGGGGCAGTGGCTCGGCCTGCTGCGCCGGGTGGTCCCGTACGACGCGGCCTGGATCTCCCTCTTCGACGAGCGGGACCAGTTGTTCTCCGAGGTCGTCAGCACCGGGTACGACGACCGGATCCGGAACTACTTCGGCACCCGGGAGGTGGTGCGGCAGGCCGAGCAGGCGGGGTTGACCGAGTCGCCCGTCCCGCAGCGCGGCCGGGACCTTCCGGTGCCGGCGACCGAGTATCCGGTCTGGAGCGACTACTACCTTCCGGCCGGGTTCCGGGAGGGGCTGGCGGTCGGCCTCTTCACCCGGGACCGCCGGCACGTCGGCATGCTCGTGCTCAGTACCGAGGACGCGGACCATCCCACCGACGTGGAGCGGGACCTGGTCGGCGTACTGGCACCGCGGATCGCCACCACCCTCGACCCGTTGCGGTCGCTGTCGGTACTGGCCAGGGTCGTCCACCAGGCCGTCGCCGGGGTGGTGCTGACCCACGCGGGCGACACGCTGCCGCTCTGCGGCCTGCCCGGGCATCCGCTGCTGGCGGTGGGTTCGACCCTGCTCAGGGTGGTCGGCGAGCACGAGCCCGATGGTGGCGGCTCGATCTCGTTCCTCTGGCCCGCCCGGCCGCCCCGGCGGCCGTCGTCCCGAGCTGGTGGCTCCGGGCTCGCGCGGGACGGATTGTTCCGGGTCACGGTGCTGGGCTGCACGACCGCGCCGGTGCCGCTGGTCGGGGTGGTGATGCTCGCTCCGCTGCCGAGAGGGAGGTGCCCGCTGGACCGTCGCGAACTCGTGGTCCTGGGGCTGCTTTTGGCGGGCTGGACGGACGAGCGCATCGCGGTCGGCCTCGACCTCCCGCTCGCGGCGGTCGCCGAGACGGTGGAGCGGAGCCTCGCCGTTCTCCAGGCCCCGGACCGGCACGTCGCCCTGCTCCGGGCGGCCCGCCGGGGTTGGTTCATCCCACACCTGCCGGGGACGGCGCCACCGGGTTGAGCACCGTTCGTGTCCGGTGCCGTTTCCGGGGGCGGCGCTCGCCGTTCTCTTAGGTAACCGCGTCGGCGCGGACGGTGGATTGACAGGACTGCCGATACGGCGAGGAGTGGATCATCATGCGGGCGACGGCTCGGGGTACCGGTACGGGGGATGGTTGACCTGCCACCCGGTGCTGCCGAGGTCGCGGCCGACATGGAGCGGATCGCGGCGCTACCGGGAGATGTGCGGGACCGGGTGCCGGAACTGTTGAAGGTGCTGCACCGGCTGGTGCCGAGCGGCGGCTCTATGGTGCACGTGCTCAACCCCGAGCTTCGGGAGTTCGAGGGGATGGGCGAGTCCGGCTACACGGAGGCGGCTCTCGCCTTCATGCGCGGTTCGGACCACTACCGGGAGATGGAGTTGCTCGGCATGGACCGGGACCGCCCGCCGATGTGCGTACGCGACGCGCCCGTGCCGCCGGGCGAGTTGCAGTCCTGGGCGGAATTCCTGGAGCCGGCGGGCTACCGGGAGGGGGTCGGCCTCACCCTGTTCAGTCGGGACGGGCGCCACCTCGGGTTGATCACGCTGCACACCGACGACCCGGCGCAGCCGACCGACGAGGTCCGGGACTTCCTCGGGCTGCTCACCCCGATGATGGCCGAGGCCGTCGACCCGATGCGGTCGATCGTGACGCTCTCCAGGATCGTCGCCGACGCGGAGTGCGGCGTGGTGCTGACCCGGGCCGGCAATGTGCTGCCGCTGCCCGGGTTGCCGGACCACCCGCTGCTCCGGGTCGGGTCGCCGGTGTTGGAGGTGGCGGCGGCGGGGCTGCGCGAGGGGCACGTGCACAACTCCTTCCTGTGCCCGTACCCGGCGGCGGACGATCCCGGCGGCCACGTCCAGGTGACCGTGCTGCCCTGCCCGACGTCGGCACCGGCACACCTGCTGGCGGTGGTGCTCACCTCTCCCGCCGGGGACCTGCGCGGCCTGACCAGGCGGGAGTTGGAGATCCTCGGCCTGCTTGTCGACGGCTGGTCCAACCAGCGGATGGCGAGCGAGTTGGTGATCACCCAACGGACCGTCGCCGCACACATAGAACACATCCTGGACAAGATGGATGCTCCGACCCGTACCCTGGCCGCCGTCCGCGCGCTGCGCCTGGGCCTGTACGTCCCCAAGCCCCTCGCCCGGACCCGACGCTGACCCCGTCCCGCGCCGTGGTACCGGCCCGCCCGCCGACGAAGGTTCCCTGATGACCGCTCCGCCACCGCCCCCGTCGAACGTCATCCACGATCTGGCCGAGATCGCCGGGACCCCGGGTCGCGACGGTCAGGCGGCCGAGTTGCTCGCCCGGATCAGCCGGGTGGTGCCGGCCCAGGCCGCCTGGCTCGCCCTGCTCGACGACCGGCACCGCCGGTACACCGAACTGGCGAGCTTCGGTTACGACACCCGGATTCGGGACTACTTCGGCACTCCCGCGCTGCTGGAGCAGGTTGAACTGGTCGGGCTGGCCAGCTCGCCCGCGCCGCAGCGGGGCCGGGACTCGCCGGTCCCGCTGGCCGAGTTGCCGGTCTGGGGCGACTACTACCTACCGGCGGGATTCCGGGAGGGGATCGCGGTCGGGCTGTTCACCCCGGAGCGCCGGCACATCGGGATGCTCGTCATGTGCACGGACGACCCCGACCGTCCGACCGACGCCGAGCGGGACCTGGTCGCGGCGTTGGCTCCCCAGGTCGCCGCCGCGGTGGACCCGGTACGGACGCTGGCGGTGCTGGCCCAGGTCGTCCGGAACGCCCAGGCGGGAGCGGTGCTGACCCGCACCGGCGCGGTACGCCCACTGCCCGGCCTGCCCGGGCACCGGTTGCTCGCCCCGGATTCGGCGCTGCCCGGCGTGGCCCTGCACCAGGCCAACCACTGTGGCGGCTCCGCCTCGTTCCTCTGGCCGGTCTGCGTCGTGCGCCTCACGTGCCGTTCGGGGTCTCCGGCGGGGGAGGGGCACGACGACCGTTCGGGTCTGCTCCAGGTCACCGTGCTGGGCTGTCCGACCGCCCCGCCGTCCGCGGTCGGGGTGCTGGTGCTGTCCCCGTTGCCCGGCGGCCGGTCGGTGCTGACCCGCCGCGAGCTGGTGGTGGTCGGTCTGCTGCTGGAGGGTTGGTCCGACCGGCGCATCGCCGTCGGCCTGGACCTGCCGGTCGGCGCCGTCACCGAGACCGTCGCGCGGGTCGTGGTCGGGCTCGACGCCCCGGACCGGCACGCCGCGCTGCTCCGGGCAGCCCGGCGCGGCTGGTTCATCCCGCCCTGCGCCGGCCGTCCCCCGCTGGGCTGAGCGTCCGGTCCGGTCGGGTACTTCGGGTCGTCGTAGTGGCCTGGATCACAAGCCGGAACATGGAGCACCGTTTGTTACTTGAGTCGTACAAGCTCAACTAACGATGGCAGGTGTGTGATGGCAACTCTTCCGGTTCTTCCTCTGACCGACGCTGTCCTGCTGCCCGGCATGGTCATCCCGGTGACCCTGGACGCGACCACCCAGGCAGCGGTGGACGCCGCCCGGGCCACGGGCGACAAGAAGCTTCTGGCCGTGCCCCGGGTCGACGGGGAGTACGGCTCCATCGGCGTCATCGCCACGATCGAAAAGGTCGGCCGGCTGCCCAGCGGCGAACCCGCCGCCGTGGTACGCGGGCTGTCCCGGGCCCGGATCGGCTCCGGCGTGCCCGGCCCCGGCGCGGCCCTCTGGGTCGAGACCGTCGAGGTCACCGAGCCGGCACCGGCCGGTCGGGCCAAGGAACTCGCCCGGGAGTACCGGGCACTGGTGACGGCACTGCTGCAACAGCGCGGCGCCTGGCAGGTCATCGACGCGGTCGAGCGGATGACCGACCTGACCGAGCTGGCCGACTCGGCCGGCTACGCGCCGTGGCTCACCCTGGAACAGAAGATCGAACTGTTGGCCGCGCCGGACGTGACCGCCCGGCTCGAACTGCTGGTCGGCTGGGTGAAGGCGTACCTGGCCGAGCAGGAGGTAACCGAGCGGATCAACACCGACGTGCGGGAGGGGCTGGAGAAGTCCCAGCGGGAGTTCCTGCTCCGCCAGCAGCTCGCCGCGATCCGTAAGGAACTGGGCGAGGACGAGCCGGACGGCTCCGCCGACTACCGCTCCCGGGTCGAGTCCGCCGACCTGCCCGACAAGGTACGCGAGGCGGCACTGCGCGAGGTCGGCAAGCTGGAGCGGGCCAGCGACGCCTCTCCGGAGGCGGGCTGGATCCGTACCTGGCTGGACACGGTGCTGGAGATGCCGTGGAGCACGCGTACCGAGGACAACACCGACCTGGTGCAGGCCCGGCAGGTGCTGGACGCCGACCACGCCGGCCTGGCCGACGTGAAGGACCGGATCCTGGAGTACCTGGCGGTGCGCAACCGGCGCGCGGCCCGCAACCTCCAGGTCGTCGGCGGCCGTGGCTCGGGCGCGGTGCTGGCCCTGGGCGGCCCGCCCGGAGTCGGCAAGACCAGCCTCGGCGAGTCGGTCGCCCGGGCGCTGGGCCGGAAGTTCGTCCGGGTCTCCCTCGGCGGCATCCGGGACGAGGCCGAGATCCGTGGCCACCGCCGGACGTACGTCGGCGCGCTGCCCGGCCGGATCGTCCGGGCGCTGCGCGAGGCGGGCTCGATGAACCCGGTCGTGCTGCTCGACGAGGTCGACAAGATCTCGGCGGGGTACGCCGGTGACCCGGCCGCCGCCCTGCTGGAGGTGCTGGACCCGGCGCAGAACCACACCTTCCGGGACCACTACCTGGAGGTCGACCTCGACCTGTCGGACGTGCTCTTCCTGGCCACCGCCAACGTGGTGGAGGCGATCCCCGGCCCACTGCTGGACCGGATGGAGCTGGTGACACTGGACGGCTACACCGAGGAGGAGAAGGTCGCGATCGCCCGGGACCACCTGCTGCCCCGGCAGATCGAGCGGGCCGGACTGACCGCTGACGAGGTGAGCGTCTCCGACGAGGCGCTGGGCCGGATCGCCGCCGAGCACACCCGCGAGGCGGGAGTACGCCAGCTCGAACGCGCGCTGGCGAAGATCCTGCGCAAGGTCGCGGTCGCGCTGGCCTCGACCGAGGGTCCGGTACGCATCGACTCCGACAACCTGGCCAGCTACCTGGGCCGGCCGAAGTTCACGCCGGAGTCGGCGGAGCGGACGGCGGTGCCCGGAGTGGCGACCGGGCTGGCGGTGACCGGTGCCGGCGGTGACGTGCTGTTCATCGAGGCGACCAGCATGGAGGGCGAGCCGGGGCTGACCCTGACCGGGCAGCTCGGCGACGTGATGAAGGAGTCGGCGCAGATCGCGCTCTCCTACCTCCGGTCGAACGGCCGGGCGTTGGGGCTGGACCCGAACGCGCTGGCCGGGCGGCGGATCCACCTGCACGTTCCGGCGGGTGCGGTGCCCAAGGACGGGCCGAGCGCCGGCATCACCATGGTCACCGCGCTGGCCTCGCTGGCCAGCGGCCGGCCGGTACGCCCGGAGTTCGGCATGACCGGCGAGGTCACCCTCTCCGGCCGGGTACTGCCGATCGGTGGGGTGAAGCAGAAGCTGCTCGCCGCGCACCGGGCGGGGCTGACCGAGGTGATCATCCCGGCCAGGAACGAGCCGGACCTGGACGACCTGCCCACCGAGGTGCGGGAGGCACTGACCGTGCACACCCTGGCCGACGTGGCGGACGTACTGGCGCTGGCCCTGCGGCCGGCGGACGACCCGGGGCTGCTCGACACCGCCGACGGCCCGGCGCTGGCCGCCGCCTGACCTGACCCGACCCGACCGATGACGGGCCGCCCGCGATGCGCGGGCGGCCCGTCGCCGTCTCGCCCCAGGCTTCAGGCTGCCGGCGGCGCCGGGCTTCAGGTTGCTGGCGGTGGCGCCGGGTAGAGGTGGTAGCCGGCCACGGTCTCCGGGATGCTGCCGGGCATCCGCCGGGCCAGTTCGGCGTCCAGCGGTGAGCCGACCGGAGCCAGTACGGCCTGCGCCTGCGGGCGCCAGTAGCCGGGGTACCGGTTGAGTCCCCGGTCGAGCCGGTCGTCGACGACGCCGCAGGTGGTCCGCTCCGCACTCAGGTACGTGATCCAGTTGCAGGTCCAGTACCCGCCGTGCACGTACGTCAGCCGGCGCTCGCGCAGCGCCGCGAGTACGGCCGCCTTGGTCTCGCGGTCCGTCCGGTATTCGCCGACAGCGCCGGTCAGGCTCACCGTGGCGGCCAGCATGGTGGCCGTGAGCGCGGCGATCGGCAGCGCCGCCGGCACCGCCCAACGGCCGCTGGCCCTGGCCAGCCGGTAGAGCGGCCAGAGCGCCACCGGCAGCGAGACCGACAGCACCGACAGGTAGCGGGCACTTTCCACCGGTGTGTCGGCGGCGGCCGGGCTGCGTACGTAGCTGAGCACGCTGAGCAGGCCGGCGGCGGCCAGTACCAGCCAGATCGCCGCCCGGGCGCGGCCGGCGGGGTCCGGGGCCCCGGGGGTACGGAGCCGGCGTACCGCCATGACCAGCGCGACGGTCAGCAGCACCAGGACGACCGGCCCCCACCAGAGCGACCAGCCGGCGCAGGAACCTGGTTCGCACAGGCCCATGCCCAGCGGAAGGCCCAGCCAGGCGCCGCCGACGATCCGGTCCCACAGCCCGGCGTCGGTGCCGGCCCCGCCCAGCCGGAGGAAGACCGCGAGCGAGTTCTCGCCCCACCCGGCCTGCACGTTCCCGACGACCAGCGGCAGCACCCCGACCAGCAGCCCCGCCCCGACCAGCCCGGCGGTACGCCGGGTCAGCACCCGGGCGGAGCCGAGCACCACCAGCGCGCCGAGCAGGTACGGCGCCGGCAGCCAGTGGTTCCAGACGATCAGTCCGAACAGGGCGCCCCAGCCGGCGAAGGCGTACCAGCGGGTCTGGGCGCGGATGACCAGCAGGTAGGTGAGGAGCAGCAGGCCGGCCACCATCGGGGCGGTCTCCGGATAGCCGCCACCGGCGATCAACTGGTTCTTCACGATCCGGTCGGAGCCCAGCGCCAGCAGCCCGACGGTCAGCACCGCCAGGCCGGCGGTGAAGAGGCGCCGGACCAGCAGGTACATCAGCACCAGGAAGAGCGCGTAGAGCAGCAGCGTCGGTATCCGCAGCACGGTCACCGACGGCCCGGCCAGCGCGACCAGCGGCGCCGCCAGGTACGCCTCGACGGTGCCCATGTAGTGCTGGCCGTAGAAGAAGACCGGCAGGTCCCGCCCCTGCGCGATGTGCAGCGCGGCCAGCCCCATGGTGGCCTCGTCGCTGTTGGTGGGCGGGGTGCCGACCGTGGTCAGCCAGATCCGCCAGAGCAGACCGACCGCGCCCAGCGCGGCGGCGAGCCAGCCGTAGCGGTCGGCGGCGAGCCGACCGTGGCGGTCGGGTCGGGGAAGGCGGAGCGGCACGAGTCGCGAGTCTGTCACATGTTCGGCGGGTTTGTTCTACCCCGACGGCCGGCCCGACGCCCCGCCCGACATTGACCTCGACATTGCTTGAGGTCGTACTGTCGGTGGGCGCCGGTAGGGTCCGGGCGACTCGGTGTTCAAGGGGGGTGCCAGGGATGGATATGGAAGTCACGGCGTGGAACTCGCTGTACCACGCGATGCATGCCCAGCAGGACAAACGTCCGTTCTCCAAGGCCACGCTCCGCCGCATCGCCGGCTTCGCTCGGCCACACCGCCGGCGACTGACCCATTATCTGCTGCTCAGCGTGGTGATGGCGGTGCTCGCGGTGGCCACGCCGGTGCTGGCCGGCCGGGTGGTCGACGGGATCGTCGGCGGCGGGAGCACCGACCTGGTGGTCGGGCTCGCCGTGCTGATCGGGGTCGTCGCGCTGGCCGAGGCCGGCCTGGCGCTGCTGACCCGCTTTCTCTCGGCGAGCATCGGCGAGGGGCTGATCCTCGACCTGCGTACGGCGGTCTTCGACCACGTGCAGAAGATGCCGGTCGCGTTCTTCACCCGCACCCGCACCGGCGCCCTGGTGAGCCGGCTCAACAACGACGTGATCGGCGCGCAGCGGGCGTTCTCCGACACCCTCTCCGGGGTGGTCGGCAACCTGGTCACGCTGCTGCTCACCCTGGTCGTGATGATCGGCATCTCCTGGCGGATCACCCTGCTCGCGCTCGTGCTGCTGCCGGTCTTCGTGCTGCCGGCCCGCCGGATGGGCAGTCGGCTGGCCCGGCTGGAGCGGGAGGCCGCCAACCACAACGCGACGATGAGCACCCAGATGACGGAGCGGTTCTCCGCACCCGGTGCGACCCTGGTCAAGCTCTTCGGCCGGCCGGCGGAGGAGTCGGCCGAGTTTGCCGACCGGGCCCGCCGGGTCCGCGACATCGGGGTGCGCACCGCGATGGTCCAGTCGGTCTTCATCACCGCACTCACCCTGGTCTCGGCGCTGGCGCTCGCCCTGGTGTACGGCCTCGGCGGCCTCTACGCGCTGCGCGGCCAACTGGAGCCGGGTGCCGTGGTCGCGCTCGCCCTGCTGCTGACCCGGCTCTACGCCCCGCTGACCGCCCTGGCCAGTGCCCGGGTCGAGGTGATGAGCGCGCTGGTCAGCTTCGAGCGGGTCTTCGAGATCCTCGACCTCAAGCCGCTGATCACCGAGAAGCCCGACGCGAGCCAGGTGCCGGACGGGCCGGTCTCGGTCGAACTGGACGCGGTGACCTTCGGCTACCCCTCGGCGGACAAGGTCTCGCTGGCCTCGCTGGAGGAGGTGGCGACCCTGGACACCCGGGGTGGGGTCGACGTGCTGCACGACGTGTCGTTCCGGGTGGAGCCGGGCCAACTCGTCGCCCTGGTCGGCTCCTCGGGAGCCGGCAAGTCCACCATCGCCCAGCTCGTACCCCGGCTCTACGACACCGACTCCGGCGCCGTACGCCTGGCCGGGCAGGACGTCCGGGATCTCTCCGCCGACTCGATCCGGGACACCCTCGGCCTGGTCACCCAGGACGGCCATCTGTTCCACGACACGATCCGGGCCAACCTGTTGCTGGCCCGGCCCGGCGCGGCCGAGGAGGAGTTGTGGGACGCGCTGCGCCGGGCCCGGCTCGCGGACCTGATCGAAGGACTGCCCGACGGGCTCGACACCGTGGTCGGCGAGCGCGGCTACCGGCTCTCCGGCGGCGAGCGGCAGCGGCTGACCATCGCCCGGCTGCTGCTGGCCCGGCCCCGGGTGGTGATCCTGGACGAGGCGACCGCACATCTCGACTCCACCTCCGAGGCGGCGGTGCAGGCGGCGCTCGGCGAGGCGCTGGCCGACCGTACGGCGTTGGTGATCGCGCACCGGCTCTCCACCGTACGGGCCGCCGACCAGATCCTGGTGGTCGAGGAGGGCCGGATCGTGGAGCGCGGCACCCACGACGAACTGCTCGCCGCCGGTGGCCGCTACGAGGAGCTGTACCGCACCCAGTTCGAGCAGGACGAGCGGCCCCGGGCCGAGGAGGAGGCGCTGGTCCCCGGCTGACCGCCGACGTGTGGGCCGACGGTGTGGGGGACGGGTGCTCGACCGGTTCGTCGCCGAGGAGGTGCACGGCACCGGGGGTGGCATGGCAGGCCGGCGCGGCTCGACCCGACAATGGTGGGGTGACAGCCGAGCCATCCCGACCCGTGTCGTCCGCCGGATCGGTGCCCGCCCAGCCGGCGCCGCCGGAGATCGCCCCGGAGGTCGTGCCGGAGACCTCACCGGCCCCCGAGACCTCGCCGCCGGAGGTCCCAGCCACTCCCGGTACGCGGAACGTCCCGGCCACCGCCGAGGCGCCGCCCCCGCATGCCGCGACCCCGGCACCTGCGGCGGTGGAGCCGGCGTCAGCCCCGACCGACGACACGGCGTCGAGGTCGTCGGGCGACGGCTCGGCCAGTCCGACCAAGGTCCGGATCGACACCCCCGGCGCCACCATCGAGATCGAGGCGAACGAGTCGCTGGCCGAGGTGGTGGCGACCGCGCTGCGGCTGTTCCACGAGGCCGGCGGCTGGCCGCAGGTGAACAGCCGGTCCGCCGGGTTCGCCCAGGCGGAGCGCCGGGAGACCTATCCGGTGCAGCCGAGTTCGATGCCGTACGGGCCGGGGTCATATCCCGTACAGATGCCGTAGTCGCCGGGCGCGGGTGATCAGCAGGCGTGGCCGGACCCAGCCGAGGAAGCGGGCGTGCATCCGGGCCGGGTCCGGTGCCGTGTCGGGGTTGAGCCGGTGCAGGTCCTCCATCGCCGCCTGGAGCAGGGTGGCGAGGTAGATGTGCAGGGTGAGCGGGTCGGCCCGGTGCTCGGATCGGTAGCAGGGTCGGGGTAGTGACCTCACGCAGCGCCGGGCGCGGTCGCAGCGGAGGGGCAGGGCCACTCGGCCGCGCAGGCCCGGCAGAGCCAGAGCGGCCGCTGCGGCAGATGGGGCCGCGCCGGCCTCGGTCGGGCGGCGCTCACCGGACGGTACCGGGTAGGCGGCTCTGGGTGAGGAAATGGCCCGGTGGCGTCAGTTGCCCACCACCGGGCCGGCGTCCGCCGTACCCGGGTCGCCACGCATCTCGTCCTCACTCGCTCGGACCCGGGAAGCTGCGGGGTGGCGCAGGATGATCTCCTCCAGCACGCTCACCCCGGCGACCACGGCGAGCAGGATCGCCAGGGCGGCCAGGGCCGGCATCAGCGGAGCTAGTGGCAGCAGAACCAGGCAGAGCACGCCCGCGCTGATCCGCCGCCACGCGACCTGCCGGTGGATCTGCCAGTGGGTCTGGGCGAAGGTGGTGAGGAAGAGTGCGGCGCCGCCGAACAGCATGCCCGCCTCGCCGGCCCTGAGCGGCTCGATGGGGTCCGTCACCACCTCGGCTAGGCCGACGGCGATCATGATGATCGCGAAGCTGAACAGCAGGTGTCCGTAGACCATGACCGAACGGCGGATGTCTGCCTGCTCTGCGGTCCGCTGCACCGCTTGCCGGAAGGCCCGCACACCGTAGATGAAATACGCCCACCAGAGCGCGCAGACCAGGGCGTACCCGATAACGATGGCGATCAACCGGGCGAGAGTCAGCGGCTCGTCGACGGCCACCATCCCGACCTGGATCACCGACTCGCCGAGCACGAGGATGATCAGCAGTCCGTACCGGTGTGTGTAGTGCAGCGGCCGGACCCGGACCTGGGCCAGCGTCCGCCGCGTGACCGTGGTGCCGACCACATCGACGAGGATCGCGATCGACCAGAGCACTATCCGGGTCGTGCCGTGCAGCAGGCCCCCCGCCAGTTGCAGCGGCCCGGCTACCAGGCCCGACCCGTAGGCGCGGAGAACTGGGGACCGCCAGCCGTGTGGAGTGCCCAGGGCCAGTGCCGCCAGCAGCACCCGCATCGCCAGGTAGACGCCGGCGAACAGTAGGCCCCGCTCACCGTAGGCGTCGGGAATCATCAGGGCCAGCAGCAGGCTGCCGAGCCCGAGTGCGAAGACTCCCGCCCGGTCCAGCGCGTTGTCGACGTTGCGTTGATCGGTGTAGATCGTGGTGCCGGCCCAGGCCCAGTAGACCGTTACGAACAGGAGTAGCACCCGACCAACGCCCGCCCAACTGTGGTCGTCGTGCAGCATCCGGGAGAACTGGGTGAGCGCGAACACGAAGGCCAGATCGAAAAAGAGCTCTTCCCAGATCACCCCCTTCTCTGGCGGCGAGGGTTGCACCACAACACTGTATCGACCCGTTGGCCGCGAATGTCCTGATTGGCGTCGACGTCCGGGGGGCCGGCGGGACGCGAGGTGGGGCCGTTGGGCAAGTACCGTGGCCTGGTGGGCAACCCCTTGCAGACCCTCTCCCTGGCCGACCTGCGGCGCCGTACCAGCGAGAAGTGGCGGCGGTACCCGCCGGACGTACTGCCGCTCTGGGTCGCCGAGATGGACGTGCCGCTCGCCGAGCCGGTCGCGCGGGCGCTGACCGACGCGGTCGCGCTCGGTGACACCGGCTATCCGCCGGACGGTACGGACTACGCCTCGGCGCTCGCCGGGTTCGCCCGGGAACGCTGGGGCTGGGCCCCGAAGATCGAGCACACCCGGCTGGTCCCCGACGTGATGCTCGGCGTCGTCGAGATGCTCAAGCTGGTCACCGGGTACGGCGACGCGGTGGTGATCAATCCGCCGGTCTATCCGCCGTTCTACGACTTCCTCCGTGGCGGTGACCGGCGGGTCGTCGAGGCACCGCTGAACGCCGCGTACCGGCTCGACCCGGACGCCCTGGCGGCGGCCTTCGCCGATGCCGTCGCCGGGGGTCGGCGGGCCGCCTACCTGCTGTGCAGCCCGCACAACCCGACCGGCACCGTGCACACCGCCGACGAACTCGCGATGGTGATCGAGCTGTCCGACCGGTACGGCGTACGCGTCGTGGTGGACGAGATCCACGCGCCGCTGATCTATCCGGGCGTGACATTCCGGCCGTACCTCTCGATGCCCGGCGGTGAACGCGGCCTCGCGCTCTTTTCCGCGTCGAAGGCGTGGAACCTGGCCGGGGTGAAGGCGGCGCTGGCGGTCGCCGGGCCGGCGGCCGCCGACGACCTGGCCCGGATGCCGAAGGTGGCCGGCGACGGCGCCAGCCATCTGGGCGCGCTCGCGCACACCGCCGCGCTGCGCTACGGCGGCGGATGGCTCGACGAGCTGCTGGCCGGGCTCGACCAGAACCGTCGGCTCCTCGGTGACCTGCTCGCCGAGCACCTGCCGCAGGTGCGGTACCGGCCGCCGGAGGGCACCTATCTCACCTGGCTGGACTGCCGGGACCTGGCCCTGCCGGTCGGCGACTCCAGCACACCGGCCGACCCCGCGCAGGTGTTCCTGGAGCGCGGCCGGGTCGCGTTGGTCTCCGGGCCGCTGTTCGGGACCGGTGGTGCCGGACATGCCCGGTTCAACCTGGCAACCTCCCCGGAACTGGTCACCGAGGCGGTCCGCCGGATGGCCGCCGCATTGCGCTGACCGCCCCGGCGGCGGCTCAGAAGTCGCGCCAGTCGTCGAACCAGGTGTCGGCGAGATCCGCCGGTACGCCGGCCCGGTCGGCCAGGGCGAGGAACACGTCCCCGGCCTGCTCCCGGTTGACGGTGTCGATGATCTCGTAGCGCTGCTCGATCCGGTTGAGCGCGTCGACGAGGGCCCGCAGGATCGGCTCGGCCGCCTCGACCCGCCCGGCGCCGTCGGCCGGCAGCCGGTCGACGGCCCGCAGCGCGGTCGCGTACGCCCGGCAGGCGGCCGTGCCGCCGCGCGGATCGTCGTCGACCCAGTCCCGGAACGGGTTGCCGAAGTTCGCCTCCAGCCACGCGTCGGACTTCGCACCCCGGAGCAGCAGCTCGACGCGGCTGCCCCGGTAACGGGACCGCAGGGGAGCGACCACCGAGCGGCGCAGCCCGTCGACCTCCAGATGGCGCAGGGCCGGCAGCTCGGGCAGGGTGTCGGCGGCGCAGCCGTACCCGTCGAGCAGTTCGACGGCGTACAGCCGGGGCAGCGTCGCCAGCGGGTCGGCGTCGACCAGCAGGCCGGGCGCCTTCTGCCAGCTCAACAGGAGCGTCTCCAGCTCGGCCAGCTCGCCGAGCGACGCCGCCGAGATCACTCCGTCGCCGCGCAGCCCCAGGCGGCGTACGCCGTGCAGCCCGGCGGGGAGCGGCACCGGAGTGTCGGTGACTTCGACGCTCAGGCTGATCCATCGCCCCCACTCGGCCGCGTCGACGGTGGCCGGCACGCTGCCGGCGAGTCGGCAGCGCAGCAGGGTGGGCGGCAGCCGCAGGGTCCGCACGCCCGAGCCGTGCAGGGTGAGGTCGGTCAGGCTGCTGGCCGCGAGGTCGACCTCGGCCGGGGGATCGTGCCAGGTCAGGCTGGAGACGATCGGCCGGGCCGCGAGCGCCTCGGGCAACCCGCGGGCCGGGCCGCGCCAGGTCAGCGTGGTGCACCGGGGCAGCGCGTCGAGGCCGGCCCAGCGCACGTCGCCGGTCGCCGGTAGCAGGGCCGAGCCGGCGAGGTCGAGGCGCCAGGTGGCCGCGCCCAGGGTCGCCGGCTCTCCGCCGAGGTCGACCTCGACCTGGCCCCGGGTCCGCGCTGCCCGGTATTCCGTCTTCACCCGCTCCGGCAGCCGCAGGTCCCACTCGCGCTGCCGGTAGACCTGGTCGGGCAGGTAGGACCAGCCGGCGTAGCTGGCCGACGTCTCGGGTGCACCGGGTCGGAGCGGCAGGTCACCGAGCCAGTCGAAGTCGAGCGGGACGGGGCCGTCCCGCCGCACGTTGATCGCTGCCACCCCTCCGTCGTGGCTGTGGTGCCGCAGGCGCAGCGGCCCGGCTCCGGCGAGCTGCGCCAGGGTCGGCCGCTGCGCCGAATACCAGTCCAGGGCGTACGCGAGCAGAGTCTCCTCGCCGACGGAGACCACCTGGACGGCACCGTACCCGCCGCGCGGCAGCGTCAACACCGCCACCGCGCCCGGCCGGATCCCGGCCCCGGTGGCAGCTCTGCTGGTGGGAGTATCCGACATCCGGCCATGCTATGTGGACGGTAGGACAACCCCCGGTGGCAGACTGCTCGGCATGACGGGTGGAGATCCGGCGGCCCGGGACCTGCGGGTGGCGCTCGGTGGGGGTACGGGCCAGCCGGTGCTGCTGCTGTTGCACGGGATGGGCGCGACCGGTGCCGTGTGGCGGGGCTGGGCAGAGCCGCTCGCCGACCGCTGGCCGGGCCGCTGGCTGGCGCCGGACCTGCCCGGGCACGGCGGCTCGGGCCCGCTCGACCGGTACTCCTTCGACTCCTTCGCCGCCGGTCTGGCCGGGCTGTTCGCTCCCGGCGACCGGGTGGTGGTGTTCGGGCACTCGCTGGGCGGGGCGGTCGGTCTGGCCCTGGCCGGGCGCGGCTGTGACGGTCCGACCCGTGCCGGCTCCGACTGGGCGGTCGAGGCGGTGATCGCGCTGGGTGTGAAGGTCGGCTGGACCCCCGACGAACTCGCCAAGGCCGCCGTGCTGGCCGCCCGTCCGGTCGCCTGGTACGACTCCCGGGCCGAGGCGGCCGAGCGGTACCTGCGGGTCTCCGGCCTGGTCGGCCTGGTCGAACCGGACGATCCGCTCGTCGGCGCCGGAATCGTCGCAGCCGAGGACGGCCGCTGGCGGCTGGCGATGGATCCGGGCGCGTGCGGCGTCGGGGCCCCGGAGATGGGCGGCTTGCTGTCGGCGGCGTCCGCTCCGGTGCTGCTGGCCCGCGGCCAGCGCGACCCGATGGTCGGCGACGACGAGTTGGCCCGGTTGGGCGTACCCTCGCGCACCCTGTCCGGTCTGGGGCACAACGCCCACGTCGAGGACCCGGCCGCGACGCTGGCGCTGCTCGAGTCGGTCGCGGACGTCCTGTCTTAGGCCGGGTGTCCGGTTTTTGGTCATGATCGGGCCGGTGGTGGGGGCGGATCGCGGAACACCGGGCCGCCGGCCACGGTTATACCTGGCGTACGTCCGCAGCAGCGCCCCCGGCATCACGCCGGAAGTCGGGCTGGTCTGTCGGATCCCGGGCGGTTTCGGCCGCCGGGTCCGATCCACCGGCCAGCCGGGTGTGCTGGACGGGGTCGGGCAGCCGCCGGGAATGGCGGGCCGCCGGCCGTGGTTACATCCCCCCGGGCACACCCGAGCAGCAGCAGTTCGCCGGGCGAGTGCCGATCCCCCCGGAACCTGGTTTTCGGGTTTCTTTCCCTTCGACACGCCAGATCCTGCACGGCGTTGTCGTACCCCCGGAATGGAAGGCGACCATCATGACTTTCGTCAGCCGATGGCTACCGGCCATCACCGAAACCCCGATCCGTAAGACCGCGCTGGGTATCGCCGGACTCGCCGTCGTCGGCGGCGCGTTCGCCGGCCCCGCGATCGCGATGGACACCCCGACCCCGGCATCGCCGACCGCCGCGTCGGTGACCGCCGACATCAAGGACCTCGACAAGCGGGCACCGTCGAAGGTCCTCGACTACCAGTACAAGGCGCAGGAGAACTTCTACTACTGCGCACCCGCCGCCACCAGGATCGCGCTGTCCGCGCAGGGGCACACCCCCAGCCAGGACGACGTGGCCAGCCAGCTCGGCACGACCGAGGCCGGTACCAACTCGGCCGAGGACACCACCCGGGTGCTGAACAAGGCCGGCGGCAGCGACTACAAGACCGTCGCGATCCCCGACACCACGGCCAAGCCGGCCGAGATGGACCGGCTCCAGGTCGACATCGTCAACGCCATCGACGCCAAGCGTCCGGTCGTGATGAACATCAAGGGCACCGCCACCGACGTCGACGGTACCCCGCACTCCTACGAGGGCGGGCACTACCTGACCGTCGTCGGCTACGACGACCACGGCCGCAAGGTCAAGATCGCCGACCCGGCCAACCCGAACCAGAGCGAGTACTGGATGAGCACCATCACCCTCGCCAACTGGGCCGCCGAACGCGGCTACTCCGCCTGACACGGCAACCGATAAACACCACCGGTAAACACCACCGGTAAACACCAACCGAAAGGGCCAGCCCCACCCGGGGCTGGCCCTTTCGTCGTCTCCGGAGCACCCGTACCCGCGGGCCCGCCGCCCCCGAGCCGGCGGCCCTCAGGTGCCGAAGTCGAATCGCGGACTGTCCCGGCTCAGGATCGCGGTCTTCGGTTCGACCGACCAGAGCGTGGCCAGTTCGTCCGCCAGCGCGGCGGTGAGCTTCGGTACGTCTACCGGCGCCGACCCGTGCAGCGCCTCGACGACGATCAGGACCTCGTCGGTGTTCTCCCGGACCGCCGAGTGGCCGCTCTGCCGGTTGGTCCAGCGCCGGGCGTGGGCCCGACCGACGGCGTCGGCGAAGACGACCTCGCCGGCGCCGGGATGCTCCGACTCGCCGGAGAAGGTCAGGTAGGTCTCGCTGCCGTCGGCCGGCCGTACCTCGACGCCTCCGGTGATCCGGGCGGTGTCGAAGACCGCGACCGGGATCGCGTAGCCGAGCGAGGCGGCGTTGCAGAGATCTATCAGCGGATGGATCCGGGGCAGCGGTCCCTCCCGGGCGAACCGCCGGAGCAGTGCCTCCGCGGCACACCGGTACTGCGTCGGCTTCAGTCCCATCCGGGAGAAGGCCCGGCGCCAGGCCGAGATCTCGGGTTGCTCGGCGGCCGGGCCCGCGGCGAGGCGGGCCTCGGCGGCGGCGGTGAACCTGGCGATCGCCGGGTCCACCGCCGGGCCGAGCGCGGTTCCCCGGGCGAGCCCGGTGGCGGCGACCACCCCGGCCACCAACTCGGGATGGTCGGACCAGATCTGGGTCGAGTGCTGGAAGTACACGTGTCACCCCCGTCGCCCACTCTGCCCGGCACAATGGCCTGATGGACAGGGCCAAACAGGAAGCAGCCGACCGGTCCATATCCTCCGGCTCCGACTTCCTCCAGCTCGACATCGGCGAGGCGCCGGCCGGCGGGCGGGCCGACTGGCTCGCCAACCGGCTGCGGTCGGCGATCTCGGACGGCCGGATACCGGTGGGCGGGCGGTTGCCGGCGACCCGGGTACTCGCCGCCGAACTGGGCGTCTCCCGGGGCGTGGTCACCGAGGCGTACCAGCGGCTCGTCGAGGACGGTCACGTCACCGGGCGGGGCCGGGGCGGCACGGTCGTCGTCTCCGCCCCGCTCGACGCGCCGGCCGTGCCGTACCGGCCGACCGGCACCCCGGCGCCGGCCACCGGACTCTTCGGCACCGGCACCCCGGCGCCGGCCACCGGACTCTTCGGCACCGATCCCCGCCCCGACATCTTCGACTCGCTCCGCGCCGCTCCGGCCCGGATCGACCTGACGCCCGGCGTACCCGATCTCGCCGCCTTCCCCCGCGCGGCCTGGCTGCGGGCCGAACGCGCCGTGCTGCGCGACCTGGCGCCCGGCGACTTCGGCTACGGCGACCCGAGGGGTACCCCGAGGCTGCGGGTGACCGTCGCGCACTGGCTGGCCCGCAACCGGGGTATCGGTGTGGACCCGGACGACGTGCTGGTGGTGGCCGGGGTCGCGCAGGCGCTGACCCTGCTCGGGCAGGTGCTGCACGCCGACGGTGTGCGGACGGTGGCGGTGGAGGACCCGGGCTCGCTCGGGGTGCGGCAGCAACTGCGGAGCTGGGGGTTGGCGACGCCGCCGATTCCGGTCGACGCCGGTGGGCTGCGCGTCGACGAGCTGGTGGCCAGCGGTGCCCCGGCGGTGATGCTGACCCCGGCACACCAGTTCCCGACCGGGGTGGTGCTGGACGGTGCCCGGCGACGCGAGCTGATGCGCTGGGCGGCGGACGGCGGGTTGATCGTGGAGGACGACTACGACGCCGAACACCGGTACGACCGGCCACCCGTACCGGCGCTCCGGGCCGTGCTGCCCGAACAGGTCTGCTACGCCGGCAGCGTCTCCAAGCTGCTCGCCCCCGCCCTGCGGGTGGGCTGGCTGCTCACGCCGAGCCGGTACCGCGCCGCCCTGGTCGACGCCAAGCGGACCGCGGACCTCGGCAACGCCGCGCTGCCGCAACTGGTGTTGGCAGAACTGATCGAGTCAGGGGCGCTGGAGCGGCAACTGCGGTTCCTCCGGCGCCGCCACGTCCGGCGCCGGGACGCGATGATCGCCGCGATCCGGACCCACCTGCCGGACGCGGTCGTGCACGGCGCGGCGGCGGGACTGCACCTCATGATCACCTTTGCCGGCGGCCGGGGCGCTCGGGTCGACGACGTCGAGCTGGCGACGGCGGCGCTGGCCCGGGGCGTCAAGGTGCAGCCGCTCTCCTGGCACCGGCAGCGTCCCGGCCCGCCCGGACTGGTGCTCGGCTACGCCGCCAACACCACCGCCGAGATCTCCGACGGCATCGCCGCCGTCGGCGCCGTACCGCGCTGACATGATCGAGGCTGTCGAAAGGAGCGCGACGTGGTGGACGCGACGCAGGTGACGGACCCGTGCTGCCAGCATGCCGAGGGACCGGTGTGGGATCCCCGGACGGACCGGCTGTTGTGGGTGGACATGCTGGCCGGCGACGTACTGACGATGACGCCCGGGACGGAGCGGGTGGACCGGCACCACGTCGACACCGTGGCGGCGGTGGTCCGGCCCCGGACAGAGGACGGCTACCTGGTCGCGATCGAGCGCGGGTTCCTGTTCACCGACGCGCAGCTCCGGCCGGTACGCCGGCTGCCCGACCTCTGGACCGATCCGGACCTGCGGATGAACGAGGGCGGCGTCGATCCGGCCGGCCGGTTCTACTGCGGCTCGATGGCGTACGACACCCGGCCGGGTGCGGCGGCGCTCTACCGGATGGACGCCGACCTGGTGGCCCGGCGGGTACTCGCCGACGTCACCATCTCCAACGGCATCGCCTGGTCGCCCGACGGCACCCTGACGTACTACGTCGACACCCCGACCCAGCGCATCGACGTCTTCGACTACGACCCGGACGAGGCGATGCTGACCGGTCGACGGCCGTTCGTGCGGATCGAGCCGGCCGACGGTGCCCCGGACGGGCTGACCGTGGACGCCGAGGGCGGGGTGTGGATCGCGCTCTGGGGCGGCGGCGAGGTACGCCGCTACGCGCCGGACGGCCGGCTCGACGTACGGGTGCCGCTGCCGGCCCGCCAGGTCACCGCCTGCACCTTCGGCGGACCGGAGCTGCGCGACCTCTACGTCACCACCTCGCGGCTCGGCCTGGACGACCCGGAGCCGGCCGCCGGCGCGCTGTTCCGGGCCAGCCCCGGGGTCGCCGGACTGCCGGTCACCCCGTTCCGGGGCTGACCCGCCGCCCGCCGGCCACTCGACGCGGTAAAGCCTGGAGTTGAGACTTTCGACCCCCTGTCAAGGGCTCACGGGCGAAAACTTTAAGCATCGAAGTTCAACGATAAACTTGAGGGAATGAGTGTCCTCCAATCTTCCGGGCAGGGTGCGCCGGTCACCGAGTGGATCCGGGTCACCGGAGCCCGCGAACACAACCTCGCGGCCGTCGACGTCGAGATCCCCAAGCGCAGGCTGACCGTCGTCACCGGCGTCTCCGGGTCGGGGAAGTCGTCGCTGGTCTTCGAGACGATCGCCGTCGAGGGCCAGCGGCAGATGACCGAGATGCTGCCGATGTTCGTCCGCAACTTCCTGCCGAGTTCCGCCCGGCCGGCCGTCGACCTGATCGAGCACCTGCCGGCGACGGTCGCGATCGACCAGCGACCGCTCACCGGCGGGCCGCGGTCCACCGTCGGCACCATCACCGACATCGCCCCGCTGCTGCGGCAGCTCTTCGCCCGGGTCGGCGAGCCGTTCGTCGGCTACCCCGACGCGTTCTCGTTCAACATGCCCGCCGGGATGTGCCCGGAGTGCGAGGGCCTCGGCGAGGTCACCGACGTCGACCTGGCCGCCTTCCTCGACCCCACCCGGTCGCTCAACCAGGGGGCGCTGCTCGCCCCGATCTTCAAGGTGGGCAGCCGGGACTGGCACCTGCTCGTCGCGTCGGGCCGGCTCGACCCCGACAAGCCGGTGTCGGCGTACTCCGAGCGGGAACTCGACGACCTGCTGTACGCCACCGACGGCACGGTGCCGCTGGAGGTGGCCGGGTCGACGCTCAACCTGAGCTACGAGGGCGCGGTGGTGAAGTTCCGCCGGCGGTACCTCGACCAGCAGTCCGAGCCGGCGGAGCGGACCCGGCGGATGGTGCGGGACCACACCACCACGGTCCCGTGCCGGGCGTGCGGCGGCAGCCGGCTGTCGCCGCTGGCGCTCTCCAGCCGGGTCGGCGGGCACAACATCGCCGAACTCTGCGCGATGGAGGCGGAGGAGCTGCTCGGCGTACTGGCCGGGCTGGAGGTGCCGGCGGCCAAGCCGGTGCTGGACACCCTGGTCGCCCAGGTCGGGCACCTCGTGGAGATCGGGCTCGGCTACCTGAGCCTGGACCGGCGTACCGGCACGCTCTCCGGGGGCGAGTCCCAGCGGGTCAAGATCGTACGACACCTCTCCAGCAGCCTGAACGACCTGCTGTACGTCTTCGACGAGCCGAGCGTCGGGTTGCACCCCCGGGACGTGCACCGGCTCACCAACCTGCTGCGCACGCTGCGGGACAAGGGCAACACGGTACTGGTGGTCGAGCACGACCGAGACGTGATCGCGGTGGCCGACCACGTCCTCGACCTCGGCCCCGGTGCCGGTACGGCGGGCGGCCGGGTGGTCTACGCCGGCGGGCCCGGTGCGCTGACCGGGGCCGACACCCTGACCGGCCGGGCGATGACCCGGGGCACCCGGCTGAAGGAGGCGGTACGCACCCCGACCGGCGTACTGCCGATCGTCAACGCCCGTACGCACAACCTGCGCGACCTCAGCCTCGACATCCCGGCCGGTGTGCTCACCGTGCTCGCCGGGGTGGCCGGCGCGGGCAAGTCGAGCCTGGTGGGCGGCGCGTTCCGGGTCCAGCATCCGGAGGCGGTGATCGTCGACCAGTCGATGCCGCACGCCAACCGCCGGTCCACCGCCGTCACCTACACCGGGGTCGCCGACCAGATCCGGGCCGAGTTCGCCCGGGCCAACCGGGTCAGCCCGGCCCTGTTCAGCGCCAACTCCTCGGGTGCCTGCGCCACCTGCGCGGGGCTGGGCGTGGTGCAGACCGACTTCGGCGCGCTGGAGGGCGTCTCGCTGGTCTGCCAGACCTGCGACGGCCGCCGGTTCTCCGACGAGGTACTCGGCTACCGGCTCCGCGGGCGGACCATCAGCGACGTGCTGGAGATGACGGTCGCGCAGGGGCGGGAGTTCTTCGCCGGCAACCGCCGGATCGCACCGGTGCTGGCGGCGATGGCCGACGTCGGGCTGGACTACCTGCGGCTCGGTCAGCCGCTGACCAGCCTCTCCGGTGGCGAGTGCCAGCGGATCAAGCTCGCCACGCACCTGCACGGCGGCGCACCCGCGTACGTGCTGGACGAGCCGACCACCGGGCTGCACATGGCGGACGTGGGGCGGCTGCTGGGCGTACTGGACCGGCTTGTCGACGAGTACGCGGCGACCGTACTCGTGATCGAGCACAACCTGGACGTCGTCGCGCACGCCGACTGGGTGGTGGAACTCGGGCCGGAGGGCGGCAGCCGGGGTGGCCGGGTGCTGTACCAGGGCGAGCCGCGCGGCCTGGTCGAGCGGGACGGCTCGCCGACCGGCGTGCACCTGCGCCGGGCGCTGGGTGTCGCGGAGGTGACGGCATGATCCCGGTACCGGACGAGGACCGTCGCCGGTTCGCGGCCGACGTCGCCGAGAACGCCGGGGCGGTGGCCGAGTTGCTCGGCGCGTACCAGTTGCGGTCCGGCGCGCCGTTCCCGGTGGCCGAGCTGCTGCCGCCGCTGACCGTGCGGCACCGCGCCCTCCAGGCGGCCGTCGACGGGTACCCCGGACCGCTGTCCGTGGACCCGACCGGCCGGCCCGAGCCGCTGGGCCAGGAACTCGCCGGCCTGATGAGCTGGCTGCAACTGCTCCAGGTGGTCTATCGAGGGCTGGACGACATCCCGGAGCCGCTGCGGGTCAGCGCCGGCCGGAGCCTCTCGGCCGCGCACCTCGCCGCCCGCCGGGTACGCGACCGCGCCCGCCGCCTGGCCGCCTGACCGCGCCTGGCCGCTTGGCCGCGCCTGGCCGCTTGGCCGCTTGGCCGCCGCCTGGCCGCTTGGCCGCTTGGCCGCTTGGCCGCCTGGCCGCCGCTTGGCCGCTTGGCCGCTTGACCGCCTGGCCGCAGCTTGGCCACCTCGCGCCGGTCGCCGCCTGGTCGCCCGTCACCGCCGGCTGCCGGGGCGACGGCCGGGTGGCCGGGCGGCCCCGCCGGGCGGCGCTACGTCTCGATCCGTTCCTTGCCGAACCGGACGATGAGCCGGCTGACCACGACGGCGTAGCAGATCATCAGCAGGGCGAGCAGGGGTATCAGGGCGAGCGGCGGCGGCACCAGGGCGGCGGCCCCGACCAGCCCGATGGCGACCGCCCCGATCCCGAGCCGCAGCGGCGGTATGGTGCCCAACGCGATCCGTTGCAGAGCCAGGCCACCGAGCATCCAACTGGCCAACGAGACCGACAGCAGCAGGCGCAGCATCTGCGGCAGGTCCTCCCGGCCGGCCCCAACCTCGCGGACCGCCTGTCCCAGGCACCAGCCGAGCAGCAGCAGCGCGGAGCCGATCGCCCCGTGCACGGTCGCGTAACCGAGGCCGGCGCTCAACCGCGAACTGGTCAGCCCCATGGTCACGAAGGTGGTGTAGACCCACCACACCGAGGCCGGGATCAGGAACCCGGCGATCGCCACCACGACGACGGCCGGCGACGGCCGGGGCGGCACCGCGCCGATCAGGTCGGTCAGGCTGACCCCGAGCAGGATGATGGTGAACTGTCCTATCCGCTCCGGCAGGTGTGAGGGGTGGACGGGATGCTGGACCAGCCAGCGGCGGCCGAGCCACGGGGTCAGCACCTCGATGACCAGCCCGATCAGCCACAGCATCGGGCGGTTGTGCGCCGGTACCGCGAGCGAGGCGAGCCAGAACAACAGGCCCGCGCTGAACCCGACGAAGTAGACGGTGGTCAGCCGGCGCGCGGTGGCGCCGGTGCTGCGGACGCGGAGGTAGAGCACCAGTAGGGTGCCGCGGACGACGAGGTAGCCGATCGGCAGCAACAGGGTCTTCGGAGCATCCTTGGCACCGACCGCCATGATCCCGGCCCCGATCATGCCGACGAGTACGACCAGCCGGTGGCCGAGGTCGTCGGGGTCGAACCGGGTGTCGTAGAACGCCTGTCCGACCCAGGCCCACCAGACGATCACGAAGAGGCCGGCGGTCCGGAGGATCTCGTCGACGTCGGGCACCGCATCGGTGAGCCGGTTCTGTACGGCGGCGAGGGCCAGTACGAAGACCAGGTCGAAGAAGAGTTCGAGCCAGGAGGCGTGCCGCTCCTCGTGCTCGCCGGGCAGCGACTTCGGGTCCAGCCCCCAGCGCTCGATGAGCCGGCGTGGCCGGATCACGCCGTACCCCCGTCGCCGGTCCGACCCACCGGGCCTGGTACGCGGTGCGGCCTCCAGCTCACAGC
This sequence comes from Plantactinospora sp. CA-294935, assembly GCF_050936445.1. Taxonomy (NCBI): domain Bacteria; kingdom Bacillati; phylum Actinomycetota; class Actinomycetes; order Micromonosporales; family Micromonosporaceae; genus Plantactinospora; species Plantactinospora sp. CA-294935. The sequence goes on from NZ_JBNJMU010000001.1 coordinate 2,338,107, forward strand.
CGGTAATCATCCCGTGCGTGCCGGGCTGGGTGTGCCGGATCGGCGAATTCCGTTCGGCCGACGGATCGGCGACAGGCCTCCGTCAATCAGGCGCTAGTATGCCCATCTTCCTCCATATCCATCCCTTTTATACATCAGCCGTTCGGCTAGCCTCAGCCAATACCAACGGGCTAAGGTGATGCCTGAACAGCCACACAACAACCCACCACCCGACCACCCACCACCGGACAACCCCCGTCCCCGCCACCACCCAGTGCAGGGAGGACCACCATGACCACCACCACAACCACCACCCGAACCGACAACCCCACCCTCACCGACACCGCCACCGACCTACTCCACGCCATGACCGCCCTACCCACCCACCACCCCTCCCGCCCCACCCTCCGCGACAAAGCCATCGAAGCCTGGCTCCCCCTCGCCCACCACCTCGCCCACCGCTACAGCGGACGCGGCGAACCCACCGACGACCTCACCCAAACCGCCGCCGTCGGCCTCATCAAAGCCATCGACAAATGGGACCCCACCCGCGGCGTCGACTTCGCCGGCTACGCCATCCCCACCATCATCGGCGAACTCAAACGACACTTCCGCGACCGCACCTGGGACATCCGCGTCCCCCGCCGCCTCCAAGAACTCCGCCTCGCCATCAGCGAAGCCAACAGCACCCTCCTACAAACCCTCGGCCGCTCCCCCACCATCACCGACATCGCCACCCACCTCCACCTCACCGAAGAAGAAATCCTCGAAGGACTCGAAGGCGCCCGCGCCTACAACGCCGTCTCCCTGTCCACCCCCACCGGCGACGGCGACCGCACCACCGAACTCGGCGACCTCCTCGGCACCGAAGACAACGAATACGAACTCGCCGAACTCCGCGTCGCCCTCGGCCCCGCCCTCGCCACCCTCGACCAACGCGAACAAAAAATCCTCACCCTCCGCTTCTACGCCAACCTCACCCAATCCCAAATCGCCGAACAAATCGGCGTCTCCCAAATGCACATCAGCCGCCTCCTCACCCGCGCCCTCACCAAACTCCGCAACCAACTCGCCGACACGTACTGAACCTTTCGCGACCGCCCCTGCGGTCCGCCGTGGCCGGAGGTGGAAGTCGGGGTCGCACGCGTGGCGCTCTCCAGGTCGAGAAGGTTCACCGACCGGCGCCGGGCCGCCCGGGGCGGGCGGCCCGCCGGCCGGTTATCCCCGGGGCAGACCGGGCACCGTCCGGTACTCTGTACGGGCTAGCGGGCTGTTAGCTCAACCGGCAGAGCAGCGGACTTTTAATCCGCGGGGAGCGGTCTTTGTTCCCGCTACCGAGCGTAAAGCCATTCGTCCGGATCCTTGGCCGGGAATCCAGACAAGTGTCGCCGAGTATCAGCAGGTCAGAATGGTTGTTGCGCATTGTAGTCGCTCTATCCAAGGTCACTCAGAGTCGAAATCCAGATTCTAGGCGTGGAATCCGTCCAGGGTCGCTGGCATCCGAGCGCCCACGGAGCACCCACGACCGCGCCAGCTGTTCCCGTTGTCCCCGTCGGTGGTACGGCCCTGGCGGCGGTCGTCGGCGCCCGGCGCACGCCGCTCGCTGTGTATGGTGCCACCCGCCTGCATCCCGCCATAGGTGCGGGAGGACCTGGAGACCCGGGGCGTCACCTCGGTGACCTTGATCGGCAGCCCATCGGTAGCGCCAAAATGACGTCGGGGAAACATGGTTAGTCGAACAGACGGGTCAGCCTCGAATGCTCTCATCGGCTCCTAGGACCGTGCGCCACACGCCTGCTGGGGTCATCACGCTGCGTAGTTTGCAGGTGACCCGGCGAGGCGCGCTCTGCGGCTACGAGCGGATGGCTGGTTCTGGCATCGCTGCCTTGCGCTCATCCGGGCAACTGGCTCGGATTAGGGAGCCAGCCGGTGTTGCCCGGCACGGTGGCTGTAGGCGTCCGGCAGGCCCTGGCTGCCGGTTGGCAGCCGTCCCGCCCGGTGCCGGCCTCCGAACTCCTCCTGCCGGGGCTCGTCGGACGGGTGCTGACAGTCGCTCCGTCGGCCGGTGCGCGAATCGCGGCGTGAGCGCGCATTCGATCGGCTGCCCCGCGAGCGACTACAGCACTTCCAGCAACGTTTCCACGCGTGCGGCCAGGACCAGATCCATGCCGCCGCCGACACGGACACTGATCACCGCACTGCCCTGTGATTGCGCCAGACGAACCACCAGCGCGGGCATGCCCTCCAACGGATATTCGAACCAACCATCGGCTGACTCGTCGTTCGTATTGTCCAGCGCGCCCGTCAGTGCCGCCTCGTCCAGATCGTCGTACGGATAGCCGATGTATCCGCTGATCTCCTCCAACAACCGGACGACGTTGTCCTGGGCCACCCATCCGTCGACCCACACCACGGCGTCCGCACGGTCATTGCGCGGCCCTGCCTCGCTAATTGACCTTGCCTGAGAAGGCATCAGCTTCCGGGACTGCGGATCGTAGGAGTCGAGCCCGTATGCGCTGGCGAGAACGGGGAGCGCAGCAGTGTGTTCCCAGCTGTAGGGCAGGGTCACCCCGACGAACCGATCGGCGAGATCTGTGCGGCCCCATGGTTGCCGCCAGCCCAGATCGTGATGCCACGGAGCGATCATGTCGGCAAGGTCGGGCCAGCGTCGTAGCAGTTCAGCGCGAAAGGCAACGACCCGCTCATCCGGCTCAAGACCATCGGCATCCTCATCCGCCAGCTGCCCAGCTAGCCGACAAGGGTTCACGGCCACGCCGGAAGGCCAGAAGTACAGGTCGTAGCTCACCCGCAGCAGGGTAGCGGCCCCCAGGTTGACGCCCGCCCCTCGGCAGTTCCGGACGTCGGCTGGCATGGAAGGTCCGCCGCGGAGCGTGACGACTCCGGCTCATAGTGGCGCGCACGGACGGCGGCAAATCCGGATGTCGGATCATGAGAGTGCCAGGCACCATCATCGTGTGAATGCCCGCCGAACGATCGTCCTGGTCGATGACCTCCGTTCGTTCGTGGATGGCCGTAGCGCCGAGGTGGCCCGCACCAGCGCCGCCGCAGTTGAAATCCTCGATCGGTACCGGGACCGGCGCCTGGACGAGCTGTGGCTGGACCACGACCTAGGCGGGGACGACACGATCTGGCCGGTCGTGGAGGTCCTGGAACGGGCCGCCTTCGACAAGCGCTCCTTTGACGTCGGCGTCATCAACGTCCACTCCGCCAACCCCGCTGGCGCCACGAAGATCGCCCAGGTCTTACGACACTGGGGGTATCACGTCCGCGTCGCGTCGGGCTCCACGGACGTCGGCTATCTCGACGCCCCCGCAGTGAGCTGACCGGCTCGAACGCGCCGCCCGGCGGCTGTCACACTCGGACGGCGGCAGTTGAGGATGCCCGCCGCAGGGGCGATCATCGTGGGATGTCGGAAAGCAAGCGAGACGAGAATCAGAATGACGGGTCGCTACCCACGGAATTGACGTGGGTCGTCTGGCGGCAAGACGATAACGGGAACCGATTCGAGGTTGCTCGCCGAACGGTACGCGTGGACACTGACGCGCTGGCGGAAGCTATGGAGCGGCGTGGCCATAAGCAGACGTACTGGGTAGAGCGGGCTACTTGACAACGCCCCGGCCCTCGGCACGAGCGTGCGTTCGACAATTGGACGATGGCGTACGGACAGCGACGGGCGCCGCGGCGTACGGCTTGCGCGCCCGTCGCTCAGCGGCAGATGAATGCGTGGTGGCGGTGGCTGGGCGGCGGGTCAGTCGGTCGCGAACTTCTCGAGGATGCGATGAGCGGCTACTGCGGGAAGGCTCGGATTTCTCGCAAGTTCCAGGATCACATGGGGATCCGAATGGGACGCCAGCTCGATCAGCATGTCCGGGGGCGGCGCCGGATTACAGGCGACGTAGGCGGCGGCATGCGGATGTTGAAGGCAGGCAGCCAACGCGGTGGGCGGCGCTGCTTCATGTACGGCGACATCGATGATGGCCTCGGCTGAGCTCAGCGGATCCGTGGCGATGGTGAGCAGGACATCGGGCGGGCAAGATGGATGCCCAGCCACCAGCGAGGAAACGAGTGGACCATAGCGCGCTGCAATCGCGCGGACCTGCTCGGAGGGCACGGAGTAGTAGCGGACAGCCCGGCATGCGACGTCGAAGTCCGCATCTCGGATCAAAGTCGCGCGGACGTCTGCCGGCAACCTGTGGCTTGCAGCCGCGACCAGTCTGACCCGCGGGTCTGGGTGCGTGGCCAATCCGAGCAACCCGTCGAGGTCCGGGTGGTTATCGGTCCGCGGTGAGCCGCCCTCGCGGCTGTGCCGCACGAGCAGGTCCAGTGGAGTGCGTGGATTCGCCAGCACATAGCTCCGCCAGCGGCCAGCCTCAAGATCGTACAGCTCGCGGAGTAGATCAGGAGGCGCCGCCCAGTTCATCGCGACGCGAACCATCACGTCGTGGTCGCGCAGTGACAGAAGCCGCTCGTAGGTCTCGTCGCGTAGGTCTGCTCGGCCCGCGAGTGCCAGCACCAACGCGGGATCACATTCGGCGATCAGAGGCTCAACCGCTGTTACGGGAGTCGCGGGATTGCCCGCGGCCAGCCGACGTACCTCGCACAGCGCTGCCACGATGTTGGGCCAGTGTGGACACGGGCTCATCGAGGGCTCGCCACCATGGCCGATCAGGTCAACCAAAACGATGCCAGGAGTATGGATGTTCGACGCCAGGGTGACCCGGACGCAGGCCTCAGCACGTCGCGACAGCCGCAACGCCAGCGTCTCGGGAAGTTCCCAGAGGCGGCCGGCGGACGCAGCCACCGAGCAGTCTTCATCGTCGGCCACGAGCTGCGCGACGTCCAGGCGCTCCGACGCATAGTTGCCCAACGCCAGACGCACTGCGGTGTCCGGCCAGGAGCCGAGCCTGGACAGCAAGTCGTCAGGTGCGTCGACCCGGTTGATGACGGCGAGCAGCGCCCATGGGTCACCGTCTGGAATCCGCTCAATCGCGAGATTTCCCGACTCGATAAGCGCTACCAAAATGTCGCGCTGCCCACTTCCGGCAAGGAAGTATGACTGGGCCGAGGTTAGGCGCTGCTCCCGCGCCAGCTTCCGCAACAACTCTGGATGCCCCATAGCCGCAAGGACATCGATGTGCTCCGAGAGCAGCGCAGGGTTACCTGCTAGAGCAAGCAGGATCGGCGAGGCAGACACAGCACTCCCGGACAAAGGGCCGGGCAACGCGATTCGCGACGCGTACGCAGCGGCGTACATCGTCGGGGGAACATACAACGCGCGTCGAACCCCTGTCTCGCCCCAGGGTGCACCAACGCCCGGACATCGGCACGACCGGACGTCCTCGCACCTGGCCGCGCTGGGATCCACGGCTACCGAAGGTGACGGCCTCGCTGGCAACGGCGCGCACGGACGGCGGCAGATGCGGATGCCGGCAACTGCCTTGGTGGGACCTAGCCTGTCAGGTTCTCCCTGGGCAGCATGTACGAGCCCGAGGAATAGTCGACGCGGATGACGAGGTCTCCAGTCGAGAAGTCGTCGTCATCGTCGACTGCTGCACTGGTGACGACGAACTGGTCGTTGCCCCACGGGTCGGGGTGGCCTGTGCTTGGCGCCAGTGCTACCTCGACTCGCAGCCCTGCCTCATCCGGCAGATCGCGCAGTGCCTCACGAAGTTGGCCTACGGTCCATCGCCGGACGTCGTGGCGGTAACGGCCATCGCGGTAGTCGCTGGTCACCTGCTGACGCTACTCCATCGGCGGAGTCATCGATCCCACCCGCGACGGCTACCTGCAGTTCATCGCCGATCGGCCCGGAGGGATGGCTGCGAAGCGTAACGATTCCGACTGGGTCGACACGCACGGACGGCGGCATGAGAGTGAGCCCATGGCTCGCTCCGGCATACTCGTCAGCGCAGGACGCTCGCCACGACATTGTGCACGTCTTCGACTGGCGGCTCGCCGCGGTGCTCGGTGAACAGCAGCTGCACGGCGCCGATCAGGGTCGGCGCCAGCACCCGCACGTCCGCGTCGGCGGCGAACCGGCCGCGGTCTCGCTCGGCTTCCAGATAGCCGGCCACCGCGGCGACCGCCTCGCCCGCTAGGGGGAACCGGGCAGTGCCGGCCGCGCGCAGGCGGTTGCGGAGCTCGTCGCGGGTAATGGTGAGCACCACGATCGCGGACATGACCGGCTCGAAAAGTTCGAACATCGCGCCGGTGAGGTTGCCGGCAACGGTCCCGGTCCCGGCCGCATCGCGGAGCGCGGCACCTTGCGCCTCGACCCGCGCGATGTGGTCGAGCACCAGATCGACCAGGAACGCGTCGAAGTCGGCAAAGTGCCGATGCAGCACACCCTTGGCCACTCCGGCCTCATCGGTGATCGCGCGGCTGGTCAGCGCCGCGACGCCGCCGCGGATGAGCACCCTCACGGCCGCGTCGAACAGTTGCTGGCGCGGATCGCGCAGAGCTACGCCGGTCGGCAAGGGATCCTCCCGCTTTCCCAGTGGGCGATTGCCCACTAAGGTGGGCGCATGGTCACTCTACCGCCGCAACCTCACGAAGCGCGCCGCGTCGCGGAGTCGTTCGGAAGCGATCCAGGGCGCTACGACCGCAGTCGGTCGCCGTATCCGGACGCGCTGATCGAGCACATCGTCGCCGCCGCGCCGGGCACCGCGTTCCTCGACGCCGGTTGCGGGACCGGGATCGAAGCCCGCCAGTTCCGCGCCGCCGGGCGCACGGTCCTCGGCGTCGAGCCCCGACCCCCGGATGGCCGCATTCGCCCGCGCAAGCGGCATCGACGTCGAGATCGCGACCTTCGAGACGTGGGAGCCGGCCGGCCGCACCTTCGACGCGATCGTCTCCGGCACGGCCTGGCACTGGGTCGACCCTATCGCCGGAGCAGCCAAGGCAGCCGAGGTACTGCGCCCGGGCGGCCTCCTCGCACCGTTCGGCCACGTCTACGAACTGCCGTCGCCGATTGCCGCAGCGCTCGGTGAGGGACTGCGCCGGGCGGCGCCCGACCTGCCCTACCAACAGCCGACCGGTTCCATCCTCGACGGCTATCGCGCCATCTACGACCGCGCCGCCGAGGCAGTCCGCGCGTCCGGCTGCTTCGCCGAACCCGAGATCCGCCGTTACGACTGGCAGCGCACCTACGCCCGCGACGAACTGCTCGAACTCATCCCGACATCCGGCGGCCTCGCGAGCATGCCACCAGACAAACTCGCCGAGATCCTCTCGACGGTCGCCGCCGCGGTCGACGGCGACGTCACCCTCGCCTATGCCACCTGGTGCCTGACCGCTGTCCGCAGGTCACCCGCCGACGCCGCTCGCCACGACACAAAGCGCTAGTCACACACACCCGGATGACGTGCATTAACAAGTGCGCTCACATCGGCACGAGCGAGCGTGCGGCATACGGACGATGGCCTACGGAGAGTGACGGGGTGCCGGGGTCCAACGCGCCCGCTCGGCGGCAGAAGAGCGCGTCTTCGGGACCAACGTTGCGTAACGCCATTGCCGCAGTACAATCGTGAGCCGCCCCCGTCCTGAAGATTGGCGCGTACGAGCGGCGATTGCCTCTACAGGACAGTACTCCCCCGCACACACCATCAGTTTTTAGGTAGGGATCGTGCTCGCCCCACGCGAGCGCGTGCCGGCGGTGACGCTCGGTCCGCCTCGCCGCCCTCGACACCCCCGGCAGGATGACCGTTCATTTGACGGTGGCGGCCATCCGCTCGACTTCCGCGATTACCAGGGCGGGCTTGTCCTTGGGGACGTCGTGCGAACTCTCCTCAGCGGTGACGAGCGTGCGGCCGGGGCCGGCGGCCACGAACGCGGTAGCCGCGTCCCGCCAGTGCTGGGCGTCCTCCGGTGATCCGTCAAAGGGCGTCTTCTCCGCCACGATAGCGGTGACGGGGACGCTGTCTGGCCAGGCAAGCAAGTGGTACGCCTGGTGCGTCGGACCGAAGTTGTCGGCTGTGGCGATGAGCTGGCGGTTCGCCTTCGTCGCCGGCTGCTTCTTGAGTTCCTCGATCTGCGGCGCGGTGAGTGCGATGAGACGCTCAATCTGTGAGTCGGTGAAGAACTGCGGCAGGTTGGCGTCAACAAGCACCGCCCCTGAGAGCACGCCCGGGTTCGCGCGGGCGAAGTAGGTGGCGACCTCCCCCGCCTGCGAGTGGGATACGAGGACTGCGTTTCGGGTGACGCCGAGTTCGCGTAGACCGGCCTGCAGGTCGGCGGCGGCGGCCCGGGGATCCCACGGGCCCTGCACCTCGTCGCTGGCGCCAAGACCTGCGCGGTCGTAGGTGATGATCTGCGACCCGGTGGCCTTTGACAGCTGAGGCACCAGGGCATCCCAATACGAGGAGTCTTCGCCGCCGCCGGCGTCCAGCACGAGGGTGGGCGAATGCCCAGGCGTGACGTGGAAGGCGAGCCGACGCCCGTTGTTAGCGATCATGTGCGTGCCCGCTGCGGGGGCCGGGCCTGTCGGGTTGGCCGGGGTCGCGGGAGCCGTGGATGCCGGACTGGCCGTGGGTGCGGCGTTCGGCGCTGCGGAACCATTGCACGCACCGACCGCCGCCACCCCCGTGACGGACAGGACAAGGGCGAGGGAAGCCTGGCGGAACCGGGATGCTTTCTGGATAACCATGGAATCCACTGTTCCCGGTTTTCTGATCCCGCTCGAACCCGCTGACCCCCCAATATGGCGGAGGTTAACCCTACCTGCGTACCGCACCGTCCTCGCCCCGGTCGCACGTCAACTCTTCACGGAAGTACGACGGGACAAACTCGCACACGGGCCCGTCAATTGTTTGCCCCGCCCCCCGGCGCAATTCTTACCGACTGGCAGCCATTTATTGACCAGACGACTCCAGAATCGCTGACCTTGTGGATGGCCTCAAACACACAATCACCGGGCGTCGGCCGGAAGCCTGCATCATGTCATCGGCATTATCGCATCGCAATGCTGTCCTGTAGGTCGGTGGGCGCGGCGTATTCGCCCTTGACCTGATCGCCACCTGAAACCTTTACGGAATCGCCACGTGAAAGCCTTTGAAGAACAGACACATCACCTGAACAACGACGTACTCATTTCGGCATGGTCGCGCACCCGACACTACGATCTCCGTTACGCTCGGTAACGCCCGGCTCGTGGCAGTTGCGGAGGTGTCAGTCGCTGCCGAGCGCTGCCGCTTGCGGGCGTTCCCGGGTGTCCTCGTCGAATGCGACGAGTCGTACCCGTTGAACCGCTGTTGGTGTGGCCTTGAGCGTTGCTACGGCGATCCGGGCGGCCTGGTCGGGAGGGAAGCCATACACGCCGGTGGCGATCGCGGGGAAGGCGACGGTCCGGGCGCCGAGTCCGTCGGCGAGTTGCGGGCTGCGTCGGTAGCGGGAGGCCAGGACGTCGGCTTCGCCGTGGTCACCGCCTTCCCAGATCGGCCCGACCGGCTGTAGGCGGCGATGACTTGCTCGGGGTCGGGGTCCGGGAGGTTGGTGATGTGGACCTTGATCCCGGCCAGCGCCCGGTTCTTGGCCTCCAGCACACGGCTGACATCCTTCGCCGCGCCGGTCCGGCGTACGTACCGGTTGCGTTTGACCGGGGTCTTTGCCGGCGACCGCGCGGGTCGCCCGGGAGTTGCCGGCCGCGATCTACAAGTTCTACCCGCACGCCGGCGTCACCCTCCCCGTCCTCGGCTGACTGTCAGCTCGGGGTCAACCCGTTCTGGTACGCCCACACCACGGTCTGCACCCGGTCCCGTACGCCGATCTTGGTCATCGCCCGCCCGAGGTGTGACTTGACCGTGCTGGTCTCGATGAAGAGTTCGTCGGCGATCTCGTTGTTGGACAGCCCTTTGGCGAGCAACCGTACGATCTCGGCTTCGCGCGGGGTGAGCTGGTGCGCCGCCGCGGACTCGGGCGGTGCTGCCGGTCGCCGCCGGGCGAACTCCGAGATCACCCGGCGGGTCACGGCCTGGTCGACGAGACCGTAGCCGTTCGCCAGCCGACGGATCGCGTCGATCAGGTCCTCCGGCTCGCAGTCCTTGAGGATGAAGCCACTGGCCCCGGATTCGAGTGCGCCGAAGACGTACTCGTCGAGGTCGAACGTGGTCACCACCAGGATGGCTGGCGGCGACTCGGGCGCGGCGGCGAGGATCTCGCGGGTCGCGGTGAGCCCGTCGCCGCCGGGCATCCGGACATCCATGCAGATGACGTCGGGGCGCAGCCGGGCGGCCACCGCCACCGCGGACGATCCGCTGGACGCCTCCGCCACCACCTCGATGTCGTCCGCCTGCGCCAGGAGCACCCGGAAACCGGCCCGCACCACCGCCTGGTCGTCGACCAGCATCACTCGGATCGTCCCAGCGCCAGTCTCGGCCCCAGTCTTAGAACCGGTCACGACGGGTCCCCTCCCTTTGATGTCAGCGTCGCTGTGACGGACCAGCCGCCTTCGGTCGTCGGCCCGGCCGCGAAACGTGCGCCGATCAACTGCGCCCGTTCCCGCATGCCGATCAGCCCGACCCCGCTGCTGGTGCGCGCCGCCGCCGGCTCGGGACGCCGCGCTGGCGGACCGTTCACCACCGCCAGCGACACCTCCCGCGGCAGGTAGCGCAGCGTGATCAGCACCGGCGCGCCCGGCGCGTGCTGCCGCGCGTTGGACAGCGACTCCTGCACCATCCGATAAAGAGCGACGTCGGCGATCGGCGGAACCGGACGTGGCGACCCCTCGCCCACGAGCTCGACTGGCGTGCCCAGGTCCCGAGCGGTCCGGACCAGGTCGTCGAGCACGGCCAGCCCCGGCACCGGAACGCTGCCTTCGCCATCGTGGCCAGGTGTGTCGCCGCCGCCGCTACTGTCGGCCGGGGTGCCGCGCAGCACCCCGACCACCAGCCGCAGGTTGTTCAGGGTTTCCTTTCCCTGGGACCGGATCCAGGCCACGCCGGCCTTCGCCGCCTCCGGGTCCCGGTCAATCAGCCGGTGGACCGCCGCCGCCTGCACCACCATTCCGGACAGGTGGTGGGCGGCGACGTCGTGCAGTTCCCGAGCCATCTGGGTGCGCTCCGCCTCGATCGCGGCCCGCACCTTCGCCTGCTGGGCCCGGACCGCATCGGCGGCCTGCAGGCGTAACAGCTGCGTGTAGCGTCGACGGGTCGCCACGTAGTTGCCGACGACGACCGCGCCGAGGTTGGACAGTGCGCTCGACCCGGCAGGGCCGACAGCCGACAGCAGAAGGTCCGGCGTCGTCACGGCGGCGATGCCGAACGCCGCTGTCGCCTCGACCGCCACCGCCGCGCCCACCAGCACGAACGCCGTCCGGGCCGGCAGCAGAACCCCAATGGTGTACGCGACGACGAACGGCGCGAATCCCCGGATCGTCGCCTCTGGTGGGGACAGGGCGATCATGGCGACCTGAAGGCCGACGATGCCGGCGAGGCAGAGCAGCGGGCGGAGCCGGCGCAGGCAGAGCAGCAGCGCCTGCCCGACCCCGAGGGCGACGAGCAGCCAGGCCCGCACCGGGCCGACCACGATTTCGTCCGGTGGCGTCACGACCCAGAACAGAGCTGCCATCAACGTGAACGTCAGCCCGGCGACGCAGGCCGCGAGCAGACAGTCCCGGGCGAACTGCCCGGTCACCCCGAGGTTGGCGAGCAGTACGTCCAACCGCTTCGTCAGCCGGGGCTGGTCCGCCGGCTCGGTTGGCTCGGCGGTGACCGGGCCGCCTCCGATGTGGTCGTTCACCGTGTCAGCATCCTCTGCTCGTAGATCGAGACGGATCGGGAGGGGGTGGGTCGGGAAGGGATCGGTCGACACCGTCAGTAGGAGATGTTCGGCGAGAGCAGCATGAACTCGACGGCGAACCATCCCGTACCGGCGAGGGCCAGCAGGACCAGCGCGCTGCCGGCGGTCCGCGACCAGCCGACCCGCCGGCGGAGGTCGTCCACCAGCCGGACCGCTGCGGGGATCACCCCGAGCAGGCCGATCAGCTGGGCCACCTGCACGCTCCGCATCGAGACGGTGGAGAGATCCTCCAGGCTCATGATGAGCACCAGGCTTCCTACCCAGCCGCCGACCGCGAGCAGGGCGCAGCCGACGGCGACGCGGCTGAGGATGCGCGCGGTGCGTCCAGCCCGATCACGCGGTGCCCGCCGCCGCAGCCGGCGACCGATCGCCCCGATCGGCCAGGCCAGGACAGTGAGCAGGAGGATGACCACCGAGCCGACGATCACCGGGATGGCCAGGTAGGTGCTGCGTGCGGTCTCGACGGGCACCAGGGCGAACGCGGAGTCGAAACCGATCACTTCGACCCGGCCGTCGACCGCTCGCATCGCGATCGTCTCCTGGCCGCCCACCTCGCGCCAGACCCAGGGCTCGATCTCTTCGTAGACGGCGGCGGTATCGGCCATCGGACGCGGTTCGAGCAGCAGCCGGCCGTCATCGCGGACGCTCACCGTGGTACGCCCGGACAGGCCGATCACGGTCAGGAAGTTGCTCTCGATCGCGCGGGAGCTCTCGTAGGTGCCGGCGGCCATCGCGGCCCGCTCGGCCGTGCCCGAGGCGTCGGTGGTCGGGGCGGCCAGCTCGGTCGCCGGCACGTTGTTCGCCGCCGCACCGGGCACCGCCGGGAAGTAACGGTCGGCGAAGGCTTTCGTCAGGTTCTGTCGCAGCTTGTGGTTGGCCAGGGAAGACGTACCGGTGCTGTTGAGCGAGATGAACAGGCCGGCGCCCTCGTCCGGGTAGATCTGCAGGTGAGTGTGGAAATAGAGGGTGTCGCCGCCGTGGCCGATGATCCGATGGCCGTTGCGGCTCTCGTCGAAGAACCCGAGGGTCATCCGGGGTGCACCCGCGAGGGTGCCGAGCGTGGTGGCGTCGAGCGCTGGCTGGTGCATCAGGTCGAGCGTCGGCTCGTCCAGTATCGGGGTGTCGCCGACCGGTTCGCCCAGGTGGGCGAGCATGAACCGGGCCATGTCCGGGGCCGAGGCGGTCATCGACCCGGCGGGCGGGGTGCCGACGATCTCGAAGTACCCGGCGGGGGACGACGCGTTGTCGTACCCGTTCGAAACGCGGCCGGCCAGGTCGGCGGGGAGCGGCTGGGCGAATGAGGACGATGTCATGCCGAGGCGGTCGAAGACGTTACGGTCGACGTACTCCTCGAAGGGGATGCCGCTGACCCGTTCGACGATGTATCCGGCGAGCGAGTTGCCGTAGTTGGAGTAGGCCGGCACGGTCCCCGGCCGGTAGATCTGCTCCGGCGGATCGGTGACCAGAGCGTCGCGTAGGTCTGCCCGGGTGCCTTCCTTGCCGATGAGGCCGGCGATCCGCTCCTCGAACCCGGCGGTGTGGGTCAGCAGATGCCGCAGGGTGATCGGCTCGTCGAAGTTGCGGGGGATGGCGAAGTCGAGGTAGGCGGCGATGTCGGCGTCGAGGTCGACCTTGCCGTCCTGGACGAGTTGCATCGCGGCGGTGGCGGTGGCGAGCTTCGACACCGACCCGATCCGGAACAGGTGCCGCTCGGGGTCGACCGGCACCGGCTCGGTGCCCTCGCCACCGGTGTCGACGTGGCCGTACCCCCGAGTGGTGACGGTCCCACCGTCGTTGACGACGGCGACCGTTGCCCCGGCGATGTCATTGGCTTCCAGCGCGGCCGGGAGCATCTCGTCGAGCCAGGCGTTCACGTCGCTGGCGTTCAGCACGCCCGGTTCGACGGCTGCTGCCGGGCCGTCGCTCGTCGGGGCCGGCTCCTGCGCGGCACCGGCACCGGCACCGCAGCCGACGACGGCCGCCCCGACGACGACCACGGTTGCCAGGACGGCACCGAGACGCCGCAGGCGGAAAGCCGGCCGGGACGGGTAGGACCGGGAAGGAGTCTGCTCTGGTGCATCGCTCTGGTTCATACCCGAGAGCCTGCTGCAGCGGCACCGCCGCGCCATCTGGCGCAGGACCACACTCGACTTACGACTTAAGTAGGAGGCTCAACCAGCGATCAAGCCGGACCATACCGCCGACCGGCCCCGCAGATCGGCCGGGCTCGCGGCAACGACGTAGTGCCGCTGATCGGCGTACCGCGAACCAGCCGGCGCGCCTGTTGACCACGCCATTGCCGTACCTCCTGACCTCGACCCTACGTCCGAACCGGCGCCGGACGGCGCACCATCGACGGCACCGGGAGTTCGGGAAACATGACGCAGAGCGCTCGCCGGCAAAAGTGGCTGCTCCACGGGTGCTCGGACACCAAGGAACTGCCACAGACGTTTCCGGACCCGGATGAATTTCGGCCCGTCGCACAATAGCAACAGACATCCACGATCTTCGAAGTGCGGCGGGACCTGCGGGCATGTAGCTGGACCAGCCGACACAACTCGGACGTCCCCAGACTCCGTCACTCTTCGCAAGAACATCGGACTACGGATCTGACGAGCCGCCTCGTCGGCATATCCGACCAGGCGGCCGCCGTCGAGGCGTGACTACGCCACGTATCGATCGGATCGCGGCAGATCCGGATATCCGATCAAGGTTGACTGGGCGCCATCAATCGGCGGTCGGGCCGTTGGCGCCGGACAACGTCCGTTCGGTGGCAGCGGGCGTCAGGTCTCGTCGTCGCCGAGTTCGCGCAGGGTGCCGTCTGGCATCATGCGGTAGCGGCGTGGCGGTGTCATCCTCTGTAGGACTTGTTCCATCCTGGCCGCGCGTTCCGCTTGTTCCCGGCCAGTCGGGTCAGCGACTCGGAAGCCGTGCAGGTGGACGTCGAACGGATCGATGTCGTCGAGCTCAGGGCGGCCCTCGATGACGAACCCGAAAAGTGCGCGCAGGGCCTGCTCACCCAGGTCCAGCGGGTGGAAGGGAAGAGGATACGAGTTCTCGGAGAGCATCGGCTCGACAGGATGCTCGCCCGCCCAGTAGGGCAGCTCGAAGTCGTACGGCTCACCGATGTTTTCCCGGATGCCCGCGTCGGGAGAGAGGCTCAGCGAGCGGACGAGTTCGCCGTTCTCCCATACCGCGAAGCACAGCCAATCGGAGACCGAGTGCATTCCGTGCAAGATGATCCGCCGGCCCGCTCCGGCCTGAAGCAGCCGGGCCGGTAGCTGTGATGGGGGATCACAGACAAGCCGTCGGTCACAGAACAGTTCGGCGCCGGCCTGGACGGTTGCGTAGCTGATGTCGTCCGGCGGATAGCTGTAGTCACCGAGCGAGGCGTCGCCGATCGGTGTCACCTGGTAGCCAGGATGCAGCTCGCGCACGAGGTCGATGACCTCTGCCGGGTCCGACCGAACCGCTCCCCACAGAGCAGGGCGCAGATCGCCTTCGGTGAAAGCCAACAGTGCGGTCTTCGCACCCATCGATCTTGCCTCCAGCGCCGATGATCAACGCAGACTACGGCGGCTCGCCCTCGGCTCCGTGAAGGGGGTGCTGCACGGGCTGGCCACCGGCGCGACGCCGGTCGCAGCGGATCCGCTCTTCGGCACGACCGGACGTCCTCGTACCTGGCCGCGCTGGGATCCACGGCTACCGAAGGTGACGGCCTCGTTGGCAACGGCGCGCACGACCTGCGGTATGAGAGTAAGCCAATATTTGGTCTGGAGCCGATCTTCGCTTATGCGTGGAAGGCCGCTCGGCGCAGGGCAGCGGTCGGATCTGTGCCGCAATTTCAACGTGCGCTTCCCCTTCTACTCAACCCCGCAGGATCCCGGTCATGATGCGGGCGAGGATGGTGTCGAAACGGTGCTGGTCATTGTTCTCGGCTGCCGCGACGGCGAGGGCATGGGCGAGCCGAGGGTGCCTGCCCTGGCCGGCGACGTGTTGCAGGTACCTAGCCTGTGCGAGCTGCGCCTGATGTGGGGTCTGGCTGTCAGCACGCTGAGCGAGTTCGTTCTGCATGTACGCGGCGGCGACGGCGTTGAGCATCGCGATCGCTTCGAGTTTGGCGGGGCCGTCGGCGGGGTGGTCGGCGAGCACATTGAGGATGTGTTCGATGAGGTTCAGCGCGTTCGGACCGATCGCGGGCCGAGTCGTCGCGATGGCCGGCAGCCACGGGTGGCGGCGCATGATCGCGCACGCTTGGCGCCCGACGTTGACGAGATCGGCCAGCCAGTCGCCGGTTGGCGGCGGTAGCTCGTACTCGACGGCGACGGCGTCGACCATCAGGTCGAGAAGGTCATCGCGGGTGCTCACGTAGCGGTACAGCGACGCCGCTCCGGTCCCCAGGGCAGCGGCGACCCGGCGCATCGAGACCGCCTCCAAGCCCTCCTGGTCGGCGAGAAGGATCGCGGCGGTGGTGATCTCGGCCCGGCTACGTTCGGCCGGTCGTCCGACCGGCCGCGACTCGGGTCGCATCCAGATCAGGTCGTTCTGGTCGCCAGCCACCATCGTGCCTCCCCTCCCATCCGTTTGCGAACACTGTACTCGAAGTCGTACAGTCATTCGCGAATGCTGTTCGCGAATGAGATGGTTCGGAGGAAACCTTGGACACCGGAGACCAGACCCCACCGCATCCCACACGGTTCGCCCACAACGGCGACGTAGCGATCGCCTTCGACGACCTCGGCGGCGCGGGCGGTGAGCCGCTCCTACTCGTCATGGGGCTCGGCGTGTCCCGGTTCTGGTGGCCCGCCGGATTCGTCGCGGAGCTGATCGGGCGCGGCTTCCACGTGGCTCGCTTCGACCAGCGTGACGCCGGCGAGTCGACGCACCTGACCAACGCGGCCGAGGCCAGCCCGTTTCGCGCGCTCCTACGCCGGCAATCGGCCGCCTACAGCGCCGAGGACATGACCGACGACGCGATCGCGGTCATGGACTCGCTCGGCTGGAGATCGGCGCACCTGTTCGGCCACTCGATGGGCGGCCTCCTGGTGCAACGCACTGCGCTACGGCACCCCCACCGGGTCTGCAGCATCACCTCCTCCGCCGCCCTCCCGAGCGATGCCACCGGCCCGCGGATACTGCGATACCTACGGCTCGGACTGCTGTTCAAACTTGCCCGGCAACGCTTCCCCGCAGGCCGCGAGGGCGACATCGCGGCCGGCATGGCGGTCGCCCGCGGAGTCGCGTCCCCGGGCTACCCCTTCGACGAGGTCGCCGCCCGAGCCTGGATTGAACTCGAGGCCGACAGCGGCGTCCGCGACCCCCAGGCACAGAGCCGACAGATCGGCGCGAAATGGCACGGCGGACACCTCAGCGAACTACGCGTCCCAGCGCTCGTACTACACGGAAACGACGACCAGATCCTCCGCCCGGCCGCCGGCCGGGACACCGCAAACGCCATCCCCGGCGCCCGGTTGGTCACCTATCCCGGCGTCGGCCACGACATTCCCCGCGAACTGTGGCCCAGCGTCGCCAGCGAAATCCGCGCGCTAGCCGACCAGACCACCCCACAGCCACTTTGACAGTTCAGGCCGAGAACTGTGCACGTTCCGGCCGTACCTCGTTGAGCACGGTCACCAAGCTCCTCACCGAGCATCCGCCAGATTCGATACCGCTCGTTCCCAGTAACTAATACGCATACAGGCCGGTCGAGGCCGGCGCCTATTCGCTCACTCCTGCCACGGCGCGCTCATCTCGGCAGAAGCGGAAGCCGAGGTACTGGCGTACTCAGCCTGGATCCACCGGTGAATAGCGTTCGTATCGGCGTGCCGGAGATGGAAGATGCCCTCTGAACTGGGAGGATAGGAGTTCTGACGCTTCTATTGCACGGTTCGAGAGGGCACCTCGCAGGTGAGATTACGCCAAAGACGCGCCGGTCGTGCGCGCAACGTTCGATGATCCGAATCTCGTGTCGTGTGCCGGTCTGGTGCCGGTGATGCGGCTGGCCCAGATGGTGGGGTTGCCGGCCGCGGTCGCGGACCGGGTCCATTTGCCCGGTGACACCGGGTCGAACCCGGCGGGCAAGGTCGCCACGATCGTCAACGTCAAAGCCCTGACCAGCGTTCCCGCTGGTCAGGGCTTTTTCTGTGTCGGGACGGCGGGATTCGAACCCACGACCCCTTGACCCCCAGGACGATTCGTTAAGCATTTTCGCAGCCCAGAACATCTTTACGAAGGTTCCTCACGTGGCACCGCATGTGCCGCGTTCGGTACCGCGCACTGCGTGCGGTCCCCACGTGGTCCCCTCAGCCGTCTTCGTCCTCCCGCCTCTGCCCAACAACAACACGGTGGGGCCAACTGGCCACCGGTGCGGCCTGGCTCAACACCGCGATTCCGCAAGGTGCGGGGCCACCCGGGCCGGGATCGCGTAGACGTCCAGCGACACGAAACACCCCCACCGGTCAGAGGATGGGGGTGTCGTCTACGACTCTTCGGCCAGCCAGGGAGCCGCCCTCAAAGGGCCATGACAGCGACCATTTCAGTTCAGTAGAAATATTTGTGCGATGCGTTGTCGTTTTTCAACTGCTCGATGAGGTTCTCCCACGATCCGTTAAAGATGAGCTGAGCATATCCCTCCCAACCGCTATTGTAGTAAACTATGACCGAGCCAGATCCACTTCTGCGGTTCCACGCGGACGCTGCGTTGTTCTTCACGCATTGACCTTGACCGGCACCAGGGCCGCGAAATTCGTAACAGGTTGGTTGCGAAGCGCCATAGTCTTCAATTGAAGTATTAAAATCAGATACCGAGCCACCTAGGTCCGAGTTGTAGTACAAGCAGAATTCTCCAGCTTCACATATCCCATTGCGGGCGACAGCCGCGGATGCGGGGCCGGCGGGAACCGCGACAACCAGCCCGGCAGTCATCAGGATCGCGATCAGCCCAAGCCGCAGCAATCTCCTGGCGACACCCATGATCGCCCTCCCCTTGTCGTTGATAATTGACGGCAGATCGAAGCTTTCCTCACTACAATATCATTCTCAAGCATTCGCAGATATTTTTCGCCATTGCGCAACACGGGAACCCTCCCGTGAGATCTTGACGAAGGCCCGCTACAATCCGCCTCTAATGCCTGGATCCACCGGTGAATAGCGTTGGTGAATAGCGTTCGTATCGGCGTGCCGGAGATGGAAGATGCCCTCTGAACTGGGAGGATAGGAGTTCTGACGCTTCTATTCCACGGTTCGAGAGAGCACCTCGCAGGTGAGATTACGCCAAAGACGCGCCGGTCGTGCGCGCAACGTTCGATGATCCGAATCTCGTGTCGTGTGCCGGTCTGGTGCCGGTGATGCGGCTGGCCCAGATGGTGGGGTTGCCGGCCGCGGTCGCCGACCGGGTCCATTTGCCCGGTGACACCGGGTCGAACCCGGCGGGCAAGGTCGCCACGATCGTCGCGGGGATGCTCGCCGGCGCGGACAGCATCGATGACCTCGGCATCGCCCGGCACGGCGGGATGCCATCGTTGTTCACCGGCGTGTACGCGCCGTCGACGCTCGGCTCGTTCCTGCGCACGTTCACCCACGGGCACGTACGGCAGTTGCAGGCCGCTGCCCGCGACACCCTGATCGGCCTGGCCGACCGGGCGCCGATCCTCGCCGGCGTCGACGTGCTGACCTTTGTCGACGTCGACTCGATGCTGCGCCGTGTCTACGGCAAACAGAAACAGGGCATCGGGTTCGGCCACGCCAAGGTCGGCGGTTACAACGTCTACCTACGCGGCTACAACCCGCTGGTCACCACACTGTCCACACCGCTGTCGGCGCCGGTGATCGCCGCGACCCGGCTGCGCGCGGGGAACGCCGGCTCCGCCCGGGGCGCCGCCAGCCAGATCTCCGAAGCGATCACCACCGCCCGAGCCTGTGGCGCGTCGGGCGAGATCGTGGTGCGGGCGGACTCGGCGTTCTACACCAAAACCGTGATCACCATCTGCCGGCGCCGTGACGTGCGGTTCTCGGTCACCACCCGCATCGACGCGAAGATCCGCGCCGCGTGCGACAGCATCGGCGACGATCAGTGGATCGACATCCAGTACCCGCAGGCCGTCTTCGACGAAGACACCAGCCGGTGGATCTCCGACGCGCAGATCGCCGAAACCGTCTACACCGCGTTCGCCGGCACCCGCCACCAGGTGAGCGCCCGGCTGATCGTGCGCCGGATCCGCCGCGACGACCCGACCCAGATCCCCGGCCAGGAAGAACTGCTACCCACCTACCGGTATCACGCGGTGTTCACCGACTCACCGTTCACCCTGGTGCAGGCCGAGGCCCAGCACCGCGGCCACGCGATCATCGAGCAGGTCAACGCGGACCTGATCGCAGGACCCCTGGCGCACCTGCCCTCCGGGAAGTTCAGCGCGAACGACGCCTGGCTGACCTGCGCCGCGATCACCCACAACCTCACCCGCGCCGCCGGGCACCTCGCCGCCAGCGCCTACCGCAACGCCAGACCCACCACGATCCGAACCCGGATCATCAACGTCGCCGCCCGCCTCGCTCACCGAGCCCGCACCATCCACCTGCACCTGCCCGACCAATGGCCCTGGCAAGCGGCACTCGACAACCTCTTCACCGCCGTGAACACCACACCCGACTGAGCAGCCCACACCCGCTGACATCAGACGGCTCCACCACAGGCCACAATCCTCATCCCACCCCGAACAATCGCACCGGAGCGAGC
The DNA here is from genome assembly GCF_050936445.1 of Plantactinospora sp. CA-294935. NCBI lineage: Bacteria > Bacillati > Actinomycetota > Actinomycetes > Micromonosporales > Micromonosporaceae > Plantactinospora > Plantactinospora sp. CA-294935. Next base: position 2,358,634 of record NZ_JBNJMU010000001.1, read on the forward strand.
CGACCACGCGATCGGCGACACCCACACGCCCGCCGGATCACCCAACACCGAAATGATCAACGGCGATCAACACCGACTGCGTCGGTGGATCGGGACTGTGCCGCGGGCGGTGTTTTCGGCCCGACACGCCGGGCTGAGGTCCGGCGGGATGGGCACTGTGAGTGATGACATCGGACGTTGTGAGTCCACAGAAGAAGGTCGATGATCCGGGGCGGCGGTTGACGCCGGAGCAGGCCGCTGCGGCGGCGATGGTGGCCGAGGCCAAGGCGCGGGGGTTGGAGCTGACCGGCCCGAACGGGTTGTTGAAGCTGTTTACTAAGAATGTTCTCGAGACGGCGCTGAACGAGGAGATGACCGAGCACCTCGGTCATGAGAAGAACAAGGCCGAGCCGGGACGCGAGTCGACGAATGTGCGTAACGGCAGCCGAGGCAAGACGGTGCTCTCGGACGCTGCCGGCGAGGTGCGGATTGATGTGCCCCGGGATCGGGAAGGAACGTTCGAGCCACGGATCGTCAAGAAACGGCAGCGCCGGCTCACCGAAGTCGACGAGATCGTGCTGTCGCTGTACGCGAAAGGCATGACGACCGGCGAGATCTCCGCGCATTTCGCGGAGATTTACGGCGCGTCGGTGTCGAAAGAGACAATCTCCCGGATCACCGACAAGGTCGTCGCCGAAATGACCGAATGGTCGGCACGGCCTCTGGACGCGGTGTACGTTGCGGTGTTCATCGACGCCATCGTGGTCAAGGTTCGAGACGGCCAGGTCGCCAACCGGCCGGTCTACGCGGCCATCGGGGTCACTGTGGACGGCCGCAAGGACGTCCTGGGCCTGTGGGCCGGCACGGGCGGCGAGGGTGCGAAGTTCTGGATGAGTGTCCTGGTCGATCTGAAGAACCGCGGCATACGAGATGTGTTCTTCGTCGTCTGCGACGGGCTGAAAGGACTGCCCGACACGATCGAGGCAGTGTGGCCGCAGGCGATCGTGCAAACATGCATTATTCACCTGGTTCGCAACACGTTTCGGCTGACGTCCCGCGCCGACGCCGACGCGATCAAGCGGGACATCAAACCGATCTACACCGCACCGAACGCCGACGCCGCCCTGGCAGCCCTGGACGACCTGGAGGAGAAATGGGGCAGTAAGTACCGGGCGATGATCCGGCTCTGGCGGAACGCGTGGAACGAGTTCATTCCGTTCCTCGACTACGACACCGAAATCAGGAGGGTGCTCTGTTCGACCAACGCCATCGAATCGCTGAACGCCCGCTACCGTCGAGCGGTTCGCGCGCGCGGGCACTTCCCGACCGAGCAGGCCGCGTTGAAGTGCCTGTACCTTGTGACCCGTAGCCTGGACCCCACCGGGACCGGTCGCACCCGATGGACGATGCGCTGGAAGCCAGTAATCAACGCCTTCGCCATCACATTCGGTGACCGCTGGCCGGACGCCGAGACCTACTAACCAAAGATGCCGAAACCACCGTTCGCGTTACGGACCCGGTGGATCAAGGCTCAGGGCGTCCGTCACGCAGGGTTACCGGAGGAGTCTGCGGCTGAGTCCGGTAGTCGTCAGGGTGATCGTTCGCTGGGGTAGGCCGACCTGGTGCGAGGTTTGCAGTCAGTCCGTATCTGGCTTTGGTGGTGCCGGTATGGCGACACGGGTGGTGCTGGCGAGGGTTGCCGGCACCACCCGTGTGGTGGTCTATCGGTGGATGTCAGCCGATGGTTTTGGCGGTGGTGGTTGTCCAGTTGCTTGCGATCTGGGTTCGGTCGTTGAAGCTGCCGGTGCCGTTGCCGGGGTAGAGCCACACATTGTTGCTTGCGTCGGCGCCGATGATGTCGGGTTTGCCGTCGGAGTTGATGTCGGCGACCGCGACGCGGTAGGTGGACCAGCCTGATCCGATCGACTGGCGGGGGCCTAGCATCGCCAGGCCTGCCTGTCCGGTGTTGGGGTAGAACCACAGAGCGCCCGAGCTTTCGATCGCGACGATGTCGTCGCGGCCGTCTGAGTTGAGGTCTGCCGGGTAGATGCGGTAGTTGGTCCAGCCGGCTGTGCCTACGAGGGTTTTGCAGCATCCGTCGGGGTAGTAGAAGAGTTCGCCGGTTGTTGTTCTGATGCCGAAGTGGTCTGGGTTTCGGTCGCCGTCGGCGTGGCCGGTGGTGTGGGTGTAGCTGGTCCAGCCGATGCCGACCTGGCGGCGTTGTGCGAAGCCCGGTGCGCCGTTGACGTTGGGGTACATCCAGAGGAGCCCGTCGCCGTCGACGCCGAGGACGTCGGCGCGGCCGTCCATGGTCCAGTCTCGGATGTTCCACCGGTAGGTCGACCATCCGACCCCGACCTTGACGGGTGTGCCGAAGGTGGACAGGCCGCCGTTTCCGGTGTTCGGGTGGAGCCACAGGCCTCCGGATGAGTCGGCGGCGACGATGTCGGCTCGGCCGTCGCCGTTGAGGTCGTGGGCTGTCGGCTCGGGGCCCATGGTTGCCACGTCCCAGGCCTGGGTCAGGGAGACCTCTCCGTTCAGGTAGCCGCTGTAGCTGGTCGGTCCGGTTTTGACGGCGCCGATGCGGAAGCCGTTGGCGGCGTTCCACACGGTGGTGTGGGTTGCGGAGGCGACGTTGCGGCCGTCGATGAAGAGGAACATGCTGTGCAGGTTGCCGGCGGCGGGGCTGAAGACAGCCGTGAGCTGGGTCCATACGCCGAGTCGGGCTGATCCGGCGCCGGCGCTGGCGGTGTCCCAGACCGGGCTCGCCACGTTGCTGCGTGTCATGGCGAACCGCCAGGACTTGTCGCTGGATTCGGCCCAGACCTTGAATCCGGCGGTGTTCGTGCCATCCTGCGACAGCACCGTGCCGCCGTGGCTGTTGAGTTTGACCCAGGCCGAGACGGTGAAGGCGGTGTTGGTGGGTACGGCCGGTCCGGGGGTGGCGAGGGTGCCGGTGGTGCCGTTGAGGGCGACGTCTGGGTCGAACAGGTCGCCGGTGCTCCAGGTGGCGCCGGTGGTGCCGGTGGCGTGCAGTGTGCCGGCGGTGTCGTTGGCGGTGGTGACGGTTCCGGTGTCGCTGTCGTTGAGTTGCCAGGCGTGGTCGGCGGTGATCAACGCCCTGGTGGGTTGGGCGGTGATGGTTCCGGTGCCGCTGGTGAGGTCGGTGACGTGCCATTCGGTGGTCTGGCCGCCGGTGGTGGTGGTCCAGAGGTCGGGGGTGTCGTCGGCGTTGAGGTCGGCGGCGCGTAGGTCGATGGTGGCGCCGGTGTTCCAGCCGTTGGCCGCCAGGGTGTGGGCGGTGTAAGTGAGCTGGCCGGTGTTCTCATCGTAGGCGAGCGCGGTCCACAGGTGCAGGGCGCCGGTGGTGCGTTCCCAGAGGAACATGGCGGTGCCGGTGGTGGTCTGGGTGGTGGCGATGGTCCAGTCGTTCCAGTTCGTGCCGCCGGTGGGGGTCAGGGCGGTGGTCTGGTAGGCGAAGTAGTAGCCGTTTGGTGCGCCGAGGTTGGGGTGGTAGGTGAGGTGGTAGCCGTGTTCGGCGCTGCCGGCGATGCCGATCAGGTCGGGCAGTGGGGAGCCGCTGTCGCGGGGGTCGCCGGCGTTGACCAGTTGTTGGGGTGAGTTGCCGTTTTCGTCGCGGAGCTGGTCGGCGCGGATGAACTGTTGTACGCCGCTGCGCAGGGATTCGATGGTGGAGCCGTCGCCGTTGCCGCGCAGGATGCTGGCGCCGCCGGCGTGCGGTCCGCTGCCGTAGTAGACGAGGAGGTCTTGGAAGCCTTCGCCGAAGAAGCGGCCGGTGACGGCGTGGGCGCCGTTGAAGTCCGCGGGGTTTCTGCTGGCGGGGTCTTCCGGGTTGGTGGTGCCGGGGACTCCGTTGCCGCGGGCGCCGATGTTGGTGGCGAGGATGTTGCCTTGGCCGGGGCCGCCGGGGGCGAGCCAGAGTCCGGACGGCAGTCCGTGGCGGCCGCCGACGGTGAGTAGGTCGGGGGAGTCGTCGCCGGTGAGGTCGCCGTCGGCGGCGTCGACGCTAGGTATGGAGTTGAAGGTGACGGCGGCGGTGTCGCCGAAGTTGCCGCCGGCGGAGACGCTGGTTACCGCCAGGGTGTTGACGAAACGGGTCGGCGCGACGGTGATGGTGGCGTTGCCGGTGGCGTCGGCGGTCACGTCGACGGGCGGGCCTGCGTTGAGTTGGTAGACGTAACCGCCCGGGACCGTGGTGCCCGCCGGTGGGGTGACGGCGAAGGTCCACGGTTGCCCGACCGCTGTTTCCCCATCGGTCGGCTGCGGGACGGTGGGGGCGCCGGGCCGGGTCGGGTCGAAGGTGAATGTGCAGGTGCCCGACCAGTCGCTGGGGGTGCGGAAGTCGGTGGCCTGCACCTTCCAGGAGAAGCTGGTGGCGGCGCCGGCGGCGGCGGTGCGCAGGGTGGCGACCGGGACGACGAGTACAGCGGTGCTGCCGGACGGGTAGGTCAGCAGGTTGGGGTTGGACGAGGCGAGGGCCGTCTGAGTGGTGTCGCTGGTCTTCCACAGCTTGAACGAGACACCGAGGGTGCCGCGGTTGGGGTCGGACACGGGCGCGTAGAGCGAGACGCTGCTGTCGCCGACGAAGGAGCCACCGGCGCAGACGGTTTTGGGGGAGGTGGTCAGGTTCGTGGGCTTGTTGGGTTTGTGGTTGTAGAGGATCTCCAGGAGAGGGCTGGTTTCTTCGAATTCTTTCCAGCTTTGGGCGTCGCTGGCTTCGTTGGCGGCGACCATCCAGAGGGTGCGGGTGGCGCGTCTGTCGGTGACGTCGGTGCGGATCTTGCTGGTGATGTCGAAGGAGACAGCGGCGGGGTCGCAGCCGGAGTAGCCGTGGGCGAAGCTCTTGGATGCGATGGCGGAGCCTTTGCTGACGCCCTCCCAGTAATTCCAGGTGGCGTTCGAGCGCGTCAGTGTGGTGCTGGGGCCGTAGATGTAGACGGTCTTGGGGGTGCAGTTCCAGGACCGGGTGTTGGTGATTTTGAAGGTGGCGGAGTTGATTTCGGCGCCTGCGAGGGTGCCGTAGGGGACAGGGAAGTTGATCAGGGTGTTGGAGCGTTGGCTGCCGGAGTTGCCGACCTGCATCTGGCCGTACGGGTCGGGGGTGTTGTTCCAGTAGTTGGTGGATTGGTGGTGGTAGGAGATGCTGGCCCAGCCGGACACTTTCGGGCCGACGGGTGTCCATACGAAGCTGGGATCGATGTAGACCGGGAAGACGGTCTCCTCACCGGTCAGCAGGTCACGGTCGGGAGTGAGCGTGACCTTGTCCGGGCCGATCTCGACCCCGACGGGTGCGGTGCGGCCGGGGACGGTGGGGTCGTTGGCGGCCTGTCCGCGGCTGGTGGCTTCCGTGGCGGGTGCTGTGGAGTCCCACATGAGCGGTGCGGGTGCGGTGAGGACGGCGGCGCCGGTGCGGTCGCGGCCGGTGATGTTCCTGTCCCCGTCGACGGTGAGGGTGACGCCCGTGGTGGTGGTGGCCAGTTCCAGGGCGGTCAGTTGTGGGTGTGTGGCGGCCTGCCGGGTCTTGACGACGAACGTGTGGGAGAAGGCGCCCTCGGCGGTGACCCGTACCGTCAGGTCCACCCCGGGCAGCACTTCGGTGTAGACGGCGGTCGGGCCGTCCAGTGTCGGTTCCGGTAGCGGCATCGGTGCGGTGAACGCCACTGCCCGGTCGCCGCTGGTCAACTCCGCCAGAGGGCCGGTACCCCCGCCGGACAGGCGGACCGTGTTGGTGGTGACCGCGGCGGTGATGCTGCCGTCGGCCTGCCGGACCAGGGTCGGATCCAGCGTCTTCCAGACTCCGTCGACCCGCTTGCGGGTCGGGACCGCTGACTGCGTCAACTCCAGCAACCCGTCGGGGCGGGCGGTGAGGGTGGATGTCGGGGTGCCGGCGGCGGTGGCCTCGACCGGCCTGCCGATCCGTCTCGCCTCGGCGATCGCCGCGTCCGCGTCGAGGAGTCCCGCGGGCCGGGGGGCGGGAGGAGGCGTTGGTGAGGCGGCGGCCGAGTCGGCCGACAGCGGCAGGCCGGCGATCAGGACGGCGCCAGCAGTGACGCCGACGGCCCCGATACGAAGCGAGCGCAGCCCCGCCCGGACGTCGAATGTGGACAACACATACCTCCCCACGCGAGGCCACCGGTGCGCGCGTGCCGCGTCCGGTGGCGGCCACAGTGAAGCAGGCGGTCCGGGGGACAGGGAACGTCTTTCGTCACAACGAGTCGTCCCGTTCGTGCGTTCTGCGACTGAATTGCGGGGCGGCGCGCTTGATCATCGTTATCTCATCGTTACCAAGCGAGGGCAGTGACATGAAAGATTGTCAGCGCCACGGGGGGTGTCGATCCGAACACTCAAACGGTGGCTTGTGTCGATCTTCGCTGAGGTGGGGTTGCATGAGCAGGCTCGGCCGGTCAGGCATGTCCGCATTCGGACGGACCGCCATCGCTTTCGTTGCCGTTGGTTCGCTGCTGGCGGGCACGCTGACCGCGACGCCGGCGCGGGCCAAGCCGGAGCCGTCGGTGCCTTCTCCGTCGCCGGGTCCGTCGGTGAAGGGCGTCAAGCCGTTGCCGACGAGGTTCGTGACACCGCCGAACGCGGCGAAGGACTCCTACCGGCCCACGCGAACGGTGTGGCCGAAGGCGGCAGCGTCCCGGCTGGACCTCGCTGCCGCCTCTGCCCGGGCGGCGACTCCGGCGAAGGTGCGCGCCGTCGGCACGCCGGTGTGGGCGCAGCCGGTCCCGCGCGATAACTCCGATCAGGGACCGGGCCTGGTCGAGGTGCGGGTGGCGGATCGCGCCGCAGCCGAGGCCGCCGGTGTCGACGGTGTGCTGCTGTCGCTGCGGCCAGAAGCGGCGCAGGCAGCCGGCGTGGTGCGCGTCGGTGTCGACTACGCTGGGTTCGCGGAGGCGTTCGGCGGCAACTTCGGCTCGCGGCTGGGCCTCGTTCGGCTTCCGGCGTGCGCGTTAACGACGCCGCAGGTGGCCGCATGCCGGACCGGCTCGCCGCTGGTGTCGTCGAACGACCTGTCGACGCAGTCGGTGTCGGCGCAGGTACCACTGCCGGCAGGCGGCCCCCGGCCTGCCGCTGACGCGACGGTGGTGCTGGCGGCGGTCGCGGACGCGGGTGACGAGGGCGGCGAGGGCGGCACCTACGCGGCCACCGACCTGAAGCCGTCAGGATCCTGGACCGGCGGGGGAAGCACGGGCTCGTTCACGTACTCCTACCCGGTCTCCGTGCCGCCAGCGGCGTCGGACCTGGCACCGACGGTGGAACTGTCGTACGACTCGGCGAGCGTGGACGGCCAGACGGCGTCGACGAACGCGCAGGCGTCGTGGGTCGGCGATGGCTGGTCAACAGGTCGGTCGTTCATCGAGCAGACCTTCGCCTCGTGCCAGGACGATCCCGGCGGTGAACCGTCGCCGGTAAAGACGTACGACCGGTGCTGGGACGGGCCGGTGTTGACGATGTCGCTGAACGGGTCGTCGACGGCGTTGGTGTGGGACGCAGGCAAGGAGATCTGGAAGCCGGAGCAGGACAACGGTGAGGTCATCACCCGGGTCACGAACTCGAACAACGGTTCCGGCACGTACAACACCGACTATTGGCGGGTGACGCTGCGTGACGGGACCGTCTACGAGTTCGGCCGCAACCGCCTACCCGGCTGGACCTCCGGGAAGCCTGAGACGAAGTCGGTGGACCACACGCCGGTGTACTCGCCGCATGCGGGGGATCCCTGTTACGACTCGGCGGGCTTCTCGGCGTCGGTGTGCACGATGGCGTACCGGTGGAGCCTGGACCATGTGGTCGATGTCCATGGGAACGCGATGGCGTACTACTACGGGCAGGACACCAACTTCTACGGTCGGAACAAGGGCGCGACCGATGTGTCCTACATCCGGGACTCGTGGCTGAGCCGGATCGACTACGGGTTCCGCGATGGCGGGGCGTACGGGACGGTGCCGAACCGGGTGGTGTTCCACACCGGGGACCGGTGTCTGTCCGGGACGTGTCAGCCGTTGAACGCGGCGAACAAGGCGAACTGGCCGGACGTGCCCTTCGATCTGATCTGCGCCTCAGGGACGGACTGCGACAACTGGAGTCCGTCGTTCTTCTCCACTGTACGGTTGACGTCGATCGAAACCCAGCAGTGGAACACCGGCACCAGCCAGCACGAAAAGATCGACTCGTACGCGTTGACCCACACGATGCCGGCGACGGGCGACGGCACATCTCCGACGTTGTGGTTGTCGTCGATCACCCGCACCGGCCACGACCTCAGCGCGGGCGGGACGGCGGCGATCACGTTGCCGTCGGTGAGCTTCAGCGGAATCAAGCTGGCCAACCGGGTCGACACCGCGGGTGGGCTGCCGTCGTTCTACCGGCAGCGGATCTCGGCGATCACCACCGAGACCGGGTCGGTGATCGCCCCGAGCTATGAACTGCCGGTGCCGTGCACCGCCCCCGTCACCCAGTCGCCGGCGTCGAACACGAAGTCGTGTTACCCGTCGTACTGGACGCCGGACGGGTATGTGGACCCGCACCGGGACTGGTTCCACAAGTATGCGGTGACGCGGGTGACGTCCACCGACCCGACCGGCGGCGCTCCGGCCCTGACCACCAGCTACAAGTACCTCGACGGTGCGGCGTGGCGGTATGACGAGAACGAGGTCGTCAAGGCCAAGTACCGCACCTACGGCCAGTTCCGCGGCTACGGCAAGGTACAGACGTTCACCGGTGACGGCGTCAACGACCGCCGCACTATGTCGCAGGCCACCTACTACCGGGGCATGTCAAAGAACAACTCGACAACCGTGGTGAACGTGACCGACTCGGCCGGTGGCGTGCACGAGGACGTCGACGAGTTCGCCGGCCGGGTGCTGGAGACCACCGAGTACCTGGGCGAGAACGGGCGCATCGACTCCTCGACGATCACCTCGTACTGGGCGTCCGGCGCCACCGCCATCCGCACACGCAGCGGACTGTCGGCATTGACGGCGCGGTGGGTACAGCCGGTCAAGACCTACACCCGAAAAGCAGTGACCAGCGGCGCGACACCGACGTGGCGTTACACGGCGACGGAGCACAGCTACGACGCGAACACCGCCAGCGCGACTCTCGGCGCGCTCAAGCACACCTACACCTACACCGTGCCGACCAACCCCACGTTTGACCAGTGCACCAGCTACACCTACGCCCCGGCCAACACGGGAAAGAACCTGGTCGGTCTGCCATCTCAGGTGGAGACCGTCGCCGTGGCGTGCGGCGGGTTCACCGCAGGCAGCCCGCCATCGGAGCCGGGCAGCGTGAACACGCTGACGGCCCCGGCGTCGGTGAGCCGGCCGGCCCAGGTGGTGAAGGCCGAACGGATCTTCTACGACGACACGACGTTCGCCGTGACGTTCCCCCAGGCGTCCGCGCCCACGAAGGGGAACGTGACGATGACCCGCACGGCCACGGACCACACCGCCGACGGCTACGTGTGGCAGACCACCGCACGCGGCACCTTCGACAGCTACGGCCGGTCGGTGGACAGCTTCGACGCGAACGGCAACAAGTCCACCCTCGGCTACACCATGAACGCCGTGGGCCTGACGACCGGCGCATCGAGCACCAACGCCCTGCAGCAGACCTCCACAACCACGGTGAACCCACGCCGCGGCAGCACACTGACCAGCACCGACCCGAACAGCGTCGTGACCCGCCAGCAGTACGACGCGGTAGGCCGGGCCACATCGGTCTGGCTGCACTCGCGGGCGACGACCAGCTTGGCGAATCACACTTTCAGCTACACGGTGTCGAAGACCAGTGTCACTGCGGTGACGAGCCGGAGCCTGCTCAGCTCCAACGGCTACCTGACCTCGGTGACCTTGTACGACGCTATGCTGCGGGAACGACAGACACAGGCGGATACGCCAAACGGCGGCCGGATGATCACCGACACGTTCTACGACACCCGAGGCTGGACCCGGGCCACCTACAACGGCTGGTGGGACACCGGCAGCCTGCCCATCGTGAGCAACCCCGTGTCGGCGGCGGACCTCGGCAGGCAGGTACCGAACCAGACCTTCACCACCTACGACGGCCTCGGACGAGCGGTCGTCGTTGAAGCGAAGAAGGACGGGGTCACCATCTCGTCGACAACGACCGTGTATCACGGCGACCGCACCACCGTCGTACCACCCGACGGCGGCACGGTCGCCACCACCGTCACCGACCCCCTCGACCGCAAGACACAACTGGTCGAGTACACGTCCCGGCCGACGGTCACCGCACCGCCGGACACGTTCACCGGCACGTACACCGTCACCGGCGGCACCACAACCACCAGCAGCTACGGCTACGACGCACGCGGCAACCAATCCACGGTGACCGACGCCGCCGGCAACGTGTGGACGTCGACGTACAACCTGCTCGGCCAGGTGGTCAGCAAGTCCGACCCCGACGCCGGCACCGGCACGATGAGCTACGACGCCAACGACAACCTGCAGCAAACCACCGACGCACGCGGCAAGACCCTGTCGTTCACCTACGACGCCCTCAACCGCAAGACCGGCGAGTACGCCGCAACCCTGACCAACCAGGCGCCAGCTAACCAGCGGGCCAAGTGGGTCTACGACAACAGCAACAACGTCGCCGGGGTCACCAACCCGATCGGCCAGCTCACCACCACCACCGCCTACCGCGACGGACACGCCTACACCACCCAGCAGAAGGCATTCAACGTCTTCGGCAACAGCCTCGGCGCCACCATCACCATCCCCGACGCCGAAGGCGCCCTCGCCGGCTCCTACGTCTACGGACACACCTACGACACCGTCCTCGGCCTGCCCCTGACCGACAGCTACCCGGTCAAGGGCAGCCTGCCAGCGGAAACCGTCGGCCACGGCTACAACCAGTACGACCTACCGGTCAGCCTCGCCGGACTCGCCGGCTACACACAAGACGTCACCTACGACGCGTGGGGCCGGGTCAACCAGCAGAAGATCGGCACCGCGACCAACTTCGCCCTGGTCACCAACACCTACGACACACACACCAGCCGACTCACCAACCAACTCGTCAGCAAGGCCACCAGCGGCACCACCGCCACACCCCTCGACGAGCAGGAATACCGCTACGACCTGTACGGCAAAATCAACCGCAAGACCAGCAAACGCAACGGCGCATCAACCCCCGCCGAAACCCAGTGCTACGGCTACGACGGCCTCAACCGGCTCACCGAAGCCTGGACCGCCACCGACAACTGCACGACCGCACCCACCCCCGGCAACCGCACCATGGTCGGCAACAACATCGGCCAAGGCAGCGCCTACTGGACCAGCTGGGAAATCGACGCCATCGGCAACCGCACCAAACAGACCGAACGCAACCTCACCAGCGGCAACGACACCACCACCACCTACACCCACGACGGCAACGGACAGAACAAACCCCACACCCTCACCGCCACCAACACCACCGGCGCCGCCACCGGCACCGGCGCCTATACCTACGACAACGCCGGCAACATGACCGGCCGCAACGCCACCGAAGGCAACCAAACCCTCACCTGGGACGACGCCGGGAAACTCGTCACCGTCACTGGCGGCACCAGCGGCACCAACACCTTCACCTACGACGCCGACGGCAACCTCCTCCTGCAAAAGGAACCCGGCAAGACCACCCTCTACCTCCCCGGCCAACAACTCACCCTCAACACCACCACCGGCACCATCGAAGGCGACCGATACCACGCCCTGCCCGGCGGCGGCACCTGCATCCGCTCCGGCACCGGCACCAACTACACCTTCGCCATCGCCGACCACCAAGGCACCCCCACCCTCTACCTCAACAACACCGCACAAACACCCACCTGGCGCCAATACACCCCCTACGGCGCACCCCGCGGCACCACCGCCACCTACCCCGACAACCGCGGCTTCCTCAACAAACCAATGAGCCCCACCGGACTCACCACCATCGGCGCCCGCGCCTACGACCCCGTCATCGGACGATTCATCTCCGTGGATCCCGTCATGGACCTCACCGAGCCGCAGCAGTGGCACGGCTACAGCTACGCCAACAACAACCCCAGCACCCTCAGCGACCCCGACGGACAAAGACCCCTCGCCACCAACGGCGGCTACGAAGAGGACCGCTACTGGAGCAGCGGCGGCGGCAAGGGAACCAAACTCGCCAAGAACCCGAAGACCAAAAAGTGGGGCGTAGCTAAGAAAAAGCCCAGTGCTCCGAAACCGCCGCCGAAAAAGAAGCCGGCCATCATCCTCGGAGACAAGCAAATCGGGGCGCCGGACCGCAAGGCACTCGAGGACGCGATCAACAAGTGGTCCATCGACGGTGCGGGGCTCGGCCTTGGGGACAAGGAATACTACGTAGGCTTTAGGATTTGCCAGGAACACGCCGACTGGTGCTCGCAGTGGGCTCTCGAAAACGCGGAGTGGGTCGGGCAGATCGACGGCTTGGGCTATTACGAGCACCGCATGGCCTCAGATCCGTTCTTCAGCCTGTTCGAGAGCCTGCAATCGGCTCCCGCCGGCGGTAAGGGCCGGGGCCGTTCCCGGCCAGGAGGAAGCTGCTTCCGCAGCTTCGCGGCAGACACCCAGGTCCTCATGGCCGATGGCAGCACCAAACGCATCGAAGACATCAAGGTCGGCGACCTCGTCCTCGCAACCGATCCGGAAACCCGGAAGCACGGGCCGCGTGAAGTAACCCACGTCTGGGTGCACGGGGACCAACTCGTAGACCTCAAGATGGCCAACGACACCAAGATTACAACTACCGAAGACCACCCCTTCTGGAACCACACAGACCAGCAATGGCAAGACGCCCAACACCTCGACCGCGGCGACCTGCTCCTGACCGCCACAGGCGGAAGCGTGCCGGTCGTCGGCCTGCTGGACACAACCGAGACCTGGGGAGCCGCCTACAACCTTACGGTCGACGACATCCACACGTACTATGTGATAGCCGGCAAAACACCAGTGCTCGTCCACAACGACGATCCCTGGATCTACGTGACCGGTCCGAATGGTGAACGTCTTGGGGTTGCTCGAGCCAGCCAAATTCCGGGATCACCGCTGGATTGGGGTTATGGGCGTAGCTACGATGTTGCTGAGGGTACGCCAGGACTGCACAAGAACGTGAAAAGTGTTCGGGTCATGGATCCTTCGCCTAGGAATTCCGACGGCTATGTTGTATATCGAAACGCGGCAGGACAAACGGTGAATCCGGTAACCGGCAGGACCACAGTCGGAAAGGCGGATCCGTACGCGCACATTTCTGGAAAAACGTTAGGGACGTCTTCGTGTTGATACGAGAGCTTTTGTCGAACCCAGTGGCGGGCATACCGGATATCGAACCGGATCTTGATCCTTTGCGATCTACCTGGCTCTTGCATGAGTGTCAGGTGCTTGATATTAGAATTAATGCCCTTCGATCAACGGTGGCTGTGCTCCTTGAGCAACGGGCAGCCTTTGATTCTTTGAAGGGTAACACGGGCATAATAGTGATGCGCGGCATTCGCAGTGTTCATTGGGAAGTAATCGGGTCTGTTCCGGGCTCATTGACTGCGTGGGTCGTTGTAGGAGCGACAGTGGCGGCTGGCTCGGAAGGTTTCGAGATGAGCATTGGTCTCTCGCCGAGTGCGCGGCTGACTGGGGTAGCCGAAATCATTGAGTACTATGCGGTGGATGCGAATATTGGCTTGATAATTCCGGATTACATGGAGGCAAGTAATAGCGAAATTCTATCGACTGTAGCAACGTGGGAGTCTGCTGCGGTTCCGGTTGAGCGCTCGTCGTTGCATTCGGGTCAATACTAAACCATGACAGCTCGACTTGTGGCCCGGCGAGCAGTTTGTCGAGCCCCCTCTCGCGGCTCGACACCGCCCATGTGAGACGGCGCCTACGGCAACTGAGCTGGCACCACGTTACGCGGCTGGAAGGGCTATCTTCTCGCGCAGACGATTCGACCGATTCAGACTTCGCCTACACCATCGACAGAACGCCACCGACGCAGCTATGATCACCGACGCGATGGATCTGCTCTACACCGCCCGGCTCGACGCCTTCTGCATCGTGTCCAGCGACAGCGACTTCACCCGCCTGGCCCCCGCATCCGCGAATCCGGACTCACCGTCTACGGCTTCGGCGACCGCAAGACGTCCCAGTCCTTCGTCGCAGCCGGCGACAAGTTCATCTACACCGAAAACCTCCGCCTACGATCACCCGAAGGCAGCGGCCGAGACCACCGTCGTCAAACGGCGAACTCCCACTCCCGCCGACCGCCGAGAAACGACACCACCCTCGTGACCCTGCTCCGCGACACCATCGAAGCCGCCTCTGACGATGACGGCTGGGCCCACCTCGCCGCCGTCGGGCACCTCCTGACCCAGCCCCGACCCGACTTCGACTCCCGCACCTACGGATAGTGTCAAACTCACCGACCTGGTCACCGCTACCGGTCTGTTCGAGGCCGATCGCCGTGTTCCCGCTGACGGAAACCCACCGTCGTCTAGGCCCGTGACCGACGCCACCCCACACCCGAACGCGCCACCCCAACACCCCGCCGCACCAGGGTCGCTTCCGACGACACCCGTGGCAGCTGACGTCGAACAACCATCGTCCAGGGGCGGGTCGCCATCTTGACTGCAGTGAACGGCCTTCGGCGTTACTGTTCGCCGGATTGTCGGCCGATCTGGACGGGGCTGCGCGATGCTGGTGATGACCTGGAACGTAGAAAACCTATTCCGGCCCGGGGACGAGTTCGGGCCGGACACGGCGGCGACCTACCAGGCCAAGATCGAGGCGTTGGCGTTGACGATCAACTCCGCTGGTCCGACTCTGGTGGGTCTGCAGGAGGTCGGGGATCCGGATGCGTTAGAGGATCTTGTCACCGCGCTGAACGGGGACTGGCACACGGTCACGTCTGGTCATTTCGACATCCGTCACCCGATCCGGGTGGCGGTTATCAGCCGATTACCGCTGGAGGTGGCCGCGGACGTGGCCGCGTTCCCGGCCGATCTGGCGCCGGTGCACGCCGACGACACTGGGACTCCGGTCACGGCGATGGGGCGGGGCGCGCTCGCGGTGCACGTCAACGCAGGCGGTGACGGGGCCGGGCTGCTCTTCGTCACCTGCCATCTGAAGTCGAAACTGTTGTCGTATCCTGCCCCGCCCGGCAGGAGTCGGTTCCAGCCGCGTGACGAGGCCGAGCGGGCCCGGACCGCCGCCTACGCGCTCAACCGCCGGGCCGCTGAGGCGGTGACGGTCCGCAGGCTGGTCGACGAACTGCTCGACGGATTTGGGACGCAGCGGCGGCTGGTGTTGTGCGGTGATCTCAACGACGAGGTCCAGGCCGCGACCACCCAGATCCTGCTGGGTCCACCAGGGTCCGAGTTCGGCACGGCGGGGGCGGATCGGCCGGACAAGGGCGACAACCACCGGCTGTGGAACATCGCTGCGATGATCGCCGAATCACAGCGGTTCTCCCGTGTCTACCAGGGCCGCCGGGAACTCATCGACCACATCATGGTTAGCCACGCTCTGCACAAGAGAATCGCCGCCGCAGGCACCATAGCTGCGGCGGGCCTGACGTCGATCGGAGACGATCCCGAGATACGCAGACAGGCCGGCGACTCCGATCACGCTCCAGTGCTCGCGGACCTCGACATCTGAGACGACCAGCGCCGCGGTGGCCGGCCGGGCGGCGTGGACTGTTCGGCATGTACGGGGGTGGGCCTTTCGAACCGTCGGATTGTCCATGTTGCCGCCGGAGCCGCAGCTGGACGCGCTCAGATTGCGAATCGTCGGGCCGTGCGCCGACCGCGACGGCTCGCGGGGCCTTCCGGGGCTGAGTGCCGTATCGCTGTGGGCACCGCTGCTTCCCAATACTCGCGGTACCGTAGGAGACGGCGCTCGCGGCGGGGCCTTTGAGCAGACAACCGGTTCGGCTGTATCGACGAACTCGTCGGAGACGCCCGCTCCGGTGAGCCCTCAGCCAAGGTCGCCACGGTCGCGCGGCTCCGGTCGCGCTGCTCGACCCTGGGGAGCAGGGTTGACCGCCGGGAGGTCTACCGCACCGACAAGACCGTGCCGAACTGTTTACGGCCGGACGAGGCTGCCGACCAGCACCGTTCGTAGGTCTGGATACGCGGCTCGGGAAACGCAACGGCCTGTGTGGACACCAAGCTGCGGTGACGTGACACGATCGCACGGTGAGCCCAGACGTTGCCAGGCGTGTGCCGAAACGACTCCAGATCCGGTTCTCGCAGTGGGACGCGGGTGGTCGGCCTCCGCAGGTGGCGACAGCATGGAGCCGGCGCGCTTGGCAGAAGCGGTTGCCGGAGTTCCACGACTTCTTCGTCGCGTTGCCTGATCGCCTAGACCGTCCGGCGGTCGCCAGGTACGGGCGGCTCGCTGCGGATGGGGAAGCCGAGTGTCTGCGCGCGTTTCTGGCGGCGATGGTGTGGGGGCACGGGCCGGTCGGGTACGGCGCATTTCGGACCGAACGGATCTTGCGAGAGAACCCGCAGGCTCCACGTGTGCTGCGTGAAGCGGCGCAGCGGGTCGCCGGTGAGGGTGGGGCGGAGGCTTTCGCCTGGTTCAGCGCCAATCGTCTGCGTCACCTCGGCGTCTCGTTTGCGACCAAGTACCTGTTCTTCAGTCCAAGCCCACAGTCATCGCCGGCACTGGTGCTCGACAGCTTGGTGTGCGGGTGGCTGCGCCAGTATGCGGGCTGTCGGATACGCCTCGCCTGGCGCGTGCACGACTACACCTGGTATCTGCAGCTGGTGACCGGTTGGTCGGCCGATCTCGGCATCGCGCCGGAGGACGTCGAGTACCTCATGTTCGTCGACGCCGCTGAGCAGCAGGCGGCCCGCCGATGGGTTTCCGACGACCGGGTTCGTCTGGCGAAGAGCCCTGTCGTTGCTGAAGCGGCGGCCGTGCTGGAGGCGCTCGATGAGGCGGCAGACGCATTCGCAGCCTTACCGGGGAACAGCGACTCAGCGGACAAGGAGTTCGATCAGGGGATCCGGCGGTTGCGGCTTATCGTGCTCGCCCGCAGCGGGCAACCCGGGGTCGGTCAGGTCGTGGCCGCCGGGGACGACGGGTAGAGGCGCCACCTCGTCGGCCAATCGGTCTGCAGCCACGCCGTTGCGACCTCCTCGACGTTTCTTCACCCAGCCGAACCCTTGAAGGGATGCCGGCGCATTGCCACGCGGGTAGGCGGACGGCGGCTGCTCTGCGGACGTCGGTGGGTACCGGCGGCGAGGCCGTGTTTGCGGCGGTGGGTTCGGCCTTGCCGCTGCAGGTGACGGTACAGCAGCGTCCCTGACTGTGGTCGCATCCACGTCTGGCGCAGGGGATGAGCCTGGGTAGGGGCGAATCGTCCTGCGGATCTATGGCAGCGGCTCGGCGAGGTGGTGAAGCGTGCGTCCGTCCTTGTCACGGAGCCAGCTCTGGGCCCAGACCTGGGCTTTGGGCGGCTGCCCGGTCGCGGTCTCGATGATGTGGCTGATGAGGGCGCTCAGCCGCCAGCGTGCGCCGTCGTGTGCCCATTCGGCGGGCGCGGAGATGTCGTTGTGCCAGCGGACGCGGGCGTGGTCGGGGTGTGCTGCCAGCCAGGTGCGGATGGTGTCGCGGTCCTGGCCGACCTGGTCGGGTACGACGATGGTCAGCTCGGTGCCGTCGGCGATGGTCTTGTGGGCGATGAGCCGCTGCACGGCGGAGGCCCGGCGGGCCTTGGCGGTCTGTGTGGCGACCCGGGTGCCGCTGCTCGAGCGGGGCCGGACCATGTACTCCTCGGCGTCGGGGACCGGTAGCAGCTGCGCCACGGACAGGACGGTCTCTCCTGTGTTGGTGCGGTAGAGCTGGTAGCGGATGAGTCGGATGTCGATGCCGGACTCATACAGGTAGAGGGCGGTGTTGGTGAGGGTGGGGCCGAAGTCGCCGGCCATGAGGATGATCCGTGGCGTGCGTAGTGTCTCGTCGCAAACCCCTTCGGCCCATTCCTTGAGGTGTGCCAGCGCCTCGTCGGTGGGGGTGTCGCCGCCGAGGTGCGCGGCGTGGACCTCGGCGAGGGTGTCGAGGCTGAACAGGCGGGCCATGGCGGCGTAGTTGATCGCCTGCATCGTGACGGTGTCCGGGGCGCGGTCCCGCTTGAGTTCGACGACGACGAGCCGTCCGGTGCGGTCCAGGCCCAGCACGTCGAGCCGGTCAGCCGTCGGCGTACCACCGGCTGCCACCCATCGGCCGTATTCGAAGGTGACGACCTTCATGCCGCTGTCGATGAGTTCGGGGTGGTCGATGACCCATTGCTGGAGGTGTTGGCGCTCCAGTAAGCCGGCCTCGGTCAGCGAGATCCGCTGTGCCGGTAACGCATCGACGCCGTCGACGGTGAACATGATCTCGTCAGGCATCCGCGGTGCCTCCTGGTGAGCTGGTCGGATGGTTGAGCTGCCGGAGGTTCTGGCGTGCGTGCTGACCCGGAGCGGGCACAGCCGGGTCGCGACGGTCGCGATCCGGGTGTGGGGTGCCGGCGAGCCGTGGTTCTGGCAGGCGCCACCTGCGGCCGGGTTTCCGGCGGCGCCTGCGGTCACTGGTCGAGGTCCTGGTCGGTTGTCGCGCCCGGTGTTCGTCGGGTGAGGCGTCGGTCGACCCGGATGTTGCTGAGTCTGCGCCGTAGTGGCGGCCGGCTGGGATGGGCGGCCCGGCCATCGGAGGTGGCGGCGAGGCGATCGCGGATGCGTTGCAGGTCGTCGTCGACGGGCTGGATGGTGGTGAGGGCGATCTCCGGTTCCGAGCCCCGGGATCGCTGCGGTGGGGATGCGGTGCCGACGAACCGTCCGTGGGGTGCGACGATCCGGTTCCACTGCTGTTCCCAGCGGGAGGTGTCCGCGGGGCCACCGCCGCACTCGCGCACGATGGACACCACGAGGGGCAGGGTAGGGGGCCGGCGGCCGGTGAGGACCTCCCACTCGGGAGTGCCGGTGCGGCCGGTGCTCCATGGCCGCCTGCGCTGTGGGCGCCAGCTCTCGATGTCGAGCCGCTTGTCGACGACGAGGTCGACCAGGGAGGCCACGAGGTCGTGCACGGTGCGGGCCTGGGCGAGGCTGGCCGGGCACGCGGGTGTGGGTTCCTCGCGGGTGAAGGTGATGACCTCGGTGTCGGCCTCGCCGCCACGCGGGGCAAGGACGACGGTCTCGGTCAGCGGCGGCAGCGGCGACGGAGGGGTGTCGCCGACGTGCGCCGGGCTTGGGGTGGTGCTGCTCCTCTCGCGGTGGAGTGTTTCGGCGATCTTGTGGTAGGCGCGGCATTGGCTCCGATCCTCGTCGGTGACGGCTCCGCCGCACTTCTGTACGGCGAGGAGGAACTGCTCCACGCTGGGCCAGCCGCGGAAGGTGCCGTCAGCCATGGTGGACAGGGTGTTCGGCTTGACTTGAACGGACTTGGCGAGCCGAGCGTAGGGGATGTCTCCCTTCAGCTCACGCAGTTTCATCGCGAGTTGTCTGGCGGGTTTGCGCTCGGAGATCGGTTTCATGTGGCGCCCCATTGCGCGCGCTCCGATCAGGGACGGGGCGGCTGGGCCGCCGGACCGGACACGGTGTGTCCGGTGTCGGAGGGGAGGACGGACCGTGTGGCCTGTACGGCGAGGGCGGTGATGGCGGCGGTGGTCGCCACGCACACCTCGGGCGCGATCCCGAGGAACAGCATCGCCAGGGTGAGCCCGTAGGTTCCGCCGATGAGGATCACCGCTACACCGGTGTGCGGCCGCCGCGCCGGCGGTTCGAGGTGTGGCAGACAAACCAGAGTCTTCACGGGTTGCTCGCGCCCTTTCAGCATGGGGCGCCCCGGCCGCAGGCGAGCACGGGGCGCCGATCGGGTTCAGGCTGCGCCCGGTCCGGCAAGAGTCCGGGGCCGACTGTCATCAGCCACCGGGCAACCGAGCGCTACGTGAAGCGTAGGCATCCGATGTCACGCGAACGGCCACCTTGCATCGTCCAAATAGGTCAATTATTTTTCAATTGATCAATGTGAAGGGTTGAAGATCGTCGGATTGTTCGAGCAGGCCGGACAGGGGGTCCGCCGTGAGATTTGTCAAACTCGGGCCCGTGCTGTGGCGGTCGGCGGGGTTGACCCGTTGTACTGGTCGTACACATCGAGCAGAGCGACCGATCAACTACGCAGTGTGTTGGAAGTTGATGTGGAAGGTGTCCCGGCTCAGCCCGAATGGGTTCAGGCGAGCGGGGTGGGGTCGCCCGCTGTCACGGGTGACCCCTTGAGTCCGGCGTTCGGCGGCGGGGCCGTCTAGAGTCCCGCCGCCGGACGGCGGACGAGCGCGGGTCTCGTCTGGCTTTGTATCTTTCGTCCACAGTGTCGGACTCTACTTTCCGCGCCTGAGTCGTCGCTAGAGGTAAGTCTCACGTTCTGATCTCAATTGATTACCGAACGATGTCGGGTCGGCTCGGCCTCATCGACGCCTCCTTTGTGGAACGCCCAGGTGGTTGCCCCAGTCGTGGCCGTACCTCCTTCAGCGAGGTCCCATCATCGGCGGACGCGGGTGCGAGCGACCAGGTCGTCGGCGCCGCGACCCCTGCCCTGACCTCGGCCACGCGCCATCACCTGCCGGAACGGCCGGGTCACCTACCACATCGGTGGTAGACGTGCCCGCTTGTCCACAGCAAGGCGAGTTATCCACAGACGTGCCGCACGGGCGTTGCTCGGGGTGGGACGCGAGGGCAGTCTCGGACGCGTAACGCTCCTCTCTCGGCCCTGTTTGACCGTCGGGTCGCGTGACGGCTGGTGAGTGGAGGGTGACTTGTTGCGCATTACAATCGACCCTTGCCCCCGCCGTCGTACCGGAGCCCGCCCGTGACCCGTCGTTACCTGTTCTCCGATGAGAGCGGCGACCTCACCTTCAGCCGCAAGCCGAACGTCTCGACGTACTTCGCCGTCGCCACCCTCGTCATCGACGAGCCGCACCTGCGGACACTGCGCGCCACCCTCGGCGCGCTTCGCGACGACCTGGCCTTCCGCAACCACGGCCTCGACTCGTACTTCCACGCCACCAACGACTCCTACGAGATCCGCCGTGCCGTCTACACCGCGTTGTCGGACCTCGACTTCCAGGTCGACGTCACCCTGCTGGAGAAGGCGAAGGCCCAGCCGCACATCCGGGCGAGCGCGGCGAGGTTCTTCCAGTACGCGTGGTTCTACCACCTGAAATGGGTCGCACCCCGGGTCTTCTCCCCTGATGACGAGGCGCTCATCGTGGCGGCCGAACTCGGCACGAGGCAGACCCGCAAGGCGTTCCGGCAGGGCATCGAGGACGTCATGACCCAGTGCATCAGCTTCCGGGTCAAGCGCAGCCTCGCGTTCTGGCCGTGCTCCAGCGACGTCGCGCTCCAAGCCGCCGACTACTGCCTCTGGGCGGTCACCCGACGGTGGGAGCGGGGCGACGACACCTACTACAAGCTGATCGAGTCGAAGATCCGCTACGAGTACGACCTGTGGGCCAAGGGGGACCGCTACCACTACTGACGGCGTCGTCCCACCAGACACGAACCCCCGCCCAACTAGGCTCTCGCCAGAGCCCAGGGGCTCTTTCGTCGGACGGGGTCGCGTCACCTCCCATGCTACCGGCCGGCGCCGTCCACCTGAACCATCCGTCTCGACCTGTCTCGCCGATCTAGCCGTATGTGACGATGTGGTGGGAAGCAGAAGGCCAGCCTGGCCCGTGCAATGGTGTGGCATCTACCGGATCACGCCGTCTCGCCCTGGTCCCGGCGCCGACGGCGCGACGAGCCGCCCCGGTCTGAACCGGCGTTGTCCGGCCGGTCCGATGACCTGCTGCGCGACGGTGGCCGGCGCTCGGCCTTTTTCCTGACCGAGCCGCCGCGTCCGTTTCGCGGCGGCGTTTCAACGCAGGTCTTGACGCCCCGGCCGCGTCGCTGACGCCGCTGGGTCAGGGTGTTGGCGGCGTCCAGCACCAGCCGGGCGGTCGCCTCGGCCGTCTTCCGTTGCGCGTCGGGCAGCACCGCGGTGTAGACGTCGGCGGTGAACCGCATGCTCGCGTGCCCGAGCTGGTCCTGGACCATCTTCAGGTCGGCGCCGGCGGCGTGGGCCAGGGTCGCGGCGCCGTGTCGCAGGTCGTGCAGCCGGATCGGTGGCAGTCCGGCCCGGTCGACGAGCAACCGAAGGCGCTGGGTGAGATAGCCGGGATGCAGCGGCATCCCGTCCGGGCCGGTGAACACGTAGCCGCTGTCGTGGCAGACCTTTCCGACCACGGCCCGCGTCTTCCGGTGGGTCCGCTGCCGGTGGGCGTGCTGACGTAACACCGCCACGGTGTGCTTGTCCAGGGCGACGGTCCGTCGGCTGGCTGCGGACTTCGGCGGCCCCTCGTACACCTCGTAGCCGGCGGTGGTCCGCTGCCGCACCACCGACAACTCCCGTCCCCGCAGGTCGATTTCCGACCATCGCAGCCCGGCGGCCTCGCCTCGCCGCAGCCCGCGCAGGGCGATCAGCCACCACAGCGGATACAGGCCGTCGTCGCGGACGGAATGCAGGAACTCCGCCAGCTGCGCGGGCGTCCACACCGCCACCACCGGACGCGCACCGGACACCTGCCATTCGGCGACCCGGCCGTCGGTTCACACCCGGGCCGGCACCCGGTCGGGGTGGGGCAACTCCACCCCCCGCGCCGGGTTGTCCCTGATCAGCCCGTCCCGGACCGCGACGCCCAACGCCGCCCGCAGTGTGGTTCTCACATGCTGCAGGGTGCACGGCGTCTGCGGCTGCCCGAGCCGGTTGCGGGTCAGCGCGATCTGGGTGAACGCCGCGTTGAGCTGCCGGATGGTCAGGTCGCCCAGGACGAGCGAGCCGAGATGCGGAATCAGGAACCGTTCCACGTCCCGGGTGTAGTGCATCCGTGTCGTCGGCCGGATCCCGGTCTTGACCGACAGCCAGTACCGCAGCCACCGGGCGACCGTCCACGACCGCCCGGCCTGCTCCTCCTGAGACAGCGCCAGCAAATCGTCCCGCGCCCGCTGCGCCGCGGCGGCGGACTCGAAGCCGCCCCGTCGGACCCGCTCCATCCTGCCCAGCACATTGCGGACCGAACAGTGGAAGTACCAGCTGCCGTGGTTCCGTCGCGTCAGGCGAGGACAGGCGGCGCCGAGCGGCCGCCTCGTCGCCGGATCCAGACAACCGCACCGCCTGGCGATCACACCCTGGTTCTTCATGGCTCTTCCTCTCCACGTGGTGGTTGGTGTTCACACCATGCGGCCGGAGCCTGCACCCGGGGTGTCCACTTACGGGGGAATAAACCTTCTGATGAGTCTTTAGTAAGAAATGGCCTTCTCATGATGTTTCCTGGTGGCTGTGAGTCCCGGTTCCGCCGAGGCGGTCGGCGGGCCGGGTCGGCTGCTCGCCGGACTGTGAACCGGTCCGGCGGCCGGCCTCCGGTACAGGTGGGGTTGGCTCCTCGCCATCGGTAGCGCGGGCAGCGGGGGGCGAGGCGGTGACCGGCGGTCCGGCGGCGCGGGCGGCGTCCACGGACGTCGCGGCGCCGTCCGGGTCGGGGGTGGACCTGCGTGGTCCGTTACCGGAAAGACCGGTTGCGATAGAGATCGCGGCGACCACGCCGGTGGCCGTCGCGGTGGCGCCCAGCGTTGCGCCGGAGCCCAGGAACAAGCCGAAGATGATCGCTGGCGGTACAATCACGCCGGTCCGTGGAACCATCCGGGTCAGCAATTCCGTCGGCAGAAGATCCTGTGCGCCGCGCCATCTCCACAACATCCTGAACGACATTTGACATTCGAAACCTTCACCTTCGTCTTCACCTTCGTCACGTGGCCGGCCTTGGACGTCACCGGCGTGTCCCCTGGCGGTGGGCTGGCTATCCGGATTCGATGGATCAGTCAGATCAACATGATCCGACGGTTCCGGTGGGAGGGGACGATCGGTCACGCCATTACCCTTCTACTGCGCCCCGAGGGCTAGTCCCTCGCGACCATCTCGACAAGATCACTGTGTGTGTCTGCCGCATCACGGACCATACAGCCGCCGGTCGCGGGGGCTGCACCAGGCGGGTCCGTCGGCGAGTTGCTGGATGAAGCGGGCAAATCGGTCGAGTGCTGACGTAGCCTGACGGGATATCTCGATATCCCCAATAAAGATATGAAAGGAGTGGCGGATTGCGAGTGAACGCGAATGAGACTCCGAGTCGACCTCAATGAATCGCATGCCGACCGGCCGGTGAGTATGAAATGCCGGACGGTGTCAAATCCTGACCGGGACAATCGCACAAACTGTCCGTCGTTTCACTTCACAACAGACGAAAGTCATGTTGCCGACAGTGCCAGTCGACAGCCACGGATTAACCTCCTGCGGGCCATCACAACGAATGCTGCGACCACGCACACAGCCATGATCACCGCTCGCACGACGCCGCCCGCGTCGGCGAGACTACATACGGCCACCACTGCCGGAAGGGAACATCGTGATCAAACCGGGAACCGTGCCCCCGCGACCAGAGACCGCACTGGCCCGTGGGACCACATCCCGGGAGCGACGCGAAAGGCCCCGCCCATGACAGACGACCGCGCCGACGCCCCCACCGGACTGACCCCACCACCCGCGATCCCCGCCAGCCGCGACCAACCCGCCGACCCAGCGAACCCGGACCCCGCCGCCGACGCCGGACGCGGCCTGGTCCGGATGACCTTCAACCTCACCCCACGCGGCGCCGACGCCCTCGACAGCGCCTGCGCGAGAACCAAGGACACCAAGACCGACACCATCAACCGGGCCCTCGTCGTATACAACGTCGTACTCGGCCTCATCGATCGCGGCGGCGGGCAACTCAGTTTCCAGCGCCAAGACGGAAACTTCGAAACCGTGCACCTCCTCTGAGCCCGCGCCGAACACGAACCCCGGCGAGGGCCCCACCCACACCCGCCGACCCCGGCCGCAGCCCGTACGACCGTGAACGAGGCGACGCTCGCTCTGCCGCCTCGCCCACCCGACCGTGACGCCCCGCCGCCCGCCAAACTCCGAGCCAAGGCCACCGGCCCGACCGGCCCAGCGCGACTCGCACGTCGAGCCGCCGTAACCTCCGACCAGCGACACCTACGAAGACGTCACCTTCCACCCCGCGCACCGCCCGGACGTCGACGGAGACGAGATCAGGGGGCGTTTTTCTCATCGCCGCCACAGGGACCCACCCTCCGACCGGGCGCGCCGTCAACAAGCTCTCCAGCACCGACTGGCTGACCCACCCCGACGATCACAACGGCGGGGTCGAAGCCGGACCACAGCCGAACGACTGACCAACCACAGAGACACCCCCGGCTCATGGGCAACACCAACGACGCCAGACAGCACCGCCAGCGGCGTACACACCCCCGCCCACCTCACCCTGAGACGTGAAGCCGCCGAGACGTCTACCACCACCAGGCCCGCCTCAACCCCCGAACCCCCGCCGGCACCGACCGCCAGGCACCGGACGGCGGCCCCGACCCGCCGATCCCGCTCCCCGAGAGCGCGCCGCCGAAGCGGGCCGGAACCCTCAGGCCTCGCGCAATTTCCAAAGATCGGGCATCCTGTCACTGTCCTTTCACGAAGAGCTACTCGCGATAGGCCTCCACGCCGCCCAGGTTCTCCAGCCAGACGACGCGGAGGCGGGTGACCCCGCCACCGGCGAGGCAGCGAGAGTCGTAAAGACCTTCGCTGATGACCCGCTTGTCGGGGAAGGTCGATCGACACTCTCCCGACAACGTGTCGGGCGATGGACGAGGACGACACCCATGACCACGGGCCCGGAACCCGAACCAGCCCCACCCCACACCGGCCGGCACCACCGTGCCGTCGACGACAACGAGATCCGCCGCCGCAGCGTCAACACCGCCGCAGCCGACTACACCCTGTACGTCCGACACCTCATCGAGCAGTACCACGGCGTCGGCGGACAGGCCGCCGTGCTGCGCATCGCCAGACGCAAGGGCATCCTGCCCACCGGCTTCACCCGACAGTCACTATCCGAGCAGCTCAACGGCCGCTACAAACACGGCCCCATGTGGTCCACCACCCTCATGGTGATCAACTCGCTGCCCGACGAATGCGACACCGCGAGCATCCTCGCCACCGCCGCCGGCCTCCACGCCCACGCCCGCCGCTCCATCCCGCCCGGCTACGACGGACCCACCAGCTGGCCCCCCGACAGCGAACCCCGACCCGAGATCCCGGAGAGCAACCCCACCATCCCGAAACTCCAGGACACGATCGCCCGCCACCGCCGCCAACACCGCACCGAGATCGAAAACCTCCTCAACACACTCCGCACCGTCCAGGACCGCAGGCGGGAAGCCGACCAGCGCGCCGACCGCGCCGAAGCCCAGTACCTCACCACCCGCGAAGAACTCCTCGCCCTCAAAGCCACCGCCGCCGAAACCGCCACACTCCGCGAGGAATACGCCCGACTCGCCGCCGAGTTCGAACTCCTCGCCGCGCCCGGCCTCCGCACCCACCGGCTCCTCGACCTGCCCGACCTGCCCCACACCCGCCAACGGGTCCGCCTCGGACACCTCGCCCAGGCCATCGACCCGACGGCGCCACCAGCCCGCCGAGCCGTGGCCCGCTACCTCTGCGCCTACACCGAATTCGCCGGAGCCACCACCGCGGAACTGTCCGTCCGCGCCGGACTGCACCCCGCCACCGTCCAGGACATCCTCACCGCCCGCCGCGCACCCACCGACGCCCAAGCCGACGAGATCGCCGCCGTCCTGCACGCCGACCGCACCACCGCCCGACACCTCGCCGCACTCGCCCGCGGCATCTGAAACGACAACCAATCAGCGGGCCCGGCGCTTTGTCGGGTCCCGGACCCGACAAGCCCTCCATGTGTCCCGACAAACATCCGACAACCCGCTTCCGGCCCACCCATCAAACACAGGACGCCCACAGAGCCCGATCCCAGCGGAGGCGACCACAGCAGCCTGCGAACGCGGCACTACCGAAGCGGCCCACCGCGGCAACACCGGTGCGCCTCTTGAAACCGGACGTCGTGGCGACGGCGAGGGTGACGCCGACCTACGAACCAAACAGGCACCTGTTCCGGGAGGCCGCCCATACCGGCGAGAACCACGATCACGCCCGCCACGCTGCGCCGAACCCATCAAGGCTCGGATCGGCTGTTGTCGGCGTACGGACGAACGTGGCTCTGGCAAGATTTTCGTAGTGGAAGATCGTCAGCCAGTCGCGGTGCTGCGCCGTAGGTGTGCGATGAGTACGACTCTTTGGCGTAGGAGTGGGATTTTTGCTCGGCCGGCCATGAGCCGCTTCTGGAGTTTCACGTCGGTGATGCGGCCTTCGTTGACGCCGGAGCTGTAGGGCGAGGTGATGGCCTGCACGACTGCCGGCAGGTCATCGCGGATCACCCTGGCGAAGCTGGGTAGTCCGGGCAGATGGCAGGTTTCGAGTTGGTTGAGCCAGTCTGATAGCGGACCGGGTTCGCCGGTGTCGAACAGGGTGGCGAAGGTCCGGACCAGGCTATGGGTGCGCTCGAGTTCGGGGCAGTGTGCCAGCAGGCGCTGAAGCCGTTCGATGGTGTCGAGGGTTCGGCGTGGTGGGCTGGTGGTGATCCAGCGGGCGGCTTCGCGTGGTGACGGGGCACGCTTGTGCGGCTCGTCGATGGGCAGACCGCGGCGCAGCGGCGCGATCGCCATCTTCACCCGCTGATAGTGGCCGAGGAAGCCCTTGGCTTTCAGCTCCGCATGGAGCACTTTGGCATTGTGTTCGCCCTCATTCCAGCGTTGCTGCAGGTACTGCAGGTAGGGGTCAAGAGCGGACGGGACCCGTGGACGCTGGCGGCGTACGCAGTCCTGCCAGCTGGTCGCGGTCGCGTACTTGCGCACGGTGCGCCAGTTCATTCCCAGCTCGCGGGCGACGGCGTTGTAGGCGCGGCCGGTGTCGGTCAACGCGTGGACGGTTTCGAACAGGTGCCGGGCATGGCTGGCCGATCGGCTGTCGGCTGACCGGGTCGCCTCGGTGTCAGCGGGGGCTGGGCGAGCTGGTTCGGGTTCGGGGTTCGCGGTGGGTAGGCAGCCGCGGTGAACGGTGGTGATCTGTTGCACGCGCCGGGACAAGCCCTGCCACAGGTGAAACCGGTCGCTGACCTGGATGGCCTGGGGGGCGCCGCTGGTGATGCCCTGACGATAGGTCGGTGAGCCGTCCCGGCAGGCGATCTGCACGCCCGGATGTGCCTGCAGCCAGTCACGCAGCGTCTCGGCGTCGCGTCCTTCCCACAAGGTGATCGGCAGCCGGGTGTCGCCGTCGACCAGCAGCGTGCCGTAGACGCGGCCATACAAGGCGAAGTCGTCCACGCCCAGGACTCGTGGGGTGACCGGTGTCGGCAGCGGCATTCTCATCAGATGCGACAGCACGCTGGTCCGGGACAGCCCGGCATGCAGCAGGTGCAGCAGCCGGGCACCGCCGCGGCCGGCGAGCAGAACCCCTGCGATCTGCGTCAGGCGTTGCAACAGCGGCGTGCGGCGCTGATAGCGCACCGTCAGCCCGTCGATCTGTTCGGCGAAGGTCACCTTCGAGCACACCGGATTTTCGCAGTACAGGCGACGGACCCGCAGCTCGATACGAGCCGGCCGCCCGCCAATCGCGGTGTCGGCCAGCCAGCGTGTGTATCGACTGTGGGCCCAGTCGCTCACGCTGCCACAACCCGTGCAGGACGACGCCTCGTCTTCGCGGGTACGGGCACGGATGACCAGCACAGGACCAGAGCCGTCAACCGAGGTGACCACGACCGTGGCCAGATGGGGCAACAGCTCAGACAGCTCGACGTCACATTTGGACAGGATCTCGTAGACGCCATATCCAGTGCTATCACCCGTACAAGTGATCTTCCACTACGAAAATCTTGCCAGAGCCACGAACGTGCACGGTGAGGTACAAATGAACGTACACAGCGTGACGGCGTGTCGGAGTGGCTGCGTCGGTCCAATGAGTCAGACTTCGCCCGTTATATCCGATGGGCGAGGATGGTAGCGCGGCGGTGGTTCTGGACGCTGAACGGTGGTTGGAGCTGCGGCCGTTGCGGGCACTGCTCGACGCTGGCGTTAGCGTTGCGGAGATCGCGCGGCAGACCGGGCTGAACCGTCGGACGGTGAAGAAGTACCTGTCCCAGGAGGCACCGATGTCCGTGCCGCGCCGGGTGGCGCCGGCGGGTCACCGCACGCCGGTGTTGGGACCGTTCGGGCATGTGATCGATGCGTGGCTGCGGGCAGAGTTGTTGTTGAAAGGGACGGTGATCCACGAGCGGCTGGTCGCGCAGTACGGGTTCACCGGCCACTACCAGCGGGTGAAGCTCTACCTGCAGGAAGCCCGGCCGCGGATCGCCGCGGAGATGGGGATCGGTCCGGACGAGTTGGCGGGGCTGCACCGTCGGTTTGAGGTGGTACCCGGCGCACAGGCGCAGGTGGACTGGGGCGACGAGGGCGGCATCCTTGCGCACGTCGGGATCCCGAAGGTCTACTCGTTCCACATGGTTTTGTCGTACTCGCGGGACCCGTTCTGCTGCTTCACGACCAGCCAGGACCTGGCGACGTTCTGGAGGTGTCACCGGCGGGCGTTCGCCCACTTCGGCGGGGTCCCCAAGTCGATCGTCTACGACCGGACCAAAACAGTCGTGCGCCGGCACGTCGCGCCGGGGGTTGCCGTGCCACTGCACCCGGAAGCGGTGGCATTCGCCGGGCACTACGACTTCGACGTCGACGTGCTGGCCGCCTACCGTCCGACTGGCAAGGGCCGCGTCGAACGGCAGGTCACCATCGTGCGCGACCACGTGCTGGCTGGGCGGGGCTTCGCCTCGATCGAGGAACTCGATGCGGCGTTCGCCGCGTGGGTGCCGCTGCGGCGGGCGCGTACCCACCGCACGCATGGTGAGGTGATCGGCGTTCGTGCCGCGCGGGATCACGCTGCCCTGCGCCCGATCCCGCCCCGGCCGTACCGGGTCGCCGAGCGGCATCTGCGCCATGTCGGCAAGGACTGTCTGGTCGCCTTCGCTGGCAACCTGTACTCAGTGCCAGCCCGCCGTGTCCGGCACCGGCAATTGGTCGAGATCCGCGCCACCGCAGGCACCGTCACGCTGCATACGACCATGCCGGGCCCGGGCGGCGAGACGTTGCTGGCCTCCCATCCCCGGGCGGTGGGCCGCGGTGCCCGCATCGTTGACCCCGCCCATTGGGACGGCCTGCCCGACGGACACACTCGCGCGGTCACCACCGGCGACCCACCGGCCCCACCGGCCCGGCCTCGGCCGCCCGCCACGGCTGGCGGCCCGTTGCAGGCGCTGCTGAACCGGGCCGCCGCCGCCCAAGTCACCGTGGACCGCCGTCCGCTGTCGGTCTATGACCAACTCACCGGTACCGCCCCCTTCACCGCACGCTCCGCCTCGAAGGATGCCTGATTCGTGAGCGAACTGGTCAACACCCGTATCCGTGCCACCGCCACCAAGCTCGGCCTGCCTCATCTGGCCGGCTGCCTGGAACAGTTCACCGCCCGCGCAGACAGCGAAATGATGGGCTACCTCGACTTCCTCGACTTGATCCTCGAAGAAGAACTTGCCGTGCGCGACGAGCGACGCTTCCGCAGCGGGCTGCGCCTGTCGAAGCTGCCGCACCACAAGACCCTCGACGAGTACGACTTCGCGTTCCAGCCCGACCTGGATCCACGCAAGGTCCGCGACCTGGCCAGCCTCGCGTTCGTGCAGGCCAAAGCCAACGTTGCACTGCTCGGTCCACCCGGCGTCGGCAAGACCCACATCGCCGTCGCCCTCGCGGTCGCGGCCTGCCGAGCCGGATTCACGGTCTACTTCACCACCCTCGACGACATGGTCCGCCAACTCAAAGCCGCTGACGACATCGGACGCCTGCTCGGCAAGCTACACACCTACCTACGCCCCAACGTCCTGATCATCGACGAGGTTGGCTACCAGCCCCTCGAACGCGCCGAGGCCAACCTTGTCTTCCAGGTCATCTCGAAAAGATACGAAAAGGGTTCGACCCTTCTAACATCGAACAAGAGCTTCGGCGAATGGGGCCAGGTCTTCGGCGACGAAGTCCTCGCTACCGCCATCCTCGACCGGCTCCTGCACCACTGCGACGTCATCGCCATCAACGGCCCCAGCTACCGGCTGAAGAACCGCCTTACCGCTGTCGAAGGCGCCGCAACGACCAACGTCGCCTAACGTCAGATCGCGCTGAGGGTAGCGCGACACCCCGCACGGGCGGATGATCTCGTCGTGGACACCCACGAGCAGCTTCTGCACCTCGCCATGTCTGACAGGTACGCCGAGCGTGTCCGTGCTGGACAACTCCTGAGCCGGTTCGCTGGCGAACCACGCACCGACAACGTCCTCCTGAAGCTGTTGCTCGACTCCACGGACACCGCTGTCACCGACGCCACCGCCGAGACGCTACTCGCCCGTCAGGACACCGCCGGGCTTCGGCTATTCGCCGCCGCCTGGCATCTGGCCCAGCCCGAGACCGGAGAGCACCTCAACAGCGCATGGTCGAGCGCCCTCTATCACCACGCCCGCTACAACCCGGAAGATCAGCAGCGGCTCCAAACCACAATTGCAGCCCTGCGCGACGACCCCAACGAAGCCGCACGCCAAGGCGCGCGGCACCTCCTCAAGACACTTCCCTCCAGCCCTGCCTGACCATCAGAGCTGCCTACCCAACAGGACCAGCCCTGTGCATGTTCATTCGTACCTGGCTGTGCACATCAACAACCCGTACGCCGACAGCTGTGCGGGTAACACACGACCGCGTCGTGGCAGACGCTGCGAGGGTCGAGCCGCCGGCACGGCGGAGGCTCCTGCCGCCGGGGCGCGATCCGGCATGGAGTCCGAGCACTGGGCCGCCGGCCCCTACCTGCCGCTGGCGTCGATGCCTCAACCTGGGGATCGGGGTTGCGGGCGGCGAACCCGGTGGGGCACGCTGGGCCTGCTACTTCGACGGACAGCGATGGCTCGTGCGCTCTGCGCGTACGGCGGGTCCGCCGGGGATGGCGGCATGGAGGCTGAGGGGGACAGCAGGGGTGTTGGGACTGTACGGGGATCCGGACGAACTCGACCGGCTGGCCGGACGTCTACGCACCCGGGCCGGTGAGGTGCGGGAGCAGGCCGCTGATCACGAACGGCGTGGCCAGGCGGCGCGGTGGGTGTCGGTGTCTGCCCAGTCCTTTCGGGACCGGGTCGCGCAGGATCGGGCCCGGGCGGACCGGGTCGCGGACGACCTGGACTGGGTCGCCGAGACTGTGGCCGCCCACGCTCAGGAGGTCCGGGAACTGCTGGCGCTGATCGCCCGGATCGAGGACGAGGTCACCGGCTGGTTCGAGACCGCGGCCCAGCGGCTGCGGGACTACGCGCCGCTGGCGGGCGGACCGCTGCTGAAGGCCGCCGTCGAAGCGCCGTGGGCCGCCTGGCCGTTCCAGCCCGGAAACCTACCCGCCTCCGGAGATCGCAAGTGGCTCGAGGTCGGCGAGTTCATGCGGGGCAAGGGACTCTAGATGGCCACCGCACACACCGTGCTGCCGGCACACCGTCTGCTGCTGTCCGCCCCGGAATGGGCCCTGCTCCTGCACGCGAGCGGACTGCGACCACCACCCGGCTTCGCCCCCGCGGATCCGCCGACGGATCAGCCGCCGGAGACGGCGACCGCGCTGGCCGACCGGGGCATCGTGACGACCGACCCCGACAACCCGACCGGATACCGGCCGGTCGCCCCGGTCGCGACGAACCTGGCAACCCTCGGCGCCGCCCGGGCGATCGTGCAGCTGGAGGTGACCACCGGAAACCGGGGAACACGCGCGGTGATCGCCGTGGCCGGCAATGTGGGCAGCGGCCTGATCGCGCTGGACGACGGCGGTGTCGAGTTGTCGATGTTCGCCTCGGTGACCCTCGCCGCCGAGCTGATCCGCGCCGTGCCGCCCGCACACGAACTCGCCGGCCCCCGGGCGACGCTGCTCGACCAGGCCCTCGGCGGCGCCCGTGGCGGCCGGGAACTGGTGGGGCGGCTGCCGCTGGCCGCGTTGGCCGAATACGGCCAGGCGGGGGACCTGGCTGGGGCGTCCGGACGGCAGCAGGTGGTTTCGGCCCTGGGCCTGACCGCGGCGCAGGCGTGGTTGGCCGAGCAGGTTAACAGCCG
The DNA here is from genome assembly GCF_050936445.1 of Plantactinospora sp. CA-294935. NCBI lineage: Bacteria > Bacillati > Actinomycetota > Actinomycetes > Micromonosporales > Micromonosporaceae > Plantactinospora > Plantactinospora sp. CA-294935. The sequence continues at coordinate 2,391,845 of NZ_JBNJMU010000001.1, forward strand.
CACCGTCGGGGTGCTGCGGGCGGTGGTGACCGGTCGGGTCGGCGACGCGGTGGGGGTGGGTCAGGTGGTGTGGTTGGCCACCGACGACGGCTGGCTCGGCCTGCGCCCCGTCCCCGACGGGTCGGGGCGGCGGATGGTCGTGCTGGAGTCGGTCGGCCGGGAGGACATCGGGGTGTGGCTGGCCCCGTACCTGGCTCAGATCCTGGCAGACGCCGATGAGTGACCCGCAGCTTCAGGTCAGCGGCGGCGCGGGCGGCACGAACGCCCGCTACGAGGACATCGGCCTGCTCGCCCAGCACAGCGACGACCTCGCCGGCGACCTGGCGGCGATCACCGCCCAGGGGCACGGGATGCTGGTCGACCCGGACCTGCTTGCCTCCGCGGTCCTCAACCCCGACGGGTTCGCGAAAATCGAAGCCGGCCTCCTCCAAGCGCTCGACGGCCCGGACGGGCTGACCGCCCTGTCCCTCGACTTCGGCCAACGGGCGATCGCGCTGCGGACCGTCGTCGCCTCCTACCAGGCGGTCGACGAGGCACAGGCCCGAACGATCGACACCCTGCGCTGGAGCCTCGGCTTCGGACTCGGCCTCGGCCTCCAAGGCGCGGTCGCGAACCCCCTGGCGGCGCTGCCATTCGCCTCGACGCTCGGCGCCGCCGGCGCCCTGTTCGGCGACGACCTCGACTGGCAGCAACTACTCACCGACCACCCCGGCATCATCGACACCCTGGTCGGAATGGGACCAGGTCTGGTCAGCAGCCTGCCCGGCGCCCCACTCGTCGGCGACGTGCCCGGCGCGGCGAACCTCCTCGCCGACTGGTACCAGGACGGCACCTTCACCGCCACCGCCCCCGACATCAACGGCACCGGCACCAACATCGACACCTCCGACACGATGGTCCGCCCCCCACAAGGCTTCGCCGACCTGATCGCCGGACTCAACTACCGCAACGGTGAAGCCGACGCCGGCCAGCCCGACCAGATCGACGTCCGCGTCATCACCCATCCGGACGGCAGCACGGCCTACGTCGTCGACATCCCCGGAACCAAGGTCATGAACATGCCGTGGGACCCCGCCAGCCCGTTCCTCAACGACATGGGCACCAACGTCCACGTCCTCGGCGGCGACACCACCTCCCGCCAGCACGCCATCGCCGAAGCACTGAAAATGGCCGGAGCGAGCCCGACCGACCCGGTGATGCTCGTCGGGCACAGCCAGGGCGGAATGGTCGCAGCCCAAGCCGCCCACGACTCCGGCACCAGCGGCTTCCCGTACAACGTCACCCACGTCGTCACCGCCGGCTCCCCGATCGCCAACACCGACATACCTACCGGGGTCCAGGTCCTGGCGATGGAGAACGCGCACGACATCGTGCCCCACCTCGACGCAGGCGACAATCCCGACCGGCCCAACCACACCACCGTCACCTTCGACGACCAGAACGGCAACATCGGCAAGAACCACGCCACCGACCTGGCCTACCTTCCCGCCGCACGCGCGCTGGACCAGAGCACCGACCCGTCGGTGGTGGCGTACCGGGACAGCGCCGGCGCGTTCCTCACCGGCGGCGGGGACGGCACGACGGTGGAGTCGAAGGTGTACGAACTACACAGAGTCCACTGATGCAAGTGAGGGGAGGGGGCGCGGATGCGGTGGCCGAGGAATCGTAGGCTGGTCGGCGCTGGACGGCTGGTTGTCACGGCAGCGGTCGCGCTGATCGCCCTGGCCTCCTGTTCCGTGCTGGCCGAATCGCCGCAGGAGCAGGAATCCTCGGACGCGATCGCCGCGCAGATCCAGACAGCGCTCGCCGCACGGCCGGACGTCGTCACCGTCAAGGTCGGCTACCAGAACAACCTCAGCGCAGCCGAACGAGTCGACGTCACCGCCACCCTGACAGCGGGTACCGACTTCACACCCTTCATCGACGAGGTCACCCGCCTGGTCTGGCAGAGCAAACTCCACCCACTCAGCTCCATCAACATCTCCGTGTCCGACGCCGACGACATTCAGCGCAGCACCAGCCGCCACCTCGCCCCCGCGGACGAAGACAAAACTGAACTAGAACGCAAGTACGGACCTCGGCCACCGAAGTAAGCAGACCGGCTAACCAGATTTGATCCGCGACGCGAAGTCCTACAGCCTATCGCCGTCAAAGCTGCAAGCGAGCTTTCACCGATTGGCCGGGCGGATGAGATATCCCCACTGCGGTTCTTGATCGCACGGTGGCCCGAGATAGGGGAAGCGACGGTCGATGCGCTAGCGATATTGAGCGTACATTGCTATCCATTGCAAGAAGTCTGAGGTGATCATGAGTACCTACTTGGGGCTATATTACCCCTTTATTCACTTCCGCGACGAGGCATGGCTGAAGCTGACCTCGCTGTACTGGGATGGGATGGGTCGGATCGTGCCCGCCGGCTACAGCCTACGTGACAGCGGAACAGTCCGAGAGTTCAAGGATGGCGGCTACATCCGTGATTGGCGCCCTAGCTCACAGGCCGAACCGGCACGTGAGTTCAGGGAAATGCTCGACGCCTGTGGCGAACGCCTAGCTTTGCGCTACGGAGTCAGCCTCTCTGAGTCTTGGCCCGACGACCCCGCGACCGTCAATTCTCACGCTGCCCACTTCGGCAATCCCAAGTTGGCTTACATCTTCGGCCCGAAGATTTCCCCGGAACTCGTTGATGACCTTGAGGTCCTCGGCTTGGCTCAACGGGGAGGGCGTCACGACCCCTACTGGATTGGCATGCATCCAAGGCTGGCAGCGATGTACATGACGGCTCTCGCCAACGCAATGGGCAATAGGCGCAAGGCCCAGCCGGTCAGCGACGACATGTACAGCCACGTCGCAATCGGTGACTTATCCGTACACGAAATGGCCGAGACTCTGCTCGCCGATCGGGAGAGTGATATTCGCCCATCGTCGCCCGAGGGGGCCGAACACCTCATGGTCGGCCTCACTCTCAAAATGGTTGTCCCTTCCCACATCGACAAAATATCCCCACGAAAACTGCTCGATTTCCGGGCCCGCTACCCGAGCGAACGAGCGGCTTTTCAAACACAAATTCAAGACATGGTCGCCACCCTTCAGGCCAACAGCATCGCCGACCCCGATGCTCTGCGCGACCACCTGCAAATTCAGTACGAGAAGGTCCTGCAACCATCCCTGGCTGATCTCAAGCACCGCCTCCGGGACGCGCGTGTCGACACCACGACGGGGTTGACCAATATTAAAGTCAGTCTCCCTGCTGGAACAGCCGGTCTCATGATGCTTGGAGGTGCAAAATCGCTCTTTGTCGCAGGACCTATCGCGCTTAGTGTCTGGGAGATTTGGCGTGGCTACCGACAACAGCGAGAGGCCCTGCTCCGTGAGCGACCCGCAACGTCATACCTGTATAAACTGGGCAACGATCTGCGACCACAGGACCTTGCTAGCCGTATAACTCGGTTGGGTCGACGCACCGTGCCACCGCGATCAGTGACGTGAAGGTGCGGCCGAGGTGATCGACGCCTCGGGCAGCGAGGTTGCCACGCACCGTTTGAGGTATGGCCAGGCGATGGCGGCCCGTCTGGCGGCTCCGCATGAAGTATTGGCTCGGATCGTGGGTGGCATCCCGTCTCCGACGACCGAACAGTCGGTGATGAAGCGGGCAACGCGGACGGTCAGGTGCGGCGAAGACAGCCGAGGCATGCAGGCGTAGCGTCAGGCCTCCTCACAGTCCCTGTGCTGCGGACGTTGGGTGTCACGTGGCTGCTATTGGCACGCCGTTCGTCGTGGCGGCGGGCCAGGCCGGTCGACGTCAGCGGCCCTCACGTCGTGTCCCCGCTACCACAGTCCCGAATGACCCTTTCGCAAATCCCGATATTGACCGAGGTGATGCCGAGTTGCCGGTACAACGCGATGCCCTCGGCGGCAGCGGGAACCGCCTCCCCGAACCGGCCAGCCGAACGCAGCGCTTTGGCGAGGATGGTCAGCCCACCGGCAAGGTAGAGCTGGTGGGCGGTGGCGTCTGCGGCGGCCAGCTCACGCCGGACCGTGACGGATTCGGTGGCAGCGGTGACCGCCTCCTCGACCCGACCAGCACGATTTAGCGCGTTGGCGAGGCTGATCAGCGCGTCGGCGAGGTAGGGCTGGTGGGCGGTGGGGTCGGCGGCGATCAGCTCGCGCCGGATGGTGACGGATTCGGTGGCGGCGGTGACCGCCTCCCCGACCCGTCCAGCGCGATCCAGCGTCCTGGCGAGGCTGGTCAGCGCGTGGGCGAGGTAGGGCTGGTGGGCGGTGGGGTCGGCGGCGGCCAGCTCGCGCCAGACTGTGACGGATTCGGTGGCGGCGGTGACCGCCACCCTGACCCGTCCAGCGCGATCCAGCGTCCTGGCGAGGCTGGCCAGCGCGTGAGCGAGGTAGGGCTGGTGGGCGGTGGGGTCGGCGGCGGCCAGCTCGCGCCAGACTGTAACGGCTTCGGTGGCAGCAGTGACCGCTTCCTTGACCCGGTCAGCCGTATTCAGCGCGTTGGCGAGGGTGGTCAGCGCGACGGCGAGGTAGGGCTGGTGGGCGGTGGGGTCGGCGGCGGCCAGCTCGCGCCGGATGGTGACGGATTCGGTGGCGGCGGTGACCGCCTCCCCGACCCGTCCAGCGCGATCCAGCGTCCTGGCGAGGCTGGCCAGCGCGTGGGCGAGGTCGGGCTGGTGGGCGGTGGGGTCGGCGGCGGCCAGCTCGCGCCGGATGGTGACGGATTCGGTGGCGGCGGTGACCGCCTCCCCGACCCGTCCAGCGCGATCCAGCGTCCTGGCGAGGCTGGCCAGCGCGTGGGCGAGGTAGGGCTGGTGGGCGGTGGGGTCGGCGGCGGCCAGCTCGCGCCGGATGGTGACGGATTCGGTGGCGGCGGTGACCGCCTCCCCGACCCGTCCAGCGCGATCCAGCGTCCTGGCGAGGCCGGTCAGCGCGTGAGCGAGGTAGGGCTGGTGGGCGGTGGGGTCGGCGGCGGCCAGCTCACGCCAGACTGTAACGGCTTCGGTGGCAGCAGTGACCGCCTCCCCGAACCGACTAGCCAGAAGCAGCGCATCGGCGAGGGTGGTCAGCGCGCCGGCCTTGTCGGTCGGTGTAGGGGCGTGGGCGGCTCGGCCGTGGGCGATCGCGATTTGGGTTCGGTTGAGGACGTTGCGGTAGTCGGGGAGGAGTTGTTCGAGGGTTTGGGCGGTCTGCCAGTCGGGGTCGGTGTGGTCGATGCAGGTGGCGGTGGCGGCGTCGATCGGGCCGTGCCCGGCCAGGGCGACGCGGATGGCGATCGGCAACAGCCGGGCCGGATCAGCCCGCAGCAGGGTGATGGTGGCGGTATGGGCCGTGGTGGTGTGGGTGGCTGCGCGGGCCAGGACGGTGACCACGGCCGTGGCGTGTTCCGGGGTGTCGGCGGCGAGGCAGACCGCGGCGGCCAGGTCAATGTTGTCGGTCAGGGCGTCGGCGATGAGGTGCTCGGCGAGGGTCGCCGGTAGCTGGGGTCGGGCCCAGAACCCGATCACCCGCGGATACAGGTGCAACCACGTGCAGAGCCGATCGACCAGCTCGGGTGTGCTGTGACGTAGGCCGGGCAGGAGCGGCAGCAGCTGGTGGGCGTCGGCGCGGGTGCGGGCGCCGGTGAGCATGGTGAACGCCAGCAGATCCCGCAAGGTGTCGACTCTGACCTCGGGATAGGCGTCCAGTCCCTGCTCGCTGGCATGGTCGAGCCAGCGTTGCTGCTCTCGGACCATCAGCCGATTGACCGCGTCGCTAACCTCGACCGGGCCGACTTCGCCCTCGCCGGCGCATAGCACCGCCTCCAACGCCGCTGCCTGCAGCAAGATCAGGGGGGTGCCGGCAGCGATTCCGACCAGTTCGATGCCAACCGGGTCGGTGCCGAGATGGTCGGCGAACGCGGCCAGCGCGTGTTTCGCCGCGACCCGCTGACTGGGCACGTCCGCGCCGATCGTGCCCAACCGGGTCCGCCCGGCGATCTCAACCGCCGCTGGCAGGGGCTGCTGCACGTCGGTCCACCAGTCACTGAACTCCCGGGCCACCAGCAGCACCCGCACCGTCTGCCGGCCACCCGGCCGATGCGCCGCGACCAGTAGAGCGGCGAGGTCGTCACGCCCGTCCGTGTCGTCATCACGCACATCCGCGTCATCGACCACAACCAGGACCGGCTGGTCCCAGCCAGCCGCCACCTCGATAGCTTCCCGGCGATGCCCAGCGCGTACCCAGCCCACCGCCCACGGGCCCGTCTGCTGCGTCCGCAGCGCCTGGCTCACCTGCATGGCCAGTCGGGTCTTGCCCGAACCCGCCCCACCTTCCAGCAACCACACCCGACCCCGCTGATGCTCGACACACCACCGGCGGATCGCCCCGACGTCCCGGTAGCGGCGCGTCGCGAACGGCACCACCGCCTCCCACGGCGCCAACCAGCTCAACACGCTCTCGCCCGACCCGGCTCCGCCAGGTCCCGGAGCCGGACCGGCCGTGAACACCTCTGCCCAGCGTTCCGCACGCGCCAACCGTTCCTGGCGCCGATCCCAGCCCAGCCCGGACGCGAACCCGAGCAACGCACCGCCGGCCGCGACCGGCACACCCACCCAGGGACTATCGACGTATTCCGGCATCGCGGCAGCCCCGCCAGCAATGACGACACCGGCCAGGGCGCCCACCACCCGGCCGGACCACCGTCGCTGCCGCTCCACCATGGGACACATCGTGCCGCGACCGCGCCAGCACCATCAGTCACAACCGGACAGACCCGACTGGTACGAATGACCCAGAACTCTCACCCATCGGTCCGCTTCCATGCATCGAATGGTGATCGCCGTAGCACAGGGACGATCATCACCGACACGATCTTGAGGGAATGGCGCTTTCGTCCATCGGGCCAACGTCCCGGACGCCTAGCCATCCATGCCGGGCGTCCAGAATCCTCAGCTCAAACGCTCTGCATCTGCCGAGCTGTCCGGGACACCATCTTCTACAAGAGTTCCCAGCGCCTCGTCGAATCGCCACCCGATGGGCCACACATCGTGCTGCCGGTCATCGCGAAGGAGAACCACGTTGTTGAACCTGGCGCTAGCGTTGAACGTCGCCGCATCGAACCGGACACGGTCGCTGAATCCCGTTCGGCTGGACCCGGCGCCGCTGCTGAACGTCGCATTATCGAACGCGGCGACACCATTGAATGTCGAATCAACGAATACCGCGCCGCCGTTAAACGTCGCCCCACCAAACCCGGCGACGCCGTTGAACGTCGCGCCATCGAACTGGACGCCGTGCTGGAACGTCGCCCCACCAAACCCCGCGACACCGCAAAACGTTGCGCTGCCGAATATCGCCCCGCCGATGAACGTCGCGCCACCGAACCCAGCGACGGAACTGAATGTGGCTTGGTGAAACTCCGCTTCGCTGTGAAACGTCGCGCCATCAAAATGGGCGCCGCTGCTGAACGTCGCACTGTCGAACGCGACGCGGGCACTGAACGTCGCCCTGCCAAACACGACGCCCCTGACGAACGTCGCCCCGCCAAACTCGGCGACGTCGCTGAACATCACATCGTCGAACCGGGCGCCGCTGCTGAATGTCGCTCCGTGAAACCGGGTAGTGCTGCTGAACGTCGTCTCCTCGAATCGGGCCCGGCCGTTGAACGTCACCTCGTCAAACCCGGCGATGTTGTTGAACGTTGCCTCTTCGAACCGGGCGACGCCACTGAATTTCGCCCTGTCGAATGCGGCGACGCTGTTGAACGTCGCTCCATCGAATCCGGCGCCGCCACTGAATCTCGCCTCGCCAAACCCGGCGACGCCACTGAACGTCGTCCGGTGGAATCCCGCGCCGTCAGTGAACGTCGCCTCGCCGAACCGGGCGCGGCCGTTGAACGTCGCCCCGTTGAATCGGGCACCGCCGCTGAACCTCGCCCTGTCGAACCCGGCGACGCCACCGAAGGTCGCGCCATCGAACTGGACACCGTGGCTGAACGTCGCTCCATCGAACGCAGCGACGCCGCTGAACGTCGCATCACCGAACATCGCGATGCCGTGAAAGTTCGTCCTGCTGAAGTTCACCTGGTGAAGGTCGCAGTCACTCAGGTCGATGCTGATGAGAGTGGCTTCGGTCATGTCCAGGACGCGATTCCCCCAGTACAACGGGTCAGGACCCCCGTCCTCGTTGGTCGGCCTGAGGTGCCGGGCGAGGATGCGCTGCGCCGCGAGGCGAACCTGCCGCTCCTCACGCGGGTCAATCGTCGGCTTGCCTACCTTGTCGGCTCCCCCATGTCGAGGCGCCGACGCCACAGACCCGTCACTGTCATGACTTGTGAGTGCCTCAGCCGGGCTGTCCGAATCCAGGGTGAGCAGATCGTCGGGCGGGCTGTAGGGCATGCGGAGGTAGGCGCAGATGACCTCGACGACGCTCTGCCGGTGCGGCGGAGTGTCCTGGGCGAGACGTTCGAGAGAATAGAGGCCGGCGAGGCGCACGGGCGCCTTGTCCGAGCCGAGCTGATCGGCAGCCTTGACGTACAGTTCGGTGACCCGCCGCTCGCCGGCGTCGTACTCGGTGGCCCGCTGCGCTTGCTCGGCCAACTCGTGGGCCTGCTCGGCCAATTGCTGGCGCCGGAAGGCGAGTAGCAGAGCAAACGCGGCTCCCACCGCAGCGCCGACGGACAGGCCGGTACGAATGCCCTCGATCCGTACCTTTTCCCGCTCGATCGGACTCCCACCGGCCGGAATACCATTCTGTAGCCACCACACCGCGCCCGACGTGAGCAGCGCAACGAGCAGGGCTCCGACCAGGATTATCCACGTGCGGATCGGCAGCAACGATTGGTTGGGTTTCTCCACCTCGGCCGGCGCCGGCCGGCGCCGCACCAACCCCAAGGCCGCGCGCCAAGTGGCAGCACGGCCGGCAACCACGCAAGCCAGGCAGACGACCGCCACGACCACCAGCAGCCAGTTCGCTGCCAAGGCGTTCCACCGCGCTACCCACCACGTTGCCGGCACCCGGGTCAGTAGTACGGTCAGCAGACCCAGGACACCTCCCATGGAGATCACCATTCGGAGATGATTCGTCACAGCGGGCAATCGTGCCGCATGTCGGCAACTTCTGCTTTCCACCCACATGCTCGCTGCACGGGATTCGACCGACGAGCCAGGCCGGACAAGCGCGACCGAGGACTTCAGCGGCTGGTAAGCGGTCCACAGGAAGGACCGGAATGACTGTCGGCTCCGCCTAAAAGCTGACCCCGTGGTTTCGGGCGTTGTTGGCGGAGTTCCCGGACATGCCCCGCCGCACCGGGCCCAGACGGGAGTCAGGCCGTCAAGCGCATCCTCGGCGGGCTGTCCGGTATCGCGCTTGGCCTCGGCGAGCTTACGCAACGAGGGCTGGGGCGCGGGCCACGCCGCCCGCCGCACCGGTCTTCGTGCCCGTCACGGCTACCTTGCGGTCGGAGCGGCACACACCTGGTGCCAGGTCATCCTCGACACGCTCGCCGATCCGACCGCACCGTGGCGCACGCACACTGCTGCCGCGACGGCAGGTTGAGTGGTCACTTCCACTGCCTGATCAGTATCGGTGGGGGCGTGGACGGCCAACGCCGCAGGTAAGTCACGCGTTGACCTCCTCTGTTCGAGGGCCTGACGCTTCGGCAGCACCCATTGCGGGGAACGGTTGGTCAGTGCTTCCTCGGTCGTTGGTACCTTCCGAGCCGTCGGCCAACTGGTTACCTTGGGTACGGCAGCACATCCACATAGGTGACGGAGGGTCGGTGCTCAGCTTCGAGGAGCAGAGCTTCGTCCGAGCCATGCTGCGCCGGCTCCTCGACGAGCGCTTCGGCAAGGCGTTCGAGCGGTTCTTCCAGAACCTGATGTGCGCCCGCTATCCCGACTTCATCGACGTCAGGACCCACGGCAAACTCGGTGACATCGGCGCGGACGGGTTGAGCCTGCATGACGGCAAGCTCTACGCGTGCTACGCGCCCGAAGTGCCGGACGTGAAGGCCGTCCGGACGAAGTTCACCGATGATCTGGAAAAGGCGATCGCGAAGCGGGGAGACCACTTCGACACCTTCGTGTTCGTGCACAACGACCTGCGCGGTGTCCACCCGGAGCTGTCCATCCTCTTGAGCGAGGCACGCACCGCGCACCCGAGCCTGCGGTTCGAGCAGCAGGGCCCGCAGCATTTGAACCGGGAGCTGTGCCGCCTGGAGCGCGACGCGGTTCAGGAACTGCTTGGTTGTGAGATCCCAGTGTCGGAGCGTGTGTACCGGATCGGGTTGGAGGACCTGGAGCCCCTCCTGACGCACCTCATCGCCCAGCGGCGTCAGGCGACATCCCAGGCGCCCGCCCGTGAGGTGCCGCCTGAGAAACTCGCCTACAACCGCGTCGCTGTCGAGGACCGCGACGAGATTATCTCCGCCATGCGGTACACCCCGCTGGTCGACGAGTACTACCAGCAGCGTCAGGACGTCACCGAGCGCGACGAGGTCGCGCAGGGCTTCAACGCCTACTACCAGCAGGTCAAAGCCGACTACGACGACCCGGGGGACGTGTTGTGGAAGCTGCAGGAGTACGTCGCCGGCAACGCACGCGGCCGACGCGATCACGAGCGCGCCGTGATGGTCGTCCTGGCGTACTTCTTCGAAACCTGCGACATCTTCGAAGAGCCGCCCATTAACTGGCGGGCCCCAGCCCTACAGGGAACAGGCTGATGATCACGCCGACGAAAGGCATCGCACCACAGCGAGCGCTGCTGGTCGTCGGGGCACAGATCTTGCGGATCCTCGACCAACCGATGACGATCAGCCAGACGTGGACAAGGCTGCGGGAGTGGCGGACCGCCAACGGGCACCACGCGCCCGTACCGTTCTGGTGGTTCGTCCTATCCCTGGATGTCCTGTTCGCGCTGGGAACGCTGGAGCTGGAGCGGGAACTGCTCACGAGGAGGCAGACGGATGTTGCGTCAGCTCGGAGCCGATGACCCTCGGTTTCGGACGCTGACCTTCCACCCCGGGCTCAACATCCTCGTCGCCGACATCACCCCCGGATCACGGGACACCGACAGCCGCAACGGCGCCGGCAAGTCCAGCATGATCGAACTACTGCACTTCCTCCTCGGGGAACGGGCAGACGGATCCACTCTTGCCGCACGTCCAGAACTGCGCGGCATCGAGTTCACCCTGTCCCTCGACTGGCCGCAGCTCACCACACCGCTGCAGGTGAGACGCACTGGATCACGCCCCGGCTGGATACACCTCGACCCGCTGCCGCCAGCCACCGACCGCGGCCAACTCGAACTGAACACCGGCCACCTCCGGCTCGCGGAGTGGCAGCGCCTCATCGAACGCGACCTCTTCAGCCTGCCCGACGAGCACGCCGGGATCAGCGGCCGAAGCCTGGTGTCCTTCCTTATCCGTCGCACCAGCTCCAACGGCTACAACACGGCGGTGCGTAGTCACGGGCGGCAGTCCGACGCCGACGCGACCACGAACCTCGCCTACCTCTTCGGACTCGACTGGCACCTCGCCGACCGCTACCGGCTACTCAAAGCGCGCGACACCGCACGAACGCAGATGCAGAAGGCCGCCCAGGACCCGCTGCTGGGCCGAATCATCGGCAAGGTCGCCGACCTGCGCAGCGAGATCGCCCTAGCCGAGCGGCGGGTGCGCGACCTAGAACGGCAGGTCTCCGAGTTTCGCGTCGTCCCGCAGTACGAGCGTCTGCGTGAGCAGGCAGACGCGCTTGACCAGCAGATACGACAGCTACGCGCCCGCGACGTCGTGGATCGGCGCAATCTCCAGGACCTGGAACACGCGCTGCAGGAAACGACCGACCCTGACGTCAGCTACCTGGAGCCGGTATACGCCGAGCTCGGCGTGTTACTCAACGACCAGGTGCGGCGACGGTTCGACGAGGTCCAAGCCTTCCACGAGTCCGTCGTACGGAACCGGCGCCGCTACCTCGACGAGGAAGCCGCCACCATCCGGCAACGCCTCGCCCAGAGCGAAACCGACCGTCAACGCCTCGGCGATCAACTCGCCGCCACGCTACGTACCCTGCAGGAAGGTGGCGCGCTAGAAGCGCTGACCACACTCCAACAGGTCCTCGCGCAGCAGCAGGCGCTCCTGTCCGCCCTGCGTCACCGCTACGAGGCCGCCCAGGCCCTCGAAGCGGCGAAACGAGAAATCACCCAGGCCCGCCTGACGCTGCAGCAGGAGATGGACCGCGACATCGAGGACCGGCGGGGCTTCATCGACGAAGCGACCGTGATGTTCTCCGAGTTCGCCAGACGCCTCTACGGCCCCGGCCGCACCGCCCACCTCAAGTTCGAAGCCGGCGACAAGAGCCTACGCATCGATCCGCACATCGACAGCGACAACAGCGCCGGCATCAGCAGCATGGTCATCTTCTGCTTCGACCTCACCCTCAGCGTCCTCGCAACCCGGGCAGGACGCGCCCCCGGCATCCTCGTCCACGACAGCCACCTCTTCGACGGCGTCGACGACCGCCAACTGGCCGCCGCCCTGTCACTGGCCGCAGAGGTAACCAGCCGCGAAGGTCTCCAGTACATCGTCACCCTGAACTCGGATGATCTAGACAAAGCGCGTCGGCGGAGCTTCGATGCTAACGAGTTTTTGCAGTCGCAGCGGCTCACGGACCGGTACGACGACGGTGGCCTCTTCGGTTTCCGATTCTGAATGGCGCGCGCCTACAAAGGTGGCTGGAAACGGCGATGCCGAACTCCTGCTGCTCCGCAAACCCTTCCGTCCGACAGTCCATGCCGGATCACAAGAGGTCGTGCGCAGCGCGGTGGGTGCGGTTTGGGCCTTCGTCGTCGCCGCGTCGCGTCTTCATGGCTAGGATGACTTCCCGCGTCTGGGCTCGCTGGGCGGCGACCTCCAGCACGGCTCCGCTTCCAGCCTTGGTGGTGCCTGCGAACCCGCGACGTACGAGGGCGACGAAGGTCTCTCGGGGAAGGTATCGGGTGTTGCCGTAGGTGACCTCGAACCCGGTGCGGGGACCCGTGCGCAGGCTCCCGTCAGCGATGGCGCGTTGGAGGTAGTCGGCCGGGACGTACATGCCCTTGAGCACAAATGGATCACCGGCGGTGAAGCCTTGGCTGCGAACGAACTTGAACCAGAACGGGCTGGGTACCATGCGCCAGTCCCGTGAGTTGACCGGTTCGTTCAAGCCGATGTCCATCCGCTGCAGTTGTTTCTCGAGCTCCGCCTGGCCGGTGTACGCCCACCGCTCCGTGCCTGCGCCTCGACCGGTTACGCGTAGGGTCATGCGTTTGTACTGCACGAGCGTGAAGATTTGTTCGAGTTCGTCGTTGTCGGCGCTCACCGAATGTTCCTGTCGGAGCCTGATTCGCTCACGTAATTGACCTAGTCGTCGCTCGTCGTGCCTGGTCAGGCGCTCGTGATGTTCGCGGAGGATGTGACGAGCGTTCGGCCGCAGTTCTCAAGATCCTCTCTCTTCCTCGTTCATGATCTCCGCCCGACGGCCCCTGGTGGCTGGGGAGCGGATGGCGAGGAGGACCTTCCACGTGATCGATATAACCGAGATCCTGGCGCACTGGTACGCGGGCCGGTCTCAGTACGACGTCGCGGGCTCGTTGGGTGTGGCTCGCGGAACGATCCGGCGTTACGTTGAGCCGGCGATCGCGGCGGGGTTCGTGCCTGGCGGGACACCGCCGATGAGCCAGGCGGACTGGGAACCGCTGGTCAAGCAGTGGTTCCCGCACCTGACCGATACCCGGCTGCGGCAGGTGACCTGGCCGGACTTCGACAAGCACCGCGAGTACATCGGCGAGATGCTGCGGGCCGGGGTGACCAAGGCGACGATCCACCAGCGGCTGCGTGACGAGCACGGAGTGACCGGTTCGGTGGCCTCGTTCAAGCGGTATGTCGCGGCGAACCTGGCCGAGGACGCGGTGCGGGAGAGGGTGACGGTGCTGCGTGCCGATCCCGAGCCGGGGCTGGAAGGGCAGATCGACTACGGGCTGCTGGGTTCCTGGACGGACCCGCGGACCGGCCGGTCGCAGCGGATTTGGGCCTTCGTCATGGTGCTGTCGCACTCGCGGCACATGTTCGTGCGGCCGGTGGTCAGTATGGATCAGGCGTCGTGGACGGCCAGTCATGTCGAGGCGTTCGCGTTCTTCGGCGGCTGCCCTGCCCGGCTGATCCCGGACAACTTGAAGACCGGGGTGGACAAGCCCGACCTCTACGACCCGAAGCTGAACCGGGCCTACGCCGAACTCGCCGCGCACTACGGCGTGCTGGTCGACCCGGCGCGGGCCCGCAAACCCAAGGACAAGCCCCGGGTCGAGCGGCAGATGCCCTATATCCGGAACTCTTGGTGGAAGGGCCGGGAGTTCACGTCCCTGGTCGAGATGCAGGCCTCCGCGCTGCACTGGTGCCGGGAGGTCGCCGGGCAACGCAAGCACCGCGGCCTGGACGGCCGCACCCCGGCGGAGGTGTTCGACCAGGCCGAGGTGGGGACGCTGACCCCGCTGCCGGCCGCGGCGTTCACCCTGGCGGAGTGGTCGCGGGCCACCGTCGGCTCGGATGTCCACGTCAAGTGCGGCAAGGTCCTCTACTCGGTGCCCTGGCGGTTGATCGGGCAGCTGGTCGACATCCGCGCCACCGCGACGATGGTGCAGATCTTCCACCACGGCGAACTGGTCAAAACCCACGTCCGCAAAGACAAAGGCAAGGTCACCGACGTCGGCGACTACCCGCCGGAGAAGATCGCGTTCCACACACGCACCCCGCAGTGGTGCCGCGACCGGGCCGAGCAGACCGGACCCGCGACCGCAGCAGTGATCGCCGAACTGCTCGACGGTCCCGCTTTGCACCGGCTGCGCTCGGCGCAAGCGATCCTCAACCTGGCCGGCAAGTACTCCGACGCCCGCCTGGAAGCGGCCTGCCGCAAAGCCACCACGGCCGGCGACCCGTCCTACCGCACCATCCGCAACATCCTGGCCGCTGGGCTCGAGGACATCGAGCACGACCGGCCCACCGGCGACGCCGGCGCGCCCGCGTTCCTGCACGGCCCCGCCGGCCTGTTCGCCGACGTCATCCCGTTCCCCACCACCGCGGCCGCGTCCGCCGCGACCACGGCCGGCACGACGAGCGTGACCGACTCCGACCGTCGTGACGACGCCGGTGACGACGAGCCGCAAGACGCCGTGTCATGACCCGCGCCCTGCTCACCCCTGCCACGCCGACGAAGGACCAGACGAACCGATGACGATCCTGCGCCCCGCGCTGGCCGACAGCCTCCGAGCCCTGAAACTGTCCGGGATGCTCGAGACCCTCGACGCCCGCCTCGCCCAGGCACAAGGCGGCGACCTCGGCTACCTCGAGTTCCTGCAGATCCTCTGCGACGACGAGATCACCCGCCGCGAGCAAGTGGCCATGGGACGGCGGCTGCGCCGCGCCCGCTTCGACACCGAAACCACCCTCGAAGGCTTCGACTTCGGCGCCAACTCGAAGCTCCCGGCCGCGCAGATCCGCGACCTCGCCGCGCTGCGCTGGCTACAAGCCGGGGAATCGATCATCCTCTACGGCGCCGTCGGCGTCGGGAAGACCCACGTCGCCCAGGCCATGGGACACCTGGCCCTCCGCGCCGGGGCCGAGGTCCGCTTCCACAAGACCAGTCGAATCCTGGCCGACCTCGCAGGCGGGCACGCCGACCGCACCTTCGACAAACGCCTCGCCGCACACCTCAAAGCCGACCTGCTCATCCTCGACGACTTCGCGATGCGCGAGTTCACCCCCGGCCAGGCCGACGACCTCTACGAACTAATCTCCCAACGCATCGCCGAAGGCCGCTCCATCGCGATCACCGCCAACCGGGCACCCCAGGACTGGTATCCGCTCTTCCCCAACCCCGTCGTCGCCGAATCACTGCTCGACCGGCTCATCAACAACAGCCACCAGGTCTTCATGAACGGCCCCTCCTACCGGCCGAACAAACGGCCCAAAGCCTCGGCCACCACCCAGTAGCCGACCCGACCACGACCTCGACGCCGAGGTTCCCGGCTCGACCGACGCCCGGCCGCCGGCCAGCGCACCCCGGAGAGAACGCAGCATGATCACCCCCATCACCGGCGACCCCGCCATCCCCGACCCCGAAGAGCGCGCGGCCCGTAACGCCGCCCTGTTCGCCGACAACATCGAAACCGGCTTCTGGGACGACCAAGGCCGCGTCGCACCCTGGCCCGACGACATCGACGAATGGACATCTGGAACCTATGAACCCCGAACTCCCGATCCCGGACGGCCACCCTTCTAACCAGCACGACCCGAAGACTTGCCGTTACCACTCCCAGTTCCACTCACCCGCCTCGTGCTCCTCCCGCCGAGCTCACTCAGCCGCTCAGCCAAGCCGGCAGCGACACAAACCAGCTGAGCATTGCTTTGCGTCGTGCTTGAATGGCTGGCCGTGACCAGCCTGGCCTACCCACCCCCGCTTCACGATGGAGTTGTCCGCCTGCGCCCGTGGCGCGACACAGACCTGTCGTGTGTCGAACAAGCCTCCCAAGACCCCAGAATCCCGCAGGGCACGACCGTTCCCGCGCACTACACCACCGAGGCAGGCCTGACCTACATCGCCCGCCAACACGCCCGGCTCACCTCCGGACAAGGCGTCGCGCTGGCGATCACCCACCAGCACACCGACCAGGCAATCGGCCACATCAACCTGATCGCGCGCCCGCAGCAGGGCGTCGCCGGCATCGGCTACTGGATCGTCCCCGACGCTCGGCGCCAAGGAATCGCCTCCCGAGCGATCTCACTGACAACCACCTGGGGCCTGAGCCCCGGCAACTTCGCACGCATCGAGGCCTGGGTGGAGCCGGACAACCACGCGTCGCAACGAGCGCTGGAGATCAACGGCTACCTCCAGGAAGGGCGACTACGCAGCTTCCTCACCTTCGGCACCCGCCGCGCCGACGTGCTCGTCTACTCCCGCATCACAGCAGACACACAACGCTGAATGGCCACCCAGCAACCCCAAACAAGCAGGCCGGTACCCCGACAGCACAACGCAGCCTGGACCAATACCGTGAGCCGACCCCAGATCAATTACGTGAGCGCCCACAGTCCGTAGTAGATGAGGTCGACGCCCAGAGCCTTTTCCAGGGGCTTGCGGTTGACGTTGGTGATGGTTAGCGCGAACTGGTCGTCCGTGAATCGGGCAATGCTGGAACTCAACATCTCTAGTTGACCGTGCGGGTCGAAGCGGCGCAGGTCCTCGGCGAGCAGATCGTCCTCGTTGTCGGCCACAATCAACGGGTTGTCCATGAGGTACATCGGGTTGAACGTAGCGCCGAACGCCTCGCCGGGGTTAAGCCCGTCGCCTGGGGCGTACAGCAGGTCGTCGGGCGGCGACACGCCGGAGAAATCGATCGCCAGCGAGACGGCGTCACGCTCTTCACGCAACCGAGCGGCATGGGGTCCGGTTAGCGGCTCGTCGGCTTCATGCAGTGCTGTGATCCACCGGTCGGCCGTGGGTGAGAGCTGCTGAAGCGCGGCGACAACGGCCGCACCGCCTTGCGGGGGCAGCCGTGCCGGCGCGAGGGGGTGCGGTAGCCGGCTCAGCAGGTTGAGGCGTTGCTTCACGTCCTGCGGTAGCGCCGTCAGCAGGCGCTTGATCGGCACCGGTTCGGGAAGGCGGAGGACCGGCGTGACCGAGGTGCGGTCCTTGCCGGTGGCTATCTGCTGTGAGCGGCGGGCGACGCCAATGAGTACCACGGCATCGACATCCTCAGCGCCGTCGCCGTCGATGCCGAGCATGAGGGCGCCGGGCCTCGGCCGGCTGTGCCGGTAGAACACGTCCGTTATCCGGGTTGACGTGCCCCGTTGGTCCTCGTCAGTTATGGCCTCGTCGAGCGCCCACAAGATCACTTCGCGCGCCGGCATCTGCATAGCCTGCCAGCTATCTCTGCTGAGAGCAGCCTACGGCTCTTGCGGAGGGTCGCTCAGGCGTCATTTCGGGTCCCCGGAAAGCCGAAGCCCGCAGTTATGTGTCTGCGCGCGTCGCTGACGAGATTGTCGGCCCGCGTTGACGTGCCCGACGCGGAGGGGGAACGGTGATCGACATCCGAGGTATCGGGTCGCCCCTCCGCCGACTGCTTGGATGAGGCCGAGCCAGGGCGAGCGGCTGAGGCATTCCGCCGCCTGGCCAATGCTCCTGATTGATCTGGGTGGCGGGTCGGCCGCTGGGGCGTTGGAGCTCACGCGAACGGTCTCGGGGGAGCGACGTGATGTGTGATGTCCGGGATCTCTGGCGCTGCGATCATGGACGTCCTTACTCGTGGGAGCCTTCATGTTCGTTTCTGAGATTACGATCAAGAACTTCCGGTCGTGCCGGCAAGTCCGTGTTCAGCTGCGTCCCGAGGTGACCGTCCTTGCCGGCGCGAACAACGCCGGTAAGACCACGGTGATCGACGGCCTGCGTCAGGTCACCGACGCGTTGGACGGCAGGCGCGGCGCGGCACTCGCGGAGAGCGACGTGTTCGACGGCTGCGCGGCGGACGACCAAGTGCAACTGCAGGTTGTTCTGGCGGGCATCGACCCGGATCAGGCCGGCACCTACCGTGACGCCTTCCTGCCCGGTGCGGCGGTCGACGGTAAGCGGTCGGCCTGCTGGTCGTTGACCTATACCCGCCCCCCGCTGGGACGCCGTCGGGGAACGACGACGTGGCACGTCGGTGAAGGCCGGGAAGCGACTGGCGAGCCCGTCTTGCGCACGGTGATCCGCCACGTTCACCTGCCGGCGCTACGCGACGCGGTCCGTGACCTCGGTGTCGCTGGCGGCGCTCGGATCCGGGTGATGCTCGAGGCCCTGCTGGGCGGCAGGGAGCAGGTAGAGAACTTCGTCGAGCGTGCCAGTCGGCATCTCACGGCACTCGCGCAGGACGAGGCGGTCCAGACAGTCAGCGCTGCGGTCAGTCTCCCGCTCGGGGCGATCACCTCCGGCGCGCACCGCCAGCAGGCTGGCCTGACGGTGACGGACGCCAACCTGGCCGCTATCTCTCGGGCACTGCGGATGCTGCTCGGCGATGCGGAGTTGCCCCTCACCGCCTCCATCGACACTTCGGGCCTGGGGTACGCGAACGCCCTCTACATCGCCACGGTCCTGGCCGAGCTTGAGACCGCGCGCGAGTCCGACCTCACCCTGTTGCTGATCGAGGAACCCGAGGCCCACCTGCATCCGCAGCTGCAGACCCTGTTGCTGCGTTACCTCAAGCGGCGGGCGGCGGCCTCTCGCCAGCGCGTCGTGGACAGCCCCTCACAGCCAGCCGGGCACATTCAGGTCGTGCTGACCACGCACTCACCGGTGTTGTCTGCGGCGGTAAGTGTGGAGGACCTGGTCGTGATGACCCGCGGCCCGCGCTTGGAGACCGCGGGGTGGCATGCCCGGGCGGTGGCGGTTGCCGACTTGGGGCTGGCGCCGAAACAGGTTAAGCAGCTCGACCGGTATCTCGACGTCACCAAGAGCGCGATGCTCTACGGGGCGCGGACCGTGCTGGTGGAAGGACTGTCCGAGGCGTTGCTGTTGCCGGCGATGGCTGATCTGGTGCTCGCGGCGGCGCCGGGGGCCAGCAAGCCGGAGCAGCAGGCGGCGCGGGAGGCCATGGATCGGTTCCACGGCTCGACGCTGATCCTGGTCGACGGTGTGGATTTCGACCCCTACCTGAAGGTGCTGCTGACCGCCGTCGAAGGTGTCCGGGTCGGCCAGCGAATCGCCGTGATCACCGACACTGACACGACCACCGAGGATGAGGAGCCGTCCCGGGTCGAGAAAGCGCGGACGCTCGCCCAGCGACTCGGCGCGGATACCGAGGTCGTCGATCTGTTCCTGGCATCGCACACGTTCGAGCCGACCCTGATGTGCCCAGAGAACGAAAACCTGCTGCACCAGGCGTTCCTGGAGTGCGCGCCACGATCGGAGCACCGGTGGCAGCGGGTGATCGAGGCCGACGTCGCGGAGCGGCCGGAACTATTCCGGCTCCTGTTCGTGCCCAAGAAGAAGGATCCCGCAGCCAGCGGAACCCCGATTTCCAAGGCCGAGTTCGCGCACGCCCTCGCCGATCGGCTGGTCCCCGGATGCGGTTTCGTCGTCCCGGACAACCTTGTCCAAGCCATCCGCTACATCGCCGCCGGGCCACAGCCATCGGCGGAGGCTGCCCGCCGATGAGTTCCCTCGTCGAGCAAGCCATCGCGGCACAGGAACGGGCGATCACGGCGCCGGCGCCATTGTTCGTCCGGGCCTGCCCCGGAGCCGGCAAAACCCATGTCATCGTCTCTCGACACCTGCGCGGCCCAGCCGTCGCGCTGCGCCACGGACGCGCCCTGCTCTCCTTCACCCGGGCAGCGGCAGCGCAGATGCGCCGCCGCTGCCACCGCGAGAGCCGGCCCGAGGCGACTGCGTTTCCGCACTACATCGGAACCCTGGACGCCTTCATCTGGGACGTACTGGTCGAGCCACACCTCCCCGCCAGCGCGCCACTGCAACTGCTCGATAGCTGGGAGCGGGTGCATGCCGAGGTGAAACTCGACCGTCAGGTGCCGCTGGGCGCGTTCACCTTCCAACGCGACCAACAAACCGGGCAGGAGGCGATCCGACAGGACCTGCTGTCACGCGAGCACGAACGCCTCATCAGCGGCAGCACCTACCCGTGGGACACCTGGGCGAAGGCGGCGTTCGCAGCCCGCGCAGCGCAGGTGGAGGCCGGTTACGTGACGGGTCACGAAAGTCGCCTGCTCGCGCTGAAGTACCTGGGCCGTGGTGAGAGCGTCACCGGGCCGCTGCGCTCACGCTTCGCGGAAATCGTCGTTGACGAGGCTCAAGACTGCTCCGTCACCGACCTGGAGATCCTCGACCAGCTGCGCCGCATGGGTATCCCGCTGGTGGTCGTCGCCGATCCCGACCAGATGATCTACGGGTGGCGTGACGCCAACCCGCCACGACTGCGCGCGCTCGAAGCCGAACTCGGGCAGACCGTCGACCTTGACGGCAACTGGCGAAGCTCCGCCACAGTATGTCGGCTCGCCGCCACCCTGCGCGCCGGCAACAGACCGCCCGACTCGGCGGTCCGCTCACCACTGCCCGAGCCACCCGTGATCCTGCTGCCCACCGAGTTCCCGAGAGGCGGCATGGCACGACATGTGCCCAGCCGACGACCGGTCGTCGACGTGTTCCTGGACCACGCAGCGAACCACTCGACTGACGCGGCGGATTGCCTGATCACCGCGTACCGCCGCGGGCACCTGCCGGCCAGGACGCGCCGCCCGGCCGGAAACGCGACCACTATGCTCGCCCACGCCTGGTGGGTGGTGCATTCGGCAACAGCCGACCCGGACCTACTCGACGCCGCCTGCCAGACCAGCGCTCGACTGCTGCTGCGGTACTGGTACCCGGACGCGACCCTCCAGGGAACCATGCAGGCACGGTGCGCGGCGTCAGGCGTGGAGTTTCACAACATCATCCGGCACGCCTACGCCTTCCTGTACGCCTTGCCCGAGCCGCACGCCGATTGGCCCAAGGACGTGAACCCGAGGCTCAAGAGCTGGCCGCGACCCCCGCAGGCGGCCCCGCGAGGCGTGGTCGGCCAACTGCGCGGCAAGCCAGAAAAACTCAACATCGCGGGCGCAACGGCCGGCCTGTACCGCGTCGACAACATCCATCAGGTCAAGGGCGACGAACATCCAGGTGTGCTCCTGCTCGTGCCGGACGAGGACGCGACCACCCGATGGATCAGCGGCGACCCAGCAGAAGACGAACTCCTCCGCAACTGGTACGTGGCCGTCACCCGCGCCCAGAAGCTGATCGCCGTTGGTATCAGACCGGACCAACTCCACGCGCTCGCCGAGCACCTACGCACCAGGCAGATCCCGATGCTGATCGGCTGACCGCGGATCGATCGCCCCCCTCAGGCGGCTCCCCGCCGTGAGACTTCAACGCGCGAAGCGGCGAAGCCAGTACCGGAACAAGGGCATGACCGGTTTGGACGGCCGGGCCCGCCATTGGTCTACGACAGGAGTGAAGTGATCCGGCTGTATAAGACCGCCAGCGAAGCACCGTTGACACTGACGCCCGCCGGCGGAGACGATGGGAACGCTCGCCTTCCAGTCGAACCAGCCTGCTCTCTGGGGACTGAATTGACCGGTCCGGGGTGACACGGCACCCAGTCGCCCCCTTGCGCAAGAGTAGAGCCGACCCACTGATGCTGAAGACTCAGGCGGTGGTGGAAACTGGGTCCTCTGCCCGGGACACGACGTCAGTGTCACGTCCGTCACCGAAGCGAGGACGACCTTGCCTAACGACGAACCCCTCTTCGATGAGCGGCGACTCGCCGAGATAGCCGTCGCCGCGCGCGAGCGACTCCAAGCGCAACAGATCGCCCTCGGCCAGGGCGGGGCGCCTTCGCTCTCCGTCGAGGAGTCGGATGGCAACCAGGAGCCCGCGTCGCAGGCCTATCTGGATTCGGTCTTGGCCACTCTTGATGCTCCTGGCCAGTACCGGCCCGAGCAGGTTATCCGACTGGCGTCCAATGATCCGACCCACTTCTCGCTCAACTTCCGTCAGACATTCCCAGGAGAGAATCGGATCCGCGCACTATTCGAGGCAATCGGAGCCACGTACGGGCGGGCGACGGTCGAAAGCCTCATCCTCGTGCGTGGAGACGAGGACTACAACACCGAGCCCCAAGACCCGGGCGGCGAGTTGTCGAATGACGTGCTCGCTCCACCCGACAAATGGATCTTGACGCTATGGAGGTGGGACCGTCCGTTTGACGTCTTCGACAAGGTGGCCGACGTCCTCGCACAAGCACTGAGTCGTAGCGAACCGGCATGGCCCGAGCAGGAGGAGGAGCTCAGGCTACTGGTACGAGACCGCCGTTATAGCGAGGCTGCGGACGTTGTGAAGTCCTTGATCATCCTTAGCTCGGCGAATGCGCAGAAGCTCTCCGACGAGTTCGGCTTCCTTCGGTGGGAGGACCCAGACCGGGATTTCGTCGCTAGGCTGTGGAGCCTCCTCGCGGATGCGAATCACTTCGGATTGCGGGCGGGTGTCTCCGAAGGGCCGGCGATTCATAGGCAGGGAACCAACCCGCGGCAACGTGTCCCCGCTCCCCAGGCAGGCGGCAGATCCACAGTCGCGGCGAAGGGGCCAGGTAGCGGTCGTGGGATCCGTACGCCGGTTCAATCCGGGCAGGTACTCGAGGAGGCGACGGCCCGGCTGTTCGCCAGGTTCTTTGCCCTGAGCCCGGAGAACCGCAGCGACCTGATCAGCGGCATCCGCCAGCAGTACCCGGGCACGCAGTTCGGGTATGACATTAGGGTGACTTGCGCGGTAGCCGAAAACCCCCGAGTTGTCTGCCACGTGGAATGCAAGAACATGGCAAGGCCGATCAAGCCATCGGACATTACCGACAAGCTCCTGCAGCATCCTCCACCACCTGGACTTTTTCGGATGTGTCCGCTTGGCCCACTTGTAGAGCAGCTTCCACATGTAGTTGTCCAGCGCGGAGAACACCTCGCTGGACACCTGGGTCCGGTAGTAGGCGGCCCACCCGCGGATGATCGGGGTGAGCTTGCGCATCACCGCGGCGGCGTTGCCTCCGAGGAGGGCACGCATCTCGGTGCGCAGCCTGTGCCGGATGCGCCTCACGGCATCCGTGCTGGGTTTGATCAGTGGCAGCTTGCCGTGGTAGCGGCGGATGTTGAACCCGAGGAAGTCGCACCCCTGGTTGACGTGGACGATTCGGGTCTTGTCCTCGTTGAACGCCAGTCCACGAGGTGCCAGCCACGCGGCCAGCTGCTGCTTGACCTGTTCCGCATGCTCTCGGCTGTGGCAGAAGGCCAGCAGGTCGTCGGCATAACGGACCAGCACTGGGGCGTCGGGCGCGGTTTCGATGCCGCCCCGACTGCGCTTGAAATAGCGGACCCCGGCCGCCGTTTCCATCCCGTGCAACACGATGTTCAGTAGCAACGGACTGATCACGCCTCCTTGCGGGGCGCCCTGCTCGGTCGGCGTGAACTGACTCTGCTCGACCACCCCCGCCTTCAGCCAGGCCCGGATCATGCCCCGGCCGGGGAACGAGCCGAGCAGACCGAGGACGAAGTCGTGGTCGATGTGGTCGAACGCGCCGTGCAGGTCGGCGTCGAGAATCCATTGCCGTTTCGGGGCCTTGCCCTTCACGACCTGGTAGATCGCCTCGATCGCGTCGTGACATCCTCGGCCCGGCCGAAACCCGTAACTCTTGGGTTCGAACCGGGCTTCCCACTCCGGCTCCAGCGCATTACGCGCCCGAGCCTGTTGGGCCCGATCCAGGATCACGGGGATGCCCAACGGTCGCCGCTTTCCGTTTGCCTTCGGGATGTACACCCGTCTCACCGGTCGGGCTCGTCGCGGCAACCGCTGGATATCGACCACCACGCGTTCCTTGTCCACCGACGTCAACGCGACATGCCCGTCAACGCCGGGAGTGAGACGACCAGCATTGCGTTCGGTCACCTGCCGCACGCTGATCAGCGTGTTGGACAGGCTACGGAGCATCAACTTCTGCAAGCTGCGGACCTTCTTCAGGTCGCCAGCCCGCGTCGCCGCGAAGATCCGTTGCCGCAGCCGTCGTACGTTGTCCTCGGCGGCACGCCAGTCCACAGCGCCCCACACCAGACTCGCGTCCTCGGGTCCGTTCACCCCAACCCCGCCCGCAGGCGCAGTCACGGTGTCCAACTTGCCCCCAGGTTCCAACGACCCAACATCTTTCTCTTCGCAGACCTACCCGGTCCACGTCAGCCCTCTTTCGAGGCAGGCCACCAGGACCTGTATCCGGCCGGTTGTACGACACGACCGCAGAAGGTGCGATCATCGTGCGTCGCTTTCCCGTCGCCTTTCGGCGCACCGGCATTCGCTTCTTGGACCATCCTGTGCCCGCCGAGGACTTCCGCCTCCCTCACGGTCGGCCTACCAGCCACCACCTGCGGCTGGACCTCGACGGGGTTGCCACGTTGCACACGTATGAGACCCGATCGGGGTGGGCGCCTTCTTGACCCCGGGGCGATGGTGTCCACCCGGCAGGAAGGGAATGTCCCCGCCGGCATCCGCCGCTTCCCAGCGGCCAGCCCTACACCTGCACCACAGCAGCCATCCGCGCAGGCCCGTCAGTCACGAGGCATCAACGAAGGTTCACCCCATTCGCCCGTCCGATCTTCCTCTCGCCCGTGGCCTCCCGTGATGCGCGGGGGCCCTCCGGCTTTCCCCTGGGCTTCGCACCCCGCCGTTACCAGCGACGCACGCCAGGGCGAGGACAGGCCATCATGGACACCGACCTGAGATCACATCCCCGGCATCAACCGGACCTCCATCCAACGCGATCCACTCACCACGTGCGCCTTTCGTGTCGCACCCCCGCCTTGCGGCGTGCCGGTCAGGCTCGCCGCGAAACCACCGTGCTGTTCGACAACCCCGGCGCGCAGGAACGCCCGCACCAGCCGCAGCACCTTCTTATCGATGATGCGCTCGCGCACCAGCCCCATGAGGACCTGGTGGTCGACGTTGTCGAAGCAAGCCTTGATGTCGCCCTCGATGATCCACTCGTAGGTCGACGGCTTGCGGGTGAAGTGGTGAATCTCGGCGATGGCGTCCTGGGCTCGTCGTCCCGGCCGATACCCGTAGCTTGCCGGGTAGAAGTCGACCTCGAAGATCGGTTCCAGGACCAACTTCAGAGCCATCTGCGCGACCCGGTCCCGCAAAGTCGGAATCCCGAGGTAGCGGACCTTGCCGCACTTCTTCGGGATCGTCGTCTGCCGCACCGGCAACGGCGTGAAACTACCGTCGCGCAGCGATGAGCGCAGGTTCTCCAGGAACGGGATCAACCCGTCGTCCCGGACGACGGCGAACCGCCTCACCGCGTCCACCCCAGCGGTCATCGCCCCCTTGTTGCCTGCCACCCGTTCCCAGGCGTGCATCAGCGTCGCCCGGTCGCAGACCAAGTTGAACAGATCAGCGAACCGTCGCAGCGGTTCGGTTCGTGCCCATCGGTGCAGCTTGCGTTGGTGTTCGAGTACCCGCGTCTCGGCCTGGCTGAAAGACGGCCACTCCGGGAGCGGTTCGCTGCCATTCGGCGGCGGCTCCTCCGTCGAGCGCATGCTGCTGATCACGCTGTCGCCCTTTCCCATGTGCCGGGCTTTCCCCGGCTCGGAGTACTACGGCGACTCCGCCACGACCTGATGCCATCAGCGGGCGTCACACCTGCCCACCGGACGGCTGGCCGCCATCCGGAGAGGGCGACATCAGATCGCTTCCCACGTTCACTGAGAACCGTTGTAACGGGGATCGGTGCCCAGCTATACCCCGGTGGCATCGCCACGAACCGCACATCGCAGTCTTGGTCCGGGCCTCCAACCGCGCATCCACAGCACTCGGCCGGAGAGGAGGAGCCATCGGCTAGGGCGTCCTCCAGCACCACAAGGCGACCCATCCACCAGGTTCGACAGGTCGCTGACGACTCACGGGCTGAGAAAATCTACGGCGCGTCGTTGGTCGATAAGCGGCGAGGTCTCCGGTAGATGGTTTATCGACCAAGACAGACCATCAGCACGGAGACCTCGTGGCCACTGTAGCGGTGACGAGGCGGCACGACCTGACCGACGCCCAGTGGGCAGCGCTGAAACCTTTGCTGCCCGTGGGCCGCCGGCCAGGTCGTCCGCCGGCATGGAGTAGACGGCAGCTCATCGACGGGATCCGGTGGCGGATCCAGGTCGGCGCCACGTGGCGGGACGTCCCACCCTGCTACGGGTCCTGGCCGGCGTACGCGCTGTTCCGACGCTGGCAACGCGACGGCACCCGGGCCCGGATCCTCACCGGGTTGCAGACGGTGGCCGACGCGGCGGGACGCATCGTCTGGGACGTGTCCGTCGACTCGACCAACACCCGTGCGCACCAGCACGCCGCCGGGGCGCGGAAAAGGGGGATGAACAAGCCGAACCACCAGGCGGCGCCGATACCGAGCCGGCCGACCACGCCCTGGGCCGGTCCCGGGGCGGCCGGACCACGAAGCTGCACCTGGCATGTGAGCAGGGGCGTAAGCCGTTGGCGATCGTGGCCACGGCCGGCCACCGTGGGGACAGCCCGCGGTTCGCCCCGGTCCTGGCCGGGATCCGGGTACCCCGCCTCGGCGGTGGTCGTCCCCAGACCCGACCGAACCGGGGTCCTCGCGGACAAGGCGTACACGTCCAGGGCCAACCGCGGCTACCTGGGGCGACTTGGGATCAAGACGACCATTCCCAGCAAGGCCGACCAGGACGCCCACCGCCGCAAGCTCGGGTCGAAGGGCGGCCGACCACCGGCATTCGACCTGGAGACTTACAAGCAGCGTCACGCTGTGGAGTACGGGATCACCAGCTCAAGCGCCACTGGGTCGTGGCCGTGGCCACCCGGCCCGACAAGCTCGCCGTCCGCTACCACGCCACGTACAGATCGCCGCGATCAACGAGTGGCTCCAACCGATTTCGATACAGGCCTAGTCGCAAGCGGGCTCTGGATCTACTCCGAGGTACTTAGCCGCTGCACGGCGGGCTCTTCGTACTGCACCGGCTGGCCAGCTGAGCCATTCGATCGGTGCCCGGCGTCGCGTCCGCCGCCGGCGAGCAACCCGGCGGCGGCGGATCCGCGCGGTCGTCCGGTCTATCGGGTCATGTCGAGTCCGGCGTCGGGTCTGGATGCCTGATGGAGGATGTCGGGGGCAAGGTACTGGTCCAGCCAGAGGGTCTGGGCCACGACGGGAATCATTTCCGCTCCGTGCTGTTCGATGACCGCGCGGATCTTCGGGTCACGATAGAGCCGGTGACAGGTCTGGCAGTGGTGGGCGTATTGGCCTTCCCAGCGGATGCTGGGATTCTTCTCGGCCGCCCATTGCAGAATTCGGGCCGGTCCCAGAGTGTGGATCCACAGCTTGAGCAGGTCGGACTCGGAAGCCTCGATCGCTCGGTGCAGGAATCCGGGCTCGGCGACGGTGGTGACGTTGAGTTCGTCGAGTGCAGGTGCCGGGGTGGGGGTGGGGTAAGTCCTCGGCTCGATCCGAGGAGGGGTGTCAAGGACAGCGGCTCGTCGGAGCATCCCTCTACAGTGGAGCCGTGAAATCGCCTCAGCCAGGGGATCTTGGTTCCGGTCCGGATGCGGAGCGGATCGCACTCGAAGTCGCGCGCATTAACAGCGAGGCAATTGTCCGAAGCGCCGAGATTGCCGCCGATGGGAGCGCGAGGGCATCACGCAACGCGTCGGTGGGCGTTGTGGTGGCGGCACTGGTGGGCGCCGCTGCCCTGCTCACTCAAGGACATCTCGCCCCACAGGCAACGCAGCCCAGTCAGCCGCCTGCGACGCAAGAGTCCCCGCGACGGCCGGAGGCGGGTACCAACCCCTCACGGCTGGCGACACCGAAGACCGAGCCTGACGGCAGGCGGGTTGTCTATGCCAATTGCCTGGCAGCCGTGGCTGCGGGCGCTGCTCCGATCCCAGAGGGTGCGCCGGGGTACAGCACTTGGCTAGACCGCGACGGCGACGGCTCGGCTTGCGAGTAAGCCCCCAGGTCGAACCGGTCTCGGGTTCGACAGCCGTCCTTACCCTGGTTCGCGTGCTTGCTGCTGACGCACCGAACTACACCGACATCATGCAGGGCTGGGGCAGCGTCCTCGGCGTACTGGTGTCCGGCCTTGCGGTCCTGATCACCGGTCTGCTGCTGTGGCACGAGATGAAGGCACGTCGGGAGGAGCGGGAGGACCAGGAGGCGGTGCAAGCCCGGCTGATCGTCCTCATGTCGGAGACGATCGACGGCGACGAGGGCATGGTCACGCGATGGAACGTCGTAAACCACAGCGCCGCACCGGTGTACGACGTATATGCCGTCCTTGTCTGGCGTGTCGAGGATCCGGTCATTAAGCAGGGATCAATGACCGTCCGGAGGATGAACGCGGGGATGGTGGGCATCCGACAGACCCTGCCGTATCTAGCCCCGGGCCAGACGACGGTCTTGGAGATACCCCTTCAAGATGCACCCATGAATGCAGACGCTCTTAGCTCGATCAACCTAACGGCCACCTACACCGACGCGGCAGGGATCCGATGGCAGCGAAAGGGCATCGACCAACCCGTGAAGGACCGGCAGCCGCCGGATCGCACGCTCGATCCTCATGGCGATCTGAAATTCGCGCCGCTCCTGTGGCAGTACCTGTGGGTGATCTCGAAGCCAGCACGGTGGTTGCGACGGCGAGCCAAGCGGGTTGTCAACGCGATATATAGACACATGCATGTGCGGGTCATGGGGCGCCTATATTCTGTTCCGCTGCACCATGCTGAGGAGATGACCCCCCGCCGTCGAGTCAAGGGACCGCACTCAGTGGACCTCTTCCCGTAGACCCAGTGTCACTTCGACCATCAGCCTGTACCGGTCGGAGCTGACCTCAACAAGTGTGCGAGCCGTGATCACATTCGGCAGCCGGCTCTACCCTGGTGCGCGTGCTCGCTGCCGAAGAGATCCCGAAGATCACCGACTGGATGCAGGCGTGGACCGGCATCGCCGCTCTGATCATGTCCACCTTCGCCGTCTTGTTCACTGGTCTGCTACTGCGACATGAGATCAAGATCCGGCGAGAGGAGAAGAGGGACCAAGAGGCGGCGCAGGCTCGATTGATTACCCTGACCCGGCCCTACGAGGAGACTGAGGAGGAGTTCGTCACGACGACCCGGTGTCAGTTGATAAATCACAGCGCGGCCCCAATCCACGGCATTCAGCTATATGCGCGCGACAGGCGACAGCCTGCGAAAATCGTGGCAATTAAGATGATCCACCTACTCGCCCCCGGTGACACCACTTACTTCGATGTACCCGTCCCAGACGGACCGGCGCATAAGGACACTCTCAGCTTTCTTCAAATAAGGGTCTCCTTCATTGACTCAAATGGCATGGGCTGGGAACGCTACATGGGCGGACAGCCGACTAGAGATCAAAATTTCGTGGGCCGGCGCGAGGCCGGGGAGCCAGAGAATTTCGGGCTTGTCCTGTGGCGGTACCTGTGGCCGGTATCAGAACCGGTGGGTTGGCTGGGCCGGCGGAGGCGGGACCTTGGAAGAAGAATCCGCCACCACATGTACAAGTCGACTACGCGACATGCCAACAAGCATTACAACCGAATGGTTGTCAAGGAGAAGTCTAGAGCCAGCCAGGATAAGGAATAGGCGGCCAGCGCGCGCTGGGCAGGTGTAGATGTGGGCGCATAACATGCATAACGTTATGCGCCACACTTGCTCGTTCGAGGACCTTCTGCGTCAGCTGGGTCAACAAGCCACCCGGACCGACGAGCTGCCGGCCGGTCGAGTCGGCCTGCGCCAGCAAGCTGGTCGGATGTCGTCGCGGTGGCCGAGTTGCGGGGTTCTCTGGCCGACGAGCGGGCCCGGGCGGCCCGGGCCGTACTGTGGTCGCCATCGGGGGGTGGTGGGCCGGTGACCTGCGGCCTGACAGGCGCCGCGCGGTCACTGGTCGAGGTCCTGGTCGGTTGTCGCGCCCGGTGTTCGTCGGGTCAGGCGTCGCCTGACCCGGATGCTGCTGAGTCTGCGCCATAGTGGCGGCCGGCTGGGATGGGCGGCCCGGCCATCGGAGGTGGCGGCGAGGCGATCGCGGATGCGTTGCAGGTCGTCGTCGACGGGCTGGATGGTGGTGAGGGCGATCTCCGGTTCCGAGCCCCGGGATCGCTGCGGTGGGGATGCGGTGCCGACGAACCGTCCGTGGGGTGCGACGATCCGGTTCCACTGCTGTTCCCAGCGGGAGGTGTCCGCGGGCCCGCCGCCGCACTCGCGCACGATGGACACCACGAGGGGCAGGGTAGGGGGCCGGCGGCCGGTGAGGACCTCCCACTCGGGAGTGCCGGTGCGGCCGGTGTTCCACGGCCGCCTGCGCTGTGGCCGCCAGTTTTCGATGTCGAGCCGCTTGTCGACGACGAGGTCGACCAGGGAGGCCACGAGGTCGTGCACGGTGCGGGCCTGGGCGAGGCTGACCGGGCACGCGGGTGTGGCATCGTATCCGCCATCGGACTCGACCCCGCCACCATGATCTCCTACGGCACGGTCGGCGTGCCCCGCAACACCGCCACTCTCGGAATCCGGCAGGCAGACCACATCCACGTCTCTCCCGACGAGGCGATCGCCTACGGCAGTGTCGTAACCCGCGCCGCCGACGTGGCAGCCGAGCTCGTCGCACGTCTCATTGCTGATCATCAAGCCGCTACGGGTCTGAGCTGACGAGCTGCTGACGTCCAAGAGCGGAGTCAGTCGGCGGTGTGAAGAGGGTGGTGCCGATGTCCGTAAGCGTTACCCGTGGGATGAGCCGTTCGAGCTTGGGGTGGGCGTTCCTGCGGGCTTGGGTCCGCGGGCGCTCAGTCGCTCGGTTAGGAGGTCGAATGACGTGGCCTGCTCGTAAGCGTCGCCGTGGCGTAGCCGTTCACCGAGGAGGTCTTCCAGTCGCTGGGCGGTGGCGTTCTGTTCCGCGATGAGGTCCCGTACGACGGCGGCGAGACTTTCGTTGGTCATCTTGGCCGCGCCGCTGGCGACGGGGTTGTCGACGAGTTTTTCCAGGATCGTCAGCCATTGCCGACTCATGCGATCTACGTGCTGTGCGCGCTTGACATCCACGTCGTATTCGCAGTCGAGTTTGATCAGCTGTTCCCAGTACGGCTTGATTGCTTGCTTTACGCCCTCATCAAGTTCGACCCATACGTATGGCTGGCAGGTCACTCGCGCCCCGTAGCGCTCGTACCGCCAGGGCCCGCTATCGGTGATGGCGCGCTGTAGTTCCACCTCGAGTTCTCTGGCCCGGTGTGCGACGACGTTGCGGGCTCGGGCGGCAGCGACACGTGCCAGGGCTCGGATGGCGTATGGCATGAAGTATTGGGCGGATCCGCTGAGGATTTCCCTCGGTATCCCTTCAGATGACCAGATGAATGTGGCGTGGACGCGGAACGTGAAGACGTAGCCGCGTGCCGGCACGATGATCGGTGTCTGCGCGTCCCGGCGTTCGGTCAGTCGGCCCGGCGGCGGCGGTGGCGGGGGCGGTGGTGGCATGGGGATGGGTTCGGGCCCGCGCAGCGCTTCGACGAGACGGCGCCATAGCCTCAGCAGCCATGATCCGAACCGGCGCCAGGCACCGGGAGAGCTGGTCTTGTTGATGGTGTCTGTCATGTCGTCACTTCCTCATCGCGGCGTCGAGCCATCCCGGTAGCCCGTCCTCGAACTGCGCCATCCGGCCTAGGTGGAACGTCATGCGGCGACAAAGGGTCGGTAGGGCGGTGAGGTCGGTGATCAACGCGACGGTCGCCTTACGCAGGGTGTCGTCGGTGTCAGCCGCGGTCATCCAGTGTTCGAAGGTGGTCCATGCCCTCCGCGACAGGTCGGCTGTCAGCAGCGCCACCTGCCAGAGGCGTACGAGGTCGTGGCTGTCGACCTCATGTGCTGCGGCTCTGACCATGAGATCAGGACTGCCGCTCGGTGAGGTGTCGGCCGGTATGGTGGCCAGCTTGAGTAGCGCGCCGCCGGCGTGCAGTTGTAGCTGTCGGTCGTCCGACCACCTTGCTAGCTCGAATATGATTTGATCCGCTCTGTGTGGGGCGTAGAGCTGGTATACGCCCTCGGCGACCGTGTAGGTGTGCTGCTGCATCGGGTCCTGGGCGATGCGGCGTAGGTCGGCGAGGCTCCAACTGAGGTCGGGCTGTTGTAGTCCACTGGCGTACACGCGAGCGGCTGTGTCTCTTTGAAAGTTCCGATGTCCACCGGCCCAGTCCCGAACCTGACGACGGACGAGATGGCCCACCTGGCCGCCCATGTCGGCCGCGACCATCGCCCAAGCCGCTGCTTGCCGGAGCCGATGTTTGGGTGAAGCCGCCCAGGCGTCGATGAGGTCGGCGCAGACCCGCGTGAAGTCGTGGTGCGCGAGCAGGCCGGCTGCCTCGGCGGCCGCTCGCCGCATCGGCTCGTCATCCTTCGAGACCAGGGTGTCCAGCCACTTGAGCAGGGCTGGCCGGGTGCTGTCGAACTCGTGCCATGCTTCATCGATGATGGCGCCTCGTAGGGCGCCGTCGTGCAGCCGGGCCGAGCGCGACGATTCGCCCCGTGACCGCGTGGCTTCTCGTCCCTCCTGCCAGTCGACGTCGAGCGGTCCGAGTAACTCCGACACGGGGTACTGCAATGCCATTCGGCCCCAGTCCACCCGCTTGGCCTGTCCGTCGATCTCCTCAAGCAGGAGGCCGGCCGCTTCGAAGGCGTAATGCAGTGGTTGCCAGGCGAAGACGGCGTACGCGATCCGGAAGGCCCGTTCGTGTTGGTCGGCCCGCCGGGGCCGCCGGCTAGCGCCGCCGACGTCGGAACGCAGAATTTCCGCGGCGCGGGCCCTGCGCCGCGGTTGGGACCTACGGAGGATCTCGGCCAAGGCACTTTCGTCGGCCGGGTGGCTCTGCCCGACTGCCTCGGCGATCGGCACCACCTCTCGAGGTCCGTAGGAGCCGCGCAGGGCATCGACAAGATCGCTGTGGTGGAGATACCCGCGAGTGAACGTGATGCTTTCCTCGTCGGTCAGCCTCAGCTTGTCTCGTAGATGACGGCCGAGGTGAGCGCGGAAGACGGCCAACGGTGCGGGGCGCTGGTGCTGCACCTCGGCGCTGGGCCGAACACCTGCACGCGAGTCGTCATGCCTGATCAGCAGCAGGCTCGCGGACCGTCGTCGGAAAAGATCTGCCAGCAGGCGCATCACTTGGCCGTGCCTGTTACCCGGCAGCCGGAGCACGTACCCGTGATCTTCCTTGACACTGTCGCCCGCCCGGTGCAGCACTTCCGGCGCGACATCCCCCGGTAGCAGGATCTCGTGTACGCGATCCCGACCGTGGCGCCGCGCCAGCGCCACGCATGCGGTGCTGAACCGCCCGGTGTGCGGCCGACCCGCCAGACAAGCCGTGGACCGCTGGCCGAGCTTCTCCCCGAGCTCCTCGTCTGCGGCCGTCTCCGCGTAAACCGCGAGCAGGTCCGACACTCCCACCAGATCTCTGATGACAGGGTTCGCCGACGGTTGACCCGTGTTGTTCACGACGTGAATCCTGTTGTTGTTGCCGAGAGCGTTCACCCCGCGGGCGTTGATCCGCGAGTAGGCGGCTGAGAACTGGCTGCCATACAGCTCCTCACCCACCCGCGGATCTACCCGCAAGGAATCCGGAACGATCTCCTCCTCCTGCGGATCAGCTTCCGGCTCCGACGTAGCCTTCTCCTCTCGACGAACCGGCTCATCTGTTCGCATGGGCAGGGCCCCCTCGTCCTGCCCAACCTCGCCGGACGATGTACTCGACGGCGACGCAACACGGTCAGGAGCCGCGTCACTCATCGAGGCGACCCCCACGAATCGAGGTCCTCCGGGCGACCTGACACGGAGATCGAATTACCGTTGCCAAACGCACCAATTCCCCGCGATCGGATGTCCTGGAACACCTGCCCACCCCCAGCCGGCTGGGGGTGGGGCCCGCGACCGTGACGATCGACACCCCCACCGCCGCCTCCGTCGTTCGGCTGGTCCGAGGCGGAACCCAGAAGATCCGGACGAACATCGATTGCGAGAACACTCTCGCCCGGAACGTAGATCCAGGCGGCGGCCTCGAAGTTCTTCTCAGGCAGCCGAGCCGTCACCTGCTGGAAGTGCTCAGGCCGAAGATCCTGGTACTGCCGGACGATGTCGTGGTAGAGCCGATCCGACACAATCAACGCGACCGCAGCGCCCGGGAACTGCCGTAACGCGGCCTTGAGCTGGGGCGAGTCCACCAACCGGCAGACTGTCACGACAGCGTCGCCCGGGTAGCCGTTCGCCCCGTCGAGATGAACCGGCCCCTCGTGGACACCGACTCGCAAGCGGATACGCGCCTCACTGCTGAGACCACGGTTGTGTTCACGCAACAACCGATCCAGGACCGGTGTCAGCCGCGTCACGACCGCCCGTTCGCTGGTCTCCGGCGGGAGGATGGCCAGCTCACCATCGCCCCCCTGCTGGATCAACCAGTTGGCGCGATCGAAGCCCAGCTCCCCGCACGCCGCCGCCATGACCTCCCGGAAGGCCAGCTGCGCTCGATGCTGTAGGACGTTGTCTCGACCGCTGTAGGACTCCATGTCCACGGCGACCAGAACACGCCGGTCCGGATCCGTGACGTAAGCCATGCTCTCCATCCCTCACTGGGCGACGAGTCGTTCGAGACTTATCTATACAGACCGACTGTGCTGGGAATCCCATACAAATACGGAATCGGTCCCCACAGTCGAGTGGATGACAAGCAGTACTTCGATCCCATGCCACCCGCTGCCCTGGCATTTACTTCATGCATGGGAAGAAGCCGGACAGCGAACAGTCGCATCGGCCAGGATGCCTGGCTCGATCTCCAGGTCGGCCTGGCCACGGCGGCCTCACTGCAAGCCTCCATCCGACATGCCGACGCGAAGGCGCTGGCGCTGCTGACGGCCGAAGGAGGCACGGCATTGACGGTTGCGGACCAAGTCCTGCCAACGACGCTGGACACCAACCTGACCGTTGCCACCCTCACGGTGCTCCTCGCGGCCAGCATGGTGCTATCCATGGCGGCGGCCGCCTATCAACTCGCGCTGTCGCTTCGGCCCCGTCTGACCGGCGCCGGCCGCGCCAACCGTTTCGGGTTTCCGGATCTCGTTGCAGGTGGCAGGCGGCCATCGATCGCCACGGCCAGACAGCACAGGGACGAGGCATGGGACTTCGTGGTGACACTCGCCCGTATCGCGATGGCGAAGCATCTACGGATCCGCCGGTGTATGCCCTGGTTTCTGGTATCGCTGGGCTCCGCCGCCGTCTTGGTGATCTTCAAAGCCTTGGTCGCCACAACCGCCTGATTGCCATCGCATGGTGTAGCGATCTTGAAGCAGAACGTGAAGGATGATCTCCGGAGCGTGGGGAGGTGCACATGGAGGAAGCGGCCTGGCCGCCCGGAACCCTGCTTGGCCGCCTCCGAGCATCGGCGCGGGAACGGCTCTTGTCGGTGGGAGTCCGGCGCTCGGTGAAAGAGGCCCAGGTGCTTCTCCGTGAGGGAGCGCTGGAATCCCACGTGATCCTGCTCGATGACGCGCTCGTCAAGGTCACGGTCTCGCTCTCCGACGGCCGGCACGCCTTACTGGCGATCCGTGTGTCCGGCGACATCGTTGGAGAGATCTCCGCCCTGAACGGCACGCCGAGGACCGCAACCGTCACCACATGCCGTCCGTCAATCATCCGGATCATCCACCGGAACGCCTTCAGAGCCGTCCTTCACGACAACCCTGAAGCCGCCTTGGAGATGGCCGGGATCGTCGCCGACCGCCTCCGGTGGGCCAACCGGCGTCGGATCGACTTCACCTCCTACCCCGTACGAGTTCGCCTGGCCCGGGTTCTGTGGGAACTCGCAGTCGCCTACGGACGACGGAGTCCCCGTGGTTTGATCATCGATATACGATTAACCCAGGACGAGCTGGCTACCCTCTGCGGCGCCGCAGAGATCAGCCTGCAGAAAGCGCTCGGAGGGCTACGGGCGGACGGCATCGTCGCCACGGGCTATCGGGAGATCGTCGTACGAGACGGCAAGGCGCTGCGGTCGATCGCCGATCTTGACTAGGGCTCGGCTGCTGTGGGCAACCACCCGGGCTGCCTGCGGATCAGAAGGTTTTTTAGGGGTTTCGAATCCCTTCGGGCACGCAGGATCATAAGGCGTCTGAACTGCGGAAGTGTAGGTCAGGTGCCTTCGCTTTTTTGTCCCTTGTGGTCGGTTGGGTGCTCGGTGGGTGCTCGTGCGACGAGGATGGCCTCGCGCCCCGCTCCGTCCGGTTGGACGAGGTCCTGTCCGTCTGCGTTTTGATCATCATCCCGCCGCTGCGGTTGGACGTCCAGATAGTGGGACGGGCGTTGCCGGCCCCTCCGGAGGCCGAGCCTTACTGGCGAGTGCTACGGAGGGTCGTCGTCTAGAGCCCACCGACGCAGGGCTCTACACCGCGCCGGTGTCGACGACCGCCATCAGCGAACGGGCCTGGTCGACTTTCAGTGGATGGCCTAGCGCAACTCCCCGTCCGCCCTTGGGTGAATGACGGGGGATCGCATGTCGGCTGCACCATGTGCTGCCGACCGGTGTTGACCGGCACCAGTTGCGTGTCCAACCGCACCGTCGCACCGCCGTCGGACCCCATTCCGCCGTGGTGCGAGCCCGGCATGGCCACCAGCGTCGGCTTGGTCCGCTCCTGGTGCGACTTCCACAGCTCGACGCCACCCACACCACCGAGCGCCGCCCCGCACGCGAAGGCGGTGATCAGGTACAGCAGCGCCCTCCGCCGACCCCTGCCCGCCGTAAGTCTCACCTCGTCCCGTGGCCCATCCTCAGCCACATCCAAGTCGATGACTCCCCGGCCCACCGTCACAACGGCAGCTTAGGGCCCCCACCACCACCAAACCGCTCCAACGAATCGGCCGCGCCCGTCGCGTCTGTACACGCCGCCGTCCGCGCGCCGCCCCAGCCACAATCGTCACGGTTCGTGACCACCCACCGCGACCCGCGACATCCGGATCTGCCGAGAAGAGTATGCCGCCAATCAGCCGATTCAACTTCATTTCAATCTGTTCATATAAAGACGACTTCCGCGGTGGGCTCGATGAAACGAGTTGCATGATGCATCTCGACAAGCTTGACTGCCGAGCGAATTCACCCTTTGGTAGACCTCGGCAATAGGCCCTCTCCGATCAATTCTTGACCGGCCCGAAGCTGCCAGAAAAGTCCCGCAGCTCTCCTTCCCCGGCGGCCAATACTGCCGCGCGGAATGAGCTTCGAGGACGATCGACGGCGCGCGCATCGACCTGCATGTCAACGGGTTATAGGCCCGTGAGGGTCCCACCCCTGTCAATACAGCCAACGACAATCCGTGTGGCGAATTGGCCGATATCACCGCAGTCAAGGAGAATTCAGCGCCAGCCGGACGCTGCTGGCGATTCTGTCAGCGCACCGTCCTCGCTGTTCCGTGATCCGTGATCTACGGCTGCGCGGCGCAGCAAGTCCACGACGGCGTCCGTGGCCGCCACTCAGTTCGAAGAGTGGCGTCAGCGTCCAGGGTGTCGTGGCCGTCGCCGAGCATCCGACGATCACTTGCATGCCGGTCAGGACCGGCGATGGTCCTGGTAGGACTGTTGGCGTCGGGTGCAGTAGACTTTGATGGGATATCCAACCTGACAGGTCGTGCCGCGCCGGCGCGATCCGCTGACACGGTGGGGTGATCAACCTGGCAGGGTCGTCGAATTATGACATGCAGCGGAGCCAGGGCCTACAGATCGGCGGCGGCCAGCAATTCAACTTCTGGTTCCGGCAGGATACGGCCGAGTGGCCGATACAAATCGGCCGTCCACCGGCTTTGGCCAGGAGCTTTCAGCCACGCACCGAGTTTGCCGAAGACGCGAGAATAACCATTGCGACACACCAACCCCTGATTCTCACGCAAGTTGTTGCCGCGGGCGGCGGTGGCGTGGGCAAGACGCAACTGGCCGCGTCGCTCTTCTCTCGGGCGCGCGATGAGGAAGTGCAAGTGCTTGTCTGGGTGAACGCGTCATCTCGCGAGTCGATAATCTCCACCTATGCGGATGCGGCAACCCAGGTGAGAGCCGGCCCCACGCAAGGCGTCTCGGGAGACCAGGCCGCAGGCAATTTCCTCAACTGGCTCAGCGTCACGGCACATCCATGGATCGTCGTTCTCGACGACTTGGTAGATCCCGTTGACGTGAAGGGGCTCTGGCCGGACGGACGCTCGGGCCGAGTGATCGCGACCACCAGACGACGAGACATCGCACCCAGCGGAGCAGCGCATGTCCTCGTAGACGTCTTCACCCCGAACCTGGCTGCCCGCTATCTGATCGACCGCTTCGAAGGGGAAACGGCGAATGCCGTCCACCCGGAAGTGCTCGACGAGGCCGAAGAACTTGCCCTGGATCTGGGTTGCCTGCCGCTCGCCCTGGCCCAAGCAGCCTCTTTGATCGTCGTCCTCGGGATCACCTGCAAAGAATATCGTCGCCGATTCAAGAACCGCGCCCGCCATCTTGAGGAGTTGTTTCCCTTGGACGCCAACGCCGACGAATACTCCGACACCGTTGCGAGCACGTGGTCCCTGTCGATCGAGCGGGCGAACGCCATGGCCCCGGCCGGCCTCGCCTTGCCAGCGCTGCAGATCGCCGCATTCGCCGACCCCAATGGCGCGCCCGAGGCAATCTGGCACACGCAGCCGGTCAAGAATTATTTGATTGGCGCGATAGGGGTGGCGCAACCGACCAATACCGACATCCATGATGCTCTGCGGAATTTGCATCGCCTCAGCCTCATCGACCACACGCCGCATGACGACAGCGCCACAGTTCGGACCCACGCACTGATCCAGCGTGCGGTCAGAGAGAGCCTGGATCAGGAAAAATTCGATCGCCTTGCGCGCGTATTCGCCGATGCCCTGGCCGAAGTGTGGTCACACGCGAGCAACGACACGCACTCGTCGCGGATCCTGCGGTTGAACGCGACGACCCTCACGCGAGGCTCCGGGGACGCGCTGTGGGAGCCCGAGGCGCACAACATTTTCTTCCGGACCGGCGAGAGCATGGCGGACGTCGGGCTGGTCGGGGAGGCCATCAGATATTGGGACGCGCTGGCCCTCGAGGCTAAGGAGCGCCTCGGTCCCGAGCACCGGCAGACACTCCTCGCCCGGCAGCGCACCGCGGAGGCCATCGGTGCCGCAGGCGATGCCTCGACGGCGGCGCGCCAGCTTGAGGAGCTGTTCGAGGACTGCATCCGGATTCTGGGTACGCGAGACACGCAGACCCTGTCCGCGCAGCACGGGCTGGCCTACTGGCGCGGCGCCTCAGGTAACGCCGCAGGAGCCGCCCGGGCGTTCGAGAAGCTGGTCGCCGACCGCCGCAGCGTTCTGGGCGCCCAGCATCTGGAGACCCTCCTGGCGCGCCACGATCTGATCAGATGGCGGAGCATCTCCGGCGACGCATCCGAGACCATCGAGCAGCTCATCGCATTGGTTCAGGATTGTTCCCGGACACTCGGCCGCGACCACCCCGCGACGTTCATGGCGCGGAACACCCTGCTCACCTGGCGCGGAATTCTCGGGGACCCGGAGGGTGCTGCCGCGGAAATGGCGGAGCTCGTGGTCGACCGGACCAGAGCACATGGACGCAACCATCCCATCACCCTGGCAGCCCGCCACGACGAAATTTTCTGGCGGCAGGCATCCGGTCAGACGGCGGGAGCCGCTGCCCGGCTCGAAGAGGTGCTCAAGGACTACACCCGCGTCCTCGGTCCGAGCCATCCCGACACCTTGACGGTGATCAACGACCTGTCTCAGTGGTATGGCGTCGAGGGTGACGCGGCCAAGGCGGCCAGCTCCTTCGACGTCCTCCTACAGGCTTGCCTGCATATTCTCGGTGAAAACCACCCGGACACCTTGACCACGAAACACAACCTCGGCCTATGGCGCGGTGTCGCGGGAGACCGAACTAGCGCAATTTCACTGCTGACGGAGGCCGTCGCCACTTCGACAACGCATCTCGGCGCGGCTCACCCCGACACGCTGGCCAGCCGGCAGGCGCTCGCTGATTGGCGGGGAGTGAGCCAGGGTGCGGAAGTTGCCATCGATGACTACGGTGTCCTGTTGGAAGATTCGATCCGCTTCCTGGATCCACGGCATCCACATATATTTTCCGCAGCGCACAGCCGGGCGGACTGGATAGGCGTGAGCGGAGGAACGGACGACGCGCTGCGCGCGCTGGGTTCGCTGCTGGAGGAATGCCGGGCCAACTTCGTGCCCGACCATCCGCGGGCGACCATCGTGAAGGCGGCCGTGGAATTTTGGCGCACGCCCGAAACCGAGCGCGACTTCTCCCAATTGATTCCACCAAGCTTGCGAGGATTGTCCGCATCGCCTGCGGACCAGCTCGCCACACGCAACGTGGTTGTCTCCTGGCGCCCTCGCCGGGTGCGCCGGAGACTGTCCCGTTGACACCTAACGGACGTGTGTCAGCCGAGAATGCGCCGGAGCATCTCGGCACCTCGCACAGTATTTCCCTAGCCGTCGTTGTTGAATTAAACGTAAACGTCGCGGTCTTGGGGCCTGCCTCTCACGGATGCGACCGACACACCAAGCCAGGCCGCCCCCGCCACCCGCCACG
Organism: Plantactinospora sp. CA-294935; assembly: GCF_050936445.1. Classification (NCBI taxonomy): domain Bacteria; kingdom Bacillati; phylum Actinomycetota; class Actinomycetes; order Micromonosporales; family Micromonosporaceae; genus Plantactinospora; species Plantactinospora sp. CA-294935. Next base: position 2,433,128 of record NZ_JBNJMU010000001.1, read on the forward strand.
ACGTCCACATTGTCACCAGTACAAAACCGGCCAACACAGCGAAGAAGACGAAGAAGCCGACCAGTCCAAGACCACGCCGCACGGGTTAAAGATCAAGCTAGACCATGAAGCGTTACCGGTTTGGACCGCACCTACGGCGGGCCGTGGTGGCGCCAGGTGGCCTTGGATGCCCACGCGTCCTCGCCTGCCGGCTGCGGGACGGTGCCGACTTGGACCGCCCAGGAGTCGGACGGCTGGCCGGCGAAGTAGTTGCTACGGATACCGTGGTGACCGGCGTGAAATGCATGCGCTCCCCGGGCATCCGCCTCAGTCCGGACTAACCGGGGCGATGGTTCGGGGTCAGGAAAAGTTGTTGTGCTGGGTGTTGTGGTCGCCGACCTGCACACCCTTCGCCTCACGCAGATCAATCTGATACTTACCGGCCGCCGACCCGACCGGATCCGTCAACTGCAGCACCCGTCGCGCTGCCGCCACGACCTGCTCGTCGGCCGCAGCACCGGACTCGGTCAATACCTCACCGAGGCAAGTCTCCCCCCAGACACCGGGCGCGGTCTCGTCAGCGTCCAGCGCCTGAACCACCTCATCACCATGACCGCCCAGATGGGCCTTAAGCAACGCCTTCAACCCTGCGTAGGCGTCCTTGACCGCCGCGGACGCGGTGTCCTTCATCCCTGCGCCCGCACCAGCGGCAAGCGCCGCCATGATCACTTCAACCGCCGACATAATCCACTCCCGCTGATCGATGAAATTCCATTCTTACGGACCGATACCAGTCGGTCACATGCGAAGGTTCCTCGCGCTCGTGTACGCAACGGACATCGCGCATGGGTGCGGGTTTCCACATCGGATGTGATGAGACCACTAGAGCCGCAGCACAGCGGTAGGTCTCCAAGATCAAAGATGTCTCTTCGTTGACGCGGTCTTTGACCGCAAGAACTCGCAAGCGGCGAGCATTTATGCGCGGCTGACCCACTACGCGACCAGCGCGTGCCAGCCGGGGGCTCAGCATCAGCTCACGCTGAGCGGCGACACGCACTCAACTGCCGCAGAGCATGCGCGGCAGCCGGCCGCGCACGGTCACAGAGCGTGACGGTGCATGGTTGGGTGCGCAGCGTCCGCTCGTGCCGATGAGAGTCCATCCGGCGGAGCGTGGGGTGCGGCAACGATGCGAATCAGGCGCTCAGTGAGCGTTTTGGATGTGGGTTAATTGGGTGTGTTGAATGTACGGCGGGGGCGGGTCCGCTGCGGGTGAGGCGGTTGAGCATGCCGGTGATCGCGGCCCAGCGGATCAGGTGTTCAGCGGTGGCGGGATCGGTCTCGTAGTCGCGGGCCAGGCGGCGGTGCAGCATCAACCAGCCCACGGTCCTTTCCACCACCCACCTGCGCGGATGGACGACGAAACTTTCTGATCAGCGGGCTTACGCACGATCTCGACCGTGGTGTTCAAGAGGGTCCGTTGCGTTGTCGGTGGCGAAGGTCGAGGCAAGCTTGGTGTGTGAAGCGATCGAGCGAGCGGGGTCGTTGGTCACCGCCCCGGTCGACCTTCGCCGGGTATCGGTTCCCGGCCGAGGTGATCGTCGTCGCGGTCCGTTGGTACCTGCGTTTCAACCTTTCGTATCGCGACGTGGAGGAGCTGCTGGTCGAGCGTGGCGTCGAGTCGACCATGTCACCGTGTTTCGGTGGGTGCAGCGGTTTACGCCACTGCTGGTCGAGGCCGCCCGCTTTGCCCGCCACTCGCCAGGTGACAGGTGGTTCGTCGACGAGACCTACGTGAAGGTCAACGGCATGTGGCGCTACGTCTACCGGGCCCTCGACCAGTACGGGCAGGTCATCGACGTTCTCGTCTCGACCCGTCGGGACGCCGCGGCAGCTCGACGCTTCTTCCAACGGGCGCTACAGGTCCTGAAGGTAACGCCCAGCGAGGTGGTCACCGATGCCGCCCCGGTCTATCCCGCCGTGCTCGACGACCTTGTCCCATCGGCCTGGCACCACGTCGAGCGGTACGCCAACAACCCGATCGAAGCCGACCACAGTCAACTGAAACACCGATTACGGTCGATGCGTGGGCTACGGAGCGACAGCACGGCACAAGTGATCATCACCGGACACGCCTTCATCCAGAACCTACGACGCGGCCACTACGAAATCGGGCAAGACGCGCCGCCCGGCCTCCGCGTCGCGGAGGCGTTTACTGAGCTCGCCCAAGCGATCTGAGCGTAGGCTCCGATCGGGGTTCAACGCGTCCATCGAATCAAGAACGCAACAGTCCCGCTCCTTCTGCTGTTGCTTTGCTCTACTATCTCAGGGTGATTGAATCGGGCATCCGGGACGATCGGGTAGTTTGCCTGCGGCCGACAACGAGCTGTGGAAGACTATCCATGACGAAAGCGGTCGCGAACTCTACTCCCACGCTGCAGTCGCTGCCTATTGCGCAAGCAAGGCGACGAGTACCAGACCTGGACCAACAGTTCGGCATCCGTGCACATGAGGCTCAGCGAAAGAGCACCGTCAGCGGAACCAATCGCAAGGTATAGGCGCCTACCGGGAGTAGTTTCACATGTCACGGGGATTGCCGTTCAAGAGTTGCTCTTGTCGTGATGAGAACAAGAACAAGATCGGCCCCGCATGTCCGAGGCTCCGTCGTGCCTGTGGTGCGTGGAGCGCCGCCCACGGCACGTGGGCCTACCGGATCGAGCTACCGGTGCAGCCCGATGGCAAACGGTGGCAGCTGCGACGTTTCGGTTTCGCTACCCGTGAAGCGGCACTCGTTGACCGTAGCCGCGCACAGTCGCTACTCGAACTCGCTGGTGACGACACCATAGTCGGCAACGAAATCGCGCGCACGCTCAAGGACACCAAGAGCGGCCGACCGTTTCCCGATCGAGATGCCGTCGCCCGCCGCGTCCGCGCCGGGCTCGTGGCATCCTCTGCGATGACCCTGGGTGACTACCTCTGGCAGTGGCACGCCAGTCGTCGCAAGATCCAACCCACCACGGTGGTCAGTTACGCGACCCATATCCGTGTTCATCTCGTGCCGCACCTTGGTCACATCCCGATCGATCGGCTCCGAGTCGGCCATCTCCAGTCGATGTTCGACAGCATCAGCGACCGCAACCTCCAGATCGACATCGCCCGCTGCAGCGATGACGTCCAGGTCCGGGCGTCGGTCAGAGGTGTCCGTAGGACGGGCCCGGCAACGATGCATCGTATCCGCGCGACCCTGCGTAAGGCCCTCAACGATGCGATACGCACCCATCGACTCATCGAGTTCAACCCCGCCGCATACGTCGAACTGCCATCAGTTCAAACACCGAGGGCGCGGGTCTGGACCTCCGCCGCCGTGCAGGAGTGGAAGGAGACGGGACTACGGCCCAGCAGCGTCATGGTGTGGACACCCGAGCAAGCCGGCGCGTTCCTCGATCATGTCGAGGACCATGACTTCGTCGTCTACCCCATCGTCGCCCTCATCCTGCACCGGGGTCTGCGCCGCGGCGAGGCGCTCGGCCTGCGCGAAAGCGACGTCGACCTGGAGGGGAGGACCGTGACGATCACTCAGCAGCTCACGACTGTCGGCTATCGACCAGTGATCAAGATCGTCAAGAGTTACGCCGGCGACCGCACTATCGCGCTCGACGCCTCCACGACCACGGCGTTACGCATCTACCAGCAGTGGCGGAAACGCTGGCGGGCCGACGCCGCCTGGCCGAAGACCGAGTTGTTTTTCGTGCGACCTGACGGTCGTCAGTGGCATCCCGAGCAGGTCAGCGATCGCTTCGAGCGACTCGTCGCAGATTCCGGGCTGCCGCCGATCCGGTTGCACGATCTGCGGCACTGCGCCGCGACGCTCCTCAAGGCGTCCGGATCCGACCTCAAGGACATCCAGGAGGTACTCGGGCTCTCGAGTATCACCGTCGCTGCGAACACCTACACCTCGGTCATGCACGAACTCGAGTCCGAACGCGCCAAGGCCGAAGCCGCCTCTGCCCTAGTACCACGCCGATCAGGCGCCGCAGTCGGCACATCTGCGAGACGCCCGCAGGAGAACGACTCAGGTGGGCCGCCGGGGACTCGAACCCCGAACCCGCGGATTAAAAGCCCTCACGCTCTCGATATTCCAAACTTGAAGCAACGCTCTGACCTGCACAAACGAGGGCTCCCACTGTCCAGAATGGACTTGAGGCGCCCCGTGGGTGCTCCCATGTTGGCAACATGTCGCTACCTTGGGCGAGAAAGACCTCGAGTTCAGTTACGCAGAGCGACGGCGCAGCTCAGTCGAGACCCCCTGAGCGCGGGGCGGTATCTTGTGTATCGCCACCACGCGCCCACTCCATCTGCTATGCGCAAATGAGGCTTGAGCTGCGGAAACGGCGCGCAGCCTATCCCGCGACGGCAAGGGCGCACCAGCAAGACGGGCGCTCTGCTGCGGTCCGGTATCCTGTCTGACGCGGGCTGTTAGCTCAATTGGCAGAGCAGCGGACTTTTAATCCGCGGGTTCTGGGTTCGAATCCCAGGCGGCCCACCGCAGACGATCTGGCTACCCCTCGGCCGGTGACCGGTACCGTCGAGGTACGGCAACCCCGGGTCCGGAGGTAGTGCGCTGCTGGCGGTCGCGATCGGCGTGGGCCTGAGCTTCGTGGTGGCGGGCCTGGTCGGTTGGCGGGCGCGCCCGGGCAACCGGACCGGTCCGCTGCTGGTCGCCGTCGGCCTGGCGTGGTGGCTCGGCAAACTTCCCGTTCCGCTGTCGCTGCCCGACGGTCTCGCCGTGGTACGCGCCGGACTCTGGGCCGCCGTGCTGGCCCATCTGGTGGTGGCCTTCCCGTCCGGGCGGCTGGCGACGCCGGCACCGCGCCTGGTCGTGGGGTTGACCTATCTGGGCGTCGCCGTGGTCGGTGCGCTGACCGCGCTGCGAACCGGGACCGCGAGCGGCGCGGCCGGGACGACCGGCGGAGCCGAGTTGGCCGGTACGGCCGAGCCGGCCGGCGGAGCGGGCGGGATCGCGATCGTCGGGGTACTGCTGGGCGGCTCGGCGGTGGTCGGCCTGCAACTCCTGCGCTGGCGCCGGAGCAGTACCACCCGGCGCCGCTACCTCAACCCGATGTTCGGCGCCGCAGTGCTGGCCGTGGCGATGTTCGTGGTCGTGAAGCCGGCGACGATCGCCGGCCGGGACGTCGCGGTACTCACCGTCGGGCTGCACCTCGGGCTGCTGGCGGTGCCGCTGGGATACCTGGCCGGGCTGCTGCGTCGCCGCGTCGACCGGGGCGGGGTGGCGGACCTGGTCGTCCGGCTGCACGCCGCACCGCGTACCGGGGGCATCGCGGAGACGCTGTCCCGGGCCCTGCACGATCCGACCCTACGGATCGGCTACTGGGCACCGGAGTCCGGCCGCTACGTCGACATCGAGGGTCGTACGGTGACGCCGCCGGAGGAGGGGGCGACGGACCGGGCGGTGACCCGGATCGACCGTGCCGGGGAGCCGGTCGCGATACTCGTGCACGACCGGGCGTTGGCGGAGGAGCCGGAGTTGATCGAGGCCACCTGTGCGGCGGCGGGGCTGGCGCTGGAGAACGAGCGGCTCACCGCCGACCTGCGGGCCCGGGTCCGGCAGCTCGCCGACTCCCGGCTGGCGCTGCTGCGTGCGGGCGAGGCGGAACGGCGACGGCTGGAGCGGGACCTGCACGACGGCGTACAGCAGCGGTTGCTGGCGATCCCGCTGACGCTGGGGCTGGCCGGGTCGGCGTTGCCCACCGACCCGGAGCGGGCCGCCGGGCTGATCGCCGAGGCGCGGAGCGGGACGCTGGCGATCCTGGCCGAGCTACGGGCGCTGACCCAGGGACTGCATCCGCCGCTGCTGACCGAGCGCGGCCTGGCCGGTGCGGTACGCGAGCTGGCGGCACTCTCTCCGGTACCGCTGCGGCTGCCGGACGACATCCCCGACCGGTTGCCGGCAGAGGTGGAGACGACCGCCTACTACGTGGTCGCCGAGGCGCTGGCGAACATCACCAAGCATGCGGCCGCGGCAACGGCCGAACTGCGGATCGGGCGGCGCGACGGGCGGCTGGTGCTGGAGATCGGGGACGACGGCCGGGGCGGCGCGGATCCGGCGGGCGGGTCCGGGCTGCGCGGGCTGGCCGACCGGGTCGCGGTCGTCGGCGGCTCCTTCGAGCTGGCGAGCCCGGCCGGCGGCGGTACCCGGATCCGGGCGGTGCTGCCGTGCGGGTAGCGCTGGCCGAGGACAACACCCTGTTGCGGGAGGGACTGGTCCGGCTGCTCACCGAGGCGGGTCTCACCGTGGTCTGCGGTGTCGAGGACGCGACCGCGCTGCTGGCCGAGGTGGCGCGGCACCGACCGGAGGTGGCCGTCGTCGACATCCGGCTGCCGCCGACGCGTACCGACGAGGGGTTGCGGGCGGCCCGGGAGATTCGACGCCGGCACCCGGCGACCGGGGTGCTGGTGCTCTCGCAGTACGTCCGGGTCAGCTACACCGTCGAACTGCTCGACGGGGGTGCGCGCGGCGTCGGGTACCTGCTCAAGGACCGGGTCTCCGACCTGGCGGAGTTCGCCGCGGCGGTCCGGCGGGTCGGTGCCGGCGGCACGGCGTTCGACCCGGTCGTCATCGACCAGCTCGTCGGGCGGCGGGACCGCGACGACGACCCGCTGCGCGGGCTGAGCGACCGGGAGCGCGGCGTCCTCGCCCTGATGGCCGAGGGGCGGACCAACCAGGCGATCGCGGAACGGCTCGACATCGCCGAGCGGACCGTGGAGAAGCACTGTACGAACATCTTCGCCAAGCTGGCCCTGCCCGCCTCGCCCGACGACCACCGCCGGGTACTCGCCGTGCTGCGCTATCTCAACGGCTGACCGCGCGTCCGACCCGCCGTCGCGCCCGGCCGAGGTACGGGTAGCCGCACCCGCCGGGTACGGCAGGCCCGGTGCGCGGGGCGTACTGGCTCGCTTCCGCCGGGTGCCGCGCAGACGCAGACTCGTCGCCATCGGTAACGGATTTCGGAGGGGATGACGATGGCTGGTCCGCTTGTCGGAAGGCTGGACACGGTGAGGGTGGCCCGGGGCGCCGCCGCCGCGTTGACGGTGGCGATGGTCTGGTATTTCGCGACCTCGGACGCGCTCCGGTCGGACAACCCGTTCCTGGTACCCGACCTGCTGGTGATGGTCTTCGGGCTGGGGTCGTCGCTGCTGCCCCGCCGGGCGGCCGTACCAGCGATGATCTTCACGTTCGGCTGGGCGGCCGGCGTCTTCACCACGTCGCTGTCGCACTACGTGGTCCGGGGCGAGTTCGCGGTGGACCACATCTTCCTGATCCTGCCCAGCGTGGTGATGGCGGTGCTGCTCGGCCGGGTCGCCGCCGCCGGACCGGTGCCGGTGCCGGAGCGACCCCGCCCGGCCCCCGCCCGGGTCTGATCGGAGTCGGGTCCGACCGGAGCTGCTGCCCGCCCGCCCTGGGCTGGTCGGAGCCGTCCGCCCGGGGTCTGGCCGGGCCCCTGCCCGGGGCCGCCGTTGCTCGCCGGCGCTGTCGTCAGCCGAGGGGCAGCCGGTCCACCAGCTTGTCGAGCTGGATCGGCAGAGTACGCAGCCGCAGCCCGGTCGCGTGGTGGACCGCGTTGGCGACGGCCGCCGCCGAGCCGACGATGCCGATCTCGCCCAGCCCCTTGATGCCGAGCGGGTTCCCCCGGTCCTCGTCCGGCACCCAGTACGCCTCGATCCGCTCCACGTCCGCGCAGGCGGTGACGTGGTAGGTGGCGAGGTCCCGGTTCACCCAGTCACCGAACCGCTGGTCGAGTAGCCCCTCCTCGTGCAGCGCCATGGAGATCCCCATGGTCATCCCGCCGATCAACTGGGACCGGGCGGTGGTGGGGTTCACCACCCGGCCGACGGCGAAGACCCCGAGCATCCGGGGGACCCGGATCTCGCCGGAGTCGACGTTCACCCGGGCCTCGACGAAGTGCGCGCCGAAGGAGTACCGGGGGGCGCGGGGGAGTGCGGCGGTCTCCTCGGCGGTGTGGACCCGTACCGAGAGGCCGTCGGGCGGGGCACTGCCGCCGTACCGCTCGTCGAGCTGCCGGCGCAGGCTCCGGCAGGCCCGGTCCACCGCCAGGCCCCAGCCGGCGGTGCCGGTCGAGCCGCCGGCGACGTACGCCGGGGGAAGGTCACTGTCACCGATGCTGATCGCGACCCGGTCGCCGGGCACCCCGAGGGCGTCCACGGCGATCTGCCACAGCGCGGTCCGGGCGCCGGTACCGATGTCGGTGGCGTTGATCCGCACCTGGTACGTCCCGTCCGGGCCGGCCGCCGCCTCGGCGGACGCGCCCGGGGTCCGGGCCGGATAGATCGCGCTGGCCATGCCGGTGCCGACCAGCCACCGGCCCTGCCGGCGTACGCCCGCAGCGGGATCGCGGTCCGCCCAGCCGAACCGCCGGGCCCCGTCCCGCAGGCAGGCCGCCAGGTTGCGGCTGCTGAACGGGAGACCCTCCTCCGGATCGACCTCGGTGTCGTTGCGCAGCCGCAGCTCGACCGGGTCGACTCCGCAGGCCACCGCCAGCTCGTCCATCGCACACTCCAGCGCGAACGATCCCGGGCACTCGCCGGGGGCGCGCATCCAGGACGGCGTCGGCACGTCCAGCCGGGCCAGCCGGTGCGTCGTCCGGCGGTGCGGTGCCGCGTAGAGCGCCCGGGTGAGTACGGCGGTCTGCTCGGCGAACTCCTCGATGGTGGAACTCTGGCTGATCGCGTCGTGGCAGATCGCCGCGAGCCGGCCGTCGGCGTCGGCACCGAGCCGGATCCGCTGGATGACCGGGGTGCGGTAGCCGACCGGGCCGAAGATCTGCTGCCGGGTCAGCGCCAGCCGCACCGGCCGGCCGACCTGCCGGGCGGCCATCGCGGCCAGCACCGGCGTGCACCGGGGCGAGCCCTTGCCGCCGAAGCCGCCGCCGACGTGCTCGGCGGCGACCCGGATCGTCCCGGCGGGCAGCTCGAAGAGTCGGCCGAGGGCGGCCTGGACGTCCCTGCTGCCCTGGCTGGAGTCGTGCACCAGCAGCCGGCCGTCGGCCCAGGACGCCGTCGCGGCGTGCGGCTCCATCGGGTTGTTGTGGTACGCCGGCGTCCGGTACGTCTGGTCGAGCCGCACCTCGGCCGCCTCGTAGCCGCTGTCGAAGTCGCCCACGCAGGTGTCGGTGGGGTACGCCGGGTTGACGTGCTCCGGCTTGTAGAGGCTCGGATGCCGCTCGGTCAGTACGCTGCTGTGCGGCTCGGTGTCGTAGTCGATCCGGACCAGTTGGGCACCCTCCCGGGCCGCCTCCAGCGACTCGGCCACCACCAGCGCCACGATCTCCCCCCGGTAGCGCACCCGGGGCTGCTGGAGCAGCAGCAGTTCCGGGCTCTGCGCCGGGTTCAGCCGGGGCGCCGTCTCGTGGGTCAGCACCGCCAGCATCCCCGGCTCGCGCATCGCCGCCGTGATGTCGATCCGGATGATCCGCCCCTTCGCCACGCTGGACTGCACCGCCCAGCCGTACGCCAGCCCGTTCGCCGGGTGCTCCACCGCGTACCGGGCGGTGCCGGTGACCTTCTCCCGGCCCTCCAGCCGGGGGTGCGCCCGGCCGACGGCGGCGGTCGGCGCGCTCACCGGTACACCTCGGCGGACCCGCTCGCCGGGTCCGCCGGTTGCTCGACCAGCTCCATCAGGGTCCGCACGGTCAGGTTGCGGATCAGCGGCACCTTGAAGGCGTTGTGCGCCAGCGGCCGGGCAGCGGCAAGTTCCTCCTCGGCGGCGAGCCGGAAGGTCTCCTCGGTCGCCGGCTGCCCGCGCAGCGCCGCCTCGGCCAGCCGGGGCCGCCAGGGCCGGTGCGCGACCGCGCCCCAGCCCAGCCGGACGTCCCGGACCAGCCTCCCGTCCAGGTCGATCGCGGCCGCGACCGAGCCGGCGGCGAAGGCGAACGAGGCCCGGTCCCGTGCCTTCCGGTACGCCGAGCGGCGCGCGAACGGCAGCGCCGGGATCCGTACCGCCGTGACCAGCCCGCCAGGGGCCAGGGTGGTCTCCTGGTCCGGCCGCTCGCCGGGCAGCCGGTGGAACTCGGCCAGCGGGATGTCCCGGGCGCCGCCCGGCTCCAGCACCTCCACCACGGCGTCGAGGGCGACCAGCGCGACCGCCATGTCCGAGGGGTGGGTGGCGACGCACTGCGGTGACCAGCCGAGGATGGCGAGTTCCCGGTTCTGTCCCTCCAGTGCCGAGCAGCCGGCTCCGGGCTCGCGCTTGTTGCACGGCCGGCTGACGTCCTGGAAGTAGTAGCAGCGGGTGCGCTGCAGCAGGTTGCCGCCGACGGTCGCCATGTTGCGTAGCTGTCCGCTCGCCCCGGCCAGCAGCGCCCGGGCCAGCATCGGGAACTCCCGCCGAACCGTCGGGTGCGCGGCCAGGTCGCTGTTGCGGACCGTGGCGCCGATCCGGAGCCCGCCGTCCGGCAGCGACTCGACCGAGCCCAGCGGCAGCCGGGTGACGTCGACCAGCAGTCCGGGCCGGGCCACCCCCAGCTTCATCAGGTCGACCAGGTTGGTGCCCCCGCCGAGGTAGGCCGCGTCCGGCTCGCCGGCCACCAGGGCCACCGCCCGGCCCGGGTCGATGCTCCGCTCGTACCGGAAGCTCCTCATCGGACGCCCTCGGCCGCCGCGGCCTCCCGGATCGCCGAGACGATGTGCGGGTACGCCGCGCAGCGGCAGATGTTGCCGCTCATCCGTTCCCGGATCTCCGGGTCGGTGAGTCCGTCCGGGCCGGCGGCCAGGTCGGCGGTGACCTCGCTCGGCCAGCCCCGGCGTACCTCGTCGAGCATGCCGAGGGCGGAGCAGAGCTGGCCGGAGGTGCAGTAGCCGCACTGGAAGGCGTCGTGCTGGACGAAGCAGCTCTGCAACGGGTGCAGTTGCCCGTCCTCGGCCAGTCCCTCCACGCTGACCACGTCGGCGCCGTCCGCGGCGACGGCGAAGACCAGGCAGCTCTTCACCCGCCGGCCGTCGAGCAGCACTGTGCAGGAGCCGCACTGGCCGTGGTCGCAGCCCTTCTTCGCGCCGATCAGCCCCAGGTGTTCGCGGAGCGTGTCGAGCAGGGTGGTCCGGTTGTCGAGGTCGAGTTGGTGCGGCCTGCCGTTGACGGAGAGCCGTACCGGCGACCGGTGCGGCGGCTCGGGAAGGTCGGTACCCGGACTGGTTTGCACCATATGTCGAGATTACCGAGCGGACCTGCCGGCGCGGGACCAATCCGGCGCTTCCGGTGGCCGCCGCTCACTCCGCCGGAGTCGGCTGCGGCGGGAACCGCCAGACCCGTACGTCGCCGACCTGGGTGCGGCAGGCGAACGCGCCGGTCGTCACCTGGCAGGAGGAGAGCGCGAAGGGCAGCGGGTCCAGCGGGCGGACCGCCGTACCCTCCGGATCGAGCAGGCCCAGCCAGGTGCGGAGGCCGCTGCGGGTCCGGCGCAGCAGCAGCAGCGGATCGGTCGAGGAAAAGCCGTTGGCCTCGGTCCATCCGGTGAGGTCCAGCACGGTACGCCCGGTGCGCGGGTCCACCGCCCGGCGGATGGTGCCGTCCAGGCCGTACTCCACGAGGTGGACGCCGTGCGGGGTCAGCCACACCTGATCGGTGAACCGCCACACGGTGTCGCCGGTGAGTGGATCGAGCCCCTCGACGGCCACCGGGTCGTGGCGGTCCAGGCACAGCATCGGTCCGCACACGTTGACGGACCCCTGGTCCGCCGGCATGGCCCGGATCCATCGACGCTGCCGGAGATCTGCCGAATAGACGGCGACGTGCGACTCGAACCGCACCAGCAGCGAGTCGCCGGTGACCTCCGCGTACCGGGGCGGGCTGGCCGCCGGGTCGATCCGCTGCCGGACCGCTCCGGTGCGAAGGTCCCGCAGCTCGAGCCGGCCGTCCCAGTGCCCGGCCAGCAGGGCGGTGGGCCGCCCGGTGGCGGCCGGCACGGTGGCGATTCCGGCGACCAGCGGCGAGGTCCACAGGTCCCGGCCGGTGTCGAGGTCGATCACCCGGCCGGTCTCCCCGAGCGACGGCGCCGTGTACATGCCGCTACCCCCGGACGCGTGGTAGATCGGGGTGGTCACCGGCGGCGGGTTGTCCGGATCGACCCGCGAGCCCGCTGGGAAGACCTCCTCGACGACCAGCGCGACCCGCTCCTCGGGCAGCACGGTCAGATGGGACTGCACCGACAGGCGCGTCTGCCCGGTGTCGGCGTCCAGGACGAGGGTCTGGAAGGGGCGGTTCTGCTGCCGACCCTCCTCCACCACCATCAGCAGCCCGCCGTGCGGATAGAGCCCCACCTGCTGCTCGATCCGGTACGTGCCGCTCCAGAGCCGCCGCCCCCGCACCAGGTCGTACGCGCCGACCCGGTGTGCGCCGCCGCCGAGCGGCTCGGTGACGAAGAGCCGGTCACCGGTCAGCGTGAAGTCGCCGCCGGCGTCCAGCGGCGCCCGGTACAGCTCGGTCAGCAGCGGCGCCATGGGTGCTGCCGCACCGCCCGCGCCGAGCACCAGCGCACCGGCCAGCGCAAGCGCGGTCGTCCGGAGCCGCCGCCGGCGTACCCGGCGGGGCGGGACCGGGGCGGCTGGCGCGTCGTACCGCTCCTCGCCGAGGTCGATCACGGCCACCGCGCCGCCCCCTCCCGCCCGGGCCGGTCGCCGCCGGCCACGTGATGGGGCAATTATTCAACCTGAACGGTGCGGTACGGGCCCCCCGACTTCCACCCCTGGCCGCGATCGGCCGCGAGGGGAGGTCGAAAGAGGTTCACCCGGCGGTCACGTCCGCCACCACCAGCGTCACGTTGTCCGGGGCACCCGCCTGGTGGGCGAGCTTGACCAACTGTCGCGCGCACTCCTCGCGGTCGGGGAAGCCGGCCAACGTCGCGGCGATGGCGTCGTCGTCGACCACGTCGGAGAGGCCGTCGCTGCACAGCAGCAGTCGGTCGTCCGGCTGGGCGATCAGCGCGACCGTGGCCGGCTCCAGGTTGCCGCCCTGCACCACCCGGGTGACCAGGGACCGCTGCGGATGCCGCCGCGCCTCCTCCGGAGTCAGCCCGCCCTGGTCGACGAGCGCCTGTACGTAGGTGTCGTCCCTGGTGAGCTGCGCCAGCCTGCCGGCCCGCAGCAGATAGCCGCGGGAGTCGCCGATGTGCGCGACCGCGAGCCGGCGGCCGGCGAGCAGCATCGCGGTGACCGTGGTGCCCATCCCCTCGGTGGCCTGGTCGGCGTCGGTCACCGCACGGATCCGGGCGTTGGCCGCACCGATCGCGTCCTGCAGGGCCGTCACCGGTTCCGCGTCGGGCGCGGACCGCTCCACCGGGGCCAGGCTGCTGATCGCGATCTCGCTGGCCACCTCGCCGGCCGGCGCTCCACCCATGCCGTCGGCGACGGCGATCAGGCGGCTCCCGGCGAACGCCACGTCCTCGTTGTTCGGCCGGACCAGGCCAGGGTCGCTGACGGCCAGGCTGCGCAGGACAAAGGTCATACCGTGCAGCTTGCCCCGAGATCCACGGCAAAGTCACTACGCAGTACTGCGTAGGGTTGATGCATGATGCCGGTCTCCATGGTCGGGCGTGCCGGCGAACTGGCCGAGTTTGCCGCCGCCTGGGCCACGGTCGCCGGTGGCCGCCCCCGGGCCGGCTGCGTGGTGGTCACCGGCGCCGCCGGGGTGGGCAAGAGCCTGCTGATCAGCGCCGCCCTCGACGGTCTCTCGCCCCGACCGGTGACCATCCTCACCGGTACCGCCCGGGTGCACACCCCGGCCCCGTACGACTGGCTCGCCGCCGCGCTCAGCGGTCGGGACACCACCGAGCTGCCGTTGCCACCCGACGCGCTGGCCTGGCTGGCCCAGCACCCGAACGCGCCCCGGGAGCGGTACGCCCCGGACGCTCTGTTACGCCTCGCGGTACGCACCGTACGGGCCCTGGTCGGTGCCGGTCCGACGGTACTGGTGGTGGAGGATCTGCACGCGCTCGACCCGGCCAGCCTCAACCTGGTCGGCGAGATGGCCGCCGCACCGGATCTCCCGGCCCTGCTGCTGGTGGGCAGCCGGCCACCGGAGGAGGCGGTGTCGCCCCGACTGGTCGCGGCCACCCTGGCCCGGCTCTCCGGGGCACCGGGTGCGATCCGGCAGCATCTCGGTCCGCTGGGCCGGCCGGACGTGGCCGCCGTGCTCGGTCAGGTCTATCCCGGACTGCCCGTGCCGCCGGCCGTCGTCGAGGCGCTGTGGCGGCGTACCGGCGGCAACCCGTACCGGTTGGTGGAACTGCTGGTCGCGGAGCGGGGGCGGCGACCCGAGGAACTCGTCGCCGAGCCGGTCAACCTGCGGTTGCTCGTCGAGCCGCCACCGGCGCCGACCGCCGAGCTGACCGGCCGGGAGATCGAGGTGCTGTCCTGTCTGGCCGCCGGCATGTCCAACAAGCAGGTGGCCCGGTCGCTCGGCATCTCGGTACGGACGGTCACCGTGCACGTCTCCAATCTGCTCCGCAAGACCGGCTCGGCGTCGCGTACCGAGGCGGCGCTCTGGGCGGTACGCCAGCAGCTCACCGACCCGGCCCGGAACGGCTGAGCCGACCCGCGCGGCGCCCCGGTTCGCCGGACGACGTTCCTGGTGGACGGCTCGCCGGAGTGTTCCGCCCGCCTTGACGCGTACGCCATCATTGATGGATAGGCCCGAGATGCGAAGGGGGTGGCCGCGGTGAAACGTGGCACCACTGTGGAGAGGCCGACCAGTGCGGCGTTGACCAGCGTCTTCCTTTGATTCATGCCCGGTCGTGGAGCCGGGGCTACCGCAGCCGGTCGGTCACGTCTCTATCATCGAGGCACGTGCGGGAGCCGCGAGGTCTTCCCGACGCACAACATGAGTGCCGCTCGACCTAGCCGGTGTTTTTCGCGGATGGTGGTGCACGATAGATGAGGATCCAGCCCCGTCAGGAGCTACTGGAGATCTGGGCGGCCACCGTCCGGTCGAGCTGGCAGGACGGAAAGTGGCAGTGGGGCGGGCGAGACGGGCCGAATTCGATCAGTGACGCCGAGCAGTTGCTCTGCATCCTGCTGCCGGCCACCCAGGCGGACTTCGGACTGGACCGTCCGGACGAGACCGCCGAGGAAATGATCAGGGCGCTGCGCCCGCTCGGCACCGCCACCCAGATTCCCCGGGTGCTGATCCAGGTGCTCACCGAGTATTACCAGCGCTACACCGACAAATCGGGGACGCCGGTCTTCTCCGGCCGGACATATTTCCAGACCGACGGCGGCGAGCCGTCCGAGCAGCAACTCGACCTCGACATCGTCGACTCGTTCGCCATGTCGATCACACTCTCCCTGTCCGCCATCGGTTTCGCCCGGGTCTTCCGCACCGCGGTACGCCGCGAGGAGATCCTCCGGGAGATCGACGAGCTGGAGAACATGGCGAGCGCCCGGCTGACCGCCGCCATGGTGGGTCTGCTGCGCAGTTTCGCGGTGAACGTCTTCGACGTCGACTCCGACGAGGGCCAGGCGCTCGTCCGTACCCTCAACCAGAGCAACCTGCCGCAGCGGCAGATCGTGGCGCAGTTGCGCCGCCGGCTGCGGCAGACCATCGCGAGTTTCCGCGAGGTCATGATCGGTTCCGGCCAGGTGGCCGACCTGGACAGTCCGAACCGGCTCTTCGAGTGCGGCTGGTCCTGGGGAATCGTCCGGGACGCGCCGGAGGTCGAGACGACCGAGCCGGTCGGCCAGCAGCCGTCGGGTGTGGCGCCCGAGGAGCCCTACCTCTACTTCACCGTCATCGCGATCGACGCGATCGAGGAACTCTTCACCGAGCGGACCCGGATCCTCGGCCTGCTCAACGAGGAACAGCAGCGGCTGTCCCGGGCGCTGCAACTGCGGTGGGACCTGACCCGGGGCTACTGGGCCACTGTCGCCACCTTCGGCGACGGCCATCGCTGGCCGCTGGAGGACATCCCCTGGCGGACCACCGACCGGGACGCCACCGACTACTACACCCTGCTGGTGACCTCACTGGCGGTCAAGGGTCTGGTGGTCGAGCGCGGCGCCGACGCCGATCTCAGCCGGGTCGGTGCGGTGCTGGAGGAGTTGGCCAACCGAGCGCGGATCACCCGCCGGCCGTTCGACCAGGACCCGGCGCTCACGCTGCACTCTCCCGGCGTACGGCTGACCCTGCAGAACAGCGACAAGCTCGGCGGGCCGACGCTGCGCTGGGCGGTGACCGAGTTCTCCGCGCTGCTGTTGCAGCGCACCGCGTACATCGCCGGCCTGCTCAGCGATGCCGACCAGCGGGCCAGGATGCTGGAACTGGCCGATCGGGTCTGGGACCATCTGGTGCTCCGGCGCCTCGAACGCGGCGCCGGCCGCAGCCTGTGGGACCAGCCGGCCCGGGTGTTCCAGCAGTTCGACGAATACCACGACGAGCCCTCGTGGTATTACACCGAACGGGTGGTGCAGTCGCTGGTCACCACCGTGCGCGTGCTGCGCCGGCCGCCGCTGCGCAGCGACCGGCTCACCATGCACGCGCTGGACCTGCTCAACGAGGCCGAGCACCTCTACGACGTGGAGCTGCTGGCCGGCGCGGCGGAGGCGGGTCCGAAGATGCAGCAGACCCTCCAGGTGGTCCGGGTCAACCTGCGGCGGGCCCGGGAGATCGTGCACGAGCGGCCCGGCACGGCGGCGGCGCTGACCAGCTCGGTACTGCGCCGGTTGGACGAGTTGAACGCGGCCCGGCGCGACGTCGCGGAGGCTGGCTGAAATGTTGATCTTCGCGGCCTCCGACAAGGGCGGCACCGGGCGCTCGGTCACCAGCAGCAACATGCTCTACCGGAGCGCGTTGCAGGGCAGCGACGTCTGCTATCTCGACTTCGACTTCGGGTCGCCGACGGCCGGCGCGATCTTCAACATCGACTCCGCCGTGCACGGCACCACCCGCGGTGGGCTGCACGACTATCTGGACGGCGCCCTGGCCGAGCCGCAACGGATCGAGGTGTGGACCGAGTCCGACCGGCCCAGCCTGCGCAACCGGCCGCCCGGTGCGGGCCGGCTGGTGCTGCTGCCCGGCGACAGCGGCGGCGGGGAGTTCCCGGCCACCCGGGAGCGGATCGAGCGCTGTGCCCGGCTCTTCCTGCGGCTGGAGGAGGAGTTCGACCTCAGCCTCGTCGATCTGAGCGCCGGCCGGTCGTACGCCACCCAGATGGTGCTGGCCGCCACCGCCATGCCGGAGCTGAAGTCGGTACGGTCGCGCTGGCTGGTCTTCCACCGCTGGACCCGGCAGCACGTCCTCGCCGCCTCGGGGCTGGTCTACGGCACCCGGGGCATCCTGGACGCCGGCACCCGGGCCGGACACGACTACGAGGACCTGATCAACCGGCTCCGGTTCGTGCGTACCGCCGTGGTCGACCCGGACTCGCCCGAGCTGGAGGGGCTGCGGCCGGCGCAGGTGGCCTGGCTCCGGGAGTGCAACCAGGACCTGCTGGAGCTGGCCAGCAACAACCGGGTCGGCCGGACGATGCTGATCGGCTCCGTGCCGCTCGACCCGGTGCTGCAATGGCGCGAGCAGCTCATCTCCGACAACGACGTGTACGCGCGCAAGATCGCAAATCTGGAGACCGTGGAGGCCTTCTCGGCTCTGGCAAAACTCATCGTCGACGACGCGGCCTGGGAGATGCTGTGATGAGACCGGATGTGACCTTCGAGGAGACGGCGGCCAGACGCAGCGTCGAGTCCGTTCCGCTCTCGCACCTCTCCGTCGAGCTGGGCCACCTCTACATCGAGGAGTTCGCCGGCGGTATCGACCAGCTCCGCCGGCACTTCGCCCGGGTCGCGCCCTGGGCGGCGGCGGCCCGGCAGGCCTGCGCCGACCGGCTGCCGAGCGGCCGACCCCGGATCAGCACCTGTTTCCTGATCGACGACTACTTCACCCGGTTCAGCACGCCCCGGGTGGTCATGGAGCAGGTACGCGAGGCGGCGCAGGACACCGGGCTGGTGATCGACTACTTCGCCCGGGAGGCCGGCTGCGCCCAGGCCGACGACATCCCGCTCGCCGAGCTGGTGCTCACCCAGCTCGTCTCCGATCCGGTCCCGGAGACCACCGGGGACCGCCCGCCGACCTCGGAGACCGGCTGGCTCTGCAACGGCAAGCGGTCGCCGGTCTCCGGCCCGGCGCAGGCGATGAGTGCCGGCCGGTCCTGGCAGCCGCCGGTGCAGAACGCGGCGAACCGGCACTCCATCTTCATGGACGTCGAGCTGTGGGACTACGAGGAGAACGGCCAGCGGCGCTGGTCCTGCCCGTTCCTGGCGGCCGTCTGGCAGCTCATGCGGCTGGGCCTGCTCCGGCACGAGGGCGAGGGCGTGACCAATCCCTACCAGCTCGACGACTGGCCGGACGACTGGGACGAGATGCCGGCGGTGGTCAAGCTCAACCCGCACGCCGCGCCGTTCAGCGCGTACCGGACCTTCTCCGTGCTCGGCTCGCGCTTCCTGCCGATCGAGCACGCCGTCCGGACGATCCTGAGCCAGGTCTCGATCAGCCCGGCGGTGCTGGACCAGATACAGACCCGCAGCCGCAACGAGCACATCGACCTGCCCAAGGACCTGGTCGAGCGGACGGAGTACGTCTTCGTCGGCGACTGAACCTTTTTCCACCTCCCCTTGCGGTCGGCAGGACCGCAAGGTTGGACGCGGTGCGAGGGCGCCGCGCGGTTCAGGTTGAAAAAGGTTCACTGACCGCACGCCGCTCACCGCCGTACGTCCGGCAGGTGGTCGGGGTCCGCGTCGGGTAGCCAGGTGAGCACCTGACCGGCCCGGCGCCGGAAACCCGGGTCCGGATCGTCCCGGGCGAGTTCGGTGAGAAGTTCCCGGGTCTGGTGGTCGTCGCCGAAGTGGGTGCCGAGGGCCTGCACCGTGGCGGCACGCACCGACCAGTCCTGGTCGCGCAGCCGCTCCACGAAGAGGGTACGCACCTCCGGATGCTCGGCCAGGCGTTCGCCCAGCACCCGCAGCACCTCCCGGCGCACCTGCACGTCCTTGTCGTGGCCGGCCCGCTCGATCAGCAGCTCGCGTACCGCCCGGTCGGCGCCGTAGTGCTCGCCGAGGATGCGTACCGCCACGGTGCGGATCTGCGGATCCTCTCCGGTGGCCCGGGCCATCAGCACCTCGCACTGCTCCACGTCGGTGCCGAGCCGGGTGGCGAGTTCGACGGCGGCCTCGTGCACGAGTTCGGCGTCGGGGTCGTGCCGGATCCGTTCCAGCAGTGCCTCCCGGACGTCGGCGTCGACGCCGACCCGCTGCACCAGCAGGCGTACGGCGGCGAGCCGGACCCGGGCGTTGCTGTCCCCGTGCACCCGCCCGGCGAGCAGGTCGTGCACGTCGTCCCGGGAGGCGCCCCGCTCCACCACCGCCGTGGCGGCGAGCGCGAAGACGCCAGCGTCCGGATCGTGGTGCGCCCGGTCGACCAGCACCTGGTAGACCTGTTCGGACAGTTGCGGCTCCCGGGTCAGCGCCCGGAGCGCGGCGAGCCGCACCTCCGCGTCGGAGTCGTCCCGGGCCCGGTCGAGCACCACCTCCCGGGTGGCCGGATCCCGGCGTACGGTGTCGGCGAGGGCGTTGACGGCGGCGAGGCGGACGGCCGCGTCGGAGTCGTCCCGGGCGAGCCCGGCGAGCACCTCGGAGACGGCGGAGTCCATCCCGACCCGCTCGATCAGGGCCCGGGCGGCAACCAGCCGGATCCGGGCGTCCCGGTCCCGCAGCGCCAGCTCGCCGAGCGCCGCCCCGACCGAGGCCTCGGCGCCGATCTCGTCGGTCAGCGCCCGGGCGGCGAGCAGCCGTACGTCGGCGTCCCGGTCGTGGCGGGCGGCGGTGACCAGCAGCTCGATCAGTGCGGTGTCCCGCTCGAAGTGCTCGACCAGCATCCGTAGCGCGACCAGCCGGATCGTCTCGTCGGTGTCCCCGCCGGTGCGGCTGACCAGCAGGTCCCGGGTGGCGGTGTCCGGGCCGTGCTGGTCGATCAGGGCGCGGGCGGCGGCCCGGAGCACCCCCGGGTCACGGTCGACCCGGACCCGGTCGATCAGCACCGCCCGGACCTTGGCGTCGCCGGCCAGCCGCTCGCCGAGGACCCGCACGCTGGTGCGCCGGGTCACCGGGTCGGTGTCGTCGCGGGCACGCTCGATCAGCAGGTCCCGGACGTGCCGGGTGGCGGCGAACCGCTCGACCAGGACGTGCGCGGCGGTACGGGTCACCTCGGCGTCGGTGTCGGTGCGTAGGCACTCGACGAGCACGTCCCGGAGTTCGTCGTCGCCGCCGTACCGGTCGCCGAGGGTCTGGATCGCGGTACGCCGTACGCTGGCGTGCTCGTCGGCGTGCGCGCGTTCCCGGAGCAGGTCGCGGACGTTCGGCTCGTCCCGGAACCGCTCGCCGAGCGCCTGCACCGCGGCGAGCCGCACCCCGGCGTACCCGTCGGCCCGGACCCGTTCGATGAGCAGGTCGCGCGCCTCGGGGTCGGTGCCGAACCGCTCCCCGAGAGCCTGCACGGCGGCCAGCCGTACCCCGGCGTGGTTGTCGGCCCGGGCGCGCTTGATCAGCCGGGTCCGGGCCCGGGCGGCGGCGGCCTGGTGGGCGGGGCTGTCCACGGCGTTGGTGGCGAGCTGGGCCAGCTCGGCGAGGCCGGCGACCGAGGCGTAGGAGGCCGGGCTGTCGTCCATGGTGGCGAGCACGTCGTCGAAGAGGTCGTCGATCCGCTCGGCCGGGGTGGAGAGCATCGCGGCCAGCCGGGCGGCGTGGGTGGAGACCGGGTTCCAGACGACCCGGACGCCCCGGCGCCGGTACCAGGAGAGGTAGATCTTGCGGCCGGGCCAGTTCGCCCCGATCGCCTTGGCAGCCGGCAGGATCTCCTCGTCGATCAGCCGGGCGGTCTCCCGGTCGTCGATCGAGACGCAGTGCTCCAGCAGCAGGATGAGCTGCCGCAGCAGCGTCTCCGCCGGCTTGGCGGCGGCGCTGTGCAGGTTGCGCACCTCGGCCAGGCACTGCACGGCCAGCGCCAGGTTCCACGGCGGCGGGGCGAAGTCGGCCGGCGGCCAGGGCTGGTTGACCTCGGTGGTGAGCAACTGGATGAGCTGCGCGGTGTGGTTCTGGTGCAGTGCGCCGGCGAGCAGCCGGAGCACCTCCCGCCAGGACAGGTCGGCCCAGTGCTGCCGGAAGAGCTCCTTGAGCTGCTCGAAGGAGAGCACCTGGTCGTGCTGGAACTTGGCCAGGATGGCATCGGCGCAGAAGAACTCCAGGAAGGTGCGGTGCACGAAGCCGTAGACCTGCGGGCCGTACCGGCTGAGGATGAAGTTCCGCTCCCGGAACTGGTCGATCATCGCCAGTGCGATGGTCCGGGCGGTGGCGGCGTCCCGCCGGTAGCGCTCGACGAGGTATTGCTCGAAGACGTCGCTGAGTTCCGTCCGGTCGATGTAGTTGACCGTCAGCCCACGGTCGGCCGACTGCATCCGGTACGCCAGCCGGCGCAGCAGCTCCTTCTTGTCCTCCGGGTCCAGGAAGCCGGCGGCCGGGGACTCCTCCCGCAGGTGCCGGTCGGTGTCCCACTGCGCCACCAGCACGGTGGCGGCGTGGTCGTAGAGCTTCCACCGCTCCCGGGGCAGCGGCTGGTGCTTGCCGATGATCGCCAGGATGGTCAGCAGCAGCGGGTTGCCGGCGAGTTCCCGGATGGCGTGCGAGTGCCGCATCGCGTCCAGCAGCCGGGCCCGCTGGGCGTGCGCGTCCTCCGGCCGGTCCCGGATCGCCAGCCGGTACCAGCTCGACAGGAAGTCGCCGGTCTGCTCCTCGTCCAGGTCCTGCAACGTGTAGTGCACGAACCCGACGCTGGTCAGGATGCGGCGCGAGTAGCCGATGATCCGGGACGTGACGATCATCCGTACCTGGGGGTGGTTGGCGGCGAACCCGGCGATCTGCCGGGCCACCTCCTCCCGGCGGTGCCGGTCGAAGACCTCGTCCAGGCCGTCCAGGATCATCACCGCCCGGCCGCCGACGCCGAGATGCCGCAGCAGGGCGGCCCGCTCGATGCCGAGCCCGTCGGTGCTGGCCCGGTGGTCGAGGTAGTCGACGAAGTTGTCGCACTTGCCCTCGGCGGCCAGGGTGATGAACGAGCGCAGCTCGATCAGCAGCGGCAGGTGGTCGGCGAGCGCGGTCAGCCGGTCGTCGACGGGCCCGCCGGTGAGGCTGAGCGTGACGTACCGGGCCGCGGTCGACTTGCCCGAGCCGGGGTCGCCGAGCAGCACGATCGCCCGCTGGTCCGGCGCGCCGAGTACGTCGAAGAGCCGCTGCAACGGCTTCGCCCGGTACGACTCGTGCAACTGCACCAGCTCGCGGGGATCGACCTCCTCCGGCACGTCCTCGGTGCCGATCCGCCCCTCGGACTGCATCCGGCGCAGCCACTCCCGGGGCAGCTCGGCCGGGGGCGGGTCCTCGCGTACCCACTGCTCGACGAAGACCGACATCAACTGGATCCGGAGATAGTCCTCGGTCTGCTCCGGGGTCAGCGCGTCCAGGTCCAGCACCCCGTAGTGCTGGCGCAGCCGGAGCATGTACTGCTTGAGGGTGTCCCGGCTCAGCGTGTGCATGCCACCGCCGGCCGGCACCCCGGCGTCGGTGAGGCAGTTCGCCACCGCCGCGGTCACCATCGCGGCCAGGTCGGCCGGGTCGCGGAAGGTGCTGCACATGTGCCGGTCGGCCAGCTCCGCCCGGAGCGCCTCGATCCGCTCCGCGTCCCGGCCCCGGTCGACGAAGCTGCGCGGCCAGGGCGCCTCCTCGTCCAGCAGGAAGATCAGGCAGGGCTTGCCGCCGGTCAGCGCCTCCCGGTATTCGAGTTCCGTGATCGAGCGGTCGTAGCCGGCCGGGATGAAGCCGTACCGCCAGGCGAAGATGCCGACGTAGACGTCACATTCGGCGACGTCGGCCAGGCAGCGTTCGAGCGGGCGCCGGTCCTCGGCCACGTACGACTCCATGGCCATGTCCTCGACCCGTAGCCGGCGCAGCGCCAGTTGGACGGCGGCCCGGCACTCCTGGAGATCCCGGAAAGTGGCCGAGACGTAGACCTTGGTCACGGCGGCTCCTAGGGGGCGGCTGAGCGGCGCGTAACGCAACCGTATCAATAGGACGCAAGGACGTGGTTTCCGCTGGTGGGAGGCGCCGGTCGCCGCCTGCCGGAGGTGGCCGGGCGTACCATGGCGAATTGCCGGTCGCCGATCACCGTTCCCGTCGCGGACATCGGTTACGGTGACGCTGTCACGGCGACGCGGCCCCGGTGATGCCGGTCACGGTGCCCAAGAGGTTGCGGAGGAGCGCAATGCTGACCCTGGGCGAAGTCCACACCGGACTCCTACAGAACTCCAGCTCGCTCTCGCTGGAGAACACCGCCCAACTCCTCGACTTCCTGGTCGGCCAGCGGGTCCGCCGGTCCGAGCGCCCGATCGCGTACGCGGTCTCGCCGGACCAACTCACCGGGGTGGACTGCCGGCTGCCGACCCGCTCCGGAAGCCGTACCCGGGGCGTCGGGACGGTGGTCTCGCACGCGGCGGTGACCGGCGGGCACGTGTTGCAGGGCTCCACCTACACCCGGCTGGACCGGGCCGCCAGCAACCGCCGGCTGATCTGGTCGCACTACCTGTCCCGGCCCGGCTGGGTGGAGACGATCGGCAAGGTCGACATCCGGGACGTGGCCCAGGGTTTCCTCGGGCCCACCTACCAGCCGCAGACGCTCAACCTGGGTGCGATCAGCGCCCGGCTGATCGACGCGGTGCAGAGTTCGTCCCGGCTGGACCGCCGCCCGCCGTTCCGGACCAAGCGCACCCGGCTGCGCTGGGCGGTGCTGCCGGCCGCCGACCCGGGGACCGAGGCGCACGGGAAGTTCCGGATCGAGTCCGACACGCTGCGCACCCTGGAACTGACCGCGCCGCAGGAGACCGTACCGGCGCTGGTGGAGTTCTGCGAGGACCTGGCGCTGCACGACTGGCTGCTCACCACGCTGCTGTCGCTGATCGAGTTCAGCCTCACCGGGCCCGGCACCCGGACGCAGAAGATCGACCGGCTCCGCCCGGCGATCGACTGCCTGCTGCACCTCTGGATGCCGGCCGCCCGGCTGGACGAGTCGGTGCTGCCGGTCTGGCGGGACCTCGAACACCGGCCGGGGTTCACCCGGCAGTGGCAGACCTCGGTGACCCGGATCCGCGACCAGGTCACGCTCAGCACCATCGCCCTGCTGGAGGCGTCACCCCGCTGACCGCCGCCCCGCTGACCGTCACCCCGCTGACCGCCAGCGCCGTCCGGTCGGGCTGCGCCGTCCCGTCGACCTCCGCTGTCCGGTAGAGCCGCGCGGTCCCCCGGATCCCGCACGACCCGTGCCCGATCGCTGCGCACCGTCGCCCGCCTGCCCGCCGCCCGGTCGGTCAGCCGGCGCCGGGCGGGCGGGCGGAGAGTTCCCGCCAGGTGTCCGGCCCGGCCAGCAGGGCCCGGACCACGTCGTACGCCGCGTCCTCGCTGTCGAACTCGTAGTACCGGGAGATCCCCTCGGCCCCGCCGGCGCGCTGCTCCACGTGCCACTGGTCGGCATCCGCCCGGAGGTAGACATCGCGCCGTGCCAGGCGCCCCCACTTGCCGTTCCACCAGTGCTTTCGTTGTTCCATGCCGGGACCTTATCGAACGTACGTTCGAGAAGATCACCGGGTGCCGGACCCGTCACCCGGGCAGGTGACGCCGCGGGCTCAGGGGCGGCGCGGCGCCGGCGGGTACTGCTGGCCGAAGCGCTCGTCCGGGCCCTCGGGGTGCCGGTTCGGCGCCCGGCCGGCGGCGACCAGCGCGTCGCGGATCTCGGTGAGCAGCTTGATCTCCTCGCTCGGTGCGGCCGGCGCCGGCTCCTCACCCCGCTGACGCCGCTCGGCGAGCTTGTTCATCGGGAAGACCACCAGGAAGTAGAGCACGGCGGCGGTCATCAGGAAGGTGATGGTGGCGTTGATGAACGCGGCCCAGTCGACCTTGGCGTCGTTGGGCAGTGTCCAGGTACCGGCCTTCAGACCGTCCTCGCCGCCGAACATCGTGATCAGCGGCTTCAGGAACGAGTTGGTGAACTGGCTGACCAGGCCGGTGAAGGCCGCACCGATGACCACGCCGACGGCGAGGTCGACGACGTTGCCCCGCATGATGAAGTCTTTGAAGCCCTTGAGCATTGGCGTCTCCAGGTTGCCGGATTCGTGTCGGTCGACAACCTAGTGCCCAGTGCGGTGCGGACGAAAAGCGGTGGCCGGCGGCCGGCGGAGGACGCCTCAGTCGGTGCCGGCGGGGCCGCCGGCCACCGCCTCGTCCACCGTGGCGTGCGTCTGGAGCACCTCCACCAGGCCACTGACCTCAAGGATGCGCAGCACCCCCCGGCGCGGCGCGGCCAGCCGGACCATGCCGCCGGCCTCGTCGGCGCTGTTCCGGGCGCGGACGAAGACGGAGAGCCCGGTGGAGTCGCAGAACGTCAGTTCGGCCAGGTTGAAGACCAGCCGGGTGTGCCCCTTCTCCAGCAGGTCCGTGATCTGGTCCTGAAGTTTCGGCGCGGTGGCCATGTCGAGTTCGCCCGCGACCGACACGACGACGACGTCGGCCCGCTCCTCGGTGTGCACCGTCAGGGACATTCGCGACCTCCTGGGATATCGGTCGAACCGTACTCCACAACCGGCCCGGTACGCATGACGGGCGGCGGAAGTCAGCCGTCGGCCCGATGCCCGGGCGGTGGAGACGGTCCGCTCTGCGCGAACAGGGGTTACCGGACGCCCCCGATCCGGGCACCATCGCCAAATGCGAACCCTCGTCCTCGGCGGCACCGTGTTCCTCGGCCGGGCCGTTGCCCGGCAGGCCCTCGCCGCCGGCCACGACGTCACCTGCGCTGCCCGGGGCTCGTCCGGGGACCCGGTGGACGGCGTCCGCTTCGTCCGGGTGGACCGCACCGACCCGGCCGGCCTGGCCGCGCTCACCGGCGACTTCGACGCGGTTGTCGACGTGGCCCGGCACCCCGACCAGGTCCGGCACGCGGCGACCGCGCTCGCCGGTCGGGTGGGGCACTTCACGTTCGTCTCGACCGCCTCGGTGTACGCGGACACCGTCACCGTCGGCCAGCGGGTCGACAGCGCCCCGGTACTGGCACCCGCACCCCGGGACGCGGAGGACCCGGAGCTGTCCGCGGAGTCGTACGGCGCCTGCAAGGTGACCTGTGAACAGCTCGTGACGGAGGCGTTCGCCGGCCGGGTCTTCGTCTGCCGGGCCGGGCTGATCGTCGGGCCGGAGGATCCGGGCGGGCGCTTCGAATACTGGGTCCGGCGGGCGGCCCGGGGTGGCGAGGTCCTCGCGCCCGGCTCGCCGGACGACGCGGTGCAGCTCGTGGACGTACGCGACCTGGCCGCCTGGATCGTCGCGGCCGGTGAACGCGGACTCACCGGCACGTACGACGGCACCGGCGCGCCGATGACCCGGGCCGGTTTCCTGGCCGACGTACTCCCCGAGGGCGCCGCCCTGAGCTGGGTGCCGCAGGAGTTCCTGGCGGAGCAGGGGGTGGAGCCCTGGTCCGGCCCGCGGTCGCTGCCGCTCTGGCTGCCGGTGCCCGAGTACGCCGGCTTCCTGACCCGGGACGTGACTCCCAGCCTGGCGGCCGGGCTGCGGACGCGGCCGCTGGCCGAGACGGCTCGGGACACCGCGGCCTGGCTCGCCACGGCCGGCCCGGAGGCGGGCCGGCGGATCGGCCTCACCGAGGCCGAGGAGGCCGAGGTCCTCGCCGCGTGGCACGCCCGTTGACCCGGCCCGGATCAGTACTCGGGCACGCCCGTTGACCCGGTCGGGCCCGCCACGCCGGTCGCCCCGGCTATCCGGTGCGAACCTGGACTCCGGGTGAGGTGGCGGAGGCACGTAGCCGGAGCCGGACGATCCGGGCGTCGGGCGGGATGTCGTAGACGACCGCCCCGGTGACCCGGTTGCCGGGGTTGATCTCGCTGAGGAAACCGAGCTGGTCGGCGTTGGCGAGCAGTCCGGCCGAACTGTCCACCCCGAACCGCTGCCCCGCCGGCCCGTACGCGATCTGCAAGCTGTCCTGGAACGTCACCGGTCGCAGGCCCAGGTTGCGCACCGCCAGGTCGACCACGCAGAACTGCCCGATCGCGAGTTGGCTGACCAGCGGGTCGCCGACCTCGGTGAGCCCGCAGCGCACCTCCTGCACCTGGAACTCGAGATCGCCGTCCCGGGCCGGCTGGTTGAGGCCGACGACCCGGGGGGCCCGGTCGCGCAGCCCGGTGTAGAAGTCCGGCCCCCAGGTCAGCGCGACCACGGCAGCGGCCACGCAGCAGCAGGAGAGGACCGCGGCGACGAGGCCGAGTAGGAACCACCACCGCCGGTCGGTCGGGCGCACGAACTCGGGAGCCTTTGCGGTGCCGCCCGGCGGTGGTCGGCCCGCCTCCGGCCCGGCCCCGCCCTCCGGGCCGGTCGGTCGGGGCGCCCAGATCGGCGGTTGCGGCGGCGGGTAACCGCTCAGCGGCGGGGTGCTGACCCGCGTCTCCGGCGTGGACCAGTCCGGCGGCGGCTCGGCGGGCGGCGGCTCGGCGGGCGGCGGCTCGGCGGGCGGCGAGGACTGCGCTGCGGCGGGCCGTTCGGGACGCGGTGGGGAGGGTGGGCCCGCGCCGGGCGCGACCGTGTCCGGGAAGCGGCCGGTCAACGGGAGCGGATCCGGTACCTCGTCGATGGTCGGTCCGGCCGCCGGATCCGGGGTCGGCTCCCGGGCCGGCCCCTCCGGCGGCGGTGGGTCGATCGCCCAGTCCCACGACTGGGGAACCGGCTCGGCCGGCCGGTCCCCGCCCGTCGGCGGATCGCCGAAACCGGCGTCGGGCCGGTACGGCTGCTCGCCGGGCGGGTCGGGGCTGGTCATCACGATCCTCATATCATCCGGGGCCTCTGGAAAATAGTAGGCTTTAGCCGTATTCATCCCGGTGGGATCGTCATCTTCGTACCCGACGGCGAGGCGGGGAGGGTCCGGCCGAACCGCTCCGGACCGGCGGGTGAGCGCAGTGGCAGGATGATCCGGTGGATCTCGTTACCGTCGACGACGTACGGGCCGCGGCGGGGGACCTGACCGGTGTGGTGCTGCGTACGCCCCTGCTGCCCTGCCGCTGGGACGACCAGCTCTGGCTGAAACCGGAGAGCCTGCAACCGGTCGGCTCGTTCAAGCTGCGTGGTGCGATGCACGCGGTGGCCCGGCTCGACGCCGACCGGCGGGCCCGAGGCGTGGTCACGCACTCCTCCGGCAACCATGGGCAGGCGCTCGCCTACGCCGCCCGGGCCCGGGGCGTGCCGTGCACGGTGGTGATTCCCGAGGGTGCTCCGGCGGCAAAGGTCGACCAGGTACGCGCTCTCGGCGCCGAGGTACGCATGGTCGCCCCGGCCGATCGGCTGGCGGTCGCCGAGTCGATCGCCGCCGAGCAGGGGCGGACCCTGATCCCGCCCTTCGACGACCGGCGGATCATCGCCGGCCAGGGCACCATCGGGTTGGAGGTGCTCGACGACCTGCCCGAGCTGGACGTGCTGCTGGTGCCGGTCGGCGGGGGCGGGCTCGCCTCCGGAGTCGCCACCGCGGTCAAGGCGCTGCGCCCGGGTGCCCGGGTCGTCGGGGTCGAGCCGGCACTCGCCGCCGACGCCGCCGAGTCGTTGCGCAGCGGCGAGCTGCGCCAGTGGGAACCGGCCCGCACCTATCGGACCAGCGCGGACGGGCTGCGGACCAACCTCTCCGCGCTGACCTTCGCACACCTGCGCGCCCGGCTGGACAGCATCGTGACGGTCAGCGAGGAGGAGATCGCCGCCGCGACGACCCGGTTGGTCCGGGACGCCCGGCTGGTGGTGGAGCCGAGCGGCGCGGTGGCCACCGCCGCCCGGATGTTCCACGCGGCCGAGCTGCCCGCCGGGCGTACGGTGGCGGTGGTCAGCGGCGGCAACGTCGACCCGGCGGTACTGGTGGCCGCCGCCGGCCGCCCCGACGCGGGCTGACGGCGCGGATGCGGCCCGAGCGAGCCGACCGGCGGCATTCCCTACATTGGAACCATGGCTGACCGGACCGGTGCGAGCGCTTCGGACAAGACGTTCGCGGTGTTGGAGGCACTGGTCGAGCACAGCCGGCTGACCGACATCGCGGCGGCGACGAACCTGCCGAAGGCGACCGTGCACCGGATTCTCCAGGTGATGGTCGAGCGCGGGCTGGCCCGGCCCACCGGCAACGGGGACTACTTCACCGGGCCCCGGATGCTCGCGCTGGCCGGTCGGGTGATGCACCGGCTGGACCTGCCCGCCCGGGTACGCCCCGAGTTGGAGGAGCTGCAACGGCGCACCGGCCGTACGGTGCACCTGGCGCTGCTGCACGGTGACGAGGCGGTCTACGTGGCCAAGGTGGAGGCGGGCAAGCCGTACCAGCTCGCTTCCCGGGTCGGGATGAGCCTCGATTTGCACAGTACGTCGATCGGCAAGGCTGTCCTGGCGACCCTGGACGACGACCGGGTGGTGGCGCTCGCCGAGCGGACCGGGCTGCGCCGGCACACGCCGGGCACGATCGTCGAGGTCGGACCGCTGCTCGCCGAGCTTGCCACGGTCCGGTCCCGGGGCTGGGCCGAGGACCACGAGGAGAACGAGCCCGGGGTCTCCGCGACCGGCGCGGCGGTGTACGACCACGCCGGGCACGTGATCGGCGGGGTGAGCGCGGCGACACTCAGCTACGAGGCGGCGGACCAGTCGGCGGACGAGGTGGGCCGGCAGGTGGTCGAGGCCGCCGGACAGGTCTCCCGGGCCCTCGGCGCCCGCACCGTCCCGAGCTGACCGCCATCGGCCGGGCCACTCGCGTCGACGGCCGGAGTAGAGTGCGCGAACGGCTCGAACGCGCTGACGGACATCCTTCGGAGGAGACGTTGAGCGATCATCCAGCGGACCGGTTCGCCGCCCGGCGGGCCAACCGGCGGATGCCCCAGATCGTGGTCATCGCGCTGCTCGGGCTGGCGTCGATCGTCGCGGTGCTCGTCATCTCCGGAAGCTCCGACCTCGACCGCTCCGAGGTGTACTCGGCGGCCCGGAACACCGCGTACGAGTTGGAGCGCACGCCGGTGCACGGTCTGGTCGTCGACGTTCATCGGGCGGCCTCGGCGGGCAACCCTGGCGGCAGCGGCAAGTATTCCCGGAACATCCTCTCCGAACTCCGGATCGAGGATGTCGGGAAGGACTCCCGGGGGGATCTCTACGAGTTCACCAACGCGGACGGTGACCACCCGGTCTGCCTGGCGGTGCGGCTCGACCTCAACTTCTCCGACCGGTCGCCCTCGTTTCCCACCGTCACGGTGACGGAAGGTGCCTGCTGACCCGCACCGCCGCGGCCACTGTCACGGCCGCTGTCTGATCCTCGCGGGGCCGAATTGTTTCCGTCCGGTTGCGCTGCTCGGCGTTACCGGCCAGACTGTGACGAAGGTAACTGTGGAACGCTGTTCCGCGTGACGGAACGGCGTGCTCCGGAGGTGACACCAGATGGCGCGCGGCGGGGACCGGAACCGGATCGACGACAGCGCGGCGGCGCATCGTCCGCCGTCCTGGTCGACCGTGCCGAGCAGCCGCGCGCCGGGCCATCCCGCCCGGCCGGCCGACGACGAGATGCCGCCGGTCGCCGTACCGGCGGACGAACTGGTGGAGATCGCCGCCCGGATCCTCACCACCGCCGGCAGCCCGGAGCCGCCCGCCCGGGCCGTCGCCACCTCGCTGGTCGAGTCCGACCTGGTCGGGCACGACTCGCACGGGGTACGCCGGCTGGTTCCGTACGTCGACGCGGTGCGTGGCCGGATGATCGATCCGTCTGCCGACCCCGTCATCCGCCGCCGGCACCGGGCTACCGCGGTCGTGGACGGCCGGCGCGGGTTCGGCCAGCTCGCCGCCCGGCTGGCCGTGACCGAGGCCCGCGAACTCGCCCGGGAGTACGGCGTCGGCGTGGTGACGATCGGCAACTGCAACCACATCGGCCGGCTCGGCGAGTACGTGCAACTGCTCGCCGAGACGGACGCGATCGGGCTGGCCTTCTGCAACATCGACCCGACCGTCGCCCCGTACGGCGGCCGGGAGCGCCGGCTCGGCACCAACCCGCTCGCCTGGTCGGCGCCCCGGGCCGAGGGACGGCCACCGGTGGTGGTCGACTTCGCCACCTCGGCGATCGCCGAGGGCAAGCTCGCGCTCTCGCTGGTCCGGCAGGAACGGGTCGGCGCCGGCCTGCTGGTCGACGCGGAGGGCCGTGACTCCACCGACCCGTCCGACTTCTACTCCGGAGGCGCGCTGCTGCCGTTCGGCCAGCACAAGGGCTACGGCCTCAGCGTGATGATCGAGATCGTCGGCGGGCTGCTCTCCGGCGCCGGAATCTCCAGTCTGCCCGGCTACGACAACACCAACGGCACCGTACTGATCGCCATCGACATCGGGACCTTCCTGCCGGTGTCCGGGTTCCGGACCCAGTCGGAGGGGTTCTGCCGGCTGCTCGGCGACACCGCGCCCGCCGTCGAGCGCGACCCCGGCCCGGACGGCGTGCTGGTGCCCGGTGAGAAGGAGGCGCGCACCCGCGCCAGCCGGATCTCCGACGGGATCCCCCTCGCCCCGTCCACCTGGCGCGAACTGGCCGAACTGCCGGGCGGGCCCGAGCTGCCCGGCGTACCCGTACCCCACCCCCGAAGCCGCGCGGACCGCGCGGCCCCCTCGCCCGAGGAGGATCGTGATGACATCGCCGGTGGACCCCGCGCCCCCGCCTGAGCCCGAGACCGCCTCCGCGCCGTCCGACCAGGAGACCACCCCACCCGCCGAGCTGCGCCGGGTCGTCTCGGCCTCGCTGGTCGGCACCGCACTGGAGTGGTACGACTTCTTCATCTACGGCACCGCCGCCGCGCTGGTCTTCAACGACATCTTCTTCCCGGACGCCGAGCCGGCGGTCGGCACGCTCGTCGCGTTCGCCACCTTCGGGGTGGCGTTCCTGTTCCGCCCGGTCGGCGGGTTCTTCTTCGGCCGGCTCGGTGACCGGATCGGCCGGCGATCCACACTGATCATCACCACCCTGGTGATGGGCATCGCGACCGGGCTGATCGGCCTGCTGCCGACGTACGACCAGATCGGGGTCTGGGCGCCGATCCTGCTGGTGCTGATGCGGATCTGCCAGGGGCTCGGCGCCGGAGCCGAGTTCGGCGGCGCGTCGACCCTGCTCGCCGAGCACGCCCCACCGGACCGGCGCGGCTACTACGCCTCGTACGCCCAGACCGGGGTGCAGATCGGTCTGGTGCTCGGTACCGTCTCGTTCCTGCTGGTCGGGATGCTCCCCGACGACCAGCTCGAATCCTGGGGCTGGCGGATCCCGTTCCTGGCCAGCTTCCTGATGATCTTCGTAACCATCTACGTACGGCTCCGGGTCACCGAGTCGCCGGTGTTCCGCCGGATGGAGCGCAGCCGGACGGTGGTGCAGACGCCGATCCTGGACACCCTGAAGATGTATCCCCGCAACTTCCTGGTCGGGATCGGCGCGCACATCTGCGACACCGCGATCGTCTACATCTTCGCCACCTTCAGCGTCGCCTACCTGACCAACGAACTCGACCAGCCGCGTTGGGTTGCGCTGACCGGCGTGATCCTGATGGGCCTGGTGGTGATCGCGGTCCAACCGGTCTACGGCGCGCTGTCGGACCGGATCGGCCGCAAGCCGCTGAACGTGTTCAGCGTGGTCTTCACCGCCGCCTTCGCCTTCCCGTACTTCTGGCTGCTCAACTCCGAGGTGACGGTGCTGATCTGGCTGGCCCTGATCATCGCCGGTGGCATCGGCTTCGCACCGATGATCGCCGTACAGCCGGCGTTCTACGCGGAGCTGTTCGGCGCCGGGGTCCGGTACACCGGGTTCGCCGCCTCCCGGGAGATCGGCGCCGCCATCTCCGGCTTCTCCCCGCTGGTCGCGGCGGCACTGCTCAGCACCGCTGACGGCTCGCCCTGGCTGGTCGCGCTCTGGATCATCTTCACGGCGGTCGTCTCGCTGGTGGCGTTCCTGGTCGCCCGGGAGACCCGGACGATGGACATCGGCGCCGTGCACGCGTACCAGGAGGAACCGGGCGGGAAGGCGGCGGACGGGCCGCCGACGGCCTCGACTCCGATGGAGACCGCGCGATGAAGCTGGAGAAGACCGTCGCGGTGGTCACCGGCGGTGGTACCGGGATCGGCCGGGCGGTGAGCCTGGCGCTGGCCCGGGCCGGCGCGGACGCCGTGGTGGTCAACTTCAGCCGGTCGCGGGCGGAGGCCGAGGAGACCGTGGCGCAGGCCCGGGAGTGGGCCGGCCGGTCCTGCGCGGTCGCCGCCGACGTCACCGACGACACCCAGGTACGCACCATGGCCGAGCAGGTGCTCGGCACCTTCGGCCGGGTCGACGTGCTGGTCAACAACGCCGGCGGTACCCGGGCGGTGGAGCACCCCGACCTGGACGGGCTGACCGACGAGGTCTGGCGGGACGTGCTCGACGTCAACCTGCTCGGCGCGTTCCGCTGTGCCCGCGCCTTCGCCCCCGCGCTGCGCTCCTCCGGCGGCGCGATCGTGAACATCTCGTCCATCTCCGGGTACCGGGCCGGCGGCTCCTCGATCGCCTACGGGGTGAGCAAGGCGGCGATGCTCCAGCTCACCCGCAACCTGGCGGTGGCGCTCGCCCCGGAGGTACGGGTCAACGCGGTGGCACCCGGCACCGTGCAGCACACCCGCTGGCAGCCCGGCCTGCACGGCGAACAGGGCTTCGCGCAGCGCAGTGCCCGGGAGCGCGAGACGGTGCCGCTGCGCCGCACCGCCGACCCGGAACACGTGGCGCAGGCGGTGCTCGGGCTGCTCGGCATGGACATGGTCACCGGCGAGACGGTCATCGTCGACGGCGGCAAACACGTCGTCTACTAGGTCGTCGGGCGGGGTGGAGTTAGCTCTACCCCGCCCCGGGATCTGGCGCTCCTGACCGTCCGGTCCGGCGCTGGTGTGCTCGACCGGTGAGCACAGCGACCGCCGCCACGGCCTCCCGGACCCGCATCCCCGACCTCGACGCACTACGTGCCTTCGCGCTGCTCGGCATCCTGGTCGTCAACATCACCTTCGCCGCCACCGGCTACAGCATGACCGTCACCGACCCGGCGTACGACTCGTGGCTGGACGACGCGGTGCGCTGGCTCAACTCCAGCTTCTTCGGAATGAAGTTCTACCTGCTCTTCTCGTTCATGTTCGGCTACAGCTTCGTGCTCCAGACGGAGGCGGCGGCGCGGGCCGGGGCGGCGTTCCGGCCCCGGATGGTACGCCGGCTGCTCGGCCTGCTCGTCCTCGGCGCGATCAACATGGTGTTCCTGATCAGCGGGGACATCCTCACCGTCTACGCCCTGCTCGGCGCGGTCCTGCTGGCGATGCGCGGGATACGGGACCGCACGGCGCTGATCGTCGCCGCCGCGCTCTACGGCTATCTGCTGCTGGGCATGGGGTCGAGCATCCTGTTCCTGAACGCGTCGAGCTACTTCGACCACGCCAGTCAGGTCGCCGCCGCCCAGGAGTCGGCCGCGAACCTGGCCGGCGGATTCGGCTCGGTGGTCCACGAGCACATCGCGACCCTGCCGCTCTACGGCCTCTCCCAGTTGACCGTGCAGGGTCCGACCACTCTGGCGATGTTCCTGCTCGGCATGGTCGCCGCCCGCCGGGGGCTGCTGGTCGGGCTCACCGGCCGGGAGCGGTGGCTGCGGATCGTCCAACTCGTCGGTTTTCCGGTGGGGATCGTGGGTGGCGCGGTCTACGCCTCGCTCGGTGGCAACGGCGACACGCTCGGCGTACTCGTGAGTGCGATGACCGCGCCGCTGCTGGCCGCCGCGTACGCCGCGACGCTGGTCCGGGTGGTGCACAGCGATCGTGGCCGGTGGCTCGGCACGGCGTTGGCCCCGGCCGGCCGGATGGCGCTGTCGAACTACCTCGGCCAGTCCGTCGCCACGCTGCTGATCTTCACCGGTGTCGGCTTCGGCCTGGTGGGTCAGGTGTCACCGCTGGAGATGATGCTCTTCGCGGTCGCCATCTTCGCCGGGCAGGTGTTGGTCAGCCGCTGGTGGCTCGCGCGGCACGGGCAGGGCCCGGCTGAGTGGCTGCTGCGCTGGTTCACCAACGCGGAACGCCCTGCCTGGTCCGTCCGCTGACCTCTATCTGGTACGGGCCAGCCTCGGCCTCGCGGCTGGCCTGTTCCCGTGGGGGCGACACCGGTTGCCGTTGACGGGTCAGATGCGACGGGTCGGGAGGCGGGGGCAGCGTCCGGAGCCGGGCCGGCCGCTGCTCCCGTCCGGAGCCGGACCGGTTGGCGCCGTCCATGCCGCGAATCTGGTGTTGCTGCCCCGGGGCGGGGTACGGGCGGGTGTCGGTCGACCCCCGGCCGTCGGGCCGGACGCGTCGGGGCAGCGCCAGCGGGGTCCGCACCGGCAGTAGCGCCAGAGCCGCCGCCAGTCGGGGCGGTGTCGAGGCGCCAGTGATACCGGTCGAGGTGCGCGTCGTGGCCAGTTCATGGCTCGGTCTCCAATCGCCGCTGCTGTCCTGGCTGGAAGCGGGGACCGTCCCCGAGGCGGGGGAGGCGTTCCGGGGACGGTCCCCGCGCGGTTCCGCCCGAGCCGGGCCAGCATCGAACGGTTCCGCTGCCGACACTCTGGACGGATGGTGCCTACGTTCGGTAGACATTGCGGGACACTGGGCGACCGTCCGACTTGTCGGGTGTGGTCGGGTAGCCCCGAGCCGGATGTGGAGGGAGCGTGGGCAGGTCATGGGCATGCTGGCAGACTTCTTGATCGCGGAGCTTCGGGCGGCTCGGGCGACCCGGAAGATGAACCAGGACGAGTTCGGCAAGATCGCGAACTACTCCGGCCCGCACGTGAGCGCGGTCGAGACCGGTGGCCGGCCACCGACCGAGGACTACGTCGCGGCGATCGACGAGGGGCTCCAGACCGGCGGCATCTACACCCGGCTGCTCGCCAAGGTCACCGCCTTCGACGACGCACCGGTCTGGCTGCGCCCTGGCTGGAGTACGAGCGCGAGGCGGTCGCCCTACGCGCCTGCAACCCGCTGCTCGTCCCCGGCCTGCTCCAGACCGAGGCGTACGCGCGGGCCGTCATGGAGACGGCGTTACATGGCACCGAGGAGATGGAGAAGCGGCTCGCGTTGCGGCTGGAACGCCAGCGTGCAGTCTTCGACCGCGACGATTCGCCGCTGACGACCTTCGTGATCGGTGAGGTGGCGCTTCGGGTCGGTGACCCGAAGATGCTCCGCGAACAGCTCGAACACCTGCTCCGACTAAGCGGGCGTCCCCGGGTCATCATTCACGTAGTCCCCGCGACGGCCGGACTCTGGCTGGGGCAGTCAGGGCCGTTCGTGATCGCGTCGTTCGACGAGAGTCCGGACGTCGCATTCTTGGAAGACCACCTACAGGGGCGGGTCGTGACGGATCCCAGGGCGGTTGCCGCCCTGCAACGGTCGTGGGAAATTGTCAGGGCGGTTGCGCTGCCGCGTGACCTCTCCAGGGACCTGATTCTGAAGCTGGTGAACGAGTCGTGACCACCGAGCAGCGCTGGAAGAAGTCAAGCCGGAGCAACGCCCAAGCCGAATGTGTGGAGGTTGCCGACGATCTGGGCGGGGCGGTCGGCGTACGGGACTCGAAGGATCCGGGCGGACCGGTGCTGGCCTTCGCGCCTGAGGCGTGGCGCGCGTTCGTCGCTCAGGTACCGGACCGGCGGCCCTAGCTCCGTCCCATGCCGGTACCTCGGCCGCGCAGGTGGTGGCTGGCGTCGCCGAGGAAGTCCGTGCTGACCCACCGCTCCACGAAGCGCCATCCGGCGTCGCGCCGCTCGAATCGGTCCCGGCACCGCCCACTCGCCACCGCCTGGAGCGGAAATTCGGGCAGCGCCTGGAAGACGGTGACGTAGCAGCGGGATTCGGCGGTACCGGCCGCCTCGTCGACCTCGACGGCGAGGTTGCTGGTGACATGCCTGGTACGCGGCGTCCCGTCGTCGTACAGCATCAGCATGTCGTGGACCAGCCGCTCGACCGCGTCCCGGCCGTCCAGCGTCGCGCCGCTGTCGAAGGTGATACCAGCGTCGGCGACGAGGTCGGCGAGTCCGGCGAAGTCTCCGGCGTCCAGTAGTTCGTAGTACCGGACGATCAGGTTCTCGATCGCCCGGTGGCTGGGCAGCTCGACGGGCGGGGCGTCGGCGAAACGGTCGGTGTCCATGGCTGCCTCCGGGCAGGTGAAACGCCGGGCGGAGGTGGCCGAGGTCAACTGTACTGTCGCGCGCTGTGCTCGGCGGCCGGTCCGGAGTATGGCTGGCCTACCGGCCACCGGTGGGGGCATAGACCTGACACTGTCGAGCTGCCCCGTCTATGCACCCGCTGATGTCGACGGCACCGCCCCGTCTGTGTACCCAGCTCGACAGTCTCCTGGAACAACTCTGCCAGCTCTCTCGCAAGGAGTGCTGTCAGCTCTTCCGTGCCGGGCGGAGCCAGCCGGCGGTCCGGGTGGGACGGACCGGGCCATGCCTGCGGGCTTGCCATGCCTGCGAGCTGGCAATACCTGTGGATCGGGTCATGCCGGTGGACCGGGCGTACCAGCGACCGGCCCCGCACCGGGTTCGGTGCGGGGCCGGTGTCGCGGCGGGTCGGCGTGCCGCCGCGCGTCCGCCGGGTCAGGCGCGCCGCCACTTCTGGTTCGCGCCGCCCGTGCACTCCCAGAGCTGGAGTTTCGCGCCGTTGGCCGTGCTCCGGTCGCGTACGTCGACGCACTTGTTCGCCTGCGGGTTCACCAGGTCGCCGGCCGCACTCAGCACGAACTGCTGGGCGGGATTGCCGTTGCAGCCGACGATCTGGATGTTGGCGCCGTTGGCCGTCGAGCCGTTCGCCACGTCCATGCACTTGCCCATCGCCCGGACCGTGCCGCCGGTGAAGGCCCAGCTCTGCGCGGCGGTACCGTTGCAGTCCCAGATCTGCAACTGGGTGCCGTCGGCCGGGTTCGCGCCCGGCACGTCGATGCACTTGTTGCCGATCCCGACGATCTGGTTGCCGGTGCCGGGGTTGCCGCCGCCACCGGTGTTCCAACCCCAGACCCGTACGTAGTCGACCAACATCTGCTGCGGGAACGTGGTGCTGGCGTCGGGGTAGCCCGGCCAGTGGCCGCCGACCGCGATGTTCATGATCATGAAGAACGGGTGGTCGTAGACCCAGCGGTTGCCGTTCAGGTCCGCCGGGGTCTTGCGGCCGTACTGGATGCCGTCGACGTACCAGGTGATTGAGTCCGGCGCCCAGTCCACGGCGAAGGTGTGGAAGGCGTCGGCGAACGCCTGACCGCCGGGGAGCGTGTAGCGGGAGCTGATCGCGCTGCCGCCGGAGTAGCCGGGGCCGTGCAGCGTGCCGTACAGGTTGCCGGGCTCGCGGCCGATGTTCTCCATGATGTCGATCTCGCCCATGTCCGGCCAGGGCATGCCGCCGAGCATCCAGAACGCCGGCCAGATGCCCTGGCCGCGCGGCAGCTTCATCCGGGCCTCGAACCGGCCGTACGTCTGGGTGAAGCGGTCCGCGGTGAGCAGCCGGGCCGAGGTGTACTGGCAGCGGCCGTAGTGGCACTGGTAGTTGGCCGGGTTCTCCCGGCGGGCGGTGATCACCAGGTTGCCGTTGCCGTCGTGCGCGGCGTTGCTGGTGCTGTTGGTGTAGTACTGCTGCTCGTTGTTGCCCCAGCCGCCGCCGCCGATGTCGTGCTTCCACTTGGTGCCGTCGGGGGCGGTGCCGGCTGGCGCGTTGAACTCGTCGCTCCAGGTGAGCGCGCCCGGCTCAGCGACGGCCGGGCTGGGTGGGGTGACCACCAGCGTTGCGGCCAGCAGGGCCAGGACGAGGGTGGCTCGGCGTGTACGCATGTCAATGTTTCTACGCCAGAGAGCGCTTTCTTGCAAGGTTGTTAACTAAAAAGAAAGTTGCGGAGCCGCAGTCTGTCGAGAGGATCGCCCCTGGATCGAATCGCCCTGCTGTGCGAGCGGGGTCCGTCGTGGACGGTGGCGCGCTTGTGGGGCATCGGCAAGGGCTAGCCAGGTATCGCCGTCTATGAAAATATCTCTCGGAGTAGTTACGTCGACACCCACAGCTCTCTCGGCTGGAGGCGCCATGACGCAACTGTCCTTCTTCGGCCCCGACGAGGCCGGCCCCGAGCCTAAACCGGACAGCGATGCTCCGGTACGGCTTCGGCTGCTCATCACCGTGAAGGCGGCTCCCAACCCGTCCGCGAAGTACGGCGAGACGGTGTGCGTGGCCGCGCTCAGCGTGGACCCGCTTCGGCGAGGATGGGTGCGGCTCTACCCGATCAATCATCGAGACCTGGTGCGGGAGGACCGGTTCCGGAAGTACGAGATCATCTCGATCGACGCCAAGCCCGCGCGGCAGGACCAACGTCGTGAGAGTTGGAGGCCGATCGTCGACTCGGTCACGCGGGAGCTGTTTGTGCCGCCGTGGGAGAAACGGCGCCAACTGCTCGACCCGTACGTCGAGGACTCGATGTGCCGCGTGCATCGGGCGACGGCCGATCGGTCGGACGCACCGTCACTGGCGCTGGTCCGGCCGGTCCGGGTCGACGGGATCCGGGTCACCCCGCACGAGGGCTGGTCTGCTGACGACCAACGCAAGATCGGAGCGTACGTCAGCCAACTCGACCTGCTCGATAGCCGCGACCGGACGCCACTTGAGGCACCCCGATTTCGAGCAACCTACCACTACCACTGCCACGAACCGGGCTGCGGTGGGCACCGGCAAGGAATCCTGGACTGGGAACTCGTCGCCCTGCAACGCAATCTGCGGGGCCGCTCCGACGACGAGGTGCGGCGAGCCGTGGAACAGAAGTTCCTGCACGAACTCTGCGGGCCTGGTCGCGATGTCGCCTTCTACGTCGGCAACCAGGCCAAGCGGGTCAATACGTTCAGCGTCCTCGGGGTCTACTGGCCGCCCCACCGATAGGACGCCGCTCGTGTGCCGCTTGGAGCACCAGGTCCCGGTGACACTGCCGCTGGTCAGCCTCGAAACAGAGCAGCGCGACGAGTTCCCGCTGGCTCGCGGCGGCGAGCGCGTCGAGTGCGTCGACGGCCTCCGGCCGGGCGAGCAGTCCGGCGTAGATCGCCCGGGCCTGGGCGAGCGTTTCCGGAGAGCCGGTGAATCCAGGCCGGTTGTCCTTCGGATTTCCCAGCTCACGTCGGTGTTCGTAGGCAATCCCCGCGTCGCCGAGCGCCTGCCCGAGCGCTGACTTGCTGAACCCCCGCTTCCGGGAGATCGGGGTGAGTCGTACGTCCACCAGACGTGACACGCCCATCGTGACCAGGTCTGCCACGAAGTCCCCGATGTCCCGGCCCTCGTAACCCACGCCGACCAGTCCGGAGCGGTCGCCCGTCAAGACCGTCATGCGAGTCACCCTTCCACAACCTTGCGCTTTACGCGGCCACGCCCAGCCGGTCGAGGATCCAGGCGGCGACGAACGCCTCCTCCTTCCAGGAGTCGTAGCGCCCGCTCGGGCCGCCGTGCCCGGCACCCATCTCCGTCTTGAGCAGGTACGACCCCTGCGGTGCGACGGCCCGGAGCCGGGCGACCCACTTCGCCGGCTCGTGGTAGAGAACCCGGGTGTCGTTCAGGCTGGTGACGGCGAGGATCGGCGGGTAGTCCTGCGCGCTGACGTTCTCGTACGGCGAGTACGACTTCATGTACGCGTACACCTCGGGGTCGGCCAGCGGGTTGCCCCACTCCTCCCACTCGGTGACGGTGAGCGGCAGCGACGGGTCGAGGATCGAGTTGAGCGGGTCGACGAACGGCACCTGCGCGACGATCCCGGCGAAGGCGTCCGGGGCGATGTTCGCCACCGCGCCCATCAGCAGCCCACCGGCCGAGCCACCCCGGGCGACCAGCCGGTCCGCCGAGGTCCAACCGGCCTTGACCAGGTGCCGGGCGGTGGCCACGAAGTCGGTGAAGGTGTTCTTCTTGCTCAGCAGCTTGCCGGTCTCGTACCACCGGCGGCCCAGTTCACCGCCGCCGCGCACGTGTGCCACGGCGAAGACGACGCCCCGGTCCAGCAGGGAGAGCCGGGGGATGGAGAACCACGGGTCCATGCTGGCCTCGTAGGAGCCGTAGCCGTAGAGCACGCACGGCGCCGAGCCGTCCCGGGGCGTGCCGGCCCGGCAGACCAGCGAGATCGGCACCCGGGTCCCGTCGTCGGCGAACGCCCAGTCCCGGTGCTGCTCGTAGCCGGCCGGGTCGAAGGCGCCGAGCACCGGCTTCCGCTTGCGCAGCACCATCTCCCGGGTGACCAGGTCGTAGTCGTAGACCGAGTCGGGGGTGGTCAGCGAGGCGTAGTGCAGCCGGACGCTGGTGGTCTGGTATTCGGGGTTGCTGTCCAGCCCGACGTTGTAGAGCGGTTCCGGGAAGTCGATGTCGTACGACTCGGTGCTACCCACCGGCAGCACCCGGATCCCGGTCAGCCCGGCCGTACGCAGCGACACCACGAGGTGGTTGGCGAAGGCGTCGACCGCCTCCAGCCGGGTGCCGGGAGTGTGCTCGATCATCGGCACCCAGTCCCCGGGCGCGTCCGCCGAGGTGTAGGCGAGCGCGAAGTCCTCCGCGCCGTCGTTGTGCAGGATCAGGAAGCGGTGCCCGTGGTGCTCGATGGAGTATTCGACGCCCTGCCGTCGGGGCGCGATCACCGCCGGGGCGCCGCTGGGATTGCTGGCCGGGATGACCCGTACCTCGCTGGTCACCTTGCTGTGCGAGTCGATGACGACGAAGTTCTCCGAGCGGGTCAGCCCGACGCCGACCCAGAACCGCTCGTCGTCCTCCTGGTAGACGATCTCGTCGGCGTCCGCCGCCGTGCCGACGGTGTGCCGCCACACCCGGTAGGGCCGCCAGCTCTCGTCCACGGTCAGGTAGAACAGCGTGGAGCCGTCGGCCGACCAGGCGCTGCCGTAAAAGGTGTCCGGTACCTCGTCGGCGAGCACCTCGCCGGTGGAGAGGTCCTTGACCCGCAGGGTGAACCGCTCGTCGCCGGCGAAGTCGGTGGAGTAGGCGAGCCAGCGCCCGTCCGGGCTGACGTCGAAGGTGCCGAGCGAGAAGAAGTCGTGCCCCTGCGCCAGCGCATTGCCGTCGAGCAGGATCTCCTCGCCGTCGAGTGGTGCGCCGTCCTCCGGCATCGGCGGGGCCGTCTCGCCGTCCTGCACCGATCGGCGGCAGTGGATGCCGTACTGCTCGCCTTCGACCGTCCGGGTGTAGTACCAGTGGCCGTTCTTGCGGGTCGGCACCGATAGATCGGTTTCCTTCGTCCGCCGCTTCGTCTCGTTGAACAGCGTCTCCCGCAGCAGGCCGAGCCGGGCCGTGGTCTGCTCGGTGTAGGCGTTCTCGGCGGTCAGGTAGCCGATCGTGTCCGGGTCGTCCTTGTCGGCGAGCCAGGCGTACTCGTCGATCACCGTGTCGCCGTGGTGGGTGCGCTCGGTCGGCACCCGCTTGGCGACGGGAGCGGCGGTCGTCTCAGTGGTCACCCGGTCACGTTACCCGTCCGGCTGGCCGGTGGGCGGCCCGGTGCGGCCCGGGGCGTTGCCGAAAGTTAGTACATGTGTACGATGACCAAGGTGGGGGAGATTTCGATAGAACGACGCGGGGGCGCTGACATCGCACGGCGACTGGCGGGCATCTGCGGTGCCCACTTCGCCCGGGCCGCGGGGGCGGCCGACGGGGTGGCCGGCGCGGCGGCCCGCTGGGTCGCGGCGCCGGGCAGTCCGGAGGCGGTCACCGAGGTGGTCCGGCTCGCCGCCGAGCACGACCTCTCGGTGGTCGCCCGGGGGGCCGGCACCAAACTCGACTGGGGCATGCCCCCGTCGCAGGTCGACATCGTGCTGGACACCGGGCGGCTCGCCGGGGTCTGGCAGCAGCCGGAGGGCGAGCTGGTCGCCGAGATCGGGGCCGGCACACCGGTCCGGGCCGCCGAGGCGATCCTGGAACGGACCGGGCGTCGGCTGCCGATCGACGTGCCCTCGGTCGGCGCCACCGTCGGGGGCGTGGTCGCGGCCGACGAGAGCGGTCCGCTGCGGCACCTGCACGGCCGGCCCTGCGACCAGCTCGTCGGGGTGAGCTACGTGGACGCCTCGGGGGTGCTCGCGCACGCCCGGGCCGGCACGACCGGCCGTCCCGGGGAGCGGCCCGATGCGGTGCCGGCCCATCCCGACGTCGCCCGGCTGCTCTGCGGGTCGCAGGGTGCGCTCGGCGTGCTGGTCTCGGCGACCCTGCGGGTGCAGCCGATTCCGGCGAGCCGGAGTTGGGTGGTCCGTTCGGTCTGGACCCCGCTGGAGGTGCACGACCTGGTCCGTGCCGTCCTCGACGCCGAGCTGCGGCCGACCGCGATCGAGGTCGACCTGCCCGGCGGCCGGGCGCCGACGACCGACCGCGGCG
This sequence comes from Plantactinospora sp. CA-294935, assembly GCF_050936445.1. Lineage (NCBI taxonomy): Bacteria > Bacillati > Actinomycetota > Actinomycetes > Micromonosporales > Micromonosporaceae > Plantactinospora > Plantactinospora sp. CA-294935. The sequence continues at coordinate 2,476,682 of NZ_JBNJMU010000001.1, forward strand.
TCCGGCGCCCCGGCTCCGGCGGGCACCTTCCGCCGGACGGACCGGGTGCCACGGGGGCACCCGGCCCGTCCGGCCGGGCCGGCGGGCGAGGCTGGTTCGAGTCACCGGGCCGGCCCGGTGTGCCGAGCCGATCCGCGGGCGCAGGCGGATCCGGTGACCGGGGACACCCCGGGCTCGGCGGTGGGCCCGGGCCGCGCGGCCGGTTCGGCGAACCCGGCTCCGGCAGCCTGGCCGTACTGCTCGAAGGCGGGCCGACCGAGGTGGCGCAACGGGCGGCCCGGTTGACCGCGCTGCTCGGCGGCGACGCCCAGGTGGTCAGAGCGGCGCCGGGGTGGTGGCGCCGCTATCCGTTCCAGCCCGACCAGGTGGCGCTGCGCATCGAGGTGCCGATCGGTGACCTGCACGCCGCCGTCTACGCACTGCGGGACGCCGCCGGGGCGCCGGTGCCGGTACGCGGCTCGGCCGGGCTCGGTGTCGTGCACGCCGCGCTGTCGGCCGACTCGTCACCGGAGCGGGTCGGCGCCATCCTGGACGGCGTACGCGCGGTGCTGCGCGCCCGCTCCGGCCGCTGCGTGGTGGTCGCCGCTCCGGCCCGGATCCGGGAAGCCGTGGACGTCTGGGGTGAACTGCCCGACCTGCCGATGCTGCGCCGGGTCAAGGAGCACTTCGATCCGGCCCGACGACTCGCCCCCGGGCGCTATCCGGGCGGCATCTGACCCGACAGGGGAACCCGCACGTCAACGTTGTGCGGCGCGGACGCCGCCACGAGACGGTAAGTAGCCCTCGGGCCGCGTCCCTTGTGGTTACTATGCGTGCTTATGGGGCGAACGAACCTTTCGGTGACTCATGAGACGTTCTTCGAAAAACAAGCAGATATTCGCCTCAACCTGGGCTGCGGACTACGGGCTCCCGCCGGCTGGGTCAACATCGACAGGTCGCCAAGTTTGACTCTGGCGCGCGTACCGGGTGCCAGATCGCTCCTCCGCCGAGCCGGGGTGCTGAGCAAGGAACACATGGTTCCCTGGCCACGGTCCATCAAGCAGTTCGACGTAACCAAGCCGCTGCCGTATCCGAACAGCTCGGTCTCCGCGATCTACTCGTCGCACACGTTGGAACATCTCTATTACGACCAGGCCCTCCTGCTCCTGCGTGAGTGCCATCGGACGCTGCGTCCAGGCGGGATGATCCGGCTCGCTCTGCCGGACGCCCAGGTACTGGCCCGCCGACTTCTCTCCGCCGCAGGTGACGAAGCCGCCGCTGCCGGCCTGGAATTCACCAAGAACCTACTGATGGGTCCACTCTCCCGACCGACCCGCAGAGAGCGAGTGGTCACCCGGTTCTCCAGCTCGTCCCATCGTTGGCAGCCGACGCCGGCACTGGTGCACGAGATGCTGCGCCAGGCCGGCTTCCCGAACCCACAACCACGCGAGTACCTGGTCGGCGCCCTACCCGGGCTGGCCGAGGTGGAGCATCGACCGGACAGCCTGTTCGTGGAGGCCATCCGCTGATCCCGAAGACCCTAGCCGAGAAGGAACGGGGAAAGGTCCGATCATGATCGTCTTCGTCGTCGAGTGTCCCAGCCCATATCACACGCCTGTGCTCAACCGGCTACAGGAGGAGCTGGGCGACCAGCTCTGCGTGTTCTACCTCTACGGCGCCGACACCTCCCACGGCTGGGGCCATGTCGCGGCGACGCACCGCTACATCGTGCTCGACCACCTCCGCGGCCGGGTCGTACTCGCCAAGGCTCTCCTGTCGCCGAAGCTGCGGGCGGTAGGCGTGTACGGATACCGCGGCCTGGCCAGGCTGGTCTCGGCGAACGTCGCCCGGCTGCGTGGTCTCCCGCTCGTGTTGCGGGGTGCGGCCAACGTCCGCGACGAATCGTCTCGCCCGGCGTTCCGCCGACTACTCAAACGCTGGTACCTAAGGATGCTGGTGGGGCAGCCGGAGGTGTGGACGAACGGATCGGCCAACACCGCATACTGGCGGCTGTTGGGCCTGCGACGGCACCATCTGATCCCGTACGCGCTGCAACAACTGCCGGGGAACGAGTCAGGAGCCGCGGCGCTACGAGCCGGGCTGGGGCTCGCCGAGCGTTTCGTCTTCACCTTCGTGGGCAGGCTTGAACCGATCAAGGGCGTCACCGACCTTCTGCGGGCGTACGACGTCGTACGCCAGGCGGTGCCCGCCGGCACCACCGCTCTCGTCATCGTCGGCAGCGGGTCGCTGGAGCCGCAGGTCCGCCAGTACGTCGACGCCCACGACGACTGCCGCTACCTTGGCGCGATTCCCCAGCAGCGGCTGGGCGCCGTGTACGCCGCGGCAGACGTCTTCGTGGCTCCGTCCCACCGCGAGCCGTGGGGTTGGGTGATCAACGAGGCGTTGGGCTTCGGCACGCGGGTCGTCGCGTCGGTCGAAATGGCCTCCGCGGACGATCTGTGCACCGAGGAGACGGGCCGCCGCTGCCCGGTGGCGGACCCGCCCGCGCTCGCCTCCGCGATGCTCGCCGAATACTGGGCCGGTCCGCGCCGCGCTCGACGGCTGGAGTGCCTGGACACCGCCCGGCTCATGGCGGACCGACTGCGCGAGCTGACCGGACACCGGATCTCCGTACGGTTGCAGCGGCTTCCCGAAAACGGCTCTGCCCCGGACGCCGCCACCGGCCCGGAGATGTCACCACCCCCGCAGGGTGCCCGCCAGCTCTGACCACGGTGGAGTTCGTGGGGGCTGCCCGACGCGCCGGGGGAGGTGGCGGTCAGCCGGTCGAGTCGTTGCGGAGCACCAGGATGGCGATGTCGTCCCGGGGTGACTCGACCGAGAAGTTGATCGCCGCCGCGCGCAGCCGGGCGGCCACCACCTCCGCCGAGTAGCCGGCCAGCGGCGCCGCCGCGTCCCGAAGCCGCTCGATGCCGAAGAGCTCCCGGCCGCGCCGCCGCTCGGTCACCCCGTCGGTGTAGAAGACCAGCGCGTCGCCGGGGCCGAGCCGCACCTCCGCGGCCGGCGAGGTGATCGAGTCGAGCAGGCCGAGCGCCGTACCCCCGGAACCCACGAACGACGCGCGCCCGTCGGCGCGGACCAGTACCGGCCGGTCGTGACCGGCCAGGTAGAGCGAGACGGTGAGCCGGCCCGTCCGGTCCCGGTCCACGGCGGCGAGCGCCAGCGTGCAGTACCGGCCGCCACCCCGTTCCACCAGCGTGCCGTTGAGCCGGGCCAACGCCTCCGGCAGCGGCTTGCCGTCGCCGACCAGGACCCGGATCACGTCCCGGACCAGCCCGGTCACCGCCGCCGCCTGCACGCCCTTGCCGGAGACGTCCCCGACCACCACCAGCCAGCGGTCCTCGGACAGCGGTACGACGTCGTAGAAGTCGCCGCCGACCTCGGCCGCGTCCCCGGTCGGCACGTACTCGGCGGCGAACCCGATCCCCTCCACCACCGGCAGCACGGGCGGCAGCAGCGACTGCTGAAGGGTGTGCGCGACCTTGCGCCGTTCGTCATGGATCCGGGCGTTCTCGATCGCCAGCGCCGCCCGCCGGGCCACGTCCTCCAGTACGGCGACCTCGTCCGGGTCGTGCCGGTGCCGCTGGTGCCGGCCGACCGCCAGGGTGCCGAGCCGCTGCCCCCGGGCGACCAGCGGGATGGCGAAGCCGTCCATCGGGGCGCCGATCGGCACCTGCCCCTGGCTGCGGGACGCCTCGCGCAACCGGGACTGCACCGACTCCGGACCGTCCTCCTTGAGCATCTTGTGCAGTTGCGGCAGCACCGCCTCGTCGGCGTGGGTGGCCGCGGCCAGCTTCAACCGCCCCCACTCGTCGGTGACGTGCACCGCGCACCACTGGCCGAGCCGGGGGACCACGAGTTGCGGGATCAGCGCCATCGTCAGCTCGACGTCGAGCGACTGGGCGAGCAGTTCACTCGCCTCGGCGAGGAAGGTCAGCCAGGTCTGCCGGCGTACGTCGGCCCGGCGCAGCCGGTCGTTCTCCAGGTGCAGGGAGAGCCGCTCGGCGACCAGCGCGGCGAGCGGGCGGGCGTACCCCGACGGCGCGGCGTCGAGTTCCAGCTCCCCGGCGTACGGCCGGTGCACGGTCAACGGCACCCGGAGCAGTTCGTCGCCGGGGCGGGGCTGCCGGCCGTACCGGGCCAGCAGTTGCCAGCCGGCGCCGTCGCCCCGGTCGAGGCGTACCGCCCCGCCGGCCGCGCCGACCATGTCGCCGACCCGGACCAGCAGGTCGGCGGCGAAGGTGGGCAGCGGATCGTCGGCGTACGGATCGGGGGCGGTCTGCATCAGCGCGCTCATCGCCCCGGCGCTCGGCGCGGACGGGCCGGGTGGGCTGCCGGCGCCGCCGACGGACACCGCGTGCCCCGCCTCCAGCGGATGCTGCCCCGAGCCGGCCGGGTCCTTGCGGTCCAGCCGGAACCAGACGCCCTTGCCGGTGGCCTGGTGCGTGGTGCCCCACCGGCTGGCGAAGTGGTCGACCAGGAGCAGTCCCCGGCCCCGCTCGGAAACCTGCGAGATGTCCGTCAGGTCGTTTCTGGGCCGGGCCGTCACGTCGTCGATCGGTCCGGCCGCGAAGTCGGAGACCGTCACGGTCAGGCCCGAGGAGTCCGCGACGACCTCGATGTCCAGTTCGGTGCGGGCGTGCTCGACCGCGTTGGTGGAGAGTTCGGTGGTGAGCAGCAGCGCCTCGTTGAGCAGTTCCTCCAGGCCGACCTCGGCGAGTACCGACCGGACCAGGGCGCGGGCAGCCGCCGGGGTACGACGGTCGGCGGGTAGCCGTACCCGGCGCAGTTGATCGCCCGTGCCCCCGGTGGCCGCTCCGCCGGTGCCCGTGCCGCCCGCCTCCGCTGACACCTTCCGTATCCTCCACCGATCCGAGACCCAGGCCACCCTATCCGGGCCGGGCACGTCTGCGCCGCGCTCGTGCCCGGCAGGCGGTCGGAGCAGGGCCGCGCTACGCTGAACCGTGCCCCACTTGACCGTTCTGCCCGCTTTACCTCCTGGCTGGTCCCGCCGACTGCCACTACCGACTCCGGTGTCCGCCGAGGGTGGCATTGGATGGACGGAAGGCACAATGATGGGTGTGGCCGCCGCTCGCGCGGAACCGCGCGGGCGCGGCAGAGCGGATTCGCCGACCACCTGGCGGCGCGGGCCGGCCGGGCTGGCCCACCTCCTTCGAAACCTGAGCGAGGAACGATGACCACGGCGAAACAGATCTCTGCCGAGGAGCGGTCCGCCGGCGAGGACGCGGTGCTGCTCAGCGAACTCGCCGACGCGTTGCGCCGGGTCCGTCGCGGCGATCTGAAGGTACGGCTGCCCCGCCGGGCCGGCGTCGCGGGCGAGGTGGCCGACGCCTTCAACGAGGTGGTCTCCCTCCAGGAACGGCAGCACCTCGACCTGCGCCGGATCAGCCGGATCGTCGGTCGGGACGGCCGGCTCACCGAGCGGCTGGACGAGGAGGGGCTGGACGGCGCCTGGGCCGAGGGGCAGCGGGCGATCAACCAGCTCATCGACGACCTGGGCCGGCCGACGACCGAGATCGCCCGGGTCATCGTGGCGGTCGCCGACGGCGACCTCTCCCAGCACATGGCGCTGGAGATCGACGGCCGGCCGCTGCGCGGTGAATACCTGCGGATCGGCCGCACCGTCAACACGATGGTCGACCAGCTCTCGTCCTTCTCCAACGAGGTGACCCGGGTGGCCCGGGAGGTGGGCACCGAGGGCGAGCTGGGCGGCCAGGCCGACGTACGCGGCGTCGCCGGCACCTGGAAGGACCTCACCGACTCGGTGAACACCATGGCGTCGAACCTGACCTACCAGGTGCGGTCGATCTCGCAGGTGACCACGGCGATGGCCCGGGGCGACCTGTCGCAGAAGATCACGGTCTCCGCCAAGGGTGAGGTCGCCGAGCTGGCGCACACCATCAACGGGCTGACCGACACGCTGCGGCTCTTCGCCGAGCAGGTGACCCGGGTGGCCCGGGAGGTCGGCACCGAGGGCAAACTCGGCGGTCAGGCCGAGGTACCCAACGTCGCCGGGACCTGGAAGGACCTCACCGACAGCGTCAACTCGATGGCGTCGAACCTGACCGCCCAGGTCCGGAACATCGCCCAGGTGTCGACGGCGGTGGCCCGGGGTGACCTGAGCCAGAAGATCACGGTGGCCGCGCAGGGCGAGATCCTGGAGCTGAAGGACACCGTCAACACGATGGTGGACCAGCTCTCGTCGTTCGCCGACGAGGTGACCCGGGTGGCCCGGGAGGTCGGCATCGAGGGCAAGCTCGGCGGCCAGGCCCAGGTACGCGGCGTCTCGGGCACCTGGCGGGCGCTGACCGAGAACGTCAACCAGCTCGCCGGCAACCTCACCTCGCAGGTGCGGAACATCTCCCAGGTCTCCACCGCGGTGGCGAAGGGCGACCTGTCGCAGAAGATCACGGTCGACGCGCAGGGTGAGATCCTGGAGCTGAAGTCGACGGTGAACACGATGGTGGACCAGCTTTCGTCGTTCGCCGACGAGGTGACCCGGGTGGCCCGGGAGGTGGGTACCGAGGGCAAGCTCGGCGGCCAGGCCGAGGTGAAGGGGGTCTCCGGCACCTGGCGGGATCTCACCGACAACGTGAACTCGATGGCGTCGAACCTGACCGCCCAGGTCCGGAACATCGCCTCGGTCACCACGGCGGTGGCCAAGGGTGACCTGTCGCAGAAGATCACCGTCGACGCCCGGGGCGAGATCCTGGAGCTGAAGTCGACGGTGAACACGATGGTGGACCAGCTTTCGTCGTTCGCCGACGAGGTGACCCGGGTGGCCCGGGAGGTGGGTACCGAGGGCAAGCTCGGCGGCCAGGCCCAGGTGCGTGGCGTCGCCGGCACCTGGCGGGACCTGACCGACAACGTGAACTCGATGGCGTCGAACCTGACCGCCCAGGTCCGGAACATCGCCCAGGTCTCCACGGCGGTCGCCCGGGGTGACCTGAGCCAGAAGATCACCGTCGACGCGCAGGGCGAGATCCTGGAACTCAAGCAGACGGTGAACACGATGGTGGACCAGCTCTCGTCGTTCGCCGACGAGGTGACCCGGGTGGCCCGGGAGGTGGGCACCGAGGGCAAACTCGGCGGCCAGGCCCAGGTGAAGGGAGTCTCCGGCACCTGGCGGGACCTGACCGACAACGTGAACTCGATGGGCTCGAACCTGACCGCCCAGGTCCGGAACATCGCCTCGGTCACCACGGCGGTGGCCCGGGGCGACCTGTCGCAGAAGGTCACTGTGGACGCGCAGGGCGAGATCCTGGAGCTGAAGGGCACCGTCAACACGATGGTGGACCAGCTCTCCTCGTTCGCGCAGGAGCTGACCCGGGTCGGCCGCGAGGTCGGCGTCGAGGGCAAGCTCGGCGGTCAGGCCCAGGTGAAGGGGGTCTCCGGCACCTGGCGGGACATCACCGAGAACGTCAACCAGCTCGCCTCCACGCTGACCACCCAGCTCCGGGCGATCGCCCAGGTCTCCACGGCGGTGACCACCGGCGACCTGACCCAGCGGATCGCCGTACAGGCGCAGGGCGAGGTCGCCGAGCTGAAGGACAACATCAACCAGATGATCGTCACGCTCCGGGAGACCACCAAGAAGAACGCCGAGCAGGGCTGGCTCGACTCCAACCTGGCCCGGATCGGCGGTCTGCTCCAGGGGCAGCGGGACCTCGGCGAGGTCTGCCGCATGATCATGACCGAGGTGACCCCGCTGGTCGACGCGCAACTCGGCGCGTTCTTCCTGGCCGACACCGACGAGGCGGTGATGCGGCTACGGCTCACCGCGTCGTACGGCTACGTGGCCCGGCACCACGACGTCACGTTCGGTCCCGGCGAGGGGCTGGTCGGGCAGGCCGCGTTGTCCCGGCGGACGATCCGGGTCGGCGCCCCGCCGAACGGCAGCCTCACGGTCCGCTCCGGACTCGCCGCCACGCCCCCGGCCGACCTGGTGGTGCTGCCGGTGCTCTTCGAGGGGGAACTGCTCGGCGTCATCGAGTTCGCCAGCGTCTCGCCCTTCTCCGACCTGCACCTGGCCTTCCTGGAGCGGCTGGTCTCGACCATCGGCATCGCGCTGAACACCATCCAGGCCAACCGGCGTACCGAGGAACTGCTCTCCCAGTCCCAGCGGCTCGCCCACGAACTCCAGGAACAGTCCGCCGAACTCCAGCGCACCAACGCCGAGCTGGAGGACAAGGCGCAACTGCTCTCCGAGCAGAAGGGCAACATCGAGACCAAGAACCGGGAGATCGAGCTGGCCCGGATCGGTCTGGAGGACAAGGCGCAACAGTTGGCCCGCGCCTCGGCGTACAAGTCGGAGTTCCTGGCCAACATGAGCCACGAGCTGCGTACGCCGCTCAACTCGCTGCTGCTGCTGGCCCGGTTGCTGGCGGACAACTCGGAGGACAACCTGACCGAGAAGCAGATCGAGTTCGCCCGCACCATCCACAGTGCCGGCTCCGACCTGCTCTCGCTGATCGACGACATCCTCGACCTGTCCAAGATCGAGGCGGGCCGGATGGACGTCGAGCCGACCGAGGTGCGGTTCTCCGAGATCCGCAGCTACGTCGAGCAGGCGTTCGCACCGCAGGCCGAGGAGCAGGGCCTGGACTTCCAGGTACGCATCTCCAAGGAGCTGCCGCCGACCCTGGTTACCGACGCGCAGCGGTTGCAGCAGATCCTCCGCAACCTGCTCTCCAACGCGGTCAAGTTCACCGACAACGGGGCGGTGACGCTGCGGATCGGTCCGGCGCCGGAGGGAGCATTCTTCGACGTACCGGCGCTGGCGACCGCGAACCAGGTGGTGGCGTTCACCGTCATCGACACCGGCATCGGCATCTCGGACGACAAGCTCGGACTTATCTTCGAGGCGTTCCAGCAGGCCGACGGCACCACCAGCCGGCGGTACGGCGGCACCGGGCTCGGGCTGTCGATCAGCCGCGACCTGGCCCGCCTGATCGGCGGCACCATCACGGTGTCGTCGGCGCCGGGCCAGGGCTCGACGTTCACCCTCTTCGTACCGGACGTACTGGCCCCGGACGCGGTGGTCGCCCCGGTGCCGGTGCCGCCGATGCAGACGCCCCGGGGCGGGCTGCCCGCCATGCTGCGTACCCAGAACGAGCCGGACCGGCCGATCACCCCGGCGGCCCGGCAGCTCGACGGCGCCACCGTGCTGATCATCGACGACGACGTCCGCAACGTCTTCGCCCTGACCAGCGCGTTGGAGCTGCACGGCATGACGGTGCTCTACTCGGACAACGGGGTGGACGGGGTGCGCCTGCTCGCCGAACATCCGGAGGTGGACATCGTCCTGATGGACGCGATGATGCCCGACCAGGACGGCTACGAGACAACCCGGGCGATCCGCCGCAACCACCGCTTCACCGACCTGCCGGTGGTGTTCCTGACCGCCAAGGCGATGCCGGGGGACCGCGAGTCGGCACTCGGCGCCGGTGCGAGCGACTACATCACCAAGCCGGTGGACCTGGACGAGTTGATCGAGCTGATGGCCTCCTGGGTCAACGGGGGCGGACGGGAGGTCGAGGGGTGAGCGCGGATGACACGGGCACGATCCGAGGCGGGGGGACGTTCGAGTGAGCGAGCTGGCCAAAGCCCTGCTGGTCGACGACCGGCGGGAGAACCTGATGGCGCTCGAGGCGATCCTCCAGGGGCTGCCCGTCCAGTCGGTCGCGGTGGAGAGCGGCGAGGCGGCGCTGAAGCAGCTCCTGGTGGAGGACTTCGCGGTCATCCTGCTGGACGCCCAGATGCCGGAGATGGACGGTTTCGAGACCGCCAGCCACATCAAGCGGCGGGAGCGTACCCGGCACGTGCCGATCATCTTCCTCACCGCCGCTGACCGGGACGCCCAGCTCGCCCTGCGCGGGTACGCCGTCGGTGCCGTCGACTACCTGACCAAGCCGTTCGACCCGTGGGTGCTCCGGGCCAAGGTCTCGGTCTTCGTCGAACTGTGGGTGAAGACCCGGCAACTCGCCGCACAGTCCGAGCTGGTCCGGGAGCGGGACAACCAGTGGCGGACGATGGCCGAGGCGGTGGACGACGCGGTGGCGCTGCTGCGCTCGGACGACCCGGAGGGGCGGGAGCGGGCTGTCGAGGTGTTGGAGCAGGCGCGCTGGGGTGCGGTGGCCTGAGGGTTCGGGCTCGACGCTGGCTGTCGCGGTCGGGCTGGGGTGCGGTGGCCTGAGGGTTCGGGTTCGACGCTGGCTGTCGCGGTCGGGTTTGACGCTGGGCGAATGGTGATCAGCGCCGGGGGCGGGGTGGGGGAGGCTGCTTTCGCGCGCCGTCGTGCGAGGGGTTGGGGGCCGGATCACCCGCTCTGGGCGGTCAGGCTTGATCCCGACGCGGGCGATCCGGCCCCCAACCCCGACCTGGTCGGGGTGGTCGGGTCGTCGGTGGCGTCAGCCGGTGGCCTGTTCGTTGCGGATCATCAGGGCGGAGCGCAGGCCGGTGATGTCCAGCACCCGGAGCAGGAAGTCGCCGACGTTGGTCAGCATCAGCAGGCTCTGCGCGTGGCTGGCCTTACGACTGAGTACGACCAGGGTGCCGAGGCCCTGCGAGTCGCAGAACGTGACATCGGTGAGATCCAGCACGATTCGGGACGGTGCGTCGCTGAGTACCTCGTTGACGACGCTGGACAGCCTGGCGGCGGTGAGCATGTCGATCTCGCCGGCGAGGATGAGTGTCACCTCGTCGGTGCCGCGCTGCACGCCGATGGTCAGGTCCGCCCGGTTCACCCGTTCAGCCTATCGCGACCTAGCCGAACCGGCCTCTGATGGACGTTCGCCCCGCCGATCGCCGAGGGGACCCGGCCCGGGTGATCGGCTGTCGGCGTGACGTGCGCGACGGCCCGAGGGGTGGGTGCCGGGCGCACAGGTAGCGCTGACAGAATGGCGGCACCGTGAGTGAGACGTACCCCGCCGGCCCCGGTCGCTATCCGGCCGCGGCACCGGCCTCCCAGGCCCTGTTCGACCGCGCCCGCAGCCTCGTGCCGGGCGGGGTGAATTCTCCCGTGCGCGCGTTCCTGGCCGTCGGCGGCACGCCCCGGTTCATGGCCCGGGGCGAGGGCGCGTGGCTCTTCGACGCGGACAGGCGACGTTACGTCGACCTGGTCTGCTCGTGGGGGCCGCTGATCCACGGGCATGCCCATCCCGAGGTGGTGGCGGCGGTGCAGGCAGCGGCCGCCGACGGGACCAGCTTCGGCGCCCCGACCGAGGCCGAGGTCGAGCTGGCTGCCGAGATCGTCGCGCGTACCCCGGTCGAGCAGGTCCGCCTGGTCAACTCCGGGACCGAGGCGACCATGTCGGCGATCCGGCTGGCCCGCGGCTTCACCGGCCGGGGCAGGATCGTCAAGTTCGCCGGCTGCTACCACGGGCACGTCGACGCGCTGCTCGCCTCGGCGGGGTCCGGGGTCGCCACGCTCGGCCTGCCGGACTCGCCCGGGGTCACCGGCGCGGCGGCGAGCGAGACGATCGTGCTGCCGTACAACGACGTGGCGGCGGTGGAGGCGGTCTTCGCGGCCCAGGGGTCGGAGATCGCGGCGGTCATCACCGAGGCCGCTCCGGGGAACATGGGTGTGGTGGCGCCCCGGGACGGCTTCAACCAGGCGCTGGCCCGGATCGCCCACGCACACGGCGCGCTGCTGATCCTCGACGAGGTGATGACCGGGTTCCGGGTCTCGGCAGGCGGCTGGGCCGGGCTCGATCCGGTCGACGCCGACCTCTACACCTTCGGCAAGGTGATGGGCGGCGGGCTGCCGGCGGCGGCGTTCGGCGGCCGGGCCGAGGTGATGGGGCGGCTCGCGCCGGCCGGACCGGTCTACCAGGCCGGCACGCTCTCCGGTAACCCGCTGGCCACGGCGGCCGGGCTGGCCTCGCTGCGGCTGGCCGACGCGGCGACGTACCAGCGGCTCGACGAGGTCGCCGCCACCGTGGGCAAGCTGGCGAGCGACGCGCTGGCCGCCGCCGGGGTGCCGCACCGGCTCTCGTACGCCGGGAACATGTTCTCGGTCTTCTTCACCGACGCGGACGTCTACGACTACGACACCGCGCGGACCCAGGACGTCGCGGCGTTCCGGGCGTTCTTCCACGCGATGCTGGCCGGCGGGGTCTACCTGCCGCCCAGCTCCTTCGAATCGTGGTTCGTGTCGACGGCGCTGGACGACGCCGCGCTGGAGCAGGTCGCGGCCGTGTTGCCGGTCGCGGCGGAGGCCGCGGCGGCGGCCGGTCACGGGGGGTAGGAAACGTGGGCAGCACAACGGTCGTGCACGTGCTCCGGCACGGTGAGGTGTACAACCCGGAGAAGATTCTCTACGGCCGGCTGCCCGGTTACCGCCTCTCCGAGCTGGGTGTGCAGATGGCGAAGGCGGCCGCCCAGGCGCTCGCCGAGCGCAACGTCACGCATGTGGTGGCGAGCCCGCTGGAGCGGGCCCAGCAGACGGCGGAGCCGATCGCGGCGCAGTTCGGGCTGCCGGTCGGGGTCGACGAGCGGCTGATCGAGAGCGCCAACTGGTTCGAGGGGAAGCGGGTCTCACCCGGCGACGGTTCGTTCCGGGACCCGCGCAACTGGTGGGTGCTACGCGACCCGGTCACCCCGTCCTGGGGCGAGGCGTACACGCTGATCGCCGAGCGGATGTTCGCGGCCCTGCACGCGGCCCGGATCGCCGCCGAGGGGCGGGAGGCGGTCTGCGTCTCGCACCAGCTTCCGATCTGGACCCTGCGCCGGTACGTCGAGCACAAGCGGCTCTGGCACGACCCGCGCAAGCGGCAGTGCGGGCTGGCCAGCCTGACCTCGTTCCACTTCGACGGTGCCAAGATTGTCGGGATCGGCTACACCGAACCGGCCGCGCACCTGGTCGCCATGTCGCCGACCGCTCGGACGGCCAAGGGGGCATGAGGTGAGTCGCCCCCGGTGGTCCGCCGGCCTCGGCGCGCTGCTCGCCGTCGCCGTGGCGCTGGCCGTGGCCGGCTGCTCGGGCGGCGACGGGGGCGGGAACGACTGGAAGGACGACTGCGCGACCACGGACGGCATCGTCGAGTGCGCGCCGGAGCACCGCCCGGCGGCTCCGCCGGTCTCCGGTGAACTGCTGACCGGCGGGACGTACGACCTGGCCGGGGAGCGCGGCCGGGTGGTGGTGGTCAACTTCTGGGGTTCCTGGTGCGCGCCGTGCCGGGCCGAGGCCGACGATCTGGAGGCGACCTACCAGGCGACCAAGGACCGGGACGTGCGCTTCCTCGGCATCAACATCCAGGACGGGCGGGACAAGGCGAAGGCGTTCGAGGCGGCCTACAAGGTGAGCTATCCCAGCCTCTTCGACCCGCCGAGCCGGCTGGCGCTGGCCTTCGACATCCCGCCGAACTCGATCCCGGCCACCATCGTGCTCGACCGGGAGAACCGGATCGCGGTGGTGATCCGGGCCGGTACCACCCGGGACAGGCTGGAGCCGATCGTCGCCCGGGTGGCCGACGAGAAACCGTCGGGCGGGCCCAACTGATGGCCGGGCGGGCCGAGTTGATCGCTGGGCGGGCCGAGTTGACGGCCGGGCCGGGTGCGGATCGGCGGCCGGCGCAGACGGGCCGGAGCTGCACGGTGCCGGGCGGGGCGGGCTGATGGGCGAGACCTTCGCCGAGCTGGCCGAGAGCGGGCCGGTGCTCCTGGCGATCGGGGCGGCCGCGCTGGCCGGCCTGGTCAGCTTCCTCTCCCCGTGCGTGCTGCCGCTGGTGCCGGGCTACCTGTCGTACGTGACCGGGCTGGCCGGCAGCGACCTGGAACAGCGCCGCGCCGCGACCGACCGCGCTCCGGACGGGCCGGGCGGGGAGTCGGCCGGCGGCGGAGTGGCGGTGGCCACCCGGCCGGCCCGGACGCCCCGGGCGGTCCGGGGTCGGGTGCTCGCCGGCACGCTGCTCTTCATCGCCGGCTTCACCGTCGTCTTCACCCTGACCGCGGTGCTGGTCACCGCCGTCGGGCAGGCGCTGTTCGCGCAGCGGCGACCGCTGGAGATCGGCATCGGCATCGTGATCATGGTGTTGGGGCTCTCCTACCTCGGGCTGGTCCCCGGGATGCAGCGGGAGTTCCGGATCCGTCGGCTGCCCGCGGCCGGCCTGCTCGGTGCGCCGGTCTTCGGGGCGGTCTTCGCGCTCTCCTGGGTACCCTGCGTCGGGCCGACCCTCGGTGCGGTGGTCGGGATGGGCACGGCGAGCGGTCAGGCGGACCGGGCCGCGCTGCTCGCCGTCGCGTACTGCCTGGGGCTGGGGTTGCCGTTCGTGGTGTTCGGGCTCGGCTTTTCCCGGCTGCTCGGACTGTTCCGGGCGGTGCGCCGGAACAGTCGCTGGGTCACCCGGGTCGGCGGCGCGCTGCTGATCGCGATCGGGCTGGCCCTGGTCACCGGCGGCTGGCAGGACCTGGTCATCTGGTTGCAGACCACGTTCGGGGTCGGCGAGGTGAGCATCTGATGTCGACCGAGGAGCGGGAGGCCGTGACCGGGGCGGGTGCCGCGCCGGCCGGCGTCGCCGAGGCCGAGCCGCCGGCCGCCGGCGGCCCGACCGGGGATGCCCAGCCGCCCCGGGTACGCCGTACCCCGCTGCCGCTGGCCCTGCTGCGCAACTCGTGGCGGCAGCTCACCAGCATGCGTACCGCGCTGATCCTGCTTTTCCTGCTGGCCCTGGCCGCGATCCCCGGCTCGGTGCTCCCGCAGCGCAACATCAACATCGAGAACGTCAACCGGTACGCCGCCGAGCATCCGGACCTCTTCCCGATCCTGGACCGGGTCGGCGGCTTCGACGTGTACGCCTCGCCGTGGTTCTCGGCGATCTACGTACTCCTGTTCACCTCGTTGGTCGGCTGCATCGTGCCCCGGCTGCGCGACCACGTACGGGCGCTGCGCGCCGCCCCGCCGTCTGCGCCGAAGCGGCTGGACCGGCTGCCCCGGCATGCGGTGCTGACCGACTCCGACGGTGACCTGGCCCGGATCGCGGCGGTGCTGCGCAAGCGGCGGTGGCGGGTGGTGGTGCGCGGCGACACCGTGTCGGCGGAGAAGGGCTATCTCAAGGAGACCGGCAACCTGCTCTTCCACTTCTCGCTGATCGGGGTGCTACTCGGCATCGGCCTCGGCTCCTGGTACGGCTGGCACGGCAACCGGCTGCTGGTCGCCGGCCCGGACAACGCGCTCTGCAACACGCTCCAGCAGTACGCGGAGTCCAAGCTCGGGCACCGGGTGGACGGGAGTGATCTGCCGCCGTTCTGCCTGGAGTTGACCGACTTCACGGCGAGCTTCCTGCCGACCGGGCAGCCGTCGTCGTTCCGGGCGACGACACTCGTGGAGCAGGGTGACCGGGCACCGTACCGGGCGAGCTTCTCGGTCAACGACCCGTTGCGGCTGGACGGAGCGAGCGTCTACCTGCTCGGGCACGGATACGCGCCGATCCTGCGCTACACCGACCGCAACGGCGAGTCGCTGGAGAGCGACGAGGCCTTCCTGACCATCGACGGCAACCTGACCAGTGAGGGCGTGGCGGCGTTCCCGGACGTCAACCTCGACCCGGTGACCGGGGCGCGTAACCCCGATCTTCAGGTTGCCTTCGAGGGGCTCTACTTCCCGACCGCGCCGGACGCGCCGCCGTTCGTCCGCTCGACGTACCCGGCGGAGCGGTCCCCGGCGGTGATGCTCTTCGCGTACCGGGGCAACCTCGGGCTGGACGCCGGGATCCCGGGTTCGATCTATCGGCTCGACCAGCGGCAGGTGAGCAGCGGCAAGCTCAAGCAGCTCGGCGACGGGAAGCTGCTGCGCCCGGGTGAGAAGTGGACGCTCGACGACGGCACGTCGGTGGAGTTCGTCGGCACCCGCCCGTATGTCACCATCTCGGTCCGGTACGACCCCGGCGAACGGATCGTGCTGATCAGCTCGGTACTGCTGCTGGTCGGACTGATGTCGTCGCTGTTCGGGCGGCGGCGCCGGGTCTGGTTCCGGCTTTCTCCGGCACCGGCCGACGCGACCACGACAGGTCGTAGTAGTTTGGTGGAGGTCGGTGGTCTGCCGCGTACCGAGTACGCGGGGTTCGCCGACGAGTTCGACCGGCTCGTCGCCGCGACGCGACCCGACGGGGTGCCAGCCGACGACGTGGCGCGACCCGGCGGGGCGCGACCCGACGGGGCGACGGAAGAGGGGACCGACTGATGGCCGCGCTGTCCGACCAACTCCTGGTGGTCGCGATCCTGGGCTACCTGCTGGCGATGATCTGCCACGCCGTCGAGTACGCCTTCGGCACCCGCAGCGTCATCGGCCGGGCGGCGGCGCGACCCGAGCGCGAGCGGGTGCTGGTCGGCGCCGGTGTCGGCGCGGCCGGCGGATCCGGTCCGGTCGACGATCCGGCGCCGGTCGCCGGGACCAAGCTGCCCGGCACCGACGCGCCGGTCCCGTCCGGCGGGGCGCGCTCGCCCCGGGCGGTGCTGGCCGGGCGGGCCGCCGTCGCGCTCACCGTGCTCGCCGCCGTGCTCCACCTCGCCGTGCTGACCACCCGGGGCATCGCCGCCGAGCGCATGCCGTGGGGCAACATGTACGAGTACCTGCTCTCGGTCACCTTCGTCGGGATGGTCGGCTGGCTGGTGCTGCTCTACCGGCGTGCGACGCTGCGGCACCTCGGGCTCTTCGTCACGCTGGCCATGGTGCTGCTGCTGGCCGTGGCCGGGCTGGTGCTCTACGTGCCGATCGTGCCGCTGGTGCCGGCGCTCGACTCGTACTGGTTCGTCGTGCACGTGGCGACGATCGCCACCTCGTCCGGCATCCTGCTGCTCGGTGCGGTGCCGGCGGTGATGTACCTGATCCGGCACGGCTACGACCAGGGCAAGCGCAGCTTCCCGTACAGCCTGGGCGTCCGGGTGCCGGCCGCCGACACGCTGGAGCGGCTGACCTTCCGGCTGCACGCGTTCGCCTTCCCGATCTTCACCTTCGCGGTGATGGCCGGTGCGGTCTGGGCCGAGGCGGCCTGGGGACGGTACTGGGGCTGGGACCCGAAGGAGATCTGGGCCTTCATCTCCTGGGTGGTCTACGCCGGCTATCTGCACGCCCGGGCCACGCCGAGCGTGAAGCGCCCGGTGGCGACCTGGATCGCCGTACTCGGCTTCCTGACCATGCAGATGAACCTGTACGGCGTGAACATCTTCTTCGAGGGCCTGCACTCGTACGGCGGCCTCGACTGATCCTTCCGACTCCTCCGGCGCGCGGCGATCTTTAGCCTTGACTTATATAAGCGGGACGTAGAAGATCGGTTGTGCGTGCGGCCGAACCGCGCGTACCCACCCTGCCGCCCGTGCCGCTAAGGAGTTCCGCGAAGTGTCTGCGATCGCGCCCCAGAAGGTCACCACGTTCCTGATGTTCCAGGACAGCAGGGCGGAGGAGGCGATGACCTTCTACACGTCGCTCTTCGACGACGGCGAGGTGCTCGCCGTCGACCGGTACGGCCCCGGCGAGGACGGCGCCGAGGGGACGGTGCGGCACGCCACCTTCCGGCTCGGCGGCCAGCAGTACATGTGCATCGACAGCAGCGTCACGCACGGGTTCGGCTTCACCCCGGCGGTCTCGCTCTATGTGACCTGCGAGTCGGAGAAGGAGATCGACCACCTCTACGGCGCGCTCGTCGAGGGCGGCCAAGAGCTGATGCCGCTCGGCTCGTACGGCTTCAGCGCCAAGTTCGGCTGGGTCAACGACCGCTTCGGCGTCTCCTGGCAGCTCACCCTGCCGACCGGGGCGGCCGTCGCCCAGTAGCCCCGCACCCGCACGATCGCGACCCGCTAATCCTGACCGCCGGACCGCAGCACCATGATTCTTGGCGAACTGTGGTTAGCAGCGTGCCACAACTCGCCAAGAATCATGGCGACACCCGGGTGGCCGGCTCGGGCCAGCGGCGGCCGTTCTGCCAGTACGCGTGGATCTCGGCCAGGCTGCGGTCCTTGGTCTCCGGTGCGCGCAGATAGAGGAAGATCCAGGTCAGCAGCGTGATCCCGAGCAACGCCCCGAAGGTGGCCACCCCGCCGAGCCCGACCAGCGCGCCGAGGAAGAACTGTGCCAGCAGGAAGTTGGCGGTGAGGTTGGGCAGCAGCAGGGCGGTGGCGCCGGCCCCGCGCAGGTGGTCGCTGTAGCCCTCGGAGGCGTAGACCCAGACCAGTGAGCCCAGTCCGGCGTTGAAGCCGACCGTGAAGAGCAGCAGCCCGACGAAGCCGAGCCCGGTGCCCCAGCCGTCGACGGATTCCAGGGCGAACGCGGCGACCAGCAGGCCGTGCCCGAGCGCCATCACCGCCGTACCGGTCAACAGGGTGGCCCGGCGGCCGAGCCGGTCGACCGCGACGGCGGAGCAGAGCGACGCGACCAGGCCGGCGAGCTGGACCACGGCCGGCAGCACGAGCAGCGCGAACGGGCCCCGGAAGCCCATCCCCTCGAAGATGCGCGGGCTGAAGTTGCCGACCGCGCTGATCCCGGTGAGCTGGACCAGCGTGCCGAGCACGATCACGAAGAGCGTCACCCGGCGGTAGCGCGGGCCGAAGAGCTCGCGCAGCGCGTTGGTCCGGCCGGCCCGCAGCGGTGACGCCATCGGATCGGCCCGCTCGCCGCCGGTCGGGCCGAGTGCCGGGGTCGCGCGCTCGCCGCGCAGGGCCAGCCCGTGCGGCGTCTCCGGCGCCGGGACCAGCAGCACCACCACGAGTACCCCGAACACCGCCGAGAGCCCGAGCATGATCCGCCACTGCCCGCTGTCGGCCAGCAGGTACGCCACCAGGAACGCCCCGACGATGCCGCCCATGGTGGCCACCTGGTGCAGTACGGCGATCCGCCCCCGGCGGGCGGTCGGGGCGGACTCGGCCACGAAGATCGGTACCACCACGCTGGTCACCCCCATCACCAGGCCGAGCAGGAACCGGGTGACGTTCAGCCAGAGCAGCTCGGCGACCAGCGGCGAGGCGGCGGAGAAGACCGTCGCGCAGACCGCCATCCAGAGCAGGGTGCGCTTGCGGCCCAGTACCGTCACCAGCCGGCCGGCCAGTACGGTGCCGAGGATCATGCCGACGACCGGTACCGCGAACAGGCTGCCCTGCGCGGTGGTGTCCAGCCCGAGCCGCGGGGTGAGGAAGAGCTGCGCGCCGGCCATCGCCGCGCCGAAGTAGCCGTAGTTGAGCCCGGTAGCGACGGCGACCGCCGTGGTCCGGGCGACGGTCGCGGCGGGGCGCCCTTCAGACATGCGAACGATCATCCGGCAGGGGCTGCCGGCGGGCCACTCCTTACCGGTCGCCGTCCCCTCCCGCAGCCGGTCATCGTTCACCTGCGCGAAGAACATGCGATCGAACTGGGTGCGCAGGTCCGGCCCGGTTGAGCGCCCACGATCCTCGACGAGAGCGTCGATCCCGGCACCGGATCACATGCACTGAACCTTTTTCAACCTTCCCTTGCGGTCCGGCGGGCCGCAAGGTCGGACGCGGTGCGTGAGCGCCGCGCGGTTCAGGTTGAAAAAGGTTCACTGAGACATATAAGGACGTGCTCCTGCTCACCGAATCCGATCCACCGCAGCTCAGCGCCAGCCAGCACGGATCAGATCGGGTGTGAGTTCACACTCGCCGCCTCGGCGGCGCGGTCGAGGAAGAGCGCGCGTTCCCGGGCGTTCCGGGTCAGCTCGGCGGCCCGGGCGAACTCACGCCCGGCCTCGTCGTGCCGGCCCAACCGGGCCAGCAGGTCGCCCCGGACGGCCGGTAGCTGCGGATATGTCGCCAGGAAGGGCTCGGCGACCAGCGTGTCGACAATGGCCAGACCGTCGGCCGGGCCGGTGGCGTTCCCGACCGCGACCGCCCGGTTCAGCTCGACGATCGGCGACGGCGACACGTGCGCCAGCACCCGGTAGAGCGCGGCGATGCGTACCCAGTCGGTCTCGGCGGCGTTCCGGGCCCGCGCGTGGCAGGCCGCGATCGCCGCTTGCAGGGTGTACGGGCCGATGCCCAGCGACTCGGCCCGGTCCAGAGCGGCCAGCCCGCGCCGGACCAGCAGCCGGTCCCAGCGTCGGCGGTCCTGGTCGGGCAGCAGGATCGGCTCGCCGTCCGGCCCGGTCCGGGCCGGGATCCGGGACGCCTGCAGCTCCAGCAGCGCCACCAGGCCATGCACCTCGGACTGCTCCGGCATCAGCCCGGCCAGGATCCGGCCGAGCCGCAGCGCCTCGGCGCAGAGCGCCGGTCGCGTCCAGTCGTCACCGGCGGTCGCCGAGTAGCCCTCGTTGAAGACGAGGTAGACCACCTCCAGCACCGAGCCGAGCCGGTCGGCCAGCTCGTCCCGGGGCGGCAGCTCGAACGGTACGCGTTTCGCGGCGAGGGTACGTTTCGCCCGGGTGATCCGCTGCCCGACCGTCGGCTCCGACACCAGGAACGCCCGGGCGATCTCGTCGGTACGCAGCCCGCCGAGCAGCCGCAGCGTCAGCGCCACCCGCCCCTCGGTGGGAAGCACCGGATGGCAGGCAGTGAAGACCAACCGGAGCAGGTCGTCGTCGATCCGCTCGGAGTCCAGCACGGCGGCCAGCTCCGCCTCGGTCGGGTCCGGCCGGCTCTCCACCTCCCGCCCCAGTTCCTGGAGCTTCCGCTGGTACGTCGTACGTCGCCGGATCAGGTCGACCGCCCGGTGTTTGGCGGTCGACATCAACCAGCCACCCGGATTCGGCGGTACCCCCTGCCGGGGCCACTGCTCCAGCGCGACGACCAGCGCGTCCTGGGCGAGTTCCTCGGCGAGCCCGATGTCCTGCACCAGCCGGGCGAGCCCGGCGACGATCCGGGCGGACTCGATCCGCCAGACCGCCTCGACCGCCTCCCGGCTCGCCCGCCCCGGTCCTCCCACCCCCATGCCTCCCGATCCAACCACGCCGGGCCGGCGGGCGTCTCAGCTTGTAGATCTTGACGACTTGTCGTCGCCGCAACGACAGTCGCCGCAACGACAACAAGTCGTCAAGATCCGCTGGGAATCGGGTGTGCGGAAGGAGAGTGGGCGGGTCAGGCGGGTGGTGGGAAGTCCTCCGGGCCGAAGACCCGGAGCACCTCACCCTCGCCCTCCCAGCCGGGCCACATGTCGCGGTGCAGCTCCAGGAACCGGGAGACCCACTCGACGGCCTCCTCCTTCGAGCGCACCTCGTACAGTGCGTAGCTGATCGTCTCCTTCGCCTCGGCGAACGGCCCGTCGGTCACGCTGAGCTTGCCGGTGGCGACCTGCATCCGCGCTCCCTCCGCGCTCGGGGCCAGCCCGCCCTGGTCGAGCAGGGCGCCGGCCGCGGTCGCCTCCTCGCCGAGCTGCATGATCGCCTCCATCAGTCCGGGCGGCGGCGGGGTCGTGGTCCGGGTCGCCCGCAACAGTGCCAGGTAACGCATCTCTTCTCCTCCGATTGGTTGTCTGCTCTGCTACGCCGTCTGCTGCCGGTCGGGTCAGTCGGCCCGGGCGGGGGTGGCCCGGCGGTACAGGTGGGCGGCCAGGGCGTACAGGTGGGCGGCCAGGGCCGAGAGCCAGGCCCAGGCCAGCACGATCGCCCCGGTGAAGGCGAGGTTGGACCAGACGGCTCCGGCACCGGCGGCCATCGCCAGGAAGCCGGCGAGGAACAGCACGCCGGTCAGCCGGGAGAAGGCCGCCCAACCCCGCCGTCCCTCGGTGGAGAACCGCCGGCCGAGGACCAGACAGGCCGCGATCAGGCAGCCGAAACCGATGACGCCGGCCACGAAGTGCAGCGTGCCGTGCCACGTTACCGCCGTGCCGGTCTCCGGGGTGCCGATCGGAAAGCCCAGAGCGGGGTCCGCCCGGAACGCCCCGGCGGCGAGGAGGCTGATCCCGTACGCCCCGATCAGTCGCGGCGCCCAGCCGGCGCCGGTGACCGGGGAGGGGCTACGGCGCAGTCCGACCGCGAGTGCGCAGGTCATCAGCCCGGTCAGCACCAGGTTGGTGATCTGGATCCAGCCGAGTGCGCCGTTGGCCAGCAGGCTCCAGGCGTGCCGGGTCAGGTCGAATCCGTCCCGGGTCAGCGCCTGGGCCAGCGACACCAGGACGTAGCACGGCCCGGCGAGCACGCCGTACGCCAGCAGGGTCCTGGTGACGCTGGTCGCCGGGTCGCACGGCTGTCCGGTCGGCCGGGCAGCCGCCCCGGAAACGGTGCTGTGCTGGCTCATCGTCTTCATCGTCGTCCTCCTTCGGTTCCACCGGTCCGGTTCGGTGCTCGGACCGGCCGCTACCCCTGCCTCGAACGGGCGACGACGGATCCGACGGGTGGGCCGAACTTTTTCGGAGAAATTTCCCGCGACTCGGCTGGCGCGGCTCTGACCTGGTCAGATCCGTCCGTCGCGTGCCGCCGTGGGAGAGCGGTCGTAGGCTCGGAACCATGTCCTGGACGACCTATGGCAGCTTTCTGGTCTTCGCGGTGGTGCTGATCGTGGTGCCCGGCCCGGACTTCGCGGTGGTCACCAGGAACACCCTTGCCGCCGGTCGCGGGCGGGGCTGGTGGAGCGCGCTCGGCGTCGCCTGCTCCAACGCCGTACAGGGCAGTGCGGCCGCGGCCGGGCTGGGCGCGGTGATCGTACGGTCCCAGCCGCTCTTCCAGACGATCAAGTGGGTGGGGGTCGGCTATCTCGCCTTCCTCGGCTTCCAGGCGCTGCGCTCGGCCTGGGTCGGCCGGTACGCCCCGATCGGCGGGGACCAGCCCGACCCGCCCGGGCAGGCACTCGCCGGCTGGCGGCAGGGCTTCCTGTCCAACATCACCAACCCCAAGGTGCTGGCCTTCTATCTCGCCGTGCTCCCGCAGTTCGTCGGGGAGCACGCCCCGCTGGCCGTACTGCTGGTCTTCGCGCTGAGTCACGCGGTGCTCTCGCTGCTCTACCTGCTGACGCTGGTCGGGCTGCTGCACCGGGCACGCCGGGTGCTCTCCCGGCGCCGGGTACGCCGGGCGATGGACGCCGGTACCGGTGTCGCGATGCTCGGCTTCAGCGTCCGGCTCGCCACCGAGCGGGCCTGATCCCCGCGCCAGCCCCGGCCCGGACTCGGCCGGCCCCGCCCGGTCGGCGCCGGCCAGCCTGTGTGCGCGTTGGTGCTCTGGGACACCGCGGCCGGCTACGAGGCATCGCGGACGCTGGACAAGCAGTTGTTGCAGCACCTGGGGACCGCGTCGGCCTTCTCCGGGCTGATGCTCGCCGCGCTCACCTCCTGGGGCTACTTCCGGTACTGGTGGGTGTTCGGCAAGTTCGCCATCACCATCGTCCAGCTCAACCTCGGCATCTTCGTGCTCAGCCCGCAGCTCGATGTGGCGACGCCGGGCAGGTCGGGATCGTTGGCCGTCGCGTCGGGGCCGATGGCGTCGGCGGCAGTCTTGCTGTTGACAAGATGCTGTGCCGGGGGGCAATCTTGACGGCGCCAAGTTCGGTCCGCCGTACCGCCTCGGGAGCCCTGTGATGTCGTCCGCCACCCAGAACACCGCCGCCATCCTGCTGATCACCGTCTCGACCATCGCCTTCGGCGGGTTGTCCCTGCTCATGCACCTGGTCCGGCGGATACCCGGCTATCTCGACAACCCCGTCCGGCGGGCGCTCTGGACCGCCGGGCACGCCCACGCGGGCGTACTCGTGCTGTTCGCGCTCGTCGCACTCCTCTACCTGGACCGGGCCGACTACGGCGACGGCATGCGGACGCTGATCCGGGTCCTGCTGGTCGCCGCGCCGATCCTGATGCCGATCGGCTTCTTCCTCTCTGTCGTACGCCCCTCGGACACCCGGCCCAACAAGCTGATCTGGCTGGTGGGAGTCGGTGGGGCGAGCCTGATGGCCGGCACCCTGCTGCTCGGCGTCGGCCTGCTCTGAGGCGCCGGGCTCGGCCTGCTCCGAGCTGTCGGGCTCGGCCTGCTCTGAGGAGGCGCCGGGCTCGGCCTGCTCCGAGCTGTCGGCCGAGGCTGTTCCGGGGCGCCGCACCGGGCCGTGCCGGTGGGACCCATCGACGGGAGCCCGGTCACGGCGGGGGACCCGGCCGTGCCGCCCCGACCGGCGGTGCGACAGACTAGCGGCCATGGCGGCTCGTGGCTTCCCGTACACCGACCTCCGGGAGTTCCTCACCGCGCTGGAGGGCGCCGGCGAGTTGCGCCGGGTCCCGGTGCCCGTCGACCCGACGCTGGAGATCAGCGAGGTGGTCACCCGTACCGTCCGGGCGAACGGGCCGGCCCTGCTCTTCGAGCGCCCCACCCGGGGTGAGATGCCGGTCGCGATCAACCTGTTCGGCACCGAGCGGCGGATGGCGATGGCGCTCGGCGTCGACCGGCTGGACGAGATCGGCGAGCGGATCGGCGCGCTGGTCAAGCCGGAGTTGCCGGTCGGCTGGTCCGGCATCCGCGAGGGCCTGGGCAAGGTGATGCAGCTCAAGTCCGTACCGCCGAAGAAGGTCAAGACCGCCCCCTGCCAGCAGGTGGTCTACCGGGGCGCCGACGTCGACCTGAACCGGCTGCCCGGCCTCCAGGTCTGGCCCGGCGACGGCGGGATCTTCCACAACTACGGGCTGACCCACACCAAGCATCCGGAGACCGGCAAGCGCAACCTCGGGCTCTACCGGTTGCAGCAGCACTCGCACAACACCCTCGGCATGCACTGGCAGATCCACAAGGACTCCACCGCGCACCACGCGGTCGCGGAACGCCTCGGCCAGCGGCTACCGGTGGCGATCGCGATCGGCTGCGACCCGGTGGTCAGCTACGCCGCCTCGGCCCCGCTTCCCGGCGACATCGACGAGTACCTCTTCGCCGGTTTCCTGCGCGGCGAGCGGGTCGAGATGGTCGACTGCCTGACCGTGCCGCTCCAGGTGCCGGCGCATGCCCAGATCGTGCTGGAGGGCTACATCGAGCCCGGCGAACGACTGCCCGAGGGGCCGTTCGGCGACCACACCGGCTTCTACACCCCGGTCGAGCCGTTCCCGGTGCTGCACGTCGAGGCGATGACCACCCAGCGGGAGCCGGTCTACCACTCGATCATCACCTCGAAGCCGCCGCAGGAGGACCACGGGCTCGGCAAGGCCACCGAGCGGATCTTCCAGCCCCTGCTCAAGCTGCTGATCCCGGACATCGTGGACTACGACCTGCCGGCCGCCGGGGTATTCCACAACTGCGCGATCATCTCGATCCGGAAGCGCTATCCGAAGCACGCCCAGAAGGTGATGAACGCGATCTGGGGCGCCCACCTGATGTCGCTGACCAAGCTGATCGTGGTGGTCGACGAGGACTGCGACGTGCACGACTACGCCGAGGTGGCCTGGCGGGCCTTCGGCAACGTCGACTACGCCCGGGACCTGCTGCTCACCGAGGGCCCGGTGGACCACCTGGACCACTCGTCGTACCAGCAGTTCTGGGGTGGCAAGGCAGGGGTGGACGCCACCCGCAAGCTGCCGACCGAGGGCTACACCCGGGGCTGGCCGGAGGAGATGACCATGTCCCCGGAGATCCGGTCCCTGGTGGACAAGCGCTGGAAGGAGTACGGCATCTCGTGAGCGCGAGGAGTGAGCTTGCGAGCCCCGCAGTCGCGAACGGAAGGTGGCGCAGGTGACGGCCGTGGCGGAGTCGCCGGGGCGGGTCAAGTCCTTCCTCCGGCTGGTGGCGATCGAGCACTCGGTCTTCGCGCTGCCGTTCGCGTACCTCTCCGCGCTGACCGCGATGCAGCGGCACGGCGGGCAGGTGCGCTGGCTCGACCTGCTGCTGATCACCATCGCCATGGTCGGGGCGCGGACCTTCGCCATGGCGGCGAACCGGATCATCGACCGGCACATCGACGCGCGCAATCCGCGTACCGCCGGGCGGGAACTGGTGACCGGGGCGATGAGCGTCCGGACGGCCTGGACCGGAGCGGTCGTCGCGCTGCTGGTCTTCCTCGGTGCCGCCGCGGCGCTCAACCCGCTCTGCCTGGCCCTCGCCCCGCTCGCCGCGATCCCGCTGGTGGTCTATCCGTACGGCAAGCGGTTCACCGACTGGCCGCACGCGATCCTGGCTCTGGCCCAGGCGGTCGGCCCGGTCGGCGCCTGGCTCGCGGTGACCGGCACCTTCGACGGTTCCGGCCCGGCCTGGCTGCTCGGTGCGGCGGTCGGGCTCTGGATCGGCGGCTTCGACCTGATCTACGCCTGCCAGGACATCGAGGTCGACCGCCAGATCGGGGTACGCAGCGTCCCCGCCCGCTACGGCCTCCGGTTCGCCCTGTACGCGTCGACCGTCGCCCACGTGGTGACCTTCGGCCTCTTCTTCTGGTACGGCGAACTTATCGGGCTGGGCTGGCTCTGGTGGGTCGGGCTGGCGCTGACCGCGCTCGCCTTCGGCTACCAGCACGTGGTGGTCACCCCGACCGACCTGTCCCGGGTCAACCGGGCCTTCTTCACCGCCAACGGTTTCGTCGGGATCGCCCTGTTCGTCTTCGCCCTGCTCGACCTGGTGATCCGGCTTCACCTCGCCGGCTAGCGGTGAGCGGCTGCGGTCAGCGGGAAGCTGCCCGGGTTGGCGGTGAGCGGCTCCGGTTGGCGGTGAGCGGCCTCGGTTAGCGGAAAGCTGCCCGGTTGGCGGTGAGCGGCCTCGGTTAGCGGAAAGCTGCCCGGCTAGCGGAGCGCGGCCCCGGCTAGCCGGACGGCTCGGCCCGGGCGCCGATGCCGTTCGGCGGCCGGTCGGGGCGGCGGCGCGGCTCGGCCTGGCCGAGCGGTCCCGCCGGGCGTGGGGCGGCCAGGGCGTCCCGGTAACGGGCACTCTCCATGGACCAGTCCATGGTGCCGCGCACCGAGTTGCCGAGCCCGTCCAGGTACTGCCGCAGCGGCCCGTCCATGGCCGCCCCGAACGACGGCACGGCGTCGCGCAGTTCGACGAACCGTCGCATGCTGCGCTGCCAGCGCCGGACCACCGCCTCGATCGCCGCCTCGACCGGGATCCGTTCCTCCCGAGCCACCGCCAGCACCAGGTTGTGCCCGCCCGAGGTGGCCGCGTCCCGCTCCAGGGAGAGCAGGTCGTTGAACCAGCTGAGCAGGTCGTTGGCGGTGTCGGCGACCTCGCGTACCGCCGGGTGGTGGTAGATCGCGTCCGGCACCGGCCGGCCGGTGGCGAACTCGATCAGGGCGTACGAGACGTACGCGGCGGAGGTCGCCCGGCGCAGTGGGATGTACTCGGCGACGCCGGGCAGCCGGCCGCTCGCCTTGTTGGTGGCCTCGGTGACCACGCCGACGAGGTGGTGTGCCACCGCGTCGACGAAGCGGTCCCGCCAGGCCGCCGACATCCGCTGGTACGGGGTACGCCAGGCGTCGGCCAGCATCCGTCGGAGCGGCCCGTCGAACGCCTCCGGCCTCGCCGCCGGCTTGTTGGCCGCCCGGCTCTGCGGCGGGGTGGTGAGCCGGGCCGCCGGCTGGTTGGTCGAACGGGCACCCGTCCCGGCCGCCGGGTGGTGCGCGGGCCGGGACTGCGCCGCCGACGGGTGTCCGGTCCAGGAACCCGGACCCGCGGCGGGGGACGGGCGACCGGGGGTGGCCGCCGGTGCGGGCTGCCCCGGCCGGGGCAGCGATCCGTGTGGCGCCGACCCGTGTGGCGCCGACCCGTGTGGCGGCGGCCCGGGTGGCGGCGGCCCGGGTGGCGGCGGCCCGGGTGGCGGCGGCCCGGGTGGCGGCGGCCCGGGTGGCGGCGGCCCGGGTGGCGCCGACCCGGCCGGGGTGGAGCGGAGCAGCCGCAGCACCCCGTCGCAGAGCGCGGAAACCTCGGCCGGCCGGGGGCGCCGGGTCGCGTCGCAGGCGTCGTCAAGCAGGAAGAACCAGGTGAAGAGGGCGGCGATGACCCGCAGGTCGGCCTCGCTGGCGTCCGGATACAGCCGGCCGGCGTACCGGGCGACACCGCCGCGGGCGAGCCGGTCCCGGGCCGTCGTGTCGAGCGGGCCGATGATCAGGTCTGCCCAGTCGACCAGCCACTCCTGCACCGCGTCGGCGTGCGGGCAGAGGCGTGCCGGTATCGGACAGCTCAGCTCGGTCGCCCACGAGCTGATCCCGTACATGCCCGGCCCCCTTCGTCGTTGCCGCGGGCAGACGTGAGCAGCATTGCAGTTTCCGGCCGGTCTGTGATCGCCGTCGGGTACGTCCTATTTCGCAGTAAGTGATGATCTGGTCACACCCGGGCCGGCGCCGCAGGTTCGCGGCCGGGGCCGGTCGGCGCCGGCTTCGACGCTTGCGGCAGGCTGGTGGGCATGAGAAGGCCGTGGGTGGTCGGCGTCTCCGGGGCATCGGGTACGCCGTATCCGGCCGCCGTGCTCGGCGGGCTGTTCGACGCGGGTGAACCGGTGGACCTGGTCGTCTCCCGGGCGGCCCGGCTGACGATCCTCGACGAGACCGGCCGCCCGTTCCGGGACGCGCACTGGAAGGACGACCTCGCCGCCTGGCTGGGCCGGGACCTGGCCGGTGCCGACGTGGCGTACTGGCCGGCCGGAGATCTCGCGGCCGGGCCCAGCAGCGGGTCGTACCCGACCCGGGGCATGGTGGTGGTGCCGGCGAGTACGGCGGCCTGCGCCGGAATCGCGATCGGCCTCTCCAAGGACCTGCTGCAACGGGCCGCTGAGGTGAACCTCAAGGAGCATCGGCCGGTGGTGGTGGTGCCCCGGGAGACTCCGGTCACCCGCAGCCACCTCGAGCACCTGATCACCCTGCACGACGCCGGAGCGGTGGTGTTGCCGGCGAGCCCCGGCTTCTACGGTGCCGGGGCCGCCGCGTCCGCGCGACAGCTCGTCGACTTCGTGGCCGGAAAGGTGCTCGACGCGCTCGACGTACCGCACTCGCTGTTCCGGCGCTGGTCCGGCGAGCTGGGGGCCGATCGGGGCTGACCGCCCCGGTGTCGACCCCCTGCCCGGTGTCGGTCAGTGAACCTTTTCGACCTCACCGTGCGGTCGTCCGTCGTGGCCGCAGGTGGACGTCGGGGCGCAGGCGCCGCGCTGTCCAGGCCGAAAGAAGGTTCAGTGCAGGCCGACGTTTCCGGCGCCGGCCGGGCCGGGACCACTCGGGGTGGCGGGTCCGGCGTTGCGCGGCCGGTTCGCGAGGCCCTCGTCCACCTCGTCGAGCATGCCCTCACCCTCGAGCAGTGCGCGTACCTCCGACTCGCGGAAGCGGCGATGTCCACCCGGTGTTCGGATGCTGCCGATACGCCCGGCCGCGGCCCAGCGTGTGACGGTCTTCGGATCGACGCGGAAGAGCGCTGCCACCTCGCCCGGCGTCAGCAGACGATCTCCAGTGTCCACAGCCCCCTCCTCGCGTCTACGAAGCCCCCGGACTGGTAGGACCGCCCCCAGAACACATGCTTGCCAGAGCCTTCGTTTAAGGGACGTACGGCAATTACAACACCGCCGGAGTGTCGTGTCCGGCAAACGCGAAAACGTACCGTGTGTGAGGTTAGCCGGAACGATTCACGGCATTTACGCGTTATGTCAGCAACAATGCTGCCGACCCCGGGCGGCCCGTTCACCCACCCGGACTAGGGTCTCAGAACGTGGACGCGATCGACCTGAGCCTCGTCGAGCTGCTGCGCGGCAATGCCCGCCTTTCGTACGCCGAGCTGGCCCGGCAGGTCGGCCTCTCCGCGCCGGCGGTGCACGAGCGGGTGGGCAAACTGGAGTCCGGCGGCGTCATCCGGGGCTACCGGGCGGACGTCGAGCCGGAGGCGATCGGGCTCGGCGTAACGGCGCTGATCGGCATCGTGCAGGACTCCGGCGGTGACACCGACGACGTACTCGAGGCGATCCGGGGCATGCCGGAAATCGAATCCTGTTACTTCATGGCCGGAGTGGAATCCTTCTTGCTCAAGGCGCGAGTCGGCACAATTGCCGAGTTGGAGCAGCTCATCCTGCGGCTGAACCGGACGGCCGGAGTCGCCTCGACCCGGACGGCCGTCGCACTCTCGACGAAATGGGAGAACCGCCCCCAGCCGGTCGGCCCGTCCTGACCCGGCCGGCCGCCGGGGCGGCTTGCTACGTTCCTGGTCATGGAACAGCTCGACCGGTGCGACGACGCCGAACGCACCTGGGTCACCGAGGCGATCGCGGCGGTGGAGGCGGACGCGAACCGATCCGCCGACACCCACCTGCTCTGCTTCCCGCTGCCCCGCCAGTGGGGGATCGACCTCTATCTCAAGGACGAGTCGGTGCACCCGACCGGGTCGTTGAAGCACCGGCTGGCCCGGTCGCTGTTCCTCTACGGGCTCTGCAACGGCTGGATCGGACCGCGTACCACCATCGTGGAGGCGTCGTCGGGCTCGACCGCCGTCTCGGAGGCGTACTTCGCCCGGATGCTGGGGGTGCAGTTCATCGCCGTGATGCCCGCCGCCACCTCGCCGGAGAAGATCGCCCTGATCGAGTTCCAGGGCGGAAAGTGCCATCTGGTGGACGATCCGGCCGCCGTCGTGGTCGAGGCCCGCTGGCTCGCCGAGGACCTGGGCGGGCACTTCATGGACCAGTTCACGTACGCCGAACGCGCCACCGACTGGCGGGGCAACAACAACATCGCCGAGTCGATCTACGCGCAGCTCGCCCTGGAACGGCACCCCGTGCCGGACTGGATCGTGGTCGGCGCCGGTACCGGCGGCACCAGCGCCACCATCGGGCGCTACCTCCGCTATCGGCGGCTGGCGAGCCGGCTCTGCGTGGTCGACCCGGAGAACTCCGCGTTCTATCCCGCGTGGACCTCGGGCGACTGGTCGGCCACCACCGGCGCCGGCTCCCGGATCGAGGGGATCGGCCGGCCCCGGGTCGAGGCGTCCTTCCAGCCGAGCGTCGTCGACCGGATGGTGCGGGTGCCGGACGCGGCCTCGCTGGCCGTCATGCGCGTCGCGTCGACGGTGCTGGGCCGGCGGGTCGGCGGATCGACCGGCACCAACCTGTGGGGCGCGTTCGGTCTGATCGCCGAGATGCGGGCCGGCGGCCGGACCGGGTCGGTCGTCACACTGCTCTGCGACGGCGGTGAACGCTACACCGACACGTACTATTCGGACGAGTGGGTGGCCGACCGGGGCCTCGACCTGGCGCCGCACCGGTCCACGGTGGAACGTTTCCTGATGACCGGCGAGTGGTCCGGATGAGGGACATTGGCCGGCTCGGGTCAGTGCCGGTGCGCCAGCCCTGGATAGTGCAGCACGTAGCCGTCGGCGTCGAGGGTCAGGTCGGCGGTGAAACCCTCGCTGGTGAACCGGACGTTGCCGTCCTCCAGCACCGTGTAGGTCTGCTCAGCCGGCACCACCTGGAGACTGGGCACCAGCACCCAGACCGCGACGACCCGGTGTGAGCTGCCCGGTGCGGCCTCGCGCAGCCGGAGGCGGCGTACCGGAAGGGTGTTGAACAGCGGCGAGGCGCTCAGGTCGACGTCGACCGCCTCGGCGAGCCGCTCCGGCTCCTCGGTGCCGGGCAGCCCGGCCGCCGGCTGGCCGGCGGCGGCCAGCGCCGCGTCCAGGTCGCCCTGCTCGGCCGTGCTCGCCCGCCAGCGGCCGGCCGCCCGCTCCAACCGCAGTGTGCGCAGCCAGCCGGCGCCCTCGCAGCTCACCTCCAGTCCCTCCGTCGCCCAGTGCTCGTCGGTGCGCAGCGCGTAGCGGCAGGTGAAGGCGATCGGGTCGACAGCGAGTGCGGTGCCCCGGGCGGTCAGCCCACGATGGTCGGTGACGAGCGTGTGGTCGGCACCTGGCACGTCGGTGCGGCTCCAGAACAACGTCTTCGGCATGCTCGGCATGTCCATGGACGTTACCGCCGCCAACCGACAGGAGTGCCCGAGCCCGGCAATTCCGTGCCGGCCGCCGGGCCGGCGACCCGACCGGGGCCCGCGCCGTTCGACGGCGGCGGACCCTGGTCGGCGGCCTTGTTACCGGTAAGCGTCCCAATCCGCGACGCGTGCTGGGCGATCTCCGTGCGCCGGACCCGACGGCCGCCCGTCAGGCTCCCGCTGCCCGACCCGACAGCGGAACCGTTCAACGGCCGGCACCGAGCGACGGTGCCGGACCGTTCAGCGGGTCGGGGCCGGGCAACGGTGCCGGACCGTTCAGCGGTTGGCAGCGAGCGGCGACGCGGGACCGTTCAGCGGGTCGGGGTCGGGCGCCGGCCGTCGAACCGGTGGTCGCGGCGGCCCCGCCGGTCGTCCGGCCGGTCCCCGGCGGGCCGGTCCTCGCGCGGGCGCTCGTCCCGGGACCGGTCCCAGACCGGCCGGTCGGTGTGTGGCCGGCCCTCGTGCCGGAAGCCGCCCTGCCGCCCGCCGGAGCGCCACTCGCCGCCCCGCTCGGTACGGCCGCCCTGCTGCGGCGTACCACCGCCGTCGCCGAACCGGCGGTCGCCGTAGCGGCGCTCGGACTGCGGCCGGTCGCCGTAGCGGCGCTCGCCCTGGAAGCGGTCGCCGTAGCGGCGCTCACCCTGCGGACCGTCGCTGTGCCGGCGCTCCTCCTGCGGCCGGTCACCGTACCGGCGGTCAGCCCGGGGCCGGTCGCCGTACCGGCGGTCGGAACGGGGACGGTCCGGGCGCGTACCGGACCCACGGCGCGGTGCCGGCTCGTCCACCACGGGTACGCCACTCGGCTCCCGGGCACCCGTCACCTCGGCCAGCGCGGCGTCGCCGGGGCGTACCCGGGTCTGCTCCGGCTCGACACCGGCCTTCTGCAACATGGCCAGGGTGGACCGGCGCTGCTTCGGCAGTACCAGCGTGGCGACCGCACCCGACTCGCCGGCTCGGGCCGTACGGCCGGCCCGGTGCAGGTAGTCCTTCGGGTCCTTCGGCGGGTCCACGTGCACCACCAGCGAGACGCCGTCGACGTGGATGCCCCGGGCCGCCACGTCGGTGGCGACCAGCACGTTCGTCCGGCCCTCCTTGAACTCGGCCAGGGTGCGGGTGCGTACCCGCTGGGTCTTGCCGCCGTGCAGCGCGCCGGCCCGGACGCCGACCGCCGCCAACTGCTCGACCAGCCGGTCGACGCCCATCTGGGTCCGGGCGAACATCATGGTGCGGCCCTGCCGGGCCGCGATCGAGGCCGCCACCGCGAACTTGTCGTGCGGCGGAATCAGCAGCATGTGATGGTCCATCGTGGACACGGCGGCGGTCGGCGGCGCCGTCGAGTGGGTGACCGGATCGGTCATGAACCGCTTGACCAGCGAGTCGACGTCGTTGTCCAGAGTGGCGGAGAAGAGCAGCCGCTGGGCATCCGCCGGCGTCTTGGCGAGCAGTTCGGTGACGTCCGGCAGGAAGCCCATGTCGGCCATCTGGTCGGCCTCGTCCAGCACGGTGACCTCGATGTCGTCGAGGCGGCAGACGCCCCGCTCGATCAGGTCGGCCAGCCGGCCCGGTGTGGCCACCACGATCTCCACGCCACGGCGCAGCGAGTCGATCTGGCGGTCGTACGGCACACCGCCGACAGCGGTCTTGAGGAACACCCCGACTGCCCGGCCGAGCGGCATCAGCGCATCGTTGACCTGCATCGCGAGTTCCCGGGTCGGCACCAGGATCAGCGCCCTCGGGTGGTGTGCCCGGGCCCGGGGGCCGGCCGCCATCCGGGCCAGTACGGGCAGCCCGAAGGCGAGCGTCTTGCCGGAGCCGGTCTGCCCCCGGCCGAGTACGTCCCGCCCGGCGAGCGCGTCCGGCACGGTGGCCCGCTGGATCTCGAACGGCGTGTCGATGCCCTCCCGGTGCAGCGCCCGGACGAGCTGCCGGGGCAGCCCGAGGGCGGCGAAATCAACCGGCCCGGACTCGGTCGGCTCGGCCTCGACGGGCTCGGAATCGACCGGCTCGGAATCGACCGGCTCGGAAATGGCGTTGTCCTGCCCGGCAATCGCGTCCGGGGCGGCCACGGAGCGCGGGCCGGAATCGTCGGCGGTCACCGTGTCGGCGGAATCAGCGTGCACATCGGCAACAGCCGGCACAATCAAAACGGCTTGCTCATCAGACGCGGACGTCCCTGCGGAAGCGGATCCGGACTGCGCGTCGAATACGGACGGAAACATGCTGTGATCAGCAAAGGTGGTCAAAGATACCTCTCAAGCGGGGCGCATCTTCGCGATGGCCCGCCGCGACGAGGTCGCCGCTGATTCGCCCGCAAGATCGCCCAGAGGCGCGTGGCACGCGCCAGGTCAACAATCCATCCGAGTGTACGGGGGCCAGCCGCCACCGCCACCTCGGCGCGCACGCCAGTGGGCAGGCTCACCACCCGCGCCCGCCGATCCGCCGGGCGCCGGGCGGCCCCGTCAACTACTCAGCAGACCGTCGAAGAGGCTGCTGAACGCGTCTCCGGCCAGCAGCACCACCATCAGTCCGACCGCGAGGAGGATGCCGAGCCCGATCAGCAGTACCAGCACCACCTTGCCGGTGTTCGTCTTCTGCGTGGGGGTGTCCGTCCAGCCCTGAGCCAGGATGTGCCCGGTCAGCGAGCCCGAGTTCTCGAGCTGGTTGGTGGGCATCGAAACGGTGACGTGGCCCTCGGGGCCGCCGTACACGGTGCCCTCCGCCCGCTGGTCCCGGGCCCAGTCGCGGTATCCCGGGGAGTGCGGTGTCGTCGGGCCGGCGCTCGGCTGGTGCGGCGAGGCCGGACCGGCGCCCGACGGGCGGGCACCGGTCGGGGTCCGGCCGGCCGGTTCGGCGGCGACGGCCGGGCCCGGGTCGGCGGTGGGCAGCGAGTAGCCCGGCGTACTGCCGCCGACCAGGTTGGCCGAGGACATCGGGTTGGTCGGTGGTGGCCAGCTCGGCAGGGCGGGCGCCGGAACCACCAGCGGGGCCGGTGGCGGGGGATCCGCCGGTCGGCCAGCCGGCCCACCGGAGACCGGCGTGGCCGGGTACGCCGGCGAGGCCGCCGCCGACGTCGGCGGGTACGGCACCGGGCCCGGCGGCACCGGGCCGGGGTTCGGCCCGGGGCCCGGGGGTACCGGACTGGGGTTCGGCCCGGGGCCCGGGGGTACCGGACTGGGTGGAGTCGGGCCAGGGTTCGGCGGGTACGGCGCGGGGCCCGGCGGCACTGGAGCGGGCCGGGGCGGCGCGGGCGGGTACGGCGACGGAGCCGGTGGCACCGGGGTGGGCATCGGAGGCGCCGGTGCCGGGAACGGCGTGGGTGCCGGGCCCGGGTCCGGCGGTTCGGGTGCCGGTGGTGCCGGCGGATGTGCCGGCTCGGGCGGTCCGGCCGGCTCCGGCGGATGTGCCGGTGCGGGTGGACCGGCCGGCTCCGGTTCGGTACTCCGGTAGACCTTCGCCACTCCCGGCACCGCGGCTACGGCGGCGGCCTCGTTCGGCAGTACCGGAGACAGTCCCGGCACCGAGGCACTGGCCCGGGTCGTACCGGCACTGCTCCGCGGGGCGCTGCGCTGCGGTGGCACTGTGTACGACGGGGTGCCGCCAGCGGGCGACCCGGCGTCCCGGGACGACTGGCCGGGGGTGGCCGGCAGGGCCGATACGCTGGCTGCGGGCGGGGCCGTGAAGTGCACGGCCCCGGGCCGCTCCCGGGTCTGGCGTACCGGCTCGGCCGGGGTCGACCCGGAGAGTCCGGTGGCGACGGGCGAAACCGATGCCGAGCCGACGGGCGGGACGGATGCCGAGCCGACGGGCGAAACCGATGCCGAGCCGACGGGTGGGACGGATGCCGAGCCGGCCGGCGGTCCGACAGCCGATCCGCTCGACGGGGCCGGCGGGGACTTGACGGCGTTGGCGAACGCCGACCACGGGGAGTCGAGCGCCGGAGTCTGCGGACGCCGCCGTTGCAGCGGCGGCACCGGAGTCCCCGGGGGCGCCGGGGCCAGCACCGGTGCCGCTGAAGCGGCGGCCGGTGCGGACGGGTCGGCCGCCGTAGTGCCCGGTGTCGAGGAAGCGGCGACCGGAGCGCTCGGTGTCGAGGCGTCGGCGGCTGTAGCGCCCGGGGCCGAGGAGGCGAGTGCCGGGGACGCGGGTGTCGGGGTGGCGGCCGCCGCGTTGACGGGTTTGGCCAGTTCGCCGGCGCGGTAGGTGCGGCTGCCCGAGGAAGCGGCGGGCATGGCGGCGATTTCGGCTGCGGTAGGAGTGGTGGTCGCCCTACTCACGGCGCGACCGCGGACCGGCTCCGCCGTGGCGCTGTCATCGGCCTGCTCCGGTACGGCGACCGGCTCTGCCGCGGCGCTGTCGCCGACCTGCTCCGGTACGGCGACCGGCGCCGACCCGGGCACGTCGGCGACCTCTGCACCACCGCGAGGATCGGGGCTGACCGGTGGCTCAGGGCCGTCCGGAGACTCGGAGTCGACCGGCGAGCCCAGCCCGGCGTCGTCGTCCCGATCGGTGGCGGGATCTGTCCCAGGGCCGGCGTCGGCGGCGGAGCCGACCTCGTCGGACGGGTCGCCGGAATCGTAAGACGAGTCGCCGGAATCGTCCGACGGGTCGGCAGAACTCGTCTCGGCATCCGGGACGGCATCCGCGTCCGGTTCGACCGACGGTTCGTCGGACGAGGCGGCGGTCGGACTCGCCTCGCCGTCCGGAACAGAGCCGGGATCGTCCCGGATCGAGCTGGAAGCGTCCCGGGCCGAGTCGGAGCCTGTGGAACCGGTCGGGTCCGCTGCGGTCGGATCTGCTGCGGCCGGATCCGGCGGCGCGTCCGCCCAGAGCGCTCCGGCGGCGGGCGGCGGTGGCGGCTGGTAGGCCTCGGGAAGCCCCTCCTCGGCTGGCGGTTCCGGCAGCGCGGTACCGACCGGCGGGGGCGGTGGCAGCGGGGACAGTTCGCTCTCGTCCACGCCGTCCCGTCCGGACCGGGTGGCCGCAGCCCGACCGTCAGTATCCGGGGATGCCTCCCCGACAGCCGGTCTGACCTGCGATTCGTCCATTGTTGCCTCCCGCGCCCACACCCGGGCCGGTAGGCCGGGTCGGAAGTACGTCAACCCTCACCGTGCCACATCTCAGCACGGGCGCACAGCCGGCCGGTGACCGGCACCCTCAGTTGCTGTCGGAGCTACCCTCCGCAGCCGGAGTCGACCGGCTGGCGCTGGACGTACCCCCGGTCGGCTGGCCGCCCGAGGTGCTGACCGGCGGTGTCTGTGGCGTCGAGGTATCCGGCGGGTTCGGGGTCGGTGCCGGCGTCACCGGCGGGGTCGCCGGAGGCGTGGTCGGCGTGCTGGTGGGCGGCTTGGTCGCCGGAGGCGTGGTTGGCGTGCTGGTGGGTGGCTTGGTGGTCGGCGGCGGCGTCGTGGGTGGCTTGGTGGTCGGCGGCGGGGTGGTCGGCGGCGGGGTGGTCGCGTTCGGGGCCGGCACAGCCGGGAAGATCCGGGTCGCGGCGTAGAACCGCGACCACCAGACGGTGGAGACCTTGACCACATCGCCGGTGGTCGGCGCGTGCACCATCTTGCCGCCGCCGATGTACATGCCGACGTGGTGGATGCTGGTCCAACTGCTGCCGGAGGCGAAGAAGACGAGGTCGCCAGGGAGCAGTGCCTCCCGGGCCACGCTCTGGTTGCGGGTGCCGTTGTACTGCTCACGGGAGACCCGCGGGATCCGCTTGCCCACCGAGAGATAGGAGGCGAGCATCAGCCCGGAGCAGTCGAACCGGTTCGGACCCTCGGCGCCCCAGAGGTAGGGGTCGCCCCGCTGGGCGAGCGCGTAACGCATCGCGGCCAGCGCCTTGGGGTGCGCGACCATCCCGGCGACGCTGTCGCTGCCGATCGTCGCGCCGATTTGCTGCTCGGCGGCTTCCCTGGCGCGCTCGATCGCCTTGAGCTGGTCCGCGTTGTCGCGCTTGAGCTTCACCAGGGCGGCGGAGCGTGCCTTGTACCGCGTCTCCGCGGTCGTGAAGGCGGCGACCTTCTGCTGGTAGGTGCTGGACGCGGTCTGGTATGCCGCCTCCGCCTGCTGTTCGGCCTGCTGCGCCCGGGCCACCTCACCGGCGGCCAGTTCGGTGTCGCCGGCCCGCTCCTCACCGCGCTGGATCCGGCCGAGCAGGTCCAGCCCGTGCAGGTCGGAGCCGAACGCACCCGGTGGCAGCCCGGCGGCGTCCTTCAGCGCGCCCGCCGCCGCGTTGTCGGCCGCCGTACGGGCATTGGCCAGCTCCAGCCGAGCCGTCTGCCGTA
This sequence comes from Plantactinospora sp. CA-294935, assembly GCF_050936445.1. Classification (NCBI taxonomy): domain Bacteria; kingdom Bacillati; phylum Actinomycetota; class Actinomycetes; order Micromonosporales; family Micromonosporaceae; genus Plantactinospora; species Plantactinospora sp. CA-294935. The sequence goes on from NZ_JBNJMU010000001.1 coordinate 2,514,746, forward strand.
CGCCGTCGGCGGTGGTCAGCTCGGTGGTGGCCTTGTCCCGCTCCTGCCGCAGTTGCAGCAGTTGGTCGCCGAGCTGGGCGACCTCGACCTCCAGCGCCATGATCTGGCTGGCCAGCGGACCGTTCACGCTCGGCGGCAGCGGATAGGGCGTCGTCGGCGCGCCGGTGCTGGTGGGCACGCTGGGCGCTCCGGCCGGCAGCGGGCGTACCCCGGCGTCGGGGACCGTGTTCGGCAGCGGCGGGTCGGCGTAGACCGGGGTCGCCATCGCGCCCGCCACGATCGCACCGACCAGGGCTGACCAGACCAGCGGCCGTAGCACCGGCGAAACCGCGTCGACGGGCCGGTCCGGTCGTCCGCGCCTGCTGTTGGCCATGCCGCTCCCGTCCGTGCACAGCAGCGCGCCCTGCGCTGCTGTGGTATCGCCATTAGTAGTGCATCGCGTCCTACTTTGTCTTACCTCAATGCGCCGGGGATGTCGATGCGACGGGGGTAACGAGACGCTGAGAAGCAGGTTAAAGGTACCTGGGCAAGGTGAACCAGGCCGGCTGCCGCCACCGCCTCCGCCGGCACCTCGGGCGCTCCACGTAGGCTCGTGGCGGAGATCGTGCCTGGAGGGACGTGCTGCGATGGACGCCGGACGCAAGCGTGAGCTGGAAGAGAAGGTCTACGCGGGAGTTCGGCTCAGCCGTGCCGACGGCGAGGCGCTGTACGCCAGCGACGACCTGGTCTGGCTCGGCCGGCTGGCGCACCACCGGCGTACCGGGGCGGGGGGCGACGACCGGGTGCTGTTCGTCGTCGACCGGCAACTGAAGCTGACCGACTTCTGCGCGGCCGGCTGTGCGTACTGCTCTTTCCGCCCGGAACAGGGCGAGAAGGATCCGTACCCGACGCCGGTCGACGAGGCCGTCCGGCAGGCCACCGAGCTGGCCGCCGACGGGCTCACCGAGCTGGGGCTCGTCAACCCGGTGCACCCCGCGCTGCCGTGGCAGCACTACCCGGAGCTGCTGCGCGCGCTGACGGCGGCGTTGCCGGACGTCCGACTGACCGGCTTCGCCGCGACCGAGCTGCGCTGGCTGGAAAGGAACACCGGACTGCCGGCCGACGAGATCCTCGACGAACTCGTCGCGGCCGGGCTCGCGTCGATCAGCGGCGGCGGGGCCGAGATCTTCGACCCGGAGGTACGCCAGCGGCTCGGCCTCGGCGACCGCACCTGGGAGGACTGGTCCCGGATCCACCGGCTCGCCCACGCCAAGGGGCTCGGTACCCCGGCGACGATGCGCTTCGGTCACGTCGAGGAGCACCGGCACCGGGTCGACCACGTGCTGCGGCTGCGCGAGCTGCAGGACGAGACCGGCGGCTTCACCAGCTTCCTGCCGCTGCGCTACGAGCACGACCTCGTGGCCCCGGCCGGCGGCGGGCTCCGGCCGCAAGCGCCGGCCGAGACGGCGTCGCCGGCCGAGTCGCTGAAGACCTTCGCGGTGTCCCGGCTGCTCCTCGACAACGTGCCGCACCTGACGTGCTGCTGGGCGACGCAGGGGCCTTCCGTGGCGCAGCTCGCGCTCCACTTCGGCGTGGACGACCTGGCCGGCGCGGCGGCCGAACACCGGATCGGCCACGCCGCCGACCCGGCCGGTACGCCCGCCGCGCTGTCCCGGGAGGAGTTGCTCCAGCTCATCTGGGACGCCGACCTCCGTCCCGCCGAACGGGACAGCCGGTACGCGGTGCTGCGCGAGTACGACGCCCCGCCGAGCCTGGCCGAACGCCGGGCCGAGCCGCAGCAGGTCTGGGCCTGATCCGGGGCGTTCCGGGCAGTCGGACGAAGGCCAGGTCGGCCCGTACGCCGCCCGCCGCGGCGCTCCGGGCCGGATAGGCCGGCGATCGGCGCTCGGGTACTCCGCTGTCGTCGTGCGTACGGCCCGGCCCGGCAGGGGTGGTTCCGCGCCCGCTCACGTACCCTCGAAAGGTCATGAGCGGGCGGAGCGGGCGCGGATCGGGGTCGACGCCTGCCGGTGGAGCGCAGCGGAGAGGCGGCATGACCGAGCGGAGCGAGCGGGCACCCTTTCCGCGCCGGGACGACCAGGGGCGGATCGTGGTCCTGGCCGACCTGCTCGGCGTCGCCCTGGTCGGGGTGGTCGTCGGGCTGGTGGCGCTGCTCGTCATCGACCTCGGTGCCTCCCTGGTCGGCCTCGGCGAGTTCGGTCGGGCGAGCGGGTGGCTCGCGGTGGTCCTGCCGGCCTGGATCTTCGTCGAGGAGTTCCGGGCCTGGCGGTTCGGCCCCGCCCGGGTCGCGGCGGCGCTGGTGGCCGCGGCCGTCGGGATCGCCGCCGGGCTGCTCGCCGCCGGGCTGGCCGAGTCGACCCCGCCGCTGGTCTCGGGCGGGGTGGCCGCGGCGGTCTTCGCCATGGCGTACGCGTTGGTCTGGTTTGCCGGCGTCCGCTGGCTCGCCGGCCGGACGAACTGATCGGAGATGCGCAGATGAGTCCCGCGGTGAAGTACACGCTGGGCCGGATCGGGCTGTTCGTGGCGGTCGCCCTGGCGCTCTGGCCGGTCGAGATGAACCTCTTCCTCAAGCTCATGCTGGCGGTGGCGTTCTCCGCCGCGCTGGCGTTCTTCCTGCTGCGCGGCTGGCGGGACGAGATGGCCCAGCAGTTGGCCGGGGCGGCGGAGAAGCGCCGGGCCGAGAAGGAGCGGCTGCGCGCCGCGCTGGCCGGGGAGGAGAAGCCGACCGACACGGAGAAGCCGACCGACAGGTCCTGAGCCGTGCCGCGCGGATCCGGCACGGCACCGACCCCGCACCCGGACGCCGTTGGCCGGGCACGGGGCCGGTGATCCTCCCCAGGTGAGCTGGCGTCGGCGCGGCTACCAGTTGGTCGAGCCGGCCAGCTTCGGCCAGGGCCTCCCGCACGGCTTCATCAGGTACGCGATCCCGCCCGACCCGCCGGAGACCCCGCCACTGGCGTTGATCCGCTTGGTCCGCAGCCAGATCTGCTCGAACTGGTCCCGCCGGTAGACGTTGCGTACCGCGTCGTTGGCCAACGACGCCGGGTCGTTGACGACCACGTCGCCGTCGGCGGTGAAGCCGACCACCACGAACAGGTGCCCGGAGGTGCCGTAGTTGGCCCCGTCCAGCTCCTCGGCCAGGAAGGACTGGCTGGTGACCACCGGAATGCCGGCGGCGATGAAGTGCTCCACCTCGTCCAGCGAGTGCAGCCGGGTCACCTTGGCGTCCAACCCGTACGAGGCGGCGTACGCGGTGTTGAACGGCCAGTTGCCACAGCCTTCGTACGCGTAGTCGTAGGTCATCCGGGCGGCGTGGTTGACCGACGGGTCGGGGTAGCTGGGGTCGACCCAGGAGGTCTGCTCGGCGGAGGGCCGCTTGCCCCAGTACTCCAGCACCATCGTGGTGGAGGTCGGCGAGCACCAGGCCTGGCCGCCGCCGTTGTACTCGGGGTAGTGCCCGGCGTGGATGTTCTGCGAGTAGCGGGGCACCGTCAGCTCCCGGCCCCAGGCGATCCGGCCGGCGCTGGCCGGCACGGTGAACCGGTCCGGCACCAGCGAACTCATCGCGCCGAGCAGCCAGACCCGGGGGGAGCGGCGGCTCTCCGGCGCGCGGTAGAGGGTCAGCCGCAGTTGGTACGCCCGCAGCAGCACCCCGGCAGCGACGTCGTCGATCGAGAAGGTGTCGGTCCAGATCGTCGAGTACGGGTCGCCCTGCCGGTTCACGCTGGTACGCCGGATGTCCTGGTCGCCGGCGGCCCACCGACCCATGACGTACCACGGGGTCAGGGCGCCGGTGTTGTAGGTGCCCTGGAGTTCGACCTGGATCCAGGTGCCGGCCGGGGTCTCGGCGTTCCACGAGGCGACCAGTTCGCTGGCGTCGAAGCCGATCGGGGTGACCGGCGAGGTCCAGGTGGCGTACGACCAGGTGCGGGTGGTGCCGGTGTGCGGATCGGCATATTCGGTGGTGCCGGCCGGACGCAGCATCGTGATCCCGGTCCGCGCGCCGGGAAGGGCGACGGTGCCCTGGTGGGTGCCGCGCCGCCAGTCGGCGTAGCTGGAGAAGTCCTGCCAGGTGATCTGCTCGTCGTGCGGTGCCGGGCGGGGGCGGCCGGTCGCGGCGCCGGCCCGGGCCGGCACGCCGGTGCCGAGCAGGGCCAGGCCGGAGAGGCCGGCGAGGGCGAAGGTGCGTCGGCTGATCTGGTTCGGCGAACTGGCCATCGATGCTCCGCAGGGGGACGAAGGTCGGGGTCCTGTCGCCACTATTCCGCTCGGCAGGAAGTTTCGCCAGATGTTCAAGCCAAGAAAATCTTTGCCGAGAGAAGGGTCCAACTGGCATGGGACGTCAAGTGATCAATATTGATATGACCATGGTACGGATGGTGCAGTGTGCACTACCCAGCGGAGTCCTCCCTACCCCCAGGAGGTTTACATGCCCTTCCGCACCTGGATGTCCGGGCCGTCGATCCGGCACCGGGCCCGGGCCGGCACGCTCGCCGGCACCGTCGTACTCGGACTCGTCGTGGCCGGTATCGGCCCGGCGGCCGGCGCCGCCAGCGCCCGACCGGACCGGGCCGACACGGAACCGGCCACCAGCGCCGAATACCGGGTGACCGGCCCACGCACCCTCGCCGACCGCAACGCGGTGGCCGCCACCGGCACCAGCATCGACTACGTCGAGCACGGCACGCTCTACGTCACCGCGACCGCCGCCGAGGTGAAGGCGATCACCGCGCTCGGCTTCGAGGTGGCGGCCGTACCGGCGGCGCCGGACCGGGGCCAGCACGAGCACGGCGATGTCGGGGTGCTCGACTTCCCACCGGCCGACTCGGCGTACCACAACTACGCCGAGCTGAACGCGGTGCTCAACCAGGTCGTCGCCGACCATCCGACGATCGCCCGCCGGTCCAGCATGGGCACCTCCTACGAGGGACGCGACCTGCCGGTCATCAAGATCTCCGACAACGTCGGCACCGACGAGAACGAGCCGGAGATCCTGTTCAACTCGCAGCAGCACGCCCGCGAGCACCTGACCGTCGAGATGGCGATCTACCTGCTCAACCTCTTCACCGACAACTACGGCTCGGACTCCCGGATCACCAACATCGTCAACAGCCGGGAGATCTGGATCGTCCCGACGGTGAACCCGGACGGCAGCGAGTACGACATCGCCACCGGCTCCTACCGGTCCTGGCGGAAGAACCGGCAGCCGAACAGCGGATCGTCGAACGTCGGCACCGACCTGAACCGCAACTGGGGCTACAACTGGGGCTGCTGCGGCGGCTCGTCCGGCTCGACCTCCTCGGAGACCTACCGGGGCCCGTCGGCGTTCTCCGCGCCGGAGACCGCCCGGCTGCGCGACTTCGTCAACAGCCGGGTCGTCGGCGGCACCCAGCAGATCAAGGTGAACATCGACTTCCACACCTACTCGGAGCTGGTGCTCTGGCCGTACGGCTACACCACCGCGAACACCGGTCCGGGGCTGAACGCCGACCAGGAGCGGACCTTCCGGACCCTCGGCCAGCAGATGGCCGCCACCAACGGCTACACCCCGGAACAGTCCAGCGACCTCTACATCACCGACGGGGACAGCCTGGACTGGATGTGGGCGACCCACAACATCTTCGCGTACACCTTCGAGATGTACCCGGGCTCGTCCGGTGGCGGCGGCTTCTACCCGCCCGACGAGGTGATCCCGGCGCAGACCTCCCGCAACCGGGAGGCGGTGCTGATCCTGAGCGAGTACGCGGACTGCCCGTACCGGGTGGTCGGGCTCCAGGCGACGTACTGCGGCACCGGCGGGGGCACCACCTTCTGGTCGGACACCTTCGAGACCGCGACCGGCTGGACCGTCAACCCGGCCGGCACCGACACCGCGACCTCGGGGGCGTGGGAACGGGGCACCGCCCAGGCGACCACCTCCAGCGGCGCCAAGCAACTCGCCCCGTACGCCGGCAGCAACGACCTGGTCACCGGCCGGCTCGCCGGTGCGGCGGCCGGTGACCACGACGTGGACGGCGGGCTGACCAGTGCCCAGTCACCGGCGATCACGCTGCCCGGCAGCGGCACGTTGACGCTCTCCCTGGCCTGGTATCTCGCGCACGGGTCGAACGCCTCGTCCGCGGACTACCTGCGGGTCAGCGTGGTGCACAGTGGCGGGACGACCCAACTGCTCAACCAGGCCGGTGCGGCCAGCAACCGCAACGGCAGTTGGACCACCGCCACCGCCAACCTGTCGGCGTACGCCGGGCAGTCGGTGCGGCTGCTGGTGCAGACCGCCGACGCCTCCGGGGCCAGCCTGGTGGAGGCGGCGGTCGACAACGTGACCATCACCAGTTCGTGACGGTGGCGTAGCGCACCGAGCTGGACACCGGAGGCGTTATGAGGGCCCTCGACGCCTCCGGTGTCCAGGTGAGCACGCGGTCGACGGCTGGACCTGGACCTACTCCGCGAGGGTGTCCAGGATCTGCTGGCCGTACTTGGCGAGCTTGTTCTCCCCGACGCCGTTGACCCGGGCCAGCTCGGCCAGGGTGGCCGGCGGCTCGGCCGCGATCTGCCGCAGGGTCGCGTCGTGGAAGATGACGTACGCCGGCACGCCCTGCTCCTTGGCGGTGGCCGCACGCCAGGCCCGGAGCCGTTCGAAGACCGGTTCGGCGGTCGGCGACAGCGCGACGGCGGCGGCTCCGGCCGCACGCGGCTTCGCGGTCCGGCCACTGGACGCGGCCCGGGGCGCCTCGCGGCGCATCATCACCTCGCGTCGCTTGCCGAGGACGTCCGCGCTGGTCTCGGTGAGCACCAGCGTGCCGTAGTCGCCCTCGACCGCCAGCAGCCCCTGGGCGAGCAGTTGCCGGACCACCCCGCGCCACTCGGACTCGGTCAGCTCGGTGCCGATGCCGAAGACGCTGAGCGTGTCGTGCCGGTGCTGGGTGACCTTCTCGGTCTGCCGGCCGAGCAGGATGTCGATGGACTGGCCGGCGCCGAACCGCTGGTCGCGTTCGCGGTGCAGGCGCAGCACGGTGGAGAGCAGCTTCTGCGCCGCGATGGTGCCGTCCCAGGACTCGGGCGGGGTCAGGCAGGTGTCGCAGTTGCCGCACGGCCCGCTCTGCTGGCCGAAGTATCCGAGCAGTTGGACCCGCCGGCACTGGACCGTCTCGCAGAGCGCCAGCATGGCATCGAGGTGTGCGCCGAGCACCCGGCGCCGGGCCAGGTCGCCGTCGGAACCCTCGATCAGCTTGCGCTGCTGCACCACGTCCTGCAACCCGTACGCCAGCCAGGCGGTGGAGGGCAGGCCGTCCCGACCGGCCCGGCCGGTCTCCTGGTAGTAGCCCTCGATCGACTTCGGCAGGTCGAGATGGGCGACGAAGCGTACGTCGGGCTTGTCGATCCCCATCCCGAAGGCGATCGTCGCGACCATCACCAGCCCGTCCTCGCGGAGGAACCGCTGCTGGTTGGCGGCCCGGATGGGCGCGTCCAGCCCGGCGTGGTAGGGCAGTGCCGGGATGCCGTTCTGCACGAGGAACTCGGCGGTCTTCTCCACCGAGGCCCGGGACAGGCAGTAGACGATGCCGGCGTCACCGGGATGCTCGGTGCGGAGCAGGTCGAGGAGCTGCTTCTTCGGCTCCCGCTTCGACACGATCCGGTACTGGATGTTGGGCCGGTCGAAGCTGGCGACGAAGTGCCGGGCGTCCTTGAGGTTGAGCCGGGCCGCGATCTCGGCGTGGGTCTCCGGGGTGGCGGTGGCGGTCAGCGCGATCCTGGGCACCGCCGGCCACCGCTCGTGCAGCATCGACAGGGCCAGGTAGTCGGGGCGGAAGTCGTGGCCCCACTGGGCGACGCAGTGCGCCTCGTCGATCGCGAAGAGCGCGATGTTGCCGCGGTCGAGCAGCCGGAGCACGTATTCCGAGCGCAGCGCCTCGGGGGCGAGGTAGAGCAGGTCGAGGTCGCCGGCGAGAAAGGCCGTCTCGACCAGCCGGCGGGCCTCGAAGTCCTGGGTGGAGTTGAGGAAGCCGGCGCGTACCCCGAGGGTGGTCAGGGCGTCGACCTGGTCCTGCATCAGCGCGATGAGCGGCGAGATCACCACTCCGACCCCGTCCCGGACGAGCGCGGGGATCTGGTAGCAGAGCGACTTGCCGGCGCCGGTCGGCATCAGCACCAGCGCGTCGCCGCCGCTCACGAGCTGGTCGATGATCTCGTGCTGGTCGCCTCGGAAGCTGTCGTAGCCGAAGATCCGGCACAGCACGTCGAGGGCCTCGCCGGTCCGTTGCTCGGTCTCGCCGGTCCGCTGCCCGGTGTCATCGGTCGCCTGCTCGGTGGGGAGAGCCATTCGGCGGATTCTACGAGGCCCACCCGACGGAAACCCGTCCCCGGCCACGTGCCCCCGGAAAGTCCGCCCGTCCTGAGCCGCCGCCCGGACAGCTTCTGATCAGCGGGAACGGTGTGCGGATGGCGCTATGCCGCTGCCGGGTCACGGAGCGGATGCGCTACCGTTGCCCCGACCACCCCGCAGCGAAGCCGGTGTGAAACCGGCGCTGTCCCGCAACTGTGATGCCTCCCGCACCCGCTCGCCGCCCTCGGGCGGTCCCGAGCCCGGCATGCGGAGGATGAGCCAGGTCGCCTGCGGTGCGGTCGCGGAAAGCGCCTTCGAGGAAGGGCGCCCCGTGGGCGGGGGGCACAGGCACCTGTCGGCGGAGCACCAGACCTCACCCGACAGGAGGACCGATGACCCGACGTACGCCCCGACTGCTGGCCGCGCTGCTGGCCGGCGCGGCGCTGGCCCTGACCGGCTGCGCCGTCGACGACCCCGGGCAGCAGGCGGCGCCGAGCGCCGGCGGTGCCAGTTATCCGGTGACCGTCGGCACCCTCACCCTCGACAAGCGCCCCGAGAAGATCGTCGTACTCGGACCGACCGCCACCGAGATGCTCTTCGCGATCGGCGCGGGCGGCCAGGTCGCCGCCGTCGACGACAACTCGAACTACCCGGCCGAGGCGCCGAAGACCGAGTTGTCGGCGTTCACCCCGAACGCCGAGGCGATCGCGGCGAAGAACCCCGACCTGGTGGTACTCACCAACGACCTGAACAAGATCGTGGATCAGCTCGGCCAGTTGAAGATCCCGCACTACCTGGCACCGGCGGCGAAGACGCTGGACGACACGTACCGGCAGATCACCGACCTCGGCACGCTCACCGGGCATCCGGCCGAGGCGGCCGACCTGGTCGGCCGGATGAAGGGCGACATCGAGAAACTGGTCGCGGACGTGCCGCAGCGGCCGGCGAAGCTGAGCTACTTCTACGAGCTCGGCCCGGAGTACTACTCGCTGACCAGCAAGACCTTCGTCGGTTCGCTCTTCGGGATGGTCGGGTTGGAGAACATCGCCGACCCGGCCGACGCCGACGGCTCCAAGGGCGGCTATCCGCAACTCGGCGAAGAGGCGATCATCAAGGCCGACCCGGACCTGGTCTTCCTGGCCGACACCAAGTGCTGCCAGCAGTCCGCGCAGACGGTCTCGGCCCGCAAGGGCTGGTCCGGGATGACCGCGGTGAAGAACAACCAGATCGTCGGGCTCGACGACGACATCGCGTCCCGGTGGGGCCCCCGGGTGGTCGAGCTGCTCCGGACGATCGTGGACGCGGTCGCCAAGGTACCCGCTTGAGCACAGCCGGCGCCCCGGCCCGCCCCGCCGCCCCGGTCGCCCCCGGCCATGCCGCCCGGGACGGCCGGCCCGCCCGGCCCGCCCGGCCCGCCGGGCTGCGCCGCCGGTGGCTGGTCGCCGGCCTCGCGGCGGTACTGGCCGCAGCGGTGGCCGGCATCGCGTTCGGGCCGGTCAGCCTGCCCCCGGGCGGCGTCGCGATCGAACTGCTCAATCTGGTACCCGGGGTGCACCTGCACAGCGGCCTGAACGAGCGCGAGATCGCCATCGTCACCGAGCTGCGGCTGCCCCGGGTGGTGCTCGGCCTGCTCGTCGGCGGGATGCTGGCCCTGGCCGGCGGCTGCTACCAGGGCGTCTTCCGCAACCCGCTGGCCGACCCGCACCTGCTCGGCGTCGCCGCCGGAGCCGGTCTCGCGGTTACCGCCGTGATCGTGGTTCGCGGGGTCACCGGCGCCGACGTCACGGTCGGGCTGCCGGTCACGGTGCCGCTGGCCGCGTTCGTCGGCGCGCTCGGCGCGGTGCTGCTGACCTACCTGCTCGGCGCGGCCGGCGGCCGGGACCGCTCCCCGGCCACGCTGATCCTGGCCGGAGTGGCGGTCTCCGCCTTCCTCGCCGCCGGCCAGACCTACCTGCTGCAACGCAACGCCGAGAGCATCCAGGAGGTCTACTCCTGGATGCTCGGCCGGCTCGCCACCGCCGGCTGGCACGACGTACTGGTGGTGCTGCCGTACGCGGTGTTCACCACCGCCGTGGTGCTGGTGCACCGGCGCGAACTCGACGTACTGGCGCTCGGCGACGACGAGGCGAGCAGCCTCGGGCTGCACCCGCAGCGCTCCCGGCTGCTGCTGGTCGCCGCCGCCTCGCTGGCCACCGCCGCCGCCGTCTCGGTCTCCGGGCTGATCGGCTTCGTCGGCGTCATCGTCCCGCACGTCGTACGGATGCTGGCCGGGGCGAGCTACCGGGCGGTGCTGCCGCTGTCGGTGCTCTTCGGCGGCGCCTTTCTGACCCTGACCGACCTGGCTGCCCGGACCGTCGCCGCACCGGCCGAGATCCCGATCGGCGTGGTGACCGCGCTGCTCGGTGGCCCGTTCTTCGCGATCGTGCTGCGCACCACCCGGCGGGTGGCGGAATGACCGCCCCGAGCCGGACGACCGCCCCGACCGGCGTCGCCGTCGAGGTGGCCGACCTCGGCGTCACCCTCGGCGGGGCACGCATCCTGACCGGGGTCAGCCTCTCGGTCGGGACCGGGGAGTGGGTCACCGTGATCGGACCCAACGGCGCCGGCAAATCCACCCTGCTCCGCGCGGTCGGCGGGCTGCTGCCGGCCAGCACCGGGTCGGTCTCCCTCTTCGGTACGCCGATCGCCCGGCTCCGCCGCCGGGACCGGGCCCGGGCGGTGGCGACGGTGCCGCAGTCCCCGGTCGTGCCGGCCGGAATGGCGGTACTCGACTACGTGCTGCTCGGCCGTACCCCGTACGTGCCGCCGCTGGGCCGGGAGTCCGCCGCCGACCTGGCGGTCGCGTACGACGTACTGGACCGGCTGGACCTGACCGGGTTCGCCGCCCGGCCGCTGGCGACCCTCTCCGGGGGTGAAAGGCAGCGGGTCTTCCTGGCCCGGGCGCTGGCCCAGGGCGCCCCGCTGCTGCTGCTCGACGAGCCGACCAGCGCGCTGGACATCGGTCACCAGCAGGAGGTGCTGGAACTCGTCGACCAGCTCCGCACCGACCACGGCCTGACGGTGCTGGCCACCATGCACGACCTCTCGGTCGCCGGCGAGTACGCCGACCGGATGGTGCTGGTCGCCGCCGGTGCGGTGGTCGCCGACGGCCCGCCCCGGGCGGTGCTCACCGACGACCTGCTCGGTACGCACTACCGGGCCCGGGTCCGGGTGATCGAGGGGGAACACGGCCCCCTCGTCGTCCCGGTCCGGACCCGCCGCGCCGCCTCCTAGCAGGCCGGGATCCGGCGGTGCCGCAGCCATATGCCCTTCGAGCGTGATACCACGGTGTCATCAGGATGACTGGCGTGGTATCAGCGCGCAGAGGGAAATGCTCGCCCGGCGGGCGACACCGCGACTAGCTGAACCGCCGGCCTTCGTCCCGCCGGTACGCCCAGCCGGCGATCGCGGCCAGCAGCACGACCCAGACGCCGAGCATCACCAGCGAGAGCCGGTCGACCGGGAAGTCGCCGACGGCCGCCCACATCAGCTCGACCGCGCCCCGGGTCGGCAGGTAGGGAGCGATCGCCTCGATGAACCCGGGCGAGTCGCCGGGCGGGAAGAGCAGCCCGCCGCCGAAGGCCAGTGGGAAGAAGACGACCTGGGCGACCACGATCGCCGCCTTGCTCGGCAGCGAGTAGCCGATCGCGAGCCCCATCAGGGTGAACGGCACCGCGACCACCACGACCGTACCGAGCGCGGCCAGGAAGGCCGGGCCGGTCAGCCGGGCCTCGGTGGCCACCGCCGCGATCACCACCACCGGGAGCAGCGAGATCAGGGTCAGGATCAGGCCGGCGAGGATCCGACCGGCGAACCGGGGTGCGGCGCCGGCGGGCAACGTCCGCAGGTACGGGTCCCAGGGCTGCGCCCGGTCCTCGGCCACCCCGATGCCGTACTGGAAGATGTTGGTGCTCATCACCGAGAAGGTGACCATCGAGGCGGTGGCGTAGGTGGCGATCACCGGATCGTCGCCGCTGAACGGGACGACGAAGAAGAGCATCGAGGCGGCCGGGAAGAAGGCGCTGCCGACCAGCGCGATCGGGATCCGGACCGTCTCCAGCAACTGGTATCTGGCGTGCACGAGCGAGAGTCGCACGATCGGTTCCTCCGTCACACGTCGGCGGGCTGGGGGGCGGGCTGTGGCTGCGGCTCGGACTGCGCCCGGCGGTCGGACGGCGCCTCGGTGATGGCCAGGAAGGCGTCCTCCAGGCTGCTCGGCCGGATCTCCAGGTCGGCGAAGGCGACACCGCTGCGCACCAGGTCCCGGACGAGTTGGTCCGCGTCGGTGGTGAGCAGGTGGGTGACGCCGTCGACCTGCTCCACGGCCCGTACTCCGGGCAGTGCCGGCAACTCCGGGGCGACCAGGCTGACCCGGCGTACCCCGACCAGGTCGCGGATCGCGCTGACGCTGTCGTCGGCGAGTACCCGGCCGTGGCCGAGCACCACCACCCGGTGCGCCAGCGCCTCGATCTCCTCCAGGTAGTGGCTGCTCAGCAGCACCGTGCCGCCGTCGGCGTGGAACTGGCGGATGCCGTCCCAGAGTTCGCGGCGGGCGGTCACGTCCAGTCCGGTGGTCGGCTCGTCCAGGAAGACCAGCCGGGGACGGCCGACGAAGGCGAGCGCGACCGCCAGCCGGCGCTTCTGCCCGCCGGAGAGGCCACCGGTCTGCCGCCGTACCAGGTCGTCGATGCCGAACCGGCCGAGCAGTTCGGCCCGGGGGACCGGGTCGGCGTAGTGCGCGGAGACGAAGTCGACCACCTCGCCGACCCGCAGGGTGGGCGGCAGCCCGGTCTCCTGCGGCGTCATCCCGATCTGCCGGCGGCACGCCGGGTCGAGGGGGTCGCCGCCGAAGAGTTCGACCCGGCCGGAGCTGACCCGGCGCAGCCCGACCAGCAGGCTCAGCAGGGTGCTCTTGCCGGCGCCGTTCGGGCCCAGCAGGCCGACCAGTTCGCCGGCCGGGAGTTCGAGGTCGACCCGGTCGAGGGCGGTGACGTCGCCGTACCGGCGGGTGGCCTGGACGGCGCGGGCGAGAATCATGGCTTTTCCTCCGTCTGGGGCGGATCGAGCAGGGCGCGTACCGCCAGGGTGTATTCCTCGAAGGCGAACCGGCCGCGTTGGGTGAGCCCGACGAGCGTGGTCGGGGTGCGGCCCTGGTGGGTCTTGACGATCTCGACGTAGCCGGCCTCTTCGAGCTTGCGCAGGTGCACCGAGAGGTTGCCGGCGGTCATCTGGAGGATGTCCTGGAGCCGGGGGAAGGTGATCCGGTCGCCGCCCCGCAGGGTGGCGAGGGTCGCGGTCACCCGTAGCCGGGCCTGTGCGTGGATCACGGGGTCGAGTTCGGGAAGGCCGGTCACGAGACGCTCCGGGCGCTCCCGCTCGGGGTGCCCGGCATGCCGGCGGCGAGGTTCCGGCTGCGAACCCGGTCGCGGAGCAGGAAGTGGACCCCGGCCACCAGCATCCCGCCGCCGCCGAGGACCGAGATCACCAGGGCGTGCCAGCCGGTGCCGGCGATCAGCCCGGCGATGTTGATGACGCTGATCCAGACGCCGAGCCGGAACAGGTTGCGGTCCAGCCAGATCGCGCCGCCGGCCATGTGCAGCGCGCCGGTGAGCCCGACGGCCACGCCGGCCCAGAGCAGTCCGGCGACGTCCTCGGGCAGGTGGTCGGCGACCCGGCCGAGCACCGTGCTGATGCCGCTGAACCCGAGGCCCCAGGCCAGGCCGTACCACAGGCCGCGCCGGTTGGAGTCGCCGGTGACCTGCCCGTACGTCCGGCCGCCGACGATCCCCGAGATGATCCCGGCGGCGACCAGCAGGGTGAGCAGGGCGAGCAGTGGCAGCCAGGTGGGCAGGTCGACGAAGACCCGGCCGTCCGGCCCGAAGCGCAGGAAGAACAGGCCGAAGCCGATCAGCCAGGCGAGGCCCCAGGGCCAGTAGTACCAGAGCAGGTTGGGGCTCAGCCTGCGGGCCGCCTCGGCCTGCTGCTCGGCGATCAGCCGCAGTGCGGCGGCCGGGTCGGGGGGCGGCAGTTCGTCGCGGTCGTCGGCGGGGCTTCCGGTGCGGTCGTCGTCAAAGTTCCCGGTCACGTAAACGAGTTTACAATACAAAGTCCATGACCGCACCAAGTAGTTTTCGGACGGTCGAAGCGGGCGTCAGCCGGCCGGTCAGAGCGGCGCGGGCAGCGGTTCGCTGTGCAGCACGGCGAGCCGGGAGACCGCCCGGGTCAGCACCACGTAGAGCCGGTGCAGGCCGCGCGGTTCCGCCGCCACGATCCGGGCCGGCTCGACCACGATCACGTGGTCGTACTCCAGGCCCTTGGCCAGGGTGGCCGGCACCACGGTGACCCGGGCCGCCGCCTCGACCTCGTCGGCGCTCGCGGTCGGAATGCCGGCGCCGGCCAGCGCGGCGCGCAGCCCGTCCGTCTCGGCCTCGGCGGCGATCACCGCGATCGAGCCGTCGTGAGCCAGCGCCGCCCGCACCTCGGCCACCGTCGCCGCCGGCAGGTCGGTCACGGTACGGATGTCCAGCGCACCGTCGGAGCGCAGCGACTCGGCCGGCGGTACGTCCACGGCCAGCGCCGGCAGCAGCCGGTTCGCCAGCGCCACCACCACGGCCGGTACCCGGAATCCCATGGTCAGCGGCACCACCGAGGCGTCCGGCTTGCCGAGGTGCCGCAGCGACTCCCGCCAGTCGGTGGCGGCCCACGGGGCGGTGCCCTGGGCGAGGTCGCCGAGGAGCGTGATCGAGCCGTGCTCGCTGCGCCGGGCGATCAGCCGGCACTGCATCGGGGAGAGGTCCTGGGCCTCGTCGACCACCACGTGCCCGAAGCTGGACAGCCGCTCGACCAGCCCCGCCGCCTCGTCGACCAGTACGGCGTCGGCGGCGGTCCACCTCGTCGCCCTCGGGGTGCGGGGCGGCTTCGGCCAGGTCAGCAGGGCCTGCTCGGCCTCGGTGAGCAGGCCGTCGGCGGCGGCCGCCAGCGCACCGGGGTCGGCCAGCAGCCGGTGTACCAGCCCGTCCGGGGTGACCGCCGGCCAGCAGTGGTCGAGGAACTCGGTGACCGGCTTCGACCGGCCCATCCGACGCAGCCAGCTCTCGCCGGGCGAGTCGCCCCGGCGGGCCTCCGACTGTCGTTGCAGCAGGCCGACGACCCGGGCCCGGACCCGTTCCCGGCCGGTGGCGTACGGCAGCCCCTCCCGGCGGGCCTCCTCGACGATCCGACGCAGTGCCTCCGCCGTCACCCGCCACCGGTACGAGCCGTCGGAGACCACGATCGGCTCCTCCGGTGCCCGCAACAGCCCGGCCAGGGCCCGGCGCAGCACCTCGGCCATCCGGGGATCGTGCTTCAGCGCGGCGGTGGCCGGGGGGTCGACGGCACGTACCGGGGTGCCGAGCAGGTCCTCCACGGTCGCCTGGGTCACCTCGACCTCGCCCAGCGCCGGCAGTACCGCCGAGATGTACGACAGGAACGCCCGGTTCGGCCCGACGACGAGTACCCCGGACCGGCGCAGCCGCTCCCGGTGCAGATAGAGCAGGTACGCGGCCCGGTGCAGCCCGACCGCCGTCTTCCCGGTCCCCGGCGCCCCCTGTACGCAGATCGAGTCGGCCAGCTCGGCCCGGACCAGCTCGTCCTGTTCCGGCTGGATGGTGGCGACGATGTCCCGCATCGGCCCGACCCGGGGGCGTTCGATCTCGGCGGTCAGGATCCGGCTGGCGGTGCCGTACTCCTCACCCCGGTCGAGGTGCTCGTCCTCGAAGCTGGTGAGCTGGCCGGCGCCGAAGCCGAACCGCCGCCGGACGCGTACTTCCTGCGGGTCGCGGACGGTGGCCCGGTAGAACGAGCGGGAGATCGGAGCCCGCCAGTCCAGCACCATCGGCTCGCCGGCCGGGTCGGTGACGTGCCGCCGCCCGATGTGGTGGCTGGCGTCGGCGAAGTCGAGGCGGCCGAAGAAGAGCGGGGTGCCCGGGTCGTCGGCGAGTTCGGCGACCCGCCGGGAGAGGGTCCGGCCGAGCGTCTCCGCCGCGTACGCGTCACCGGCGACGTCCTGGCCGGTCCGGAAGAGCGACTCGGCGTGCTCCCGCATCCGCCTCAGGGCGGCCCGGGAGGCGGCCAGGTGTGCGCGTTCGTGGTCCAGGTCGGTGTCGAGGTCCTGTGCGGGCATGCTGGGTTCCCATCGGCGCGTCAGCGCGTCGGCTGCTCGCTCGCGTATCCGGGGGCGGATGGCCGGCACCCGGCGCGGGGACGTCCGCTGCGGTGCTTTCTCACCTCGGCCGTCAAGCGGCCAGCAAGCCTACCTGCGGCTCAGCTCCGGTTCCACCGAATTTCACCCGCCGCGCCGGCCGGACCGCCGGCCGGGTGTGCTCGCCAGCATCTCCGTCGGGGTGAAGGTGCGGACCTCCGGGTGGCCGGCCAGCGTCTCGTCGCCACCGCCGCGCGACCAGAACCCGAAGGTCAGGCCGGTCGGTCCGGGTGACGGCAGGTGACCGGCCCGGCGCCGCAGGTCGGTCAGGTCGCGCAGGGTGAGCGGTCTGGTCTGCCAGCGGGCCTCGCCGACGAGTACGGGGTCGTCGCCGGCCAGGCCGAGCACGTCGATCTCGACGGTCTCGTCCTTCCACCACCGGCCGACCACCGTCTCGGCGGGCAGCGCGCCCGTGGCCACCAGGCGTTGGGCGTGTTCCCGGGCCGCCGCCTCGAACACCCGGGCGAGGTGTGTCTGCCACCGCCCCCAGGTGCGTCGCCGGACCGCGGGTCCCTGCCCGCCGTCGATCAGGTCGGCGTCGTCGCGCAGTACGCCGAACCAGTACGCGAGGTAGTCGTCGGCGATCTCGTACATCGGGTCGGCCGAGCCGCCCGCGCCGACCGGGCGTACCGCCCGGACGTAGCCGGCCCGGCGCAGCCGGTCGAGGGTGTAGTCGATCCGCTGCTGGGCGCGGCCGGCGATCCGGGACCGCCGCCGGGCGCCGCCGGCCATCGCGGTCAGCACCCGCTCGTAGCCGCCTCGCCAGTCGAGGTCCTCGGAGAGGATGTCCGGCGCGTCGCGCAGCAGCAGGCCGCCGGGAGTGAAGGCCAACTCGTCCAGGTTCTCCTCCGTGGAGCGCCGTGCGGACCAGCGGCTCAGGTGCAGCGGGTAGCCGCCGCAGGCCGCGTACGCCTCCAGGAACCGCTCGGGAGCCAGGTCGGGCAGGAAGGCCCGGGCGTCGAGCAGGGGAAACGGGTCCATCCGGCGCTCGACGCCGGCCCGTCGGTGCAGCCCGCCCTGCGGGCCGAGCATCTGCTCCATCACCGCGACCGCCGACCCGGAGAGCACCAGCAGCAGCCGCTGGTCGCGGATGTGGTTCTCCCAGACCGCGGAGACGGTGTCGGCGAAGTCGGCATGCCCGCCGGTCAGCCGGGGCGCCTCGTCGAGCACCACGAGCAGCGGGTCGGTGCGGGCCAGCCGGGCGACGAACCGCAGCGCGGCCTCCCAGTCGGGGAAGGTCACCGGGGCCAGGTCGGCCACCTCGTCGCCGAGCTGCTCGCGCAGCGCCTCGGCGAACCGGCGTAGCTGCCGGTCGTCGGCGTCCTGCCGGGTCGCGGTGAAGTAGACCGCCCGCTTGCCCCGGGCGAAGTGGGTGAGCAGGTAGGTCTTGCCGACCCGGCGGCGGCCCCAGACCACCGCCAGCTCCGGGTTGCCCTCGGCGGCCCGCTGCCAGGCCGAGGTCAGCTCGGCCAGCTCGGCCACCCGTCCCACGATCGGCATGAGGGAAGCCTACTACAAACTGTTTGTAGCGCTGGCTGGTTGTACTACAAACAGTTTGTGCCACCGCTCGCCGGAGCTGCCGTGCCGCCCGGGCCGCTGCCGTCCGGTGGGTCGGAGGCGGAATCATGGGCTCATGACCGAGCAGCCCGTCGAGCAGCGGCAGATGATGATCAGTGACCCGCAGGTGATGCGGGCACTGGCGCATCCGGCCCGGCTGGAGATCATGGAGCACCTCACCACCACCGGGGCGGCGGTCACCGCCACCGAGTGTGCCGAGATCGTCGGGCTCTCGCCGAGCGCGGTCAGCTATCACCTGCGGGAGCTGGCGAAGTACGGGCTGGTCGAGCAGGCGCCGAGCCGGGGCGACGCCCGCGAGCGGCTCTGGCGCAGCAGTGTCGGCTCCTGGGGGGTGGAGGTCGGCCAGGACGCCTCGCCGGAGGCGCGGGCCGCCGAGGAGACCCTGATCGAGGTCTACGCCGCCCGCGACCTGGACCGGATCAGGAACTGGGCCCGGCGGGCCGGCGCGGAGCCGAAGGAGTGGTACGACGCGGCCCGGTACGGCGGCGCGGTGCTGATGCTGACCGCCGAGGAGTTGGTGGAGCTGAACGACCGGATCCGCGAGCTGATGCGGCCGTACCGGCGGCGGGAGCGGGTCGACCCGCCCGACGGCTCCCGGCCGGTGATGGTCCACTACGCGGCGCTGCCGATGGAGTGAGCTGATCGGTTCGGGCCGGGTGCTGGTTGCGTACGGCAGTTGTGAAGGATTACTTTCGAAGTATGTCCTTCACAACTGCCGGTCCCGCCATGCCCGACGACGGCACGCCGGCAGTCTCCCGCTGGCGGGACGTCTACCTGGCCGCCGGTGCCCGGGCGGTGTCGAGCTGCGGCGACTTCCTCGCGGCGACCTCGCTGGCGCTCGCCCTGCAATCCGCCGGCGCCGGTGGGCTGGCGGTGTCCGGGGTGATGCTGGCCGCCACGCTGCCGCTGGTGCTGCTCGCCCCGCTGACCGGTCGACTCGCCGACCGGGTGGACAGCCGCACCCTGCTGGTCTGGGCCGGTGCCGGCCAGGCGGCGGTCTGCGCCGCACTCGCCTTCGCCGGGAACACCGTCCTGATCCTGCTGCTCGCCGCGCTGCTCGCCTGCGGGCTGGCGGTGACCCAGCCGACCCTGGCCGCCCTGCTGCCCGAGATGGTGCGCCGGGACGACCTGTCCCGGGCCAGTGCGATCAACCTGACCGCCGGCTCGGTCGGCATGCTGATCGCGCCGGCCCTGGCCGGGCTGCTGGTCGGCCAGTTCGGTGCCCGGATCCCGCTGCTGCTCGACGCCGGCAGCTACCTCGCGCTGATCGCGGCCGGGCTGCTGCTGCGTACCCGACGGGGTGGACGACGGCCGACCGGAGCGGCCGGCGGGGCGAGCCCGGCACCGACGGCCCCGGCCTGGCGGCTGCGCCGCGACCCGTTGCTCTGGACGATGGTGGCCGCGATCGCCGCGACGGTGGCCGGGGTGGGCGCGGTCAACGTGATCGAGGTCTTCTACGTACGCGAGACCCTGCACTCCTCGACCGCGATGTTCGGCCTGGTCAGCGCGGCCTGGACCGCCGGCATGCTGGTCGGCGCCTGGCTGCTGGCCGGTACCGCCCGGCGGGCCCGGGACGACGGTGACCGGGTCAAGGGCGTGCTGGGCATGCTCGGCGCGGCCTGCCTGCTCGTCGGGCTCGGCGCCACCGTGCCGGCCGCCGGCTGGCTGGTGCCGCTCTGGCTGGTCGGCGGCGTCGCCAACGGCGGGCTGAACGTCTTCAGCAACCTGGTACTGGCCAACCGGGTCCCGCCGGAGGCACGCGGTCGGGCCTTCGCCGCGCAGGGTGCCGCGATCCAGGGCGCCGGGATGTTCGGCTACCTGGCCGGCGGCGTCCTGCTCGCCGGCTTCCCGCCCCGGCCGCTGGTCGCGGTAGCCGGGCTGGCCGGGCTGGCCGTGGTCGCCGCGGTGGCGCCGGTGGTACTGCGGGCCGCCTGGCGCGAGCGGGCCACGATGCGTCCTGGGCCACTTCCGCCCCGGTCGGCCGAGCGGCCGGTCGAGCCGGCGGCTACGGTCGGATCATGACCGAGCTGCGGCGACCCCGGGTAGGCCATATCCAGTTCCTCAACTGCCTGCCGATCTACTGGGGGCTGATGCGCTCGGGCGCGCTCATCGACGTCGAGCTGCACAAGGACTCGCCGGAGCGGCTCAGTGCCGCCCTGGTCGCCGGTGACCTCGACATCGGGCCGATCACGCTGGTCGAATACCTCAAGCACGCCGACGAGCTGCTGCTGCTGCCGGATCTCGCGGTCGGCAGCGACGGCCCGGTGCTCTCGGTCAACATCGTCTCCACCCGGCCGCTGGCCGAGCTGGACGGCGCCAAGGTCGCCCTCGGCTCCACCTCCCGGACCGGGGTGCTGCTCGCCCGGATGCTGCTCGCCCAGCAGTACGGCGTCGACCCGGAGTACTTCACCTGCCCGCCCGACCTGACCACCATGCTGCTGGAGGCCGAGGCCGGGGTGCTGATCGGCGACGTCGCGCTACGCGCCCTCTACGAGGCGCCCGGGCGCGGGCTGGCCGTCACCGACCTCGGCCTGGCCTGGCGGGAGTGGACCGGGTTGCCGATGGTCTTCGCCGTCTGGGCCGTACGCCGGGACTTCGCGGCCAGCCATCCCGGCCAGGTCAAGGACGTGCACCAGGCGTTCCTGCGCTCCCGGGACCTCTGCCTGGCCGAGCTCGACGAGGTGGCCGAGGCGGCGGCCCGGTGGGAGACCTTCGACGCGGCCACCCTGGCGTCGTACTTCCGGACGCTCGACTTCTCGCTGGGCGAGCGACAGGTGGCGGGGCTGCGGGAGTTCGCCCGCCGTGCCGTCGACCTGGCCGGCGTACCGCCGCTGCCGGTGGGCGGGCCGGTCTTCTTCTCCGCCTGACGCTCGGCTGTACCGCCGGACGCCTCCCGGCGGGCCCACACCACCCGGTGGGCGGCCGCCGGGGCTGGCTCAGGTGGCGTCCGAGGCGGCGCGGAGCTGCCGGGCCACGTCCTCGCAGATCTTCGCCCCGTACGTGTAGCCGAGGTCGAGTGCGTACCGGGTCTCCACCGCCATCGTCCAGCCGTCACCGATGGCCAGGCAGTTCACCGTGTACTTCTGCTCGCGTTGCCGGTCCACCCAGCCGTTCTTGACGGCGATGGTCTTCTGCTCGGCGGCCGGGAACGCCTTGCGGATGCCGAAGTTGCCGACCCCCCGTACCGCGCGCATCTCGTCGAGCAGCCACTCGGTCCACTTCGGCCCGGCGGCCCGGCCGTCGGCGATGCAGGCGCCCATCCGGGCGGTGTCCCGGGCCGAGAGCGCGGTACGGCTCCAGCCGCCGTCGGCGGCCGGGCTGCTGTCGGTCAGGTCGCAGATGCTGATCAGCCGCTTGATCGACGCCGTGCCGCCGTTCAGCTCGTAGAGGGTCTGCGCGGCGTTGTTGTCGCTGTCCCGGATCATGATCGAGACCTGGTTCATCCGGGTGTCGCTCGGGGTGTCGCCCTTCTCGGCGGCGCGGCGCAGGAAGTCCGCCCCGATCCACGCCTTGATCATCGAGGCGGTCGGGTTGGTCTCGTCCATGTTGGCCGAACCGGAGATCTTGCCGGTCCGGGTGTCCATCAGCGCCCAGTTCCACCAGCCGGCTTTGTCGATCTTCACATTGGCCGGCGCCACCGGCAGCGGCGGCAGCTCGGGGCTGGGCGTCGGGGTGGGGGTGGCCGGCTTGCCCGGGGTGGTGGCGGTGGGACCGGCCGGGCCGGACGGTTCCCCCCACTTGGCGGCGGCGGTGCTCGCCAGCGGCGAGCCGGGCATCAGTCGGAGCCCGACCAGCACCAGTACCAGCAGCACGCCCGCGATCAGGGTCAGCCGCAGCAGGGTGGACCGGTTGGACCGGACCCGCCGCTCGGCGGCGCGTTCCTCGGCGCCCATCAGGACTGCTTCACGGTGAGCGGCTGCGGCACCCTGAGCACGGCGCCCGGCTGTTCGGTGACCAGTTGGCTGGCGACGCTGGCGCAGACGTCGGCACCGTAGTCGAGCCCCTTGGCACCGGAGTAGCGGGTCATCACGGAGAGCACCCAGTCATCGGTGATCGCAAGGCAGTTCAGGTGCCACTTGCCGTCGGCGTTGATCAGTGTCCAGCCGTTCTTGATGCTGACCGGCCCCTGCTTGACGATGCCCTGCGGCAGGCCGTCGATGATGCCCCAACGACCACCGCCCTGCCGAGCCCGCTGATCCTTGGCGGCGGTCGTACCGCGTACCTTGGTCATCTCACCCAACACCCATTCGGTCCACTTCGGCCCGGCTGCCGTGCCGTCCTTGACGCACTCTCCCATCCGGACCGCGTCCCGAGGGGACATACTGGTGTAACTCCACCAAATGCGGTTCTCGCCGGCAGGAATCTCCTTGGCGGTCTCGGTGAGGTTGCACATCTTGATCAAGCGGTCCAGGGTGCTCGCGCCGCCAACGGCGGCGTACAGGGCGTTCGTGGCGTCGTCGTTGCTGTCCCGGATCGCCGTGCTCGCCATCTTGAGGTACGCCGAGGGAGGCGTCTTGTCGCCGAGCCGGCGGAGGTAGTCCGAGACGATCCAGACCTTGATCATCGACTCGGTCGAGTTGGTCGAGGTCATGTTCTTGGAGCCGGAGATCTTTCCGCTCTCCCGGTCGAGCAGGGCCCAGGAGAAGAAGCCGTCCACCCCCTTCACCGTGACCGGCGCGGCGGCCAGGGTCGGCGGCGGCGGCGCGGACGGCTCGATCCCGACCGGCGCCTCCTCGGTCGAGGACGTGCTTCCGCCGGAGTCGGCCAGCCGGGCGTACGCGGCGGGCACGAGCAGCAGGCCGCCAAGCACGACTGTCGTGATGGCGAGCACCAGGGTCACGCGGGGACGCATGAGGATGGGGCTCCAAGGGTGAAGGCCGGGGGGCCGCTGTGTCCAGGGCGCTGTGCGTCTTGCTGTGTCGGCGGCGCCTCCGCCAGCCCCACACCGGCGGTCTGCTCCGCGCGCCCGAACTGCCGGGGGAGGTGGCAGGTCGGAACGGGGAAAGTTTACGTGGCCGGGTCCAATCCGCCAGATGGCGAAGGCCGCGAGTTCTTCGGTGTCGCCCGGAAATGATCGGTTATGTCGGTATAGATGCTGAATATATGGGTCGGTGTGACCAGCCTCATTCACCCATCAGTGCGGACATTTGGTGCCGGGTAGCCGCCCAGCTCAGGGCCGGGTCTGTGTGGCATTTCTATTACACGTCTTGGTTACTGACTAGTTGAGCTGTAACACTTGCTGCGTGTACGGACATGACTTCCCGGTCCCGGATGACGGACCCGCCGGCGGCCTGCTCGATCAGGTCGAGGCGGCGGAGGCGGCGCTGCGGGCGGCCGCCGACCGTGGCCGTCCCGGGGACGACCCGGCCGTCGAGACCGACCCGCAGGACTACTTCACCGCCCTGATCGACGCGGACCAGAAGATCGAGCCCCGGGACTGGATGCCGGAGGCGTACCGGAAGACCCTGATCCGGCAGATCGCCCAGCACGCCCATTCCGAGATCATCGGCATGCAGCCGGAGGGCAACTGGATCAGCCGGGCACCCTCGCTCAAGCGCAAGGCGATCCTGCTCGCCAAGGTGCAGGACGAGGCAGGGCACGGGCTCTACCTCTACGCCGCCGCCGAGACCCTCGGGGTGACCCGGGACGAACTGGTCGAACTGCTGCTCGCCGGCCGGCAGAAGTACAGCTCGATCTTCAACTACCCGACGCTGACCTGGGCCGACGTCGGCGCCATCGGCTGGCTGGTGGACGGCGCCGCCATCGTCAACCAGGTCCCGCTCTGCCGGTGCTCGTACGGGCCGTACGCCCGGGCGATGATCCGGATCTGCAAGGAGGAGTCCTTCCACCAGCGGCAGGGCTACGAGATCCTGCACACCCTGGCGGGCGGCACCCCGGAGCAGCACGCGATGGCCCAGGACGCGGTGGACCGCTGGTGGTACCCGTCGCTGGCGATGTTCGGCCCGCCGGACGGCGACTCGACGCACTCCCAGCAGTCGATGGCCTGGAAGATCAAGCGGTTCTCCAACGACGAGCTGCGGCAGCGCTTCGTCGACATGTGCGTGCAGCAGGCCGGCGTGCTCGGCCTCACCCTGCCCGATCCCGACCTGCGGTGGAACGAGTCGCGGCAGGCGCACGACTACACCCAGCCCGACTACGCCGAGCTGATGCGGGTGATCGCCGGGGACGGGCCGTGCAACCGGCAACGGATCACGCACCGCCGCCGTGCGGACGCCGACGGTGCCTGGGTACGCGAGGCGGCCGAGGCGTACGCGGCCAAGCGGGCCGGCGCGCGTACGGCGGTGCCGGCGTGACCGCCCCGAGCCAGGGCCGGTCCGGCTGGCCGCTCTGGGAGGTCTTCGTCCGGGCCCGGCGCGGGCTGTCGCACACCCACGTCGGCAGCCTGCACGCCCCCGACGCCGAGCTGGCGCTGCGCAACGCCCGGGACCTCTACACCCGGCGGCAGGAGGGGGTCTCGATCTGGGTCGTACCGGCCCAGGCGATCACCGCCTCCAGCCCCGACGAGAAGGACGCCTTCTTCTCCCCCGCCGCCGACAAGGTCTACCGGCACCCGACGTTCTATCCGGTACCCGACGGGGCGGCGCACCTGTGAACACCGCCGGCGCGCCCGCACACACCACAGTGGAGTACCTGCTCGGACTCGGCGACGACGCCCTGGTCGCCGCGCAGCGGCTCGGCGAGTGGGTCACCGCCGCACCGGAGCTGGAGGAGGACGTCGCGCTGGCCAACATCGCCCTGGACCAGCTCGGCGCCGCCCGCCTGCTGCTGAGCTACGCCGGGGAGCTGGAGGGCGCCGGCCGGGACGAGGACACGCTGGCGTACCTGCGCTCGGACCGGGAGTACCGCAACTGCCTGCTGGTCGAGCTGCCGAACGGCGACTTCGCGATGACCATGGCGAAGCTGCTCTTCCTGTCGGCGTACCAGCTCCCGCTCTACACCGCGCTGAGCGGCTGTGCCGACGAACGGCTCGCCGCCATCGCCGGCAAGGCCCGCAAGGAGGTGGCCTACCACCTCGACCACGCCAGCCTCTGGACGGTACGCCTCGGTGACGGCACCGCGGAGTCGCACCGGCGGATGCGGACGGCGGTGGACGAGCTGTGGCCGTACACCGGCGAGCTGTTCGCGGCCGACCCGGCCGCGCCGGTCGACCCGGCCGGGCTGCGCTCCGCCTTCCTGGCGGGCGTCGAGCCGGTGCTGGAGACCGCCACGCTGGAGCGCCCGACCGACGGCTGGGGGCCGACCGGTGGCCGGGCCGGGTTGCACACCGAGCACCTCTCCTACCTGCTCGCCGAGATGCAGGTGCTGCACCGGGCGCATCCGGGAGCCCGCTGGTGAACACGGTCCGATCCGGGCGGGCGCGCCGGGCCGCGGCGGCGGTGGTCGACCCCGAGCTGCGGGTGCTGACCATCGAGGACCTCGGCGTGCTGCGGGACGTGACCGAGGACCCGGCGACCGGCCGGGTCACCGTGACCATCACCCCGACCTACACCGGCTGCCCGGCGATGGACGTGATCCGGGCCGACATCCGGGCCGCGCTGGCCGCCGCCGGGCATCCGGACGCCGAGGTCGTCACCGTCTTCGCCCCGGCCTGGACCACCGACTGGATCTCCGACGCCGGCCGGGCCAAGCTGGCCGCCGCCGGCATCGCCCCGCCCGGGCCGGCGGGCCGACGCCCCGTCCCGGTCACCCTGAGCGTCCGCTGCCCGCACTGCGGTGCCGCCGACACCGAGCAGATCAGCCGGTTCGGCTCGACCGCCTGCAAATCGCTGTGGCGGTGCCGGGCCTGCCGGGAACCCTTCGACCATCTGAGGGCGTTTTGAGCGTAACCATCAACCGGCCGGTCCGGCGTCGGCCGGTCTTCCACCCGCTGCCGGTCCGGGCGGTCGACCGGCTCACCGAGGACGCGGTCGCGGTCACCTTCGAGGTACCGGACCGGCTGCGGGAGGCCTTCGCGTTCCGGGCCGGGCAGCACCTCACGGTGCGGCGGACCACCGCGGACGGGGCGGAGGTGCGGCGGTCGTACTCGATCTGCTCGACCCCGGCGGAGCTGGCCGCGACCGGACAGCTCCGGATCGGGGTGCGGGAGGTGCCGGGCGGCGCCTTTTCCAGCTTCGCGGTCTCGACGCTGCGGGCCGGCGACACGGTGGAGGTGCTGCCACCGCTGGGCACGTTCGGCACGGCGTTCGCGCCGGACCGGGTCCGGCACTACGCCGGGGTGGTAGCCGGGTCCGGCATCACCCCGGTGCTGTCGCTGGTCGCCACCGCGCTGGCCGTCGAACCGGCCAGCACCTTCACCCTGGTGTACGGCAACCGCCACGGCCGCACCGTGATGTTCGTGGAGGAGCTGGCCGACCTGAAGGACCGCTATCCGGAGCGGCTGCACCTGGTGCACGTGCTGTCCCGGGAGCCGGGTGAGTCGCCGTTGCTCTCCGGCCGGGTCGACGCCGAGCGGCTGGGCCGGCTGCTCGACACCATCGTGCCGACCGGGCGGATCGACGAGTGGTTCCTCTGCGGCCCGTACGGGATGGTGCTGGACGCGCGGCGGGTGCTCGCCGAGCGCGGGGTGCCGGAGCGGGCCGTACACGCCGAGCTGTTCCACGTGGACGCACCGCCCGCGCCGCCGGTCCGGCCGGCCGACACGGCGGCCGACGCCGGCACCGAGGTGACGATCCGGCTGGACGGCCGGGCGTCGAGTTTCCGGATGGGCCGGGACGAGCGGGTGCTCGACGCGGCCCTGCGGGTCCGGGGCGAGCTGCCGTACGCCTGCAAGGGCGGGGTCTGCTCGACCTGCCGGGCGAAGGTGGTCGCCGGCGAGGTGTCGATGGCCCGCAACTACGCCCTGGAGCCGGACGAGGTGGCCGCCGGGTACGTGCTGACCTGCCAGGCCAGCCCGGCCACCGACACGCTGACAGTCGACTACGACGGCTGAGGCGGGGTTGTCCCGGGTCCGTTGTGATGCGGGCGGACATAGATCGCCATCGGTTGGTTCGACGCGTTGCGCGGATGGCGGAAACCTTGCCGCACGCGGCTGCCGAAAGATAGACCGATCTCTATCTTGAGTCGGTAGCGCCTCCGGCGACTCGGCGGCGCCGCGGATCACGAGGAGAACCTATGCGTCGAGTTCGGACTGTCGTGGCGCTCGCCTTCGTCGGCGCGGCATTGCTGGTCGGGGCCGGTGTGCCGGCCCAGGCGGCGGTGTCGGACGACCGCCAGGCCGTGGCCGACAACCCCTCCCCCTACCCCTTCGGTTCCTACTACACCCTCGACGCCTGTCGCTACTACGGGGAAAGCCTCGTCGCGGGTGGCGCGTGGCGGTACTACAACTGCGTCTACGAGTGGCGCAGCGGCCAGCCGCAGGGCTATTACTACCTCTACATGTACAACTGAGGCTGAAAAATTTCTTCTTTGGCCGTTGCTCCATTGAAGGATGTGTACTACCAAGGTATTCATGAGGATGCTCCGTACGCGTCGCGCCCGGGCCGGACTCGCGTCCTTCGCGGCGCTCGGCCTGCTGGCCACCAGCCTGCTCACCCCGCCCGCCGTGGCCGCCGGCCCCACCCCGGCCGACGCCGGTGACGGTGCGGCCACCGCGGCCGACCCGTTCCCGGCGTACACCCGGTTCAACGTCCCGGCCGAGGACGGCACCCGGGACCGGACCATCGAGGACGAGCTGGTCCGGCTGGCCGACGGCGCACCCGCCGGCGGCTACATCCGCGGCATCATGTACAGCTGGAGTTCCCCGGTGGTGGCCGAGGCGCTGAAGCGGGCGGCGGCCCGGGGCGTGATCGTCCGGATCGTGCTGGACGAGACCGGTGGCGGGGTCAACACCGGCGCCGACAACGCCGCGATGGCGGTGCTCAACTCGGCCAACCTCGACGACCTGGTGATCTGCGGCAAGACCTCGTCGACGGTGGCCGGCTCGACGGCGTGCATCGGCAACAAGAGCAACTCGATCAATCACAACAAGGTCTTCACGTTCTCCACCAGCGGCACCATGAAGCGGGTCGTCTTCGTCAGCTCGCAGAACCTCACCTTCAGCCAGAACAACCTCTTCAACAGCGCGCTGATCGTGCACGAGGACTACGACCTGTACGACCACTTCACGGCGTACTTCAACGACATGCGGGCGCAGCGGAAGAACAACGACTACTTCAACGCCGCCAACGGCTACTACAAGTCGCCGAACACCGCCGTCACCGTCTACCACTCGCCCCGGGCCGACAGCGACACCCTGGCGAACCGGCTGGCCGAGGTGAGCGCGTACGAGAGCGGCTGTGCGGTGGACGTGGCGCACGCCCAGTTCACCGACGCCCGCCCGCAGGTCGCCACCCAGCTACGCCGGATCGGCCGGATGGGTTGCCGGGTCCGGGTCGTCTACGGCTTGATGGGCAGCACCGCGTACGCCACCCTGAACGGGCAGCCGAACGTCTCGCTGAAGAAGTACCACGACGCCGAGGCCAGCAACTACGACGGCCGGGTGGTCAGCGTGCACTCCAAGAACATCATCATCAGGGGCACCTTCGCCGGGGTCGCCGGGCGCAGCGTCGTCTTCACCGGCTCGCACAACGTCACCGACCCGGCGCTGACCGACCACGACGAGACCCTGGTGAAGATCGAGCACCCGACGGTCTGGAACGACTTCCACAACAACTTCGAGACGCTCTGGAGCCGGGCCAAGTGCGTCAACCCGGACAACGGTAGCTGCACCACCTGAGCCGTTCCGGCGAGTTCATGATCACGCACGATCGGGGAAGTCGTGGCATCCCTTCCCCCGTCGGGCCCACTACTTCGGCGACGTGGTGGGCCCGATTGTGCGCAGGCCGGGCGGCGTACCCTCGGGATGTGACGGTGAGCCGGGAAATCGACAGCATCCTGCAACGCGGCGCGGACGGCGGGCGGATCACGCCCGAGGAGGCGCTGCTGCTCTACACCGACGCGCCGCTGCACCCGCTGGGTGAGGCGGCCGACGCGGTACGGCGGCGGCGCTATCCGGACAACATCGTGACGTACCTGATCGACCGCAACATCAACTACACCAACGTCTGCGTGACCGCCTGCAAGTTCTGCGCCTTCTACCGGGCGCCGAAGCACAGGGAGGGCTGGACGCACCCGACCGAGGAGATCCTGCGGCGCTGCGCCGAGGCGGTCGAGCTGGGCGCGACCCAGGTGATGCTCCAGGGCGGCCACCACCCCGACTACGGCGTGGAGTACTACGAGGAACTCTTCTCCTCGGTCAAGCGGGCGTACCCGCAGCTCGCCATCCACTCCATCGGGCCGAGCGAGATCCTGCACATGGCGAAGGTCTCCGGGGTCAGCCTGGACGAGGCGATCAGCCGGATCAAGGCGGCCGGACTGGACTCGATCGCCGGTGCCGGCGCGGAGATGCTGCCCGAGCGGCCCCGCAAGGCGATCGCCCCGCTGAAGGAGTCCGGCGCGCGCTGGCTGGAGGTGATGGAACTCGCACACCGGCAGGGCGTCGAGTCCACCGCCACCATGATGATGGGCACCGGGGAGACCAACGCCGAGCGGATCGAGCACATGCGGATGATCCGCGACGTGCAGGACCGCACCCGGGGCTTCCGCTCCTTCATCCCGTGGACCTACCAGCCGGAGAACAACCACCTCAAGGGCCGTACCCAGGCGACCACCCTGGAGTACCTGCGGCTGGTCGCGGTGGCCCGGCTCTTCTTCGACACTGTGCCGCACCTCCAGGCGTCCTGGCTGACCACCGGCAAGGACGCCGGACAGCTCGCCCTGCACATGGGGGTGGACGACCTCGGCTCGATCATGCTGGAGGAGAACGTCATCTCCTCGGCCGGTGCGCGGCACCGCTCCAACCTGCACGAGCTGATCTGGATGATCCGCTCCGCCGGCCGGATCCCCGCGCAGCGGGACACCCTCTACCGGCACCTGGCGGTGCACCGCACCCCGGCCGACGACCCGACGGACGACCGGGTGGTGTCGCACTTCTCCTCCATCGCGCTGCCCGGTGGCGGCGCGGGCCGGAGTCTGCCGCTCGTCGAGGCCCGCTGAACTACCCTCGTCCATTCGGTCACCGCCGGCTGGGCGAGGGGCCGGTCCTTGGCTCCGATTCGGCGGCAAAACGTCCAGCGCGCCGGATAAATGGCCTCTGACCAGGACATTCTTGGAAACCGGGCGGGCTCGGACGGTCATAACGGTTGGATCAAGGGGAGCGCGACCGGGCCGGTCGAACCGATAACGTGCCGGCACACGTACCCGCTGACCGTCGTGGACGGACCGGCCTCCGGGTCGGGACGCGGCGCACCGGGGTCGTCCTCTATCGGTCCATGAGGGCCGTTCACATAACGCACGGCATCGCGGGCGAGGTGGGAGACCACCTCGCCCGCGGTGTGTTCCGGCTCGGGTGCGGCAGGCGCCGGACGGTCGCCCGGAGCCCCGGCCGCGTTCCGGCAGGGTGCCGGCCCGGCCCCGGCCGCGTTCCGGCAGGGTGCCGGCCCGCCCCGGGCCGACCGGCCGGGCCGGTGGCTGGCAGACTGTTCCGGCGTGACCCCTACCCCGTCCGGACGCCGGGCCAGCCTGGACAAGCAGCCGCACGAGGTGGCGGCGATGTTCGACGAGGTGGCGTCCCGGTATGACCTGACCAACACCGTGATCTCGTTCGGGCAGGACCGGCGGTGGCGCCGGGCCACCCTGGCCGCCCTCGACCTGCGTCCCGGTGACCACGTGCTCGACGTGGGCGCCGGCACCGGAGTCTCCACTGCCGAGCTGGCCACCTCAGGGGCGTACGCGGTGGGGTTGGATCTCTCCATCGGGATGCTCCGGGCCGGCCGACGGAGCCGGCCCGAGGTGCCGTTGCTGGCCGGTGACGCGCTCCGGCTGCCGTTCCCGGACGAGACGTTCGACGCGGTCACCATCTCGCTGGCGCTGCGCAACGTGGTGGACACCGGGGCGGCGCTCCGGGAGATGGCCCGGGTCACCCGGCCCGGCGGCCGGCTGGTGGTCTGCGAGTTCAGCACCCCGACCAACCCGGTCTTCCGGACGGTCTACCTCTCCTACCTGATGCGGTCGCTGCCGGCGGTGGCCCGGGCGGTGGCGAGCAACCCGGACGCGTACGTCTATCTGGCCGAGTCGATTCGGGCCTGGCCGGACCAGGCCGGGCTGGCCGGGCAGATCGGCCGGTCCGGATGGCACCGGGTCGGCTGGCGGAACCTGACTGGCGGCATCGTCGCGCTGCACCGCGCGATACGTTCCTGATTTTCCGGCTCATGCTGCTTTAGCCGGTTTTGATCCGCGAGCGGCTTTCCGGCCGTAGGCTGCGCCCATGGCGGGGGCAGACCGGCGGGTCGACGGCGACGAGCAGCCGGCCGAGGAGACGCCGGCGGTCGCGGGCCCGCCGGACGCGCGGCACCGGAGCGACGACGCCCCGAACCGCGACGCCGCCGAGCCGGCGCGCGGCGCTGGCACCGAACCGAATCGCGAGGCCACCGAGCCGGCGCGTGGCGCTGCCACCGAACCGAACCGCGACGCCGCCGAGCCGGTGACGGAGGACGTCGATCCGGAGGCCGAGGCGGCCGAGTTGATCGCGCAGATCCGGGAACTGGCCGGGCCCGACCCGGTCGCGGTCCGGACCGTGGTCGCCGAGGTACTGGCCGCGCTCGACCGGGTCAGCGGCGGCACGCTACGGGAGCAACTGCCGTACGAGCACGAGCGCGCTCCGGACGGCGACCCGGCGCCGCCCGGCAGCCATCCGGGGGAGCGGCCGCCGGAGACCGGCGGCCACCAGGTGGAGGGGATGTCGGAGAACGGCGGTGCGGCGGCGGGCGGTGCTCCGGCCGGGCGGCTGTCGGGAAACGGTGCCGGGCCGGCCGAGGGGCATGCCGCGGCCGACGGGTATCCGGTCGAGCCGCATCCGGTCGAGCCGAACCCGCCGGGGCCGCATCCGGCGCAGCCGCAGCCGGGGCAACCCCAGCCGGGGCGGCCCGGCCCGGCCGACCCGCATCCGCCGGCACCCGGGCCGGGACAGCCGCATCCGGCCGAACCGCACCCCTCCGATCCGCACCCGGTGCGGCCTCCGACCGATCCACATCCGGCCGAACCGGGTCCGGTCACTCCGGGGCCGATCAAGCGCCGTCCGGCGCAACGCAGCGGCGAGGACCGGACCTGAGGTGAGGCAGGTCCCGACCGGCCGGGACGACGGGCCACGACCGGGGCCGGAACGGGCCCGGGAAGGTAGCCAACACGCCTACCTCGGCAACTTAGGGTCGCCTAACCGGTCGCCGGCCACTTCGCGGTTCTAGACTCCTCCCCGGACGAGGCTTGTGAAGCATTTCACGAGCGATCGGGAGGGGAGGCGCGGATGACCACGGTCGACTACGACGCGGACGTCATCGTTGTCGGCGCCGGTCCGGGTGGATCGACAACCGCCTATCACCTGGCCCGACACGGCGTACGCGTGCTGCTGCTGGAGAAGACCGAGTTCCCCCGGGAGAAGGTCTGCGGCGACGGGCTGACGCCACGGGCGGTCAAGCAGCTCGTCAAGCTCGGCGTCGACACCTCGCCCGAGGCGGGCTGGCTGCGCAACCGGGGACTGCGGGTCATCGGCGGCGGCGTACGGCTCGAACTCGACTGGCCCGAGCTGGCCAGCTTCCCCAACTACGGACTGGTGCGGACGCGGCTCGACTTCGACGACCTGCTGGCCAAGCAGGCGGTCGAGGCCGGCGCGGAGCTGCGTACCGGGGTGAACGTCACCGGCCCGGTGCTCGACGAGAGCGGCCGGGTGGTCGGGGTCACCGCCGAGAGCGGCCCGGACAAGGCTGCGGCCCGCTTCTCCGCCCCGCTGGTGATCGCCGCCGACGGCGTCTCCGGGCGGCTTCCGCTCGCGCTGGGCATCAACAAGCGGGAGGACCGGCCGATCGGCGTCGCCGTCCGTCGCTACTACCGCTCACCGGCCAAGCACGACGACAACTACCTGGAGTCGTGGCTGGAGCTGCGCAGCAAGGAGCACCCCGACAAGTTGCTGCCCGGGTACGGCTGGATCTTCGGGATGGGGGACGGCCGGGTCAACGTCGGGCTGGGCGCGCTGAACTCCTCGGCCGCGTTCGGCAAGACCAACTACCGCCGGCTGCTGGTCGACTGGCTCGCCGGCACCCCGGCCGAGTGGGGCATGACCGACGAGACCAACGCGGACGGGCCGATCCTCGGCGCCGCCCTGCCGATGGGCTTCAACCGGGTGCCGCACTACACCCGGGGCGTGCTCCTGGTCGGCGACTCCGGCGGCATGGTCAACCCGTTCAACGGCGAGGGCATCGCGTACGCGATGGAGTCCGGTGAACTCGCCGCCGAGATCGTGGTGCAGGCGCTGGCCCGCCCGGCCGGTGCCGAGCGGGAACGCGCGCTGGCCGGCTACCCCGCCGAGCTGAAGGCCCGGTACGGCGGCTACTACCGGCTCGGCAACATCTTCGTGAAGATGATCGGCAATCCGCACGTGATGCGGATCGCCACCAAGCACGGCATGCCGCATCCGACCCTGATGCGGTTCGTGCTCAAACTGCTGGCGAACCTGACCGATCCGCGCGGCGGGGACGCGATGGACCGGGTCATCAACGCGATGACGAAGGTGGCTCCGGCGGTGTGAACCGCCGCCGGCCCCGGCAGGGGGCGCCAGTGGCACCCCGGGCAGCGTCGCCCGGACGACTGTGAATAGTGTGAATTTGGAAATTGACCGAGGGCCGGGAAGGACGAGCAGGGGAAAACGATGTCGCTCTCGCCGTACGTACCCATCATCGGGCTGTTCGCCCTCGCCGCGGCGTTCGCGCTGTTCTCCGTCGCCGCGGCGCGCTTCGCCGGCCCCCGGCGCTACAACAAAGCCAAGCTCGAGGCGTACGAGTGCGGCATCGAACCGAGCCCGCAGCCGGTCGGCGGCGGCCGGTTCCCGATCAAGTTCTACCTGACGGCGATGCTGTTCATCGTCTTCGACATCGAGATCATCTTCCTGTACCCGTGGGCGGTCAACTTCGACGTCCTCGGGCTGTTCGGCTTCGTGGAGATGGTGCTGTTCATCGTCGCGGTCTTCGTCGCGTACGCCTATGTGTGGCGGCGCGGCGGCCTGGACTGGGACTGAGGGAGGTCGTCAGATGGGTATCGAGGAGAAGCTCCCGTCCGGGATCCTGCTCACCTCGGTCGAGAAGCTGGTCAACTGGTCCCGGAAGTCGTCGTTCTGGGGCGCCACCTTCGGCCTGGCCTGCTGCGCGATCGAGATGATGGCGGCCGGTGGCTCCCACTACGACCTCGGCCGGTGGGGCATGGAGGTGTTCCGCGCCTCGCCGCGACAGGCGGACCTGATGATCGTGGCCGGCCGGGTGAGCCAGAAGATGGCCCCGGTGCTGCGCCAGATCTACGACCAGATGGCCGAGCCGCGCTGGGTGATCTCGATGGGTGTCTGCGCCAGCAGCGGCGGCATGTTCAACAACTACGCGATCGTGCAGGGCGTCGACCACATCGTCCCGGTCGACATGTACCTGCCCGGTTGCCCGCCGCGGCCGGAGATGCTGATCGACGCCATCCTCAAGCTGCGCGAGAAGATCGGCCACGAGCCGCTCGGCCCGAACGGGCGGAAGATGCTGGAGGCGCGTCGGGCCCGGGGCGACATCCCAGTGGTGGCGCCCGGTTCGATGCCTTCGTCCTACCACAACAACAAGGCGCGGCGGGCCGAGTGGACCCGGGCGGTCGCCGAGGGGCGCGAGGAGCAGCTCCGGATCGAGAACTGGATGAAGGCGCAGAACCACCTGGTGGGAAGGGCCGAGCGATGAGCGAGCGAACCAGCCGGCTCAGTGCGAACGTGCCTCATGTCGGCCCGGAGCGCAGCGGAGGGACGGCATGAGCGAGCGGAGCGAGCGAACCAGCCGGCTCAGTGCGAACGTGCCTCATGTCGGCCCGGAGCGCAGCGGAGGGACGGCATGAGCGAACCCAACAAGACCAGCGAGCAGCCGGGCGGCGGCGTGCCGGTGGCCCGGCCGCCGATCGGGGCGACCAGCGGGGCGCCGGCCGAGTACCCGCCGGCCAGCCCGGCCGGGCGCGGCATGTTCGGCATCCACGGCAGCGGCGACACCTCCGGCTTCGGCGGCCTGGTCCGGCAGCGGGTCGGCGTGGTCAGCAGCCCTCGGCCGTACGGCGGCTACTTCGACGAGGTCGCCGACGCGCTGGAGGAGGCGTACCCGGGCTTCGCCGACGCGATCGAGAAGGTCGTGGTCGACCGGGGCGAGCTGACCCTGCACATCCGCCCCGAGCGGATCGCCGAGGTCTGCCAGGTGCTCCGGGACGACCAGGCGCTCCGCTTCGAGCTCTGCTCCTCGGTCTCCGGGGTCGACTACCTCGGTTCCGACGCCCGCCGGCTGCACGTCGTCTACCAGCTCACCTCGATGACCTACCGCCGGCAGCTCCGGCTGGAGGTCGCGGTGACCGCCGAGGAGCCCCGGGTGCCGAGCGTCACCTCGGTCTACCCCACGGCGGACTGGCAGGAGCGGGAGGCGTACGACATGTTCGGCGTCGTCTTCGACGGCCACCCCAGCCTGACCCGGATCCTGATGCCGGACGACTGGGAGGGCCACCCGCAGCGCAAGGACTACCCGCTCGGCGGCGTGCCGGTCGAGTACAAGGGCGCCGAGATCCCACCGCCCGACCAGCGGAGGTCGTACCAGTGAGCACCTCGACCAACCCGAGCTACGCCGAGTCCCGGGAGACCACCGAGGGCCGGGTCTTCACCGTCACCGGTGGCGACTGGGACCAGGTGGTCAGCGGGCACGACCCGATCAACGACGAGCGGCTCATCGTCAACATGGGCCCGCAGCACCCGTCGACGCACGGCGTGCTCCGGCTGATCCTGGAGCTGGAGGGCGAGACCGTCCGGGAGGCCCGGGCGGTGGTCGGCTACCTGCACACCGGGATCGAGAAGAACCTCGAATACCGCAACTGGGTGCAGGGCAGCACGTTCGTCACCCGGATGGACTACCTCTCGCCGCTGTTCAACGAGACGGCGTACAGCCTGGCCGTGGAGAAGCTGCTCGGCATCACCGACGAGGTGACCGAGCGGGCCACCACCATCCGGGTGCTGATGATGGAGCTGAACCGGATCTCCTCGCACCTGGTCTGGATCGCCACCACGGCGATGGAGCTGGGCGCGGTCAACGTGATGCTCTACGGCTTCCGCGAGCGCGAGTACGTGCTGGAGATCTTCGAGCTGATCACCGGCCTGCGGATGAACATGGCGTACGTCCGGCCGGGCGGGGTCGCCCAGGACGTCCCGGACGAGGCGATCGTCAAGATCCGCGAGTTCCTGAAGCTGCTGCCGAAGAAGCTGAAGGAATACGAGGACATCCTCTCCGGCCAGCCGATCTGGACGGAGCGGACCAAGGACGTGGCGGTGCTCGACGTCACCGGCTGCCTGGCGCTCGGCGTCACCGGCCCGGTGCTCCGCTCGGCCGGGCTCGCCTGGGACATCCGCAAGACCATGCCGTACTGCGGCTACGAGAACTACGAGTTCGACGTGCCGACCACCGAGAGCGGCGACGTCTGGGGCCGCTACCTGGTCCGGATGGCCGAGATGCGGGAGTCGCTCAAGATCGTCGAGCAGGCCCTCGACCGGCTTCGCCCCGGCCCGGTCATGGTGGCCGACAAGAAGATCGCCTGGCCCGCGCAGCTCGCCATCGGCGTCGACGGGATGGGCAACTCGCTGGAGCACGTCGCCAAGATCATGGGTCAGTCGATGGAGTCGCTGATCCACCACTTCAAGCTGGTCACCGAGGGCTTCCGGGTGCCACCGGGCCAGGTCTACGTCGGAATCGAGTCGCCCCGCGGCGAGCTGGGCGTGCACGCGGTCTCCGACGGGGGCACCCGGCCGTACCGGGTGCACTACCGCGAGCCCAGCTTCGTCAACCTCCAGGCGCTGCCGGCGATGGCCGAGGGCGGCCTGATCGCGGACGTGATCGCGGGCGGCGCGTCGCTGGACCCGGTGATGGGTGGGTGTGATCGCTAAATGACTCAGTCTCAGTTTGGCAACGCGACGTCCCGGCTCGACGGTCTGGTGACCGGGCCGGGCGAGGTGCCGGCACAGCGCAACGGCGGCGGCTCGCGCAGCGCCGACCTGCACGCGAAGCTCGACGAGCGGGCGCGGGAGATCGTCGCGCGCTACCCGGCCGACCGGTCCCGTTCGGCGCTGCTGCCCCTGCTGCACCTGGTGCAGTCCGAAGAGGGGTACGTCTCCCCGGCCGGCGTGGAGTTCTGTGCCGACGTCCTCGGGCTGAACAAGGCGCAGGTCGGCGCCGTGGCCACCTTCTACACCATGTACAAGCGCCGGCCCACCGGCGACTGGCTGGTCAGCGTCTGCACCAACACCATGTGCAACGTGCTCGGCGGGCAGCAGGTCTACGACGCGCTGACCGAGCACCTCGGGGTCGGGCACGACGAGACCACCCCGGACGGCAAGATCACCCTGGAGCACGCCGAGTGCTTGGCGGCCTGCGACTACGGCCCGGTGATGACCGTCAACTACGACTTCTTCGACCAGGTCGACCCGGACGCGGCGGTCGCGGTCGTCAACGAGCTGCGCGCGGGCGGTCGTCCGCAGCCCAGCCGGGGCGCCCGGCTCTGCACCCTCAAGGAGATGTCGCTGCAACTGGCCGGCTTCGCCGACCCGCGCGAGGAGGCGGTGGCCGACGGGCTGGCCGGCGACCCGACGCTGGCCGGACTGCGGCTGGCACAGCAGCACGGCATCTCGGTGGCCGGCTACGACCCGAACACCCCGATCAAGGGCAGCCAGACCGGTGACAAGCCGGCCCCGGCGACCACCCGGCCGGCCGCCGCCACCGGCAGCACCGCGCCGGACGTGAAGTCGCCGGACGACAAGTCGCCACAGGTGCGTACCGCCGAGACCCGGAACCCGGACGCGAAGACCGCCGTCCCGGATGCGCCCGGGACGACGCCGCCGGTCGACGGCGTACCGGCCGGACCGGCCGACGCGAGGTCCGCCGAGCAGGCCGGCGCGGCCGCCAACAAGCCGGCCAGCGACGCCAAGCCGGCCGGCGACGGTACGGAGGCGCAGGAGCGCTCGCTGAAGTCGGCGACGAGCGAGGAGGAGGCTGAGAAGTGACCACGACGCCTCGGCGGGAGACGCTGGAGAAGCTGACCCCGGTGCTCACCAAGCGCTGGCTGTCGCCGGACGCCTGGCGGCTCGACGTCTACCAGCGGCTGGACGGCTACGCGGCGCTGCGCAAGGCGCTCGCCGCCCACCCGGACGACCTGATCCAACTCGTCAAGGACTCCGGCCTGCGCGGCCGGGGCGGGGCCGGCTTCCCGACCGGGCTCAAGTGGGGCTTCATCCCCCAGGGCGACGGCAAGCCGCACTACCTGGTGGTCAACGCCGACGAGGGCGAGCCGGGCACCTGCAAGGACCTGCCGCTGATGACCCACGACCCGCACTCGCTGGTCGAGGGCGTGATCATCGCCTCGTACGCGATCCGGGCCAACCGCGCCTACATCTACATCCGGGGCGAGGCGGTGCACGCGGCCCGGCGGCTGCGCAACGCCGTGCAGGAGGCGTACCGGGCCGGGTACCTCGGCGAGAACATCCTCGGTACCGGCTTCGACCTGGAGCTGGTGGTGCACAGCGGGGCCGGGGCGTACATCTGCGGCGAGGAGACGGCGCTGCTGGACTCGCTGGAGGGGTTCCGGGGTCAGCCCCGGCTGCGCCCGCCGTTCCCGGCGACCCACGGCCTGTACGCCTGCCCGACCGTGGTCAACAACGTCGGCACCATCGCCAGCGTGCCGTACATCGTGCTCGGTGGGGCGGCCTGGTGGAAGAGCATGGGCACGGAGAAGTCCTCCGGGCCGATGATCTACTCGCTCTCCGGCCGGATCAACAACCCGGGGCAGTACGAAGCGGGGCTCGGCATCACGCTGCGCGAGCTGATCGAGCTGGCCGGCGGCATGCAGCCCGGGCACAACCTGCGGTTCTGGACCCCGGGCGGCTCCTCGACGCCGCTGCTCACCGCCGAGCACCTGGACGTGCCGCTGGACTTCGAGGGGGTGGCGGCGGCCGGCTCGATCCTCGGCACCACCGCGACCCAGATCTTCTCCGACCAGGACTGCCCGGTCTACGCCACCTACCGGTGGCTGGAGTTCTATCACCACGAGTCGTGCGGGAAGTGCACGCCGTGCCGGGAGGGCAACTACTGGATGGTCCGCACCTACCGGCGGATCCTGGCCGGGCAGGGCACCCACGAGGACCTGGACACCCTGCTGGACACCTGCGACAACATCCTCGGCCGCTCGTTCTGCGGTCTCGGTGACGGCGCGACCAGCCCGGTGACCTCCTCGCTGCAGTACTTCAAGCAGGACTACCTCGACTACATCGAGGGCCGGACGGCTCCCAAGCTGTCCGAGAAGACCCTGGTAGGAGCGCACTGATGGTGAGCGCGAGGAGCGGGTGTTCCGGGGCGGCCCGCGTGGGACGCGGTCGCGCCGGAACACGAGTTGAGCTTGCGAGCCCCGCAGTCGCGAACGGAAGGCGGCGCTGATGACGGACGTTGCGAAGCAGACCGAGACCGTCACGCTCACCATCGACGGCATCGAGGTGACGGCGCCGAAGGGTGCGCTGCTGATCCGGGTCGCCGAACAACTGGGCATCGAGATCCCCCGGTTCTGCGACCACCCGCTGCTCGCCCCGGCCGGTGCCTGCCGGCAGTGCCTGGTCGACGTGGAGGGGCAGCGCAAGCCGGTCGCCTCCTGCACCCAGACCGTCGCCGACGGCATGGTGGTACGCACCCAGCTCACCTCTCCGGTCGCCAAGAAGGCGCAGGAGGGGATCATGGAGCTGCTCCTGGTCAACCACCCGCTCGACTGCCCGATGTGCGACAAGGGCGGCGAGTGCCCGCTCCAGAACCAGGCGATGTCCACCGGCCGCACCGAGACCCGCTTCCACGAGCCCAAGCGGGAGTACGAGAAGCCGGTCAACATCTCCACCCAGGTACTGCTGGACCGGGAGCGCTGCGTGCTCTGCCAGCGCTGCACCCGGTTCTCCGAGGAGATCGCCGGGGACAAGTTCATCGACCTGATGGGCCGGTCCAGCGCCGAGGAGATCAACGTCTACCGGGACGAGGTCTACGGCGGCGAGGAGGGCGACGAGGGTGACGTACCGTTCAACTCGTACTTCTCCGGCAACACGGTGCAGATCTGCCCGGTCGGCGCGCTGACCGGCGCGCAGTACCGCTTCCGGGCCCGCCCGTTCGACCTGGTCTCCACCCCGAGCGTCTGCGAGCACTGCTCGGCCGGCTGCGCCCAGCGCACCGACCACCGGCGCGGCAAGGTGATGCGCCGGCTGGCCGGCGACGACCCGGCGGTGAACGAGGAGTGGAACTGCGACAAGGGCCGCTGGGGCTTCCGGTACGCCAGCGCGAACGAGCGGATCACCAAGCCGATGGTCCGGGACGCCAAGAGCGGTGAGCTGCGCGAGGCGTCCTGGAGCGAGGCGTTCGCCGTCGCCGCCGACGGGCTGCGCGAGGCACGCGACTCCGCACGCGGGGTCGGGGTGCTGACCGGCGGCCGGCTCACCGTCGAGGACGCGTACGCGTACGCCAAGTTCGCCCGGGTGGCGCTGCACAGCAACGACATCGACTTCCGGGCCCGGCCGCTCTCCGCCGAGGAGGCCCAGTTCCTGGCCAGCACGGTGGCCGGGACGACCGAGGTGACCTACGCCGACGTCGAGCGGGCGCCGGCCGTGGTGATCGCCGGGCTGGAGCCGGAGGAGGAGTGCCCGATCCTCTTCCTGCGGCTGCGCAAGGCGTACAACAAGCGCGGGCTGAAGGTACTGGCGCTGGCCCCGTTCGTGACCCGGGGACTGGCCAAGATCGGCGCGACGGTGCTGACCGCCGCCCCCGGCGACGAGGCCAAGCTGCTCGCCGGGCACGCCTCGGTCGCCGAGGCGCTGCGCCAGCCCGGCGCGGTGCTGCTGGTCGGCGAGCGACTGGCCACGGTGCCGGGTGGGCTCTCCGCCGCCGC
Organism: Plantactinospora sp. CA-294935; assembly: GCF_050936445.1. NCBI lineage: Bacteria > Bacillati > Actinomycetota > Actinomycetes > Micromonosporales > Micromonosporaceae > Plantactinospora > Plantactinospora sp. CA-294935. Next base: position 2,555,977 of record NZ_JBNJMU010000001.1, read on the forward strand.
CGAGCTGGCCGAGCGTACCGGTGCCAAGCTGGCCTGGGTGCCTCGCCGGGCGGGCGACCGCGGCGCGGTCGACGCCGGCTGCCTGCCGAACCTGCTGCCCGGCGGACGCCCGGTGACCGACGCGGCCGGCCGGGCCGAGTTGGCCGGCGCCTGGGACCTGGCTGCCGGGGTCATCCCGAGCCAGCCCGGCCGGGACACCGACGGCATCATCGCGGCCGCCGCCGGGGGCTCGCTCGGCGCGCTGGTGGTGGCCGGGGTGGACCCGGCCGACCTGGCCGACCCGAGGCTCGCCGACGCGGCGCTGGAGAAGGTGCCGTTCCTGGTCAGCCTGGAGCTGCGGCACAACGCGGTGACCCGCCGCGCCGACGTGGTCTTCCCGATCGCCCCGGTGGTGGAGAAGGCCGGCAGCTTCCTCGACTGGGAGGGCCGGCTGCGCACCTTCGAGGCGGTGCTGAACACCACCGCGATGACCGACGCCCGGGTGTTGGACGCGATCGCTGCCCAGCTCGACGTGCGGCTCGGCACCGGCGACGTGAACAGCGTCCGCCGCGAGCTGGGTGCGCTGCCGACGACCAAGGCCAACCGGACCGCCGCCCCGGCCGTCGAGCCGGCCGCGCCGGTCCGACCCGGCCCGGGCGAGGCGGTCCTCGCCACCTGGCACCAGCTCATCGACGCCGGCACGCTGACCGAGGGCGATCCGGCACTCGGCGGCACGGCCCGGCCGCCGGTGGTCCGGCTCGGCAAGGCCGCCGCCGAGGCGCTGGGGGTGGCCGAGGGCGACGCGGTCACGGTCGGCACCGACCGGGGCGCGCTGACCCTGCCGGCGGCGATCACCGACCTGCCGGACGACGTCGTCTGGGTGCCCACCAACTCGCCCGGCGCGAGCGTCCGGCGCAGCCTGGGCGCCACGTCCGGCGCGGTCGTCCGGCTCAGCGCCGGCCCGGCCACCCCGGTCGCCGCCGACGCGGCGGGCAAGCCGGGGCCGCTGCTGAACAGCGCTGGAGGTGCGTCGCGGTGAGCGCGAGGAGCGAGTGTTCCGGGGCGGCTCGCGTGGGACGCGGTCGTGCCGGAAGACGAGTTGAGCTTGCGAGCCCCGCAGTCGCGAACGAAAGGCTGGCTCCGGTGAGTGCCGCTGTCGCGTACGAAGGGAGGCCCCGATGGGTGGCCTGACCTACCTGGCCCAGGATCCGACGCTGCAGGACTTCGGCAAGGATCCGTGGTGGCTCGTCCTGATCAAGATCGTGGCGGCGTTCGTCTTCGCGGTGCTGGCCACCCTGCTCGGCGTCTGGTTCGAGCGCCGGGTGGTGGCCCGGATGGCGCAGCGGCCCGGCCTGAACCAGATCGGCCCGTTCGGTCTGCTGCAGACCCTCGCCGACGGTCTCAAGATGGCCTTCAAGGAGGACATCCTGCCGAAGGCGGCCGACAAGGTCGTCTACTTCTTCGCGCCGACCATCTCGACGATCTGCGCGGTGACCGCGCTGTCGGTGGTGCCGTTCGGCCCGATGGTGAGCATCTTCGGCGAGCGGACCCCGCTCCAGGTCACCGACGTCTCGGTGGCCGTACTGGTGCTGCTGGCCTGCTCCTCGATGGGCGTCTACGGCATCGTGCTCGGCGGCTGGGCCTCCGGGTCGACGTACCCGCTGCTCGGCGGTCTGCGCTCCAGCGCCCAGATGATCTCGTACGAGGTGGCGATGGGCCTGTCCATCGTCGCCGTCTTCATGACCGCCGGCACGATGTCGACCAGCGGAATCGTCAGCCAGCAGGCCGACGGTACCCGGCTCAACCTCTTCGGCGTGGTCGACCTGCCCGCTCCCGGCTGGTACGCGATCCTGCTGCTGCCGAGCTTCATCATCTTCTTCATCTCCACCGTCGGTGAGACCAACCGGGCGCCGTTCGACCTGCCCGAGGCCGAGTCGGAGCTGGTCGCCGGCTTCATGACGGAGTACAGCTCGCTGAAGTTCGCGCTCTTCATGCTCAGCGAGTACGTCGCCATGGTGACGATGTCGGCGGTCACCACGACGCTCTTCCTCGGCGGCTGGCGGGCACCCTGGCCGATCACGCTCTGGGAGGGCGCGAACTCCGGCTGGTGGCCGCTGCTCTGGTTCATGGGCAAGGTCATCGGTCTGGTCTTCATCTTCATCTGGCTGCGTGGCACGCTGCCCCGGCTCCGCTACGACCAGTTCATGCGGCTGGGTTGGAAGGTGCTGCTGCCGATCAACCTGGTCTGGATCCTGGTCCTGGCCGGCATCCGCACCCTGCAGAAGGAGGACCTCGGCGACTCCACCCGCTACTCGGTGATCGCCGGTGCGGTGCTGGTGGTCCTGCTGGTGACGCTGCTCTGGCCGAGCAAGAGGCGGCCGCCGCAGCGGACCCTCCAGGAGAAGGTCAACCGGCGGCCGGCCGGGAGCTTCCCGCTGCCACCGATGGATCTACAGGTGCCGCCGAGTCCCCGGATCAAACGGGCGGTCGCCGAGCGGGAGCCGGCGAACGTGGGAGCCGGGCAGCCGGGCGACGCCGGTACCGGACACGACGAGAAGGAGGTGTGACGTGGGCGCGATCACCGGGTCGTTCAAGGGTTTCGGGGTCACCTTCTCGCACATGTTCAAGAAGGTCGTCACCACCGACTACCCGTTCAAGCCGCCGGTCTCCGCCCCGCGTTACCACGGGCGGCACATCCTCAACCGGCACCCGGACGGGCTGGAGAAGTGCATCGGCTGCGAGCTGTGCGCCTGGGCCTGCCCGGCCGACGCGATCTACGTCGAGGGTGGCGACAACACCGATGAGCAGCGCTTCTCGCCGGGCGAGCGGTACGCCAGCACGTACCAGATCAACTATGCCCGGTGCATCTTCTGCGGGCTCTGCATCGAGGCCTGCCCGACCCGTTCGCTGACCATGAGCAACGAGTACGAGCTGGCCCGGGACAACCGGCAGGACCTGATCTTCACCAAGGAGCAGCTACTGGCGCCGCTGCTGCCGGGGATGGAGCAGCCGCCGCACCCGATGCGGCTCGGTGACACCGAGAAGGACTACTACGTCGGCGCGCTGACCAACCCGGGCACCTCGGCCGGCGCGGAGCGGGCGCCCTGGTCCGAGACCGGCACGGTCGACGGCTCGGGCTCGACCGGAGAGAAGACGTCATGAGCGAGCGAATCAGCCAGCTCAGTGCTCAAGGTCATGACGCCGACGAGCGGAGCGAGGAGGGGTCATGACCACATCAGCGGTGCTCGCTGCGGCGGGTGGGGTGACCGGCGGGGAACAGGTGACCTTCTGGATCCTGGCCCCGCTCGCCCTGATCGGGGCGATCGGCACGGTGTGGGCCCGCAACGCGGTGCACTCCGCGCTCTGGCTGGTGCTGACCATGCTCTGCCTGGGCGTCTTCTACGTGATCCAGTCCGGGCCGTTCATCGGCTTGGTGCAGATCATCGTCTACACCGGCGCGATCATGATGCTCTTCCTCTTCGTGCTGATGCTGGTCGGCCGGGACGCGTCGGACTCGCTGATCGAGACGCTGCGCGGGCAGCGGATCGCGGCGATCCTGCTCGGCCTCGGCTTCGGCGCGCTGCTCGCCAGCGGGATGTGGCGGGCGCTCGGCCAGGCGGACGCGGTCGGCCTGGAGCAGGCCAACGCGAACGGCAACGTGCAGGGCATCGCCGCGCTGCTCTTCACCAGGTACGTCTTCGCGTTCGAGGTCACCTCGGCCCTGCTGATCACCGCGGCGGTCGGCGCGATGGTGCTGGCCCACGTCGAGCGGCGCCGCCAGGACCGGATGGACCAGGTCGCCACGATGAAGGCCCGGTTCCGCCCCGGCAACTACCCGGGACCGAAGCCCGGCCCCGGCGTGTACGCCACCTCGTCCTCGGTCGCCACCCCGGCCCGGCTGCCGGACGGCGGGCTGACCGAGCGGAGCGTGCCGCGGATCCTGCCGCAGCGTGAACTCTCCGCGGAGGAGACGGCGCTGAAGGGGACGGAGAAATAAGATGTCGGACTTCCTGTCGGTGTCGCCGAACCACTACCTGATCCTCGCCTGCCTGCTCTTCACGGTCGGTGCGGTCGGGGTGCTGATCCGGCGCAACGCGATCGTCCTCTTCATGTGCATCGAGCTGATGCTCAACGCGGCCAACCTCGCGCTGGTCACGTTCAGCCGGATCAACGGCGACCTGAACGGTCAGATCATGGCGTTCTTCGTCATGGTGGTGGCCGCCGCCGAGGTCGTGGTCGGGCTGGCCATCATCATGACGATCTTCCGGACTCGGCGCTCGGCGAGCGTCGACGACGCCAACCTGTTGAAGTACTAAGAGGGGCCCACCAGTGGAACATTCTGTGGAGTACGCCCACGCCACGGGGTTGCTGGGCAGCGTGTGGCTGCTGGTGGCCATCCCGCTGGTCAGCGCGGCGATCCTCCTGCTGCTCGGCCGGCGTGCCGACCGGTGGGGGCACTGGCTCGGCGTGGCCAGCGTCGGCGCCATCTTCGTGCTCGGCCTGACCTACTTCTTCTCGCTGCGGGGCCTGGAGAACCGCTCGGTCGAGCTGAGCCTCTGGGACTTCATCGCGGTCGGCGACCTGCACGTCGACTTCGGACTGCTCTTCGACCCGCTGGCCGCGGTCTTCGTACTGCTGATCACCGGCGTGGGTTTCCTGATCCACGTGTACGCGGTCGGCTACATGTCGCACGACGCCGGCCGGCGGAAGTTCTTCGGGTTCTTCAACCTGTTCGTCGCGGCGATGCTGCTGCTGGTGCTCGGCAACAACTACGTGATGCTCTACGTCGGCTGGGAGGGCGTCGGTCTGGCGTCGTACCTGCTGATCTCCTTCTGGCAGGACCGGCCGAGCGCGGCCACCGCCGGCAAGAAGGCGTTCCTGATGAACCGGGTCGGCGACGCCGGCCTGGCCATCGCGATCTTCATCATGTTCGCCACCCTGGGCAGCACCCAGTACGCCGACGTCTTCAACGGCGCCAGCCAGCTCGCCGGCGGCACGGTGCTGGCTCTCGGCCTGCTGCTGCTGCTCGGCGCGACCGGCAAGTCCGGCCAGTTCCCGCTCCAGGCCTGGCTACCGGACGCGATGGAGGGCCCGACCCCGGTCTCGGCGCTGATCCACGCCGCCACGATGGTGACCGCCGGCGTCTACCTGATCGCCCGGTCCAACCCGATCTTCTCGCTCGACCCGACGCTGCAGACCATCGTGGTCAGCGTCGGCGCGCTCACCCTGCTGATGGGCTGCATCATCGGCGCGGCCAAGGACGACATCAAGCGGGTGCTCGCCTGGTCGACGGTGAGCCAGATCGGCTACATGTTCCTCGGCGTCGGCCTCGGCGGCGGGGCGTACGCGCTGGCCATCATCCACCTGCTGGCACACGGCTTCTTCAAGGCCAACATGTTCCTCGGGGCCGGCTCGGTGATGCACGGCATGAAGGACCAGGTGGACATCCGCCGGTTCGGCGGGCTGGCGAGGCACATGAAGATCACCTGGATCACCTTCGGGCTGGGCTGGCTGGCGATCATCGGCATGTGGCCGTTCTCCGGCTTCTTCACCAAGGAGCCGATCATCGTCGAGGCGTTCGCCCGCGACGACTGGACCGCCTGGCTGTACGGCGGCGCCGCGCTGCTCGGCGCCGGACTGACCGCCTTCTACATGACCCGGCTCTTCGTGCTCACCTTCCACGGGCCGAAGCGCTGGACCGAGGACATCGAGCACCCGCACGAGTCCCCGGCGGTCATGACCGTGCCGCTGGTCCTGCTCGGCCTCGGCTCGGTGGTCGCCGGTGGGCTGATGGCGACCCCGGTCGCCGACTGGCTGACCCCGGTACTCGGGCACGGCGAGCACCACGAGCCGGTGCTCTCGCACACGGTGATCACCGTGCTCTCGCTCGGCCTGACCGTGCTCGGCGCCGGCCTGGCCTGGCTGCTGTTCCGCAACGGCACCGCGCTGGTGGAGCAGCCGGCCGGCCCGGTGGTCCGGGCGGCCCGGCGCAACCTCTACACCGACGCGATCAACGAGGCGGTCTTCGAGAAGCCGGGCATCTTCCTCACCCGGGCACTGGTCTTCCTGGACAACCGGGGCATCGACGGGCTGGTCAACGCGCTCGCCGCCGCGGTCGGCGGTGGATCGGGCCGGTTGCGCCGGCTCCAGACCGGCTTCGTCCGGTCGTACGCGATGTCCATGCTCACCGGCGCGGTGCTGGTGGTGGCGGCGTTCCTGGCGGTCCAACTGGGGTGGTTGGCGTGACCCACCACAACCCACCGGCCGCGCTGAACCGGCCGGGCGACCTCGACCGGCCGGGCACTGACGACGGAGGTAAGGCCGAATAATGTCCGACTTCCCCTTCCTCTCGGTGCTCACCGTCGCGCCGCTGGTCGGCGCGCTGGTGGTGGTCTTCCTGCCGGCCAGCCGTGCCGAGCTGGCCAAGCGGATCGCGCTCGGCTGGTCGCTGGCCGTGCTGGTGCTCTCCGTCTTCATGTGGATCGCCTTCGAGGCCGGCGGCGACCGGCTCCAGCTCCGCGAGTCGTACTCGTGGATCCCGCGCTGGGGGGTGAACTTCACCTTCGCCGCCGACGGCATCGCGCTGGTCATGCTGATGCTGATCGCCCTGCTGGTGCCGCTGGTGATCCTGGCCTCCTGGCACGACGCCGAGAAGTCCAAGCGCTCCGTGCCGGTCTACTTCGCGCTGCTGCTCTTCCTCGAGTGCACGATGATCGGCGTCTTCGCCGCCGCCGACGTCTTCCTCTTCTACGTGTTCTTCGAGGTCATGCTCGTCCCGATGTACTTCCTGATCGGCAGCTACGGCGGCCACCAGCGGCAGTACGCGGCGGTGAAGTTCTTCCTCTACTCGCTGGTCGGCGGCCTCTTCATGCTGGCCGCGGTGATCGGGCTCTGGGTGGTCGGCGGCAAGACCTTCGACTGGCAGGCGCTGACCCAGATCGACATCTCCACCGGCACCGAGCGCTGGCTCTTCCTCGGCTTCTTCCTCGCCTTCGCGATCAAGGCGCCGTTCTTCCCGTTCCACACCTGGCTGCCGGACGCCGGTGGCGCCGCCCCGGCCGGAGCCGCCGCGCTGCTGGTCGGGGTACTGGACAAGGTCGGCACCTTCGGCATCCTGCGGTACTGCCTGCCGCTCTTCCCCGAGGCGTCGAAGTGGTTCGCCCCGTACGCCATCGCGCTGGCGCTGATCGGCATCATCTACGCCGCCCTGCTGGCGGTCGGGCAGAACGACCTGAAGCGGCTGGTGTCGTACACCTCGATCGCGCACTTCGGCTTCATCGGGGTCGGGCTCTTCGCCTTCACCACCCAGGCCGGCACCGGCGCGGTGCTCTACATGGTCAACCACGGCCTCGCCACCGGGCTGCTCTTCCTGGTGGTCGGCATGCTGGTGGCCCGGCGCGGCTCGGCGCTGATCACCGACTTCGGCGGCGCCGGCAAGCTGGTACCGCTGCTCGCCGGGGTGTTCTTCTTCGCCGGTCTCGCCTCGCTGGCACTGCCCGGCACGGCGCCGTTCATCTCCGAGTTCCTGGTGCTGATCGGCACCTACACGGTGAACAAGCCGGTCGCGATCATCGCCACCGTCGGGATCATCCTGGCCGCCGCGTACGTGCTGTGGATGATCCAGCGAACCACCCAGGGCACGCTGAACCCGGCGCTGTCCGGGGTGGAGGGGATGCGGCGGGACCTGTCGGTGCGGGAGAAGGTCGTGGTCGCCCCGCTGATCGCGTTGCTGCTGCTGCTCGGCTTCTATCCGAAGCCGGTCACCGACGTCATCAACCCCGCCGTCCAGGCCACCATGGAGCAGGACCTCGGCACGCAGGACCCGGCGCCGACGGTGGGCACCGTCCAGGAGGCACACCGGTGAGCCGGCTGCCAGTCGCGTACGTAAGGAAGGTCCGATAATGGATCTCAAGCTGCCGGACATCGACTACGCGGCTCTGGCACCGATCCTGGTGCTCTTCGGAGCCTCCGTGCTCGGCATCCTGGTCGAGGCGTTCGTCCCCCGGAAGAGCCGGCACTACACGCAGCTCGTCCTCGGCCTGCTGGCCGTGACCGGCGCGCTGGTCGCGGTGGTGCTGAACGCGCACGACCGGCTGGTCACCGCCGGCTCCGCGGTCGCGGTCGACGGCCCGACGCTCTTCCTCCAGGGCGCGATCCTGGTGCTCTCCGGAATGGCGCTGCTGCTGATCGGCGAGCGGTCGGTGCAGCGCGGCGGCGCGTTCGTGGCGCACGCCGCGGTCACCGTCGGGTCGCCGGAGGACCAGCGGCAGGCCGCCGACGAGGGCGGGGCGACCGAGGTCTACCCGCTGACCCTGTTCGCCGTCTCCGGCATGCTGCTCTTCGTCGCCGCGAACGACCTGCTGACGATGTTCATCGCGCTGGAGGCGTTCTCGCTGCCGCTCTACCTGCTCTGCGCGCTGGCCCGGCGCCGGCGGCTGCTCAGCCAGGAGTCGGCGCTGAAATACTTCCTGCTCGGCTCGTACGCCTCGGCGTTCTTCCTCTTCGGCATGGCGCTGGTCTACGGCTTCACGGTCGGGGCCGGCGGCACCGGCTCCGGTGGCGGCGTCGACTTCGGCACCATCCGGACCGCGGTCACCGATTCGGCCGCCAGCGAGGTGCTGCTCTTCGCCGGGCTCGCGCTGCTCTCCATCGGCCTGCTCTTCAAGATCGCGGCGGCGCCGTTCCACGTCTGGACCCCGGACGTCTACCAGGGCGCACCGACCCCGATCACCGGCTTCATGGCCGCCTGCACCAAGGTCGCCGCGTTCGGTGGTCTGCTCCGGGTGCTGCACGTCGCGTTCTCCGGGGCGAGCTGGGACTTCACTCCGGTGCTCGGTGCCATCGCGGTACTGACCATGCTGGTCGGGGCGGTGCTCGCGGTCACCCAGACGGACATCAAGCGGCTGCTCGCGTACTCCTCGGTGGCGAACGCCGGTTACCTGCTGGTCGGTGCCCTGGTGCTCTCCAAGGACGGGCTGTCCAGCACGATGTTCTACCTCGTCGCGTACGGCTTCACGGTGCTCGCCGCGTTCGGCGTGGTGACCCTGGTCCGGGACGCGGACGGCGAGGCGACCCACCTGTCCCGGTGGGCCGGGCTGGGCCGGCGTTCGCCGCTCTACGCCGGGCTCTTCACCTTCCTGCTGCTCGCCTTCGCCGGTATCCCGCTGACCAGCGGCTTCACCAGCAAGTTCGCGGTGTTCGGGGCGGCGCTCGACGCCGGTCAGGTCTGGCTGGTGATCGCGGGTGTGCTGACCAGCATGATCCTCGCCTTCCCGTACCTGCGGGTCGTGGTGATGATGTGGCTCTCCGAGCCGGGCGAGTCCACTCCGACGGTGTCGCTGCCGGGTGGGCTGACCGCGGCGGCCCTGATGATCGGGGTCGTCGCCACGCTGGTACTCGGGGTGGCCCCGGCGCCACTGCTGGATCTCGCCAACGGCGCCGCCGAATTCGTCCGATGACGGGCCGCCCCCACGCCCGTTCCGAGGTCAACCGCCCCCGACCAGGGGTTGGCCGGCGGGTGTGGCATGGTTGAAGGCGTGGGGGGAACGGCTGGCGGCATGGCGGCGCTCGGGCTGGACACGATCGGGCTCGAGTTCGCGGATGCCCGCGTGGAAGCATCGGTGGCCAGCGTGCTGGCCAGGGTGGAGACGGAGCTGCGCGACAACGTCGCCAGCGCCGATCCCATGGTGGACGAGGCGGCCCGGCACCTGGTCGATGCCGGCGGCAAGCGGTTCCGGCCACTGCTGGTGGCGCTGGGCGCCCAGTTCGGTGATCCGGCCGCCCCGCAGGTCGTACCGGCGGCGGTGGTGATCGAGCTCACCCACCTCGCCACGCTCTACCACGACGACGTGATGGACGAGGCGCCGGTGCGCCGGGGTGCGCCGAGCGCCAACTCCCGGTGGGGCAACTCGGTGGCGATCCTGGTCGGCGACTACCTCTTCGCCCGGGCCGCCGACATCGCCGCCGACCTCGGGACCGAGGCGGTCCGGTTGCAGGCCCGGACGTTCGCCCGGCTGGTGCACGGGCAGATCGCCGAGACCGTCGGCCCGCGCGACGCCGACCCGGTCGCGCACTACCTGAACGTGATCGCCGAGAAGACCGGTTCCCTGATCGCCACCTCGGCCCGGTTCGGCGGCATGTTCGGCGGCGCCCAGGCCATGCACATCGAGGCGTTGGCCGGGTACGGCGAGACCATCGGGGTCGCCTTCCAGCTCTCCGACGACCTGCTCGACATCTCCTCCGAGTCGGTGCAGTCCGGCAAGACCCCCGGTACCGACCTGCGGGAGGGCGTGCCGACCCTGCCGGTGCTCTACGCGCTCGGCGCCGACGACGGCGACGCGGCCTCGGTACGGCTGCGCGAGATCCTCTCGCTCGGCCCGATCACCGACGACGCGCTGCACGCCGAGGCGCTCGGCCTGCTCCGCGAGTCTCCGGCGCTGAAGCGGGCCCGGGAGACCGTCCGCAGCTACGCCGAGGAGGCCCGGTCCTGCCTCGCCCCGCTGCCCGACACCGGCCCCCGGCAGGCTCTCGAATCGCTCTGCGACTTCATCGCCGACCGCACCGGCTGAGCCGCCCGGCACGCCGGTCGAACCTGTTCGCGACACCGGCTGACGGCGCCGCACGACGCCGTGGCGGCGCTGTCCGGTCGGGGGTGGACGGGGCGGGAGTCACGCCACGGCGGAATCCGTCTCACCGGTCTCGTGGTGTTCGGCCGGCCTACGACGCTGCCGGGGCACCCGGGCCGAACCACCGACCGGCGGGGTGGCGCCGTCGGCCCGGCGCCGGAGCGAGGTCAGCAGCATCCGCCGGCCGACCAGCATCAGCCCGGCGGCGAGCAGCATCGCCGCCGCCGCGACCAGCCACATCGTCGGGTACCCGAGGTGTTCGGCGAGGGTACCGAGGCCGAGCGGGCCGAGGCAGCCGCCCGCGTACACCCCGGTCTGGGTGATCGAGGTGGCGGTGGTCGGTGCCTGCGGATGCAGCCGGACCACGGCGAAGTTGAGCACCCCGGGCCAGGCCCAGCCCAGGCCGAACGCGAGTACCACGCCGACCACCAGGGCCAGCGGGGCGGCCAGGTGCAGCAGGGCCAGCCCGGCGGCACCGACCACCAGCATCGCGGCGACGGTGTTGAGGTGGCCGCCGGAGCGGCGGTCCGCCAGTGCGCCCATCAGGATCCGGGAGAGCAGGCAGACGGCGCCGCCGAGGGTGAGCACCAGCCCGGCGACTCCCGGGGAGAGTCCGCGGGCCGCCGCGGAGTCGACCAGGAAGGTGCCGAGGGCGTTCGCCGATCCGGCCGCCAGGGTGCCGGCCACGCCGAGGGCGACCAGCGCCCCGGTCGCCCGGCCGCCGCGCCGCGCTGCCGGGTCCGCCACCTGCCGCTGACCGGTCGGTACGACCGGCAGGATCGCCAGTGCCAGTACGGCGGCGGCGACGAACGCCCAGCGCCAGCCGACGGTCAGCGCCAGCGCCGGTACGGCGGCCCCGGCGAGCAGGGTGCCGGCCGGAATGGCGGCCTGTTTGATCCCGAAGGAGAGGCCCTGCCGGCCGGGCGGCACCCGGTGCGCCAGGGTGGCGTTGCTGGACATCTGCCCGAGCGGGTTGGCCACGGCGACCGCCGCCAGCAGGGCGAGCAGCACGGGGTAGGAGCGGGCCACGGCGGCGACCGCCAGCATCGCGGCGGCGACCAGCAGCAGGCTGGCCCGGGCGGCGGCGGTCGGGCCGTACCGCTCGACGAGGGCGCCGGACGGGACGGAGGCGAGCGCGCTCACGCCGAAGTAGACCGCGACGGCCAGTCCCAGCCCGGCGGGAGAGAAGTCCAACTCGGCGCCGAGTTGCACGGCGAGTCCGCCGATCAGGAAGACCGGCAGTACCCCGGCCACCGTGATGACCGCAGCGGCGAGCACGGTACGAGTCGGCCGGACAAAGGTTACGGATTCCGGGGTGTCAGCGGTTAGATCGGCCATTTGGGACGAGCCTACGCGAGCTACCCGTATGAACCGATCGTGTCCGTCGCTGTACGCACGGTCGTCGTAGATCTGGCATCCTCAATCCGATCGGGCATTTCGCAGGCGCCCGGTTTTTCATATTCTGTAAGTCCCCGGCGGCGGAGGTGGTTGTGCGCGACCCCTTGGCGGAACCTTCGGACCTGATCCGCAGCGTGTCGCGTGCCTTGCGCGTGCTCGAAGCGGTCGGACGGGCACCGAAGGGCCTGACCGTGAAACAGATTGCCCGGCGTTGCGAGTTGACTGTGGCCACCACGTACCACCTGGTGCGCACGCTCGCCTACGAGGGCTACGTGATCAGGCGCGAAGACGGCACGTACATCGTCGGGTTGGAGGTGGCGGACCGGTACCGCGAACTGGTCACCGCGTTCCGTGGGCCGCCGGCGGTGGGCGAGTCGCTGCGCCGGGCCGCCTCGGACACGGGCTACAGCCACTACCTGGGTCGGTTCGTCGGCGGGCAGGTGGCGATCACCGCGCTCGCCGAGGGGCCCCGGTCGCCGTACCTGGAGGACCTGGTGCCCGGCTTCGACGAGGGCGCCCACGCCACCGCGCTCGGCAAGGCGCTGCTGGCCACCCTCACCCCGGAGCAGCGGTTCCGCTACCTCCGCGAGTACGGCATGCGGCCGTTCACCTCCGCGACCCTGGTCGCCGCCGACGCGTTCGAGGCGGACCTGGCGGCCGGCGACCGGCGCGGGATGCACCTGGAACTGGGCCAGTTCCGGCACGGCGTCGCCTGCGCGGCCGTGCTGGTCACCCCGGACAAGGACATGGAGCGGCGGGTGGTGCTCGCCTGCGCGCTGCCGGCCGCCGAGATGATGACCTCGGCCCGGGTGGTCCGGGCCAAGCTGCTCGCGGTGGCCCGCGCCGTCGCCGACGGCCTCGCCACCGAAACCTGACCCCGAACCGGAACGTGGTCTCCTGCTACCCCCGGAGGGGAAGCAGGAGACCACGGAGGAGGCGTTGCTCAGGTCAGCTTCCGACGACGTCGCCGTCGAGGCGCCAGGTGACCACCACGCCGGGCTTGGCGAAGTCGCCGTCCGGCCAGTTCGACGCCGGGTTTTCCAGCGACGCCCCGGTCAGCTCGCCCGGGTGCTGCACGGCGACGAAGACCGAGCGGTTGTCCGTGGTGATGAACGGCCCGCAGGTCTCCGCGCCGACCGGCACGGTGAGGAACTGCTTGAGGTGCCCGCGCTCCGGTCCCTCGATGGCGGTGGCGAAAAGGCCGTCGTTGCTGCCCAGCGCGTTGCCGTCGGTGGAGATCCAGAGGTTGCCGGAGCCGTCGAACGCCACGTTGTCCGGGCAGGAGATCGGCGACACCTTGGTCTTGTCGTAGCCGGCGAAGTACGTCGACGCGTCGGTCGGGTCGCCGCAGACGATCGGCACCGACCAGGCGAACGTCTCCGAGGTGTTGTCGCCCCGGTCCTCGACCAGCTCCAGCACGTGCCCGTGCTTGTTGTTGGTCCGCGGGTTCGCCTCGTCGGCCTTCGGGTTGGTTCCGACACCCCGGTTGGTGTTGTTGGTCAGCGCCACGTACACCTTGCCGGTGAGCTGGCTCGGCTCGACGTCCTCCGGCCGGTCCATCTTGGTCGCTCCGACCGCGTCACCGGCGAGCCGGGTGAAGGTGAGCACGTCGGCGGCGGTCATGCCGGGGACGTACGACGTGTTGCCCCGGACCAGCTTGATCCACCTACCCCGGCCGTTGAACGCGCCGTCGGCCGGCAGCTTGCCCGAGCCGTCGATCTCGCCCGCGCTGGTCTGGTCGAGCTTCGCGACGTAGAGGGTGCCGGACTCCAGCAGGGTGAGGTTGTGCTCCCGGGCGGTCCAGGAGTCACCCTTCTTGAACTTCTTGTCCGAGACGAACTTGTAGAGGTAGTCGAACCGCTCGTCGTCGCCCATGTACGCCACGACCCGGTCGTCCTTGGCCACGATGACGTTCGCGCCCTCGTGCTTGAACCGGCCCAGCGCGGTGTGCTTGCGCGGCCTCGACTCCGGGTCGAACGGGTCGACCTCGACGACCCAGCCGAACCGGTGCGCCTCGTTGGGGTGCTTCGCCAGGTCGAACCGCTCGTCGGCGCGTTCCCACTTGCGGCTGTCCGAGGGGTAGCGGGCGGTGGTGCTGATGCCGTACCGGGCCAGCTTCGGCTTGAGTGCCTCCGGTGCCCCGTCGGCGCCGACGAAGTACTGGTTGAAGTTCTCCTCGCCGGAGAGCACGGTGCCCCACGGGGTGATCCCGCCGGCGCAGTTGTTCAGGGTGCCGATCGCGGTCCGGCCCTTCGGGTCCGCCCCGGTCTTCAGCCAGGCCGAGCCGGCCGCCGGGCCGGTGAACTCGAACTTCGTGGTGTGCGCGGTGATCCGCCGGTTGTACTTCAGCCTGCCCTTGCGCACCGGCTTCCACTCGCCGGTCTCGCCGACCCGCTCCAACTCCACCACGGAGAGCCCGTGCGCGGCCATCGCCACCCGGATCTGCTCCACGCTCATCGCGTCGAAGGTGGTGAAGTTCGGGAACATCAGGTTCTCGTTGGTGTACTCGTGGTTCACCACCAGCAGCGCCCGCTCGCCCTTGCGGTCCAGCGGGAGTACGCCGACGAAGTCGTTGTTGTAGCCGAACTGCTGGGACTGCCGGGCGGCGGTCTGCTTGTGCACGTCCAGGCCGGATGCGCCGGGTAGCACCGGGTCGCCCCAGCGGATCACCACGGAGTGGTCGTACCCGTTCGGCACCACCAGGTTGTCGAGCTTGTTCGGCGGGATCGGCTTGAAGGTGAGCGCCGCGTTGCCGGGCCGCCGGGCCGGGGTGAAGCTGTCCACCTCGGGCAGGGCCGGGCCGGATCCGTTCCCAGGAGCGGCCATCGCCGGCGATCCGGCGAGTGCGCCGGCCGCCGCGCCGCCGAAGCCGAGCACCAGCGCGCCGACCGCGCCGGCCCGGACGACTCCGCGCCGGCTCACCTCGGCCTGGACCACGTCGCCGAAGTACGGGTTGTCGGACTCGTTGGGCACCGGGTGCGCACAGGCGTTTCCGCAACGGTATATGCAGGTCATGGCGTCGCGCCCGCCGTGGCCCGCCGGGCCGAGCAGGGGGAGCAGCCGGGGTCGCTCGGTCATGGAGATGGAGCCTCCTCGCCAATGTCAGGGATGCGCGCCCATGACGCCTCGGGTAATGCGCACGAGGGCGCGTGCCTGCCGGACGCTAGGAGTACGCCGTGAGCGGCGCCCGGCGGTCCGGTGAACCACGGGTGAACATCCCCAGGAAGCGGGCTGTTCCGGACACTGTCGTCCGTCGGGCCGACGCCGGGATGTCCGGCAGGGTGACCGGGCCCGGCCGGTAGGCCGATGTCGTCCCGCCGTCCCGTCCTGAGTTCACCCCGTCCGAGCATCTCGCCCGCCTTCGGTTGAACCGTCCTGGCGGCGGATGCGTGAAACCGAGAGCCGGGGCTGGTCGGACCTGAGCGGGCGGGAGGCGAGGAGACATCAGCGACCAGGACGCCGAACTGCTGCGCGCCATGCACGACGAGCACGGTGACGCGCTGCTGGCGCATGCCCTGCGACTGACCGGCGGCGACCGGCAGCGGGCCGAGGACCTGGTGCAGGAGACGCTGTTGCGGGCGTGGCGGCATCCGGAGGCGCTCGACCCGCAGCGGGGGCCGGTGCGGGCCTGGCTCTTCACCATCGCCCGCAACCTCGCCATCGACGCCTGGCGGCGGCGCAGCGCCCGGATCGGCGAGGTGATCACCGACGAACTGCCCGAGCCGCCGCAGGTGGTCGACGAGGCGGACCGGGCGGTGGAGGCCTGGACGGTGGCGGAGGCGCTCAACCGGCTCTCGCCGTCGCACCGCGAGGTGCTGGTGGAGTGCTTCTACCAGGGCCGGTCGGTGACCGAGGCGGCCGCCCGGCTGGGCGTACCGCCCGGCACGGTGAAGTCGCGAACGCACTACGCGCTGCGGTCGCTGCGACTGGTACTGGCGGAGATGGGGGTGACCGGGTGACGAATTGCGAGTACGCCCACGACGACGGGGCGTACGTGCTGGGCGCCCTGTCTCCCGCCGAGCGGGCCGCGTACGAGCGGCACCTGGCCGGCTGCCCGGCGTGCCGGGAGGCGGTCGCCGAGATCGCGGTACTGCCGGGACTGCTGGGCCGGCTCGATCCCGCCGGGCTGGCGGAGATCGCCACCGCACCGAGCACCGGTGAACGGCTGCCGAAGCTGCTCGACGAGGCCCGGGCCCGCCGGCACCGGGAGCGCCGACGCGGCCGGCTCCGCACCGGTGGACTGGCCCTGGTCGCCGCCGCGCTGGCCGCCGTGCTCGGGTTCGGGGTCGCCGTACCGGTGGTCGGCGACCGGAACCCCGGCACCGACGTCGAGGTGCGGATGGTCGCCATGCAGCCGGTCCGCGGCAACGTGCCGGTCAGCGCCGAGATCGGCTTCGACGGTACGCGCTGGGGCACCGTGATCACGATGCGCTGCCAGTACGCGAAGACCAGGGACTACACCAAGGCGTACACGTTCCGGCTGGTGGCGCACGGCCCGAACGGCGAGACGGAGCAGATCGGCTCCTGGCTCGCCGCTCCCGGCGACGACGCCACCTTCACCGGCGTCACCCGGTTCACCAGGTCCGAGCTGATCCGCCTGGAACTCCTCCGGTACGACAACACCCCGCTGCTCGCCTACGACGTCCCGTAGGTCGCGGTCGCCGCCTGCGCCAGCCTCGCGAGCGGCGGTGCCGCGAAGATTCTTGGCGAATTACGGTTAGCTGTTAACCACAGTTCGACAAGAATCTTGGTCGCCTACGGACAACCTACCGAGGAAGGGTCGCCAGGCGGTGGGACTGAAGGCCAACACGGCGCCGTCCGGCTCCTTGCTGTCCCGCACCCCGACCAGCCCGCAGAGATTACCGGCCACTTCCACGCAATCACCCTGACCGCTGCGGCTGCTCTTGCGCCAAGACGCACTGGCCACCTCGACGCAGTTCCCTTGGCCACTGCGGCTGCTCTTGCGCCACGTCACACCGGTCAGTTCAGTCATCGACGGCCTCCCCGATGGTGACGGCGAGCAGGTCCTCGGAGTCCTCCTGGCTGAGTGCCAGCTCATCGAGCTGCCGCTATATCTCATCGTAGGCGGCCACCTCTGCCGGCTTGTCGAGATAGATCGCCCCGGTCATGTTCTCGCTGTAGATGGTGGTCTGTTCGGGCGGCCGGGTGCCGACCTGCGGGAACTCGAAGATGCTGAACGGGGCGGCTCCGGCTGCCCAGCTCACCTTCGCCGCTGCCTCCTGCTCGGTGAGGCCCGGCACGCTCCGGAAGTAGGCCGCCGCGTCGTCCGGCGTCTGGAGCAACCCTGGGAGAGAAAGGAATCGTACTTGCGGATTCGGGCGGCGTTTTCCTCCGTGCCGACGAAGTTCGAACCAGGAGGGGACGGCCTCGCCGTAGGCGTGCCACCAGCCCTCGGCCTTGGTCGCCTTCGCGAGACTGACCAGGACGTCGGTCATCTCGGCGGTGACCCGGTAGAGCTGGCACATGGCGGTCACCTCGATGGTCGGAGCGCGACCTCGCCGCGTTCGATGCGGTACATCTTGGCGCGGGAGAACTCCAGGGTGCGGGCGGAGGGTTCCAGGGCCACCCCGGCCTCCTCGCGGGCCAGCTTGAGATAGCGGCCGAGCTGGCGCTTCGGCACCGAAGATCGCTGGTCGGTGGACGGCATGGCGGATCCTCCCCGGACGAGACTGTTTGTCCAGGCACGACCCGTATCGGGATACGGACGGTAGTGTCAAAACTCCGGGCCGAAGCTGCCGGCGGCAGAAAACTCAGCGCGGCCGGCCGACCCGGCCCTCGGTCCAGACCGGCTCGTCGGTCTCCACCACTCGGCCGTCCGCGCCGAACAGCAGATAGCGGTCGGTGTGTGCGGCGAACCAGCGATCGTGGGTGACCGTGAGGACCGTGCCGGCGAAGCCCTCCAGGCCGCGTTGCAGCGCGTCGGCGCTGGCCAGGTCGAGGTTGTCGGTCGGCTCGTCGAGCAGCAGCAGGGTCGCCCCGGCCAGCTCGAGCAGCAGGATCTGCAACCGGGCCTGCTCCCCGCCGGAGAGGCTCTGGAACGGCTGGTCCCAGGCGGGGGCGATCTCGTAGCGGGCCAGTGCCGCCATCGCGTCGTTACGGAGCAGGGCGTGCCCGGTCATCAGGATCTCGGCGGGGGTGCGGCCGTACAGGTCCGGGCGGGCGTGGGTCTGGGCGAAGTGCCCGGGTACGACCCGGGCGCCGAGCCGCACCGTGCCCCGATGCGGGACCTGATCGGCCCCGGCCAGCAGCCGGAGGAACTGCGACTTGCCGGAGCCGTTGGAGCCGAGCACGGCGACCCGTTCGCCGTACCAGATCTCCAGGTCGAACGGGCGCATCAGCCCGGTCAGTTCGAGCTGCTGGCAGAGTAGGGCCTGCTTGCCGGTACGTCCGCCGCGCAGCCGGATCCGCACGTTCTGCTCCTTCGGCGGCCGGGTCGGTGGTCCCGTCTCCTCGAACCGGGCCAGTCGACTCCGCGCCGCCCGGTACGCCGAGGCGAGCGCGTCGTTGCGAGCGGCGCCCTGCCGGGCGGTGTGCACCAGGTGCCGGAGCCGGGCGTGCTCCTCCTCCCATCGGCGGCGCCGGTCGTCTAGCCGGTCGACCCGGTCCCGCCGGGCGGCCGGATAGCTGGTGAAACCGGCGCCGTGCACCCAGACCTGCCGGTCCTCGACGGTGACGATCCGGTCGGCCGCCTCGGCGAGCAGTTGCCGGTCGTGCGAGACCAGCAGCACCGTCTTGGTGCTGGCCCGCAGTTGCCGTTCCAGCCACTGCTTGCCGGGTACGTCGAGGTAGTTGTCGGGCTCGTCGAGCAGCAGCAGTTGGTCGGGGCCGCGCAGCAGCGCCTCCAGTACGAGTCGTTTCTGTTCGCCGCCGGAGAGGGTGTTGACGTCCCGCCAGGCGGCCCGCTCGTACGGCAGCCCGAGCGCCTCGGTGGTCACGGCGTCCCAGACGACTTCGAGGTCGTAGCCGCCGGCCTCGACGTACTCGGTGACGGCGTGCGCGTAGCGGAGCTGGGCCGGCTCGTCGTCGCGTTCGCGCAGGCTGTGCTCGGCGGCGGCAAGTTCGGCGGCGGCCTGGCGGATCCGCTCGGGTGCCACCGAGAGCAGCAGGTCGCCGACGCTGCGGTGGTCGCGGATGGTGCCGATGAACTGGCGCATCACGCCGAGCCCGCCGGAGGTGACGATCTCGCCGGCGGTCGGGGTCAGGTCTCCGGCGACCAGTCGGAGCAGGGTGGTCTTGCCGGCGCCGTTCGGCCCGACCAGCGCGGCGGTGATCCCGTCGCCGACCCGGAACGAGACGTCGTCGAGGAGTGGCCGCCCGTCCGGCAGTCGGTGGTGCAGGTGCCTGATCTCGACGTGTGCCACGGGGACCTCCGGCGAGGCATCTAGACCGACGTTCTAGAGTCTAGAACAACGTTCTAGAGCCGGAACACCGGACTAGAATCCGGGCATGACAGGTGTGTGGTTGCGACCTCCGCGCTCCCCGGGCCGCAGCGGACCGCCGCTGCACCGGGACCGGATCGTCGCCGCAGCGGTCGCGCTGCTCGACCGGGAGGGCGTCGCCGGGCTCACCATGCGCCGGCTCGCCGAGCGGCTGGGTGCCGGGTCGACCACGCTCTACTGGCACGTGACCAACAAGGACGACGTACTCGACCTGGCGCTGGACCAGATCTTCGGCGAGGTGCCCCTACCCGAACCGGATCGGACGACGACGGCGCAGACGACGGATCCGACGACAACGGCGCCGACGACGGATCGGACGACAACGGCGCCGACAACGGATCGAACGACAACGGCGCCGACGACAACGGCGCAGACGACCGAGGAGCCGCCGACCGGGGACTGGCGGAGCGATGTCGAGACGCTGCTGCTCGGCTGGCGGGCGGCGATGCTCCGGCACCCGTGGTCGGCGGCGCTGGTCGGCCGGCCGCTGCTCGGGCCGAACGTGCTGACCCGGACCGAGTTCCTCCAGTCCGCGCTGCGCCGGGCCGGGCTGGTCGAGCCGGACCTGAGCGCCGCCACGCACGCGCTGGCCAACTACGTCATCGGGGCCGCCGTCACGCTCTCGTCGTGGCGACGGCTCGACGATCCCGGGTCGAGGCAGGCCGCCCGGCAGCACCTCGCTGCCCAGCGGGAGCGCTATCCCACGCTGGTCGAGACCGGGCACCTGGACGACCGGGACGAGGACGACACCTTCCGGCGCGGGCTGGCGTACCTGCTCGACGGCCTGCCCGCCGATCGCCGGCCCGGAGCGGTCGGCCGCCGGCCCGGAGCGGTCAGCGGCGGCGGAGCTTCTGGCGCAACCGGGCGGTGACCCGGCCCGGGGTGACCGGCACGACCGAGATCATCAGCCGGCCGGACTCGTCCCGGGTCGGGGTGAGCAGATAGAGCCGGGCGCCACGGCGGCGTACCAGCGGCACCGCCCGGTCCAGCCGGGGCGCCCGCAGCGCCGCCGCGCCACCCGCACCCGCCGCGCTGTTCGCGCCGAGCGCCCGGTCGGGGTCGAAGGGGCCCACCTGGGCCGAGACGATCCGGCGCCGGCCGGTCGCGATGCCACCGTCGAGCAGGTCGGCGGCGCGGAACCTGACCCGTACCGTGCTGCCGGCGTCGCCCCGGGCGATCACCACGGTCTCGGCCGGGATCTCCTCCGCGCTCACGGTGAGCGGGTCGGCACCGGCCCCGGCCAGGTCCGGCAGCGGCGAGTACCCGGTGATCGTCAGCACCCGCTCGCCCCGCTCGTCGTCCTCCCAGCCGAAACCGGTGGCGTCCAGCTTGGCCGGCCACTCCGGCACCGCCGTCACGTCGAAACAGGAGTCCGGCAGGCCGCGCGCCGGATCGCGGAACCCGGGGTACGCCGCGTACCGCCGGGCACCCTCGACCAGCGTCGCCGGCACCCCCACCTCGGCATCCTGCCGGATCACCGCGAGCAGGTCGTCGAGGCTGCCGTCCCGGGTCAGCGCGAGCCGGATCCGGGTCTCGGCACCCAACTGCTCGGCGATCTCCTCGGTCAGGTGCTCCGCCACCAGCCGCCCGACGCCGTCGTGCACCGCCTGCTGGCTTTCCCGGTCGAGCCGGAGCAGGTCGTCCTCGACCAGCTTGGCGACCTCGTGGTCGAACCGGCGCACCATGATGGCGTCGCGCCGCTTGCCCGGCTCGATCAGGTCGGCCACGAATGCCAGGTTCGCCTCGACGGTACGCAGCCGCTCCAGATGCCGGCTCAGATAGGTGATGTTGGTGGCGCTGAACCGGCGTACGGCGTAGTAGAACTCGTAGTCGGCCAGCACCGAGATCCGCCGGGCCCGGTAGCACGCCTCCAGGGTGAACGGCAGGTCGCTGGCGATCCGCAGCTCCTCGCGGTAGCGGATGCCGTGCCGGTCGAGCAGATCCCTGCGGAACAGCTTGGTGTTGGCCAACGACCGGGGCAGGGCTGAGTCGAAGAGGTCCACGTCGACCGCGTTGCGGGCGAAGATGTCCTGGTAGATGTGCCGGCTGTTGACCCCGACCACCTTGCCGAGCACCACGTCGGAGTCCCAGGCGTCGGCGGCGGTGACCAGGCGGTCCAGTGCCTCCGGGCCGAGGTGGTCGTCGGCGCCGACGAAGAAGACGTACCGGCCGGTGGCGGCGTCGAGGCCCCGGTTGCACGGGCCGGCCGGGCCACCCGAGTTCGGCTGGTGGATGACGGTGAAGACCTCGGGATAGCGGGCGGCGTACCGGTCCAGCTCGGCGCCGCTGCGGTCGGTCGAGCCGTCGTCCACCGCGACGACCTGCATCCGGGGCAGGCCGATGGTCTGCCGGACCAGCGAGTCCAGGCACCGGGTCAGATAGGGCATGGTGTTGTAGACCGGCACCACCACGCTGACGTCCGGCGCGCTCATCGGGCGTTGGTCTCCATTCTCCGCAGGTTCACCTGCCCGATTCCTCGAATTCACCTATCCGATTACCCGGGCCCGTACCGAATCGACGGAGAGTGTACGTCAACAACCCGTCCCGGCACTCCAGGGTCGCTGTTCATTTCGTGTTCACCCAATTCGCCGACGCCCCGCCTGGCGGCCCCGACACCGTACGGTCGGCTGCCGCCCGACCAATGTACGCGCATTCTCCGCTTTGAATTAACCTGCGCATCCCGCTCGCCAAATAACGTTCACGTCCGGTATTGCCCGACAGAGATCCTCGACGAGTTAGCGGGTCCCATGTCCTCCACACCTGACGTCAGCGTCGTGATCCCCACCCGCGGTCGGCCGGACCTGGTGACCCGGGCGGTCCGCAGCGTACTGGCGCAGACCGTGACCGATCTCGAGGTCGTCGTCGTGGTGGACGGGCCGGACGACGCGACCCGGGACGCGCTGGCGGGACTCGGCGACGACCGGCTCCGGGTGATCGTGCTGCCCGAGTCGGGTGGGGCGCCGAACGCCCGCAACGTCGGGGTCGGTGCGGCGCGGGCCGGCTGGACGGCCTTGCTCGACGATGACGACGAGTGGCTGCCGACCAAGCTCGCCGTGCAGTTGGAGCTGGCGGAGGGCGCCCGGGTGGCGATGCCGATCGTGGCCTGCCGACTGCTGAACCGGACGCCCCGGGCCGAGTTCGTGATGCCGCGCCGGCTGCCGGCGGTCGGCGAGCCGCTGACCGAGTACCTCACGGTGCGGCGCGGGCTGTTCCACGGCGACGGTTTCATCCAGACCTCGACCATCCTGGCCCCGACCGAGCTGCTGCGCCGGGTGCCATTCACCGTCGGCCTGCGCCGCCTCCAGGAACTCGACTGGACGTTCCGGGCGTTGAGCCACGCCGACGTCGACCTCGTCTACGCCGCCGAGCCGCTGGTGATCTGGCACCAGGACGAGGACCGGCCCCGGATCACCTTCGACACGGTCTGGGAGGAGCAGTTCGAGTGGCTCCAGCGGAGCCGACCGCTGCTCACCCGCCGGGCGTACGCTGCACTCACGATGAGTGTGATCAGCTCGATGGCGGCGCCGACCCGGAGCGCGTCGGCGTTCCGCACCCTGCTGCGCGAGGCGCGTCGGCACGGTCAGCCGGGGATCTTCGACTACCTGGCGTTCGGGCAGATCTGGCTGATCCCGCCGCAGTTGCGGCGTACCCTGCGGGACCGGATCCTGCGCAGGCCGGGCGCCAGCCGCGCGGCGGCCCCGGCGTCCCGGTCCGGCCCGGCCGCCAGCACCGACGCCCCGCAGCCGGTCGGCCCGACCCGGCGGGTCTCCGGCGACTCCGGCAGGCCGAGCGAGATCGGCGCGTGAGCACGCCGTCCCTGCCCGGTACGACCGGCCCGGCGCCGACCGTGGTGATCTGGCGCAGCGGCCTGCTCGCCGGATCCGAGACGTTCATCCGCAACCAGGGCCTCGCGCTGCCCCGCTGGCGGCCGAGGTTCCTCGGCGCCACCCGGGTCGGCTCGCCGCTGGCCGCCGACACCGACGTGATCGCCTTTCCGGACGGTGGACCGGACCGGCGGGCCTTCCTGCGGCTTCGGCTGACCGGCGAGTCACCGAGGCTGCGGCGGCTGCTGGCCGGCCTGCGGCCGGCGGTGGTGCACGCGCACTTCGGCAACGACGGCTGGCTGATCAGCCGCACGGCCGCACAACTCGGGGTGCCGCTGGTGGTGACCGTGCACGGCTACGACGTCACGCGGCAGCCGCACGCGCCGGGCCTGCGCGGCGTGCGCTACCGGCGCAACCTGCGCCAGGCGTTCGACCGGGCCGCGCTGATCCTGGCCGTCAGCGGGTTCATCCGGGAGAAGGCGATCGCGGCCGGTGCGGACCCGGCGAAGGTCCGGGTGCACCACACCGGGGTACCGATCCCGGCCGAGGTGCCGGACGTGCCGAAGCACTGGGACGTGGTCTTCGTCGGCCGGTTCGTCGAGAAGAAGGGCGTCGACGACCTCGTCGAGGCGCTCGGCACGCTGACCGACCGGCGGCCCCGGGTGCTGCTGATCGGCTCCGGCCCGCTGGAGTGGCCGATCCGGGAGCGGGCCGCCGCCCTCGGCCTGGACGCGACGTTCCTGGGTGCACAGGAGCCGTCGGCGGTCGCCCGCCACCTGGCCGAGTCGAAGGTCTTCGTCTCGCCGTCCAAGACGGCCGCGGACGGGGACGCCGAGGGCCTGCCGACGACGATCCTGGAGGCGGCCAGCCTGGGCCTGCCGACGGTCTCGACCTACCACAGTGGAATTCCGGAGGCGGTGCTGCCGGGCGAGACGGGTCTGCTCGGCGCCGAGGGCGACCGGGCGGCGCTGGCCGGCAACATCCGGCAGCTCCTCGCCGACGACGACCTGCGGACCCGGCTCGGCGACCAGGCCCGCCGGTTCGTGACCGAGCATTTCGACCTGCACAAGCAGACCCGGCTGCTCGAAGAGCTGTACGAGTCGGTGGCCGCCGGCCGCCCCGGCAGGCCGGACCGGGTGCGGTTGCCGGCGTAGCCCGCAGCCGGGTCGGCGGGCCCGTAGCCCGCACCGCGTCGCCCGCACCGGGTCGGCGGGCCCGTAGCCCGCAGCCGGGTCGGCGGGCCGTTGCCGGCGTGGCCGCCAGGCAGACCGGGTAGCCGCGGTCAGCGGACGGCGGTGGCCGCCGCGGGCTCCGGGGTGGCGGAGAGCAGCGCGGTACGGGACCGCCGGACGTTGCGGATCCCGTCCACCGTGAAGACCACCAGGGCCAGCCAGACCAGCCCGAAGCCGGCCAGCCGGGCCGGAGGCATCGGCTCGTGGAAGACGAGTACGCCGAAGCCGAGCTGGAGGATCGGCGCCAGGTACTGCAACATGCCGAGCGCGGTCAGCGGGAGCCGGTTCGCCGCACCCGCGAACATCAGCAGCGGGATGGCGGTGGCCGCGCCGGCCAGCATCAGCAGGGCGGTGTGCCCGGCGGAGACCTGACCGAAGCTCGACTCGGCGTGCCAGGTGAGCCAGCCCAGATAGCCGAGCGCCGGCAGGGTGAGCGCCGCGGACTCGATGAACATGCCCTCGGCGGCCGGCAGCCCGAGCCGCTTCTTCACCAGGCTGTACCCGCCGAAGCTCGCCGCCAGGGTGAGCGCCAGATAGGGCAGCCGGCCGTAGTCGACGGTCAGCACCGCGACCGCGATGCCGCCGATGCCGAGCGCCACCCACTGGCCGACGCGCAGCCGCTCGCGCAGCACGGTGACCCCGAGCAGGACGACGACGAGCGGGTTGATGAAGTAGCCCAGCGCGGTCTCGACGACCCGTTCCGAGTTGACGCCGTAGATGTAGGTGCCCCAGTTGACCGCGATCAGCGCGGCGGCTAACCCAATCCCGGCGAGTTTGCCCGGGCGGTGCCGCAGCGCGCGCAGGAAGCCCCAGTTGCGGGCCACCGCGAGCAGCAGCGCGACGAAGACCATCGACCAGACCACCCGGTGGGCCAGGATCTCGATCGGCCCGGCCGGTTTCAGCAGCCGGATGTAGAGCGGAAAGAACCCCCACAGGGTGTACGCGCCGAGCCCGTAGAGGTATCCGCGCCGCACCTGGTTCATCGCTCTACCGTAAGGGGCTGACTCGGACCAGAGTCCTTTCCAGTGAGCGGTCTCACCGGATCGGGGCCGGGACCGCCGACCGACCCGGCACCGGCGCCGTCCGCCTCGGGCGGCAGCGGTCGCAGCATCAGCTCCATCCACTGCGTGGGGTTGGCCAGCGGGGTGAAGCCGACCTCGGCGTACACGCCGTGCGCGTCCCAGGTGGCGAGCAGGATCCGGCGTACGCCCAGCCGGCCCAGATCCTCCCGGACGGTACGCACGATCCAGCGGGCCAGCCCCCGACCCCGGGCGGCCGGGTCGACGTAGACGTCGCAGAGCCAACCGAAGGTCGCCCCGTCGGTCACCACCCGGGCGAACGCCACCTGACGGCCGTCGCCCGGGGCGTACACCCCGTAGACGGTCGAGCCGTCGATCGCCCGGAGCAGGACCTCACGGGGCCGGCCGAGCGCCCAGTACGCGTCGGTGGCGAGCCATTGGTGCACCCGGTCGACCTCCACCCGCCGGGGATCGGTGCAGAGCTCGTACCCGTCGTCTCGTGTCACAGTCAGCACGCCGCGACGCTATCCCCGCCCCGCCCGGTCGGCCCGAGCCAATTCCCGACCAGTGGTCGGCGTCCGCCCCGGGCCGGCCGACGGTCGGCGCCGTCCCGAGGTGGACGGCTCAGTCCCGGTCCATCAGCAGGCCGAGCAGCCAGGTGACCAGGCTCACGAACAGTGCGCCGAGCACCGCCGCCGGCCAGAACCCGTCGACCTCGAACGGCAGGCCGAGCCCGCCGGCGATGGCGCTGGTGAGCAGGAACAGCAGCGCGTTCACCACCAGTGCGATCAGGCCGAGGGTGAGCAGGTAGAGCCCGCAGCCGAGGGTCTTGATGATCGGCTGGAGTACGCCGTTGACCACCCCGAAGATGATCGCCACCAGGACCAGCGTGCTCACCGCCCCGCCGATCGAGTCGGTGTCCAGGGTGATCCCCGGGATGATCAGCGTGGCGAGCCAGAAGGCCAGGGCGGTGCCGGCGAGCCGGACGAGAAGCCCTTTCAGGAAACCCATGCCCGCAGATAGTGCCACGTGATCCCAAATCCGCCCAGATCAAACCCTGGCCGGATCACATCCGGCGGTCCTCGCCCCGAGCGTGGCTACCGGGCCGGCGGACCGATCAGTTGGGCCTCGATCGGGGTGGCCGAGAGCAGCGCCCAGCGCAGCACCCGACGGTTGATCACCCCGACCATGTCGGCCCGGATCCGGGTCAGCCAGTCCGCCGAGTCGCCGAGCCCGAGCGCCACGCCGGCCAGTTGGGCCTCGTGCGGCCGGAGTGGCTGCAACACCACCAGGTCGGCCCGGGAGACGGCGTCGACGTCGACCGGGGCCAGCTCGTCGCGTACGACCAGGCTGGTCTGCCAGCCCGGCCCCGGCTGCGAGTCGGCCGCCACCGGGCCGACGTCGACCACCACCAGCAGCGGGTGCAGTTGGGTGCCGGGCGGGCCGCCCACCGGCCGACCGGGCGGGATCATCGCGATCGGCGCGCCCGGCCCGCTGGCCCCGCGGACGAACGGCTCCCAGGCGCGCGGCCTGGCGGTCTGCACCACGATCCGGGCACCGAGCGCCATCGCCCGCAGCGCGACGAGCTGCGCCGCGCGTACGCCGCCGATCAGCACCACCCGGGTGGTCTCGGCCCGGAACAGCCGGGCGACCACCGCCGCGCCGTGCCGGTTGGCGCCGAGCATCAGCCCGGCCAGACCGATCGGCAGGTCGAGCGAGTCCACAGAGGAGGCCGGCAGGGTGGTGGCCGGTGCCGGGGCGGTCGGGCCGGCACCCAGCACCCCGAGCGGCAGGGTGGCGGCGACGCCGTCGAGCTGCTCGCCGTCCAGCCGCCGGGCCACGGCGTGCTCGGCGGAGAGCAGGCGGCGCAGCGCCTGGACGGCGGTGCCGAGCGCCTGGGGGGTGTCGGCGGCCAGCCGTACGGTGACGTCCACCCGGATGCTGTCGATGCCGCCGCCCGCCCACGGGCCGGCGCTCACCGAGACCGTGGTCGCGGTCGCCGGCAGCGCCAGCAGCCGGGGGATGAAGCGGCGCCCGGTCTCGGTCCGCAGGTCCGGCCAGCGGCGCAGCCGGAAGGTGGTCTGCAACAGCCCGCCCAGGCTGACGCCCTGCCAGTTCTCCCGAGCCGGTTGCGCGCCGTCGTGGTGCACGATCTCCGCGAGTACGCCGAGCGCGGCGCGCTCGCCGAGCACCCGGGTCGGCACCGGGGCGAGCCGGCGGCGCACCTTGCGTACCGCGCTGGAGAGCGCACGGCGCAGGTCCTCGTCGGTCCAGCCGTCGGCGCGCAGCACCCGGACGGCGAGCAGGGCCCGCTCGTGCCCGAGCAGCCGCCCGTCGGTGAGCTGCCGGTACGACGTGGCCGGCGTACCGGTGCCCGCGCCCAGCGTCGGCGCCGGAGCACCGGTCAGCACCAGTTGCACCCGCATCGGCGGGGTCTCCGCGCTCGCCGCCGGCAGCAGACTGGCCGGGGAGAGCAGCGCCTGCGGAGTGTCGGCGAGCATGCCGACCTGGTCACCGAGTTCGAGTACGGCGGTCAGGCCGTAGGCGTCGCTGACCATGCAGGCGGCGTCGCCGGCGAGGTCGACCGGCAGCACCACGGCACCGGGGTTGACCAGGTCGAGCAGGGCCTCCGGCGGCGCGGCCTGCGGCAGCGTCCGCTGCCGGGCGGAGTAGCGCATCCCGATGGCGATCCACTCGAACAGCCAGCGCCGGCGCATCCGGATCCAGGTCAGCAGCACCAGGGCGACGGCGAGCAGCGCCGCCCCGACGAGCAGCAGTGGGCCCTGACTGGCGGCGGCGAGCACGAGCGCCAACGCCACCTGGATGGCCACGATCTGCCCCGCCCGTACGCCGAACAGGCCGGACCGGGTCGGAGTGGACGATGCCGGCAGTGGCGCCGGTGGCGACCGGTCGATCCGGCTGCCCGGGGTGCCGGTGGGCCGGGTCCGGTTGTCTGCCGCAGTTAGCGTCACCGCGATAGCCTCCCCTGGATGGGCGTAGGCCGTGGGCCCGCCCCCCGCAATTCGCTCAGGGGCCTATCGTATGGGCCGGACAACCGGAGAGGGGGCCCGCATGCCGTCGCGGCAGGATCAGTTGCACTCCTACCAGTTCATGGTCCAGCGGGTGGTGGGCGCGCTGGTGATGCGGGAGACCGATCCCGCGCAGTCGCCGTTCCGGCGGGCGGCCGGCGCCACCCTGGCCAGTGTGCTGATCGCGCTGATCGGGATCGGCGGTTCGGTGGTCTACGGGGTCTTCGTCGGCGGCGGTGCCACCAAGTGGAAGGACTCCTCGGTGGTGATCGTCGAGAAGGAGTCCGGCGCGCAGTACGTCTACATCAGCGACACCCAGACCCTGCATCCGGTGCTCAACTACGCCTCGGCGCTGCTCATCGTCGGCCAGCCCGCCCCGAAGACGGTGTCGGTGTCGCGCAAGTCGCTGGAGGGCCAGCCGCGCGGTGTGACGCTGGGCATCCGCGACCTGCCGGAGTCGCTGGCCCCGAGCAACCGGCTGGTCTCCGGCGGCTGGACGATCTGTTCCGAGCCGCGTACGGGTGGCGGTGGCGGGCAGCCGCAGTCGACGCTGCTGATCGGCAGGGCGGCGCCCGGCGGTCAGGAGCTGGGCGACGAGGGACTGCTGGCGGAGCATCCCAACGGCCAGCTCTTCCTGATCTGGCACAACCGCCGGCACCTGATCCAGAATCCCGAGCTGGTGGTCGGCGCCCTGTGGGGCAGCCAGCGGCAGGTGGCGGTGGCACCGGCTCTGCTCAACGCCCTGCCCGCCGGGGCGGACCTGGGCGAGATCCGGATTCCCGACGCGGGCGAGCCGTCCGACGCCGTGGACGGCGCGAAGATCGGTGAGGTCTTCCTGGTCGAGCGGCAGGGCGGCGACGGCCAGTACGCGGTGGCCAGGCGGGACGGCCTCTACAACATCACCGAGGTGCAGGCCAACATCCTGCTGACCAAAGACGCGGTGAAGCAGGGCGACGCCACCCGGCTCTCCCAGGGCCAGTACGGCGCACTGCCGAAGAAGGGCGACCTGGTGCCCGGCAACGACGCGGCGGCACCGGCGGACACGCCCGAGATGGCGACCGCGGAGGGCGGCGTGGTCTGCGGCGACGTGCCGGACGACCGTGGCGTGCAGGGCATCCGGATCGGCGCCGACATGTCCGGGATCCCCGATCCGCCCGCGACCTCGGCACAGTCGGGCCGAGGCGGTGCGCTCGCCGACCAGGTGGTGCTGGAGCCCGGCCGGGGTGTGGTGGTCGAGGCGGCTGCCGCGCCCGGTGCCACCGGCGGTGCCATCTCGGTCGTCACCGACCAGGGACGGCGGCATCCGGTGACCAGCGGCGAGGTGCTGGGCAACCTCGGCTACGCCGCCGCCAAGCGGGTACGGATGCCGAGCATCCTGGTCACGCTCATTCCGGACGGGCCGGCGCTGGATCCCGAGAAGGCCCGCGACCGGGCCGGCGTGCAATAGGCGAGCGGGAAAATGCGCTGGTGGGAGAGAATATCGGTGACCGTGGGTAGCCGCCGGTCCGGTTCATTGCGGTACGGGTTTGTCCACGGGGTGGCCCGAAGGGGTATCCAAGGCTTGCCCCGGCCCGCTACCGTCGGCTACGGAAGTAATTGCCAAGTTGTGCCGTGACCCGTCGGGGGAGCGGACACGAGCCGGGGAGTCCACAGTGGGCGCTCCGGGTTGACGACGAGTTAAGGGAGCGGGGTGACTTCGGGGGTGTCCCAGACGCAGGCAGAAGCCGCGGTGATGGAACAGACCGCCACGAAGTTCGAGTCGGTCGACCAGTCGCTGCAGAGCATGCTGAGCAGCCTGATGGGTCAGCTTGAGGTGCTGCAGAGCGCGTGGCGTGGTGCTGGTGGCCGGTCGTTCGAGCAGGTCAAGCAGCAGTGGTCGCAGAACCAGGAGCAGATCCACCGCGCGCTGCGCGAGACCGCGACTGCGATCCGTACCTCCGGCCAGCAGTACGACGCGTCCGACACCGAGGCGTCGAGCCGGATGAACGCCACCAACGCCGGCGGCATGACGCTGCCGCTCTGATTTGGACCGGGGAGGGAAGATCCGATGAGTGACGGCCTTCTTGTCGTCAATTTTGCCGCGTTGCAGCAGGCCAGCGCGGACATTCAGAAGGCGCTGAACACGCTCGACTCGCAGCTCGACCAGCTCGAGTCGGACGCCGCGCCGCTCGTCAACACCTGGGAGGGTGACGCGCAGCAGGCGTACTTCCAGCGCCAGACCAAGTGGCGTCAGGGTGCGCAGGACATGTCCAACATGCTGCGTGACATCAAGATGGCGCTGGACGAGTCCGCCGCGGACTACCTCAGCACCGAGAAGAAGAACACCGGCCTGTTCCAGTAAGGCCTTCCGTACCACCCAGACTGCCCCGGGCTGCCGCGCGATCCGTGCCGCACCCGGGGCATCTGCTTGCGCTCCAGGACCTCCAGTTCACGCTGCGACAGCGGCTCCGTGGCCGGCTGTACCACCCTCCCGGTGCCGGCGGTACCCCGAGGGCTAGGGCGTCGGGCCGGCGGGGCGCCAGCCGCGGCGGGCACCCCGGGGCAGTACCACGGCGAGCAGCAGCGCCACCAGCGCGACGGTGCCGGCGAGGCCGGCCACCCAGAGGGCCCGCTCCTGGCTCTCCGAGCGCCGCTCGGCCTGGGCCACCTCCGCCGGGTCGACCTGGTGGGGTGGCAGCCCGGCCGCCTCGGGGCGCCGGGCCGGCGCCGCCGTGTCGGTGACCGCCCGGTACGGGTTGAGCATCCCGGCCCCGTAGGCGTTCCGGTCGGAGCCCGGCACCGGATCGGTGGTGGCGATCAGGCGTTGCGCCACCTGCCGCGCGTTCAGATTGGGCCAGTACTGCCGGATCAGCGCCACGGTGGCGGTCACGAACGGGGTGGCGAAACTGGTGCCGTTGTCCAGCACATGCCCACGCTCCGGCACCGCGACCACGACGTTGCCACCGGGGGCGACCAGGTCCACGTAGTCGCCGCGCTGGGAGAAGGGGGAGACCAGCCCGTCCTCGCCGACCGAGCCCACCCCGATCACCCCGTCGTACGACGTCGGGTACGGCTTCGGGTTCTTGTCCGCGTACAGGTTGCCGGCGGCGGCGACGATCACGACGTCCTTCTCCAGGGCGTACTCCACCGCCCGCTTGAGTTCCGGGTTGTCCTGGTAGTACACGACCGAGAGGTTGATCACGTCTGCACCGTTGTCGACCGCCCAGCGGATCGACTGCGCAAATGTCCCGACGGTTACGCTTTCGCCGTTCTCCTTGCCCTCGATCACCTTCTTCTCGCTCACCCGTACCGGAAGGATCTTGGCCTGGGGTGCGAGCCCCCGGAATGGGGTCCCCTCCCGGGGAGTGGCCGCGATGATGCTGGCCACGCCGGTGCCGTGCCGGACGCAGTCCCGCGTCCCGTCGAGGCCCGGGTCGAGGAAGTCCCGCCCCGGCAGTATCCGCCCTCTCATCTGCGGGTGCGTCTTGTCGACGCCGGAATCGATCACGGCGACCGTCACACCGGACCCGGTGGCCAGCGGTGCCAGCCGCTCCGGGGCGTACCGCTGTTGCGCCCACGGCAGGGTGGTGATGGGCTGGGCGGGTGGGGTGTTGTTGTCACAGCCGGGCAGGGTCCGCTGGGCGACCGGCGGGGCGAGCGCCGCCGCCGTGACCGGACCGGCGGCGATCGGCGGGACCGCCAGCACGGTGATGGCGCCAACCAGCGTGAGTCGTATTGTCCGGCCACGCATCGGTCGCCTCCGAAATCGGTTCGGTCCGTCATCGGGCCGGATCAACGGTCCGGCTCCGCCCACCGGATGCTATCGGTGGATCGCCGCGGACGGCATCCACCGCCAGCCAACCATTGTGATCCGGTCCCCACCTTGTAGGTTGTACGCGATGCTTGTGGCCTGTTCGGCGAGAGGGAGGTGGCCGTGACCGAATGGGAGCCAGCCACCGAGACCGAGGCCGCGATGCGGGACGCACTGCGGGCGGGCGACCAGGAACTCTATTTCCGTATTCTCGCCCGCGCCGATCTTCTGTTGCCGGTCTCCGCCGAGGCGCTCGCCGGTCGTGCGCCGATGGGCTGGGGCACCTGGACCACCGGTGGCCGGACGCACGTACTCGCATTCACGTCCACCGCCGCGCTGCGCGCGTGTCTCGCCGAGAACGCCGGATCGACCCGGCGGGCGCCCTATCCCGAACTGGCCACCGGATGGCCCAACCCGGAGTGGTGGCTCGCGGTGAACCCCGGGCTGCCGATCGAGGGTTACCTGCCGGCCTGGTTCGTCTCCCAGCTCTCCCGGGGTGACGTACGGCTGCCCGGCCGCAGCATGGGCGCCCGGGCGCGGCTGGAGCAGGTCGAGCGGGCCGCCCGAGCCCGGGCCACGGCCGCCGTACCGCGTCGCCCGCCGGACGGGCCGAGGGCGGAGCCCGAACCGGCCGGGGCGTTCCGGTCGACCGACCCGGACGGGCTGCCGCACCGGCCGACCGACCCGGACGGGCTGCCCTCGCGCTCGCCTGGGGAGTTGCGGGAGTCCGTCGATGTCTTCCGGCCCACGGATGCCGACGCCTTCCGGGCGGGGGATGCCGAGCCGTTCCGGCCCACGGATGCCGACGCCTTCCGGCCCACGGATGCCGAGCCGTTCCGGCCGACGGGTGCCGATGCCTTCCGGGCGGCGGATGCCGACGTCTTCCGGGCGGCGGATGCCGATCCCTTCCGGGCGGCGGACCCGGACTCACGGGGGCTGCCGCTGCGATCGCCGGGGGCGTCGCGGGAGGCGGCCGAGTCGTTCCGGTCGATGGAGCCGGAGCCACCGGCGCAGCCGTTCCGGCCGGCCGAGCCGTCCTGGGAGGCGGCCGAGTCGTCCCGGTCGGTCGAGTCGTCCCGGTCGGTCGAGTCGTCCGACGAGCAGGCCCCGATGGTGCCGCCGACCGGCGACCGGGCTCCGGCGGTGCCGCCGACCGGCGAACCGACAGCGTTCCCGTCGTCTCCGGAACCGGCCGCGGCCCCGCCTAGCGGCACCCCGGCCACGGTGCCGGTGATCGCGCCGACGCCGGCCCGGGGCGGGCTGGGCGGAGACTTCGGCAGCCAGATCTCGGAGGACACCTCGGCGGGCTGGATGACGCCAGCGGGTCCGACCCGACCCACCTCGGCGAACACGGCGAACGGCAGTTCGGCAGCCGTGCAGGGGTCGGCTGGTCCGGCGTCCTCGGTGTCCGCGCCACCGTCCGGCGGTGCGCCGGGCAACCCGCCACCGGCCTGGCACGGGCCCGCCGGCCAGCAGGTCGACCGACCCGCCGAGCCGGTCGAGACCCGGACGCCGGAGGAGCGGCCCGGCACGCCCGTCGCCCCGTGGACGCCGCCGTCGGAGGTCCCGGCCCCGGAGGCCTGGACGCCACCGGTCGCGCGCTCCGAGCCGTCACTGTTCACCCCGGTTTCTCGACGTCCGGCCGGTGACTCGCCGTCCGAGGCTGGTGGGCCGTGGTCCGAAGCCGGTGAGTCGTCGTCCGAGGCTGGCGAGTCGTGGTCCGGCGCGACCGCCGAGGGTCCGACGACGGCCTACGAGCTGGCCGGTTCCGGACGGCCCGGCACCGATCCGGTTCCCGCCAGCCGGGCATCCGCCGATCCGGAACCCGCCGAGGCTCGTCCCACCGAACAGATCCTCACCGGTACGGGTCTCACCCAATCGTTCTCCGGCCGGTCGTTCGCGACGGAGTCCCTGACGATGGGCTCGCTGCCCACCCAGAGCTTCGGCGCCGCCCCGACACCCACCGAGCAGTTCACCGCCGCCCCGTCCGCCGCCGCCCGGACACCCACCGAGCAGTTCACCGCCGGCCCGTCCGTCACCGAGCAGTTCGCCGGTGGTCGATCCGTCAGCGAGCAGCTCGCCGGTGGTTCCCAGCCGACCGAGCGGTTTGCGAACGATCCGTCGGTCACCGAGCAGTTCGGCCCCGGGGCGGCCCCGACCGAGCCGATTCCGGCCGGTGGCCGGCCGCCGACCGCCGACCGGGGTACGACCGGACCGCTCGCCGCCGAGCCGCAGGCCGGTGCCGATCCGGTGCCCGCCCGCCGGCTGCCGTCGGACTTCGTACCGGCCAACGAGGTCGAGCGGAGCCTGCTCGACGCGGCCGGTGACGGCAGCACCGACACGTTCCTCTCCACGCTGCTGCTCGCCAGGGTGCTGCTGCCGGTGGCGTTCAACTCGGCTCCGGGCGCCCGACCCGGTGACGACGGCTTCGAGTGGCGTACCGAGCTGCTGGACGGGGAGCGCTACGTGGTGGTGTTCACCTCCCCGGAGCGGCTCGGCGACCACCTGCCGGAGACCATCGACACCGTCGAGGTCAAGTTCGCCCAGTTGATCCGGCGGTGGCCGGACGACAACTATTCGTTCGCGGTGAACCCGGGCACGCCGGTCGGCGCCAAACTTCCGGGTGGGCAGATCGTCGCGTTGGCGAACTGGGCCGCCGAGGTGGGCCTCGGCGACGACACCGGTGAGCCGGCGCCGCAGGCGCCCGCCGAGGAGGAGGCGCCCCGGCCGGCGTACGCGCCGGCTCGGGACGATCCGGGGCGGCCGACGATGATGCAGAAGACCATCGCCCCCAGCCAGCTCTCCTACTATCTCGACCGGGGCTACGACCGGGTGTCGGGCTTCGTGCACCGGGCGTCCGAGGTCGCCCACCTGCGTACCCCGGCGAAGTTCTACGCCGCGCTCGGCCTGCACTATCCCGGTTCACCCTTCGACCGGGACGCCGAGGAGATCTACGTGCTCCGCTGGCCGGCGTACCGGCCCAGCCTCTACCGGATCCCGTACGGCGGCCAGAACGAGGCCGCCATGCGGGCGATGGAGGGCTGGGTGATCGAGCGGCCGCCGTTCCGGGGCAACGGGTTCGCGCCGGGCGAGAGCAGTGACGTGGTGGCCGAGTTCAAGGTGGACAGTGTACGGCTGCCGCACGGCGCGCAGCTCCACCGGATCGGTCTCGACGGCACCGAGCGGCTGGTGGCGACGCTGGACTGCGACGTACCCGTCTGGCGCCGGGCCGAGGAGGGCTGATGCGCGACGGTTACGTGGCCCAGTGGCGCGGCCGGGAGTACGAGGCCAGCCCGGCCGGTGACGACGTGCGCCTCTACCAGGCGGAACCGGGCGAGGGCTTCGAGGAGGTCCGGCCCGGCCGGTACGTCCGGGTGGTGGCCGCGGCCGAGGTCGGCGAGCTGGTCTACGTCCGGACCAGGTGTTCGTGGCAGGGCCAGCCGTTTATCGTGCTCGCCCAGCACGACAACTGGCTGCGGGTGGAATACACCGGCGGACGTTGGCCGGTCGCCGAGGCGATGGGGCTGGAGGCGTTCGACTTCGGCGTCTACCAGGGCTGGGCACCGGCGGCCGAGGTCACCGACCTGCGGGAGAACCGCGCCTGACCTGCTCTCGCCGACGGCCGGCCGGCTCCCCGGGCGGGACGGCGGTCACGACTTGGCCCAGCGCAGCACCTCGCCCAGCACCAGGTCGGTCGCCTCGACGTGCGGGAAGTGGCCGACGTTGTCGAGCAGCCGCCACTCGTACGGGGCCACCACGTAGCGGCTGGAGCCCTGGGCGGTACGCGGCAGCGACGCCTGATCCAGCGCGCCGTGCAGTTGCAGGGTCGGGGTGACCAGCGGCTTCTGCATCAGCTTGACGAACCGGTAGCCGTGCAGGCGCAGCACTGACCGGAACGCCCAGCGGTAGCCCTCCATCGCGCAGAACGCGGCCTGCGGAATCCGCATCGCCTGCCGGCAGCGCTCCGCATAGTCGGCGAAGCCGGGGCTCCGCACCCAGTGCGGTCCGCCCCAGCGTTGCAGGAAGTAGCCGACCAGCGCCGCGTCGTCCCGGGTCAGCACGTGCTCGTACCGGGGGATCTGGAACTTCAGCGTCGGGGTGGCCGCCGCGAACTGGCCGCGCGGGTCGGCGAAGATGCCGGCGCGCAGCCGCAGCGGATGCGGTGCCGCGAGCACCACCAGCCGGCGGACCAGGCTGGGGTGGAAGGAGGCGGCGGTCCAGCCGATCATGCCGCCGGCGCCCGAGCCGACCAGCACCGCCGAGCGTTCGCCGAGGGCCCGGATCAGTCCGGCCACGTCGGCGGCGAGGGTGTAGCCGTCGTACCCCCGGGGCGGCTTGTCGCTGGCGCCGTAACCGCGCAGGTCGACCGCGACCGCCCGGTAGCCGGCGTCGGCGACCGCCGGCAACATCTCGTGCCAGGCCCACCAGAACTCGGGGAAGCCGTGCAGGAACAGCACCAGCGGCCCGCTGCCGGCCTCGACGACGTGGAACCGGCTGCCGTTGGCGCCGACGAAGCGGTGCGTCCACGGCCCGTCCACCAGTACGCAGGACTCGTCGACGACGGACCTGCGGCCGCCGCCGCGCTCGCTCATGCGGCCTCCCCCGGTGTGCCGGCGGGCCCGGCGACTTCCCACGACTTCACGGTGCCCCGAGAGTCGGGACACAGCCGGCTGCGCTCGCTTCGCCGCTCCTCGCTGACCTGGCCGGTTCGCTCCCTCATGTCCACAGCCTAGGGCCACCGGCGCGGGACGGATCCGGCGCAACCTACGGATCAGGGGATCGTCCGGGAATTTCCCGGGCCGCCCGGGCCGGTCTGGGGTGGTCATGACTAGGGGATCAGGAACGACTAGGGGATCAGGAACGCCGGTGACGCCGACCGGGTGATCCGGTTAGCGTGCGGGGATGACTTCCGCCCGTCGGCTCGACCATTCCGACCTGCCGGTCCCGCTGATCCGGGTGCAGGGCACACCGGCCGAGTGCGGTGCCGGGTACGGTGCCGCGGCCCGGGACCTGATCACCGCCAACCTGGAGTTCTACCTGCGCCGGTTCCGCGAGGAGGGCGGGTGGGGCGAGGCGGCGGTGACCGTCGCCGGGCGGGCGTTCCGGGAGGCCACCCGGCGGCACCATCCCCGGGTCGCCGAGCTGCTGGACGGGGTGGCCGAGGGGGCCGGGGTCCGGGTCGAGCAGGTCTACGCGCTGAACGCGCGTACCGAGCTGATCTACGGCCGGCACCGGGACGGCGGGTCCGCCGCCCCGCCGGACGCCGATGCCGGCGGCTGTACCGCCGTCGGGGTGCTCGGCACCCACACCGGCAACGGTCACCTGCTGCTCGGGCAGAACTGGGACTGGCACCCCGACCAGCGCGACGTGATGCTGCTGCTGGCCACCCGGGACGAGCGCGGGCTGACCGTGCTGACCCTGACCGAGGCGGGCATGGTCGCCAAGACCGGGCTGAACTC
Organism: Plantactinospora sp. CA-294935; assembly: GCF_050936445.1. Taxonomy (NCBI): domain Bacteria; kingdom Bacillati; phylum Actinomycetota; class Actinomycetes; order Micromonosporales; family Micromonosporaceae; genus Plantactinospora; species Plantactinospora sp. CA-294935. The sequence goes on from NZ_JBNJMU010000001.1 coordinate 2,593,792, forward strand.
GGCCGGGGTCGGCGTCTGCGTGAACATGCTCGGCTGTGACCGGGACGGGCTGCCCGGCCCCGGGGTCGAGCCCGGCGTGCCCTACCACGTGCTGCTGCGGGCGGCGCTGGAGGCGGAGAGCCTGGCCGAGGCGCTGAAGGCCGCCGTCCGGGGTACCCGGAACAGCTCGATCAACCTGCTGCTCGGCCAGGTCGCGGAGGCCGGCGGCGAGCTGATCGACCTCGAACTGGTGCCCGGCGACGCCGGCTGGCTGCACCCGGTGGACGGGTACCTCACGCACGCCAACCATCTGGAGACGGGGCTGCCGGTCCACGACGCGATGAAGGACTGGGGCGGTTCGTCCCTGTTCCGGTCGGCCCGGGCCAGGCGGCTGCTGGCGCCGAAGGCGGCGGTCGGCAAGGTCGGCGAGGGCGACCTCGCGGCGCTCTTCCGCGACCACGCGAGCTTTCCGCACGGCATCTGCCGGCACGTCGACGAACGGATGCCGTTGGCCGAGCGCTCCGAGACGGTCTACTCGGTGTTGCTGGACCTGGACGACCGGCGGTTCGGCATCGCGGCCGGGCCCCCGTGCGAGCACCGGTACGGCTGGCTCGACCTGGCCGCCGGCTGACCGCCGTCACCGTGGACGCGAGCGGGGCCGGAAGCGCCGACTGCGCTTCCGGCCCCGACCGTGGTACTCCGATCAGTTGGTGATCTTGATGATCGCCAGGTCGCTGATCAGGCGGTTCTCCAGCAGTAGCTCGATCTTGGTGCCGGTGCCGGCGACCTTGACCGAGTTCATCGGGTTCTGCACCGTCCAGTACCGGTTCGGGTCCGAGTCGTTGAAGACCGTCACCGGGTTCAGCTTCGGCACCGTGGTCGCCACCCCGTTGAGGTGGAACGTCTGCGCCGGCTTGGCGAACCGGCTGAACGTGGCGTCGTAGCTGCTGCGCCGGTTGGTGACGTTGCCGACCCCGGGCACCGTGATCGGGCCGGGCCGGACGTCGACCGGCAGGTTCAGGCCGAAGCCCGGGTGGACGATGGTGTCGTTGTCCTCGTACGCGTAGTTCACGTACCAGACGAGCAGGCCCTGCGGGTTCTTGAACCGCTCCACCCAGTCCGGCTTCGAGTTCTGCCAGCCGAAGTTGTACGGACCGGTCTCCAGGGTCTTGTCGTACCCGTAGTAGGTCCGGTACTCGGCGATGTAGAAGCGCGGGCGCAGTTCGGTGACCGAGCCGACGGACCGGGTGAAGCCGCGGGCGGTCCACTCCGGCTGCTCGGTCTCCGCCCCGTCGGTCCAGACCGGCGTGCCGTTCTTGACCAGCGAGATGTTGTCGAAGAACGCACCGGCGAGGTTGGTGCCGTTGTCGCTCTGGTAGCGGTAACGGAACTGCACCGTCTTGCCCAGGTACGCCGAGAGGTCGTAGTTCAGGTCGACCCACTCGTCGTTCGTGGAACCGTCGATGCCACTCTCGCCCGGCTCGATCTGCGGGTTGGTCAGCTTGGCCCAGGTGGCCCCGCCGTCCGTCGACACCTCCGCGAAGAGGTAGTCGAAGTTCTCCTCGATCTCGTACCACGCCTTGGCGTTGACCGCGGCGCTGGTGGCGCCGCTGAGGTCGAGTTCCCGGGTCAGCGTGTTGTTCAGGTTGTCACCGGTGCCGCCCCACCACTCGCGCTCGCCCGCGAACGGAGTGTTGTAGGGGATGGTGACCTCCTGCCCGGGCAGGTTGACCACGATCGCCTGGGCGAGGCCGTCGGTGTCGCCGGCCGCCCCGAGGGTGGCGTACGTGGTGCCGCTGTCCCAGTCCACGGTCGAGTAGTTCAGCCAGCCCAGGTAGAGCTTGGACCAGGGGTCCATGTAACCGGGCGTGGTGCCGATGTCCTGCTTGCCGTGGTTGAGCCAGGAGCCGGAGGCCATCAGGCTCCAGAACCCGACGCCGTTGTCGCCGCCCTGCGTGTCGTACAGGTCGGGCAGGCCGAGGTCGTGGCCGTACTCGTGGGCGAAGACGCCCAGGCCACCGTTCTCCGGCTCCGTGGTGTAGTCGCGGATCCAGAGCCCGGTGTCGCCGATCTGTACGCCACCGGCCTTGTTGAACTCCGGCCCGGCCGAGCCGGCCAGGTCGGTGAAGGCCGACCAGCGGTGCGACCAGATCGCGTCCGCGCCTTGCGCGCCGCCGCCGGCTTCCTCGCCCTCACCGGCGTGCACCGCCTGGAAGTGGTCGACGTAGCCGTCGGCCTCGTTGAAGTCGCCGTCGCCGTCGTGGTCGTACCGGTCCCAGACGTCGAACTGGGCGAGGTACTGCTTGATCTGCTCCTGGGTCTTGCCCGCCGCGACCTGCGACTCGTACCAGGCGGTGGCGGTGTCCTTGACGAAGTTCCAGTAGCCGTCCCGCTCGGCGATCTCGTTGCTGCCGTACCGGGCCTCGTTGAACGGCACCTGGACCCAGTCGCTGACGTCGCCGCCGACGGTGTACCGGCCGCCCGACTGCTTCAGGTAGAAGTCGGCCATCGACTCCTTGCCCTTGGCGTAGAAGAGGTCCAGGTACGACTGGCGGTTGTAGTCGGCCCGCCAGATGGTGCTGTTGTCGTCGGTCGCGCCGCCGTCGTAGACGCGGTCCGGCTGCTTGATCTGGTTGTGCAGCGGGCCGTCCGTACCGCCGGTACGCGGGTCCTTCTGGTTGCCGAACTCGACCAGGATGCTGAAGATCGGGTCCGTCTTCGGGGGCTGCTGGTATTCGACGAACCGGTCAGCCTTGACCTGGATGACCTTCGACCCGTTGCGGGTCTGCAGCTTGGCCTTGCCGGAGAGCAGGGCGGAGATGGCCTCCCTGCGGACCTGCTGGTGCTCCTCGGCGAGCGGGTCGGGCAGGTTGTCGGCCCGGTGGGCCGCACCCTGGGGTTCCCGGTCCGCCGGGGCAGGCGCCGCCGGAGCGGCGTACGCCGGCACGGCGACCGCACCGGCGGCCAACAGCGCGGCCGTGGCACCCGCCAGACCGGCTGTGACTCGTCTCCTCAAAGGTCCTCCTCCTTTGTGGAAGTGTTACAGGACAGGCCGGCTCCTGGCGGGCACTGTCATCAGACGCGACCATCACCATTGCAGATGGACCGAACGCTGTCACGGGTCGGAGACGGCTCGTCGGGGTAGTCAGATCTACGTCTAATCAGGGCGAAAGCATTCCAACGGTCACCTATTTTCGGACATAGGAATGTCACGATTCGGCTACGGCAGGAACCCCGACCGTTCGTGTCACGTCCCGGCGCCGGCAACCGGGTAAATGGCGCCGGAGTCGCGCACCCGCCCGTACCCCCTGACCGGCCCGACCACCTGCGGCGGGCACGACGACGGGCGGACCCGGAGCGGGTCCGCCCGTCGTGCGGGGGTGTGCTGGTTCGGGCCGTGCGGCGGACGTCGCCGGTCCGGGTGACGCGCCTCAGTCCTCGTCGGACTTGCCGGAACGCATCCCGGACGAGATCAGGTCCATCACCGAGGAGTCCTGCAACGTGGTGACGTCACCGAGCGAGCGGTTCTCGGCCACGTCGCGCAGCAGCCGGCGCATGATCTTCCCGGACCGGGTCTTCGGCAGCTCCGCGACCAGCATGATCTGCCGGGGCTTGGCGATCGGGCCGAGGGTCTTCGAGACGTGCTCGCGCAGCTCGGCGATGAGCGCCTCGCCCGCGTTGCCCTCGGTGTCGACCGAGCCGCGCGGGATGGTGAAGGCGACGATCGCCTGCCCGGTGGTCGGGTCGGTGGCGCCGACCACCGCCGCCTCGGCGACCGACGGGTGCGAGACCAGCGCCGACTCCACCTCGGTGGTGGAGATGTTGTGCCCGGACACCAGCATCACGTCGTCGACCCGGCCGAGCAGCCACAGGTCGCCGTCGTCGTCCTTCTTCGCCCCGTCACCGGCGAAGTAGAGGCCCTCGAAGCGGGACCAGTAGGTGTCGACGAAGCGCTCGTCGTCGCCCCAGATGGTGCGCAGCATCGACGGCCACGGCTCGCGCAGCACCAGGAAGCCGCCGCCACCGTCCGGCACCGACTGCGCCTGGTCGTCCACCACGTCGGCGCTGATCCCCGGCAGCGGGCGCATCGCGCTGCCGGGCTTTGCCGAGGTCACCCCGGGCAGCGGGGAGATCATGATGGCCCCGGTCTCGGTCTGCCACCAGGTGTCGACGACCGGGCACGCGCCGCGGCCGATGTTCTCCCGGTACCAGATCCACGCCTCGGGGTTGATCGGCTCGCCGACGCTGCCGAGCAGCCGCAGCGAGGAGAGGTCGTACCCCTTCGGGATGTCGTCGCCCCACTTCATCATGGTCCGGATCAGGGTGGGGGCGGTGTAGAGGATCGTCACCTTGTGCTTCTGCACCAGCTCCCAGAAGCGGCCCTTGTGCGGGGTGTCCGGGGTGCCCTCGTACATGAGCTGGGTGGCGCCGTTGGCCAGCGGGCCGTACACGATGTAGGAGTGCCCGGTCACCCAGCCGATGTCGGCGGTGCACCAGTAGACGTCGCTCTCCGGCTTCAGGTCGAAGACGGCGTGGTGGGTGTAGGCGACCTGGGTCAGGTAGCCGCCGGAGGTGTGCAGGATGCCCTTCGGCTTCGCCGTCGTGCCGCTGGTGTAGAGGATGAACAGCGGGTGCTCGGCGTCGAACGCCTCGGCGGTGTGCTCGGTCGAGGCGGTCTCCACCGTCTCGTGCCACCACACGTCCTTGTCGCTCCAGGCCACGTCCTGCCCGGTACGCCGGACCACCAGCACCCGCTCGATCGTCGGGCACTTGGCGACCGCCTCGTCGACGGTCGGCTTCAACGCCGACGGCTTGCCCCGGCGGAACCCGCCGTCGGCGGTGATCACGACCTTGGCGCTGGCGTCCTGGATCCGGTTGGTGAGCGCGTCGGCGGAGAAGCCGCCGAACACCACGCTGTGGGTGGCGCCGATCCGGGCGCAGGCGAGCATCGCGACCGCCGCCTCCGGGATCATCGGGAGGTAGATCGCCACCCGGTCACCGGCGGTGACCCCGAGGTCGGTCAGCGCGTTCGCCGCCTGGCTGGTCATGGCCAGCAGGTCGGCGTAGGTGATCGTGCGGGTGTCGCCGGGCTCGCCCTCCCAGTGGATCGCCACCCGGTCGCCGTGCCCGGCGGCGACGTGCCGGTCCAGGCAGTTGTAGGCGACGTTGAGCCTGCCGCCGACGAACCACTTCGCGAACGGCGGATTCGACCAGTCGAGGATCTGGTCCCACTCCTTCGACCAGTCCAGCCGGCCCGCCTGGCGTGCCCAGAACGCCAGCCGGTCCCCGGCGGCCTCGTCGTAGGCGTCCGCGGTGACGTTGGCGGCGGCGGCAAGGTCGGCCGGCGGCGGGAACTGCCGGGTCTCCTGCAACAGGTTTGCCAGAGTCTCGCTCATGGTGGATGGCTCCTCAGGCGTCGCGTCAGTGTCGTTCGGTAGGAGGTTAATCGGGCCTGGTAGCTGGGGCGAGGGGTCCGTACCACTCACCCGACCAGACGCGCCGAATGGCGGCGTTCCGGCGCTCGCCGGTCACCGTACGTTCCGGCACCGGCGGATTGTCCGGCTGATTCCGTCCGGAGAGCGCCGAGGCTGTCCGGCTGATTCCGTCCGGAAGGCGTCGAGGCTGCCCGGCTGATTCCGTCCGGAGAGCGCCGAAGCGTTGGACGGGCGTCGGTTCCGGCGCTCGGCGCTGGCCTGCCCGGGCCGGCAACTACGGTGACAGCATGGCCACCGACCCGCTCGCCCCGCTGCTGGACCTCGCCGACGTCGCGCCCGCGGTCGACCGGGCCCGCGAGCGGGTCGACCAGGCGCTGCGGCACCGCGCGTTGCGCCGGCACGGCGGCCAGGTCGCGGCCGAGGTCAGCCTGCGGTCCGCGGTGGCCAGCTCCGCGCTGGAGGGGTACGCGCACGAGCGCGAGGCGGTCCGCGCCGGCACCGTGACCGATCCGGTGCTGCAAGGTGCCCTCCGGGTCGCCGGAGCGCTGCCCGGGCTGGCCGACCTGTGGCCGAAGGCCCCCCGCCAGGTGCTCGCCCGGCTGCACACCCTGGCCGCCCGGGGAACGGTGCCGGAGCAGGCGCTCGGCCGCCCCGTCCCGGAGTACGCCGCCGAAGCGTCTGTCGTGCCGACTGCGCTGGGCGCCCGGTTGGACGGGCTGGCCGGGCTGGTCGCCGGGGGGACGTCGGTGTCGCCGGTGGTGCTGGCTGCCGTCGTACACGGGGAGCTGTTGGCGCTGCGGCCCTTCGCCGGCCCGTCCGGGGTGGTGGCCCGGGCCGCCGCCCGGCTCACGCTGCTCGCCACCGGATTCGACCCGCGCGGCCTGATCGCGGTGGACCTGGGGCACCTGGAACGCGAACCGGAGTACGTCGGCGCGGCCGGCGCCTTCGCCACCGGTACCCCGGACGGGCTCCGCTCCTGGCTCCGGCACTACGCGACGGCGGTGGAGGTCGGCGCGGAGCGGCTGACCGGGATCGGCGAGGAGGTACTGGCGAATCCGGCACCCAGCGGCTCCACGCCGAACGGGTCGGGGATTGCGGGATCGGGTCCCGGCGGCCGGGGACCGATCGACCCCGGCCCTGCCTGATTGCGAGCTGTCAGGCGGTGGTGGTGCGGGTCCGGCGGTGCCGGCCGTACCAGGCGATGCCGATGGCGACCCCGACGCCGACTCCGATGGCCGCCGCCGCGACCGGCACGGCGGGACGCTCCCGCAGCCGGCGACCGAGCGGCACCGGGTGCCGGAACTCCAGCACCGGCCAGCCGTTCTCCACGGCGAGCTTGCGCAGCGCCCGGTCCGGATTGACCGCGCTCGGATGCCCGACACACTCCAGCAGGGGACGGTCGCTGACGGAGTCGGAGTAGGCGTACGAGGCGGTGAGGTCGTAGCCGCGCTCCTTGGCCAGCTCGCCGACCGCGTCGACCTTGCTGGGACCGGCCGCGTAGAACTCCACCTCGCCGCTGTACCGCCCGTCCACCACCGTCATCCGGGTGGCGATCACGTCGGCGACCCCGAGCAGTTCACCGATCGGCCGGACCATCTCCTCGCCGGAGGCGGAGACGAGTACGACGTCCCGGCCGGCCGCCTGGTGCTCCTCGATCAGGGCGGCCGCCTCGGCGTACACGTAGGGGTTGATCAGCTCGTGCAGCGTCTCGGCGACGATCTGCCGGACCTGGTCCACCGGCCAGCCCTTGCACAGCGTCGCCAGATAGTCGCGGGTACGCGCCATCGTCTGCTCGTCGGTGCCGCCCAGCCGGAACATGAGCTGGGCGTACGCGGACTTGACCACGTCGCGGCGTGTGATCAGCCCGTCCCGGTAGAACGGCCGACCGAACGCCAAGGCGCTCGACTTGGCGATGACGGTCTTGTCCAGATCGAAGAAAGCGGCGCTTCGGCCCACGGCGCGAAAGTCTAGCCGGATGGTCTATGGTCAGCGGGTGCGCGGGGTCACCTTTGGCACCTGCCGACCGGTTACCCCCTGATCGGCCGATCAGTCCCAGGGTGATCACGGTCACAGCCTGAGGGCGGACTTTCGCAGGGAGTGGAAGTTAACGCCACTCGACGTATACGGGTCGACTCAGGCATGCTTGTAGTTACGACACACTTTCATATCCTCTGTGCTCGGTAGACCTCGGCGGTCGCACCCCCCGTGACCGCCGAGCGGGTTCGGCTCGACCCCCCCGGAGCCGAACCCCAGACGACCCCCGTCTCCCCCCGACGGGGGTCGTCGCTTTATCCGGTGAAGCGCATTCACGCTGGTCACGGCCGTCCGACTGTCTCCGGGTACGTAGGTCGGAGCGACCTGGTCCGGAGTCGTCGCGCGTTGGGGGCGTGCCGGTCCTCATGGAGTACTGGAGTGACTGACATAGCCCCGGCGGGAGTCCCGGTACTACTCAGGTGATCCCCGGCTGCTACTCAAATTGGGGTACGCATACTGGGCTCGTCAACGTCTCGACGATCGGGCGACGTAACCGGCCCGTGGCGGCTCCTCCGGTTGGGCTCGGGTCGTTGACATCGGCGCCCGCCCAACGGCGAGTGCGGGAAGCGGTACGACGTCCAGCCCCGTCCGTCTGAAGCCGGCCAGTCTGGGCCTACAACCCGACCCACAGGCGGTTACCAGCAGGAGGGCGAGGCGGCTTCGCGGGTCCGGTTGTCGGACTCCGCTGGGTGAGGGGAGCGGTGTGCACCGTCTTGAGTTGGACGTGGCGGGACAGGCCTTCGCCAAGCGGCTGCGTGAGGCGCCGGAGTCTGCGCGTCGAGCCTTCTCGGCGGCTGTCTGTGAGGCCGCGCTCTCTCGGGTTGGTCTCACACATCAGACGTTGCTTGAGGCTGTCGAGATGATCCGGTCTGACGCGGTGCCGGAGTCACGCCACGCCGTCGTCGCCGCCATCGTGCGGGAGTTGGATGTCGCCGCTTGGGATCTGGGGAGCGGTGGTGGGGAGGCGTACTTGGTCGCCTTCCGGCGTGCACGTGCGGCCGCCGCTGTCGAGGAAGCGTGCCGAGAGACAGTCGACGCCGCCTTGGACGCGGCGTACGAGGCACGCCATGCCGGGCTCGGCTTCGCCGAGATCGAGCGGCTGCTGGTCGCCTCGTAGGCGCAGGGGGACGGGCAGCGGCTCATCGGTCGGCGCGGTACGGGGAGAAGAACGATGCGCGCACGAGGATCTGCACCGACTTGCCGGACTGGCCGTCGTGCATCATCTGCACGCCTTCCAGCCAGATCCACTCATCCCGCTCGGGCCGGTTCAGCGCCAAGCGGACGCCGGTCACCCACACCGCTATCGGTCCCATCTCGGGCCGGAACCGATCCCTGGCGTCCAGCCGGATCACCGCGCCGAGCTGCATCCGTACGTCAAGCACGACGACCGCCGACCGGACGCCGCGCCGCCCCCATTGGCCGGACCCGCGCCGGAGGTCGGACGATCTGTAGCCCGGCGGGTTGGACGAAGATGTCTCGCCGGTCTACCGCCTCGCCTGCCTGGTCGAGGACGTAGCCGGTGATCCACGCCCACCCGTGATAGGTGGGCTTCGGATCTACCTTCAGGACCCGGAATATCAGCGCCCGCTTGCCGGCGAACTGGACCGAGGCCCGCCCGGTCACGCGCACGAGGTCTCCTGTCTTCGGCACCACGCCAGATGTCCCCTCATCGAGCGGCGCCGAGGTGGGCGGGTTCTACGGACCGGCCGCCGTCGGGTCGACGGACACGGGTCTCTGCCCAGCACCCACCCCGGGCCTATCTCACCCCGGTCGGCTCCCCGTCCGCGCCGGGAACCCATGAACCGCTCACACCGGTACCGCCGCAGTCGATGCAGTCCCGCCGCTGTACCCGGCCGGCATGTGCCGGAGCACGCAGCGCGCGGCGAGGACTGGCCACCTTCCAGCCGTGGCCCCCGCACCCCCGGCACCACACCGTCGGCCCGGCTCCGAGGTCGATCGGGGACCTCAGCCGGAGCGCGGTCGGGCATCGCAAGCCTGGCTCTCGCAGCCGGATCACGACGTGCACCCGCCAGCCCTCGGAACCGGGCTCGGTGCGGGTTAGCCTCGAATCAGCGGTTGCGCTGTGTGGAGCTGTCACACACCGATCGTGGATTGATCGACGCGGACCGTTCGAGGACCCGTATCGACATCTGTGGAGGACATGCGGCGGACATCCCGAGGACCTGTATTGATGCAAGGACCTGGACGGGTCAGCGTAGGGACAAGCCCATCTAGCGAGAGGCGGAACGGATGGCCCGAGAGCGGCGCGAACCCCGCACCCTGCTGGAGCACCTGATCCAGCAGAGTGACCGCACGTACGAGGAACTGGCCGAGGAGTTCTCCCGGCACGATCCCCGTGCGGCGATCAGCGCCCGCCACCTCGGCCGCCTAGCACGCGGCGAACGGGACCTGTCCGGATCGACACCGGCAACCCGCCGCGCCCTGCAAGCCCTGTTCGGCCGACCGGTCGAAGAGCTGCAACGCCCCTGGGCTCCCGACACCCCCTCCAGCATCCCGGAACAGCGCGGCACCCTCGCCCTGCCCGGGACAGGTCCGGAAAGGACGATCCTCGCCATGGCCGCCCAACGCGCCCGCAACTACGCCATGCTCGCCGCCGAAGCCACCACCCCCGCCGCGATCCAACAACTCGCCGAAGACGTACAGCGGCTCGCCCTTGCCTACCCGCAGCAGCCAGTCACCCAGCTCATCGGCGACCTCGCCGAAACCCAAGACACCCTGTTCACTCTGCTGGAGCGCCGCCAACCGCCGAACCAGTCGAGGGACCTACATTTCCTGGCCGGCATCACCAGCGGCCTACTGGCCAAGGTGTCGCACGACCTAGCCGACCCGCACGCCGCGATGCTACAAACGCGCACCGCCGTACTCTGCGCCGAACAGGCCGGACACCCCGGACTGCAAGCCTGGCTGCGCGGCATGCAATCCCTCGTCGCCTACTGGGCCGGCCGGTACGCCGAAGCCGTCCGCTACGCCGACGCCGGACGCGAACACGCCATCGAAGCCGGCGGAACGACCGCGGTCTGGCTGCCCGCCAACGCCGCCCGCGCCTACGCCGCCCTCGGCAACGCCGAACAAGCCAAAGCAGCGATCACCGAGGCCGAGCAGGCATGGTCCCGGGTACGCCCCGACGACCTCGACGCCATGGGCGGCATCTGCACCTTCAACCAGCCCCGCACCCTCTACTACGCCGCCGACGCCCTAGCCTGGCTCCCCGACCAGGCCGCCGAAGCCGAGGAATACGCTAGCCAGGCCGTCACCGCCTACGCCGACCCCCACGACCCGGCATGGGCCTTCGGCGACCAGGCCGGCTCCCACGCCGACCTTGCCATCGCCCGCATCGCCGGCCGCGACCTCGACGCCGCCACCGACGCCATCACCCCCGTGCTGGACCTGCCCGCCGAACAGCGAATCAACGGCATCGTGCACTCCGTCCGGCGCGTCCACCAGGCCATCACCCGCGCCGGACTCACCGCCGACGCCCGGGACCTGGTCGACGGGATCGAGCACTTCACCCACACCCCCGCCAACGCCCTACCCCGATAAGCCAGGATCAGACTGTGTACCCGATCGACACCATCACCGGCAGCCTGGTCAACCTCCGCGACTTCCGCCCCGACGACGTCACCGACACCCTGGCCATCGTCGGCGACGACCGCGTCACCCGATGGCTCTCCTACGACAGCCGCAACCACGACCAGGCCGTCGCCATGATCGAAGGCGCCATCCAACGCGCCCAGAACGAGCCCCGCATGGAGTACTACCTAGCCATCACCGACAAGCACGACCAGATGATCGGCTTCGGCAGGCTCGGCCTCGGCGGAGTCAAAGCCGCCAAACTCGGCTACGCCATCCACGCCGACCACTGGGGCCACGGCTACGCCACCGACGCAGCCCGCACCCTCATCACCCACGGCTTCACCACGCTCAACCTGCACCGCATCAGCGCCGCCATGGACCCCGACAACGCCGCGTCCATCGCCGTGGCCAAACGCCTCGGCATGCAGTACGAAGGCCACCTACGCGACCACGTCCACACCAACGGCGCCTGGCGAGACTCCCTGCTCTACTCCATCCTCGCCCACGAATGGCCCGCTAGTCAGTCGGAGGCGTAACCCGGGCAGTTGTGATCGCGGCCGGACTCAGCATGCGCGACACACCCATGCCCCCGGACGAGGACCACGACGCACACTTCGGCATCACACCTCAGCGACGGGCAGCCGCCATCCGCGCCGCCGCCGCCGAAGTCCTAGTCCGGGTGCAGGAGTGGCGCGACTCCCCTCACTGGCGAGATGACGATACCAACCGAGACCGCTATCGCCGCACCGCCGACGCGGTAGCCACACTCGACAGAGTGCCCGACCCAAGCACGCCCGAGGCGCTCTCCGCGCTGGTCGAAGCAATCCGCCCCATCCTTCATGTGTGGCGTCCGGGTCGTCCCGGTGCTGAACAAGCCATTCATTCTGCAGTGCAGCGGCTGCAGCGGGTTTCTGCATGACGGGCGGCATGGAGCCGGGGCGGGCGGCTCATCGGGCAATTGTTACGGCGGGGTCATTGGTAGGAATCACGTGCTGGCGTCAAGGAAAACTTAGCGTGCATCCAGGCAACCGCCCACTTCGGACAGTGTTTGTTGACCTCCTGGGTCAGCCGTTGGCCTAGCCTGACGCGTACAAGCTCCTCAGGCACGCTTTCCTCAGTGCGCTCGATTTTGATGCGCTTCCTTATGGCGCGGTACAGGAGGTCGTTTGGGTAGATGTCGCGAACTACCTCATGATACGGATGAAGCCCTGTGTCCGACGACTCTGAGACGAGGCACCCAAGCCAAAACAGCAGTGCCTTGGTTGAGGGTGGCTGGCTTGTGTTAATGTCCGGCATTGCCGGGATGATCTTGCCTAGGGCAAGATCGAGGTTTCCGATGCCGTCCAGTGATATATGGATGGGCTGCCTTGCCAGCAAATCCCCATATTCGCGGCTTCCGGCCAACCATGAGTTCTGCGTCCGGCCGAGCGAGTCCGACGACAGTGTGAGGATGAAGTAGTGCTTGGAGAGGCTAGGGGAGTGTTGGAGGACAAGAGTGTTGGAGGAGTGTTGGAGGAGCAGACTGCCGAATAGCTCTCATTAGGATCAAGAGCGCCGCGCAAGCGCGGCGCCGCCCGCCGCACTCGGCCTGCTGGCGGCCTCCGGCCGGCATCGGCCGGCGCGACGGGCCACGGGCCTTGTCACCCCGTCAGGGCAGATCGGCGATCGATACGTCGAACCCGGAGGTCTCGTCGCGCAGGGTGACCTGCCACATCTCTGCCGCCGACTCGCAGATCTCGCGGACGATCTTCCAGTCGATCAGGTCACCGAGGAGCGTCACCTCAATGAGCGCATCGCACTCGCTGAGCGACGCTGGTCCGCCCTCACCGATCCCCCAGGAGACCATCTCGCGAACCGAGTCTGGCCGCGTTGTCACCTCCAGCGCGAGAGGCCACCTACGTGGCGGCCCTGGAAGCAAGTCCTGAACCAACTCGTCCAGGTCTGCGCTCAGGTCATGGTCCGCCGATAGATCACAACTCATCCAGCCGACACCATCGCCGGTAGGTACGGCAACTACTGCCGGATCCCGGCGTTGGACCGACGACACCAGACGCGGAAGAACGTGGTGCGCGACGGGATCACCAACGTAGGCGAAGAGAGGCAGTTGGTAGGCCAAGCCGTACTCCTCTCCTGGCTGCCCGCTGGCGGCCTCCGGCCGGCAACGGCCAGGCGCGGCCGGCCTGATCTGCTAAGTCCGAAAATCATTGACCGCCGCCTCGACCCGCAGCCCGATCCCCGTCAGGGCAAGGAGGAACGCGAGGACATGCGGTTCGGTGGACCCGCTGGCGCTCCACATCGTGAACAGGGAGATCAGAAGCCCTGCCACTATCGCCATAGTTCCGAGTACACGTTTGCCAGCCGCTCGCTCAGATCGAAGGTCCACGGCCCGGACGGTACTCGACTTGCATCGAGACTGGCCGCCTGTGGAAGAACAAACGCCTACTTGCGTCGGGACGATCGCCTGGGGGGCCGGCCGCCGTCGAGGGCGGGGCGATCGCTGCCGCGCCGCTTCGCGCCTTGCCACCGGAGTACGTGGTCCAGGCACGCGGTGACCCGGCGACACGGCAAGCCGCCCCGGCCCGAAGGCCGGGGCGGAAAGCCGTACGACGCCGGCCGGCCGCGCGCCCGCCCGGGCCATTCACGGGCCATAAGCCGGTGCCGTAGACGGTCATCAGCGGGCAGGAGCGGGCACCACTACCCCGCCATTGACCAGGCACTCCGGACAGACCGGCGCAGCCGGAAACGATCTTCCAAACTGAAGGTGTCGCCAGCTAAAGCAGGGCGATCTGACCGGGCAGTTCAGACGGACCGGACAGCACTGCACGGAGCTTGTTGATCTGCGGGAACTCACTCACTCCCGCCTCGGCCCACGGGGCCCGCCACTCCGAGTTGTCGCTGAGGACCCGATCTAGTGCCTCGACTGCCAGTTGTGGCAGGTCGTGGTCCAGGTCGAGGGCTTCACCGGCAAGCAGAAAGTCTGGTGCGTACGGCGAGGTTATCGGTTCTCCGCCGGGCATCTGGGACGCCACTATCGCGGCCGCGGCGATGGCCGAGACGGCATCGCAATCGTCGAGGTATCCCGTGTTGAGCGCTGCCGTTGTCAGGGCAGCACGAACAATTGCCGGCCGTTCAGACGGATCGGCATCGTGGAGGTCGCCGCACCAGTCGGCGGCGCTGTCATTGTCAAACGGACCGTCATCCCAGGTGCCCATGTGCTCCTCCACCCGTTTCGGTGAACGATCATGAAGTCAATTGCGGGCGGACGCAAGGGCGCGAGAGCGCTGGCTGTACAGCCAGCGGCACAGCCAAGCCGGCCGACAGGCGTGCGTGACGAACGGCGGCAACCGACAGGGCGAGCAGGTCAGCTACGGTTACCGACGCCGGCCGACAGTAGTCTTGATCTTTGCAAAGCAGAGGTTGGCCTGTGGTCGTGGCGAGTGGCGGCGTGCAACCGGGTCGCCGCCCGGAGTCAGCAGAAAGTCAGCGAACGCCGTACCGCGCGACCGACGACGATCATGCTCCGCAGCACGACCCTCACTTCTGACCACGCGGTACGGCACTCGATCACACTCGGCGCTACGGCCGATCACTCTCCCCCCGACGGGGGTCGTCGCTTTTGCCGGTGAAGCGCATTCACGCTGGTCACGGCCGTCCGGGTATCTCCGGCGCACGTCGGTCGGGCCGACCTGTCCGGGGTTGACGCGGGTCGGGCCACGCCGTCCGTCGCGCGGGTCGCCGACCCAGCGGTGTCGGCCAGGGCCACCCCCGTTGCTACTCAAGTGATCCGGCGCCCCTACTCAATTGTCGAGCGAGCGGCCGAACGGGCAGCTACCCGAAGTCGGCGGCCGTGATGCCGTCGGCGTGCCCGGGCGGCCACTGCACCAACTCGATCCGGTAACCGTCCGGGTCGGTGAGCCACGAGGTCTGCGGGCCGCCCGGGCCGGCGGGCTGTTCCACGGGACCGGGCCAGAGGCCCGCTCTGATCAGCGCCTCGACCGTGCCGGCGAGGTCGTCGACCTGGACGACGAGGTGGCTGAACCCGGTACCGACGTCCACCGGCCCGTCGGCCGGCCGGTGCACCAGCTCCAGCGTGACGACATCCTCGTGCGGGAACTTGAGGACGGTCAGACTCGCACCGTCCCCGACGTCGACGCGACCGACCAAGGTGTATCCGAGCGCGGTGTAGAAGGCGAGCGACGCGGCGAGGTCCGAAACGCGGTACGCCGTGTGGAGGGTCTTCACCAGGCCAACCATACGAGGACGCGACCGAGACGGCTCGGTTCCCGCGGCCCCGTCCGTGGTCAGCCCCTCCCGTCGTACGGCCTCCAACACTTGAAGGCTGGCACCTTCGACGCCGCGCCCCGTCCCCCGGGGGCTACTCGTGATGCAGAGCCCGGGCCAACGTCGTCGCGGCCTGCGCGGTGACCGCCTGCGCCGCCTGGGTGGTTGCCAGCGAGTCCAGCATCGCCATGTCGTGGATGATGCCCTGGTAACGCACCTGGGTCACCGGTACGCCGGCCCTGCGCAGCTTTGCCGCGTACGCCTCGCCCTCGTCGCGCAGCACGTCGGCCTCGTTGGTGGTGACCAGGGTGGGCGGCATGCCCCGGAGCTGCTCGGGGCTGGCCCGCAGCGGTGACGCCATCGGATCGGCCCGTTCGGCCCGGTCCGGCAGGTACTGGTCCCAGAACCACATCATCAGCTCTCGACTCAGGTAGTAGCCGGTGCCGAAGTCCCGATAGGAGGCGGTGTCGAAGTCGGCGTCGGTCACCGGATAGAGCAGCACCTGCCGGGCGAAACGGGGACCGTCGCGCCGGGTGGCCAGCATCGCCACCACCGTCGCCAGGTTGCCGCCCACCGAGTCACCCGCGATGGCGATCCGGGTCGGGTCGAGGCCGTAGTCGTCGCCCTGGCTGGCCAACCACTGCGCCACCGCGTAGCACTCCTCGATCGCGATCGGATACCGCGCCTCCGGCGACCGGCTGTATTCGGGGAAGACGATCGCCGAGTTGGACTGCACCGCGAGTTCGCGGATCAGCCGGTCGTGGGTGAGGGAGTCGCCGAAGACCCAGCCGGCGCCGTGGATGTAGAGCACTGCCGGCAGCATGCCGCCGACTCCGCGCGGCCGCATCATCTCCTGGGCGGCGGAGCGGAGGCGGTCGCCCAACCCCCCACCCGCCCCACCGAACCGGCCGGCGCCCCGGGGCTTGACGATCCGCACCGGTACCTGCCCGGTGGGGCCGCCGGGCACCATGATGTCCTCGATGTCGACCTCTGGGCGGGGGAGGCTGCCCGACTGCATCTCGACCAGCGTCGCCCGTCCCTTCTCCGGAGCGAGCTGGAACGGAAACGGCGGATTCGCCGTCATCCGGATTACCTCCTCCGCGGCCGGTTCCAGCACCACCGAGGCCGTGCTCACGGACTGCGCCATGACGGCTTCCTCCCCCGATCTTCACCGCTGCGTCGCGCGGTAGCGACCCGCACCGCCCGGATACCCCCGTAGGTGGCGAATATGGCCTGGCCGGCGGAGGTCCGCACGCTCCGCGCGATCGTCCGCCGCGCCCTGCCCCCGCATTCCCGCGAAACCCCATCGGGTACGCACACGGCCGCCCGCGCCCGCTGCCGGGACCGCCGCTGACCGCCCCCGGTGCACATACCAGATCCACTGGCTCGACGGGCGTTATCCACAGCCGGTCCAGTTATCCACAGCGCAGATTTCCGGTGCCTGAAACGGAGGTTCGGGACGCCAGGGTGTGGCGGTAACCGGACCGCCCGTTGGAGCCGGATCCCACCGCTGGAGGACGTGATGCCACCGCGTACCCCGGTCCGTCCCGGACCGCGCCTGCCCCTGGTCGTGACCTCGGACAACGAGCTACTCGACGAGCTGCTCCGGCTCGCCGCGGCGGGTGGCGGCGAGGTGGAGGTGGCCGCCGATCCGGCGTCGGCCCGGTCCCGGTGGGCCGCCGCGCCGCTGGTGGTGGTCGGCACCGACCAGGCGCAGGCCTGCCTACGGGCGAGGCTGCCCCGCCGGCCCCGGATGGTTCTGGTGGGCCGTGCCGGGGAAGGGGATGGCGGCTGGGAGGTGGCCGAGCTACTCGGCGCCGAGCACGTCGCCGTGCTGCCGGCGGCCGAGCCCTGGCTGGTCGACCGGTTCGGCGAGTGTGTCACCGGTCAGGGTGCGGTGGGTGGCCCGGCCCGGATCGTCGCGGTGATCGGCGGCCGCGGCGGGGCCGGCGCCAGCGTACTGGCCGGTGGGCTCGCCATCACGGCGGCCCGGTGCGGCCTGCGCACGCTGCTGGTCGACGCCGATCCGCTCGGCGGCGGCCTCGATCTGGTGCTCGGCTGGGAGCAGTTGGAGGGCCTGCGCTGGCCCGCGTTGACCGAAGCGGACGGTCGGGTCGACGCGCCCGCGCTGGTCAGGGCACTGCCGAGTCGGGGCGACCTGGTGATGCTCTCCTGGGATCGCGGCGACCTGCTGGCGTTGCCGGCCGAGGCGATGGCGGCCACCATGGACGCCGGCCGGCGTGGCCGGGACGTTGTCGTCGTCGACCTGCCCCGACAGCTCGACGACGCGGCGGTGATCGCACTCCAAGCGGCCGACCAGGCGTTCGTACTCGTTCCCGCCGAGTTGCGGGCCACCGCGGCGGCGGCCCGGGTGGCCGCGGTCGCCGGGCTGCACTGCGCCAACCTCTCGGTCATCGTGCGCGGCCCGGCCCCGGGCCGGCTCAAGGCTCGGGAGGTCGCCCGGGCACTTGACCTGCCACTGGTCGGCACGCTGCGACCCGAGCCCGGGCTCTGTCGCAACCTGGAACGCGGCGAGGCCCCGGCGGCTGCCGGGCGCGGTCCGCTGGCGGCGCTCTGCCAGCGCATCATCACCGACCTCACCGGTGCGGCCGGCGTTCCGGCCGAGGCGCGATGACCGCCCGGAAGCGGGTCTCCCGGACCGACGCGGCCCAGGGTTGGGTTTCCCGGACCGACGTGGCCCAGGGCAGGGTCTCCCACACCGGCGCGCCGCAGGATCGGGTTGCCCGCACTGACGTGGCCCAGAGTCGGGGCGCCCGCGCCGAGGCGGCCCGGCAATGAGGCACGATCTGGCCGCCCGGGTCCGGCGCCGGTTCGCCGCCGAAGGGACGACCGTGACCCCGGCCGCCGTCGTCGCGGCGGTACGTGCCGAGCCCGGCGCCGCCGTCCTCGGCGACACCACCGTGCTGCGAATGGCCACCCGGGTGCACCACGACCTGGTCGGTGCCGGCCCGCTGACGCCCCTGCTCGCCGACGACCGGGTCACCGACGTGCTGGTCAACGGCACCGAGGTCTGGGTCGACCGGGGCACCGGGCTGTCTCCGGTGTCGGTGCCACTCGGCGGCCCCGACGAGGTACGCCGGCTGGCCCAGCGGCTCGCCGCCGCCTGCGGTCGACGGCTGGACGAGGGCAGCCCGTACGTCGACGCGCGGCTGCCGGACGGCACCCGGCTGCACGCCGTACTGCCGCCGGTGGCGACCAGCGGGCCCTACCTGTCGTTGCGTACCTTCCGCCAGCGTCCGTTCACCCTCGACGACCTGGTACGCCACGGCACCCTGCCTCGCGCCGCCGCCACGTTGCTCGCGGCGGTGGTCGCCGCCCGGCTCGCCTACCTGGTCGTCGGTGGGACCGGGTCGGGCAAGACGACGCTGCTGAACACGCTGCTCGGCCTGGTGCCACCGACCGAACGGATCGTGCTGGTCGAGGACGCTGCCGAGCTGCGGCCCGTGCATCCACACGTTGTCGGCCTCCAGGCCCGCACCTCGAATGTGGAGGGCGCCGGCTCGGTCGGGCTGAGCGACCTCGTGCGCCAAGCCCTGCGGATGCGGCCTGACCGGCTGGTGGTCGGTGAGTGTCGGGGCGCCGAGGTGGTCGACCTGCTCTCCGCCCTGAACACCGGGCACGACGGTGGGGCCGGCACCTTGCATGCCAACGCCCCGGCGGACGTGCCGGCCCGGTTGGAGGCACTGGGGCTGCTCGGCGGGCTGCCCCGGCCGGCCCTGCACGCCCAGGTGACCGCCGCGCTCCAGGTGCTGCTCCAGGTCCGCCGCGCATCGACGGGGCGGGTGCTGGAGGCGGTCTGCCTGTTGCTGCCGGCGGGGCCGGAGCGGCTGGTCACCGTCGTACCGGCCTGGCGCCGGGACCGGGGTCTCGGGCCGGCCGCTCCGGCACTGGCCGCGCTGATCGCCGAGCGGGGAGTGCCGGTACCGCCCCTGCTGGACGCCGCGTCCCGGTCCTGGCCACAACCCTCGCCCGGCCGGCGGGAGATCACCCGGGGGACGCCGTGACCGCCTGGTGGCTGGCGGCCGTCTGTCTGGCCGGCGCGGCGATCCTGGTCGGCTGGCCGGTCGGCCGCGCTCGGGCCCGACGCCGGGCCGTGATCGGCGGGCGCCATGCCCTGGAGAGCACCGCGCGGCGGCCCGACCCGGGAGGCTGGTCGGCAGAGGTCGGTTCGGCGAAGTCACGGGCGTCCTGGTCGACCGTGCTGGATCGGCTGTTGGCCTCTGTGCCGCCTCGGCGGGCCGTGGTCGTCGGTGTCGTGCTGGGTGGCGTCGGCGGGACGCTCGCCGGTGGCCCGGTCGCTGGGCTCGCCGTCGCTGCCTACACCGGACTGGCGATACGCGGTCTGTTGCGCCGCCAGGCCGGCCGGTCGGCCGAGCGGGCACAGCGCCGCCAACTCGACGCACTCTGCGGCCTCGCTGCCGACCTGCGAGCCGGGCTGCCACCGTCGACCGTCATGTTGGCGGCCGACGGGTCGGACCGACTGGCCGGTCTTGCCCGGTCGGCGGTACGCCTCGCCGAGCAGACCGGGGCGCCCTTGGCCGACCTGGTGGAGCGGATCGAGGCCGACGCGCGGGCGATGGGCCGAGGGCTGGCCGCCGCCGAGGCGCAGGCAGCCGGTGCACGTGCCACCGCCTGGTTGCTGGCGGGACTACCGGCCGGCGGCATCGCCCTGGGCTATGGCATCGGCGTCGACCCGCTGGAGATCCTGTTGCACACCCCGATCGGTGCCGCCTGCGCGGTCGGCGCCATCCTCCTGCAACTCACCGGCCTGGTCTGGGCGAGTCGCCTCAGCGGCGCCGGCCGCGCGGACCGGATCGGCAGCGGGGCCGACCGGGACGACTGGGTTGACAGGGTCGACCGGGCTGACGGGGTCGACTGGGTTGACGGGGTCGGTCGGGTTGACGGGGTCGACCGGGCTGGCGGGGCCGACTGGGTTGACGGAAATGCCGGCGGCGCCGACAGATTGCGCGGCGGGTTCGGCGCGGCTGACGGCTCCGGTGGAATCGACAGGTTCGGTGGTGGGTTCGGCGGGCTCGCTGGTGGGGCCGATGAGATCGACGGGTTCGGTGGCCGAGTCGATGAGGCTGGCCGGTTCGCGTCCGTCGCCACCTCGGGGCGCTGACGACGGTGCGGACCCTGGTCCCGGGAGTTCTGACCGGTCTCGCTCTGCTGCTGACGCTGGTCGGGGTGCCCGCCCGCCGGTCGTCCCGACGGCGGCTCTCCGCGCTCGGTCGACTCCGCCAACGACCGCGGCTACGTAGTCCCGCCGGACTGTCCGCTCGGGCAGCCGGGCTGACCGGTCGCCGAGCGCGCCACGTCACGACCCACGCGCTCGACGACCTCGGTGAGCGCGCCGATGGACGGTCTGGACGCGGGTCGGGGCAGAGTCGGCGCGGGTGGGACGAGAGCCGGCCGGGCTGGTCTGGCCGGATCGATCTCGTCCGGCTCGTTGCCGGGTTGGCTGGGCTGGCGGCCGGGGTGCTGCTTGGCGGCTGGTTAGGCGTGCTGCTCGGGGTGACGACGGCGGTCGGCCTCGACCGGTTGCTCCGCCAGCTCGAGCCAGCGGCTGTCCGGCGGCGTCGGCTGCGCGAGTCAGCCGACCTGCCGCTCGCCGCCGACCTGCTCGCGGCGGCACTACGGGCCGGCGCACCGGTCGACCGTGCCGTCTGCGCCGTTGCGGAGGCGCTCGCCGGCCCACTCGGTGAGCGCCTCACCGAGGTCGGCCGGACCCTCCGGCTCGGCGGCACGGCGGAGGAGGCGTGGGCGCGTCTCGGGCCGGTGCCGGGCGCGGAGCGGCTGACGTCGGCGGCGGTCCGCTCCTCGGCGAGTGGCGCGGCACTGGCTGGAGCGTTGACCCGACTTGCCGACGACCTGCGGGCCGACCGGGTGACCCGCGCCGAGGCGGCGGCCCGGCGGGCCGGTGTGCTGATCGTGTTGCCGCTCGGCCTGTGTTTCCTGCCCGCCTTCATTCTCGCCGGCCTGGTGCCGGTGATCGTCGCCGTACTCGGCGACGTGCTGTGACCGATTCGAGAAGGGAACTCAATGCTGCGCAAGTTGATTGCCCGGCTCCGCGGCGACGCCGGGATGAACACCGCCGAGTACGCCGTCGGTACCCTCGCCGCCGTTGCCTTCGCCGGGATCCTGCTGAAGGTACTCACCTCCGGCCGGGTGCAGGCCGCACTGGCGAGCGTGATCGACCGGGCCCTGTCGTGAGCCGGCGCTGGCTGGGCGACCGCGACCGGGGCTCGTTCACCGCCGAGTTGGCGGCCGGCCTGCCGGCGCTGTTGTTGTTGCTGCTCGCCGGGCTCACCGCCGTGAATGCGGTGACCACCAAGGGGCAGTGCGTGGACGCGGCGCGGGAGGCGGCCCTGGCCGCCTCCCGCGGTGCCCCGGGAGTACCTGCCGGTGCCCGGGCGGCACCACCGGGCGCGGAGGTGTCGGTCTCGGTGGACGGCGACCGGGTGGTGGCTACCGTACGGGCACCGGTGCGCGCGCTCGGTGCGCGGTTGCCCCGGTTGACGGTGAGTGCGATCGCGGTGGCGGCGGTCGAGCCTGGTGCACCGGAGCCGCTGTCATGACGGCCGACCGCACCGCGAGCGCGACCCGGGTGCGTCCCGGACTCGACTGGACCCGGCGGGGGCGGGTTCGGTGCCGCCGAACGGTCCAGGGTCCTGATGGGCAACTCCGCTCGACCAGACGCTCCGCAGCAGGCTACCGGCCAGGCCCGAACGGCGGCGGATCCGATCGGGGCAGCGCCACCGTGTGGCTGCTCGCCGTGGGCCTGGTACTGGTGGTGTTCAGCCTTGGCGCGGCGGCGATCGGCGTCGCCCGGGTGGCCCGGCACCAGGCTCGGGTCGCGGCAGACCTCGGCGCGCTCGCTGGCGCGGCCTACGCGCTGGACGGTCCGGATCGGGCCTGTGCCCGGGCGGCGGCCATCGCCGCCGCCAACAGTGCCCGGATCACCGGCTGCACGCTCGACGGGTTCGATCTCCAGGTCACCGCCGAGGTGACGGTCGAACCACTGCCCGGGATGACCAGGGTTGCCCGCGCGACAGCCCGAGCCGGACCGGTCCGGGGGTGAGGGGAGCCAGCCCGGCTGACACGTCGGCGACGATCCGCCCCGGTGCTGCATGCGCTCGGCCGTCTCGTTCGGCTCGGCTACCTCCGGTCGAAGTTCCACTGTCGAGGCAGGTCACCGGCACAGGCGACGCAGCCGAAGTCGTCGTCCCGCACCACGTTGCACAACCCGCAGTCCGGGCAGCGGCGAAAGACCAGGCCGGCGGTGAAGCCGTCCGGGTGCGGCAGTTCGGCGCGGTCGAGCGCAGAGGCCACGGCCGGCCAGGAGTCGAGGTCGGGGCAGTAGCCGGTCGACTGGTTGCTGACATAACTGACGACCCAATGACCGGACGGAGCATTCTGCCCGCCGGCCCGCTCGTGCGTGAAGGCGACCTCCCCGGCACCGAGTACGTCCTGCCCACCGGCGCAGGCGACGTGCTCACTGCGCCTCGGCGCCAGCCGGAGTACACCGGTCAGGTCCACCACGTAGCTGACCGGTTCGGCCAGTTCCGGTACGGCGACCGACGCCACCCA
Organism: Plantactinospora sp. CA-294935; assembly: GCF_050936445.1. Taxonomy (NCBI): domain Bacteria; kingdom Bacillati; phylum Actinomycetota; class Actinomycetes; order Micromonosporales; family Micromonosporaceae; genus Plantactinospora; species Plantactinospora sp. CA-294935. The sequence continues at coordinate 2,616,726 of NZ_JBNJMU010000001.1, forward strand.
GCGTGCGAAGTCCGCCGGACAGGTGATCCGGTACCCGGCACCTTCCGGGCGGATTCCGGCCCGGATGTCGGCGGGTCCGACGTACCGGTACCGGCGTGCCGGGGTGGCCATGCGCCGACGGTAGCCGTTCGCGGTACCGCCCCGCGAGCGTGAAATCGGCGGTGCACGCCCGATCGACGGCGTTGAGCAGCCCCGGTATGAGCGGTACCGGAACAAGGATCACCCGCTCACCGGGTCGCCGCCCCGACCGCGCCCGGTCAGGAGACCGGACGCGCATGTTGGGTGACGCCTCGCCGAGCTGCTCGCCGGGGCCCTGATTACCGGCTGGCCGGCGGCGTCGGAGGTGGCAGGAGTCGCACGCTGGGACTGCTGCTGGCGTTCCACGACGCGTCGTACGCGACGAGGTAGACCGTCTCGTAGCCGCCACGCGGCGCGATCACGGCGGTGTTGGTGCTGACCTTGGCGTCGACCCTGACCTCGTCCACAACGAACACGTGGTAGACGTGGTATTCGACCACGCCGATGTCATCCGTCGCCGGTTCCCAGGTGACCAGATAGCCGTCCGGGGTGACGGCGGTGACCACCGGGGTTCCCGGCGGGCTGGGCGGGACGGTGTTGTCACCACTGCGCGGGAAGGTCGGCGGCTGCCGGACGGACGCGCGGGCGGAGAACCCGGACGTGTTGCCGGCCGAGTCGCGGGCGGCGACCGAGAAGTGGGTCTGCGCCGCCGTCGGGGCGAGTTGCAGCGTCAGCGGGGAGTTGTCCGGTACGACCCGGGCCAGATACTGCGAATAGAACTGGTCACCCTGGTAGCTGGTGGCCAGGCCGATCCGGCCGCTGGCGAACTGGGCGTCGGTGGCGGTGACCGGGACGGTCCCGAACTGCCCGACCAGGTGGTCGCCCCGGAGTGCGAGCCGCAGCGTCTGCCAGCCACCGATCGCCGCTGTCACCGGGACGGGTGAGGGCAGGACGGCCGCGAGGGCGGCGGTGGTGACCAGCGCCAGGCCGGCGGCGATCGGGGCGTACGGGCGGCGGTCGGGTCGGTGGCGGTCCGCCACGGTGCTGACGGGGACGGACACGGCGACGACCTGCCTTCGGCAACGGACCGGGCGGCGTCGCAGTCGAACGACGGCGACCCGAGCAGCGGTGATAACTGAGCGTGAGGGAAGTCAACCCTCTGCGCGGAAATTTGACTGCGTCAATGCGATCGCGAGGGGCGCGGCTTCGCCCGAATATGGTCGCTGGGCATCTATTGACTTAGTTTGGAGGCAAAACTAAGTTCTCGGTGAGCGATGTCGCGCGCGCCATCTCCAGGCCGCAGTCGAGCCCTCGACTGCTCCGGCTATCCCGGCGTCCGTCCCGTCAGCGCCGGGCCGACAAGGAGGTCATCGTGCTGCGCACCGCACGTCTGACGATCGGCGCGTTCGCGCTCGCCGTCGTGCTGACCGTCACCGCCGCACCCGCGCCCGCCCAGGCCGTCGTCTGGAGTTCCAGCGACCGCTGGGGCACCTGGTCCAGTGGCGGCTACACGCTCTACAACAACATATGGGGCTCGGGATACGGCCCGCAGACCATCTGGGCCAACTCGCCGAGCAACTGGGGAGTCTGGGCCGACCACCCGAACACCGGTGGGATCAAGGCGTACCCGAACGCGACCCGGTACATCGGGCGCCGGGTCAGCGCCCTGGGCAACGTCACCAGCAGCTTCAACGTGACGGTGCCGACCAGCGGCAGCGGCATCGCCTACACCACGGCGTACGACATCTGGACCACTGACCACGGGCACGAGATCATGCTCTGGATGAACAAGTACGGACCGGTCGGCCCGCTCGGCAGTTTCCAGGTCAGGGCATCTGTCGGCGGGCACTCCTGGGATATCTACCGGGGTTCGAACGGATCCAACCAGGTCTACTCGTTCATCCGGACCAGCAACACCAATTCCGGCACCGTCGACATCCGGGGTATCGCCACCTGGATCCGCGACCGTGGCTGGTTCGGTGACGTCACGATCGGGGACGTCCAGCTCGGCTACGAGATCACCTCGTCCTCCGGTGGCCGGGACTTCGTCACCAACAGCTTCTCCGTCTCCGGCTGAGGCCAAGTCCGGCTGAGGCCAAGTCCGGCCGAGGGCAACTCGGGCTCATGGCAGCTCCGGCTGAGGCAACTCGGGCTCATGGCAGCTCCGGCTGAGGGCAACTCGGACTGCGCGGAAGGGACCCCTTCGCGGAAGATCCGCGGGACGGGGTCCCTTCTGTATGTCTCACGGAGGACGGTGCCACGCCTCGGTGGACGGCGCCGCCCTCGGCGGACTGGCCGGTGGCTGACCGGGTGGCCCGCTGCCAACGCCGTCAGCGAATGCTGCCCTCGGTGGCCCGGCGTACCACCCAGCTGTTCAGCACCTGGTGGATGCTGTGCAGCATCTGGTGGATCTGGTCCAGGCGTTCCGCCTGGGCCAGTGCCGCGTACGCCTGCGAGAGAGCGATCTGCTGGTCGACGGTCAGATGTGCCTGGTCGATGGTGTACAGCAGTTCGACGGTCTCGGCGATGGTGTCGGCCACGACGTCCTCCTCAGGCGGATCCGTGGAAGCGCTCCCAGCGTAACTTAACCGGATCCACATAGATCCATGCATGCGAATACCGACTATCCGCGGTCAGCCTGGTGATCGAGCCGCGATCAGGTGTCGGCGGGCTCGGCCGGAGCCATCCTGGCCAGGTTGGTCAGCACCACGTCGAGGACCCGGACCGCCTCCGGCTTGGCCAGCGGGTTGTTGCCGTTCCCGCACTTCGGGGACTGCACGCAGGACGGGCAGCCGGCCTCGCAGCCGCACTCGGCGATCGCGTCCCGGGTCGCGGAGAGCCACGCCGACGCCGCCCGGTACGCCCGCTCGGCGAAGCCCGCGCCGCCCGGGTGTCCGTCGTAGACGAAGACCGTCGGCGCCTCGGTGTCCGGATGGTTGGCCGTGGAGAGCCCGCCGATGTCCCAGCGGTCGCAGGTGGCGACCAGTGGCAGCAGCCCGATCGCGGCGTGCTCGGCCGCGTGCAGTGCACCGGGCACCTCGGCCGCCTCCACCCCGGCCGCCGCCAGCGACTCCGGCGAGACAGTGAACCAGACCGCGACCGTACGCAGCTCCCGGGCGGGCAGGTCCAGCGGCAGGGTGGCCAGCACCTCGCCGGAGGCGAGCCGGCGGCGCTGGTACGACACCACCTGGCTGGTCACGTCGACCTCGCCGAGGAACATCCCGACCGGGCCACAGTCGAGGTAGGAGCGGACCGAGACGACCGAGAGCGAGGTGACGTCCCGGGGATGGGTGGACCAGTCCGGCTCCTCGGCGTGCACCAGCGCGCAGCCGTCGTCGAGATCGAGGTCGTCCACCACGTACGACACGCCCTGGTGCAGGTAGACCGCGCCGGGGTGGACCTGGAAGTGCGACGACGCCGGGTCGACCGTGCCGAGCAGCCGGCCGGTCGACGACTCGACCACGTCCACCGGGGCGCCGCCGGTGCCGCGCAGGTCCACCTCGGGCCGCCCGGTGTGCCGCCAGTACCACCCGGTCGGGCGCCGCCGGAGCGCGCCGCCGGCCACCAGCGCCTCGACCGCCTCCTTCGCCCCCTCGCCGAAGAGTTCCAGGTCGGCCGGGGTCAGCGGGGACTCCGCCGCCGCGCAGCAGAGCTGCGGCCCCAGCACGTACGGGTTGGCCGGGTCGAGCACGGTCGCCTCGACCGGCCGGCCGAACAACGCCTCCGGATGGTGCACCAGATAGGTGTCCAGCGGGTCGTCCCGCGCTACCAGCACCGCCAGCGCCTCCCGGCCGGAGCGCCCGGCCCGGCCAGCCTGCTGCCAGAGCGAGGCCCGGGTGCCGGGATAGCCGCAGATCAGCACCGCGTCCAGGCCGACCAGGTCGACGCCGAGTTCCAGCGCGCTGGTCGAGGCGAGCCCGAGCAACTCACCGCCGAGCAGCGCCTGCTCCAGCGAGCGGCGTTCCTCGCGCAGGTAGCCGGACCGGTAGGCGGCGACCCGGGCGCCCAGGCCGGGCACGGCCTCGTCAAGCGAGCGCCGGGCGGTGGTGGCGATCACCTCGGCCCCGCGCCGGGACCGGACGAAGGCCAGCGTCCGGACTCCGGCCGCGACCGTGTCGCCGAGCAGGTCGGCGGTCTCCCGCAACGCGGAGCGGCGTACCGGGGCGGCGTCGAGCCCGGCGCCCGCCCTCACCTCTTCGGCGAGGTCGGCCGGGTCCGGGCCGCCGGTCGGGGGCGGCAGCAGCGGCGGTTCCCAGAGCGCGAAGGTCAACCCGCCGCGCGGCGCGGTGTCCTCGGTGATTGCGGTGACCGGCAGCCCGGTCAGCCGCTCGGCCGCCGCGGCCGGGTCGCCCGAGGTCGCCGAGGCCAGCACGAAGACCGGTCCGTCCGGTGTCGGCCCGGGACCGCCGGTCGCGCCCCGCTGCCCCGGCACCGACCTGGGGGTACCCGGATAGCGCGCCGCCTGCCGTCGCAGCCGGCGCAGTACGTGTGCCACGTGCGACCCGAAGACGCCCCGGTAGGTGTGACACTCGTCGACCACCACGAACGCCAGCCGGCGCAGGAAGGCGGACCACCTGGCGTGCCCGGGCAGGATGCCGTGGTGCAGCATGTCCGGGTTGGTCAGCACGAACCGGGAGTGCGCTCGGATCCAGTCCCGCTCGGCGCGCGGGGTGTCGCCGTCGTAACACGCCGGCCGTACCCCGTCGAGGCCCAGCGCGGCGACGGCCCGGAGCTGGTCGGCGGCGAGCGCCTTGGTCGGAGCCAGGTAGAGGACGGTGGCCCGGGGGTCGGCGAGCAGCGTGGCCAGCGCCGGGAGCTGGTACGCGAGCGACTTTCCCGACGCGGTACCGGTGGCGACCACCACGTGCCGGCCGGCGTACGCGTGCCCGGCCGCCTCGGCCTGGTGCCGCCACGGCGCGACCACGCCCTGCCCGGCGAGGGCCGCGCGCAGCTCGGCCGGCACCCACTCCGGCCAGTCGACCGCCGTGCCCGGGCGGGCCGGCACCCGTTCGACATGTGTCACCGGGGTCCCGGTCGTGCCGCCGTGCGCCCGGGCGCGCAGCAGGTCCAGCAGCTCACCCGCGCCGGGGCGACCGGTCGGGCGGGAGTCCCCGACCCCGGTACCGGCCGATACTGTTGCGGGAAACGTCACGCCCTGCACTCTCGCACTCTCGTACGTGCGTCGGAAGGCCGGGTCGCGGTCGGGCCGCCGTCGCTGCACGGTCCGCTGGTCGATGGTTAGATGCCCAGGAGCGTTCCTGGCCGGTCAGAGGAGGACTGATGGATCTGTCGCTGACGACCCGCGCCATCGGTGAGTACACGGTGTTGGAGGTTGGCGGCGAGGTCGACGTCTACACCGCTCCGCGGCTGCGCGAACGTCTGGTCGAGCTGATCGACGGCGGGTCCCGGGCGATCGTGGTGGACCTGGGTCGGGTGGACTTCCTCGACTCGACCGGCCTCGGTGTGCTGGTGGGGGCGCTCAAGCGGCTGCGTCCCGTCGGCGGGACCTTCGGGCTGATCTGCGACAAGGAGCCGCTGCTCAAGATCTTCCGGATCACCGCCCTCGACCAGGTGTTCCCGATCTACCCCACGCTGGACGCCGCCACGTCGGCCGACTCCTCCGGTGCCGATGCCTGATGTCGACGGCCGACGCGTGATGTCGAAGGTCAGACTCTCCTTCACCCCGGCCCCGGTCCACGTCCGCACCGCCCGGTTGGTCGGGGTCGCGGTGGCCCGGCGGGCCGGCGTGCCCGAGGAACTGCTCGACGAGGTGCGACTGGCGATCGGTGAGGCCTGCGCCCGGGCGGTCGCCCTGCACCGCCAGTACGGGCTGAGCGATCTCGTGCTGGTCGAGATGTCGGACGGTCCGGCGTACACCGTCCGGGTGATCGACCGGGCGCCGATCGAGGCCGGGTTGGGGTTGGCCGCGCTGCCCCCCGACGAGCTGGCCGACGAGGCGCTGACCGACGAGGCGCTGACGGTGGGTGTCGGGTTTGCCCTGCTCGCGGGCTTTGTCGAGGACCTCCAGGTGCGTCCGGTCGACGAGGGCGTCGGTACCGAGGTCCGGATGGCCTGGCCGCTCGGGCGGTAGCCCGGCTATTCGCCGGCACCCGCATTATCAGAACCGCGCGGCTAACACAGCGACGAAGATCATCGCGACCGGGCGGGTCCTCTGTGTGACCTCCAACACGACGGCCCGCTAGAGTACCCGGGGTTATCAGCAAGTGTGCTGGTCCCGCTCCTGTGGGTGGGGGAGCATCGCCGATCGCGGGGGCAGGTGGGTCGGCGGAACGCTTGCGAATTTGTCGCTCCACGCGTGGAGACGTCTGGCCGGTTCGTCCGCCGGCCGGGCGCGAGTGTTCGGTACAGGAGGACATAGATGTCCGTATATAGGGCCGCTGATGGTGGCGGGCTGTCCCTCGGCGGCGAGAACCTGTCGTACGTCGTCGTCGCGGCGGTTATCGCCCTGGTGGCGCTCGGCTTCGCGGGTGCGCTGACCAAGGCCGTGCTCTCGACCGGCAGAGGCACCGAGAAGATGCAGGAGATCGCGGGCGCCGTGCAGGAGGGGGCCTCGGCCTACCTGCTCCGGCAGTTCCGCACCCTCGCCATCTTCGTCGTGGCCGCCGTGATCCTGCTCTTCCTGCTGCCGGTGCACGACACCGAGGGCAACGAGACGCTGGTGAAGATCGGCCGATCGGGATTCTTCGTGGTCGGTGCCCTGTTCAGTGCGTTCATCGGTGGCGCCGGCATGGCCCTGGCCACCCGGGCCAACCTGCGGGTCGCGGCCGCCGCCCGGGAGCACCAGGGCGGCCGGGAAGCGGCGATGCAGATCGCGTTCCGCACCGGCGGCGTGGTCGGCTTCCTCACCGTCGGCCTCGGCCTGGTCGGTGCGGCGGCGGTTGTCCTGATCTACAAGGGTGACGCGCCGACCGTGCTGGAGGGCTTCGGTTTCGGTGCCGCGCTGCTCGCCATGTTCATGCGGGTCGGCGGCGGCATCTTCACCAAGGCGGCCGACGTCGGTGCCGACCTGGTCGGCAAGGTCGAGCAGGGCATCCCGGAGGACGACCCGCGCAACGCGGCGACCATCGCCGACAACGTGGGCGACAACGTCGGTGACTGCGCCGGCATGGCGGCCGACCTGTTCGAGTCGTACGCGGTGACCCTGGTCGCCGCGCTGATCCTCGGCCGGGCCGCCTTCGGCGAGCACGGGCTGGTCTTCCCGCTGATCGTTTCCACCATCGGCGTGCTGATCGCCATCCTCGGGGTGTTCATCACCCGGCTGCGGGCCGGCGACCGGTCCGGGCTCACCGCGATCAACCGGGCGTTCTACGCCTCCGCGGTGGTCTCGGCGATCCTGGTCGCGGTGATGGCCTTCGTCTATCTGCCGGCCACCTGGGCCGAGCTGCTCGGCAACGAGTGGCGCAGCGCGCTCGGCCTCGCCGAGGGTGCGGCCGAGCCGATCGACCCGCGGATCCTCGCCATCGGCGCCGTGGTGATCGGCATCGTGCTGGCCGCCGCCATCCAGGCGCTGACCGGGTACTTCACCGAGACCAACCGGCGGCCGGTGCAGGACATCGGCAAGTCGTCGCTGACCGGCCCGGCCACCGTGGTGCTGGCCGGCATCAGCGTCGGGCTGGAGTCGGCGGTCTACTCCGCACTGCTGATCGGCGCCGGAGTCTTCGGCGCGTTCCTGCTGGGCGGCGGCTCGCTCACGCTCTCGCTCTTCGCGGTGGCGCTGGCCGGTACCGGTCTGCTCACCACGGTCGGCGTGATCGTCGCGATGGACACCTTCGGGCCGATCTCCGACAACGCGCAGGGCATCGCCGAGATGTCCGGCGACATCGACGAGCAGGGTGCGCGTACGCTCACCGAGCTGGACGCGGTCGGCAACACCACCAAGGCGATCACCAAGGGCATCGCGATCGCCACGGCGGTGCTCGCCGCCACCGCGCTCTTCGGGTCGTACACCGACACGCTCGGCACGGCGCTGCGGGACGCGGGTTCCGACCTGTCGATCGACGGGCTGCTCAATGTGGCCAACCCGCGCAACCTGGTGGGTCTGATCGTCGGTGCCGCGGTGGTCTTCCTCTTCTCCGGTCTGGCCATCAACGCGGTCTCCCGCTCGGCCGGTGCCGTGGTGATGGAGGTACGCCGGCAGTTCCGCGAGCTGCCCGGGATCATGGATTACAGCCAGCGGCCGGAGTACGGCAAGGTGGTCGACATCTGCACCCGGGACGCGCAGCGCGAGCTGATGACCCCGGGGCTGCTCGCCATCCTGGCGCCGATCGCGGTCGGCTTCGGGCTCGGCCCGGGCGCGCTGGCGGCCTACCTGGCCGGCGCGATCGGGGCCGGCACCCTGATGGCGGTCTTCCTGGCCAACTCGGGTGGTGCCTGGGACAACGCCAAGAAGCTGGTCGAGGACGGCGCGTTCGGCGGCAAGGGCTCGGACGCGCACGCGGCCACGGTGATCGGTGACACGGTCGGTGACCCGTTCAAGGACACCGCCGGGCCGGCGATCAACCCGCTGATCAAGGTGATGAACCTGGTCTCGCTGCTGATCGCCCCGGCAGTGGTCGGCTGGAGCGTCGGCGAGGACAAGAACACCGGGCTGCGGATCGGGGTCGCGGTCGTCGCGGCGCTGATCATCGTCGCGGCGGTGGTGTTCAGCAAGCGCAAGCCGGTGGCCATGTCGGACTCCGACACCGGTGCCGGCAGCGGCAGCTCCGACCAGCAGCCGCAGACCGCCAACGTCTGAGGCGGGACAGTCCGGATCCGGGCCCGTCGCGTACGCGCGACGGGCCCGGATCCGTTCGGCGACGGCGGGCCCTCCCACCGGCCGGCTCGGGGCGGACTGATGTCCGGCACCGCTGGCCGGCACCGCTGGCCGGCTCGGGGCGGTTCGACGTGCGGCACCGTCGGCCGGCTCGGGGCGGTTCGAGTGCGGCACCGCTGGCGGGTCGGGGTGGTTCGACGGGTGGTCCGGGGCGGCTCGGCCGATTACCCCCCTCGCGAAGCCCGCTCCAACCCGTACGCTGCAACGCATGCGTACCCCCCGCACGGCATCCGCCGGAAGGTTCACGGCGGCCCTGTGCACGATCGCCCTGCTCCTCGGGGGCTGCGCCGGGGGACCCACCCCGCAGGCCTGGGCCGCCGCGGTCTGCGCGGCACTGGCACCGTGGCGGGCCGAGATCGGGACGCTGACCCGGAGCACCCAGCAGCAGATGACCGCGCAGACCAGTCCGGCGCAGGCCAAGGAGAATCTGGTCCGGCTGCTCAGAGGTGCCGAACAGGCCAGCGAGACCGCCCGGCAGAAGGTGGAGGCGGCCGGCGTACCGGACACCGAGAAAGGTGAGGCGGTCTCCAAGGGCTTCGTCGCCTCGCTGACCGCCGTCCGGGACGCCTACGGCCGGGCCGGCGCGGCGATCGAAGCACTCGGCACCGGGCAGGCCGGCGAGTTCTACGACGGTGTCAAGGCCGCGGTCGACACCCTCAACAAGGAGTACGAATCCAGTTCGCTCGACACCAGCGAGCTGGATTCGGTGGAGTTGAAGCGGGCCTTCGACGAGGTTCCGGAGTGTCGCTGACGCCCCCCGTCCCGCCCGTACCGGCCGAGTCGCCCGACCCGGCCGGCATGGCCTCCGAGCCACCCGAGCCACCCGGCCCGCCCTCGGAGCCACCCGACCCACCCTCGGAGCCGACCGGCCCGATCCCGCCCCAGCCCCAGCCGCCCGGCGTGGCAGCGGGCGAGCGGCCCGAGGCAACGGATGAGCAGCCCCGAACAGCGGGCGAGCAGCCCGGGACAATGCATGAGCAGCCCGGGGTAACGGGCGAGCAGCCCGAGCTGGTCGGGGTGTTGCCGGAGCGACCCGGCCCGGATGCCGAGCCGGCCGGCGCGGCGCGGGAAGGGCCCGAGCGGCCGGACGGGGCGAGGAGTCCGACCACCCCGCCGGTACGGCAGCTCTCGCTCTTCGGGGTGGAGGCCGCCGACCCGTCCGTCGGTGACCTCGCCGGGCTGCTGGCCGGGCCGGGCGAGCTGGTCCGGATGGGTGGCACCGCCCGGATCACCATGGTGGTGGACGCCGCCTGGCGGGTGCACGTACTCGTCGCCGAGCTGGCTCGCCGGGGGTTGACCGCGAGCTGGCTGGGTCGGGTGGCGGAGCAGCACGGGGTGCAGACCTCCTACAGCACCCTGCTCGCCCCGCTGGCGGCGGGTTGGCTGCGTGGCACGGTGAAGCGGCCGCCCGGCAACTTCTTCCTGACCGGTCCCCGGCTGCGGCTCTGGGCGGCGGCGGCCGGCACTCCCGAGCCGCTCGGTTTCGTGCTCCGGCTCGGTGCCGCCGACGAGGCGTGCTGGGAGCCGGTCGGTGCGGCGCTGGCCGCGATCGGCCTGCCGGCGGTGCTGCTCGACACGGGGGCCGGCGGTCCGGCGTACCGGATCACCGGGCGACGCCGGCTGGCCCGGCTGGCGGAGTTGGTGGGTGACCGCCCACCGACCGCGCCGCCGAGCCAGTGGCCGGGTGGTCCGGCGTGAGTACCCTCGATGGAGTACCCGCCGGAGGCCCGGAGGGATCGACCGGTGTCGTATCCCGGACAGCCGGAAGTCAGATTTGTTCGGTTAATCCGGTTAGCAACCCACTGGGTGGGGCATGATCCGTCCGGTTGGTCCCGCACGGATCGCCCGTGGGTGTACGGTGTCGCCGTCCGGCATGACCGCCCGTCCCGTGTTGTTGCACCCGGTGTTACCGCAGCGTAGCGGTGCTCTTCTCGGGCCGCGCAACTCCGCGGTCGGGGAGCGCGTTACGTTGGACGTCTGGCCACCGGGCGGCCGATCCGGCCCCGGCGGCGAGCGCGGACAGGGCGGTCCGCAGGGGGAAAGATCGTGAGTGAGGTCAGGAGAGACGTGCCGAGCAACGCCAGGAGCACCCGTCTGGTCATCGTCGAGTCACCGGCGAAGGCCAAGACGATCTCGGGCTATCTCGGCCCGGGATACGTCGTCGAGGCCAGCCTGGGTCACGTCCGTGACCTGCCGCGCAACGCCGACGACGTGCCCGCCAAATACAAGGGCGAGTCGTGGGCCCGGCTCGGGGTCGACGTCGACAACGGGTTCGCCGCCCTCTACGTCGTGTCGCCGGACCGCAGGCAGCAGATCAGCAAGCTGACCCGGCTGGCCAAGGAGGTGGACGAGGTCTTCCTCGCCACCGACGAGGACCGCGAGGGCGAGGCCATCGCCTGGCACCTGGTCGAGACGCTCAAGCCCAAGGTGCCGGTCAAGCGGATGGTCTTCCACGAGATCACCCGGCAGGCCATCCAGGCCGCGGTGGCGAACCCGCGCGAGATCGACCGCGACCTGGTCGACGCCCAGGAGGCCCGGCGGATCCTGGACCGGCTCTACGGCTACGAGGTCTCCCCGGTGCTGTGGCGCAAGGTCCGCTCCGGGCTGTCCGCCGGCCGGGTCCAGTCGGTGGCCACCCGGATCGTGGTCGAGCGCGAGCGGCAGCGGATGGCGTTCCGCAGCGCGGAGTACTGGGACATCCTGGCCACCCTCGCCGTGCGGGGCACCGCCGAGGGCCCGCGCAACTTCTCCGCCACCCTGGTCGCGCTCAACGGCGACCGGATCGCCAGCGGCAAGGACTTCGAGCCGACCACCGGCCAGGTGAAGCCGGGTGCCGGGGTGATGCACCTCGACGAGGCGGGCGCCCGTGGACTGGCCGCTCGCCTCGACGGGCGGCCTTTCACTGTGACCCGGGTGGACGAGAAGCCCTACCGGCGCCGCCCGTACGCGCCGTTCATCACCTCGACGCTCCAGCAGGAGGCGGCCCGGAAGCTGCGCTTCTCCTCCCAGCAGACGATGCGTACCGCCCAGCGGCTGTACGAGAACGGCTACATCACCTATATGCGTACCGACTCGGTGAACCTGTCGGAGACGGCCATCGCGGCCGCCCGCCGGCAGATCGCCGAGCTGTACGGCGAGCGGAACGTGCCGCCGGAGCCCCGCCGCTACACCGGCAAGGTGAAGAACGCCCAGGAGGCGCACGAGGCGATCCGTCCCGCCGGGGACAACTTCCGCACTCCGGGTGAGCTGGCGAACGAGCTCTCCGCCGAGGAGTTCCGGCTCTACGAGCTGATCTGGCGGCGGACCATCGCGTCCCAGATGACCGACGCGGTCGGCTCCAGCGTCTCGGTGCGGATCCGGGCGGTCTCCGGCGCGGGCGAGGAGGCCGACTTCGGCGCGACCGGCAAGACCATCACCGAGCCGGGCTTCCTGCGGGCGTACGTGGAGTCGTCCGACGACGAGAACGCCGAGGCCGAGGACGCCGAGCGGCGGCTGCCGAACCTGGTCAAGGACCAGCCGCTGACCGCCGAGGAACTGGCCGCTACCGGGCACCACACCCAGCCGCCGTCCCGCTACACGGAAGCGTCGCTGGTCAAGTCGCTGGAGGAGCTGGGCATCGGCCGGCCGTCCACGTACGCCTCGATCATGGCGACCATCCAGGACCGGGGGTACGTCTTCAAGCGCGGCCAGGCGCTGATCCCGTCGTTCCTGGCGTTCGCCGTGGTCGGCCTGCTGGAGCGGCACTACCCGCGACTCGTCGACTACAACTTCACCGCGGCGATGGAGAACGAGCTGGACGAGATCGCCGGTGGCGACCACGCGGCGGTGGACTTCCTGACCTCGTTCTACTTCGGCAGCGAGATGGGTGGCGACCAGTCGGTGGCCCGGTCCGGCGGGCTGAAGAAGATGGTCACCGAGAACCTGAGCGAGATCGACGCGCGCAGTGTGAACTCGATCCCGCTGTTCCGGGACGACGAGGGGCGCGACGTCGTGGTCCGGGTCGGCCGGTACGGCCCGTACCTGCAACGGAGCCTGCCCGGCGCGGAGCCGGCAGCCCGGGACACCGGCGACGGCGGCCCGCCCGAGGACACCTCCCCGGCCGGCGACCGGGCGCCGATCCCGGAGGGTGTGGCCCCGGACGAACTGACCCCGGAGAAGGTGCACGAGCTGTTCCTCGGCGGTGGCGGCGAGCGCAAGCTCGGCGAGCACCCGGAGACCGGCGAGCCGATCGTGCTCAAGTCCGGCCGGTTCGGCCCGTACGTGGCCAGTGGCGAGCGCAAGTCGTCGCTGCTCCGCTCCCAGTCGCCGGAGTCGCTGACGATGACCGAGGCGCTGCAACTGCTCACCCTGCCCCGGGTGGTCGGGGTGGCTCCGGACGGCGCCGAGGTGCTGGCCGCGAACGGCCGCTACGGCCCGTACGTGAAGCGCGGGGACGAATTCCGGTCGCTGGAGTCGGAGGAGCAGCTCTTCACGGTCACCCTGGACCAGGCGCTGGCCCTGCTGGCGGCGCCGAAGACCCGGCAGCGCCGGGCGGCGGCCCCGCCGCTGCGGGAGATGGGCGCGGATCCGCTGACCGAGAAGCCGCTGGTGATCAAGGACGGCCGGTTCGGGCCGTACGTCACCGACGGCGAGACCAACGCGTCGTTGCGGCGCGGCCAGACTCCGGAGGCGCTGACCCTGGAGGAGGCGTCGGAGATGCTGGCCGAGAAGCGGGCCAAGGGCCCGGCGCCGCGCAAGCGGGCGGCCAAGAAGGCGACCGCCAAGAAGACGGCGGCGAAGGCGACCGGCGGCGAGACGGCCGCGAAGAAGGCGACCGCGAAGAAGACGGCGGCCAAGAAGACCGCCGCGAAGAAGACCACCGCCGCGAAGGCGACGGCGGCGAAGAAGGCTCCCGCCAAGAAGGCCGCCCCGCCGAAGGCCACCACCACCGCCGACCCGACCGACTGACCCCTGCACCCGCCCGGTGTGGGTGGGTCGGCAAGATCTTGGCGAGTTGCGGTTCCCTGCGAGCCACAACTCGCCAAGAATCTTGGCTCGGCCTGAAGCCGGCCGGCCGGCGCGGTCAGGTCGTCGAGCCAGTAGACGGTAAAGGCGGCGATCCGTCCGTCCGGTGCCTCGGCGACGATCTCCCGCTCGGCGGAGTAGCCGGGCCCGGTCGTCACCGCCGACCGGTACAGCTCGGCGATCCAGGCCGCGAAGGTCCGCGACAGGCGCGGCAGGCCGGCGGTCCCTCGTCATCGGTCCTCGCAAGCGTCCGAGTAGGGCCGTATCCGCGCATGGGGCTCGTCACCGGGCCGGTATGAGGCATCGCCCGGCCCGGGGGCCGAACGATTTCCGGCCGGGTCAGGCCCCGAGCACCTGCTCGGTGTAGGAGTTCGCGAAGACCCGGTCCGGGTCGAGCCGGTCCCGCACGGCCACGAAGTCGGCGAACCGGGGGTACGCCGGGCGCAGCGACTCGGCGTCCCGGTAGTGCAGCTTGCCCCAGTGCGGCCGGCCGCCCAGTTCGGTGGCGATCCGCTCGAAGGCCCGGAAGTACGGCTCGGCCGGCATCCCGGCGTACTGGTGGATCGCCACGTACGCCGACTCGCGCCCGTGGCCGTGCGAGAGCCAGATGTCGTCCGGGGCGGTGAACCGGACCTCGACCGGGAAGAGCACCCGGAACGGCAACTCGTCGATCACCCGGCGCAGCCCGGCCAGCGCCTCCGGCAGGGCGGACCGGGGCAGGGCGTACTCCATCTCCTCGAACCGGACCCGGCGCGGGGTGCAGAAGACCCGGTCGGAGCGGGCGGTGTAGCTGCGCGCGGTGAGCGCCCGGGCGGAGACGGCGGAGATCGTCGGTACCAGGGCCGGGGCGGCCCGGCCGAGCCGGCAGGCTCCGGCGAAGACGGAGTTGGCGAGGAAGTCGTCGTCCAGCCAGCTCCGGAACCGGGGCAGCGGCCGGTCGTCGGCGGGTACCCGGTTGTTGACCTTCACCTGCACCCGGTCGGTGTACGGGAACCAGTAGAACTCGAAGTGGTCGTTCCGGCCGACCAGGTCGGGCAGCTCGGCGAGCACCTCAGCGAGCGGTGCCGGGCGCTCGTCGGCGCGGAGCACGAAGGCGTCCACGCAGTTCAGGGTCACCTCGGTGATCACCCCGAGGGCACCGAGCCCGACCCGGGCCGCCGCGAAGACGTCGGCGTTCCGGTCGGCGGAGCACTCCAGCAACTCACCGGTCCCGGTGACCAGGGTCAGTCCGGCGACGAAGGTGGAGAGGCAGCCGTAGCCGGCGCCGGTGCCGTGGGTACCGGTCGAGATCGCCCCGGCCAGCGTCTGCGCGTCGATGTCGCCGAGATTGGCCAGCGCCAAATCGTGTCCGGCGAGCACCTCGTTGAGCGCGTGCAGGGTGATTCCAGCCGGTACGGTGATCAGCCGACGCCCGGAATCGACCCGGACCGGTCCGGTCAGCGCGGTGAGATCGACCCGCTGGTCGTCGGCCCGGGCGATCGCGGTGAACGAGTGGCCGCTGCCGACCGGCTTGATCCGCCGGCCGGTGGCCCGGGCGGCCTGGATCGTGGCGACGACCTCGTCCACGGTCGACGGTCGCAGCGCGTCGCCGGTGACGCGCTGGTTGCCGGCCCAGTTGGACCATGAGGAGGTGACTCCGGGTGGTGCGGTACGCCCGCTCATCTGACCTCCCCTGGCTCTGACCAGGTCGCCGATGGACAAACATGAATTAGACTCGCGTCAAGGTGTACCAGGGCGAGTAAATCAGGATCGTCACGGCGAGTAAATACCGATATCCGTTCGGCTCGTTAGTCCGGATAGCGTTTCGAAACCGTGACGCCTAGTAACCTTCACCCCGTCGAAAGGGAGTGGCGACGAGTGTCCACGTCAACCGCCACATCCGGTCCACTGCGCCGCGTACCGGTGCAGGGCCGCAGCGTCGCCCGGGTCCAGCGCATGCTCGACGCCTGTGCCGAGATAGTCGACGAGGTCGGCTACGAGGGGCTGACCACGACCCTGCTCGCCGAGCGCGCCGGAGTGGCCATCGGGTCGGTGTACCAGTTCTTCCCCGACAAGCGAGCGATCGTGCAGGCACTGACCCTGCGCAACATGGAGGCGTACCTGGAGCGGCTCAGCGACCGGTTCTCCCGGGGCGACCTGACCCACTGGTGGGACGGGGTCGACGCCGCGATCGACGAGTACATCACGATGCACCGGAGGGTGCCCGGCTTCCGTACCCTGCACTTCGGCGACGTCGTCGACGTGCACCTGCTGGACGAGGACCGGGACAACAACGGCGTCATCGCCGAGCAGTTGGCCAGGGTGCTGGTCGAGCAGTTCGGCACCGCCGACGCCCCCCGGCTGCGCTTCGCGCTGGAGATCGCGGTCGAGGCGGCCGACGCGTTGATCAAACTGGCGTTCCGGCGCGATCCGGAGGGCGACGAGAAGGTGCTGACCGAGGCGACCGCACTGATCCGGGAGTACCTGCACCGGCACGTCGACGCCGCTCCCTCGGCCGGCTAGCCGGCCACCGGTCCACCAGTACCGCGGCCGGCCGGTGCGCGCTCAGAGAAAGGCCCGGCCCTCGCCGCGATAGGTCGGCACCGTGCCCACGACCCGGTCCGACTCCACCAGGTGCAGTTCGCCGACGTGTTCCGCCAGCTCGCCGGCCTTGGCGTGCCGGAACCAGACCCGGTCGCCGACCCGCAGCGACTCGGCGGCGGCGCCGGTCACCGGGGTCTGCACCTCCCCGGCGCCCTCGGTGCCGGTCAGCCGCAGACCCGGCGGCAGCCACGGGGTGGGCAGCCGGGTCCGGTCGGCCGGCCCGGACGCCACCCAACCACCGCCGAGCAGGGTCACCACCCTGGCGGCGGGACGGCGGACCACCGGCAGCGCGAAGAACGCCGCCGGTCGGGGCCGCCAGCTCCGGTAGGCGTCGAACAGCGTCGGCCCGTACAGGCCCGACCCGGCGGTGATCTCGGTTACCGCCGGGTCCGCCGCGGTCAGTGCGACGCTGCCGGTGCCGCCACCGTTGACGAACTCCAGGTCGGCGTGGTCGCGTACCGCCGCGACCGCCGCCGCGCGCCGGTGCACCAGTTCCCGGTACGACCGCCGTTGCAGCAGCCGGATGGTGGCACCGCGAACCGCCTGCCGGGGCGGTGCGTCGCCGAGCCCGGCGATCTGTGCCTCGTACGCCATCAAACCGACCAGCCGGAAGCCCGGCCGCTGCGCGATGGCGCCGGCCAGCGTGCCGGCCTCGCCGGCCGAGTGCACCGGTGAGCGGCGGATGCCGACGTGCAGCCGGCCACCGAAGGCGTCGGCCATCGGCCGCCAGGACGCGTCCAGATCGAGGCAGGTCCGGATCTCCGCGCGGGAGCCGGCAGTGGCGACCGCGTCGACCAGGTCGAGTTGGGCGGGGTTGTCCACCATCAGGCAGATCTTGGCGGCCAGCTCCGGGTCGGCGGCGAGCTGGGCCAGCGCCTGCCGATCGGTGCTCGGGTAGCCGACCAGCGCGTCGTCGGTCACGCCGCTGCGGACCAGCCAGATCGCCTCGGCCAGCGTGTACGCCATCACGCCGCCCCAGCCGGGTCCGGCCAGGGCCCGGCCGAGCAGGGCCTGGCAGCGCAGCGACTTGCTGGCGACCCGGAGCGGCTTGCCGCCGGCCTGGTCGGTCAGGGCGCTGGCGTTGGCGTCGAACGCGTCGAGGTCGACCACGGCGAACGGTGGTTCGAGGTGCGCGGTCGCCCGGTCCAGGCGTTGGCGCAGGATGTCGCGTTCGGTGGCCATTTGAGCACGCTAACGCCCGAAGCGATAATGCGAAACTGTCTCGCATATCTGGGCGTGGCGTCCGGGGCGACCCGTAGCTGCCCGACGCCGCTTGCCGGGGAGATCCACGATGCGTCCCCTGGGTCCCCGCTCCGGGGAATGTCGGGGTCGGGGCGGATCCGTACCGCGATTAGAGTGTGCTCGGGGGAGCCCAGCCATGGGCCGGGGCGCGGAGGGGTACGACCATCGACGACAACGACAGGAGCGCGGAGCGCACAGCGCAGTCGCCGCCCGGTACTCCCACGCCACCCACCGCCGCCGGTCCGGTCGACCGGACCGGCTACCAGGCGCTCCGCTCGGTCATGCGGATCCGTCCGTTCCGCCGGCTCTGGCTGGTGCTCGGCGCCGCCTCGTTCGGTGACTGGCTCGGCCTGCTGGCCACCTCGCTCTTCGCCGCCTCCCAGGTCACCGGCGACACCGCCAAGGGCCTCGCCTTCGGCGGCGTGATCGCGGTCCGGCTGCTCCCGGCGCTGGTTCTCGGCCCGATCGCCGGGGTGCTGGCCGACCGGTTCGACCGGCGCCTCACCATGGTCATCTGCGACCTGCTGCGGTTCGTGCTGTTTGCCTCGATCCCGCTCGCCGCCCTGCTCGACGTCGGCGGTGGCCTGGTGGTCGGCTGGGCGGCGGTCGCCACCTTCCTGATCGAGGCGATAACCCTGATCTGGATCCCGGCCAAGGAGGCCGCGGTCCCGAACCTGATCCCACGGACCCGGCTGGAGGTGGCCAACCAGCTCACGCTGATCACCACCTACGGGGTCACCCCGGTGCTGGCCGCCATCGTCGCCGCGGTGTTGGACCGCAGCGTGCGAGCCGCCGCCGGTGGACCGCCGCCGGACTGGGCCGAGCCGGCCCAGTTGGCCCTCTACGTCAACTCGTTGAGCCGGCTGGCCACTGCGCTGGTGGTCTTCTTCGGAATTCGGGAGATCAGCGGCCGGGGCGATCGTCGGAGTGTCCAGCAGATCGAGCAGAGCGCGTTGCGCCAGTTCGTCGACGGCTGGCGGTTCATCGGCAAGACTCCGCTGGTCCGGGGTCTGGTGCTCGGCATCTTCGGCGCGTTCGCCGGTGGCGGTGTGGTGATCGGCACCGCGAACTTCTTCACCAAGTCGCTGGCCGCCGGTGAGGCGGCATTCTCCCTGCTCTTCGGCGCGATCTTCCTCGGCCTGTCGCTCGGCATCGGGCTCGGGCCGATGATCGTCCGGGAGATGTCCCGGCGGCGCTGGTTCGGCATGAGCATCGTGCTGGCCAGCGCCTCGGTGCTGGTACTCGCCGGCTCCATCCACCTATCCATGGCGATCCTCGGCGCGGTACTGGTCGGCGCGGGCGCCGGAATGGCCTTCCTGGCCGGTACCACCCTGCTCGGCGGGGAGATCGCCGACGAGGTACGCGGCCGGGTCTTCGCCGTGGTGCAGACCGGGACCAGGCTGGTGCTGATCCTGGCCATCTCGGTGAGCAGCCTGCTGGTCGGCGTCGGCGGCTCCTGGCAACTGCGCATCGCCGACCTGGGCATCTCGGTCTCCTCGACCCGACTGCTGCTGCTGGTCGCCGGGGCGGCCGGCATCCTCACCGGGATCAAGGCGTTCCGCCAGATGGACGACAAGCCGGGCGTACCGGTGCTGTCCGACCTCTGGGGCTCGATCCGGGGGCGTCCGCTCTTCCCGGCCGAGCCGTTCACCGCGACCGGAGCCTTCGTGGTCTTCGAGGGCGGTGAGGGCGCGGGCAAGTCGACCCAGGCGAACAAGCTGGCCGAGGTGCTGCGCCGGCAGCACCACGAGGTGGTGGTGACCCGGGAGCCGGGCGCGACCGGGGTCGGGGAGCAGATCCGCGGCCTGGTGCTCGGCCGTACCACCGGACAAGACGCGCTCGCCCCCCGGGCGGAGGCACTGCTCTACGCCGCCGACCGGGCCCACCACGTCGCCACGGTGGTCCGCCCGGCGCTGGCCCGCGGCGCGGTGGTGATCAGCGACCGGTACGTCGACTCGTCCCTCGCCTACCAGGGCGCCGGCCGGACCCTGCCGGTCGAGGAGGTCTCCTGGCTCTCCTCCTGGGCCACCGGCGGCCTCAAGCCCGACCTGGTGGTACTGCTCGACATCGAGCCCCGGACCGGTCTGGCCCGGGTGGACGCCCGGGGCGGCGACCCGGACCGGCTGGAGGGCGAGTCGATCGACTTCCACGACCGGGTCCGGTACGCCTTCCTCGACCTGGCCGCCGCCGACCCCAAGCGCTACCTGGTGCTCGACGCCTCCCGGCCGGTCGACGAGCTGGCGGGGGCGGTGGCCGAGCGGGTCACCGGGATGCTCGCCGACCCGGATGCGACCGGCCATCCGGAACCGGCGAGCCCGCCGGACACCTCGGCCCGACCGGAGTTATCCGAAGCCGAGCTGCGGATGCTGGCGGAATCGCGGGCCGAGGCGGAGTCCCGGACCGGGGCGGATCTCCCGGTCGCCACCGAGACGGTCGCGGAACCGGAGCGGGCGGCCGGGGCCACCCGGGGACGCGGCGACGGAGCCACCCGGGCACGCGGCGAGGGGGCCACCCCGGGGCGCGGCGACGAGGACGCCGGGACCGATGGCGACGGGGCCACCCGGGCGAGCGAGGAGGCCGCCACCGGCCGGCCGACCGACCAGGAGGGTGCGGCCACCGCTCCGGTCCGGTTGGTGGGCCGGCCCGGGCAGCCGGTCGACGACGGCGCGCCGGGCCGGGCCGGGCCGGGCCGCACCGGCGGCGCGACGGGCGGCTTCGAACTCGAACGGCGACCCTGATGCCCGAGGTCTTCGTCGACCTGGTGGGCCAGCCCGAGGCGGTCGACCTGCTTCGCCGGGCCGCCGCCGCCGCGGAGACGATCCGTGCCGCCGCGGTCGCGGAGAGCGTCGCCCCCGACGGCACGGGCCCGGCCGTCGGGGACGACCCGGCCGGCGGTACCCCGGACGTGGCCGGTGCCGGCAGCGCGATGACGCACGCCTGGATCTTCACCGGGCCACCCGGCTCCGGGCGGTCGGTCGCGGCCCGGGCGTTCGCGGCGGCGCTCCAGTGCCTCCGGGGCACCGGCTGCGGCGAGTGCGCCGGCTGCCACACGACGCTCGCCGGAACCCATGCCGACGTACGGTTCGTGGTGCCGGAGGGGCTCTCCATCGGGGTCGGCGAGATGCGGGCCCTGGTGCTGCGGGCGGCCAGCACGCCGAGCGGGGGACGCTGGCAGGTGCTCGTCATCGAGGATGCGGACCGGCTCACCGAGGCGGCCGGCAACGCGCTGCTCAAGGCGATCGAGGAGCCGCCGCCGCGTACCGTCTTCCTGCTCTGCACCCCGTCCACGCACCCGGACGACATCTCGGTGACCATCCGCTCCCGGTGCCGGGTGGTGGCGCTGCGCCAGCCGCCGGCCGAGGCGGTGGCGGCCGTACTCCGGGACCGGGACGGCATCGCGCCAGACGTGGCCGTGTGGGCGGCAGCGGCGGCCCAGGGGCACGTCGGCCGGGCCCGCCGGCTGGCCCGGGACCCGGAAGCCCGCAAGCGGCGGGAGGCCGTGCTGGCCCTGCCGCGCAAACTGACCGGCGTCGGCGCCTGCTTCGACGCCGCCTCCGCGCTGATCGAGGCGGCCGAGGCCGAGGCGGCGTCGGCGGTGGTCGAGGCCGACGCGGCCGAGCGGGCCGCGCTGGAGACCGCGCTCGGCGCCGGGGGCACCGGGCGGGGCGCGTCGGGCGCGATCCGGGGCGCCGCCGGGCAGCTCAAGGACCTCGAACGCCGGCAGAAGTCCCGGGCCACCCGCGCCCAGCGGGACGCGCTGGACCGGGCCCTGGTCGACCTGGCCGGCTTCTACCGGGACGTGCTGACCCTCTCGCTGCGTGCCCCGGTCGAGCCGGTGCACACCGACGTCGCCGGGATGGCCGGCTCGGCCGCCGCGAAGTGGACCGCCGAGGGCACCCTGCGCCGGCTGGAGGCGGTGCTCGGCTGCCGTACGGCGATCGAGACCAACGTCAAGCCGCGGATCGCCGTCGAGGCGATGATGCTCGCCCTCTGGCGCGGCTGAGCGGCCCGTCCCGGCCGGCGGCCGATTCGCCGACTGCCCGGGAGTTCCGTCCTGATCAGGGAGATCTTGGGGCGAAGGGTTCCCTTCGGGCGGGTCGCCCGGTACGGTTCGGTGCCGTAACGCAGCGAAGGCGGCACATTCGGTGAGCCGATGTGCACGGCTTCGCCTGGCGTGGCCGACGACGACCCGACCCGCCCGGCCCCGTGCGGGGTGGCGGCTCACCGGCCAATCGGGTAGCGGCCAATCGGGTAGCGGGCATCGGGGTAGCGGGCATCGGGAAGCGGGAGGACCTGCCGGTGGCGCGGGAGATCGACCAGTCGTGGGTCGAGGAGGCGATCGAGCGCTATCGGCGCGTCGAGGCGCTGCGGGCCGAGTTCGACGAGGCGATCCGGCGGGTGCAGGTCACCGTCCGCTCCCCGGATGGGCTGGTCGAGCTGATCGTCACCGCCGACGGCTCGGTCGACGACGTGCGGTTCGTGGGCGCACCGCAGGTGCGTACCGGGCCGGAGGTGGCCCGGTCGGTCCGGGCCGCCATCACGGCCGCCGACGACGCCGCCCGGTGGGCCCGGGAGAAGCTCTACACCGAGACGTTCGGCGAGTACCGCCGACTGACGGAGGCCTGAGTGGACAGCCTCCGGGACCTCGCCGGCCGGCTCGACGGCGCGGGTGGCAGCCTCGCCGAACTCGCCCGGCGGCTGCCGTACGCCGGGCCGTCCGGCAGTGCCTTCGGTGCCGACGGCCCGGGGCGGCTCGGCGAGATCGGTGGACTGCTGCACCGCCAGTGGTCGGCCGCGCTCGACAACCGGGCCCGGGAACTGCTGGCCACGGCCGAGCGGCTGACCGACACCGGCAGCGCACTGCGGATCGCCGGGACGGCGTACGCCGACAGCGACGCGGCGGCCTACCGCCGTCGGCCGGAGGAGGCGTGATGGACGTCCTCGAGCAACTCGCCGAGCCCGCCGTCACGCTGTCCGGGCGGGTCGACGACCTCCTTGCCGCCGCCGGTGCGCCGGACCGGCACCGGATCTGGCCGCTGCTACGCCGGCTCCGGGTGCTGCCCGGCGACGCCGTGCGGGCGGTGCTCGGGCTGCGGCCGGGGGAGCTGGCCGCCGCCGGGGGTGAGGTGAGCGGCGAACTGCGCCGGACCTACCGCGAGGCCGGGGCGGTCGTGGCCGACGGCGGCTCGTGGCAGGGCCCGGCCGCCGAGGCGTACGCGGCACACCGCACTGGGCTGGCGGGTCACCTGACCGGCCTGGCGGGGCGGGCGGACGCCACGGCGGCGTACGCCGAGGCGGTCGCCGGGTGGATCGCCGACACCCGGTACGCGCTGGCCCGCACCCTCGCCGACGTGCTCGGCTCGGCGGAGGCGGTGGCCGTGCTGACGGTCCGGGACGGCGGGTTCGGGGCGGCGCCGTCCGGCGTCACGCCCGGAGGACTGCCGGTCGAGTCGGCCGCCGCCGAGATCGGCGCCCGGATCCTGGCCACGGTCGCCGAGGCGTACGACCAGGCGGAGGCGCTGCCCCAGCGCTGGGCGGCCGAGCTGGACCTCCTCGACCACCGTCCCCCGGACGCCCCCGTCGTACGCCCCGACGGCGGCCGGATCGTGCTGTGATCTCCGGGTGCGGCCGTGCGGCCCGAGCCGGCCGCTGACCGCCGGGCTTCGTACGAGGTTCGGCGGACGCCGGGATCCGTCGTAGGGTGAGCGGATGGGCATGCTGTGCGCGGTCAGTTTCAACCGTTACGGCCGCCTCTACTACCTCGACCCGGGTGAGCTGCGGCCGGCGGTCGGCGACCGGGTGCTGGTCCCCACCGACGAGGGGACCGAGGTGGCGGAGTGCGTCTGGGCCGCGCAGTGGGTGTCGGACGACACCAGCGGCTTTCCCCGGCTGGCCGGCCTGGCCGGCGAGGAGGACCTGCGCCGAGACGAGATGCTGCGCAAACGGAAGGCGGAGGCGAAGGTCGCCGCGAAGCGGCTGATCCGGGAACACGGGCTGCCGATGAAGGTGGTCGCCGTCGACCACGTCATCGAGTCGACACCGAGCGGGGGGTCGAACGGGTCCCGGACCACCATCTACTTCACCGCGCCGCACCGGGTCGACTTCCGGTCGCTGGTCCGCGACCTGGGCGCCACCCTGCACTGCCGGGTCGAGCTGCGCCAGCTCTCCGCCCGGGACTCCGCCCGGGTGCAGGGCGGCATCGGCTCCTGCGGGCGTGACCTCTGCTGCGCCACCTTCCTGACCGACTTCGAGCCGGTGACCATCCGGATGGCCAAGGACCAGGAGTTGCCGCTCAACCCGCTGCGCATCTCCGGTGCCTGTGGGCGGCTGATGTGCTGTCTGAAGTACGAACATCCGCTCTACCAGCAGTTCCAGGCGTCGGCGCCGGCGATCGGGTCCCGGGTCTCCACTCCGGAGGGCTCCGGTCGGGTGGTCGCGCACAGCGTGCCGCGCGACTCGGTGGTGGTCCGGATGGACGCCGACGGGTCCCGCTGCTCGTGCAGCCGCGCCTCGGTCTGCGGCCCGCGCAAGGCCCACGACGAGCACTACGCCGGCTGACTTCCCGCCGGCCGGCCGGGTCAGCGGAGCGTGAACGGCGGTTCGGCGAGCCGGAACGGCAGTGGCTGGCCCGGTGTGAGCCAGGCGGCGTCCGGGGCGCCGTCCGGGTCGGCCCGCCAGCGCCGGCAGATCCTGTCCACCGCGACCGGATAGCCGGTGAGCGTGCCGTCGGCGGCGATGTGCAGCCGGAGGAAGCTCTTCGCGTCCTCGATGCCCTGACCGGCGAAGAGTTCGTTGAGGTTGACCCCGAACGAGCCGGCCACCAGCAGATACAGCGCGGTGAGCTGGCTGGCCACCAGGCCGGCGATCGGCCCGTAGACCACCGCCGCCGCGACCACCGGCAGCGGCCACGGCCAGGCGTGGAAGAAGAGCTGGAGCCAGAGCCAGGTGCCGGCGGCGGCCAGCCCGATGTGGGCGAACCCGTGACAGAGCCCGAGGATCCAGTGCCGGGCGTGCCGTTTGCCGCTGGCACTGGGCGGCTTGGCGAAGAAGACCGCACCGACCAGCGTGACGATCAACATGATGGCGAGCGGGATGCTGAACAGCCGCTGGGCTGTCGCCTCGGAGCGCGGCGCCACCACCCCGGCCATGGCCAGCATCAGCAGCGTGTGCAGCCCGCCGAGCAGGGTGGTGAAGCCCGGGTTGCGCAGCGGGAGCCGGCCGAAGATGCCCCAGCCGTACCGCCGGGACCGGGCCGCGTCCGGATAGCGGCCGGCCAACTCGTACGACTGGCTGGTGCTGGCCCGCCGGACCAGGGTGTCTTTCGGCGGCACCTCGATCCGGGCCGGCAACTTGTGGGTGGGATAGAGGTAGGCGCCGCCGCCACCGCAGGTGACCAGGTCGCGGTCCGGTCCGGTGTACCGGGCGTAGTGGTGCAGGTCGCCGGAGAGCAGCAGCCGCACCCGGGCGCCGGTCGGCGCGACCACGG
Source organism: Plantactinospora sp. CA-294935 (assembly GCF_050936445.1). Classification (NCBI taxonomy): domain Bacteria; kingdom Bacillati; phylum Actinomycetota; class Actinomycetes; order Micromonosporales; family Micromonosporaceae; genus Plantactinospora; species Plantactinospora sp. CA-294935. The sequence continues at coordinate 2,641,892 of NZ_JBNJMU010000001.1, forward strand.
TACGGATGAAGTAGTCGATGGTGTCGTACTCGTGGGGCTTGTCGACGGCCTTGACCCAGCTCGGTTCCGGCACCGCGATGATCACCTTCGACTCGGCGGTGAGCTTCTTCGCCGCCTCCTCGAAGTAGCGCAGTTGCGGGTCGTCGAGGTAGACCCCGGACTGCCCGTCCAGCCCGAACAGCCACCAGTCGGCCGGTAGTCCGACCGCGAAGTACGACCGGCTCTGCGGGGTACGCCAGCCGCCGACGTTGTCGTCCCGGGAGCGGACGAAGAGCCGCAGGAACGCAGTGAGGCCGTCGTACCAGTCGTGGTTGCCGGGGACGGCGTAGAGCACCGGAGGCGGGCCGTCGGCCGGCGGCTGCGGCATGGCCGCCTGGTAGGGCCCCTTGCACCGGTTCTCGTACGCCTCGCCGCTGGCCGTCGGATAGACCTGGTCGCCACCCATCAGCAGCATCTGGCCACGCGGCAGCCGGTGCCCGTCCACCTCCAGCTCCGGGCGGGTGAGCAGGTAGGCGACCGAGTAGGTGGCGTTGAACCCGTCGCCGAGGTCGGCCACGAAGTCCAGCCACAGGTCGCCGTCCGGGCCGACCTGCCGGGTCACCGTGCCGGGCAGCGAGTTCTGCAACTCCCGCTTGTCCAGGTACGCACCGAAGAGCAGGGCCAGCAGGGTACGCAGCCCGGTGCTGATCAGGAGCAGCGGCGCCAGCCAGGGCACCGGGCGCTGCGGGGTGAAGCCGAGTTCGCGCGGATCGAGGCTGCCGGGTCGGGGTGGGGCCGCCGGCTGCGCCGGGATCGGCGGCGCCTGGTGATCGGTCATCGATGGAAGCCTAGTCGGGGCGCCCGTTACCGCACTGTCCGCCTGCCGACCGTTCGGGGCGGTGTGCGGCGGCTCTCGGCCCGGATCCGGCGGAGCGCCTCGGCCGGCCGGGGCGGGTTCGGCGGGTGCCTGATCGTCTCCCGGGGCACACCGCCGGGAAACCCCCGAGCCGGGTCGGCGCCCGGTGTCGTACACTTGCCGGCGTTGCCGCCTTAGCTCAGTCGGTCAGAGCGACGCACTCGTAATGCGTAGGTCGACGGTTCGATTCCGTCAGGCGGCTCAGAGAAGAGGCCCTGACCAGCAGAAATGCCAGTCGGGGCTTCATGTTTGTCTATGTGGTTTTGAATCGGCCCCCGAACCCCCCAAAAACGCCTGTGGGCGATCAGGTTCGACATGTCCGCTGGTGCGGCGCTGCTGTCCGGGTAGGGGTTCGGCGGCTCGACGCGGCCCGTGACCTCGGCGTTCAGGGTCGGTGGCCGCCTGACTTGGGCCAAGCTGTTCATGTATGTGAGAACTGTCCGGGACGAGGGTGGGCTTGACGATGTAGCGCTCCTTGACGATCTCCTTGGTCCCGTGGTCGAGCTGGGCGGCGGCGCGGTCGGCGTCGGCCTCCTATCGGCGAGGGGGCGACGGTCTTGCCGAACGTGTGCGGAGTCACCTATTCGGGACCGGTGTCGGCGCGGGCGTCAGTCGCTGGTTGTCACTTGGCCGTGACGGAGAGCGTGTTGAACCGTTCGTCTCTCAGCGGGCTGACGACCAGACCCGTAACGTCCTTGGTCACCACGATCGCCTGCGGTGCGTGCCAGATCGGCACGGCCGGCAGCCACTTGCTGGCGATGTCCCGGTTGACCTGCTCCCAGGCCGTCTTCTTCGCGGCCTCGTCAACGGTCCCGTCGGCCTTGGTGATGGCGCCGAACATGTCGGTCATCGCCTGGTCGCCGAACTCGGCACTGTCCCGACCGAAGAACGTCCCGACGAAGTGACCCGGGTCGCTGTATTCACCAATCCAGCCGAGGAGGTGCAGGTCCTGCTTGCCGGACTCCCGCACGTCCTGCAGAAAGTAGTGCCACGGCCGTGGGACACCGTTGACCTTGACGCCAACGGCCCGCAGGTCGTTCGCGAGAGCGGTGAAGGACTCCCGCGGGTTGGGCATGTACCCCCGGGAGACGTCCGTCGGGTAGTAGAAGTTGAGGGTCAGCCCCTCGGCGCCGGCCTCCTTGAGTAGCTGCTTGGCTCTGTCCGGGTCGTACTCGTACTTCTGCGCGTCCGGCGCGTGGCCGAGCACGGTGTCCGGCATGAACTGACTGGCCACCGTGGAGCCGGCGGGGGCCAGGGTTCGCACCATCTGCTCGCGGTCGAGCGCGTACGCGATCGCCTGCCGTACCCGCAGGTCCTGCAGCTTCGGGTTGTTCCTCTGGTTGATACCGAGGTAGAGGATGTTGAAGGCCGGGCGGTTGAGCACCTGGAAGCCCTCGATGGCCAGCGCCTCGCGGTCCGCCATGGCCGGGAAGTCGATGCCATGTACGGTGCCGGCTCGCAGTTCTTGCTCACGGGTGCTCTCGTCCTCGATGACTCTGATGATTACCTTTTCGACCTTGGCCTTGTCGCCCCAGTAGTCCGGGTTGCGGTTCAGCGTGATCTCGTTCTTGGCCTTGTCCCAGCCACCGAAGGCGAACGGGCCGGTGCCGACCGGGTTCGCGGTGGCGAACTGGCTGGGCCGGTAACTGAGGCGGTCGTCGTCCTCTACCGGGTCGGCGGCGTACTTCTTCAGCGCCGCCGGGCTGGCGATGGAGAACGCGGGGAGCGCGAAGGCACCCGGGAAGGCGCCCCTGTACCTGTTGAGGATGAGGACCGCGGTGGCATCGTCCTTGGCCGCGCAGCTCTTGTAGACCGGGTCGCCTACGTCCGTGACCTCGTTCTTCGCGAACCCGTCGAAGACGTCCTTGTAGTGGAACATCCGGTCCTGGGCGCTGGGGCTCTTCATGTTGTACCAGCGCTCGAAATTGAAGCAGACCGCGGCCGCGTTGAAGGGCGTACCGTCGTGGAACTTCACGCCCTTACGCAGCTTGAACGTCCAGACCTTGCCGTCGGCGTCGTGCTCCCAGCTCTCGGCCAGGCCGCCGGTCAGCTCCGCCGTACCCGGCTTGTGGGTGACCAGGGTTTCGTACATCTGCCGGATGGGTCGGAGCGACTCCTCGTTGAAGTTGAAGATCGGGTCGAAGTCATCCGGCTCAGCAGCACCGGCGAAGATGAAGGTGCCGCGCGGTTGATCGCCGGATGAGTCCGGCCCGGTTGGCAGGAAGCGCCATAACCCGGTGGTGGCGATGATGGCCAGTACCAGGGCAACGGTGCCGCCGATGGTGGCCCTGTCGCGGCGGGTTCGGGGCGGCCAGCGTGGCCAGCGGACCGGGGTGGCGTCGAGGCTGCCGCGCTCCGCTGTCGCATCGCCAGGGGTGGTATCGATTGCTGTTGGCTGGTCGATGTGGTGGGCATCGGCGCCGGCGGTGGTCGAGGTGTCGGCTGGGGGTGCTGGGTTCGTCGGGGTCGGTGTGGCGGGTGTCGGGACCGGCTCGGTGGGTGTCGGTGCCGCTGCTGCTGGCGGGGTGGGTTTGGTTGGCGGGTGGGTGCTGGTGGTGGTTGGGGTGTGGAGGGCGCCTTCGGCGACGACGAGTTCGGGGTGGTCGAGGGCGGTGGGGGCGATGCGGAGGGTGCGGTGCAGTAGGGAGGCGGTGAGGGGTACCCGGGAGGAGCCGCCGACGAGGAAGATGCCGGCGATGTGTTGTCTGGGTAGGCCGGTGTCGCGCAGCAGTGTGGCGGTGAGGTCGACGGTGCGGTCGAGGTGGGGGCGGGCCGCTGTTTCGAATTCGTCGCGGGTCACGTGGACGACGGTGTCGACCAGCGGGATGTGCAGGTCGGCGGTGGTGTGTCGGGACAGTTGTTCCTTGGCGGTACGGGCGTCGCGCCACAACTGTTGGTGGGCGCGTTGGTCGGTGGGGGTTCGCGGCCACTCCAGCCGTCCCCAGGCATCACCGGCGGCGGTGGTCAGTGAGCGGGCGTGGGTGACGATGGCGGCGTCGAGGTCCAGGCCGCCGACGTCGTCCAGCCCGGCGGTGGCGACCACCTCCAGCCCGCCTGCGGTGCGGCGGACGATGCTGACGTCGCAGGTGCCGGCACCGAGGTCGTAGACGACGAGGCAGCGGCCGACGGGCAGGTCGCGGCCGAGGACGTGGGCGAAGTACGCGGCTGCGGCGACCGGTTCGGCGACGAAGGAGCAGTCGCCGAGTTGTGCCCGGTCAGCGGAGGCGGCCAGGATGCCGAGCCGGGTATGGCTCCACCCGGCGGGGTGGGTGAGCACCACCGCGTCCGGTGGCCGGCCGGCGACCCGGCGTGCCTCGACGCTGATTCGGGTCAGCACGGCGGCGATCGCGTCGGTGACCGTGACTTCCCGTTCGGCGAGCCAGATGACGTGGTCGTCGATCCGCCGTTTCGGGTTGGCCTCGAAGCCCGCGGGGTGGGCCGACGCGGCCCGTTCGGCGTCCGTCCCGGTGAGCAGCGGCCCGGTACCGGGGCCGGCGTACACCCCGGACGACAGCAGCGGCGACGCGTCGAACAGCAACGGCCTCGCCCGTCCGTCCGGACCCGCGAGCATCGCCACCGTCGACGAGGTACCGAAATCGACCCCGAGCCGATACCCACCCAGTGTCACCCGATCACCCTAGAGGGCGCCGCCAAATCATGGTGCGCCTCAGCGCGGCGACCTCGCGCCGCTGGCGTTCACCCGAATACGGACAGGCGCGCCTTGACGGCCTGCTGCCGCCGTGACAGTCGTGGCCGGTGCCGGTGGTGGCGTTTGAACGGCGTCTTGATGCTGCCGTCGGCGCACTGATAGCCCTTGCCGAGCAAACGTGAGGACATCACTGCTGGTCAACACGTCGATCAGGCCGTGGGTCGCCGCCTGGCGGGCGCTGGCCCGGCACCCGAGGGCCCGCCAGTACCACCATTCAGCCCCGAAATAGCGGAACAGCTCGGTACGGAGGGTTTGCGGGCGGACAATTCGGGTACGGCGTCAGCAGCGTGCGGACGTGTCGACCTACGCATGACGAGTGTGTGGGTACGACGGCTGCGGCGCCGGCATCCGCATGAGCCTGGGAGGCGACGATGATGGAGAGCCGACTCAAGGTGCTCGGGCACCCGGTCCATCCGATGCTGGTGATGTTCCCGATCGCCCTCTTCGTGTCCGCCACGATCTTCGACATCATCGACGTGGCCGGCGGCCCGGCGTTCCTCGGCGAGCTGGCCTACTGGAACATCCTGGTCGGCCTGATCGGCGGGGTACTGGCGGTGATGGCCGGCGCGGTGGACCTGCTGGCCGTACCGGCCGGGACCCGGGCCAAGCGGGTGGGGGTGGCGCACGCCTCGACCAACATCGCCGTGCTGCTGCTCTTCGCCGCCGTCTGGGCGGTGCGGCTGGCCGCCGATACCCGGGCGGCCGGCGGTGCCCTGGTCGCGATCGAGGTGGTGGCGGTGGCCGGTGCCGGGCTCGGTGCCTGGCTCGGCGGCGAGCTGGTGGACCGGCTCGGCGTCGGGGTGGACCCGGAGGCCGACCTGAACGCGTCGAGTTCGCTGCGTCCCAAGACGACCGCTGCGGCGTCCGCGGACCGACCCGAGAAGCGGTGAGTGGCGGCGACGACCGCGACCACCGGCCGATCCGCGTGGTGTCGGTCCGGATCGCCAACCGGTCAGGAGCCAGGACCCCGGCCAGGAACCAGGACTACGTGGCGGCGGCCGGCCGCCGCGAGCGCCGCGCCGGCTGTCGCGGCCGGTCGGCGCGACTACGCCCGCCGGGGCGCCGAGTACCGCGGGTCCGGACGCGTTGACCCGGCCCGAGGACGGGTATCCGGGACCGTGTCGCCGGCCGGTGGCGGGCGGTGACTCCGACGAGTGGCGGACACGACGGGAGGGAACACGGCGGCATGGCTGAGCCAGGACGTGGCACCGGAGACCGGGGTTGGGATCCGCTCGGTGAGTTGCAGGCGCTCCGCGCGGAACTCGGCCGGCTGGTCGGCTCCGCGCTGGTCGGCGGCCGGGGCGGGCAGCCGGACGTCGAGCTGAGTCCGAGCGACGACGGCTGGACGGTGGTGGCCCGGCTGCCCGGGGTGGCCCCGGAGGAGGTGGCCCTGGAACTCGACGACCGTGAGCTGTGCATCCGGGCGCGCTCCGAGGCCGAGGTCAACGCCGACCACGGAATGGTCGGCAGCGGATCGCAGGCCCGCGCCTTCGAGCACCGGGTGCACCTGCCGGCGCCGGTCGACCCGGATCGGATCGACGCCGTGATGGACCACGGTCTGCTCACCGTCAGGCTGCCGAAGGCGCCCCGGCCGGGCCGGCGGACCATCACCATCGGCGGCCGGCGCCACGACCCGGGCCAGCGCGCCGGGCGTACCAGCGGAGCCCGCACCCAGCCCGCCGCCGTGGACCCGGCCGCCGACCGGGAACTGCACCGGCCGGACACCGCCGCCGGTACCCCGGGTCCCGGGTTCACGGGCTGAGCGGACCCGTACCAGATGATCGGCAAGGTGCGCGACCTCGTCGGCGACGTCGAGCGGATTGCCGTACTCCGGGCCAACGCGCTCGGCGACTTCATTTTCGCGCTGCCGGCGCTCGACGCGCTGCGGGCCGGCTATCCGGACGCCGAACTCGTGCTGATCGGCGCACCCTGGCACGAGCGCCTGCTCCGGGCCCGGCCCGGCCCGGTCGACCGGGTGATGGTGGTGCCGCCCGCGCACGGGATCCGGGTGGCCGGGCCGGGCGAACCGGCAGCGTCGGCGGAGTCGATGGACCGGTTCCTCGACGCCGCCCGCCGGGAGCGGTTCGACCTCGCGCTCCAGATGCACGGCGGCGGTGCCAACTCCAATCCGCTGGTGGCCGGGCTCGGTGCCCGGGTGACCGCCGGATTGCGCAGCGAGGACGCGCCGCCGCTGGACCGGTGGCTCCGGTACGTCTACTACCAGCCGGAGGTGGTCCGCTACCTGGAGGTCGCCGGCCTGGTCGGCGCCAGCCCGACCGGCCTGGTGCCCCGGCTCGTCGCCACCGAGGCGGACCTGACCGAGGCGCGCACGGTGCTGGGCGAGCCGGTGCACCCCCGGATCGCCCTGCACCCCGGGGCGAGCGATCCGCGTCGCCGCTGGCCGCCGGAGCGTTTCGCCGAGGTCGCCGACCAACTCGTCGACGACGGCTACGAGGTGCTGGTGACCGGTACCCCGGACGAGCGGGACCTCGCCGGGCAGGTGGTGGCGGCGGCCCGCCGGCCGGTCCGCTCGGTGGTCGGCGAACTCTCGCTCGGCGGCCTGATCGGCTGCTACGCCGGCTGCGAGGTGGTGGTGGCCAACGACACCGGTCCGGTGCACGTCGCCGCCGCGCTGGACACCCCGACGGTCGGCATCTTCTGGATCGGCAACGTGATCAACTGTGCGACGCCGCTGCGCGGCCGGCACCGGCCGATCGCCTCGTGGACCCTGAACTGCCCGGTCTGCGGCCGGGACTGTAGCCGGGAGATCTATCCGGCCCGGGGCGGCGGCGGGCCGGCCTGCCCGCACCGGGTCTCCTTCGTCACCGACGTACCGGTGGTGGAGGTGCTGGCGGCGGTGGCCGATCTGACCGGGCGGTGACCTCCCAGGCCTCCATGGTCCGCTCGGTCACCGTGGTCGGCGCCTCCAGGTGGTACGCCCCGCTGGGCAGGACGCCGGCTCCGGCGTACCGGGCCATCACGGCGAGCTGGGCGGCCACGTCCTCGCCCTGGTGCCCGGGGTCGAGCCGGGTCCAGAAGTCGAACCCGCCCGCCGCGCGCAGCCGGAACCGGTCGTAGAGCACGCAGCCGCCGATCCAGGAGACCTTGTACGCCCGCCACTGCCCGGCCCGCAGCCGGCGCGCCTCCGTGACGTGCAGCAGGTTGGCGGCGGAGTGGATCTGTGCCCGGTCCCACTCCGGCGTGCCGGGGCGGAGCCGTTCCGGCTCCGGCGGACCGTCCCACTCGGCGTAGTGCCGGTGCGTCTCCGGCCGTACGTCGTCCAGATAGGAGAGCCCGTGCACCGCGTTGCCGACGAAGCCGCAGCCGAGTTCCCGGATCGCGGTGAGCAGTCGGTCGACGCTGCCGGGTTCGAGCCAGACGTCGTCGTCGAGGAAGAGCACGTACCGGGCCGCCGAGGCGGCCAGCAGGTAGGCGCGGTGCTCGGCCAGGCCCCGCCGGGGCAGCCGGCGGGTGAGCAGCACCGGATGGCCCCGGTGCCGGAGTACCCGCACCATCGCCGCCGCCGCGGGTTCGGCCCAGCCGGGTTCCCCGTCGGACTGGTCGCTGACCACCACCCCGAACCCGTCCGACCCCTCCGGCCCGGCGGGGTCGGGGTCGGCGGCCTGCGTGCCGGCCCCGGCGGGACGCTGGGCGGCCAGCCCGGCCAGGGTGACCGCCAGTTCGGCGGGGCGGTTCCGGGTCGGCACCAGCACGTCCAGCAGACGGGGCGTACGGAAGTCCGCCGCGCTGCCGGGGTCGAGCGGGCGGGTGATCGTCCTCGGTGCCGCGCCAGCCTGGGCGCGATGTGGCCCGGCGCTCACGCCCGGCGGCTCGGCCCGGACGCCGTCCCGCCGGGGTCCGCCGAAGCGGGAACGGCCTCCCTGCTCCCGTCCGGCGAGGCGCCCTGGGCGCCGTCGGGGGCGCCGTCGGGCGACGAGTGGCGCTGGGTGCCGTCGGGCGGCGAGGCGCCTTGGGCGCCGTCGGGCGACGAGTGGCGTTGGGCGCCGTCGGGCAGGCGGCGCCGGTCGGCCTCGTCCCCGGGACGGGCGGCCGCCGCCTGGCGCCGGTCCTCGCCGTGTGAGCGGATCCGGTCGATCACCGCCGAGGTGGACTTGTCGGGTACGTAGCCGAGGGTGCGGACCTGGCCGCCGAGCCGGCGTACCAGGGGTGCCTCCGGGACCATGTCCGGCGGGTAGTCGCCGCCCTTGACGTACACGTCGGGGCGGATTGCCTCGATCAGCGCGCTCGGCGAGTCCTCCTCGAAGACCACCACATGGTCCACACAGGAGAGCGCGGCGAGTACCGCCACCCTGTCCTCCACCGGGTTCACCGGCCGGTCCGTGCCCTTGAGTCGCCGTACGCTGTCGTCGGAGTTGACCGCCACCACCAGCAGGTCGCCGAGATCGCGTGCCTGGTCGAGATAGCGCACGTGCCCCCGGTGCAGTACGTCGAAGCAGCCGTTGGTGAAGACGACGGCCCGCCCCTCGGTCCGGTGCCGCTCGACGAGTTCCACCAGGGCGTCCCGGTCGAGCACGATCCGGGGCGGTTCGTCGCCGGCCGAGCCGAGTGCGGCGAGCAGGTCCTCGCGCAGGCAGACACAGGTGCCGGTGTCCGAGACGGTGGTGGTGGCGGCGAGCTGGGCCAACTGGGCGGCGGTCGGCAGTGGGGCGTTCGCGGCCAGCGCCAGCGTCATCGCGGCCAGGTACGCGTCACCGGCGCCGACCGCGTAACTTGCCGGTACCGGAGTCGCGTGGCTGCGCCGGGACCGCCCGTCGGCCCCGCCCACCACCGCGCCCTCGGCGTCCAGGGTCACCGCCACCACGTCCGCACCGGTGCGTTCCCGCAACTCGGCGAGGCGGGCCTGGGCGACCAGCGCCCGGCTGGCGCCGCCGGCCGCGACCGGACGCCCACCGGCGGCACTCGACGTCTCGTCACCGGCCACCACGATGTCGTCGCCGGAGACCCCGATCTCGTCACTGGTCACCGTGAGGCCGTCCCCGCCGACCGGACCTCCGCCGTCGCCGCTGCCCGGCGGCGTACCCTCCGGCGCGGCGGGGCCGTCGCCGTCCCGGCCGCCTTCCTCGGTGCCACCGGCGGCGACCGCCGGAGCCGGCCGACCGGCGATGCCGGCGCCGGGTCTCCTGAGCGGGCCACCGTCGGCATCCTTGCCGGCGTCCGCCGGAGCCGGCCGACCGGCGATGCCGGCGCCGGGTCCCCTGGCCGGGCCACCGTCGGCATCCTTGCCGGCGTCCGCGCCGTCGCCCCTTCCGCTGTCGGCGTCGCCCTTTCCGCCTGTGGCGTCGGCCTTTCCGCCGGTCGCCACCGTGCTGCCGTCCTCGGCGACGCTGACCCGGGTGCCGGCGACCGCCGAGGCCGGGCTGGCCGGGCCGGCCGAGACCGCCTCGTTGAGCAGCCGGGTCGCCTCGGCGAAGCTCGGGGTCACCACGGTCGGGGCGAGCCCACGCCAGTAGGCCAGGTCGTGCGCGTCCAGGGCGACGGTGGCGAAGGAGTCGCGGTGCCGGACCAGCCAGCTCCGTACCGCCTCGGGTAGCGCACCCAGGCCGTAGTCGCAGACCACCAGGGTCGGTGGCTGGCCGTCCCGGTCCGCCCGCAACTCCTCGGTCGCCCGGGCGAGCGCGTTGAGCATCCGGCGTACGCCCTCGTCGGGCAACGTCTCGTCGGCGTCGCCCTCATCCTCGCGGAGCAGGATCTGGTCGGCGGCGAGCAGTCGACGCTTCACCGGGGTCGGCCGACCGGGCTGGCTGATCGTGCGGTCCCAGACACCGGCCCGGTCCAGGCAGTCGTGCAGTTCGTCACCGGCCACGTCCGCGCCGACCGGGGCGACCAGTGCTGCCCGGCCGCCCAGCGCGGTGAGGTTGACGGCGGTGTTCGCGGCGCCACCGGCTGCGGTCAGCCGACGGCGCAGGGTCAACACCGGCGCCGGCGCCTCCCGGCAGAGCCGGTCCGACTCGGCGAACCGCCATTCGTCCAGCATCGCGTCGCCGACCACCAGTACGCCCCTGCCGAGCCAGCTCTCCACCACCGAGGCCAACCGGCGCTGTTCCGCTGCGTCTGTCGCCATGTGGCGCGGGTCCCCGGTGCCCGGCCGGGCAAACCTGGTCCTGCCGGGCGCCGCGACCCGGCGGTGGCCGTACGGCGGGTTTGGCACCTGGCGTACCGGGAACGTCTTTTTGACGGGATGCGACCGAAAGGTTCTCGCCGCATATCCCCCCGATTCCTGAGAGGAGAAGCGAATGACCGCGACGTTGCAGGGCAAGCGCATCGCGTTCCTGGCCACCGATGGCGTGGAGGAGGTCGAGTACACCCGACCCCGGCAGGCGGTCGAGGCGGCCGGCGGCCGGGCCGAGCTGGTCTCCCTGGAGGGCGGCCGGATCCAGGCCTTCAGCCACCTGGACAAGTCCGGGACGTACGACGTCGACACGACCGTGGCCGAGGCGGACCCGGCGGCCTACGACGGCCTGGTGCTGCCCGGCGGGGTGGCCAACCCGGACGCCCTGCGGGCGAGCCCGGACGCGGTCCGGTTCGTCCGGGCGTTCTTCGACGCCGGCAAGCCGGTCGGGGCGATCTGCCACGCGCCGTGGACGCTGATCGACGCCGACGTGGTGAAGGGGCGCACCGTCACCTCCTGGCCCAGCCTGCGCACCGACCTGTCGAACGCGGGCGCGCACTGGGTCGACGAGGAGTGTCACGTCGACAACGGCCTGGTGACCAGCCGCAAGCCGGACGACCTGCCGGCGTTCTGCGCCAAGCTCGTGGAGGAACTCGCCGAGGGCCGGCACTGATCCTCCGGCACGTGGCTGGAGAGAGGATGCCTCCGGCACGCGGCTGAAAGGCGACTCCTCCGGCGCGGCGGCTGGAACTGCACTCCTCCGCCAGCGTCCAGAGGCGAACGAGAAGACCCGCCCCGCCGGGCCCCGCCGACCGCTCGCCGGACCGGCGGGGCCCCGGCCGGCGTGGCCTGCCGAGGGCGCATGATCGTGATCACAGCGTTCGTGTTCGCCTGGGCCGGGCGGTGGCCCAGGCCGAGACTGGCGGTAGGCATTTTCTGTGCCAACGGGGGGAGAAGGCACTATGACCACCGCTGAGGACGCGCGGCCGGCCCTGACACACCGTCAGATCCTGCTCCTGATGAGCGGTCTGATGACCGGCATGCTGCTCGCCGCACTGGATCAGACCATCGTCGGAACGGCGCTGCCGACCATCGTCGGCGAACTCGGAGGGATCAACCACTACTCGTGGGTGGTCACCGCGTACCTGCTGGCGTCGACCGCCTCGACCCCGCTGTACGGCAAGATGGCCGACCTCTTCGGCCGCCGCCCGGTCTTCCTCTTCGCCATCGGGGCGTTCCTGGTCGGCTCGCTGGCCGCCGGCTTCGCGCAGGACATGACCCAGCTCATCATCACCCGCGGGGTGCAGGGGCTCGGCGCGGGCGGTCTGATGACGCTGGCCTTCACCATCATCTCCGACGTGGTGTCGGCCCGGGACCGTGGCCGTTACCAGGGCCTCTTCGGCGCGGTGTTCGGGCTCTCCTCGGTGGCCGGGCCGCTGGTCGGCGGCTACTTCGCCGAGCACGACTGGCGATGGATCTTCTTCCTGAACGTGCCGCTGGCGGTGATCGCCATCATCGTCTGCTACCACGTGATGCGGCTGGTCCCGTTCCAGCGCCGGCAGCACGCCATCGACTGGCTCGGTGCCGGCCTGCTGGTGGCCGGGGTGAGTTCGCTGCTGCTCGCGCTGAGCTGGGGCGGCAACGAGTACGCCTGGGGCTCCGGGGTCATCATCGGGTTGTTCGTGGCCGGAGCGGTGCTCGGCGTGCTGTTCCTGGTCCAGGAGGCCCGGGTGTCCGAGCCGATCCTGCCGCTCAAGCTGTTCCGCCGGTCCACCTTCGCGCTGGCCAACGCTGCGGGCTTCATCCTCGGTCTGGTGATGTTCGGGTCGATCATCTTCATCCCGCTCTATCTCCAGATCGTCAAGGGCGCGTCGCCGACCGACAGCGGTCTGCTGATGCTGCCGATGATGGCCGGCGTGATCGTCACCTCGGTGCTCTCCGGGCGGGCGATCAGCCAGATCGGCCGGTACAAGTGGTTTCCGGTGGTCGGGGCCGTCGTGCTGGTCACCGGCATGCTGCTCTTCACCCAGTTGCAGGTCGACACCCCGCTCTGGAACGCCTTCCTCTACATGGTGCTCATCGGCGTCGGGCTCGGCCTCTGCATGCAGCCGCTGATCCTCGCCGCGCAGAACGCGGTCGAGATGCGCGACCTCGGCGCCGGTACCTCGGCTGCCACCTTCTTCCGGTCGTTGGGCGGTGCGTTCGGGGTGGCGATCCTCGGTGCGGTGCTCTCCACCGGGCTCTCCGGCAGGCTGGCGGACCGGCTGCCCGGCGCGATCGCCCAGCTCCCGCCCGAGCAGCGGGCGCAGTTCGCCGGCGCCACCACGGAGTTCTCGGTCAACGAGCCGTCCCGGATCCTGGCGCTGCCGGACCCGATCCGGGCCGCCGTGCAGGAGTCGTTCGTCGGCGCGCTGCACACCGTCTTCCTGGTCGCCGGGCTGATCGCCCTGCTGGCGGTGGCGGTCACCCTGGCGATGCCGAACCACGAGCTGCGCGGCGGCCCGCCGGCCGGCTCCGGCGAGGGGCTGGCCCGGGACAGGAAGGGCGACGCGGCCACCGAGATGGAGGCGAACGCCCAGACGCTGATCTGACCCTGAGCGTCCGCGACCTCCTCCGGGTCGAGGAAGCGCGCACCCGCCGCGAACCGGGCCCGGCCGCCGGACTACTTCAGGACGACCTGGCCGGACTACTTCAGGACGACCTGGCCGGTCTGCTCGAACGCGGCCAGGTCGTCCAGGGTCTCCAGCACCGTGGAGGAGACCGGCGTGGGCAGCGCCCGGGGCGGGAAGAATCCGGCGCCGGTGGTCTCGTCGGTGCTGGTGAGCAGCTCGCCGGACCAGGCGTCGACCCGGAAGGCGACCACGAAGAGCTGGTACGTGTCGCCGTACATGTTGGTGAAGGTGCGGTCCGGGCCGGTGTACATGGCGAACGGGGTGACCTCGGTGGCGGTCAGCCCGGTCTCCTCCCAGACCTCGCGTACGGCACACTGGGCGATCGACTCGCCGAGTTCCATCGCGCCGGCCGGCATTGCCCAGTAACCGTTGTCCGAGCGCTCGATCAGCAGCACCTGGCCGGCCGCGTCGCGTACCACGCCCCGGGCGCCGACGAACATCAGCGTACGGTCACCGGCGAGGGCGCGAAGCTGGCCGAGGTACGACTCGGCCCACGGGATACTGCTCATCGGTTGCCTTCCGGGTGGTCAGGTGTGAGCTGCGACACTAGGTTGTGGTCCATGCGTAGCACGATGATGGACGCACCCCTGCTGATTTCCCGCATCCTCGAACACGGCAGCACGGTGCACGGCACCGCCGAGGTGGCCACCTGGCTGGGTGACGGCTCCCGCCGAATGACGTACGCCGAGGTGGGTGCGGCCGCCGCCCGCCTCGCGCACGCGCTCCGCGACGACCTCGGGATCACCGGTGACCAGCGGGTTGCCACCTTCATGTGGAACAACGCCGAGCACCTGGTCGCGTACTTCGCGGTGCCGAGCATGGGTGCGGTGCTGCACACGCTCAACATCCGCCTCTTTCCCGACCAGGTGGCCTACATCGCCAACCACGCCGAGGACCGGGTGGTGCTGGTCGACTCGACGCTGATCCCGCTGCTGGCCAGGGCGCTGCCCGAGATGTCCACTGTAGAGCACGTGGTGGTGGTCGGCGGCGGTGACCCGGCGCCGCTGCGCTCGGCCGGCGGCGGGCGGATCGCCGTACACCGCTGGGACGACCTGCTGCGGGACCGGCCGGACCGGTACGACTGGCCGGAGCTGGACGAACGTGGCGCCGCCGCGCTCTGCTACACCTCGGGGACCACCGGCAACCCCAAGGGCGTCGCCTACTCGCACCGGTCGATCTGGCTGCACTCGATGCAGATCTGCCTGCCGGAGTCGTTCGGGCTCGGCCCGACCACCCGGGAACTCGCCATCGTGCCGATGTTCCACGCGATGTCCTGGGGCATCCCGTACGCCGCCTTCCTCTCCGGGGCCTCGCTGGTGATGCCGGACCGGTTCCTCCAGGGCGCCCCGATCGCCGCGATGATCGCGGCCGAGCGGCCGACCCTGGCCGGCGCGGTGCCGACCATCTGGACCGACCTACTCAACCACCTGGACGCCAACGAGGTCGACACCTCCTCGCTGACCGAGGTGATCGTCGGCGGCTCGGCCTGCCCGCCCGCGCTGATGCACGCCTTCGCCGAACGGCACCGGATCGACGTGATCCACGCCTGGGGGATGACCGAGATGTCCCCGCTCGGCTCGGTGGCCCGACCGCCGGCCGGGGCGACCGGCGAGGAGGCCTGGCGCTACCGCTACACCCAGGGGCGGGTACCGGCCGGAGTCGCCGCCCGGATCGTCGGCCCGGACGGCACGCAGTTGCCCGCCGACGGCAAGGCCGTCGGCGAACTGGAGGTCCGGGGCCCGTGGGTGACCGCCCGGTACGTCGGCGACGACGCACCCGAGGAGGAGAAGTTCCGTGACGGCTGGCTGCGTACCGGTGACGTCGGCACGCTCTCGGCGGACGGCTTCATCACCCTCACCGACCGGGCGAAGGACGTGATCAAGTCCGGTGGTGAGTGGATCTCCTCGGTCGAGTTGGAGAACGCGCTGATGGCGCATCCGGCGGTGCGGGAGGCGTGTGTGGTCGGCGTACCGGACCCGCGCTGGGACGAGCGTCCACTCGCGACGGTGGTACGGCAGGAGGGCGCCGAGGTGAGCGCCGAGGAACTGCGGGACTTCCTCGCCGACCGGGTGGCCGGATGGCAGTTGCCCGAACGGTGGGCCTTCGTCGACGCCGTACCGAAGACCTCGGTGGGCAAGTTCGACAAGAAGCGCGTCCGCGCCGACTACGCCACCAACGCCCTCACCGTAACCGTACTCCCCACCTGACCGCCGCCCCCCACCTGACCGCCGCCCCCACCTGACCGCCGCTCCCGACCTGACCGCCGCTCCCCACCTGACCGTCCGTGTGCTGTTGCTACCCCTGGAGGGGCAGTGGGAGAACACGTTCGCCGGTCGCCTTCACGGGCGCCAGCCGGCGGCCAGCAGGGCGGCGCGCAGTTGCGCGGCCACCTCGGCCGGGCGGTCCCGTACCAACCAGGCGGGGAAGCGGAGTATCCGGATGCCGCTGATCCAGAGATCGTTCTGCCGGCGCATGTCCGCCCACCAGTGGCGTACCTCCAGATGCTGTGCGCCGTCGATTTCGACCATCACCTTCCACTGCTCGAAGTAGACGTCGAGATAGCGGCGGCGCCCCCGGGAGTCGGTACGCCGTACCTGCCGGCTGGGTGGCGGTAGGCCCTCCCGCCGGCAGAGCCGGAGCAGGTCTGACTCCGCGACGGACTCCGCACCGACACGCGCGTCCGCGGCTGCCGCCACGATGAGGCCCCGCCGACGCAGCCGGGGTAGCCGGGCCAGGGCCCTGTCCAGTTCCGGGCCGTCGACCAGCCGCTGCTGGAAACCGGCGGCGATGATCGCCCGGGCCCGCTCGTCGTCCCCGGCCCACTGTGCCGCGTCGAGCAGTGACCGGGCCGGCATCGTGCACGGCGGCTGGCCCAGCCGATGAACGTCGGCGGCGGTCAGATGCCGGGTGCGGTGCACCACGACACCCGGTGGGGGATCGCGATCCTGGCGACGCGCGGAAATCAGGACGTGCAGCGTCGCGCTGTGGTAACCGCGCATCCCCAGCACCTCCAGGGCGGAGAGTCCGGCCAGCACGGCACGCCGTCCGGCGCCGGCCGCCAGCACCGCCGCCCAGCGTCGCTGCTCGCGGGTCACCGGGCCGTTGTGCGCGAGGTAGACGCCCCGGGACATGATCTGCCACCGGCCGGTCGCCAACCGGTGTTGCAGCGCCTTGGCCGACAGGTGCCGCAGCGCCTGTCGCCGGCTCACTACGTCGTCCTGGAGCCAACGCAGGTAGGTCAACTCGTCCGCGTCCGGTGGCGGTGGCGGCCGCAATCCGGGCACTACCTCCCGACGCGGTCCCGTTCCGCCAGCGCGACGAGGTTGGGGATCCCTGGCAGGGCGCGGCATCCGCCGACTATCCCGCGCCCTGCCACCCGCCTCCACCCCCAGCCCTGCCCCTGTGGACAACCGATGGGTGCCGCTGGATCGTGTGCTGTTGGTACCCCCAGAGGGGCAGTACCAGCACACGATCCAGCGCGATCCCTCCCCGCGCCGCCCGAGATGTGCGAGAGGTGTATCGGGTGGGACCCGGGTTGGGGCGGGTGGTGCGAGACGGGGCTCGACGCACCGCCCCGCCGGCCGGGTGATTGCGCTCAACGGCTGCTCGTCCTGCCGCCGGCCGGTCGGGTCGCGATCCGACCCGTTGCCAACTCGATGTCGTGCCGGGAAGGATGTTGGCCACGCGGAAGGGGCGAGCGATGCGAGCGGTGGCGGTGACGGCACTGGGCGGTCCCGGTGTGCTGGGGGTGGTCGAGCGGCCGGACCCGGTCGCCGGGCCCGGCGAGATCCTCGTCCGGGTACGCGCCGCGGCGGTGCACCCCGCCGACCTCGCCGCCAGGGCGGGACAGATCCCCGGCGGCCCGGTCGAGCCGCCGTTCCTGCTCGGCTGGGACTTCGCCGGTGACGTGGTGGCCCTCGGGGACGGGGTCACCGACTACCGGCCCGGCAGCCGGGTCGCCGGAATGGTGCCGTGGTACCTCACCCGGGGCGGTGTCGGGGCGTACGCCGAGTTCGTGGTGGCCCGGCCGGACTGGCTGGTCGGCGTACCGGACGAGCTGGACGCGGCGGAGGCGGCCACCGTGGCACTGAACGCGCTGACCGCCCGGCAGGGGCTGGAGATGATGTCGCTGGCCTCCGGGTCGACGGTGCTGGTCACCGGCGCCAGCGGCGGGGTGGGCGGCTTCGCCGCCCAGTTGGCGGCCCGGGCCGGTCACCGGGTGATCGCGGTGGCCAGCTCCGACGACGAGGAGTGGGTACGCGGCCTCGGCGTCGCCGAGGTGGTGCCCCGCTCCGCCGAGCTGGCCGAACTCGGCCCGGTCCCCGCGGTCTTCGACGCGGTACCGGTCGGGGCAGCGGCCGGCGCCGCGGTTGCCGACGGCGGCGCGCTGGTGACGACCCGACCGGTACCGCCGCTCGATCCGCCGCGCGGGGTACGGCAGCAGACGGTCATGATCCGGCTCGACCAGCCGATGCTGGCGGAGCTGATGACCGAGGTGGCCAAGGGGCGGCTGCGGACCCGGGTCGCGGCCTCGCTGCCGCTGGCGGAGGCGGCCGACGCCCACCGGTTGGTGGCGGCGGGGCGGCTGCGCGGAAAGATCGTCCTCGTGCCGTAGCGGCGCCGGGGCACCTGCCCCCGCCTACCGGCACGCCGAGCCGGCCGGAGCCGCACCCCAGGACCGAGCGGTCACGGTGCCGTGTCGACAGTCCACGATGCCGGGTGCCGGCCGCAGCACGGAGAGCGGGTTCGAGGTGACCACCCGTGGCGGCCGGGTTGACAGTTCGCGATGCCGGGTGCCGGTGCACGGTGCCGGTGTGCACGGAGCCCCGGTTCGGGCGGCCCGCCGATTCGGATGTCACCGGACGACCCGCCGGAGGGTCGTACTGGGTGAACGGGTCGGTAGGCAGGGGATGGTGTGGACGGACATCAGGCAATTCGAGAGGTGTACGCGGCTTCGGCGGCCCGGCTGGTGGCCCAGCTCTTCGCGGTGACCGCCGACTACGCCGAGGCGCAGGACGCCGTCCAGGAGGCGTTCGTCCGGGCGCTGACCCGGACGGGCCGGTTCCGGCAGGTCGACAACCCGGAGGCGTGGCTGCGTACCGTCGCGCTGAACGTGGCCCGGAGCCGGTTCCGGCGGCAGTTGCGGCTCGACCGGCTGATCCGCTCCGGACGGCTGGCCGGTGCCGAGCCGAGTCCCCCGGAACTGTCGCCCGACCACGTGGCGCTGGTTGCCGCCCTGCAACGGCTGCCCCGGGCCACCCGGGAGACCGTGGTGCTGCACCACATCGGCGACCTGCCGGTGGCCGAGGTCGCCGCGACGCTCGGCTGCTCGGTGGAGGCCGTCAAGACCCGACTGGTACGCGGCCGGCAGGCGCTCGCCGGGCATCTGGCCGAGCCGCCCTGGCCGGTCACCGACGACGCCGCGGCCAGGACGAACCGCCGCTGACCCGTTCGATCTTCATCCACGTCGCACATTCACACCGGAGGATTCCCATGCCGGAACTCGACTTCTCCGGTCTGGGCCAGGCGGCCCAGGCCGCGTTCAGACCGCACTTCGCCGAGGTGGAACGCCGGGCGCGGCGCCGGCGGCGGCGTACCCGGATGGCCGGTGCCGCCGCGCTGGTCGCCGTCGTCGCCGTCGGCGCCGGAACGGTCTGGCGCGCCATGCCCTCCGACGACGGCGGTGACCGGTACGGCACCCTGGGCCCGCCCGTCGCGCTCGACCGTACGCCCGACTTCGTCCCGACGCCGGCCCCGAGCGCCACGCCAGGTGTCACCACACCGCCCCCGCCCACCGTGACCGGCACGATGCTCGCCGGCGACCTGCGCCGCCTCTACCTGCGGTACCGCGACTGCCAGGGGGAGAACTGTGCGATCCGGCTGGCGACCAGTGCCGACGGTGGGGCGAGCTGGCAGTCGTACCCGCTGCCGGTGCCGGACAACAGCCTGGTCGGCCTGCGGGTGGTCGGGCCGCGGACGCTGGTGGCCGAGGTGCAGACCAGTCCGAAGCGCGACGACGGCATGATCGAGGGCGACGGGGTCGAGCAGCAGTTCTGGCTTGCCAGCAGCGACGGCGGGGTCACCTGGCGGGAGATCCAGATCACCGAGGTCGCCGCCGTGCCGGAGACGTACCGGCCGGTGGAGTGGATCCCCGACTCCGACGGGTTGACGGTGCTGGCGGCGGACCCGGCAACCGGAGAGGTCGTTCGATTGGCCACGAAGGCGCCGCTGCACCACGCGCGGGTGATCGAGGGCGGGACGGCGGCGGCCGGACTGTGGGTGAGCGGCTGGACCGACCGGACCATCGGTCCGGTGCTGGAACCGAACGGCACCATCTCGGAGAACAAGGCGACCTTCAACGGCAGCGCGATCCAGGTGAGCTGGGACGGTGGACGCAACTGGCGGCAGTCGGTGCTGCCCGAGGACGTCGAGGCGGGTGGCAACGCGGGGGCCGCCGCACTGGCGATCGGCGACCGGGCCGCGTACGCGGTCGGCCAGGTCGAGGGTGAGCTGCGGGTCTATCGCAGCGTCGACCAGGGGCGGACCTGGCGGCGTACGGCGGCGCGGGCCCAGGTCGGCGATCGGATGATCCACGCCGCGGTTCGGCCCGACGGTGTGCTGGTGATCCAGGCCGGCATCCTGGCCGGCGAGAACCCGATCATGTTCGAGGGCCTCGACCAGGGTGAGCGGCTGCGGGAGATCCCGGTCGGCCCGGGTGCCTCGGCGGTACCCGTTCCCGGCGGCTACGTCCAGTCCGGCAACCAGGACTCCTCCGGCGGATGGCTCTCCCCGGACGGCATCACCTGGTCGTACGTCGGCCCGCCCACGATCGAGCGCTGACCCCGTCCGGCGGGCCGACGGACCGGTGGTGATCAGGACTCGCTGGTCACCACCAGCACCTTGCCGACCGCCGAGTTCTGCACGGCGGCATGCGCCTGGGCCACGTCGTCCAGCGGGTAGTAGTGCAGCGGTAGGCCCGCGTCGGTGCCGATCCGGAGTACCCCGGACGACGCGGCGGCGGCGACGTCCGTCACGGCCTGCGCCTTGGCCACCGTCGACAGGGTGTAGACCAGCACGAACTGCCAGCGGACGTTCGGCACCATCAGCGGCCGGACCGGCAGGGTGAGCGCGGCGCCACCGTCGTCGGCGTACACCGCAACCGCGCCGTTGGCACCGATCACCTGGCAGTCGATCTCGGCGTTGCGGGCGGCCGCGACCTCGACGATCGCGTCCACCCCGTCCGGCGTGATCTTCCGGACCTCGGCCACCACGTCCTCTTCGCGGTAGTTGATCACATATGACGCGCCGGCCGCGACCGCGAGCTGGGCCTTCTCCGCGCTGCTGACCGTGGCGATGACGGTGGCGTCGGCCCACCGGGCGAGCTGGATGGCGGCGTTGCCGACCGCGCCCGCCCCACCCTGGACCAGGACGGTGCGCCCGGTGAGCGCGCCGACGTCGAGGCGGTCCGGCATCGTCTCGCCGACCGTCAGACAGCGATGCGCGGTCATGAACGGAATGCCGAGGGCCCCGCCGAGGTCGAACGAGGCCGAGCCGAGCCGCACCACCTGCCGGACCGGCACCACGGTGTACTCGGCCGCGGTCCCCCACGGCCGCTGCCAGGCCGCCTCCCAGATCCAGACCCGCTCACCGGTGAGCTTCGCATCGACGCCGGTACCGACCGACTCGATGATCCCCGCGCCGTCCTGGTTCGGAATCTGCCAACCGTGCCGGGGCGGCGCGCCGGAACCGTCGCCCTGCCGCGACTTCCAGTCGGTGGGATTCACCCCCGAGACGGCGACCCGGACCAGCACCTCCCCCGGACCCGGCTCCGGCACCGGCCGGTCCACCACCTCGAGCACGGACGGATCGCCGGTGCGCTGGTAGACCGCCGCCTTCATCGTCGACCTCTCCGGTGCTGCCACGCTCGACCACCTCTCGTCTCGATCCGCGGGCCGGCCCACTCGCCCCGATCCGCCGGCCGGACCCCGCACGCGTTACGACCGATCACCATCTTGCTGCCCGAACGGGTGGATCGCCGGAGTTTCGGGACCGGGCCCGGGTGTGCGGCGTCACAGACTGGGCCGGGCGGCCGCCTCTCGTGCCGCCGTCGCCACGGGTCCGACCCGGCGGTCGACCTTTGACGTCCGGCGGGCGGTCGGCCGGGTCGGGGCGCGGGAGCGACGGGGAACACGCCGCGAAGGGCCGGTCAGGGATCGTTCAGGTTTGTCGGGTAGGACTGTTGGGCAAGGGTCCGTCTGTCGAGGGCGCCGGCCTGCCGGGCGGTTCCGCCGGAGCTGGTGGCTGGGCGGGCGGCGTTGGCGGGGTGTCGCCGGAGGTGTTCCGGGCCGCCCGTGCCGACGACGTACGAGTCGCCCGGGACCGTCGGGCGCGGCCGACCGGAGACGTGGAGACGCCGATGGGAACCTCAGCCGAGCCCGCGGTGCCGGCTGCGGTCGTACCGGTGGCCGGGCCGGCGGACGGCTCGCCGGGTGTTCGGGCCGGCGGCTCGCCGGGTGTTCGGGCCGGCGGCTCGTCGGGCGGTCGGGACCGGTACCTGGACCTGTGGCGGGCGGCCGCGCTGGTCCGGGTGGTGACGTACCACGTACTCGGCTGGATCTGGCTGACCGTGCTGTTCCCGGCGATGGGGCTGATGTTCGCGCTCGCCGGCTCGCTGATGGCCGGCTCGCTGGACCGTACCGGCCCGGGTGCGGTCGGGCGGCGGCTGCGCCGGTTGCTGCCCCCGCTGTGGGGGTTCGGGGTGGTGGCGGTCACGCTGCTGCTGGTCACCGGTTGGCGTACGGCACCGACCGCGGCACTCGGCTGGGGCGAGATGGTCTGGTGGGTCTTCCCCGCCCGTACCCCGCCGGTCGGCGACCAGTCGTGGGCCTGGGCCTACAACGTGGTGCTCTGGTACATCGTCACCTATCTGTGGCTGGTGCTGCTCTCGCCGGCCCTGCTCGCCGCGTTCCGCCGCTGGCCCTGGCACAGCCTGGCGCTGGCGGTGGCCCTGCCGATCGCGTTCCGGTTCAACATCGTCAACGTCGGCGGGTACTTCAACGAGCAGGCGACCAACGTCAGCACGTACCTGGCCTGCTGGCTGCTCGGTTTCGCGCACCACGACGGGCTGCTGCGCCGGATCCCCGCCCGGCGGTACGCGCTCGCCGTCGGGCTGCTCGCGCTCACCGGGGCCGGTTGGGTGCTGGCGGTCGGCTGGTCGACCGGCAACTACGACCTGAACCGGATCGCGGGCGGCAACACCCTGTGGTCGATGGCGTTCGTCGCGGCGGTGCTCCGGTTCCGGCCCCGACTCGACTGGCTGGGCCGGCTCCGCCTGCTGGACCGCCTCGTGGAGCTGTTGAACGCCCGGGCGGTCACCGTCTATCTGTGGCACCTGCCGCTGGGGGTGCTGGCCGGGGCGCTGATCGCCCCGCTGGCCGTCTCCGGCTGGGTGCAGACCGTCACCCTCCGGCTGGCCGCCGTCTGGCTGCTGGTGGCCGTGGCGGTGGTGTTGTTCGGCTGGATCGAGGACCTGGCCGCCCGCCGCCGGCCGGCGCTGGTGCCGGCCCGGGTCAGCCCGTCCCGGCGCGGGACCGCCCGTACCGCGCCGTCGGGTCGGGGCGCCGGAGCCGGGGTACCGGCGGTCGCCGTTCCGGTCGCTCCGGCCGGGCCGCTCCCGACGCCCGCGACACCGACGGGGTCGCCCGGGGCGGCGGCGCGGCGCTGGCACCGGGCGATGGCCTCGACCGTCGCGGTGCTGGCCGTCAGCCTGGGGGTGATGGCGCTCAACCTGTGGCCCGGGGTGACGACACGCAGTCAGGCCCAGCCGTCCCCGGCCGAGGTCACCTACTACCTCTCCGACCTGCCGATGCTGCTGGACGGCAGTTCGGAGCGGCCCTCGCCGACCCCGGCCACCGGGTCGTCCCCCGGTTCCGTCACCGTGCACGGCCAGGTCTATCCGCGCGCGGTGCTCACCGCCGCGCCCAGCCGGGTCCGGGTGCAGCCGCCCGCTGGCTGCGAACGGCTCCGGGCCGTGATCGACGTCGGCGCCGACGACGTCGAGGTCGCCTTCGCGGTACGCGCGGACGACGTGACCGTCTTCGAGTCGGGCGTACGCAGCCGGGCGGACAGTGCCGAGCAGATCGACGTGGCGATCGCCCGTGCCAGCTTCGTCGACCTGGTGACCAGCAGTCCGTCCGGTGGCGCGGTCGGGGTCTGGGCCGACCCCCAGTTCGTCTGCGTCCCGTAGCCGTTGCGGCCCGCGGGGGCAGCGACGCCCGTCGGGGTCAGCGCGACCGGAGCACCACGTCCTTGCTGAGATCGCCCCAGCCGGTCTCCCGGGCCCGGGCGACGGTGTCGCGCAACTGCGACTCGTCCACCGGCTGCTCCCGGCCGGCCTGTTGCAGGGCGACCGCGAAGTTGGCGCAGAGGTACTTCAGCAGGTCGTCGTCGGCGTGCAGTATCTCGCAGATTCCGGCGGCCCGTCGGCGGTGGAAGAGCCCGGCCATCCCCGCCAGGGCGGCCTGCTCGTGACCCTCGACGTCGATCTTGAACAGCAGCGAGTCGTCGTCGCCGAGCTGGATCCGCTCGTCGAGCCGGAAGCACTCCACCTCGACGCCCCGGTCGTTCTGCACCCGCAGGGAGGCGACGCCGGTGTGTTCGTGCAGATAGAGCCGGGCAGTGCCGGACCGGTCGCTGGCGGCACCCGCATGCAGCACGGTGCCCGGGTAGTCGCCGGCGGCCGCCGCGATCGTCTTGCGCAGCCAGGGGAGTACGGCTGGGTTCGGTTCGACGAGATGCAGTTCGCGCAGGCCGTAGTAGCAGGTCGAGAAGGCCACCTCGCCGTAGTTGGCGCCGACGTCGATCGCCACCGTGGGCCGGATCTCGGAGACCAGGCGCCGCCAGGCGGCAACCGCCTTCCGGTCGAGGTTTCCCTTGTAGACGGCGAGTTCGGTGCCCCTGATGTCGGTGTGGTCGGCGTGCAGTACGACGCCGATCTCGTTCCGGAACGCCCCTGCCCGGGTACGGAGGGCGATCCGGTGGGCGGCCCGGCGGACGTGGTGGGCACCGGACTGGTGGTAGGCGCGGCGCAGCGTCGATCGAAAAGTTGGCATACCGTTGACCGTTCTCGCTGATCGTTGGGGGTTGTCGCAGGTCCGGTGGCCCGCCGGTGCTCCCCGGACTTCGCCGGCGGCGGTGCCGGCCGTTTCGTAGCGGTACGGGCGGTGCCGGCCGTGCCGGTGCAGCCGTCCCGCGCCTCGCCCTCCAGCGACCTCCTTCAGTAGGGCCTGCTCCTCGGGCATGTTACGCAGACAATCACCTAGAGCAACAGTCCCGATACCCAGCGAAGTAGTACGTGGATCCATCTCGCGTTTTCCCTGGTAGTGACCGGATGAGGGACACTCCCGGCGCACCCGCCCGTACGCCGCACAAACCCCGTTGTCAGGCGCCGTTTCGCCGGGGCCTGTGATCCGCCCGGGGGTCCCCGCCGGGCGCGGTTGCCGGGCGGAGCCGTCCCGCCCACCCACCGATCCGGTCGGAAAGCCGACACCGGTCGCGGGTGAGCGCGTCCGTGGCGGGTGGTGCGGCCGGTCGGCCACCACCCGGGTCCGGGTCCGGCCCGGGCGCCCGGGCGGGTGACAGCCGGGCCGGACGCGCCGACGACACGCCAGAGCCTCCCGCCGATCGCGGCGATCCGGGGGTGCCACGGCGGCGCACGGGAGACGATGACCGCATGCGGGCGGTGCTGATGCGGCGACACGGCGGACCGGAGGTCCTGGAGATCGTGGACGCACCGGCGCCGCAGCTCGGCGCCGGTCAGCTCCTCGTCGACGTCGCCGCCGTCGGGGTCAACTTCACCGACGTCTACCAGCGGCAGGGCGTCCAGCCGTACGCGGGGGAGCTGCCGGCGGTGCCGGGGCAGGAGGGCGCCGGCACGGTCGCGGCGCTCGGGCCCGGGGTCGAGGGTTTCGCCGTGGGCGACCGGGTGGCCTGGGTGAGCCTGCCCGGCGGGTACGCCGAGCAGGTCGCGATCCCGGCCGAGCGGGCGGTGCCGGTACCCGAGCACGTCGACTTCCCGGTCGCGGCGGCGGCGATGATGCAGGGACTCACCGCGCACTACCTGTCGCACACCACCCACCTGGTGACGGCCGGCGATCCGGTCGTGGTGCACGCGGCGGCCGGCGGGGTCGGGCTGCTGCTCACCCAACTCGTCAAGCTGGGCGGTGGCGTCGTGGTGGGCACCACCTCGACGGACGAGAAGGCCGAACTGGCCCGTCAGGCGGGCGCGGACCACGTCGCCCGGTACGACACCTTCCTCGACACCGTCCGTGAGGTGACCGGTGGTGCCGGTGCGGCGGTGGTCTACGACGGGGTGGGCCGGACCACCTTCGACGACAGCCTGGCCGCGCTGCGTCGCCGTGGCCTGCTGGTCGCGTACGGCAGCAGCAGCGGGCCGGTACCGCCGTTGCAGACCGAGCGGCTGGCCGCCGGAGGCTCGCTCTATCTGACCCGGCCGACCCTGCCGCAGCACATCGAGAGCCGCGCCGAGTTGCTCGGTCGGGCCGCCGACCTGTTCGGCTGGATCGGCGCGGGGCGGCTGTCGATCCGGATCGGCGCGACGTACCCGCTCACCGACGCGCCCCGGGCACACGCCGACCTGGAGGGCCGGCGTACCAGTGGCAAGTCCCTGCTGCTGCCCGGCTGACGCTGACCGCGTCGGTCCGGCCAGCGTGATCCGGTGCAGAGCCGCAGAGCTGGGTGCACCGGTCCGGGCGCCCGCGCGGCGCCGGGCCGGCTGGACGAGTCCCGCGTACGCTGCTCCAGGTGAACTCGCCGAACTTCGACCTGATCTGCGAGATCGAGCCGCCGACCCGTCCCGACCTGCGGCACGTACGCCACCAGATCGGGGTACTGGCGCCGGTCGCGCACTCGTTCCTGATTCCCGACAACCACATCGGCCGGGCCACGGTGTCGAGCATCGCGGTAGCGCACGAGGTGGCCGCGATGGGTGGCCGGAGCATCGCCTGTCTGAACTCGCGGGACCGCAACCGGCTCGGGTTCCAGCGGGACATGCTGACCGCCGCCGCGTACGGGGTGCGGGAGTTCCTCTTCGTCTACGGCGACAAGCCGACGGTCGGGGACCGCAGCGGTGAGCTGACCGTGCGCGCGATGATCGACGAGGCCCGGACGGCCGGGGAGAGTCCGGCGTTCGCCGGGCTGCCGCCGTTCCGGGTCGGCGTGGCCGCCGGCTTGCGCCGGCTGCCGAACTGGAAGCGCACCGCCGACTTCGTGTTCGCGCAGGTCAGCTTCTCGGTCGACGCGCTGCTGCGCTGGCGGGAGTCGGTCGCGCTGGACGTGCCGGTGTACGCCGGGGTGATGGTGCTGGCCAGCCCGACGATGGCGCGCACGCTGGCGGCGAGCATCCCGGACATCGAGATCCCGGCCGACCTGGTCGAGCGGGTGGAGCGGGACCGGCAGGCCGGGGTCGACGCGGCCTGCGAGCAGATCGAGCGGCTGCGCGACAGCGGCGCGTTCGACGGCGTACACCTGGTACCGGTGGCCCGCTACCGGGAGATGGCGCTGCGGCTGGAGGGCCGGGGATAGCACTCAGCAGGTGGAGTGGAAGAGGCCGCCCACCGGCTCCCGGGCGGCGAGGTTGTTGTAGAGCTCGACGGCCTCGTCGGTCCGGGCCACGTGCACCTCGGCCGCCCGCTCGTGGAGGAACCGCAGCGTCGCCGGGTCGACCCGGAGCCGCCCGTCGAAGCCCTCGGAGAGCACCACCCGGGTCGCCCCGTTGTCGAGCAGTTCCTCGACGTCCGCCGGCTGGATCCCGGGCTCGTGCCGGGTGCCGGTCTCGGTCCAGTCCCAGGGCCGGCCACCACCGGGATAGAGCTTGAAGTCCTTGCCCTCGCCGAGCCCGTCGACCACCATCCGGCCCCAGGAGATCTCCTGGATCCGTGGCGACCGGGCCGGCGGCACCGTCTCCTCGGTGAGGTCGGTGACGTGCGGCAGGACCACCGCGGCGAGCTGTTCGGCGTCCGGGTCGAGCGGGTACGACCCGTGCGGGATCGCCACCACCCGCATCCCGGCGGCGGCCGCCGAGCGTACCCCGTTGCTGGAGTCCTCGACCGCGACGCAGCGGTCGGCCGGCACGCCGAGGCGCTGCGCGACCGCGAGGTAGGCGTCCGGGGCCGGCTTGCCCCGGGCCACCTCCTCGGTGGAGAGCGTCGCCCGGAACTGGTCGGTCAGCCCCATGGCCTCCAGCGCCACGTCGATCAGCCGGCGCGGGGACGAACTGGCCAGCCCGAGCGGCCAGTGCCGGGCGATCCGGCGGACCACCTCGGGCGCGCCGTCGATGACCGGCAGGTGGCTCTGGTATTCCCGGGCCATCTCGTCGACCACGTCGGTCGCGATCTGCTCGGGGCTGCCGGGTACGCCGAGTTCGCCGAGGTAGCGGGCCCACTCGCCGGTGCTCATCCCCATCAGCCGGCGCTGCGTGTCGGGCTGCCACCGGCCGCCGGAGGTGTCGACGTGGCGTCGACGGACCCGCTCCCAGACCGGTTCCGAGTCCACCAGTACGCCGTCCAGGTCGAAGACCACCGCATCCACCACGGCTCCATCCTGCCCCAGTCGGGCGCCGCCGGCCGACCGGACACCCGCCGGTCCGCTCTGCCGAGCGGATCACGCGGCGGGCTTGAGCACCACCTTGGAGTAGCCCTCGTCGCGCTTGTCGAACCGGTCGTAGCCCTCCGGCGCCGCGTCGAGCGGCAACTCCTTGCTGACCACGAAGCTCGGCCGGGCCCGCCCGGCGACGATCAGATCACGCAGGTACCGGTTGTACGCCTTGACGTTGGTCTGCCCGCTGCCCATCCGGAGCGCCTTCTCGAAGAACGTGCCGACCCGGAACAGCAGTTCGCCGTTGCGGGAGTGTTCGTCGGGCGCCCCGGGGTCGTGCGGTACGTAGAGTCCCACCACCCCGATCCGACCGGTGGCCCGGACGATCTCGACCAGGCTGTTCAGTACCCCCGCCGGCTGCTCCTCGCCGCCCCTGCCGGTCCCCTGGTAGCCGACCGCGTCCACTCCCTTGTCCGTTCCGTCGCCGTCGGTCTGGTCCCGGATCTGCTCGACCGGGTCGCCCTTGCCGAAGTCGATCGGGATCGCGCCGATCGACTCCGCGAGGCGCAGCCGCGAGGGCACCCGGTCGACCAGGAACACCTTGGCCGCGCCGATCAGCAGCGCCGAGTACGCCGCCATCAGCCCGACCGGGCCGCCACCCATCACCGTGATGGTCTCGCCGGGGCGCAGCTCGGTCATCGCCACCCCGTGGTAGCCGGTGGGGAAGATGTCGGCGAGCATCGCGAAGTCGTTCTCGTGCTCGTTGCCGGGCGGCAGTTTCAGGCAGTTGAAGTCGGCGAACGGCACCCGCAGGTATTCGGCCTGGCCGCCCCGGTACGGGCCCATGTTGACGTACCCGTAGGCGGCGCCGGCGAAGCCGGGGTTCGCGGTGAGACAGTAGCCGGTGTAGCCGGCCAGGCAGTTCCTGCAGAACCCGCAGGCGACGTTGAACGGCATCGACACCCGGTCGCCCCGCTTGACGTGCACCACGCCGGGGCCCACGTCGACCACGATGCCCATGTTCTCGTGCCCGAAGACGATGCCCGGCTCGGCGCCGGTACGCCCCTCGTACATGTGCAGGTCGGAGCCGCAGATCGCGCTGCTGGTCACCTGCACGA
The DNA here is from genome assembly GCF_050936445.1 of Plantactinospora sp. CA-294935. Taxonomy (NCBI): domain Bacteria; kingdom Bacillati; phylum Actinomycetota; class Actinomycetes; order Micromonosporales; family Micromonosporaceae; genus Plantactinospora; species Plantactinospora sp. CA-294935. The sequence goes on from NZ_JBNJMU010000001.1 coordinate 2,671,029, forward strand.
CCACGTCGTTGGGGTCCTGGATCCGGGCGTCCTCCACGTGCTCCACCGCGACCTCGCGCGGCCCGTGGTAGACCACTGCCTTCATGCCTGCTTCCCTCCGGCCGTATGCGCGGCGCGGCCACCTCCGGGATCCAGCCTAGGCGGACGATCTTCAGATAACGGGCGAATGGCCTCCTGGCAGGTTTTCCCGCGCTCCGGGAGGGGGCCGGTACGTCCGGGGCGCCGTCACCGACCTGCCCGAGGTGCCGTACGCCCGGGCCGGGCTGGCGGAGGTGGCGGTGCTGGGCAACCGCTGAAAGGTTCGATGCCCCGGCCGGCCCGCGCCGCCCTGACCCGCCCGCGCCGGCCGGGGCTCTCCCGGCACCGCGTCACAACGGTGAACGACCGCAGCCGGATTGGCCGCCAGGATAGCGGCTAATCCGGCTCTTTTGGCTGGTCGAGTCGGGTATCGGACCAATGTTCCTGACTGGTCACTCAGATTCGGAATGATGTCTGGCATTGACGTCGATCATCCTCTGGGGGGCTGGCATGGGACGGTGGGCGACGACGCGGACTCTGCTGGCGGCCGCGCTGGGCGTGACCGGAGTGCTGCCGCCCGCCCCACCGGCCGGCGCCGCACCGCCGCCGTACCGGCCGGACGGGGCGGCGGTGCGGGCCGCCGTCCCGGACACCTGCCCGGACGGCGGGGCCGGATGCGTGGACGACACGATCGCCCGGCTGCGGGAGCGGTTCGCCGCGCTCGGCCGGTCCTGCGACCACCACGCCACCTTCACGCTCGCCTACCTGCGGACCACTCAGGGCTTCAAGTGGGGGCGGGACCAGCACGGGTACTTCGCCGACAACGCCTGGGTCAACCGGGAGGGCGCGCTCTTCGCCGAGTACTACTACCGGGCGTACGACGACTGGGCCGCCGGGCGGCGCTCCGCCGTACCGGGAGCCTGGCTGGCCGCCCTGGACGCGGCCCGGTCCCGCCGGCTCAGCGGGGCCGGTGACCTGATGCTCGGGATGAACGCGCACATCAACCGGGACCTGCCGTACGTGCTCGAACGGGTCGGACTGACCGCGCCGGACGGCAGCAGCCGCAAACCCGACCACGACAAGGTCAACGAGATCCTCGCCGCCGTGATCGACCCGCTGCTCGCCGAACTGATCGCCCGGCTCGACCGGGAGGGCTTCGACACCGGCATCCCGACCAGCGCCGCCCTCGGGCTGCTGGTCAGTTGGCGGGAGCAGGCGTGGCGCAACGCCGTACGACTGGCGGGCGCCCGTACCCCCTTCGCCCGGACCCTGGTCGAGCTCGACATCGAGTCCAGCGCGGTGGCGATCGCCACCGGGCTCGCGACCCTGACCAGCTACGTCCCGCCGTTCACCGGGCCGGGGCCCCGGGCCGCCTACTGCGCCGAGCGGAACGGCACCGCACCGCCGGTGGCGTACCCGTTCGGCGTGCCGCCGGCGTACTGAGCGCCCGGTGCCGCGCCCGGGTCGCCCGGGCACACCCGACGAGCCCCGGTTTAAGTAGCGCGCCCCAGGCAAACCGCCGACCGGGGATCGGAGGGGGTAGCCGGTGACGGGGATCGGGCGGGCAGTCCGGCAGTGGGCCGGGCGGCGGTGACCACCCGGGCGGTGTTCATCCTGGTCACGGCGGCCGGTGGTGCCTTCCTGCTGAGCCTGCTGCTCGGCCGCGCGCTGCGGCCGATCGGCCGGGGGCGTCGGCTCCGGAGTTTCCTCCAGATGGCTCAGGTACACGGCCAGCGGGCGTTCAGCGTGCTGTCAGTGGCGCTGGCGTTGTATTACGCGTTGCCGGCGACCGGACTGCCGCCGGAGACCCTGGAGCACCTGCGGCACTGGGACCTCCTGGTGGCGATCGGCACGGCCGGCTGGCTCGCCACCAAGGTTCTGCACGTCGCCGAGGAGTGGATTTACAAGCGTCACCCGCGTACTCCCACCGACGAACGCGCCCGGCGGATGCACACCCAGGTCCGGGTGGTCCGGCGGGCGACCGTGGCGCTCGTCGTCCTGCTGACCATCGGCACGATGCTGCTCACCTTCCGCCCGGTCCGGGTCCTCGGCCTCTCCCTGCTCGCCTCCGCGGGAGTCTTCGGCCTCGTCATCGGGGTCGCCACCCGGCCCATGATCTCGGCGGCCATGGCGAGCATCCAGATGGCCTTCACCGATGCGTTGCACATCGACGACGTCGTGGTGGTGGACGGGCAGTGGGGACAGGTGGAGGAGGTCCAGTTGACGCACGTGGTGATCCGCACCTGGGACGAGCGTCAGCTCCTCCTGCCCAGCACCTACTTCGTCAGCAAGCCCTTCGAGAACTGGACCCGGTTCGGCGCCAGGGTGGCAGCCGCGGTGGACCTGGTGCTGGACTACACGGCCGATCTCGACGAGCTGCGGGTGGAGGTGGGGTGTCGGCTCGCGGCTTCCTCGCTGTGGGACCGCGCCGGCTGGGGACTCCAGATGACGGACATGACCGAGCAGCACGTGACCGTCCGGATCACCGTTACGGCCGAGGACGGCCCGAGCGCGTGGAACCTGCGGTGCGAACTCCGGGAGGGGCTGGTGGGGTACCTCCGGGACCACCACCCGCAGTGGATGCCACGCCGCCCGCACTACGAGGCGTGACCGGGAGCACGAGGAATCGGCTCAGGCGGTCTTGCGGGGAGCCTTCTTCGGGGCGGCCTTCTTCGGCGCGGCCTTCTTGGCCGTACCCGACTTGGTCGCCGCCTTCTTGGCCCCGGCCGTCTTCTTCGCCCCGGTGGACCTCTCCGCCGCCTTCTTGGCCGCCTTCTTCGCGGCCGGGGTGGCCTTCTTCGCCGCGGCCGCCTTCGCGGACTTGGCGGCGGAGATCGGGGTGGGCTGCCCGGCGCCGGCCCCGGCCGGCTCCTCGCCCCGGGCGGCCCGGGCCCGGTCCACCGACGCGCGCAGCGCCGCCATCAGGTCGACCGCCGCCGCCGGCGCCTCCTCGACCTCCTCCGGCTGCACCACCTCCCGGCCCTCGACCTTGGCGTCGATCACCTCCTGGAGGGCGGCCCGGTAGTCGTCGGTGAAGATGTCCGGCTCGAACTCGCCGGCCATCGAGTCGATCAGCGAACTCGCCATCGCCAGCTCCGGCGGGCGCACCTTGATGTCCTCGTCCAGGAAGCCGAAGTCGGGGCGGCGGATCTCGTCCGGCCAGAGCATGGTGTTGAGCAGCAGTACGCCCTCCCGGACCCGCAGGGTGGCGAGCTGTTCCCGCTGCCGCAGCGCCACCTTCACGATGGCCACCCGCTCCGAGTCGGTCAGCGCGTCCCGGAGCAGCACGTACGGTTTGGCCGCCGCACCGTCCGGCTCCAGGAAGTAGGCCTTGTTGTAGAGGATCGGGTCGACCTGCTCGGCCGGGACGAACTCCAGCACGTCGATCGCGTGCGAGGTGCTCAGCGGCAGCTCGGCGAAGTCCTCGTCGGTGAGGATGACCATCTCGCCGCCGCCGATGTCGTACCCCTTGGCGATGTCGTCGTAGCTGACCTCCTCGCCGTCGATCGAGCAGACCCGCTTGTAGCGGATCCGGCCCCCGTCGGTGCGGTGCACCTGGTGGAACCGGATGTCCTTCTCCTCGGTCGCCGAGTAGACCCGTACCCCGATGGAGACCAGCCCGAACGAGACGGCGCCGCGCCAGATAGCCCGCATGATCCCGTACCTTCCCCCATCCGGGCGGATATTCACCCCGTCAGGTGAAGTGTCCCCTGAGCAGCCGGTACCCGGCCCTTGCCGGTGTGCACGACCGGTTCGATCCAGGATCGCACCGGATCGAACCGGACGCGAGTGTTTCGGCGCGGACCTAGAGTGAGGATCGTGCCCGGCACCCCGGTCAAGCCGATGCTCGCGGTCACCGGGGAGCTGCCCGCAGGCCCCGGCTGGGTGCATGAGTTCAAGTGGGACGGGGTACGGGCGGTCTCCGAGTTCGCCGCCGGCGAGCTGCGGCTCTACGCCCGCTCCGGAGTGCAGATCACCGCCGCCTATCCGGAGCTTGCCGCGCTCCGCGCCCAGCTCGCCGAACGAGGGCTGGCCGAAGCGGTGCTGGACGGCGAGGTGGTGGTGCTGACCGAGCAGGGGCAGCCGTCGTTCACCGCGCTCGCCGAGCGGATGCACGTCCGGGAGCCGGCTCGGGCAGCCCGGCTGGCGGCGAGCCTGCCGGTGACGTACATGATCTTCGACCTGTTGCGCCGGGACGGGACGGACCTGACCGGGTGGCCGTACCGGCGTCGCCGGGAGGCGCTGGAGGCGCTCGGCCTGGCCGGGCCGCGCTGGGCGGTGCCGCCGGTCTTCCCAGACGGCCGGGCGACCTACCAGGCGGCCGGCGAGCACGGGCTGGAGGGCGTGGTGTCGAAACGGGTCGACGCGGTCTACCGGCCCGGGGTCCGGTCCCCGGACTGGGTGAAGGTGAAACTGGAGGTCACCGACGACTTCGTGGTCGGCGGCTGGCGGCCCGGCGTACGCCGGATCGGCGGGCTGCTGGTCGGAGTGCCGGCCCCGGGCGGCGGGCTGGTCTACCGGGGCCGGGTCGGCGGCGGCATCGGCGCGGCGATCGAGCGGGAGCTGCTGGCCGTGCTGGAGCCGCTGCGCACCGGCGTCTCGCCGTTCGTGACCCCGGTGCCCCGGGAGGATGCCCGGGGCGCGATCTGGGTAACTCCCCAGATCGTGGTGGAGGTGAAGTACGGCCAGCGCACGCCGGACGGCCGGCTGCGGTTCCCCCGGATCCGCCGGCTGCGCACCGACAAGACTGTGGCGGACGTCGATGGCGCGTGAACAGCGGGTACGGGTCGAGGTCGAGGGCCGGAGCCTTGAGCTGTCCAATCTGGACAAAGTGCTCTATCCGGCGTCCGGGTTCACCAAGGGTGAGGTGATCGACTACTACACCCGGATCTCCGAGGCGTTGCTGCCGCACCTGCGCAACCGGCCGCTGACCCGGATCCGCTACCCGAACGGCGTCGACGGCGCGTTCTTCTTCGAGAAGAACGCCCCGGCCAGCACCCCGGAGTGGGTACGCCTGGAGCGGCTGCCGTCACCCGGCTCGTCCAAGGACCGGGAGGAGTTGGACTACGTCGTCTGCGACGACCTGCCGACACTGGTCTGGCTGGCCAACCTCGCCGCCCTGGAGCTGCACACCCCACAGTGGAAGGTCGACGCCGACCCGGACCTGATGGTGATGGATCTCGACCCGGGTGCGCCGGCCGGGCTCGCCGAGTGCTGCGGCGTCGCTCTGCTGATCCGCGAGCGGCTGGCCGCCGACGGCGTCGAGAGCTACCCGAAGACCTCCGGCCGCAAGGGCATGCAGCTACTCTGCCCGATCTCGGGCCGGCAGTCCGCCGACACCGTCTCCGGGTACGCCCGGCGGGTCGCCGACGAGTTGGCCCGGGAGGCGCCGAAGTCGGTCACGGCGCAGATGGCTAAGCGGCTCCGCCCCGGCAAGGTCTTCATCGACTGGAGCCAGAACAACGCGGCGAAGACGACCGTGGCGCCGTACTCGCTGCGGGCCCAGCCGGTGCCGTCCGCCTCCACCCCGCTGCACTGGGCCGAGGTCGAGGCCGCCGCCGAGGGCGAGCCGGGCGCCGTCCGCCAGTTTCCCGCCGCCGAGGTGCTGGACCGGATCGAGGAGTACGGCGACCTGCTGATCGAGCTGCTGGACGGCGGCCCGGAGCTGCCGGTCCGGTGACGCCAGTGGCCGGCGGCCGGTGAAGCCCATCTGAAGCCGGTGCCTGGCACCCTCGACGGGATTGTGCCGCACAGCTCTGTACGGGGGGAAACGTGTCGTCCTTCAAGGCCGATCCGGCGGTCATCCGCGAGTTCGGCGCCACGATCACCGGCCTGGTCAACGACTCGGTGGGCGCACAGCAGTACAACGACAAATGGCTGGAGATCAGCGGCTCGTCCGGACCGCTGTTCCAGACGGTGTTCGACGCCGTCACCAGGATCAAGAACCAGTTGTACCTCTCCTACGCCCAGCTCGAAAACGTCCTGCGACTCTCCGCCGAGGAGGTCGAGCGGGCCGCGCAGTACTACGAGACCACGGACGCGGCGGCGGCCGAACAGCTCGACCGGACCTACTGAGCGTCGGCGGGGAGAAAGGACAACCTGGCATGGCCGATCCGCTGGACGAACTGATCGATCCTAAGGTCGAGGACCCGATCCCGGACAGTCTGGAGAACTACCTCGGCGTTTCCCAGTACATCAGCCCGTCGTACTGGCTGGGCGAGGCGATGAACCTCGTCATCGGCACCAACCCTTTCCAGTGGGCCGCCGAGCAGTTCACCGGCGACTGGCAGGCGGTGCAGACGGCCGGCAAGGCGGTGCAGACGCTGGCCGCCTTCAACGAGGCGTGTGCCGGCGCCCTCAACTCCGCGGTCGCCACCGTCGGCTACGGCTGGGAGGGCAACGCCCGGGACGCCGCCGACGAGTACTTCAGCGGCGTCGGGCAGGTGCTCAGGGACCAGATCAGCGTTCTCGTCCAGCTCGGTTGGCAGTTGGACGTGACGGCGTTCAGCGTCTACGAGACGGCCGGCGCCCTGAAGGGTCTGTTGGAAGGGCTCGTGGATCTGCTGATCGCGATCGGCATCGAGATGGCCGCGACGGCGGCATCGGCGCCCACCGTCATCGGCCCGATCCTCGGCGGGGCCAGCATCGCGTTCACCGCCAGTCAGGCCGTCGCGAAGTGGAATCAGATTCTGAGCCTGCACAGCACCATCTGGAACGCCGTGCAGGCGTTCAGCGGGGTGGTCGCCGGCCTGCTCGGCCAGGTGAGCGACACCAGCCTGCCGCTCCTGCCGTCCAGGGAGTACGACCACCCTGCGGTACGGCCGCCGGCCGAACCGCCCGTTTCCCACCACCGCGACTGAGCCGGAGTACCAGATGAGACCACCGAAGGACGACGAACCACTGCTCGACGTCGCCGGGGGCGACCCGGCGCTCTCCCGCCACCTGCGCGACTCGCTGAAGACTCTCAGCGAACGCACCGACGACCCGGAGTTCCGTCGGCTGGTGGCCGACGTGCTGGAGGGCCGGCGCGGACTGCGCGAGGTGGCCACCTCGCCGGTCTTCACCTCGGCGCTCAACCCCCGGATGGAGCAGTTCGCGCAGCGCTGGGCGGAAACCTCCGAGCAGGAGCGGGCCGAGCTGGCGGCCCAGGGCGAGCGGGAGTTCGCCGCGCTGCGGGAGCGGTTGGAGCGGGAGCGCCGCGACCGCGAACGGTGGTGGCGCGACCACCCCGACGGGTACTGATCAATCACCTCCCTCAGATTTGGTACGCCCGGCGCGCGGGAACGCGTTCCGGATCGCCGCCGCGTCGGGGGCGGAGGTGGCGGGGTCATCGGGATGGCGATCACCGGCCGCGCCTCGGTGCGTAGTACCCGCAGTACCCGCACGTCTCCGGCCGCCGTGGTCACCCGCAGTCCGGAAGGGTGGTCCATGGCCGTGAGAACGGTCTCCACCCGCAGGATCTCCGGTCGCTGCGCTCGGTGCAGCAGGCCCGCCACGAAATCGAGGACCTGCACCACGTCGGCCGTCGCCTCGCTACGCCCGGGAGGGGTGAGGACCAGGTACGTCGTGCCGCCGCCCGCGTGAGCTATCCGGATGCCGGGCGTGTCCATGTCGCCGCCGAACGGCACCGCCGCAACGATGTCCGGGTTTCCGGACGCGCGGATGGTCTCGGCGACGAGCCGCGTCAGCTCGGTCTCACTGAACCATTTTCAACCTCCCCTTGCGGTCCGGCGGACCGCAAGGTCGGACGCGGTGCGTGCGCGCCGCGCGGTTCAGGTTGAAAAAGGTTCACTCATGCGCTGTCCGCCTTTCCTGTTTCCTCGGTACCCGGGGGACCGGTTTACCTCCACCCCGGCCCGCGCGACATGGCAGCGAGCCGGACCGGGCTCCAGTCCTCCCGGGACCGTCGGAGGCCCCGCCCGATCCCGTCCCCGCCTCACCCTCTGCCTGGTGAGGCCGACCGGGCGGGGCCATACGCCGCACGACGACCGGTGCGCGGTGCAACCCGCCGTGCCGTGTCGGGTGCGATCCTTCTGCCGAACGCGCCCGAATCGCCGTGCTTGTCATCCATGCTGGACCGCGCGACCGAAGGGTCGGAAGATGGAAGACGTTCATGGATGGGTCAGTGTGCATACACGCGCGAACGGCAGGTGACGATAATCGTGAGTGACCATCGGGATTTGCGATCCCGGCTCCGACAACTGCGCGTTGGCCGGAAGCTGTCACAGGAGAAAGTCGCAGCGGCGCTCCACGTGTCGAAGTCCCTGATCCAGCAGTTCGAGAGCGGAAAGCTGACTCCGCAGGACGACACGGCGGAGCGCCTGGACGAGTTTTTCGGTACGGGCGACGAGATCCGCAAACTCGCCAAGATCGAGCGCAAAGATCGGCAACCCTGGCTGCGATCGTTGGTCGAGCATGAGCGTCGCGCCCTGCTGCTCCGCACCTGGGAGCCGCTGGTAATACCGGGGCTGCTGCAATGCGAGGCGTACATGCGCGAGATCTTCTCGGCGGTGCCCCGGAATGCCGGCCGGATAGACGAACTGATCGCCACAAGACGTGAGCGCCAGGCGAACACGATCCTCCGGGACAACCCTGTCGCGCTGTCCGTCATCATCGGTGAGATCGCGTTGCGCCGTGGGCCGGCTGATGTCCTGAAAGAGCAGTGGGGCTACCTGGTCGACGCGGGACACCGGCCGCATGTCAAGATCCGGGTCGTCCCTGCCGAGGCGGAGGGGATCCACGTCGGGCTGTCCGGACCGTTCAGCATCGCGGCCATGCCGGACGGGCGCCGGTTCGGCCACCTGGACGACCAGTTGATCGGGCATCCCGTGACCAACCATGGCGACCTGGGGCACCTGGACCTAGCATGGGAAGAGATCGACGCGCTGGCACTTCCCGTGCTCCAGACCCGAGACCTGATCTTGCAAATGCTAGAGGATGCGAAATGAACACTCAGCCACGCTGGCGGACCTCGACGCGCAGCAACGGCACCGGCAATTGCGTGGAAGTGGCCGACAACCTCCCCGGTCGGGTGCTGGTCCGGGACAGCAAGGACCGGCAGGGGCCGGCGCTCACGTTCGGCCCGGCTGCCTGGCGGGCCTTCGTCCGGCTGGCCCGCGAGACCGCCTGAAGCCGCTCACTTCTGGCGCTATTGATGTTGGCCGTCGACGCCGGGCGCCGAGGTCGTCCGACGACCCGTCAAGCAGGAACTGGGCCGTTCGCCCGGACGATCCTGGCGACTACACCGCCAACTGTCGATGCATCTGACGCCGAGAACGCTCGACCAGTGGCGCCCGATCATGCTACGCAACCTTGACCGGCTGCGCGGCACCGTGCGCGGAGATCCCCACCTGCGCAACGTCGACCGCTGGCAGCGACTCATCGAGGACGGCGACCCGTCTGAACTCCGCCGGGTCATGATCGGGTTGGACACCGACTCGGTGCAGATGCGCGAGGTCTCCCCTATGGGCGGCCTCCTTCCACAGCACGAGCGCACCGAGGTACTGCGAAAGGCAAGTTGATGCGACACGATCAGCTGAACGGCCGGCAGGAGTAGCCTCACTCGGCGTCCCGATGGCCGGCTGCCTCGACGGCTGTGAATGTGACCAAGCACCTGGGACCCGGCCGTGGCGGCCTGGCAGAACTGAGCCTCAGCCCTGATCCCTGATCGTCGCGTGAAGCTGATCTGAAGCCTCCTTGAAGCTTCTGACTGCTTCAATAGGCGCAACCAAGAGGCACCGACGACCGCCGATACTTGGCGGCGGCCGTCACGTGTCGTGATCCCCAACAAGGGAGTAACAAAATGCCGAAACGGGTAACGGCCACTCTGGCCATGGTGGCGGCGCTCGTTGCCGCAATCGCATTCAGTCCCGCTGCGCAGGCTTCTCCTGCCCCGGCGACGGTCGCCTCTGCGCAGACCGTCGAACCGCTCATCGATGAGCGGACGTGTAATGCTAGTCAGCTCCCGCGCCAAATCTGGCTGACCTACACATCGCGTCCGACACGGTGCTTTGGCGGCACCGTCGGTAGCTTCAACCTGGGCAACAATCCCGCGACTCCTGTCCAATGGCTCTCATCAGGGGATTACCACGGCACCATTTACTGCGTTGGCCTGACCCTGCCGTTCGGCCCAGCGACTGATGCACTGTTGAACAGGACATGCACTCGCCTCGACATCCGTCCTGCAAGCTGAGGCAGCCGTAACACTCACAGTTGGTGGTGGCGCGGGGTGTGTCACCGGCTGTCCACTCCGCCCACCACCCATGGTCGCCTCTACTTGCGGAACAGGAGAACGCCTCCGTTGTACTGCTCGCAGAACGACTCGAAACCCTTTTCCGTGGTGTCGTACCAAACGGAGACGTCATCTTCCTCCTCAGGTGCCACCCAGAACCCGTCGTCGTGCAGCAGTCCGGATCGCCATTCCGGCGGTACCGGTGCGGCGTCGTTCTGCGGCAGCCCTCGAAACTGGTAGAGGTCGACAAGGCTTTTTGCCAGCAGAGACTCCAAGATGCTCCGGGCTGTGTCGCGTGCCACGTCGAGCGAGGGGAGACTTTCGGCGGCTTGCACCATGAAGGCGGCATCCCAGAGTCCTGTGAAATCTTCGATCCCTGACCACAGGAGATCCTTCACCAAATCGGCCATGTGCCGTTATCTGCCCTTCACGACGATGCGTGTCCACGCGGACGGTTCGCGTCTGCTGGCGAGGATATTCGGCAGCGTCCGGTTCTGCCGCGATCCGGGTGCGTACCTCCGCTATGCGATAACCGAACGTAGCAAGTTCAGAACATGTGTCCTGGCGCTGATGGCAGCCCTCAAGGCGACGAACGTCGATAAGACAGCATGTGGATTTCTGCTGAGCGGGAGACAGCTCACTCCACGCTGGGCAGCGGCGGGCCGAGTACGTCGTCGGCGTCGACGATCGTGTACGCGTACCCCTGCTCGGCGAGGAAGCGCTGCCGGTGCGCGGCGTACTCGGTGTCGATGGTGTCCCGGGAGACCACCGTGTAGAAGTGCGCCTGCCGCCGGTCCGCCTTCGGCCGGAGTACCCGGCCGAGCCGCTGCGCCTCCTCCTGCCGCGACCCGAAGGTGCCGGAGACCTGGATCGCCACCGCCGCCTCGGGCAGGTCGATGGAGAAGTTGCCGACCTTGGAGATGACCAGGGTGGAGACCTCACCGGCCCGGAACGCGTCGAAGAGCCGTTCGCGTTCCTTGTTGGTGGTCGAGCCCTGCACGATCGGCGCGTCCAGCGCCTCGCCCAGCTCGTGGAGCTGGTCGATGTAGCCGCCGATCACCAGCACCTGGTCGGAGGAGTGCCGGTCGACCAGGGCCTTCACCACCGGGAGCTTGGTGCGGGCGGTCGCCGCCACCCGGTAGCGCTCCTCCGGCTCGGCGACCGCGTACGCCATCCGCTCGGCGTCGGTCAGCGTGACGCGTACCTCGGTGCAGTCGGCCGGGGCGATCCAGCCCTGCGCCTCGATGTCCTTCCACGGCGCGTCGTACCGCTTCGGGCCGATCAGCGAGAAGACGTCGCCCTCCCGGCCGTCCTCCCGGACCAGGGTGGCGGTCAGGCCGAGCCGCCGCCGGGCCTGGAGGTCGGCGGTGAACCGGAAGATCGGCGCCGGCAGCAGGTGCACCTCGTCGTAGATCACCAGACCCCAGTCCCGGGCACCGAACAGGTCCAGGTGGGTGAAGGCACCGCCGCGCCGCGCGGTCAGCACCTGGTACGTCGCGATGGTGACCGCCCGGATCTCCTTGCGCTCGCCGGAGTATTCCCCGATTTCCTCCTCGGTCAGCGAGGTGCGGGCGATCAGTTCCCGCTTCCACTGCCGGCCGGCCACGGTATTGGTGACCAGGATCAGCGTGGTCGCTTTCGCCTCGGCCATCGCGGCAGCCCCGACCAGGGTCTTGCCGGCGCCGCAGGGCAGCACCACCACGCCCGAGCCGCCGGCCCAGAAGGTCTGCACCGCCTCCCGCTGGTACGACCGCAGCTCCCAGGCCGGCTTGCCGTCGGTGCCCTCGGTGGCCAGCTCGATCGGGTGTGCCTCGCCGTCCACGTAGCCGGCCAGGTCCTCGGCCGGCCAGCCGAGCTTGAGCAGTGCCTGCTTGAGCCGGCCCCGCTCGGACGGGTGCACGATCATGGTGTCGTCGTCCACCTTCGCGCCGAGCATGCCGGCAAGCTTCTTGCTCTTGGCGACCTCGATCAGCACCATCCGGTCGACGGCCCGCAGCACCAGGCCGTGCGTGGGGTGCGCGACGAGTTGCAGCCGGCCGTACCGGTCCATCGTCTCGGCGACGTCGACCAGCAGCGCGTGCGGCACCGGATAGCGGGAGAACCGCAGCAGCGCGTCGACCACGCCCTCGGCATCGTGCCCGGCCGCCCGGGCGTTCCACAGGCCCAGCGGGGTCAGCCGGTAGGTGTGCACGTGCTCCGGCGAGCGCTCCAGCTCGGCGAAGGGCGCGATCGCCATCCGGCAGGCCAGCGCGTCCGGGTGGTCGACCTCCAGCAGCAGGGTCTTGTCCGACTGCACGATCAGTGGTCCGCCGCTCACGCTGCACGCCCTCCCGTTCCAGGTCGGGCGTCCCACGCGCCGACCCTCCAGTCTTGCACGATGGATAACGAACCGGAAAAATTCTTCACCTGGCGCAACCGAAGCAGTACTCCCGTGCGTCTAGCTGTCGACGGCTTCTGGGGAGGGCAGATGGTACTGACGCGTCTCGGCACCGGTCTGATCACTCTAGTGGCAGTCGCCCTGTTCGGCGCCGGTGCGTGCGCGTTTGATCCGCAGTCGGACCAGTCGGGAGCCGCCGGGGGGCTCACGCCGGTCGGGGCGGAGGACGCAACGGGGGCGAGCGCGCCGCCCGCGCCGGATCAGGGAGCAGTCACCCCCAGCCCGCGTACCACCCGGGGCAAGCCCACGCCGACGAAGTCGCCGAGCACGAAGGCGCCGACGAAGAAGCCGGCCCGCAGCGGCTCGCCGAAGCCGCCGGCCGGCTGCCCGCAGGGGGAGCGGCAGCGCGAGGTCGAGGGCCACCTGGCCCGGCTGGGCGGATTCGGCACGGTCACCGTCGACGGCCGGCAGTCGGCCGCCGACTGCGCCGCCATCAAGAAGTTCCAGCGGCGCTACGACATCCGGCCGGCCGAGGGCCGGGCCGGCCCGACCACCGCCGACGTGGCCCGGCGGCTGGCCAGCACCGACACCGGCAGGTGCAGGACCGGCAGCGGTACGACCTTCTGCGTCGACCTGACCCTGCAAACCGTCTGGGCGATGCGCGGCAGGACGGTGGTGATGGCGCCCACCGTCACCCGCACCGGCATGTCGGGGTACGCCACGCCGGCCGGCACCTACAGCATCAACTTCCGGAACACGAAGGAGTGGTCGAACCCGTACGAGGTGTGGCTGCCGTACTGGCAGCGCTTCGTCGGCGGGATCGGCTTCCACGAGACGACGACGTACCTGCACAACAAGGCGATCGGCTCGCACGGCTGCGTCAACCTGCTGCCGGGTGACGCCCGCCGGATGTGGCAACTCGGCAAGGTGGGGACCCGGGTGCACGTGATGGGCCGCCGCCCCGGCACCTGACGCGACTTGGCGTCGGTGAACCTGTCATAACTGCCGGCCAGATGCGAGTCTGGACTCTCGGGCAGGCCGCGTGGTGGGAGGTTCACAGATGACGGTCGACGGTGAGGTGAGGTCCGAAACAGACCCCCCGGCCGCCCCTCCTCCACCCGTCCCGGCGCCCGTCTCCCGGGCCACCGTGCTGGCGTACGCCACCGTGGCGGTGTTGCTGGCAAGCTGGGTGCTCTTCGGCTGGCTGGTGCAGCAACAGGGCCTCGTCGACTCGCTCGGCGAGGGGCTCGGCGCCGCCTTCACCCTGCTGCTGATCGTCTCCGTGGTCGGCTCGGTCCGGCAGCACCGCCGCGACTGAGTCACCCCGGACGGGTCACTCGTCCAGCACCGCCGCCGTGATCCGGTGCAGCGCGAAGGTGTGCAGCATCTCGGTGCGCTCGTCCTCGGCGCGCAGGTAGCCGGCGCCGATCGAGACCGGCCGGACCAGCCGGGACGCGGTCGCGCCGTGCGCGTCCACGTACCCCACCCAGACCAGCGCCTTGTCCCGGACCGCCTGCTGGAGTACGGCCAGCGCCTGGGTGTGCGCGTGCGTGGTCGGCATCCCCGGACCGGCCCCGCCCGGCTGCCCGGCGCCCCGGACCGTGCTCGGCGCCCGGCGGGCCGCCCGGGCCGCGGCGTCACCCCGGCGGATCTGCTCCACGATGCCGAGCAGCCGGGGTGCGCTCAGCCTCGGCGTGACCAGTGGATCGGCGACCCGGCTGGCGACCGAGCCCCGGGCCGGCGCCCGGCGTACCTTCGGCCGGGTCAGCACCGTCGCGCCGGTGGCGTCCTCGGAGACCGGCGCGTACCCGGCCTCGCGCAGCGCGGCGAGCAGCCGCCCCACCAGGTGCGGGGTGGTGAGTACGGTCGGCGCCAGCCGGCGCAGCGACATCGGGGCGAGCCGGCGGTCGGCGAGTACCTCGGTCAGCAGCGCCTCGTCGTCACTGCGCAGGTACGCCCCGGCCGAGCCGACCCGGAGCCCGCCGTGCTTGCGGGCCACGTCGTCGATCAGGTACGTCAGCCCCTGCGGTACCGGCGTCCGGGACCGGCGGGTGAAGAGCGTGTGCAGGTCCTCGGCCGCGTACCCGGCGTCCAGCGCCCGGCGCACGCTCGCCCCGGTGACCCGGTAGACGCTGGCCCCGCCGGCCGACTCGTGCTCGGCCACCGTCGCCAGTTCGGCCGCGACGGTCGGCTCCGGCGGCCCCGGCACCACCACGGTCAGGTCGGCCTGCACCAGGAAGTGGTCGACCGGCGCCGGCAGCAGCGCGTCCAGGGCCCGTACCGCGGCGGAACCGCCCCCGGCCGCACCGTCCGCGTCCGGCCGCACGCCGAGCGGATCGTCGCCGGGCTCGCCGGGCCGGGTTTCCCCGGCGGTCCACTGCGCCAGCAGCAGCCGGCCGTACGTGGTGAGCGCGCCGAGCCCGGTGACGCCGAGCAGCGCCGCCTCGGCCAGTACCTCCCGCTGCCCGGCCTCCCGGCCCAGGCTGCGCCGGGGTGAGCGCCAGGCGAGCAGGTCGACCACCTCGTCGACGCTCGGCGCCGCCCCGGGTTCGAGGTCACCGAGTACGCCCAGGACGTCCCGGCGCACCGCCGGCACCCCGGCCCGCTCCGCCTCGGCGGAGAGTACGGTGATCGGCCGGTCCCGGTCGTCGCGCTGGCCGACCAGCCCCACCTGGCGGGTCATGGTGAGCCAGGCCCGGGCCAGGTGCTCCCAGCGGTGTGCCAGCGAGCCGTCCCGCCAGCCCTCGTAGCCGGCGGCCGGCAGCATCTGCTGGTCCGCGCCGTTGCGGGTGGTGGCACCGGGCAGGTCCAGTTCGCCGAGCAGGCCCGCCGCGTACGCCACCTCCAGCAGCAGCGCGGCGGTCGACTCGTCCAGCCCGCTGGCCCGGGCCAGCCGGCGCAGGTCGCGTACCCCGAGCCCACCGGAGCGGAGCACTGGGGCGGGTTCGGTGGCGAGCTGTTCGAGCAGCGCCTCGGTATGCCGTACCGCCTCCATCGCCTGGCCGGCCCCGGCGGAGTCGGCGGCCTTCGGTTCCCGGGCCGCCCCGGCCACCGTCGGCGGGGTGGGACGGAGCGGGCCGAGCGGGCCGGACTCGCGGCGCAGCAGCAGGCCGATCTCCCGGGGCAGTTCGACGGCGGTCGGCTTGCCGGCCAGGCCGCTGGGCTCGGTGACCGGCACCAGCAGGCGGTTGTCGACCAGCCAGGAGACCGGTGCGGCGGCGCCCCCGCCGGGCGGTGCGGCGGCCGGCAGCGTGCCCACCGGGGGCCCGGCGGCGAGCCGGTCCAGGATCGCCCGGGCCGGCGGCGGCGCGGCCAGCAGGGTCCGGCGCAGTCGGGCCGGGTCCGCGACCAGCGCCGCCGTCTCCGGGTCCAGCTCCGCCGCTGGCCGGCCCAGCCCCGCCGGGTACGGCGAGCAGACCTCGTCCACGCCCGGCACGATCCGCAGGGACTCCTCCGGCCCGAACAGCAGGAAGAGCGCCCGGAGCCGGTCGACGGCCGACCGGACCCCGGCCCGGTCCACCCGGCGGCCGGTCCCGGCGGCCAGGGTGAGGATCGTCTCCGTGGAGGTCTCGCCATGATCTGTGTCACGGCTGAGCCGGGCCGCGTCCAGGATCCGCAGGGTGAACTCGTCGAGCCCGTCCAGGGCCCGGGCCACCGACACCCGGGACTGGGCGCGGACCGCCAGGGCGGACAGATCGGTCGGTACCGGCACGACGAGGTCCGGACGCAGCCGGAACAGGGCGGCCAGCGCCTCGTCGGGCAGCGCCCGCAGATGGTCGGCGAGTGTGGTCATCGTCTTTCCACGCTATCCGGCCAGGCGCCGGTCGTGCGCGTCGGTCGCCCAGCGGAACCGGTGGTGGTTTCCGCCGGCCGTGCGATCATGGCGGCGTGACTGCCCCAGCGGTCGGGTTCGACCTCGACATGACCCTGATCGACACCCGGCCCGGGATCGCCGCCGCCTACCGGGCGCTCACCGCCGCCACCGGGGTGTACGTCGACGCCGACGCCGTGGTCTCCCGGCTCGGCCCGCCGCTCCGCACCGAAATGCGGAACTGGTTTCCGGCGGAGCGGCTGGAGGAGGCCGTCGAGCTCTACCGGTCGCTCTATCCCGAGTACGCGATCACGATGTCCCAGCCGCTGCCCGGCGCCGCCGAGGCGCTGGCCGAGGTACGGGCGGTGGGCCTGCGGGTGGTGGTGGTCACCGGCAAGTACGGCCCGCTGGCCCGGCTGCACCTGGAACACCTCGGCATGCGGGTCGACGAGCTGGTCGGTGAACTCTTCGCGGCGGAGAAGGCGACCGCGCTGACCACGCACGGCGCGGAACTCTACGTCGGTGACCACGTCGCGGACATGCTGGCCGCGCGGACCGCCGGCATCCCCGGACTCGGTGTCACCACCGGCTCGCACGGCGGCGACGAGCTACGGGCGGCCGGCGCCGACCTGGTGCTCGCGGACCTTACCGGATTCCCGCAGGCGCTTCGGCGGTTGATGCGGCTAGCCTTGTGAGGACAGCAATCTCATCAGGGGAGTCGAGGTCTTCAGGTGCCGACGGGTCGAGTGAAGTGGTACGACGCGGCCAAGGGATACGGGTTCGTCACCAGTGACGAGGGTGGCGACGTGTTCCTGCCGAAGGGCGCGCTGCCGGCTGGTGTCACCGACCTGAAGGGCGGCCAGCGGGTCGAGTTCGGCGTCGTGGACAGCCGCCGGGGCGCACAGGCGCTCGGGGTGAAGCTGCTGGACGCGCCACCGTCCATGGCGGAGCTTCGCCGCCGGCCGGCGGAGGAGCTGCACGGCCTGGTCGAAGACATGATCAAGGTACTGGAGGCGAAGGTCCAGCCGGACCTGCGCCGGGGCCGGTTCCCCGACCGGAAGACCGCGCAGACGGTGGCTCAGCTCGTCCACGCGGTCGCCCGCGAACTGGAGATCTGAGGAGTCAGCCCGGCGGCCGACGCGCGGCCGAGCAGGGCGTCGACCGCGGCCTGGCCCTCGGCGCCCAGCTCGGCGGTGAACTCGTTGACGTAGAGCGCGATGTGCCGGTCGACCACGTCGCGCTCCATCTCCTGGGCGTGCGCGAGCACGTAGTCGTCCGTGCCGGCCGGGTCGGCCCAGGCCCGGCGTACCGAGTCGCGGATCCAGCCGGTCGCCTCGGCCGGGTCGACGGCACCCCTGCGGGCCAGGATCGCGCCGAGCGGGATCGGCAGGCCGGTGTCGGCCTCCCACCACTCGCCGAGGTCGACCAGGGCGGTCAACCCGTGCCGGGGGTACGTGAACCGCGCCTCGTGGATGACCAGCCCGGCGTCGTACCGGCCGGCCGCCACGCCCGGCATGATCTCGTGGAACGGGACCACCTCGATCCGCGCCGGAGGCCGCTGCGCCGACCAGAGCCGGAACAGCAGGTACGCCGTGGTCCGGTCGCCGGGCACCGCCACGGTCGCCCCGGTCAGGTCGGCGTTGCCGGCCCGGTCGTCGCGGGTCAGCACCAGCGGTCCGCAGCCCCGGCCCAACGCCCCGCCGCAGGGCAGCAGGTGGTAGTCGTCGAGCAGCCAGGGCAACGCCGCGTAACTCACCTTGACCAGGTCGTACGCCCCGCGTTCGGCGGCGGTGTTGGTGACGTCCACGTCGGCGTAGGTCACGTCGACCGCCGGGGCGCCGGGCACCAGCCCGTGCACCAGGGCGTGGAACACGAAGGTGTCGTTGGGACAGGGCGAGATCGCCAGGGAGAGCGCCACGGGTCCACGCTAACCCCGGCCGCTTCCGTCGCCATCCCGCCGTCCGCGACCGGTTGACTAGCTCACGTCCGCCGCAACCCCTGAGCACCCTCGCCCGGAGGCTGTCGAGCTGGGTGCGTAAGCGGGGCGGTGGGGTGTGGGGTCGTGGTGGGTGGTCGGTGTGGGGAGTGTCGAGCTGGGTGCGTAAGCGGGGCGGTGGGGTGTGGGGTCGTGGTGGGTGGTCGGTGTGCAGACTGTCGAGCTGGGTGCACAGACGGGGCGGGTGGTGCTCGGTGGAATCAGCGGTGGTCGGCGCGGCAACAGACTCAAAGCACCACCACAGACCCCAGCACCACCACGGCCAGGTCCGATCCGGGCACCAGGGTGCACAGGCGGGGCAGCTCGACAGTCTGCGGACGACACAGCACTGCAGCGTGGCAGCCTTCGTCAGGCTACGTCGGCGGAGTTTCTGGTCCGCGCCTGAGTCCGGATCACACCGCTGTCAGGGAGGTTATCCACAGCCTGACGCCGTTATCCACAGGCCGAGGATGCGGGCTGGCGGACTCGTCCGGGGGCCGGAATCATCGGTGCCCATGACGGGGCAGGGTGACCCGGTCGACCTGGGCGGGCTGCTCCGGAGGCTCCGCCGGCAGGCCGATCTCAGCCAGCGTGAGCTGGCGGTCCTGGCGGGTGTGCCGAAGAGCACCATCTCGCGGATCGAGGCGGGACGGGCTCGTGATCCCAAGTTCCGCACGGTCGAGCGGCTGGTGCTGGCCGCCGGGGGCGCGTTCGGGCTGGACGGCCTGCCTCCGCATCCGCACGAGCACCGCCGCGACCAGGGTGGCCGGCGCTATCCCGCCCACCTCGACGTGCGGGAGGTGTACGGGCCGAAGGACTGGCCGGGAGCCTGGTGGGCGCACTGGTACACGCTGCCGCCCGAGCGGTGGCCGCTCAGGGTGCCGGAGGCGACTTTCGACCTGTGCCGGGATCGGCGTGACCGGCGACGCTGGCGCGAGGAGGTACGCCGTCGGGTGCGGCTGCGTGCGGTGACCGCGGGCCTCCCGCCCGCTGGCTGGCAGTGGGTCGCCGAGTTGCCCGACGGCGGGCTGGTCGGTGAGCTGCGGGCGCACCTGCGCGGGCGGCATCCGGTCGAGCTCTGCTCCCTGGCCGAGCCTGACCGGGAGGTGGTGCTGGACGGGGTAGTGGTCGTCGCGGAGTGCCGGGGGCTGGGCATCGGGCGTCGACTTGTCACCGAACTGCTGACCGAGATGGATCGGACCGGGATCCGGGTGGCCCAGGCCATCACGGAGTTCGACGGCGTGGAGTTCCTGGTCCGCTGCGGGTTTCGGCCCGAGCCGAGCCGGCCGGTGCGGCTGACCCTGCACCGCCCTGACTGACGGGGAGCCTCGGCGCACCGTCCAGCCCGGGACGGCAATCGGCTCAGAGCTTCGGGCCGACCGTGGCGAAGGCGGCGGTCAGGGCGGCGAAGGCGTCGCCGATCCGCCACCCGGAGCGGTCCCGGGGCCCGATCGGGTTGGAGATCGTACGCAGCTCGGCGAAGGGGAGTCCGGCGGTGACGGCGGCTGTCGCCACCCCGTACCCCTCCATCGCCTCGGCGACCGCGTCCGGGTGCCGGGCCAGCAGGGCGGCGGTGGTCGCGGTGGTGCCGGTCACGGTGTTCAGGGTGAGGACCGCGCCGGTGACCGCCTGCGGCAGCCCGGACCGGAGCACCTCCAGCAGGGCCGGGTCGGCAGGCAGGGTGGTGGTGCCGAAACCCAGCTCGTCGAGGGTGAGGAAACCGTCCGGCGATTCGGCGCCGAGGTCGGCCGCGACGGTGCGGGTCGCGACCACGATCCCGCCGACCGGAGCCCGGCCGGGGAAGCCGCCGCCGATGCCGGCGCTGAGTACTCCCCGGTACGGTCTCCCGGCCGCCTCGGCCAGCGCGATCAGCCGGGCGGTGCCGGCGGCGGCCGCGGCCGGACCAACCCCCACCGGCTCGACGGTGACCGCGTCGGCGCTCAGGCCGGCACGTACCGCCTCGGCCTCGGCCGCGACGGCCGTGACCACGAGTATCGCGTCGCCCACTACTTCCCCCGGGTTTCCCGGCGCGAGCCCTCCTCGCCCGGCCCGGAGCCGGGTACCGCGGACGACGGCCGGTAGATGTGGTAGCCGGGGGGCGCGAGCTGCGAGTCCTCGTCGCTCTCCGCCGTTGCGTCGCCGGCCGGCTCGTCGCCTTCCCGGCGGTGGGACACGGGGGCCGGGGAGGTGGGCGCCGGGTCGTCGCCGGTGGGCGCCGGGTCCTCGCCGGATCGCCGGTCGCCGGGGCCTTCGCCCTCGGCCATCGCCCGCCCGGACAGCCGCTCGCCGCGCAGCCGGGTGGCGACGACGAACGCCCAGACGGTACCGACGGCGGCGAGGCCGGTGAGCAGGCCGACCCCGAGCCGGCCGTCCAGCGGTACCAGACCGAGCCCGCCGCCGGCCACGAAGGCCAGCATCAACACCGTCTCGGAGTGCGCGAACCCGGTGGCCCGGAGCCGCTCCGGGACCCGTTCCTGGATCGAGGCGTCGACGGCCAGCTTCGCGATGCCGCTGGTCACGGCGGTGACCAGGCAGAGCAGGGCGACCAGCAGCAGGGAGAACCGGAGTGTGGCCAGTACCCCGACCCCGGTCACCAGCACCAGGCCGGCGGCCTGGAGCGCGACCGGGCGGTGGATGCGCAGCCGGGTACCGAGGGCGGTGGCCAGGAACGTGCCGATGCCGAGGGCGGCGCCGACCGCCCCGAGCGCGATCTCCGCGCCGTGCTGGCGGCCGAAGAGTTCGGTGTCCAGGTCGCCGGCCTTGATCGCGAAGGCGAGGAAGAGCAGCAGGAAGCCGTAGACGCCGCGCAGGACGGCGCTGCCGACCAGGGCACTGATCACCAGCCGGCCGCCGGGGCCGCTGCGGCTGAGTGCCCGTTCCCGCCCGTTCCGGCCGGGGCGAAGCGCCTGGAAGGCCCTCGGCACCGTCTCCGGCGGGTCGGAGTCGGCCCGGGGTGGCAGGCGCAACGCGATCACCATGCCGACCAGGAAGATCACCGAGGCGACCCGGAGCGGCCACTGTGGACCGAACCAGAACGCGGCCAATCCGATCGGCAGGACCAGGCCGCCGGCGATCGACCCGTACACGCTGGCCCGGGCGCCGGCCTGGGAGAGTCCGATCCCCTCCGGCAGCAGCCGGGGTACCGCCGCCGACCGGGCCACCCCGTACGCCCGGGACAGCGCCAGTACGCCGAAGGCGGCCGGATAGAGGCCGAAGCCGTGGATGTAGTCCGAGATCAGCCAGGCCAGGAAGGCCCGCCCGAGCATGGTGGCGGCCAGGGCGTAGCGGCGCCCGTGCCGGAAGTGGTCGAGCAGCGGCCCCACCACCGGGGCGAGCAGCGCGAACGGCACCATGGTGATCAACAGGTAGAGCGCGACCTTGCTCCGCGCCTCGCCCAGCGGGGCGTTGAAGAAGATCGTCCCGGCCAGGCCGATCGTGATCAGCGTGTCGCCGGCACACGAGGCGGCGTGCAGGTCGAAGAGCCGGACCATCCCGGTCTCGCCGCCGGCGCCCTTGGCGCGTACCCGGGCGACCCGGCGGGTCGTCCAGCGGGCGCTGCCGAGCGAACCCCGGAAGAGCAGCCTCACGGCCCGGATCGCCGTACCGACGACACGCCCGGGGACCGATCGCCCAGAGCGGGTGAACAGCGGCATGAACATCATCCTCGCCCATCCGGTCGACGACCGTCGGATCTGTGCCGAGATATCTCTGCGGTGAAAAGTGCCGGGGAGTGCCGCCGACCCGCCGTCAAGGATAGGCAAGAATGGGTGAGTGACCAGGAGCACCACGGCCAGAGCCGTCCGTCTCGACCAGGTCTGCGCCAGTGCCGTCGACGTGGCGCGGGAGGGCATAACCGAGGTCGACCCGGCCGACGTCGGCGACCACCAGGGGGCGATCGCCGAGGGCGACCGCCTCGTGACGCATCTCTTCGAGTGCAAGATGGCCGGCTACCAGGGCTGGCAGTGGGCGGTGACGGTGACCCGGGTGCCCCGCAGCCGGCACGTCACGATCTGCGAGACGTTCCTGCTGCCCGGCCCGGACGCGTTGCTGGCGCCGAGCTGGCTGCCCTGGCAGGAGCGGCTCCAGCCGGGCGACCTCGGGGTCGGTGACCTGCTGCCCACCCCGCCGGACGACGAACGGCTCGCCCCCGGCTACCTGCTCTCGGACGATCCGGCGGTGGAGGAGACGGCCTGGGAACTGGGCCTCGGGCGGCCCCGGGTGATGTCCCGGGAGGGCCGGATCGAGACCGCCCAGCGGTGGTACGACGGCGATCACGGGCCGAGCGCGCCGATCGCGGTCGCCGCCCCGCGTGCCGCCCGCTGCGGTACCTGTGGCTTCTACCTCCCGCTGGCCGGCGCGCTGCGCCAGTCCTTCGGCGTCTGCGGAAACTTCTTCGCGCCGGACGACGGCCGGGCGGTCAGCGCCGACCACGGCTGTGGAGCCCACTCCGAGACGCTGGTCGAGTCGGCCGAGACGCCGGTCGACGAGTTGCCGACCATCTACGACGACAGTGAGGTCGAGGCGGTCGCGGTCAGCCGGGCACCCGGCTCGGTCGAGGCCGCCGAGCCTCCGGAGCCGTACGGGCACGGCTGACCGAGGACTCCCGCGACCGGGGCTCCGTCAACCGCCGGCCCGACGGCGACGGCGGTTGGCGTCGTGCCGGAGCATCACGGCCAGCCCGGGGAAGCCCGCGAGAAAACCGGCCAGGCAGGTCCACAGCCAGTGCTCGCGGCCGGTGTCGGCGAGCCAGTCCCGGAAGAAGACCAGTAGCACCAGCCCGACGACCGCCCAGAGCACGATCCCGGCGACGGCGAACGGGACCATCGGCGGGTCGAGCGGCTCGATCCGCAGCTCCTCGTCGGGCACCGCTCCAGCGTACGGCCGTGCTGGTGGGGGTTGGTAACCGGGAAGGACTTTGCCGGTAACCCGTGATCTGGGACGATGCCCCGATCAACGATGCCCCGATCACTCTCGTACACCCCCTGCGAGGATCCGATGGACAACGCCCCGACGAAGCCGGCCGGCCGGTCCGGCGCCGGTAACGCCTTCGACCGGTACTTCGAGATCACGGCGCGCGGCTCGACGCTGGGCCGGGAGGTGCGCGGTGGGCTCGCCACGTTCTTCACGATGGCCTACATCGTGGTGCTCAACCCGCTGATCCTGGGCAACGCGGTCGACTCCGACGGCGCCAGGCTGGCCATCCCGGCGCTGGCCGCCGCGACCGCCCTGGTGGCCGGGGTGATGACGATCCTGATGGGTGTGGTCGGCCGGTTCCCGCTGGCCCTGGCCGCCGGGCTCGGCGTCAACGCGCTGGTGGCGTTCGAGATCGCCCCGCAGATGACCTGGGCCGACGCGATGGGCCTGGTGGTGATCGAGGGTCTGATCATCGCCGTCCTGGTGCTGACCGGGCTGCGCACCGCCGTGTTCCGGGCGGTGCCGACCCAGCTCAAGACCGCGATCGGGGTGGGCATCGGGCTGTTCCTGACGATCATCGGGCTGGTCGACGCCGGGTTCGTCCGGCGGATCCCGGACGCCGCCAACACCACCGTGCCGGTCGGGCTCGGCATCGGCGGCAAGCTGGTCACCTGGCCGGCGCTGGTCTTCGTACTCGGGCTGCTGGTCACGCTGGTGCTGGTGGTACGTCGGGTCAAGGGCGCGATCCTGATCGGCATCCTCACCTCGACCGTGCTGGCGATCGTGGTGGAGGCGATCGCCAAGGTCGGCCCGTCGGTGCTGGACGGGAAGCCCAATCCGGCCGGCTGGTCGCTGAACGTGCCGGCGTTGCCGGAGCGGGTGGTGGACACCCCGGACCTTTCCCTGCTGGGTCACTTCGACCTGCTCGGCTCCTGGCAGCGGGCCGGCGTACTGGTCGCGCTGATGTTCGTCTTCACGCTGCTGATCACGGACTTCTTCGACACCATGGGCACGATGGTGGCGGTCGGTCAGGAGGGCGGGCTGCTCGACGAGCAGAAGATGCCGCCGCGTACCCGGGAGATCCTGCTGGTGGACTCGGTGGCCGCGGCGGCCGGCGGTGCGGCGAGTACGTCGAGCAACACGTCGTACATCGAGAGTGCCGCCGGGGTCGCGGAGGGCGCCCGGACCGGGGCGGCCAACCTGGTCACCGGCGGGTTGTTCCTGCTGGCGATGTTCCTGGCCCCGCTGGTCGTGGTGGTGCCCTTCGAGGCCGCCTCCGTGGCGCTGGTGATCGTCGGGTTCCTGATGATGACCGCGGTGCGGACCATCGACTGGAACGACTACGAGATCGCCATCCCGGCGTTCCTCACCATCGTGCTGATGCCGTTCACCTACTCGATCTCGAACGGCATCGGGGCCGGCGTGATCACCTTCGTGCTGGTCAAGCTGGCCCGGGGCAAGGCCCGGGAGGTGCACCCGCTGCTCTACGGGGTGGCCGCGCTCTTCGTGGTCTACTTCCTGCGCGGCCCGATCGAGACCGTGCTGTTCTAGCCTCTGGAACAGCACGGCGCCGGGTCTCGGTGACAGTGGTCATAATCGGTGGTCGTTAGCCTAGCTTATTAGTTAGGCTAACGACCGTGACGGAGTGGACGGTGATGGCGAAGCGCATGCCACCGGCGCAGCTTGCGACGTTGCTGCGCGACGCGATCACCAGACTCAACCGACGGGTACGGCAGACCCGGCCGGTCGGCGACCTCACGGGGACCCAGCTCTCCGCCCTGACCAGCCTGGAGCTGGCCGGTGCGCTGACGCCCCGCGAGCTGGCCGACACCGAACGGGTCCAGCCGCCGACGATGACCAAGATCGTCGCGAAGCTGGAGGAGCGCGGCCTCGTGCAGCGCACCCCCCATCCGACCGACGGCCGACAGGTCATCCTCTCGGCCACCGACACCGGCCGCGCGATGCTGGCCCAGTTCGACCGGGCCCGCAACGAGTGGCTGGCCGGCCGGCTCGCCGAGCTGACCCCGGAGGACCGCGACGCGCTCCAGCGTGCCGCGGAGATCCTGCAGAAGGTGGCGCGCGACTGACCGCCGCTGAGGACCGGGTCCGCTTCGTCCGCTAGGACCTTCCGGCCGCAATGTCGAGGCCGGAGGTCGGGATGACGCGTACGACCCGAGGAGGCGCACCCCGAGTGCGGGCAAAGCTGAGCACCACCTTCCAGTCCCTGACGGTTCGCAACTACCGGCTCTTCGCCACCGGTCAGTTCATCAAGCTGATCGGCGTGTGGATGATGTTCACCACACAGGACTGGCTCGTCCTGGATCTCTCGGACAACTCGGCCTCCGCGCTCGGCGTGGTCATCGCCCTTCAGTTCACCCCGGTACTCCTGCTCACCCTGCTCTCCGGCCGCCTCGCCGACCGGTACGACAAGCGCGTACTCCTGTTCGTCGCCAACTGCACCTGGAGCCTCCTGGCGCTCGGCATGAGCGTGCTGGTGATCACCGGTGTCGTGCAGCTCTGGCACGTCTTCGTCTTCGCCGGCCTGCTCGGGGTGGCGAACGCGGTCGAGACCCCGGTACGCCAGTCCTTCGTCTCCGAACTCGTCGGCACCCCGCTGCTGCCCAACGCGCTGGCGCTCTCCGCCGCCACCTTCAACTCGGCCCGGATCATCGGCCCGGCGGTGGCCGGCGTGGCGATCGCGCTCTTCGACGTCGGCCCGGTCTTCCTGGTCAGCGCGTTGAGTTCGATCGCCCCGGTGGTCTTCGTGGTGCTGATGCGCTCGGCCGAGCTGCACCGCGACGAGTTGCCGCCGCTCGCCGAGCGCGGCTCCGCCCGGGTGATCGACGGACTCCGGTACGTCGCCCGCCGGTCCGACCTGGTGCTGCCGATGGTGCTGATGTCGGTGATGGGGCTGGCCCTGTTCAACTTCCAGCTCACCCTCTCGGCGCTGGCCAAGACCACCTTCAACACCGGGGCCGCCTCGTTCGGCCTGTTCACCACCGCGCTCGCGGTGGGCGCCCTGGCCGGGGCGCTGGCCGGCAGCGGCCGGCGCAGCCGGCCGTCGGTCTGGGTGGTGCTGGGCGCCGCCGTGGCGACCGGCGCCTGCGGCACCCTGGTCGGGCTCGCCCCGACGTACTGGCTGGTGGTGGCGTTGCTGCCGCTGACCGGGTTCTTCATGGTCTTCTTCGCCCAGGCGTCCAACCAGCGGGTGCAGCTCGGTGTCGACGCGGCGTTCCGGGGCCGGGTGATGTCGCTCTGGGTACTGGTGTTCCTCGGCACCAACCCGGTCGGCGCGCCGATCATCGGCTGGATCGCCGAGCGCTTCGGCGCCGGCGCCAGCATCTGGATCGGCGGCCTGATCTCGCTGGCCACCGCCGGTACGGCGCTGATCTGGCAGTTGCACCGCACCGGTACCCGGCTCCGGCTGCGCATCCTCCCGTTGCCCCGCTTCTACGTGGTGCATCCGGCCGACATGTGAGGCACCCGGCGGAGGTGTCCGGCACGCCGGGGCCACGCCGTCGACTGTCGGGCGTCGGTGGCGCGGCACCCTGCGGGCGTCGGACCCCTCTGGTTAGCTGACCTCATGCTGCGTGTGCGACTACTGGAGTGCCTGGCCGCCGACCAGGCCCGGCTGCGGCAGGTCGCGTCCGCCGATCTGGGCGCGGCCGTGCCGAGCTGTCCGGACTGGACCGTCGCCGACCTGGTCCGGCACGTCGCGGTGGTCTACCTGCACAAGGTGGAGTGCATGCGGACCGGGCGGATCCCGCCGTCGTGGCCGCCGGAGCTGTCCGCGGAGGAGCCGTTGGCGCTGCTCGACCGGGCCTGCCTCGCGCTGCGTGCCGAGTTCGACAGCCGGGATCCGGCCGCGCTCGCACCCACCTGGTACGACCCGGACCAGACCGTCGGCTTCTGGCTGCGGCGGATGGCGCAGGAGACGGTCATCCACCGGGTGGACGCGGAGCTGGCGACCGCCCAGCCCGTCGCGGAGATCCCCGCCGACCTCGCCGCCGACGGCATCGACGAGCTGTTGCGGATCCTCCTGGGATACGGCACGCGGCGGTGGCCCGAGGACTTCACCGACGTACTCCCCGATCCCGCGATCCAGGTCCTGGCCACCGCCGGGCCGGCGAGCTGGCTGGTCCGGCTCGGCCCGGACGGTGCGACGGTCGCGTCCGACCGGGCATCGGTCGCCCGGGCCGGAGCGGCGGTGCCGGTGCAGAACGGCCGGCCGGACGCGGCACCGGTCCGGAAGCCGGCCGGCGCGGCCGGCGGCAGGGCCTCCGGGGCGGGAGACGGCCCGCCGGCCGAGGTCGGGCCGGCGGCGACCATCAGCGCGAGTCCGGAGCGGTTGCTGCTCTGGCTCTGGCGGCGCTCGGCCGACCACGCCGTCAGTTGGGCCGGCGACCGGGCGGCGATCGAGCGGCTGCGCCTGGCGCTCGCCCCGGCGACCCGATGAGAACCTTCTCCACCTGAACAGCGCGGCGCCTTGACTCTCCGCTTCGGTCACGGCGGACCGCAAAGGGAGGTCGACCAGCTTCGGTCACGGCGGACCGCAAGGGAGGTCGACAAAGGTTCAATATTCGTTGATGGCAAAACCGGTGGCGGGCCGGGTTGCCGCCGGTTAGCGTCGGAGGATGTGGCCATCGTGCATGCTTTCGCGCTGCCGCTGGCCCTGCTCGCCGTAGCCTGCCTGCCGGTCGCCGTGGCCGCGCTGATCTGCGCCGACGAGCTGATCGACCGGCTCGCCTGCTGGTTCGCCGGCCACCGGGACAGTCGCCGGTCGCGTCGGGTGATAGACCGCCTCGACCGGTCGTTCGAAGTGGACGCGCTCGCCCGCGAGGTCGACCTCACCGAGTTCGACCGGGTGGACCACCCGGCGATCGAGCGGATCGCCGCCGACCTGCGCCGGCTGGGCGACCAGCGGCTGAGCATCGCCGGACGCTCCCGGCTCTGGCAGGACGCGGTGCTGGAGGCGTACGACGACCGGCTGCGCCTGGCCAGCCGGTGCCTGGGCGTGGCCGAGCACCTCGGCGATCTCGACGGCGTCGACCTGGAGATCGAGCGGGTACGCGTCGAGGGCGAGTTACAGGCCGCCGGCCTGATCCTGCCGTCCCCGCACGCCGGGCCGCGCCAGGGCAGCGGTTGACCCGCCGGTCGGCGACCCGCTGCCGGAAGCGGCGCTGAGATGCGACTCTTCGTGGCCGTCTATCCGCCGCCGGAGGCGCTGGACGACATCGTCGCGCAGACGCACCGGCTCCGGATCGGCGCGGCGGCCGACGCCGGGACCAACGTACGGCTGACCGCCCGGTCGAGCCTGCACGTGACCGTCGCGTTCCTCGGCGAGGTGCCGGACGACCGGCTGCACACAGTGGAGGAGGCGCTCTCCCGGGCCGTCGAGCTGTGGCGGCACCCGCCGGTCCGGCGCCGACGCGCGGCCGCCGGGCGCGTCGAACCGGAGGCCGGGCGGACGGCGCCCCGGCTCCAGCTCGGCGGCGGTGGGCGGTTCGGGCGGGGGCGGTTCACGGTGCTCTGGGTCGGGCTGCTCGGCGAGGTCGACGCGCTGCGCCGGCTGGCCGCGACGGTCCGGCGGGAGTTGCGCCGGTCCAGGCTCCCGTTCGACTTCCGGCCGTTGCGACCGCACCTCACCCTGGCCCGCCCCGGTGACCGGCTGGACCGGGAGAGCCTCGACGAGGACCTGCGTACCCTCGACGGATATCTGGGGCCGTCCTGGCCGGCGACCGAGCTGGTGCTGGTACGCAGCCATCTCGGCCCCCGGCCGACGTACGACCGGCTGGCGACCTGGCCGCTGTAGCGGCTCCGGCTCCCGTAGGTGCGCCCAGGCTTGTCCCTTTCGGGCCAGTCCGCATGGCCGCGACGGTACCGCAGACCCCCGCGGGAACGACCAGGTCGTCAGGAGGTTTCGCGGGCGGCGGGGCCGCTGCCGAAGAGGACGTCGTCCCAGCTCGGCAGGCGCTTGCGCGGCTTGCCGGAGGCGTCACCGGAGTCACCGGAGCCCGGCCCGGTGGCGGCGCGGCGCGGCCGGAGCACCGCCAGCGACGGCACCGCCGGGACCTCCTTCGGTGCGTCGGCGTCGTCGTCGAACGCGGAGCCGGAGCCGCCGCCGAGCAGCGCGGCGGCACCACCGGAGACCGGACGCTGCCGGGGCGCGTCCGGCGACGCCATCGACGCGGCCGGGTCGAGCCCGCGCCCGGCGGTCGAGCCGAGCGGCCGGTCGAGCCCGGCGAGCAGCGCGTCCCGGCCGGCGCGGATCGGATCCCGGCCGGGCCGGGCGTGGTCGCCGGCCGCCGCCGGCAGGCCGTGCCCGCCACGACTCGGCTCCACCCTGGACGGACCGGGCAGGGCGTGGCCGCCGCGTTCCGGCGCGGGCTCCTGGCCGAGCAGTGGCGCGGGGCGCTCGGCGCAGAGGTATTGCGCCATGTCGTCGTGCGGCGTCACCGCCTGGCGCGCCTTGTCGAGATCCCAGATCGCCTGGGCGGTGGCCTTGCCGGAAGGCCAGGTCGCGACGATCCGCCAGGTGCCGTCGTCGCGCCGGTAGGCGTCCCAGGAGATCTTCTCGGTGTCGATGCCGTGCTGGGAGAGCCGGCCGTCGACGATCTCGGCGAGCGGCGCCTGGTTTTCCGCGTTCCTCAGCCGGGTCCGCCGGGCGTGCTGGGCGAGCATCGCCCGCTCCTGGAGCACCGGGCCGGCGTAGCGCAGCACCCGGTCGACCGGAACCCCGGCGATCCGGGCCACGTCCTCGGCGGACTCGCCGGAACGGATCCGGGCCTGGATGTCCCGTGGTGACAGCGAGGGCGCCGGCTCGGTGCCGGGACCGACCGCAGCCAGTGGTGCGCTGCCGGGCTCGTTGTGCAGGACGGTCGCGACCCGTTCGTCGATCGGCAGCGCGAGAAGACGGCCCACCTCGTCGGTGAGCACCATGGCCTGGCCGTCCTCGGAGAGGGCGACGAAGCGTACTGGCCGCATCGCGTTGCCTCCGTCCCGCCTCGCTGGCCCCACGCCACAGGTCAGACACCCGGGCGTCCTCGTCACACGGTACGCTGCTCCGTCACCCGTTGGGGAGAGGCGCGCCCGCATGTCGCGGGTGAGCTGCACGAATTGATCACTCGGGTCGGGCGGTCCGGCCGACCGGCCCGACCCGAGGGACGGTTCGACTCAGAGCCGGTCGACCACGTAGTCGACGCAGGTGGTCAGCGCCTCCACGTCGGCGGGCTCGACGGCCGGGAAGAGCGCGATCCGGAGCTGGTTGCGGCCGAGCTTGCGGTACGGCTCGGTGTCGACGATCCCGTTCGCCCGCAGCGCCTTGGCGATCGCGGTCGCGTCGACACCGTCGGCGAAGTCGACCGTGGCCACCACATTGGAGCGCAGTGCCGGATCGGTCACGAAGGGCGTCGTCACGGCGGAGCGCTCGGCCCAGCCGTACACGATGGCGGCACTCTCGGCGGTGCGCTTGGCCGCCCAGGCCAGCCCGCCCTGCGCGTTCATCCAGTCGGTCTGCTCGGCGGCCAGGAAGATCGTCGCCAGCGCCGGGGTGTTGTACGTCTGCTCCAGCCGCGAGTTGTCGATCGCCGTGACCAGGTCGAGGAAGGCCGGGATGTAGCGCCCCGAGGACTTGATCTCGGTCGCCCGGGCCAGCGCGGCCGGCGACATCAGGGCGAGGAAGATCCCGCCGTCGGAGCCGAAGCACTTCTGCGGGGCGAAGTAGTAGACGTCGGTCTCCCGGACGTCCACCTCCAGGCCGCCCGCCCCGGAGGTCGCGTCGACCAGCAGCAGCGCGTCGTCGTCGGCACCGGCCACCCGGCGGATCGGCACCGCGACACCGGTCGAGGTCTCGTTGTGCGGGGTGGCGTAGACGTCGACGCCGGCCTCGGCGACCAGCGACGGCGCGGTGCCCGGGTCGGACTTGCGCACGGTGGGCTCGCCGAGGAACGGCGCATCCTTGACCGACTTGGCGAACTTGGCGCCGAACTCGCCGAAGCTGGCGAACTGGGCCCGGTCCCGCACCAGCCCGAAGGTGGCCACCTCCCAGAAGGCGGTGGTGCCGCCGTTGCCGAGCACCACCTCGTAGCCCTCGGGCAGGGAGAAGAACTCGGCGATGCCCCGGCGCAGCCGGGCGACCTGGTCGCGCACGGTCTTCTGCCGGTGCGAGGTGCCGAGGTACGTCGTGGCGACGTCGGCCAGCGCGGAGACCGCCGCCGGACGCACCTTGGAAGGGCCGCAGCCGAACCGGCCGTCAGCGGGTTTGATCTCGTCGGGAATCCGAATGGTCGATACGTCAGCCACGGTTACGAAGGTCCTTCCGGTGGGCCGAGAGGCCCGTGAGCCGAGCGGTTGATCCGGCGACGCTGCCGCCACCCCATCCTCGCACCTCGGCCGCGCGGCCCGGGGGACGATCCCACCGCGGCGACTGAGGTCTGCCCCACATCCGTCCCGGCGTCGGACCCGGACACGCCGAAGGACCCCTCCCCGGTCCGCGGCAGCGGTCGGAGTGGGGCCCTTCGCGCAGCTCAGGCGTCGTGCGGGACGGCGTCCCAGCCCTCCACCTCGGTGGGCAGGCGCTGCCCGGGGCCGGTGTACCGGGCGGCCGGCCGGACCAGCCGCTTCAGCTTCTTCTGCTCCAGGATGTGCGCGCTCCAGCCGCCCATCCGGGCACAGGTGAACATCGAGGTGAACATGTGCGCCGGTACCTCGGCGAAGTCGAGCACCACGGCCGACCAGAACTCGACGTTGGTGGCGAGTACCCGGTCCGGCTTGCGGTTGTGCAGCTCCTCCAGGGCGGCCTTCTCCAGCGCCTCGGCGATCTCGAAACGGGGCGCGCCCAGCTCCTTGGCGGTACGCCGGAGCACCCGGGCGCGCGGGTCCTCGGCCCGGTAGATCCGGTGGCCGAAGCCCATCAGCCGCTCGCCCCGGTCGAGTACGCCCTTGACGTACCCCTCGGCGTCGCCGCTGCGCTCCACCGCCTCGATCATGTGCAGTACCCGGGACGGTGCGCCGCCGTGCAGCGGGCCGGAGAGGGCGCCGATGCCCGACGAGATGCAGGCGGCGGCGTCCGCACCGGTCGAGGCGACGATCCGGGCGGTGAAGGTGGAGGCGTTCAGACCGTGCTCGGCGGCGGAGATGAAGTAGGCGTCGACGGCCTTGACATGCCGTGGGTCGGGTTCGCCCCGCCAGCGCTTCATGAACCGCTCGACGATGGTCTCCGCCTTGTCGATCTCCTTCTGTGGTACGGCCGGCAGGCCGAGCCCGCGCGCCGACTGGGCGACGAAGGAGAGCGCGGTCACCGAGACCCGGGCCAGGTCCTCCCGGGCCTGCTCGTCGGAGATGTCGAGGAACTGGGACAGCCCCCAGTACGGCGCCAGCATCGCCACCGCGGACTGCACGTCGACCCGGATGTCGCCGGAGTGCACCGGCACCGGGAACGGTTCGGCCGGGGGCAGGCCGGGACCGAACCGGCCGTCCACGAGCAGGGCCCAGACGTTGCCGAAGGAGACCTGGCCGATCAGGTCCTCGATGTCGACCCCGCGATAGCGCAGCGCCCCTCCTTCCTTGTCAGGCTCGGCGATGGCGGTCTCGAAGGCGATCACGCCTTCCAGCCCCGGTTTGAAGTCGGACATGCGCGCTCCTGGATGGGTCGTCCGTGCATTCAGGGCCCACCCGGCGGTACCCGGCGCGAACCCTTGGCGAACTCAGCGATGTATTCGTGCCATCTTGCCTGCTGGGTAACTAACTTTGCGAGAGGTCACGGTTGTGCTACGCGCGACACGACGCGGCAAGGACGGGCCGGCACCGGGGTCGCCCGCCGGCTGAGCGGGTCGGTGCCGGTCCTCCGCTTTCGATCGACGAACAGGGATGTGACGTGATGCGGGACACACCGCCGGCCGAGCTGCGCCGGGAGTACGGGTCGGCCGACGGGCTCGCCGAGGCGGACCTGGCGCCCGACTGGTGGACACAGTTCCACCGCTGGTTCCTCGACGCGGTCGCGGCCGGGCTCCCCGAGCCGAACGCGATGGTGGTGGCCACCGCCGACGCGCAGGGCCGGCCCAGCACCCGGACCGTCCTGCTGAAGGGGTACGACGGGCGCGGGCTGGTGTTCTACACCAACTACGGGTCGCGCAAGGGCTCCGAGGCGCGGGTCAACCCGTACGCCAGCCTGCTGCTGCCGTGGTATCCGATCCAGCGCCAGGTGGTGATCTGCGGCACGATCGGGCCGGTCGACCGGGCCGAGACGGAGGCGTACTTCGCCGCCCGGCCGCGCGGGTCGCAGCTCGGGGCCTGGGCGAGCCCGCAGTCGGAGGTGCTTTCCGACCGGGCCGCGCTGGATGACCGGTTCCGGGCCGCCGCCGAGCGGTTTCCCGACGGCGTACCGGTGCCGGCACCGCCACACTGGGGTGGCCTGCGGGTGGTGCCGGCGACGGTGGAGTTCTGGCAGGGACGGGCCAGCAGGCTGCACGATCGACTGCGCTACCGTCTGACCGGTGCGGACGATTGGATCATTGAGCGGCTGGCGCCTTGACCGACGTTGACCCCGACGCCGACCGGGTCGGCGGCGACCCGGCGCCGGACGGCGGGACGGTCGTCGACTCCCCCGCACCGGGGCCGGGCGAGACCGCCGAGCCGGCCGCCGTCGGGAAGGCGCGGTCCGGGGGCCGGTTCGCCCGGTGGGCGATGGACGTACGTCCGTTGCGGGTGCCGGCGTACCGGCGGCTCTGGATCGGCAATGGCGTCTCGATGTTCGGCTTCCAGCTCACCGCGGTCGCGGTACCGGTGGAGATGTTCGCGCTGACCGAGAAGTCGTTCTGGGTCGGCCTGCTGGGCATCGCCGGATTCGTCCCGTTGCTGGTCTTCGGCCTCTGGGGTGGTGCCGTCGCCGACGCGGTGGACCGGCGCAAACTGCTGCTGGCCAGCTCGGTGCTGATGTGGATCTCCACGCTCGGGCTGCTGCTCCAGGCGCTGTTCCGGGTCGGCAGCCCGGTCCTGCTGCTGGTGCTGGTGGCGGTGCAGACGACCGCGTTCGCGATCAGCTCGCCGGCCCGACAGGCGATCATCGCCCGGCTGGTACCCACCTCGCTGGTGCCGGCCGCGAACACGCTCGGCTACACCACCTCCACCGCCGGTGGGGTACTCGGTCCGCTCGCCGCCGGCCTGGTCTTCTCGGTCGGACCGGTCGAGGCGGTGCTGCCGGTGGCGTACGGGGTGGACGCGGTGCTCTTCACCGTCTCGCTCTGGGCCACCTACCGGCTCCCCTCGATGCCGCCGCTGGACGACGGCGGACCGCCCCGGCGGGCCGGCCTGGCCAGCGTGGTGGACGGGTTCCGTTACCTGGCCACCACTCCGGTGCTGCTGCTCTCCTTCGCCGTCGACATCATCGCGATGGTGCTGGCGATGCCCCGGGCGCTCTTCCCCGAGGTGGCGCAGGAGCGGTTCGGCGGCGGTTCGGCGGTCGGCTGGCTGTTCAGCGCGATCGCGATCGGGTCGGTGCTCGGCGGGCTCACCTCGGGCTGGATCAGCCGGGTACGCCGGCAGGGGCTGGCCCTGGTCTGTGCGGTGGTCGGCTGGGGGCTGGCGATCGCCGTCGCCGGGCTGGCCCGGCAGCTCTGGCTGGCCGTCCTGCTGCTCGCGGTGGCCGGGGCGGCCGACCTGGTCAGTGCGGTCTTCCGGCAGTCGATGTTGCAGGTCTACGCCCCGGACCGGCTGCGCGGCCGGTTGCAGGGCGTGAACATCACGGTGGTCGCGGGTGGCCCCCGGCTGGGTGACCTGCGCGCCGGAACCACCGCCGCCGCCTTCGGGGTCGGCTTCGCCTGGGTCGGCGGCGGGGTGGTCGCGGCCATCCTCGCGCTGCTGCTGGGGATCTTCTTCCCGGCGCTGGTGCGGTACCGGGCGCCGCAGCCGGGCGACGAGGATGCCGAGCCGGGCGCACCCGCCGGTGCCGGGTCCGCCGGTTCCGGGCCGGCCGGTGCGGCCGCCGGTTCCGGCTCCGGCGGCGGCGCGGCGTCCGGCCAGCCGGGCGCCGCCGCCGGGTAACGGCTATCGTCCCGGCATGGACAACGTCAAGGCGGCCCGGCCGCTCTCCGGTGCACAGTGGACCATTTCGGCCGCCGGCCAGGAGGCCGTGGTGGTCGAGGTCGGTGGTGGGCTGCGGGCGTACCGGGCGAACGGCGTCGACTACCTCGACGGGTACCCGGAGGACGAACTGCCGGCCGGCAGCGCGGGTCAGGTGCTCGCCCCGTGGCCGAACCGGATCCGCGACGGCCAGTACACCTTCGCCGGCCAGGAGTTGCAGCTTCCGCTGACCGAGCCGCAGCGGCACACCGCGATCCACGGTCTGGTCAACTGGCTGCCCTGGCGGCTGGTCGAGCAGCGCCCGGACGCGGTGGTGGTGGGCTGCGAGATGCCGGCCCAGGTCGGCTACCCGTGGCCGCTGTCGCTGCGCGCGCAGTGGCGGGTCGGCGCCGACGGGCTGCGGGTACGCCACGAGGCGACCAACGTCGGCAAGGCGCCCTGCCCGTTCGGCTTCTCGGTGCACCCCTACCTGCGGCTGCCCGGGGTCGCCGTGGACGACCTGTGGCTGCGGGTACCGGGGCGCAGCCGGCTGCTGCTGGACGGCCGGCTGCTGCCGATCGGCGCGGCCAAGGTGACCGGCGGGGAGTACGACTTCACCGAGCCGCGCCGGATCGGCCGGGCCGTCCTCGACCTGGCCTTCGGCGACCTCGACCCGGCGCTGACGCACGACTGGGGTTCCAGCGTCACGCTCTCCGGCCCGGATCCGGAGGCGGCGGTGAGCATCTGGGCCGACCCGTCGTTCGGCTGGTGGCAGGTCTTCACCGGGGACACCCTGCTCGGCGACCGCTACCGGCGGTCGGTGGCGGTCGAGCCGATGACCTGCCCGCCGGACGCGTTCCGCTCCGGCCGGGACGTGATCGTCCTCGAACCGGGACAGACCTGGCAGGGGAGCTGGGGCATCCGGCCCGGCGCCTGACGCCTCGGCGAGAGCGTGGAGGGGCGCGCGATGGAGTTCTCGACGGTCGTCCGGCGGCGGCGGATGGTGCGCAACTACGACCCGGACCGGCCGGTACCGCCGGAGTTGGTGGACCGGTTGCTGGAGCACGCCGTCCGGGCCCCGTCGGCCGGGTTCTCCCAGGGTTGGGCGTTCCTGGTGCTGACCGAGCCGGCGGACCGCGAGCTGTTCTGGACGGCGACCACCCCGGAGGGCGCCCGGCGCGACCCGGCCGCCGAGGGGCAGAGCCGGTGGCTGACCGGGATGCGGCGGGCACCGCTGATCGTCGTACCGCTGGCGGACCGTTCCGCCTACCTCGACCGGTACGCCGAGCCGGACAAGGGGTGGACGGACCGCGACGAGGCCCGCTGGCCGGTGCCGTACTGGTACGTCGACACCGGCTTCGCCGCACTGCTGATGCTGTTGACCGCGGTGGACTCCGGGCTCGGCGCCTGCTTCTTCGGCATTCCGCCGGAGCGGATCGGCCCGTTCCGGGAGGCGTTCGGAGTGCCGGAGGGCCTCACCCCGATCGGCGCGCTCAGCATCGGTTATCCGGCGCCGGATCATCGATCGTCGTCGTTGCGACGTGGTCGCCGGCCGGTGGAGCAGGTGGTGCACCGAGGACGGTGGGGCTGACATCCTGACCGACGCGGGTCAGGATGTCACCGGAGGTAGTAACGAAACTGACATCCGTGGACAAACCAAGAGCTCGTCGGAGGTCGCTAGGCTGACGGGCGTCATCGGTACGGTGCGGCTCGCGCAGGTGGCGGGCCGCCGGAGTAGCAGCAAGGGGTCGGGCCAGCACGGCCATGGGGAGGAGCGTGCCGTCGTGATCTTCAAAGCGGTTCGGGACGGGCGTCCCTACCCGGACCACGGGCTCACGTTGAAGCAGTGGGCAGAGATCCCGCCACGCCCGCTGCGCCTCGACCAGCTCATCACGACCAAGCGGGAACTCGCGCTGGACAAGCTGCTCGCCGAGGACTCCACCTTCTACGGCGACCTCTTCCCGCACGTCGTGCAGTGGGGCGGCGGTCTCTATCTGGAGGACGGACTGCACCGCGCACTGCGCGCCGCGCTCCAGCAGCGCAACCAGATCCACGCCCGGGTCCTGGTGCTGCCGGCCTCCTGACCCCGAGGACGCCCGCTGGCCGGCCGTTAGGGTGGCGGTCATGACCGAGGCTCCCAGTCGGGGCGGGACACCCCCGCTCGACCTGCTCGACCTGGACGGTTCGCTGACCGAGGAGGACCGGCAGATCCGGTCCGTGGTGGGCCAGCTCGTGGCGACCCGGGTACGCCCGCACGTCGCCGGCTGGTACGAGGCCGGCCAGGCCCCGGTGCGGGAACTGGCCGTCGAGTTCGGCAAGGTCGGCCTGCTCGGCATGCACCTGACCGGGTACGGCTGCGCCGGCGCCTCGGCCGTCGCGTACGGGCTGGCCTGCCTGGAGCTGGAGGCCGGCGACTCCGGAGTGCGGTCCCTGGTGTCCGTGCAGGGATCGCTGGCCATGTACGCCATCTGGCGGTACGGATCCGAGGAGCAGAAGCAGCACTGGCTGCCCCGGATGGCGGCCGGCGAGCTGATCGGCTGCTTCGGGCTGACCGAGCCGGACCACGGCTCCGACCCCGCCTCGATGACGACCCGGGCCCGCCGGGACGGCTCCGACTGGGTGCTGAGCGGCGGCAAGATGTGGATCACCAATGCGCCGGTCGCCGATCTCGCCGTCGTCTGGGCGCGTACCGACGAGGGGGTGCGGGGTTTTGTCGTACCCATCCGGACGCCCGGGGTGACGGCGCGGGAGATCCGGCGCAAGATGTCGCTGCGCGCCTCCTCGACCGGGGAGATCGTGCTCGACGAGGTCCGGTTGCCGGCCGACGCCCAACTGCCGGCCGCGACCGGGCTGCGGGCCCCGCTGAGCTGCCTGACCGAGGCGCGGTACGGCATCGTCTGGGGTGCGCTCGGCGCCGCCCGGGACTGCCTGCACGCCGCGATCGACTACGCCACCAGCCGGGAGCAGTTCGGCCGGCCGATCGCCGGCTTCCAGCTCACCCAGGCCAAGCTGGCCGACATGGCGGTCGAGTTGCAGAAGGGCTATCTGCTGGCCCTGCACCTGGGCCGGCTGGCCGACGCCGGCCGGCTCCGGCCGGAGCAGGTCAGCGTCGGCAAGCTGAACAACGTCCGGGAGGCGATCGCCATCGCCCGGCAGTGCCGGACCATCCTCGGCGCGAACGGCATCAGCGGCGAATATCCGGTGCTCCGGCACGCCAACAACCTGGAGAGCGTGCTGACCTACGAGGGCACCTCGGAGATCCACCAGTTGGTGATCGGGCAGCGGCTCACCGGGCTGTCCGCGTTCGCCGGCTGACCCGGCACCCCGCCGCCTCAGGCGACCCTGCGGGCGGAGCGGAGCGCGCTGGCCAGCGTCTCCAGGGCGGCGGCACTGCCGGCGTACGAGAACCGGGGCTCGCTGTTCCAGCCGACGATCTGGTTGGCCTTCACCGCCGGGAGCTGGCTCCAGGTCGGCTTCCTGGTCAGGTCCTTGGGCTGGAGCGTGGAGCTGCGGTTGTCCAGCAGCAGCAGGTCGGCCGGGTACTTGTCGGCGTTCTCCCAGCTCAGGCTCTCGAAGTAGCCGCCGTCGTCGAGCTTGCCCGGCACCACGACGTCCACGCCCAGGGACTTGTAGTAGAGGATGTCGGAGTTGACGCCCGGGTTGGAGGCGTAGAAGAGCTCCTCGGCGGCGGAACAGGCGAGCACCCGGATTCCCGGGTTGGCCGCGACCGCCGCCCGGATGCTGGCGGCGGCGGCCTCGAACCGGGCCTTGGCCTCGGTGACCTTCGACGCGTTCAGGTCGGCACCGAGCGCGGCGGCGAGGTCGGCGTGCCGGCCGATCACCCTGTCCAGCGGGGCCCGCGAGGCGACCAGGGCCACGGTGGGAGCCAACGGGACGATCTTGTCCTTGCTCTCGTCCGGTACGTACCAGAGCGAGTTCTTCTCGTACTCGTGCGTGACCAGCAGTTCGGGCTTGACCGAGGCGTACGCCTCGATGTTGAACTCGCCCCAGGTGTTGCCGATGACGGTCAGCCCGGCCACCGGCAGCTCGCCGGCCTGCACGTCCGGGCTGCCGTCGGCGCGCTTGGTCGGGCCGAACACCCCGACGAGCGCTTCGGTGACGCCGAAGTCGTACAGCGCGGCGGCGGTGCCGACGAACGCGACGACCCGGTTCGGCCGGCTCGCGGCGGACGCGGTCTGGCCCCGGTCGTCGGTGAAGCTCCACGCGCCCCCGGTGCCGGTGTCCGTACCGGGATCGTCGTCCTGGCCGCAGGCGCCGAGCAGGGCGGTGAGGCCGAGCGCGCCGGCCGCGCCGAGCAGGTTGCGGCGGGTGAACTGACGGGGGTGCGGCATGTCGTGGTGCTCCTTGGTGACCGCTGCGCAGAGCGGGTCTGTCGGTCGATACGGGCGATCGGTGCGCCCGGTGCAGTAGGTTAGCCTGACCTAAGTTCCTGTTGTCAAGTCGCGGGTACCCCGCCCGTCCCGGCTGACCTGCGGGATTAGAGCCGCCGCCCGGGGGTAGCCCGCCGCGTGGGGGCCGGAGGAATCGCCGAGTACGGGTTGCTGGCCGACGGGCGCAGCGCCGCGCTGGTCGACCGCTCCGGCTCGGTCAACTGGTGGTGCCCGGAGCGGTTCGACGCGCCCTCGGTCTTCTGCCGGTTGCTGGACGTCAACGGTGGGCACTGGTGGATCCGGCCGGCCGAGCGCTTCGAGGTCCGCCGGAACTACCTGCCCGACACGCTGGTGCTGCGTACGGTGTTCCGGACCGAGCACGGCGAGGTGTCGCTGACCGACGGGCTGCTGCTGGAGTCGGGTGCCCGGGGACACGGAATCGGGCGTCGGTCCCCCGGAATCCTGGTCCGGGTGGTGGAGGGCCTCTCCGGGACCGTTCCGATGGAGCTGTCCTACTGCCCCCGGTTCGAGTACGGCCGGCGGACCGCGTACCTGGTGTGGCGGGACGGCGAACTGACCGCGACCTCCGGGCCGACGACGTTGGCGCTGACCGCCCCGGTGCCGCTGACCGTGCAGGGCGCCGAGGCGACGGCCCGGCTCACCGTCGATGCCGGGCAGCGGGAGACCTTCGTCCTCGCCTACCGGCCGACCTTCCACGAGATGGCGCCGCATCCGGTGGACGAGACGGACGCGTTCGGCGACACGGTCGAGGGGTGGCGGTCCTGGGCGGCGCACCACGACTACCAGGGCCGCTATCCGGAACTGGTCCGGCGCAACGCCCTGGTGTTGCAGGGGCTCACCTACGTGCCGAGCGGCGCGGTGGTGGCCGCCGCCACCACCTCGCTGCCCGAGGAACTCGGCGGTGACCGCAACTACGACTACCGGTACGCCTGGCTGCGCGACTTCAGCCTGACGCTGCGGGCGCTCTGGGTCGCGGCCTGCCCGACGGAGGCGAACCGGCTCTTCGGCTGGGTCGCCTCGGCGGTCGGCCGGATCGACGGGGAGCCGGTGCCGATCATGTTCGGCGTGGAGGGGGAGCGGGACCTGACCGAGCGCCGCATCGAGACGTTGCGCGGCTACGCCAACAGCTCACCGGTCTGGGTCGGCAACGAGGCGTGGCGGCAGCACCAGCTCGACGTGCCGGGCGAGGTGCTGGACGCGGCCTGGTGGCTGCGGGACTACCTCGACCCGATGCGCGCGGAGGTCCGCGACCTGCTGCGCAGCCTCGCCGACCAGGCGGTGACCAGGTGGCGGGAGCCGGATGCCGGGATGTGGGAGGCCAGGGACGCCGCCCGGCACTACGTGTCGTCGAAGGTGGGCTGCTGGGTGGCGCTGGACCGGGCGGTGCGGTTCGGCGACCGGCTGGGCGACCCCGACGACCTGGCCCGCTGGGTGGCGGTCCGGGACGAGATCCGGGAGACGGTACTCCGGGAGGGCTGGAACGCGCAGGTCGGTGCCTACACCGGCGCCTTCGGCTCGGACCAGCTCGACGCCAGCGTGCTGCTCATGCCGCTTGCCGGCTTCCTGCCCGCCACCGACGGCCGGATGCGGGAGACCATCCGGCTGATCGAGGAGCGGCTCTCCCGGGGTGGCCTGGTCCGGCGCTGGGCGGGCGACCCGGCGGCGTTCACGATCTGCTCCTTCTGGCTGGTGCAGTGTCTGGTGCTGGCCGGCGAACGGGACCGGGCGGCGGCGATGTTCGAGAACGTGGCGGGCGTCGCCAACGACCTCGGGCTGCTCGCCGAGCAGGTCGACCCGCACACCGGGGAGCAGCTCGGGAACTTCCCGCAGGCGTTCTCGCACATCGGACTGATCAGCGCGGCCTGGGAACTCACCACCGCCTCGGACGAGGCGGTGCCGACAGGGGGAGGAAGCTGATGACTGGACGGCTCGAAGGAACGACGGCGCTGATCACTGGTTCGGATTCCGGAATCGGTCAGGCCACCGCGATCGAGTTCGCCAAGGAGGGTGCCGACGTGGTGGTGCACTACCTGCACGACCACGACGGCGCACAGCACACCCGGCAGCAGGTGGAGCAGGCCGGCCGGCGGGCCGTGGTGGTGCGCGGCGACATCAGCGAAGAGGACCAGGTGGAGGCGATGTTCGACACCGCGCTGGCCGAGTTCGGCGAGCTGAACGTGCTGATCAACGACGCCGGGGTGGACGCCTCGGGCATCCCGGTGATCGACCTGGACACCGAGACCTGGGACAGGTCGATCCGGATCAACGTCTACGGCGCCTTCTTCTGCTCGCGGCGGTTCGCCCGGCACCGCCGGGACCAGGGCGGCAAGGGCAAGATCATCAACATCACCTCGATCCACCAGGAGGTGGCCCGGGCCGGCGGCTCGGACTACGACACCAGCAAGGGCGCGCTGCTCAACCTCGCCAAGAGCATGGCGCTGGAACTGGCGCCGATGGGGATCAACGTCAACAACATCGGGCCGGGCATGGTGCTCACCCCGTTCAACCAGCGGGCCATCGACGACCCGAAGTACCTGGAGGAGCAGGTGCAGAGCATCCCGTTCAAGCGGGCCGCGGAGCCGGTCGAGATCGGTCGGGTGGCGGTCTTCCTGGCCAGCTCCGACGCCGACTACGTCACCGGCTCGACGTACTTCGTGGACGGTGGCCTGATGCAGAACCAGGGCCAGGGGGCCTGACCAGACCCCGAACCGCGGAGGAGAAGCCATGTCCCTCTATCCACGCACGATCGTACCGACCGACCACGTCGAACCCTGCGCCCGGCGGATCCGCGGCCTGCTCAACGGCGAGTGGGTCTTCGACACCACCGGCGCCCGGTACGTCTGGGAGGCGCAGCACTACCCGCACTACTACATCCCGCTCCGGGACATCCGCCAGGACCTGCTGGTCGACGAGCACGACATGGAGCAGTACAGCGTCGGTACGGCCCGGCAGTACGGGATCCGGGTGGGCGACACCTACCACTCGGGCTGCGTCCGGGTGCACACCGAGAAGTCGGTCGAGGGGCTGGCCGACATGGTGCGCTTCGAGTGGGACACCCTGGACACCTGGTTCGAGGAGGACGAGGAGGTCTTCGTGCACCCGCGTGACCCGTACGCCCGGGTGGACGCGCTGCGGTCGACCCGGCGGGTCCGGGTCGAGATCGACGGCGAGGTGCTGGCCGAGACGGGCTCGCCGGTGCTGGTCTTCGAGACCGGCGTGCCCACCCGGTACTACCTGAACCGGGCCGAGGTGGACCTCAGCCGGCTGATTCCCACCGGGACGGAGACCGCCTGCCCGTACAAGGGCCGGACCAGCAACTACTGGTCGGTCCGGGTCGCCGACACCACGCACCACGACGTGGCCTGGTCGTACGACTTCCCCACCCACCTGATACAGCCGATCGCCGGGATGGTGGCGTTCTTCAACGAGAAGGTCGACCTGTTCGTCGACGGTGAGCGAGTGCCCCGGCCGGACACCCGCTGGTCGCCGGAGTAAGGGTCGCGGCGGCTTGCCCGAGGAACTGCTGGCTCGCGTCGTCCAGGTGCTGGTCACCGTCGTCGAGGCGGTGGGCGC
Organism: Plantactinospora sp. CA-294935; assembly: GCF_050936445.1. Lineage (NCBI taxonomy): Bacteria > Bacillati > Actinomycetota > Actinomycetes > Micromonosporales > Micromonosporaceae > Plantactinospora > Plantactinospora sp. CA-294935. The sequence continues at coordinate 2,714,397 of NZ_JBNJMU010000001.1, forward strand.
GGCGGTGATCTTCGTCGGCGCGGTCTGGACCGCCGGCCGGTTCGTGGTGGCCGGGATCCGGCTCCGGTCGGCCGCCGTCTTCACCCCGATCCGGCTGTCGCTGGGCCGGTTCCTCACCCTGGGGCTGGAGTTCCAGCTCGCCGCAGACATCCTGCGTACCGCGGTCTCGCCGACCTTCGGCCAGCTCGGCCGGCTGGCCGCGATCGCCACCATCCGGACGGCGCTGAACTACTTCCTCGGCCGGGAGATCCGGCAGGAGCAGCGCCAGCTCGGCACCCCGGACGGCGGTGCCCCGGCGGACCGGGCCGGGTCGGCCGGGACGGGGCGACGGTGAGGGGACTCGGTACCCTGCTCACCGCGCTCGCCCTGGCGGTGGCGGCGGTGACCCTGCTGACCACCGGCTCGTGGCGTACGGCGCTGCGGGTGCTGCTCGACCTGCTGGTGGCGGCCAGCCTGGTCCGGCTGGCCACCCTGGAGAGCTGGACCGATCTCGCCGGCGCCGCGATCGTCGTCGCGCTTCGCCAGCTCGTCTCGGCGGCCCTGCTCGGCTCCGGCCGGTCCGGCGGTGGGGCCGGACCGGCCGGAGACCGGGTGGTGGGGAGATGGTCGAGGGTGAGGTGGCCGGGAACGGGCACGGGCCGGACCCGTTCCCGACCGACCTCCTAGAAGCCGCGCCTGCTGTTCGGGTCGGAGGCGACGGCGAGTACCTGCTGGAGGCCCCGGTAGGCGGCCTTCGGCTGGAGGTTCTCGTCCAGCGGGGTGGCCGAGCCCTGGCCGTCGAAGAAGCCGGGCACCCAGGAGTACTTGTCGGTGAAGCCCCACACGGTGAACATCACACAGCGCGGGGTGAGCAGGCAGGCGGTCAGCAGGGTGTTGAAGCTACCCACCTGCCCGGCCTCCTTGTAGGTGTCGACGGGCAGGAAGAACCGCACGTCGACCTCGGTGAACGCGGTCTCCAGGCCGAGCCTGTCGAAGCGGGCCAGGTTCTGCGGGGCGTCGATCGGCAGCGGGTACTGGAGGTCCAGATGGCCCTGGAAACCCATGCCGTGCAGCGGCACCCGCTGCTTGCGGAGCTGCTTGGCCAGCTCGTAGTAGGCGGTGCTCTTCGGGTTGATGTTGTCGATCGCGTAGTCGTTGAGGAAGAGCTTGGCCCGCGGGTCGGCCGCGTGCGCCCAGCGCAGCGCGTCGGCGATGTAGTCCGGGCCGAGGTGCTGGCGGAAGATGGTGTCCCGGAGCACCGGGGCGTCGCCGTCGGTGAACGCCTCGTTGACCACGTCCCAGGCCCGTACCTTGCCCCGGAAGTGCTTCATCACCGTGGTGATGTGGTTGCGCACGATGTCGCGCAGCTCCGCGGAGTCGATCGATCCGTCGGCGACGCCGTCGGTCAGCCAGGCGGGGAGCTGGCTGTGCCAGAGCAGGGTGTGGCCGTGCACCTTCTGCCCGTTGCGCCGGGCGAACTCGATCAGCTCGTCGGCCGGGCCCCAGTTGTACTCGCCCCGGGTCGGCTCCAGCTCCGACCACTTCATCACGTTCTCGGCGGTGACCGCGGAGAACTCCCGGGCCGCCCGCTCCCGGTACGGTGCGTCGGTCTCCAGCGCGTTCATGTCGATCGCGGTACCGATGCCGAGGTCGTGCCACCTGGCCAGTACCCGCAGCGGAAGGTCCGTGGCCGTCCCGCCGGGTACGTGTGCGGCGGAGCCGCCCTTGGCCTGCGCGACACCGAGCGGCGCGTGGGTCGGGGCCGCGGTGGCGGTCGACGGCCCGACCGGGTAGAGCGCGCCGGCCGCGAGCACGCCGACCAGGGCTATCCGAAGTTTTCTCATCGAGACAAGGCCTCCAGGGTGTGGTTCGACATCAGCCGCCGGCCGGAACCGGCGGGGGCCGGCGCGCGGGGACGGATGCGCGTCGATCCCTACCGGAACGCGAGCCGGACCCGGGTTTGCTGCCGGGCCAACTGTCAGAGATCCGACACTTTGTGACGGCCGGATCGTTCTTCCCGGAAGTCGCGGGAGATGCTATGTGGATCGGAGGCTGTGGTACGCCAGCACCTTCTGGCTCGGGTTGCTCAGCCGGCCTCCGCCATCGCCGCCACGAACTGCTCCGGAGTGAGTTCCCCCTGGAACAGCCGGCGCAGGCTGTCGAGGAGTGCCGTGGCGGCCGCCGGCGCCAACGCCTGGTCCCAGGCCAGCCCGTACGACGGGGCCCGGGTGACCAGTTCGTGCACCGAGGTGCCGAACCCGCCGTGCTTCGTACCACGCAGCCGGTCGGCCGCGTCGCTCACCGGCGGCACCTCGCCGTCGGCGACCAGGTCGTCCAGGTAGTCGTCCGACGCGACCGCCCGGACGAACTCCAGCGCCGCCTCCCGATGCCGGCCGCCGGCCACCATCGAGAAGTAGTGGGTCGGCACCCCGACCAGGTCGGCCGGGTCCCCGGCCCCGCCGGAGACCGCCGGAAACGGCACGAAGCCGAGGTCGCCATCGGCCACGAAGTCCGGGTTCCGGGCGAGCTGGGTCGGATATTCCCAGGTCCCCATCAGCTGCATGGCGGCCCGGCCACTGGCCAGCTCCCCGGAGGCGGCACCGTCGTCGTAGCCGGTCGAGGCGAAGTCGGTACCGAAGGCGCCCCGCACGGCGAGTGCCTGCGCCTCCCGCAGCGCCTGCACCACCGCCGGCTTCGACCAGGCACCGGGACGGCCGGCGACGATGTCGGCGGTGGTACCCGGGCCGCCGATCCGCTCGGCCAGATACATCACCCACATCAGCTCGGTCCACCCGTGGGCGCCGCCTAGGGCGACCGGGGTGATCCTCCGGGCCTTGAACGTCTCCACCAGGGAGAGCAGCTCGGCGTAGCTGCGCGGCGGCCGCACGCCGGCGTCGGCGAAGACGCCCTTGTGGTAGAAGAGCACCACCGGGTGGGTACCGCTCATCGGGATGCCGTACTGCCGGCCGTCCACCACGCCGCCGGCGAGCGCGCTGGGCAGGAACCGGCCGGCGATCGCGGGCTCGTCCCGCAGTGGGGTCAGGTCGGCGAGCAGCCCGTCCCGGGCCAGCCCGGTCAGGTTCGCACCACCCCAACTGGCGAAGACGTCCGGGCCCTCCGGCGAGCCGACCTCCCGCAGCTTCTCCTTGTACTCCTCGTTGCCGAAGGTGCTGAGATCCACGTCGACCTCGGCGCTCCGGTTGTACCGGTTCACCAGCTTCCACAGCGCGGGCTCGGCGCCCGGTTGGGTGATCGCCCAGACCCGGATCGTCCCCCGCGCCCCCTCGCCGACCGGTGGCTCCGACGGCACTCCCCGGGTCAGTTCCGCCCCGGTCAGGGTCACCGCCAGCACCAGGACCGCCACCGCCAGGCTGGCCAGCCCGGCCCGCTGCCGCTGTTTCCGCCGGTAGCGCCGGCGGATCGCGGCGACCGCCCCGGGAGCGGCCGCCGGCAGGGCGTCCTGTGCCTGGGTCAGGGTGGCGGCCAGCTCCTGGGCGAGCCGGTCGTCCACCGGGCCTTCCTCGTCAACCACGTCCGCTCCGAATCGTCGACTGTGCGGGGGCCAGGTGCGCCCGCAGCGCACGCTTGGCTCTCGCGTACCGGCTGGAAACCGTGCCCGGAGGTTCGTCGCAGATGCCGGCGATCTCGCTGAACGTGTACCGGTACAGCACGTGCAGCACCACGACCGTCCGTTCCGCCTCGCCGAGCTGCTGCAACGCCTGCCACAGCGCGCCGTTGCCCACCGCGGTCGCGGCCGGATCGTCCGGCCGGTGCTCGACGTCGTCGGTCAGCACCTCCCGGCGCCGCCGCCGCCACCGGCTCACGTTGCGGGTCACGATCACCTGCCGGGCGTACGCCTCGGGGTTCTGGCCGGCCTTCGGCCACCGCTGCCAGACCTCGACCACCGCGATCTGGGCCAGGTCGTCCGCCTCGGCCGCGCTGCCACTGATCAGGTACGCGAACCGCCGCAAAGCGTCCAGCCGCGCCCGAGCGAACTCCTCGGCGTCGCTGAACGCACCGTGGGCCACAGGGTCCTCCTCCGGGCTCCTAAACGCCGGCCGCCGTCGATTCGCTGCACCGCGAACCTATCGGTCGAGGTGTTCCGGGTCACCCGTCGAAGCGGTGGACTGCCGCTCGGCCAGTTCGACGGCGTTGCGGAACAGCATCGCCACGGTGGTCGGGCCGACCCCGCCGACCCGGGGCGTGATCGCCCCGGCGACCGACGCGCACGCCTCGTCGAGGTCGGGCAACAGCCGCCGTCCCTGGTAGCGGACCCCGCCGCCGATCGCGACCGCGCCGGGCCGCAGGTGCTCCGGCCGCACGATTCCGGGTACGCCCACCGCGGCGACCACGATGTCGGCCCGCCGGGTGTGCCGCGCCCAGTCGGGTACCCCGGAGTGCACCACGGTCACCGCCGCGTCGGCGGTGGGTCGCTTCTGGCCGAGCAGCAGCGACAACGGGCGGCCCAGGGTCGTACCGCGGCCGAGGACCACCACGTCGCGGCCGGCGACCGGGATCTGGTGGAAGGCGAGCAGCGCCTCGATCCCGGCCGGGGTGCACGGGACCGGGCCGGGCAGCCCGGCGGCGAGCCGGCCCAGGCTCTCCGGGTGCAGCCCGTCGACGTCCTTGGCCGGGTCGATCGTGAGGATCGCCGCCGGGTAGTCCAGGTGGGCCGGAGTGGGGTGCTGCACCAGGATGGCGTGCACCTGCGGGTCCTCGTTGAACTCGCGGATCGCCCGGACCAGGTCGGCCTGGCCGGCGGTGCCGGGCAGGTGGATGTGCGGTGAGGCGAAGCCGAGGTCGGCGGCGCGCCGCTGCTTCATCCGGATGTAGCCGGCGCTGGCGGAGTCGTCGCCGACCAGGATCGTCGCCAGGCTCGGCACGACACCGGTCCGGCGCAGCGCGGCGACCCGGGCGGTGACCTCGGCGAAGACCGCCTCGGCGACGGGACCACCCGGCAGCGGCCGGGCGGTGTGGACCTCGGGGGTACGGGTCTCGGACACGGTCACGGGGCTTTTCCTCTCGACGTGGAAAGCCCCGGCGCCCAGGCGTACGGCGACGGAGTCGAGCCCGGCGCCCGCTTCCCGGTGGTGCTCCACCCGACGCCAGTCACGACCGCCACGGCGAGCCTACCTCCGGCTGTCCCACCACCGCCGGTGATGCCGTCCTGAGCTGGGTAAACGTGAGACCGAGCCGGGTCGGTCGGGCTCGACTCGCGGGTGTCGTACCGGGGCCGTACCGTTTTCCCTAGGTGCTCCTCGACAAGGACGGTGAGGGCGGATGTCCCCAGAAGGCGATGTCAACCAGCCCACGCGTGAGTTCCCCGGCTATGCGAAAGGGCAGGCCACGCCGCCCGGCCCGGCCGACCCCTGGTCCGACGGCGCGGCGGACGGCACCCGCCCGCCCGACACCGACGAGGCCCGACCGGACCGGTCCGAACTGGAGCCGACCGGCGGCAGCCGATGGGGCCGTGGCCTGTTCGTCCTGGTCGGCGTCATCGGCGTGGTCGCCGTGCTGGTGCTCGGCGTGCAGGTCAGCGGGATCCTGCCGGACTGGCGCAACCCGTTCGCCAAGGAGGAGACCGACCGCAGCCAGCCGCCGCTGCTGAAGTCGATCCAGGACCTCAGCCGATACGTCGCGGCCGAGGGCAACTTTGAGGTCGTCGTCGACCTGGAGCAGAACCGCAAGTACGTTCCGGAGTTCCTGCTCGGCGAGCGCACCCTCTTCGTCGGGGCCGGCACCGTCGACGCGTACGTCGACTTCGGTCAGCTCCGCGACGACGCGGTGGTGGCCTCCGCCGACCGGAAGTCGGTGGAGATCAAGCTGCCGGCACCGCAGCTCGGCCAGGTCAACCTCGACCTGGAGCGCAGCTACGTCTTCGCCGAGAAGCGCGGCATCCTCAACCAGCTCGGCGAGGTCTTCGGCAGCGACCCGAACCGGCAGCGCGAGGTCTACCTCAAGGCCGAGCAGAAGATCGCCGACTCGGCCCGGAGCAGCGGGCTCGGCGAGCGCGCCCAGGAGAACACCCGGAAGATGCTGGACCAGATGCTCCGCTCGCTCGGCTACGAGCAGGTCACCATCACCTACGTCCAGCCGTGACCGGCGCGGCCCTGAGCGTGCTGGCGGCACCGTCGGCCGACGAGCCACCACTGCTGTTCGGGGCCGCGATCTGGTCCATCCTGGTCATGGCGGTCGTCCTCGTCGCCAACCTGGTCGTACACCTGCTGCGGAACTGGTTCGGTCCGCTCGACCGGCTGGTCGAGGGGGCCCGGCAGGACGTCTACCTCACCCACGTCCGGGGCCCGGCCGCCGCCGTGATCGTCGCGGCCACCAGCGGGTACGGCATCAACATCGTCACCGGGGACGGTGACTCCCTGCTGGCGTACCTGGGCCTGCTGATGGCGCTGCCGCTGCCGCTGGCCATGGTCATCTGGGCCGGTGTCCGGGCCGTACGCCAGGCCGATTTCGCGCAGGTGTGGCCGCCGGAGTCGATACCGGTCGACGACCGGGTGAAGGTCCGCTACGTACTCCGGCGGGTGCGTGCCGAGGCGGAACGGCTTGCCGGGATGCCGGCCGGGGAACGGGACCGGCTCGGCGCGCTGTTGACGAAACTCACCGACGAGACGGTGCCGGCGCTGCACGCCCGACGCGACCGCGGGCTGCGGCGATGGCTGCGCGACCATCTGGTGATCTCTGCCGGACTCGGCGTGTGGAGCGTGCTCACCGTCGTCGCCGTCGCGGTCGCCCTGGCATCCGACCACGCCGGACCGGGGCGGACCGCCGCGGTCGTCGCCGGGTTCGCGGTCGTGGTCCTCGGCATCCAGGCCGGGCTGTTGACCGTGCTACGCCGGCGGAGCCGGTACCGGTCCGCCCTGCTCGCCGACGAGGTCGAGGCGACCGCCGGTGGCATCCGGCGACGCATCACGGAACAGCGCCTCGGCCTGGGCGGCGGTCCGGCCGACCTGCCCGGGCAGCGTCGGCGGGGCTGACCGCCCGGCCGGCAGCATCGGCGCGGCCGAGCCGGGCCGGTGTGGTCGGGTCAGTGCGCCGCGACGTAGTGGCGGTCCTCGTTCGGCATGATGATCCAGAGCGCCAGGTAGACCACCACCTGCGTGCCGGGCAGCAGCAGCGAGAGGATGAAGAGCAGCCGCATCATTCCGGCGGACATGCCGAAGCGGCGGGCCAGGCCGGCGCAGACACCGGCGATCATGCGGTTGTCCCGGGGGCGGGTGAGCTTGCGGCTCATCGACGTCTCCTCTGATAACGGTGGAACGGGCGGCTGATTCCACGGTAGGAACGGGTGGCTGCGCCGCCCTCGGCCTCCAGACGGATCCGGACACCACGTACCCGTAGGTACTTACCCGGGCGGGGCCGGGCGGACACCCCGGCCCGGTGCCGGCGGCCGGGGCGGGAGTTCTCCGCCGGCCGTCCCGCCCGCCGGCCCCGGGTGACCCAATCAGCCGTGCCCGCCGTATCCCGGTCAGCCACGCGGCCCGGGCCGGCGCCGGGTAGGCTCGCGGACCGGCAGCTCAGGGGCATGCTTGGGGGAACAGCGGCGACCGCCCGGGGGCCAGGGGCCGGCAACGGGGCCGGCCCGGGAGGAGTTTCGATGATCAGCGCTTTCGACCTGTTCACGGTCGGGATCGGGCCGTCCAGTTCGCACACCGTCGGTCCGATGCGGGCCGCCCGGACCTTCGCGGCCGGGCTCAAGGCCGACGGACTGCTCGCGGAGACCGCCCGGGTACGTGCCGAACTCTTCGGCTCGCTCGGCGCCACCGGGCACGGGCACGGCAGTGGGCCGGCCGTACTGCTGGGGCTGCTCGGGGAGGCGCCGGAGACGGTCGACCCGGATCGGGTCGCCGAGACCGTTGCCGGGATCCGGGCCAGCGGCCGGCTGGGCGTACTCGGCGCGCACGAGGTGGACTTCGACGCCGACCGGGACCTGGTGCTGCACCGCCGCCGGTCGTTGCCGTTCCATCCGAACGGGATGACCTTCACCGCGTACGACCCGGCGGGTGGACCGCTGCGGGCCCGGACCTACTACTCCGTGGGCGGCGGGTTCGTGGTGGACGAGACCGCGACCGGCGCGGACCGGATCAAGCCGGACAGCACCCGGGTTCGGCACCCCTTCGGCACCGGGGCCGAGCTGTTGGCCCTGACCGCCGAGACCGGGCTGCCGATCAGCGGGATCATGCTCGCCAACGAACGGTCGTGGCGGAGCGAGTCGGAGATCCGCGCCGGCCTGCTGGAGATCTGGCGGGTGATGCGGGAGTGCGTCGACCGGGGCAGCCGGCGGGACGGGACGCTGCCGGGCGGGCTGCGGGTCCGGCGCCGCGCCGCCGAGCTGCGGCGGAGTCTGGAGGCGGACCCCGGGTCGGCCGACCCGCTGCGGGTGATGGACTGGGTGACGCTCTTCGCGCTCGCGGTCAACGAGGAGAACGCGGCCGGCGGCCGGGTGGTGACCGCCCCGACGAACGGCGCGGCCGGGATCATCCCGGCGGTGCTGCACTACTACACCCGGTTCGTGCCGGGGGCGTCCGAGGAGGGCGTACTGCGTTTCCTGCTCGCCGCCGCCGCGATCGGCGTGCTGTTCAAGGAGAACGCCTCGATCTCCGGTGCCGAGGTCGGCTGCCAGGGCGAGGTCGGGTCCGCCTGCTCGATGGCGGCGGCCGGGCTGGCCGAGGCGCTGGGCGGTACGCCGGCCCAGGTGGAGAACGCCGCCGAGATCGGTATGGAGCACAACCTGGGGCTGACCTGTGATCCGGTCGGTGGCCTGGTGCAGATCCCCTGCATCGAGCGGAACGCGGTGGCCAGCATCAAGGCGATCACGGCGGCCCGGCTGGCGCTGCGCGGCGACGGGAAGCACGCCGTCTCGCTGGACAAGGTGATCAAGACGATGCGGGAGACCGGCGCCGACATGAAGGTCAAGTACAAGGAGACCGCCCGGGGCGGGCTCGCGGTCAACGTCATCGAGTGCTGAGTCGCCGGCTGACCGGCTTTCGGGTGACTGATCGGCCGCCGGGCTGGTAGCCGGCCGTCCGGTGTACGGCGGGCGTCTCCGAGGTGGCGTGCGGACGGCCGTCGGGTAGCGTTGGCACGTTGTCCGGGACGATGCCGTGGCCCGGTCGATCCTTATTTGGGCGATTTTCCCGACTGCTACCCTATGTCGGGCTCGACTGGTCGGACCGTGACGCGGGAGGCGGCTGTGACGTCTGGCGTGCTGGCGGTGTGGTCGCACCGCAACACGCTGCGGCTGCTCGTCCGGCGGGACCTGGCGGTGAAATACCAGCAGTCGGTGCTGGGCTACCTCTGGTCGCTGATCGAGCCGCTCGGCATGGGCGTCATCTACTTCTTCGTCTTCGGGGTGCTCTACCGGTCGGCCACCGACCGGCACCTCGGTGACGCCGCCGACTCGTACCCGCTCTTCCTGATCACCGGCATCTTCGCCTGGATGTGGACCAGTTCGGCGATCGGCGAGGCGACCGCCGCGCTCACCGGGCAGGCCCGGTTGATCACCACGATGAACCTGCCCCGGGAGGTCTTCCCGATCGGCCGGGTCGCCGGCCGGTTCGCCGAGTACCTCGCCGGACTGCCGATCCTGGTCGGCGTCGCGATCGTCTACGCCTCGCTCGACAGGATCGAGCTCGGCTGGTCGCTGCTGGCGCTGCCGCTGGCGGTGCTGATCCAGGCGACCCTGCTGGTCGGGATCGCGCTGCTGCTCTCCTCGCTCAACGTGCTGATGCGGGACATCGAGCGGCTGATGCGGCTGGTCACCCGGGTGCTCTTCTACGCCACCCCGATCATCTATCCGCTCACCCTGGTCCGGGACTCCTCGCTGCCGGACTGGGTCAAGATCGTGTACGAGCTGAACCCGCTGGTCGGGATCTTCCAGCTCCACCACGCGGTCTGGTACCCGGACGAGTTCCCCGACGCCCGGCTGCTCGGGGTGGCGGTCGGCGGCAGCCTGCTCGTGCTGCTCGCCGGCTGGTGGGTGTTCCGCCGGCTCGAACCCGCCGTCCTGAAGGAGCTGTAGTGGCCGGGACGATGGTGCAGGCGGAGGACCTGGGGATCCGGTTCGTCCGGAACCGGCGGCGCAACCTGCGGCTGCGGGAGATGTTCATCCACCGGGGCGGCCGGCAGCCCGCCTCCGGGGTCTTCTGGCCGCTGCGCAACGTCTCGTTCTCGGTCGCGCCCGGCGACACCGTCGGGATCATCGGCCGCAACGGCACCGGCAAGAGCACCCTGCTCCGGCTGATCGCCGGCGTGCTGATCCCCGACGAGGGGCGGATCCGGGTCGGTGGCGCGGTCGCGCCGCTGCTGGAACTCTCCGCCGGCTTCTCCAACGACCTGACCGGGCGGGAGAACGTCCACCTGGTCGGCTCGCTGCACGGACTCAGCCCGAGCTTCCTGCGCCGGCACTTCGACGAGATCATCGAGTTCGCCGGTGAACAGATCGCGAAGGCCATCGACACCCCGGTCCGGCACTACTCGTCCGGGATGAAGGTGCGGCTGGGCTTCTCGGTGATCGCCCAGCTCCAGCATCCGGTGCTGCTGATGGACGAGGTGACGGCGGTCGGTGACGCCGACTTCCGGAAGAAGTGCTACGACACCATCGACCGGCTGATCGCCGAGGGTCGTACCGTGATGCTGGTCTCGCACAACGAAAACGATCTCACCCGGTTCTGTAGCCGGGGACTCTACTTCGACGGAGGACGATTGCGGGTGGACGGCACCATACGCGAGGCTCTTGACGCATACCACGACGTGGTCAGGCCGTGATGCTGGCGATCCTGCTCACCCCCACCCGGCCGGGCGCGCCGCTGACCCGCCCCGACGGGATGCCGCTGGCCGCCGCACTCCGGGAGCAGTTGCGCGCGGCCGGCGCCCGGGACGTCGTCAGCACCGACGATCCGGGCGAGGTCGCCGTGCTGGCCGGCACCGCCCGGGAGCCGGTACTGCTCTGCTCCGGCGACCTGGTCGCGCACACCGCCGTACTCCGGCACCTGGCCAGCAGTCCGATGCCCGGCACGGTCGCCCTGGTGCTGCCCGAGCCGGGCGCCGGCCCGGTCGGCGTGGTCGAGGACCGTAACCAGGTGGTCGCCGCCGGCCCGGCCGGGGAGGCCGGCACCGCCGGGACGCTGACCGCCGCGCCGACCGGTGCCTCCGGCGGAGCGGTACGCGTCGGCGTGTCCGACCTGCCCGCCCTGGTCGCCGCGGCCCGGACCGTCGCCGAGGCGCCCCCCGACCCGACCCCGCTGCTGGACCGGCTACTCGCCGCGCTGACCCGGCCCGGACCGGCATCCGGCACCGGCATCACGATCTTCGCCCACCGGGTACGCCTGCTCGTCGCCCGCCGGGTCGCCGACCAGGCGGCGCTGGCCGAGGCGGAGGCGGCGGTGGCGGCGGTCGACTCCGACCGGGCCGAACTGCGGCTCTCGGTCAAGGAGAAGGACGACTTCTTCACCACGTACTTCGTCAGCACCTGGTCGCCGAAGGTGACCAAGCTCTGCGCCCGGCTCCGGCTGACCCCGACCGGGGTCACCGCGATCTCGGTCGCCTTCGCGCTGGCGGCGGCGGTGCTCTTCGCCGTCGGTGGCCGGCCGGCCCTGGTCGGCGGGGCGATCCTGCTCTACCTCGGCTTCGTGCTCGACTGCGTGGACGGGCAGTTGGCCCGGTACACCCGGCACTTCAGCCCGTGGGGCGGCTGGCTGGACACCATCGCCGACCGGGCCAAGGAATACCTGGTCTACGCCGGCCTCGGCATCGGGGTCGAACGGGCCGGCGGCCCCGGCTGGGCGCTGGCGATCGCCGCGATCACCCTGCAGACCGTCCGGCACATGACCGACACCTGGTACGGCGCGCTGCACGACGAGGCGGCCAAGCGCCCCAAGCAGGTTGGCTCGGGCGGGCTCGGCGACCGGCTCAGCCAGGCGTCGAACCGGGTGCAGGCCGACACCGGCTCGCTGACGTACTGGGCGAAGCGCACCGTGGTCTTTCCGATCGGCGAGCGGTGGGCTCTGATCGCGCTGACCGTGGCGATCTTCGATCCGCTGGTCAGCCTGGTCGCGGTACTGGTCTGGGGCGGGCTGGCGGCGGCGTACACGCTGGCGCTGCGTACCCTGCGGGCCCGGTCGATGCGGGTGGCGGTGCTGACCGGGGTCGACACCACGCTGCACCGCGACGACGGCCCAGCGGTCCGCTGGCTCGCCGCGCTCGGCCGTGGCGCCGGGTTGCCGGGGCCGCTGCCGCTGGCCCTGCTCGGGGCGCTGGCCGGGCTGGCCCTGCTCGGTGCCGGTCTGGCCGGGCTCGGCACCGGGCCGGCGCGCTGGCTGGTGCCGCTCGCGGTGCTGGTGGTGCTGATCGCCGGGCTGCCGGCGGCGACACCGCACGGCGGCGCGCTGGACTGGCTGGTGCCGGCCGCGCTGCGGGCCGCCGAATACCTGCTGGTGATCGGGGCCGGACTGCTGGTCGACGCGGACGGTGCGGTGATCTTCGCGCTGCTCTTCGTGCTGGCGCTGCGGCACTACGACCTCACCGCCCGGCTGGAGAAGCGGGAGCGGGCGCCGCTGATGCACGCGCTCGGCCTGGGCTGGGACGGCCGGCTGCTCCTGCTCGCCGTCGCCGTACTCGTCGGCCCGGTCGCCGGCCGGGGGGCGCTGCTGGTGCTCACCGGCTATCTATCGGCGATTTTCGTAGTGAACGCGCTCCGTGGCTGGGTACCCAGGGACATTCCCGCGCCACGACAGCCGGCCGACGCCGCCGTCGGGTCCGGCGGCCATCCCGCCGCCTCCGACGCGTTCGCGACCGCCGGGGCGGGGGAGGGCCACGCCGCGACCCCGGGGCGACCGGACCGGACCGGGACGCCGGAGCGGCGGGAGTGGGACGGATGACGCCGCCGGCGGGATGACCGGGCACCTGCACGGGCGGCGAGGCGGAAAGGGACGGATGACGCTGCCAGCGGGGGTACGGCGCCGATGGCGCTGATCAGTTTTGTCGTACCGGTCTACCGGGTGCAGGGCTACCTGCGGGAGTGCCTCGACTCGATCCTGGGCCAGCCGGTGGCCGACGTCGAGGTGGTGGTGGTCGACGACTGCTCGCCGGACAGTTGCGGCGAGATCATCGCCGAGTACGCCGCCCGGGACGACCGGATCCGGGTGGTGACCCTGGACCGGAACGTCGGGCTGGGCGAGGCCCGCAACATCGGCCTCGACCTGGCCACCGGCGAGTACGTCTGGTTCCTGGACAGCGACGACTGGCTGGTCGACGGCTGCCTGCCGGCGGTGGCGGAACGGCTGCGCCGAATCGGGCCGGAGGTGCTGCTCGTCGACCACGTCCGGGCGTACTGGGACCACCGGACGCTCGGCAGCGGCCTGGACCGGACGGTGCCGGACTCCGGTGCCGAGGTCTTCGCCGTCCGGGACCGGCCGGAGGTGCTCGGCCTGCTGCACACCGCCTGGAACAAGGTGGTACGCCGCCGCTTCCTGGTCGACTCCGACCTGCGGTTCGGCCCCGGCTGGTACGAGGACGTGTCGTTCAGCTATCCGGTGCTGCTCGCCGCCGGCCGGATCAGCGTTCTGGACGCGGTCTGCGTCAACTACCGGCAGCGGCGTTCCGGCGCCATCACCCGGACCCGGGACGACCGGCACTTCGAGGTGTTTCCGCACTGGCACCGGGTCTTCGAGCTGATGGCGCGCTGGGGACCCGAGTACGACGACCTCCGGCCGCTGATCTTCGAGCGGATGGTCTGGCACTACCTGATCGTGCTGGGCAACGGGCGGCGGCTCTCCCCGGAGCTGCGCCGCAGCTTCTTCGACCAGGTGGTGGCGGACTACCGGCGCTGGCTGCCGCCGGGCGGCTACCGGGTGCCGGGCGGGGTCGACGGGCTGAAGCACCGGCTGGTGGCCGGCGGTCACTGGCGGACGTACGCCGTCCTGCGCGCGCTGCACCACTCCCGGGGCGGGGTCCGGCGACTGGCCCACCGGTCGCTGCCGGAGCTGCCGTCGTCGCGCTCGCGCCGTCCGGCGTCCCCGGCCGCGTTGGCCCGGCTGCCGGCCGTGCTCTCCGGGGCCGCCCGGCTGCCCCGGGACGGGCTGCTCCGCGCGTACTACCACGCGCAGTTGCGCCGTCCGCTCGATCCGGCGCTGGCGCTCTACGCCGCGTACTGGTACCGCGGCTACGCCTGCAATCCGGCGGCGGTCTACGAGAAGGCCCGCGAGCTGGCCCCGTGGATCCGGGGCGTCTGGGTGGTACGCCGGGACCTGGTCTCCAGCCTGCCGCCCGGGGTGCCGTACGTGGTGGCCGGCACCCGGCCGTACTTCCGGGCGCTGGCCCGGGCGAGGTGGCTGGTCAACAACGTGAACTTCCCGGACTACGTGGTCAAGCGGCCCGGCTCCGTGCACCTGCAGACCCACCACGGCACCCCGGTGAAGGTGATGGGGCTGGACCAGCAGCGCTATCCGCGCGGCGCGGCCGGGCTGGACTTCCCCGGACTGCTGCGCCGGATCGACCGCTGGGACTACAGCCTCAGCGCCAACACCTTTTCCACCCAGATGTGGGAACGGGCCTATCCGGCGGAGTACCGGTCCCTGGAGGTCGGGTATCCGCGCAACGACCGGCTGGTGAACGCCGGCCCGGCCGAGGTCGAGACCGTCCGGCGCCGGCTCGGCATCGGCCCCGGCGAGCGGGTGGTGCTGTACGCGCCGACCCACCGGGAGCACCGGCCCGGGTACTCGGCACCGTTCGACCCCGGTGCGCTGCTTGAGGTACTCGGTCCGGCGGGCCGGTTGCTGGTCCGGGGCCACTATCTCGACCCGGACGCCCGCCCCGCCCCGGAGTCTCCGGCCGCCGTCGGCGCGCTGACCGGTGCGGCGGCACTCCCGACCGGCGGCCCTACGACGCCAGCCGGTCCGGACCGGGTACGGGACGTCACGGACCACCCCTCGGTGGAGGACCTCTACCTCGCCGCCGACGTACTGGTCACCGACTACTCGTCCGCGATGTTCGACTACGCCACGCTGGACCGGCCGATCGTGGTGTACGCACCGGACTGGGCCGAGTACCGGGGCGAGCGCGGGGTCTATCTCGACGTGCTCGCCGAGGCACCGGGGGTGGCGGTGACGGGGTTTCCGGAGCTGCTGACGGCGTTCCGGGCGGGTGCGGTGGACGGCGTGCCGGCCACCCTGGCCCGGGAACGTTTCCGGCGCCGCTTCTGCGCGCTGGACGACGGCCGGGCGGCAGAGCGGGTGGTCCGGCGGGTCTTCCTCGGCGAGCCCGACTGAACTGGCCGAGGCGAGGCTAGGACTTCTCGCCGCCGGGCAGGTGCTCGGTGGCCCAGCGGGAGATCTGCTCCAGGGCGGGCATCAACGCCTGACCCCGCTCGGTCAACTGGTAGGAGACCGCGATCGGCGGCCCCTCCCGGACGGTTCGGACGATCAGGCCGTGTTCGGTCAGTTCGGCCAGCCGGTCGGAGAGCACCGAGTCGCTGACCTTGCCGACGGCCCGGGAGACCTCGCGGAAGCCGGCCGGGCCGGCGCGCAGGCTGCCGAGCACCGGGGCGGTCCACCGCTTGCCGAGCACCGCGAAGGCCCTGGCCAGCGAGGCGTCCGCCCGGGCGCAGCCCTCCGGGCCGGGGACCTCGGGGGTCGGCCTGGTCAGCGGCATACCGGAATACTATCGCTTCCGATGGCGCTAGCATTTCAGAAGCGGCTAGCATATGCCGCGCAACTTCTAACTTTTGCTGGGAGCACAATGAGCGAGCAGACCGACCCGCGGCCGAGCGTGCTGGTGGTGGGTGGCGGATATGGCGGGATCAACGCGGCGAAGGCGCTGGACGACGTCGCCGAGGTGACCCTGGTCGACCCGACCGAGGCGTTCACGCACAACGTGGCGGCCTGGCGGGCGCTGGTCGAACCGGAATGGCTGGACCGGATCTTCTTTCCCTACGAGCACCTGCTCAAGCGCGGGCGCTTCGTCCGGGACCGGGTGGTGGCGGCCGACGGCCGGGAGGTCACCCTCGGCTCCGGCGAGCGCCTCACCCCGGACTACCTGGTGCTGGCGACCGGATCGTCGTACCCGTTCCCGGCGAAGGTGGACGAACCCGACCTGGCCACCACGCGGGACCGGATCCGGAACGCGCACGCCGTGCTGCGCGACGCCGAGCGGGTGCTGCTGGTCGGTGCCGGCCCGTCCGGGCTGGAGCTGGCCGGCGAGATCAAGGCGTACTTCCCGGAGAAGCACGTGACCGTCGCGGACGTCGCCTCCGACATCCTGCCCGGCCCGTACGCGCCGGAACTCCGCGAGGAGCTGCACCGCCAACTCGACAAACTCGGCGTCGAGCTGCGGCTCGGCAGCCCGCTGGACCTACCGACCGCCGAACCGGCCACCCGGGCCGCGATCTCGGTCCGCACCGGGGACGGCGACGAACTGACCGCCGACGTCTGGTACCGCTGCTTCGGGGTCAGCCCGGCCACCGGCTACCTGCGCGGGGCGCTCGCCCAGGCCCGCGACGAGCGGGGCTACCTCCGGGTCGACGGCCAGTTGCGGGTCGACGGCCAGGACCGGGTCTTCGCGATCGGCGACATGGCCGACGCCGACCTCAACATGGCCGGTCGGGCGGGCATGCAGGGCAAGCTGATCGGGGCGAACATCCGCGCCATGATCACCGGGGAGGGCGAGCCCGCCGACTACCAGCCGATGCCGCCGGTGATCGTCGTGCCGCTCGGCCCCGAGGGTGGCGCCGGGCAGATGCCCGACGGCGTCAAGGGCCCGGAGGCGGCTGCCGGGATCAAGGGCCGGAGCATGCTGGTCGAGATGTACTCGGCGCTCTTCGACGCCGCTCCCGCACAGGGCTGAGCGGACCGCCGGCAGTCGTACACACGTTCTATCCACAGGCTGTGGATAGAACGTGTGTACGACGGAGGATCATCGGTCGACCGGGGCGGACGGGCGGCGTACCCGCTGCCGGACCCGGTCGGCGGCGAGTCCGGCGTACCGGCCGGCGACGAACCGGGTGGCGGAGGCGAGCGACCGGATGCCGCCGACCGGGATCGTCTCCACCCCGGCCAGTGCCGCCCGCCGGGCCCGCTTGTCCGGCCGGACCACCAGCCGGGGCCGGGGCGAGGACCACTTGTTCTCCGGCAGCAGCCGCAGGTCGATCACCCCGAAGTCGTCGCCGCTGACCCAGCGCCGCCCGGCCACCTCGGCGACCGCCTCGTCGAGGGCCTCGTCGGGCCGGCGTACCCGGAAGGCGCGGCTGAGCGCGGAGGTACGCCAGAGCGACACCCCGTCGTCCGGTGCCGTCGCCCCGATCGGCAGCAGCCGGACCAGACCGACCTGCCACTGGTCGGCGACCGCCACCAGCCGGCGTACGGTGTCGGCGTCCACCCCCAGGTGCGACCCGAGTTCCAGCAGGTACGGCGCCGGGTACGCGGTCGCCGGCGGTTGCCCGGCCAACTCCACCCGGGGCTCCGAGCGGTACGTCGCGGCGAGCAGCCGCAGGTCCAGCAGTGGGTCGGCGAGTACCGAGCGCCGGTCGTCGGTCAGTTCGGCCCAGTCCGCCACCAGCACCACCCGCAGGTCGGTCTGGTCGCCGGCGAGCAGCCGGTCGACGCAGGTGCGGACCATCTCGTACGGCCCGTCGGCCCGGACCACCGCCACCACCAGCGGTACGGCCCAGCTCCGGTGCGCGGCGGAGCGCAGGTAGCGGGGCTGTGGCATCAGGTCGGCCAGGAACGGCCGGTTGTACCGGCGCAGCGCCTCGCCCCGGGCCATCATGTGCGACCGCCCGAGGTGCCAGCTCCGGGCCCGCGGCTCGGGCACGAACACCGCACCCGCCTGGGCCAGCCGGTAGCCGAACTCGGTGTCCTCGCCGAGCCGCAGTTCGGGGTTGAGCCCGCCGGTCTCGGAGTAGAGGCTGCGGGCCAGTGCGGCGGTGGCGCCGACGTGCGCCCGGAAGTTCAGGTGGTCGCCGCCGCGGAGCTGGTCGGTGTCGTCGATGAGGCGTTCGACGTACTCGTGCGGCTCGGAGTCGTCGAGCCGGAAGAGTCGGTCGGCGCCGCCGGCCGCGCAGCTCTCGGCGACCTGTTCCGGGGTGGGCCAGTCGGCGTCGACGAAGCGCTTGTAGCCGAGGGTGACCACCTCGTCGCTGACGTGCTGCCAGCGGGCCTGCGCCGCCACATGTTCGGGAAAGACGACCATGTCGGCGTCGAGCCAGTGCAGGATCTCGCCCTCGCTGCGCTCCGCGCCCACGTGCAGCGCGGTCGACCGGCCCCAGCCGCCCGCGTGGTCGGCGACCCGGAGCAGCCGGCAGTTGTCGGGGCGGATCCGGGGCAGGACCAGCGGCGGGTCGCTGCCGTCGTCGACCACCACCACCTCCAGCAACCCCGACGGGTACGTCTGGGCGCGCAACCCGGCCAGGGTGAGGTCGAGGGAGGGTTGGCAGTCGTGGGCCGGGATGATCAGCGAAACCGACCGGGTCGGCTGCCAGCCGTCCAGCTCGGGTGGGGTGAGTCGACTCCAGTCGTTCCGGAACAACCGGACCGGGGGATGGGCCGTGGTGGCCCGGGCAGGGCTGGACACGCGGCACAGTGTAACTATCCGGTCGCCGAGAGCTGATATCTGCGCGCCGCGTGGCGGGTTTCGGTCGAGATCGGCCGGTCGGTCGACTACCGTAAGTGCCTTCGCGATAGCGCCACGTAGGTTGGCGTCGGTGGTCGGCCGACGAAGGGATCGGCGTGCCAGGCAGGGACGACCCGGAGAAGTACCTCCGCTGGCGGGTTGCCGTCGGCGAACCCGACGGCCGGCGACGGTGGCCGCTGGTCACGCTCGGCTCCCGACTGACCGAGATACCCGGCCCGCCCGGGCCGAACCGGGTGCCCCGGCAGGGCCCGGCGGCGGACCGGGCGGCCGGTGCCGGACCGGCCTGGCACCGGATGTTCGTCGGCCGGATGGCCGTCGCCGCCCGGTCCGTGAACTGGCTGCGGCACCTGCTCGACCACCCGGTCGGGTTGACCCGGGTACGCCGGGTCAGCGTCGTCGTGCAGGACTGGGAGATCCCGCAGCGCGGCTGGTCCGGCCGGCTGGGGCCGGTGCCGCACCTGCTCGCCCAGCGGATCACGCTGCCCCGGCACGACCGGGGCAGGGCGGCGGCCGAGATCGAGCTGCGCTGGTCCGTACCGCTCCGCTCGGTGCTGGCCGCCGTGCTGCCGCTGCTCACCCCGATCCGTCCACTGCCGACTCCGGGCAGCCCGGAGGTGACCGCCCAGGACGTCTTCCCCGGCTGGTTGGGCGCCGGACCCAACCTCGCCGTCGTCGCGGGGGAACTGCCCGGCAACCCGGCCGTCCGGCCGTACGACCTGGTGCTCCGGCCGGACGGCGCCAGCCCGTCGGTGGCCGGGGACCCGGCCGGTACGGCGTACCGGTCCCGGCTGACCGTCGACCGGTTGGGCGTGCCGGACACCGAGGACGGCGGCCGGACCGGGCCGGTACTGCTCGACGCCGAACACGCCGTCCCGGTCGGCCGGTACGGGCCGTTCGGGCCGGACGCGCCCCGGGCCGAGCTGAGCTTCTCCCCGGGCCCGGACGGCGGGAGCTGGCGGATCCGGGGACCGGACGGGCTGGACTGTCAGGGTCGGCTCGACCGGCCGTGGCTGACCGAGCGGACCTGGGCGGCGCTGGCCGGGATCGGGCTGCTCGACTGCGCGGTGCCCGGGCTGCGGCCCCGGGCCGAGGCCGCCCTGCTGCTGCACCTCGCGCTGACCGGCGTACTGGTGCGGGCGCCCGGCCTGCCGGTCTCCTGCCGGGCGCAGTTGGCCGACGAGGTGGTCGAGCTGTTCCGTGCCCCGCTGCCGGCCCGCCCGACCGACCGGCCCGACCCGCAGACCGAGCTGGAGTGGGAGGCCCGGGCGGTACGCCAGCGCCGGGCGGTGCTGCGCCGGCACGCCCGGGGCTTCGCACTGCCCCGGTTGGCGGCGGCCACCTTTGCCGGCCTCGGCGCGTTGCCGCCGGTCTCGGTGCTGCTGGTGACCCGTCGGCTGGAGCACGTCCTCGACGCGGTCGCGACGGTCGCGGCGCAGAGCTATCCGGAGCTGGAGATCGTGCTCTGCCTGCACGGCGTGGGGCTGCCGGTCGGGCTGCGCCAGCGGCTGGCCGACTGCGGGCGGCCGGTCGAGGTCGTCGAGGTGCCGGCCGGGCAGAGCTTCGGCGAGGCGCTGGTCGCGGCCACCGCCCGGGCCCGGGGCACCCTGGTGACGAAGTTCGACGACGACGACACGTACGGGCCGGAGCACGTCTGGGACCTGGTCCTCGCCCGGCACCACTCCGGCGCGACGATGGTCGGCAAGGCGGCCGAGTTCGTCTATCTCGGTGCGCTGGACACCACCGTACGGCGGGACGCGGGGGCGCCGGAGAGCTTCGCCCCGGTCGTCGCCGGCGGCACGATCCTGATCGGCCGGGGCGACCTGGCCGAGGTCGGTGGTTGGCGCCCGGTGCCGAGTTCGGTCGACCGGGGGCTGATCGATCGGGTCCGCCGGGCCGGTGGGTTGGTCTACCGGACCCATCCACTCGGCTACGTCTATCAGCGCCGGCCAGCCGGACACACCTGGGACCCCGGACTGGAGTACTTCCTGCGGGACAGCGGCGTGCAGTGGACCGGGCTGCCCCGGCACGGTGAATTCGGCACCTCCGGCACCGAGCCGGTGCCGTCGACCGGCCGGTGGAAGTTGCATCAACAGAGGTCAAATCGAGTCTGGTAACCGTCATGTCACAACGTGAACATGGCACGTTTACCCGATGGGCTTCTGTGATGATCCTCGTCACAGTCATTCCCGGGGCCGGCCATAACGCTGCGGGGAGGTGACGGTGACTACCGTCGCGCTCAAAGACGTCACGAAGGTATTCCCGGATGGGACAGTGGCGGTCGACAACGTCAGTCTCGACGTCAACGACGGCGAGTTCATGGTGCTGCTCGGGCCTTCGGGCTGCGGAAAGTCCACCGTGCTCAGGATGGTCGCCGGTTTGGAGGACCCGAGCACCGGCGCCGTGCTGCTCGACGGCGAGCTGGCGAACGACCTGCCACCGCGGGACCGCGGAATTGCCATGGTCTTCCAGGATTTTGCGCTCTATCCGCATATGTCGGTAGGAGCGAACATTGCCTTCCCGCTCCGGCTCTCCGGCGTGGAGGAAGGACCGCGCGGTGAGCGGGTGGCCGACGTGGCGAGTGCGCTCGGCATCGCCGACGTACTCGGCCGCAAGCCCAGCCAACTCTCCGGCGGGCAGCGGCAGCGGGTGGCGATGGGCCGGGCCATCGTCCGGCGTCCCGGGCTGTTCCTGATGGACGAGCCGCTTTCCAACCTGGACAGCGGCCTGCGGGCCGAGCTGCGGGCCGAGATCTCCGGACTGGTCCGCGAACTCGGGGTGAGCACCATCTACGTCACCCACGACCAGGCCGAGGCGCTGACCATGGCCGACCGGGTGGCGATCATGCGCAAGGGGGTCCTCCAGGACGTCGGGACCCCGACCCAGGTCTACGGCCGGCCGGCCACCCTCTACGTCGCCGCGTTCCTGGGCAGCCCCCGGATGAACCTGCTGGAGGCGACCGTCTACGTGCACCTCGACCGGTACGTCACGCTCAACCTCGGCGAGCAGGCGCTCTATCTGCCCTGGGACGACATCCGGGCCCGGGCGGTGGCGCACTACCACGGCGAGCGGATCGTGGTCGGGATGCGGGCCGAGGCGCTGACCCCGGTGGCTCCGGACTCTCCCGGCGACGTGTTGCAGGGGCGGATCCGATACCTGGAGCACCACGGGCACGAGTCGCTGGCGTTTCTCGACATCGGGGCGACCGCGATCGTCGTCGACGACCTGGGCGGCCCGGTGACCGACGAGCGTCCGGCCGGAGGGGGCCGAGGGCTCCGGCGGCTCGGCCAGGTGATGCAGCGGCTGACCGGGCGCGCCGTCGGGTCGGGTCAGCCCGCCCCGGAGGCCCGGGGCACCCGGGGCACCCGGGACAGCGTGCTGGACCCGGGTCGGCACCACCGGCGCCCCGCCGAGCTGGCGGTACGGCTGGCGCCGTACCCGGCGGTCACCTCCGGCCACCCGATGGCCGTCTCGGTACGCATGGACGCGGTGCACTTCTTCGACGAGCGCGGCGACCGGATCGACGTGGGGTGGCGCTGACCGCCCTCCGTCCCTTAGCGTCTGTCGATTCCTCCATCCGTGGTGGTCCCGTTAGGAGAGCCGCTCGTGTCACAGGAACGACCCAACCTGCTCGTGATCGAGCGGATCCTCCGTGACCGGCACAGCGTCTGGCAGCAGATCGTCGAAGAGCGCGACCTGGGCGCGCTCACCGGCCAGATGCTGGCCAGTTCGGCGATCGCGCTGGCCTGCTACGGCGCCGTGCTCGGTGCCTTCCACAGCGTGCTGATGGCGCTGACCTCGGCGGTGAAGCTGCCGCTGCTGTTCCTCGTCACGCTGGCCATCTGCCTGCCGACGCTGTACCTGTTCAACCTGGTCTTCGGGGCCCGGCTGTCGGTGCGGCAGGCCATCTCGATGGTGATGGTGGCGATCACGGTCATCTCGATGCTGGCGGTGGCGTTCGCGCCGATCAGCCTCTTCTTCCTGATCACCGCACCGGATTACGCCTTCTTCAAGCTGCTCAACGTGGCGATCCTGTCCCTGTCTGCCCTGGTCGGGCTGCGCTTCCTGACCGGTGGCATGCAGGTACTCAACGCACACGGCCTGCTCGCCCCCACCGCCGCCACCACCCTCGGCGCGACCGCCGTCGGCCAGCCGGCCGCCGCCATCAGCGCCGGCCAGCCGCTGGTGACCGCCCCCGCCCAGGGCAGCGCCTGGGCGGCGCCCCAGCCGGTGACGGCGCCGCAGCAGGTGCCGGTCGCGGTCGGCGCGGTGAACGGCGAGACGCCAGCCCCGGCGACCACGGCCAACGGGGACGGGCAGGCCACACCCGTCCAGCCGGCTCCGGCCACGCCCGCCCAGCCGGCGGTCGCCACGCCGGCTCCGGCTGCCGTGCCGGCGGCTCCGGTGCAGATGGTGCCCGCTCCGGCCCAGCCGGTCCCGGGGCAGTTTCCGGCGCAGTACGGCTACCGCGCGGCGAACCCGTATCCGATCGGCGGGCCGGGTGCGCCGCAGCCCCCGTCCGGCGGCCCCCGCCCGGCGAGCATGACCCTGCTCTACATCTGGATCCTGCTCTTCGGGTTCGTCGGCACCCAGTTGGCGTGGACGCTGCGGCCGTTCTTCGGCGACCCGGAGCAGCCGTTCGCGTTCTTCCGCAGCATCGACGGCAACTTCTACGCGGAGATCCTGCGTAGCCTGGGCAGCCTCTTCTGAGGCCGCCCGGGGCCTTGCCGACACAAGTTACCAACGAGTAGCGTACGGCCATGTCTCCCGACGTACGGCAGATCGCCGCCGGCCTGCTCGAGGCCGTACCGTTCGCC
This sequence comes from Plantactinospora sp. CA-294935, assembly GCF_050936445.1. NCBI lineage: Bacteria > Bacillati > Actinomycetota > Actinomycetes > Micromonosporales > Micromonosporaceae > Plantactinospora > Plantactinospora sp. CA-294935. The sequence continues at coordinate 2,737,826 of NZ_JBNJMU010000001.1, forward strand.
CGGACTCTCGGCTTCGAACTGGTCGAGGTGACGCCGGACGGGGATGGCGGGATCGGTGCCGTCGTCCGGCTGCCCGACTCGCCGCCGACGCACAACCACGTCGGCGGCCCGCACGCCGGTGCGCTGTTCACGCTCGGCGAGACCGCCTCCGGTGCGGTGGTGCTCGCCGCCTTCGGCCAGCTCTTCGAGCGGGCGGTGCCGTTGGCGACCCAGGCGGAGATCCGCTACCGGCGGCTGGCGATGGGCGCGGTCCGGGCGACCGCGCGGCTGGGCCGCCCGGTCGCCGAGGTGGTGGCCGAGTTCGAGGCCGGTACCCGGCCGGAGTTCCCGGTGTCGGTCGTGGTCAGCACCGAGGACGGCGTACCGACCACCGAGATGACCGTGCACTGGACGCTCAAGCCGCGCTGACCGCGCGGCTCCCGTCGGGGCGGGTTGACCAGTCCCGACAGCCGATCTGTCGCTCCGTCCGGCCGGGTCCCGGCTCCCCGAGGAATCCGTCCGGGTCTCCCTGAACCGTCCCTGACTTCCGGCGCCCGGCATGGACGACGCCCCGATATGAAGGAAGGCTACATGTAGCCAACTGAGATATTGGGAGGTATCGCAATGGCCGGCGAGGGATCGCGGCGGTGGCTCCGGGTACTGCTCGGAGTCTTCTCGGTCGTACTGCTGCTCTGCGGAATCGGCACGGCGGTCGGCACCTGGGTCTGGACCCGGGGCGTCGTCGACACCCGGGGAGAGGTGGACTTCGTCAACCGGCTCGCCGTACCGCCGCTGGCGCAGTCGCGGATCGACGGCCAGGGGCGCCGGGTCTTCGACCTGCGGGCCCAACCCGGCCAGCGCGACTTCGGCCAGGGCGGTCCGACCGCCACCTGGGGCTTCAACGGCGACTACCTCGGTCCGACCCTGCGAGCCAAGCGCGGCGAGCAGGTGGTGGTCAACGTGGTCAACGGGATCGGCCGGCCGACCAGCGTGCACTGGCACGGCATGCACCTGCCGGCGGTGATGGACGGCGGCCCGCACCAGATGGTCCGGCCCGGCGCGACCTGGTCGCCGCAGTGGAAGGTCGACCAGCCCGCCGCCACGCTCTGGTACCACCCGCACCCGCACGGCGAGACCGCCGAGCAGGTCTACCGGGGACTGTCCGGGATGTTCGTCCTGGACGACGAGCCGTCGGCCGCGCTGGCGCTGCCCCGCCGGTACGGCGTCGACGACATCCCGGTGATCGTGCAGGACCGCAAGTTCACCTCCGACGGGCGGCTCGACGAGGGGAACGCCAGCCTCGGCGGGATCGGCATCCTCGGCGACACCCTGCTGGTCAACGGGACCGTCGGGCCGTACCTGGACGTCAGCACCGAACGGGTCCGGCTGCGGCTGCTCAACGGCTCCAACGCCCGGACGTACGACTTCGGGTTCGCCGACAACCGCGCCTTCGACCTGATCGGCACCGACGGCGGCCTGCTGGAACGTCCGCACCGGACCGGCCGGATCCGGCTCTCGCCCGGCGAGCGGGCCGAGGTGGTGGTGTCGATGCGGCCGGCGGAGCGGGTGGTGCTGCGCAGCTACCCGCCGAACCACGGCGTCGAGTTCTTCGGTGGCCGCTTCACCGGCGGTGACGACACCTTCGACGTACTCGAACTGCGGGCCGCCGGCAGCCTCGCGGCGGCACCTGAGGTGCCGGACCGGCTGGTACCGGTCGAGCGGCTCGACCCGGCCTCGGCCGCGCAGACCCGCCGGTTCCGGCTGAACGGACGCAAGATCAACGGTCGGGACATGGACCTGGACCGGATCGACTTCGCGGTCACCCGGGGCAGCACCGAGATCTGGGACATCGAGAAGCAGGACGCCACGCCGCACAGCTTCCACGTGCACGACGTGCAGTTCCAGGTGCTCTCGGTGGACGGTCGGGAACCACCGCCGGAGCTGGCCGGCTGGAAGGACACCGTGCTGGTCAGCACCGTCGACTCGCTACGGATCATCGCCCGGTTCGCCGACTACGCCGACCCGAACATGCCGTACATGTTCCACTGTCACCTGCTCCAACACGAGGACCAGGGCATGATGGGGCAGTTCGTGGTGGTCGAGCCGGGCCAGCGACCGGGGCGACCACCGGGTGGGCACGGGCACGCCCAGCACCGGTGAGCGATCGGGCTCCCCCGGATGGCGCGAGTCGCCGGGCGGAGCCCGTCGGCCCGGCGTCCTCGCCGGGCGGAGCCCCTCGGCGCATCGGCGTGGCCGAACCGGAAACCGTGCCGCGCGATGCCTTCCCGGTTAGGTTGTTAGGCGTGTTGGGCCTACCCGCGCACGTGACCGCCTGTCTCTTCGACCTCGACGGCGTGCTGACCCAGACCGCCCGGGTGCACAACGCGGCCTGGGCGGAGACCTTCGACGAGTTCCTCCGGCGGTGGTCCGAGGCGACCGGCGAGCCGTTCCGGCCGTACGACCCCGGCGACGACTACAACCGGTACGTCGACGGCCGTCCCCGGGCCGACGGGGTACGGACGTTCCTCGCCTCCCGGCAGATCACCCTGCCGGAGGGCGAGCCGGACGACCCGCCGACCGTCGACACCGTCAACGGGGTCGGCAACCGCAAGAACGTCGTCCTGCTCCAGCGGATCCACGACGACGGTGTGCTGGCGTACCAGGGATCGGTGGACTACCTGCACGCCGCGCGGGCCGCCGGGCTGCGCCGCGCCGTCGTCTCGGCCAGTGCCAACGCCAGGGACGTGGTCGCGGCGGCCGGCCTCGAACCGCTGATCGAGGCCCGGGTGGACGGCGTCGTCGCCCGGCAGCGCGGGCTGCGCGGCAAGCCCCATCCGGACACCTTCCTGGCCGGCGCCGAACTGCTCGGGGTCCGCCCCGACCAGGCTGCGGTCTTCGAGGACGCGCTGGCCGGGGTGGCGGCGGGCCGGGCCGGCAACTTCGGCCTGGTGGTCGGGGTCGACCGGGTCGGCCAGGCCGACGCGTTACGCGAACACGGCGCCGACATCGTGGTGCGTGACCTCTCCGAACTACTTCCCGGCGGACAGACCCGGCCGGGACGGGCCGATCCGACGGACGCCGGCCTCGGCGGTGCCGGAACGGCGGACGCCGGGCCGGAGGTGGTCCGGTGACTGCGAGGAGGCGCCGATGATCCGGGAACGGGCCTATCCCGTCGAGCCGTGGCACGTCCGGGAGACCCGGCTCGACCTGGACGTGCTCGCCCAGTCCGAGTCGGTGTTCGCGCTCTCGAACGGGCACATCGGGCTGCGCGGCAACCTGGACGAGGGCGAGCCGCACGGCCTGCCGGGGACGTACCTGAACTCCTTCTACGAGCTGCGGCCGCTGCCGTACGCGGAGGCGGGCTACGGCTTCCCCGAATCCGGCCAGACGATCGTCAACGTCACCAACGGCAAGCCGATCCGGCTGCTCGTCGACGACGAGCCCTTCGACGTCCGGTACGGCGAACTGCTCAGCCACGAGCGGGTGCTCGACCTGCGCGGCGGCACCCTGCAACGGTCGGTCGAGTGGCGCTCCCCGGCCGGGCGTACGGTGCGGATCTGCTCGACCCGCCTGGTCTCGTTCACCCAGCGCTCGGTGGCGGCGATCGAATACCGGGTGGAGCCGGTCGACGGCCCGATGCGGCTGATCATCCAGTCCGAACTGGTCGCCAACGAGCAGTTGCCGGCGCAGAGCCGGGATCCCCGGGTGGCGGCGGTGCTGGAGTCGCCGTTGCAGTCCGAGGAGCAGTTGGTGCACGGCGACGGGGCGCTGCTGATCCATCGCACCAAGGCGAGCGGGCTGCGGGTGGCCGTCTCGATGAGCCACGAGGTGCACGGACCGGAACGCAAGCTGGTCGGCACCGAGGCGTACGAGGACTGGGCCCGGACAACCGTCACCTCGGTGATCAAGCCGGGTGAGGAGCTCCGGCTGGTCAAGTTCGTCGCGTACGGCTGGTCGAGCCGCCGGTCCCGCCCGGCGCTGCGCGACCAGGTGGCGGCGGCGCTGGCCGGCGCGAAGTTCTCCGGCTGGGACGGGCTCTGCACCGAGCAGCGCGGCTATCTCGACACCTTCTGGGACGACTCCGACGTGCGGGTCGAGGGCGACCCGGAGGTGCAGCAGGCGGTCCGGTTCGGACTCTTCCACGTGCTTCAGGCCGGCGCCCGGGCCGAACTGCGGCCGATCGCCGCCAAGGGGCTGACCGGGCCGGGCTACGACGGGCACGCGTTCTGGGACACCGAGACCTTCGTGCTGCCGGTGCTGACCTACGCCCTGCCGTCGGCGGTCGCCTCCGCGCTGCGCTGGCGGCACTCCACCCTGCACCTGGCCCAGGAGCGGGCCCGGACGCTGGGGCTGCGCGGCGCCGCGTTCCCGTGGCGGACCATCCGGGGCCAGGAGACCTCGGCGTACTGGCCGGCCGGCACCGCCGGGTTCCACATCGCGGCCGACATCGCCGACGCGGTACGCCGGTACGTGCAGGCGACCGAGGACGAGCAGTTCGAACGCGAGGTCGGGCTGGAACTGCTGGTGGAGACGGCCCGACTCTGGCGCTCGCTCGGGCACCACGACCGGGACGGCCGGTTCCACCTGGACGGGGTGACCGGGCCGGACGAGTACACGGCGGTGAAGAACGACAACGTCTACACCAACCTGATGGCCCAGCGGAACCTGCTGGCCGCCGCCGACGCCGCCGCCCGGCACGGCGAGGAGGCCTGGAAGCTGGGCGTCGACGACGAGGAGACGGCCGCCTGGCGGGACGCCGCGCACGACATGCACATCCCGTACGACCCGGAGCTGGGCGTGCACCCGCAGGTGGAGGGCTTCACCCGCCACCAGGAGTGGGACTTCGCGAACACGCCGCCGGAGCAGTACCCGCTGCTGCTCAACTATCCCTACTTCGACCTGTACCGGAAGCAGGTGATCAAGCAGGCCGACCTGGTGCTGGCGATGCACTGGCGCGGCGACGCGTTCAGCGACGAGGAGAAGGCGGCCAACTTCGCCTACTACGAGCGGCGTACCGTCCGCGACTCGTCGCTGTCGGCCTGCACCCAGGCGGTGCTGGCCGCCGAGACCGGGCACCTCGAACTCGCGCACGACTATCTGGGCGAGGCGGCCCTGATGGACCTGCACGACCTCAACCAGAACACCCGGGACGGCGTGCACGTCGCCTCGCTGGCCGGGGCCTGGATCGCCCTGGTGGCCGGGTTCGGCGGGATGCGCGACCACACCGCGACGCTCTCCTTCACACCCCGGCTGCCGAGCCGGATCGACCGGTTGGAGTTCTCGCTCCGCTACCGGGGCGTGCACCTGCGGGTCGACGTCCGGCCGCGCGAGGCGACGTACGCGCTGCGCGACGGCGAGCCGGACGACGCACTGGAGCTGCTGCACCATGGCGAGAAGGTCCGGATCACCTGCCTGGAGTCGGTGACCCGGCCGATCCCGCCGGCCCGCCCGACGGGTCCGCAACCGGCCCAGCCGGCCGGCCGGGCCCCCGCCCGCCGTGCCCCCGAAGGCGAGCCCACCTGACCACCGGGCCGGAAACCGGAGATCTTGACGACTTCTTGCCGCCCCCACCGCAAGAAGTCGTCAAGATCTGATCGGCACCCCTAGACCAGTGACAGGTGTACGTGGTTGGTGTGGTCGCTCGACGGGTCGCCGTGTGCACCGCTGTACGACTTCCACCCGGTCGTCGGCAACCAGATCTGCCGGTACCAGATCACGTACAGCACGCCGATCCGGTCGGCGTTGCGGACGAAGAACGCGGCGAGGTTGTTGCCGTAGGTCCGGTTGGCGCCCGTGGCGGCACCCCGGAAGCCGCCCGCCTCGGCGGAGAAGTCGCAGGCCCGCCCCTTCGGGTGCTCGTAGGGGCCGCCGGAGCGGTAGCACCCGGTGAACCGGGTGAAGCCGGCCCGGCGCGCCTCGTTGAAGGCGTGCAGGGTGCGCGGCGTGACGCAGCCCGTGGTGGTCGGGTCGGGCCGGCTGCACGACTGCGGCGGCCAGGAGCCGTCGGCAGCGCGTGGCGCGGGCCGGGCCACCGGTGACCTGGCGTTGACGAAGCCTCCGGTGGATGCGCCGCCGACCTGGGCCAGCGCCCGCTCGGCGGCCTGCTTCTGCCGCAGCATGATGGCGAGCTGCCGGCGCTCCTCGATCACCTCGGCGTCCAGCGCCTGTTTCGCCCGGGTGGCCCGCTCCCGGGCCTGCCCCAGCGCGCGTAGCGCGTCGTTGTCCCGCAGGGCCACCACCTCCAGGCCGCGGGCGCGCTCCAGGAGTTCCTCCGCCGAGCCGCTGTGCAGCAGTACCAGCACCGGGCCGATCCGGCCGGTCTGGTACGCCGTCCGGGCCACCTGCTCCACCCGGGGGCGCAGCTCGGCGATCCGTCCCTCCACCCGGCGTAGCTCGGCGGCGATCTTCGCCTGCCGAGCCTGGGTGTTAACCAGCGCGTTCTTGGCCTGTAGGTAACCTCGGCCGGTCGATTCGAGTACGTCGCGCAGGAGCGGCGTGTCGCCTTCGTCGCCGAGAACGGCGGGGCTGTTCGCCTCCGCCACGCCGGGCCGGAGCGCTGCGCCGGCGAGCGCGCCGAACGTGGCGAGCAGGGCCAGGGCCAGCGGTAACCGCCGACGTGTGGATCCCGTCATGCATGTCCCTCCGTCGCCCGCCTACCGAGTTAGCTGACGGGTTCGGGACGGAACAAGCCCCTACCGCGGTTGCGGACTCACCCCACCTACCTGGGTCCCCGGCTCACCTCGTTGGTGATTCGGCGGCGGTCACGCCGGCGCGGAGGGGTGCGCCACCGGGCGAAACCGGGGTCAGCCTACCGGACCAACCGGGCCGACCTCGGGAATTCCGGGATGATCCGCCGTGGAAAATTCACCCGGCTACCGATCATGAGTCGCGCCGGTACGACCTCGACCTAGCGGTCGCGCGGATCCTCCGAGTACCGCTCGCCGCTGGACGGCATGCCCACGGCGTCACGCGGCGGCGTGCGGCGCGGATCGTCGAGCGACCTCGCCTTGGCCGCCTCGTCCGCCCATTCGCTCCGGTCGGGATTCTGCTGCCCCGGCTCGTCGGTGCGGGCCGGGCCGGACTTCGCCTTGCCGGATTTCTGGCGGGCCATAACGTCCCTCACGTTCGTCTGCCGGTCGGCACGTCGGCCGTCCCGGTGCCTGGTCGGACGTTCCGGCCTTCCCCGACTGCGCACCGGCAAACCCGGGCGCCGGTCGGCTGGCGGCGTGTGGTTGAGCCCGGCGCCGCCGGGTAAGACCGACAGGACGGCGGTCGGCGTCACACCCGCGACTCTCCGCCGGGAAGAGGCATGGGAGGCAGTCGAATGGACACCCGGACCACCGAGACCACGATTCCGGCCGGAGACGTACGACTGACCGGCGACCTGGTCGTCCCCGCCGACGCACGCGGGATCGTCCTGTTCGCACACGGCAGCGGCAGTTCCCGGCACAGCCCGCGCAACCGGATGGTGGCCGAGGCGCTGAACCGCCATGCCCTGGCCACCGTGCTGGTCGACCTGCTGACCCGGGACGAGGAGGCGCTCGACGACCGGACCGGGGAGTTGCGCTTCGACATCGGCCTGCTCACCGGCCGGCTCGTCGGCATCGTCGACTGGCTGGCGACCGGCGAACCGGCTGGGCGGCTCCCGATCGGACTCTTCGGGGCCAGCACCGGCGCCGCCGCCGCGCTCTCGGCCGCCGCGCAGCGCCCCGACCGGGTGTACGCGGTCGTCTCCCGCGGCGGTCGCCCGGACCTGGCCGGCGCCGACCTGCCCCGGGTACGCGCCGGGACGCTGCTGCTGGTCGGCGGGCTCGACGACGAGGTGCTGCGACTCAACAACCAGGCGCTGGCCGAGCTCGACGCCGGGGCGGAGTTGCGGGTGGTGCCCGGCGCCACCCACCTGTTCGAGGAGCCCGGCGCCCTGGACCAGGTGGCCCGGGAGGCGGCGGAGTGGTTCGCCGGCCACCTGCCCGGCTGACCGCCCGCCCGGCGTTGGTTCGACCGGACAGCCCGGGACGGACGTGCGCGGGTTCTCCATACTCGAAGAATGACGGCGTTGTCCCGCGACCTGAGCACGACGGACCTCGGCTATCTCACCGGTGGTGCCTGGGGTGCCGTCCGGACCGCACTGGTGATGCTGCACGGCCGGGGCGGTGTGACGGTCGCCCGACCCGGCGGACTCAGCCGGACCGGCAGCATGCCGGCGTACGCGGAACCGCTGGAACGTGCCCTGTTCGGTGCGCTGTACGGCTCGATGTCACCCCGTGAGGTGGCCAACCAGCGGCGGGTCCGACAGGCCCTGGCCGAGCAGCGGGAGGGCCTGATCGGGCTGGGACTGCTCCGCCCGGCCTGGCGCCGGTTCCTGTTGCCGGCCATGCTGGTGCTCGTGCTGCCGATGGTGGTCGCCCGGCTGGTCGCGGTCGACCTGCTCGGCGTCGGCGTCGGCCTGCTGGTGGTGTTGGCGTTCGTCGGGATGGCCGGCTGGTTCCTGCCCCGCCGTACCCTCTCCGGCGGACGTACGCTGCGCGACGCCCGGCGCCGGCATCCTCTTCCGGTCGGCCCGGACGGCGTTCCGGCCGCGCACCCCGCCGGACTCGAACCGGGGCTGGCGATGGCGCTGTACGGCACCGCAGGGCTGCTGCCGGCGGTGCGCCGGTTCGTCCGGGACGGCGGACTGCTCGACGGCGGACCCTGGTCCCGTTTCCTCGGCGACTCCCCGCTGGACAGCTCCTCGATGCCGGCGGGCGGGGCCACCGGGCACGTCTGAGCCCCGGCCGGTCAGCCCAGCCGGGGTGCGGGCTGGCCGGGCAGCTCGGAGCGGGTCGGGGCGGGCCGCTGGGCCGGCTCGGTGGGCAGCACCGGGAACCCGTCGGTGCGGTAGCACAGCTCGTCGGAGGTGACGATGCCGACCTCGTGGTCCGGCAGGTCGGCCAGCCAGCGCAGCCCGGCCTGACCCATCGCCACCCCGGCGGTCGCGTACGCGTCGGTGCGGCCGAGGTCGGTGCCGACCACGGTGACCGAGGTCAGGTCGGTGGCCGGGGCACCCCGGTACGGGTCGATCACGTGGAAACCGCGCTCGTACGTGCCGGAAGTGGCGATCGCGAAGTCGTCGCCGCCGAGCACCCAGCAGATCTTGTCCTGCTGCCACGGGTGCCGGATGCCGATCCGCCACTGCTCGCCGGGTCGCGGCCCGCCCCGGGCGCGGATGTCCCCGCCCGCGTTGATCCAGTGCGAGCCGCAGCCGGCCGCCAGCAGCCGGTCCGAGGCCACCTGCACCGACCAGCCCTTGACGTAGCCGGACGGGTCGAACCGGCCGGTCGCGTACGCGTCGAAGTAGCCGTCGGTCTCCCGCCACAGGTCGGCGCAGGCCTCGACCACCAGCCGCAGGTCGGCGGAACAGTCCTGGATAGACAGTTCGCCCCGGCCGAACCGGTTGACCTCGCTCTGCTCCTTGTAGGTGCTGAACCGCTCGTCGACCTCGCGGAACCAGTCGAACGTCTGCTCGGCCAGCGCCTCCAGGCGCCGGGCCGGCAGCGGGTCGGTGAGCTGCACACTGATCGGCGTACCCATGATCTGCTCGACCCGGCGCAGCCCCGCGGTACCCATCGGACTCAGGCCTTCGCCTTGTCGAGCGCGGACTGGAGCGACGCCTTGTACGCCGCACTGGTCAGGCTCGCCCCAGAGACCGTGTTCACCTTGCTGGCGCTGGTGGCGGCGAGCGCCTGCTGGCGCAGCTTCGGGATCGCGTTCTCGTTGATCCCGGCGCTGGTCGGGTCCTCGTCCGGATAGGTCGCGTCGGCGTCGGTGACCTTGCCACCGGCGACCGTGATGGTCACCTTGATGGCGCCGTAGTCGTAGTTGGCGGTCGCACCGACGAAGGTGCCGTCCTTCAGCCCGCCCGCCGGGGCCTTGGCCGGGGGCTTCTTGGCCGGCGGCGCGGTGGTCTTCTTCCCGGCCGGAGCTTTGCCGGACGGCGTCGGGCTCGCGGCCGCGTCGCCGGTCTCCTCCTCCAGCGCCACCTGGGTGCCGGGGTCGTCGGTCGAGGTGCCGAGCTTGGCACCGATCAGCAGGCTGGCGCCGATGGCGGTACCGAGGACGGCGAAGGCGGCGCGACGCACGGGATGTACCTCCGTAGGGGGTGGTGTGCGGGGGATCAGAATTCGAACGGGTCGAGGTGGATCTGCCGGCGCGGCACCCGGAGCTTGCGCATCGTCCGCATCGAGACGTCGACCAGCCCGGGCGGCCCGCAGAGGTAGACGTCCCGGCGGCGTACGTCCGGCACCAGCTCGCGCATGCCCTTGGCGGTGAACAGGTGCCGGGGTGCCGGGTCCTCCCGGGAACCGATGACGTACCAGACCTGGGCGTTGCGGGACCGGGCCAGGAAGTCCAGCTCGTCGCGGAAGAGCAGCTCCTCCTCGCTGCGGGAGCGGTAGATCACCACCGTCTGCTCGGGCAGATCCTCCAGCAGCGCACGGATCGGCGCGATGCCGCTGCCGCCGGCGATGAGCAGGGCCCGGGGCCGGATCGCCCGGTCGGCGGTGAAGACCCCGGAGGGCCCCTCGGCGAAGATCCGGGTACCCGGCTCCAGGTATTGCAGGGACTCGGTGTGGTCACCGACCACCTTGACGGTCAGCCGCAGCCACTGCTCGTTCGGCGCGGCCGAGAGCGAGAACGGGTGCGCCTGCCACCAGCAGCCCTTGGTGAGGAACCGCCACCGGAAGTACTGCCCGGCCCGGGCGTCCAGCTCGTCGAGGCGGTTGCCGGAAATGTAGATCGACACCATCTCGAACGCCTCCGGCACCACGTCCTCGACCCGCAGCCGGTGCCGGAGGTTGAACGCGATCGGGGAGATGATCCGTCCCCAGAGGACACAGGCGACGACGAAGACGTAGAGCCCGGCCCAGAAGTACTGCCCGAAGCCGGGCTTGGACAGCTCCTGGCCGGTGGCGAACTGGTGGCCGTAGCTGAACAGCAGCACCAGGTAGGTGCTCAGGTGCAGGTAGTACCAGAGTTCGTAGTTCATCATCCGGCGGATCGCCCGGATGGCGAGCAGCGCGATGCCGACCAGGATGCCGGTGGCCACCGTCGCGCTGATCATGTCCTCGTACGTGCTCAGCAGTGTCCAGGTGCCCTCGACGATCGGGGTGTTGGTGAGCTTGCTGTAGCCGACCGCGATCAGTCCGGCGTGCGCCAGGATGGCGAGCAGCAGGAAGGCGCCCAGCTCCCGGTGCCAGATCAGCAGCGAGTGCGCGCCGATCCAGCGTTCCAGCCAGCGCACCCGGCTCATCAGCAGCACCTGGGCGAGCAGCAGGAACCCGCCGACCATGCCGGTGAGCCGGCCACCCGCGATCAGGATGTCGGCGGTGGTCCGGATCGAGCCGGCCGGAGTGTTCAGCCACCACAGCTCGACGCTGGTGGCCAGCGCCGACCAGAAGACGATGTGGAAGAAGAGCCGGCCACTGCGGTCGTACGGCTCGACCTCGGCGGTTTCCCGGTGCCGGGCCGCCTCCACCGCCCCGCTGATCGGGTTGGGCCGGTGCGCGGGTGCCTCCTCGGCGTACGACCAGGGCTCGCGGCCACGCGCCGGAGCCGGCTCGCGGCCACGTGACGGATTCGACCAGCCACCCTCCGCGCGCGCCGGCTCGGCCGGGGCGTAGCGCTCGAACTCGTCGTACGGTTCGCGCTCCCGCCCCCGGGGCGGCCGGTCGTAGGGGTCCTCGGACGGCACCCGGGGCAGCAGGCCGGTCACCCATTCGGTGAGCGGCTCGGCCGTTTCGACATCCCGACGACGAGTCACGAAGAATATGTACCGGTTGGCAGTGTCGGAAACCAGTCCGGACGGCCGGCTTAGTTCAGTCTTAAGAATCGCTTGGTTGGGGGCTAAGGAAGCGACCGTGCGGTGGCCCGGACGCTCCCCGCCCCGGACCACCGCACCCCCCGTTGGTCGGCTTCCGTCGATCCACCGCTCCGGGCGGCCGACCGCACCCGCTCACCCCTGCCGGCCCGCCCCCTCACGGGCCGCGAGGGGGCGGCTCACGCACGGCGTCGCCGTCAGCGGGCCGGACCGACGCACAGGATGAAGTCCTGGAGCGTGCCGATCGTGCCGTCCTGGTAGAGGTACCGCGTGTAGTCGGTGGACGAGCAGGCGGACTCGCTGATGGTGCCGTCCTTGCGCAGCAGCACCTTGAGCGCGCCCCTGCTGCCGCAACTCGCCTCCTCGACCTCGCTGGTCGCCTCGTCGATGGTGAGGCAGTCGCCCTTCTTGAACTGGTCGAGGTTGCCCTCGATCGACTCCTCCTCCGGAGTCGGCGAGGCCTTGCCCCTCGGCGGCGTCGTCTTCGTGCTCGGCTTCGGGCTCGGGGTCTGCTCGCCAGCGGCGACGTCCGACGGGTCGGCCCCGTCGTCGCCGGCCCAGAGGTACGCCGCGGTACTGCCGCCGCAGCAGAGCAGCACGACGCCGAGGACGATGCCGACGATCAGCGGCGCCTTGCTCTTCTTCGGCGGGACCGGCGTACCGAACTGCGGTGCCGGCCCGGCCGGCGAGGAGGGTGCCGACGGGTCCGCGCCCGACGACGGGTAACCGGACGCCTGCGGGTACGACTCGGGCGACTGCGGGTACGGGCCGGACGACGAGGGTGGCGGGTAGGAGCCCGCGGAGGACTGCGGGTACGAGCCGGAGGCGGGCGGGTAGGAGCCCGAGGAGGGTGGTGGGTAGCCGGAACCGCCGCCCGCCGGACCGCCGTACCCGCCGGGCTGGCCGGAGTATCGCGGGTCGTGGGACGGCTCACCAGGGCCGTAGCCCGGTGGTGGATATGTGGACATCATTGCCTTTCGCCAGAAAACTGCATCGTCGCGGCCGTCCGAGGCCGGATGGCCGTGGCCACCCGGGGCGCACCGGTCGGACCAGCGGCGGGAACGGCCCGCCCGGTTCGGCCAGCGTGCCCAGACCTGCGGCGGACGGCCGCGGTACACATCGGATGGTCGGGTGCCCGGCGCTCGATCCGGTGTCAGGGACATCTCCCCGCACCCGAGTCCCCCCGAACGCCGACCCCCGTGACCGGCCCGCCCCCCGCGGGCCTCTAGCAGCTTGGGGATGCCCGCCACACAACTGCCACACGATTGCCACACGCCACGCGGGCACCGCCCCGGTACACCGCCACATCCTGGGCAGACACCGTAGTACGGTTTCATGTCCGTGATTTGCCTGCGGTTCTCAGGAGACGGCGAGTGAAGTTCGGGGTGCTCGGGCCGCTGCGAGTCTGCACGGACTCCGGCGCCGAGGTGGTGCTGCGCAGCCGGCACCAGCGCACCGTGCTGGGCGCGCTGCTGGTCGGCGCCGGCCAACTCGTCACCGTCGACCGGCTGGTGGAGACGCTCTGGGGTGACCGCCCACCGGCCTCGTACGCCTCCAACCTGCAAACCTACGTTTCGCGCCTGCGGGAGCGGCTGCCCGGGCTGAGCATCGAGCACCGCAGCGACGGCTACCTGCTGCGGGTGGAGACCGACGACGTCGACGTACTGGTGTTCCGGCGGGAGGTCGCCACCGGCCGGGCGGCACTGGCCGCGGGCGACCCGGGGCTGGCGGCCGACCGGTTCCGGCGCGGGCTGCGGCAGTGGCGGGGGCGTCCCCTGGCCGACCTGACGGTGCCGACGCTGGAGCCCGAACTCGCACAGTGGGAACTCGAACGGGTCGGCGCGCAGGAGGATTGCGTCGACGCCGACCTCGGCGCCGACGGCGACCTCGCCACCGTCCTCGCCGAGCTGCACCGACTGGTGACCGAGCATCCGATGCGGGAGCGGCCGTACGGCCAGTTGATGGTGGCGCTCTACCGCGCCGGGCGCCGGGCGGACGCGCTGGCCGCGTACCAGCGGGCCCGGGAGACCTTCGTCACCGAGCTGGGCGTCGAGCCCGGTCCCGAACTGCGCCGGCTGCATCAGGCGATCCTGCGCGGCGAGGAGCCTTCGGTGGGCCGGTCCGGCAACCGGCCGGAGGTTGCGCCCCGGTCGCCGTTCCCGGTCTGCCAGCTTCCGCCGGCCCTGCCGGGATTCGTCGGCCGGGCCGGCAGCATCGACCGGATCGAGCGGATGCTGGACTCGGCGGCCGGCGGGGTGCCGGTGGTGGCGGTCTCCGGCCAGCCGGGCGTGGGCAAGAGCGCGCTGGCGGTGACGGTGGCACACCGGATCCGGGATCGGTTTCCGGACGGGCAGCTCTTCGTACACCTGGCCGGTGCCTCGGCCGCGCCCCGCGATCCGGCCGCGGTCCTGGCCGACCTGCTCCGGGTGCTGGGCGTGCCCGGCTCGGCGTTGCCGCAGAACCTCTCCGCGCTGGCCGCCGCCTACCGGGCCCGGCTCGCGGACCGGCGGGTGCTGGTCGTGCTCGACGACGCCGCCACCGCCGCCCAGGTCCGGCCGCTGCTTCCGGGTACCCCCGGCAGCGCCGTGCTGACCACCAGCCGGCGCCGGCTCAGCGGGCTGATCGACGCCCGGCACCTGCCGGTCGGTCCGCTCACCGACGACGAGGCCCGGGCGCTGCTGGCCGACGTGGTGGGCCCGGAGCGGGTGGCGGAGGAGCCCGGCCAGGCGGCCCGGATCGCCGCGGCCTGCGGCAATCTGCCGCTGGCGGTCAGGATCGCGGGTACCCGGCTCGCCACCCGGTCGTGGCCGCTGGCGATCCTCGCCGACCGGCTCGACGACGAGCGGCAGCGCCTCGACGAACTGGCCGCCGGAGACCTCCAGGTCCGGGCCAGCCTGGCGCTGAGCGTGCAGGCGCTCTCCCCGCCGACCCGGGAGGCGTTCGGCCTGCTCGGCTCGCTCGGCCCGGTCAGCTTCGCGCCGTGGGCGGTGGCCGAGTTGCTGGACAGCGCCGACGCCGACCGGGTACTCGACGAGCTGGTCGAGGCGAGCCTGCTGGAGGTGACCCGGCCGGCCGACGGCGGCGAACCGCGCTACCGCCTGCACGACCTGCTCCGGGTCTACGCCGAGGAACTCGCGGCCGCCACCGGCCGTCCACTTCCGACAGCGGGGAGCGTCGGCGGGGTGGGAGCCCCGGCGGGTTCCCCCGCCGTCCCGGCCGGGCAGCCGGGGCGGCGGGCGGGAGCGCAGCGCCGGCTGGTGGCGGCCGCCGCCGCGCTCGCCGGCAGCGCCGCTCGCCGGCTGCCCCGGACCCTGACCTGGGCCCGCCTGGCGGAACCGGCCGATCGGGTACGCCCGCCGCGCGCCGCCGAGCGGATCGCCGCCGATCCGCTGGGCTGGTTCACCGCCGAACTCGACTTCCTCATCGGCCTGCTCGGACTCGCCATGGAGTGCGGCGCCGAGCGGGCCGCGATCGACCTCGCCGAGCGGCTCGCCCCGTTCTGCTGGGTACACGGGCACTGGACGGAACTCCAGGCGGTGCAACGGCTGGCCGGGCAGGCCGCCGAGCGGATCGGCGACGACCGGACGATCGCCCGCACCGACTTCGTCATCGGCCTGCTCCAACTGGCCCGGGGTGACCTGGCGGGCGCGGCCGAGCGGCTGCGCGACGGTCGGGACCGGTACGAGCGGCTCGCCGACCGGCACGGCCTGGCCTGCCTGCTCAGCGACGAGGCGGTGCTCTACGACTACCAGAACCGCGCCGAGGACGCCGCGTCGACCGCCGAGCGGGCGGTGGCGCTGTTCCGGGCCGAGGGGGACCCGCTGGGGGCCCTGCTGGCCGCGCCGGTGCTCTCCGCCGCGTACCGGGGGCTGGGGCGGCTGGACGAGGCGCTGGCGGTCGACGAGGCGGCGGTGGCCGAGGCAGACGAGCTGGGTGCCGCCGAGATCGTCACCGCCCGGTGCCTGAACGCGCTCGCGGTGACCCGGTTGCTCCGCGACGAGCCGGCGCTGGCGTACGCCGCCGCGGAGCGGGCCGTGGCGCTGCTGCGTACGGTCAACGACCGGTACGTGCTGCTGGCCGCCCTGCGGCACCTCGCCTCGGCGGCGGTCTGTCTCGGCCGCCGGGACGAGGCGGTGCACCGGCTCCAGCAGAGCCACGACCTGGCGGTGCAGTTGGGTGACCGGCCCTGGGCCACCGGCCTGGCCCGGGACCTGGCGGTGAGCTGGATCGGCGAGGGGCGGGCCGGCGCGGCGGTCGGGGTACTGCGCCGCTGCGTCCGGACGTTCGAGGAGATGAGCATGCCGTCGGCCCAGGCGGCCACGCTGAACATGCTGGCCCGGGCGTACGACGAGACCGGCGACCGGGACGCGGCCCGGGACGCGCGGTTCTGGGCCGGCATCCTCAGCGATCCCCGGGACACCCGCACTCCGGCGCTGGCCGGCATCGTACTGCGGTTGGCCGACGCGCCCGGGCTGGTGACCAGCGGCCCCTGACCCGCCGCCCAGGTCGGTGAGCGGCGGCTCCTGACCGGCCCGTCCGGTGCACGAGCCGCCGGAAACGTCGTACCTGATCGGTAGTTTTGGCAGGTGAACCGTACCGATCGGCTTTATGCCCTGGTGGAGGAGTTGCGCGCGGTCGCACCCCGACCGCGCAGCGCACGCTGGCTCGCCGACCGATTCGAGGTCGACGCGCGCACGATCAGGCGGGACATCGGCGCCCTACAGGAGTCCGGCGTGCCCATCTACCCCGAGTTGGGCCGGGGCGGCGGCTACGTGCTGGACCGGGCCTACACGCTGCCGCCGGTGAACATCACCCCGCGCGAGGCGATCGCCGCCGCCGTCGCGCTGGAGACGATGGCCGACACCCCGTTCCTCGACGCGGCGCGCTCGGTGCTGCACAAGATCCTCGCGGTGATGCCACCCTCCGGGGTGGAGGCGGTGGCCGAGCTGGCCGGCCGGATCAGGCTGGCGGAGCTGGAGCCGGCGCCGACGGGGGCGCCTGCCCGGCAGGTGCTCCGGACCGCCGGTGACGCGTTGCTCAGCCGCACCGTGCTGGCGATCGAATACGTGGACCGCAACGGTGCCACCTCGCACCGGTTGATCGAGCCGGTGGAGCTGCTCGGCGCCGGCCGGCAGTGGTATCTGGTCGGTTGGTGCCGGCTGCGGCAGGAGGTGCGCGGGTTCCGGTTGGACCGGATGCGCCGCGCGGCGCCGACCAACGAGACCGCGCCGCCCCGGTCGATCGAGCCCGCCTGGCGGGGCGGGCTGGACGTGCCGGCGACCCGGCTGCAACTGCCCGGACGAGCGGATTCGTCGAGAAAAGCGGACAGGATGCTGTCCTGACCAGCGCCGAGAATGGTGGGTGACGAGGCCGGCGCGGTGCCGCCGACGCGATCGGCGGACCGGGCCGGATCACCGCCCACGGGAGGACTCTCGCGATGACCATCAACACCAACCACAGCTCGGCCGTGGTCCCCGTCGACTCCCGGCCGATGCTCTGGCAGAACTGGATGGCGCTGCGCAACGGCGACCGGTCGCTCGTCGAGGAGATCCTCGCGCCCACGGTTCTCGCCCACCTGCCGGTGCCCGGCGGGTCGCCGGAGCAGGTCCGGGGCCGCCAGGCGCTGCTGACCTGGGTCTCCGGCCGGCACGCCGGCTGCCCGGACGCGCGGCTCACCGTCGAGGTCGGCCCGATCATCGGGCCCGACCTGATCGCCGGTCGCTGGAACCTCACCCGGGCCGGCGACGACCCGGGCAGCCTCTGTCCACACCGGATCATCGTGGCCTGCTCCGGCGTCGACATCCTGCGGGTCGACGGCGACCGGATCGTCGAGTACTGGAGCCACGACGACAGCGTCCAGTTGGACCGCTGCCTGACCTACAGCGCCGCGTAGTAACGGCCCGGTGGCGGGACGGGACGGTTTATCCCCGCCCGCCACCGGCCCTCCCCAAACTCCGACCTCGGCTTGGTCGTCATCTGCCACCTCTCTCGGGCGGTCTGGCCAGCCTGTGCCCGCCGCTCCGGGCGCGGGAACGGGCGTTTGCCGGGTGGCCGGTCGGGTAGCCCCGCCCAGGCGGTGGAAAGGGGGAGGACCGTGCGGATCGGCATCGTCGGCACCGGGCACGTCGGTGGCACCCTGGCCCGGTTGTTCACCAAGGCGGGCCACGAGGTGGCGGTGGCCAACTCACGGGGGCCCGACACGCTCCGTGGGCTCGCCGACGAGCTGGGCGAGCGGGTGCATCCGGCGACCGTGGCAGAGGCGGCCCGGTTCGGCGACGTGGTGGTGGTCTCGGTACCCGTCGGCCGGTACGCCGAACTGCCCGCCGAGCCGATGAGCGGCAAGACGGTGATCGACACCGGAAACTACTACCCGGAGCGGGACGGCCACCTGCCCGAGCTCGACCAGGACCGGACCACCTCCAGCGAGCTGCTCCAGCGGCACCTGCCGGACGCGCACGTGGTGAAGGCGTTCAACACGATGCGCTGGGAACACCTGCGCGAGTACGGGCGGCAGTCGTCGGCGCAGCGCCGTTACGGCATTCCGGTCTCCGGCGACGACGTCGGCGCGAAACGGCGGGTCTCCGACCTGATCGAGCAGGTCGGGTACGAGCCGGTGGACGCCGGCCGGCTGGCCGAGGGGCGCCGGCACCAGCCCGGTACCCCGGTCTACCTCGCCGACCTGGACGGCGCCGAACTGCACAGCCAGCTCGGCGCGCCGTAGCTGCGGCACACCCGTCCCGGCGGGCCGCCCAGGGGCGGTCGGGCCACCTGCGGGGAGAGTGGCGGGGTCAGTTCTCGGGCGGGTTCCGGCCGGCGTCGCCGGCTGCCGGGCCCGGCTCGTTCGCCTCGCCGGCCGGCTCGCCCCGGTCGTCGTTGTTGCCGGCCCGGGCACGCCGGTCCGTCGCCACGGTGTTGACCACGTTGTAGAGCACCGCGGCGATCGGCACCGCGACGAAGGCGCCGACGATGCCGCCGAGCAGTGTGCCGGCGGTGACCACCAGCAGCACCACCACCGGATGCAGTCGTACCTGCCGCTTCATGATCAGCGGTTCGAGCAGGTTCCCCTCCGTCTGCTGCACGGCGATCACCGCCGCCAGCACCAGTAGCGCGGTGGTCGGCCCCTTCGCGGCCAGCGCGACGAGTACCGCGACGCTCCCGGCGACGGTGGCGCCGATGATCGGTACGAAGCCGCCGAGGAACGTGATCACCGCCAGCGGCAGCGCCAGCGGAACGCGGAGGATCACCAGGGCGGTCCCGATGCCGATCGCGTCGATCGCGGCGATCATCATCGTGCCCCGGGTGTACGCGCCCAACGTGTGCCAGCCGGCCCGACCGGCCGCGGCCGTCCGGGCCCGGGACCGCTCGGCGATTCGGTCCAGCACCCACCGCCACATCGGGCGGCCATCCTTCAACAGGAAGAACAGCAGCACCAGGACCAGCAGCAGGCCGCCGACCGCCTCGGCCACGGTGGCCGCGCCGCTGACCGGGTCGGGCGCCGACTTCTGGATCCCGGTCACGGCCTGCCGGGTCCACTCGTCGAGCTGCTGCTCGCTGATCGGCAACGCGCCGGTGAGGAAGTCCCGGGTACGCTCCAGCCCCTGGTCGAGCTGCTCGGCCAGGTCGGAGAACTGGTCGGCGGTCAGCCGCCAGATCAGCAGTACGGCGCCGCCGAGCAGCCCCAGCAGCAGCAGTACGGCGGTCAGCGCGGCCAGCGCGGGCGGGAAGCGGTGCCGCCGCAGCCGGCTGGCCACCGGATCGAGCAACGCGGCCAGGAACAGGGTGGCCGCGAGTGCGATGCTCAGCGGTGCGAGCCGGGTGGCGATCTGCGCCAGGACGTACGCCCCGGCGGTGATGACGAGCAGGCAGGCGCTGGCCAGCACCGCCCAGCGCACCAACCAGGGGAGACGGTCCAGTAGCTGGCTGGGGCGCCCACCGTACCCGTTCGACCGGTCGGCCGCGTTGCCCATGTCCGCCTCCTGTCGACCTCGGCGTCACGGGTACCCGCCCGATGCCCGGGCGACACCTGCCGCTGTGGGTCGATCTGTTCGGTTCCGGGGGCGTTGGGCCGGCCGACCGGTCCGGTCAGGAGGCGGAACCCGGCTGCCGTTCCGACCAGCGGGCCGGTGGGCCCCCGGGCAACCGGCCCGGTGCCCCCGAGTTCCGGCCCGACGGCGGCAGGTTCCGACCGGGCGCCGGCGAACCCGCGCCCGGTGTCGACGAGTTGCCGGTCGGCGGGGCGGAACTCCGGCTCGGCGTCGGCGCGTTCCGGCGGCGCAGCGAGCGACGGTAGTAGTCGTCCCGGTGCGCGAACTCGACCGGCAGCGAGCCGGGCAGGTCGACGCCGCGCCGGGGATCGGCGAGGGCGTCGGCGTGCAGCGCCAGCCCGGCGCGGGCGAGCAGCGCGTCCCACTCCGGCGGAGCCAGTTCCACCATGGCCGGGTTGGCGAGCCGGAACCTGGCCACCGCCCGCCGGAGCACGGTGGCCAACCGCCGTACGCTCTGCGGCGAGTCGAGCGGGCCGCCGGAGAGGGCGAGCGCCGGTCGACCGGTGGCACGTACCGCGTCGCAGACCACGAGCAGGCGTTCGGCGGTGGCGTCCGGATCGGTGTCCGGGCCGGTGCCGGCGGAGAGGATACGTAGCCCGGCAGGCCACTGCCAGCGGATCTGCCCGGTCACCACCCGACTGCTGAGCGGTCCGGTCCGGCGCCGGTGCCGCGGATCGGCCTGGAGCCCGGGCGCCGGTCCAATGTGGCAGTCCACGCAGACGTACGTCAGCCGCCGGTCGGTGACGGTCACCTCGGCCGGCCGGGGCAGCGACCAGGCCAACTCGTCCGGCCCGGTGCCGGGGTCGAGCAGGTATCCGGCGACCTCGACCCGGTCGCGCCACAGCACCCGCTCGTCGGTGTCCAGCACCAGCCGGCGGTGCCAGTCGAGCCGGGGGAAGTAGGTGTCGTCCTGGTCCGGGTCGTCGAAGCGGTGCGGCCGGATGAAGAACGGGGACGCGTTCTCGGTCATGGGGGAGGGCCTCCCGGGTACGGGACGTCGTACCTCCTAGGCTGGCGGACTTCCGACCCGCTGTCACGACGGTTGTTGGGGGGTCGGACGCTCGGCTGACCCGGGCACGGCCGTTGGGCGGCGGACGTTGGATCTACGGCCCCTGCGGCGGCCGGAGAGTCAGGGCAGGGACCGGGAAACTGCCGCTCCGGCGCGGCGAGCAGCCGGGGCCGCCAGGTGCGGCGAGCAGCCGGGCGGCCAGGGTGTGGCGAGCAGCCGGGCGGCCAGGGTGCGGCGAGCAGCCGGGCGGCCAGGGTGCGGCGAGCGGACCGGGGCCGGTCAGTTACCGATCTCGTCGGCCCGGACGAGGCCGTCCTCGATGGCCCGGGCGAGCAGTGCGGCCTTGGTCGCGGCGGGCCGGCCGGCCCGGGCGTACTTGATCCGAGCCCGGTCCACGTACTGCTTGACGGTGTGCTCGCTGATGTTCATCCGGCGGGCCACCGACGCCTTCGACATCGACTGGAACCAGAGCAGCAGCGCCTCGCGTTCCTTGTCGGACAGCACGGGCCGGCCGGTACGCCGGTCACCGACGATCGCACCGGCCAGCGCCGGCGGCACGTACGGCCGGTCGCTCGCCGCCGCCAGCACGGTGTCCACACAGTGCTCCCGACCCTCCTGCTTGGCCAGGAAGGCGACCGCGCCGGCGTCCAGTACGGCCAGGATGGTGTCGGAGTCGCTGTGTTCGGAGTAGACCACCACCCGGCGGCCGGCGCCGCTCAGCTCGGCCACCTTGTCGATCGCCATCCGGCCGCGCAGCCGCAGGTCGAGCAGGATCACGTCGGCCGGCGGCTGGTCGGCGGCGAGTACCCGGTCCGGGTCCTCACCGGTCGCCACCACCGCCAACCGTGGCTCGGCGGCCAGCCACGAGCGGATCCCCTCGATGACCACCGGGTGGTCGTCGACGATCGCGACCGTGATCCGCGATCCTTCCGGGGTCACGCCGCCCGCCACCGGGTCTGCACCCATACCAGTTCCTCGTTCTCCTCGTAGACGTACTCGACCTCGCCGCCGGGGAGGTCGTCGCCGGCCCTCCCGATGGTGTCACCGGGGCCGGCTGGCTCAGATGTGATCATCGACGTGCCGGGTGTGGTCAGGCTCACCACGACCTCGTCGGGCTGGCCGACCACGGTCAGCCGGGCCCACCGGGTCGCGGCGGCCAGGGTCGTGGTCAGCGGTTCGGCGAGCTGCCGGCGGATCTCCACCGGCAGCGGTGGCAGCGTGCCGACGGCCACGAAGTCGACCGGCAGGCCGTTGCGTTCCACCACGTCGACACAGGCGCGCAACTCGTGCAGCAGCGGATCCGGCACGTCGTCCGACTCGGCGATCAGCCGGCGCAGCCGGGACGCCTCAAGGGCGCACCGGCGCTGCACGGCCGGATCCGCCGGATCGGCCCGCCCCTGGGCGAGGTCGGTCAGGATGGCCCCGGCGGTCCGGTCCAGCGCGGCGAGCCGGTCCCGGCGGGTCTGGTGCATCCGGCCGGCGACGGCCCGCTCGGTCTCGATCGCCGTCCGGGCCGCCGCGGCCCGGGCGGTGCTGCCGGCAAGGGTGCCGAGCAGGTTGACCGCGATCATCATCGCGATCGGCAGCGTCGCGTTGCCGTAGACGGCCATCGCGTACCGGCTCAGGTCCGCGGCGCCGCCGCCGTGCAGCGCGAGTACCCCGACCAGGGCGATCGCCGCGCCGACCGCCAGCACCGCGACCAGGGCCGGGATCCGCCGACCCCAGAGCAGGAGTACGACGAACCAGCCCAGCGTCGCCCAGCCGAAGTTGCCGGAGTCGAAGACCAGCGATCCCGGTACGCAGGCGAAGACCGCCACGTCGACCAGGAGCAGTACCCCGACCAGCGGCCAGGTCGGCGAGGGTGCGCCGCGCAGCAGGTTGACCGCGGCGATCACACCCACCACGCTGAAGACCAGCCAGCCGGCGCCGACGACCCAGGGCAGCCGGTATTGCTGCCAACTGCCGAGCACCGCCGGCAGGTTGATGGCGAGGTGCCAGCCGAACGCGATCACCACCGCCGCGATCCGGGGACCCCGCTCGACGGTGGCGGTGACGGTGCCCGCCGCACCGCCGGCCAGGTCAGTGGACATCCGACCACTCCAGCCGGATCCGGGTACCCCGACCGGGCGAGGACGAGACCTCGGCCCGGCCACCGACCGTCGCCATCCGGCCGTGCACGGACTCCCGCAGGCCGTACCGGTGCCGGGGGACCGCGTCCGGGTCGAAGCCGGGGCCGTCGTCGACCACCTCGACCGCGACGGTGTCGCCGCTGCGGCACAGCCGCACCGAGGCGCTGGCCCCGGGAGCGTGTCGGAGCACATTGGACAGTGCCTCGCCGGTGCTGTGGGTGACCGCCTCGGCGACCGGGGCCGGCACCGCGCACGGCTCCAGCGCCGCGCTGGCCCGCAACTCCGGCAGCCGGCCGAGCAGCGTGCGCAGCCGCTCGTCGAGGGCGATCAGCCGGACCTCGCCGGCCGGCTCCATGCCGACCGCCGGAGGACCGCCGGCCAGGCCGGCCAGGGTACGCAGGTCGGTGGCGGCCCGCTCGCGCAGCAGCGGCGACCGCCCGGTGACCGCGCCGAGGCCGACCACGGTGAGGGTGGAGAGCACGGTGTCGTGCAGGTCGCGGTTCTGTTGCCGCTCCGCGGCCCGGGCGGCCCGCGCGGTCAGGGCGGCCCGGGCGGTCTCCTGGTAGGCCGCGAAGGCGGCGTCGGCGAGCCGGCTGCTGCGCCGGGCCACTCCGGCGAGGGCGGCCGCGGAGCCGGTCTGCACGGCGAGGGTGATGGTGTGCCCGACCGCCTCGGTGTCGTCGCCGGCCAGGTGCGCGCCGATCCCGTACGCGGCGGCCACCAGCAGCCCGGCCGGGACCGAGCGGGTGGCCGGCAGGATGAACTGGGCGACGATCACCGAGGTGCTGGCCTGGATCGCCACCCAGCTCACCTCGCCGGGCAGTACCTCGGCGGCGACCAGGTCCCGGATCAGCAGGCAGGTGCCGACGGTGAGCAGGATGTCGCCGGCCATCGCGGGCGCCGACCGGTGCCACCGGACCACCAGGGCCGCGAAGAGCACCGACCAGACGGTCAGCAGGCTCACCACGACGACGAGCAGCGGGGTGGAGACCGGCGGGGTACGCACCGCGAGCGCCGGCACCGCACAGGCGATCCCGCAGGTGAGCCGGAGCAGGGCCGGAAAGAGCGTGTAGACCCAGCTCAGCGCGCTGGCCGCCGGCATCTCGGTGACGGTCGGCGCCGGGTCGACCGGACCGGTGGGCCCGACCGGGGAGGAGCCGGCGGTGGCGGGGGAGACAGACATGTGTGCCCGACCTCCCGTCGATCCGCCGCCGCGGCAGCACGCCCGAACCGGACCGCACCCCTACGTATCGAAGGCGAACAATAGCAGAGGCATAACGGCTGGTTTGTCCCAGATCGCAGTTGGGGTTATCGGCCGCCTCCACCCGAGGGGCCGTCGGACCGCCCGGCACGACCCGACCACCGAACGGGGGTCACGGTGACGGCCGGACGGGGGTCAGTGTGACAGCCGTACGGGGGTCAGCGCGACCCGTACCGGGGGCCGGGCCCACCGTACGGGTCGCGGGATCAGGCGTGGTCGTTGGCGGGTGGTACCGCGTCGACCGGCATCCGGTAGATCCACACCGGGTAGTCGACGCTGGAGGCGCCACCGGCAAGTCCCGGAGTGCGGTTGAGCTGGGCCGCCGGGATCCAGAGCCGGCCGGTACCGTCGAGCCAGAGCGCGTCGCCCCAGACCAGCCGGGGGTCGGCGACCAGGGTCTCGATCCGGCGATCGAGATCGATCGCCAGGATGCGTCGCCGGTCCACGTCGCTCAGATAGATCACCCCGGCCGCGTCGATCGCGGTGCCGCCGGTGGTCGGGGTGTCCACCCACGGCTCGACCTGCCGGGCGACGATCTCCGGTGGGATCTCCGGGTCGTCGAGGCAGCGCGTCTCGATCCGGTGCAGCGGCCCGGAGGCGGGCTGGTAGTAGAGGTAGCGCCCGTCCGGCGACACCTCCAACTGGTCGGCGTGGATCCGCAGTTCCCGGCCGTGCGCGTCGCGGAGCATCTCCCCGTCGGCCCGCAGCGGGCGGCGCGCGACGGTGCTGGCGTGCCCGTCGAGTACCCGGCGGCACGCCCCGGTCGCCAGGTCCAGCACGATCAGCCCGGGGGCACCCGCGTCGGTCAGGTAGCCCATCCGGCCGTTGAACCGGACGTCGTCGACGTAGCTGTTCGGCCGCAGCGCCGGGCCGAGGTCGTAGCTCCGGATCACCGTTGCGGAGTCCAGCTCCACGACGATCAGCCGTGGACCTCCGGGTACGACCGGCAGCCCGATGCCGGGGCTTCCCGAGTCGACGATCCAGAGGTTGCCGTCCGGTCCGATCCGCAGCCCGTTCACGTGCACGAAGGCGCCCTCGGGATCGAGGTCGTCGCGTACCTCGTTCCAGGCGGTGTCGGGATAGGGGACGACCCGGCCGTCCGAGACCACCTCACCGACCTGCATCCCGGGTCCGTCGGCGGACGGGAAGCTCACGAAGACCCGGCCCTCGCCGGTGGTGGTCACGCCGGTCCAGACCCGGTCGGTGGCGGCCACCGGGCGCAGCCGGGGATTCTCCTGGATGGTGGGGCGCACGCCGCCGAGCCTATCGCCGGACAAGCCCCGGAAAGTCCCTTTCGTTGTAGCTCAGTGCGGTCCGGCGAGGCCGGCTGCCCGAGTTCGGTGCAGCTCGGTGCGGTCCGGCGATGCCGGCTGCCCGAGGCCCCGGGTCGTGGCAGTCGGGGAGCCGGCCGCGCTGGTCGGGGTATTTACCGCGTTTCGGGTCATCTCCTCGGGCACGATGGCCGGGTGGAGTTCGCCCCGGCCGAAACGCCCGCCCGCCGCCGGCCCATCGGTGCGGTGGGGTGCGGGGTACTCCGCCACCTGCCCGGGGGCGACCGATGCCGTGACGCCGGCCGGTCGGCTGCCGGTACCGGCTGACGGGCGGCCCGGGGTGGACAGCGTCATCGACACCCTCAGCGCACTCTCCGGCTGGGCGGCGCTGTTGGTGGTCGGTGGGCTCGCCTTCGGCGAGTCCGCCGCCTTCGTCGGGCTGTTCCTGCCCGGCGAGACCGCGCTGCTGCTGGGTGGAGCGCTCGCCGCGACCGGCCGGGTGAGCCTGCCGGCGATGGTCGTGGTCTCCACCGTCGCCGCCATCGCCGGGGACAGCGTCGGATACGAGATCGGTCGCTGGACCGGCCCGCCGCTGCGTCGCAGCCGTCCCGGGCGCTGGGTCGGCGAGGAGCGCTGGGGCCGCGCCGAGCGGTTCGTCGACCGGCACGGACCGCTGGCCGTGATGCTGGGACGGTGGGTCGGCGTGCTCCGGACCCTGGTGCCGGCGCTGGCCGGAATGAACCGGATGCCGTACCGCCGGTTCCTGCTCTTCAACGCCCTCGGCGGCGCGGCCTGGGCGACCGCCGTGGTGATGGTCGGCTATCTGGCCGGCGCCTCCTGGCGGCGGATCGAGAACCACCTCGGCGAGGCCGGTGCCGGCCTCGCCGCGCTGGTGGTGCTCTGCCTGGCGGCGTGGTGGCTGATCCGGCGACGGCGCCGCGCGCGGCGCGGAACCCGGCCGTGACCGGGCGGGCGTCGCCGCGGTCAGCGGGCTCCGACGGGCACGTCGATGATGCTGGCCAGCAACTCCTGGGCCCGGCGGGCCCGGTCCATGTCCTCCCGCTGGATGCGGTCGATGAACTGCCGGATGTCGTCGTGTCCCTCGGCGTCGCTCTTGTACTGCTCGTAGACCTGACCGCCCTTGAGGGCGTGGTACTGGATCGACACGAGGTCGTAGACGATGTTGTCGGCGTGACCGTGCACCTTACCCATTGCGGTCTCCCTCCCTCGGCTACGGTGTCGGCTACCCGGTTACCGGCCGTTGATTCCGCCGACCGGTGCCTCCGGGCGGGCGGGTCAGTCGGCGTGCGGCCAGGGTGACGCCGCCACCACGGCGCCGTAGAGCAGGTGGTCGGCGAGCAGCGCGAACCGTTCCCGTCCGCCGTGCCGGCGCTGGTCGACGCCGAGCAGGGGGGCGAGGCCCGCCTCGAACACCGTCCAGAAGGCGAAGCCGTACGCCGGCCCGGTCCAGCCCTGCCGCCGCAGCGATCGGGGCAGCAGCCCGAAGAGCATCCCGCCGCCGGCACCGTAGGCCCAGTGGATCAGCTCGATCAGCGCCTGCCGGCGGTCCACCGGGATCCGCCGGAACAGGCTGGGCGCGGTCTGCACCAGCACCTCCTCGGGCGGGACGCGCTGGACCAGCCCGAGGCCGGTGGTCACCTGCCGGACGCCCGACATCGCCATCGCGGCGACCGCTCCCCGGGCGGCGCCCCGCACTGCCGCCGCCGAGGCCGCGCGCAATCGGTGTGGATCCGTCACCTGGGCTCCTCTCCGTGCCGGGCGAGGTGCCGGGCGAGCCGTACACCGCCTCGCTGCTACCCGGCGGCGGCTCCGGGAAACCCGAAACCACGGTCGGAACTTCACGGACGGCCGCTCACCGCTCGACGGCGAGCCGTACCCCGAGACCGATGAAGATGCCGCCGGTCGCGGCGTCGATCCGGCGGCGTACGGCGGCCCGCCGGCGCAGCCAGCCGCCGATCCGTCCGGCGAACACCCCGACGGCACCGTCGACCAGGAACTCCAGGCCGATCAGGATGGTGCCGAGGATCGCGAACTGCAGCCAGACCCGCCCCAGCTCCGGATTGACGAACTGGGGGAGGAACGCGATCGTGAAGGTGACCATCTTCGGGTTGAGCAGGTTCGTCAGCAGCCCACTCAGGTACGCCTTCCGGCCAGACAGCCCGCCGCCGGTCGGCAGCTCGGCCCGGGCGTCCCGGCGCCGCCGGATCAACTGCACCCCGAGATAGATCAGGTAGCCGGCGCCGATTATCCGGACCACCGCGAACGCGGTCGGCGCCGCCGCGAAGAGGGCGACGAGCCCGGCCGCTGCCACGGCCACGTGCACCGCCTCGCTGGTCGCCACCCCGGCGGTGGCGAGCAGTCCGGCGCGGGACCCGCCGCGCATTCCGCAGCCCAGCACGAAGAGCATGTCCGGCCCGGGCGTGATCATGGCGACGATCGTGGTCAGGGTGAACGCCAGCAGCAGGTGTTGGTCGATCGGCATCCGGTGATCGTCGCAGCCGTGCCACGGCGACGTCGCCGGGTTTTCGCCGCTGTGCCCTCCGGCCCGGCGACAACACCGGAGTCGACGGCGCGGCGCCCTGCGTCCGGCGCGCGTCCCGCCCGCCCTTCAACAATCAGTGAACCTTTTTCAACCTGAACCGCGCGGCGCTCACGCACCGCGTCCGACCTTGCGGTCCGCCGGACCGCAAGGGGAGGTTGAAAAAGGTTCAGTGGATCGGTAACGGCAGCACGAGTAGATCCATGGCGGGGCCCCGGGGCAGATGTGAGGTGTCGACCTTCCGCCAGCCGGCCCGTTCGTAGAGGCGTCGGGCAAGGGAGCGTGGGTCGGATGCGAGGGTTGCCCACGTCTCGGGGCGGTCAGCGAGGAGTCGACGCATCAGCTCGGCCCCGATGCCCTGCCGGCGGCGGTCGGGGTGGACGATCCATTCCATGACCGCAAGCTTGGCCGCCGCCAGCACCTCCGGAGCTGCGGCGTCGGCACGCGACCACCACACGCCGGCCGGCATAGTCCAGCCATAGGCGGCACCGATCAGATCCGGACCGTCCTCGGCGGCAACCAGGGTGAAGCCGGGCCGCGCGGACTCCTCAGGAAGCTTTGCCGCGAATCCGGCCACCTCGTCCGGTCCCTCCTCGTACGGCGGCTCCGCGTACACGACGCCGTACAGCTCGACGAGGTCCGGGAACAACGGCACAGCGGACGGGCCGTCGAGACGGCGGTACGTGACCACCGTCGAAGGCTACGTCCGGATGGTCGGGATGCGGGCTTCGTGCTCGGCGACATCCGAGCGGGCGGTCCCCGACGGCACCACGGCGACCACCTGGTGGGCAACCTCGTGCAGCAGTTCGTTGTGTTGATCGGCGGGCAGGGCATCGAGCAGCTCGGCGGCGTGTCGTAGCCCGTCGGAGACGTGCCCGGACTGGATCAGGCATGAGGCGCGTCGCGATTCACTGGCTGTGAGGCCGCGCATCACTAGGCGAAGGTCAAGACAGTCCGTTCGGCGCTGAGGATCTGTGACCGGCCACCGATGGTAACGATCAGGACGGGTACGCCCTCGGGAATGTCGAGGGAGGCTCGCTCCTCCGGGCTCGGCATCCGGGCGACGACCTGCGATCCACGTTGCACCCGGACCGGCTCCCGTTCGACCTGCTCGCGTACCTGCGTGCCGCGTCCCGGCGCGGCGTCGATGAGGCCCTCCCGACGGAGTTCTGCCACCGCGCGGCGGACGGTGCCTCTTCCGACTCCGTATTCGTGGCTGAGCCTGGCCTCGGGCGGAAGCGGCGTCCCGGGCAACCACTCGCCGGACGTGATCCGTGCTCGCAGCTCGGCAGCGAGCTGGCGATGGCGCGGAACGCCGGAGTGGGGATCGAGCACAGACCGGACGCTACGAGCAACGGAACGAACATCCGCTGGTGCGGTTAATCGAATGTACGAACAATACTTCTTGACGTTGGCGGACGAGGAGTGGTGCGGGCCCGTTGGACCCGGATGCCGACGCCGGGTCCATGTAGAGGATCGCAAGATCGGCGATCTTGAGAACGGTGTGACCATGTGGTCACACCGTTCGTGTTTCTGCCCACTTACGGCCGTCATGGACGCGGCGGACACCGATCTCCGTCAGCACTCTCCGGTCCGGTTGCGCGCCGCGTCCGCCAGCCGGGCGCCGCCCGCCCCAGTAGCCCCGGGCGGCGCCCACCAGGCGGGTGTGGCGGTCGGTGCCGGGGAGGGCCCGGCCGTCACCCCTCAGGGCACGAGGGAGGCCCACATTGTTCAGGTGGTGGACGCGGTGGCATGGCCGGCGGGCGGAACGCCGCGCCGCCCCGCAGATCTTGGCCGCCGCCCGACTTGACGACGCGGCCGAGCAGCGGGCGGCCCGAGAACGGGTTTTGAGGCTGGTCAGTGCCTACTACGACGAGCGCGGCCAGGCTGTCCGTGAACGGGCCCGAGCTGCCTGGGCTAATGAGACCCGTTGGGACGGACAGCCCATCATCACGAGGGGTCAGCGACGGCAGTACCGGTGGCTGCCGTGAACGTCGTTTTCCGGCTTGTCGACCTCGTCCTCGACGTCCTAGCGTGGCTGGTCGAGCAGTTGCACGGGGTGCGTGACTACCGGCGGGAGGACGGCCGCTGGCGCCGAGTGGACGGGCCGGACCGGTGAGCGGCGGGATCGCTGGGGACTGGAGCCCGGCCTTGGCGTACGCCACCGCACGGACCGTGCGTCAGGTGCACGGTCGGGGCGGCCGTTGCCTGAACTGCACCCGGCGTGGCTGCCCGGTCGACGTCTGGGCGGCTGAGGTGCTGCGACGCGAGGTAGTGGTCCGGATTCTGCTCTCCGGTCTGCTGCCGGATGACGCGACGATCGACGACATCCGGGCCGCCTTGGAGCACATCGGATGACCGCCGACCTGATGGTGGACCCCTCGGCGGTCTGTATGCCGTGCTGGCTCGCGGCCCGGCCGCCGGTGACCGTCGGCCCGCATGGCTGCCCCGGCTCTGTGATCGTCGCCTACGGCGGCGTGCCGTCCGTGAAGCCGTGTACCTGCCTGGTGTGCTGGCCCGACGGGTCGCCGCCGGCACCCGAGACACCCTTCCGGTTGGCCTTTCCGGAAGGGTGAGGTGCCGCCGTTGCAGCGGCGCCCCCGGTCCGGACGGCAATCCGGGCCGGGGCGACTGCAACGTCTCCGCCGTTACAACGACGAACTCCCGCGTGGGCGGAGCCGAACGAGAGACGGCCGGACGCGCCGGTACGGAGGACCGGGCGGTCCTCCGTACCGACGGTGTCGTACCGGGTCGGTTAGCTGGCGCTACAGGTGGGTGACATTCCTGAGCCGCTACCCGATCCCTGGAAGCCGAACTCGGTCGACTGTCCGGCGGCTATCCGACCGTTGTAGCTCACGTTGGTGAACGTGACCGCGCCGCTGCTGCCGCTGCGGTTCGCGTTCCAGGAGTTGGTGACACTCGCGCCGGACGGCAGGTTCACCCCTACCGACCAGCCGTTGGTGCCGGACGAGCCGGCGGTGACCCGTACCGTTGCCACGAAGCCACCGGTCCAGGAGTTCAGCGACACCGTCGCGGAACAGCCGCCCGGTCCCTGCGTCGGCGGGGTCGTCGGCGGGTTGGTGGGGCCGCCGGTCGGCGGCGTGGTCGGCGGGTTGGTCGGGGTGACGCCGTCGTTCAGCGCGCTGAGCGTCGCGTCGTACGCCGGCTTCTTGTTGCCGTTGCAGTCGAACAGCAGCGGCGTGCCGCCGCTACGCCACGAGTCGCAGTCCCGCACGCCCCAGACGGTGATGCCGGTGCAGCGGGAAACGGCGAGGCAGTCGTTCACCACGTTGCGGTAGGTGTTCGCCTGGGTGGTGCCGGAACCCTCGATGTCCAGCTCGGTGATCTGGACGTCGACGCCGAGCGCCGCGAAGCTGGAGAGCGTGGTGCGGTAGTTGCTCGGGTACGGCGAGCCGCTGTTGAAGTGCGACTGGAGGCCGACGCAGTCGATCGGTACGCCGCGCTGTTTGAAGTCCTGCACCATCCGGTAGACGGCCTGGGTCTTGTCCCAGGTCCAGTTGTCGGTGTTGTAGTCGTTGTAGCAGAGCTTGGCGTTCGGGTCCGCCGCGTCGGCGGCCCGGAAGGCGGCCTCGATCCAGTCGTTGCCGGTGCGCTGGAGGTTGGAGTCGCGACGGGCGCCGCCGTTGCCGTCGGCGAACGCCTCGTTCACCACGTCCCAGGAGTCGATCTTGCCGGCGTAGTAGCTGGCCACCCGGGTGACGTGGTTGAGCATCGCCTGCCGCAGTGCGGTGCCGGACATGTTCTGCATCCAGCCGGGCTGCTGCTGGTGCCAGGCCAGGGTGTGGCCCCGGACCTTCCAGCCCCGGCTGATCGCGTGGTTGACGATCCGGTCCGCGTTGGTGAAGGTGAACTGGTTCTGCTGCGGCTCGGTCGCGTCGATCTTCATTTCGTTCTCGGGCGTGGCCTGGTTGAACTCGCGGTTCAGCACCGTGCTGTAGGTGCTGTCGCTGAGTTTGTTCGCCGCCACGGCCGCGCCGAAGTAGCGGCCGCCCCGCTCCGCCGCCGACGCGCCGAGCGTCGTCGCGGCGTTGGCGGAGCCGGCGAAGGTGAGGGCCGCGCCGGCGGCGAGGACGCCGACGGCGAGTGAGACCAGTGCGGCGCGCGGGCCGGGTCTCGCCATCAGGCGTCTGGGGTCAGGGACGGTCTTGTCGCTCATGGCTTGTTGCCTCTCGGGTCCGGAAGGGGATGGTGGTGGTGTGTCGCCGATGCACCGGTCCGCTGCGGTGCCGGCTCGACGGACGGTGTCGTGGGGATGAGCGACCCCGGGCGCCCTTGCCCGGACGACCTCGGCGAGCCCGGCGCAGAGATCGGCATGGTGACTTGTGCCGTGGTCGTCGAGCGATGACCACGGCACTCGGCGCCAGCAGGGCACTAGCCCGTCTCACGGGCATGGGACTCCGTTCAGGGGGCGGTCACCCTTACGCTGTATCGACGGGATTCGATTTTAGGAGGTTAACGGAAGGATTCCGAAACTTCAATCGGCCCCACTCTAATCGCATTGACACAGATAAGGATATGGATAGCTTCCACTCGTCTTCCGGAGGTCGCTCGATCCGGGTCTAATCCCTGGTCAAAAGCATCTGGTTGAACGATGTCCCGTGGAGTTGGCCGAGGACTGGGCGACCGAAACTTTTCGAGACGGGTGCATCGCCGGCATCGTCCGCAGTGAGTGGTATTCGCCGATAGCGATGGATGGTGCCGGATCGTGTTGTTCTCACCGGCCTGGATGGCGGTGGTACTCGCGGACCGGCGGGAGCCGCGGCGACAGCGGCCCATCGACCGGCCGTTGCGACAGCGGCCCATCGGCCGGCCGTGGCGACAGCGGCTCATCGGTCGGCCGTGGCGACAGCGGCCCATCGGTCGGCCGTGGCGGGTCAGCGCCGGAGTTCGTCGGCGAGCGCCGCGTAGACGTACTCGCTGCCCCAGCGTCCCGCGTAGAAGTCGTTCTCCACCAGGTGCGCCTCGCGGCGCATCCCGAGGCGCTCGCAGACCCGGACCGATCCGGTGTTCTCGGTGTCGAGCCGGGCGAAGAGCCGGTGTGCGCCCAGCCGCTCGAAGGCCACCGCCGCCAGGCGCCGGGCCGCCTCGGTGGCGTAGCCCCGCCCCTCGTGTGCCGGATGCAGGATCCAGCCGATCTCGGCCTGCGCCGCACCCGGGTTGTCGAGGGTGAGGACCACCTCGCCGACGATGCCCGGTGCCCCGCGCCGGCACACCGCCAGGACGATCCGGTCGCCCTTCCGTTCCCACCGGGTGGCGTCGGCGACCTGGGCGATGATCCGGGCGCACTGCTTCCGGTCGCGCGGCGGCCGGTAGAGGTAGCGCGCCACGCTCGGCAGCCCCTGGTAGGCGTACATCTCGTCCACGTCGTCCGGGGTGAACAACCGCAGTACGAGGCGGTCCGTGCGCAGCGGCAGCGGTTCGAGCGGCATGGGTACTCCGGACGGCGGGACGACGAAGGTCCGACCCTACGTCACCGCCGGTCCGGCTCGTCGGAGTCTTCCGGGTCGGTGTCCCCCAGGCCCTCGCCGGCGACCTCCGCGAGCCGCCGCCGCAGGAACGCCCGCTCCGGCTCGTTGCCGACCAGCTCCAGCGCCCGGCGGTACGCCGTCGCGGCCTCCCCGGTGCGACCCAGTCGACGCAGCAGGTCCGCCCTTGCGGCGGGCAGCAGGTGGTAGCCGGCCAGCCGCCCGTCCGCGTCGAGCGTGTCGAGCAGCGACAACCCGGCGGCCGGACCGTCCCGCAGCGCGACCGCCACGGCCCGGTTCAGTTCCACCAGCGGCGACGGCGCCACCCGGGCCAGTACGTCGTAGAGCGCGACCACCTGCGGCCAGTCCGTACCGGCCACGTCGGGTGCCTCGCCGTGCAGCGCGGCGATCGCGGCCTGCACCGCGTACGGGCCGGGGCGGCCGGTCAGCGCCCCGGGCACGAGTCGACGGCCCTCCGCGATCCGGTCGTGGTCCCACAGCGTGCGGTCCTGTTCGTCGAGGAGGACCAGGTCGCCCCCGGCGGTGCACCGGGCGGCCCGGCGCGCGTCGACCAGGAGCAGCAGGGCGAGTAGCCCGGTGACCTCCGGTTCCCGGGGCAGCAGCCGGTGCAGGATCCGGGCCAGCCGGATCGCCTCGTCCGCCAGGTCGGCCCGGACGAGCTGCGGACCGCTGCTCGCCGCGTACCCCTCGGTGAAGATCAGGTAGATCACCCGGAGTACCCCGGGGAGCCGGGCCGGCAGCTCGGCGACGTCCGGTACCCGGAACGGGATCCGGGCGGCCCGGATCTTCTTCTTCGCCCGCCCGATCCGCTGGGCCATCGTCGTTACCGGCACCAGGAACGCCCGGGCCACCTCGGCGGTGCTGAGCCCGGCCAGGCAGCGCAGGGTCAACGCGATCTGCGCCTCGGCGGGCAGCGCGGGATGGCAGCAGGTGAAGAAGAGTCGGAGTCGATCGTCCGGCAGGTCACCGTCGCCGTCCGGGGCGGGCGCGGCAGGCTCGTCCCGGACGGCCTCGGCCTGGAGTACGGCCAGCCGGGCCGCGTAGGCGCGGTCCCGGCGGAGCCGGTCGACGGCCCGGTGCCGGGCGGTGGTGAGCAGCCAGGCCGCCGGACGGGTCGGCACACCCTGCACCGGCCAGTGCAGCAGGGCCGCCTCGATCGCGTCCGAGGCGACCTCCTCGGCCAGGTCCAGGTCGCCGAAGTGCCGGACCAGGCTGGCGAGCAGCCGGCCGCGCTCCTCCCGGAACACCCGCTCCACGGTGTCGACGGTCGGCTGCTCACCACCGGACACGGCTACCCGCCCCCGGTCACGCCTCGGCAGGGTCCCGGCCGGTCGCCGCCCCCGGTCACGGTTGCTCGAACTCCATGATCGGCCGGATCTCGATCTTGCCGCGCAGCGCTCCCGGGCAGCGGGCGGCCCAGCCGATGGCGGCGTCCAGGTCCGGCAGGTCGACCAGGTAGTAGCCGCCGAGGATCTCCCGGGTCTCCGCGAACGGCCCGTCCGTGACGGTGTGCCCGCCGTCCCCGCCGACCTGCACCGTCGTGGCGGTCTCGGTACCCTGCAACGCCTGGCTGTCGAGCAGGGCGCCCGCGTCGGCGAGCAGTTTGTCGTACCCCCAGTACGCGTCGATCTCCGCCTGGATCGCCTCCGGCTCGGTCGGGTCCCGGGTCGGGTCGCCGTAGATCAGGAACAGGTACTTCACGCCGATCTCCTCCGTCTTCGTTCCGCCGGCGTCCGGCTGCGGGTGTCGCCGGCTTCCTCCGGATCGTCGCGCAGCGCACTGCTGCACAGCATGACGACGAACGGCCCCGGCCGGGAACGACAGCCGGAGCCAACTTCCTCCGACCTGCTTCGGGGCGTACTCGGGCGGAGAATGAACCTTTTTCAACCTGAACCGCGCGGCGCTCACGCACCGCGTCCGACCCTGCGGTTCGTCCGACCGCAAGGGGAGGTTGAAAAGGGTTCAATGGCGGGATGCGCATTGCGGTGACCGGTGGCGCCGGTACGGTCGGGCGGTCGGTGGTCGGCCACGCGCTGGCCGAGGGGCACACGGTGGTGGAGATCGACCGGCCGTCGGCCCCGGGCGCCGGCACCGAGGCGCCGGCCGGGCCGGTACGCCGACCGGCCGACGTGACCGACTATCCGGCACTGCTCCGGGCGCTGGACGGCTGCGAGGCGCTGGTGCACCTGGCGGCGTATCCGAAGCCGTGGGACGAGCCCGACCACGTGGTGCACAACCACAACGTCACCGCCAGCTACAACGCGCTGCGGGCCGCCGCCGAACTCGGGATCGCCCGGATCTGCCTCGCCTCCAGCGTCAACGCCGTCGGCGGCGGTTACAGCCGGAAGCCGCGCTTCGACTACTTCCCGCTGGACGAGCGGCACCCGAGCTACAACGAGGACCCGTACAGCCTGTCGAAGTGGCTCGGCGAGGTCCAGGCGGACAGCTTCGCCCGCCGGTACGGGAACCTGACCATCGCCAGCCTGCGGCTGCACGCGGTGACGCCGGCCGGGCCGGCCGGCCCGGGCGAATGGCGGGACTCGGACCTCGCCGTGCGGGACCTGTGGGGGTACACCCTGGCCCGGCCGGCGGCCCGGGCCTGCCTGCTGGCTCTCACCGCCGACTTCGCCGGCCACCAGGTCTGCTACGTGGTCGCCCCGAAGACCACCTCCGGCATCCCCAGCGAGGAGCTGCGCCGCGCGCACTACCCGGAGGTGCCGGTCCGCGGCGAGCTGCGGGGCAACCAGGGGTTCTTCGACTGCACAAAGGCGGAGCGGCTGCTCGGCTGGCGCCACGACGAGTAGCGCTCGCATGGACCTGCCTCCGGGCCGTCCGGCGAGGCCTCTGCCGACAGCTCGGTTTTCCTTGACAAGAAGAGTTGTCGGTGGCAGGCTTGCCTCATGTTCGACATCGCAGTGATCGAGGATCCGGCGGCGGCCGAGGCGTCGCTCGACCCGATCCGGGCGCGGCTGCTGGCCGAGCTGGCCGAGCCGGCGTCCGCCACGATGCTCGCGGCCCGGGTCGGCCTGGCCCGGCAGAAGGTCAACTACCACCTCCGGGCGCTCGAGCAGCACAGGCTGATCGAGCTGGTCGAGGAACGCCGCAAGGGCAACGTCACCGAGCGGGTGATGCGGGCCACCGCGGCGTCCTACGTGATCTCTCCGTTGGCGCTCTCCGCCGTGCGGCCGAACCCGGGCCAGTCCCCGGACCGGCTGTCGGCGCGGTGGCTGCTGGCGGTTGCCGCCCGGCTCGTCCAGGACGTCGGTGCGCTGATCACCGGCGCGGACCGGGCCGAGAAGCGGGTCGCGACGTTCGCGATCGACGCCCAGGTGCGGTTCGGGTCGGCGGCCGACCGGGCCGCGTTCGCCGAGGAACTGGCCGGTGCGGTCAGCAGGCTGGTCGGCAGGTACCACGACGAGTCCGCGCCCGGCGGCCGTGACCACCGCGTGGTGGTCGCGCTGCACCCGCACGTCCCGCCGGACCAGGAGAGCACCGGCACGACCGGCTAGCCGAGGCTGCCCGGACGCTCCACAAGGGCCGCCCGACCGGCCCGTTCCACCATGCCGCACCGCCATCGAACCGTTTTCAACCTGAACGGCGCGGGGCACCCGCGCTCGGCTTCCACCTTCGGTCAGGACGGACCGCAAGGCGAGGTTGAAAGGTCCGTCCGCACGGCCGGCAGGGCCGGCCCGTTCCGCACGTCAGCGAATTGGAGAGTTCTACCGTGGGACACGAATTCGAGCTGCGCAAGGAGATCGAACTGGCCGCGACGCCGGAGCAGGTCTGGGCGGCGATCGCCACCGGCCCCGGCGTCGACTCCTGGTTCATGGGCCACACGGAGGTGGACCCCAGCGAGGGCGGACGGAACACCTTCACCATGGCCGGGCAGACCGAGGAGTCGACGGTGACCGCCTGGGAGCCCGGCAAGCGGTTCGGGTACGGCACCGAGCCCGGCCCGGACGGCACCTTCATGGCGATCGAATACCTGATCGAGGGGCGCGACCAGGGCAGCACGGTGCTGCACCTGGTGCAGAGCGGGGTGCTCGGCGACAACTGGGAGAGCGAGTACGAGGCGATGCAGGCCGGCTGGGACATGTACCTGGGCACCCTGGCCGCGTACGTGCGG
Organism: Plantactinospora sp. CA-294935; assembly: GCF_050936445.1. Taxonomy (NCBI): domain Bacteria; kingdom Bacillati; phylum Actinomycetota; class Actinomycetes; order Micromonosporales; family Micromonosporaceae; genus Plantactinospora; species Plantactinospora sp. CA-294935. Next base: position 2,775,567 of record NZ_JBNJMU010000001.1, read on the forward strand.
CACTTCCCGGGCCGGCACGGCAGCACGGTCGCCGCGTTCCGGCCCGGTGCCGGCGAGCCGGACCAGGTCTGGGCGGCCGTGGCGGGGGCGTTCGGCATCTCCGGCCAGATCACCGAGGGCGCGCCGGCCCGGCTCACCCTCGACGGCCTGCCGCCGGTCGAAGGCGTCGTCGACCTCACCGGGCTGCCCACCTACCTCGGGGTACGCACCGACGACGCCCTCTACCGGTTCCTGCACTCCGGCACCGACCGGGGCAGCGTGCTGGTCCTCGGCCACCACCTCTTCGGCGCCGACGTGGACCAGGCCCGGGCCGAGCGGGCCTGGCAGGACTGGGTCGCCCAGCTTCCCATCGGCTGACCGGGTCGGCAGGGGTCCCGACACCGGGGCCGCTGCCGGCACCCCGATCCCCTACGCCGGGTCGGGGTCGTACAGCGGGTGGAGTACGGATTTCGACTCCGCTCGGCAGACGCCCGCCGGTACCCCGGCTACCTAGCGTCGGGGCATGGCTGAACGACGTCTGCTCTGGGTCGGCTTGGTGGTGGCGCTTGTCGGGCTCACCTTCAATCTCGGCTGGTTCTTCGTCCCGCCGCACGTCTGGTTCGACGACCCCGGCCTGGTACCGATGCCCGAGGCACTGCTCGGCTGGTGGGTGATCGCCATCGGGGTCGTACTCGTGCTCTGGAGCCTGCGACCCCGGAGCCGGCGGTGACCACCCGGCGCAGGGTGCTCGGCTGGCTCGGCGCCGGCACCGGTCTGATCGTCGCCCCGGCCGCCGGATTCGCCGGCTACCTCTGGGCGGAGTCCGGCCGGAGCAATGTCGGCACGCTGTCGTTCCGCAACCGGCTGCCGATCCCACCGCTGCTGTCGCCCACCGTCGACGCCGACCGGCGCAAGCGGTTCCGCCTCACCCTCGCACCGGGCCGCACCGAACTGCTCCCCGGCACCAGCACCACCACCTGGGGCGCGAACGGGCCGATCCTCGGGCCGACGCTGCGGGCCCGGCGCGGCGACCGGGTCGCGGTCGACGTGAGCAACAACCTGCCCGAGACCACCTCGCTGCACTGGCACGGCATGCACCTGCCGGCGGTGATGGACGGCGGCCCGCACCAGCCGATCGCGCCGGGCCGGACCTGGCAGCCGTACTGGACGGTCGAGCAGCGGACGGCGACCCTCTGGTACCACCCGCACCTGCACCGGCGCACCGCGGCGCACGTCTATCGCGGGGTGGCCGGCCTGTTCCTGGTCGACGACGACGAGGCCGACGCGCTGCCGCTGCCCCGCCGGTACGGCGTGGACGACATCCCGCTGATCCTCCAGGACCGCAAGCTGGCCGACGACGGCACGCTCGACGAGTCCGGCCTGGAGTTCGGCGGGTTCTCCGTCACCGGCCTGCTCGGCGACCGGATCCTGGTCAACGGCGGCTACGACCCGCACCTGGAGGTCGGCGACGAACTGGTCCGGTTCCGGCTGCTGAACGGCGCGAACGCCCGGGTCTTCTCCGTCGGGTTCGGCGACGACCGGGAGTTCTCGCTGGTCGCCACCGACCTGGGGCTGCGGGACGCGCCGCTGCCGCTGCGCCGGCTGATGCTCTCGCCGGGCGAACGTGCCGAGATCGTCGTGCGGTTCCGGCCCGGCGAGCAGGTGCTGCTGCGCGGCTTCCCGGCACCGATGGGCGGCAACCTGCTGATCCGGCGACTGGCCGGCGGCGCCGACACCTTCGACCTGGTGAAGATCGTCGCGGCCCCGGCGCTGCGGCCGTCGCCCGCGTTGCCGTCCCGGCTGGCCACCGCGCCACCGGTGCCCGGGCCCACCGGTGCCGGGCCGACCGGGGGCGAGCCGGCGGGGACCGAGCCGAGCGGCGCCGGGCCCTACCGGATGACGATGGGGGACTTCCGGTTCGACGAGCGGGTGATGGACCCGACCCGGATCGACCGGGTGGTCCGGGCCGGCTCGGTGGAGACCTGGGAGATCGGCAACACCGGAGGCATCCCGCACAACTTCCACCTGCACGGCGCGGCGTTCCACCTGCTCGACGTGGACGGGCGGCCGCCGGCACCGCATCTGGCCGGCGAGAAGGACACCGTGTACGTGCCGCCGGGCGGCCGGGTCCGGCTCGCCGTGCGGTTCCTGGCGCACTCGGACGTGCGGGTGCCGTACATGTTCCACTGCCACCTGCTCGCCCACGAGGACGCCGGCATGATGGGACAATTCATTGCCGTCTCGGCCCGGGACGAACCCCGGGTGCCGGCCGACCTCGCCGGCGCGCATCCGGGGCACGGGAAGTGAGGTCCGATGGGCCGGTTGGACGTGCTGCTCGCACTGGTCAGCGCGGTCGCCATCACGGTGGCGACCGAGGTGGCCGGCGAGCCGTCGAGCCGGGACTCCACCGTCGCCGCGGCCGCCCTCGGCGTCGTGACCGGCACCCTGCTGCTGTTCCGCCGCCGGCACCCGGTGCTGGTACTGGTGCTGTCGCTGGTCGCCATCATGGGCTACAACCTGACCGACTTCCCCAGCGTCTCGCCGATCTGGCCGCTGCTGGTCCCGCTCTACACGGTCGCCCGGGCGGGTCAGCCGCTGATCGGGGCGGCGGTCGGTGCCTCGACCCTGCTGGTCTCCACCGGCTGGGTGCTGAACGCCGGCGTCGAACCGCTCCGGATGCTCGACGGGGCGCTCCGCGAGGCCGCGATGCTGGCCCTGGCCCTGGTGGCCGGCACCGCCTTCCGCACCGCCGAGCTGTACGCCCGGGAGGCCGAGGCCCGGCTTGCCGCCGAGCAGGCGGAGCAGGCCCGGGAGTCCGCCCGGCTGGTCCTCGCCGAACGGATCCGGATCGCCCGCGAACTGCACGACGTCACCGCGCACACCGTCGCGGTGGTGGGGATCCAGCTCAACCTGGCCCGGGAACTCGTCGGGCGGGACCCGGACGCGGCACGGGAGCTGCTGGACGGCGCCCGGCAGGTCAACGTGGACGCGATCGACGAGCTGAGCCGAGCGGTACGCCTGCTGCGCGAGCCCGGCGCCGCGGCAGGGCCGGAGCTGCGCTCCCCGCCGGACGAGACGCAGCTCGGCACGCTGCTTGACCGGGCGGCCGAGGCCGGCCTGCGGACGAGGTTCGACCGCGAGGGCGAGCCCCGGCCGCTGCCGCCCACCGTCGGGCTGACCCTGTACCGGATCGCCCAGGAGTCCGTCACCAACGTGCTGCGGCACGCGCACGCCCGGTCGATCACGCTGACCCTCCGGTACGCCCCGGACGGCGTCGGCCTCGACGTCCGCGACGACGGCACGGGCGGCGGTTCCGGGCCGGCGGCCGGCGGCCACGGCCTGACCGGGATGCGGGAACGGGCCACCGGACTCGGCGGAACGCTGCACGCCGGCCCGCTGCCCGGCGGCGGGTACGCCGTCGGCGCCTGGCTGCCCAACACGGTCGACGGCGCAGGTGGGCTCGTGTCGGGCGATGCGGCGGCGACGGTCGACGGGACAGGTGGGCTCGTGTCGGGCGACGGCGCAGGTGGGCTCGTGTCGGGCGATGCGGCGGCGACGGGCGACGTGGCTGCCGGGACCGTGCCGGCCGATGGGATCGACCGGAGGCGGACGGTCGACGCCGACCGCGTCGCGGAGGCGAGCACCGAGCCGGGCGGGGGAGGCCGATGACCATCCGGGTGCTGCTCGCCGACGACCAGCCGCTCGTCCGGGCCGGGCTGCGTGGCCTGCTGGGGCTGGACGGCGACATCGAGGTGGTCGCGGAGGCGGCCGACGGCGCGGAGGCGCTGCGGCTGGTCCGGCAGGCCCGGCCCGACGTCGCACTGCTGGACATCCGCATGCCGGGGCTGGACGGCCTGACGGCCACCGGGCGGATCACCACCGATCCGGCCACCGCCGGGGTACGGATCATCGTGCTGACCACGTACGAGATCGACGAGTACATCTTCGCGGCGTTGCTGGCCGGGGCGAGCGGCTTCCTGGCCAAGACCGTTAGCCGCGAGGAGCTGTGTCACGCGGTCCGGGTCGTCGCGGCCGGCGACGCGCTGCTCAGCCCGAGCGTGACCCGGCGGGTGATCGAGGAGTTCGGCCGGCGACCCGGGCCGGCGCAGGGCTCGGTGGAGCGGCTCGCCGGGCTGACCACCCGGGAACGCGAGGTGCTGGCGCTGGTGGCGGGCGGGCTGAGCAACGCCGAGATCGGCCGGGCACTGCGGATGAGCCCGCTGACCGCGAAGACCCACGTCAGCCGGATCATCACCAAACTCGGTGTCCGGGACCGTGCCCAGTTGGTGATGCTGGCGTACGAGACGGGGCTGGTCACGCCCGGCGGGTCCGGCTGCTGACTGCCGTCACCGGATTGGCCGAGCGCCGCCCGGGCGGCCTGGTCACCGGCGCTCGTCGGCCTCCGGGTTCGGGTCGGTGCCGGGCCCCGTCGACGGGGTGCTCCAGAGCCGGTCCGCGGTGCCCTGCCGGACGGCTTCCTCGTAGGCGGTGACCTTGCTGCTGATCAGGTCGAGGCAGTCGTGGAGTTCGGCGATCCGGTCCAGCACCCGCTGCCGGTGCGCCCGGAGCAGTTCGAGACGTTCGGCCTCGTTGCCCGGGCCCTCGCCGACCAGCTCGGCGAGTCGGCGGATCGTGGCCAGCGGCATTCCGGAGGCCCGGAACTTCGTGCAGTTGTCGAGCCACTGCACGTCCCACTCGCCGTAGACGCGACGGCCCCCGCTGCTGCGGCGCAGCCGGCCGGTCAGCAGCCCTTCCCGCTCGTACAGCCGCAGGGTGTGCACGCTCAGGCCGGTGCGTTCGGCCACCTGCCCGATGCTGAATTCCGCCGGAGTGTCGAGCATGGCCGGAGCATACGCGCGTTGACCTAGAGCGCGGTCTAGCACCTAGCTTCGCCCACATGGCAGTGACAGCAGACAATTCGGGTACCGGATCCGGCGTGCGCAGGCCAGCCGGTTCCGGCACCGGGGAGCCGGGCGTGTTCGGCGCCTGGAGTACCGCCGACGAGGTGTTGCGGGGAATCGATCTCTCCGGCCGGCTCGCGCTCGTCACCGGCGGATACTCCGGACTCGGCCGGGAGGCCACGGTGGCGCTCGCCCGGGCCGGCGCCCGGGTGGTCGTACCCGCACGGCGACCGGCGGTGGCCCGTACGGCGTTGACCGGGATCGACGGGGTCGAGGTGGACCAACTCGACCTGGCCGAGCTGGACAGCGTACGGGCCTTCGCGGAGCGGTTCCTGGCCTCGGGCAGGGGCATCGACATCATGATGAACAACGCCGGCCTCATGGCGTGCCCGCAGACCCGGGTCGGCCCGGGCTGGGAGGCGCAGTTCGGCGTCAACCACCTCGGGCACTACGCGCTGGTCAACCTCTTGTGGCCGGCGATCAGGCGGGGCCGGGGAGCCCGAGTCGTGGTGCTCACCTCCCGCGCCCAGCACGGGGCGGCGATCCGCTGGTCCGATCCGCACTTCTCGCACGGGTACGACAAGTGGCAGGCGTACGCCCAGGCGAAGCGGGCGAACGTGCTGTTCGCCGAGCGGCTCGACGTACTCGGCCGGGAGGTGGGGGTGCGGGCGTTCTCGGTGCACCCCGGTTACATCCTCACCCCGCTCCAGCGGCACCTCACTCGGGACGAGATGGTCGCCGCCGGGTGGGTGGACGCGGACGGCAACCTGGTGAACGCCGAGTTCAAGACCCCGCAGCAGGGAGCGGCGACCCAGGTCTGGGCGGCCGCCTCGCCCCGGCTCGCCGGGCTGGGCGGCCGGTACTGCGAGGACTGTGCCGTCGTCGACCACCCGACGGACCCGGACGGGGCGGCGCGGCTGTGGGCGCTGTCGGCCGAGCTGACCGGGATCGACGCGTTCGCCGGGCCTGCCTGACCCGGACCCCTGCCGCCCGGGTGCCCCGGCACGCCGGTCAACCCGGCCCGCCGGTCTATTAGCGATTCGTCGTGAGCACCTGCTCGCTCTATTGGCATGTGCGCGGTTTCGCTATGACCAGGCCCGGCCCGACCGGCGACGACCCGGCCCGCGGCGCCAGTTGCCCGGCCGTCGAACCGTCCGTCCCCGCCGCCGATTAGTCCCTATTCCACTCCAATGAACCTTCCTGGGAGTCCTGTCCCGGGAAAGCTCCCCATCGACGGTTGACGGTCCCCGGACAGCGGCAGGACCGGCGTCCCCGGTCAGTCCGGCCGGTGCTCGAAGGCGACACCGCCGATCAGCACCGTGCCGCGGGAGGGCAGGCTGTTCGTGTGGGTGCGGTCCAGTTGTCGGTACCTGATGCGGTACTCCACCCCGTCCGCGTTGTCGAACCCTCGTGGGACCCGGCGGGCCACGATCAGCCCCTCGCCCGGCAGGTGTTGGCCGGCCACCCGCGTCGTACGGCCGCGCAGCCGGAACGCGGCCAACTCCTCGCCGGTGATCGGCGACACCGCGACCAGCGTTCCGGACTGGACGGCCCGGCGCCGCAGGTACGTCATGACGATGACGAAACCGAGCAGCAGGAGGGCGACCGCCGTGACGCCAACCTGGGCCCGCCAGGTGCCGACCCGCGAGGTGGTGACGACTGCGGGGCCACCGGCCGGCAGGGCGCCGGGGGTGGCGAGGGCGATGTCCGGGGCGAGCGCCGACGCCCAGGGCGAGGACACCACCCCGGTGACGGTGGGCCGGTCGGTCACCGTGACGGAGTCGTGGAACGGGATGACCCACGCCGCACGGTGCCAGTGCAGCCGGAGTGAAAACGACAGGGTCTCGCCGGGCTTGAGCTCGACGCGGTCGGGCAGGTCTCCGACGAGGGTCGGCCCACCGTCGAATCCGGCCGCCCGCAGTCCGGTAACCGTCAGCGGCGTCCGGCTTGTCTCGGCGCGAAGGGTGAGCCATACGGGTACGTCGGCCGTGCTGAGATCCGCCTCGATCGGCATGTCCCAGTTCACCGTCACGCCCTTGCCGATGTCGCCGGCCAGGGCGATCCTGGCCTTCTCGAGCCGGGCGGCCGCCTTGCTACGACCGAGGTACGCGCCGAGTTGAGCCACCGTCGACGGGTCCAGCGTCTCGGTCTGCCGGATGACAGACCTGAGCAGCCCGGCTCCGGTCGCACCGTCCCGCAGCGGTAGCGCGTAGCCGGTGACCGACTTCGCCGGCAGTCGGCGAGCCCGGTCGGCGAGGACCTGCCAACGAGGCCCGGTCGACCTCGGGTAGTCCGATCCGGACGCCGGAGTGTGCTCGGCATCGGTGAGCAGCACGATCGATGCGATGTCGGCCGCGCCGGGGCGCTCCAACTCGCCGACCGCCCGCTCGATCACCGCACCGATGTCGGTACTACCGCCCTCGGGAGCGCGCGGCACCTTGGCGAGCATCCGGTCAGGCGATCCGGCGGGGCCGAGGTATCGGGGCGTCGCCGTGGAGTTGAAGGTATAGACCGCCACGTAGTCACTGGCGGAGAGGCTGCCGAGGAACCGGTGCAGGCTCGCCCGCACGCCGGCGTACACGTTGTCCTCCCACATCGAGTTCGACGTGTCGACCAGGACGACGTAGTCGGCCCTGACCCGGTCGACGTCGAGCTGGCGGGAGGTCGGCCACCCGGGACGTCCGACATGCGGCGCTCCGCCGAACGTACGGAACGGTCGACTGTCGGGAAGCCGGCAGGCCCGGCCGGAGTTCCTGCCCGGCCGGGCCTGCCGGCACTGCCCGTCGCCGATCCGGTGCCCCGAGATCACCGTCGGTGTGCCCCGGCATCGGCGGTTCGCCGCCGGTCCGTCAGTACGGCAGCAGGAAGAACATAGTTCCAGGCAGGGGGACCGGCGATGACTGACGTACCCACCCCGGACACGCTGCGGACGGTGCTGGACCAGACGTCAGCCGCGATCGCGGCGGTCGGTGTGCCGGACCGTGGGTCGTGGTTGTTCGCCCGGTGTTGGATCCGGCTGATCCGGTTCGAGTACCACGGACGGGCGGACAGCGACCTGCAGGCGGCGCTGGCCGACTTCGACAGCCTGCCGGTCGCGGTACCCGGCCGGGCGAAGCTGGCGTCGGTGCTGGCCACCGCCATGGTGCGCACGGGACACCTGCGCGACGCGGAGACCGTACGCCGGGCGGCGGTGCTGGCGGCGGTGGCCGCCCAGGATCCCCACCCACTGCCGGACTGGCCATCGGTACAGGCGGTGATCCGGGCCCGGGTCATCCTGCAGGAGGCACAGCACGGCGCCCCCGGTGCCACGCTCCGGGCGGGCCTCACCGAGTTGGACGGACTCGCTCGTAGCGTCGGTGGTCGCCGGCCGTACGCCGACATCATTGAGGGGGTGCGGACCGCCCTCACCATGCTGCACAGCGCTGCCGGGAACGACCTGGCGGCGATGGGTCGGATAGCTGACGAGGCGAAGCGGTACGGTGAGCGGCTACAGGCCGACGGTGTGGGCACGGCGCACCTGCGCCCATCGGTGGAAGCGCTGGCCGCTGTGGCGGAGGTGAATGCGGCGGTAGCGCGCGGCGACGTGACCGCCGGGATGGCGGCGATGCGGCGCCTGGTCCGACTGGTGGAACCACTGCCCGCCAATCACGACCTGCGTCGGCGGGTCGAGCAGCTCCGCGACACGGTGGGCCCGCTCTTCGACCTGCTGCAACCGGACGATCTGGGACCGCGTTTCGGTGTCGGCGCTACGGGACCGGCGGCCGCTCACGCCGGGAGCGACGGTGCCGGCCCAGCGTTGCGTGCCCAACTCGACCGCCTGCGGTCACTCGCCGAGGAAGCGGGTCTGTCGGCGCAGGAGAAGGCGTTGCGCCTGCACAACCTGGGATCGCTGGAATTCGGTGCCGGGGTCGACTCGCCGCCACTGATGGACGCTGCGGTGACGCACTTGGGGCAGGCGGCCGGCAGCGCCCCCGAACACGACCCGCGCCGTGTCCACTACCTGATGATGTCGGGCACGGCGCATCTCCGCCGCCGGGAGCTGACCGGCCGGCGCGAGGATCTTGACCGAAGCATCGCACTGCTCGAGCAGGCCCGGGAGCTGGCTGGGTCCGACCTGCACACCACTTGGACGATGCTGTCGAATCCGTTGGCCCACGCCTATCGGCTCGCCGGCCGACGGGAGCGCGGTCGGGAGGTGGCGCTCGCCGGGTTGCGGGGGCACGCGTGGAACGTCCTGCTACAGGCGAACACGGCGGACGTGCAGGCGGCGGCGCGGCACGCTGGCGGGGACGCGGTGGATGTCGCCCGCTGGTGCCTGGATGATGGTGATCCGGAATCCGCGGTGCAGGCCCTCGACGCGGGACGGGCACTCATCCTGTACGCCGCGACCGAGACTCGTGACCTCACCACTCGACTAGCCGACGCCGACCGGCCGGATCTGGCCGTCCGCTGGTCGCGGGCGATAGCCGCCGCCGGCGTCGAAGGGGTGTCGGGCGAGCTGCGCCGCGAGGTGATCGGCGTACTGGCCGGGGTCCCGCTTGGCGGGGACATCGGCGTGCCGGCCGGATCGACCGGGGCATCGGCGCGCCTGCTGGCGCCGCCGGACCTCAACGAGATCCGTGCGGCACTGTCCAGCCTCGGCGTGGACGCCCTGGTCTACCTCGTCCCCGGTCAGGAACGGCCCGGTGCCGCAGTGGTCGTGCCTGCGGATGACGTGCCAAGTCTGCTGCTGCTACCCGGGCTGGGCACGGGGTGGGGTACCCGTTTCGACGACTTCCTCAAGGTGGTGTCCCGGGAGGCACGCGGCATCGCCGGTCGGCGCGACGCCGGGCCGGACGAGGATCTCCTTGCCGGCGGCGACAACTGGTCGGTGGTGGCGTCAACAGCCCGCGAGAGCCTTGACGAGCTGTGCGAATCGGCCTGGGAGATGGCAGTCGGACCACTGCTGGAGCATTGCTCCCGGCCGTCGGACCGGCCGCTGCGCATCGTGCTCGTGCCGATGGGGAAGCTGGCACGGGTGCCGTGGCACGCCGCCCGCCAGCGCACCGGCGGCCGGCTGCGGTTCGCGATCGAAGACGCCGTCTTCTCGTACGCCCCGTCGGCCCGTCTGCTGTGTGACCTGGCCTGGCGTGGCGCCGTACCGCTCACCGAAGCCGGACTCGTGGTGGGCGATCCGGACACCCATGGGGCGGCGGCGGAGTTGCGCGCCGCACGTACGGAGGCGCTGTCCGTTCGGGACGTGTTCTACCCGCTGGCCTGTTATGTCGGGCGTTTGCCGGACGGCCGGTCCGGTGCAGACGGCCCTGGAAGCCGCACCGACCTGCTCGACTGGTTGGGTGATGCCGGTGCGGGAACGATGATGCACCTGGCGTGCCATGGCATGGTCGAGCCGGGTACTGGCACGGCTGCTACGTCGTACCTGCTCCTGGCGAACGGTGAGCGGCTGTCGGCGGAAGAACTCGTACGCTCGTCGGCGGGGCGACCGGTCGCCCTGGCCGTACTGGCCGCGTGCAGTAGTGGCGTGTGTGGGCGAGGCGATGACGAGGCGTTCAGCATCAGCACGACGCTGCTGGCCAACAACGTTCGTACGGTTGTCGCCGCCCAGTGGAGCGTGCCGGATGCGGCCACCTCGGTCTTGATGTTCATGTTCCACCACTTCCTCCGGGTACGGGGCCGGAGACCGGCGGACGCGCTGCGCGAGGCTCAGCTGTGGATGCTGTCGGAGCACCGCGAGGTGCCGGCGGAAATGCCGCCGGCGCTGCGCGACGCCCTGGTCAAGGTCGGCCCCGCAGACACCGTCGAGTGGGGAGCCTTCATCCATTCCGGGCGGTGATCAGGCGTGCCGGACGCCGTTTCCCGTGTCGACCGGTCGGCACCGGCGTGGTGGCCCGACTCCATCGGGTGGGCTGGCGGTGGCGACGTTGCCGCCGCTCACTCGTTCCGACAAAAGGTGGATGACCCCCGAACGGCTTAAGCCGGAAGGGCGCCCGGGATCGCCGGTCGGGGCGAGCGGGTCGTGGGAACGGCGACCGGGTACGGCCGAACCGGAACCGCGGCCGACCTGACCCGGCTGGTCGGGTTACCGGCCCGGCACTGTAAGCAACAATTCGGCCAGAAAGCCGCTGCGGACCCTCGCCAGCCGTCATTCCGCGCCGCGATACTCCTTCCGGGTTGGCGTCTCCACATGTCGTACGGCCCGAACTCCGCCTGCTTCGACCAGCGGCGAGGAACTGTCGCGGGAACCGTGGGAAGGGGAACAGTGACCAGCGCAGCTCAGCTTCCGTCGACCTTCGCGAACCTCCGGGGCCCGCTCGACCCCGGTGCGGACCGGGGCGGGCCGCGGGCCGATCGGCCCGGGGCGGCAGCGAGAGCCACCGATCCCGGTCCGGTCGGCGAGTCGGTCCTGCGCGACCTGGCTCGCCGTGGGACGCTCGCCGCCGAGGCCGCTGGCGCCCCGCCGGACAAGTACGCACGACTGGCCGGTACGGCGTATGCCCTCGCCTGGCCCGTGGTTTTCAACCGGGTTACCCGCCCCGTGGAGCGGCGGCGTGGTCACTGGACCTGCTCGATCGATGTCCTTCGGCTCGCCGACGAGTGCCTCGACGGCTTCCACGACGACGTCGAAGCGGTCGTCAGCGACCTCCTGGTCAACGCAAAGACGCCGATCCGCAACATCGAGGGATGGATGAGTGGACGGGTGACCGCGGTCACCATCGACGGCCACCGGAGGCGGCGGGGACAGCGGGGCGCGCTGCAGCGCCCGCGCGTACCCGAATGGCTCGCCGCAGAACTCGGTCGCGACGCCTGGCTGACGCAGGTCGCGCTCGAGATCCTCAATTGGGTCGGCGTGCCCGCCACCGCCGGGGCCGGTGTCTGGCCGCTGGAAAGCTGGGCCCGACGCCGGGCGGCGGTCACCGGGGACTGGACCGGCAGCGACCCGGACGCGGTGGCCCGAGAGGTCGAGGTCGTACTGGCTGCCATGCGACGCCGCCCGAAGTGGTACCTGGATTACGTTGAGCGACCCCTCGGGCGCAAGACCGCGCCGGTGGCACCCTCGACCGGCGATGGAGCGGGCGGCTCTCGCCCGTTGCTCTCCGTCGCTGAGCACGAGGTCGACGAAGCCCGGTTGGCACGCCTTGCGTCCGCCGCGGTGGACGCCCTCGCCTTGGGGCTGTCCGGCGGTGGCGACCTGACCGAGACGGTGGTGCGGGTCATCGGCACCGTGTTCGGCTCGGGTACCGGCGGCGACGAACTGGATCGGATGCCAGGAAGCGGGTCTGCCCTCGACGAGCGGGTTTCAGCGCTGCTCGCCGACCCCCGGGCCGTCGCTCGGATCGTCGCCTCGGTCCGGGCGATCGTCGTCGACGTCCGGTGACAACCCGACAGCCCGGCAACGCTCGTCGACCAATTGGGCGAGTGCCTCGGGCGTCGCGCCCTCCGACACCGCCGCCCGCCAGGCGGCGCGAAGCTCCTCCTGCAACAGTTGCCGGAGAAGTTCTCGCTGCTCGGGTCGGAGGCTCACCTCGACTACCAACTGGTCGGCTGGATGATCACAACTCATTCTGCCTGGTGGAGACCCCGGTTAGGCAAGTCCGTTGGCCCCGGCGATCCTCGCCGACCTGGGCCGGTACCGACGGGCCAATCGAGGTCCAGAGGTGTTCGCCCGCCGTCGGCGCGCAGGACGTCGTACCCGGCTCGGCCGGCCGGACATCCCGCTGCATGTTCGTCATCTGTGCCTCCGGACCTGCGCCTCGCCGGCACCTGCCGGATACATATTCCTGACGGACCGAGGACCGCCCCTCGGCTACCCGGGCTGCTGGTCCAGTAGGGACCCCGTTGGACGAGGCGCGGACGGGATCCGAAAGGTACGCCCGGTCACCCTGTAGCGGGCTGTCAACGCCGCCTCAATCGTGACCACCGGGGTCCGCCGCCGCCAGCCCTGGTCAGCTTCCCGAGCTGCCCGTCCGGCGAGCGTCGGTCACGGCCGAGGCGAGTGAGTGTTTGACCGCACCGCCATGCTGCGCCACCAGCAAGAGGATCTCCTTGATGGTTCCAAGCATGGAGAGCAGCGGCCCGGGATCGCCACCCTGCAGGACCCTGGCGACGAGAGCACGGGCCTCGTCAACGTTGCTGAGTGACGAACCGACTCCGCCGTGCGCGGTACCCACCCTGTCCGCTGCGCGGTTCAATGCCTCGACCACCTCCGCTGGCGAGGCCTCTTTGGGTACCGCCACGAGAGAGCTGGAAGCCTCATTGACGGCCCCGTCGACGTTGCCCAGGCCAGCCTCGATGTTCCTGATCGCCTCCCGCACCTGGGACATGCCGGCGACGATTCCACTGAATCCCGCAGCCGCTGCCCTCGTTGCCACCTGTTCGGCTTCCTGCCCGGTAGCGGATGCGGTCGACCTGGCCCGGTCAATGCCGGCCCGCATCGACCGCAGCTCGCCACTGATGGCGTCGGTTTGCGACATGTTCGCAGAGTCCTCCGTCGAAGGGATTGGGGTCACGGTGTCGAGCCGCTGCCGGCACCGTAGCCGGCGGCAGCCGCCGCAGGACGCATGCCGCTGCCATCGTACGAATCCGATTGGTAGCCGGTTGCACGGCGTGGGGGTACACCCGCGCGCAGACAAACACCCTCGCGAGCCGCTCGGCGGCAGATGCGGATGCGATTCCGGCCGCGCGGCGAGGCTGGGCCGGGGTCGCAAGTTGCCAGGTGCTATTCGCCTTCCAGCCGGCCAGAGTTGCCGCGGAATGGCCGTCCTCCGTCGGTCGTCGGTAAGGCTGCGATTCTCGCAGTCCAGCGGTCGACGTAGGTCTTCATCCCGTCGGCATTGCGCGGATTGCTCAACCAGTCCCAGGCGGCGTCGCGAATCTCCCGTTGGGCGATCATTTCGGTGCCATCGTCGTAGTGGAACGGGTAGCCGTCGACGATGTCCGACAAGTCCGCGTAGATGCTGTACAGCCCGCCGACATTCCCCACGTTGTCCCTGAGAAGCAGGTCGACCAGCGCACACTTCAGCTCCTCGACGACCCCCACCGGATCTTCTCTGCCCTTCAGCACTCGATGCATGTGTCCATCGATGAGGTCGATCACAGCGGTCAAGGAAGGCGATACGGCATCGGTCACCCTCCCATGGTCGCTTACTGGGTCACCCGGGCCGCTCCTGACCTCGGCAGCGCGCAACGTTCCAGGGCCACGATGCCGCGAAGAGACCAGAAGATCGAGCGCACTCTCGTCGGCAGTTTCCGGGGCCCGCCCGTGCCCAGGCCGTGAACATCTACCTCAACGCCCAACTGCCGGCCAGCGGAAGTGTGCTCCCGGCAGCGATGCCCGACGACCCGCTCGTGCGCGGCAGAGGTGCGCTCAAAAATTCTCCAAGGTTAGCGGGTGTGGGCTCGGCAAGCATCATCGAGCGGGGCGGCGAACTCTTGTGGTGCTCAACCACAGGTGATTCGTCCGGTGTCGTCCCACCGGTCGGAGAGACGATGGGCGGGATCGCGGTTGTGGGCTCCGGTGGCAGCGGCGACAGGTTGGTTTATTCATCTGTGACGAGGATGCTGTCGGTGAGGCCGTAGTGGTCCCACCACAACGCCCGGCGGTGCTTGCGGAGTACCCCATCGAACCGGGTCAACAGCAGCACGTCGCCGTTGAGGATCAGCGCGGCGTCCTCCGGCCGGCAGCTGAGTACGCGGGATGCGACCGCCAGCATGTTGGAAACGCCCTTGTCGACGGGGCTTTCCTTGGCCATCCGGAACGTGATGTTGACATAGCTGTCCGGCTCCCATACCCACGTCGTGCCGTCGTCGTCCTCGGCCTCGTAGTACCCGTCGTGGCCGGGCCGCACGATAAGGGTGAACCCCTGCTGATCGTGTAGGTCGGCGGTGAGTAGCCCCGGTGTCTCGGTCGGCATCGGCCGCTCGGCGGGGTCAGGTACCGCGCACTCGACCAACTGGTCGACAGGGGCGTCCCCGGCAACCGTCAACCGGTATTCGATAGCCATCTGTCAGCCTTTCGTGTCAGGGCGCGCCACGATTTTCACGAGCTTACCGGTCGGTGTCAGCGCCACCAGTTCCTTGAGCTTGTCCACGGGCCAGTCGTCGAACTGCTTCCGTAGGGCGTCGAGGTCGCCCCGCCAGTCGGCGAGGTTGAGCACGACCCGCTCGGTCTGCCCGTCCTCGACCTTGTCCCGGACGCCGCTCCAGACACCCCGTACCGACTTCGTCTCTCCCGGCGCGTAGCAGTCGAAAACGTGCCCCTCGACCAGATAATCAGGGTCCTTGCCCGGATTTCCGCGATCACTGAACCTTTTTCAACCTGAACCGCGCGGCGCTCACGCACCGCGTCCGACCTTGCGGTCCGCCGGACCGCAAGGGGAGGTTGAAAAAGGTTCACTGGTTCGTGTCCGCGCCTCGGCCACCTCGCGCGGGTTTGGATTCTGGTGTACGCGGTAGCCACGGTTGGCCAGCACATCCGCGCACTCGTTCTCCCGCTCCAGGGAACGACGCACACTGGCGTCCTGCCGCCCACCGATCCTGGTACGCAAGCCCGTTGGTTGCCCGCCGGGTCGGCCGGTCGGCCGCCTGTTCCAGGTGAGATCGTTGCTGTCCGGTCCAGCGGAAGCATCAGGTGAGACCGGCGTCGGGCTGGTCGGCGAGTTGCCGCCAGCCCGGCCTAGTTTCCCGAGTTGCCCGTCCGGCGCGCGTCGTTGACAGCCGAGGCGAGTGACTGCTTGACCGCGCCGCCCTGCTGTGCCACCAGCAACAGGATCTCCTTGATGGTTCCGAGCATGGAGAGCAGCGGCCCGGGATCACCGCCCTGCAGCACCCTGAGAACGAGAGTCCGGGCCTCGTCGACGCTGCTGATGGACGAGCCGACTCCATCGTGCGCGGTGCTCACCCTGTCCGCCGCACGGTTCAACGCCTCGATCACCTCGGCGGGGGAGCCTTCTTTGGGTACCGCCACGACAGAGGTCGAAGCCTGATCAATAGCCCCGTCGACGTTGCCCAGACCAGCTTGGATGCTCCTGATCGCTTCTCGTACCTGGGACATGCCGGCGACGATCCCGCTGAAGCCTGCGGCGGCGGCCCTCGTTGCCACCTGCTCGGCCTCCTGCGCGGTGGCGGAAGCGGTCGATCTGGCCCGGTCAACGCCGGCACGCATCGACCGCAGCTCGCCACTGATGGCGTCGATTTGCGACATGTTTCGCAGAGTCCTCCGTCGAAGGGGCAGGAGATCACCATGCCGGTCTGCTCCCGGCAACCTGGTCGGCGAGCGACCGCCGCAGAGCGAAGTCCGCTGTCAATCGTACGAATCCCCGCAAGACCCCCAGGCCGTCTTCACCTGCCTGTCGGGCATCCAATGCTCACTACCCGTGTCACCACTGCGGATGCCGGCAACTGGCGTCGGTTCCGGCGGCGCTGACGTCGGATGGCCTGCACACCGCCCGCACGGCTCCGCCCCGCTCCCAGAGCCACATCGCCCCAGTTATGCCCGTCCGGCCATCATCGATGATCTTCATGCGTGTGCACGATGTGTGCTCCGGTGCGATGATCGACACTGAGTGACGATGAGCGATCATGCTTGCCCGTGACGGTCGATCGGGCGAAACCCCTGATCACGTGCGGTCGATGTGCGATCCGCTGGTGACGACGCCAGCGCTGACCACCCCTGCGGCTCCCTGCGGTACGCTGACAGCCGCCGCCAGCTAGCCTGGATCATGGCGCCCTCGTAGCTCAGGGGATAGAGCAACGGTTTCCTAAGACGATGCTCTATCTGTACCCGAAGGCTGTCTACCTGCGGGTTCCTATTTTGTTTTCGTGTTAGTGGGTCGCACACGCGCGTTGCTGTGCTCGCTTGCCGAAGATCAGCAGAACGGGCGTAAGTCCTGCTCAGGCCGTGCTTCGGTCGGTTCGACGCGTCCTTATCAGATCCGGCAAAGTTGCCGCGCCGCGTCAGTCTACGGTGCTGCGAGAGCGTGGGCCAGCAGCGTGGCGAGTTTGGTTGCGGGTGCCGGGTGGTGATGACCGACCCAGAGAACTCGGCCGATGAGGTATTGAGCAAACTTGGGGTGGCCCGGCCCGGCTCTGGCCGGCGAGGCCGGTGCGGGTGGCGTTGTGGAGGATGGCGCGGAGCTGGTCGTATTCGTTGCGGGGTGCGGCGGGGTGGTGGTTCTGGCGATGGGGAAAGCTTCAGGCAGTGAACCCTTCCGTGCAATGTCTCGAGTGCGGAGCGTGGTGTCCACGATGAGGGGACACGGGTGGGAATCGCCTGGCTGGGCGGGCGTGGGAGATAGGAGCGCGGAACTCCGTGACGAAGTGTTCCTCTCACAGACCACTGCCATCGGAGTTCCGCGCCGCTATGAGTATCACCTACACCGCGACCCTCGGTGTCCGCGAGGAGACCGTGCTGTTCCTGTCCGGCCTGCTGCACGCCGAACGGCAACGACGCGGCACCCGTCGGGGAACCCGTACGTTGAGCTGCTTCAAGCAGGCGGTGCTCGTCCTGCGGTGGCTGCTCGACGGCACTCGGATGGCGCAGCTGGCCCGGGACAACGAGATCAGCCGCTCGACCGGCTACACCTATCTGCACGAGGGCATCGCCGTCCTCGCCGCCCGAGCGCCGGGACTGCATGGCGCGCTGCTGGCGGCGAAGGTCGCCGGCTACGACTACGTCCTGCTTGACGGCACGCTGATCGAGACCGACCGGATCGCCACACCCGGTCCCGCCGCCGGGGTGGACCTGTGGTGGTTTAAGAAACACGCGAGCCACGGCGGCAACATCCAGGTCCTGGCCGCCCCGGACGGCTGGCCGTTGTGGACCTCGCGGGTGCGACCCGGCCGGGAACACGACACCACCTGCCTGCGGACCCACCCCGGGCTGCTCGACACTCTCACCGCCGTCCGCCCCGACCTGCGCACCCTGGCCGACCTCGGCTACGAAGGCGAAGCCGACACCGTCGTCGTCGCCTTCAAGAAGCCCAGGAACAAGCGACTCGGCGGCATCCAGCAGCAGTTCAACCGCGCCCACAACCGGCTCCGGGCGATCGTGGAACGCGGAAACAGTCTGCTCAAGACCACTTTCCGAGCGCTACGCAACATCAGCCTCTGCCCGTGGAAGATCGGTGACATCGTCGCGGCAGCCCTGGTCATCCTTCACATCGACCACCAGCGAACCACCTGATCACTGAACGCTACGACCCGTTACGCGGAAAGGCTCAGTGACCTCGAGGACCGTCTGCGACCTGCCACGACGAGCCGCTCGTATGTCGAGGACGCCGCCGGAGCGGTGCACGATGAGCAGCAGCGGCTGGGGGTAGGCACGGGAGGCGCTGCGGATGGATTCGAGGTCCTGCGCGCTTGCCTCACAGGGCGCCGGATGGCTGTGCCAATCACCGACATAACCCATCCAGGGGTGCCCGAGAGTGGCGATCGCCCGGTCGAGGGCCTGCTGGGCAAGGTTCTCGCGCCGGATCCACGAGGTGCCGGAGGCGGCCGGATCCACTACCTCGACGGCAGAACGGACGATCACCCTGTCGCTGTCCCACCACCCAAGAAGCAGACCGCCGGCCTCCAGCGGTGTGGCACGTCCGGCCGCTTCGTTGATGGTCTGACGAGCGTCGGAGTGAATCACCACTGGAACTGGGCCGGTCACAACGCCACCGGGACGGAAACGGCATTTGGTGTGAGCAGACCGAGCCGGTCGAAGGGCGGATCAGGCTGGGGCCGGCGCACGTCGGCCATAGTCGCCGGCAGGGCGCGTTGGTGGGTCGCCTCGTCGATGACCATCCGGCACGCGAGCTCGGCGGCGGCGATGACCGCCGCTGGTGGCGTCCGCGAGACAGGTTCACCGCACCCGGCCTCCCGTACTCCTGCGCGGACTGGTTCGCCGGCCAGGGCCGGTAGGTGTTGCTCTGCGCCGCGCAGGGGGAAACGGTCAGCCCTGATGATGTCGCCCTCGCGCTGCACACAGGCGGAGATGACCGTGTGACCGGTCCAGGCGCCGACGATGTCAGCGGCCGTCGCGAGCAGGCTGCTGGCACCGGCGTGGGCGGTGGCGTCGAGCACCACGTTGTGGGTCTTGACCAGTTCGACGGCGTCGCCCAGCCGGGTGAGGTCCCGGCGCCGCCGCTCCACCTCGCCGACGTCGAACCCCGTGGCCGCCAGCCGGTCCATGACCGCGGTGACCTTGTACTTTCCGACGTCGTTACTGCCGGCGAGGTGACGCACGAGGTTGCCGGGACGCAGACGCTCACCGTCGATCAGGGTGAGACGGCGGACGCCGGAGCGGAACAGGATGTCGGCGGCGAAAGACCCGAGCGCGCCAGCACCGACCACGGCGATCCGGACATCAGCCAGTTCCACCGCGGTGTTACCCGCGCGTATCGACCGGGTGGACAGGCTGGTGTCGGCGCTTTCGCACGCGGTGATCGACGGAACGGGGCCGCCGCGCTGCACGGCAACAGCCAGGGCCGCGCGGTGGCCGTTGCGGGAGTACCACAGCAGGAGACAGCCGACGGCACCGAGCGCGATCAGACGAGTGACTTCATCGGCACGTCCAAGAGCCTGCGCGAGGTCGGCCCATTCCCGAGGCGGGGAATTGACCTCCCCGAGATCATCGACCCACGCGAGTCCACGGTCCTTCGGGTGTAACTGCTGAGGTCCTCGCAGCGCGATGACCCCCGGCCGCCGGTTGCCGGTCACCTCGATGGTGCATGGTGTGGGCCCCGGTGCCGTCTTAAAAAGCCCGACTTTTCCGGTGAGCACGTCGGCGTCGTAAAGCACGAAAGTGTCGGCGTCCTGCACCAGGTACCGCTCAAGGTCGCAGACATCATCGTCCGGCCAGCCGACGGCCGTCTGTTCCAGCCAGTTCCGCACCCGATCCAGCAGAACCTGGGGTTCGCGCCATGGCGCGGCGTCGACCGGATGGGCACTGCCGTCCCAGAGGCAAAGGTTGCCGTGAAGCCCCGGCAGAGCAGGCCGGTCAATGTGGAAGGTCAGCTCCATCGTTGTTCCGGAATCGAGCACCCGAACCGCTGGCGCGGCGAACGGAAACCGATCGGTCAGCTCCACCTCGATGCGGGCATGGACAAGGCCGTGGACCGGGTGCTGCCACGACAGGTCGCCGCGTAGCCGATCCCCGTCGTCGCCGAAGCCGAGTTCCCCGAGGCGCGCACGCCAGGAGTCGGCTTCGGCGACGAGGTCGCTCTGCCAGGAACTGCTCATGCGTAGCGGCCGCTCCCGGCCGGAACGGTGGACGCGCCCCGGGTCACCGCCGACGCCTGCTTCCTGGTGCCATCGGCGTTGCAGTACTCCGGCAGCGGGAAGACGTACTCCTCGGCCGTGGTGTTCTTGGTCGTGCCAAGCAACTCGCGCCACTTCACCGCGGCCGGGCAGTCCTCCGCATCCAGGGCGTCTTCGGCCAGCGTCGCCGCCTCGGCGATCCGCTCGGCCGCGGCAGCCAACTGCTCCGCCGTGGCCTTGGTCTTGATCTTCTTGCCGTCCAGCGTCGGGTCGTCGAGGCCCTCGTCGGCGACGTCCACGAGCAGGTCGGCGATCTCGCGGAGCACGACGGTCAGGTACCCGGCGTACGTCGTCTCGTCCGGCTTGACGTTGCTGAACGCGTGATACGTGAGAACCTCGAAGAAGTAGCCGCCGGGCTGGTCATCGACCCAGACCCGGCGGATCTGACGGACGAGCTTGACCACGGGAACGTAGACCCCGCTTCCGGGATCGTCGTCGTAAAGCAGGTAGTCCTTGTTCGCCTGCGTCGTCAGCTCGGCCATCTTGGTGGGGTTGGTCTCGACCCACCGGGCATTCCCGTCGTCCTCGATCTTCTCCGGGATCTCCCAGTGATCCCCGCACGGCCGGGCGATGACCACATCGACGGACAGATCGTAGTCCGGGAAGTCCACCATCACGGACCGGTGCTGGCGCGTGACCCGGCCGGGGAACGCCGCCTCCAGAACAGCCTCGACGTGGTCGAGGATCTTGCCGGGGCGCAGGTCTTTACCGGCCTTGCTCAGCCGGGCGAACACGTCGACGTCCTTGACCCGGCGAATCGACACGTGCCGGCCGTAGGAGCCGATCAGCAACGGATCGACCCCGAGCTTCACCAGGAGGTCGTCCGCCTCCAACGCCGCCGTGACCTCGGCATGCGCCGACTGGGCGTTCTTGGCGTCTTCGGTCGGCTCGATGTTGCTCAGTGCCGTCTTGAAGTGGGTGGCCAGCGTGGCCATGTGCTCTCCGTTCCCTGGGCTGGCAGGTGCGCCTGGTACGGCCGCCGAGGGGGTGAGGTCACGGCCAGCTTCTACGACGCTTTGGGCGGCACCCGCATTCCCGAAAGAGCCGAGCACCGACGAGACGGTACGGCGCGGGTACGACAACCTCGCCCCGCCAGGAGGACCGGCCGCCAGCCTTGGGCGTACCGGCGGAACGCCACGTCAGCCGTTCGGGGGAGCAGGGAACGGCTCGCACACGTTCGCAACAGGGTTGAAGGTGTACGCCGTCCACTGCCCGGGGGTCGGCGCAGCCAACCGGGCACCGAGCGCCACAGCGATCGCCACCGGCCCGCTCAGGAAGATCGCGTGGTGACCCGTCCGCGCCTCGGCCGGCAACGGCGCGACATCCCACGCGTTGCACGTCTGCGAGATGACCCCGTTGAACGTCTTCATGACCTGCTTCAGCAGCCGGTTCTCGTTGCGAAGCAGCAGCAGCCACCCGATGCCGCGCTCACGACACGTCTTGACCACCGCGTCCCGGAACTGATCTCCGCGATTCTGCAGATCGAGCGCGAGCGCCACCTTCGTCATGTCGCCGCCATCGACCGCCTCCAGCCGCTCCACCGTGAGCGGGGCGGCTTTCACGTCCACCGCCCGCAGCGACGTCGCCGCGAAGAACGCCGGAGACCCCGTGTCCTGCCGAAGCTCATGCACGGCGACATGCTGGGCGTGCGTGTACCCCAGCCGCGCACCCAACCAGAACGCCACGTTCAGCGGCATCGTGGGGATCACATTGACGTGGGCCGCGTCCGGAGCGAGCCGCTCCGCGATCGTCGTGGCCCGTAGCGTCTCCTCCGCCAGCAGATCAACCAGCTCACGATCACGAACGGGATCACCCGACAACTCGATCTCCGCCTTCAGCGTCACCGCCGCTGAACCCTGGCTGAACCGCTCCGCCTGTTGATTCCGCTGCTCGGCACGGGCCCGACCGCGATGGACATCCACTGCGTTCACGATGATCCCCACCCGCAGCCCCATCCGAGCCCGGTGTCGCAGCCAGAAGCCGACCGCCATGACGATCAGACCCACGACGACGGCCACCACGAACCCCAGCCGGCCCGGCTTCTCACCGGTCATCAGCGACTTGCCCGCCTCCGTCAGAAACGTTCCGGCGACCAGGCCCCCCACCGCGATGACAGCCGATCCATCGGCCACCAACGCACGCAAGCCCTGCGCACCGACGGGCTGCTCGCCCGCGCCCACCACCGTCAAACGCGGTGTATCGGAACGCTCCACGGTTGTCACGAGGCCACCACCGTCACGAAGAGAAGGGCCCGTCCAAATCTTGACCGACGCGTCGGACCAGACCGGGCAGTGCCTCGAAGCGTAGGACATGGGACTGCCTCGTTCGACCTGTGCAATGTCCACCGGGGACGGCACGCGCCCCGGCTCAGGTTCATCATAGTTTTGTGGCATACGAGCTGAGCAGACTCGACGAGCGGCGATTCGAGGAGTTGTGTAGGGCGCTCGCGATGCGAGTGCTGGGCCCGGCGGTCCAGGCCTTTGGCGCGGGACCGGACGGTGGCCGCGAGGCCACCTTCGACGGCGAGGTGTCGTTTCGGCCTGATTGGTGCGGCTACGGCGTCCTCCAGGCGAAGTGCCGCCGGACCGCTGGCGGTGTCGCCGATGCTCAATGGTTGTGCCAGACCCTCACGAGCGAGCTGGACCAGTGGCTTGATCCGCGACGGCGGCGCGTCACCGACGGCCGGATCCCGCAGTACTTGATCGTTGCCACGAACGTCCGCCTTTCCAGCGTCGCGGGGCGCGGCGGCATCGACCGCGTCAACGACCTACTCAGCGCATACGGGCAGCGCCTCGGCCTCAAGGGCTGGGCCTTGTGGGACGCCAATCAGTTGTCCGCCTACCTGGACGCCTATCCCGAGATCAGCCGACGTTTCGCGGAATTCCTCACGCCCGGTGATGTCCTGGCTCAGGCCATGGACACCATCAATGATGTCAACGAAGCCCTGCGTGAGCGGCGGAGCGCGGCCGGAGCGCCGAAGCGCCGGGTAGTCGACTGGGAGCCCTTCGACCTGGGCGTGCACCGCTCGATCAGCCCGGCGGAGCAGGTCGCGACGACGCTGCCGGACTACGTTGGTCGAAGCCATGACGCGAACCTTCGCCGGCTGCTGCACCCCATGCCCATTAACGGCGTGTTCATCGTCCTCGTCGGTGGCTCCTCGACCGGGAAGACGCGCACCGCATACGAGGCGGTCCTGACGTGCCTGCCGGACTGGGCGCTGGAGTTCCCCACTACCGCGCTCGCCTTGGGGGAGCGGCCAGCGAGTCCACCCTCAGTCATCTGGCTCGACGAGGCGCAGCGATATTTCAGCTCCCCCCACGGCGAGGCGGCGGCCGTCGCCCTGATGGAGATACTGCGATCGAACGCGCCTGTGGTCGTGATCGGCACCCTGTGGCCGCAGTACTGGCAACGCTTCACCACGCAGCCGAACCCGGGCGACGCCGATCCGCACCATGAAGTTCGAACACTGCTGGCCCGAGCCGTCCGCATCGACGTACCGCCGACATTTCTGCCCGCCGATGTCGAACTGGCCCGGTCGCGCTCCGATCCACGCCTCCGCGACGCCATCGCGACCGCCGGATCCTCGAACCGGATCACCCAGGCACTGGCAGCCGGCCCGGACCTCATCGCCGCCTACCGGGATGCCGATCCGTACGCCCGAGCGCTCATGCTTGCCGCAGCCGATGCCCGCGCCGCCGGTCGCGCCGCCCCGCTGTCTGCGACCATGCTCGAACACGCGGCGGCAGGTTATCTGGACGAACAGCAACGGGCCCGCACCGAACCTTGGTTCGCCGCGGCCCTTGCCTACGTCACCCGCATGGTCAAGGGCGTCATCGCTCCGCTGACGCCGGTGCGGTCTCAGCCCGACCTCGGCGAGCCCGACGGCTACGTGCTCGCCGACTACCTCCTTCAGCACCTGCGTCCAGAGCAACACATGTATCCGCTGCCCCCACAGTTGTGGACCGTCCTGCTCGCCGATCCAGGCCCGATCGAGGACCAGCTACGCCTGGCCAGGGAAGCCGAGGAACGCCACCTCTACCGCGACGCGGTCACACTCTGCGCGTCGCCGGCCAATCAGGGCTCACCCGGTGCGGCCATGGCCATCGGCGTGCTTCTCAGTAGACTCGGCCGGCACGACGAGAGCGACCCCTGGGTAAGACGAGCGGCCGAACTCGGCCATGAGGGCGCCATTCAATCGCTCGCACAGCGGTACGTGTGGGACGCGACCTCGGGTCAGGAGGTGCACGAAGACCCGGCTGACGCCGAGCGACACCTGCGACAACTCGTCGCGAACCCTGACGATCTTGACTCTCTTGTTCGGCTCGTGGACCTGCTCACCGACAGCGGACGCAGCGACGAGGCCCACCGCTTGCTGACGAGCCGCGCCGAACAAGGCGACCCCCCCGCACTGGTCGTGCTGGCAAATGTGCTGTACGAGCAAGACCAGCAAGGCGATCTGGAACCCCTGCTGCACCAGCAGACCGCCAAGGGCAGCCCGATCGCCGCGATCCTGCTCGCCGGCCTCATGGATGAACTCGGCCGCGCAGAGGAGAGCCAGACACTACGCTCGACCATTGTCCAGAGGATCCCCGCGGATGCCCTCCAGCACTGCATCGAACTACTGATCGAGGCCGACCAGTGGCGCGGAGTGGACGACTTGTTGCGACACGCGGCCGAAGAGGGCCATGCCTGGGCCATGCAGCGGCTCGCCGGACTGCTCATCGAGGACGGCATCGAACTCGACGACGATCCCGAGCTCTTCGAAGAAGGCGAAAGCTGGCTGCGGCGGGCCGCCGACGCCGGCGACAAGCACGCGAACCTGCTGCTGCCCAACCTGCTAGACCGCCTAGGCAAGACCGAGGATGCGGCGGATGTCCTACAGCAGCGGGCGGCCACCGACGACCAGGAAGTCCTCCTCGACGTTGCCGACCAATTCATGCACCTCGGGCATCACGACGAGGCGAACGAGGTGCTTCGGCGGTTGACTGCCGCTGGGAAACCCCAGGCGCCGGTTCGGCTCGCGCACGTCCTGCGGCAAGCCGGTCAGCTCGAGCAGGCCGAGGCGCTCCTTCGGCTGACAGCCGCCGAGGACCTGCACGCGCTCGTCGAACTGGCCCGCATGCTCGCCGAAACCGGGCGCACTGCTGAGGCGGAACAACTAATGCGTGGCGTGGCGCAACCAACGACGGAAGTATTGTCGGCGCTGGCCGATGTACTCGAAAAGGACGGGCGCGCAAAGGAGGCCGATCGGGTGCTTCGTGACGCGTGCCTGGCAGGTGCTGACCTCATCGAACTCGAATTCAGCTTACAAGGGACCGAGGTGGAGCAATTGCGCCGCTACGGGCTAGAGCCTGATGGGCGAACCGCAGCGCCGTGGCGCGCCCCTGAGCCCACCCCCAAGGTGCGCACGGCAGTCAACGAAAATCTACCGTTCGCGGAGTGGTTCGGTCTGCCCTATCCCCGTTATTCCGAACAAGGGCCGTAGGCCCGGCGGCCGCTGTTCGCGTGGCGAGCGCAGACGAAGCCTCCAAGCATCAGCCCCAGCCAGCTGGCGACGATGCCCAGCGGCACCACCGGCTCTGGCAAGTCAATCGACGAGGTCATCGAGGAACTCGGCCATGCCCGTGCCTGAGCATCCGGAGGCGAAGTCGCCGCGGCAATTTGGCCAGCATGAACGCTGTCCCGCACAGCGAGTGGGATCGTTAAGGAGGAGACGGTGATGGAGGTGACACCGGAGCTGGTGCTCGACCGGGCGAGAGCGGCGCATGGCCGGCTCAAGCTGGAGGGCTTGGACGAGGAATCCCTGGCCGCGTGGCGACACGCGGCGAAGGTGGCCAAGCTGCGGTTGCTGCGAGCCGATCCGCACCGGCTGCGCAGCTGGTCGTTTCCGGGTGGCATGTCGCTGCTGCTTGTGGAGGTCGACCGCCGGGGCGTCGAGTCGCCCGCGTTGGCGCCACCGGATCAGCCAACCCGGCAGTGGGTTTCGCCTCCGCGTCCACGGCCCCGCACGCAGGAGTTCCTCGGCCGGATCGTCCCGGTCCCTTCGACGGTGCGCCGCCCACACCTGATCGTGCAGGACCTCACCGAGGCGCTGGACTTCCCCGAGCGGATAATCTACCAGCACCGGCCCTACCTGATGCCGAACAAGCACCGGCCCTTGCAGCGGATGCGCCAGATCTGGCAGGCCATCATCACCGAGGCCGAGTTCCGCGGGTACGAGACGCTGTTTCGGCACAACCGACGGGACCACTACGACAGCGGCCAGCTGATCTTGCGCATCGACCGGGACGAGTTCCCGCTCCAGCTCTACGGGGAGCGCGGCAAGCCGCTACAGCTGACGATCAAGGAAGTGCACCCGGCGCGGCGCCGCGGCTACGACACCTGGACCGACAGCCCCGACCAACCCCTGCACAGGCAACTCGGCGAGGTCTTCACCCACATCGAGCAGTGGGCCGATCTCCTGATCGCGCGCCGCGAAGCCGAGGAGCGCCGCGAACAGCAGCGCCGACGGGAACGACAGCGGCGGGAAGATGAGGCCCGACGTCAGTTCACCGAGGACCACCGTCGCCAGACCATCCAGGCGCGCGTCGGCGAGCGGCAGTTCGCCGACGACGCCCGCGCCTACGCGGCAGGGCTAGCGGCAGTCGCTTACGACTTGGAGCCCGACCGTGCGCAGGAGGTGCGGGCCTGGGCGACGTGGATCCTGCAGCATGCCGACCACGTTGATCCCCGGCTCAGCCGGGAGGGCATGCCGAAGACGCCGGCACCCGAGAGGGACGACCTGCGGCCGTACCTGCCTCCGGGGCACTGGTACTAGCCGTGGTACCAGCGGCGGTTCGGGTGCCACGGCTGGTAGGGCGGCGGCGTAGAAGCAGTCTTCTCGGCGTGCTGCTGTCTCGGTGCGGGCACGGCCTCCGATGGCGGTGGATCGTCGGGGCTGCCGGGCGGGTCGGCCAGCGGGTCAAGGTCATCGGCGTAGGTGTGTGCCCATGCCAACCACGGGTCGTCGATCCGCATGCCGGCGGTGACGAGATCCGTGCAGTAGGAGCGGATGTCCTCGGCCAGCAGCCACGCAGCTACCTGCTGTCGCAGGATCTGGTCGCGGTGCGCCGTCACCGCCCGGTCGCGTTCCTGCTGCAGCCGCGCCTGCTCGGCCCGTTCTGCTGCTTCCGCGGCGGTCACGTAGTCCCGGCCTCGCTGGCGCAGGTCCGTCAGGATGGCGAACAACTCGTCCTCAAGGCGCTTGCGGGCGTAGTCCTTCCACTCCGCCACGCCAGCGTCTGCGTCGGTGACCGTGAGCACCAGGCGCAGCGTCCAGCGGGCTCCCTGGTCCTCTCGTGGTCGCACCTCGAGAGGCTGTTCGTCGACGACCACGCTCAGCAGCGCGTCCGTACCCCACCTGACGGCCCATGCCCGTTTCTCCGCCTCCACACAGAGCGCTTGCAGGAGCATGAGCGTCCGGGAGCGGCTTTCGTCGGACTCCGGTAGGCGGCTGGGCTGCTCACGCAACCGGTCGATGACCGGATGAGGATCCACCAGGAACTCGGGGACCGGCACCGATGAGCGATTTACCGGCTGGTACTGCTTGCTCGGGTGGCGGCCCCGCCGTAGCTCGATAACCAGGTCACCGGTGTTGCGGCCGCGGTGAACCAGATGCCAGCCTTTGGGCACATGTCCGCCAGACCGCAAAGCATGGATCAGTCGACGCCAGGCCGCCCTCGCCTGTGCTGGCGGGTCCAGAACCTGCACAGATCCTTCCGCCTTCTCGAGCAGGTCCAACAACCCCTGCACGGAGGCGGGCGGCCTCGTGGAGCCGGGTAGGGCGTCCATGCAACGATGCTTGCACACCTGTGTGCGGCGATGAGGGAGGCTGGCGGCTGCTTCGCGACGATCTCTGGTCGGGTAGGGCAGACAGGAAGAGGAAGCGGCCGGACGCACGTCATCGGCTGGGCTGTGGAACCTTGAGCCATTTCCAACCTGACGGTGCAGGTCAGCGGCGTGGAGGAGGTCGGTAGCGGGGCGAGGTGAGGCTCCCGGTAAGACAGCAATCGACCAAGAAAGATGCCCCTACCGGGAGCCTCGTTGCTGTCTTACCCTGCCTCGATCCCGCTGTCCACCCGGTCGCTGAACCACGTCGCCGACCTGATCCGTACTCATCGCCGCCAGCGACGATCCCGGTGGCGCCGCCTTGACCCCGGCCGTCAGGCACTGCTCGTCCTGGCCCACCTGCGCAACGGCGACACCCTCGCCCGGCTGGCCGCCGGATTCGCCGTCGGAGTGGCCACCGCCTGGCGCTATGTCCGCGAGGCGATCACTCTGCTCGCCACGACCGCCGACGACCTGCACCAGGCGATGAGCAAAGTCCGCCTGCTGGCCTACACCATCCTCGACGGCACCCTGATCCCGATCGACCGCGTGCACCACCAGAAGCCGTACTACTCCGGGAAACACCGGCGGCATGGGATGAACGTGCAGGTCATCGCCGATCCGGCCGGACGCCTCGTCTGGGCGTCGGCGGCGCTGCCCGGCTCGACGCACGATCTGACCGCCGCCCGCACCCACGACATCGTCGCGGCGTTGACCAGCGCGAACGTCATGACTCTCGCGGACAAGGCATACCAGGGCGCCGGCGGCCCAGTCCGTACCCCGTTCAAGCGTCATCGCTACCGGCCGAGGCTGTCATGCCGACAGAAGGCCGTGAACAAGGCCCACGCCCGAATCCGCGCCCTCGGCGAACGCGCCGTCGCCACCCCTCAAGACTCTGGAAAGTCCTGGCCAAGCTCCGCTGCTGCCCGTCCAGGACGACCCCGATCGTGCAGGCCATCCTGGTCCTCACCACGTCGAGAACCCGACCTACCGAGGATGAAAAACGCTCCTTGACGCTCATCTCCCGACCCCGACCGCTGCAGGCGGGTACCGAGAAGGCCGACAGGGACCTTCTGATCTGCAGTGCTGGCGTGCGTGGTGTTTCGGCTGGCATGGAGTTGTGGTCAGCGACGACGCACGGCAAACGTGATTCGCTTCGTCTTCGCCGGCTCCCTGAAATCAAATCCGGTGCCGTCTTCGAAGGTCATTCGTCCGGTCGGCATAGGTGTCCCGGCGGCCGGACTCCATGCGGCGGCCTCGCGCAACGCCGCCATTTTTCCGGTCCGCTCAAGCTCGACGGCTATGACGTGATCACGGCAAACCACATCGACCCGCCGAGCATCGTCTTGGGCGACCAGGTCCACGACCTGGTCGCCGACGAGGTCGTCGAGCGCAGGCGCCAAGGTCTTCAACGAGTTGACGCCGTACACCCGGAAAGACTCGATCTTCTTACCCGCGACCCACTCGCGCGCCATGTTGACTTCTTGTGAATCTAGCGCTCTTCCCACGGGCGTTCTCCGATCTTGAGCCTGACGATCGCCAGACCACAGCCTACGGGCCCTGTCTCCCCTGGTGCTGGGGGCTGATGTCATCCGGCCCAACACTGCGGCACCGAGGCCGTCTGCTGGGGTCGCGTTGGGGCATCGGTCACGAGAAGTATAGCTAAAGCCGCAAAAGCACCGGTTCTACTAAAACCAGCCTTATCAAATCTAATTGACTTGTTCCACGCCCAATATGTAGATCCGCTGACCGATCCCAGGGGCATCTGGATCGCTTGCACCGAATGTCAGACGTGGGCGATACCGTGTCAGGTACTACTCTGTCGGGGTGTGCTGGTCGCGGTTGCGCGGTCGACCCCTCGTTCGTCAGCCCTCTGTAGCAGCGAGAAGCTTATGGTGGTGACCTCGATGCCCCGTCCGCATGAGCCTGTGCCTCAGCAGCGGTTGGCCGACCTCTCAGCATGCACCCGGGAACGGGCGGTTACTGAGTGACACCGAGCGGTGAGAGTGCGCCAGTTTCCGGCGGCATGGACGCCACCGGGTCCCCCGGAAGCTCGCGGGTCTCTCTTCACACCAGTGAGTTCGTGGAACGCCTGTACCGCAGCACCAACAGCTATGCGGACCGCTTGACCGCCGAAGAACTCGCTTGGATCGATGTGGACCTCGGTCTCAACGATCATGTTCTGGGTCTGGCTCGCGCCCACCATCAGATCATCATCACGGGTAACCCCGGTGACGGAAAGACGCACCTCATCGAGCGACTCAGGCCAGCGTTAGAGGCGGCCGGGGCGGTTGTTCTTACCGATGCCAACGAATTGTCCGACGACAGCATCCTCTCTCGCTGGCGCGACTGTGACCTCGACCAGCGAGCCATGGTGCTAGCTATCAATGAGTGGCCGCTTTTCGTACTGCGGCGCCACCCTTTGGCTGTCGACTTCGAGCCACTCAAGGCAGCGCTTCGGCAGGTGCAGCAGGCGGTGTCCTATGGCCGGGAGCCTGTGAAGGAGGTTGAGGGTCCCGTTCGTGTCCTCGACCTTAGCCTGCGAAATGTGCTTGCTGCGCCCATCACACTCGAGGTCATCGCCCGTCTAACCGATGATCGTTTTTACGCCAGCTTGTCGCCAACAGACCCGGCCGTCGTCAACCGCGAGGCACTGCGCCATCCTCAGGTTCGAGAGCGGATCGCCCTGATGCTTGCGGAGGTTGCACGGCGAGGCCACCACGCAACAATGCGGCAGTTGGTCGGCTTCGTGGCGTTCCTGATCGCCGGAGGGGCAACGGCCGCGGTCCGACTCGCGAGCCAGGGTTCGCACCGATACCACTACGCGCAGCTTGCCTTCGAAGGCGGCGTCGGACCGCTGTTCGATGCTGTCCGGGAGGTTTTCGACCCCGCTGCCGTAACGCACCCCCGGCGCGACACAGAGCTCTGGCAGGGGACCACTAAGGCAGAAGAGTGGATCGACGGGCTCCGCCCGTCTGCCATACAGCCGATGCCGGCGGATGAGCGAGATAACGAGTACCGCGCGCTCAAGCGGCGGTTCTTCTTTGAGCACCGTGACGGTCGGTCGCTTCTCGACCTCTTGCCTAGCGACGAACGCAGCTTCGAGAGGCTGGTCACGGACGGCAACGGAGCAGGCGGAGGCGTTGTCCGACAACTGCTTCTAGCAATCAACAGGTTCTACGAGCCGGACTGCCCCGATAGCGACCGCGAACGCCTCGTCCTGTGGCAAAGCCACCGCTTCGACGTCAGGGCCCCAAGCACGTTCCTCTCCCTGCACGAGGTCCATCATGGCCGGTTTGAGGTAGATCCACCCAAGCTGGCTCCGTGGGTCGACGAGTGGTTGCCGGATGAGCAGCGTCTCGTCCGGACCTTCGCCCTAACCGCTACAGACGAGTACGGCGTGGCGGTCGCCAGTCTCTTGGTCGATCGCGCGTTGTACCTAACGCTTACCGAGGCCAGGTGGGGTCTCGGGCGAACGAGTTGGTCGCGTAGCGCAACTCGGCGCATCACACGATTTGTCGACAGCGTGCATAATTCCGTGGGGCCGAGCAAGACAGAAGTTGTCGATGTGCGAATCCGCAACGTAGAGAAGAACATCGAAGCGAGGTTCGAAATTCAACGTCATCCGGCGAGGTACCGACTGTGACAACGGACCTGAAGGCGTTCCTGAATGACCTCTACATCGCCGAGTTCGGACTTGTTCCCACCAACAACTCGATCAAACCTGTGCATGTAGCCAACGGCCTCGGAAGGGCGTTGACGGGACGCGTATATGACTCGGACGCACTAGCCGAATTTCTTCGGCCATCAATCCTGAACCAGAAGACACGTGAGAAAGTCGAGCGCAATCCAAATAGCGCAATCCTTGAGCGTTACGGCGAGGCGATCACCGGTCGCGATGGCGAAGTCATCGATCGAGAGTCACTTAGCATGTTGCGGAACCTTGCCGAAGGCGTGCTGGGGACAGACAAGGCCGTATTCGGCGAAGCGGCACGCTCCTCATACACCCTGTCCAACGAAACACTCCTCACCCGTGACCCATCGGATCATCGCTGCGGAATCTTTCTGGCGCGTTTACTGACGGCTGGGCATGAAGCGGATGCCGCCATCCACATCCGTGCATTGCTGTCAACTGACGACGACCCGTGGTCGATGCTGGCAATGCCGATGACGAAGCTCGCTAAACCGCAGGACGTTGACACCGCAACCGAAGCTGCAATGCAACACGCCTATGCGCCCATGATCCCAGCTGATGCAGGCACGCCCACTGCACCTACTCTCGCTTCACCTACCCTCACCAATCTACGCCGCGCCTTTGACCGTCTCGCCCGTTTCGAGCAAACCAGCGGTTCGAAGTTGAATTCTCTTCGAAGGCTGGTGACATTCGCCTGCTTCGCCGTACATGTGCATCTGATCTCCCGTTACTCCGAGGCTGTGGAAGGCGCTCCGCGCTCCCCGATCCTGCTCGACATTTTCGATGGCTCCCGCACATCCCTGCGTAATGCATCGCGAGCATCTTTTCGGGCTGCAGGCGACACGATCGAGGCGTTGATGCTGCTTCGTATTCGAGAAAGGCTTCAGCCGCAGGTCAGCGCCCTCGGGGCCGAACAAGTGATCGCAGGCCTCCCCACCAAGGTTCAGGACCGGGTCCGGCAGGGCTTCGATGCGTACCGTCACGACGACCAGGTGTCCGAGTTGGAAGCCGTCGCCGAGGCGTTCTGGCAAGTTGCCGCGGAAGAGAAGAACCATCCGCGAGGCTTCCTGGCCGACCTTGGGCGCCGCGCTGGTTACCTCACTCCTTGGTCCGTCGCCGGCCGTGGCGGCAAGCAGCAAAAGCGCTATGGGATCAACGCCGAATTCCTCGAAACGCTCGTTGCAGCCACCGTCGATCCAGAAAGGCCGCTCGACTTTCCTGAGTTTCTCGACGAAATTCGCACGAACTATGGAATCGTAGTCGGCCAGCGCTCCGATGACCAGATCGTGCGATGCAACAACCTGGCGCAGAAGCCGTTCGGGACGCCAACTTCCGTGAGCGAGGAGGAGTTGCGGCTCAACGTCGAGGCATTGCGCAGGGCAATGCTTGAGGCTGGCTACGCGAAGGCGTTCGCCGACGGGCAGACCGTCATCACTACCGACCCAAAGAGTTTGGCGCTGCTATGACGACGATCGACCCTCGGGAACAGCTAGTCGGCGAGCTGCTGTGCCGCAAGGTGATTGAGCTGTACGGATCGGTGGGCGTCCTTGTTCGGGACATACCGCATTTCGACGCACGCACCGCGCTAGCCCGGCTGAGCGGGATCCTAGACAGGTCCGACTTGCGGGTTGCGTTGCTGTCGAGCGATGCCTTGGCTCTGGCCGCCGAGGTCGGCATGCCGGCAGACAAGTTCACCAACAACGTCCAGCAAGCCGAGCAGTGGCGTAATGACAGAAGCCTTGAGGCGACGATCGTAGTGATCGCGGCCGGAGATCAGGCACGCCTTTCATCGCTGCAAGATTTCGCTCCCATCGGCCCGGTCGAGCTCAAGGGCCTACTTATCAGGCAAGCACAGCAGCAACTCGCCGGCGCCAACGATGTACTCATCAGTTGGTGGAAACGGCTCGGCGGCGACCGCAACATCTCTTTCGGCCAACTTCTCGACTACTACACCTCATTACCAGACGGGCCTGACCGGGCGATGGAGTTCAAACTGAAGTCGAGCCGGGAACTTCCGCGCTTGGGCCTGCTGGCAGACCCGAAGCTGTTTGACGACGCGAGCGACCGGGCAGTCGCCAGTCGCATTCAGAGAAACCGCGATCTGGTCGGTCGGCTCCAAACGCTGACGGAAAAGGACCGGCGCGCAATCGCCGAGAACATCGCTAAGGAGACCGATCAGAACCGGCGCGCTGCTCTTCGGCGCAGTCTTCGCCTCCTTCGGCAGCTACGTCGCGGCGAGTCGGCGGATCAGCTCACCGTCGCTGACGCCGAAGATCTCTTCTCGGTCCGCCGGTGGCAACCCCCGCCCCTGCCAGCAGACCATGACGCGGAACCGCAAACTGGTCCCATCACACCGCCAGATACCGGCACTCAAGACTCTCAACCCTCGGGCGGCGTCGCGGATGATGGGAGCGGCAATCGGCCGCTCGACACGCCGGTTTCGGCCTCGACTGTCGCCGCGGACGCATTGCTTTCCGGTGAGGCGTCTCTTCAGGATGATCTCGACGCCGCCGTGGAGTCGGCTGCAGGGGTCAGCGAATTCGACAGCGGGGGAACTCCCGTCGGCACGGAGCGATGGGAGGAAGAGCTTCCCTCCGGGATCATCGTCCAAGGGCAGGTCTCCGGCGAAGTCGTCGACATCGTGACCCGGCTCGTCGGCGTAGGTCGTTACGGGGGCTGGATCGACGGGAACGACGGCGACATCTGGGAGAGAATCCGCGGCTACCGGGGTGAAGATGACCTTAAGGAAGAGTGGACCAGCCAGCAGATCCTTGAGTTCCTCGACAGCCTCGACGACGACGCTGGCCGGGAACTACGTGCGCGATTCGAGTTGTTCGACAAGGCTCGAGACAAGATCGCGGGGTATGCGGGTCGACTGACAGTCGAGCCCCTTGCGGTGGCGGCGGCACGGAATTCAAGGGTCGCGATCCGCGACTACGTCGAGCGGTATCACGACCTATTAAAGTGCATCGGCAACACGTACGGGAAGCTGTTTGCGGAGTACACCCAGGATGTCAATCAGGTTATCTCCCAGATCTTGAAGCTCGACACCATTGCCTTTGGGTCTGGCCTGACTGCGGTCGCGATGCTCACGCCGCTGCATCCCTTGTACCTGTGGCGGTACTCTGAATTCGCGCGCATCGTTGTCGCTCAGCGTGATCGGCTAAGCGCACGTGACCTCCAACTGGTGAGGGACTCGGCGGGAAAGCTGCCTAACTTTCTGACCAGTCTTTGCCTCCCAGATCTGACGCCTGACACGCCACAGGTTCTGCCTCACGTCAGCGACATCGGGCATCTTCCGTACTTCGCGGTTAAGCAGGAACGAAGTGTGGGGCAAGACGGCTATGCGCAGATTCGTCGCATCGTCGAGGCGTTCCTTGAAGCACACCCTCCAGCGCGCCACGGGCTCCGCCTGGCGTTGCTGGACCCACCCGGCCCAGGGCCGTACCTGAAGCTGTTGACCGACCTGGCATACAGCGAGAAGATCCAGGGCGCTCACCTCACCGTGCTCTACAAGGGCCGCAACGCTGGAATCCAGTCGCTCGAACTTGATGACGACGACGAGGCGCGGGTAGCGCAACTTTTTCACGCAACCGCAGAGGATCGGCGCTTCAGTTTCGAAGTGCGCGCGCTGCCGGCCGACACGGTGAAGCCGCCGGCAGGCATGCTTGCGCACGTCCTGGTGGCTTTCGACCAATCGGCGGGTATGCAGGATGCGCTCAGCTTCATAGAGCAGCCGGTCCAGCCCCTCGCGATGCCTCAGCGACTTAAGTACCGCGTGTTTGCCAAGACTGTGGACCTGGAACCGGCGCCGGGTGGGCCCTTCGCTGCCTATTTCACGGTTGCCCAACTGATTGCCAAGCAGGCACCCGCGTCACGCCTCGCCGTGCGACAGGATGGCGACGTGCGGGAACGCCTCAAGGCCGTAGCCGCAACGGCACCGTGGTTCGTCCTGGCCGATCGGCACGTCGACCGAGACCTTATGCTCGGAAAGCTTCAGGTCTTCAGCGGTCGCGATCGCACCCGTGAGGTAGTTGCATTCGCCGACGCCACCGACCCGTTCCGGCGAGCGCTGCGCGAGGTTGTCCGTCAGTACAACACTGCCGTCAGTGATGCTGACCTTGACGGTCTCCTGCAGGAGCTAACAGAACTTCTCGACGTTGGTGCCTTGACACTCACGCCTGACCTCGAACGCCAAGTTGACCAGAACCGGACCAAGGGTTTGCTTGGAACGCTCATCGTG
The DNA here is from genome assembly GCF_050936445.1 of Plantactinospora sp. CA-294935. Classification (NCBI taxonomy): domain Bacteria; kingdom Bacillati; phylum Actinomycetota; class Actinomycetes; order Micromonosporales; family Micromonosporaceae; genus Plantactinospora; species Plantactinospora sp. CA-294935. The sequence goes on from NZ_JBNJMU010000001.1 coordinate 2,811,550, forward strand.
GCGCGGTGGTATAAGAAGAACCGGCCCGCAGATCGCAAGCGTCTGCTCATCAGCCTTGATGATGACATGGCCCGTATGTGGCTGCACCTTCACGAAGACGCCCGAAGAGCCGACCTGCTCGGCATCGAGTACAGCGAAGAAGGGTGCATCATCACCGTCTTCGAGGTGAAGACGATGCAGGACACGTCGGCTGAGTTTCATATTGATGGTGACACTGCTACGGGGCCGGCGGTCAACCAGGCCCTGTCCACCGGCATGCTGCTTCGTGACGTGTTCAATCCCGACCGGGCGGATGAGCTCATCACTACGCCAGCTCGCCGGGAGATCCTTCGAGCGCACGTGTATCGCGAACTCGCGAAACGCGGCCACGACACCGACGAACGACGGGCCTGGGCAAGTGCCTCGCAACGGCTGTTCGAAGGCGAGGTGCCTTTCGCCATCGAGCTGCATCTCGTCGAGGTCTCCATCGGTGTGGACACAGAGTCACTACGACCGCCCAAGCGTGTGAGCGCCCAGGCCACCAAAGGTCACACGTTCCCGCTCACCGTGACGCAACTGAACGAATCCGGCGTAGGCGCGCTTCAGCAGGCCGTCCCGCCCGTACGTGAGGTGCCCAGTCGGCCGGCACACGAGACGTCCCCAAGAGTGGAAACTGACGGCCCTTCGCCTCCTGACGGAGGGCGATCAGTCTCTGCTCCCGTCGAAACAACCCGCGCAAGGTTGGCGTCTAACGGAGTTGCACCACCTGACGCCTCGGTAGCAACGTCGTCGTCGGCTGACCGGCCGCGCGCGTTTCTTGGTGAAGCTGCCGGGCAGTACGGCAGGCCGGTTGAGATCTGGTACGACCCGCAGCGTCCCGACCGTCCGCTGGCCAACGGCCACATTGCAATCACTGGTGAGACCGGCAGTGGCAAGACTCAAGCCACCAAAGCGATCCTGCGCGAACTCATGGCGGCGCCGAACGGTCTGCCGGCCCTGATTCTCGACTTTAAAGATGACTACGCGGGCGCCGAATATACGGGTACCGAGCAGTTGTCCATGTTCGACGCCAGTATTGGGGGGCTGCCCTTCAATCCGTTGGTACCGCCGACCGATCCCACCTCAGGCCGGGCAAACCCGATGTCGCACGTGCATCAACTCGTCGGCATCCTCAAGCGGATCTATCGCCTTGGGGATCAGCAGGCATACCACCTGCGCGAAGCAATGAAAGAGACCTATACGATCCTGGGGCTCGACGGTAGAGCCTTCACGCCGGCATCGGACCAGACCTATCTACCGTTTGACGCCATCCGTGAGGTGCTCGAACGTGAAGGCCACGATGCGCTCATCGGGCGCCTGTCGCCCATCTTTGATCTTGGGTTGTTCGCTGGCGATGGGGACGGCGCTACGCTCGAGCAGCTGCTCGACGGGCGTTCCGTGGTCCGCCTCAGCCAACTGCCCGGCGAGGAGGTCAAGAATGCGGTGGCGGAGTTCCTGTTGATGGCCCTCTACAACCAGCTCATCCGACGGCCACAGCCGCGGGTGCTGAAGCGGCTTGTCGTGCTGGACGAGGCATGGCGTCTCGTCCAATCACCCTTCCTGGAACCTCTCATGCGAGAGGGCCGGGCGTTCGGCGCGGGTGTCGTCATTGCCACGCAGTACCCGAAGGATCTGCCCGATGCAGTGTCTGGTGCTACGGCGACGAGGCTGTTTTTCAGCCAGACCCAGGTCGACCAGGTCCGTGCGGTCCAGAAAGCCCTGGTCGGAAAGACCAGCGGTCCTGAAGCCGAACGCTTGGCCGAGGCAGTAAGAACGATGGCTCCCCTTACCTGCTTTGTGCAGAACGCCCACCAGACGCCGTATACACGAACCTCAGTTCGTCCCTACTACGAGCGCATCATCGATGTTGACCCGGTACCACACGATCGCCTCTTCTAGGCAGTCAGTACAGCTCCAACTGCTCATGTTCACTGGCGGCCAGTGGCAAATTGGGCAGTGTGACGCGTGCACCGTGCCTGACCGGTCTGGTTAGGCGGTGCTCCGCGACCGCCTCCAGCACCGCCGGCGACTTGCTGCGTGGGTGGCACCACCGACGCATCCACCATGCGGAAATGGCTTCCACGTCCGCAGTGCTCTTACGACGGCGGAACTTGTAGCTCGGCTCCGCGTCGCTACCGAGTAGGTAGGGCAGAAGGTTGTCCACCAAGCTGATGCCGTAGATGATGCGTTGACGCCCATGCTGCAGCAGGGTGTCCGACGGCCACTGCAGGAGGTCGAAGCCGTGACGGACCTTGCGGAACTTCGGGTTCACCCCTTCGCCAAAGATGCTGTTGACCCGCGCGCCGTGTGCCGTCTGCTCCGCAAGACGCACCAACGCTCGCACCGATTCGGCCGATAGGTGCGACGTGCCGAACGACTTCGACCGGCCGAGCTGGCGGAACTCGATAGGAGAGAGCCCGCCGAGGACCTCGGGCGGGATCCGGATCCGGTTGTACTGGCTGGCGCCCGAGCCGTAGAGCGAGGTCGTTCCGACGAAAACGAGGTTTGACCGCCGACGGATCGGTCGACCGGCCATCGACGACGCGATCTCACTGGCGTAGGTCGAATAGCGCCGGTGGTAGGCCTTGACGACCGTTGGGCTGACCGCCAGCATGCTGACGAGCTTGCCCCCCAGCAGAGCGTTATAGGGAGCGACAGCGCCGCATACGGTGAGATCGGCAATCTCGGTTCCTACTGCATCAGCTTTCGCCCGACGCAGTACGGACATGATTGCCCGCCGGGCCTTCGGGCTGCCGAGCGCGTCTGATAGCCCGGTGCGGCTTGCCTTCGGATATAGGTAGGGCGCGAGCGCTTGCCGAGCGCTGAGAAGATCGGCCAGCGCCAGGCAACGCTTGCTGCGGAAGAGGTCGGATTCGGCACGTCGACGCCAGCTTTTGACATCGTCGGCGTCGTGAACCTTCTTGAAGTCCGTCGCCTTGACGAACCGGTGATGATCTCGGCGGCGAGTTTCCGCCTCCTTCAGCAATCGCTCGATTGCATCGCTGGCAGGGCTTTCCCACAGCGACGGCCAGTACAAGCCGTCCTTGACCAAGTCATCGACATACAGTTCTTCCAACGCTGTCTGCAGCCGGGCGGTAATCCACCGAGCCATCCGCAGAGTCGGGGCGGCGAGCAGGTTTTCTAGGAACACCGCCGGTTGCCAGCCGATCCAGTCATCGCGCTCCGCTAGTTGTACGACAGCGCTGCCAAGTGCGGCGATCCCAATTACTGGGTGGAATGAGGCTGCGCGGTCCCGAATCAGAATCATCATGGTGCGGCCGGGAGTGCTGGTGTACTGATTGGACCAGGTATGACGGAAGTATCGCCATATGTCCATAAGCCTGAACCCGGTCTGCGGGCAGCGCTCATTACTGGACACTACCTGTACGTACGGGTCGATCACTCCGCGTAGCCGGGCGAGATCCGCGTCGCCGTCGATCTCGAGGGTCTGAAGAGCCGTCGAAAGTTCCTTGCCATCTCTCATGAGGCTGAAGATCGATACGAACTTACCCTCGAACTCCCGCGGCTTCTCCATGGCGGCGATGAAACGACGCACCGACGGGTTGGACAGCTGCTCATCTCGTTTGATGAGTTCCTGTCGCCGTACTCGACTCTTCTCCTCGACCGGATCGGCGACTCCAAGTGGCGGAGCGATGGCCATCTCGTGGTCATCGACCCGTACGTTCCAGCCTTGGCCAACAAGATCAATCAGAACGTGGGTAGCGGCTGTGAGCGCGGCGTTGTCCTTGGCGAGGCAACGTTCCCGTGCGGCCTGACGTGCCGAAGCGTCATCGGTTGCCAGCGCGTCGCCAAGCGCCGCAAAGGCCCGCCGCTCAGCGGGTTGACACCCTGGCGGGCAGGGGAGTGAGTACCACATCTCGATCATGCTAGGCATTCATGAAGGTGGCGAGTACGTCGGCCCACGCCTGGCGCAGGGTCTGTGCATGCCACCGCTCGGCACCGCGCCGCAGCGTTGCCTCGGCGCGGGCGGAGGCCAGAAGAGTCAGAGCAACCTGACGAGCAAGATCGCGGTCTCTGCCTAGGTCGCTCATCGCGAGCGGACCATATAGATCGCGATACCAGGGATGCTTCGTGTTGAGTAACACGATGATCTGCCGATCTCGCACGACGACCTCAAACGCGCCCATCGTTGGCAATTCTGCGGCTGCAATCTGGTACGGCGCCTCGTGTCGGCTCAGGCCATCGACCAATTCTTTGAGTTCGTCAGGGATTGGCCGGCGCCCGCGCGGCAAAGATGGCAGTGAGGCTTCAGCGCGTGCTGCCTGCCGTTCCGCCGCGCTCAGCGGCTCTGTCGCCTTGACGAGCATGAATCGGTTTCGGGCTCGGCCGTTCAGTGCGCGAGCGATCGTCTCCAGATCTGGTGAGATAATCTCCAGCACTTCCGGTCGCGGTGAGATTGCCTGCTTGGCGTGGGTGATCCCAAAAAGTTCGTCGAGGACTGGGTCGAACCTGATCTCGCACCGCCACCAGTCATCGTAGTTCTCGCGACGTTTACCGCCCATGAAGAACCACCCGCGATCGATCTCGCGGCCCGCCCGGACGATAGAGACCGGCGGGCCAGCTGTAACGCCCATTACCCGCTTCTCCTCCGTCGATAACCCGTGCCAGCGATCGATCGGAAGTTCACTAAAAGTAACCGATATGATGCCGGTCCTGGAATCTACTGGGATTTCATAGAGGAGATCGTCGCCAAACCGTCTGCCGCCGGTGATCTTCGACATAGGTTGCAGACACAGGGGATCGTTTGCTGCCACAAGTTGCCCGTTCACCTGCAGGCTCAAGCCTTCGGCAAGGAAGTGTCGGTAGATTCGCCCTAGATCGTCCTTGAGCCTCCGGGCGAGTGCAGAAGAACGCTTGTATTCCACCCTGTCGCAGCGCGTCAGCCGTACCACCGTACCGGAGCCGGTGCTGGGCACAAACGCCGGCCGGTCGATGTGCTCGACGGGAGGCAGCGTAGCATCACCAGAGTGGGCCAATTCGTCGATGTCTAGCCTCGACCAGAGGACGCCGACACCAGGTCGCCACGTGTAGACCTCAACGCGCCGGCTTCGGCTGAGGGCACCGTTCGGCAGCCCCATGCCGTAGCGTCCCAGCGACCTCCGGTCGTTGAACCGGCTCGTCCCGCCGAAGGTCAGCGCCTCCGTGAGTGTCTCAGCATCCATGCCCACGCCGTCGTCAACGACCATGATTTCGATTTGCTGATCGGGGCTCCGCTTGGCAGCCACCTCAACCGCGACCTGCCGCGCTCCAGCCTGCAGGGAGTTATCGATCAGCTCCGCGATCGCCAGGCCGGTCGTCTTATAGCCAGTGTCGCGGGTTGCGAAGAGGAAGTTGGCGGGGTTCACGAGCCGAGGCCGAAAGACCGGACCGTTGTCGACCTGCGTCGCCATCAGTAACGCCACCTCCTGCCGGCCCATTCGCCGGATGTCTGATCGTACATTGCCAAGTCAAAATGTGGTAGAGATGTTTAGACCCGCGTCTTGGCGATAGACTACCTCGATGTGCGGAGCAGGTACATGACCACGCGGCGACAAATCAGCGTCGACATGACGCTGCCTGAGTGGTCTGAGAAACGCATCGGCCTTTCCTTGCCGGCTCCCATCAACGATCGACTTGACGATCTCGTGACGCTCGTTGAGAAGATTGGCGAACCAACAAGCTGCAAAGAACCCGTGGCTTCGCTCATCTTTGGTGCGCCGCCGGCAGGTGAGGATCTGGCGTGGCTGCTGCACGCCAACAGGCGGGCCAAGGCCTGGGCTGCGCGGCTCAGTAGCAGCAGCGTCGGCGGCGCTACTGTCCCGATCCAATCCCACCGTCCCGGACCGCGCCCGCGTCGCCGACTCTGCTGAGCCCTTGTGCACCTGGCCAGGAGCGCACGCCGGTAATCGGTGCAGGAATCCCCGTAGATCCAAGTGCCTCTTCAGGCGGTTCTGCGTCGCTTCTCGTTGATTCTCTCGGCGACTGCGTCGGCGGCGTTGTGGTGGAGTTCTTTGGTGACGCTCTGGTAGGTGTCGCGGGTGAGCGTGGTGGTGGTATGGCCGAGTTGTTCGGAGACGACTTTGATGTCGATGCCGGCGTCGAGGGCGATGGTCGCGGCGCCGTGGCGGAGGTCGTGGAGGCGGATGGGTGGTAGTCCGGTTCGTCGGACGAGTTTGTTGAAGCGTTGGGTGACGAGGTTGGGGTGCCAGGGGTGTCCGTTGGGGCGGACGAAGAAGAGTCCGGTGTCGGGCCAGGCGGGTCCGGCTTTGAGGCGTTGGGCGGCGCGGCGGGCGCGGTAGGCGGTGAGGACGGCGGCGGTGTCGGCGTCGATGGTGAGGTCGCGGTTGCCGGCTTTGCTCTTGGGCGGCTTCTGCCGCATCCGGTGGCCGTGGGTGGCGATCTGGTTGTTGATGGTGACCTCTCGTTTGTCGAGGCGGACTTCGGAGTCGCGTAGGCCGCAGGCTTCGCCGCGGCGGGGTCCGCGGTAGGCCATGAAGTGGTAGAGCGGGTGTAGGTCGGGGTCGTGCTCGGCGGCGTGGTCGAGGAACTGGGCGAGGAGTTCGTCGGTCCAGACCATGACCGGGCCAGGGATCTCGCCGGTGGTTTTCCAGTGTTCGACGCGTTCGGGTTCCCAGACGATGGGGTGTGGGCGGTCGCCTCGGGTTTTGACGAGGGTGGCAGGGTTGGTGATGCCGACGATGATCTCTTCGGCGAGGGCGTCGTTGATGGCTTTGCGCAGCGTGGCGCGGATGCGTTGGCGTGTGGCGGGGCCGCAGGGCCGGATGCCCTTGACGGTGGCCCGGACCTTCGGGTCGGGGCTTGTCTTGGCGGCGTGGACTTCGGCTGTGCGTTGTTCGATGGCGGCGAACATGTTCTTGATGTGGTGGGGGCGGAGTTTGTCGAGGGGGATGGTCCCGAGGTGGGGGATGAGGTGGTTACGGACGTGGGATTCGTAGCTGAGGATCGTGTTCTCGTCGATCTGGAGGCCGGTGAGCCAGGTGGTGAGGTGTTCGGCGACGGTGGGGGCGTCGGCGAGTGGCCCTCCGGTGCGTAGCCGTCGGCGGGTCTCGTCGGGGTCGGGTAGGGGGCTGCGGGTGTGGGCGACGTGTTGGAGCATGTCGCCGATCTCGACGCTGCGGGCGCGGTCGCGTCGGGCGAGGGTGAGCAGGGAGCGGGCTTGGTCGAGTTCGTCGGCGGCTTCGGTGCGGGCGTTGAAGCCGCCTCGGCGGAGTTGACGTCGGCGGCCGTCGGCGGTTTTGGGGAGTTCGAGTTGGTAGTGCCAGTGGCCGTGGTCGGAACTCCAGGAGCCGTTGGCGCGGCGGAGTTTGGGGCATTGGTTGCCGATCAGCTTGCCGGTTTCGGTGTCGCGGCAGCTGCATCGTTTGAAGATTGATCCGTCAGGCATGGGATCGGGAAGCTCCTTGGTTAGGGGTTGCTGGTTGTGGTGCTCGGGGTGAGCAGCGGATTCGTCGATGGACATGGACGCGTGCCTTTCGGGTGAGATCAAGTCGTCACCCTTGGCGTCGTCGTGTCTGCTGTCCGCTGGCGCCTGCCTGACCGGCCCGGCGATGGGCCGGGGCGGTCAGGGAGGCGGGTCTGGTTGTCAGCGGTGTGGCTGGTAGCTGTAGTCGCCGTCGGCGATGGCTTCGTCGCCGGGTCGGTTGGGGGGCGTGGATGGGATGCGGGGCGAGTGGCTCGACGTCGCTGCAGATCGGGTCGTTGGGTGGCCACAGTTGCGAGGTGTGTGGGAGTTCAGTCAGGGCCAGCCGGTGGTTTCTGCGCCGGTCGGCTGCCACACCGGGTCAGCCGGGTGGTCCTGTTCCGGGTTGCTGGTGGCGATGGTGAGTTGTCGCAGGTTGCGGCGGTCGAGGTGCCACCGCAGTTCGTCTTCGCGTTGGGGGTCGGGGGCCTGGAACAGCGGGGTCGACAGGCCGGTGCGTTCCGCCAGCGGTGGGTAGGCGTGGACCCGGTCAGCGAGGGCGGCGATGCCGATCCCGCCAGGATCGGGTTCGAACCAGAAGCCGTGCCGCCTGCGGCTGTGGATGTACTCGCCGTGCCAGGTGGGACGCCGCCCCGGCCTGGTGGCATGGCGCAGGTACGCGGTGACCACCAGGTACGCAGGTCGGTGCCGGGCTGGGTGCGGGCGCGTGCGGCGAGGTCGACGAAGAACTGGTTGGTGTGGAGCAGGCTGAGCAGGCTCTGGTGGACCCACAGTCGGTCGCGGGCGCGGTACACCTGGGCTGGTGTGATGCGGCCGGCGCCGTCCGGTTGGGTGATCTCGGCGCCGAGCGGGCCGAGGCACCACCAAGTCTCGAGGGCGTTGAGGTGGACGTTGGGCGGGAGGCGGTCGATCCAGCCGCGGCGGGCCAGGATCATGAGCCGCCGGGCGCCGACGCCGGGGTGTCGGCGAAGCCGAGAGCGGTGAGTTGGGCGGTGGTCAGGGTCCGGTGTTCGGCGAGCATCTGGACGGCCCACCGGTCGCGGGGGTAGAGGCGGGTGATTTCGGCGAGGAACAGTTCCGCCGGGATCGGCCTGGTGGACGGGACGGTGAACTGAGGGTGTGGGGTCTTCACGACTGGTACCTCCGGTAGGTGTGCCGCGGTTCGCGGCGAGGGTTTGGGACAGGGATCCCGCCGGGGGACGTCGCTGTCGTTCGGCGGGCGGAAACGGGTCCGCCGCCCGGCGCGGTGCGCGGGCGGCGGAGGCGGACAGGGTTGGGCCGGCGGCCGGTGTCGACACCACCGGGCGGGCGTGGGGTTCCGGGCTACGGCGGTGGGCCGTCGGCCCGGTTGGGTGCTGTCGGTGTGAGGCCGAGGGCGGTGAGGATCGGGGCGACGGGTACCCGGTAGTGGGCGCCGGCGCGGATGACGGGTACGGGGAACGCGTCGCGCTTGACCAGCCGGTAGGCGGTGGCCAGGGAGAAGTTGAAGATCTGGGCGGCGGTTGCGAGGTCGGTGCTGACGCCGAGGGCGTGAATCGTCTCGGCGTCCCAGACCGAGCCGCCGCCATCAGTTCCGCCGCAAGGGCGGGTACGGCTTGTTCGTCGGGTAGTCACAGGAAGCTCCATAGGAGAACGGGTGAGCGGTGGGTGCGCTGCGGGTCGTGTGATGTGGCGAGGCCTCCCTCCGGTCGCGAAGGCGGCGGTCAACGACGGCGGAACGTGCGCCGATGATGTTGACCGGTCAGATTGAGCTCGATGGGGACACGATCGCGTCGGGCCCGTACGCTGGCTGTCCGAGGTACGGGAGCGCGTCGGCGAGGCCGGCCAGGGTGACGAGGCCGTGGTGGCGGTGGAGCCACCACAGCGGTCCGGCGGGGCTGCTACCCGCACGGGTGGCGTGGTCACGGCTCGCGGTCGCGACCGGCACCAACAGGGTCTCGTCGGCTAGGCGCTGGTGGAGGTGGTGGGCGCGCTCGGCGGAGTGGAGCCAGAACAGCACCGGCCAGCGGGGGCCACGGTATTCGGCCATCCGGTGGTAGGCGGCGAGTTTGCGGACGAGTTCGGTCAGTGGCTCGGTGCCGGTGTCGTACTCGAGGAAGAACGGCACCCGGTGGTTGTCGGCGTGCCAGACGCCGTGCCCGTCGGGCTGGATGGGCGCGGGGTGGCCGCGTAGTTCGATCAGGGCGTCGGGGCCGGCGAGGGCGCCGGGTTTGCGGCACCGGGTTTCCGACCACCACCGTTGCAGTTCGTGGTCGGGGTGGGTGCGGGCGTGGCCGGCGAGGTCGGTGAAGAACTGGTTGACGCCGAGTCGGTGGGCCAAGACGCGGGCGACGGTCCAGCGGCGGCGTCGGGCTCTCGTCTGGCTGGGGCGGGGCGGTGGCTGGTCGCGTTGGGCGGCGACGATCTCGGCGCCGAGTTGGTCGAGGACGTAGTGGTACGGGTAGGTGCCGCCGTCGGTCTTGAGCGGCCGGAACCGGTCGACAACGCCGACGTTTCGTAGCCGGCGGAGCCGGCGTTGGGCGAAGTCCAGCGACGGGAACAGGGCGTGGGCGATCTGGGGCGTGGTCAGTACGCCGTGGTCGGCCAGCCAGTCCAGGAGTAGGTAGTCGCGGGCGATCAGCGTGGACTGCACACGTAGAACCTGGTCAGACACTGTTTTCTCTTTCTGCATAGATACGGGGGGAGAGGAGAGACCGGAAGGTCTCTCTGAGTCGAGGCGGGATCTGTCACCGGCGCGGCGTGCTGGGACGACAGGCACAGCCGCGGTCCGTGTGGGGGTCAGGTTCAAGAGCGACCCAGGAACGTGGACAGACACCGACGGGAACACCGACCGCGGAACCGTCCCGACACCGCCCAACCTGCAGCAAGGCCAGGGCGAGCCGGTATCGCTGGGATGCCGGCACAGTGAGACGCTGCGGCCCGAGAGGCGCGATCGGACCTGGCCAGCGTGGGAGATCCGCCGACGGTCGCCGTGATGTCGCCCGCCTGGCGGTGACGGCGGCGTGGTGGATGAATCCCGGGATGCCGGCGGACGGAATCGGCAGTCGCAGACCCAAGGGCTGGACGGTCCCGGGCCTGTCTGACCGTGCACCTTGTGGCCGTCCGCCGCCGTGGGGTGCTTGGCTGGGTCGACGTCGCTGCCACGCCCTCATACCCAAACCGGTGTTTGTGTGCTCTGGCGAACACATGCCGATCTCACAGGCGCTCACAGCCGCTCACAGAGAACGCCGTCCGCGTGGTCGGCCTGCTGTGAGAATTACCCTCCGTGTCCGTCACGTTCTTCCCTGGCCTGTGAGCGAGGCAGGGGTACGGACGCGATGCTGATCGACCGGGCGGCTGACACGGTGGACGCCACTCCGCGTCCGTCCCCAACCGGTCCGGGCCGTCTGCCCCTGCCACCACCCGCTCTCCGCATCGGGGGCCGGTACCCGTCACTCCGAACAACACTGTTGATCAGAAGGGGACACCCGCGGCGTGAGGATGGCGGACACGGCGATGTCCGTCGTCTGTCCGGAGCTGAGGACAACCACCCTTGACATCGAAGATCGCGCCTGGACATGACATGACACCGATGTTCGTGACATCAGTGGACACCGATGTTCGTGACATCGATTGACGTCGGTGTCACAGGTTGTCCGACTGAGGTCGTGTCATCGACGCCTGTCTCCTGACATCGGATCCCCTGGTGCTTGTCGACGGCGATGACATCGATGCTCGACCGGCGTGGCGCCGACGCCCGGACGCGTTGACCGCCGGTGCCGAGCGCCGGTCTCCGAGGGGTCTGCCAGGCTGCGTCCCCTGACTCGGCGGGAGCGGCGGCGAGCCGGAGGACGATCCGTCGGTGCAGCTCACGGCTGTCCCTGTCGCCACCGGCTTTGGGTGGGGTGGGCGCCATCGACGCGCCGCCGTACGCCTCGATGGATGCGTGGCCAACGCGCACCGCAGCCTTCGTGATGTGTCTCAGGATCGCTGACAACTGTCATCGCCCGACCCGTGACAGTCACTGATGTCGATGACATCCGGGCGTCGCCGACAGTTCTGACATCGACCAGTAACTATTGACGCCCGGTGGGACGCGAGTCCTGTGACATCGACGCCGACCGTTGACATGAGGCGCTGTCAAAGGCGTCCAGAGGACCGGATGCCCCCGGGGGGCCGAATGACCGACGTCGCGACGGCCGTACCGGCCCGCCACCCGATGCCACCGACCTTGCATGCCTGCGCCTGCCTCGGCGCCTCGGCGGCCCCGGTCGAGCTCCGCGACGACCGACATCCGACCGCGCTGCTCCGCGTCTCCCGCATCTACCAATCGGGCTTTGTCAGACGTAGCGAACACTTGCCGATCTGACACCATCTGACAACGCTGAGGACTCATCTGCTCGGGCCGCCACTGACAGATGCGCAGCGTAACCGCAGGCGGCGTATACGGTCTGTCAGACCAGGTCAGGTGCCCGACTCGGACGTGGCCGCCTGCCGCATCGGCTACCGAGAGTGGTTCTCCTGGTGCCTGCCCGCAGGCGCCGCCGGTCACACCGGCCTGCCGGGTTCTTCCGTGCTGACAGCGCGGGCCCGCCGCCTTGTCGGAACGCTGTGAGCGCCCTGTCAGATGCCACCGGCCCGCCCGCAGGTAAGCCCTACGTGGCCGCTGTGATCTCTGACAGGACAGCTCAAACATATCGATTGATTCGGGGTCGTCAATCTAAAGATCAACTCCTGTGAGGGTGGTGTGGTATGAGCCTCGCGGGCGGTTGCCGCTGTGAGACCCGTGTCAGATCGCCAAGTGTTCGCTACGTCTGACAAACCCCGTTTGGGAGGTAGGGGCGACGACATCGGGCCGAGCGCTCCGGACGACTTGATCCCCGGCGAGAGGTGAGCGTGGATCGTCCTGGCCGGCGTCGAAGCCTGGCCGCAGTCCTGCCGATGCGGCCTCGACGACGGCCCTGCGGATGTCGTCGACGCGAGGAGATCGAACATGACCGCCGGGAACACCGCCCTGGGTTTCGGGAGCACCACCTACGATTCAGGTCAGAGCGTCCCGCAGGACGTCGCGGACGTACTGCTCTGGCGTATGGCCGCCAGAGTCATCGCCGTCCATCAGCCCCAGCAGGGACAGCCGACCCGATGCGCGAGCCTGCTCTGCGCCGGACAGCACTACCCGTGCCCGCCGGTACGCGCCGCCCACCGCGCCCAGCAGATCAGCCACCGCGTGCCGGCGGCAGCGGCGAGACCCGAGCTGCCGGCTGCACGTCAGGTGCGGGTGTCCGGTCGACCGGCCGAGCACTCGGCACGCCGCAGGTTCGCTGACTGGTACGCCGCCACCCGCTCCATGATTAATCCGCCGCGGATGAGGGGGTGGCCGTCCATGCCGCTCTCCGGTCACGCGCCGTTGACCGTACTCGCGATGACAAATCCCGTTCCCGTCCGTGGCCCGTCGACCGGTTGACGACCTGATCGACCACACCGGCCGTCTGCTCAGGGTCATGACCTGGTGCAACGGCATGGGCATAACCCTCGAGCACTACCCACCGGCCCGACTCGTCCTCGCCGCACACGCCGAGCACCTCCCCTGCAAACCCCGGACCTGCACCGGTACCTCGACGCTGCGGTCATCGCCGACGACCTGGTGCAGCACCCACCGGAGCAGTCCGGATGCACCGACGACCAACGGCAACAGATCCTCGACCGGTACCTCGAGGTCCGCGACCGCGACGAGTGGCGCGCCGCAGTCCAACCCGCACTGAACTCCGACGACGACTACTGCGCCTGGTTCGTCGACACGGTGGCTGCACGACTGCGACTGCGCGCGTTCACAACGACGTATAACCCGACAAGGTGCGGTGGGGTGACCGAGCAGTCCCCCACCCGCGTGGGGTCAGATGAGACGAAAGCAGCGCCGGAGCTCACACCAACGTGAAGTGGGCAGGGCCTGATGGGCACAGACTGGACCACCGAATGATTGCGGCGACCGACCCTAACTACCGGTATGTTCGGTGCCTGACCGGTCACGCATCGCGATGACGAAGGGTGATGGCGATGGCGCAGGTGGCGAGGCCGCTGACGCCGGAGGCTTCAGCGCGCCATCGGTTCGGCGCGGAGCTTCGGCGTTGGCGGCTGCGACGTGAGCTTTCTCAGGACGCCTTGGGGCGGCTGATTCACGCCAGTGGCGACCTCATCGCCAAGATCGAAAAGGCACAGCGGTGGCCAAGCGCCGACTTCGCCAGGCGTTGTGATGTCGTGCTGGACACGAACGAAGCTCTGATCACCCTCATGCCGCTTCTTGAGAGAGAACGACGGCGCGATCGATTTCTTGTGCAACCACCGACGACTCAGCCGGACAAGCACCAGCTCGTGGACTTGGTGGCTTCCACATTTCCCGCCGATCGGCAATCGTCCAGGGCGGAGATCCAAGGGGATCCTTGGACGCTCCGCTTGCCCGCCGGCCGCATGTTCGCCGCGACGTCGCTGAATGCCTGGCTAACGGAACCGGTGGCGCGCAGGCCGGATCATCTGACCGCGGCGACGCCGCCGAGCGTTGCCGCACGTCCCGGGGACCTGCTGGTTGCACAGGATCTCGACGGCGATCAGCCGCGTTTCTACGCCGTCGACGCGCGCCGGAGGTCACGAGCCGAGGGCGGCGTCGCTATCCCGCTCGCGTACCTGCTCGACGACTTCACCATCGGCATCCTGTGGGCCTCCCGGACCCTGGACGACGCACTTCTGAATGATGACCAACTCTTGGCCGAGACGTTGGACAGGTTCAGGCCCAGCGGGGCCGCTCGCGGTGCCGATGCCCTGCCCACGGATGATCTGACCCAGATCGCCCAGGCCTGGCTTGGCTCGTACGCGTGCGCCAGGTTCATCAGCGCCCACGTCGGCGCCCCACCCGGCCCGCCACTGTTCTGGACCCGTGAGCAGCGTGGCGAGGAGGCCGCGACGTGGTTGCTGTTCGGTCACAAGATCGACTACCTGCGTACGCTCCGGGCCCGGTACAAGGACCGTACCGGGCCGATGGGTCGGGTTTTCTGCTTGCCTGAGGCCACCGCGGTCACCGGTCCGCGCGCCGAACGAGTGCTGCTCTTGCTGGCCGCAGCGCTTATGGAGGCGATGGGTGTAGCTGTGCACGTCTGCACCGAACCCGATTACTCCGCAGTCGAAGGCTTCGTCCTGACGCCCGACGGCACCGTGATCGTCGCCAACTGGCTGCGCGCCGACCGCGTTTGGCACGCCACCGTCATCGCTGGCCGTCCCGCAGTCGGCTCCTACCGCGACGCTCTTCGCTTCGGCCAGGCGGCCAGCATCATCTCGGCGGACGCGCCGACTGACCGGCTACAACGCCTGGCCGACTACCTGAGCCTCGACTGGACATGGCTAACGGCGCGAGCAGCACAGATCTCCGCCGCCGGTGTCACCGGTCTGATCCGGCCGCGCAGCCGACTGCTGTCCCACACCGGCATTGAGACGGCGTGCCGCTTCCTCGCCGTCCAGCCGAGGTAGCGGCCCGGCCGAGCCACCGGCCGCGTAGGGTGCGTGTCAATTCGCTGTGGGGAGGTTGACGGGTGAACCAGCGCGCTGACCGCCGAGTGGCCGTGTTCTCGCTGGGCGGCACGATCGCCATGACCAGCGGTAAGAACGGCGGCGTCGTGCCCGCGTTGAACGCCGCAGACCTGGTGGCCGCCGTCCCCGGCCTGGCCGACACCGGCATAACCGTCCAGGTGCACGACTTCCGCAAGTTGCCCGGCGCCTCGCTGGGCTTCGACGACCTCATCGCCCTGGCCTCCGCCGCCAAGGGCGCTGTAGACGACGGCATCGACGGGGTGGTCGTGACACAGGGCACGGACACCATCGAGGAAACCTCATTCGTGCTGGACCTGCTGTGGGCCTGCGACGCGCCGCTGGTGATCACGGGCGCTATGCGTAACCCGACGATGGCTGGCGCGGACGGGCCAGCGAACCTACTGGCGGCGGTGACCGTCGCCGCCGCCCCGGCCCTGCGGCGGCTGGGCTGCCTGGTCGTGCTGGGCGACGAGATCCACGCGGCCCGGTGGGTCCGCAAGACCCACACCACCAGCCCGGCGGCATTCGCCTCGCCCGACACCGGCCCGGTCGGCCTGGTCGCCGAAGGCCAACCGCGCGTTCTCGCTCGGCCCGCACGGCACCCGCTCGCGCTGAACATGCCACAACCGAAGGCGGTACGCACCGCGGTGCTGCCGGTCGTCCTCGGAGACGACGGCGAAACGCTGCACCATGCGGCTGCCGGTTTGGACGGGCTTGTCGTGGCCGGTTTCGGCGTGGGTCACGTACCAGCCGCCACGGTGCCGGTACTGACCGAGTTGGCCGACACGATGCCCGTCGTGCTGGCCTCCCGCACCGGCGCCGGGCCTGTGCTCACCAGCACCTACGGCTTTGCTGGTTCCGAGTCGGATCTACTCGCCCGCGGGCTGATCAGCGCTGGCACCCTGGACTGCTACAAGGCGCGGGTGCTCCTGCACCTACTGCTGGCTGCCAGCGCCGACCGAGGCGAGGTCGCAAAGGCGTTCGAGACAATCGGTGCCGGCGAGGCACCCGTCGGCGAGGTGGGGTGAGGATGGCTCGAACGGCGGCATTGCGGACTGGGAGGACCATCGGCGTTGCCTTCGATCACGGCGAGGACTTCTTCCCCACCCTCGAGCAGGTTTGCCGTACCGAGGGCATCCGGTACGGCTACATTCCGATGTTCCTCGCCGGTTTTCGCGAGGTCGACATCGTCGGTAGCTGCCAAAGGCTGGAGAACCCGGACGCGCCGGTCTGGTCGAAGGTACAGCTGACCAACGTCGAGGCGATGGGCTGCGGCACCCTGGCCTACGATCCGGACGAGAATCGGATCCTGCCGCACATTCATGTCTCGGCAGGCCTCAAGGAGCATTCGGCCACGGCGCACACCAGCCACCTGCTGGCCGCCCGGGTCCAGTTCCTGACCGAGATGCTCCTGGTCGAGGTTCTCGACCCGCCGATCACCCGGCCTCGCGAGCCTGACCTGTACGACGTCCCGCTGCTCACGTTCGGCCCACCGTCCCAACCACTTACGACGCGACAGTGATAGGCGCGAGGTAGCGAGACGCCTCCTCAAGCCTGGGCAGGGCGGTGTAGGGCGGCCATGACCGCACGGGTGTGCACGACACCCTCACGGACCAGTTCCGTTCGATCGTCTGCGCAGCGCACTATTGTCAGATGGTTGGCCGTGGGGCAAATCCCTCCGTCGACCGCAACCGACACACCAGCCCCGGACTTCGCGATGAACTCCCGGACTTCGGCAAGGTTGATGGACGGTCCGGGGGCGTCCATGACGGAGAGGTTGGCCGTCGTGGCGGCGATCAGACACGATGCCCTCGCCGCCAGTTCGCCCAGCAGGCCAGGGGCATAGGTAACCAGGGCCCAGGGTGTACCAACCATGCAGTATCGCGATCCGTCTGATGCGTCGCGCCATGGAAGCAGCAACGCCATATCCCCTGGCCAAAGTGCATCAGCCAGAAGCTCCGCCTCCGCGGTCAGGCGGAAGTGCTGCCGTACGGCGTCCATCGACGGGGCGACCAGGACCATCGACTTCGCGATTGGCCGCTGCTTGGCGGCGAAGATCCGGGCACAGGCATCCGCATCGCCCGCGTCACAGCAGATCATGTACCACCGACTCGTCGGCATGATGACCAGCTCGCCGGCCTCCACGGCCCGCCTCGCGAGGTCAAGTTCGGGTGGGGATACAACACGCATTCGGATCTCCGGTCAGCCGAATTCCATGATCGGGATAAGCTGCCGTCACCGGTCGCCAGCACATGGACGCCGCAGCCGGTCCAGCGGGCCGGCTCCCTCGTACGGTCGCTGCCATCCCGTCGAGGGCAGCGAGTTGCGCTCCGGCCGGCCCAGAGCCGATCACCGTAGGGCGATCTGAGCCCCGAGAAGCAAGTACAGAAGAGGATTCTGGTCGGCGAGGTCAGGTCGCGAGTGGCTGCAGCGGTGTGTACTCCAGCCACGGGTCGCGCAGCGCCTCGAGTCGCTGGTGAGCGTGGCGGGCGTGCGCTACCCGGAAGTACGCCATCACGCGCGGCGTCGTTGACGTGTTGCGGCCGACAGCGTGCGGGACAAGGTGGTGCATCAGCAGTACGTCCCCCGGCTGTCCGAGCAACGGTGTGCCTTCTTCGTCGTCGATGTTCGGCGGAACCTGGTCAGTCATGCCGACTGACCACTCCGTACGGAACCACTCCGCCATGCGCAGGTGTCCACCTGGCACGTAGCGCAGTGCGCCGCTGTCTCGGTCCGTGATCTCGGACAACACGACCCCGACCAGGAGCGTGAAGGTACGCAGTTCGGCCGGATCGAGATGGGGGCAGGCCACCCCGTCTACATGCATAGCCTTCGGCGACTGGGTTGCACCGTGGATGTCGGGGATACGGATCTGAATCTGGGTCGTCGAGACCGGCTGCGTTTCCGCAACGAGCGAGGCCACCAAGTCGGAGATGCCGGATCTGTGAAACAGGGCAAGTACGTCTGGGTGCGTCCCCAGCTCGGGCGCGAACGTCCGCTGCGTATATGACTCGATAAGGTCTGACTGCATCTTGCCGTGGTACCAGCCATCAATCATCCTCCGAGCCCGGTTAATGAGTTCGGAAGCCACGAAGTTTCGCCGAATCACGATGCCTTCTCGGACGAATTGAGTCATTTCCTGTGGGGTGATGGCGGCGGACATGGAAGCCTCCAAGGGGTCACGATACTGGCGGCAACGGGTTTGCCTTGGTCAGGCGCAGGATGACATCGGAGCACCGATCGAGGGCCCTGGAGATTATCTGCTCACCGAGTTCGGCGGACGCCTGCCGGGCGTCTCCGCCAATAATCCCGAGCTGGCTCATTGAGGGATCGTCCGAGTCCCAGGGCCAGGTGCACCCGCGGTCGAGGACGAGCCGGCGGATGTCAGCAGCGTGGTTCGGGTCGGGAACGTAGTCTCCTGGCAGCCGAGCCAGGCGCACGTCCTGCGGGGACAACGCCAGCATCATCGAGGTTTCTCGCAGCCCCGCGTGGATATCCGGCGATTCTCCGCCGGCCCGGACGATTGCCATCGAGCTGGGGTGTAGGACGCAGACGTTGACCCGGTGGCGCTGACGCAGTTCGTAGACGACGGCCTCGAGAATTCCCCGGTTTCCGCCATGTCCGTTGACCATGAGAAGGTTGCGAACATTCGTGGAACGAGCATATTCGGCGCAGACCGCGTCCAGAAGGTTCGTGAAGACCGAGACTGGCAGGGTGATCGTGCCGGGTGCCCAGGTGTGCTCGGGTGAGAGTCCGTAAGGGATAGCCGGCAGCGCCCACAGGTCATGGCTCTCGCCGTACCGGCGGACCAGCCTGTTGGTGAACTGCTCCGCGATCACGGTGTCGGTGGACAGGGGGAGGTGCGGTCCATGCTGCTCGTAGGAGCCGATGGGCAGGCAGAGCACCGATGTCTCCGTCAGCGCGGAGCGGATCTCATCGGTAGCGAGCCGTCCGACCTCGCGATTTTGCGTGGTCATTGCCGGCTCCGGCGGCCGATGCGGATAAGAAACTCGTTGTTCTCGTCAAAGGTGTCGTCGTCGCTGAACCTGGCCAGCGTGCGATGGACGGCGGCCTCGAACTCCGGAAGGCGGTCACCAAACAGGTGGGGCGCGGCAAATGAGGTGGAGTAGAGGTAGCCCAGGATGCTCTCCGCCGACCAAACTCGATGGACCGCCACGCGTATCTCTTGGACGTCGTTGAAGGTTGATTCCTGCATGATTTCGCTGTAGGGCCGGTCGTGGTGACGGAATACCCCAGCGCCAGCGCGGCGCTCCTCGCCCAGGAAGTCCTGGATGACCTCACGGATCGCAGACTTCCAGGGACTGCCCGCTGCCCAGAAGCTGTTGTCTCCGAAGATCGCAACAGCGCCCTCTGGAGCCACTTGGTCGTCCAGTCGCCGTAGTACCCCAGCCTGGTCAAGCCAGTGGAAGGCGCGACAGATGGTCACAAGGTCGGCGCGCCAGTCGTCTGGCGGCGTGAACTCTTCAGCGGCACAGCGTTGCAGGACCATCCGGGTTCCGCTCGGCACCTGCGGCCTGAGCGCCGTTTCGGCCGCGGCCAACATGTCGGCGTCGGTGTCGATGGCGAGGATGTCGTCGAAGTGAGGGAGCAACGCCTCGACGACCAAGCCCGTGCCGGTCCCCAAGTCCAGCAGGCGTCGCAGGCGACGCTTCGGCACCGCTGCGGCCAGGACGTCGGCGACATCTGCTGGGATCCCGGGGCGGTACCTGCGGTAATGCTCCACGGTTCCGGCGAACGTACTCATCGAGGCCTCCTCATACACAGGTCACGCACGTGTTCCGCAGCAGCACCAAGATCGGCTGCCACCAGCACGTTCGACCTAACGAGCCGGTTTGCTTCGGGCAGTGCACGGCCTCTGGAAATCCAGATGGCGCGCGCCCCAGCGTGGACAGCACCGAGAATGTCACACTCCCAGTGATCCCCGATATGCACCATTTGACGCGTGTGCAGGCCCCACTGAGATGCGACTACCTGGAAGGCGCGACGGTCGGGTTTGGCATAGCCGATACGACAAGACGGGAAGTGATCGGTCACCCACGGCGACAACATCGATTTCAATCGGTCCGACTCTGCCTCGATGCAGGTGACGTTCGACAGGGTCACCACCGGGCGAACGGCGCTGATCCGTTCGAGCGCCTGCGGCACCTCAGCGAATAGACGGAGTGGGGCGGCGGCGGTGTCGCGGGGAAATTCAGTAGGTGGTATGCGGAGAGCCCGGCATATCTCGTTAACAAGCTGGTCAGTGATTGCCGGCGCGGTGTGCAGCCGCTGCCGCAGCAGGCGGACGGCGTCACGGGCGCCCAGCGGGGACGCGGCCACGAGCGCGGCGGTAATCCCGGGGCGCTCAGCGATGCCCAGGGTGCCACCGACGTCCATGGTGACGAGTGCTGGTGAGTCAGCCGACATTTGCGGACCCCTGCCTCGATCGTGCCGCTTCGTCAGTCGCCTGCCCAGCCCGCGCATCCACAGGGATCGCGGCGACGATCGCATCGATGCGGGCCTGCCGGATATGACTCGTGGTTGCCTCTTCGAGGAACGTCAGCGCGTAGCGAAGTTCAGCGTCGTCGAGGTGATCGAGCGCCCGCTGATGCCGGGATGCTGCCGCTGCCAGATCGGCGGGTATCGCGCGCCGTCGGCTGCCATGCGGTAGGTGCAGTACCCCAGAGCAGGTTGCCGCCAGGTCGGCGAACGTCTCCGGGGCAACCGGACGCAGTACCGTCACGTCGTCGAGCGTGATGATCCGTACGGCGACCCGCCGATCACCGAGTTGGAGTACGCCCGTGAGGAAGGTGTCGTGGCCGCCGAGCCGCTCGGCGAGCACGAGCTGCGACCTACCCTCGGCGTGACTGACCCATCCGGCAATGGCCACGTTGGTAGCGCTCGCTGGCATCAATGCCTCCTGGGTATGAGACCAAGGCCCGGCGCCTCGGGTACGAGGAGTCGACCGGCGTCGTACCGGATTGGATCGGTGAACAGGAGTTGCCGCCGCGGTTCCCACTGCATCTGGTACTCAACCGCCACCACGTTGTCAGGGAACGCGGCGGCCAGATGCACGGCCGGAACGAGGGACCGCCCGTGCGGGTACACCGGTACGCCGGCGGCGATCGCCTGCCTCAGCAAGGACAACGCTGCGGTGAGACCACCACAGCCGACCACGTCGAGCGTGAACGCGCTCAGCGCCCTCAGGCCCAATAACGGGGTTGGGTCGTCGCCCAAGCGCAAGCGCTCACCCAGCGCCAGCGGCGGAGGCGAGGCAGCCAGGAGCCCGTAGCCCTCCATGTCATACGTGTCCAGCGGTTCCTCCAGCCAGACCAACCAGGCGGGGTCTACCAACTCGCTAAAACGCAGCATCAGCGCCTCATCCCATGCCCAGAGCGCATCGAAGGCAACCGGCGCGCCTGCGGCCTCGCTGACCTGTTGGACGACTAGCGCCAACCGCTTGGCGTCGGCCTCGACATCCAGTTGCGGGTCCGGTCGAAGGCTCCACTTGGTCGACCGCCATCCCTGGTTGGCGACGCGCCGAACCAGACGCGCGGTGGACCCGACACTGACATCGAGGCGTAACCACGAGGCGTACGCCGGTACCGCAGCCCGGTCGCCGGACGCCCCGAGGAGCACCGAGACGGGCCTTCCTTCCAATCGGCCATGAAGATCCCAAACCGCGCAGTCCAGCGCACCTATCGCCCATGAGGCCACGGCTCCGAGCGGTGCACCCAGGCCGCGCTGTAACCGGGCCGACAGACCGTCATGGTCAACAACGGAAGCACCGATCGCCGATGACGCGACGCAGGTATCAAGCAGCGCTGCGGCTGGGCCGCTCACCGGCCCGTACCAGCCGGCATGTCCGTCGGCATGCACCGCGACGAGGTACGCGTCATCGCCCGACCCCACCAGATCCGAGTAGTCGATGATTTCGATGTTCTCGATTCGAGGCTGGTTCATGCGGAGATTCCGTCCACAGGCTCGGCCGGTGCAGGGGTGGTTGTTCGCGCCTTACGGGTGTGTCCGTCCGCTGCCAGGGCTCGTCGGTCTTCCCTGGCCCAGCTTGCCGTCAGCAGGCGTTCCGCCGCCGCGGATAGTCCGGCCACGTCCATTCCGGCGGCCTCCGCCAGCCGGTGCTGCGACATTGGCCCAGCCGGTTCACACCACCCAATCACCCTCACCGGTCGGCGCAGTCGGTCCTCAATCAGACCCCAAACTGCCGCAGAGTGGCCGAGCGTCGCGATGACAAGTGGCGCGGTAGCACCGAAGTAGTGCCGCATCTCGGCACCTGACAGCCCAGATGGCCAGATCGCCGGGTCTCCGAGGGTGGTCAAGTCCTGCACGCCGACGACCCGGACCCGGAGGTCCCCGCGTCGCCCAAGGGCCACTGCCGCCGGGCGGACGATCGTTGCGGGCAGGTCGCCAGCAGCGAGAAAAACAAGGTCCGGCTCGCCGTCGTCGCTGATGTGCGGCCAGACCGCCAGACCGCGAGCGCACTCCTGCTCGACGGTTTCCAGCGGTTGCTCGTCGGTGGGGTGCTTGCCCGCGAGAATGACGTTTACCTGACCGACCGAGTAGAGCGCGCGGTCGAGGACCAGTGCGAGCCGACTCGGATCTGCGGGGGTCAGCACCCGTACTGCCGGGTCTTGTGTCGCCAGCAGGGCTGTCGTCAACGACGGGTCGCCGTGGGTGTAGGTGTTGTGCCACCCGTACGAGGTGAGCAACAGGTTCAGGCTCGGTCTCTTCTCCGATGCCGCCATGACCCGGTACTGCTTGAGCAGTTGGACGAGTCCGGTCAGCAGCAGTGGGGCGAAAGCTTCGTACGACACGAGCAAACCGCGGCGGCCTGTGGCGGTCCAGCCAGCGAGCCAGCTCAGCAGGACCTCCTCCGCGAGCACCTCGGTAGCCCAAGGCTCCTCGGCAAGGTCGCCCAGTCGGTTCGATGCCAGTTCGTCGGGACTGAATAGATGGAAGTCTCCGTCGCTGGCGTGCTTCCGGAGTACAGCGGTCACCGCGTCGGCGAAGCTGCCGTATCGGACAGGTGCCGGAGGCTCACCGGCTGAGGAGTGTCGCGCCGTGCGGTGTGATCGCACACGACCCTTTACGACCTGGACGGCCTCGGCCAGTGCACCCGTCGCGGTCCCGCTGGCGGTGAAGAGCTCCGCCGGGCGGTACGAGGCAAGCCACTGCCGAAGCGTGGCCAGCTGGTCCGGGTGTCGCCGGGGGTCCGTGAGGGGCGTCTTGTGGGTGAGTGGGGTGCCCAGGAGCGGGCGCGCCGCCAGTTCCGTCGGGCCGCTCCATCCCTTGGTGCACCGGAGGAATATCGCTGTCGGAAGCTGCTCCCGGGTCGCGGCGACCGCTGCGACGAGCGCCGCGCGAAAGCTCTGGTGTTCCCCGAAGTCCGCCGCGTTGAGGTGGACGACGCTCGACCGCCAACCCACCCCAGTGGCGTACCCACGCAGTGCGTCATCGTCCATCGCTCCGAGGAGCGACCGGCTCCCCATGCGAAAGCCGTTGACCTGGATGATGGGCATCAGCCGGGTACGATCGGCCAGCGCGCGGCCGGTCAGCCATGCTGCCGCCGTTGCCGGCGTCTCGCACTCGCCGTCGCCGAGCACCGGGACCAGGATCCGATCGGGGGCGTCGAGCGCCGCGCCCTGAGCGAAGGCGAGCGCGCCGCCGATCTGTCCGCCGAGGTACCAGCCGCCTGGTAACGACGGGGACACCTCGGCACCGAGTCCGTCGAGGTCGGGAAATGCGGCGGCGAGCCGGGAAAGACCCTCGGCGTCCGCGCTGAAGCGGGGCCGTACCCTGGCAAGATCGCCGGTGAGCCAGGCCATCGCGACTTGGGCGACGCCGGCGTGGCCAGCACCGATTATTGGCACGAGTTCGTCATCGATGCTCGCTCCTGCCAGCATCACGTGGCTCAGGACGAACGCGACGCCCGGCACCGTGCCCCAGTGTCCCGACGGACGGTTCTTGACCTGTTCGGGGACCAGCGGTTCGGTCAGCAACGGGTTCGACTCCAGGTGGAGCTGAGCCACGCTTACATATGTGACAGCGCGCCAGAGGGCGTCGGCCAGCTGTGCGAAATCCGTCATCACGCCGCCCCCGGAGCCGAGGCGTCGAGTAGCGCCTCGCCGTTGAAGGTGAAATACCACAGCGGCCGGTAGCACTCCCACGCCGCCGGTCGGAGACCTGTCGGCCCGATGACTGCCTCTATGGCACGCCGGGCCTCCAGATAGAACTCCAGGTCGGTCGCTCCCGGCGACCGCAAGCCGGCCATGATCGAGTTATGTGCCTGGTACACCTGAAAGTTCGGAAAGTCTGTGATGTACCGGGTAAGCTCGGTGATCCCAGCGACCAGGTCGGTCAGCGGATCGAGACCGACGATATAGGTGTACGACGCATCCAAGCCGGCCTGGCGCGCTCGGGCGAGAACGCCAGGCATCTCGGCCCTGGACACTTCGGCCTTGCTCGCCTTGAGCAGCAAGTCGCGCCGGGTGAAACACTCCGCCGTCAGTCGAAGCACGAATGGCGCCACGCCAGCGGCCAACTCCTGGAAGGCATCGAAGCTGCGGATGACCGACGTCAAGAGCCCGATCCGAGCCGAGATTCCGTGTCGGGCAAGCGCGGCCCGCAGCCCGAGCAGATGCCGCACCGCGGCAGGTTCGCGTTCGAAGCAGCCGGTCGAAACCGTTACCTCCCGCAGCTCTGTGAGGTCTCGACGGGGGTGCTGCTCGACCAGTGCCGCGAGTAGTTCGTCCAGCCCTCGGTCCTCGGCCAGCCGGGGATCGGCCGCCGCCTCTAAGGTGTTGGGGCAGAACGCGCACCCGGTGCAGCGGCTACGGGCGTTCGGGTTCAGGGTCGCGGCGCGCCCACCCCGGCGGAAGTAACCGCCCACCGCCTCGTCCGCGTCAATCCGCTCGACGCGAGCAACGAGCTTTCCCTGTAGCGTGAGGTCCCCGTCGTGCAGCTTGAACGGCGACACGTCGGCGTTGAGCGGCACGATCACCTGCCACGACACCTGCGGCTGCCTCGTGAGCCGGACGGAGAGCCGAGCGCGATGCCGATCCTGGTCGGACGAGATCCCGTACAGGTTGACGGCCATCAGGAGCGCGTCCTCGACGGGCACGGAGTGCCGCATCGCGCATCGTTCGAGCTGTTCAACGGTGATGAGTGCGCCATCGGCCAGTGTGGGGTTGGGGGTGACCGACACGATCGCTCCTTTGTCCGCACGTTGAGCCGGGAGGTCCCTGCGGCTCTCTGTGGAGCAGTACAGGTGCATCAATTCATTCGGACTACGGCGCCACGCACAACGCTCCGCATGCGGACAGCTACCTTGTCCGCATGCCATAAACGGCGCGGACCCGTGTCCGATGATCGAATGGCTGTCCAAAGAATTACTCGGGCTGCTACTACTCAGATCTATCGACGGCTACCCAATGCGCCCCGGTAGCTTGGCCGGTGGGAGGCGCTTGTGGGACAGAAGCCCCGCCCGTTGCAGCCGCACCTGTCGGCCGCGTACCTGTTTGGCGCCCGGCTCCGCCAGTACCGGGTTGAGCGAGCGCTATTCCAACAATCGCTCGGCCGGCTGGTTCATGTCAGCGGCGACCTGATCGGAAAGATTGAGAAGGGCGAACGCAAGGTCAACCGAGACCTCGCCCAGCGATGTGGCACCGTCCTCGGCGTATGGAACTCGGATCGGCGATAGACAAGGGCTTCAACAGCGGCACGAGCGCTGTCGAGCGAGACGACTGTCACGTCGCACCTTCCGGCGCCGCGTCGGGTGCTGGACGCGTACGATCTTCCCGAAGACGGCCCCGTACCCGACCTGAACGCCGTACGACGGGGCGTCGCGCAGATCGTGCGGATGCGGCTGAACTCTGAGTATCTGGGACTTGGACAAGCCGGCTCCATCGGCTACTCCACTCTGCCCATTCGCCATCTGGTTACCACCGCGATCAGATCGTCGGGCTCCGCATCCAGCCTCAAGGCGCCGGCAAGGTGACGCTCAGACCTGACAACCAGCGCCTGGCGCGCTGCGCCAGGCGCCGCTACGGCTTGTTGGCCACACGCCAGCGGCCACGGATGGTGCGGACAACCCGACTGTCCGCATGCACAGTCTCGACCCTCACCGCTGCACGCGCGATCGTCGATGACGTTCGGAACGCATGCGGGCGTTCTGAAGAAGTACCCACGCTCTGCGGCCTCACCCGAAGAGCTGCTGGCTGTCGAGGTTCGACTGCGTCTGCCTGTCGATGGAGGTGACATCCCGTGCAACTCGCTGACGACTTCTGGCGCCTCGCCCATGACGACGTGTCGGGAAAGTCGCGATTGAACGGGCGGGCGGCCGGTCTCGGTCTGGCGGCGGCTCTACTCGCCGAGCTGGCCTGGGCGGGGAAGATCAACGCGAGCGACGGACGACTCTGGGTCGTAAACAAGGCTCCGCCGGCCGATGTCCTGGGACACACCGTCCTCGAGCAGCTTGTTGCCCAGCCGCAGCACACCACCGTACGGATCTGGCTCGATTTCCTCGCACATGACGCGGTGGACCAGGTGGCGCAGCGGTTGTGGCGTGCAGGGCACGTCCGGCGGAAGGAGTCGCGGCGGCTACTTCGCCCGAACGGCGTGCGGTGGGTACCGGTCGACTGGAACCAAGCCCACTGGCCCGCCGCACGACTGTCGCTCCAGCTGCGGGATCAGGCGCCGATGAGTCAGGCGGACGCCTTCCTCGCGGGCTTGGCTGCCGCGACGGGTCTTGATGAAGACCTGTTGCTGGACGCCCCCACCGCCAGTCGCGGCTACCTGCGGCATCTGATCGCCACCACCGCGCCGCCCCTGCGTGAACTGCTCACGCAGGCCCAAGCCGCCGTTGGCGAATCAGTGCTGGCCTACCGCACCTGATCCGTCCCGGCAGTACCTGTGACCCCTCAAGATCTGGAGCCTTCGATGCCCTTGTCCGCCCCGCCGGGCCGTACCAGTCCGGTGACGGCCACCCTGGCCGCTGACCGCCTCGGCGTGCCCGCCGTGGTCTTCTTCGTCATGAGCGCGGCGACGCCGCTCACCGTGGTCGCCGGGGTCATCACCACCGGCTACGCCACCACCGGCTTGACCGGGATTCCCCTCGCCTTCCTTATCGTCGGGCTCGTCCTGGGCCTGTTCTCCATCGGCTACGTCACCATGGCCCGACACCTGGCCAACGCGGGAGCCTTCTACTCCTACATCGCTCAGGGCCTCGGCCGGCCGATCGGTGTCGGCGCCGCCTGGGTCGCCCTGCTGGCCTACAACGCGCTGCAGGTCGGCCTGTACGGGGCCATCGGCGCGGCCACCCAACCCCTGCTCGACCAATGGTTCGGCATCACGCCGCCGTGGTGGACCATCGCCCTGGCCGTCTGGGCAATCACCGCCGCCCTCGGCGTACGGCGCATCGACCTCAACGGCCGCGTGCTCGCTGTGCTCTTGCTCGCCGAGGTCGCCATCATCATGATCTACAACATCGGCAGCCTGGTCCACCCCGCCGGCGGCCAGTTGAGCGTGGAGACCCTCTCGTTGGGGAACCTGTTCGCCCCCGGTGTCGGCGCGATCCTCGCCCTGGCCGTGCTCGGGTTTATCGGTTTCGAAGCCGCGGTGGTCTTCTCCGAGGAGTCCCGCGACCCGCACCGCACGGTACGGACCGCCACCTACCTGTCCGTCGCCGGGATCGCGGTCCTCTACGCCCTGTCCGCCTGGGCGATGAGCGTCGCCACCGGTCCGGACCGCATCGTCGAGGTGGCCCGCGCCGAAGGCACCGAGGTCATCTTCCATCAAGCGGCCACCCACCTCGGCCCCACCTTGGTGGACATCGGACACGCCCTGTTCGTCACGAGCATCGCCGCCGCGATGATCTCCTTCCACAACACCACCGCGCGCTACATGTTCGCCCTCGGCCGCGAACGGGTCCTGCCCGCCGCGTTCGGTCGCGTCTCCCGACGCAGCGGCGCGCCCCGCACCGCCTCGCTGTGGCAAAGCGCCATAGGCGTCACCGTGATTGCCATCTACGCGATCGCCGGCTGGGATCCGCTCATCCACCTGTTCTTCTGGGCCGGCACGTCGGGCGGGCTCGGCGTGCTGCTCCTCATCACCGCCACGAGCATCGCCGTGGTCGCCTTCTTCGTCCGCCACCCGTACGACGAACCCGTGTGCCTGCGCCTCATCGCCCCCACCGCCGCCACCCTCACCCTGACCGTGGTCGTCGTGCTGGCCATCGGCAACTTGCCCACCCTGCTCGGCGTCCCCGACGGGCACATCCTCGCCTGGGCCGTCCCGACCGGCTACCTCACCGCCGCCGCCCTCGGCACCGCCTGGGGACTCATCCTCCAGCACACCCGCCCCGACGTGTACGCCACCATCGGCCTCGGCGCCCGCGCCGCCACCGCGTCGACCACGACGGGGCGGCACCTCGCCATCTCCGGCCAGGAGGTCACCCGGTGACCACCCTCCCGCTGGTCAGGCGCGCCACGTACCGCGAAGGCGACGCCATCGCCGCACTCATCGCTCAGGCGTTCCAGCACCTCGATCCCGTCGCCTGGCTCGTCCCCGACCCAGAACAGCGGCACAGCGTACTCACGGCGAACTTCCGCATCCTGGTCGAACATGCCTTCTTCTACGGCGAGGTCCACGTCCTCGACGACCGCAGCGCCGCTGCGGTGTGGTTCGACCGCTCCGCCCTGATACCCCCACCCGCCGAGTACGACCGCCGCCTCGCCGCAGCCTGCGGCCCGTACACCGAACGATTCACCACCCTCGACAAGCTGTTCGACGCCCACCATCCCACCGAACCGCACCACCACCTGGCGTTCCTGGCCGTCACACCAGACAAGCAGTGCACCGGTCGCGGAACCGCACTCCTGCGACACCACCACGCCCGGCTCGACCGCATCGGCATGCCCGCCTACCTCGAAGCCAGCAGCACCGGCAGCCGCGACCTCTACGCCAGACAGGGGTACATCGAACGCGAGCGCTTCCTG
This sequence comes from Plantactinospora sp. CA-294935, assembly GCF_050936445.1. NCBI lineage: Bacteria > Bacillati > Actinomycetota > Actinomycetes > Micromonosporales > Micromonosporaceae > Plantactinospora > Plantactinospora sp. CA-294935. The sequence continues at coordinate 2,840,575 of NZ_JBNJMU010000001.1, forward strand.
CTCCCCAACTACAGCGCCTTCTACTCGATGTGGCGACCCGCCCGACTCACTGGTACCGAACCCGCAAGTTGAATCGGAGGACCCGAACAGCCAGATCAGGGGGTGTCTATCAACCACCACGTACACACCGCGGCCACAACGTGCTCGGGGTTCGCCACGGTCGCTACCTGTAGTGCGCCGTAACAATCGATTGTGTCCCACCACCCGACAAGCACGCCGGTCGCGAGAGCACTGGACTGCCCCCGGCGACGTACACCACCTACAGAACCTTCCGACGAGGAAAGGCAACCTCCGATGATGACTATCTCGGTCACCGCACCGACAAGCCGCCACGAGGTACGCAAGGAGTTCCCAGAACACGAGGAAACGCCTGCAGACTCCGCCAACGCTCGTGAACCGTTCATGGCACAGGTCTTCAAAGTCTCCGCCATCCACACAGCCAGTGCTGACGGAACCTGCATCGGCTGCATGAACCTGTGGCATCGATGGGTATGGTACCCGTGTACCCACGCCGAGTGGGCCGGCGCAGTCTGGACCGCTCGCACTCCACGGCTACATCAGTAATTGGGTATGCAGCTCGAAGCACCGAACGGCGACACCGATACCGGTCGCCGTGACCCGCCATCCGCCCCGTCAACGCCAATGCCGCCGTTGGCTACGCATCCCACCAAGCCTGGTGGTGCCACGGTGCGCCCGGTAGTTTCACCCTGCACCGACATCGCTATCGATTGAGGACTCGGCTACGTGTCAAACATCGAGAAAATCGCCGGCGAACTGCGTGCCCTGTCGGCAGGCGTCGAGCGGGCCCAGGGCCAAGCAGCCGCCGCCGACAATCACGCCCGAGAGATAGCCATGCGGGCCGCTGGCTCCGGCTTCGTCGCCGTCGGTGCGGGCATGTCCCGGGTACGGAACGCGATTGCGGGAGTCCAGGCTCGTCTGGGCGAACTCGACGGGCTGATGGGCGAAGCGGTGAAGGCGGCCACGGCCGTCCCGCAAGGGGTATCCCCTGCGGAGACGATCGCCGGGCTGACGCCCGTACAGAGTACGGTGGCCGGAGCCCGGGACACGATAGCTGGAATCATCGCCCAGGTCGCGGAGGCACAGCAACTTGTCACGGTGGCCCTCCAGGGCGGGGAGCCCGGACCGATGCTGTCGGCACTGGAAAGCATCAAACAGGTTCTGGCACAGGTGGGTCAGCGGACCGCTATGGCCCGGCAGTTCGTCGATGAGGCGATCGTTGAGGCGCGGCAGCTGGGGTCATTGGGAAACTGACCAGGGCTGGCGGTCTAACACCGGCCAGCCCCACCTCTACCGTCACCGGCGATCCGGCCTCGACAGTCCCTGCCGCAGGTAACGCCGCGTCCGTTGGCAACGGTAGTTGGTCGTTGACCACCTACTCGTCAACCTCGTGGTGCTTCGGTCCTCGCCAGGTGGGAGCGGCGACACCTGCGGGCGCGTCGCATCCCGGGCAGCGGACTCGGCCAATCGGGCGAGGAGATCGTTCTGCCCTTCCAAGCCATACTGTGCTCTGATCGAGGGGTGCGCGATACGGGTGATTCGGCGTTCGAGGGAGTCGAGGCCGAGGCGGTACCTATTCATCCAGAGTCGGCGGAAGCTGACGCCGGCTTTGACTGGTTGGCGAGCACCGGCGCCAGGTTGAGTTGGGTTGAAACCCAGCCGTCGACGGGTCGAAGCGTCGCGATGCTCTCGGACGCCGGCCGACTTGCCGGCTACACCGTGCGGGATCAGAGCGTGGGCAGTTCCCTGCACGCATACGGCGGGATGCCGTACGTGTTCACGCCCTCGGGAACTCTGGTGGCGGTGAGCGCCACCACTGGCCAGCTCATTGCTCCATTCGGAAGTACCGATGACGAGTTCACGTACGGTGACCTTGCCGGCTGCGACGATCAGGTGCTCGTCGTCCGCGAACATGATCGTGGCGATCAACTCGTCGTCCTTGACCCGACTTCAGGCGAGCTGCGAGTGCTGCTGGCCACGGACGGCTTCGTCGCATCACCCCGCTACCACGACGGCCGCCTGGGGTGGACGCAATGGGCCAACGACGTCATGCCGTGGGACTCCTGCGAGATCTGGGTGGCCGACTACACCCCTGGTCAGGGTCTCCGCGAGTCAAAGCGCGTAGCCGGAGGTCCCGCAGAGTCCGTGGTCCAACCGTCCTGGGACACCGACGGCACCCTGTACTTCATGTCGGATCGCTCAGGCTGGTGGAATCTGTACCGGTGGCGTAACGGCCTCGTCGAAGCGGTGGCACCGATGCCAGCCGAGTGCGCTACGGCGCCCTGGGAGTCCAGCTACGCCAACTTCGTCCTACTACCAGCAGGACGAATCGCCATGACAGTGCAGTCCGGACCGGAGCAGCAGTTGACGATTGTTGAGCTCGATGGCAGCAGCCGAGCCATCCGAGTGCCGTACACATCGATCAAACCCTATCTGACGGCATGTGCTGGCAGGGTCGCCTTGATCGGCGCGTCACCGACACGGGCACCAGAGATCGCGTTGGTGACGACGGACGGCAGTGACAAGATCGAGGTGGTCAGACGCCCAACCGCCCAGGTCGAAGAGCCTGTGGTGTCGGCTCCCGAACGGCTCCGGGTTACAGCCGACGGAGCCACAACGATCACGGTGCTGTTCTATCCTCCTGCGTCCGCTCATGGTGCGACACCACCGTTGGTGGTGCGGCCGCACGCCGGCCCGACGTATCACAACGAGCTGCGGCTGGATCGTGAGGTGCAGTTCTTCACCAGCCGCGGGTTCGCGGTCGCCGAGGTCGATTACCGGGGCAGCACTGGCTATGGCCGAGCGTTCCGCAAGGCACTCGACGGGAACTGGGGCCGCTTCGACGTGGAGGACTGCCGCAACGCCGCCCTGCATCTCATCGCGTCCGGGCGGGTCCGCCCGGACGCGGTCTTCATCGCAGGGGCAAGCGCAGGTGGCTACACCGCTCTCAAAGCGGTGTGTGATGATGGCCCGTTCGCGCTTGCGGTCGCCCGTTCGGCCATCGTTGATCCGCAGCGGTGGCGGACGACTGCACCGCGGTTTCAACGCCCGCATGCGACGATCCTCGCCTCGGCGACGTCGCGCGTGGTCGCGGAGCAGGTGCGGCGGCCTGTCCTGCTGGTGCACGGGGCCGCCGACCAGGTGGCGCCGGTCGGCGACGCTGATGGGCTGGCGGCGGCCTTACGGCGACGCGGCCTATTGGCTGACCTGGTGCGGCTCGACGGGGTGGGCCACTATCTGCCGGCATCCGTGCAGCAGATCGCCCTTGATGCAGAGCTAGCCGCTTACCGGACGGTGCTTCTGGAGATGGGGATTGCTATGCCGGCGTAACGAGCGGCTGCAGGGTTGCGCAGGCGTAGTCGGCGACCTCGCGCACCTCGGGCAGATTGGCGTGCGGCTGCAGTTCAGCGAGCATGAGCACGATGCGATGAGTGGTACGGAAAGATGCCAGCCCGGCGGCGTGGTCGATCGCGTGGCGAGCGGTCACGCATGCTTGATCGAGCCGGCCGGCGCGGGTGAGTGCCGCAGCCTGCAGGGCGGTGTCGATGCTGATGCGTCGCACCCGATCCGGTGGCAGCAGGTGCAGGGCCATGTTGGTCTCGCGGTATGCAAGGTCGTACATCCCCAGATCGAAGAAGCAGTGGGCCTTTTCGTCGGCTAGGTCAGCCTCGCCGAAGTAGGTGATCCACTCAGGTTCGTCGCCCGGCCGGCTACGTGCGAGATCGGCCTCGACATGCAGCAGTGCGGCGGCACAGGCGGCTTCGTCGCCGAGGCGGGCGTGAGCGCGGGCAAGCACTGTGCGGAGCGCGGCCCGCACGGCGGGTGTGGCGTGTCCCTCCGTGCCCTGAAGGCCGGCGGTTGCCAGTCGTAATGCCTGGCGCGGGTCGCCACAGTGCAATGCCAGGTGGGCCAGACTGACCGCCACGAGGTACCCGCCGTAGAGCCGATTCCCGAACCGCGTCATGAGATCGAGTGCGTGCAGGTAGTGCCGCTGCGCAAGACCGTCGGCGCCCAGGTCCACCGCCTCGTACCCAGCCAGTTCGAGCATGCCGGTAGCGACGTGCGGCGCCGTGGTGGCGAGGCTTGGCAGCCGCCCGTGCAGCGTTGCTGCCAACATGGGATAGGTGGCACCGGCCCCGCGTACGTGGTCCTGGCTGCGTAGTTGCTCCAGCGTGGCAGCAGCCCTCGTTACAGCGTCATCCTCAACGGGTGGGCATCGGCCGCTCGACGGCGTGGCGAGCAACCAGTCGAGTACCGGGCGATCCATGGCGGCACTACGGAACACGGTCGACTGCGGCTCACCGTTGCGACCCGACCGCAGCAGTCGTTCCCGTTCGATCACCGGCAGCAGCCGGAGCAGGGAACCACCGCCGTTGAGCACTTGATCGCAGCGCTCAACCAACTCGCGCGACGGTAGCCGCTCGGCGGTCTCGATCCTGCGGACGAGATCGCGGTGGACGAAGATCCGTGCGCCGAGTTCGGCCTGCGACAGACCACACCTGGTCCGCAGGTAACGGATATGAGCGCCGACGTAGTCGAGCACCGACCGTGTCGGCAACAGCGGCTTCGGAGCCTGTCCCACCTGGATGGCCATTCTCGTGACATCGCGCACAGCGACCGAGCAAGTGCTGATTGTCGCCGATCCTGCCATCACGCGCAACATTGATGCCCATACCCGCCCGATCTCATCGGCACACCGCCGCCTGGAGGACATCCACCTCGGCACTGCGGCTGACCGGTGGCAGCGTCGAAAATGCCATCGTCGTAACGGCGCCTCGGCCGGACATGACACGCGACTCCGTACGGCCGGGAAGCGCTCCGCAGGTGGGTGAACTGGCCGTCGCTCACTCAGCACCGCGCCCTCCTCGCTCATCACATCGAGGGTGCGCCAATCCTTGCCGGTTGGCGTCCCGGGACAGGCGAGCATGAGTGCCTACCGGCAACACCCTGCGCGGCTTCGCCGCGCCGCCGCCGCTGTTCGCCGTGCGGAGTAGAGCACCGTTTCACGACGGATCGTGCGGACAAGTCGACTGTCCGCACGTACGGTCTCGACCCCTGCGGTTTCACCAGCGATCGTCGATTAGGTGCGACGTCGGATGCCAGGCGCCCGGAGGAGACATACGTCCTGCGTCAGCCGCACGGCAGACGGCTGTCAGAGCTCGACCTGATCTACCGAGTTCAGTTGATGGGGGGACACTCGTGCAACTCGCTGACGACTTCTGGCGTCTCGCCCACGATGACGTCTCCGGAAATCCTCGGTTGAACGGGCGCGGCGCTGGGCTCGGCCTGGCGGCGGCGCTGCTGGCCGAGCTGATGTGGATCGGAAAAGTCGACGCAGACCGCGGGCAACTCTGGGTGGTGGACAAGGGTCCCCCCAAGGATGTCCTGGCGCATACCATCCTGGAACAACTCGTTGCCCAGCCGCAGCACACCACCGTGGGAATCTGGCTCGATTTCCTCTCGCGCGACGCCTTAGACCAGGTCGTGCAGCGGTTGTGGCGTGCCGGACACGTCCGGCGGGAGGAGTCTCGGCGGCTGCTTCGCCCGAACGGTGTGCGTTGGGTGCCAGTCGACTGGAACAACGCACACTGGCCCGCCGCCCGACTGTCGATCCGGCTTCGGGAGCAGGCGTCGATGAGCCATGCGGACGCGTTCCTTGCTGGCCTCGCTGCGGCGACTGGTCTGGATGAGGAACTGCTGCGCGACGCTCCGACCTCCAGCCGTCACTACCTACGGCGTCTTACCGGCACCCTGCCGCTACCGCTGCGTGAGCTTCTCACGCACACACAGGTCGCACGTGGGGAGGCCATCTTTCCTACCGCACCTGACGCCTGCCCTCCCGTCTCATCTGCCGCCCTCGCAACCGGAGGCTTCTCGATGCCCCTGTCCACTCCGCCGGGTCATACCAGTCCGGTGACGGCCACCCTGGCGGCAAACCGACTCGGCGTGCCCGCCGTGATCTTCTTCGTAATGAGCGCGGCGACTCCGCTCACCGTGGTCGCCGGGGTCATCACCACCGGCTACGCGACCACCGGCCTGACCGGGATCCCCCTTGCCTTTCTCGTGCTCGGCCTGTTCTCGATCGGTTATGTCACCATGGCGTCGCCTGGCTTGTTCCCGATTCCGAGCAGCGCAAGACCATCCTCGCCGCGAACTTCCGCATCCTGCTCGAGCATGCCTTCTTCTTCGGCGAGGTCCAGATTCTCGAAGATGGCAGCGCCGTCGCGGTGTGGTTCGACCGATCCAGTCCAATACCCCCACCCGGCGACTACGAACGACGGCTCACCGCCGCCTGCGGCCCGTGCACGGAGCGGTTCGCCACGCTCGACAAGCTGTTCGACACCCACCACCCCACCGAGGCGCACCATCACCTGGCGTTCCTCGCCGTCACACCCGATAAACAGTGCACGGGACGCGGAACCGCTCTGCTGCAGCATTACCACGCCCGGCTGGACCGCATCGGCATGCCGGCCTATCTCGAAGCAAGCAGCAGCGGCAGCCGCGATCTCTACGCCCGACTGGGCTACGTCGGACGAGAGGCCTTCCAACTGCCAAATGGCAGTAAGTTCTACCCGATGTGGCGTCCTCCCACCGCATCCAATTGCCCCTGAACGATTTGCCGGTTTACGCGCCAGATCAGTCAGGAAGACGCCCGAAGACCTACCCCGCGCCCACTGCACGGTGACGGCGAACCGTCGCGGTGCGGCGTACGGGGCCGGCCAGCTGCCGACGGAGCCCGGTAGCCGGACCGGCGCCGCGTGGTCGGCGGCGGCATCCCCCCGCCGCCGCCGACCACACCATCCGCGATCAGCAAACTGACCAGGACGGGAGCGAACGCCATGACCAGTGAGGACACGAGCTGTTCGGCCCGGTCGCGCGGGCCTACGTCGTTGCGACCGCCACCATGCCGTAGCCGAACTGCTGCCTGGGTTGGGAACGCGCTCGAGCCAACCAGCCGTTGATGCACCGGAGAGGTGCGCTTGAGACTTTCCAAGGGGATGACGGTGCCGATGAGGAAATTGTCAGCAGACGGGTCAGTCGACCCCCAGGGTGTTGAACCAGAGGCGAAGCAGCCCGATACTGTCCTCTCGGGCGGGTCGAGGACCATGAAGAGAATCGCCGTTGTCGGCTGCGGCGGCAGCGGCAAGTCAACTCTCGCTCGACGCTTGTCCGGCATCCTCATTTTACCCCTGACCCATCTTGATGGGATCTACTACGACGGTCGGTGGAATCCGTTGTCCCAGCAGGAGTTCGTCGCCCAGCAGGAGAGGCTCACCGCTGCCGAGCGGTGGGTAATCGAGGGCAATTACGCCGGCACCCTGCCTATCCGGCTGGCCGCTGCCGACACGGTAATCTTCCTCGACCTGCCCGCTGTGACCTGCCTACGTGGCGTCCTCCAACGGCGTTGGCGTTACCGGGGCGGCCAACACCGGACGGAGGGCGTCTACGACCGGATCACCTGGAACTTCATCCGGTACGTCCTCGGTTACCGCCGGACGATGAGGCCCAGGGTCGGTGACTTGATCCAGGAGCACGGGTCGCACGCACAGCTGATTACGCTCACCAGCCGTCGGCAGGCCAATAAGTTGATCGACCACATGCGGCGAGCAGAGTGTTGTCGCCAGATGCTGCCTCGGGTGCCAGCCGTGCGGTGGTGTGGATGAGCCGGCAAGGTGTTCGGGTGGCGGCCCTTCGGACGCTGGCGGGACTGTGGCCGAGATGGCTTCAGCCTCCCCTGGTCATGGCCCTGCTGCGCCGGTCCAGCGGTGCGACGTTCCGCGGCCGTACCCGGGAGGCTGAGGCCGCCGCGGCTGAGGCGGTCGGAGTGGCACGCCGATTGCACACGTCGACCGGCGGTCACGGCCTGCTGTATGCGCGGGCGCTGGCCCGCCATGCGGCATGCCGGTACGACCTTGGCGCCTACGAGTTGGCGCTGACCGACATAACCGAGGCGATCGGCCGGTTCGAGCGCTGCGACCCGACCACGTCGCCGCAGTCGAGAGTAGGTCTGGCCGGTGCTCGGGTGGTCCTGGCGCTGGTGCTTGAACAGCTTGGCCGAGACGGAGAGGCGCTTTGCGCCGCACAGGCGGGGGTAGCCGATTGGCGCCATCACCTGCCGGGCAAGCCAGTCGAATATCGTGCCGGTCTGGCTCATGCGCTCAATTGCCTTGCCGGTCGCCTGAGCGTGCTGGGCCGTCACGAGGAGGCTGTGGCTGCCGGCTTGGAGGCGGTAGACCTCTACCAGAAGCTTCCGTTCTCCACGCGGGCTCGTCGATCGGTCGAGATCACCAATGCCCGGATCCGGCTCGCCGACGAACTGTGGTTGATCGCCCGGTACGAAGAGGCCATCGAGGTTCTTGAGGGTGCCAGTTCCTGGGCGGAGGCGGCGGCCTGGCTCCATCCCGCCACGTACCGGCCGACACTGGCGTGGATGCGTCACGTCGAGGCGCTTGTCGCCGCTGGCCTCGGCTCTCACAGCCGGGCAGCAGACGCGGCTCAAGCTGCGGTCACCCTGTACCGGTGGTTGGCGGACCAGGACGAGGCCACCCACGAGCCACACCTCGCCGCCGCACTGCGTTGCTGGGCCGACGCCTGTGCGGCCGCAGGCCATCCGGAGGACGCGGTCACGGCGCTGGAGGAAGTCACAGCAATTCGTGTTCGCCTGGCGAGGACCGAGGCTGACGGCCAGGCGGTGGCACTCGCCGGCGACCTGGCTGCATGGTCCGACGGGTTGTGGGCGCTCGGCCAACGCGGCCAGGCCAGCACGGTGGCCAGACGGGCCGTCGATGCGTACCGGCGCATCGTCGAGAAGGAACCGAGCTACGAATCCACGCTCGTGTCGGCCCTCACGACGTCTGCGGCCCGGTCGAGGGCGGTTGACCGACTCGAAGATGCGCTCGCCGACGCGCGAGAGGCAGCTACTGTGGCACGGCGGCTTGCCGACGATGATCCCGGCACCTTCGCGGTGCTGCTCGCCAACAGCCTCGATTTCCTGGCAACCATTCTGAGCGGGGCCGACCAGGGGCCAGAGGCGGTGGACATCGCCGAGGAGTGTGTGGCCATCCGCCGCCGGCTGGCCGAGGCCCAGCCGGCCGTGTACCGGGCGGACCTTGGCAACGGTCTCACCCACCTGGGCAACCGGCTGATCGAGACTGACCTCGACGGCGAGGCAATCGCCGCGTACAGGGAGGCCGCCGCGATCCATCGCGACAACGTCACCGACCCCAAACACCGAGCAGCGCTCGCACTCGCGCTGGCCAATCTCGCCGTTCCGTTAGCCGCTGAACGCTTGGACGAACCTCTCGGGCATCTCGACGAAGCCATTGCCATCCGCACCCTACTGGTCGACGAGGACGCCGATGCGAATCGGGAGGGCCTGGCCATTGCGTTACGCCGGCGTGGCACCTATCTGGCCGATGCCGGCCGTGACGACGAGGCGATGCCCGACCTGTACACCGCCACAGATATCTACCGTGCTCTGGCCGCCGTCGACCCCGCTGCCCACGGGGAAGATCTGGCGCTGTGCCTGGGAGTTGTCGCGCTACAGCACGCCCGGCTGGGGCGCCACCGCGAAGCCGCAGAAACGCTGCACCAGCTTCGCGACCTTGTCGAACAGGACGGGACACCGCCGCTACGCGAGCTGTACCTCGAGGCGGTCGCTGAGGCGCGGGAAGAAGGCCCATCCGTACTGGAAGACGTCATGACGCCATCACCGGACCAGGCAGCCGCAGTGAACAAACAACAAATCGAGGACGCCGGCCAGGTGTCCACTGAGAGCTCTCCAGTGATCATGGTCGATGCGGCGACTGCCGAACGTCTCGGCTGGCAGACGCGAGCTGCTGCAGCCTCAGCCCGACGCGCGTTTGAGCGTACCGTCGAGACACTGAGCGTGCGCCACCTCGTCGGGGGTGGCGTCGCAGGCCGGATCGACCTCGCTGCCCAATACCTCGCCGAGTGTGCAGAACTACTCACGGCGCCTCGCCACGGGCAGCTGGCCGCTGTCAAAGCTGCTGAGATGTCGGGTGTTGCTGTAGCCCTTGCCTTTGCCGTGCATCGGCGCTGGGAGCCCGTAGCCACTGCCCTTGTGCTCATCGTCGGCTACGCGTGTGGGCAACTGCTCGCGACCGCCTTACGGACCGGCCTTGAGCGCCTCGACCAGAGCCGCGCAGCGTCGATCGACAACCCAGGGGCGGATGCCGATCAGCGTCTCGCCCCGGCTGGCACAATCGCCTCGCTCAAGGCCGATGTGCAACGAGCGCGCGCTGAACTTGCCGCCGCTCGCACCCACCTCGCCCCTGTCACCCAGGCCCTCCCTACGCAGTCGAGCACGATCGCGATTCGTCGGCGCCAGCAACGACGGCAGGCGCGCGCTGCGCGGTTGGCACACGACGCGGAAGCCCTGCTGATCCACGCCGACAGCCGGCTCGACGAGTACGTGAGCCGACTGTGACGTCGAAGCCGGCGGCGTGACGGATCTGGTCTCGCTGTCGACGTAGTCGAACGGTTCGATTGCAAGGCCAGTCTGAAGTAGATGGATGTATTTGACAGTTTCTGTTCCACCGGTCGTCACTTGTCCTGACCAGGGTTTGACGTTCGGGGTCCGGCCCTGCCGATGCCGGGGCGGCGTTAGGTGTACTGCTGCCCGAGCTGGCAGGCGTGCTCGCGCGCCAATCGGCCTGATACTACGGTCGAGCGATGAATCCCCGAGGTCTCGACGCCCTGGTAATCGGTGCTGGTGTATCCGGCCTCACCACGGCCGTCTACCTCGCGGAGGCAGGGATGCGGGTGACGATCTGGGCGGCCGAGCCACCGGATCGAACCACGTCGTACGCCGCCGGAGCGATGTGGGGGTCGTATCACGTCGAGCCCATCGACCGGGTACGTGTCTGGGGCGCCCGGACCCTCGAGGTACTGAGGCAACTCGCCATCGACCCACGGACCGGGGTACGACTTGTCTCCGGCATCGAGGCGTCCCGCAAAGCCGTTGATCCACCGGAGTGGGGAAGCCAGCTTGACGGATTTCGGATGTGTGAGGCCGATGAACTGCCCGAGGGCTTCACCGCCGGGTGGCGATACACGGCGCCGATTCTCGACATGCCGGTCTACCTCGGCTACCTCAGACGGCGACTGGAGGCAGCCGGCGGCAACGTCGAGGTCCGGAGGATCGATTCGCTCGACGAGGCCGCCGGCCTCGCTTCGGTTGTCGTCAACTGCACTGGCTTGGGCGCACGGGATCTCGTCCCCGATCCAGACCTGACACCGATCCGCGGGCAGCTTGTCGTGGTGGAGAACCCCGGCATCACCGAGTTCTTCTCCGAAGACACCGGTGACTCGCCGAGCTTGCTGCACTTCTACCCGCAAGGCCAGACCGTCGTTCTCGGCGGCACGGCTGAGCCGGGCGAGTGGAGCCGAGAGGCCGATCCGGACATCGCGGAGGCGATCGTCGCCCGCTGTGCCGAGATTGAGCCCCGCCTCCGTGGTGCCCGGGTCATCGAGCATCGAGTCGGTCTACGCCCGACGCGGCCGTATGTTCGGCTGGAGGAGCAGGAGTTCGCTGGCGCACGCATGATCCATAATTACGGCCACGGCGGTGCAGGAGTATCTCTTTCCGTTGGTTGCGCGGCAGAGGTGCACCGAAAAATTCTCCAAGGTTAGCCGGTGTTGACTAGGCAATCATCATCAAGGGGGCAGTCTCTTGTGCTGCTCATGCAAAGGTGATCTACCGGGGCGTTGTGTAGCCACTGATGTCCGTCCCAGTTGACGAAGCGCATTGCGGATGTCATGAAGCTTGATGATCCGCAGGAACACGTCGCCCGGCCAGTTGTCACCTCCCGACTGTCGGTGCTCGTGCTCCGGCGTGCCAATGTCCTGAAGGTCGGTGTTAAGTCCCTCGTTTACTGGTATGGCTCACCGGGTGCAGACCGTGGTTCGCAGCGCCGCGCATCTTCATCGGCCGTGCAAACACCAGCCCAACAGTGCGACTCTACTCGGCTGATTGAGGGATGAGGTCGTTGACGTTGTAGGTATCCCACCACTTCCGTCTGGATTTGCGGATCTTTCCGTTCACGCGCGCCAGCAGCAGCCAGTTGCCATTCAACACCAAGGCCGCGTCTTCTTCCCGCCCGGCCAGTACTCGCGCGACGACCGCGATCATGTTCCGTGTTCCTTCATCGGATGTTTCGTTCTTCGCCATGCGGAAGCTGACGTTGAGGTATGTTTCCGGCTCCCACTCCCACTGCGAGTCGTCGTCTTCGGCATCGTAGTAGCCATCGCGGCCCGCGTGGATGCTGATCACGTAGCCGCACCGCTCGTGCAGGTCTGCGACAAGCAATCGTGGAGATCGTTGTAGCGGTGGTGCCTCAGTGGCTTCCGGCGCGGCGAGGTCAGCCACCTGCTCCAGTGGGATGTCGCCGGCGAGGGTCAATCGGTATTCGATAGCCATCTTTGGCACCTTCCTTAATCGCGCCGTACGATCTGAATGGTCGCCCCACTTGGTGTGACCGCTGCCACTTCTTTAAGATTCGGTATCGGCCAGTCGTCGAACTGCTTCTGCAGGGTCCCAACGTCCCCGCGCCAGTCTTTGAGGTTCAGTACAACCCGTTGGGTCTGCTGGCTCGTCACCTTATCGCGAACCTCGGTCCAGACGCCACGCACAGCCTTCCCTGGCGAGGGGGAGTAGCAATCGAAGACGTGACCCTCGACCAGATAATCGGGGTCCTTCCGGGGGTCGCCGCGATCACCGGTGCGTTCCCGCGACTCGGCCACCTCAGGCCGAGTCGGGTTCTGGTGTACGCGGTAGCCGCCGGCGGCCAGAATATCGGCACACTCGTTCTCTCGTTCTAACGATCGACGCACATCGGGATCTTCTCGCTCGCGGATCCTGGTTCGTGGACCGGTCGGCGATCCGCCGGTGTGGCCGGTCGGCTGTCTCTCCCAGGCCGAGTCAGCGCGGCCGTCGGTTGTCTGAGGAGGAGCGCCAGGGACGGTGCTCGGGACCGGAGACGGGCTGGCCGGCAAGGCGCCGCCAGCCCCGGTCAGTTTCCCGAGCTGCCCGTCCGGCGAGCATCGGTCACAGCAGACGCGAGCGAGTGTTTGACCGCGCCGGCATGCTGCGCCACCAACAAGAGGATCTCCTTGATGGTTCCAAGCATGGAAAGCAGCGGTCCGGGATCGCCGCCCTGCAGGACTCTGGCGACGAGAGTACGGGCCTCGTCAACGTTGCTCAGCGACGAACCAACTCCGTCGTGCGCGGTGCTCACCCTGTCCGCCGCGCGGTTCAACGCCTCGATCACCTCCGCTGGCGAGGCCTCTTTGGGTACCGCGACGAGAGAGCTGGAAGCATCGTTAACGGCCCCGCCGACGTTGCTCAGGCCAGCCTGGATGTTCCTGATCGCCTCCCGCACCTGAGACATGCCGGCGACGATTCCACTAAATCCGGCAGCCGCCGCCCTCGTTGCCACCTGTTCGGCTTCCTGCCCGGTAGCGGACGCGGTCGACCTGACGCGGTCGATACCTGCCTGCATCGACCGCAACTGGTTACCGATGGCGTCGGTTTGCGACATGATTCGCAGAGCCCTCCGTCGAAGGGATTAGAGTCACGGCGTCGACCCGCTGCCGGCGCCGTAGCTGGCGGCAACCGCCGCAATACACATGCCGCTGCCATCGTACGAATCCGGGCAACCCCCAAGGACCCGGCCGCACCACGCCAGATGTCCACCACGCACGGCCCTGACATGACAGGGCTACGGAGCTGACCTCGGCGTTGGAGGCGCTGCAGAGAGGCCGTCCACTCCCGCTGCCGCCCCCTGTTCCCGGCTCACCTCTCAACGACCGCCCTCAAGGCCATCCCAATCGACGATCTTCGTGTGTGCCCGGGACGTGCTCCGGTGCGATGACCAGCAGTGAGTGACGTCGAGAGGTCGTGCCCGCCGGTGGCAGTCAGTAGAGCGGAACCCTGATCACGTGCGGTCGGTGTGCGATCCGCTGGTGGCGGTGCCAGCGCTGACCACCCCGGTGGCTCCCTGCGGTACGCTGACAGCCGCCGCCAGCTAGCCTGGATCATGACGCCCTCGTAGCTCAGGGGATAGAGCAACGGTTTCCTAAACCGTGTGTCGCAGGTTCGAATCCTGCCGGGGGCACCAAACGGATATGCGACGCCGGTTGCGGTAGGTCGGCGGGCGCTGGTAGCGGAAGTTCTAGCCCCGGCGCGTCGGCCAAGGTGATCTCTACGTCAGCGACTCGATCCTCTGGGTGGTACCGCACCTGGACGTTCAACGCCTCGTATAGCGCGTGGAGATCCTCGGGCGGCCGACCGATGAGGGTGTCGGCCAGTTCGGGAAGCCGGTTTAGCGCTGCCGTGATTTCGTCGAGGTCGGGTGGCGCGGCTGCGATCTCGGCTTCGGCCTGATCGGCCTCGGCCTGCCGGCGAGCGATCATGTCTTCGAGTTCGCCGATGCGGGTGGCGATTTGGCGTCTCGCCGCAGGCGTGATGTCGTCGGCTTCCAGGTTGAGTACCTGGCGGCGGAATCGCCGGTTGAGGTCGGCGATGTCGTTGTTGATCTCTGCTAGTCGAGTGGCTGCCGGGGCGCGGCCGTTGTTCTGGTCGTCGTCGGCTGCGTCGAAGCATTCGCGCCAGTAGGTGAGGCGGTCCTTACCGAAGATCGTGTAGGTCAGCCATGTGGCGATGGCTTCGTGGAGGGGTTCCTCTGCCAGGTAGATGGTGGGTGGATGTTCGGCGGGGATGTTGGTCGAGCGTGTCTTGCCGGGGTAGCAGAAGCAGTAGCGGCGGCCGGAGCGGCGGCGGATGTTGCCGGTCATGCGGAGGTCGCAGATGCCGCAGCGCAGCCGGCCTCGGTAGAGGTAGTCGGCGCGGGGCTTTCGTTGCTGGGACTGTTCTTCGCCGCTGAGTGCTGGGCGGCGAGAGCCTTCGTTGGCCGCCGCGCGAGCGGCCACGGCGTGGTACTCGTCCTTGCTCACGATCGGTTCGTGGGTCGGCTCGGGGGACCAGATCCACTCGCTGGGCGGGTTGAGCCGGTTTCCCGCGCTCTTCCGGCCGCGTCGGTTCCACACCATGTAGCCGGTGTACTTGGGGTTGCGAAGGATCTCCCACACGCTGGAGATCGACCACCTGCCGAGAGCCCGCTTGGGATCGGGCGGCGTCGGGATCGCCTACGACCACTGACCAGGATTCGGAACTACTCGTCTAGACCTGGCTCATGGTCGAAGGGGATGTGTCCGTCGTCGGCGCCAACGAGGCGTCCTGCGGCGAGCTGAATGTCGGTTCCCGGAACACGTTTCTGGGGGCCAGGTCCCGCGAGGTGAGTCGCCCGACCACCCGCTGGGTCGTGATGCGGCTCGACCTGGCCGACGCCTAGCGACGTCGTTCGTCAACCGGAGGTCTACGCCCGGCTTCTGCCCGTCCGGCCGGGCCTCCACACGCGGGATGCCCGGCCGGGGTCAGGGAGGGGGTCAGATTTGGTTGAGTCCGCCGTCCACGTAGAGGCTGGAGCCGGTGATGAAGCTGCTCTGATCGGAGGCGAGGAAGGCCACGGCGGCGGCAATCTCCTCCGGGCGGCCCAGCCTGCCCAGCGGCACCTCCGTGGCCAGGTGTTGCCGCAGGCCTGCGGCCTGTGCCGGGTCGGGAGCGAGCCCGGACAGGCCCGGGGTGTCGGTCGGGCCGGGCGTGACGGTGTTGACCCGGATGCCTCGCCCCTTGAACTCGTTGGCCCAGGTCCGGGCGAACGAACGGATCGCGGCCTTGGTCGCCGCGTAGACGCCGAATGCCTCGGTGCCGACGTCCACGTTGGTAGACCCGTTCAGGATCACCGATGCACCGTCGTTGAGTAGCGGCAGGGCCTTCTGCACGGTGAAGAGGGTGCCGCGGACGTTGATCCCGAAGAGGGTGTCGAAGTGCTCCTCTGTGATCTGGCTGAGCGGCACGAACTCGGCGACGGCGGCGTTGGCGAACAGGACGTCCAGTCCCCACCCCCGGCCGCGGACGACATCGTAGAGCCGATCGAGGTCGGTCAGGTTCGCGACGTCCCCGGCCACCGCGGTGGACTTCGCGGAGCCGATGGTTTCGACGGCCTCGTCCAGTTCGGTCTTGCGCCGGCCGGTGATGAACACGTGTGCACCCTCGGCCGCCAGGCGTACGGCGCTGGCCAGGCCGATGCCGGTGCTGCCGCCGGTGACCAAGGCGGTCTTGCCCTCAAGTAGTCCCACGCTCGTTACCTCTCCAAGGTTCTGTAGCGTTCACTGCAGAATAGGACGGTACCACTTCAGTAGCGATCGCTGCAGAAGCGGTAGGCTGCGGAGGTGGGGAACAAACGCAACGGCCCGATCGGCCGGCCGCGCGGCTTCGATGTCGACGAGGCTCTCGAACGCGCGATGCTGGTCTTCTGGGAACACGGCTATGAAGGGGCGAGCCTGACCGCCCTGACCGGGGCGATGGGCATCTCCACGACCAGCATGTACGCGGCCTTCGGCAACAAGGAGGAGCTGTTCCGCAAGGCACTGGAACGCTACACCGAGGGCCCGGGCGGCTACCTGTCCCGGGCACTCGAGGAGCCCACCGCGCTCTGCGTCGCCACCGCGATCCTGACCGGCACCGTTCGCACCACCACCCGTCCAGCCCACCCCCCGGGCTGCCTCGGCGTACAGGGAGCACTAGTCACCGGCGACGCCGGGCAGACGGTCCGGGACCTACTCGCAGCCTGGCGCACGAACGGCTGCGCCTCCGTCCGGCAACGGTTCCAACAGGCGGTTGACCAGGGTGACCTGTCGCCCGATGCTGACCCCGGACTACTGGCCCGCTACGTCACCACCCTGGCGTTCGGCATCGCCGTCCAGGCTGCGAGCGGCATCGGCCGCGACGAACTTCAGGCGACGGCCGACGCCGCCCTGCGCAACTGGCCACTCACCTGAATGACGGCCGTCACCGGCCCGCGTCCGCCCGGCCCACAGCCTGCCCGGCAACTCGTTATCGCCGACCCGTCCGTTCCTGCCTACACTGGAGCCAGCGGCGGGCGGTGCTGACGAACTCATTGATCGACCAGCCCGTGGTCTGCTCGACCCACCGGGACACGGCCACGGCGGCGAGTCACAGCCTGGAGCAGCCCGGTTAGTGCGCAGTTTTCCGCCACTTCGGCGAGAAAACGGCAGGTCAACCGCCAACACCCACCCCATGATTAGTGATCTTGAGCCAAGACGGGTGGCACCCAGCCAGCCTGGCCGGCGCACGCTCTTGCTTGATATGCAGGTAATCGTCGTTGACCCATTGCCGGTGTTGGTGGTGGGTTCGATGGAGAGGTTCCTGCATGTCCGTCTGGGTCGATCTTGTGCTGAGGCGGTCGAGGACCGCGGCTGGTGATCTTGTTGTCCGGTTCGGCATGCCGTTGCTGGACGCCTATCTGGAGTTCCTGTCGGTGCGGTCGCGGCCGAACACTGTGGTCGCGGTCGCGTATGACCTGAAGGTGTTCTTCACCGTGGTCGGTAAGGCGCCGGGTCGGGTCGTCGCGGCCGACGTTCTGGCGTTCGTAACCGCGCAGTATGCCGGCGGCCCGGCACGGCGGTTGCAGGCCGCCGGTGACGGCGCTGGCGTGTCGGCCCGGACGGTCCGGCGGCGGCTGTCAAGCGTGTCCGGGTTGTTCGCGTTCCTGCAGGCCCGCGGTGATGTCGAGGCGAACCCGGTGCCCCGAGGCCTGCCGACACGCCGCGAACGGCAGCGACCCCGTCAGGGCGTGCCGCTGGTACGCACGCCACGCACCCTGCCGCGGATTCTGTCTCCGGTTCAGGTGGATGCGCTGCTGGCGGCGTTGCGCACGCATCGGGACCGGGCCATGTGTGAGGCGATGGTGCTGGGTGGACTGCGCCGCTGTGAGGTCCTCGGTCTACGGCTGGACGATCTGCAGGTCGCTGCCCGGCGGGTGTTCATCGCCGAGGGCAAGGGCGGCCATCAGCGGCAGATCCCGGTCTCCGGCCGGTTCTTCACCTCCGTGGCCGCCTACCTGCACCACGAACGCCCGCCCGGCATCGCCACCGACCGGCTGTTCGTGGTGCTGAAAGGCCCTCGCCGGGGCCGGCCACTGTCACCGGCTGGGCTGGATCAGATCCTGGACTCGGCCCGGCAGCGGGCCGGGCTGGACACGGTGACCTGCCATCAGCTGCGGCACACCTGCCTGACCCGGCTGCGGGAGGCCGGGATGGCCTTGGAGGCGGTCCAGGCCCAGGCCGGGCACGCCTCGATCGAGTCCACCCGCATCTACCTGCACCTGGCCGACGACTGGCTGGCCTCGCAATACCGGCGGGCCGCCGAGGTGATCGACGCGCAACTGTTCTCCGGAAAACCGTTGCCCCGCAACGGCGTCAGCCTGATCGAGGGGGGACGGTGAGCAGCCCTCGGCAGCTCCCCGGCTGGGACCAGCTCGCCACCGAGATCCCTGACATGGTGACACCGATGCGCCGCTACCTCGACCAACTGACCTGCATCCTGCGGCCGGGCAGCGTGAAAAGCGCCGACCTGGCCCTGCGATCCTTGGCCGCGTTCCTGGTCGAGCAGGCACCCGAGGTCCGCCACGTCGCCGACATCCACCGCCGGCACATCGAGGGCTTCCGCACCTGGCTCACCGCCAGAACCGGCTACCGCACCGACAAGCTCACCCCGGCGACCCTCGCGCACCGGCTCGGCACCCTGCGCATCTTCTTCGTCCGCATCAGCGACTGGGACTGGCCCGAAGCTCCCGCCCGGATCCCGATCATCCCCGCCGACCTGCCGCGACAGGACCACCCCCTGCCAAAGGCCCTCGACGACGCGTCCGCGGCGAAACTGCTACGAGCCGCCCAAACCCAGCCCCGCGTGCTCACCCGTGTCGTGGTCGAAGTGCTGCTGCGCACCGGGCTACGCGTCGGCGAGTTCACCGCCCTGCAAGCCGACGCGATCGTGCTCATCGGCGCCGCGCACTGGCTGCACGTCCCGGTCGGCAAACTCCACGAGGACCGCTACCTGCCCCTGCATCCGCACCTGGTCACCCTGATCGGTGACTACCGCAACGTCCACGTCCACGCCGACAACCCGCTACTGCTGCCCCGCGAGAACGGCCGCCCGCTCGACCGGCACACCGTCACCCGGCTGATCAACAAAGCCGGCACCGCAGCCGGTCTCACCCACATCCACCCGCACCAACTCCGGCACACTCTGGCCACCCAGGCCATCAACCGCGGCATGACCCTCGAAGCCATCGCCGCCCTCCTCGGACACCGCAGCCTCGACATGACCCTGCGCTACGCCAAAATCGCCAACCGCACCGTCGCCGACGAATACTTCGCCGTCACCGAAAAGGTCGAATCCCTTTACCAGCAAGGAAAACCCCTACCCGCCGACACCATCGGGCCCCGCATGGCCCAACTTCGCCGCGAACACCACCGCCTGCTCGGCAACGGCTACTGCACCCGCCCACCCGAACTCGACTGCGCCTTCGAAGCCATCTGCGAGACCTGCACCTTCTTCCAAACCAGCATCGAGTTCCGGCCCACCCTGCAACGCCAGCACGACCACGCCGCCGCCAACAACCAGACCCACCGCGCCGACCTGTTCACCCGGCTCCTCGATGGCCTCGACCAACAAGCATCATGATCAACTTGACAAGGATTACCTGCATAATGCCGATGTGAGTGCATTCGATTACGCGAAGCAGGAGTGTTGTGCTCGGTGCAGATTCAGTCGGCCGGCCGGTTGCGTCCGCGGAATGTGGTCCGGTAGGCGCTGGGTGAGACTCCCAGTTCGGCTTGGAGGTGTAATCGCATCGATCCGGCGGTGCCGAATCCGGCGGCGACGGCGATGTCGTCGACGGGCATGTCGGTGCGCTCCAGGAGAGCGCACGCCCGCTCTACACGCTGCTGTATGAGCCACCGCCCTGGCGAGGTGCCGATTTCGTCACGGAAACGGCGGGTGAACGTCCGCGTGCTGGTTGACTCCTGGGCTGCCAGTTCCCGGAGCGTGACGGGCCGGTGCAGGTTCGCGAGCGCCCATTCGCGCGCGCGGCTGGTCGAGGAGATTCGAGGATCCGGTATCGGCCGATTGACGTACTGCGCCTGCCCGCCCTCGCGGTGCGGCGGAACGACGGTGCCGCGGGCCACGTCATTGGCGACCGCGGCGCCATGGTCGGTGCGGATCATGTGCAGGCACAAGTCGATGCCCGCTGCCGCACCGGCCGAGGTGAGGACACCGTCGTCATCGGTGTAGAGGACATCGAGGTCGAACACGACGCCCGGGAAACGACCCCGGGCCTGCGCGGGCGAGCGCCAATGTGTGGTCGCCCTCCGGCCGGTGAGCATTCCCGCCGCGGCCAGCACGAACGATCCCGTGCAAATCGAGGCGATTCGTGTCCCGGGTCGAATCTGCGCCAGCGCGGCCGCGAGCGCTGGTTCGAGTGGCCCGTCCTGGGGTTCGTAGTCGGTCTCCGAGCCTGGGATGACGACAGTGTCGGCCTCGGCCAGCGCCTCTGGGCCGTGAGTCACGGTGACGGTGAAATCGGCGTCCGTACGAATTTCGCCGGGCACAAGCGTGCAGGTCACGACCTCGTACAGCGCGGCGCCGACCGCCGTGCGGGCCTGGCCAAAGATCCGGTGGACGATGCTGAGCTCGAAGGGCAGCACCCCGTCGCGGACCAGGACGGCCACGCGGTGACGGCCGTCGTCCGCTAAAACGGTCATGGCCCGATCTTCGCACATGTTGTCCATCAGGCCGGTCGTCCCGGCGGCCCCGCCCTTCCATGATCGATGTCATGAAGGTTTTCTGGATATCAGCTCACCCCGAACCCCGCTCACTGAATGGTTTTCTCACGGCAGAGGGCCAGCGCGCACTCCGCGCCGAAGGTCACGAGGTCGAGGTGTCGGACCTCTACGCGATGGGCTGGCATCCCGTGGTCGATGCCGCGGGCTACGCCCACGACCCGGCGGAGCGATTCCAGGTCGCTTCCGCCGCGAAGCACGCCTACGAAAGCGGCGCGCTGAGCGCCGATATCCGCGCCGAGCAGGAGAAGATCAACCGGGCGGACACGCTCGTCATTCAGTTCCCGATGTGGTGGTTCGGGATGCCCGCCATCCTCAAGGGCTGGTTCGACAGGGTCTGGCACCAGGGCTATGCGTACGGCTTTCGCGGCCCGGGCGGCGAGTGGATCGGTTACGGAGACGGGTTCCTCGCGGGCAAGCGCGCGCTGGCCGTGGTGACCATGGGCGGGCCGTCGTGGTTCTACGGCGAGCGGGGCATTCACGGAGCCGTCGACGAGTTGCTGTTCCCGCTGCAGCACGGCACGTTGTTCTACGCGGGCGCGAAGGTGCTCCCCCCGGTGCTGATCTCGGGCGCCGACCGGTTCACACCCGAGGACGGCCAGAACGCGGCCAAGGAACTGTGCGAGCGCCTACTCGCAATGCCGACGACCGAGCCGATCCCGTACCGAACCCAGAACGGCGGAGATTATGACGAGAATCTCGTGCTGCAACCGTATGTGGCGCCAGGCCTGACCGGACTGGGCGTCCACCTGGCCTGAGGCCGGTCGAGTCTTGAGTTTCGGCACCCACCTCGGCGGTCACCGCCTCGCTGACGTGGGTGCCCGAACAGCAGTTGTGTCCCGGCACTTCCCGAGCCACAGCGCGACGGTCGCGGCACGGGTCGCCGCATGTGAACGATTTCCGACGGCGCCATCGTCAATCGTCGCTTCCGTCAGCATCACGGCCGCGGACCCGACACACCGAGAGTTCGACGCACTCTTCTGCCGCTGACCGAGTGCGCCAGGCTGCCCGAAGCCGTCACGCTTCATGGCCAGCGTTCGGCGCCGGTAGGGCGCGCGGAACTGCCGAGATGAGGGTGCGACACGAGGTCGCACGTGTCGAGTGAGTACGTCGATTGGAGGTCGGGTGTAGATGCCCGAGGCATGGCTCGCGGTCAGTATCCGAGATCGGTGGTGAGTAACCGTCGGGCGCGAAGTTCAGGAGAAGCCCAAGGTCACCCATTCCGGCTGGGTGCCATAGGCCTCGCGCACTTGCCTTCGGGGCGGTTCAACGCCGATGATGCCTGACGTCCTGCGCCGTGATCGTCCACAATCTCACCCGCGCCGCCGAGATCTCCCCGCCCCGGCCTACGCCGCTGTCGGCCTGCCAGATCCATCGAGGCCCGGGGTAGGAGTTCAATGAGGTGCGGGACCGGCGCCGGACGGAGATCCGGCGCCGGTCGGTGCTTGCTAAGAGCGTTCTCGGACACTCAGAGGAATCGGTGTGAGGCGTTGTCGAGGTAGGTGTTGCTCAGGTTTCGCGATGTGCCGGCAGCCACGTTGTCGTACGGACCACCGTAGTTGCTGTTGTAGTAGACACGGACGGGCCGGGAACTGCGATTCCACGCCGATGTGGCATTGTTCTTAATACATTCGCCCTGCCCTATCCCAGACGACCGAAACTCGTAGCAGCTGGGCTGGGTGGACCCGTAGTTTGCGAGTGATGCCGTGAAGTCAGAAAGCGACCCCGTCAGGTTGTGTCCCCAGTAGAAGCAGATTTCGCCGGATTCGCATATACCGTTCCTGGGGGTGGCCGCCGAGGCGGCGGACGGAGCCAGCGCCGCGAAAAGCGACGCGGATCCGAGAACGAGGATCATTGCGCGTGCGATGGTCATCCTGGTTTTGGTCATCTCTTTCCTTTCGATCCTGACACCTTCGCTGTATGGGTGCGTAGGTGGCCTGGATGCTCGTCCAAGCCGGGTGGGTCGGATCTTCTGTCCGACCATGCCGCCGTACCACCTCCTCGAATTCTCCGTACACGCGGCGGAAGTCGATGGCAGCCGCGTTCGGCTTGTTCGATCAACACCGCCAATTGATCCACTTTGGATCGGCGTTGCCGTCGGCTAGCCTTCGGTGCCATGACTCCAGGATCTACGCAAGAGCGCCGAGGTGGCATCACGGTACCCACCGAAGGATTTGCCCACAGTCGAGCGATTGACGTTGCCGGCCCGGCTCGATGTGCGCAGATTTCCGATTGGTTCGCCTGACCCATGACGCTTTTGGAACGTGATCAAGAGCAGGTGCGGATTCAGGAACTTGTCGCTGGTCTCGGCTCGGGGAGCGGCGCCGTCGTGCTTGTCGAGGGTGCACCTGGGATCGGCAAGTCGGCGCTACTGGCGAGTGTGTGTGGGAACGCCCGCCGGCGGCAGGTCATGGTGCTCGCGGCGCGCTGCGGTGAGCTTGAACGGGACATGCCGTTCGGAGTCGTACGGCAGCTGTTCGAGCCGACTCTGCTTACTGGCACTGCGGCTGACCGGGCGGACCTCCTCGCCGGTGCGGCCCGACTCGCCTCGGTGGTGTTCGAGAGTCGCCCCGCTGCTTCTGACCTACCGGTTGGCGATGTTGCGCATGCTCTCTACTGGTTGTGTTCCAACCTCGCGGAGCGCGGATCGCTGCTGCTGGCGGTCGATGATGTCCACTGGGCTGACGAGGCGTCGCTGCGGTTCCTCTCCCACCTGGCCCGACGGGTCACGCATCTGCCGGTACTGCTGCTGCTTGCCACGCGCCCGGCCTGGCGGAAGGGCCGGTCACCGGCAGCCCGGGTACTAAGCGGCGTCACATCGCACTTCATGCCCCTGGCTCCGCTGACCGGTGAGGCCGTTGCGGTGTTGGTTCGTGACTCCCTGTCGGCGGACGCGGAGGAGGAATTCTGCGAGGCGTGCACCTCGGCCAGCGGCGGCAATCCCTTCCTGCTCACCGAGGCAGTCAACACGCTTCGCGCCATGGGTGTCACCGCCAGAGCAAGCGAGGTGCACCACCTGGGAGCCCTGCGGTCCGATTTCATCACGAGATCCGTGCTGGAGCGCATCAATTCGGTGGGACCCCAGGCCCTGCATCTGGCCCGAGCGGTGGCGGTGCTCGGTGGCTCGGCAACTCTGCACCGGGCCGCGACACTCTCCGGCACCGCTGCTGACATGGTAGGGCCCGGCTCAGAGGAGATGGGTTCCAACCAGGCCGCGAAGATCATCGACCTACTCGTACGGGAGGGTGTTCTTGCCCCGGGGCTACCCCTCGACTTTGTACATCCGTTGGTCCGTACCGCTGTCTACACCGATATCAGCGCGTCGGTTCGCTCCCACACGCACAAGGCGGCGGCCCTGATGCTGGCGGACGAACACTTGGCGCCTGAGCACATCGCGCCCCACCTCCTCGCCTGCGAACCAACGGGTGACCCGTGGGTCGCCGATGCCCTGCATGCCGCAGGGCGCGCGGCTCTCGGCCGCAGCGCGATCGAGAGCGCCATCGGCTTCCTGGAACGGGCGCTGGTCGAGCCGCCCGAACCATCCGTCCATACGTCGATGCTCGTCGACCTGATCCGGGCACTGGTGCTGTCGAACCGGCTCGACGACGCCGCGGACCGGCTGCAAACGCTCCTGTACACCCCCGGCACCACTAACCTCCCCGCCGAGACCGCAGTGGAACTCGGCACGCTGCTGGTGATCGCCGGGCAGCGCTATCACGGCGGCCACCTGCTGCGGTACGCGCGGAACGTGGCGGGCAGCAGCCCGGAGATCGCCACCCGGGTCCTCGCGGCAGCCGCCTTTGGCGGTCTCACCGCCATGGATCCACCCCACATCTGGATCCGCCAACTGGAACAGGCAGTGCCCAACCTATCCGGCACCGCAGACGCAGACCGCATGGTGTACGCGACCCTCGCGTTCCTTGCCGGCGCTACCGGCGACCGCCCGGCGGACGAAGTCGCCCGGCTGGCCTCTGTCGCCGCGACCGGTCCCTTACCGGCCAGGAACTTCGGCATGCTAGCCAATCTGGCCGGCGCGGCCTTCGCCATCTGCGGAGACGGTGACCAGGCGCTTCAGTTGCTCAGCAAGGGAATCGACACGGCCCGCCAGAGCGGGGACATCGCCACATTGGGCTATCTCCTGGTTCTCCGGTCACACGCCGCGATCGAAGTCGGGCAGCTCATGGAGGCCGAAGCCGACGGCCAAACGGCGATCGAGATCTACCAGGAACGCCCCGAGGAGCGCCCGCTCGCCGCCGCGGTGCTCGTTGACGCGCTCGTCGCCCGTGGCGAGACCGCCGCCGCCCAGCACGTACTCACCACGCTGGGCCTCGAAACACACCTGCCGCTGAACTGGCTGATCGCCCACTTCTTCCACCTGGCCAGAGCCCGGCTCCGTCTCCAGCAGCGCCGCCCCGCAGATGCGCTCGCCGACCTGGCCGTCTGCGGTGACGCGCTCACCGCCGCCGGATACACCAATCCGGCCTTCGCCAATTGGCGCTCCGAGACGGTTCACGCGCACCTCGCCATGGGCGACACCGCCAAGGCCCAGGCCCTGGCCGCAGAGCAACTCGAACTGGCCCGACGGTTCAGCTCCCCACGCTCAATCGGCATCGCCCTGCACACGGCAGGCATGGTCGCGAAGGGCGCGGAAAGCGTCGCCTTACTCCGCGAGGCCGTAACCACCCTCGAAGGCACCTCCGCGACGCTCCACCACGCACACGCCCTCGCCGAGTACGGCGCCGCGCTGCGCCGCAACGGCGACCGCATCGCAGCCCAGGACCCGCTGCGCCAAGCCCTGCACCACGCGACCCGCTGCGGGGCACAATCACTGACCAGCCGGACGATCGACGAACTGCTAGCCGCTGGCGCCCGCCCCCGCCGCGCCACCCTGTCCGGACCCGACGCGTTGACCGCCCAGGAACTCCGCGTCGCCCGTTTAGCCGCGCAGGGCGCCACCAACCGCGACATCGCCCAGCAACTCTTCGTCACCCGCCGCACCATCGAGATCCACCTCAGCAATGCCTACCGCAAACTCAACATCACCTCCCGCCAGCAGCTTCCAGCGGCACTCGCATCAACCAAATGAATCCAAGAACCGTTGCGGTGGGACTGTAAAACGAACGGCTCTGTCGCACATTCGGCTCTGGCTCACATTCGGTGGTAACGGTCGGTAGCGGCGCCGCCGAGCCGTGCTCGCGAGCCTCCGGCGCTGACTCTTCAAGGCTGGTCGGCTTCGAGGGAGAAGACTCAACCATGATCCGCAGGAAGCTTTATGTCGTTTCGTCCAATTTGGTCACGATCGTCGCTCCCGCGAGCGATACGCTACAGGCTGCTACCACCGAATGTGAGCCAGAGCCAAGTTCTTGACACTCCCGTCGCTGCCTGCCTACGACAACTCGATAGTGTTCTTCGCCTCGCTGGAGACAGAGCTGCATCGGGTACCCACTGACCCGGCGGTTCGAGTCGCAACGCGACGCCACGTTCGCTGTCTTCGAGCACATCGAGGTCTTCATAGCCGGCAGGGCCGAGATTCCGCCATCGACGGCGCGTCGCCGGTTACCCTCGATGCCCGTCACGCTGAGAAGGTCAGTCTGGCAGCCTGATCGTCAGAAACCTGTGTCCGCCGAAGTGGGTCGGCACCAGCTACCTTGCGCCGTTGGCCTGATCACGGTGTTGTTCGGCCGAAGCGGCGGCCAGAAAGTCCAAGAGTTCACGGTAGAGGATCGAGTGGGTGCCGGCGCTGGCGAGCATGGCGACGTGCCCGCCCGGGCATTCCACCACTCGGGGCGGGCGGCGCAGGCGATCGCTGAGCGCGTAGCTGGCTGGCGCCGGCACGATGTGGTCACGCGCGGCGACCGCGAGCATGACGGGCACGTTGAGGCTTTCGAGGCGTGCTGGCCGGCCGTACACGGTCCAGCGGCCGTCGCGGAGAGCGTTGCTGCGGGCGTAGTCGACGAGGTCGAACAGTAACGCGCCGGGGATGGGTGTCTGCTCCCAGACCCAGCGGGCCAGCGGCCCGGCTGTGGCTCGCCAGGTCGGATCCCGTCGGCTCCGCCAGGTCACGAGCGCCGTGCGTAGCGCGATGGGGCGGAGCCAGTGGAAGCTCTCCCGGATGAGCGGGGCGGGCACCAGGCCGTGCCCGTCGAGAGCGAGAACGGGTGGCAGGCGCGGTGAGCGGAGCAACCTGCCCAGGCGGCCCGCGACTGCCGTGTCGATGGATGGGGCAATCGCAGTGAGGGATGCCAACCCGGCGTCGCCGAGTGCCGCGTGCGTGGCCAGAGTCAGCGTGCCGCCCAGGCAGTAGCCGACCAGATGCAGCTCCGGCTGACCGCTGTGCTCACGGACTGCCTGCTCGGCCAGCATCAAGGTGGCGACGTAAGTGTCGAACCCGCAACCTGCCTCGGCAGGTCCCGGGACACCCCAGTCGAGCAGGTACACGTCATGACCCGCGTTGAGAAGCGCGGCGACCAGGCTGCGGCCCGGCGCCAGGTCAAGCACCCAGGAGCGGGTAACCAGCGAAGGCACCACGAGGACGGGTGGGCCAGGTGCATGGCGTTCGCTCGGGTAGCGCCGGAGCACTGCCGGACCGGACCGCCATAACACCGAGGAGGGAGTCGCCGGCACACTCGCCCGGGGTAGCCCAGCCGCAATTTCGACGACGTGGGGCCAGGCGGCCACCGTTGCCAGCAGGCGCGCACAACCCGCTCGAAACCACCGACCTGCGCGCACGATCCGGTTGGCTCGCAGCAGACTCCGGTCTGTGGAGGTGATATGCCGCCAATAGATCCGTGACCAGGCGGCCAGCGTCGTCGCGACGACCATCGCCGCGACGATAATGCCGAACCAGCCAGTCATCGCTTGACCTGGGTAGTGGTGGTGCCGTCGAGCATCGCCACCACGCCATGGCCACCCACGCCAGTTGCGGCGGCCATGCCTGCGGCGCGAAGCCGCTCGGCGACCAGTGCCGATGTACGCCGCTCATCCCCGGCAGGCTCAGGATGCATATGGATGTCGCGGCGCGAACCGATCAGCTCAGCGTCTATCTCGGCCGCAGGCACAGCGAACAAGTTCATGCGACTACCGCCCCCACTCACGAGATCATCGCTAACGCTAATCGCTGTACCGATCTTCCTCAACAGGACGCTTGCGCCACGCGACTCCTTCGAAGCCGCCCCCGCCCCACACACGCCAGATGCCCGGTAGCGAATCCTCAACAGGACACCCTCCGACATCCACTTATCAAGCAGAAGCGGAAGCCGAACCGCCCGTCGTTGGATCGACGCTCGTTACGCAAAGTCACCAACCGGAACCGTCAGCTGGTCCCATGGGCGTCAAGGTAGCCAATCAGTGGGAGGCCGGCCGACCCCGATGCAGCTTTGTACGTCAAGCCGTACCTGTCTCTGCGCCGCAGCCAGTGCGCCGACACCTCTTCGCTCTGCCGCCTATCAGGGCAGCGCAGCAGCAGTGGGAGCGGCTCCACCACGCTCCGCAGTCCAACGACAGGTTACGCGGCGCAACTCATCGTTACGCTGGAATGGCTCACCGGCCGGTGACGTCCTCGGCATGGTGCATCCTGGAGAACTGGACACTATTCCAGCCCTGAATCTTCGAGCGCCACACCGACCGACCGCTGCGCAGCCGTTTTCGCTTCAGCCGCCACGCCTGCGTCTCCAGCAACGCCCTGCGGCCCGTCACGAGGCCCAACAGCAGCAGCAGCTGCGCGCCGACCGGAATCCAAATGAACCAGAGCGCTGGCGCGCCGAGGTCCTCGTACGCCGTCTCCTCCGACGTGGACGCATCGAGCCACCAGATCATCGGCCACACCACGCACACGGTGCCGAGCATCAAGATGAGCCCGGCGACGAGGAACCGGAGCACCCCCCGATCTCGGCGTAGCATCGTGTACGCGATGCCGTGCCAGAGACCCTGACCGAGCACCGCCAGCATCAGAATGACGACGACCGTCGCGACGTATATGCCCACCTCCGTGAGCCGCAACGTCCCAGCGGACAACTTGAAATACGCCGCCAGCTCCAACGCGATGACGGCGCTGAATGGCATGATGTAGCGAAGCACGACGTAGCGTGTGGCGCACCAACCGCAGATGGCGGCACCTTCGGATGTGATGCCCTCATACCCGTAGGTGACCTGGTTGTAGCCTGGCTGAGCGGTGACGAGCGTGCCGTAATGAAACTGATACCAGGACCGGGTGCGTCGTCGGTGACATCTGTCGCAAATGTCCACTCGCCAAGTTTAATGCAACCGGCGCGTCACCGAAATGTGCCCGTTCAGGATCGTGGCGACCGCGAGGTCGAGGGGTGCTGGGCGATCTGGGGGTCCGAGACCGTCACCGTGGCGTTCAGAAGTCCACGGGCGGCCGGCTCACCCTGATCCAGCAGCAGCAAGGCCCACCCGGGGCGAGTCGGAAGGGAACGCCGTCGCGGCACTCGTCATTCCTCACATCAACCATGCCCGACCACATGACAACCTTGAGTAATCAACAGCTTGCGCGGAATAACTTGGTGTCATACCGGTCATCGCGTGGCTGTTCGAGAAAGGCGAACTCGGCCAGGTCGTGAAGTTCGGCAGCCCCAACCACCTAGCGGGCCAGGGAGGATGGCACCTCGAAGGCGGAGCGCTTCTGGTAGTCACGGGCACCATAGCGGTGGCCTCCGCATACTGAACCTTTTTCAACCTCCCCTTGCGGTGGGGAGGACCGCAAGGTTGGACGCGGTGCGTGCGCGCCGCGCGGTTCAGGTTGAAAAAGGTTCACTGGACCGGGGAGCCCGCAGGCTAGGCGGGTCTGCTGCTCGTACCGCTCGGAGTGTGGGCGTGGGCGGCGGGGCTCCGGTCGGACCGGCGCAAGGAGATGCTCGTCCGAGGCCGGGCGGTGTTGGGCGGCAGTTGTGTTGGCCGGCGAAGCAGCAGTCACCCCGGGCCTGGCGTTGTTTGTAGGTATGAAGGATAGGTACGTACGTGGACGCTGACCTCGAACGGGAGTTCAGCGATTTCATCGCGGCCCGCTCGCACGCACTGTTCCGGACCGCGCTCGCCCTGACCGGGCGCCGTCAGCAGGCCGAGGATCTACTCCAGACGGTACTGGCCAAGGGCGCTCGACACTGGGGGCGGATCCGGGCCGGAAACCCCGAGGCGTACCTGCGCACCGCGCTGTACCGCCAGCAGACGAGTTGGTGGCGCAGCCTCCGGTGGGGGCGCGAGGTGAGCGCTGAACTCTTGCCGGAGGCGGCGACGGCCGACGCCACCGCCACCGTCGACCTCAACCTGGCGCTCAGACAGGCGTTGACGCAGCTCGCGCCCAAACACCGGGCGGTGCTTGTGCTGCGCTACTTCGAAGACCGGCCGGACAGCGAGATCGCCGAGATTCTGGGCTGCACCCAATCCACGGTACGTAGCCAGGCCGTGCGTGCTCTCGCCCGGCTGCGTGAACTCTGTCCGAGGCTCGACATCCTCGCCACGAAGGAGACGGCTGACCGATGACCCCGCACCTCGCCGGAGCGCTCCGGACCGCATTCGAAGAACTGGCCGAGACCGCGCCCGCGCCGGTCGGGCTGGCCCAGACCGCGCTGGTCACCGCCCGCCGGCAACGGGTCGCCCGGCTGGCCGTCGGCGGGGGCTTCGCCGCCGCGATCTGCGTCGCGCTGATCGGGGTGGTCGCCGTCATCGCTCCGGTCACCGGTACGGACGGCGACCAGTTCGCCGATAGCGGGTTGAGGCCACTCGTGGTGACCGCCTACAGCGGAATCCGCGATCCGAAAGTCGATGATCCGAGCCCGAACTTCCAGTACTCGCTCCTACTGAACGTGAAGACCGGCCGGTACGACCGGGTGCCGTACCGGTATGCCATGCCGTCCCCAGACGGCGGCCAGGTGTTGGTCGCGACGGGTGACAACAGTCTGCGCTATCCCACCCGGGTAGGCGTACTGGACCGGGCTACCGGAAACGTACGGTGGATCACCGATTCCAGCGGCACCAGCGACGCCCGCTTCCCGGGCTATTCGAGCGACGGGCGCTGGTCCCCGGACGGGCAGCGCATCCTCCTCACCTACATGCCGCGCACGGGTACGCCGGGCTTCCTGCTGGTGGATTCGGAGACGCTCACGACAACGTTCGTCCCGTTGCCCGACCTGGCCGCGCAGAATGAGCAGGTCACCGGCCTGCTCTGGACCCCGGACAGTAACGGGCTCGCGCTGACCCTCTCCATGTCTGTCGATGATCCCACGGTGGCCGGGATCCGCTTCTATGACCTGGCCGGCAGGGTCGTGCGTACCGTTCCCGCCGGCGGCGGCCCGCTGGACGAGGGCAGCTTCTTCCCCGACGGCAGGCAACTGGCGCTCGCGTCGGACCCCGACGGGGTCCGGCAGACCTCCGTCACGGTGATCGACCCGGTCACCGGGTCGATCAAGCACAGCTTCACGGTGCCCCTTTCCGGCGACCTGATCGGCTGGAGGGACCACCAACACCTGCTGATCCGCGTCTTCCACGACCAGGGCGGGATACCGGCATCTGACCAGCCCGCCCCAGTCCTCGGACCAGGCGACGACGAGTACGACCGACTGCTCGTGGTCGACCTGACCGGCCGGGTGACCCACTCGATGCACCTACCGGCCGAGCGCGCCGAGCACCTCTTCACCGGCTCCTCCGCCGGCCTGGCGGGCAGCGCCGCGAAGATCACCTTCTAGCCATGATCGACCTCGCCATTGTCGACGAAGTAGGCCAGACCAGCTGACACCGGTACGGGCCGGGTCGTCGCGGCTCGGCCCGTACCCATCTGCAACGCCTCCCCTTGGAGAGTCCGCCCCCTATGCGCCCTCGCCTGATCATGGTGCTCGCTGTCGCGGCGATCATTTCCGGCGGTGTCCTGCTGGTCCCCGCCACGTACGCCAAACTCGCCACCATCCCCGGACCGACCGACTCCGCATCTGCCACCCCCGCCACCCAGCGACCCGCGCTGACTCCACCGCCGCCGACCCTGGCCGCCGCGCCGGTATCGGTGCCGGTGGACGGCTCCGTCGCGTGGGCATTGCTGGACCGCGAGAGCGGGCGGATCGCCGGTTCGGCCAACAGTGCCACGTCGACCAACTCCACCGAATCGATGATCAAGGTTTGGATCGTCGCGGATTTCCTGCGCCGAACGGCGGAGGCGAACAAAAAGCCCTCGGACGAACGCCTGGAACAGGCCAGCCAAGCGATCCGCTACAGCTCCAACGACCCGGCCGAAGCGCTCTACAACGCTGGCGGCCGCACAGCGGTGATCAGACGGATGATCGTCCAGTGCCGGTTGACCGGAACGAGGCTGGGCACCGTACCTGGCTACGCGGGCTGGTGGAGCTTCACCGAGATGACCGCCCAAGACGCGGTACGAATGGGCGAGTGTGTCAAGAACGGCAGGGCCGCAGGTCCCAAGTGGACCGGGTGGCTGCTCAACGAGATGCGCAACGTCTGGGGCACCACCGCCAAAGAAGATCAGCGGGAGACGAGAGAGGGCGGCCGGTGGGGCATCATCGACGGCTTACCGAAGGAGATTCTCGACAGGGAACCGGTCAGCATCAAGAACGGCTGGACCTCGCTCGTCTATGACGTCAACTGGCACGTCAACTGTCTGGCCATCACCAGCAACTGGGTACTCGCGGTGCAGGTGCGCTACCCGGACAAGCGAGGTCTCGACTACGGCGCGGGCGTCTGCGCGAGCGTCGCCGCCCAACTGGTGACCCCGCAGCCGGGTGCCGCGCTGAAGGTGCCCCGGCCGCTGACCGGAGGCTGACTCGACCGGCTGAGGCCGACGAGGTCTCGAACCACGCATCGACGTGGGGTGGGGACGGACAGCCCATCGAGTACAAGCGGGTCGAGGCCAGCTTCGTCCCACCACCGCGACCGGCCGACGGCGCGACGTCATCTGAAACCGCACCACCTTCGTACAGGAACGCATCCGCGAGGCCCAACGGCCGGAGAGCGTCCTCGAAGACGCCGGGAAAAGACTCCCGACCGTGGCGTCACACCCTCGGCGTCTCTGCGGGGACAATCGACGCGTTGATCGTCGGCGAGGGCCAGCACGAGCCCGCCCGTACGGATCGCGGCGTGACGAGCGGGTCGGGCGGTTTCCGTCCGGAATCGCCCTGGGTCTCGCGGTGTTGGGCACCCTCAACCTGACCGGAAGGACGCCGGTCGGATCCTGACCTGGATCCTTCAGCCGATTCTGCTCGTCGGGGCGGCCTCACCACCGCCGCCGGGGTGAGGCCGTGCCGGTCGAACGGCTTGGCATCTGGTGGCCTTGTGCGCTGGTTGACGGCGAGCCGACCCGGACGCTCAAGTCCTGCCCCGCATGTCGGGGGGGGGGGGGGGGGGGGGGGGGGGGATCGGTCGGCGCGGGTTGGGCTTCGCGGGCAGCATTACGCGGCGCCGGTCGTAGTCCCCTCTGCGCGACGCGGCGTCAGCTGTCTACCGGTCCCCGGAGTAGGAAACCCGCTTTGACAGCTGGGTGGGCCGGTAGTGGTGACGTGGTTGAGGAGGTCCTGGAACGGCTGACCGTGGCCGGCCTCGTCAACGCCCGGTGGGAACGGAAGTACCCAGACGGGAACAAGCCTCGGCTACGTTCTACCGCCTGACCGCCGCCCGCGAGCCCCGGCGTTGCACGCCGAACGCCGTCCCGCGACGGCGAGCCGGCGTCCGCGACCTTGAGTCCGGACGGAATCTCGTCCGGGCACACCGGCCATCCTGTGAGCTGGATCATTATTGAGGTTGACCTTGGGTCAGGGTGGAAGCTCGTCGCAGCGGCACGACGCCGACCGGACACAGCAGTTTTGAAGAGGCAGATCACCATGTCCAT
Source organism: Plantactinospora sp. CA-294935 (assembly GCF_050936445.1). Taxonomy (NCBI): domain Bacteria; kingdom Bacillati; phylum Actinomycetota; class Actinomycetes; order Micromonosporales; family Micromonosporaceae; genus Plantactinospora; species Plantactinospora sp. CA-294935. The sequence continues at coordinate 2,874,224 of NZ_JBNJMU010000001.1, forward strand.
TGCCCTTTCCGACCAGGCCAAGAGCACCCTGCGGACCGCAGCGTACGGCGCCGTGTCGCTGATGGCCGCCGCCACCGGCTCGCCGCAGAAGGCTGCCGCGAATGCCTCCACCGCCCTGACGTCGGCGACCGGTCCGGTCGGGTACGTGCTCGCCGCGAACGCCGAGGACATCGAACTGAAGGGCAAGAGCGTCGCCGAACTCGCCGACCGGGTCCTGCCGGCCCTGACCGCAGCCATGAAGCTGCTCGCCCAGCAAGCCCCGGCAGAAGCCGACAACTTCCGCAGCACCATCCTCCTCGCCACCGAAGCCGCCCAGAGGCATCTGGACAGGCCCAGCACCACCACGGCCGAGATGGCCCGCAAGATCAGAGCCGCCCTCGACGTCGCCGGCGCAGCCACCGCGGACAGCGGGGCTGCGCCTGCGGCTGCTGCCGGGCTGAATCGCCCGGAACTACGGAAGGCGATCGAGGAGATCGTCGATTCCGGTTTCGTAGGGGTGTCGCTGCGGGTGCACGACGAGCGGGGCGAGTGGGTCGGCAGCGCCGGGACGGCCGAACTGGGCGGGACCGCCAAGCCGCCGACGAACGGGTATGTCCGGATCGGCAGCAACGCTAAGACCTTCACCGCGACCCTGGTGCTGCGACTGGTGGCCGAGGGCAAGGTCGGGCTGGACACTCCGGTGAATGGCTACCTGCCCGGCTTCGGGCTGGACGAGCGGATCACGGTGCGGATGTTGTTGCAGCACACCAGCGGGTTGTTCAACTTCAGCGGCGAGGTCTACGACGACGGGACGATCGCGTTGGGGATCCCGATCCCCTACAGCACCACCGGCAAAGAGTGGCTGGACAACCGGTTCAAGGCCTACCGGCCGCGGGAGCTGGTGGAGCTGGCGTTGTCCAGGCCGGCGCGGTTCGAGCCGGGGACGGGCTGGAGCTACTCCAACACCAACTACGCGCTGGCCCGGCTGCTGATCGAGAAGGTCTCCGGCCGCTCGTTCACCCAGGAAATGCAGCGGCTGATCCTGGGGCCGCTCGGGCTGTCGGACACCGTGGTGCCGGACGGCGCGGAGATCCCCGAGCCGCACGCCCATGCCTACTACCGGTACGAGGACGCCGGTGAGCAGAAGACAATCGACATCACCCGCCAGGACCCCTCCTGGGTCTCCAGCGGCGGGGACATGATCTCGACCACCCAGGACCTGGCCAGGTTCATCTCCGCTCTGCTGGGCGGCAAGCTCCTGCCAGCCCCGCTGCTGGCCGAGATGTGCACCCCGCACCCGACGGGCATCCCGAACATGGACTACGGCCTCGGAGTGTTCGTGCTGACCACGGACGACGGCGGCACCGTCATCACCCACAACGGCGCCTCCGTGGGCCACGCGGCGCTGATGTACAGCACACCCGACGGCAGCAAGACCCTGACCGCCGCGCTGAACTGCGTGGACGACGCCAACCTGTCCATCGCGGCGGCATTCCAGAACGCCCAACAAAGGCTCCTCAACGAGGTGTTCGGCGGCGGGCCGGCTGATCCGGCTCAGCCGACGGACTGAACACCTGGGACCCGCACGCCTCGAATGGCGATCCCTTCCCGTCGTGCATCAGGTCGAACCCGAACCGGGGCCACGCCGAACTCGTCGAGTTCGGTGTGGTCCGGCTCATGCTCGGCCGTGACGTGCGTCGTCGCCGAGCTCAAGTACAAGGCAGGCTGGGCATATGAAGAACGGAGTCACGATCGGGCAGGCGGCGGCCTTCGTCGGCGTCACGGTCAAAACCGTGCGGCACTACCACAAGCTCGGTCTGGTCGAGGAGCCGGAACGCGACAGCTCCGGCTACCGACGGTACGGATCGGCCGACCTGTCGCGGCTGGTGCAGATCCGGACACTGGCCGCCGCCGGCGTGCCGCTGGCCGAGATCGGACCCCTGCTCGACACCGATGCCGAGCGGTTCGTCGCCGCGCTCGCCGACGTCGAGCGGCAGCTCACCGAACGGATCGAGGAGTTGATCGCGCGGCGTGACACGCTGCATCGGCTCGCCGATGGTGACCGGGCTCTGCTGCCCGACCGCGCTGTGGCGCTGCTGGAACGGATGTCCGGGCTTGGCTTCACCGCGGATGAGGTGGCGGCCACCAGGGAGGGCTGGGTGCTGGCCAAGGCCCTGGTCCCAGAAGGCTTCGACGACTACCTCACCCATTTCGAGCACGCCCTCGAAGACACCCAACTCGTTGCCCTGAACAAACGCGCAGCCGAAGCGGCAGCCTGGGACCCGGACGACCCCCGCATCGCCGAGCTCGCCACCGCCGCCGCCGACCACTACCTCGCCAACCCGGCACTGCTGAAGACCGTGACCGGCCTGCAAGCCCGCACCGAGGCGGCGACCCGGTACACCCTGATCGCCCACCACGGTGAAGAGCAGACCCCGGCCGCGGCACGGCTGACCGCGCTTTTCGAGACCAAGCTCCGCGCCGCCGGCATCTATATCCCCAGACCAGAATCCCACTGAGCCGCTGTGCCCTCCGGCCCTTCTGCCTGGCGAGTCACGGTGCCTCTGGCGATTTGCCCGCGCCCTACACACCCGCGCCCCGACGATTGCTCCGCTGGCCCGCCCGCGACCTGCACGACACTCCGGACGACGTGGTCACAGCCGTCCGCGACGAACTCGACCGGCGCGTCCTGCTCCTCTTGGCCGACCGCGATCGGATCGGTGCGCCCGGCCGGCCACAGGACCGTCTGGGCGCACCGCCGCCGCAACCCCGGTATCGCCCGGTGCGTGCCGGGTCAGCCGGCGTTACAGGTTCTCCCGACATAGACCGCGTACCGGATGTCGTAGGTCCGTCCCAGGTAGGTCAGGCCCGGCTTCACGCACAGCTCATAGTCGGGGGCGAAAATGGTGTCGACGTTGATGACCACATCGGTCCGAGGCGGCGAGTCGCAGTGGTTGTAGTAGGCGTGGAAGCCGTCGGCCGTCGTAACGTAACCGCAGGGAGTCGCTGCAGCACCAGCCTCAGTCGATCCTTGACCAGCCGGTGCCGCCGAGGCCGCGGACGGCGCGACGCCGAGACCGAGCGCGAGCGCAAGGACTGCGCCCGCACCGATGGAGGCGAGCCTGAGCACCTTCGCACGCTCCCGTACTCGCGCTGGGACAGTTGGGCCGTTGGTCATGATTCCTCCTTGGACGACCGGTGGTCGTACCACGACGCGGATGCCACCTGCGGCGAACGATCCTCAGCAGCCTTCTGCGTCTGGTGTTCGAGTACGAAAAAAGCTAACGCTGCCCGGATTCAGATTGGCTTCACCGAGTTCGTGAGCCTCAGCGCGATCCGGCTGACTCCGCGGGCGCAAGCGGGCAGGCGGCGGACGCGCATCCCTGTCACCGCGTGGAGGCGGCCGCAGATGTCAACCTGCCGTCACCGTACTCCCGTAGCAGTCACTGGAGAGCTCGACTCGCGTAGGCGGGCGCGACAGCCATGCGAAAGGCGAGCCACGAGAACGCCCGGCGAACACATGCGGGGTAGATGGCGGTTGGTGCCGGCATGGGCCGGCCTTGGTCGACACCAGCAGTGAGAGTGTTGAATACACTGATGATCTGCCTGCGGCCAGTAGCCCGGTCCGGCCGGCTTGCCCGCATCCTGCTGTCCGCGATCGCGCTCACGGCCCTCACGTCGTGCTCCTCGAACGAGCCGGCCGTTGACGGCTCGTCCACGTCGACGCCGGTTCCGCCCAGCGCCTCCACCACTGCCTCGAAGAGCGAAACCAGTTCCCCAACCAGCAGCTCGGCGACTGAGCCCGTCCCGTTCCATCAAAGCGGGGGGAACTCAAGGGAACTGTAACGGTGCAGGAAACCTGGTTTCGCAGCGACGACGCGACCTGTTGTCCGTCCGGCACCGCTACAACAGTCTGGCGGCTTTCCTCGGGACGCCTATCCGCGGACGCGCCAAGGATCACCGGTTGAAGGCCGGGCAGTCCCCTAGCTGTGGTCACGACGGGGGGCAGTAGGCCCAACCGGGCCATCGTTAACAAGGGACGCGACACCGCAAGACACGCCATCAACCCAACTTGCCGTGCTCGAAGCGAGCCGAACGAGCAGCTACCTGCGCCGGAGCCAGGACCGCCACCCCGACGGCTGCTGCTCGTCCGAACCGAGCGAGCCCTGCACCGCATCCTGCATGTAGGCCAGCGTCTTCCCGATGGTTATCAGCGCCTCAGCCTTCGCCATCTCCACCCACACGCGGGCCATAGCAGCGTCGGCTTGGGTCAGCTCTGCGTACAACCCCACCTCGGCTGGGTTTGAGCGGTTGAGCGCCCCACGGCGGTCGCTGGCCGCAGCCGCCAATCCCCACGCGTCGGCGATCTTCCGCTCGGCCCTGTCCACCCAGTCATCGTTGATGATCACAGCGCCCCCTCCGGGTCGAAGACCGGCAGCGGCCCGAGCCGGTCCGGATGCACAAGGCAGTAGCGGACCTTGTCGACCGTAGTGTCAGGAACCAGGTAGCCGGCCGTCTTCAAAGACTCGACCATCTCCACCAACGGCGGGTCGTCCGGGTGCGGTCGTCGCTGGTCGACGGGCCGAATGACCCGGCCGAGCGGGAAGCTGGCCAGGAAGACCAAGAGCCCTTGCTCAGCGAACGTGATCTCCTCGTCTTCGATCCAGGCGTTCGGGACGTACGTGTTTCCGTCCTCTTGGTGCAGGTCCACGTCGCAGACGATGTCGGGCATTTCGGAGTCGGTCATGGGACAGGTCTCCAATCCGGGTGGGGGAGGGGAGGTTAGCCGGACTCGGTGTGCCCGACAGGCGGATCCTCGAACCACGCATGAGCAAAACCCAGCGCTTCATCGCGAGAGGAACCCAAGAACCACGGGGGACGCGCGTCCTCAACCCACACCTGACCGTCGTTGGCCTCGTGGAAAGCCACGACGGGGCGGATCTTGTTGGTGGCGTTCTCCTCGCCGAGGTTGACCGGTACGTACCAGTCGATCACCCGGCCGCTGATGATCGAGTCTCGGTCCGACTCGTTGACGATCTGAGCGAGCCACAGCTCGTAGCCCTGAGGGGTCATCTGGCTCCGGGTCATGGGATGGAGTCGTCGGAAGCGGTGAGCAGCGGGGCTGCTGCGACCGTCGTTGACCTGCCACAACGTCAACCCGATGGCTGGTGTCTCCAGTTGGTGCTAGTCGATCACACTGCCACGGTGACGATCCGACATCGGTTGGTCACGATGGGAAGCTACCAGTTGCAGGCGAGCCGAGTGAGGGGTAGATGGGCTTCTTCGACGGCAAGAAACCAGCAGCGATCCTGAAGCACGCCATCATGGACCAGTACGTTGACCCCTTCGTGGGGAAGACTGGGAAGTACTCGCCTGACCGACGAGTAGGCATCATCGACGGGTACGCAGGGGAGGGCCGGTACGAGTCGGGAGACGAGGCGTCACCCGCACTACTGATCCGCAAAGCCCGAACACTCCTCAACATCGATCGTCGCCTGGAGAGCTACTTCGTGGCGAGCGAGCCGAACTCGCTGGCCAGGTTGCAGCAGGTCGTCAACGCGGAAGCCGCCGGTCTGCCGGTACATGTGTTCTCCGGCAGCATTGAGGAGCACTTGGACCACCCGTTGACTCGCCCTTCTCAACCAGGTATGCCACCAGACGCTCCCGGGCCTCGACCCTCGATCGTGGATCGGGCTGCGAACACCGTGTCGGCGCTGGCGGAGCTCACGAGCGTGACAGTCGGGGGCGGGGTCAGCCTCCACCTGGTCTCCGGCGTGGCGCTGCCGAGGTAGCTAGCGTGCTCAACCGCAGGAGCAGGACGCCGCGTGGCGCGGCTGTCAACAACCCGATGGACCGGGGTGGCCGCGCCGCCGCCCCGTTTCCAGCGGCCCTGGAGGTTGTGTGCGGTGTGTTAACGTGCCGAACTGTGCGTAGCTGGTAGCGACCCTCTTCCTGCTGGATTGGAGTCCTGGATGGATCTACGGGTCTGCCTGACGGGGTCGGATGACGATGAGTTCGCCGGCCTCGACGCCCTGCGGGACCTTCAACTGGAATTGGCCGACGATCCCGCCTTCCGTGGTCGGGTCATCCTGGTAGAGCGGCCGGCGGATCCCGGCACCCTCGGACCGGTCCTGGAAGGGCTCCGGATTCTGCTCGAACCGCAGACCCTTACACCGCTGCTAGCTGCCCTGGTCACCTATCTGCGGATCCGTTCGCGGGACCGCACCAGCGACCTAGAGCTGACCGTACGGAGGACGGACGACTCCACCGAGATCAAGCTGTCCGGCCAGCGGATCCGGCAGCTGGACGCCGTGGCGCTGGCGGCCGAGCTGGAGCGCCACGCGGAGCGTCTGGACGGTGGAGCCCAGCGCTTGGAAGGCGGAGCCGAGCGTCCGGACGGTACCGACGCCCCGGCGACGTGACGTCACTTGGGTCGCCGGCCACCAGGGTGGTGGTCGTCGGCACGGCACACCACCGCGATCCGGGCAGGCTGCCTGATGTCGAGGCGGTCGCCACGTCCATCGCGGACCTGGAGCGCTGCCTGCTCGATCCGGAGATCTGCGGGGTACGGCCGGAGAGTCTCCGCGTACTGCTGGATCCGCCGGATCCCGGCGCGCTGGACGACGTCATCCGGCAGGCGGCCGTCGAGGCGGAGGATGTGTTCCTGCTGTACTACCTGGGGCACGGGCTCGTATCCGAGAACGCGCTGTACCTTGCCACCCAGGCGACGGCTGACATCTCCCGGACCCGGGCGTCGACGGAGGCGCTGGAGTTCGCCGCCGTCACCGGAGCGCTGCGGCACTGCCGCGCCGCGACGATCGTCGTGGTGCTCGACTGCTGCGACGCGGGCCGGGCCCACCTCGGCGGCCTTCGTGGGGACTGGCTGCTCCTCGCCTCCACCCGCCGGTCCGTACAGGCTCTCGCCCCCGAGGGGGCCCGGCACACCCTGTTCACCGGTGAGCTGCTGAGCATCCTGACCGAGGGTGATCCGCAGGGGCCGCCACAGCTCACGCTGGCCCGGGTGACCGATCTCCTCCGCGGCCGACTCCAGCCGGCTGGCCAGGCGCCGGTGGCCCGGTACGAGGGCGGCGCGGGCCGGCTCGTACTGGCACCGAACCGCGCGTACCGGCCACCGCGCCTCGACAACCCGCCGCCGGAGGATCTCGACGGCGCCGAGGAGGTCTGCCCGTACCTGGGGTTGAACGGATACGACACGGCGGACGAGCGGCTCTTCTTCGGCCGCCGCGAGATTACGGAGACGCTGCTGCGAGCCGCCTCCACGCGTGTTTTCGGTGCGGATCCGCTGATCGTGGTCGGCGCCTCCGGGGTGGGCAAGTCCTCCCTGCTCCGGGCCGGACTCCTGCCCGAGATCAAGAAGGGGGCACTGGGAGTCCCAGGCTCGGCGGGCTGGGTCCACGTCGTCATGACGCTGGGCGCCGGCCCGGGACGCGCCGACCCGATGGACCTGCTGGCCGAGCAGCTCGCCACGCTGACCGGGCGGGACGATCCGGACGACGACCTGCGGGTACGGCACGCGCTGGCGACCGATCCGCGGCGCGAGGTCGGCCGGCTCCTCGACGGACGGAAGCTCGTGCTCGTCCTCGACCAGTTCGAGGATCTGTTCATCCAGCATCCGAACCGGGCGGCGGAGTTCGTCGCCACGGTGACCGGGTTGATCGGCCCGGACGAGTCCGCGCCGGTCGCCCTCGTCGCGCTCGGCGTCCGCGCCGACCATCTCGGCCACTGTCTGGAACTTCCCGAGATCGCCGGCGCGGCGCGCAACGCGCTGACCGTACCGCCGATGGCGCCGGACGAGCTTCGCGAGGTGATCACCGGTCCGGCGCGGGTGGCCGGGCTCGCCGTCGACGACGAACTGACCCGGGTCGTCCTGCGCGACCTCGACCTCCACCCACGGTCCGAGCGCCGGGCCGCGGTGCTTCCGCACCTCTCGTACGCGCTCCTCGCGACCTGGCAGAAGCGCACCGGCCGGCGGTTGACCGCGAACGACTACCTGGCGGCCGGCGGCATCGACAGCGCGATCGCCCTCCGGGCCGACGCCATCTACCGCGAGTTGGACGAGCCGGGGCAGCGGGCGGCGCGAAACATCTTCCTACAGATGGTCCTCACCTCCGAGGACGGCGAGGACACCACCCGGATCGCCGCCGTGCAGGAGTTGGTCCTGGACGGAGTGGGCGCGACCGTGCTGGACGCGTTCGTCCGGGCCCGGCTGGTGACGGTGCACGGTGAGTCCGTCTACGTCCACGAGGCCCTGTTGAAGGCGTGGCCGAGGCTCCGGGAGTGGATCGACGACGACCGGGAAACGCTCCGGGCCCGGGCGCGCTTGCGGCAGGCGGTCCGCGAGTGGGAGCGCGACGGAGCGGACCGCTCGCTCCTCTTCGGAGGCGCCCGGCTGGAGGCCGCTCTTCCGTGGCTTACCGACGACAACGTCCGGCTGACTGATCCGGAACGGGCGTTCCTCACCGCGAGCAAGAACTGGCGGCGAGCCGAGGTGCGCCGGCTCTACCAGGTGATCGCGTTCCTGACCGTCCTGCTCATCCTGGCCGTCGTCGCGAGCGGTTACGCGTTCGACCAGCGCGGCAGGGCGGACGCCAACGCCAGGGAGGCGACGGTACGGCAGCTCCTCGCCGTGGCCGACACGATCAGGGACAGCGATCCGCAGGCCGCGCTGACCTTCGACCTCGCCGCACTGCGCCTGGCCCGGACCGCCGAGAACCGGTCCAATCTCGTCACCGCCCTCGCCGGCGCGCACTACGGCGGAACGGCGCGTACCCCCGGCGTCGACTCCAGCTACTCCGACGTCGTCGCGACCGCCTTCAGCCGGGACGGCGCGATGCTCGCGATGGCCCACGATGACGACACGGTGTCCGTCTGGCCCATCGCGGGCCGCCACGTCCTCGACCCGCACCTGGCGAAGTTCAGGACGAACGGCGCGAACCACCTCCGGTTCAGCGACGACGGTCGGTCGCTGGCTGTGGTGGGCGACCGCGCCGACCGGGACAACGTCACCGACGCTCTGGTGTGGTGGGACATCTCAGACCCGAAGCGCCCGTACCGGGCGCGTACCGTCGTCGGGGGCCGGCTCCTCGCGCTCGCTCCGGACGGCAGGACCGGGGTCCGCGCCGGCGCCGCCGCCGGCGGTCCGGTCCTGGTCAGGGTGGACGGGGCCCGCCTGGTCGACACCGCTCCGCTCGGCCGGGGCATCGGCAAGGTCGCGGGAATCAGCCAGGACGGCAGGCTGATGGTGACCGAGGGGACGTACGGCGGGCACACGATCTGGGACATCGCCGACCCGTCCCGGCCGGTACGCCTGGCCGACTTCCAGCAGAGCCTGCCCCAGCGTGAGATCACCATGGTGAGCAACAGCCCGTGGCAGAGCGCCTCGTTCAGCGCGGACAACACACTGGTCGCCATCGCGTCGAACCTCGGACCGGCCGTGCTGGTGGACATCTCGAATCCGCGCCGGCCGAGGCAGGTGAGCGACCTGGCCAACCCCGCCGTCGTCTCCACCGTGTCGACGGTGGCGTTCAGCCGCTGGGGTCGTACGGCCGCGGTCGGCAGCATCGGTCAGGTCGTGCGGCTCTGGGACGTCAGCGACCCGGCACATCCACGGGCCACCGCGACCCTCGGCGGTGCGGGTGGCGACGTCACCTCCCTGGCATTCTCTCCGGACGGTCGCTCGATCGCCTCCGGCGGCATGCACGGCGGGACGGACCTGTGGAATCTCGGACCGGCCGATCCCGCTCCGGTGAGCTACGAGGCCGGTGGCGTCGGCGTGACCGCCGGGTTGGGCGCCGACGGCCGTACCCTGGTCACTGGCGGACTAGCCGTGCACACCACCGTCCGAGACATCGCCGCCCCGGCCCGGACGGCTGTCTCGACCACCGTGCCCGCCAGCCGGGTGGGAGTCGTGGGGGTGGCGATCAGCCCCAACGGCCGCACCGTCGCCGAACGGAATCTCGACGGCACCACCACGCTGTGGGACACCGCCCGGCGGGGCCACCCGCGACTCCTCCGGACCCTTCTGACCCGCGGCGCCTCCGACCTGTTTCCCGAGACCCGGCGGCTGGTCCGGTTCAGCCCGGACGGTCGTACGCTCGCGGTCAACGACCCGGTCTCGGATCCGGAGAATCCCGTCTTCGAGATGTGGGACGTCACCGACCCGCGGCAGCCGCGCCCGCTGACGAGCATCGCCGGCACCACCAACGAGGAGTCGTTCACCGCTCCCGCGGCGGCGTTCTCCCCGGACAGTCGGCTCTTCGTGACCGAGCGCAAGGGCAAGGTTACGCTCTGGGATATCGCCGACCGGCTCCGTCCCCGGATGGCCGGTACGCTGCCCACGCCCGGTGGGGCTATGACGTTCGGCGGCGACGGACGCCTCCTCGCCGTCGTCACCGGCGAGGGCACCGAGGTCTGGGACGTCGGCGATCCGGCGCACCCCCGCATGGTGTCCAGCGCGCCGTACGGCGGCAAGACGGTCGCCTTCAGCCCGGATGGCCGGGTCCTGGCTACCGGCGCCGGACGGACCGTCGTGCTGATGTCGGTCGCGGAGCCCGGCCAGGCAGGCGGGGTCGTTCCGCTGCACGGGCATAGCAGGGAGGTCTTCGCCGTCACCTTCACGCCCGGTGGACACCTTGTCTCGGTGGACATCGAGGGCGGGCTGAGACTCTGGAACGCCGACGGGTTGCTGACCATCCTGGCCGAGCCGGAGTGGGCGGCGTGCGCGCTGGTCGATCCGGGCATCGGGCCCGAACGGTGGCAGAGATATGTGCCGAACCAACCGTTCGAGAACGTGTGCCCCGAGCGGTTCAGCCGGGTCTGCGAGCGGTTTGGGATGCACGAGACCTGTTGGGTCGAGCAGGTGCCTCCGACGGGCCGCCGGCGGCCGGGGTAGCCGTCGCCGTCGCCGCCTCGACCGCCATCGCTCTCAGCCAGCGCCGTGCCCGTCGCACCAGGACGATCGCACCGAATGCCAGCAGGCCGACGATCCCGATCATGGTGAGGCAGGCCAGCACGACGGGAGTGGCGATCCGCTCGCCGCGCGGCGCCAGGCCGGCCGCCTGGTAGGCGTTCGGCGTACCGATGAACTGCGGCCTCGCCTCGTCGGCCAGGACGGCGAAGACCCGGCCCGAGATCCCGTCGGCCGCCACCAACAACAGTTCTCGGCCGTTGTCGCTAGCAACCAGCACCCGGTCGGCGGGTACGACGACGTTCCGGGGCGCGCGTTCGGCGGCCGAGGCGGTGACGTACCGCTCGTGGAACGGCCATCCGTTGATGTTCAGGCGTTGCCGCTCGTCGCAGCAGCTCACCCGGTCGCCGGGCAAAGCGATCACCCGCATGACGTGTGACGGACGAGCCGCCTGCGACCCGCTCAACCGTCCGCCGAGCGCGGCCCGGATCGCCGAAGCGCGGATCAGCACGACGTCCCCGCGTCGCGGCGACGCCACCCGGTCGGCGAGGATACGATCGCCCGGCCGAAGGGTAGGGGCCATGTTCTCCTCTAACCCATCCAGTTCGGCGTAGCTGCCGGTGAGCGGGGTGCCGACCAGCCCGCCCAGGCACAGCGCCGCAGCGACGAGGACCAGCCAGAACGTCCACCCGCGCCGCGCGTACGTCCGGAGGCGCAGGAGGCGCGGCCAACCGGTCCGACGCCGACCCGACGCGTCCCCGACCTGCTCGCTCGCGCGATGCCGACGTCGCACGGACCGGACCGCACCGGTCACGGCCACACCCAGCAGGCCGGACAGGCCGGCCGCCGCGACGGCCGCCCATATCGTCGGCGCGGGGATCCGCCGGTCGGCGCGTGCCAGCTTCGGGTCCCGAAACGCGTCGGGGGTACCCGGAAATCGGGGTCTCCACCGCGGGTCGACGACCATGAACGCGCGACCCACGACTCCCTCCGCCCCGGTCGCACGGAGCAGGCCGCGGCCGTCGTCGAGCAGCACCACCATCCCCTCCTGTAGCGGGTAGGGGACGGAGAAGCCCAGGCAGCTCTGCGCGATGTACGCGGCGTCCGGATCCCGTTCGGCGCTCGGCGGCCCCCCGGCGGAGTCCCGGACGACCACGCCGTTGACCCGGACCCGCTGGTGCCCGTCGCAGGTCACCTGGTCGCCGGCCTCGGCGATGAGCCGCGAGATTATCAACCAGTCGCGCGAGTCGGCGGTGTACCGGACCACGACGAGGTCTCCGGGCCGCACCGGCGATGCCGCGTCCACGACGAGATGGTCACCCGAGCGCAGGGCCGGCTCCATGGCAGGTCCGGCGACATAACTGAACTGGGTGGTGGCGAAGACGCCGGCCAGACCACCGAGCAGACCGCCCAGGCACAGCGGCACGGCGCCCCAGACCAGCCAGAAGAATCCGCTCTTCCGCGACAACCTTGCCGTAATGACCCGAAACATTGCGGTCAGGCCGGTCCGTGACACGAACAGACTCTACGCCCGAAGCAGCCCGTTCTCGCAGAGCCGCCCGTCCGACCTTATCCGCCGCGGCCGGTCCGGCGTCTCGTCGCGGCCTTCTGGCATCCTGGCGACGCGAGGGGACCTCAACGTGTCCACCTCGCTCGTCGATGACGAAGGCGTCGACCTGGTCTTCCATCGGCGCGGATCCACGGCAACGCTCGCCGTACAGGTCAAGGCTCGAATGTCCGACAGCAAGCGCATCCAGTCCGAAGGCTTCGTTGCCTTCGTCCGGTCCCAGACTTTCGTTGCCCGAGACGACCTGGACATGCTCTTCGGATCCGAACGGCGTCGCCGTGGCCCGGCTCCACAGGGCGGGCCTGCGGAAGGTGGTCGCGGACCACGCCACGGTCGTGCTGCGGATGCTGAGCGACCGTCGAGACGAACTCGGCCTGCGCGAGCGCTTCACGGGCGTCCAATCTTCATTACCGCAGGCCCACGAGTCCTGAAGCGATCCTCTTTCGGAGGCAGGCTGTAGCGACAGAAGATCTCCATCGGGGTTTGTTTGCCCAGGTCAGCAATTGTCGCGGATGCTCTGCGTGTCATCCCGGGGGCACCGATACGAGGCCCTGACCAGCAAAAGCCAGCCAGAGACTCGACATCTATCTATGTAATTTTGAATCGCCCCCGAAACCCCCCACTAACGGTCTGGGCGATCGAATCTGAACCGGCCCGCCACCACGGGCTGTCGGCCCTGTGCCTATGGCGCCACCGCTGTCGCGGGGCGCGATGCCAGCATGCGATTCGGGAGGCGGGGACGTCACACGGGCCTCCTTTCCGGTGAACCATTTTCAACCTCCCCTTGCGGTCCGTCTGAGGGCGAGGTCGGACGCGGTGTGTGAGCGCCGCGCGGTTCAGGTTGAAAAAGGTTCAGTGCGGAGACCGCGTCATACGGATGTCGTCGCGGGGAGACGTGGTTGGGCGTACGCCGGACAGGTGAGTAGCCGTCGCCGCCGGCGTAGTAGGTGCCCTGGTCGGCGACCGCCAGCGGGAGGTCCGCCCGGACCCGCTCGACGAGGGCTCACCTACGTCCTAGCTTCGAGGAAGCACGGTGATGGCCACGATGGCGCTGTTGACGACCGTGGCCGTCACGGTGCGGGTCACGGCTGCCGCCGCGGCGTCGGCACCCCAGTCGCCGCGCTCGAGTTCCTTGGCCCGCGTGATCACCGCTGACGTCCATGGGATCTCGCGGTGGAACTGCGGGAGTGTCCCGCTCGCCGAGAGCAGCGCCGCGAGCGCGGCGACACGGGCTTGCGGCTCCGCACCGTCCACGAGAACCTGCCGAACGTCGGCGAGCAGACGAGCCCGTCGTTCGGTCCTGCCGTCGCGCAGGGCCGTCGTCCGGAACAGGCCGAGCACCTTGCGGGGCTCCTGGTCGATGTCGCCTCGCGCGATGAGCCGCTCCAACACCGGCTTGCGCAGGGTGGGACCGATCGCCGCCAGTGCCGTCTGCACCCCCCTCGGTTTCTCGGCGAGGTAGTCCCACACCGGGCGGAGGAGGTCGTCCGACGGTGGGTGACCTGCCACGCTGCTGACCCGCCCCTGGGCCGCCGTGGTCAGGTGATCGCCGAGTGCGAGGTCCGCGAGGACCGCTCCACCGAGTACGTAGAAGAGGGTGTTCTCACCCGCGATGGTCCCGGAACTGGGTTGGAACAGAAGCAGTAGGAGATCTTCCACGAGGGTCGGCATGTCCGACCGGGGTTCGGTGGTCATCGGCGGGGCTCCCAGCGGAAGAGTCGGGTGGCGAGGGCGACGGCGACGACGACCCAGCCGAGCGTGGGCGCGAGCAGGAGCAGGGAGTCGGTCACGGCGACGCCGCCGTTCCAGGCGTTCATGGTCAGTTCGGTGGCCGCGCCGCCGGGCAGCAGCCGCTTGAGCCAGGCGAGGTTCTCCATGCCGGAGATGCCCACCCAGCTGGCCATGGCGATCACACCGAGGGTAACGGGCAGGGTGGTGACCTGCGCGTGTTCGGGGGAGTTCGTCAGCCCGGCCGTGGCCAGGGCCAGGCCGATCATCATGGCCAGGGTCGCGAGGACCGCCACGACCAGCAGAGCGACGTTGGCCGGTTCGCCGGCGACCACGGCCAGGGCGGTCAGGATCGCGGTCACCTGCACCACGGCGAGGACGAGTACGGGCAGCAGTAGGCCGGCGAGGATGCCCGCGTCGCCTTCGGCGGTGGAGCGCAGCCGCTTGAGGAAGAGATTCTGTCGCCGGGAGGCCAGGGTGGTGACGGCCGTGGCGTAGAGCCCAAACGCGGCCACGGTGAACAGTACGATCGCGGCGATGTAGCCGAGGCTCCCGATGGCGGCGTAGGTCTCGTGCTGGCGGACGAAGTACGCACAGACCGCGACCGGGATGATGAGGCTGGTGATCAGCACCAGCCGGTTGCGGAAGATCTGGATCAGTTCGCTGGACGCGATGGAAAGCACGGTGACGCTCCTGTCGGGGAAGAACGAATCAACTGTTGATGGCGCGGAAGACGTCGTCGAGCCGGGTCGGCCCCGCCGTCAGGTCCCGCAGCTCCACGGCGTGGTCCTGCGCCCAGCCGAGCAGGAGGTGCAGGTCCTTCTGTAGCTCGAAGGTCTCGACCGTGACCTTCCCGTCCGCGTCGGCGGCGGCCCGCACCGGCAGCGTCGGCGCCGGTGCCGGGAGGGAGAAGCGGATGACCGCCGGCAGGGTGCGGGTCAGCTCGGCGACGGTGCCCTCCCGGTGGAAGGCGCCCTCGTGCATCAGCCCGATCCGGTCCGCGCGCTGTTGTGCCTCCTCCAGGTAGTGCGTGGTGAGTACGATGGTCGCGCCGTTCTCCCGCAGCCGGTCCACCGTCGTCCAGACGGCGTCGCGGGACTGGATGTCGAGGCCGGTGGTCGGCTCGTCCAGGAAGATCAGCTCCGGGGTGCCGTAGACGGCGGTGGCAAAGTCCAGCCGCCGCTTCTCCCCGCCGGACAGCTGCGACACCTTGCGGCCGGCTCGGCCGGTGAGGTCGACCAGGTCGAGCACCCGGTCGACGTCGTCGGTGCGCCGGGTGAGCCGGCCAACCAGACCGACGGACTCACGGACGGTGAGGTCCGGGGAGAACCCGCTCTCCTGGAGCATGACACCCATTCGGGGACGTACCGCTCGCCGGTCGGCGGGGCTGTGCCCGAAGACGCGTACCGTGCCCGAGGTCGGCCTCCGGTGTCCCTCGACAACTTCCAGGGTCGAGGTCTTCCCGGCTCCGTTGGTACCCAGCAGCGCGTAGAGCTCTCCGGGCCGTACCTCGAAGGAGAGGTCCTTCACGGCGTGGAAGTCGCCGTAGGTGAGGTTCAGCCGTTCGACTTCGATGACTGGTGTGGTGGACATGTACCCATGACAGCGCGGGCGCGGCCGACCCGTTAGTGGCAGCACGTCACCACCGTATGTGACGTGGTGTCACTGGTCGTGGCCCCTGGCTGCCGGATACTGGTGTGGTGGCCGCGAGATCGCCCCGCTTCACGGAGTCGACGCAGGGAAGGCTGCGCCGGCTCAACCTCGCCACGTCACTGCCGCCGGTGGTGTTCGCCGCGGTGGTGCTGCTCTACACCGACGCGCGTACCTGGTGGCACGTCGTCGTCCTGGGGCCGGGGGCGGTGGCGGCCGTGGTGGCCTTCGAACGGTGGACGGCCAACGACCTGGCACGGGTGGCGCTGCCGTGCGTGATCGTCGGGGGAGCGGTGTGGCCACTGGGGGTCCTGGTGACCGGCAGCCCCAACGCCTACTGGGGGTTCTGCGCCGTGGGCTCCCTCGCCCTGCGCGAGGTCCGGCGACACCGGCGGCTGGCGGTGGCCGGGCTGTTCTCCTACGTCGCCGCCGTCGGCGCGGCGCGGCTGCTGGTGCAGCGGGACGACATCGGTCACGTCCTGGTCACCTACGTCCTCATCCCGACCGCCCTCACCGCCGTCGTGACGGTCTTCACGATGGTGAGCGAGCGGTTCTACGATCTCATCCGGGAGCTTGAACAGACCCGGGAACGCGAGGCGGAGCTGGCCGTGGTCCGGGAGCGCGTGCGGTTCGCCAGCGACCTGCACGACATCCAGGGCCACACCCTGCACGTGGTCAAGCTGAAGATCGCCCTGGCCCAGCGACTGCTGCTGCGCGACACCGCTCGGGCGGAGAAGGAGCTGCGGGAGACGTACGCGCTGGTCAGCGACACCATCGCGCAGACCAAGGAGCTCGCCTACGCGCAACGGCGGCTCAACCTCACCGCCGAGATCGAGAACGCGAAGAACCTGTTCGAGGCCGCCGGCATCCGCGTCCGGGTGACCCGGGAGGCCGAGGTCGACTCCCGCGCCAGCGAACTGCTCGGGCAGGTGCTGCGGGAGACCACCACCAACATCCTGCGCCACGCCCAGGCCACCCAGGTGCAGATCACGCTCGCCGAATCGGGCATCACCATCGTCAACGACGGCGCGACCGCCGACACGCTCCCCGAGCTCAGGGGACTGGCGGCACTCAGGCAACGGGTCGCGGGCGACGGAGGTGAGCTGACCGTGGAACAGAAGGACGGGCGTTTCCTGACCGCAGCGGTCTTCCCACCCGCTCGGGCCGACGCGGCCCCGACGGTTGGCGGGAAGGACGGCCGATGACCACCATCGTGCTCGCCGACGACGAGGCGCTGCTGCGCACGGCCCTCGCCGCACTGCTGCCGATGGAGGGCGACATCACGGTCCTCGCCGAGGCGCAGGACGGCCGGACGGCGATCGCCGCCACCCTGCGGCACCGGCCCGACGTCCTGGTCATCGACCTGGAGATGCCGGGCGTGGACGGCCTCGACGCGGTCGCGCAGATCCGCCGCGAGCGACCCGAGCAGGTGATCCTCATGCTGACCCGGCACGCCCGCCCCGGCGTGCTACGTAAGGCGCTGCGGCTCGGCGTCCAGGGCTTCGTCAGCAAATCCGCCGAGCCGGCCCACATCACCTCGGTCATCGCCACCCTGCACGCGGGCAAACGCTGGATCGACCCGGACGTGTCCGCGCTCGCCGTCACCGAGGACTGCCCCCTCACCGACCGTGAGGCCGACGTGCTGCGGGTCACCGGCGAGGGCTACTCGGTCGCCGACATCGCCGCCCGGCTCCACCTCGCGCCAGGCACCGTACGCAACTACCTCTCCAACGCCATGCGCAAGACCCAGACCCGGACCCGCCACGAAGCGGCCCGCTACGCCCGCGAACACGACTGGCTGTAACAGCGGTCCGGCGCCACGACCTGTTCGGTTGGCGAACTACCCACCCGGCACCACGGGCCTGACCTCGAGCAGGAGCTGCCCGCACAGCGGCGGCGATGCCCGGTCGGCATGGACACCGCTGCTTCCGTCTTCGACCGCATGCCGGATCGCTGTCAGGGTCGAGTCCTGCCCGACCGGCGCTGTCCGGCGCCGGGCCCACGGCACCCACAAGGAGCGATCATGGTTCTTCCGACACACCGCCTGGTGACCGCAGTGGCAGCGGTGTCCCTCGCCGCATGCGGCCCAACCGGTGCCGCCGAACAGTCGACGCCGGACTGTCCGATGACGGCCAGCCGCGACCGGAAGGACGCCGGTTACGACAACGCCCTGATCGCCCGGGCGGCCGGGGTCGTGATCGCCACGTTGTGACGGTGTGCCGGCCCACCCGGGATCGCACCGCCAGCTGGCTGCACCGTGTGGATCGAGGTCGACCAGAATGTGTAAGCGTGATCACGGATTCCTGACCAACCGTGTCGCTGCTCGCCTGTGGCCTGCTGGCCGGCGTGGTGGTCGCGGCGGCCGCTGTTCCCCCGGTGGCCATGTCCGGCTTGGGGGCAAAGGCCGGCGCGGAGGCGTTCGGCGCGTTGCCGAGCGAGTTGACGGTGGCCCGGGCGCCGCAGATCAGTTACCTGTTCGCCGCCGACGGCAGGACCCCGCTGGCCACCATGTACGACGAGAACCGCCGCGACGTGAAACTGGCCGACGTGGCGCCGGTGACGCGCAAAGCGATCCCCGCCGCCGAGGACCACGAATCGCCCAGCCCCGCTGCGAGAACGGATCGGCACCGGGGTGGCCCGCGCCGCCGTCGACGCCGCCCGCTGCCCCGTCGGCGACGACTCCGCCACCAGCCGGTGCGGCGGTAGCCGTACGGCCGCGCAGGTGAAGGCCGTCGTCGACGCTTCGGTCGCCGGCAGGACCGGCACCACCGACGCGGAGAACTACGCCTCCCTGGTCGCGATGACGACGCAGTACGCGGTGGCCGGCATCCTGACCGACCCGGATTGGCCGCAGACCACCGTGAAGATGCGGCACCAGCAGCGCGACGGCATCAATCCGCCGGTCTACGAGAGCCTGGCGGCGGCGATGCGCGGCAAGCCACGCCTCGACTTCCCGCCCGCACCGGCGGAACTCACCCGGTACCGACGTCGAGCGGGTCTCCGCGTCATGTCTGTTCGTGGAATGTCACGGTGCAGTGGTGACGTGGTGGCACTGCCAGGAGGGCGCGGTGAGCGCTGCAATGGGGATGCCACGAGCTCGAGAGGAACCTTCCCCGATGAACGCACCAAGCTCCGACGGACCCTGGGAGACGACGAGTCACCCGAGCCCTTCCCAGGCAGGACCTTCACGAATCCTGACGCCGGAGCGTTCCCGGCCAGCCGTCGACAGCTCCCGACCGTTCGGCGCCCACCTCCGCATGAGCTGGTGGAAGCCGCTCCTGGTCGTCCTCGTGCCGCCGCTGGTGATGCTGGTTCTCCAGGTGTTGCTCTACCAGGTCGTGGGCGTCATCGAGGGCAGCGGCGACCCGATGTCCGCCACCTTCACACCGTTGAAGTTCCTGGCCGTCAACCTGAGCATCGGCGTGGCCGGCGTCCTGGCGATCCTGCTCCTGGTGTGGACGGCCAGGGTGCCGTGGCGCAGCCTGCTCAGCTTTCCACGAGCCTTCGACGCACGCCGCCTGACGCACTACCTCGTCGGCGCGGCGCTGCTGGTCGGCGCGGGGATCGGTGTCGTGGCGCTGGTCGCACCCGACTCGCCGGGCTGGACGGCCTTCGGTGTCACCGGCACGACGATCGGCATGCTGGCGGTCGTTCTGCTGAGCACCCCGGTGCAGGCCGTCGGCGAGGAGCTGATGTTCCGAAGCGCCGCGCTACCCGCCGCCGCGTCCTGGGTGCGTGCGGTCCGTCCGGCCCTGGCCGTCGGGCTGGTGATCTCCAGCCTCGGCTTCGCCGTGGTCCACGGGTCGACCGACCCCTGGCTGTTCGGCTACTACGTCGTGGTCGCCGTCAGCACCGGCCTGATGGCGATCATCAGCCGCGGCGTCGAGGCGCCGGTCGCCTTCCACATCGCCAACAACGTCCTGTGGACGACCACCAACACGGTGATGGCGGACGGCGAGGCTTTCGCGATCGACCGGTCCACCGATTCCGGCGACGCGTCCCTGCTGATCCTCGTGGCCGTCAACGTCGTCATGGTGGCGCTGGTCTGGCTGCGCGAGCGGCGGGCCCAGGCCACCGACTGACTAACTCCACCAGGGCAGGGTGCCCGTCCGCAGGTGGTCGTGCAGGGAGCGGGCGACCTGTGTCATCGTCGCCTCACTCCCGGGTTGCTCGACGGCGCGACGAGGACTTCGAACGCGACGCCAATTCCGTGTTGTCCGACCTCGTCAGGCTCAAGCGCAAGATGGAGCGGCCATAGCGCTTGGGCAGCCGTTGTTCGGAATCGTGGCGGGCGTTCGGTGGTGGCGCCCTGTCGTGAGCTCAGACCGTCCGGATCGGCGGACACTGCACGGGTGGAACGGACCGGCGGTCTCACCGTGAGTTGAGGAGCGCCTCGACAGCTTCGGTGACGGAGTTGACGGTGACGTCTGGCGCTGGGCCGATGAACGACCACGGCCCGGTTCGAGGTCGGGGCTGGAGCCAGATCGTGCGGAGGCCGGCGGCGTGTCCACCGGCGACATCGAGGATGAGGTCGTCGCCGATCATCCACCCGCCGTGCTCGAGGGTCGTCCCGCATCGGGCGGCAACGATTCGGAAGATTTCCGGGTCGGGTTTGCGGCTGCCCACCTCGTCGGAGGTGGCCCACCCATCGACCAGGTCGCCTAATCCGGTGTTTCGGATCTTGGCTGACTGATTGTCGGTCATTCCGTTGGTGACGATTCCGATCAGCCACCCGGCTCGGCGCAGCCGCTGTAGCGCGCCACGGTCCGTCGCGTGGCAGGACACCAGCTCGGGCATGCGCCGGCGGTATTGCTTCCACAACTGGTCCGGCGGCTCGCTGAGGTCGAAGGTCGCGCAGAGCATGATGAAGAAGCTGTCCATCGGGCCGGAATGGTGCGCGCCTGCCATGACCACGAAGGTGAGGGCCTGGTCGTCGAGCTGATGGGCAGCGGCGAACTCTTCCGCCCAGGCGTTGAAGGCCGCCCGGCGGTCGATGAGCGTGTTGTCGAGGTCGAACAGTGCCAGTGGCCGCATGCCGGCACGATATGACGCCGGGCGGGCGCCTTTGCCGCCCTCCCCGCCACCCTCCTGCGCAGCCGTCAGCGGGTGGTGTTGGTGCGCAGCATGAGTTCGCGGTTGGCGGCGCGGGCGACGATCAGGTCGTCGCCGCGTTCGTCCAGCTGCAGGCGCAGGTCGGCGGCCTGCTGTTCGAGGTGGGTGACGCGTTGCTTGAGCGCGTCGATGTCGTCGGGCGCGCCGAGCCCCGGCTGGCGCCAGGCGTGCTCGCCGAGCAGCTCGGAGAGGCGTTTCTCGAGTTGGTGGACGCGGGCGGCCTGGCGGGCAGCGCGTTCGTGGGCGGCGAGCAGATCGGCGTGCAGGGAGGCGCGGTTGACTGTCGGCCCGGTCCCGCCGTCTTGGGAGGCGGTATTTCCGATGCGTGGAGTTGTTCGAGCAGGTCGCGGTGGCGGCAGGGGAAGCTGCGGTCGACCGCAGCGGCGCGGGCGATGCCGGCGACGCTGATCCCGGCGCCGTCGCTGCTGGCCTGGTTGAGCGCTTTGATGACGCGTTGCCGGTGGCGGGCGGAGTCGGCCTTGCGGCCCTCGACCGCCGCTGTGGTGCGCCGGGCGGCGGGTGTGCGGCTCATGCGGGGCGCTCCGGTCGGATGCCGGGCAACGGCTGGCGGACCTTGGGCAGGCCGAGCAGGATGCCGCGGTGCCGGCGGACGGTGGCGACGGCTTGTTCGACCTGGGTACGTCCCGCCCGGGGTTACGCGTAGCCGCGTTCTGTCCGTCCTTTCGCCCCTACGCGCGCTTCCGCTATCGGGACGCGAGCTCTGCGGTGACGTGCGCCTTCACCTGCTCCAGCAGAACCTCTGCTTGCTTCGGCGTTGATGCGGTGACCCGCTCGAAGTCCCCGCCGAACCGGACGCCGGCGTAGGTCCGGTCGAGTCGTGCGCCGGCTTCCGACGTCGCCGACCGGCTGCCCGGGATCTTCGAGGACCATGACCTCCGTCGGTCCGGAAGGCGAGCTTCAGGAGATGGCCCGCTCGATGCGGCAGAACGGCACTCGTAGCCGTCGGGCTCGTGCAGCCTCACAGCGGGGATCTCAGCACGGCGACCTCGGGGAACTCGTCCGGGGAGCCGTAGCCGTGCTCGGCCAGCCAGCGGACGTTGGTCAGGCATCGCAACGACCACCATGCGTGGATGAGGTCGCGGTCGACGTCGGTGCCGTAGCCGGCGACGACGTCGCCAAGGTGCTCCTTGTGTCCGAGCGTGAGGGTGGCGAGGTCGAAGAGCGCGTCGCCCTGCGACGCCTCGGACCAGTCGACGACGCCGGTGACCTCGTCACCGGCGACGAAGACGTGGTCGACCTGCAGGTCGCCGTGGATGAACACCGGTGTCCACGGCCGGAGCGCGGTCTCGGCGAGCCGGCGGTTGCGTGTGACCACGTCAGCGGGAAGGACGTCGTTGGCGACGAGCCACTCGCACTCGCCGGCGAGGCGCGATGCGAGCTCGTCGAGGCTCCGACCGGGCCATGGCGGCAGCGGCGCGTCGTGCAGCGTCCGGGCGGCGGCACCCGCCGCGGCCCAGGCCGCGGGCGACGCGGTCGATGGCTTGCCGAGGTGGCCGAGTGCCGTTCCTGGGAGGGCGGCGAGCGCGAGCACGGGCGGCTTGCGCCACACGATCTCCGGAGTCGGGATCGGCGCCATAGCCATCGCCTCGACCTCGACGTCGGTGCGGGTCTGATCAGCGTCGATCTTCAGGTACACGTCACCGACGCGCAGGGTCGCGCGCTCGTTGTGGGCGACGACGACCTCGACCTTCTCCACGTCGGCCATTGTCGCGGGGATGATCACCGACGTCACCGGGTTTATCGCCTGCGGCTGCGCGGTTGA
The DNA here is from genome assembly GCF_050936445.1 of Plantactinospora sp. CA-294935. NCBI lineage: Bacteria > Bacillati > Actinomycetota > Actinomycetes > Micromonosporales > Micromonosporaceae > Plantactinospora > Plantactinospora sp. CA-294935. Next base: position 2,896,970 of record NZ_JBNJMU010000001.1, read on the forward strand.
CGGCGTACCGCTGCCCGGCGGCCTCGTGTAGCGCCACCGTGGATGGTGGGCCGGGTCGACCCGGCCCACCATCCACGGTGGTCGCGCCGGCATCGACGCGGCTGTTGACATTCCCGAAACACTGATCATATTTTATGGAAACATCGGGTCTCTCGATGGTCAAAGTGCCGGCTGCCGCATGTCCGGATCCCGAAGGCCCGCGAAAGGCCCGATGAATCCGGCAGGAAGGGAACGATCATGTTCGCATCATCCCGCCGTGACTTCCTCCGCCTCACCGGCGCGACCGGAGCCGGTCTCGCCCTGGCCGGGACCAGCCCTGCGGCGCACGCCGCTCCGGCCCGGCCCGCCGAGCCGGCCCTGGTGCCCGAGGCCGACGCGACCGCGCTCTGGTGGCGCACGCCGGCTCGGGAGGACCAGATCATCCGGGAGGGCCTGCCGATCGGCAACGGCCGCCTCGGCGCGCTGGTCTCCGGGGATCCGATCGACGACGCCCTCTATCTCACCGACGGCTCGTTCTGGACCGGCGGACGCAACGACACGCTGACCAGTGACGGGCAGCTTCCGTACGACGCGAACGGGTTCGGCAGCTTCGGGGTGCTCGCGCAGGTGCGGGTCGCGCTGACCGGGCAGGAGGCGTACACGGACTATCGCCGCCGGCTGGACCTCAGCAACGGAGTGGTGTCGGCGAGCTACCAGGTCGGCGGGGCGCGCTACCGGCGGGAGGTCTACGCCAGCCACCCGGACGACGTGGTCGTGCTGCGGCTCACCCAGACCGGCGGGGGCCGCCACTCCGGCGCGGTGTCGCTCGTGGGTACACACGGCGAGACCACGACCGCGAGCGGCGGCCAGGCCGGCTTTGCTGGCACGCTCGTCAACGGGCTGACGTACGGGGCGGCCGTCACCGTGGTCGGTACCGGGGGACGGGTCCGCGCCGACGGCGGCAAGGTCGCCTTCGACGGCTGCCGGGAAGTGCTGGTGGTCGTCTGCGCGGGCACGAACTACTCGCCCGATGCGGCGAAGGACTTCCGCGACCCGGCGATCGATCCGCTCGCGCTCGCTCGTACGAAAGTCGCCGCCGCCGCCCGGGTTTCCGGCGCACGGCTTCTCGCCACGCACGTGGCCGACTACCGCCGGCTGTACGACCGGATGACGATCGACCTCGGCACCTCGTCGGCGGTGCAGCGCGCGCTCGACTCCTGGTCGCGGATTGCCGTCCGGCACACCGACCCGACCACCGTGGACCCGGAACTCGAGGCGGCGTACGTGCAGTACGGCCGCTACCTGACGATCACCGGTTCGCGCGACGGGCTGCCGATGAACCTCCAAGGGCTGTGGATCCACAACAACACCCCGGACTGGTTCGCCGACTACCACACCGACATCAACGTGCAGATGAACTACTGGCTGGCCGACCTCGCAGGGCTCGGCGAGTGCGCGGACGCGCTGGCCGACTACTGCGTGTCCCAGCTGCCGGTGTGGACCGACGTGACCGGCCGGCTGTTCAACCACCCGAGCAACCGCTTCCGCAACAGCAGCGGGAAGGTGGCCGGCTGGGCGGTAGCGTTCTCCACCAACATCTACGGAGGCAGCGGCTGGGCCTGGCACCCGTCCGGCAACGCGTGGCTGTGCAACTCGCTGTGGCGGCACTACGAGTACAGCCAGGACCGGGCGTACCTGGAGAAGATCTATCCGGTGCTCAAGGGTGCCGCCGAGTTCTGGCAGGCGCGGCTGATCACGACCACGGTCGACGGGCACGAGGTGCTGATCGATGACACGGCCTGGTCGCCGGAGCACGGACCGGACGCCAAGGGCACGACGTACGCCCAGGAACTGGCCTGGGACCTGTTCCAACAGACGCAGGTCGCGAGCGCCGTGCTCGGCCGGGACGCGGAGTTCGCGGCCGCGCTCAAGGACCTGCAGTCGCGGCTCTACCTGCCGCGGGTCAGCCCCAAGACCGGCTGGCTCGAGGAGTGGATGAGCCCCGACAATCTCGGTGAGACCACGCACCGGCACCTGTCGCCGCTGATCGGCTTCTACCCCGGCGACCGGATCGCCGCCGACACGAGTTCGGCTGAGCTGCTCGACGGCGTACGCAATCTGCTGCTGGCCCGGGGGATGGACAGTTACGGGTGGGCCTGCGCGTGGCGGTCGCTGTGCTGGTCGCGGCTCAAGGACGCGGAGCGGGCGTACCAGCTCTACCTCACGGTGCTGCGGCCGTCGATGAACAACGGCAACGGCACCGCGGCGAACCTCTTCGACATGTACAGCCAGGGCAGCTACACGATCTTCCAGATCGACGCCAACCTCGGCGGTGCCGCCGCAGCCCTGGAAATGCTGCTCTACTCCCGGCCCGGCGTGATCGAATTGCTGCCCGCGCTGCCTCTCGCCTGGGCCGCCCGCGGCTCGGTCACCGGCGTCGGAGCGCGCGGCGGCTTCGAGGTCGACCTCACCTGGCGCGACGGGAAGGCGACCCGGGCAGTGATCCACAGCGTCGGCGGCACCACGACCGAGGTCCGCGCGGGTACCTGGCGGCGCCGCATCACGCTACGGCCAGGCGAAACGGTGACGCTCACGCCGGGACGCTGACCACCCGAAGGACCGGGAGAAGGCGACGCCACCGATCGTCACGGAACCGACGGGGCGCCGACCCTCCGCTGGTTCGTTGTGGGCGGCGGCCAGCAAAGGCAGAACGGGTGACCAGCGGGATCGGCATAGACCTGGACGCCCCGACCCGCGGCGCGATCGTCGGCCGCCTTCAACAAGCGCGGCCCCAGCGCGATCGCCTGCTCGTGCGCGGTGTCGAAGTCATCGACGTAGAGGTCGAGATGGACTTGCTGTGGAGTGCCGTCAGGCCAATCGGGCGGAACAAGGACTTCGCTGAACGGGCGCGCCGAGGACGATGCTGACTGAACCCTTTTCAACCTGAACCGCGCGGCGCTCACACACCGCGTCCGACCTCGCCCTCCGACGGACTGCAAGGGGAGGTTGAAAAAGGTTCACTGGTAGACGAGGTTTCCGATGACCGCAGGGGTGACGACGACCGGGGCCGACGGCGGTGGTCCTGATAGCCCTGCGGGTCCTGCTCGTGCTGATGCCGTTTGACCCATGCTGCCAGTCAAGGCGGCCTGGTGCTGCCAGCGCGTATGCCGTTCTCGGTACGCCGACGATATGGTCCGGTTCGTAGGGTGGGGCATGCAGATACGACCAGCGCGCAGCGCTGACGCCGGAGCCATCAACGAGTTGCTCGACCAGCTGGGCTATCCCCAGGATGGTCAGGCGACGACGGTGGCCCGGCTCCAGACCTGGATCGACGATCCGGCCAGCGCGGCCTACGTGGCTGACGCCCAGGGCGATCTCCACGGCGTCATCGCCGTCCATATCTGTCCGTTCTTCGAAAGCGACGGTGCCTGGGGCCGAATCGTGGCCCTGGTCGTCTCCGACCGAGTACGCGGACGAGGTGTCGGCTCCCGACTTGTTGCGGCCGCCGAATCCTTCGCCGCCAGCCACGGATGCCTCAGGATGGAAGTCACCAGCGGAGACCGACGGCCAGTTGCGCACAAGTTCTACCAGCGCCGGGGGTACGCCGACCAAGCAGGAAGATCGTCCCGCTTCCTGCGGGAGCTACCCGCCTCCAACAACAAGCAGGATCTACTCCTGCCAGAAATTTGACTCAAGACATCACCCCACAGTCGATCGCCTCGGGGATCATCTGCAGCCCGGCGGTAGGAGGTGGACGGGTCTGGGCTGGGGATATGCCGACGGTGCTGGTCACTGCCGCATCCTTGGATCGTGGGTAGGGTCGGCGTACACGGGCGGGCAGCCGTGATCGATGGCTTCGGGGCGCAGTTCGTAGTGCCAGGGTTCGTTGCTGTAGATCTGGCAGAGCCCGTACTCGGCGCCGTGCTTGGAGAGCCACGCCGTGGCGTCGGAGTGTCCGATGTCGATCGCGTGCCCCGACACGTGAGGAGACGTGTCGGGGGTGGCGACCCATCGGGCGGCTTCCTTTTCTGAGCCGTACTTCGCGACCGCCCCATGGAGTAGGTGTTCTTGGTACTCCGGTGAGCGCCAGCCGCCGTTGACGTAGAACTGGACCCCGTCGTCTGCGGCATCAGTCGCAGCCTGGCGCAGAGCACCGAGCAGATCGGGGTCGAGGTTGGTCACGGCCGGAATTTGGTCATCGAAGACCGTCACGCCATCAGGGACGGCGCCGTCTGCCTCGCCGAGTGCATCGAGGCGAGCGGATGCGGCCGAGTGGGACGAGGACGCGAGCGATCTGGTGCGGCGGGCTGCTGCTCGTGCTGGTTCGCTGTAGGTCATGCCTGCAGTCAAGGCAGCCTGATGTTGTCAGCACGTATGTGGATTTTAATATGCCGACGATATGCTATGGCTCGTAGCATCGACTGTATGCGTGTGTTGATCGTCGAGGATGAGCCCTATCTGGCAGAGGCGATCCGTGATGGGCTGCGCCTGGAAGCGATCGCGGCGGACATCGCCGGTGACGGTGACACCGCTCTGGAGTTGTTGAGCATCAACGCCTACGACATCGCCGTTCTCGACCGCGACATTCCCAGGCCCTCCGGGGACGAGATCGCCGAACGCATCGTCGCTTCCGGCAGCGGCATGCCGATTCTGATGCTTACCGCTGCCGACCGTCTCGACGACAAGGCCTCCGGGTTCGAGCTCGGCGCCGACGACTACCTCACGAAGCCGTTCGAGCTCCGAGAACTCGTGCTCAGGCTCAGAGCGCTCGACCGCAGGCGCCCGCACAACAGGCCGCCTGTGCGGGAGGTCGCAGGTCTGCGTCTGGATCCGTTCCGCCGAGAGGTCTACCGCGACGGTCGGTATGTCGCGCTGACCAGGAAGCAGTTCGCCGTACTCGAGGTCCTCGTCGCGGCCGAAGGCGGTGTCGTCAGCGCCGAAGAACTCTTAGAGCGAGCGTGGGACGAGAATGCCGACCCCTTCACCAATGCCGTGCGCATTACTGTCTCGGCATTGCGTAAACGCCTCGGCGAACCCGGGATCATCGCCACCGTGGCCGGCGTCGGCTACCGCATCGGCACAGCATCCGGCGTCGAGCGTGACGGAGGGGACCGTGGATAGGGCGCCCGGCTTGAGCGTTCGACTCAAACTCACCCTCAGCTACGCGGGGTTCCTCATGCTGGCAGGGGCCTTGCTGCTCGCCGCGGTGTGGGTGTTCCTGCTGCGTTACGTACCCGAGGCGATCTACACCCGCGGCGGGATTCGAACCCTCAAGCTCGACCTGGTGCACGCCTTCTTCCCGAAGGCTGCCGCAGTGCTGGCCTTCCTGCTGATGTTCGGCCTCCTGGGAGGATGGATCCTCGCCGGCCGGATGCTCGCCCCCCTGACTCGCATCACAAATGCCACACGTCAGGCCGCCAACGGATCACTCTCCCACCGGATCCAGTTGGAAGGCCGCAAAGACGAGTTCCGCGAACTCGCCGACGCCTTCGATACCATGCTCGCGCGGCTCGAAGCACACGTCGCCGAGCAGCAGAGGTTCGCAGCCAACGCCTCGCACGAGCTGCGCACCCCGCTGGCGATCACGCAGACACTTCTCGACGTGGCCCGCAACGACCTGGACCGCGACACCGGCGAACTTGTCGACCGCCTCCACTTCGTCAACACCCGGGCGATCCACCTCACTGAGGCATTGCTCCTACTCAGCCGCGCCGACCAACGGTCCTTCACACGAGAACACGTCGACCTGTCTCTCGTGGCGGAAGAGGCCACTGAAACGCTTCTCCCGCTCGCAGAAAAACGCGGTCTCACCATCGAGACCTCCGGCGACTTCGCCCCCACCATTGGCTCCCACGCGCTCCTGCTGCAGGTGACCACGAACCTCGTGCACAACGCGATTGTCCACAACCTGGCTGAACACGGCACCGTGTGGGTCACGACCAGCGTTCACCCCAGGACCGTGGTGCTCGCCGTCGAGAACACCGGCGAGAAGCTCTCCCCACAGCTGGTTTCCACGATTGTCGAGCCGTTTCAGCGTGGCACTGGACGGATACGCGACGGCCACCTAGGTGTCGGCCTCGGCCTGGCGATCGTCAAGAGCATCACCCTTGCCCACGGCGGAACCCTCACCCTCACCCCCCGTCGTGACGGGGGGCTCTGCGTCACGGTGCAACTACCCGCAGCGCCACCGCAGATCGGCAGATGACGATCAGCGGAATTGCCGCACGGGATAGTCAAGTCCTGTGGATCAGCGTGTCATGCGGGGTGAGGGTCACTGAACCTTTTTCAACCTCCCTTGCGGTCCGTCGGAGCGCGAGGTCGGACGCGGTGTGTGAGCGCCGCGCGGTTCAGGTTGAAAAAGGTTCACTGTGTGCTGATTGGTCGGGTCGTTGGACGAGGACTCCGTTGGCGAAGGACGGTTTCAGGCCGCACGCCTGCGGCACGATCACCAGCAGCGAGGTCGTCGAGCCCTGCCGCGGGTGCCGGCTACCGTGTCGCACCAGCGGCCTTCCAGCGCGGCGGCCCGGCGCAGGACCAGCTTGCCGCTCTCCGGCGCGGCGACGAGCTCCTCGTGCCGGGGTAGCTGGCGGCACGGCGACGTAGCCGCCGAAGTCCACCGCATATAGATTGAACCTTTTTCAACCTGAACCGCGCGGCGCTCACACACCGCGTCCGACCCTCGCCCTCCGACGGACCGCAAGGGGAGGTTGAAAAAGGTTCATTATTCCGCCAAAATATTAGCTGCTATCAGTGCCTTCTGTGCCTTGCCGATCTCTTTTGCCGGCTCAGCTATCGGAAAATCAAAATAGGTGTCCGGGTAAGGTTCGTCCTTCAGTGTGTAATGCCACCACTCGCAATTGTATGAGCTGAAACCGCAGGCTTCCATGATGGAACAAAGAGTTTGACGGTTTCTCGCCTCGGCTTGTGTGATTCCTTCTGCTCCATGATGTGAGATTGAATCCATCAGATCGTGGCCACCGCCCATCGGAGCGAGCTCGCCGGTAGCCAGGTAATAGAGCGTCAAGTCAACCGTACTGCCCCGGCTGTGGCCCGACCTGGCGGCCACATATCCTTTCTCGAACATCTCGGCTCTGTCGATGTTCGGATAGTGCCGCGGCTTCGTCCGGCCATCCTCCGGCTGTGCTGACCACCGCAGGAAACAATCGACGGCCCGTTGCGGGCGGTAACCATCCCAAAGAAGCAGGCCGAAGCCGAGAGATCCGGCCTTTTCTCTCGCTCTTTCCAGGGCCGAGCACAAAGCCCTCGTACCGACAATTCGATTTGCCAGGTAACCGTCCACCGGTTTGCCGGTGAAGTTGTCCCACGTGGCGTACTTCGCATCCCAACGTATTCCGGGTACCAGCTCGTCCACAAAGACAAAGTCATCCTTCATCGGACTTTGCCTGTCAATGTCAACGACACCACCCGGTCGATCACTTCGGCAAGCGGCAACCCTGCGGCTTCCATCATTCTCGGATAACGACTGTAGGAGGTCATGCCAGGCAAAGTGTTAACCTCGTTGAGGACTACCTTTCCATCTTCCTTGAGGAACATGTCCACCCGCGACAGTCCCCTGCATCCCAGGGCGCGGTATACAGCCTTTGCTGTCTCCTGGACGAGTGAGCGTGACTCTGTCGAAATATCCGCAGGAACGATTGCCGTTGAGTTTTCGGAACCGCTTTCAGGCTCACTTTCCTGATGGATTCTGAAGAAGCCGTGAGATAGCGCAATTCGATCTACCTCGCCTGCGATCAGATCCAGATCGTTCCCCAATACCGCACATCCGACCTCGCTGCCGACGACAGCCTCCTCGATCAACACCTTCGAGTCGTACTGTCTTGCGACTTCCACCGCACTCAGTAATTCTTCCTTTCGGGACACCTTGCTGACGCCGAAAGATGAACCCGAACGGGCCGGCTTCACAAAGACGGGATAGGTTAGCCGGTCGGGGTCGACATTCTCGTTCGCCGTGACAGTCCAAAAATCCGGCGTAGCAATTCCCGCGCTTCTGGCGACGATGTAGGCGAGGGATTTGTCCATACACAGAGCAGAACTTTGGACATCGCAGCCGGCGTAGGGGATGCCGGAGAGTTCCAACAAACCCTGCATCGCACCGTCCTCGCCGAGTTTGCCGTGCAGAACGGGCAGCACCAGGTCCAGACTGATCGTCTCGTACTGCCCGTGCCCCAGAACAAGCAATCCGTGTACGCTCCTGTCCGGTGACAGCACGGCCGGACGGCAACTGCCGTTTTCCCAATCTGCGTCAGGGTCGTCACAAAGCTTCCAGGCACCGCTCGTCGTAATCCCTATGTAGAACGGTTCGTACTTTTCGGTGTCGAGGTTCCTTGCGACCTCCCGCGCGGATTTGACGGAGATGGGGTGCTCCTCGGAACAGCCCCCGAATATGATCCCGATTTTCAACCTATCCATGCTGATCCCCGCTCTCGAATTTCAGGCAATTTATGATGGAGTTTTCAACAGTGTCGCTCAGGGCGTGGTCCGTGTAGTAGGCGGTGTGCGGGGTAATAAGTACGTTCGACAGCTCTTGCAGTCGCAACAACGATATGCTCTCAATGGCCTTGTTTCTGCAGTCGGCGTAGAAAATCCCTTCCTCCCCTTCGAGGACATCCAGCGCCGCACCGCCCAATCTGCCGCTCTCCAACGCCGAAATGAGAGCCTCGGTGTCAACAAGTGACCCGCGTCCAGTATTGATGATGAAGGCGCCGTGCTTCAGATGCGCGAGACGTTGACGATTCAGGAGATGATGTGTGTCCGCGTTGAGCGGTGTATGGAGCGTTACAATGTCGCTCCGCCGCAGCAATTCATCGAGGGGAAGGTAATCGGCAGAGGTCTTGGGGTGGCTGTCATAGGCCAATATTCGGCTGCCGAAGCCCCGCAGCCTGTCCATGACCGCTGCGCCAATGCGCCCGGTCCCAATCACCCCGATGGTGAGGTCGCGGAGCTCTTTCCCGCGTACATCATTCAGCCTGTAATCATGGATGTCCGCGCGGCGGATGATGGATTTTGCATTCCGCACCGCCATCAGCATCAGCATCAGCGTGTAGTCAGCCACGCTGTCGGGCGAATAGGCGACATTTCCAACGGAGATGCCGACGCTCTCCGCATATCTTACATCGATATGATCGTATCCAATGCTCCTGGTGGAGATATACGCCACGCCGACACGCCTAAGTGCCAGAATAGTGGCGTTTGTGATCTGCGTTTTATGGCCGACGCTGATGCATCGGTTTCCGAATGCCAGTTCGGTATTGGCTTCGGATACGGCCGCCTCCGTGATGGTCGGCATTATGCCAAAGCGAGGTGCCATCTCTCGGAACAAAACTGCCTCGTCCTGCCCGCATCCATAAATCGTGATTCCCGCTGTCGGGACGGTCGAGGAGGACGAGGGCGCCGGCGACCGGGTGCGGCGGGCCGCTGCTCGCGCTGGTTCGCTGTAGGTCACGCCTCCAGTCAAGGCGGCGCGGTGTTGCGAGTACGTATGCGCTTTCCGATATGCCGACGATATGCTACCGGCAGGTAATATGACGGAGCATGCCTATGTCGGTCGTCGAAGCGAACCCTCGACCCACAGACCCGCACCGGGGCACCCGGAACATCGGCCGAACGGCGTCCAGCGGGTGAAACGTCCAACGATCAGCGCGAACTGGGACGAGGTCATACCGGGCCCAGCGCCGCAGGTCAGGCTCGTCCTTCGATCACGTAACAGGCGGTGCCGATGATGTCGACCAACCCGGTACGTACCGGCGCGAACTGCTGATCAGGCAGCACGAGCCGAAGCCGGTGCGATCGGCCGAGACCAGGCTGCTACGGCGTGCCCTGTCGCCGCTGGACGAGGGCGGCGTGCAGCCGGTCGTAGCTCGGGGCCAGTCCGCGGAGTGCGGCTGCCGCCGCCGGAAAGTCGCGGACCACCATCGGATGCTGCATCGAGCCCACCAGTCGGGCCTGGGTCGCGGCGATCTCCGCTGCCGCGGGATATCCCCGCCAGCAGCAGGCAGTCGGCGGTGTCGCTGAGCCGTCGCGCACCGACCCGGATCGCGAAGTAGACCAGGTGCTCCCGGCGGTAGGTCGACGGCGCCCGTATACCGTTGCCGCTGAGCGACGGACGATCTGACGCGATCCCGGGGCCGGGATTCCGGGAAAGGCCGGTCCGGACGCACTCCCTCCGGCGGGAGGGAGCCGACCGGCGGGACGGATTCGGGATGATCCGGCGGGAGGGAGCCGACCGGCGGGACGGATTCGGGACGATCCGGCGGGACGGATTCGGCAGATGGAGGGATCCGGGATGCGGGAGGGATCCGGGATGGTGCGGCGGGAGGGGTCCGGGATGCGGCTGTCCGTGGGGTGCGCGATGTGGACGCACAAGTCCTGGCAGGGGCGGTTCCTGGCGCATCCGCTGCCGGCCTCCGAGCGGCTGCGCTTCTATGCGAGCTGGTGCGACGCGGTGGAGGGGAACACCACCTTCTACGCGACTCCGACCCGGGAGACCGTGGCGTCCTGGGCGCAGCAGACCGACCCGGGCTTCCGCTTCGTGATCAAGATACCCAAGCTCATCACGCACGAACATCGGCTCACCGACGTCGACGAGCCGCTCCGGATCTTCCTGAACGCGATCGAGCCGCTCGGCCCCCGGGCGCACGCCCTCTGGATCCAGTTGCCGGGGTCGTTCGCCCCCGACGACGTCGCCGTGCTCGCCCGCTTCCTGCGCCGGCTGCCCGCCTCCCACCGGTACGCCGTCGAGGTCCGCGACCCCGCGTTCTTCGCCGACCCGCGCGCGACGCGGCTGCTGGAAGGGGTACTCGCCGACGCGGCCGCCGAGTGGATCCCGTTCGACACCACCGCGTTCTTCCAGGCTCCGCCGAGCAGTGACGCGGAACGGGACGCCTGGACCAGGAAACCCCGGATGCCGCTCCGGACGGTCGCGCTGACCGACCGGCCGATCGTCCGGTACCTCGGTCGCGACGATCCCGCCCGGACCGTCGAGGGCTGGCGGCACTGGGTCGACGTCACCGTCGGCTGGCTGCGCGAGGGCCGCTCGCCGACGGTCTTCGTGCACACCCCGGACAACGCCGACGCGCCGATGCTCGCCCGCCGCTTCCACGACGAGGTGCGGGCCCGGGTACCCGAACTCGACGCGCTGCCGGAGCCGACCCCGGCCGAGCCGCTGACCCTCTTCTGACCCGCGCGACCCGGCCCGGGATCCGCAGGCGTCAACCGGTTCTTCGCCGGCCTCACCGCCGGACGGCTGCTCAGGCACGGGCAGTGGGCGCTGATGTGCGACCTCATCCCGCTGCGCGACGGCAGCGGCGAGCCGGCCGGCGGGCGTGACCCTGCCGGTCGACGGCGCGGAGAGCTGTGAACGAGTCCGTACGCTGACAGCCGTACGGCGGGTGGAGGCCACGACCTTCACCCGCCGTACGGCTGTCGTCCCCGTCCGGGCCTGGCCTATTCGCCGGTGTGGTACGCGGTGATCTCGGTCAGCGTCGGGGTGTACTGCTCCGTCGCGATCTGCCCGGTGAGCGCCACCCGGAGCCGGGAGGTCGTGACGCTGCCGAAGCCGGTCACGGCCAGGTCGTGCCCGATACCGTCGGTACGGCTCGCGAATGTCACCCAGCCGCCGGTCCCGACGTCCCAGCGTTGGAGTTCGAACGTCTGGACCCGCGGATTGGTGCCGGAGTCGGTGTACTCGTCCAGGTACACCTCGTCAAAGGTGGTGTCCGCGCCGAAGTCGATGTCGAGCGTGATCGGGTACGTGGCATCGTCGGCTGCCGCCCAGCGGGTTGCCGGGTCCCCGTCGGTCAGGTTCACCGCACCCAGCGTGCCGTTCGCGCCGGGGTGGGTAGAACTCGCGGTGGCCGGCTTGTCGAGGGCGAGGTTGGTCCGGTCGTCGCCCGGCTCGTCCTCGATCGGGTTGTCGTCGACCGGGTTGGTGACCTTCCTACCGATCCGGTTCTCCGCGATACCGATCTCCGGCGCGTCGCCGTAGTAGATGTGTGTGCCGAGGAAGTCCTCGGTACCCAGGTGCGGGTTGTACCGGCCAGCGTCGATGAGTGGCGAGTCCTCGCGGAGCGCGAAGTGTGCCGCAGCCGCCCGGATCCGGTCCACGCCCACCCCGGTGACGTACTCCGCCGGGTCACCCACGAACCTCGGATCGACCCGTGGCCCGGCCGGGTCGACCGGCTCCTGGCCGGAGTGGGTGCCGCTCGCCTCGTAGTAGGCGTTGTTCGAGAAGACCGCGTGGCGTAGCGCGCCGGTCCGGCGGTACCACGGCGTCGACTCCGTCGTCGAGGTGTTGTAGAAAATGTTGTTCAGGAAGTAGACGGTGCTCAGGAACGTCTCGTCGTGGACGTAGTCGAGGTCCGCGCCGTCGTACACGAAGGTGTTGTTCGTGAAGTAGGTCGGCGAGTAGTTCGTCGACAGCATGTTCTTCACGAGTACACCGTTGTCGTTGACGCTCAGGTTGTAGCGGGCGACCGAGTTTGAGCTGTTGCCCATGTACGCCATCCAGCCCGCCGCGTTGTCATGCGAGTAGTTGAACTGGTAAGTGACGTTGAAGTTCGTGTACTCCAGGTCCCAGGGGGTGCCGTCGTACTCGTTGTCCGGGCCGCCGTAGACCTCGTTGAACTGCATGACCGAGTCGGCGCCGGCCCACAGGTAGAGCCCGCAGGAAACCGCGTCGTAGCGCTGGAGGTACCCGTTGACCTCGTTGTATTCGACCGTCATGGCCTTGGTGTTGGCGAGCTGGATCGCGCCCTGGCCGACGCTCTCGGCGTAGTTGTGTCCGATGTAGACGTCCCGGCTGTACAGGTCGCGGGTACGCACCCAGAGCTGTTCCCAGCCCTCGTGGAACTTCCCGCTCTCATCGTACTGGCCGGCGTCGGCGCCGTCGGCGTTGAACCAGTTGAACGCGAACTGTACGGCGTGCAGTTCGACGTTGGAGAAGGTGTTGTCCTCGATCCGTACGCCCTTGAAGTAGTAGCCGCCGGTACCGTACTCCCGGTAACCGCGGCCGCCGAAGACCTGGAAGTTGACGCCGCCGTAGTGGATCCTCTGCCAGGTGCTCGGGCCGTCGAGGTGGTGGACGTACACGTCGGAAATGCGGAAGTGGTCCATGATGCTGTCCGCGCCGGTTGGCAGGAGGTCGGCGTTGATCGAGACCATGATGCCGTCGCGGACGTACGACCCGGTGGTGATGTCGGTCGCGAAGTCGTCGTCGTTGGACAGCTCGACGTTGTTGATTTCGAAGTACTGCTGGTTGCGCAGCACGATCGCACCGGTCAGTCCGACCGTCGCCGGGTTCTTCGTGCCATCGGCCCGGAACGGGCTCGGCACGTTGCCGTTCGTCGCGATGTACGGCCGGCCGGCACGTCGGTCGCCGTACGCCGAGATCGTGATCGGCCGGCCCGCGCTGCCCGAGCCCTTCGGCCACAGTTGCTCGTCATGCCACTGCTCGCCGGCCTTGAGCAGGATCCGGTCGCCCGGACGGAACGTCGTCGCGTTCGCCTTGGCCAGGCTGCGCCAGGCGGTCGTCGGCGACGTTCCGGCCGCGTCGTCGCGACCGTCGGTGGCGTCGATGAAGTAGTCCGTGCCGCCGGTCCGGTTCGGCGTGTTTCCCGGCCAGTTCGGTGTGGCGGGGGTGCGGTCCGGGGCCGCGGCGGCGGGCCCGGCAGGAACGAGCGATCCGGCGAGCAGCGCCGCGAGCAGGACGGTGAGGCCGCGACGGAGCGTCCGCGCGGCGGGCCGCTGGCAGGTCGACGCCACCGCGTCGGCCGGGGGTGGTGCGGTACCGCCAGGTTTCATTGCTTCACATCCTCTGGGTTGATGGAGCCGATCGCCGCGGTGTCGACCTCGATGTCGCTGTCGTCGACCTGCCGCTGGAGGAACTGGTCGAACTTCTGCTCGACGAGGGACTGCCGGATTCGCCGGGAGTACTCGGCGAACGCCCCGGCCTCGTCGACGGTCCTGCCGTCGAGCTCGTAGTAGGTCACCTGGCCCGGCCCCGGAACCGGGGCGGAGATCTGGCCCGGTGCGAGCTTGCCGAGCACCGCCACGAGTTCCTGGTCGTGGGCGTTCGGTCCGGTCGGGGCGGCGCCGCCGAAGGTGGCGGTCGTCAGCCTGGCACCAGGCTCCCGCCTCGCGACCTCCGCCAGCCGGTCCGCGGCGTCCACCCGCCGCTGGAGGCCGGCCGGGTAGTCCGGCGCGGCGCCGTCGGGTACCGGCACGACGAGCTTTGAGTACGTGTATGTGGTCGCGTTGGCGCTCCAGGCGTCCCGGTCGGCGTCGAACGCGCGCCGCACGTCGGCGTCGGTGACCCGGAGCGGGTCGCCCGGAGCCGCGCTGAGCCGTTTCGTCAGGCTCGTCCTGAGCTCGGTGAGCCGGTGCGAGTAGTACTCCTCGGCCGAGAACTCCGCGATGCCGTAGACCGTCTCGCCGGCGGCGACGGCCTTGGCGCGCCGTTCGTTCTCGTCGGCCAGCTCGGCGAGGAAGTCCGCATGGTCGACGGAGTCGACCAGCCCCTGCTCCTTCGCCAGGATGAGCGTGGTCTTGTCCCGCCAGATCTCGTCGAGCGCCCGGGTCGCGAGCCGCTGGAGCGCCGTCCTGTCGCCGGCCTTCGCGGTCCAGTCGATCGCGCCCCGCAGGTGGTACTCGTTGCGTAGCTCGTTCTGCACCGTCGGCGCGAGCCGCCGCATGTGGAAGAGCAGCTCGTCGCGAGTCACGGTGTGCCCGTCGATCGCGGCGACCCCGTCGGTGCGGTGGGCGAGCGTCACACCGGTGACCACCAGCGCGGCGACGACGCCCCAGATGCCGACGAACAGGACGACGGCCCGGCGCGACGGCCTGCTCGCGGTGCCCTTCACGAGGCCGCCCCGATCGCGGCGGCGTGGGCGACGACGGGGGTGTCCCGGGTGTGGGGTATCTCGACCACGACGGTGTCGACCTCTGCCGGCGGGAACGTCAGGATGCGCTGGTAACCCACCGCGTTCGCCTCGGCGAGTGTGGTCCACCGGCCGTGCCGGCGGCCCCGGACGACGACATGCTCGATGCGCTGCCCCTGCGTGATGTCCTCGCCCACCACGACCGCCTCGACCGGGCGGGGCCCGCCGAACGCGAGTGTCACCCGGGGCAGGGGATCCCGATCGTCCGGTCGCCACGGCGTACGCCCCCGGCCGGGCCACGCCGTCGCGACGTCGCCCGGGGTCCCGGACGACACCGTCGCGGTCGTCGCGATGCGCCGCGCCCGGAAGTCCTCGATGCGTCGCCCGAGCCGCGCCAGCACCGCCACGTCGGTGTCCCGGATCCGCCCGTCCCGGGCCGGCGGGATGTTGAGCAGGAAGCAGGAGTTGCCGCCGACGGCGCGCAGGTAGATGGTGAACAGCTCGTCCACGGAGCGGACCGCGGCGTCCTCGGCCGGGTGGTGGAACCATCCGGGACGGATCGAGGTGTTCACCTCGGCCGGGTACCAGACCAGATCGTCGGAGTGCCCCGCCAGGGCGGCGCGGCTGCCGAGGTCGCGGTCGTCGCTGCGGACGAGCCGGGCGAAGGTGCCGTCGTCCGCCTTCTGCGAGCGGTCCGCGACCCGCTCGGCGTCCCGCAGCGCCCGCGGTACGACGCTCCACTCGTCGGGTCGGGTGTCTCCGGCCTCGTTACCGCACCAGCGGACGTCGGGGCCGCACACGGTGATGACCGCGTCCGGCTGCAGTTCCCGGACCACCGCGTAGTACCGCTCCCAGTCGTACACCTGGCGCTTGCCGTTCGGGCCCTCGCCGTTCGCGCCGTCCAGCCACACCGAGAACACCGGCCCGTACCGGCTGAGCAGCTCGGTGAGCTGGGCGACGTAGAAGTCGTCGTACGCGGTGCCGGAGCCGTAGGACGCCTCGGTGCGGTCCCAGGGCGACAGGTAGATCCCGAACCGCAGGCCGTGGCGGCGGGCCGCGTCGGCGACCTCCGCGACCACGTCGCCCCGGCCGTCGCGCCAGGGTGACGAGGCGACCGTGTACGTCGTGACGTCGCTCGGCCACAGGCAGAATCCGTCGTGGTGCTTGCAGGTGAGGATCACGCCGGTCATCCCGGCGCTCTTGAGCGCCGTGACCCACTGGTCGGCGTCGAGCCCGGCCGGGTCGAAGGCGGCCGGGTCTTCGTGCCCCTCGCCCCACTCCCGGTTCGTCATCGTGTTCATGCCGAAGTGGATGAACCCGTAGAATTCCATCGCCTGCCACCCGAGCTGGCGCTCGCTCGGCCGGATCGCGGCCAACTCCGGCCCGGACGGCGGGGCCGCGGTCACCGGAACCGCCGGTTGTACGAGCCGAGCACGGCCAGCAGCCCGGCAAACGCCAGGAGCATGATCGCGAGACTGCCCCAGCCGACCGTCGGCCGTGCGGTGACGACGACCGCGACGCAGACGACCACGACGAGCGTCCGGGCGACGACGAGCAGCGTGCCGCGCGTCGATTCCTTCATCACGTTTCCTTCCCGGGAGGTTGCCGCACGGCCCGGTCAGCCCTTCACGCCGCCGGATGCCATTCCCTCGATGAGCCGACGCTGGATCAGCGCGTAGACGATGAGTACGGGGACGATGACCAGGACCATGCCGGCGTAGAGGCGCCCGTAGTCGGCCGCCGCCTTCTGCGCGGTCATCAGGTTGAGCAGGCCGACCTGGAGCGTCTTGCCGTCGCCGGGGAGCAGCGTGAGCGCGATGATGAAGTCGTTCCAGTAGGCCAGGAAGTTGAACAGGACCACGGTGGTGACCGCCGGGCGGGCCATCGGCAGCATCACCCTGGTCATGATCCGGAAGCGGGACGCCCCGTCCAGGGCGGCGGCCTCCTCGTAGTCGGTCGGGATCGACCGGAAGTACGCGGCGAGCAGGTAGATGGTGAACGGGATCGACGTGGCCGCGTAGACGAGCGAGAGGACCCCGGGGTTGTCGATGAAGAAGCCGCCGGGGAGCGCGTCGGCCAGCGCGCGGTCCCAGCCGACGAGCATGAGGAAGATCGGCACGACTATGTAGTTGACGTTGACGAACAATCCGGCCAGCAGCGCGACCTCCACGACGCCACGCCCACGGAACTCGTATCGGGCGATGACGTAGGCCGCCGGGACGGAGACCGCGAGGACGAGCGCCAGTCCGAGAAGTGTGACGAGGACCGAGGTGAGGAAGTACTGCCCCATCCGCGCGGTGACGAACGCGTCCACGTAGTTCTGGACGTGCAGGCCCGACGGCAACGCCCAGGGGCTGCCGTAGAACTCGCTCTTGCGTTTGAACGAGGCGAGCAGCACCCAGGCGATCGGCACCGCGATGGCGAGGGCGATCGCGATGACGACGACGTAGGTCAGGACCCGGCCGGTACCGGGCCGCCTGTCGCGGGTCCGGGGCACGTTGACTGTGGTCATGGTGGCTGTCCTCAGAACTGGAGGGGCTCGCGTCGGGTCGCGCGGCTCACCAGGAGCGACACGAGGAACGAGAAGGCGAAGATGACGACCCCGATGGCCATGCCGTACCCGTACGACGAGTTCGTGTACGCCTGCTGGTACATGTAACTCAGCAGGACCTCGGAGGAGCCGTCGGGCCCGCCGCCGGTCATCGCGTGCACGAGGACGAAGCTGAGGTTGACGGCGCTCATGACGAAGAACGTCAGCGTCGTGCGGAGGTTCTGCCAGATGAGCGGCAGCGTGACGGCGAAGAACTGCCGGCCGGCGGAGGCGCCGTCGAGCCCGGACGCCTCGTAGAGCTCCTCCGGGATGCCCGCCATGCTCGACATGTAGAGGACCATGTAGTAGCCGAGCGACTGCCAGACCATCGCGATCGCGACGGACCAGAGCACGATCCCCTGGTTGCCGAGCCAGACCTGCTGCAGGCCGTCGAGCGCCAGCAGCCGGAGCGTGCCGTTGAGTAGACCGTTCTCCTGGTCGTAGACGGCGGAGAAGATCGCCGCGATCACGACCACGGAGAGCACGTTCGGGATGTAGAGGACGAACCGGTAGAGGTTCCGCCCGCGCAGCCGCTGCCGGGTCATGATCGCGGCGAGGAACAGGCCCATGCCCATCGTCACGATGGTCACGACGACCAGCAGCGCGACCGTGTTCTGGAACGCGCGCACGAACTGCTCGTCGTCGAGGAGCCGGCCGAAGTTGTCGAGCCCCACGAAGCGCATGTCCGGGGAGAACCCGCTCCAGGTGTAGAGGGACATCCGGAACACGTTCACGGTCGGCACGACCATGAACACCGCGAAGAGCACCAGCGCCGGCAGCAGGCAGGCGAGTACGAAGCCGACGTCGCCGCGTCGGCGGGCCGGGCTCCGGGCGCCGCCTCGGGCGCGTCCGACGGACGGCGCCGGTACGGATGTGCGGTCCGCCGGGCCTGGAGGTGGGGTGGGGATGGTCGTCACCGTGCCGGTCCTTGGATCGCTCGGGGAGGTCGGGGGATGAACAGCGGCGCCTCTGCCGAGCCGGAGCGGCGCCGGCGGCGGCTCGGTCGGAACTCCGCCGCCGGGCACGTCAGCCGCCCGCCTGGCGCAGCTTCTCGCTGGCCTCGTTCAGCGCGGCCTGCCACTGGTCCTCGGTCTTGTCTCCGCTGATGATGCTGTTGGCCGTGTCGAAGAGCGTGCCCTTGATGTCGACACCCGGGACCGGCGCGGTGCTCGCGAACCCGCCGACGAGTGCGGCGACCGCCGGGTCCTCGTAGACCTTGTAGAACTCGGTGTTCTCCCCGGACAGGCTGCTCGCGATGCCCTCGATCGGCTGGATCGCGTTCGACTTGGCGAAGATCTTCGCCGCCTCGTCCGAGTAGAGGTAGGCGATGAAGTCCTTCGCCGCGTCCTTGTGCTTGGCAGCGCTGGGGACCCAGACCGACTCGACCGACGTCGTGATGTAACGCTTGCCGCCCGGGGTGACCGCCGGCAGCGGCGTCAGACCCCACTGGAAGCCGTCGGCGCGCGGGGCGTCCTTCATCTCACCGACGATCCAGGTGCCGTTCGGCATGAACAGGGCCTTGTTGTCGAGGATCGACTGCTGGTTCTTGGTGAAGTCCTGCTCGTTGGCGTACCCGACGGTGGTCGGCGCGGCATAGCTCAGCAGCCGGGTGGTGATGTCGAGAACCTGCCGGGCCTGCGGCGTCTGCCAGACACCCTGCTTGTACGTCATGACGTCGGTGTAGAACTGCTCCCCGCCGACGTCGGCGAGCAGTGCGAAGAAGAACGAGTCGAGGTACCCGGCGGTCGGGTAGGTGAACAGCGAGATCCCCTGCGCCTTGGCCGTGTCGCCGAGCGCGAACATCGCGTCCCAGGTCGTCGGGACCTGCCAGCCCCGCTGGGTGAACAGCCCCTTGTTGTAGAAGAGCCCGGTCGGCGCGTAGTACATCGGCAGTAGGTACGTCTGGTCCGTACCGTAGGGGTTGGTGTTGAGATTGCCGACGATGCCGTCGGTGAGCTTGTCCCCGACGGTCCTGTCCTCGCCGGGGACCTTCGTCTTCAGGACCGGCGTGAGGTCCTCGATGGCCTTGTCCTTGATGAGGGTCTCGGTGAGGGCGGCCTTACGGCCCTGGCCGAGCACCACGACGTCGGGGAACCGCCCCGCCTTCATGTTCGGGGTGATCTCGTCCTCGATGCTCTTCGAGATCTGTAGTTGCACGTCGACGTCTGGGTGCGAGGCCTTGTACGCCTCGATGACCTCGGTGTACATGTCTCGGCCGTAGCCGCCTTCGAGGGCGGCGACGCTGAGTGTCGTCTTGCCGGAGTCCGGGCCGTCGCCGTCGGCCGAGCAGCCGGCGAGCAGTCCGAGCACCGTGACCGCGGCGCCCGCCAGGACGATTGATCTCCTCATGTTTATCGGGTCCTTCCCGTGGACGTCTGCCCACCTGGGTGCGAGCGGAGGAACGAGTTCCGGCCTTCCGGATCGGGGGTCGGGCCGCGCTCGCCACGCCGCTGGGTGGCGCTCTGAAGCATTCGGCCGATCCGGACCTTGTTACGGTGGCACCGATAACATGCCAGCGCAAGAGGCAGCTCAGGAGGAGCGCGGCGGCGCGGTCGAGTCGCGTACTGACAGTGATGGAGGGGTGACGGAATGGTCGTCGCCGGCCTCGTCACCCTTCAGCAGCAGGGCGACGGCCGCCACCCCCGAACGGTAGAAGTCCTGTCGCACGGTGGTCAGTGGCGGGGAACAGTAGGCCGCCAGGGCGATGTCGTCGACGCTCACGATGGAGAC
Source organism: Plantactinospora sp. CA-294935 (assembly GCF_050936445.1). NCBI lineage: Bacteria > Bacillati > Actinomycetota > Actinomycetes > Micromonosporales > Micromonosporaceae > Plantactinospora > Plantactinospora sp. CA-294935. The sequence goes on from NZ_JBNJMU010000001.1 coordinate 2,917,163, forward strand.
GTCGCCGGGCACCGACCGGCCGCGCTCGCGCAGTGCGCGGATCACCCCGAAGGCCATCTCGTCGCTGGCGGCGAAGACGGCGGTCACGTCCGGGATCATCGCGAGGATCTGCCCCTGCTGGTACCCGGAGTCGGGCGACCAGTCCCCCTCCAGCGGAGGCGGCGCCTCGATCCCGGCTGCCGCCAGGCACTCCTGCCAGCCCTGTCGCCGTCGACGTGCCTCGATCCACTCGTCCGGGCCGGAAACGTGCCAGACCTGGCGATGTCCGAGGTCGAGCAGGTGCTGGGTGGCGATGCGACCCGCCTCCCGCTGGTCGATCCCGAGCACCCGCGCGCTCGCCGTGCGGGAGCCGTCGAGCGTCACAGTGGGGATGTCCCGGGTGATGTCCTCCATCTTCTGCGTCACGGAGATGAGCGGCACCGCGATGACGATGCCGTCCACGCCCTGGTCGGCGAGCTTGGACAGCGATCGCTCCATCAGGCCGGTGTCGAGCCTGGCGATGGTCGCGATACTCACCGCGTACCCGGTCTCACCCGCGGCCGCCTCGACGCCGGCGGTCACCGCCGAACGCGAGTAGTAGCCACCGGACTGCAACAGCACGAGCCCGATGGTGTGGCTGCGCCCGGAGGAGAGTTCCCGGGCGGCGTTGTTGAACCGGTAGCCGAGCTGTTCGACGGCGGCGAGCACCCGCCGCCTGGTCTCGGGGCTGACGTTCGGTGAGTCGCGGAGCGCGCGGGAAACCGTCTGTGCCGACACCCCGGCGGTCCGGGCCACGTCGGCCATGCTCGGCTGCCTCGTTGGCCGCGTGGTGCCCTCGGTCATGGTGCTCCTCTCCCGCGGCCGGACCGCGAAACGTCCCCCGGATCATATCCGTCTTTGTTACATATGGCATCGATAACATAGGCTCGCGCCGTGATCCAGCTGCCCGCGCCGGATATCCCTCCGGCCCCGACGACGACCACGACCGACGCGGCGGCGACCGACGCCACTACCGCCGCGCTCAACTGGCGGGGACGCCGTCTGTACCGGCACGGCGTCCCCCACCGCATCCTGTCCGGGGCGCTGCACTATTTCCGCGTCCACCCCGAACTCTGGCGGGACCGGGTCCGTCGGCTCGCCGACCTCGGGCTCAACACGGTCGACACCTACGTCGCGTGGAACTTCCATCAACCCCGGGCCGACGAGGCGGCACGCTTCGACGGCTGGCGGGACATCGAACGGTTCATCCGCACGGTGGGCGAGGAGGGCCTCGACGTCGTCGTCCGGCCCGGCCCCTACATCTGCGCGGAGTGGTCGAACGGCGGCCTGCCGAGCTGGCTCACCGGCCGCGACATCGCAATCCGCAGCTCCGATCCGGTATTCACCTCCGCCGTCGGCCGCTGGTTCGACGAATTGGTCCCGCGCATCGCCGCCCTGCAGACCGCCGAGGGCGGACCCGTCGTGGCGGTGCAGGTGGAGAACGAGTTCGGCAGCTACGGCGACGACCACGCCTACCTGCGCTGGAATCGCGATGCGCTGACCACCCGGGGCATCCGGGAGCTGTTGTTCACCGCCGACGGTCCCACCGAACTCATGCTGGACGGCGGCACCCTGCCCGGAACCCTGACGGCCGTCACCCTGGGCTCGAAGCCCGCCGCCGCCCGGCAACTCCTCGCGGTACGGCGACCGGACGAACCGTTCGTCGTCGCCGAGTTCTGGAACGGCTGGTTCGACCACTGGGGCGAGCGACACCACGTCCGCGGGGTCGAGAGCGTCGTGTCCACACTTGACGGGATCATCGCCGACGGCGGCAGCGTGAGCATCTACATGGCCCACGGCGGGACCAACTTCGGGCTCTGGGCCGGTGCCAACGAGGACCAGGGCCGGTTGCAGCCCACCGTGACCAGCTACGACTCGGACGCGCCGGTCGCCGAGGACGGCACGCTCACCGCCAAGTTCTTCGCCGTGCGTGCGGCACTCGGCGCGCGAGGACCCGTACGGATGCCCGTACGGATGCCGACCCTGCCGCCGGCACGCGTACCGCTCGTCCACCGCGCCGACCTGCTCGCCGGCCTCCGCGCCGTACCGGCAGCCACCTCGTCCGGCCCTCGTCCGGCCTCGTTCGAGCAACTCGGGCTCGACGCGGGGATGGTCCTGCACACGGCGTATCCCCGTATCCCGGCGGGCGAACACCGGCTCGTACTCACCGACGTACGCGACCGGGCCCTGGTCTTCGGCGACGGCACGGTTCTCGGAGTCGCCGAACCCGCCGCCCCGGCACTGCCGGTACGGGGTACCGGCGACGTCGTACGCCTGGAGGTCCTGGTCGAGAACCTCGGCCGGGTGAACTACGGTCCGGGCATCGGCCGGCACAAGGGCCTGCTCGGTCCCGTCCTCGTCGACCGGCGGATCGTGCAGGGTTGGGACAGCACGCCGATCGCGCTGCAGGAGTGGTCCGCCGCGGAGTTGGCCCGCGCCGTCGCCGCCGGCCCGGCGACCACGCGCGCCGGCTTCGCCGTGGCGGTGGTACACGTCGACACACCTGCGGACACCTTCCTCGCCCTGCCCGGATCAGGCCGTGGCCTGGTCTGGGTCAACGGCTTCCTGCTCGGCCGCTACTGGGAGATCGGGCCGCAGGTGACGCTCTACTGTCCGGCACCGCTGTTGCAGGTGGGAGAGAACACCGTGACGGTCCTCGAACTCGACCGGCTCGGCGGAATCCTGGAGCTGCGGGACCGCCCCGAGCTGGGACCGCTGGAGGAGTACGTCGAGGAGTTCGGCTGACCCACCGCCCCGCCGGCCGCTACTCGGGGCGCTCCATGACGAGGCGGGCCGGGCACCCGAACTCGACGCGCTGCCGGAGCCGATCCCGGCCGAGCCGCCGACCCTCTGCTGATCCGCGCGACGCCGGCCCGCCCGCCGAGGCGGCGCGGTCAGCGGACCCGGACCCACTCGCTGGGGCCGTTGCCGAAGAACCGCATCGTGTCACCGGTGCAGATGTATTCGGTCGGCTCCAGCAGCAGCGACAGCGGCACGCTGGCGTTACGACTGCTGCCACGGTAGAGCACGATGGTCCCCTTGGCCCGTACGCCGCTGACGTACTCGACGCCGTTGCGGTGGTAGACGTTGGCCGAGGCGGTGCCCCGGGTCCGCTCCCGCCATTTGACTCCACGGTAGGTCGCGGTCTTGTCCGTGGTCTTGTTGAAGTTCAGCGTCACCTTGCCGTCCGCCGTGTAGGTCTGTACGGTCCCGGCCCCGCCGCTGAACTGGATGCTCTGATTGTCGATCTTCTTGTCCGACTGGCCGCCGAGACTGCGCCAGGTGCCGACCATGCAGGCGTCCACCCCGGCGGCGGTCACCGTCGGCGTGACGGAGGGGCGCGGCGACCCGCTGGCGCTGGGCGTCGCCGGGGCGCTGGCCGGGGCGGCGCCGGCCGACCCCGTACCCCGGTTCGGGTCGCCGCCTCCGGCGACGGCGGCGGCGACGGTGGCCGTGGCCAGTACGGCGGCGACCGCCACGGCCGCACCCGCCACCTGTACCCGCCGGGACCGGGACAGCGCCGCCCACCGGTCGAACCTCCCGCCCGGCGCACCGGCGCCCGTTCCGGCGGTCGCGGGCTCGGCGGTCGGCGGCGCCGCCGACGTGCCGGCGGTGGCGGGCTCGCCCGAGCCGACCGGGATCCGCAGGCTCCCCTCGGCGACCACCAGTTCCGGCTGCTCCACCACGCTCGGGGCGATGTCCAGCGCCCGGTGCAGCGCGGTGGCGACCGCCGGCATCCGGCTGGACCCGCCGGAGAGGAAGACCGCCGCCACCGCAGACTCCCCGTCGTCCAGCCGGCCGAGCAGGGCGCGGGTGGTCGTGACGGTACGGGCGACGACCGGGGCGGCCAGCTCCTCCAGCTCCTCCCGGCCGAGCGGCAGGTCCACGTCGAAGAGTGGTACGTGGACCAGCGTCGTGGTGCTCCGGGTCAGCATCTCCTTGCCGGACCGCGCGTTCGCCCAGAGCTGCTGGCTGGCCCGCCGGTCGGAGGTGGTGTCCGGGCTGGTCAGCCGGGCCCACAGGCGCTCGTCCCGGCTGCCGATCGCGGTACCGATCCGCGCCACGATGGCGGCGTCGATGTCGAGCCCGCCGCAGTCGGCGAGCCCCTCGGTCGCCAGCACCTCGAACCCGTCGGGGTTGCGGCGTACCACGGTCACGTCGAAGGTTCCGGCGCCGAAGTCGTAGACCACCGCGCACCGCCCGACCGGCAGGTCCCGGCCGGCCACCTCGACGAAGAAGTTGGCGGCGGCGACCGGCTCGGCGACCAGGCGGACGGTCGGCAACACCTTGTTGGCCGCGGCCAGCAGGGTGCCGCGACGGTGCGTACCCCAGGCGGCCGGATAGGTCAGCACCGCCTCGGTGACCGGCTCGGTGGTGATCAGGCGTACCTCGCTGGCCACCCGGCGCAGCGGCGCGGCGAACAGCTCCTCGACCGACATCTCCCGGCCGCCGAGCAGCACCGTGCCCTCGTCGACGCAGCGTTTCGGATAGGGCTCGTAGGACTGTGGCAGCGAGAGCGCGGTGTGCAGCGCGTCCTGGCCGACCAGCAGCCGCTCCCCGGTGTCGGCGCAGACCGCCGAGCGCAGCAGCGGCGACCCGTCGAAGAGCAGCGGCCGGGGTTCCCGGCCCGGCAGGGCCAGCACCGCGACCGTGTTGTAGGTGCCGAAGTCGATGCCGAGTCTCGCGCCCGCGCCACGCACAGCCAACACGGTACGGGAGCCGTACCCCGCCATGGTCGCCCGCTCGGTCGCTTCCTCGCCGGAGCCGACAGCGCGGACCCGACCGGGGATCCGGCCGGAACGCGCCACCCGGGATAACGTGAGTCGACCGGCTAAATTCCCGCCCGGGTCGGTTTCCTCCCGACGACGGTTCCACCGGTGGTGGCCGGTCAGAGCCAGCCGTTGTCTGCGGCGATCCGGTACGCCTCCGCCCGGCTGGCGACCCCGAGCTTGCCGACGGCGGCAGCCAGGTGGTTGCGTACCGTGCCCTGCGACAGGGAGGTACGCCGGGCGATGGCCGAGACGGTCGCGTCGGTACCGGCCAGCCGGAGTACCTCCAACTCGCGCGGGGTCAGCGGGCACTCGGGCGCGATCAGCGCCTCGGCCGCCAGCGTCGGATCGACGTACCGTGCCCCGCCGTGCACCCGCCGGACGACGTCGGCCAACGCGCTGCCCGGGGCGCCCTTGGCCAGGAAGCCCCGGGCGCCGGTGGTGAGTGCCCGGCGCAGGTGCGCGGGCCGGCCACGACCGGTCAGGATGACCACCGCGCAGGACGGCAGCGCCCTGGCCAGTTCGGCGGCGACGCCCAGCCCGTCCAGTGCCGGCATCTCCAGGTCGACCACCGCGACATCCGGCCGGTGTGCCAGCGCGGCCTGCACCGCCGACCGGCCATCGCCGGCCTGCGCCACCACCTCTACGTCGGGTTCCAGGTCGAGCAGGGCGGCGACCGCCACCCGGATCAGCTCCTCGTCGTCGGCGAGCAGTACCCGGATCATGCCCGCCCCCGCCCCGTCCGTACCGGCGCCGCCGCGCGCCGGTCACCAGTCACGCCCACCACCGCCGCCACGTCCACCGCCACTGCCACGTCCACCGCCGTCATCCCCCGTCCGTGATCTCGGAACCTGCGGCTGCACCCCGCCGGGGGCCGCCCCGTCCAGCGCATCCGGGGCCGGCCCGTCCGGCTCCGTCCCGCCCGGCGCATGCGGCTCCGTCCCGCCTGGCGCGTCCCGCTCCGCCGCGTCGGGTGTGTCCGGGGCCGGCACGACGGCCTCGACGGTGAAGACGCCGTCGCGGTGCTCGGTCCGGAGCGTCCCGCCGGCGTCGGCCAGCCGGTCGGCGAGGCCGCGCAGTCCCGAACTGTGCCGGTCCGGCGCGGCCGGCCCCGCCCCGTCGTTGGCGACGGTCAGCCGGAACCGGTCGACGTCCCGCCCGACCTCGATCCTGCACCAGGTGGCCCGGCTGTGCCGCAGCAGGTTGGTGCTCGCCTCGCGCAACACCGGAGCCAGTTGGGCGGCGACCTCCGCCGGTACCGCACCGGTCGGCTGTTCGACCGTGCAGCGTACGCCGGAGGAGCGGAGTACCTCGGCGGTTGCCGCCAGTTGTTCGCGCAGGTCGACCACGCGGTAGCCGTGCACCGCCTCGCGTACCTCGGCCAGGGCCGAGACGGCCAGCCGCTGCACCTCGGCCGCCTCCCGCCCGGCCCGTTCCGGGTCGACCGAGGCGAGCCGGGCCGTGAGTTCGGCCTTCAGCGCGATCACCGAGAGGTGGTGGCCGAGCAGGTCGTGCACGTCCCGGGCGAACCGGAGCCGTTCCTGGGTGGCGGCCAGCCGGGCCTGGGCGCTCCGGCCCTGCTGCGCCTGTACCAGCAGGTCCCAGAACCACACCTGGAACCAGCCGATCCCCGCGACGGAGAGCCCGATGCCGCCGGTGATCAGCAGGTGGTCCGCCACCTCGCCGCCGGTCGACCGGGCCACCACGACCGACACGGCGACGGTCGTCGCCACCACCAGGGTCGCGGTCCGGCGGCCGAGCAGCAGCGGCGCGGTGCCGACGATCGAGGCGCCCAGCCAGGCCCAGGTCGGCCAGTGCCCGGCCGCGACCGGGCCGACCAGCGGTACGGAGGCGAGGGCCGTTCCGGCGTACCCGGCCAGTGCCCGGCGCCGGGCCGACGTGGTCAGCCAGGGTGTGAGCAGGACGTACAGCGCCACGATCTGGGCGGTGGCGACGGCGACGATGCCGACCGAGCCGAGTACCGTCCACACCGGATCCGGCTCGCGGGCCAGTCCGATCCCCGGCATCATCAGCGCGGTCAGCAGCGTGCTGACCAGCGCGACCAGGGTGGCGATCCGGGGCCGGCGCAGCCGTGGATCACGCCCCGGCGGGTCGGAAGGGCTCGCCATCCGGCCGATGTTATGCCCCCGGGCCCGCTCGATGCCGGCTGCCCGCCTCCGTCCGTGCCGGGGCGGCTGATTCCCGATTCGCGTCGTACCTCACTTGTAGAGAAACGGGTCACGACGGTTGCGCCGACGACGGCGCCTCATCAGGCGCCGTACGGCGGATAGGACTGACCTCAACGCTTGCGGCCAAACCATTTTCCCCCCGAGGGGTGTGCGGCGGGGACCGGTAGGTGGGATCGCTAACATCCCCGCGCAAAATATCGTCCCGGATCGCGCCCGGCAACACCCTGGAGCGGTTGGCCCCGCTGACTCCTCTGGCTCACGTTGCAACGCTCCGGGCTCGACAGGTACGCCGTGGGAGCGCGTCCATTTGATCATGCTCGGCCTCTTGACGATTGTGGTTCCATCGTATTGAGTCAATATCGATCCGAACGGGCAATGCACCCGACGACGGGAAAGGCAGGGGGTGGCATGTCCGTGTCCCGGTTTGCTTTGGCATGCCCCGGAGGATTTCTCCGGACCAATGGCGATCAAATAGTTGACGGCGACGGACAGCCGGTTATCTGGCGGGGGATTGGCCTCGCCGGTTGGCTCAACTTCGAGAACTGGATGACCGGTTTCCCGGCGTACGAGCAGGGCATGCGGGCCGCCGTGCGGGACGTGCTCGGCCCGGAGCGGGCGGCGTTCTTCTTCGACCGGTTCCTGGAGCACTTCTTCACCGCCGACGACGCCCGGTTCATCGCCGAACTCGGCTGCAACGTGGTCCGGATCCCGGTCAACTACCGGCACCTGGAGGACGACCGGCGACCGTTCGAGATCGTGGAGTCCGGCTTCGGACACCTGGACCGGGCCATCGAACTGCTCGCCGCGTGCGGCGTACGCACCATCATCGACCTGCACGCGCTGCCCGGCTGGCAGAACCAGGACTGGCACAGCGACAACCCCACCCACGTGGCCCAGTTCTGGCAGCACCCGCACTTCCAGGACCGGGTCGTACACCTCTGGCGGGAGATCGCCGGCCGTTACCGGGACGAGCCGTGGGTGGCCGCGTACAACCCGGTCAACGAGCCGGCGGACCCGAGCGGGGAGGTGATCGGTCCGTACTCCCGCCGGCTGGTCGAGGCGATCCGCGAGGTCGACCCGGAGCACATCGTGATCCTGGAGGGCAACCGCTACTCCAACGACTTCGACGTGTACGGCGAACCGCTGCCCAACGTCATCTACTCGCACCACGACTACGCGCCGCCCGGCTACGTCCCGGACGGTCGCTACCCCGGGGTGGCGCACCTGACGCACGTCTGGGAGTCCCCGGACGGCATCGGGTACGAGCACGGCATCCTGCTGCCGGACCAGTCCCGCGACCAGTACTTCGACGCGGGCGTGCTGGAGCGGACGTACCTCAAACGCAGCGAGTACATGCTGCGCACCGGCACCCCGGTCTACGTCGGCGAGTTCAACGCGGTCTTCACCGGTGAGCCGGAACGGGACCGGATGCGGCTCGACCTGCTCGCCGACCAGTTCGAGATCTACACCCGGCACCGGGCCAACTGGGCGTTCTGGCCGTACAAGGACATCGGGGTGGCGGCGCCGCTGACAGTGGATCCGGAGAGTCCGTGGATGCGCCGGATCCGGCCGGTACTGGAGAAGAAGGCCCGGCTCGGCGTCGACCTGTGGGGCGGCCGGCACGACCAGATCCAGCAGGTGATGCGCCCGCTCACGGAACTCTTCGCCCGGGAGTTCCCGGACTACCTGCCGTTTCCGTTCGGCAGCGAGTTCCTGATCGGCCGGCTGGTGCCGCAGATCCTCTTCGCCGAGGCACTGCTGCCGGAGTTCGGCGAGCTGTTCCGGGGCATGGGCGAGTCGGCGATCGACGAGATGATGGCCTCGTTCCGGTTCGACCGGTGCCGGCCGCGCCAGCCGTTGGTCGAACTGCTGCGCCGGGCCTGCGCCCGGCAGACGCCGGTGTGAGGCGATGTCGTCGACCACCGGGGCTCCGGCCCTGGCCCGGCCCCGCGACCTGCCCAGGCCGGCGGCGTCCCCGCCCGGGCGCAAGGACACGTTCCGGGCCGAGCTGATCGACACCTTCGAGCTGCGGATGCGGCGGAACCTGTGGCGCCCCGGCGACGTCACGCTGCTGCGGGCACTCGGCGGCGCGCGCCGGATCCTCGCCGTCTGCGACCGGCCGGAGCAGGGCCGCCGGCTCGACGCCTACCTCGGCTACTGGCGGGAACGCGGTGCGCTCGACCAGCACCGGACGGTCGACGCCGGCGACCTCGCCGCGCCGGGCAACCCCGATCCGGTACCCGCGGTGGTGCGGGCCGCGGTCGCGACCGGGCTCGGCCGGCGGGACGCCTTCGTCTCCCTCGCCGGGCCGCCGGCAACCGCCACCACCGCACTGGCCGCCGCGATGTACCGCCGGTACGCCCACGTGGTCCGGATGCACGACGAGTTGCCGTCGCTGCTCGCCTCGCTGCACTGGAGCGCCCGGGTGGTGGCCGGCGAACCGGCGCTCGCCGCCGAGACCCGGGATCCCGTACTGCTGGTCGACGTGGACACCCTGCTCGCCGATCCCACCCCGGTACGCCCGGACGAGGAGTCGGCGATCCGCCACCTCGCCGGCTACGACGACGTACTCGCCGACCAGCTCGACCGGGTCGCGGAGCCGGCCCTGATCCGGCAGGTGGCGCTGGCTGCGGTGGCCCGGCTGCTGCACCGGCACGGCCTCGCCGACGGGCGGATCTGGCCACCACCCCCACCGGCATCCGGCGCACCGCCGGTGCCCTCGGCATCCGCAGCCGGGATGGTGCCCTCGGCATCCGCCGTGCCGGGGCCGCCTTCGGTGTCGGGTGCACCGGTGTCGGGCGCGCGGGCGTCGGGGGTGTCGGTGTTGGGCGCGCGGGCGGTGTCGGTGTCGGAGCCGGGAACGGGGTGGTCGCCGGTGCCGGCACCGATCCGGGCGCACCGGATCCGGGAGCTGGGCTACCGGGTCGCCTTCACCGCCGGGGTCCTCGCCCCGGACAACCCGGTGCTCTCCGGCTACCTGCCGGCCGGTGCCCGGGTGCTGGCGGTGGTGGACGACTACTCGCCGACCGTCACCGCCGCCGTCCGGGACACGCTCGCCCGGCGGTACCGGCAGGGTCGGCTCGCCGGCTGCACGGTGCTGCCGGTGCGTAGCTCGCACCGGGGCAAGACCTACGACGCCGCCGGCCGGCTGCTGCGGCGGGTCCGCCGGCTCGGCCTGGGGCCCGCCGACCGGATCCTGGCGATCGGCGGCGGGACAGTGCTCGACCTGGTCGGCTACGTCGCGGCCTGCCATCCCGGCGGTACGCCGTACCTGCGCGTCCCGACCACCCTGGTCGGGCTGGTCGACGCGGGGGTCGGGCTGAAGGTCGGCGTCGACCTGGACGGCCGGAAGAACCTGCTCGGGGCGTACCATCCGCCGCTGGCCTGCCTCTGCGACGCCGGGTTCCTGGCGACCCTGCCGGAGGCCGAGTTCCGGTGCGGGCTGGCCGAGATCGTCAAGATCGCACTGGTCCGGGACGCCCGCCTCTTCACCCTGGTGGAGGAGCACCACGCCGTGCTGCGCGACCCAGGCGCCGCCCCGGTACTCGACGAGGTGCTCCGGCGCGCGGTCGCCGCGATGCTGGTCGAGCTGGAGGAGAACCCCTGGGAGCGGCGGCTGCGCCGGCTGGCCGACTTCGGCCACGAGTTCGGGCACGTGCTGGAGGAGCGGTCCGGCTACCGGCTCCGGCACGGCGAGGCGGTGGCGGTCGGGATGGCGCTCTCCTGCCGGCTGGGCGTGGCCGCCGGGCGGCTGTCGTACCGCGTCGCCGACCGCGCCGAGACGCTGCTGCGCCGGATCGGGCTGCCGACGTACGACGACTGCTGCGACGCCGCCGAGCTGTGGCGGGCGCTGCGCACCCACGTACTGCCGCACAAGGGTGGCGAGCTGCACCTGGCCGTACCGGTCGGGATCGGGGTCGGCGGGTTCGTCGACTCGATCGACGAGATCGGCGCGGCGGACCTGCACCGGGCCTGGTCGGCGCTGCGAGCCCGGGCCGGTACGCCGACCCCGACCACCGGAGCCGGCGAGCCTGCGGCACCGGCCCGGGCGTGGAGCGGCTCGTGACCGGACGCATGGAGCAGGACGGGCAGCCGCACGTGCCGGAGCAGGACGGGCAGGCGCACGTGCCGGAGCAGGACGGGTGGCCGGGCGGGACGGCGGGGACGGAGCAGCGGCGGTGGCCGGGTGGCACGGCGGGGACGGAGCAGGATGGGTGGCCGGATGCTGCCGCGACGGCGGAGCGGGGCGTGGTGGTCGACGTCGGCGGCACCTGGACCCGGCTGGCGCTGGCCGAGGCGGGACGGCTGGTCGGCGAGGTGGTCCGGTTCGCCACCCCGAACCGGCGCGGCCGGCCGGGCGTTCCGCTGGCCGCCGTCCGCGACGAGCTGCTGGACCGGATCGCGGAGGAGGCCGACCGGCTGCACCGGGCCGCCGAGCCCGCCGGCCGGCGGCAGGTCGGAGTCGCCTTCGGTGCGGTGGTCACCGCCGAGGGGGTGGTCCGGGACGCCAGCGTGCTCTGGCAGGCGCAGTCGGCCGGCTACGACGTACGGGCGGCGCTGCGGGCACGGCTGCCGTGGGCCCGGGTGACCGTACTCAACGACGTGGCGGCAGCGGCCTGGCACTACCGGCGGCTCGGCCGGTTCGCCCTGCTTACCGTCAGCACCGGCGTGGCGGTCAAGGTCTTCGACGACCGGCTTCCCGGCACCGCGAAGGTGCTCGTCGACCCGGCCGGGCTGGGCGGGGAGATCGGGCACGTGCCGGTGGAGCCGAGCCGGCTCAACGCGGTACCCGGTGGGCCGGCCGGCGCCACCCGGCTCGGCCGGGCCGCCGCCGGCGGGGACCGGGCCGCCCGGGAGCAACTGGCCGGGCTGGACCTGCCGTGGTGCGACTGCGGCGCGGTGGCCGACCTCTGCGCGTACAGCTCAGGGCCGGCGGTGGTGCGGGCGGCGGTCCGGCGGGCCCGGCGGGACCCGGCCGACTTCGCCGGTTCGGTACTGCACCGGCTGGTCGGCGGCGATCCGGACCGGATCGACGCGCGGGCACTCGCCGACGCCGCCCGCACCGGCGACGCGTTCGTCACCGACCTGCTGCACGCGGCGACCCGGCACCTCGCGGTGGCGCTGTTGCAGGTCTGCGCCCAGCTCGGGCTCTGCCGCGTGGTGGTGGTCGGCGGCTTCGCACACGGCGTCGGCGCACCCTGGTTCACCGCGCTGCGCGAGTGGCTGGCGAGGCTCTGGGTCGACGCCGGCTGGTTCTCCGGCTGGACGGCCGCCGAGCGGGACGGGCTGCTGCACGTACCCGACGACGCCGGGTCCGCCACTCTGGCCGGGATGGCCGGCTACCTCGCCGCGCGACAGGCCGAGACCCGCGAGGTGGTCAAGCCGGTCGGCGAGTCGCGGCTGGTCCTGACCGCCGGCACCCGGCCGCGCTGCGGTCGCGAGCAACTGCTGCTCAAGCCCAGGTACGCCGGCCTCTGCGCCACCGACCTGCAGATCCTGCGCGGTGAACGGGGCCTGGAGCCGGGGGTGCTCGGGCACGAGTGCGTGGCCGAGGTGGTCGAGGTGGGCGCTTCGGTCTCCGGCCCGTGCCCCGGTGACCTGGTGACGCTCAACCCCAACCACCCGACCGACGACTACCTCAAGCTCGGTCACAACGTGCCCGGAGTGTTCCGGGACCTCCTCGTCAGCGACCTCGGTGCGCTGGCCCAGGGGCAACTCGTCGGGGTGCCGCCGGGCTGCGGCCCGGAGTGGGTGCTGCTGGAACCGCTGGCGGCGGTGCTGCGCGCGCACCGGGCACTCGCCGGGGACTGGGCCGGCCGGGACGTCCTCGTCGTCGGTGCCGGCGTACTCGGCCTGCTGCACGTCGCCGTCGCCCGCGCCCGCGGCGCCCGTACGGTGACCGTGGCCGCCCGGACCGACCGGCGGCTCCGGGCAGCCGTCCAGCGTGGCCTGCCGGCCCCGGACGCGGTGCTGCCGCTCGCCCCCGGACTCGCCGCCGGGGTCCGCTCGGCCACCTGCGGCCGGGGCGCCGAGCTGGCCGTGCTGGCGGTGGCCGGTGACGGCGGGCCGGCGGCGGCCGAACTGAGCTGGCCGGCGCTGGCCGACGGGGCCGGCCTGCACCTGTTCGGCGGTTTCCGGCCCGGCCGGCTGCTCCGGGTCGGTGGCGGCACGGCGCTGGACCCGGGGCCGGTGCGGTCCGGCGGCGGGCGCTGGGTGGTGCGGAACCCGGCCGGTGGCCGGTGCACCGTGGTCGGCTCCCGGGGCGGTCGCCCCGGCGACTTCGCCGCCGCCCGTGAGCTGCTCACCGGCGGCACCTCCCCGGCCGCCCCCGCGCTCGACCTGGCGCCGCTGGTCAGCCACCTCGTCTCGCTGTCCGCGCTGCCGGGCGTGGCGACCGAACTGCTCGACCACGGTACGGTCGCCGGCGGCTCGGCGCTGCGGGTCGTGGTCGACTTCCGGCTCGACGGCACGGTGGTGGCCCCGGCTCGCCCGGTACCGACCCGACGGGGTACGCCGTGACCGCCCGGCACTGGGGAGCCGAGCCGAGCGGCGCCGGACTGTGGGCGTACGTGCGGGCGGCCGCCAGCGGTGAACGGCACGGGCCGGCCGGTACGGTCGCCGCGCTGGCCAGCCTCGCCGGAGTGCCCCGGCTCGGCTGGGTACACCCGCCCTCCTGGCCCCGGGTCTCCCGGCTCACCGCCGAACGGGGCGGCGGTACGCTGCTGCGCGGCTGCCGCCGGGCGGTCTTCGCCGGCACCGGGGGCTGGGCCTTCGGGCTGCGGGCGATCTGCGAGGCGGTGCCCGGGCAGTCCGTGATCCGGGTGCTGGACTCCCTCGACCCGGCGACGGTGCACCGGACACTCGGCGAGTGGGGCGGGCGGGGCGCCGTCGCCGGGTTCGCGGTCAGCGCCTCCGGGCGTACCCGGGAAACCCGGCTGCTGGCCGCCACCCTCGCGCTGGCCCGGCACCGGACCGGCGGGGCGGCCCCGGCCTGGCTCTGCGAGCGTGGCGGCACCCTCTCGGTGGGCGGCGGGCCCGACCAGGTGGCCCTCTACCACGCCCCGCTCTCGGTGCCGGCGCTGCTCGCGGCGCGGATGCTGAGCTGGCCGCACTTCGACGACGCCTACCGGGCGTTCGCCGGTGCGGCCCGGACGATCGGCGAGTGGGCCGGCGAGGAGTCCGCCCGGTTGCCGGCGGCCGGCCGCCCCCGGGTGCTGTTCCGGCTGCCCTCCGGCGCCGGCCCGGGACTGCGGCTCTGGACGCTCCAGGCCGCCCGGCAGGGTTGGGGCGGCAAGTCCGAGCGGTTCCGGCCGTGGCCGGACGTGGCGGCCGAGCCGGCCTCCGGTGCGCTGACGGTCGACGTCGCGGCGGGCATCTCCGGGCTGTCCCGGCCCGGTGGACCGGCCGGCGCGGTCGCCGCCGCGATGGCCGCCTGTTACGCCGTCGCCGCCCTGGTCGCCTGCGTCGCGGTGCGGCACGGGCTGCGGTTCGCCACCCACGACGCGGTGCAGCACTACAAGCGGCTGCTGCCGCTGACGCCGACCGCCGCCGACCGGCCCGCCGGGGCCGGCGTGGCCAGCGGTGACGAACTGGCCCGGGTACTCGCCGGCTGGCTGGCGCAGCGGCCCGACCTCACCGCCGTGCACGTCGTCGGCTACGGCGCCCGCTCGGCCGGTGCGGTCGGGGCGGAGCGGCTGGCGCAGCGGCTCGGCCGCCCCGTCGAGGTGCACGAGGGCAGCGGCTGGAACCACCACTCCTACCAACTGGTCTGGCACACCCGCTCGGTCGGGGTGGCGGTGCTGCTCGACCCGGCCCGGCCGGTCGGCACCGGTGATCCGGCGCTGGACGGTGCGCTCACGGCCCAACGGCACACCCTGGACGCGATCGCCGGTGCCACCCACCGTTCGCTCGCCCCGCGCAGCCTGCTGCTGGACTGGCACGGCGTACCGGAGCGGGTCCGATGACGTTCCGGATCGGCATCGTCGGCGCCGGGTTCCTGACCCGCCGGGCGCTGCTGCCGGCGATCGCGGCCGCCGACGACCTGCGCCTGGTCGCCGTACTGGACTGCGACGAGGCGGCGCTGCGGGCGGTGGCCGCCGAGGCGCCGGGGATCTGGTCCGGGACGGACGTCCGGGACTTCCTGCGTACGCCGCTGGACGGGGTGCACGTGGCCACGCCCAACCGGCGGCACGCCGAGTACGCCTGCCGGGCGCTGGCCCGGGGCATCCCGACCCTGGTGGAGAAGCCGCTCGCCGACACCGTCGCAGGTGGACAGTGGATTTTGCGCGCCGCGACGGCCTCCGGCGCACCGGCGATGGTCGGCTACATGTCCCGGTACAACGCCTACAACCGGGCGGTGGTCGAGCTGGTCCGCTCCGGGCGGCTCGGCGCGCCCCGGTCGATCTCCGCCTGCCACCTGGGGCACCGGCAGGGGGACTGGCGCAACCGGCGGGCCGAGAGCGGCCTCGGCTGCCTCGGCGACCTGGCCGTCTATCCGCTGCTGACCGCGGCCGACGTCTTCGACGCGGCCCCGACCGCCTGCCGGGCCACCGGCTATCCGGCCGGTGACCGGGAGCAGACCGAGATCTTCGTCGAGGCGACCGTGTGGTTCGGCGAGGAGCGGCGGCTCCAGGTCGAGTCGTCCTTCACCGAGCCGCCGCAGACCGGCGTGTCGCGCTACACCGTCGTCTGCGAGCGGGGCCTGCTGGTGGTCCGGAACTCGTGGGCGATGGACTCCGGCGGCTCGGTGCTGGTCTGTGACGACGGCGGGCGGCGCTGGCTGCGCCCCGAGCCGGTGGATCCGTACCTCTCCCAGTACCGGGCGTTCGCCGCCAGCGCGGCGGGGCAGCCGGTACCGGCCGAGGTGGGTGTCGCCCGCGGGCTGCGGGACCTGCGGGTGCTGCACGCACTCGAACGAAGCGTCGCCAACGGCGGAGTGCGGTTGGCGTTGACCGGAGGGCAGAACTGATGAAGCTCGTCCTGCACAGCTACACCTTCCGCCGGTACCCCCTGCGGCACGTCTTCGCGGTCGCCGCCCGGCACGGCTGGGACGGCGTCGAGCTGGTGCACTTCCACTTCGATCCGGCCCGGGTCGAGACCGAGGTCGCGGCTGCGGCGGCGCTCGGCCGGCGCTACGGGGTGGGTGTGCACTGCGTCGGCTACACCGGTGACTTCGTCGGCGACGACCCGGCGGCCCGGGCCGCCTCGCTGGCCCTGGTCGAGCGGACCGTCTCCGCCGCGGCCGAGCAGGGGATCGAGCTGGTCAACGGCTGGTCCGGGACGCTGGAACGGGATCCGGACGACTGGCGGGTCAACGGCAGCGCCCTGGCCGAACAGGTGCACTACGAACGGGCCGCCGAGGGCTACCGCCGGCTCGGCGAGTACGCGGCCCGGCACGGGGTACGGGTGGGGGTGGAGGTGTATCCCGGCTCGGTGCACGACACGGTGGCCGGCACCGCGAAGCTGCTGGCGATGGTGGACCATCCCGCCGTGGTCGCCACGGCGGACCCGGGCAACGCCTACGTGGTCAGCCCGGCCGACCGGGATCCGGCGGTGCTCGACCAACTCGCCGGCCGGCTCGGCTACTTCCACCTGAAGAACCTGCGCCCGGACGGCGGGCGGGCCGACTTCAACGTGGACACCGCCGACGGGGTGCTGGACAACTACGCCTGGATCACCAAGGCGGACTCGCTCGGCGTACCGGCGATCTGCGTCGAGTACTGCGGGGACGGTGATCCGCATCCGCCGATCGCCCGGGCCGGCGACTACGTACGCGACTGCCTGGCGCTCCGCGCCGACCTCGCGCGCCGGCACGCGGCGGCCGAGACGGCCGGGGAACTGGCGACCGGGACGGCGGCACTGGCCGCGGCGGCGGGGTCCGGTCGGTGAGCGCGCCGGAGGCACCCGTCCGGCCGGTGCGGTGGGGGGTGCTCGGCACCGGCTGGATGGCCGGCCGGTTCGTCGAGGACCTGCTGCGGCTGCCGGACGCCGAGGTGGTGGCGGTCGGTTCCCGTACCGGGGAGGCGGCCGAACGGTTCGCCACCCGGTACGCGATCCCGCGCGCCCACGGCAGTTGGGCCGGGCTCGCCGCCGACGACCGGGTCGACGTCGTCTACGTGGCGACCCCGCACGCCAGCCACCACGCCGCCACCGCGCTCTGCCTGGACGCCGGGCGGCCGGTGCTCTGCGAGAAGCCGTTCACCCTCAACGCCGGCCAGGCCGTCGACCTGGTGGCCCGGGCCCGTTCCGCCGGCCTCTTCCTGATGGAGGCGATGTGGATGCGCTGCGTACCGGCGATCCGCCGGCTGGTCACCCTGGTCCGGGACGGCGCGGTCGGGGTGCCCCGGCTGGTGCAGGCGGACTTCGGCCTGGTGGGGCCGGTCGACCCCGGCCACCGGCTGCGTGACCCGGCGCTCGGTGGCGGTGCCCTGCTGGACCTCGGGGTCTATCCGGTGACCCTGGCCCACCTGCTGCTCGGGGCGCCCGACTCGGTCACCGGGCTCGCCACGCTGAGCCCGTACGGCGTCGACGAGACCACCGCGCTGGTGCTGGGCTATCCGGACGGGGCGCTGGCCAGTCTCTCCTGCTCGATCGTCGCCGACACGCCGTGGACGGCCACGGTCTGCGGCAGCGCCGGCCGGATCGAACTGGACCGGGGGTTCTTCCGGCCCGGCCGGCTGACCCTGCACTCCGGCGACGGTGAGCCGCGGATCGTCGAGGTGCCCTACCAGGGGGAGGGGTTCGTGCACGAGGCGGTCGAGGTGATGCGCTGCCTGCGGGCCGGGCTGACCGAGAGCCCGCTCGCCACCCTGGCCGACACCGTGGCGGTGCTGCGGATCCTGGACGAGGTCCGGGCCCGCACCGGAGTGCGCTACCCGGCCGACGACGACTGGCCGGCGGTGCTGGACCGTCGGCCGGCCGGGGCGGAGGGCTGGCCGTCCAGGTCACGGGAAGACGACCCGGTTGCGCAGGCTGCCGACGATCCGGCCGCAGCGCATCGCGCACCGGGTCACCCAGACGGCCCGGGACGTGCGGGACCGGACCAGGTCGGGCAGGTGGCCGAGGAGCCAGCGCCACTCCCGGGCGGCCGGCCGGACCGAGCGGGGTAGCCCGGCGGCGGCGAAGTCCCGGTACAGCCGGGGGTGGCTCAGGCCGTACGAGTAGTACTGCCGGGCCATCTCCCGGAGCCGGCGACGCAGTCGGTAGTGCACCACCGCGTCCGGCAGCGCCCCGATCGGGTACCCGGCGAGCTGGGCCCGCCAGAAGAAGCTCACCTCGTCCGAGCCGTACCGGTAGGCGGGGTCGAAGCCGCCCAGCTCGTCGAAGACGGCTCGGCGTACCCCGCAGTTGGCGCCGAGCGCGTACGGGAGGAAGTCGAATCCCGACTGGAGCGATCCGGCCGGTTTCTCGGGGCGGGTGGCCAGCGAGACGTCGTCGTTGAGCAGCCGGCGTTCGACGTGGCCGCCGACGGCCGGGAACTCGGCGAGTCCGCGTACCATCTCGGCCACCCACCCGGGCGCGACCACGTCGTCCTGGTCGCAGAAGAGCAGCAGTTCGCCCCGGCTCACCCGGCAGCCCTCGTTGCGGGCGTAGCTGGTGCCGGCCCGGGCGCCCGCCCGGTGCAGTCGGAGCCCGGGCAGCCGGCAGGCGTTGGCGGCGACCAGTTCGGGCGTACCGTCGGTGGAGCCGTTGTCGACCACGACGAGTTCCCAGCGTCCGGAGTAGGTCTGCCGGGCCAGCGCCGCCAGTTGCGCACCGATCGTCGCGGCGCCGTTGCGGGCCGGCATGATCACCGACACCAGCCCGGGGCCGGCCCGCCCGTCCGGATCCGCCACCGTGCCGGACCCGGCCGCGGTCATCGGCCGTGCGGTCATCGGTTGTACGGTCATCGGCCGCTCCGTCCGCTCAGTGGAAAGCGCAGCCGCTCGTCACCGTCGAGCCAGCGCAACATCGCGGCGGCGAAGTGCTGGTGCCCCTCCCGGAGCGGATGGTCCCAGTCGCCGAACGGCACCCGGCCGAAGACCATCTCCCGGAACGTCTCCTCCGGTCGGGGCGGCAGCGCTCCGAAGACCAGGTCGGCGCGGAGCGCGCGCATCACCGGTACCGCCTCGGCCGGGATCGGGTCGGGCAGGATCTCCCAGGCGAACGCGAACCGGCTCGGCACCCCGCGACCGGTGAGGTGGTGCTCCAGCAACAGCCAGTCCACGAAGAAGTTGACCGTCTCGCCGGTGGTGCTGAACAGGTGCCGGAGGTACGCCTTCGACGGCTTGTCCCCCTCGGCGGCCTTCCAGTCGGCCACCCGCTGCCAGTGCAGCTCGCCGGGGAGCGCCGGGCGTACCCCGAGGTCGGCGCGGACCGGCCCGTCCTCGATTCCGCTGTCGTGGTATTCGTTGCGGCTCAACGCGGTCCACATGTTGACGAAGAGGAGCTGGTCGTACCCGATCCCGTGCGCCGCCCGGATCGACTCCAGGTGCTGCACCGTGGTCCGGACGGCCCGCCGGTTGGAGCCGCCGTCGCAGGCCAGGTTGACCACGCCGATGCCGAGTTCCCGGCCGAGTACGGCCGGCCAGGCGTCCCGCTCCGGCTCGGCCAGTTCGGCGCCCCGGGCAAAGCTGCAGCCGTTCACCACGAGCAGCCGGATCGTGCTCATGCCGCCGACCTCACCCCGTCCGTGCTCGCTGGCCCACCGTCCTGGGAACGCTCCCACACGACGATGAAGGTAAATATATCCAGTGCTGCCGGGGCGGGCAACGGGGGCGCTGACCCGGCCGATTCGCCGCGCTCCGGCCCGGGAAGGCAGTGCGCCCGCCCCAGGTCGCAGTCCCCCGGGAGCTGTCGGGCGTCTCGATATCTGCCGCGTTGCCTGGCCGGCGAGGAGTACCGGCCGGAGGTCAGGACTGTGGGTCCGAGCTGACCGGTTCGGCGGGGTGCGGCCGTCCCGGCCGGGGGCGGACCGCTCCGGCGGCGAGCGCGACGAAGAGCGCGAGCAGGGCGGGCAGCGCCAGGGCGCGGGGCAGCCCGATCAGTTCGGCGGCGCCGCCGATCACCACCGGCCCGACGAGGAAGCCCAGATAGCCCAGGCCGGCGACCCGGGCCAGCGCCCGGCCGGCCTGGCTCGGGTTCCGGTTACCGGCGGCCGAGAAGACCTGCGGCGCGATGCAGGAGAGGCCGGCGCCGAGGCAGCCGAACCCGAGCAGCCCGGCGACCGGGTGGTCGACCAGCAGCGCGCCGCCGAGCCCGACGGCGGCGAGGATCCCGCAGCCGCGTACCAGGACCACCGGCCCGAGGGCGGCGGCCAGTCGGTCGCCGACGAGCCGACCCGCGGTCATCATGATCGAGAAGGCCGCGAACGCGGCCGCGGCGAAGCCCGGGCCGCTGCCCAGGCTGTCCCGAAGGTAGACCGTGCTCCAGTCGGCGGCGGCGCCCTCGCCGACCAGGCAGCAGAACGCCAGTACACCGAGGAACAGCACGCCCGGCGGCTCCCGCCGCTCCCCGGAGCGCCGCGCGCCGGCCGGTTCCGGTACACCGGCGGGAGGCGCGGTGATCGTCGGCGCGGCGGCCGGAGGTGGTGGTGCGGCCGGCGATGTCGCGGCGTGCCCGGCCTGCGGCAGGGCCCAACGGGCGGCCCAGGCGGCGAGACCCAGCGCGACCAGTGCGGTCGTCCAGAAGGTGGTGGGGACATCTGCGTCGGCGTGGGCGAAGAGACCGCCGATTGCCGCACCGAGGAAGCCGCCGATGCTGTAGACCGCGTGGCACGACGAGAGCATCGGGCGGCGCCGCGCCCGCTCCACCTCGACCGCGTTGGCGTTCATCGCGATGTTCAGGGTGCCGTGCACCGTACCGAAGACGAAGAGTGCCACGGCCAGCGTGGCGAGGTTGACGGCGTAGCCGGGCAGCAGCAGGCAACCGCCCTCGGCGAAGGCGACCGGCAGCATCACCCGGGCGCTGCCGTACCGGTCGACCAGGCGCCCGGTGAGCTGCATGCCGGTGATGGCGCCGGCGGCGAGCCCGAGCAGGCCCACGCTGAGCTGACCGTCGGTCAGTCCCAGTTCCTCCTTGACCGCGGGGATCCGGGCCGTCCAGGTGCCGATGGCCATCCCGAAGAGCAGGAACAGCAGCGACACCGCGACCCGGCCACGGCGCAGCGCGGCGGGGTCGTCGAGGGACGGCGGCGGCACGGAGACCCCCCAACGGAACCGGAAGGGATCTCAGCCAACACCCGTCACGGTCGCTCGGCAAGCCCCTGCCGGGCGGCCCGGGCCCGCACGAACGCCTCGATGCCGTCCAGCACCCGTTGCAGCCCGAACTCGAACGAACGGGCCGGGTCGGCCGGGGCGTTGTGCTCGGCACCGGCCGCCGCGCCGACCCGGGCCGCCACGGGGTACCGCTCGGGATCGAACACCTGCTCCAGCAGGGGTGCGAAGCGCTCCCACCACTCCTGGACGGTCATCCCGGTGCGCTGCTGCATCTGGGCGGCCTCCACGGCGCCGCGTACCGCGCCGTGCACGTAGTCGGCGACCAGGCCGACCAGGAGATCCATCTCGATGTCGGTCAGGCCGAGCCCGGCGACGGCGGTGAGTTCGCGGTCGTACTTGGCCACCGAGTTGGGGCCGAGCACCGGAAGGCTGGTCGCGACCTGGAGCAGCCAGGGGTGCCGGCGGTAGCGGTTCCAGTTCTCCCGGGCCAGCCGTTCCAGCCGGCTCCGCCAGTCGCCCTGGTCGTCGTCCGGTCGGGCGGTCCGGGCGTGCACGGTGTCGAGCATCACGTCGAGCAGCTCGGCCTTGCCCGGCACGTACGTGTAGAGGGACATCGCGGTGACGCCGAGTTCGTCGGCGACCCGTCGCATGGACAGGCCCGCCAGCCCCTCGCGGTCGGCGATCTCGATGGCCGCCCGGACTATCCGGTCCACCGTGAGCCTGGGTTTCGGGCCCCGCCGGGGACGATCGGGTACGCCCCAGAGCAGCTCCATGCTCCGCTTCGGGTCGCCACTGCCGCTGTACTCCGTCGTCACCTCGTCATTCTCCCCGGCGTGAACTCCTTACAGCGTACGCTGAAGTCCGCCCGGTTGCCGCAGCCGGTCAGGGGTATCCGACGGCAGGCCCGGAAGTGGCTGCCCAGCACGCCGGAAGAGAACATCACGCCGGAAGAGGAGATCATGCCCCTCCTACCCGTTGAACCGACCCGACCCGACACCATCGTGCTGATCCACGGCCTGTGGCTGACCTCCCGAAGTTGGGAGCACTGGGCCGGCCGGTACCGGAATGCCGGGTTCGAGGTGCTGACGCCGGCCTGGCCCGGCATGGACTCCGACGTCGAGGCGTTGCGCCGCGACTCCGGATCGATCGCGGAGCTGACCTCGGGTCGGATCGTCGACCACTACGAACGGATCATCCGCGACCTGCCCACCCCGCCGATCATCATGGGGCACTCGTTCGGCGGCGCGTTCGCCCAGATGCTGCTGGACCGTGGATTGGGCGCGGCCGGAGTGGCGATCGACCCGGCGGCGGTCAAGGGGGTGGTCCGGCTCCCGCTCTCCACCCTCCGTGCCAGCCTGCCGGTGCTGCGCAACCCGGCGAACCGGCACCGGGCCGTACCGCTGAGCCTCGACGAGTTCCACTACGCCTTCACCAACACGATGTCCCGGGCCGAGGCGGAGCGGGTCTACCGGCGCTACCACGTACCGGCCGCCGGGCACGTGCTGTTCGAGGCGGCGCTGGCGAACCTGAACCCCCGGGCCGCGCTGCGGGTGGACTTCGGCAACGAGCGCCGGGCACCGCTGCTGCTGATCGCCGGCGGCGCCGACCACGTGGTGCCGCCGTCGGTGACGAAGGCGACCGCCGGGCGGTACCGGAAGTCGAGCGCGGTCACCGGATACAAGGAGTTTCCCGGCCGGCCGCACTACACGGTGGGCCAGCCCGGTTGGGAGGAGGTCGCCGACTACGCGCTCAACTGGGCCGTACAGGCGGCGAAGTCCGGGCAGCCGCAGCCCGGCCGGTAGCGGGCGGACCGGTGCCGGCCGCGCGGCCCGCAGCGGTACCGGACGGCGCGGTTCAGGCCGTGCCGCCAGCCGTCGCCGGGCCGCCGACCACCGGTGTCCAGGGCCGTACCGCGACCACGCTGACCCCGGGCGTCCGGTAGTAGGGGTCGACGTCGAGGGCCCGCCGTACCGCCGACTCGTCCGCGTCGAAGAGCAGCAGCGCGCCCGAGTCGTCCGCCCACGGACCGGCCGCCAGCAGAGCGCCGTCGGCGTGCAGTCGGGCCAGGAGTTCCCGGTGGGCCGGCCGGGCGGCCAGCCGGGGCGCGGGGTCGCCGGTGAAGCGCAGTTCCACAACGATCATGTGCAGACCCTACGACCTGTCCCGGGGCCTTCGCGGTAACCGCTGATACAGCCGCGTCGCGGTCGACATCGTCGGTGACGACGCCGTTCCGCCGCGTCGCGCCGCTACCCGGCCGAGCCGATCGCCACGGCGAGCTTGCCGACGGTACCGCTGTTGTTGAAGTCGGCGAACGCCTGCGGGACCTCGTCCAACAGGTAGGTGCGGGCGATGGACGGGCGCAGCCGGTCGGCGGCGGCCTCGGTGGCGATGTGGTCGAGCACGAGCCGGTCCGGGATCGCGTCGACCGCCGTGACGTTCAACGCCCGGTCGCCGAGCTGTTCCGGGTCCACCCCGAGGGTGGAGGAGAACCGGCCGCCGGGAGTGATCAGGTCGGCGATCAGCTCCGGGTCGCCGGCCAGATGCACCGCGCTGTCCACCCCGTCCGGGGCGAGCTGCCGGACCTGTGCGGCCAGATCGGCCCGGTGGTCCACGGTGTGCGCGGCGCCGAGTTCGTGCAGCAGGTCGACGGCGGGTCCGGCCTCGGCGGTGGCGATCACCGTCGCGCCCCGCGCGGCGGCGAGCTGGACGGCGTAGTGGCCGACCCCGCCGGTGGCTCCCGAGATCAGCAGCGTCTCGCCGTGTACCGGGGCGACCGCGTCCACGCTGGCCAGCGCGGCGACCCCGGCCAGGCCGAGTACGCCGGCGGCCCGGTAGTCGAGCCCGGCCGGCAGCGGCGCGAGGCCGATCTCCTCCGGCACGACCACGTACTCGCCGAACGAGCCGTCGCCGAGCCCGGGCTTGGTCACCACCCCGAAGACCTTCTCGCCGGGCATGAAGCCGCTGACGCCCCGCCCGACCTCGGTCACGATGCCGGCGAAGTCCCGGCCGAGCACCACCGGGAACTGGTGTTCGATCTCGCCGGCCAGAAAGCCTCCGGCCAGTTTGGCGTCGAAGCCGTTCAGGGAGGAGGCCTGTACCTCGATCTTCACCTCGCCGTCACCGGGCGTCGGCTCCGGCATCTCCCGGACCTCCGGCATCGCCCCAAACGACTCAGACATGACGGCACGCATCTACCGGCCCTCCCCGAACGCTCGCCCGATCCGACATCGGTGCATTCCCGCCGGGCTCCGCTACATGCCTTCCAGCTCGGCGGGTACCCCAATTTCCCGGACCGGTCCGGCTCAGTCGAAGAACCGGGCCAGGTGGCTGGGGTCCGGGCCGGGGTCGTCCGGGCCCAGCGGGGTGATGTCGGCGAAGATCGACGCGCCGTCGCAGCCGGCGTGCAGCGGGTACCACCGGGGCGCGCCGGGATGGCGCTGACAGATGTGCTTGATCGTCTGCACGTCGAGCAGGCGTACGTGGGTCGGGTCGGCGACCGCGTTGACATGCCCCCACCAGGGGCTCATCACGTGCAGTACGCCGCCGGGCCGGAGTACCCGGTGGCACTCGTCGACCAGGGTCAGGAAGTCGATCAGGTGCTCCAGGATGTGCACCGTGAAGATCACGTCGACCGAGTCGCCGGCCAGCGGCAGCGGGCCGGAGAGGTCGGCCTGGGCGTCCACCCCCGGTGCCACCCGCAGGTCGAGGCCGAGGTTGCCGGGGTACTGCTTGGCGGCGCCGCAGCCGAGATCCATCACCACCGGGTCGCGCCCAGCCACCCGTACCCGGGACCAGACGGCCAGTACGCCGTCGAGCCGGCCGACGAGTCGCCGGACCAGCGCCAACTCGTCCCGGTCGGCCACCTCGCCGGTCAGGTGCGCCACGCCCCGGTCGAACCGTACCTCCACCGCCGTGCCACGCAGCCGGTCGTCGTGCTTGACGAGGTCGGCGTACGCCATGCCGAGGAACTCGTCGATCGCCCGCAACCGTTCGCCGGAGGGCGCCCTCTGCAGTTGCGCGACCATCACCACCTCCCGGCCGGGGCTACCCGGAATCGGCCGGTCTACGCCTGGCCCGGGCCTGCCTCCGGCGATCGGTGCGGCCGAGGCCGGGGGTCAGCCGGTGGCGGCGCGTCGGCCGGCGCGCAGGTTGCGCAGCCTCGGTCGGGACGCGACCGGGCGGAGTACCCGTTTCAGGTGGTAGCGGTGCAGTTCGGCGCTGCCCTGCTGGCTGCCGTCCTCGGTCACCGAGACCAGCTCCCAACCCTGGGCCCCGGCCCGGTTGAGGTGGGCGAGTGCGGTGTCCCCGTACGGGGACACGTCGAGCACGGCACCGTCCGGGCCGTACCAGGTGTAGGCGAGTTCCCAGCCGGTGTCGTCCAACCGGGGCTGGCGCCGGCGCACCAACAGGGCGTACTCCCATCTGAGCATGGGGTAGTTCTTGCCCCGCCGGGCGGCGGAAGAAACAGCCGTCGATGCCGGCGGGGCGCTCAGGACTCGGTGACCCGGCCGGCGTCGACCCGGACGTGCCGGGTGGCCCGGAGCGTCTCCAGCATCCGGCGGTCGTGGGTGACCAGCAGCAGCGTTCCCGGGTACGACTCCAGTGCCGATTCGAGCTGCTCGATCGCCGGCAGGTCGAGGTGGTTGGTCGGCTCGTCCAGGACCAGCAGGTTTACGCCCCGGGCCTGGAGCAGGGCCAGTGCCGCCCGGGTCCGCTCACCCGGCGAGAGGGTGTCGGCGGGCCGCAGTACGTGCGCCGCGCGCAGCCCGAACTTGGCCAGCAGGGTCCGCACGTCGGCCGGGGCCAGGTCCGGTACGGCGGCGCCGAAGGCGTCCAGCAAGGGCTGCCCGCCGACGAAGAGTCCCCGGGCCTGGTCGACCTCGCCGACCACCACCCCGGGGCCGAGCGAGGCGTGCCCGGTGTCCAGCGGCAGCCGACCCAGCAGGGCCGCCAGCAGAGTCGACTTCCCCGAGCCGTTGGCGCCGGTGATCACCATTCGGTCGGCCCAGTCCACCTGGAGGTCGACCGGGCCGAGGGTGAAGTCGCCGCGCCGGACGACCGCACCGCGCAGCGCCGCCACCACCGCGCCGGCTCGGGGTGCGGCGGCGATCTCCATCTTGAGTTGCCACTCCTTGCGCGGCTCCTCGACCACGTCCAGCCGTTCGATCAGCCGTTCGGTCTGCCGGGCCTTGGCCGCCTGCTTCTCGGTCGCCTCGGTGCGGAACTTCCGGCCGATCTTGTCGTTGTCGGTCGCCTTCCGCCGGGCGTTCTTGACACCCTTCTCCATCCAGGCCCGCTGGGACCGGGCCCGCGCCTCCAACGCGGCGCGGGTGTCGGCGTACTCCTCGTAGTCGGCGCGGGCGTGCCGGCGGGCCACCTCGCGCTCTTCCAGATAGGCCGCGTAGCCGCCGCCGTAGTGCCGCACCTGCTGCTGGTGCAGGTCGAGTTCGAGGACCCGGGTCACCGTCCGGGTCAGGAACTCGCGGTCGTGGCTGACCAGCACCGTGCCGGCGCGCAGTCCGGTGACGAACTCCTCCAGCCGGTCCAGCCCAGCCAGGTCGAGATCGTTGGTCGGCTCGTCCAGCAGGAAGATGTCGTAGCGGCTGAGCAGCAGCGACGCCAGCCCGGCCCGGGCCGCCTGGCCGCCGGAGAGCGCCGTCATCGGCTGCTCCAGGTCGACCGCGAGGCCCAGCTCGGCGGCGATCTGGTCGGCCCGCTCGGCCAGATCGGCGCCGCCGAGGGCGAGCCAGCGCTCCAGCGCGGTCGCGTACCGGTCGTCGGCGCCCGCGACGCCGTCGGTCAGCGCCTCGGTCGCCGCGTCGAGTTCGGTCTGCGCGGCGGTCACCCCGGTGCGCCGGCCGAGGAACGCCCGGACCGTCTCGCCGGGCCGTCGTTCGGGCTCCTGCGGCAGGTGGCCGACGGTCGCCGACGGCGGGTTGAGGGCCAGGGTGCCGTGTTCGAGCGGTTGCAGCCCGGCCAGGGTACGCAGCAGCGTGGACTTGCCCGCGCCGTTGGCCCCGACCACTCCGACCACGTCACCGGGGGCGACGACGAGTTCGAGGTCGGCGAAGAGGACCCGGTCGCCGTGTCCGGCGGCGAGGTCCTTGGCGATCAGTGTGGCGCTCATGGGACCTCAGATGCTATCCGCCCGTCCGGGTGCGGCCGGGCGGTGGAGGAGCAGACTGATCCCTGTGATGACCACGTTGGCGATCGACTGCGGCGGCGGTGGGATCAAGGCGTCCGTACTCGACGACGCCGGCACGATGCGCACCCGGCCGCTCCGGGTGCCGACCCCGTACCCGTTGCCGACCGCGCTCTTCGTCAAGACGCTGCTCGCGCTCGCCGGCCGGCTGCCGGCGGCCGACCGGGTCACCGTGGGGATGCCCGGGATGCTCCGGCACGGCGTCGTGGTGGCCACCCCGCACTACGTCACCCGGGCCGGGCCGCGCACCAGGCCGGACCCGGACCTGGTCGCCGAGTGGTCCGGCTTCGACGTGCGCAGCGCGCTCACCGACGCGTTCGGGCTGCCGACGCTGGTGCTCAACGACGCCGAGGTGCACGGCGCCGGGGTGGTCGCCGGGACCGGCCTGGAACTGGTGCTGACCCTCGGCACCGGGCTGGGCTGCGCGCTCTTCGACGGCGGGCTGCTCGCCCCGCACCTGGAGCTGTCCCAGGCGCCGGTCCGGTGGGGGATGAGCTACGACACCTACATCGGCGAGCACGAGCGGCGCCGGCTCGGCGACGCGTTCTGGTCGCGTCGGGTCCGGGGGGTGGTGGACGGGCTGCGCCCGGTCTTCCTCTGGGACCGGCTCTATCTGGGCGGCGGCAACTCGCGGCTGGTCCGTCCGGAGCAGTTGGCCCGGATGGGCGACGACGTGGTGGTGGTGCCGAACAGTGCCGGCATCCTCGGCGGGGTACGCGCCTGGGAGCTGGGCAGCCGCCGGGGCTGACCGCACGTTCGCGCGCCCGCTTCCAGCCGCTACGGACCTGGACACCAGAGGCGTTATCCGACAGAGGTAGCGGAGCCGGCGTCCAGGTCGGCGGCGGCGGACCTCCGCGCCAGGGTGGCATCTGCCGTGACGATCTCGTCGATCGGAACAGTCGCGGTACTGGCGGTGTTGTGCCAGCGTCGGGGGGAAGTAGTCGAGACACGAGGAGGTGGGTCTAGTGGATCTTCTGGCCGAGTACCGGCGGGCGACCCTGTACTTCGAGACCGGGGACCCGTCCGGAGCTGCCCGGTTGCTGGAGCCCATCGTCGAGGCCGAGCCCGACAACGCTTCCGTGCGGCAGTTGCTCGCCCGCGCGTACTTCCAGTCGGCGCAGCTCGCCCGGGCCGAGGAGCAGTTGCGCACGCTGGTGCACCGCGACCCGAGCGACCACTACGCGCACCACGTGCTGGGCCGCACCCTGGAACGGGTCGGCCGCCCGGAGGAGGCCCTCCGGCACCTCCGGATCGCCGCCGCGATGTACGCGGAGAACGACGACTACCGGATCGCCCTGGAGCGCGTCGAGACCCGGGTCGGCGGTCGGCGGTGACCGCCGACCGGCCGCTCCGCCTACCATCGGGTGCCATGGACGCTGCCCGGCCGGTGACCCGCCGATGAAGCTCAAGCTCGACCTGCACGACATCTTCAACCGTGGCCAGGACATCGACCGGGCGCTGCGCGGGATCATGGACGAGGCGGTGGCCAAGAAGGCCACCATGGTCGAGATCATCCCGGGCAAGGGGTCCGGGCAGCTCAAGAAGCGGGTACTGCGCTTCCTCGACCAGAAGGAGATCAAGCAGCTCTACCACCGGGTCGAGAAGGACTCCAAGAACTTCGGCCGGCTCTTCGTACACTTCCGTTGGAAATAGACGGTCATCGACCCTGTTGCCTGGCCGGCGGGCCACCGTAGGGGCGCCGGAAGGAAACCGTAAGGCGTGGGCGGCAGAGTGTGGTCATCAGGCGGGCGGCAACGAGGAGCGCCGGCAGAGACCACAGGGAGCAGAGACCATGCGCAAGCTCATCGAGTCGACCTTCGTTTCGCTGGACGGCATCATCGACGACACCCGTCCGTCCACGGCATCCCGGGCGGAGCCGCAGCACTGGGGCCAGCCGTACTGGGACGGCGACCACGCCGGCTACGCCCAGAAGCTGATGGACTCGGCGGACGCCCTGCTGCTGGGCCGGGTGACGTACCAGGGATTCGTCGAGGCGTGGTCGGCCCGGGCCGGTGACCCGGGCGCCGACGTGATGAACGCGATGCCGAAGTACGTCGCCTCGCGCACCCTGACCGAGACCACCTGGAACGCCTCGCTGATCAAGGGTGACGTGGCCGAGGAGGTCGCGAAGCTGAAGGAGCAGCCGGGCCGGAACATCCTGAAGTGGGGCACCGGCGAGCTGGACCGCACGCTGGTGCAGCACGGCCTGGTCGACGAGTTCCACTTCTGGTACTTCCCGGTGATCGTCGGTGCCGGCAAGCACCTCTTCGAGGGCGCCGGCTTCGACACCACGCACCTGAAGCTCGCCGACGTCGACCGGTTCGACTCCGGGATCGTGGTGCACATCTACGTACCCAAGTAGGCCCGCGGCCGCCGCTCAGGCCCGGTCCCCGTCCACCAGGGACCGGGCCTGAACCGTGCCGAGGGCACCGCCGCGGGCGAACAGGGCGGCGAAGTCCGGCCCGGCGGCGGCCCGGACCGCCGCCGTGAGCCGGTCCAGCTCGGCCCGGTCGAAGTCGGAGATCTGGTAGTCGGACTCCCGCCGGGCGGCGTCGGCCGCGCCGAGCAGTTGCCCGGCCAGGTCGGCCCGCCCGTCCCGGAGCAGCACGTCGGCCATGCCCTCCAGCGCCGACGCCATCTCCGGCACCGACTCCTGGTCCCGGGCCACGTCGAACGCCTCCCGGTGCCAGGCCAGTGCCGCCGCAGGCTCGCCCCGCTGCCCGGCCAGCCGGCCCAGCTCGGTCAGCACCATCGCCAGGTACGGCGGGTGCGCGTCCCCGGTCTGCTGCTGCCGGCCCGAGGCGAGCAGCCAGCGCAGGTGCTCGTCGGCCAGGTCGAGCCGGCCGTGCCGGCGCGCGGCGAAGGCCAGTGTGATGGTGGCGAAGACCTCGCCGGGGCGCTGCCCCTGCTCGGCGGCGAGCCGTCGCGCCTGTTCCGCGTGCTCCAGCGCGCCCGGGTAGTCGCCGAGCTGCACCGAAATCCAGCCCAGCCAGGCCAGCCGCCCGGCCACCTCGGACCAGAGTCCCAGCTCCTCGGCGATCCGCAGGCCCTCCTGGCTCAGCCGGGCAGCCTCGGCCCGGTCGCCGGTCAGGTCCGCCAGGCCGATCAGCCAGTCGTTCGCCAGGAGCACTCCCCAGTCGTCGCCCAGCTCGGTGAAGAGTTCGGCGCCGCGCCGGGCGTCGGCTTCCAACGCGGCCGAGTCGGACCGCATGTGCGCGAGCATCGCCCGGATGCTCAGCACCGCGGCCTCGCCCCAGCGGTCCCCGGTCGACCGGAACGTCTCCAGCGCCCGCGCCAGCAACTCCCCGGTGGCGGCCGCGTCACCGAAGTCGATCGTCGAGCTGGCCAGGAACCACTCGGCGCGGGCCCGGCCGAGCGGGTCCGCCACCTTGTCGTAGCCGCGCAGCGCCTCCGCCGCCAGCTCCGGACCGGCCTGGCCCTGCCGGATCGTCAGGCCGGCGTGCCAGGCAACGGCTGCGGCCCGGACCGCGTCCGGCGCCGCACCGGGTACGGCCAGCGCGCCGGCCAGGGCCCGGCGGGCCTCGGTGAGCCGCCCGCGCAGGAACCGGTACCAGACCAGGGCGGTGGCCAGCCGCAACGCCGGCTCGGCCGCACCCTCGCGCCGGTACGTCTCCAGCGCGGCCCGCAGGTTCGCGCCCTCGTCGTCCAGCCGGCGCAGCCACTCCCGCTGGCCGGGCCCGCGCAGTTCCGGGTCGGCCCGCTCGGCGAGTGCCAGGTGGTGGTCGGCGTGCCGGCGCCGCAGCGCCCCCTCTTCGCCAGCCTCCCGCAGCCGGTCCAGGCAGTACGCGGAGACCGACTCCAGCAGCCGGAACCGCGGCCCGGCACCGCCGGTCGGCCCGGTGGCGCGTACCACCAGGGACCGGTCGACCAGCCCGGCCAGCAGGTCCAGCACCTCACCGGTCGCCACCCCGTCCCCGGCGCAGACCGCCTCGGCGGCGGCCAGCGTGCAGCCGCCGGAGTGCACCGCCAGCCGGCGCAGTACCGCCCGCTCCGGCTCGGTCAGCAGCCGCCAGCTCCAGTCGATCACGGCGGCCAGGGTGCGCTGCCGGGCTGGCGCGTCACGCGGCCCGGTGGCCAGCAGCCCGAACCGGTCCTGCGGCACCCGCAACCGGGCCGCCAGCTCGGCCACGCCCAGCACCGGTACCCGGGTCGCGGCCAGCTCCAGCGCCAGCGGGATGCCGTCCAACCGCCGGCACACCTCCGCCACCCCGGCGACGGTCTCCGGTGTCGCCGGCAACCCGGCTCGGGCCAGGAACAGTCGTACGGCGGACGACCGGGCCAGCCGGTCCGGGTCGTCGGTGTCGGGGAGGTCCAGTGGCGGCAGCTCCCAGCGGGCCTCGCCACGCAGCCGCAGCGGTTCCCGGCTGGTGGCCAGCACCGCCAGCCCGGGTGCGGCCGGCAGCAGGTCGCCGACCAGCCCGGCGACCGGCTCGACGACGTGCTCGCAGTTGTCCAGCACCAGCAGGGTCCGCCGCTCCCGCAGCACGGCCGCGAGCCGTTCGCCCGCCGGCTCGGCGCCACCCGGGGCGTCCGGAATGGACAGTACGGAGAGGACCAGCTCGGCCGGGTCGCCCAGCCCGTCCCAGGTGGTCAGGTCGACCAGCCAGACCCCGTCCGGGTACGCCTCGACCACCGCCCGCGCGACCGCGAGCGCCACGGTCGTCTTGCCCACCCCGCCCGGCCCGGTCAGCGTGACCAGCCGGCCGGCGGCCAGCAGCTCCCGGGCCCGCCGTACGGCATGGTCCCGGCCGATCAGCTCGGTCACCGGTGCCGGCAGGGCCACCCCGGCCCGCAGCCGCCGCCGGGCCGGTGCACGCGGCTCCTCGGCCGGGTCACCGGCCAGGATCGCCCGGTGCAGCGACGCCAACTCCGGTCCCGGATCGAGGCCCAGTTCGTCGGCGAGGCTGCGCCGCAGCTCCTGGAAGCTGTCCAGCGCCTCGCCCGTCCGGCCGGACCGGTGCAGGGCCCGAAGGTGGGCCGCCCGCAGCCGCTCCCGGTACGGGTGCCGGGCCACCTGCTCGGCCAGCTCGCCGATGAGTTGACCGTGTTCGCCCAGCTCCAGCCGCGCCTCCGCGTACGCCTCCACGGCGGTCAGCCGCTGCTCCTCCCAGCGCGCCACGGCAGTACGGGCGAACTCCTCGTCGGCGAAGTCGGCCAGGGCGTCCCCCCGCCACAGCGCCAGCGCGTCGGCGAGCAGCCCGGCCCGGGTACGCGGGTCGTCGGCCGCCTGTGCCTGCCCGACCAGCGCCGCGAAGGTCCCCGCGTCCACCGCGTCGGGGTCGGCCCGCAGCTCGTACCCGGGCGCCTGCGAGACCACCAGGTCCCGGGCGTCCGGCTCGGCCCCGGCCAGTGCCCGGCGCAGTTGCGAGACCCGTACGTGCAGCGCGGCGGTGGGGTCGGCCGGCGCCGCCGTCCCCCACAGGTCCTCGACCAGCCGGTCCACCGAGACCGGGCGGCCCGGCGAGATCAGCAGGTCGGCCAGGAGGGCTCGGACCTTCCGGCCCGGGATCGTGACCGGCTCACCGTGGTCGGTCCAGACGGCCAGCGGCCCCAACACCCCGAATCGCACCGACCCAGGCTACGGATGACAGCCGGCGGCAAGCCTGACGGGGCCGAAGCCGGCCGGTCCCGAGCGGAGTGCGCGGGACCGGCCGGCTCGGCTGGGATGTCGGATCAGGAGGAGCAGGTGTTCAGCATCGTCTGCAACGCGCTCTTCTCCGCCGACTGCAACCGGAGACCCCAGTTGTACTTGGTCCGGATCCACATCTTGGCGTACGTGCAGTGGTAGGCGGTGCGGCTCGGCTTCCAGGTCGACGGGTCCTGGTCGCCCTTGGCCTGGTTGACGTTGTCGGTCACCGCGATCAACTGCGGCCCGCTGAGGTCGTTGGCGAACGACTGCCGGCGGCTGGTCGCCCAGGAACTGGCCCCGGAGCGCCACGCCTCGGCGAGCGGCACGATGTGGTCGATGTCGACGTCGGCCGGGTTGGTCCAGGTCGCCCCGTCGTACGGGCTGTACCAGCTTCCCGAGGTCGGGTAGCAGGAGCTGTCCACGTCCACTCCGCTGCCGTCCCGCCGCAGCACCGTCTCCCGGGTGTTGCAGGCGCCGCTGATGGTGATCCAGTGCGGGAACAGGTCGCGGCTGTAGCCGGTCATCGAACCCTGGGCGGCGACGGTCAGCGCGTTCAGGTTCGACTGGGCGGTGGCCTTGGACGGGATGCCGGGCGGAGTGGCGCCGGCCGGGGACGCGACCAGCAGGGACGCGGCGATCGCCGCGATGGCGGCGGTGGCGGTGAGGGTCAGCCGGATACGGCGACGTCGGATGTGCGGCACGGATGCCTCCCGAGGCTCTGGGGGTACGGGAGGGATCAACGTAACTGATCATCGTGACCGGACCGCCACGGTCACGTGACCGGCCATCGACGCGCGCCGTAATCCCGGGCGCCCGATGCCGGGCGGCGGGCCCGTCCGGTCCGGGACGGGCCGCGCCCGGCGCCGATCCTGGTCGGTCAGGCCGGCTGGCTCGTGGTGGGGGTGGGCTGGCGGGGCGTCGCGTTGCTGGTCCCGTTGCTGGAGACCGCCGGAGCCGCACCGACGCCGAGTACGGTCAGCGCGGCCAGCAGCAGCGCGATCCACTCGTTCGAGTCGAGTCCACCGAGGATCACCGTGGCGAGCACCTGGAGCACGCTCAGCACCACGGCGACGGCGGTCTTGGCCCACCGGTACTGCGGAGTCAGCGGCACCAGGTAGACACCGATCGCGGTCGCGGCGGCGATCGCGATCTGCACCGCCTCGTCCGGCTCGATGCGCTGGTCCCCGGAGAGCGCGCCGTACGCGACCGTGAGCGCCGCCCCGGCGACGGCGGCGAGGGCCTTGCCGTACTTGCGGATCATGTTCATCTCCTTGCGCCTTCCCCGCGACCGATCGACCGGACACAATACCTAACCATCTGTCCTGTCCAGATGCTGTATCAGCGGGTCCGCACCTGTCAGTCGGACATCTGCGGTTTTGCGGTCGGATCTCCGGCTGGTACCGCCGGGGACAGCGGCGCCGCCAGGTCGACCGACCGCTCTGGCCGTACGCCTGGCCCGAATTCCGCTGTCCCGGCCGGGTCCGGCGGATTATGGCCGACCGACGGGAAGATGTGGTGACCGGCCAGGAACGACCGCTCCCAGATATCGTCGAGGACCCGGCCGTCCTCGTCGTTCACGTCCTGATCGGTCGACGGCACCAGGGCGCTGGTGCTCCAGATGCACCGGGTCACCATGTCCTCGCCGTCCCAGGAGCGCAGCAGCGCGAATCCGGGCCGGACCCGCCGGAACACCTCGGTGAAGAACGGGGTGATCGCGACGATGGGTCCTTCGGTGCTGCCCTCCTCCGGCGACTCGACCAGGATCAGCCGGTCGCCCCGGATGGCCGCTTCGCTCCGGTACCGCTGGTCGCCGTTCGGATCGGCGTCGGCGATGTTGAGCACGATGGAGCCGGGTGTACCGGTCTGCTCGAAGTGGTAGTCGGTGTGCCGCCAGCGGAACCGGCCGCCCCGCTTCGTCAGGTGGTAGTAGTGCCAGTGTCGCCGGATCGGGGACAGGGCCGCCTCCGTCGAGCGCAGTCGCACGTCGAGCGAGTGGGCGAGCATCTCGCGGACCGCGAGCAACGTGTCGCGGCCGTCGCCCGAGGCGACGTAGAGACTGGTTGCGGCGCCGACGATGGCGCCGCCGAACGCGGCGAGCGCGCCGGCGATGATCTGAAAGATCTGCTCCTTGCCGCTGGTCTGGAGATAGACCCCGAATGCGGTGGTGGCGAGGCCGAGCGCGGTGAGGAGCCAGAGTGGAGTACTGCCGAGAGAGCGTCTTCTGCTGGTCACACGACCTCCCGTCGAATGGTCTCGAATCTCCCCTGGCGGGCTGCCGGCAGATGGCGGGGGACCCGGGGTGCGGGAAACGCGAAGCCGTCGGCGGTGACGGGTGCGACGAACTTTCAGAATAGCTTGGGTGGTCTCGAAGGCCGTCCGGCTCGGAGCCGGGGCCGGGCGTCTCCGGTCAGACCAACCCGCTCAACGCCAGCACCTCGTCGGCACATCCCCAGGAAAGGGCGAGCCCCGAGCCGCCGTGGCCGTAGTTGTGGATGAGGACGTTGCCGTCGACATGATCGCGTTCGATCCGTACGCTCGGCCGGCTCGGTCGCAGTCCGACCAGGACGCGCCGGATCTGGGCGGAGCGGAGCAGCGGCTCGACGGCGGCACAGCGTTCGACGATCGCCGCTGCCCGGACGGGGTCCGGCGTGAGGTCCTCCGAGCCGGGCGTCGCGCTGCCGCCGAGTACGACGTGACTGCCGTGCGGCAGGATGTAGGTCATGTCCTCGTGTTCGGCCCAGTCCTGGAAGAACGTTTCTATTCCGGGATTGTCGACCACCACCAGTTGGCCCCGGGTGGGGAAGACCTGGTCGTCCGGGACCAGATAGCGGGCACCGAGTCCGGTGCAATTCACCAGTACGTCGGCGGCGCCGACGAGTTCCTTGAAAGAGCCGACAGTGCCGATTTCTATAGTGCCGCCCTGGTCGATCAGGCGCCCGGTGAGGTATTCCAGATAGGCCGGCATGTTCACCAGTGGACTGGTGTAACGCCAGCCGCTGACATAGCCGGGCGGTAGCTGGGCGGCGGGGCAGAGTTCGAAGTCGCTCAGGTCGCGGACGCAGGCCGGCGGCTCCAGTGGAAAGGGCGCCACCTCCAGGCCACGGACGAGCCGGACGCCGGACGACGGGTCCTCGGCGATCTTTTCCAGAGTCAGTCGGGTCTGTTCACTCCAGTGCAGGACCCGTTCGTCGGTCAACTCGTAGGGCCCCCAACTCGCCCCGGCGGAGGCGGAGGTGGTCTCCTGCGGCGGCCGGGCGGCCCGGATCCGGACCGAGAGCCCCGCCTCGGCGAGCCGGACCGCGGTGGACAGTCCGATGACGCCCGCACCGATAACCAGAACGTCGGGTCGTCGGGACATCGCCATTAGGCCATATTAACGGAGGTCTTACCCGTCCAGTGGTCGCCTCCTGCCGGATGCCCGGTTGCGGCGGTGCGGGTCGGCACGTCGACACATCAATATGGATTCGCGGACGCCGGCGCCGGCTGGAAATTGCAGCGGTGAATTACCGTCGGTGGTGGAACTCCCCGTCACCCGACCAGTCGAATTCGCGAAGACCAGGGAGTTCATTCGACCCTGACCTGCGATGGCTACCATCCGTGACCGCAGGGCTTCGGGCGGTTGCCGGAGCCGGCCGTTCCGGGCCGGCGTGCCCGCGTGCCGGTACGCGCCGGCCGAAGGGGTGCCGGTCGGTGGGCCGCCCGGTCGGCCGATCGGTCCGTCGTCCGGGGTGGACGGAGCCGGACTGTCCCGCTTCGGTGGGATTTATCGTCGCCATCCGTCGCCCTGCTCCCGGGGGCCGGTTGACAGCCAAGAAACTCGATGTCAATCTCCCGGTATTCCCGGACTGGGAGCGCTTCCATAGATCTTGGTTCACGCCGTACCACCCCTGCCCGGCGGTGCCGGCCACCGGTCACCGCGCCCACCGGAAGGAATGACGTGCTCAGACCCCGCTCGCCGCATGCCGCTCCACTCGCCGCCGCCGCGGTCGCGGCCCTGGCCGCCACCGTGCTGACCGCACCCGGCGCCGCGTCCGCCGCCGACGAGGCACCGGAACAGATCGTCAACGGCACCTTCGACAACGGCCACGCCCCCTGGTGGGGCACTGCCAACCTCACCCTCGACTCCAGCACCGGGCAGCTCTGCACCGAGGTGCCCGGCGGCACGGTCAACCCCTGGGACGTGATCATCGGCCAGGACAACGTCGCGCTGGTCGCCGGTGAGTCGTACGAGTTCCGGTTCTTCGGCCGGGCCACCCCGAACAAGGTCGGCCGGGCACTGGTGCAGTTGCCGGTCGACCCGTACACGCAGTACCTGTCGGCCAGCCCCGAGCTGAGCGTCTCCGGCAACGAGTACCGCTACACCTTCACCTCCCCGGTCGACCTGCCGAACGCCCAGGTCGCCTTCCAACTCGGCGGCAGCGCCGAACCCTGGACGGTCTGCCTGGACGACATCTCGCTGACCGGCGGCGCCGAGCCGGACGTCTACGTCCCGGACACCGGCCCGCGGGTCCGGGTCAACCAGGTCGGCTACCTGCCGAAGGGGCCGAAGAACGCCACCGTGGTCACCGAGGCGACCGATCCGCTGCCGTTCCAGCTCCGCGACGGTGCCGGCCGGCTCGTCAAGCAGGGCCGGACGACGCCGCGCGGCCTGGACCGCTCCTCCGGGCAGCACGTGCACACCATCGACTTCGGGCACTTCACCCGCCCCGGCACCGGCTACACGCTGACCGCCGACGGCGAGACCAGCCGGCCGTTCGACATCGGCGCCGACTTCTACGAGCAGCTCCGCACCGACGCGCTGAAGTTCTACTACACCCAGCGCAGCGGCACCGAGATCTCCGACGCGCTCCGCCCCGGCTACGGCCGCCCGGCCGGACACGTCGGGGTGGCGCCCAACCAGGGCGACACGGCGGTGCCCTGCCAGCCCGGCGTCTGCGACTACACCCTGGACGTCTCGGGCGGCTGGTACGACGCCGGCGACCACGGCAAGTACGTGGTCAACGGCGGCATCTCGGTGCACCAGCTGATGAGCGAGTACGAGCGCTCGATCCGGGCCGGCACCGGTGAGCCGTGGCGGCTCGGCGACCGGACCCTGGCGCTGCCGGAGAGCGGCAACCGGGTGCCGGACATCCTCGACGAGGCGCGTTGGGAGCAGGAGTTCCTGCTCAGCATGCAGGTGCCGGCCGGAAAGCCGCTGGCCGGGATGGCCCACCACAAGATCCACGACGACTCGTGGACCGGGCTGCCGCTGTTGCCACACCTGGACGACAAGCGGCGCGAACTGCACCCGCCGTCCACCGCCGCCACGCTCAACCTGGCCGCCACCGCCGCACAGGCGGCGCGGGTCTTCAAGCCGTACGACCGCAGGTTCGCCGAGCAGAACCTGACCGCCGCGAAGACGGCCTGGGCCGCAGCCAAGGCCAATCCCGAGCGGTACGCCGACCCGGCCGACGCCAACGGCGGCGGCGCGTACAACGACGCCGACGTCACCGACGAGTTCTACTGGGCCGCCGCGGAGCTCTACCTGAGTACCGGGGCGAAGGAGTACCGCGACTTCGTGCTCGCCTCGCCGCACCACACCGGCGACGTCTGGCGGGAGCGGGGGATGGACTGGGGCAACACCGCCGCGCTCGGCCGGCTGCAACTGGCGACGGTGCCGAACAACCTGCCGGACCGGGCCCGGGTACGCGGCTCGGTCGCCCAGGGCGCGGACCGCTACCTGGCCACCCTCCAGGCGCACCCGTACGGCATCCCGTACAACCCGTCGGACAACCTCTTCGACTGGGGCTCCAACAACCTCATCGTCAACAACGCCATCGTGCTGGCCACCGCGTTCGACCTGACCGGCAAGGACCGCTACCGGGACGGGGTGTTGCAGACGATGGACTACATCCTCGGTCGCAACGCCCTGAACCAGTCGTACGTGACCGGCTACGGCGAGGTGGCATCGCGCAACCAGCACAGCCGCTGGTACGCCCGCCAGCTCAACCCCGAGCTGCCCAACCCGCCCCGGGGGACCCTCTCCGGCGGCCCGAACTCGGCCATCCAGGACCCGGTCGCCCAGCAGAAGCTGCGCGGCTGCGCGCCGCAGTTCTGCTACATCGACGACATCGAGTCCTGGGCGACGAACGAGCTGACCATCAACTGGAACGCACCGCTGTCCTGGATCGCCGCCTTCATCGCCGACCAGGACAACGGCGACGCCCGCAACCACCGGCACTGACCGCCCGACGAGATCTGACGGAGGGCCCGGCATACCCGGGCCCTCCGCCCGGCCGGGCGAAGCCCCCGGTCGGCGGATCACCGCCGGCCGGGGGCCCGCCCCACCGCACCTGGCCCGTTGTGGGTCGGTGGGTCCTCAACCCGGCCGGCCGGCGCCCACCCGCCGGGTCGACCGGTAGCCGTTCGGGTTTCCCGGCCAGCCCACCGACCGGTCGGCGGTGCCGGGGTCGACCAACGCCGCCGCCTCGCCGGTCCGGACCATCCGGTGCCAGCGCAGCCGGCTGCCGAGCAGCGCGGTGACCGCCGACTGGACGACCACCAGATACATCAACTGCCGGTAGACGAGCTGCTGCAACGGCAGGCTCCAGAGCGGACCCAGCCGCTCACCGTCCAGCCGCAGCGCGTACGCCGCCGTCCCCGCCTGGACCAGCAGCAGGCCGAGCCAGGCGAGCACGAGATGGCTCCACGGCAGGAAGAAGAGCCCGTAGAGCGCGAACGCGTCGACCGCCGGACCGGCCAGCGGCAGCAGCACCTGGAAGACGGCGAGGTACGGCAGGGCGCGGCGCCCCAGCCGCCCACCCGGGCCGCGTTCCACCAGGGCGTGCCGGTGCTTCCACATCGCCTGCATGGTCCCGTAGCACCAGCGGTAGCGCTGCCGCCACAGTTGGCGCAGCGACCCGGGCGCCTCGGTCCAGGCGATGGCCCGCCCCTCGTACGGGACCCGCCAGCCGGCGCGCAGCACCGCCATGGTCAGGTCGGTGTCCTCGGCCAGGGTGTCCGCCGGAACGCCGCCCGCGTCCAGCAGGGCCTTCCGGCGGAAGGCACCGATCGCGCCCGGGATGGTGGGCATGCAGCGCAGCACGTCGTACATCCGGCGGTCCAGGTTGAACCCGATGACGTACTCCAGGTGCTGCCAGCGGCCGAGCAGCCGGCGCCGGTTGGCCACCCGGGTGTTGCCGGAGATCGCCCCGACGGAGGGATCGGCGAAGCCCTGGACGAGCCGGTACACCGTGTCGGGCTGGAACACCGTGTCCCCGTCCACCAGCACCAGCAGGTCGGCCCGGGCGTGCCGGATGCCGGTGTTCAACGCCGCCGGCTTGCCGGCGTTGACCTGCCGGACCACTCGTACCCCGGGCAGCCGCATCCGTTCCACCACCCCGGCCGTGTCGTCGGTGGAGCCGTCGTCCACCACGATCACCTCGATCGCCGGGTAGTCGCTGTTCACCAGGGACCACACCGTCGCGCCGATGTTGGCGGCCTCGTTGTACGCCGGCACGATCACCGTCACCGGGGCGAGGAACCGGCCGGCCGGCCGGGCCCGGGACCGGGCGCGGATCCGCCGCCGGTGCAGCTCGGCGCAGACCACCTGGACCACCAGCCGGGCCAGGCCGAGCGCCAGCGCCACGGCGAGCAGCCAGCTCATCGCGGTGGCCAGCCAGCCGGCACCGGTCTGGGCGTACCGCAGGGCGGTGCCACGCAGCCGGTCCCCGGTCGAGGCGGCGACGTCCGAGCGGGGCGTGCCGAGTCCTTGCGACACGGTGCTGAACCGGTAGCCCCGGGCGGTCAGCTCCGGTAGCAGCCGGTCGAGCGCGGCGACGGTCTGGGACCGGTCCCCACCCCCGTCGTGCAGCAGCACGACCGCGCCCCGGCCGTCCGCCGTCCGTCGCTGCGGACCGGCCTGGCCGGCCGGGCCACCCTCGGCGGCGGCGACGATGCGGTCGACACCCGGCCGGCGCCAGTCGACGGTGTCCCGGTCGGCGAGTACGGCGACGTGGCCGGCCCGGGCCGCCGCCCGCAGTGCCCTGGCGTCGCTCGCCGTCAGGCTGCCCGGCCCGGACGAGTACGGCGGCCGGAAGAGGATC
Source organism: Plantactinospora sp. CA-294935 (assembly GCF_050936445.1). Lineage (NCBI taxonomy): Bacteria > Bacillati > Actinomycetota > Actinomycetes > Micromonosporales > Micromonosporaceae > Plantactinospora > Plantactinospora sp. CA-294935. Next base: position 2,958,270 of record NZ_JBNJMU010000001.1, read on the forward strand.
GGGGACCGGCCGGTGGCTCCGGCGACGGCGCTGCGGGTGAGCTGGAGTTCCAGCTCGCGCCGCCAGTCCGGCAGGGCCGCCACGTCCGCGTGGGTGAAGGTGTGCGAGCCCAGTTCGTGGCCCTCGGCGAGGATCCGCCGGACCAGTTCCGGGTGCTCGTTCACCCGGGCGCCCACCACGAAGAACGTGGCGTGTGCCCGGTGCCGGCGCAGCACGTCCAGGATCTCGGGGGTCCACCGCGGGTCCGGGCCGTCGTCGAAGGTCAGCGCGATCGTGCCGGCCGGCATCGAGCGGCTGACCGGGGTGGGACCGTCGAGCCGGAGGACCGGGCCGGCCCGGGTCAGCTCGTCGGGGGCCGGCGCCGGCTCCGGCGTGGCCCGCCCGGAACCGCCCCCGGCGATCGCGACGTAACCGTTGAACGACAGCGCGGCGAGCAGCACCACGAGGCCGAGTACCAGCAGGAGCCAGTGTGCCCGGGGATCCCGCCGCGCCACGTGCAGGGCCATCGGTCAGCCCACCGCTGCCGGCGACCGGCGGGATTTGCCCGGCTTATCGGTACCGGCCGGATTGCCCGGTGACGGGTTGCGGTGCAGGTCACCCTGTCCGGGGCGATCGGTGGCCGTCGGCGCCCCGGGTGGCGAGGCCGGGCGGGCGGTCGGGTTCGCCGGACGGGCCGTACCGGCCGGTGCCGGGGCTGTCCGCGCCGGTCCGCCGGTCGGGGTGGCCGGTGCGCCGGTCCCGGACCGGCCTGGCCCGGCCTCGTCCCGGAGGTGTCCGCCGCCGGTGTCCGGCCAACCCGGCACCGCGACCGACCCGCCGGTCAGCAGCCCGACCGCGAGCAGCCCGAGGCTGACCAGCAGACCGGCGCCGAGGGCGACACCGGCGAGCACGGCGACCCGGCGCCGTCGACCGGTCCGGTCCACGAAGACCGGCCGGACCCGGGACGCCAGGTGGCTCGGGGCGCTCGACCGACCCGGGTCGGCCGGCTGGACGGGGGTGGCCTGGCCGGGATTCCAGGTGGCGGCTCCACCGGCCGCCGTGCCGAGCCGACGGTGCAACGGGTCCGGGTTCGACGGCGGCGGAACCCGCCCGTCGCGGGGCAGGCGTTCGGCGACGGGCGGGTCGAGCCGGCCGGGATTCTGATTTCTCATCTCGTGCACTAGAGCGTCTGGTCCGCCCCCGGTGTCACACCCCCCGAACCGGAGATCGGCTCAGAGCGGGTAGGTCCGGGCCACCGCGACCAGTTCGGAGCTGTGCGATCCGACGATGCCGACGCCGGGCGGGCGCGGGCGGAAGCCGGGCAGTCCGGCGAGGCCGTCGCTGGCATCCATCGCCCGCAGCCGTACCGGGCCGCCCCCGGCCGGGCGGAGCCGCAACTCGATCTCGATCCCCTCGGCCGGCGGGGCGTGGAAGACCACACCGAACGGCTCCCGGCCGTCGACCCGGACCTCCCGGCCGTCGACCCGGGCCGAGACGACGGCGGCGGTCGCCGGGTCGACGTGCAGCGCGGCGAACCGCACCGGGCGCTGTGGGACCAGCCGGACACGCAGCGTACGGACGCCGGATCCGGTGACATCGGAGAGCGGGTCGAGCCGGGGCGGGGGCAGGGCGGCCGGTTCGGCCGGGCCGGTGCGCAGTTCCTCGTCGCCGAAGACCGGGAAGGTGTCGCCGATCCGGGTCGGGCCGTCGACGTACCGGTCGGTCCAGGGCTGCGGGTCGGTCTCCTCGCTGAGCCAGCGGGCGGTGCCGGTGTCGGCGTCCAGCGCGTACATCAGGTGGGTAGGCACCGGATGCGCGGCGTCGAACCGGTCGACCACCAGGCCGGTACCGGCGCACAGCACGGCGCCGAGCAGCGCGGCCAGCGCGGGCAGCGCGCCGCGCCGCCGGGCCCGGAGCGCGGCCATCCCGCGCTGGCCGCCGGCCACCGGGTGCAGCAGGTCCACCACGGGCAGCGCGGCCAGCCCGAGCAGCATCGTGAAGAGCGCGCCGACTCCGCCCATCGCCATGCCGAGCGCCGGAAAGAGCAGTACGACGGTGGGGAGCAGCACGAGTATTCCGACCGCCGCGCCGGCGGTCACCGCGACCACCGCCCACGGGCCGTCCCGGCGTACGGCCAGGGCCACCAGTCCGGTCAGCACGCCGGCCAGGGCCGGCAGGGTGGTCAGGTACGCCCCGCCGGGGGCCACGGCGGCGAGCAGCACCCCGAGTACGGCCAGCCAGCCCAGCCCGCCGACGGCGAGTGCCGCCGGCCCGGTACGCCGACGGGTCAGCGCGTACCAGCCGAACAGCACCGCGGCGGCGAGCGCCACCACCGCCAGCCGATACCACAGTGGACGGTACGGGTCGAGCAGCGTCGCGTAGCCCGGCCGGATCGCGGTGATCGCGGCCCAGAGCAGTTGCGCCCCGACCGGGGCGACCACGATCGGCAGCAGCGCCAGCCCGAACCCGGCGGCGAGCCGGGGCCACGACGCGCGCCCGCGCCGCCGGACGGCCCAGCCGAGTACGCCGACCCCGGCCAGCGCCAGCAGCGCGAGCGGCAGGGTGAGCCAGCCGGGATACCGGGCCAGCCCGCCCGGCACCGGGAAGTACGTGGCGTCCCCGTCGGCGGCCAGCCGGGTCAGGTCGACCGCGCCGAACTCCCGGGCCAGCCCGAGCGCGTTCGCACCGTGCTGTTGCAGGCTGCCCCGGTCGACGCTGGCCGGAGTGTCCAGCGGGGTGTGGTAGAGCGCCGCGCCGTCGATGTAGGCGGCGTTCAGCCCGGTGAAGCCGTGGTCGAGGAAGGCGGTGAAGTCGGTGTCGTTGGGCAGCAGCCGGTAGACCTCGACCGCGAACGAGGTACCCACCGGGTACGGCGCGGCCCGGCCGAAGACCTCCACCAGGCCGGCGTTGCGCAGCGAGGTCTCGAACATGATCACCGGACCGGTGCTGCCCCGCGCCTCCAGGTTGAGCACCACGCCGCCGCCGGCGGCCAGCGGATGGTCGGCGGCGAACGCCGAGGCGCCGCAGAGGCAGGCCTCCTCGGCGTCGGTGAAGACCAGCACGACGTCGTTGCGCGGGCGTTCGCCCGAGGTCAGCGCGCGGGCCACCTCCAGCAGCGCCGAGGTGCCGGCCCCGTCGTCGTTGCCGCCCGGGCCGACCTGCACCGAGTCGTAGTGGGCGACCAGGAAGACCCGGCCGGTGGGGTCGGTGCCGGGAATCCGGGCGACCACGTTGCGTACCCGGGCCAGCGTCGCACCGCCCGCGCCGCCGCTGAGCTGCCCCGCCTCCTCGGCGACGGTGTCCTGCAGTTCGGGAGTGAGACCGAGACCACGCAGGGTGCTCTCCAGGTGACTGCGTACCCGCTCCGCGGCCGGGCTGCCGGCGGCGTGCGGCTCGGCCGCGACCGTCCGGAGGTGCTGGTACGCCCGCTCCGCGCTGAACTCGTCGGCCGGCGCGTCGAGGCCGGCCGGGCGCGGCGTACCCACGCCGAGCACGGTGACCACACCGACCGCCGCCAGCGCGGCCAGGGCCGCCAGCGCGGCCGGCAACCGGCGCCGGGGTCGGGCCAGCGCCCGATCGGAGGCGGGCAGGAGGGTGGTCACGGAGGGTGTGTCGGGCGGCGGCGGATCGGCGGGGGAGTGGTGGTCAGGGGCGGGCACGGGTGCCTCCAGGGGTCGGCAGCGAATGCCATCATCGCGGCTCACCCGTTCCCCGCCCGGCCGGGTCACCCTGCTGGCAGCCGGTCGCATAGCGTGATACGCATGTCCACGTACCGAGTGACCGATCCCGTCGCCGTGCTGCGCGATTTCGTCGCGCGGGTGGCGCCGTACGACCCCGAGCCGGATGCCGCCCCGGTCGGCGTCGTCGATGTCCGGTCCGCCGGGGAGGCCGGGACGGTTCCGCTCACCCCGCACCTGGCCCGGGCCCTGGCCGAGGCGCTGGCCGGCTACCGGGACCCGGCCGACCGGGGCCGCTGCGCGGGTTGCGGTGGCCGACGGCTGGACGAGAACCTGCACTGCCTCGACTGCGGGCGGCTGCACGGGGTGCTCGGTGAGGTGCTCGCGCACCAGGCGGAACAGGTGCGGCTGCGGGACCGGGCCGGCTCGGCGGAAGCCCCGCGGTGACGCCGTGCCGCCGTGTCGGCGCGACCTGTGTTGTGTGGCAGCGTTGGGTGGTACAGGATCGGCGCGGATCGTCGTCGTGGGCGCGGGCCGGACACGACCGGACGCGCACGGAGGGCCCGCTGACGGGGCGGTTCGGTCGTGACGGTGAGGGACGGAGCGAGGAGGCGTCGTGACCGGATGGAGGGGGACGGACCGGTGACCGGATCGTCCGTCGTACCCGCGCCGGCGTACCCGCACGGCGGGCTCGGGCGGCACGCCAAGCTGCCGCCCCGGGAGCGGATGCGGGTGTTGCTGATCGAGGACGATGACGCCGACGCCTTCCTCGTCGGCGAGTTGCTCGCCGAGACGGGCGACGGCATCGACCTGCTCGTCGCGAACAGCCTGAACGCCGCCCGGGCGCAGATCCGGGGTGTCGACTGCGTGCTGCTGGACCTCGGCCTGCCGGACGCGCAGGGCCTGGACGGGCTCCGCCAGGTGCTCGCGATGTCCAGCGGTGCCGCCGTCTGCGTGCTGACCGGCCGCTCGGACGAGCACCTCGGCATCGGCGCGGTCGCCGAGGGCGCCCAGGACTACCTGGTCAAGGGCCAGGTCGACGGAGTGCTGCTGGCTCGGGCCCTGCGCTACGCGGTGGAGCGGAAGCGGGCCGACGAGAACGCCCGGCGGCTGCGCGAGGTGGAGTTGCGCCAGGCCGAGTCCGCCCGGTTGGAGCGCGGCCTGCTGCCCCAGCCGTTGATCGACACCGACCTGGTGCAGGTGCATCCCTTCTATCGCCCCGGCCGGCACGAGGCGCTGATCGGCGGCGACTTCTACGACGTGGTGCAGACCAGCCCGGACCGGATCGACCTGATCGTCGGCGACGTCTGCGGGCACGGGGTGGACGAGGCCGCGCTCGGCGTCGAACTCCGGGTCGCCTGGCGGGCGCTGGTGCTCGCCGGAGTGCCCGACGAGCAGGTGCTGCCGGCGCTGGAGCAGGTGCTGATGAGCGAGCGGTCGAAACGGGAGATCTTCGCGACGGTCGCCGCGGTCCGGCTGGACCTGTCCGGCAACCGGGCCACCGTCCGGCTCGCCGGGCATCCGCCGCCGCTGCTGCTCGCCGGGGGCCGGGTGGTGCCGGTGCCGGCGCCGCACGGGCTGTTGCTCGGGGTACGGCCACGGCCGCCGGTCGCCCACGAGCTGCGCTTCGACACCGAGGACTGGTCACTGCTGATGTACACGGACGGGCTCATCGAGGGCCGGATCGGCGACGGCGACGAGCGGCTGGACGTACCCGGGCTGAGCGGGCTGGTGGCCGATCCGCGGGCCCGTGGGGTGGGCCTGCCGGAGCTGCCCGGCTGGCTGGTCGAGCAGGCCGAGGAGCGCAACGGCGGGCCGTTCTCCGACGACGTGGCGATGCTGCTGGTCAGCCGGGGGGAGGGGCGGTGAGATCACCAGTCCGGTGGACGCTGCGTCGCCGGGTCACCGCGCTGTGCGTGATCGTCGGCGTGGTACTCGGCATGCTGGCGGTCAGCGCCACGGTCGTCGCCACCAGCAACCGGCAACACCTGGACACCCTGCTGACCAAGACCGGCCCGCTGCGCACCGACGGTCAGGCGCTGCTCAGTGCCCTGGTCGACCAGCAGACCGGGGTACGCGGCTACGCCGTCACCGCCAACGACGCCGACCTCGCGCCGTACCGGGAGGGCCTGCAACGCGAGACGGCGCTGATCGCCTCGATGGACGCGCTCCTGCACGACCAGCCGGAGATCCGCCGCGAGCTGCACACGGTGCGGGACCACGCCGAGCAGTGGCGGGAGGTGGTGGCCGAGCCGGCGATCGAGCTGACCGTGCGGAGCGGGCCGGAGGCCGCACAGGCGTACCTGACCGCTCAGCCCGGTGACCCTTTCACCGAACTGCGCGGCGAGGTGGAGGCGTTGCAGCGGTCGATCCTCGAGCTGCGCAACACCGTCGCGCAGAACGCGCGGGGGACCGGTAACACCCTGGTGCTGCTGCTGATTCTGGCCGCGATCGTGGTGGTGCTGGCCGGTCTTGCCCTGCTGACCTCGCTGAACCGGCTGGTGATCGGTCCGGTCACCACGCTGGCCGGTCAGGTGCGGGAGGTGGCCGGCGGGGCGTACCAGCGGGAGATCGAGCAGGTCGGGCCGCCGGAGCTGGCCGCGCTGGCCGGCGACATCGACGGGATGCGCCGCCGGATCGCCGCCGACCTGGACGAGGTGCGGCAGGCCCGGGAACGGATCGAGTGGGTCAACAGCCAACTGGAGAGGCAGGCCGAGGAACTGGTCCGGTCCAACCGTGACCTGGAGCAGTTCGCCTACGTCGCCTCGCACGACCTCCAGGAGCCGCTGCGCAAGGTGGCCAGCTTCTGCCAGCTTCTGCAACGCCGGTACGCGGGCAAGCTCGACGAGCGCGCCGACCAGTACATCGCGTTCGCGGTCGACGGGGCGCAGCGGATGCAGCGGCTGATCAACGACCTGCTGGCGTTCTCCCGGATCGGCCGGCTCACCACCGGCTTCACGGACGTGGATCTGAACGCGGTGATGGCCGAGGTAGCCGGCCAGACCGAGCCCACCCGGCGGTACGTCGGCGGCGAGCTCACCTGGTCGGACCTGCCGGTCATCCGGGGCGAGGAGACCCTGCTGGCCAACCTGCTGGCCAACCTGGTGGGCAACTCGCTCAAGTTCCGCCGGCCGGACGTGGCGCCGAAGGTGCACGTCTCGGCCCGGCGGCTGGGCGACGAGTGGGAGATCAGTTGCCAGGACAACGGGATCGGCATCGAACCCGAGTTCACCGACAAGATCTTCGTGATCTTCCAGCGGCTGCACGCCAAGGACGCCTATCCGGGTACCGGCATCGGGCTGGCCATCGTGAAGAAGATCGTCGAGTACCACGGCGGCCGGGTCTGGGTGGACCCCGACGCGGTGGCCGAGGGCACGATGATCCGGTTCACCCTGCCGGTACCGCCGGAGCTGCGGGAGCCGGTCGAGCCGTCCGAGGCCCCCGGCGCGGACGGCGAGGGGGACGGCTCGACCGTGCCCGCACCGGCCGGCGGGTCGCCGACCGCGAGCGAGGCCGACGCCACACCGCCGGGTGAGTCGGCCCGGCCGGCCGGCGACATGAAGCAGACTGTGTGACGGACGAGTGGATCGACGAGGAGGGCCGATGACGGCACCGGCGGACGGCAAGAGCCCGATCGAGGTGCTGCTGGTCGAGGACGACCCGGGTGACGTGCTGATGACGCAGGAGGCGTTCGAGGAGCACAAGCTGCGCAACCGGCTCACCGTGGTCTCCGACGGCGCGGCGGCCCTGGCCTACCTGCGCCGGGAGGGCGAGTACGCCGACGCCGTACCTCCGGATCTGATCCTGCTCGACCTCAACCTGCCCCGCCGGGACGGCCGGGAGGTGCTGGCCGAGATCAAGCGGGACGAACAGCTCTGCCGGATCCCGGTGGTGGTGCTGACCACCTCACAGGCCGACGAGGACATCCTGCGCAGCTACCAGTTGCACGCGAACGCGTACGTGACGAAGCCGGTCGACTTCGACCGGTTCATCTCGGTGGTACGGCAGATCGACGAGTTCTTCGTCAGCGTCGTGAAGCTTCCGCCGCGTGGCTGATCCCGAGGCGCGGCTCGTCGAGGAGGTCGGGGCGCTGCTCCGCCGGGCCGCCGCCGAGGCAATCCTGCCGATGTTCCGGCACCTGGCCGACTCCGACGTCTCGGAGAAGGCACCGGGCGAGGTGGTGACGGTGGCCGACCGCCGGGCCGAGGAGATCATCGCCACCGAGCTGCGCCGGCTCCGGCCGGAATCCGAGGTGGTCGGCGAGGAGGGGGTGGCCGCCGATCCGGCGGTGCTGGATCTGCTCGCCGGGCCGGGAGAGGTGTGGCTGGTCGACCCGCTGGACGGTACGGCGAACTTCGCGGCCGGGCGGCAGCCGTTCGCGGTGATGGCGGCGCTGCGCCGGGGCGGGCGTACCGAGGCGGCCTGGATCCTGGACCCGATGGCGGACCGCCTGCTGCTGGCCCGGGCCGCGGACGGGGCGTACCGGGACGGGGACGCGGTGCGCACGACCATCGAGCCGCTCCCGGCCGGTGCGCTGCGCGGCGTGGTGGCGACCCGGTTCCTGCCCGCGGAACTTCGGGAGCGGGTGTTGGCCGGGGCCGGGCGGATCGGCGCGGTACTGCCCGGACAACACTGCGCTGGTCAGGAATATGCGGATATTGTGGACGGCCGGCAGCACTTCGCGATCTTCTGGCGGACGCTGCCCTGGGACCACGCACCGGGAGCGCTGCTGATCGAGGCGGCCGGCGGGGTGGTCCGGCGGCTCGACGGCAGCCCGTACGACCCGGCCGACGGGCGGGCCGGGCTACTGGCCGCCGCCAACGAGTCGATCTGGCACACGGTGCACGCCGCCCTGCTGGCCACGTCCTGACCGGACGACCCGGGCACGGGACGGCAGCAGAGACAAAAAGCGTGTTTGTCTGCTGTATGGCCTATCTCGTGGTATTGCGGCCGCTCAAGGCGGGCCGACAGCACGGCCGGCTTCCGGTAGGCTGACCGGCGGTCTCCGCCAGGTGGCACCGTCGAGGGTGCCGGTGGCGACCGCCGCCGAATGAACCTTTTTCCACCTGCACCGCGCGGCGCCCACGCACCGCGTCCGGCCTTGCGGTCCGCCGGACCGCAAGGGGAGGTGGAAGAAGGTCCAATGGTCAGTGTGGACCCTCCGGGGTCGGCGGCCTACGAAAGGAACGGCTTTCGTGCGCACAACGGCCATCGCCCGGCTGCACCGCCCACGCCGGTTCACGGTGCTGCTCGTCGCCGCCGCGGTCCTCGCCGGGATGCCCGCGGCCCTGGTCGGTACGGCCGCCGCTCCGGCGACCGCCGCGCCCAGTTCGCCCGGCGACGAGGGCGGCACCAAGAAGCTCCGGGACGCCCTGGAGTCCGCCTCCAAGGGGCACATCGAGGCGACCGCCAAGCTGACCAACTCCAAGAAGCGGCAGAGTCAGCTCGGCGCCCAGCTCAAGCAGGTGGAGACCCGGATCGCCGCACTCACCCAGGAGGTGGGGGTGATCGCCGCCGAGACGTACCGCCGGGGCCGGCTCACCCCGATCTCGGCCCTGCTGAACAGCGCCTCGCCGCAGTCGTTCGTGGAGCGGGCCGCCGGGCTCGAAGTGATCGCCCAGCGCGACGACCGGAAGCTCCGCGAACTCGCCGAGTCGCTGGACCAGGCGGCCAAGGCGAAGAAGGCGATCGACGCCGAGGTCCGCGAGCAGCAGCGGCAGGTCGAGGTGATCGCCCGGAAGAAGAAGGACGCCGAACGCGCCCTGGCCGCCGTCGGTGGCAACCCGACCGGCGGGCTGATCAGCGCCAACTCGCCGCTGGCCAAGGCCGCCCCGCGCAACTCCGACGGCTCCTGGCCCAAGGAGTCCTGCAGCATCGACGACCCGACCACCGGCGGGTGCATCACGCCGCGCACCCTGCACGCGCTCAACCAGGCCAAGGCCAACGGCTTCAAGCGGCACACCTCCTGCCACCGCAGCGGCGGCGGGGGCGAGCATCCCAAGGGACGCGCCTGCGACTTCTCGGCCGCGGCCGGCGGGTTCGAGAACGTCGACGCGAGCGGCGGCGACCGCACGTACGGCAACAACGTGGCCGCGTTCTACGTCAAGAACGCGAGCCGGCTCGGGGTGCTCTACGTGATCTGGTACCGGCAGATCTGGATGCCCGGCAACGGGTGGCGGGCGTACAACGGCAACGGCGATCCGGCCTCCGACCACACGAACCACGTTCATCTGTCGATGTTGTAGCCCGGAGCCGGCGGTGGGATGCGTACCATCGCTGCGATGGACTCTTCACCACCTGAAGTGGCGGGCGCGACCACCGTCGCGGACGAGCCGCCCGGGTCACCGGCCCGGGCCCTGCCGACCGGACTGGCCGCCACCCTGGTCTTCGTCGCCAGCGGTGCCGTACTCGTGCTGGAGACGGCGTCGCTGCGGCTCGTCGGCCCGTACGTCGGGGTCACCCTCCAGGTCACCAGCTCGGTGATCGGGGTGGCGCTGGCCGCGATCGCGTACGGCGCCTGGATCGGCGGCTGGCTCGCCGACCGCCGGGACCCGCGTCGGCTGCTCGCCCCGGCGCTGGTGCTCGCCGGCATCTGCACCGCACTGACCCTGCCGATCGTCCGGTACGCGGGCGAGGTGCTGCGCGGCGGTGCCGCCGTCGGCATCCTGCTGCTCACCGCGCTGGCGATCTTCCTGCCGGCGGCCCTGCTCGCCGCGATCACCCCGCTGGTGGTGAAGCTGCAACTCGGTGACCTGCGGCAGACCGGGCAGGTGGTCGGACGGCTCTCCAGCATCGGCACGCTCGGCGCGATCACCGCGACGCTGGGCACCGGTTTCGTGCTGGTCGCCGCCCTGCCGAGTACCGCGATCATCATCAGCCTGGCGGTGCTGCTCGGGGTGACGGGCCTGGTGCTCGCGGTCTATCTGCGCCGGCAGCCCGGGGACACGCTGCCGAAGCCGTCCCGGATCACCGCCGCCGTGGCCGTGCTCGGCCTGGTCGGCGCCTCGCTCAGCGCCGTCGCGCCGAACCCGTGCGACGTGGAGACGGCGTACCACTGCGCCTCGGTCGAGCCGGACCCGGACAACTCCACCGGGCGGCTGCTGGTGCTCAACTCGGCCTGGCACTCCTATGTCGACCTGGCCGACCCGGGGCACCTGGAGTTCGAGTACACGAAGTGGATCGGGGCGGTCGCCGACGTGATGGCGTCGCCCCGGGCACCGCTAGCGGCCGTACACCTCGGGGGTGGCGGCTTCACCATGCCGCGCTACCTGACCGCGACCCGGCCCGGCACCCGCAACGAGGTCTACGAGATCGACGGTGAGCTCGTCGAGCTGGGCCGCCGCGAGCTGGACGTGCGGACCGGTCCGGAGTTGCGCGCCCGGGTCGGCGACGCCCGGATGCTGATCGGTGAGCGTGCCACGCACAGCGCCGACCTGGTGGTCGGGGACGCGTTCGGGCACCTGGTGGTGCCCTGGCACCTGGCTACCCGGGAGATGGCCGCCGAGGTTCGCCGGGTGGTCCGCCCCGGCGGCATCTACGCGCAGAACGTGATCGACCATCCGCCGCTGCGCTTCATCCGGGCCGAGGTGGCCACCGTGGCGGCCGAGTTTCCGCACATCGCCCTGGTCGCGCCACCGGCCGCGCTGGCCGGCACGAACGGCGCGAACTTCGTGATCCTCGCCTCCGACCGGCCGCTGCCGGTCGAGGAGGTACGGGAACGCCTGATCACCTCGACGGACCAGCCGGTCACCGTGCTCTCCGGCCCCGCGCTCGACGAGTTCGTCGACGACGCCATGGTGCTGACCGACGAGTACGCCCCGGTCGACCAACTCCTCGCCACCGCCTGAGCCTTCGCCGCGCGGGTCGATCGGGCGCCGGTAACCCGCGCCCGCCGACCACCGCTGGACCCGAATCAGTGCCGGTAGGTGTAGCCGGGCCCGGTCCGGGCAAGAGAGATCTGTATGACCGGGTGGGGCTGGTGGGGCGGAGCACAGCGGTACGGCACGGAGCTGGTCGGTGACCGTTACCGGCTGATCGAGGAACTTGGCGAAGGCGGCATGTCGGTGGTCTGGCGTGGCCACGACGAGGTGCTGGGCCGGCCGGTGGCGGTGAAGATGCTCGCCCCGAAGCTGGCCACCGACCGGGCGTTCCGGCACCGGCTCCGGACCGAGGCCCGGGCCGCCGCCCGGCTCTGCCATCCGCACATCACCGGCGTCTACGACTACGGCGAGTCGGTCCGGTACGGCCGGACCGTGCCGTACGTGGTGATGGAGCTGGTCGACGGCGAGCCGCTGGCGAGCTGGCTCGACCGCGAGGGACCGCTGCCCTGGTGGGACGGAGTGGTGCTCGGCGCCCAGGTCGCCGCCGCGCTGGCCACCGCACACACCCGGGGAGTGGTGCACCGCGACATAACTCCCGGCAACGTCATGCTCACCGCCATGGGTGCCAAGGTCGTCGACTTCGGGATCTCGGCGCTGGTCGGCGAGCGGGACGGTGACGGCGAGGGCGGGCTGTACGGCACGCCCGCGTACGTGGCTCCGGAGCGGCTCAACCAGGACGAGGTCTGTCCGGCCACCGACGTGTACGCCCTCGGCCTGCTGCTCTACCGGGCGCTGACCGGCCGGATGCCGTGGCGGGCGTCGACCCGTACCCAGACGCTGCGCGCGCACCTGTACGCCGAGCCGGCGCCGATGCCACCGGTACCCGGGCTGCCGGCCGAGGTGGAGGCGGTCATCACCCGCTGCCTGGCCAAGACACCGGGGGAGCGGCCGGAGAGCGCCGAGCTGGCTCGTACCCTGGCCGGGGCCGCCGGGGTGGTGCTGCCGGTGGCGGCCGGTCCGACGCCCGCCGCGCCGCCCCGCCGGGCCGCCCCGGCGCCGGGGGAACACCGGCCGTCGGCGCACTCGGACACCGCGATGCTGCCCCGGTCGGCGACCGACCCGCTGCCGCGGCCAACCCGCCCTGGCTGGTCGTCGGTGCGGCTCGGCAACCGGGCCCGGGTCGCGGCGGTCGGGGTGGGCCTGCTCGCGGTGAGCGGCGCGGTCTGGGCGGGCGGCGCCGGCGGCTCGGCGCCGGTCGGCGGGGCCGGCACGGCGACGAACCTGGCGATGGGCGGTACCGTCCCGTGCCGGGTCGACTACGTGCTGCGCGCGGACACCGGCCGGTCGTTCCAGGCCGAGGTAACGGTCACCAACCTCGGCGCCTCGGCGGTGCGGGACTGGACGCTGCGCTTCGCGTTCCCCGGCGAGCAGGTGCTCACCCGGACCCCGTCACCGGAGTCCGGCCAGCAGGGCCGGGAGGTGCTGCTCCGGCCCGCCGCCGGCCCCGAGGCGACCCTGCCGGCCGGCGGGGCCGTCCGGTTCGGGCTGGCCGGCAGCCACGCCGGCAGCAATCCGTTGCCCGTCGAGTTCCGGCTCGGCGAGACCGCCTGTGCGGCCCGGGTCTCCGGCGTGCCGGGCCAGACCGGCGGTGCCGCGGCCGGCGGCGCGGTCGGGGCGGTACCGCCACAGCCGCTGCCGGACCGGTCCGCGGGCCGGCCCGGCCCCGCCGCCGACTCGAAGGGCACCGGGTCGACGGGCGGCGAGTCGAAGGGCAAGGGCCCGGGGAAGTCGAAGGGCAAGGAGCCGAAGCAGGACCGCGACTCCGACTCCGACTCCGACTCGGGCGACGACGCCGACGGCGAGGACTGAGCCAGCCGGTATCGCAGGCCGGGCCGGACCTCCGGAACATCGCCGGGTGCCTGGCTGCGCCGGCCATCCCTTGGCGGTTACTTGTGGGTTTCAGCCACATAGCACGTGCGTGACGTCACCCCTACCGTGGGCCGACGATGCTTCTCCAACTTCACCCTCATGTGGAGCGATGATGACGGTCCGGACGACGCGGCGGGTACTGGTCACCGCCGCCACGCTGCTGGTAGGGGCGATCGCCACGAGTGCCTGCGGCAGCCCGCAGGACACCGCGAACGGCGGCGGCGACAGCGCCGCACCGGTCAAGGTCGGTCTGGTCTACTCCCAGTCGGGGGCATTGGCCAGCTACGGCAAGCAGTACATCGAAGGGTTCCGGGCCGGGCTGGCGTACGCCACCGACGGCACCAACAAGATCGGTGACCGTACGGTCGAGGTGACCGAGGTCGACGACGCGGGCGACCCCGCCAAGGCGGTCTCGGCGGCGAAGGACCTGATCGGCAAGGGTTACAAGATCCTCGCCGGGTCGACGGCCTCCGGCGTCGCCCTCCAGGTCGCGCCGATCGCCGCGCAGAACAAGGTGCTCTTCATCTCCGGGCCGGCCGCCACCGACGGCGCGACCGGGGTCAACAAGTACACCTTCCGCTCCGGCCGGCAGTCGTACCAGGACGTGCTGACCGCGAAGTCGTTCATCGGCGACGCGGCCGGCAAGAAGGTCGTGGTCTTCGCCCAGGACAGCGCGTTCGGCAAGAGCAACGAGGCGGCGGTCAAGGCGGTCATCGGCGGTGCCGGTGCCACCGTGAGCAGCGTGCTCGCCCCGGCCAGCGCCACCGACTTCACCCCGTTCGCCAGCCAGTTGACGGCGGCCAAGCCGGACCTGCTCTTCGTGGCCTGGGCCGGAACCACCGCCCCGGCGATGTGGCAGACCCTGGACCAGCAGGGCGTACTCGGCTCCACCACCGTGGTCACCGGGCTGGACATCCGGGCCTCCTGGCCGACCTTCGGGGCGGCCGGCACCAAGATCTCCTTCCTGTCGCACTTCTTCGACGGCGCCGCCGACAACCCGGCCGCGCAGGCGGCCAAGGCGGCCGTACCGGGCGGGGTGCTGGACCTGTTCCACCCGGACGGCTTCACCGCAGCCCAGATGATCGTGCGGTCGGTCCAGGAGGGCGGCGACGACGTCGACAGGATGGTCACCGCGCTGGAGGGCTGGAGCTTCGACGGGATCAAGGGCAAGATGACGGTCCGTGCCGAGGACCACGCGCTGCTCCAGCCGATGTTCCAGGCCAAACTGAGCGGCACCGGCGACGCGATGAAGGCGGAGTCGCAGAAGGTGCTCACCCCGGACGAGACGGCGCCGCCGGCCGTGGCGATGAAGGGCTGAGGTGTGCTCGCCACCCGCGACCTGAGCTGGCGGATCGGCGAGGTCGCCATCGTCGACGGCGTCGACCTGGAGTTGGCGCCCGGGGAGTTCCTCGGGGTGATCGGCCCCAACGGCGCCGGCAAGACCTCGCTGTTCAACCTGGTCTCCGGCCTGCGCCGGCCCACCGCGGGCCAGGTGCTGCTGGACGGTACCGACATCAGCGCGCTGCCGCCGCACCGGCGGGCCCGGCTCGGGCTGGGCCGGACGTTCCAGGCGTCCTCGGTCTTCGGCTCGCTGAGCGTGCGGGAGAACGTCCGGCTGGCCGTGCAGGCGCACCGGGGTGGCTCGATGAAGCTGTGGCGGCGGGCGGCGGCCGACCGGGAGGTGGTCGCCGCCGCCGACGCGGCACTGGACCGGGTCGGCCTGGCACACCGGGCCGACGCGCTGGCCGGCACGCTCGCGCACGGGGAGAAGCGGAAACTGGAGATCGCGCTGCTGCTGGCCGGCGAGCCGAGGGTGATGCTGCTCGACGAGCCAATGGCCGGGGTGAGCGCCGAGGACGTACCCGAGCTGGTCGGGGTGATCCGGTCGTTGACCGGCGACAGCGGCCGGGCCGTACTCATGGTGGAACACCACATGGACGTGATCCTCGGGCTCGCCGACCGGATCGCGGTGATGCACCACGGCGCGCTGCTCGCCTGCGACGTCCCGGCGACCGTGATGGCCAACCCGGTGGTACAGGAGGCGTACCTAGGTGAGTCGCTATGAGCGAGCGTAGCGAGCGAATCAGCCAGCTCGGTGTCGATGTGCCTCGTGACGGCACGGAGCGCAGCGGGGTGCCGGCATGAGTGAGAACCCGATCCTCGCGATCGCCGACCTGTCGGTACGGATCGCCGGGCTGCACATCCTGCAGGGCGTCTCCTTCACCGTGGCCCCGAGCGGGGTGACCGTGCTGCTCGGGCGCAACGGGGTCGGCAAGACCACCACGCTGCGGGCGATCCTCGGGCTGACCCCGCGCGGCGGCGAGGTACGCGGCACCGTGCGGATGGGCGATCGCTCGCTGGCCGGTGAGCCGACCCACCGGCTGGTCCGGGACGGCCTCGGCTACGTACCCGAGGACCGCTGTGTCTTCGCCGGCCTCACCGTCACCGAGAACCTGCGGCTCGCCGAGCGGCGCGGCGGCGCTCCGGCGTACGACCGGGTCTTCGAACTGTTCCCGGAGCTGAAGCGGCGCGGCCGGCAACGGGCCGGCTCGCTCTCCGGCGGCCAGCAGCAGATGTTGGCGATCGGCCGGGTGCTGCTCAACGACAACCGGCTGCTGCTGGTCGACGAGCCGACCAAGGGGCTGGCGCCGAAGGTGGTCACCGAAGTGGCCGAGGTGCTGGAGCGGGTCGCGGTCGCCGTGCCGGTGCTGCTGGTCGAACAGAACCTCGCGGTGGTACGCCGGCTGGCCAGCGACGCGGTGGTGCTCGCCGCCGGCCGGGTCGCCTGGTCCGGTGCCGCCGACGAACTGCTGCGGGAGGCGGAGTTGACCAGATCCCTGCTCGGGGTCGGCGTGGCCGGCGAGCATGCGGCGGTCGAGACCACCCGGGAGGTGCCGGCCGGATGAGCACGATCGTGCTGCTGACGCTGACCGGGCTGGGCCTGGCCGCGCTCTACTTCCTGGTCGCCTCCGGGCTCTCCCTGGTGTTCGGGCTGGCCGACGTGCTCAACTTCGCGCACGGGCTGTTCCTCTCCGTCGGGGCGTACGCCACCTGGTGGGCGGCCGGGAACCTGCCCGGTGCCGGCCCGTCCGGGTTCGGGTTCGTGCTCGCGGTCGCGTTCGGTGTCGTCGCCGGTGCCGTGGTCGGGATGGCCGTCGAACTGGTGATGATCCGTCCGCTCTACTCCCGCACCATCGAACAGGTGCTGGTCACGGTCGGGCTCTCGCTGGCCGGGGTGGCGCTGCTCCAGGCCACTTGGGGTGCGGACCCGCGCCCGTTCCCGCGCCCGGACTGGACCCAGCGGGTCACCCCGATCCTCGGTGCCAAGGTGCCGAACTCCGGCATCCTGCTGATCCTCGCCGCCGCGCTGGTACTGGCCGCGCTGCTCGGTTTCCTCCGCTACACCCGGTACGGGCTGGTGATCCGGGCCGGGGTGGAGAACCGGGAGATGGTCACCGCGCTCGGCATCGACGTACGGAAGGCGTTCACCCTGGTCTTCGCGATCGGCGGAGCCGCCGCGGCGCTGGCCGGGGCGCTCGGCGGGGTCTACTTCGGCTCGGTCTCGCCGAGCCAGGGCGGTTCACTACTGATCTTCGCCTTCATCGTGGTGGTGATCGGTGGGATGGGTTCGGTCGTCGGGTCCGCGTACGCCGCCGTCGCGGTGGGCCTGCTCCAGCAGTTCGTCAACTACTACGGCGTCTCCGGTGCCGGAGACATCTGCGTGGTCGCGCTGCTGGCGATCGTGCTGCTGCTCCGCCCGCAAGGCATCGCCGGAAGGGCGGCGAGCACGTGACCCGGGAGGGCGGCGAGCACGTGACCCGGGAGGGCGGCGAGCACGTGACCCGGGAGGGCGGCGAGCACGTGACCCGGGAGGGCGGCGAGCACGTGACCGAGCGGAGCGAAGGAACGGGCCGGCCCGCTTCGGCGGGTTCCGGCGTCGACGGGGGGAGCGGGAGGGCCGGCGTGACGACCGGGTTGAAGACAGCGGTGGCGGCCAACCCGTCCGCCGCACCGCCGACCGCCGGTCCCGCGCCGGCACCCCGCCGGGACTGGCGGTCGGCCCTGCGAGCCTGGTCACCGCTGCTGGTGTTGCTGGTCTTCGCGGTGCTGCCGTACTCGACGGTCTCCGTACCGGGGGTCTTCGACGGGCCGCTCAACGGGCCGGGGACGCTGCAACTGCTCGCCATCTGTCTGGTCTTCGGTGGGCTGGCCGCCGGCTACGACCTGCTCTTCGGCCGCACCGGCATGCTCTCCTTCGGGCACGCGCTCTATTTCGCGGCCGGCGTCTACGGCACCGACATCCTGGTCACCAAGGCCGGGCTGCCGCTCTGGCAGGCGGCGCTGCTGACCCTGGTCGGTGGCACCACCCTGGCCGGGCTGCTCGGGGCGATCGCGTTGCGTACCGCCGGAATCGCGTTCGCCATGGTGACGCTGGCGTTCGCACAGCTCGGCGCGATCCTGGTGGCCCGGGACTTCGGCGGGCTCACCGGCGGCGAGGAGGGACTGTCGCTGGACGTGTCGGGACTGCCGGCGATGCTGGTCGGGGTGGGCAACACCGTCAACCTGTACTGGCTGGCACTGGCCTACCTGGCCCTGGTCGTCTTCGTGGTGCACCGGGTGGCCGGCTCGCCCACCGGTCGGGTACTCGCCGGGCTGCGCGACGACGAGCGGCGGATCGGGGTACTCGGGCTCGACCCGTACCGGTTCAAGCTGCTCGCGTTCACCCTGGCCGGCGGGCTCGCCACCGCCGGTGGGGCGATCTACTGCCTGCTGGTCGGCGGCGCCTCGCCGCACGTGACCTCGTCCGAGTTGACCCTCTCGCTGCTGGTCATGGTGGTGCTGGGTGGGCCGGGTACCCGCTGGGGCCCGGTGCTCGGCGGCATGCTCTACATGTACCTGGACCACCGGCTGACCGCGTTCGGCACCTCGTCGGCGGTGGACTCGCTCCCCGGCGTGCTGAGCGCGCCGCTGTCCCAGCCGCTCTTCGTGCTCGGCACGGTCTTCATCCTGGCGGTCTACTTCTTCCCCGGCGGCCTGGCCAGCCTCTCCACCCGCCTAACCCCCTTCCGCCGGCTCCTCCCCTCCCACCCCCACCGCCGCTCTTCGGCCGGTTAGCCGGATCGGATCGTGTTCTCCCACTACCCCTCGGCGGGTAGCGGAAGAACACGATCCGATCCCGGTCGTGTTCTCAGCGGCGGGGGAGGCGGAGGGCGATGAGGGCGCCGACGGCGACCACGGCCGCGCCGACGAGTACGGCCGGGCCGAGACCGTCCACGAAGGAGGTACGGCTGGCGTAGTCGCCGTTGGCGGCGAAGATCGAGGCCAGCGCGGCCACCCCGACGGCCACCCCGAGTTCCCGGATGCTGTTGTTGGTGCCGGAGGCGACTCCCCTGGACTCCTCGGGCACGCTCGACATCGTGGCGGTGCTCATCGGGGCGAAGGTCAGCCCCATGCCGACCCCGGCCAACGCCAGTGGGACGGCCAGCACCGGGTAGTCGACGTCGGCGGTGCTGATCAGGGCGAGCCAGCCCAGCGCGACGGCCAGCATCGCCTGCCCGGCGACGATCAGGGTACGCACGCCGAGCCGGCCCACCAGCAGCCCGGCCAGCGGGGCGACCACCATCGGCGCCATGGTCCACGGCATCGTCCGGATCCCGGCGTCGAGCGGGCTGTGCCCCTGCACCACCTGGAAGAACTGGGCGAGCAGGAAGACCGAGCCGAAGACGCCGACCGAGAAGGTGAAGGCCACCACGTTCACCACGCTGAAGCTGCGGGACCGGAAGAGTCGCAGCGGGAGCATCGGTACCGGGGTCCGGGTCTCCCAGCCGAGGAAGGCGCCGACCAGTACGCCACCGCCGATCAGGGCGGTCAGCACCCGGGCGGAGGTCCAGCCGTGGTCCTGGCCGTGCACCACTGCCCAGACCAGCGCGAGTACGCCGGTGGTGGAGAGGACCAGCCCGACCGGGTCGAGCCGGGCCGCCGGGCCGTGCGACTCCCGCAGCACGGTCGCGGCGAGCAGCAGGGCGAGCAGCCCGACCGGCACGTTCAGCCAGAAGATCCAGGTCCAGTCGAGTCCCTCGACCACCGCCCCGCCGACCACCGGGCCGACCGCGACGCCGAGGCCGCTGATTCCGCCCCAGATCCCGATGGCGGCGTCGCGGAGCCGGTCGGGTACGGCGGCGGCGAGCAGGGTGAGCGACAGCGGCATCACGGCCGCGCCGGCCATGCCCTGTACCGCCCGGGCGGCGGTGAGCATCCACGGTTCGGTGGCGAGGGCGCAGGCCGCCGAGGCGACGGTGAACAGCGCGATGCCGGCGAGGAACAGCCGTCGCCGGCCGATCCGGTCGCCGAGGGCGGCGGCGGTGAGCAGCAGCGCGGCGAAGGGCAGCGTGTAGGCGTTGACGAACCATTGCAGGTCGGTCAGGGAGGCGCCGAGTTCGGTCCGGATCACCGGCAGCGCCGTCGTCACCACCAGGTTGTCCAGGGTGACCATGAACATCGGTACGCCGACCGCCACGAGTACGGCGGCCAGTGGTCGGGCGGCGGGTCCGGCCGGCCGTCCCGGAGCGGGGGGCGCGGCACCGCCGAGGACGGGTGCGCTCGTCACGATCACTCCTTAGTTGTTATCCACTGATAACTAGGCTTCCCCCAAAGTAGTTATCGGCTGATAACATGTCAACGTCCGACGTGGGAAGCGTCCGACGTACGGGGGCGGAAGGAGGGGCGACGATGCCCAGGACCCGACTGACCGCCGCCGAGCGCGGCGAGCAACTCGCCGGCGCCGCCGTGCAGGCGTTCGCCGTCTCCGGGTACGCCGGCACCTCCACCGACGACGTGGCCCGGCTGGCCGGGGTCTCCCAGCCGTACGTCATCCGGCTGTTCGGCTCCAAGCAACGGCTCTTCGTCGCCGCGGTCCAGCACGCCGCCGCCCGGATCGAGCAGGTGTTCCGGGACGCCGCCGAGCGCTCGGCCGACCTGGAGACCCTCGGCGAGGCGTACGACGAACTGCTGGCCGAACGGGACCTGCTCGCCGTACTCCTGCACGGCTTCGCGGCCAGCTCCGACCCGGTGATCGGCAGCGCCGTACGCGACTGTTTCGGCCGGATCTACCGGCTGATCCGGGAACTGACCGGAGCGAGCGCCGAGGAGACCCGGGACTTCCTGGGCACCGGGATGCTGCTCACCGTGCTGGCCGCGATGCAGGTGGTCGGGCCCGGCGCGGTGCCGGCCCAACCGTGGATGGCGGAGATCGCCGGATCGATCCACGACACCTGTACGGAGCCGGAACCCGGCGGGTAGCCTGGCTCGCCGGCCCGGCCGACGGCTCCGGGCCGTGGCGGTCCGCGCCGGCTCGGTGGAAGATCTCGGGCCCGGCCGGCGCCGCAGGCGCGACGGGAAGCGGGGAGAGCGGATGCCGGAAAGACTGGCGGTGGTCAGCGGTGGCGCGACCGGGATCGGCGCGGCCATCGCGGAGGGCCTGGCCGAGGACGGGTACGACGTCATCGTGGTCGGCCGCCGGGCCGAGTTGCTGGCGAAGGCCGCCGCCCGGATCGGGGCGCAGGTCGGACGACCGGGCTCGGCCGAGGCGGTGCAGGCGGACCTGGCCGACCCGGCGCAACTGGGCCGCGTCACCGAGGCGGTCGGCGGGCGCACCGTCGACGTGGTGGTCAACAACGCGGGCGGTTACCTGGGCGGCGACTCGTCCACCCTGGACGGTGTGGCGGCGCAGTGGCGGGCCAACCTCGACAGCAACGTGCTCACCGCCGTACTGCTGACCGAGGCGCTCCGGCCGGCACTGCGCCGGCCCGGTGGACGGGTGGTGCTGCTCAGCTCGATCGCCGCGCTGCGGGGCGGCGGCGGACCGTACTCGGCGGCGAAGGCGGCGCTGCACGGCTGGGCGTACCACCTCGCCCAGGAACTCGGACCGGAACAGATCACGGTCAACGTGGTGAGCCCGGGCTACGTCGTCGACACCGAATTCTTCGGTGACCGGATGACGCCGGAGGGGCACCGGCGGCGGGTCGACGCGACGCTGGTGAAACGGGCCGGCGAGCCGGCCGAGATCGCGGCGGCGGTCCGATACCTGGCCAGCCCGGCCGCCGGGTACGTGACCGGCCAGGTGCTCGGGGTGAACGGCGGATCGGTCTTCGGTCGCTGACCCGCGCCGGCGAGCCGATCGCGAGGCCGGTCCACGAGCCGATCACGAGGCCGGTCCACGAGCCGATCACGAGGCCGATCCACGAGCCGATCACGAGGCCGGTCCACGAGCCGTCCGACCGGGCCGAACGGGCCGGAGACACGCGAACCGGGCGGAGACACCCGAACGGGCCGGGTGGCGGTCCCCCGTGGCCACCACCCGGCCCGCAGGCCCCTACTGCGCTCAGCCGTTGAGCAACTCGTACGCCAGGGCCGGCGCGTTCTGGGCCTGCGCGCCCGCCGGTGCGGCGAGCTTCGGCGCGCTGCCGAAGTCCCGGTACTGCACGACGTACTGGAACGCCTTGGCGCTGCCGGCCGCCGGCACGTCGAGGGTGAGCGAGGTCAGGTGCTCGCCGTCGACCGTCGCGGTGAACGGCACCTGCTTCGCCGCCTCGCCGAGCGCCGTCATCCGCTCCGCCTCCAGCACCTTCGCCGCCTCGCCGGAGGTGAGGTCGATGCTGCCGGAGTACTTCCCGTTGCCGGCCTCGGTGACGGAGGTGGCGGCCTGGAGCAGCGGGCCGGCGTTGCCCGGGTCGGTCCCCTCGTACTTCGGCACGCTCTCCGCGTCGGTGAGCTTCGCGGGGTCCAGCTTCAGCCACTTGTTCGGGAGCTTGGGCAGCCCGGTCAGCCCCTCGGTCCCGGTGAAGGAGATCTTCGTCCAGATGTCCTCGCCGAGCACCCGGAACGCAATGGTGGTGGTGAAGCCGTGCTCCGGATCCTTGATCGCGGTGGAGAGTTCCAGCCCCTTCGCCGCCGGGTCCACCGAACCGGAGACGTCGTCCGTACCGTCCTTGCCGCTGAACCGGAACGGTCCCTCGCTGCCGTCCGGCACCGTGTCCAGCAGGGTCTGCTTGGCAGTGACGGCGGCCACTTCCTCCTTCAGCTTCCCGCAGCCGCCCAGCAGGACCGTCACGCCGAGCAGTGCGGCCAGCGGGCCGGCGGTGTGCCGGGCCCAGCGTGCTGCGCGGATATCTCTGTTCATTGCTTTCCCTTCTCACCGGTGTCGTGGTTCGACGCCGGAAATGCTGCCGACCGGGACTGCCGTCGTACTGACCTGTCACTGCGTACCTGCGCTCGGCCACTGCCGTTATGCTGCCGTCGGACTGCCGTGCGCTGGTCCGCGAGCAGCCGGGGGGTGATGGGCGCATGGTGGAGGCGGTGCGCTTCGAGCTCCTCGGGCCGTTGCGCGCCTGGCACGCCGACCGCGAACTGGAACTCGGGCCGGGCAAGCAACGGGCCGTACTGACCGTGTTGCTGCTGCAGGCGGGGCGGCCGGTACCGACGGGTCGGATCGTCGACGCGGTCTGGGCCGAGGATCCCCCGGCGAACGGCCCCAACGTGGTGCAGAAGTACGTCGCCGGGCTCCGCCGGGTGCTGGAACCGGACCGGTCGCCGCGTACCCCGGGGCAGGTGTTGAGCCTGACCGACGCCGGTTACCTGTTGCGGGTCGGCCGGGACGACGTCGACGCACTGCGGTTCGAGCGGGCGACCCGACAGGCGGTGGCGACCCGGGACGCCGGCCGCTGGCCGGAGGCGGCGGCCGGACTACGCGCCGCGCTCGACCTCTGGCGGGGCGAGCCGTTTCCCGGCCTGACCGGGCCGTTCTTCGACTCCGCCCGGCACCGGCTGGTGGAGATGCGTACCGCCGCCCTGGAGAGCTGGGCCGAACTCGAGTTGCGGCTCGGCCACCACCACGAGGTGGTCGGCGAGCTGGCCCGGCTGGTCGCCCAGTTCCCGGTACGCGAGCGGCTGCGCGGCCTGCTGATGCTGGCGCTGTATCGCGAGGGACGGCAGGCGGAGGCGCTCAACACGTTCCGCGAGGTACGCACGCTGCTCCGGGACGAGCACGGGCTGGAGCCCGGTGAGCAGCTTCAGGAGCTGCATCGCCGGATCCTGCGCTCCGACCCGACGCTGGCCGTTCCCGACCGGTCCGGGAGTCCCACGCCTGCGCAGGTCACCGGGGCGGCGGTCGGGCGAACCACGGCCGGCGAGCCACCGGTCCGCGCCACGCTGCCGGGCGGTCAGCCCTCGACACCCGAGACCTCGCCCCGGCCGTCCGAGCCGATGACACCTGCCCCGGCCACTCTCGCCGAGCCCACCGCGCTGGTCGAGCCCACCGCGCTGGTCGAGCCCACCGCGCTGGTCGAGCCCACCGCGCTGGTCGAGCCCACCGCGCCGGTTCAGCCCACCGCGCCGGTTCAGCCCACCGCGCCGGTCGAGCCCGCTGCGCAGGACGGGCGGGTCGGGCCGGCCGTGTGGGCGGTGCCGGCGGTGCCGGTCGAGTCCGGGCCGGCGTTGCCGTCTGCCGGAGCGCCGACGGCAGCCGTGTCACTGCCGCCGCCGCTGTTGCCGATCGCGCCGCCGCCGGGTGCCGGCCGGCAGGACAGTGGCGGCAGGCACTGGACCGGCACCCTCGGCACGGTACTCGGGGCGGTCGGCGTCCTGCTCACCTTCGGACTCCTCACCTGGCTGGTCGTCTTCGTCTACGCCTGGCGACGTCGCAGCAGGTGGCTGGTGGCGGCCGGCGTCGGGTATCTCGCGATGGTGGTCGGATTCGTCCTCGGGATGGAGAGCGGTGATCCCGACCCGGCGGCTCCGGCGAGCACCGGCCAGGTGTTCGCGATCCTCGGACTCTTCCTGGTGAACTGGCTCGGCGGCATGCTGCACGTCATCCTGCTCAACCGTGGGGTGCAGCGGGTACTCGGCGGCGGGCGGCGCCAGCGCGCACCGGCCGCCCCGCGCAGCGCCGCCGACCAGCGGGTACGCCGGGAGCACGCCCGGTACCTGCTCTACCACTATCCGACGGCCCGCACCGAGTTGCGGATCGGTCGGCCGGACCTGCCGCGCAACTTCGACGACGGTGGCCTGATCGACATCAACGCCGTCGGTGAACACGTGGTGCTGGGGCTGCCCGGACCGTCACCGGAGCAGAGCCGGCACATCCTGGTGGACCGCCTGGTACGCGGGCCGTACGCCTCGATGGAGGAACTGGTCGCCCGCTGTCTGCTGCCGATGGAGGTGGCCGACTCGCTCCGCGAGGTGCTCGTCTTCCTGCCCCCGCTCGGCCGGCCCGCCAGCGCCGAGCGGGACGGGTGAGCAGGTCGGGCCTGCGGGGTCAGGCCGGTCCGGTCGGGTGAGCAGGTCGGGCCTGCGGGGTCAGGCCGGTCCGGTCGGGCCGGACTGCGCTGGTCGGCAGCGCTGCTCGGCGGGGTCGTCGGCCGAGCCGCAGTGGAAGACCTCGACCGGTTCGGTGTTGATGTCATTCACCCGGTCGACCCGGACCAGGGAGAGCCGCTTCGCCACCGGCTCGCCCGAGTCGGCCGCGAACCGGATCAGGCCGCTGACCCCCGGATAGCCGTTCTCGGCGTTCTGCCGCAGTACCTCGGTGTGCACCCCGGCCGGGTTGACGGCCCGGGGATCCCACGCCTCGCGCGGACTGCCGTGCCGCAGCCGGGCGGCGAGGCTCTCCACCGCGCGTACCACCATGGTGGCGGCGTCGTAGGCGAGACTGACCCGCTCCCCGACCTGGGCGCTCGGGCCGTCGTCCCGGCAGCGCGGCCAGTCGAGCAGGTCGTCGGCCTGGATCCAGGAGAGGAAACTGCCGCGCACGTCGTCGCGCTGGTCCCGGGCGGTACGCAGCGAGGCGCAGGTGGCCAGGGCCGCCTTCGAGACGTACGTGACCGGGAGGTTGCCGGGCGCGCTGGCCCGTAGACCGGGATTGGCCATGTACCGGTTGACCGAGTCGTCGCCGACCAGGTGCCGGGGCGGGTTCGGGCCGCACTCCTTGAGCGCCCGGAGGAAGCCGTCGAACTCGGACCACCGTCCGGCGAAGATCAGCACGCCGGTGTAGCCGCACTCCTGGGTCATCCGCTGGCCGGTACGCCACTCCTCCACCCGGGTCAGCCGGTTGCCGAACCGCTGGCGCAGATCGTTGACCAGCGTGCCGACGTACAGGTCCTCGGTCAGGGAGCTGTTCTCCCCGGTGGTGTAGTAGACGTGCGCCCCGCTGACCCGGAGCACCTGCCGGGCGTACTCGTCCATCAGCGCGGCCTGGTCGCGGTTGGGTGCGGAGATCTGGAGGTAGAGCTTGGAGTTCTCGTGCATGCCGTCGGCGGAGAGCGTCGGGGCCAGGGCCGG
Source organism: Plantactinospora sp. CA-294935 (assembly GCF_050936445.1). Classification (NCBI taxonomy): domain Bacteria; kingdom Bacillati; phylum Actinomycetota; class Actinomycetes; order Micromonosporales; family Micromonosporaceae; genus Plantactinospora; species Plantactinospora sp. CA-294935. The sequence goes on from NZ_JBNJMU010000001.1 coordinate 2,984,008, forward strand.
CAGGCCGATCCGGTTGAGTTCCCGCAGCGCCGCCGCGGTGCTGGTCCGGCTCTCCACCAGCCCGACCACGCCGAGCACGGTCGGGTCGTCCCGGACCAGCCCTTCGAGCATCGCCACCGCCCGGCCGGCGTGCCGCATCTGCTGTCCGGCGTTCGCGACCACCACCCGGAGCAGCGCGGCACCGTCGGCACCGGCCGACTCGCGCAGCAGCGCGTACTGGGCGGTGGCCATGCCCTCCAGTTCCTCCCGTTCGGAGACGTACGACTCCTCGTCGGCCCGGGTCCGGTTGCCGGTCAGCGTGCCGAGGTAGACCAGGGTGACCAGCGGACGGCGCTGCGCGCTGCGCTGCCAGACCTGCTCGGCGGCGGCGTTCTGGGCGAAGATGCGGCGCTGGACGGCGCGGAGCCGGTCCTGCCCCGGGTCGCGGTTGAAGACATGCCCGGCCGTGTCGCTGTAGCCGATGCACTCGCCGCCGACCCGTGCCACCGAGACCGCGCCGTCGAACGGCCGGGGATGGCAGTCCAGGCTCCAGCGCGAGTTCACCCAGACCCCCACGACGGCGACCAGCAGCAGGACGAGCGCGGTGGGGAGGAACCGGCGACTCCACCACGGCGGGCCCGGCGGGGTGAAGTTGAGCAGCCCGCCCCTCGGCTCCGAGCCCGCGCTCGGGTCGCCGAGCAGCAGGGCGATCAGCCAGGCGGCCGGCCGGCGCAGCCGCCGGGTCTCCGGCAGCACGTCCACCCATTCGTCGTACGCCTCCTCGGCGTCGACCAGGGCGTACGGCTCGGGTAGCTCCGGCGGTGGCTCGGCGCCGGCCGCGACCACCAGGAGCGGGTCGTTGCGGCCGGTCTCGTTGCGGACGTCGTTGACCAGCCGGACCAGGGTGTGCCCCGGATCGCCGGCCGTCACGTTGTTCAACAGCAACACCGGGTACGCCGTGCGCCGCCAGCTCGACGGCCGCCAGAGCCGGCGCCGGTACGCCTGCCGGAGGTCCTCCAGGAAGGCGTGCACGAGCAGCTTGTTCACCTGGTCCGGCTGTTCCCCGTCCCGCCAGCCGGCGGTGAGCCGTTCGGCGAACCCGAGGAAGGTCACCGACTGCCGGGGCGCCAGATACTGCTGCCGCATGAACCACCGGTAGTGCGGCCCGAGCAGCGGCACCCGACCGGAGACCGCGACCCGGAAAACCGCGCTCGGGATCGCCCGCCGGACCAGCCAGAAGACGAGCTGGTAGACGGTGGAGAAGAGGTCGCCGTCGCCGTCGCCGCCACCGGCCGGGTCACTGCCCGGCCGGGTGCCGCGCCGGTCCCGGAGCTGCCGGGCCAGGGCGGGGCGGCGGTCCTCGCCCGCCTCCGCCGACTCCGGTACGGGCTGGTGCAGCAGCCAGTCGGCCAGCGGATAGTGCCGGAATCGGAACCGCTCGCCCCCGAACGCCTCCAGGGAGAGCTGCCGGTGCACCTCCCGCAGCTCAGCGGCGATGTCGGTGGCGGTCAGCTCGGTCAGGTCGAGGACCGCGTGCGGGATCCGTCGTCGCTGGCCCCGGCCGAGTACCCGGCGCAGCAGGGCGATCAGGTCCGGTGAGGCGGGCGAGCGGACCAGCCAGATCAGCGGCAGCCGCCGGTCTCCCCGGCGCGGCCGGCGCAGCAGCCGGGCCAGCAGGGCGAGGAACTCCGAACCGCCGGACGGCAGGCGTTCCCGTCCCGAGGTCGGCTGCCCCTGGGTCGTCGCCGCTCCTGGCATGCCCACCTCCGGCAGTTGCTATGCGTGTTGCACAGATCACCACAGTGTCGTAGGTGGGGACAAGGCCGGACGGGCCTCACCCGGGTAACGGTGCGCCGGGGGTCCGTCGTGGTGTCCTGGTAGAAAGGCCGGATGGACGCAGACCGGACGCCCGACGACCACGAGCCGATCGGCGGGCCGCCCGACGACCACGAGCCGACCGGCGGGCAGCTCGACGATCGGGGGCCGGCCGGCGCGGAGCCGGGGTCGGTACGCGAGCGGGCCGAGGGCGTACTGCGCCGGTTGGCCGGCGAGCACGCCCGGCTCCGGGACGACCAGTGGCGGGCCATCGAGGCGCTGGTGGTGCAGCGGCGCCGGGTGCTCTGCGTGCAGCGGACCGGCTGGGGCAAGTCCGCCGTCTACTTCGTCGCGACCGCCCTGCTCCGACAGTCCGCCGAGGCGGGGGCGGGGCGTACCGGGCCGACCGTGATCGTCTCGCCGCTGCTGGCGCTGATGCGCAACCAGGTGGAGGCGGCGGCCCGGGCCGGGATCCGGGCCCGCACCATCAACTCGGCCAACCTCGACGAGTGGGACGAGATCGTCGCCGAGATCGAGGACGGCACGGTCGACGTACTGCTGATCAGCCCGGAACGGTTGAACAACCCGGATTTCCGGGACGGCGTACTGCCCCGGCTCGCCGCCACCACCGGGCTGCTGGTGGTCGACGAGGCGCACTGCGTCTCCGACTGGGGGCACGACTTCCGTCCCGACTACCGGCGGCTGCGTACCTTCCTGGCCGGGTTGCCGGCCGGCACGCCGGTACTGGCCACCACCGCCACCGCCAACAGCCGGGTCACCGACGACGTGGCCGAGCAGCTCGGCGACGCACTGGTGCTGCGCGGACCGCTGGACCGCGAGTCGCTGCGGCTGGCCGTACTCGACCTGCCGAGCCCGGCGCACCGGCTCGGCTGGCTGGCCGACCAGCTCGACCGGCTGCCCGGCTCGGGGATCATCTACACCCTGACCGTGGCGGCGGCCGGCGAGACCGCCGAGTTCCTGCGCGGCCGGGGCTACGCCGTCGCGTCGTACACCGGCCAGGCGGACGACGCCGACCGCCGCGCCGCCGAGCAGGACCTGCTCGACAACAAGATCAAGGCGCTGGTCGCCACCTCGGCGCTGGGCATGGGATTCGACAAGCCGGACCTGGGTTTCGTGGTGCACCTGGGTGCGCCGCCGTCGCCGATCGCCTACTACCAGCAGGTCGGCCGGGCCGGCCGGGCCGTCGGAGCGGCCGACGTGCTGCTGCTGCCCGGTGCCGAGGACCAGGCCATCTGGCGGTACTTCGCCTCGCTGGCCTTTCCGCCCGAGGAGCAGGTCCGGGCCGTCCTCGCCGCCCTGCACCCGGACCGTCCGCTCTCCACACCGGCCCTGGAGCCGATCGTCGACCTGCGCCGGACCCGGCTGGAGCTGATGCTCAAGGTGCTCGACGTCGACGGCGCGGTACGCCGGGTCCGGGGCGGCTGGCTGGCCACCGGTGAGCCGTGGCACTACGACGCGGCCCGGCTGCGCCGGGTGGCGGAGGCCCGCACCGCCGAGCAGCAGGCCATGCGGGAGTACGCCTCGACCGCCGGCTGCCGGATGGAGTTCCTCCGCCGCTGCCTGGACGACCCGGCGGCGACCGCCTGCGGGCGCTGCGACCGCTGCACCGGGGCCCGGTTCGACGCCGGCGTGTCGGCACCGGCGCTCGCCGCCGCGCAGGCGTTCCTCGGCCGCCCCGGGGTGCAGATCCCGGCGAAGAAGCTCTGGCCGACCGGGCTGGAGGCGGTCGGGGTACCGCTGCGCGGCAAGATCGGGCCGGCCGAGCAGGCGTACCCGGGGCGGGCGGTCGGGCGGCTCTCCGATCTCGGCTGGGGTGGCCGGCTGCGCGCGTTGACCGGGCCGCAGGCGCCGGACGCGGAGTTGCCGGAGGACGTGGCGACCGCCGTGGTCGAGGTGCTGAAGGCGTGGGCGCACGGCGACGACCCGTGGCCGGCCCGGCCGGTCGCCGTACTCGCGGTCGGTTCGCGGCGGCGACCCCGGCTGGTGCACGGACTGGCCGACCGGATCGCCCGGGTCGGCCGGCTGCCGCTGCTCGGCGAGGTGCCGGCCCGGGACGGCGGACCCGCCGGTGCCGGCCCGCGCGGCAACAGCGCCCAGCGGGTACGCGCGCTGCACGGCGCCTTCCCGCTACCCGAATCACTGGTCGGGGCGTTGGCCGGGCTGACCGGCCCGGTCCTGCTGGTCGACGATCTCGTCGACTCGGGCTGGACCATGACGGTCGTCGCCCGCCTGCTGCGTCAGGCCGGTGCCCCGGGTGTGCTCCCGTTCGCGCTCGCCGTCGCCGGCTGACCGATCCGAGTGCGGGGTGGGGCTCAGCGAGGTCGGCCGTATCCGACGATCGGCTGGTAGTCGACCCGGTCGATCCGGATCCGGGTGCCGGTACGCGGCGCGTGGATGATCTTCCCGTCGCCGACGTAGATGGCGACGTGGTGCAGGTCGCGGTAGTAGAAGACCAGGTCACCGGCTTGCCGGGCGGCGCGGCTGACCCGGGTCACCGCCCGGTACTGCCGAGCCGCGTTGTGCGGCAGCCGGACGCCGGCAGCCGCCCAGGCGGCCGAGGTGAGCCCGGAGCAGTCGTACCCGTCCGGACCGTCCCCGGCCCACCGGTACGGCTTGCCGAGCTGGGCGTACGCGAACCGGACGGCCTTGCCGGCGGCTCCGGCCGGCGGCTCGGGCAGCCGGGGCGCGGCTCCGGCGGGCGGCTCGTCGGGGCCGGGCAGTCGGGCGAGCCGGGCCAGTTCGGTCTCGATCGCCAGCTTCCGCGCGGCGAGCTGCCGCTCCTGGCTCCGCTGCCGGGCGGCGAGCGCCTCGACGGTGCGCCGCGCCCTGGCCAGCCGGTCGTGCGCCTCGGTCAGCGCCGCGATCATCCGGTGCTGCTCCCGGCTCAGCCGGTCGAGCAGGAGCAGCGGGTCCATCAGGTTCTCCGGGGTGGCGGCGCCCAGCAGGCTGCCCACCACTCCCAGCGCGTGGGTGTCGCCGGTGCGGTACGCCCGGGCGGCGATCAGGCTGACCTCGGTACGGTGCGCCTCGATCGCGCGCTCCAGCGGCCCCATCTCGGCGTGCAGGGCCGCGCTGCGCGCCCGGGTCTCCCGCAGCGTCTCCCGCAGGTCGTTGTACTGCTCGACGACGATCTCCAACTGCTCCGCCGCGTCCGCGATCCGCTCGGCGGGGTCGGTGGGCGGTGCGGCCCGGCCCGGTGCGGGGACGAGCGACAACGCCACGGTCATCCCGACGGCGAGTGCAGCGGCGCGACGTGGCAATGCGGTGGTCGGCACGATCTATCTAACGATCGATGCCGACCGGAGGCCACGCATCGAAGCTATTCGCTTTCGTGCCGTGATGCCTGTCGCTGGCTCCGGATCACCGGTGACCGGCCTCGCAGCGCCGCCGGCCCGGGACGGTGACCCGCCGGACCGGGACGGTAACCTGCCGGTCGTGACGCGTGAGCAGCCAGCGGCGCCGGAGACCGGCCGGACCGGGCCGGCGTCGGGCGCTGCCCGGCGGGCGGCGGACGGCCCTTCCCGGGACCGTCGACCGGCCGGCGACCCCGCCGGATCCGCCGAGTCGGCCGTGCCGGACCGGGGCACGGTACGCCTCGCGCTCACCGTGGGTGGCCTGGTGCTCGCCCTGCTCGCCGGGTTCGGACTCGGCCGGATGAACGGCGGCGGCACTCCGGCGGCCGGCGGTGGCGGGCAGCCGGCGGCCAGCGCCACCGACCACAGCCATCCGCCGGGGACGGGGCCGCACGAGCATCCCACCGGGGCGCCCGGCGGTCCGGCCGGCGGTGCCGAGCCGGGCGGCCTGAGCGTGAGCGCGAGCGGCTACACCCTGGTGCCGGCCGGCACGACCCTGGCCGCCGGCCGGGCCCAGGACTTCCGGTTCCAGGTACGCGGCCCGGACCGCCAGCCGGTGACCGGGTACGCGGTGGTGCACGAGAAGCCGCTGCACATGATCGTGGCCCGTCGGGATCTCAGCGGCTACCAGCACCTGCATCCGACGATGGCGATGGACGGCACCTGGAGCGTGCCGCTGACCCTGCCCACCCCGGGCGTCTGGCGGGCGTACGCCGACTTCACCGCGCTCGACGGCAGCGGCGGGCAGCTCCCGCTGACTCTCGGGGTGGACCTGGTGGTCGCGGGTGACTACGCTCCCCGACCACTGCCGGCGGCGGCCCGGGAGGCGACGGTCGACGGGTTCACCGTCACCTACGAGGGGACTCCGCAGGTCGGGGCCAGCCAGCCGGTGCTGTTCCGGGTCTTCTCCGGCGGCAACCCGGTCACCGCGTTGGAGCCCTACCTCGGCGCGTACGGGCACCTGGTGGTGTTGCGGGAGGGCGACCTGGGCTACGTGCACGTCCACCCGGAGCCCGAGTTGGTGGGCGGGGCGGTGAAGTTCTGGCTCGCCGCGCCGAGTTCCGGGCGGTACCGGATGTACTTCGACTTCCAGGTGGCCGGCGCGGTGCACACGGCCGAGTTCACCCTGACGGTGCCCTGAGCGCGGAAGCCCGGCCCGAGACCCTGCCGTCCGGGAACCTGTCCAGGGGCGATGACACCTCCGGTCAGCCGGCGCGGCGGACCGGCCGGTGGGCCAGATAACGCAACATGTCCCGGATCAGCTTCTTCTCCTCCGGCGGTACGCCGGGGTCGGCGAGCCGACTCATGATCACCCGGAGGTCGGCGTCCACCGGCGACTCGATCCGGTCCCGCCGGGGCGGGCCGGGCTGCTCGCCGTCGGGCAGGCCGAGCGCCCGGAAGGCCACCCCGACCGGTACGTCCAGGGCGGTGCAGAATCCGCGTACCTTGGCCAGCTCCGGATAGTCCTGCCAGTCCCCGGCGAGCCAGCGGAACAGGGTGGAGCGGCCCACACCGGTGTGCGCGGCGACGTCGCTGACGGTCCAGCCGCGCTCGCTCTTGGCGTCGTCGATGGCCCGCCGGACGAAGCGGGCGAAGGCCGCCTGCGGCGATTCCTGTGCGGCACCGATGCTCAGCGGAAAACCCTTTCGCCCGGACTTCGGGTGGTCTTTCGAGAGTAATCCGGAAGCGTGGCCGGCAAAGCCGACTGATCGCACCCACCCCGCCCGTACCAACGGTCGGCCGGCATCGGCCCCGGCTACCCGATCGTCCGAAGAGTTCCGCCGGTACGGCCGATGAACCGCCGGTCGGCGGCCCGGCCCCGGCGCCGCGACTCGGCCTCGGGCGCCGCGACTCGGCCTCGGGCGCCGCGACTCGGCCTCGGGCGCCGCGACCCGGACCCGGAGGCGGCCGTGCGGGCAGCCCGAGCGGCCGGCGGTACGGGTCAGCCCGGGTGGCCGCCCCGGCCCGGGCGGTCGTCGGACATCCCCTTCAACCGCTCGGTTGACGGGGCCACCGGTCCCCGCCGGTCCCGGACCGCTGCCGGGCGGATGGTGCGGGTCAGGCCGAACCGAGCAGGGTCTGCAACCGTGGGGTGAGCTGCCAGTCGCCGGCCAGCTCCCGGTAGTCGTCGCGCTGCTGCCCGGTCGGCTCGGCGCCGGTGTGCCGGGCCCGGAGCAGCAGGTTTCGCGGGGTGTGCTGGGAGTCGACGAACTCCACCACCTCGACCCGGTAGCCGTGCAGCCGGAGCAGCGCCGCCCGCAGCGCGTCGGTGAGTACGTCGGCGAAGCGCTCCCGCAGGATGCCCTGCCGGACCAGCAGGTCGTACGGGCCCGGGGCCGGGTGCTCCCGCAGCTGCGCGGCGAGGTCGTGGTGGCAGCACGGGGCGGCGAGGATCCACCGGGCCCCCCAGCGCACCGCCCGGGCCAGCGCCTCGTCGGTCGCGGTGTCGCAGGCGTGCAGCGCCAGTACCAGGTCGGGAGCGGGTTCGACCGTCGCCTCCAGGATGGTGCCGGCGACGAAGCGTACCCGGTCGGCGTAGCCGAGCTGCTCGGCGAGCGCGGTGTTGCGGCGTCGCTGGTCCTCGCGTACGTCCACGCCGACCAGTTCCACCTCGATGCCCCGCCCGGCCAGGTAGCGGTACGCCGCGAAGCTCAGGTACGCGTTGCCGCAGCCGAGGTCCACCACCCGCAGCGGGCCGGTCAGCTCCTCCGGCAGGGTGGCCGCGAGGGCGCGCAGGAACGCGTCGACCTGCCGGCGCTTGGCCGCGCTGCCACCGATCGCGGCGAACAGCGGGTCACCGGGGTCGAGCAGGTGCTCCCGGGCCCGGTCGTGCGAGGTGGCCGGTGTCGCGGGCCGCTCCGCGGCGACCTGGTGCAACTGCGCCTCGCCCCGCTTGGTGACCCGCAGTTGCAGGGTGGCGGTCGCGGTCTCGACGTGCCAGTTGCCGAACGGCTCGGCCAGCAGCGCGTCGACCGCCGCGTCCGCCTCGGGGCCGGGTGCCACGTTCCGGGTGAACGGCCGGGCGCCGTCGTCGGTGACGATCTGGAGCCGGGCGCCCGACTTGAGGGCGACCGGGCGCAGTTCGGCGCGTACCACGGTGGGGAGTTGTCCACGCCGCCGCCCGGCGGCGACGGCGCGGGTCAACCCGGGATCGAGCAGCAGCGCCCGCACCTGCGCGAGCGCTGCGTCAAGCTGTTGCGGCATCTACTCGCCGGTGGCGGCGTCGCCACCGGTACCCCGGCGACTGCGGCGGCGCCGGCGGCGCGGCTTGGCGGACCCGTCGGCCTCGACTGCGGTCGACGCGCCGCCACCGCTGCCGGCCTCGGTCGCCTCGGTCCTGGTCGCCTCGGCCCTGGTCGCACCGGCCTCGGCCGGCTCGGGCGCGCCCTGCGTGCCGGCGACGACCTCGCCCGCCCGGCGCCGGCGGCGCTGCCGGCGGCGCGGCTCGTCCTCGCCGGTCACCTCGGCCTCGGGAACCACCGGGTCGGCCGTGCCGGCGCTGCGGCTACCGCCGGCGCGCCGGTCGCGGGACCGGCCCGCGCCGTCGCCGCGACCCGGCCCGCGCCGGCCACCGGTGCTCCGGGACCGGCCGCCGAGGTCCTCCTCGACCTCGGCCGACAGCCCGGCCCGGGTCCGCTCGGCGGACGGCAGGGTACCGGCGACATCGGTCGGGATGTCCAGGTCCGTGTAGAGGTGCGCGGAGGTGTGGTACGTCTCCGGCGGCTCCGGCATCTCCAGCCCGAGGGTCTTGTCGATGATCCGCCAGCGGGGCATGTCGTCCCAGTCGACGAAGGTCACCGCGACCCCGGTGGCGCCGGCCCGACCGGTGCGGCCGATCCGGTGCGTGTAGGTGTCCTGGTCCTCCGGGCAGTCGTAGTTGACCACGTGGGTGACCCCGGTGACGTCCAGCCCCCGGGCCGCCACGTCGGTGGCGACCAGGATGTCGATCTTGCCGGCCCGGAACGCCCGCAGCGCCCGCTCCCGGGCGCCCTGACCCAGGTCACCGTGTACGGCCGCGACCGCGAACCCACGGAAGTCGAGGTCTTCGGCGACCCGGTCGGCGGCCCGCTTGGTACGGGTGAAGATCATCGTCAGTCCGCGCCCGCGCGCCTGCATGATCCGGGCGACGATCTCGATCTTGTTCATCGAGTGGGTGCGGTAGACCAGTTGCTCGGTCAGCGGCGACGGCCCGGTCTCGGCGGTGTGCCCGGCGTGGATGTTCACCGGGTGCCGGAGGAACCGGCGGGACAGCGCGACGATCGGCTCCGGCATGGTGGCCGAGAAGAGCATGGTCTGCCGGTCCTCCGGCAGCATCGCCAGGATCTTCTCGACGTCGTCCAGGAAGCCCAGGTCGAGCATCCGGTCCGCCTCGTCCAGGACGAGCGCGTGCACCCGGTCCAGCCGGATCTGCTTCTGCTTGGCCAGGTCGAGCAGCCGGCCCGGCGTACCGACCAGGATCTCGACGCCCTTGCGCAGCGCCTCGACCTGCGGCTCGTACGCCACGCCGCCGTAGATCGGCAGCACCCGTACGCCCCGGGTCTTGCCCGCCGCGGCGAGGTCCTTCGCGACCTGGAGCCCCAGCTCCCGGGTCGGTACGACGACCAGGGCCTGCGGCAGCCCGTCACTGCCCTCGCCGGGCGCGAAGAGCCGCTCCAGCAGCGGTACGCCGAAGCCGAGCGTCTTGCCGGTACCGGTCGGCGCCTGGCCGATCAGGTCGGTGCCGCGCAGCGCGATCGGCACGGCGTATTCCTGGATGGCGAACGCCCGGGTGATGCCCACCGCTTCGAGCGCGGCCACGGTCTCCTGACGGGCGCCGAGTTCGGCGAAGGTGGGCGCCTCGGGTCGGACCGGTGCGTCGGCGGCCAGCGCCTGGCCGGCCATGATGTTTTCGATGTGATCGCTCATGTGGTTGTGGGGGTGCCCTCTCGTGGTGCGCCCCGTTCGTCCGTAGGGCGCGATGTCGGTATGGCGCGGGCCACACGGTCGACGGCTGAACGCCGAGTAGAAGACCGGGCCGCACGCGCGCGCCGTAGGACAGGATTTCCGGAAACGATTGAGGTCTTCCGGGCCTCTGCCTCCTTCGGCAACTGATCCATGCTACCTGAGCCCGGCAAACGACGTCTCCGGTCCCGGGAGGCGCCCGTCGACCGGGGTCCGGCGATGTGACGTGCGTTACATATCTGCTCCGGCGGGTGGCCCACGTACCCGGCGACTGTCGGGCCGGCGGGGCGGTGCCGTTCGGTGCGGCGGGTCCTTTGCCGGCGGGGCCCGGCCCGGGCGGCCGAGCGGTACCCTGCGGGCGTGTCCGCCCCCGCAGAGCCCGCCCCGATCCCGTCCCGCATCCCCGCCGAGCCGGCCGGCCCGACCGTCCCCGGCGCCGTCGTCGACCTGCTGGGCCTGGTCGCGTACGGCGAACTGGTGGCTTTCGACCGGATGGCCGCCGACGCCCGGTTGGCCCCTGATCTGGCTCGACGTGCCGTACTGAGCGAAATGGCCGCCGTCGAGATCGCCAACTACCGGCGGCTCGCCGACCGGCTGACCGAACTCGGCGTACCGCCCGGCGAGGCGATGGCCCCGTTCGTGCCGGCGCTCCAGTCGTACCACGACTCGACCGAGCCGAAGGACTGGCTGGAGGCGCTGACCAAGGCGTACGTCGGGGACGCCGTCGCCGACGACTTCCTCCGGGAGATGGCGGGGTTCCTGGCCGAGCCCGACCGGCAGCTCGTGCTCGACGTGCTGCACGGCTCCCGGTACGACGAGTTCGCCGGTCAGGAGATCCGGCTCGCCATCCAGGCCGACCCGAAGGTCGCGAACCGGCTCTCGATGTGGGCCCGGCGGCTGGTCGGCGAGGGGCTATCCCAGGCGGGACGGACCGCCGGCGAGCGGGTGGCGCTGACCGCCCTGATCGCGACCGGCTTCGACGACCAGTCGGGCGTGCAGACGCTGTTCAAGCGACTGACCGCCGCGCACACCGCGAGGATGTCGGCGGTCGGGCTGAACAACTGAGCCCGGTCGGTGCGAACGACTCCCGTCCCGGGTTGGCCGCGACCGCCGCCCGGATGCTGTGCCCCGGTGCCCGCAGCCGCAGGTCGTGCACGGCGACCCGGCTCCGGTGCTGCCGGTGGTGGCGACCAGGCTGCCGGTGGTGGCGACCAGGCGGTGCCCCGCCCCGACGGTGCCGGGGCGGGCGCGGGTCCGGGTCCGGGTCAGCGGGCGACGAAGCCGACCGCCCGGGGCGATGCCTCGGCGATCTCGACGTAGGCCACCTTGCTGACCGGCACGATGACCCGACGGCCCTTCTCGTCCGTCAGCGACAGCGTGCCGTCGTTGCTGCTGAGGGCGTCGGTCACGATCTGCTCGATCTCGGCCGGCGTCTGCGCGCTCTCCAGGACCAGCTCGCGCGGCGCGTACTGCACGCCGATCTTGACCTCCACGTGGCCTCCTCGTTCGGGGCGAAAGATCCGCCGTCGGAAAGGCTATCCGATCCGCGCCGGTTACGTTCAGGCTGACTCGCCCTGCAACCGTTCAGGCTGACTCGCCCTGCAACGGAAAGCTCGCGATTCCGCGCCAGGACAGCCCGGTGAGCAGCGCCTCGGCCTCGGCCTTCGGCACCTGCCGCCCGCCGGCGAGCCAGAACTGGGCCGCGGTCTCGGCCGCGCCGACCAGCCCGGAGGCGAGCAGTTCGGCCCGGGACCGGCTCACCCCGGTGTCCGAGATGATGGCGTCGGTGATGGCGGCGATGCAGCCCTGCTCCACCCGTTCGACCCGCTCGCGTACGGCCGGCTCGTTGCGCAGGTCCGACTCGAACACCAGCCGGAACGCGCCGCTCTCGTGGTCGACGAAGTCGAAGTACGCCCGGACGGCCCCGCTGACCCGTTCCTTGTTGTCGGTGGTCGCCGCCATCGCCTCCCGGACCTTGGCCACGATCGCGTCGCAGTGCGTGTCCAGCAGCGCCAGATAGAGCTCCAGCTTTCCGGGGAAGTGCTGGTAGAGAACGGGCTTGGAGACCCCGGCCCGCTCGGCGATGTCGTCCATCGCGGCCGAGTGGTATCCCTGGGCGACGAACACATCCTGGGCCGCCGCCAGCAGTTGCTTACGCCGTGCCGAGCGCGGCAGCCGCGTTGGGCGGCCGGCCGTCTGCGCGCCGTTTCCCACCTGGGTCATGGTCACCTCCGCTTCACCTCGCACGCCGTCGACTCGTTCCGACCGGAGCAGGGATCCATCACTCGACTGCCGAATTAGCCCGCCGCTGTAACTTATCGGCACTGCCACCACACGGTAGCCTCAGCGGGGGCGACCAAGGAGCGCACGGTGGACGAAACAGGGCAACCCGGAGCCCCCACACCGGGAGAACACGGTAACGGGGCAGGTCCGCAGGGTGACCCGGCCCGTCCCGCCAACGGCTGGGCGGCCGACGCGGGCTGGTCCGGCGCCGAGGTCGGCGTCGATCCGAACGGACGGCAGTGGCACCAGCCGGTCGAGCCGGCGGTGAGCCGCGGCTGGGCCGACCACTCGGCCTACAGCCCCCGCCCGCTGCCGGTCTCGCCCAGCATCCCGATCCGCGAGCTTCGGCAACCGGTCAACGGCGTGCACCTGGGCGAGGTGCCCGAGCCGGAGCGGGGCTGGCGCGGCGGACCGGGCTATCCGTACGAGGTGGAGGGGGCCGATCCGGTCGGTCGGCCGGGAGCCGGGCCGGAGCTGCCGGGCGTCGCCGTCACGGACTATCCCGGGCAGCCGGGGCAACTCCCGCCGGGCGAGCCGGATCAGTCCGGTGCCGCCCGGCACGCCTTCGGCGAACCCGGCTACGCAGAGCCGGAACGCGCCGGCATCGGACCGACCGGCCACCCGCCGCGCTGGGGGGAGCCGTCGGCACCGGCCTACCCCGGACCGACCTCCGGACCGCCGGCCGCGGTCTCGGGGCCGCCCAGCGCCGCGCCGGCACCGCCGGTGGTGACGTCGGGCCCGCCGGCCGCCATCTCCGGACCGCCGGCCGTGACCTCCGGGCCGCCGTTTGCGCCGCCCGGGCAGCTGGGCGGCGGGGCGCAGCCCGAGCACCTGGTCGCGGCGGACTTCGAGCGCGGCCGCGGTTTCCGGCCACCGTCCGAGCACGACCATCCGCCGGTGACCGAGATGACCGCGCTGATGCCCGCCGTGCCCCGCCAGCCCGACCGTTCCCCGGCCCTGCCGCCCGTTCCGGAGCAGGCCGGGCCGGCGGGACCGGGCTGGGGTCCGGCCGAAGGCGACGAGCGCGGACCGGCGCCGGTCCATCCGGCCGACGTCCGTGCTCAGGAGCCGGCGAACTGGTCATCCGGCTGGGCCCCGCCATGGGCCCCGGCCGGCGTACCCCCGGAGCAGGAGGGCGGCCGGCAGCCGGAGAGCCAGCACGCCGCAGAGGCCGTCGCGCAGCCCGAGCCGGCCCACGAGCCGGAGGTCCCCGGCGGGCGGGAGCAGCACTGGTCGCCGAGCTGGGCCGACCAGCCGGCGCAGCGGGTACCCGAATCGCCGACCGGGCCGATCCCCCGAGAGGGGCACGCCCTGCCGCCGTCGGCCAACACGGGCTTCGCGAACCCCGCGGCTGCCCGGCACGTCCCGGCGGCGCCGGAGACTGCGGGCCGGCGGTCCGCGCCGAACGAGCCCGGCGGCTATCCCGGGCCGCCCTCGCCCGGGCCGGAGGCGCCGGGCTACCTGCCGGGTCCCGGCGGGCTGTCCGGCCCGACCGGGCCGGAGTCGCCCCGCTACCTGCCCGGCCCGGCCGGGCTGGCCCCCTCGACGCCGGGCGCGGAGCCGTCGGGCCCACCAGGCCCGCCCCCGGGGCCCGCCCCGGGTGCGGAGTCGGCGGGCCATCCGTCGCCCGGGCCCGCCCCCGCTGCCGAGCATTCCGGTTATCCGTCCGGGCCGACCGGCCCGCCGCCGGGTGCCGAACCAGCCGGCTATCCGCCGGTAGGGCAGGCGCCCGGATATCCGTACCGGCGGGAGGCCCTGGCGTTGCCGACCGGGCCGAGCTACCCCGGCGCGCCGTACCGCTATCCGGAGTCGGCCCCGGCGGAGCCCGCGCCCGCCGCGCGGCCGGCGGACCCCGGTGACGTGTTGCCGCAACGCGTCCCGGCCGAGCCAGACGTGCCCACCGTGCCGGAGCCACCCGCCGTGGAGCCGCCCGCCGAGACGCCCGAGCTGGCCCGGATCGCCACCCATCTGCGTCGGGAGGACGGAGCGGCACAGCTGCGCGAGCGACCGGACGGCTTCGACGTCAACGCGATCCTGGACGCGGTCCGGGGAGTCGCCGGGGTACGCGACGCCTCGCTGCGTACCACCCCGGCCGGGGCGCACAGCCTGCGCCTGGACCTCGCCGACGGCGCCGATCCCGCCGAGGTGAGCCGGCACGTGGCACGGCTGCTCCAGGAACGGATGGGACTGGCCGCCGCCCCGCAGAACCTGCCCGGCGCGCCGGCACCGGCACCGACCCCGCCCGGCTTCACCGGGACCGCCGCGCCGACCCGGCCCGGTCCGGGGCAGCCCCGGCACGCGCCGCCGGCCGAGCCGGAGCCCCGGGCCGAGCCGGTGACCGAGGAGCCGCGTCGCCGGCACCAGGCACCGGGTCACCGCGGTCGGGCCACCGTCGGCGAGCCGCCGACGGCGCCGCCCGGAGAGGCCGGCCGGAGCGCTCCACCGCTCGGCGCCAACCCCAGCACCGTCGGCAGCTCCTACTCCGGAAGCCCGGTGACCACCACCGAGACCGCGCCGTCCCGGCCGCTGAACCCGGGTTCGCCGCCCGGACCCCGGGTGATCATCGACCACGTGCAGGTGAGCACCTTCGGCCTGGACGCCACCGTCGAGGTACGGCTGGCCGCCGGAAGGCAGCCGGCGGCCGGGCTGGCCACCGGTCCCGCCGTCGACGGGTACGTGCTGCGGCTCTGCGCCGTGGCGGCGGCCGCGGCCATCGACGAGCTGCTCAGCGCCTCCACCCGGGTCACCGAGCGGGGCCGCTGCTTCGTCGAGCACGCGGCGGTGGTGCCGTTCGGCAGTTGCGAGGTCGCCACCGTGGTGGTGCTGCTGGTCTGCGACGGTTGGGTCGAGCAGCTCGCCGGCTCGGCGCTGGTCTCCGGCGACCCGCGGCAGGCCGTGGTCCGGGCCACCCTGGCAGCGGTGAACCGCCGGCTTGAGGCGTTGCTCACCTGACCCGACCGGCGGGGCAAACGGAACGAACCGGGGCGGAGGCATCCAGACGGGCCTCCGCCCCGGACCCGTTCCCGGCCCGGCCTGGTCCGGCCCGCCGCGTGATCTCCGTACGGCCGGCACACTTGACTGATGAAGCGTGCGCTGCTGGCGGCGGACGAGTCGATCGCCCGGGACGAGGTGCCGCCACCCTGGCCCGGCCGGGGCGTACGGGTCGACGGCTCGATCACCTACGTCCGGGAGACCCCGGCCACCCGGTCGGACGGCGAGCCGGCGCTCTACGTGCACGGGCTGGGCGGCTCGGCCCAGAACTGGACCGACCTCGCCGGTCTGCTCGCCGACCGGCTCGACGGGCACGCCATTGACCTGCCCGGCTTCGGGCGGAGCGACCCGGCCCGGAAATACACCATCCCGGCCTTCGCCGACCGGGTGATCCGGTACATCGAGCACTCCGGTCGGGGGCCGGTGCACCTGTTCGGCAACTCGCTCGGCGGTGCGGTCTCGGTACGCGTCGCCGGTCTCCGCCCCGACCTGGTCCGTACGCTCACCCTGGTCTCACCGGCGATGCCGTTCCTGGACCCGCGCCGGTCCCTCCAGGGTCGGGTACTGCCACTGCTGGCGGTGCCCATGGCGGAGCGGTTCGCCTCGCGCTGGCTGACCCAGTTGCCGCCGGAGGAGCTGGCCCGGCAGGTGATGGAGGCGTGTGTCGCCGACACGACCCGAATCTGCGACCAGCGCCGGCTGGAGGCGATCGAGGAGATCCGGATCCGGTACACGACGGAGCACTACGCGGCGGCCTACCTGCGTACGCTGCGCGGCCTGGTCGGCAGTTTCGTCCGGGCGTACCTGCCGGGGTCCGGCTCGCTCTGGCGGATCGCCACCATGATCACCGCCCCGACGCTGGTGATCGGCGGCGGACAGGACCGGCTGGTCGACGTCCGGGTACCGGCGCAGGTTGCCCGGGCCATTCCGGACAGCCGACTGCTGCTGCTGACCGGCGTCGGGCACGTCGCGCAGCTCGAGGTGCCCCGGACGGTCGCCCGGGCGGCGCTGGCGCTGCTGGACGAGACCAGCCCGCTGCCGACCGCCCCCCGCTGACCGCCGTCCGGTGACCGCCGCCGGCCGACTCCGGCGGGTGATCTGGAGTTACGGGTGCAACCAACCGGGCAGGCCGGGCGTACTAAGTAACTGTGTGGAAGAGAGAGCGTCGCCAACCCCCGGCACCGGGTGCCGTACCGCCGGCTTCCGACTCGCCGCATCGGGACCGGGCCCGGCGGTTCCGGCGCGGCCGGAGGCTGGTGGTGCTCATGCTGGCTGTGGCCGGCGCGGTCGGGGTGGTCGGGGTCCTGGTGCCACCGGCCGACCGGTTGGCCGGGGACGAGCCGCAGGCCGTCGCCCAGCCGGCCGTACCGGCGACGACGCCGGCCGCCGTCGCGACCGCCACCCCGACGCCCACACCGAGCCGGCCGCCCGCGCCGGTGCTGCGGCTCACCGACCCGGTGCCGTCGACCGGGCCGGGCAGTTTCAGCTATGCCACCGGCCGGGGCGAGCTGCTGGGCCGGGCCGGGGCGGTGCGGCGCTACCGGGTGGCGGTGGAGCGGAACGTCGATGAGCGCGTCGCGGAGTTCGCCGCGAAGGTGGACGCCTCGCTGGCCGACCCGCGCAGCTGGATCGGCAGCGGGCGGCTGCGGTTGCAGCGGGTACCGGACAAGGCCGGGCACGACTTCACGGTGTACCTGGTCACCGCCGGTACGGCCCGGCAGATGTGCGCCGCGTCCGGAGTGGACATCCGGGTCGGCGGCAAGCCGTACACCTCCTGCCGGGGCACCGGACGGGTCATCATCAACCTGGACCGCTGGATGCGCTCCGTCCCGCACTACGTGTCGGCCAGGGTGCCGCTGGACCGGTACCGGACGTACGTGGTCAACCACGAGGTCGGGCACGAACTGGGGCACGGGCACGAGCGCTGTCCCCGCCGGGGTCGGGCCGCCCCGGTGATGATGCAGCAGACGCTCTTCCTCGACGGCTGCGTGCCGAACCCGTGGCCGTACCTGGAGGGCGAACGGTACGCCGGTCCCTCGCTGTAGGCGGTGGGAAAGCGACCTGGACGCTGACCCGCCGGCATGGAGAAAGCGCTGACCCGCCGGCATGAAGAAAGCGCTGACCCGCCGGTATGGAGAAAGCGACCCTGGACGCTGACCCGCCGGCATGGAAGGCTGAGGCCCGCCATGACGAATCCGGCAAACCCTCCCGACCATGGCCGTTTTCCCGCGCGCTCCGGCGGCCGGCTCGAACGGCAGCGGGTCGCCGCCGCTCAGGCCCGTCGACGGCGCCGCCGTACCGTCGCGCTCGCACTGCTGGCGGTCGCCGCCGGCCTGCTCACGGTCGGTTTGGTGCACACCCGGCCGGGCGGGTTCGGTTCGACCGTGGCCGCGGCCGGCCGGGGCGGGGTGGTCGCCGGGGCGGCGAGCACGGCGGCCGGGCGGAGCGGTCCGACCACCGACCCCGGCGCCGGCTATCCGACCACCGGGCCGGGCACCTTCGGGTACGCCTCCGCCGGCCGGGTGCTCGGCAAGGCGGGTACGCTGCGTCGCTACCACGTCGCCGTGGAGCAGGGCATGGGGCAGGACGTGGCCACCTTCGCCGCCGCCGTCGACGCGGTGCTCGGCGACCCACGGGGCTGGACGGCGTCCGGGAAGCTCCGGCTCCAGCGGGTGGCCAAGGCGACGAAGGCCCAGTTCACCGTCTTCCTGGCCACTCCGGGGACCTCGGAGCGGATGTGCGGCACCGCCGGCCTGCACACCGAGCGGTACGGCTCGTGCCGGCTGCCGGGGCAGGTGGTGCTGAACGTCGGGCGCTGGCTGACCGCAGTGCCCGACTACGGTGCGTCACTTGAGGTCTACCAGGCATTCGCCGTGAACCACGAGGTCGGGCACGAACTCGGCGAGGAGCACCAGGGCTGTCCCCGGCCCGGTGCACCGGCGCCGGTGATGCTCCAGCAGACGTACGGGCTGCGCGGCTGCGCGCCGAACGGCTGGCCGTACGTGGACGGGCAGCGGTACGTCGGTCCGCCGATCCCCTGACCGGCGGTCGTATTCCCCGCTCCCGGATTTCGGGCAGGTGTTTCAGCTCATGGTCTATTCGCGCCTCGGCGAGGAACAATGGCCGGACATGCCACTGTCGATGCGCTCAGCCGCCGGCTGAGCGAGGATCCGAACCGGGGAGTCCACCGTGTCACTGCCCCCGCTCGTCGAGCCCGCCGCCGAGCTGACCGTTGACGAGATCCGCCGCTACTCGCGCCACCTGATCATCCCGGACGTCGGGGTCGAGGGGCAGAAGCGGCTGAAAAACGCCCGGGTGCTCTGCGTCGGTGCCGGCGGCCTCGGCTCGCCCGCCCTGATGTACCTGGCCGCGGCCGGGGTCGGCACGCTCGGCATCATCGACTTCGACACCGTCGACGAGTCGAACCTCCAGCGGCAGATCATCCACGGTCAGTCGGACGTCGGCCGGTCGAAGGCCGAGTCCGCGGCGGCGAGCATCCGCGAGATCAACCCGCTGGTGCAGGTCGAGATCCACAACACCGCACTGGACCGGGACAACGTGCTGGAGATCTTCGGCCAGTACGACCTGATCGTCGACGGTACGGACAACTTCGCCACCCGCTACATGGTCAACGACGCGGCGGTACTGCTCGGCAAGCCGTACGTCTGGGGGTCGATCTACCGGTTCGACGGGCAGGCGTCGGTGTTCTGGGCCGAGCACGGCCCCTGCTACCGCTGCCTCTACCCGGAGCCGCCGCCGCCCGGCATGGTGCCGTCCTGCGCCGAGGGCGGGGTGCTCGGCGTGCTCTGCGCCTCGATCGGCTCGATCCAGGTCACCGAGGCGATCAAGCTGCTGACCGGGATCGGCGAGCCGCTGGTCGGCCGGCTGACGGTCTACGACGCGCTGGAGATGTCGTACCGGAAGATCAAGGTCCGCAAGGACCCGAACTGCGCGCTCTGCGGGGAGAACCCGACCGTCACCGAGCTGCTGGAGGACTACGAGGACTTCTGCGGCGCGGTCTCGCCGGAGGCCGAGGAGGCGGTGGCCGACTCGACCATCACGGCCCGGGAGCTGAAGGAGTGGCAGGACGCCGGCAAGGACATCTTCCTGGTCGACGTCCGGGAGCCGGCGGAATACGAGATCGTCCGTATCCCCGGCGCGACGCTGATCCCGAAGGGCGACATCCTCTCCGGTACGGCGCTGGCCACGCTGCCGCAGGACAAGCAGATCGTGCTGCACTGCAAGTCCGGCGTACGCTCCGCGGAGGCGCTGGCCGCGGTGAAGGCCGCCGGTTTCCGCGACGCGGTGCACGTGCAGGGCGGGGTGCTCTCCTGGATCAAGCAGATCGACCCGTCGCTGCCCGCCTACTGAACCTTTCGATCTCGCGCCGGGCCTGGCCCGGTACCCCGATGCGGGGCAGCTCCCTCCCGGAGCTGCCCCGCATCGCGTTGGCAATACTCTTGCTCAGTTGTGTAGTAGATGTACTATCTCCTCGCGTAGAGGTTGGACGAGGGGGTGTAGATCTATGACCATCGCCGAGACTCCGGGCCGGACCTCCGAGCCCGCCGGGTCGCCGGTCGAGCAGCCCGTGCTGGACGTCCGTGATCTGCGGATGCGCTACGGCAGCACCGACGTGCTGACCGGCGTCACGTTCACGGCCCGGCCCGGCGAGGTGCTGGCGCTGCTCGGCCCCAACGGTGCCGGCAAGACGACGACCATCGAGATCCTGGAGGGGTTCCGGATGCGGTCGGCCGGCGAGGTCGCCGTGGTCGGCGTGGACCCGGCACACGGGGACGAGCGGTGGCGGGCCCGGCTGGGCGTGGTGCTCCAGTCCTGGCGCGACCACGCCAAGTGGCGGGTGCGTGAGCTGCTCGGCCACCTCGGCTCGTACTACCTGCCCTACTCGACCGACCAGATCCGGCGGCCGTGGGACGTCGACGACCTGATCGACGCCGTCGGGCTCAACCCGCACGCCACCAAGCGGGTCGGCCAGCTCTCCGGGGGGCAGCGGCGGCGGCTGGACGTCGCGATCGGCATCGTCGGCCGTCCCGAGCTGCTCTTCCTCGACGAGCCCACGGCCGGATTCGACCCGGAGGCCCGGCGCGAGTTCCACGACCTGGTGCACCGGCTCACCGACCTGGAGCAGACCACGATCCTGCTCACCACGCACGACCTGGACGAGGCCGAGAAGCTGGCCGACCGGATCCTGATCCTGGCCGGCGGCTCGATCATCGCCGACGGCTCGGCAGACCAACTCTCCCGGCGGATGTCCTCGGAGGCCGAGGTCAAGTGGAGCCGGGACGGGCAGCGGTTCGTGCACGCCACCACCGATGCCACCACGTTCGTCCGGGAGTTGTTCCAGCAGTACGGCGACGGCGTCGCCGATCTGGAGGTCCGGCGAGCGAGCCTGGAGGACACCTACATGGCACTGGTCCGGGAGTTCGAGTCCGGCCGGAGCCTCGCCACGCTGCGCGAGTTCGAGGAGGCGGGCCGGTGAACCCGACGGTGATCGCCCTCCGGGCCGGGGTACGGCGCGGCGGGATCGAGGTGCGGCAGAGCCTGGTGAGCGTGCAGGACCTGTGGAACTACTTCTTCCCCAACCTGGCGTTCCTGGTCGTCATGTTCTTCATGCGGGACGCCACGGTGCCCGGCACGAACTTCTCGCTCGGCGCCCGTACGCTGCCCAGCGTGCTCGGCGGCGGGCTGGCGTTCGGGGCGCTGGTGACGATGATGATGGCCCTCACCGTCGAACGGGAGGACGGCACCCTGCTGCGGGCCAAGGCGATTCCGAACGGCATGCTCGGCTATCTGGTCGGCAAGGTGGTGCAGGTCTCCGGGATGACGCTGATCAGCTCCGTCATCCTGGTGATTCCCGGAGTGTTGCTGGTGGACGGGGTGGAACTGCGCGGCCCGGGCGCCTGGCTGACCCTGCTCGGGGTACTCGTACTCGGCCTGGTCGCCTGCCTGCCACTCGGTGCGATCCTCGGCTCACTCTTCGCCAACCCCCGCAACGTCGGCGTCATCATGCTGCCTATCATGGGCCTCGTCGCGACCTCCGGGATCTTCTATCCGATCACCAACTTCCCGGTCTGGTTGCAGTGGATCGGCCAGGCGTTCCCGGTCTACTGGCTGGGCCTGGGCACGCGTTCGGCCCTGCTGCCGCCCGAACTGGCGGCGGTGGAGATCGGTGGGTCCTGGCGACACCTGGAGACGTTCGGCATGCTCGCCGGCTGGGCCGTGCTGGGCCTGGTGGTGGCGCCGATCGTATTGCGCCGGATGGCCCGGCGGGAATCCGGTTCGAGCGTCGCCGCTCGGAAGGAGAAGGCGATGCAGAGGATCAACTGATGAGCGAGGCGATCTACAACCGCATCGCGGTGCTCCGGGCCGAACGCGGGATCTCCCGACGGGATCTCGCCGACGCGCTCGGGGTGCACTACCAGACGATCGGTTACCTGGAACGCGGCGAATACAACCCGAGCCTGCACCTGGCGCTGCGGATCGCGCAGTACTTCGAGGTCTCGGTGGAGGTGGTCTTCTCCACCGAGCCCTTCCCCCGGATCGGCGCCGCCGAACGGGCCACGGCCTGAGCCTGCGGCGGGCCCCCGCCGATCGGTACCTCAGACCAGCAGCACCAGGTCGTCGCGGTGCACGACCTCGCGCTCGTAGCCGGGGCCGAGGGCGGCGGCGAGTTCCGAGGTGGAGCGGCCGAGCAGGCCGGGCAACTCCACCGCGTCGTAGTTGACCAGTCCACGGGCGACCGCCGCTCCCGCGTCGTCCACCAGGTCGACCGGATCACCGGCGGTGAAGGTGCCGTCGACCGCCGTGATCCCGGCCGGGAGCAGGGACTTGCGCCGGGCCACCACCGCCTGCACCGCACCGGGGTCCAGATGCAGCCGCCCCCGGGGCGAGGTCGCGTGGGCCAGCCAGAAGAGCCGGGCCGCCGGGCGTTGGCGTACCCGGTGGAAGAAGGTGCCGACCGGCTCGCCGGCCAGCGCCGCGGGCGCCAGCGGCGCGGCGGTCAGCACCACCGGGATACCGAAGCCGGTCGCGATCCGGGCCGCCTCCACCTTGGTCACCATGCCGCCGGTACCGACCCCGGCCCGGCCGGCCCGGCCGATCGCCACGTCGGCGAGATCCTGCTCGTCGCGGACCTCCTCGATGCGTACCGTGCCGGGACGGGCCGGGTCGCCGGTGTAGAGCGCGTCCACGTCGGAGAGCAGCACCAGCAGGTCGGCGTGGACCAGTGCGGCCACCAGCGCCGCCAACCGGTCGTTGTCGCCGAACCGGATCTCGTCGGTCGCCACGGTGTCGTTCTCGTTGACGATCGGCACCGCGCCGAGGTCGAGCAGTTTGCGCAGCGTGCGATAGGCGTTGCGGTAGTGCGCTCGCCGGGTCACGTCGTCGACGGTGAGCAGCACCTGGCCGACCGTACGGGCGTGCCGGGCGAAACCGGCCGAGTAGCGGCCGATCAGCAGGCCCTGCCCGACGCTGGCCGCGGCCTGCTGGGTGGCCAGGTCACGGGGGCGGGCGGCCAGCCCGAGCGGGGCCAGGCCGGCGGCGATCGCCCCGGACGAGACCAGCACCAGCTCCCGCCGGTCCGCCGGGCCGACCCGCTTGCGGCCCGGCCCGGCCGGTCGGGTACCGGACTCCGGGGCCGGTGCGCCGGAGTCCGGTACCCGCCCGGCCTCCGGGGCCGGTGCGCCGGCCGAACCGTCGGCCAGCCAGCCGGCGAGTACGTCGGCCAGCGCGTCGATCCGCGCCGCGTCCAGGCCACCGGCGGCGGTGGTCAGCGAGGACGAGCCGACCTTGACCACGATCCGGCGCGCTGTGGTAACTGCTTCCCGCACCCGCCCATTCTGCGGTGCCCGGGTCGGCCCGCCCCGCCGGCCCGTCCCGTACTCCCATATCGTGGCAGCTCATGACGCCCGAGGAGTACGTCGAAGAGGTGCTCACGCTGGTCGAGCGGATCCCGCCCGGCCGGGTGATGTCGTACGGCGCCATCGCCGACCACCTGGCCGAGCGGTCCGGCCGGGCGTCGGCCCGGCTGGTCGGCTCGATCATGGCTCGGCACGGTGGCGGAGTGCCGTGGCACCGGGTGGTCAACTCGGCCGGCCGGTTGCCACCCGGGCACGAGCGTGAGGCCCGGGCCCGGCTGCGCGCCGAGGGGACACCGCTGCGCGGCGCCGGAGTCGACATGTCGGCGGCCGACTGGCAGCCGACCGACTGAGGGGGCCGCGACCGGCCGCCGATCCGGTCCCCGCCCCGGTGTGCGGCGACGACGACCGGCACCGGGTGCGCGGCGACGACCGGCACCGGGTGCGCGGCGACGACCGGCACCGGGTGCGCGGCGGTCAGCCCGCCAGGGGGACCGACTGGGCGCTGCGGCGCAGGATGCGTTCCTTGTCCGGGCCGCCCGGCACCGTCACCAGCAGGCAACCCGAGCGGGGCGCGACCGAGGCCGGCGAGCCGAGCAGTTGGGCGCTGCGTACCAGCACCGCGGCGAGTTCGGTGTCGCAGATGCGTACCCCGAGGATGGTGGTCCGGACGTGCCGGCCGGCGGCCAGCAGCGCGGCGCGCCAGGCGGCGGCGGCCAGCGCCTGCCGGCGGGCGTTCCGGGGCGCGGACGCGCCGACGGCGGCCGGGTCGAGCAGGGCCGTCCGCCCCTGCCGCCAGCCCATCGACAGTACGGCGGGCTGCCCGGGATCGGTGAGGTGCAGCCGGTGCAGTTCGTAGCGGCGGCGGACGCCCGCGGTGATCCGCTCCGACCGGGCCGGTGTGCCGAGCCGGGCCAGCAGTTCGCCGAGACGAGTGGCGGCAGCCTCCGAGCTGAACTCGGCCACCATTGTGGTCGGCTGCCGCACCCCCTCCACCCGGATGCACCTGACCAGGCACGCCGCCTCGAAGGCGTCCGCCAGCGAAGCTCGGTCCAGCAGGCTGGTTCTGCCGGACGGCCGTAGGGGCGGCCGCGTTGAGGCGTACGCCCCGGTGCTCCAGACCATTCCTGTCGCCCCCCGTACTCGCGACGACCAACTACGTTCAACGGTGGCCGTTACCGCGCCGAGGCGGTAGACATCGGTTGAAGGCTTGAGCAAAATTTGCGCTGAGTGTCGATCATCGCCGGGGTGGTGGTGGGGTGGGCGGGGCACGGTGGCACCGACGCGTCGGCCGGGGACTGCCCGGCCGGCGGCTCGGCACGCTCGCCGTGACGCTGGCCGTGGTCACCATCGCGTTGCCGGCCACCGCCGGCTGCACCTCGCAGCCGGCCGAGCCGACCAGGCTGCGCATCGCGACCGGCAGTGCCACCGCGGTCTACTACGCCGTCGGTCAGTCCCTGGCCGGCATCCTCAACCGGGAGTTGCCGGACGTCACGGCGAGCGTGGTGGTGACCGCCGCATCGGCGGAGAACGTCTCGCTGGTCTCCACCGGTCGGGCCGAACTGGGCTTCACCCAGGCCGACATCCTGGCCACCGAGCCGGGCGAGGGCACCGGACTGAGTGCCGTTGCCCGGGTCTACGACGACCTGCTGCACCTGGTCACCCTGACCCAGGAGCCGATCCGGCAGTTGACGGACCTGAGCGGCAAGCGGGTGGCGATCGGCGCGCCGGGCTCCGGCACCGCGATCACCGCCGAACGCCTGCTCGACGTGGCCAGGGTCGGCGACAAGCTGGCCGAGAGGCTCCGGCTCGGCATCGACGACTCGGTCGCCGCGCTACGGGCCGGCAGGATCGACGCGTTCTTCTTCTCCGGCGGTCTGCCGGTGAAGGCGGTGGCGGACTTCGCCGCCCAGACCCGGGCCCGCTTCGTCGACCTCGGCCAGTGGGTCGAGCCGCTGCGCCAGTCCTACCGTGAGGTGTACGTCCAGCGGGACATCCCCGCCTCGGCGTACGGGTCGGCGCCGGTGACCACGGTGGCGGTGCCCAACTATCTGGTGGTGGCCACCAGCATGCCGGAGCAGCTCGTCTACGACGTGACCCGGCTACTGATGCAGCGCCGGGACGAGCTGAGCAGCGCCCATCCGGCCGCCGCCCGGCTGAACGTGCAGTCGGCGATCACCACCACCCCGCTGGCGCTGCACCCGGGTGCCGCCCGCTACTACCAGACGCACAAGCCCTGACCAGCGCGTTCACGCCTCGCCGGGCCGGAACCAGACGTCGGCGGTGAGCCCGGTCGGCTCGGCGGAACGCATGGTGAGGCGACCGCCGGAGGCGTCGACCAGTACCGCCACGATGGTCAGGCCGAGCCCCGCCCCGTCGATGTTCTGGGTGTCCGGGGCCCGCCAGAAGCGTTCCGTGGAGGATTCGAGCTGGGCGCCGGTCATCCCCGGTCCGTCGTCGGTGACCCGGACCACCACCCCGTCGTCGGCGCGGTGCACCGAGACCTCGACCCGGCCACCCGGGTGGCCGAACTTGACCGCGTTGTCGATCAGCGCGTCCAGCACCTGGTCGACGGCGGTACGCACGGCCCGGGCGGGGACCGGGCCGGTCACCGGGGCGAGAGTGAGGGTCATGCCCCGGTGGTTGGCCAGCGGTTGCCAGGCGGCGACCCGGGACGCGGCCACCGCCGCCGCGTCCACCACCACCATGGTGTGCTGGGCCCGTTCGGCGCGGGCCAGCGTGAGCAGCCCGTCGAGTACCTGGGCCAGCCGGTCGGTCTCCTCCAGCGCCAGCTTGTGCTCGTCGCGGCCGTACTCGTCGGTCAGGCTCGGCCCGAGTTCCTCGACCCGCAGCCGCAGCGCGGTCAGCGGGTTGCGGAGCTGGTGGCTGGCGTGCGCGACGAAGGCCCGCTGCCGTTCCAGGGCGTCGGCGACCGCGTCGGCCATCTCGTTGAAGCTGGTGGCGAGCCGGCGCAGCTCGGGCGGACCCTGCTGGGTCGGCACCCGGGCCAAGCCGTCGCCGGCCGCGATGTCGTGGGTCACCACGTCGAGTACGGTCACCGGGCGCAGCACCCAGCCGGCCAGCCGGAACGCCGTCATCACCCCGGCGGAGACCGCGAGCAGCCCGACCGCGGCCAGCGCCGCCCACCAGACGGTGACGGTCCGGCGTACCCGCTCGGTGGCGGAGACGGTGATGACGGCACCGATCACCTCACCGCCGTCGTTCACCGGTACGGCCACCACCAGTGGGCCGACCTGCCAGGGCCAGAGCACCTCCGGCACGGTCATCTGCCGGCCGGCGAGGGCGCCGAAGATCGCCGTGTCGGTCAGCTCGGTGTCCAGTCGCGGCCCCGCGGGGGCGGCCACCTGACGCCGTTCCCGGTCGATCACCGCGGCGCTGATCCCGTACAGCTCCTGGTAGCGCTGCAACTCGTCGTAGATCGCGCTGACCGCACCGGTACGCAGCGCGGTGGCGGAGAGCGAGGCGAACCGGTTGGCGTCGGCGAGCCGGTCCGCCCGGATCCGTTCGGTCTCCCGGTTGGCGAGGGTGATCGCCAGCGGGGTCTCCAGGGCGAGCAGTACCAGGATCATGAGCAGCGAGTAGCTGAAGACCAGACGGCGGCGCACGGAACGGCTCCGGTCACTCGGCCCGGAGCCGGTAGCCGACACCGCGCACAGTCTGCACCAGGTCGGGATCGCCGAGCTTGCCGCGCAGCGAGCCGACGTGCACCTCCACGGTGTGCCGGGCGGCGCCGGTGGTCGGCCAGACGTCCAGGACGATCCGCTCGTGCGGCACCACCACGCCCGGCTGCCGGGCCAGCGAGACCAGGATGTCGAACTCCTTGCGGGTCAGCGCCACCCCGGCGCTGCGTACCGTGACCAGCCGGGCGGCGACGTCGATCCAGATCGGGCCGACCTCGACGACCTCCGGTCGGGGCGCGCCGGCCCGGGCCCGCCGGAGCACCGCGACGATCCGGGCCTCCAGCTCGGCCATCGAGAACGGCTTCACCACGTAGTCGTCGGCGCCCATCCGCAGCCCGATCACCCGGTCGCGCTCCTCGCCGCGTGCGGTCACCGCGATGATGCCGAGCTGCGCGCTGCGCTGCCGAAGCGCCCGGCACACCTCCACCCCGTCGCCGTCCGGCAGGGTGAGGTCGAGCAGCACCAGGTCGCAGGGGGCGGCGGCGAGCGCGGCGGCGGCGGTGCCGGCCCGCTCCACGTCGTAGCCCCGCCGGGACAGGGCGGCGGCCATCGCGCCGGCCACCCGGGCGTCGTCCTCGACCAACAGGATGCGCATGCCGGCCGCTCCTCATCTGTCGTACCAGCCGCTGCGATCATCCCGCATCGACGCGGCTGAACACAGCTCGGCGGAATGCCGGCTCACTCAAGATTGGCTCAATTTCCCTGCCTCGATGTTCCCTGAGCTGCGGGGAGAAGCGTTAGATCAACATCATCCGAGTTGGCGCGGCCGCCCTGCCGGACCCTTTTCCGTCGTACATCGTCGTATGAAGGGGTTTGCTGGTGAACCGAAGACTCTCCGGAATTGCCATGCCGACCGCGGTCGCGGTGGCGTTGCTGGGCACGCCGTTGCTGACCACGGCGAACGCGGGCGGGGCCACCGCCGCAGGCCGGGTGCCCAAGCCGCAGTCGGTGCTCGGCTGGATGCCGTGCGCCGACTACAAGTTGGCCACCTACGAGCAGATCGCCGACTACTACCACAAGCTGGACCAGGCCAGCGACCGGATGAAGCTGGTCGAGATCGGCAAGACCAGCGAGGGCCGGCCGCAGCTCATGGCCATCGTCTCCTCCGAGGAGAACCTCAAGGCCGAGAACCTGGAGCGGTACCGGCAGACCTCGGTGCGGCTCTCCCAGGGCGACGGGCTCTCCGAGTCGGTGGCCCGGGGGCTGGCGCAGAGCGGCAAGGCGGTCGCCTGGGTCGACTTCGGCATCCACTCCACCGAGGTCGCCGGGCACCAGAGCGCGCCGCAGTTCGCGTACGACCTGGTGACCAGCGAGACGCCGGAGGCCCGGGAGATCCGGGACAACGTCGTCACGCTGCTGGTGCCGAACGTCAACCCGGACGGCGGCACCAAGGTCGCCGAGTGGTACCGGCAGAACCTCGGCGGTCCCTACCAGGACGCGGGCTACCCGGAGCTGTACCAGAAGTACGCCGGGCACGACAACAACCGTGACTGGTACATGTTCAACCTCCAGGAGACCCAGAACGTCGGCCGGCAGCTCTTCCACGAGTGGCTGCCGCAGATGATGCACAACGTGCACCAGACGGCGGTCTTCCCGGCCCGGATCAGCATCCCGCCGTTCGAGGACCCGCTGAACCCGAACATCCACCCGCAGGTGGTTCGGGGCGTCAACATCGTCGGCGACGCGATGGGGCAGCGGCTGGAGCGCGAGGACAAGGTCGGCGCGCTGGCCCGGCAGCAGTACGACATCTGGTGGAACGGCGGCGCCCGGACCTCGCCGTACTACCACAACCAGGTCGGCATCCTGACCGAGACAGCGCACGCCTCGGCGACCCCGAGGGTGTACGACCCGAAGGACTTCCCGGCGACGTTCGCCGACGGCACCTCGACCAGCAAGCCGTCGGTGTTCTACCCGAGCCCGTGGCAGGGTGGCGAGTGGCACCTGTCGCAGAGCTGCGACTACATCAAGACCGCCTCCTGGGCGATGCTCCGGCTGGCCAGCGACGACCGCGAGGGCTGGCTCTACGGCGCGTACCAGATGGCCCGGGACGGTGCCCGCGACGGCGCCGGCGTCACCTACGTGATCCCGGCCGACCAGGCGGACTTCCCGACCGCGACCAAGCTGGTCGACAAGCTGCGCTGGAACAACATCCGGGTCGAGCAGGCACTCAGTTCGTTCAAGGTGGGCAAGCGGACCTACCCGGCCGGCAGCTACCTGGTCCGGGAGGCGCAGCCCTACCGGGCGGCCGTGCTGGACCTGCTGAACCCGCAGGTCTACCCGGACCGCCGGCTCTACCCGGGCGGCCCGCTGGAGCCGCCGTACGACATCACCGGCTACACCCTGTCGTTCCAGATGGGCGTCACCGTCGACAAGCTCGACCGGAACGTCCGGGTCAGCACCACCGAGGTCGGCTGGCCGAAGGTACCGACCGGGGTGGTGGCCGGGGCGCCGAAGCACGCGTACGCGCTCGACCCGCGGGTCAACGACAGCGCGACCGCGGTGAACGCGCTGCTGGCGGCGGGGGAGAAGGTCTCCCGCAGCACCGGTGAGGTGACCACCCGCACCGGCAAGCTGCCGGCCGGCACCTTCCTGGTGCGCACCGGCCCGCAGACCGCCGAGCGGGTCGGCACGCTCGCCACCGAGCTGGGCCTGACCATCGCGGCGGTGGACGCCAAGCCGGCCGGTACGAAGGCACTGGCCGCGCCCCGGATCGGCGTGTACGACGGCTTCAACAACTACGACGAGGGCTGGACCCGGCTGATCCTGGACCAGTTCCGGTTCGGGTACTCGAAGCTGACCAACGCGCAGGTGCGCGCCGGTGACCTGCGGGCGAAGTACGACACCGTCGTGCTGCCCGACGCCACCTACAGCTCGATGCGCAACGGCCGGGCGGCCGGCTCGCTGCCGGAGGCGTACACCGGCGGGATGACCGACGCGGGCATCGCCAACCTCAAGGCGTTCGTGGAGGCCGGCGGCACGATCGTCACGCTGAACCGGGCCGCCCAGTTGCCGATCCAGGCGTTCGGGGTGCCGGTGAAGGACGTCACCGCCGGGGTCGAGGAGACCGAGCTGAACATCCCCGGCTCGGTGCTGAACCTGAACGTCGACGCGAGCGACCCGGTCGCGGCCGGCTTCGCCCCGACCGCCTCGGCGTTCGTGGCGGACGGCCCGGCGTTCGAGGTCACCGAGGGCGCCAAGGGCGTCTCGGTGGCGGCCACCTGGCCGACCAGCAACCTGCTCAAGAGCGGCTTCCTGCTCGGCGAGGACGTCATCGGCGGCAAGGCCGCCGTGGTGACGGCGAAGGTGGGCAAGGGCCAGGTGGTGCTGCTCGGCTTCAAGCCGCAGCACCGGGCCCAGTCGCACGGCACGTACCGGCTGCTGTTCAACGCGATGTACCTGGGCGGTCAGCGCTGACCTGACCCGGGTGGCCGGTGGCCGGTCGGCGGATACGTCGACCGGCCACCTTCGCGTACGTTCCCGGGCCATGGATGTCGTGCCCGGTACTCGCGCCGGTTCCACCGGAATCCCGTCCCGGGCCGCCCTGCCGCGCCGGGTGCACGCCGGGTACGCCCTCGGTTCGCTGGCCACCGGCGCCTTCGGTACGGTGCCCGGCCTGGTCCTGCTGCCGTACCTGACCGACACCCTGGGCGTGGCCGCCGGGCTGGCCGCCCTGCTGGTGCTGCTGCCGAAGGCCTGGGACGTGCTGGTGAACCCGGTCGCCGGGCGGATCTCCGACCGGACCCGGTCCCGCTGGGGCGCCCGCCGGCCGTACCTGCTGGGTGGCGGGCTCGGGCTGGCCGTGCTCTTCGCCGCCATTTTCGCGGCGCCGTTCCCGCCCGGCCCGGCCGCCGCCGGGTACGTCGCGCTGGCGTTCCTGCTCACCGCGACCGCGTTCGCCTTCTTCCAGGTCCCGTACGTCGCCATGCCGGCCGAGCTGACCGACGACTACACCGAGCGGACCCGGCTGATGACCTGGCGGGTGGCGGTACTGGCGCTGGCCATCCTGGTCTCCGGCGCACTTGCCCCGGTGGTGGTGACCGCGGGCGGCGACGGCGTACCCGGGCACCGCTGGTTGGGACTCTTCGTGGCGGTGCTGATCGCGGTCGGCGCGGTCGGCGCGTTCCTCGGCACCCGAGCCGCCCCGACCGGGGTGGCGGTGGCGAGCGAACCGAGCCTGCGGGCCCAGCTCGCGGTCGCCGCCGCCAACCGGCCGTTCCGGCTGCTGCTGGTCTGCTTCGTGGTCCAGGCGGCCGGCGTCGCGACCGTGCTGGCCGGGGTCAACTACTTCGCCGCGCACGTGCTGCGCGATCCGGAGACCGGCCCGACGCTGCTCTTCGGGTGTTTCGTCGGCCCGGCGCTGCTGGTGATGCCGCTGTGGAGCCGGGCGGGTGCCCGGCTGGGCAAGCCCCGGGCGTTCACCGTGGCGTCGCTGCTCTTCGCGGCCGGCGCGCTGGCCCTGGTCGCCGCCCCGGTGCTACCGGCCCCGGCGGTCTATCTGGTGGTCGCGGCGATCGGCTGCGGGTACGCCGGTCAGCAGGTGTTCGGGATGGCGATGCTGCCGGACTGCATCGCGTACGACACCGCGCGCACCGGCCGCCGCCAGGCCGGGGTCTTCACCGGGCTGTGGACGGCCGGCGAGACGTTCGGGCTGGCCCTCGGGCCGGGCATCTACGGTCTGGTACTGCAACTGACCGGCTACGTCTCCTCGTCGACCGGCCAGGCGGCGGCCCAGTCCGACACCGCCCGGGTCGGGGTGCTGGTCGGCTTCACCGTGCTGCCGGCCCTGCTGGTCGGGCTCGCCCTGCTCACGATGCGCGGCTACGACCTGACGCCGGAGCGGTTGGCGACCGCCTCCGACGCGAATCCCCACCGGCCACCCACCCACCCCACCTGAGCCCCCACCGCCTCCTCCCACCGGCAAGTGCGGACCCAAGCCAGATCTTGACGACTTCTTGTCGTCTCAACAGCAACAAGTCGTCAAGGTCTGCGCACCGGACCGCGGAGCGCGGCGGCGGGCGGGCGCCGACGGCGGGCGGGCGGTTCGGGGGAGGGTGCGGGGTTCGGGGGAGGGTGCGGGTTGGAGGGGTGGAACGAGGGGTGGAACCACGGCAGGAATCCGTGCCGTGGTCCGGGTGTCTGACGCGCTCACCTGCGCCGTTACAACTGTTACGGTGGCCGCCATGATCGAGGCGTTGCCGCCGGTGGGCGTACCCGCGGACAAGGTGCTGGCCGAACTCCGCGACCTGCGCGCCGCGGACCTGCCGACGCACGGCGGCCGGCTCTTCGCCTACGTCTACGACCCCGCCGTACCGGGGCTGGACGAGTTGGCGAACTCGGCGTACGCGCTGGCGGCGCACGTCAACGGGCTGGACCCGACCGCCTTTCCGTCCCTGCTGGCGCTGGAGAACGCACTCGTCGGCGCGGCCGCCCAACTGCTCGGCGGCGGGCCGGGCACGGCGGCACCCGAGGTTGTCGGCAGTGTCACCGGCGGCGGCACCGAGTCGCTGATCCTGGCCGTCAAGGCGGCCCGGGACGCCCGGCCCGAGGTGGCCCGGCCCCGGCTGGTGGTACCGACCAGCGGGCACGCCGCGTTCGCCAAAGCGGCGCACTACCTCGGGCTCACCCTCGACCAGGTGCCGGTCTCGGCGCGGACACTCCGCCCCCTGCCCGGGGACGTCGCCGCCGCGATCGGCCCGGACACCGTACTGGTCGCCTGCTCGGCGCCGTCGTATCCGTACGGGGTGGTGGATCCGGTGGCCGAGATCGCCGAGGTTGCCGGCGCGGCCGGGGTGCGCTGTCATGTGGACGCCTGCTTCGGCGGCTGGACCCTGCCCTATCTGCGCCGGCTGGGCGTACCGGTGCCGGTGTTCGACTTCGCGCTGCCCGGCGTCACCTCGATCTCGGTGGACCTGCACAAGTACGCCTACGCCCCGAAGGGCGTCTCCGTGCTGCTGCACCGCGATCCGGAACTGCGCCGGTCGCAGTACTTCGCCTTCGCCGGCTGGCCCGGCTACACGCTGGTCAACCCGGTGCTCTCGTCCACCCGCTCCGGCGGGCCGATCGCCGCCGCGTACGCCACCCTGCGGCACCTCGGTGACGCCGGCTACCTGACCCTGGCCGAGCGGACCCTGACGGCGGTACGCGGACTCGCCACTGCGGTCTCCGAAGTGGACGGTCTGCGGCTGGTGACCGAACCGGAGTCGACGGTGGTCTGCTTCACCAGCACCGATTCCGGGCTGGACCTGTTCGTCCTCGCCGACGAGCTGACCCGGCGCGGCTGGCACACCCAGCCCCAGCTCTCGTACGCCGGTCTGCCGGCCAACATCCACCTGTCGGTGACCGCCTCGGTGGCGCCCCGGGTGGCGGAGTTCGGCGCGGACCTGCGGGCCGCGGCGGTGGACGCCCGCGCGGCCGGTCCGGTGCGACTCCCCGGCGAACTGCTGGCGACGCTCGGCGCGCTGACCCCGGAGCAGCTCACCCCGGAACTTGTCGCCGGGGTGGCCGGCGGGTTGGGCCTGGACCCGGTCGCCGCCGGCCGGCCGCCGGAGCGGATGGCACCGGTGAACACCCTGCTGGACGCGGCGCCGGTTCCGGTCCGGGAACGGCTGCTCGCCGAGTTCCTCGGCCTGCTCCAGCGCCCCGACTGGTGACCGGTCCGGCAACTCAGCCGACCGTTGCGGCTCAGCCGCCGGTCAGGCGCAGCCGCACCGTGATGGTGTTGTTGCCGGGCGTCTCGTCGGTCAGGAACCTGCCGTTCAGGTTGCTACGAATGGTCAGCCGGTAGCCGTCGATCGTCCGGGTGCCGGGCGTCGGTGCCACGTCGACGGTGATCGCGAAGGTGCTGGTCTGGGAACCGCCGGACGGGACCTTGCTGAACCCGGTGCACTCCGAGGTGCGGGTCCGGGTGTCCTGGTCGGTGTAGAAGCAACCGCCGAACTCGCTGTCGAACTGAGTCTCCGCCTCCAGCGGCTGCACCAGAATCAGACCGTTCGCGTCGTACGGCTGCTCGCCCTGGTTGCGGATCACGAGCTGGAGGGTGCCGGCGTACCTGCCGTTCGACGGGGTGAGGGTGACCTCGGCCGGGCCGGTCAACACCAGGTCGGTCGGCCGCTCCGGCTCCTTCGGGCCGGGATCCGGGGCCTGACCCTGGTCGTCCGGCCGGGTCGGTGCCGGGCCGTCCGGGGTGCGGTGCGGTGCCGTCGGGCTGGGCGTACCGCTCGGCGTGGCGCTCGGCGACGGCGAACCCGACGGCGAGGCGGACGGCAAAGCGGACGGCGGGACGGTTTCCGGAGCGGCGGTGGGGCTGGGGGTGTTGGCGACCGGCCCGTCGGGCGGCTTGGCGCCGTTGGTGCCGAGGATCCCGACCACGCTGCCGGCCACCACGGCCACGGCGAGCGTCCCGACGGCGGTGACCCGGTTGCGAGTGCGCCGGTAGGCGATTCGTCGGGGCGTGTCCGGGTTGGGCGCGACGACCCGGTCGAGCGCGTCGTTGCGGAGGTCGGCGAAGGCCGCGTCGAGCCGGCGGGCCGCCGGCGGGTCCAGCTCGTCCACGTCAGATCACCTCCATCCGGCTGGTCGGCTCGGGCGGCTTCCGGACGGTGCCGCCGGGCGCTGCGGCATCGGGGCCAGTGTCACCCAGCCGAGCGGCCAATGCGATCCGAGCCCGGTGCAGCCAGGACTTGACGGTGCCGGGCGCGACCTCGCACTCCAGGGCGATCTCGTTGATCGACAGGTCGGCCATGTGGTGCAGCACCACGGCCCGGCGCTGGTTCGGCGGCAGGGTCGCCAGCGCCGCGGCCAGGGCCACCCGGTCCGGGCCGGGTCCGGGTACGTCCTCCGGCCGCTGCCGTTCCAGATACTTCCGGGCGGTACGCAGTCGGCGCCACCTGCTGGTGGCGGTGTTCCAAGCGACCCGGCGGACCCAGGCGACCGGGTCGTCGTACCGGGCGATCTTGTCCCATCGGGGCCAGGCGCGGCTGAACGCCTCCTGCACCAGGTCCTGCGCCTCGGTCATGTCCCCGACGTACGCGTAGAGCTGGACCACGAGAGTCTGGAAGTGGGCACGGTAGACGTCGTCGAACCGTGGCACCAGCTCCTCAGCCTGCACATCCGTCTCCCCGTGAGCGTTTCGCGTGCCCGCCGGGCGGGTGACCGGACGGATCACGACGGAGCCGCCCGGCCCCTGGAGCGCCAGGGGCCGGGCGTCGACGACCGTCATACTAGGCAGCGCCGTCAACGGCGGTGATGGTGAAACCGGCGGTGTTGTCGGACGGGTCCACATCGGATACGTCGGTGAAGTAGCTGGTGTGCAGCACCACGGAGCCGGTACCCAGGTCGCCGGCGGTGGTGCCGACCGGAGCGGTGAACACCAGCTGCACCGAACGCTCCTCGCCCTGCATGAACTCGCCGCCCGGGACCGTGCACCACGGGTAGGCGCAGACGTCCGACGGCTCGATGTGGTACAGCTGCACCCCGTCTGGCAGCACCGACTCGAGCTGGAGGGCGTCGTGCGGGGCGTCGCCGTCGTACCGGACGGTGACCGGGAGCCGGCCGAGATAGCTGCCGTCCGGCTGGCGTACCAGGGTGGCCGAGCCGGCGGTGACCGACGCGTCCGTCCGGGTGTCC
Organism: Plantactinospora sp. CA-294935; assembly: GCF_050936445.1. Classification (NCBI taxonomy): domain Bacteria; kingdom Bacillati; phylum Actinomycetota; class Actinomycetes; order Micromonosporales; family Micromonosporaceae; genus Plantactinospora; species Plantactinospora sp. CA-294935. The sequence goes on from NZ_JBNJMU010000001.1 coordinate 3,019,591, forward strand.
TGCATGTACGGCCTCGGGTTGCGCAGCGAGCCGGTGGTGGACCGGAACAGCGTCTCGAAGCTCTTGGTCACGGTCGACGGGCGATCGTCGGTGGTCGTCACGGTGATCGCGCCGCCGATCGCCGACATGGCGTACGCCTGGGTCTCGGTCAGCACCTCGAACTCGACGGTGTGCGCGCGGTGGTCGCCGCCCTGGATCTGGTCCCAGCAGTCGATGTTCCGGCGCAGCTCCCCCGGCCGCTCGCCGTAGAAGCAGGGCATGCCGAAGTCGAAGTCCTCGAAGGCCCCGGCGACCGGCTCGACGATGCGCACCGACAGATCCGCCGTTTCGGTGCCCCGGTACGAGATCGTCAGCGGCATGCTGCCCCGGTAGCCCCGGTCGGTCGGTTCGAGCACCAGCCGGCCGACCGTGACCGAGGTGTCCCGCTGCTGCGGGATCAGGCCGTCCCGGGGCGCCGCCTGTGCGGCCGGCGTCATGGCGAGGATGGCGACGGCGGTCGCGGCACCGAGCACACCGGCGGTCAGCCGGCGGGTCCTGTTGACGTTCAAGACGGTCCTCCAACTCCACATTGGACGGGTGGTCGATCCCCCCGTTTTCTGTTGCGGCCAAGACACGTCGACCCCTGGGGGCCGGTTGCACCCCGGCTAGTGTCGGCTGGCCGACATCGTCCGCCGGGTCGGGACGGCGGATCGCCGCCTGCAGGAAGATCCGCAAGATCGGCGAGAAGGGTGGCGCTGTGCGCGCCGGTTCGCCGGGTCGGCGGGACCCGGCGTAGCCGGCAATCCATCGACGAATATCGCCGGCAGGTATTTACTGTTAACAATCCTTCCTTTATGTTGAGGAGACCTTCCCGATGAAGTAAGGAGCCCACGATGCGAAGAACCGTGGTCCTGGCGGTCACGACGGTGGCGGCCGTCGTCTCTGCCCTCCTCGTGGCCCCGCAGGCCGCCCAGGCGCACGGCTACATCTCCTCGCCACCGAGCCGGCAGGCGCTCTGCGCGCAGCGGGCGGTGTCGTTCGACTGCGGCCAGATCCAGTGGGAGCCGCAGAGCGTGGAGGGCCCGAAGGGGCTGCGCAACTGCCACGCCAACATCGGGCACTTCGCGGTGCTGAACGACGACAGCCGGCCCTGGCCGGCCACCTCGGTCGGGCAGACGGTGAACTTCAACTGGGTGCTGACCGCCCGGCACGCCACCAGCACCTGGGAGTACTACATCGGCGGCTCCCGGATCGCCGTCTTCGACGACGGCGGGCGGCAGCCCGGCGCCACCGTCTCGCACACCGTCAACATGGGCGGCCGGAGCGGCCGGCAGAAGCTGCTGGCGATCTGGAACATCGCCGACACCGCGAACGCCTTCTACGCCTGCGTCGACCTCCAGATCGGCGGCGGTGGAGGCAACCCCAACCCGAACCCCACCCCCACGCGTACCACCAACCCGCCCACCCCGCCGCCGACCACCGCACCGCCGCCGGCCGGCGGAACCTGGCGGGCCGGCACCGGATACCAGGTCGGCAGCCAGGTGACCTACGGCGGCGCGACGTACCGCTGCCTGCAGGCGCACACCGCGATCGCCGGCTGGGAACCGCCGAACGTACCGGCGCTCTGGCAGCGCGTCTGACGCCGTTCCGGCGGGACGCACCCGGCGCGGATACGGACCCGTACCCCCTGCGGGTCCGTATCCGCCGCAGGTCCGCTCCCGGGGCCGTACCTGGAGACGAGGCATGAACCACTTCCGCCGTACCCTGATCGTCGCGACGCTGTTGCTGCTCGGCGGCTGCGCCCCCGCACCGGCCCGGACCGGCGTCCCGGTCGGGGTCCCGGCGCCCGCCCCGACCGGCTCCGCCCCGGCCTCGGCCGCGCCCAGCGGGGCCTTCAACGACACCGACGTGATGTTCCTGCAGATGATGGTGACCTCGCACGGCCAGGGGCTGGCGTTGGTCCGGCTGGCCCCCGAGCGGGCGGAGCGGGAGGAACTGAAGATCCTGGCCGCCGCGATCGACGTCACCCAGGAGGCCGAACAGCGGACCATGCGGGACTGGCTGCGCGGCTGGGGCCGGAGCACCTCGGCGGACCCGGACGCGAACGCGCACGCCGAGCACGGCGGGCTGCCGGTACTCGGGCCGGCACAGCTCTCGGCGCTCTCCCGGACCAGCGGGGCCAGGTTCGAGACGGACTTCCTCAACCTGCTGATCGGGCACCAGCACAACGCCGTCGAGCTGGCCCGGATGGAGACGACGTCCGGCGTCCACCCCGAGGTACGCGAGCTGGCCCGGCGGATCGACCTGTCCCGGACCGCCCAGATCGACCAGATGCTGAAGATGCTGCGAAAGGCCGGATAGCGGGGCCGGGGCAGCCCGACCGGCCACGCCGGACGGGGATCGGCCCACCGCGTGCCGGCCGACCGGCGCCGGTCCTGTGGTTCACTGTCGGGTGGGCGACGGGGAAGGAGGCCGGCCGTGCAGTTACCCGCGGTGCTCGGTGAACCGATCCGGTTCGTGCTCAACTGGGGCCGGCGCTATTCGCTCTGGGTCTTCAACTTCGGGCTGGCCTGTTGCGCGATCGAGTTCATCGCGACCAGCATGGGCCGGCACGACTTCATCCGGCTCGGCGTGATCCCGTTCGCGCACGGCCCCCGCCAGGCCGACCTGATGGTGGTCTCCGGGACGGTCACCGACAAGATGGCCCCGGCGATCAAGCGGCTCTACGACCAGATGCCCGAGCCGAAGTACGTGATCTCGTTCGGTGCCTGCTCCAACTGCGGCGGGCCGTACTGGGACTCGTACTCGGTGACCAAGGGCGTGGACCAGATCATCCCGGTCGACGTCTACGTGCCGGGCTGCCCACCGCGCCCGGAGGCGCTGCTGCACGGGATCCTGCGGTTGCAGGACAAGATCGCTGCCGAGAACTCCGGCATCGGCGGGGTGGCCCGCCCCGACGAGCTGGCCTCGCCGGCCGACCGGGTCGGCCCGCCGGCCGGGCGGAGCGCCGAGTCGCTCACTGCGCCGCCGGTGCCACCGCCGGCCGCCAAGCACTGACCGGTGGGCGCCACGGCCCGGAGGTAGGCCCCGGCACCGCCCCCGGGTTGGCCGGACCACAGCCACGGGTGGCGAGGCGGAACTAGCCTGCGATCATGACTAGTACCCACGGTCGGCGGGCAGAGTGGCTGGTCGACGTCCTGATCGCCGAGTTCGGCGAGTCGATGGCCGTCGACCCGGCCGCGTTCCGGCGCAAGTTCCGGAAGATGGCCGCCTCGCCGTTCGCGTTCTATCGGGGCAGCGCCTCGGTCTTCTACGCCGACCTGGTCGGCGACTTCGCCGACGAGCGGTTCCTCGACGACTGGACCAGCCGGGTCTGGATCCACGGCGACCTGCACGCGGAGAACTTCGGCACCTACATGAACGGCTCCGGGCAGCTCGTCTTCAACGTCAACGACTTCGACGAGGCGTACGTCGGGCCGTTCTCCTGGGACCTGAAGCGCTTCTCGGCCAGCGTGGCGCTGCTCGGCTACGGCAAGGCGCTCTCCGACGCCGTGATCGGCGACCTGGTCACCCGGTTCGCCACCGCGTACCTGACCGAGCTGCGGGCGATCGCCCGGGGCGGCGACGACGCGATCGGCTCGATCCGGCTGGACAACGCCGACGGGGTGCTCCGGCGGGTGCTCCAGCAGGCCCGGCTGCGGACCAGGGTCGAGCTGCTGGCCCAGCAGACCACCATCGACCAGTACGAGCGGCGGTTCTCCCTCGGCGACGGGGTCTACCAGATCGACCGGGACGTCCGGACCGCCGTGGTGGCGGCGTTCGAGCGCTACCTGGGTACGCTGCCGCCGGCCACCGCCGAGCACCGTCCGGTGACCGCGCAGATCAAGGACGTGGTGCTCCGCAAGGGCGTGGGGATCGGGTCGGCCGGGCTGCCGTCGTACAACCTGCTGCTGGAGGGACACACCCAGGCGCTGGAGAACGACGTCGTGATCTACATGAAGCGCGCCCAGGTGCCGGCGGTGGCCCGGTACGTCACCGACGACGGGGTCCGGAGCTATTTCCGGCACCAGGGACACCGGACGGCCGAGTCGCAGCGGGCGTTGCAGGCGCACGCCGATCCGTGGCTGGGCTTCACCGAGCTGGACGGGCACGGCCAGCTCGTCGCCGAGGTCTCCCCGTACGCCGCCGACCTGGACTGGTCGGACGTGAACGAGCCGGAGGAACTTGCCGGGGTCCTCGGCGACCTGGGCCGGGCGGTGGCCCGGATGCACTCGGTCGCCGACGACGAGTCCAGCCACGACCTGGTCGACTTCTCCACCGAGGAGGCGATCGTCGCCGCGGTCGCCGCCGACGAGGCCGGGTTCGTCGGGCACCTGGTCGACTTCGCCCACGCGTACGGGGCCAGGGCGCGGCAGGACCACCAGATCTTCGTGGACCTGTTCCGCAACGGCGAGCTGCCGGGACTGTAGCGGGCCCTGTTCGCCTCGGGCGGGGCCGATAGGCTCCGGCCCGCGCCCCGGCGACGGTCGGCGGGGCGGTGACCGGCACCGGGAGGCGGCGTGTTCGCGGGACTGGACGAGATCGACTGGGCCGGCATGTCCCACGCGTACGGGCCGGCGACCGAGGTGCCCGAACTGCTCCGCGGACTGGTCTCCGCCGACCCCGCCACCCGGGAGATCGCCCTCGACGGCATGTACGGCGCCGTGCACCACCAGGGCGACGTCTACGCCTGCACGATCGCCTGCGTGCCGTACCTCTTCGAGGTGGTGACCCGGGCCGGCGGGGCGGGCCGGGGCCCGGTGGTGAGCCTGCTGGCCAGCATCGGCGGTGCCGAGGTCGACGACCCCGACGAACTGGTCCGGTCGGCCGAGGCGGGCCGCGACGAGGAGGATGACGACGACGTCGAGAGCTGGGCGGAGAACTACCGCCGGGCTGAGGCGGTGGTCGCCGCCGGGCTGCCGGTCTTCCTCGACCTGCTCACCGATCCCGATCCGGCGGTACGCCGAGCGGTGCCGGAGGCGCTGCTGGTGTGCCGGGCCGAGGCGCCCCGGGTGCTCGACACGCTGCGGCGCCGGCTGCCCGCCGAGCCGGACGCCGAGGCCCGGACCGCGCTGGTGGAGGCGGTCGGCAGCCTGGTACGCCGGGCCGCCGCCGGCCACCTGCCCAGCGTGCCCGAGTCGAGCCTGCGAGCCGCGACAACCTGGCTGCTGGAGCTGGTCGGCGACACCTCCGTCGCGCCGGCCCTGCGGCTGACCGCGCTCACCTCGGTCAGCGCGGGAGCGCGGACCATGCTGCCGGCCGACCTGGTACCCCGGGCCCTGACACTGCTGGACGGGGCGTACCAGGAGCCCGCGAGCGCACCCGAGCCGGCCGGCTTCACCACCGACACCCTGATCGGCGCCGTACGCGCCCTGCACGAGCAGGCCGACGCCGGCCGGCGGGGTGCACGGCTCGGGCCCGCCGTCGGCAGCCTGAGCCGGGCGCTCGGTGACCGGGTCGACGACCGGATCCGGCTGGTCAGCACGCTGCTGGACGGCTCCGACCGGGAACGCCGGCTAGACGCGCTGCCCGCCGCCGGTCAGCTCGTGGACGGCTGGCGGGGCGACTACCGGGAACTGGTCGGGCTGATCGGCCGGCAGTTGACGGACCCGCACCCGTCGCTCCCCCGGGCGGCCGCCCGGACCCTCGTACACCTCGGCGAGCTGAACCGGCCGGCGGCCGACGCGCTCGCCGAGGCGGTGGCCGGCGCGGCCCGGGAGGAGCCGCACAACAGTGCCGCCGGCCTGCCGGCCTGGGTGATGGTCTGGCCGAGCCACGGGCCAACCGTCGGCGGCACGCTGGTCGCGCTGGCCCGGCTCGGTGACGCTCGGGCGCTCCCGCCGCTGCGCTGGGCGCTGGAGCGCGACGAGCCGCCGAAGGACGCTGGCGCCGCGCTGAGCGGGCTCGGCCCGGCCGCCGTCGAGCTGCTGCCGCTGGTCCGGCGGCAGTTGCGGCGGCTCTCCCCGACGGACCGGGACTTCCAGGAGCGGCGCGGCGGGCTGGCCCGGGCGGTGGGCAGCCTCGGCCCGGCCGGCGTGCCGGCCCTGCCCGAGCTGCTGCCGCTGGCCACCGACGGGTGGGTGATCCGCCAACTCGGCCGGCTCGGCCCGGCCGCCCGGGACGCCGTACCGGTGCTGCGGCCGCTGCTCGACGCCCCGCAGCGCGGGCCGGCGCTCGCCGCCGCGGCCGCGCTGCACCGGATCACCGGTGACCCGGCCCCGCTGCTCCCGGTGCTCGGCCGGTTCCTCGACGGCGACCAGTTCGACGCCAGCGACGCGGCCCAGGAGATCGCCGAGATCGGACCGGCCGCCGCCGAATGGCTGCCCCGGCTCCGGGCCCTGCTCGGGCGGCCGGACCCGCACGGCTGGCTGCACCTGCGGGCGGCCGGAGCGGTGTGGCGGGTGGCCGGCGACGCCGAGACCGTGCTGCCGGTGCTGTCCCGGGTCTGGGAACGCAACGTGCACGCCCGGCGGGCGGTGGCGACCCTCTGGGCCGAGATCGGTACGCCGGCCGCCGCCGCGCTGCCGCTGCTCCGGGCCGAGCAGGAACGGGCGCGCCGGCACACCGCCCGGGACAACGGCTGGAGCAGCGCACAGGTCGGTGAGGACGAGGAACTGCTCCGGCTGATGGCCGCCGCCGTCACCGCGCTCGCCCCGGCCGAGAGCTGAACCGGACCCGGCCGGTCAGTGCGGGAACTCCAGGACCACCTTGATGTCGTCGGGCTGCGCGTCGTACGCCTCGGCGTACCGGTCGACCGGGACCCGCCGGGTGATCATCCTGGCCAGCCAGTCCTTGTCGGCGGCGGCGAGTGCCTCGGCGGCGAGTTCCCAGTGCCGCCGGTTCGCGTTGACCGTGCCGAAGACCACGTTGTTCTCCAGCACCAGTGCCCGGTTGAGCGCGCCCGCGTCGAAGTCGATCGTCCGGCCGCCCGAGGAGACCCCGGTCAGGCAGACGATCCCGTTCGGTGCCGCCTGGCACATCACGTCCAGCACCACCGTCGGGGCGCCGGTGCACTCCAGCACGATGTCGAACTCGACGCCCAGCTCGGGGACGGTACCGGTGTGGAACTCCCCGCCGAGCGCCTGCACCAGTCCGGGCTTCTCGCCGTTCGCCGACCGGTTCAACACGTGTAGCTCGTAGCCGCGCTGCGCGGCGAGCAGGGCGGCCAGCAGGCCGATCGGTCCCGCCCCGGCGACGAGTACCCGCTTCGGCTCCCAAGCGGACCGGGCGCCGATCCGCTCGATGTGCTCCCAGGCCTTCGCCACCACACTTGTCGGTTCGAGCAGCATGCCCAGCTCGGCCAGCTCCGGATCGAGGCGTACGGCGAACTTCGGCGGGATCCGCCAACGATCCCGAGCGAAGCCCTGTAGGCACTTGATGCCGTGCTCCGTGTAGAGACCGTTGCGGCACATGTCCCACTCGCCGACGGCACAGTTGGGGCACGGGACGGGGTCGGGATGGCGGACGATGCCGGCGACCAGGTCGCCCGGGGCGAGCGAGCCGCTCGGGTCCTCCAGCACCCGACCCAGTGACTCGTGCCCGAGCACCAACTCGGTCGCGCCGGGCGGAGGCTCGCCGTACTCGCCGTCGATGATCTCGCGATCGGTTCCGCAGATGCCGACCGCCACCGCCTCCACCAGCACCGCGCCCTCGTCGGGGCTCGGCTCCGGGAAGTCCTCGGCCAGCCTGAGCGAGTCGGCCCGACCCGGGGTCACGGTAATCGCGCGCACCTGGTCATTCTTCCCCGCCGAAGCGTCCGATAGTCCGAGAGTCGCCGAATAAGCGGTGCGCGACCCGGCGGCGCGGTCCGGGATGGCCCTAGGATCGCGGACATGACCCCGGAACAGGTCGGTGACCGGTTGGGTACGCTGCTCGCGGACGCGGAGGTGACCGTCGGGCAGTCCGGCGGCCAGGGGTACGCCCGGGCGACCGTGGACGTGCCGTCCGGCCGTTGGCGGGACGCCGTCCGGGCGGCCCGGGATGACACCGAGCTGGCCTGCGACTTCTTCGACTGGCTCTCCGCCGTTGACGAGCTGGCCGAGGGGTTCGACGTGGTGGCGCACCTCTGGTCGACCCGGCACCGGCACGGCGTACTGCTCCGGACCAGGGTGCCCCGGGACGCCGCGACCGTCGGGTCCGTGGTGGACCTCTTCCCGGGGGCGACCTGGCACGAGCGGGAGACGCACGAGATGTTCGGCGTCGACTTCGCCGGCCATCCTGACCTGGCGCCCCTGCTGCTGCCGCCCGAGTTCGAGGGACATCCGCTGCGCAAGGAGTTCGTGCTCGCCTCCCGGGTGGCCAAGGCCTGGCCGGGGGCGAAGGAGCCGGGCGAGTCCGAGGCCGGTACCGCCCGCCGGCAGGCGGTGCGCCCACCGGGCGTACCGGCGCCGGGCGAGTGGGGTGTGGCCGCCGCCGTACCCGTCTCCGCCGCCCCCGCCTCCGGCCCGCCGGGCCGCACCCGGCCTACCTCAGGTCCACCGGCCACGCCTACCTCAGGCCCACCGGCCGGGCCTGCTTCGGGTCCACCGGCCGGGCCTGCTTCGGGTCCACCGGCCGGGCCTGCTTCGGGTTCGCCGGCCAGGCCTGCCTCCGGAGCTGGGACCGAGGAGCGCCGGGCGGACGACCGGGGCGGGGCGGCGGACGACGGCAGCGAGGGGGGTGCGTGATGCCGCTCTGGCTGGAACTGCTGGTCCGGGTCGTCGGGGTGGTCGCGGCGTTCCTGGTCCTGCCGCTGGTCGTCGGACAGGCCGAGCACAAGGTGATGGCGCACATGCAGGGCCGGCTCGGCCCGATGTACGCGGGCGGCTTCCACGGCTGGGCGCAACTCATCGCCGACGGCGTCAAGTTCGTGCAGAAGGAGGACGTCACCCCGCGCGAGGCGGACCGGGCGGTGTTCCGGCTCGCCCCGGTGGTGGCACTGGTGCCGTACCTGCTGGCCCTGCTGGTCATCCCGCTCGGCCCGAACGACCTGGTCGGGCAACCGCTGGACATCGGGCTGTTCTTCGTGCTCGCGGTGGTCGGCGTCGGGGTGGTCGCGGTACTCATGTCGGCGTGGGCCTCGGCCAACAAGTACAGCCTGCTCGGCGGGATCCGGGGCGCGGCACAGCTGCTCGGCTACGAACTGCCGCTGGTGCTCGCGGCGGCGAGCGTGGCGATGGCGGCCGGCACGCTGAGCCTGCCCGGCATCGTCGAGGCGTGGCAGCCGTGGTGGCTGCTCTGGCAGGCCCCGGCGATGGTGGTCTTCTTCGTCGCCGGGCTCGCCGAGATCCGGCGCCCGCCGTTCGACATGCCGATCGCCGACTCGGAGCTGGTCTTCGGGTACATGACGGAGTACACCGGTCTCCGGTTCGCATTCTTCCTGCTCGCCGAGTACGTCGGCATCGTGGTGATCGCCGCGCTGACCACGGTGCTCTTCCTCGGTGGCTGGCAGGGGCCGTTCGGCGACGACTACCTCGGCTGGCTCTGGACCCTGATCAAGGTGTTCGCCGTCTCATTCGTGATCATCTGGTTCCGGGTGACGTACCCGCGGCTGCGCGAGGACCAGTTGCAGCGGCTCTGCTGGCTGGTACTGGTCCCGGTGGCGCTGGGCCAGCTCGTGCTGACCGCCGGAGTGAAGCTGGCGATCGCCTGACATCACCGCCCTCGCCGCCCCGGCCGGTCGGGTCCGGGGTCGTGGAGTCGGGCCGTCGTTGCCGCGACGGTCCGACTCCACGACCCCGGAAACCGGTCATCGGGAACCCGCCCCCCGACACGCCGATCAGGAACCGCCGGAAGTGGACTGATCGAGAAGCGTCATCGGGTTTTGCCGGCACCATTCCACCGCTATCGCGGCTTTGAAGCACCGGCCCTCCGTACCGGCCCGCTCGCCACACGCCTGACACAATCCGCCGATCATCCGATGCAGCCGGATTGTTTCGACCAGGCGTGTCCAGACGACCTCGTGGGGTAGCGGCGGACCGCTCGCCGCGACGTCCAGGTGGCCGCTGAGGATCAGTGCCTCTCGTGCGTCGAGTTCCACCGCCATCCCCTCATCTGCTCGTCGCGATGCGCCCACCGGTGACCGGGCGGAAGCACAGGGCTCCGCCCGTTCGTCGGTTCGACCGCGCCGCAGTCCGGATCGGGTACGCGTGGCGGATCGGCGCCCTCGACCACGTCGCCAGACGTCACCCGGACTCCTTCCGCAGTGCTCTCCCGAGCAGTGTGCGGCGGTCCGCAGCGCCCACCCCACCCTCGATGTCCGTCATCGGCGCTCGGCCCCCGCCGGAATGGATGGCGACTGATGGCGAAGCGGAGCCGGGCCGGCGTGGTCGCCGACCGGGATCGGAAACAGCGGCCCGGGCCGGAGCAGCCCGCCGGGAGACAGGGCGGGCCGGCAGCCACCGTACCGATTCAACTGGCCAGGGGTGGTCGCGCCGGAACCGCCGACACGGCAGGATGGGCCCATGAGCGAGCGCAGCGAGCGAATCGTGGGGCTCAGTGCGGAGGAGTCTCATGGTGGCACGGAGCGGAGCGGAGTGCCGGCATGAGCGAGCGTAGCGAGCGAATCGTGGGGCTCAGTGCGGAGGAGTCTCATGGTGGCACGGAGCGGAGCGGAGTGCCGGCATGAGCGAGCGTAGCGAGCGAATCGTGGGGCTCAGCGCCGACGAGTTTCATGGCGGCGGCACGGCACCCTGCGGAGTGCCGGCATGAGCATTCCGGGCGAGGGATTGGCGAAGGGGCTGGCCGTCACCTTCAAGACGATGACCCGCCGCTCGCACACCCAGCAGTACCCGGACGTCGCCCCCGAGCTGCCGCCGCGCTCCCGGGGCGTCATCGCGCTGCTGGAGGAGAACTGCACGGTCTGCATGCTCTGCGCCCGGGAGTGCCCGGACTGGTGCATCTACATCGACTCCCACAAGGAGGAGGTGGCGGTCCCCGGCGCGGCCCGACCGCGCCAGCGCAACGTCCTGGACCGCTTCGACATCGACTTCTCGCTCTGCATGTACTGCGGCATCTGCATCGAGGTCTGCCCGTTCGACGCGCTCTACTGGTCGCCGGAGTTCGAGTACGCCGAGTACGACATCCGGGACCTGCTGCACGACAAGGAGCACCTCGGGGAGTGGATGGCGACCGTGCCACCCCCGCCCGCGCACGACCCGAACGGTGAGCCGGCCAAGGAGGAGGCCGCCGCGCGCAAGGCCGCCGCCCCGGGCGGTGCCGGGGAGAGTCCGGCCGGTCCGGCGGTACGCACCCGCCGTCCGGCCCGCCCCGCGACCGCGCGACCGGCCTCTGCTCCGCCCGCCTCTGCTCCGCCCGCCTCTGCTCCGCCCGCAGCCGACCAGCCCAGCTCCGGCTCTCCGGCCGACGAGGAGCCGCCGTGAGCGCCGCCGACGTGCTGATGCTGGCCCTCGGTGCGGTGGCGGTCGGGTCCGGCGTACTCGTGGTCTCCACCCGGCATCTGGTCCGGGCCGGGCTCTACCTGGTGGTCTGCCTGGGCGCGGTCGCCGGGCTCTATCTGGTGCTCACCGCCGAGCTGGTGGCCTGGGTGCAGTTGCTGATCTACGTCGGCGCGGTGGTGGTGCTGCTGCTCTTCGCGGTGATGCTGACCCGGGCACCGATCGGGGCCGCCGACGACCTGGACCGGCCCGGCTGGCCGGCCGCGCTGATCGGCGGCGGGACCGGGCTGGGCCTGGCCGCCCTGCTCGTCGACGCGTACCGGTGGTCCACGGTGGAGCTGCCGGACCCCGGTACGGCCGAGCGGCTCGGCATCGAGATCTTCCGCACCTGGGTACTCCCGTTCGAGGTGCTCTCGGTGCTGCTCCTCTCCGCACTGGTCGGAGCGATCGCGATCAGCGTACGGATTCCCGGGCGGCGCCAGTGAGGCCCGCCATCCCGTACGTCGTCGCCGCCCTGCTCTTCGGGCTGGGCGTCTACGGCGTACTCCGCCGGCGCAACGCCGTACTGGTGCTGATGGCCGTCGAGCTGATGCTCAACGCGGTCAACCTGCTGCTGGTCACCGCCGACGCCGCCCCGCTGCACGCAGCCCTGGGGCACCCGTCCCCGGCCGCCGAGGGCGCCGCCCCGCTGCCGCTCACCGGGCAGGCGTTCACGCTCTTCGTCATCGTGATCGCCGCCGCCGAGGTGGGGGTGGGGCTGGCGATCGTGCTCCAGCTCTACCGGCTGCGCGGCACGGTCACCATCGACGACGTACGCCTCGACGAGCACACCCCGGACACCGGGCCGCAGGCCATCGTGGCGACTCCGGCGCTCACCGGGTCGGGGGCGACGACACCGGCAGCGAACACCGCACCGACGACGGGACACGCACCGGGAGCGGGCCGATGACCCACACGCTCGCCGCGCTGCTGCCGGCCGTACCCTTCGGACTGGCCCTGGTCGGGCTGCTGCTGCCGCAGCGGTCCCGGGCCGGTGCGGCGGCGCTCGGCATCGGTGGCGCGGCGGTGGCGCTGGCGGCGGCGATCGGGCTGGTCGTCGTCCTCGACGGCCGAGGCACCGAGGCGAGCGCCGAGTGGGTCGACTTCGGCGGGCTGTCGGTCACCCTCTCCCTCCGGCTGGACCCGGCCGCCGCCCTGGTCGCGGTCGCGGTGGCGACGGTGGCGCTGGCCGTGCAGGTCTACTCGGTCGGCTACCTGCACGACGACGACCGGTACGCCCCCTACGCCGCGCAGATCAGCCTCTTCACCGCCGCGATGCTGTTGGTGGTGGTCGCCGGTGACCTGATCATGCTGCTGGTCGGCTGGGAGGTGATGGGCATCTGCTCCTATCTCCTCATCGGCCACGACCGCCGGCTGCCGGAGGCGCCCGGCGCCGCCGTGAAGGCGTTCCTGGTGACCCGGGTCGGCGACGTCGGCTTCCTGCTCGGCATCGTGATTCTCGGCGTGCAGGCCGGCAGTTTCCGGATCTCCGACGTGCTGGCCCACGACTTCAGCCCCGGTACGCTGACCGCCGCCTGCCTGCTGCTGCTCGCCGGGGTGGCCGGCAAGAGCGCCCAGTTCCCGCTGCACACCTGGCTGCCGGACGCGATGGCCGGCCCGACCCCGATCTCCGCGCTGATCCATGCCGCGACCATGGTGGCGGCCGGGATCTACGCCGTGACCCGGCTCTTCCCGCTCTTCGCGCGGGCCCCGGCCGCGCTCGCCGTGCTCGGGGTGATGGCCGCGGTCACCCTGCTGCTCGGCGCGCTCGCCGCCACCGCCCAGGACGACATCAAACGGGTACTCGCCTGGTCGACGGTCTCGCAGCTCGGCTACATGGCCGGGGCGCTGGCGGTCGGCTCGCCACCGGCGGCGCTCTTCCACCTGCTCAGCCACGCCGCCTTCAAGGCGCTGCTCTTCCTGGCCGCCGGTGCGGTGATCCACGCCGTCGGCAGCAACCTGATGTCGGCGATGGGCGGGCTGCGCCGGCCGATGCCGGTCACCTTCTGGTGCACCGCGATCGGGCTCGCCGCGCTGGCCGGGGTGCCGCCGCTGGCCGGCTTCTGGAGCAAGGACGGCATCCTGGTCGTCGCCGAGCGGGCGGCCCGGCACCACACCGGCCCGACCGCCGCCTGGGTGGGCTGGCTGGTCTGGCTCGCCGGGCTGGTCGGGGTCGGGCTGACCGCCTGGTACGCCACCCGGCTGCTGCTGCGTACCTTCCTCGGCGTCTCCCGGGCCCAGACCCACCCGGTCGACACCCCGGCCGCGCACGCCAGCCCCGCGTCCGCGATCGACGCGCCGGCCGGGTCGCCGGCACACACCCCGCCCGGTCCGCCGCACGATCCGCCCGGGCTGCTCCGCTGGCCGGTGGTCCTGCTCGCGGTGCCGAGCGCGGCGCTCGGGCTGGCGGTCTTCGTCACCCCGTTCCGGGACGCGCTGGCGCTGGACGAGACGCACCTGGACAGCTTCGTGATCATCCCGGTGGTGCTGTTGGTGGCCGGCGCCGGGCTCGCCTGGTGGCGCTGGCGGGCCGACCCGGCCGCCGACCCGGCGACCGGACTGGGTCCGCTGCGTCCGGCCTTCGCCCGGGCCTTCTGGCTCGACGAGGTCCAGCATGCCCTCGTCGTACGTCCGGTGCGGGCGCTCGGCCGGCTGGCCCGGCGCGGCGACGAGGGGCTGGTGGACGGGGCGGTCGAGGGTACCGGCCGGGGGACCACCGGACTCGGCGGCGGGATGGAGTTGCTGCACCGGGCCGGGGTGCCCCGGGCGGTGGTGGCGGTACTCGGCGGTGCCCTGCTGCTCGGCCTGGCCGCCGTACTGGCTCTCGGGGGGACGACGTGACCCTCGGCGGGATCGGCCTGGTCGCCACGCTGGCGGTGCCGGCGGTCGGCGCGGCGCTGCTCGCCGTGCTGCCGGGCCGGTTCGACCGGGCCGCCCGGATCACCGGTACGGCCTTCGCGGCGGTGACCCTGGTGCTGGCCGCGCTGCTGGCGGTCGGCCCCACCGACACCTGGATCGGCTACCGGCTGGACTCCACCGAGGCACCCGGCATCCGCCTCTGGCACGCACTCGACCTGACCTGGGTGCCCGGACTCGACCTGCGGTTCCAGCTCGGGGTCGACGGGGTTTCCTATCCGCTGGTGGTGCTGACCGCGCTGCTGACGCTGCTCTGCTGCGCGTACACCTGGTGGCGGGTGCCGGCGCCGGGCCGGGGCCGCAGCCTCGTCGCGCTGCTGCTGGTGGTCGAGGTCGGCATCCTCGGCACCTTCCTCGCCCTCGACCTGGTGCTCTTCTTCCTCTTCTTCGAGGTCGTGCTCCTCCCGATGTACGCGATCATCGCGGTCTGGGGCGGCGAGGACCGGCAGCACGCGGCGCGGAAGTTCGCCCTCTACACCCTCTTCGGCTCGGTGCTGCTGCTGGTCGGCGTCTTCACCGTGGTGACCGCGGCCGGCACCGCCGACCTGATCGAGCTGACCGGCGGCGCGGGCCTGTCCCGGGGTACCCAGATCGCCGCGTTCATCCTGCTGGCGATCGCGTTCGCGGTGAAGAGCCCGCTCTGGCCGCTGCACTCCTGGCTGCCGGACGCGCACACCCAGGCGCCGACGGTCGGCAGCGTGATCCTGGCCGGCGTACTGCTGAAGATGGGCACGTACGGGCTGATCCGGGTGGCGGTCGGGGTGGCGCCGGAGGGCGCGAGGGAGGCCGCCGGAGTGCTCGGGGTGCTGGCGGTGGCGGCGATCATCGTCGGCTCGTTGGTCTGCCTGGCACAGAGCGAGCTGAAGCGGTTGATCGCCTATTCGAGCGTCGGGCACATGGGGTTCGTGCTGCTCGGCATCGCCACGCTGACCGGCACCGGCATCCAGGCCGCGCTGATCGGCAACATCGCGCACGGCGTCATCACCGGCCTGCTCTTCTTCCTCGCCGGGGCGGTCAAGGACCGGGCGCACACCGGGGCGCTGGCCGAGCTGGGCGGGCTGCGCGAGAGTACGCCCCGGCTCGCCGGGCTGCTCGGCTTCGCCGCGATCGCCTCGCTCGGGCTGCCCGGCCTGGCCGGCTTCTGGGGCGAATCCTTCGCGGTGGTGGCCGCCTGGCGGGTGGGAGGTCCACTCTGGACCACGCTGGCGGTGCTGGCCGCGCTGGGCGGGGCGCTGACGGCGGCGTACCTGCTGCGGCTGCTGCGCCGGGTCACACACGGGCCGGCCAGCCCGACGGTGCTGACCCTGACGCCGGGACTGCACGGTGCCGAGCTGCTCGCCTGGGGGCCGCTGGTGCTGCTCGCCCTCGCCATCGGGCTCGCCCCGACCCTGGTGCTCGGCTACGCCGAGGTGCCGGTCGGCGCACTGCTGGAGGCGATCCGATGAACCCTTCCGGGGCTGGGCGGTGGACGTCGTGATCCAGAGCGTGGACAACGTGGCGCTGCTGCCGGCGTACCTGGCGGCCGGCACCGCCGTACTCGTGCTGCTGGCCGACCTGCTGGTGGCTCGGCGCGGCGCGACGGTGGCGGTCTTCGCGGCCGGGGCCGCCGCCACCGCACTCGGCGCGGTACTGGTCGGTGCCGCCGGATCCCGGCGGACGTTCTGCGCCGGCCCCGACTGTTCCTATCTGGCGAACGGTCGGGCGGCGCTGGTCGGCTGCCTCTTCGCGCTGCTCACCCTCGGGGTGCTGGCGCTCTCCGCCCCGCTGCTGCGCTCCGGTCAGGTGCCGCCGGGGGAGTACTGCTTCCTGCTCGCCTGCTCGATGACCGGCGGCGTGGTACTCGGTGCGGCCGGCGACCTGATCACCCTGGTCGTGGCGCTGGAGACCCTGACCCTGCCGCTCTACGTGCTGGTCGGGCTGCGGCACCGCAGCGTCGCCGGTGCCGAGGCGGCGCTGACCTTCTTCGTGGTCAGCGTGGTGGCCACCGCGGTCACCCTGCTCGGCGCCGCGCTGCTCTACGCGGTCACCGGTGCGGTGCACCTGAGCCGGCTCGGCGCGATCTTCGAGGCGGAGGCGAACCGGCCGGTGGCGCTCGGCGGCGGCGACTTCCCGACCGGGCCGGCACTGCTGAGCCTGCCGCTGACCGTGGTCGCGGTGGCCCTGATCGTGCTCGGGTTGGCCTTCAAGGTGGCGGCGGTACCGTTCCACGCCTGGGCACCGGCCACCTACGACGGCGCGCCGGTGCCGGTGGCGGCGTACCTGTCGACCGCCTCCAAGCTCGGCGGGGTGGTGGCGCTGCTCGCGGTCACCGCGACCGCGCTGCCGGCCCGGATGACCGGCCCGCTGCTGGCGGCGGTGGCGGTGCTCACCATGACCGTCGGCAACCTGGTGGCGCTCCGGCAGCGCCGGATGGTCCGGCTGCTGGCCTGGTCGTCGGTGGCCCAGGCCGGCTACATCGTCGCCCCGCTCGGCGCGCTGGCACTGTCCTCCGGGCGGAGTGCGGAGGCGATCGACACGGCGGTCGCCGCCGCGGTGGCGTACACGGTCTTCTTCGTGGTGCTGGAACTGGCCGCGTTCGGGGCGGTGGTGGCGCTGCGCCCGGCGGTCGCCGACGGCGGCGAGATCGCGGACTACCGGGGTGCGGCCCGACGCCGGCCGTGGGTCGGCGCGGCGTTCGTGCTGGCCCTGGTCGGGCTGGCCGGGTTGCCGCCGGGCCTGGCCGGGCTGTTCGCCAAGGTCACCGTCGTACGGTCGCTGCTGGCCGGTGGCGCCGGCTGGCTCGCCGTGGTGGTGGCGCTGAACGCGGTGATCGGGCTCGCCTACTACGTACGGGTCGCCGCCACCCTCTACGCCCCGGAGCCGGCCGCCGACCGGGCCGGCGAGGCCGCGGCCGCGCCGGTCGTGCCCGCCGATCCCGGCGCACCCGCGGTACCCGCCGGCGCCCCGGTGCCGGCGGCCGAACCGGTCCGGCCGGCCTGGGCGGTTGTCGCCGCGTTGGCCCTGGCTACCGGAGTCGCGATCGTCGTCGGGTTCGCCCCGCAACTCATCCTGGACATCGCCGCACTGTGACTGAACCTTTTTCAACCTGAACAGCGCGGTGCCCTTACGTCCCGACTTCTGCCTGGCCGCGACGGGACCGCAAGGGGAGGTTGAAAAAGGTCCATTGGCCGCCCCCGGGCCCTGGTGAGGCCCTTTCCCAGGCAACTCTCAGTCATATCCGGATTGTTGACGGGGTAACCCGGTGTTGTACCGGTCAGCGGGTCCACCGGCCCGCGCACCGAAGGAGTTATCGTGCATAGCCATCACAACCGGCTCAAGACAGCCGCGCTTCTTGGCCTGCTCACCGCTCTGATCCTCGGCGTCGGCTACTGGTTCGGCGGCAGCGGCGGTCTGGTGATCGCCGTACTGGTCTCACTGGCCATGAACGCCGCCAGCTACTTCTGGTCGGACAAGCTCGCGTTGCGCGCGATGCGGGCCCAACCGGTCACCGAGGCCGAATTCCCGGCGCTCTACCAGATGGTCCGGGAGCTGGCGACCGAGGCGAAGCAGCCGATGCCCCGGCTCTACGTGAGCCCGACCATGCAGCCGAACGCGTTCGCCACCGGACGCAACCCGCAGAATGCGGCGGTCGCCGTGACCCAGGGCATTACGCAGATCCTGGACTACCGGGAGTTGCGGGGCGTCATCGGTCACGAGCTGTCCCACGTCTACAACCGGGACATCCTGATCTCCAGCGTGGCCGCCGGCCTGGCCGGCATCATCACCATGCTGGCCAACATCGCCTGGTTCATCCCGCTGGGCGGCGGGGACGACGAGGACTCGCCGAACCCGGCCGTACTGCTGCTGACGCTGATCCTCGGCCCGATCGCGGCCACCCTGATCCAGCTCGCCATCAGCCGTAACCGGGAGTTCCAGGCGGACGCCTCGGGTGCCGCGCTGACCCGCGACCCGCTGGCGCTGGCCAGCGCGCTTCGGAAGATCCACGCGGGTACGAAGGCGCTGCCGCTGCCGGCCGACAACCGGCTGACCAGCACCGCCCACCTGATGATCGACAACCCGTTCAAGGGTGGCGGCGTGGCGAGCCTCTTCTCCACCCACCCGAAGATGGAAGAGCGGGTACGCCGCTTGGAGCAGATGGCCAACGTCAACGTCGGCCCGGTCCAGTACCAGCGCTGACCCACCCCACGATCGACCTGCGCCCGCGCTCAGCGCGGGCGCAGGTCCGTGTGCCCCTGTTCGGCGGGAGGTTATCCGCAGGAGTACGTGTTCGACCCCGAGTCGGAAAGGGTCTTGCCGTCGCTCAACGTCGCGGTGACCGTCCAGGAGACGGACGACCCGCCGATGAACTCCCAGCCGCTGGTGTCCGGAATCTTGCGGTTGAACGACCGGCCGCTGAACTGGAGCGTGAGCGTGTCGGAGTTGCTCGCCGGCCCGGTCTCGTTGGAACTGTAGGAAACTCGGGCGCTGCGGATGGTCGCCGAGGTGTTGCTCACGCTGCCACTGATCGCGATGCCCCAGCCGCGATCGACGGGAGTGCACTCGATCCGGCCGCTGGCCGATATCCGGGCCTGTGGCGCCGGAGGCTTCGGCGGCGGAGCGGTGGTTCTGGCCGGTGGCTTCCGGCTCGGTGTCCGCTTCGGCACCGACGCCGGCCGGGCGGGCCGGGGCGGAGCCTTGCTGGCTTTCGGTGTCGGGGTGGCCTGCGGAAGCGGGCTCGGCGGGGCGACCGGCGCCGATGTCGGAATGACCGGCAACGGCGAGCCGAGCGCCAGCGCGGGTCCGGTCGGCACCGCCGCAGGCCGGGGTTCGCCGGAGGAGCCGCCGTTGTTGACCGCCAGGGCCACGCCGATCCCGACCAGCACGACGGTGGCCGCCGCCAGCGGCAACAGCAGCCGTCGGCCGGCCTGTGGCGCGTCGGGATCCGGGGACGGATCCGGTACGGCGCCGGTGCCCGCCGGTACGGCGCTCGGCTGCTTCACCGCACTGCCCCGGTCGGCTCCTGCCCGACCGGCGGGTCCCAGCTTGACCGGTGTGCCGGGTTGGGCCTTGACGGGCTGGGCGGGTTGGGTCTTGGCCGGCTGGGCGGGTTGGGCCTTGACGGGCTGGGCGGGTTGGGTCTTGGCCGGCTGGGCGGGTTGGGCCTTGACGGGCTGGGCGGGTTGGGTCTTGGCCGGCTGGGCGGGTTGGGCCTTGACGGGCTGGGCGGGTTGGGTCTTGGCCGGCTGGGCGGGTTGGGCCTTGACGGGCTGGGCGGGTTGGGTCTTGGCCGGCTGGGCGGGTTGGGCCTTGACGGGCTGAGTGGGTTGGGTCTTGGCCGGCTGAGTGGGTTGGGCCTTGGCCGGCTGAGTGGGCCGGGCCTTGGCCGGCGCAGGCTCCGCCGGTGGCGACGCGGGTGCCGACGTTGGTGACGCCCCTTCACCGGCAGGCCGAGCCTTCACCGATCCGGACGGACCGATCCCGGTGACCTCGTTGGTGGGGGAAGGGACCCCGACCTCGCCCGGATCGGCCGGTCCGCCTGGTACGGCGGCAGGCGTTGCCGCCAGCGGCTTGGCGCCCCGTCTGCCGATCCTGGCCAGTCTGCCCAACGTGCCTCGGAAGCCGGTGCCGGCAGGCTTGCCGGGACCACCGGGCTCGGTCGTCGGTATCACCGTCTCGGGCTGGGAGGTCCCCGCCGGAACGGGCTCAGTCGGGCCCTCGCCGTCCGGGGCGGGCGCTCTTGCCGCCTCCGGCGCTCCGGTCGGGGCGGCCAGCCCATCAACTGTTGCCGCGGCCGGCCGGGTCTCCTCGGCGGTGGTGGCCTTCGCCTTTTTGGCGGTCGTGGCTGCCGGAACCTTGTCGCCCGGTGTCGCCGGTGTGGCCTTCTCGACCGCAGCCTTCTCGACCGGTGTGGCCTTCTCGACCGTGGCCTTCTCGACCGGTGTGGGTTTCGCAACCGGTGGAGCCTGCTCGACCGGTGCGGTCGGCTTGGCTGAAGTGGCTGGTGTGGTCGTCTCGGTTGAGCCAGCTCGTCCGGCCGAGTCTGCGGGTACGCCGGATTTCGCGGGTCTGGCCGACCTGGCGGCTCTGGCTGCCTTTGTCGGTCTGGCCGACCTCGCCGGTCTGGCCGACTTCGTGACTCGGACCGCCTTCACCGGTCTGGTCACCTCGGGCGACGCCACCGATGCCGGTGCTCCGGTCGGCACGGCGGAGTTGCCGACCGCAGTGGTGGGTTCGGCGGGAACGGCCGGTTCGGCCGGGTCGGCGCCCGCCGCCTGCTCCGGTGGCTGCTCGGGCCGGAGCACCACCAAGAGGGCCCCGCAGCCCGGGTTCAGGCAGTAGACCGAGTCGTCCTCGTCCGGTTCCCCACAGGCAGGGCAGATGATCACAGGCACCAGATGCTCACCGTTTCAGACATTCGGGTTCGGTCAGTAGGGCCGTACGCCCGACAGGTCATCGCGTTCTCGGCAGAGCGGATCAGAATCACGCGCCGTAAGTCACCGCCGACTGCCGCTCGGTTTCCTGCTGCCGTGGCGGCGGCGCCTTCTTCTTGTCCACCTGACGACCGCTGATCGACTGGGGCGCGGCGACGGGTTCCTGGCCGACGACGCGAGGCGCGCCACCGCTTCGCGCGGTACGCCGGGTCTGGCGGCCGGACAGTGCGCCAGCATTCCCGCCTCCGGGGGCGACCGGCGGGATCATCGGCGGGATCATCGGGGCGCCGCCACCGGCAGGGGTGCCGACCGGGGGGCGGGCCGCGCCGAGAAGGCCGCCTCCGCCGCCCTCGGTGCCAGCGAGCCGCCCGAGCAGGTCATTCGAGGCGGTGGGTACACCCGCCCCGCCCCGCCCCGCGCCGACGCCACCCAGGCCGCCTCCGCCGCCGTCCGAACCGAGGCCGCTGGAACCGAGGCCGCTTGAACCGCGACCACCGGAACCACCGCCGACGCCACCGGGCACGAACGGGACGATGGGCACGCCACCCGGTACGCCCCCGGGTACCCCGCCCGGCAGCGTCGGTGGCGGCGTTACGTCGGAGCCCGGCGATTGGCCCGGCGCGGGCGGCTCGCCGACCTGCGGTACGTCGGTCTGCGGCGCTGAGACCTGCTGCTGGTTGGGCGGCTGGCTGACGTTGTTCTCCTGTGGACCGGTCTGCGGGTTGCCGTTCTGGCGGGGATCGGCAACCGGCTCGTCCGTGCGAATCAGCTGGTGCAGCGGTCCCGGCGGAGGATTGACCGGCTGCTGCTCGTTCTGACCGGTGGTGCCGTTCGGGGCGCCGTTCGGGGCGCCGTTCGGAGGGCCGGTGCCGGGCGGGTCGGGAGTACCGTTCGGACCCAGGTTGGGGGTGGGAACCGTGCGTTGGACGTCGCGTAGCCCGACGTAGGGCCCGGGAGATTTCCAGGGGGTCAACGCGCTGATCTCGGCGGCTGCCTGGGTGGCCACCGTCCGGGCCAGCTCGTTGTACTTGTTGACGATCTGGCCCTCCAACGCCCCGGACATGTCGTGGAAGGGAATCCGTTCCTTGTCCGCCTGGAGTTGGTCCAACTCCTGCTGGCGCTGCGCCTTGAGGCGCTCAAGCTCGCCCTGTGCCCAGCTGACCGCCATGCCGACCAGTTCGATGTGGTCGCCGCGGACGGGGGCCTCGGACCCCCACCGGGTCATCCGGTCGACCGCCTGGCCGGCGCTGTCGGTGAACGCGCTGGCAGCCCTGCTCTTCCAACTCCCGGCAAGGCTCCGGGTCTCGTCGGCCAGCGTCTTTCCGCCGTTACTGATCGCCGCGCCGATCGCACGCCAGCGCCCGGCGTGTTCGTTGAGGCTCCCGACGTTGACCGACATGAAGATGCTCAGAATCTTGTCGAGATCGTACTGTTCCCAGTTCGTAGCGGCCATGATCGCCGACCGTCAGGCAGCCGTGGCGTTTCGCGAAGCGGACCCCGCCTGCTCGGTGGCCTTCATCGCGTCGCGGACGTCCTGCAACGAGAGCCGGGCCTGGTCGTCGCCCCAACCGTACTTGTTGAAACTGACGATCGCGGCGCTGCCGTACGACATCAGGCCGTTCGCGGCGTCGGCCGTGAACCGGTTTGCTTCCACCGTGTCGTCGGTGATCTTTTTGGCGAATTCCACCATCTCGACGAACTCCGGAGCCGGTACCTCGAAGCTGGAGTTCCCGGCCTTGATCACCTCGGCGCTGAACGCGTTGGCCGCGTTCCACATCTTCTCGCCAAAGGTCTTGAGGTGCTCCGTCTCGACGTCGAGGTCGAGGCCGGCGGGAGCGCCGGCAGCCTCCTGGTTGTCAGTGGCAGCCATCTCTGTCCTCCTCGTCGCGGGCACAGCGTGGCAATGATCAGCGATCCTAATCGGATATCGCCAACCGTGGCAGACCCATGTATCCGATCGTCCGGTGAGGATCGTCAGTCCACGTCGAGCCATCCGAACTGGATCAGCCGGGCACCGTCCCGCCGGGTGGACAACCAGCCGCGGCCGGGAGGCAGCGGACCGGGCCGGCGTACGCCGCTGAGCAGCGGCCCCTCCACCGGATCGCAGGACATGAGAATGCCCGGTGAGCCAAGGTCCCGGATCCGGGCGAGCAGCGGGTCGTAGAAGGCCCGGCTCGCGCCGCCGCTGCGCCGCGCCACCACCACGTGCAGCCCGACCTCCCTCGACTGCGGCAGCAACTCGTGGAGTACGCCGAGCGGGTTCCGGTCTCCGGCCACCAGGTCGTAGTCGTCCACCAGGACGTACAGTTCCGGGCCGCTCCACCAGTCCCGGGCGCGCAACCGCTCCGGAGTGATCTCCGGCCCCGGGAGTCGTTCCCGGAGCGCGCCGGCCGCGTCGCGGAGCAGTTCGGTTGCCTGGTTGACCGAGCTGCCGTAGCCGAGGAGGTGTTCCTCGGGAAGCGCGCCGAGCAGGCCGCGCCGGTAGTCGATCGCGATGATCCGGGCCTGCCCGGGCGTCTGCCGGTCGGCGACCGCCCGGGCCAGCATGCGCAGGAACGACGACTTGCCGCACTCGACGTCGCCGATCAGGAAGCAGTGTGGGTCGGCGTTCAGGTCCAGGTGGACCGGGCCGAGGTCGAGCTCGGCGAGGCCGACCGCCGGCCCTGGTCCGTCGGTCGCGGCGGGCAGCAGCTCGTACGGGACCATCGGCGGGAGCAGCCGTACCCGGGGCGCCGGGTCACCGGTCCAGCCGTCGCGGACCTTGACGACCAGCTCGGTCAGTGCCGGCGGCAGGTCTGCCACGTCGGAGCCACCGTCCAGCCGAGGCAGTGCGGCCAGGAACTGGTGCCGGCCTGGCGTGATGCCCCGGCCGGGCGCGTGCACCGGAACGTTGGCCGCCGCCCGCCGGTCGATGCTGGAGTCGGACGGATCGCCCAGCCGCAGTTCCAGACGGGTGCCGAAGGCGTCCCGCAGCGCCGACCGGAGGTCGAGCCAGCGTCCGGCCGTCGCGGCGATGTGCACGCCGTACGACAGGCCGCGGCCGGCCAGCGCGATGATCCGTTCGGCCAGGTCCTCGAACTCGTCCCGGACCGTGACCCAGCCGTCCACCACGAGGAAGACGTCGCCGAACCGCTCTTCGGGCAGCTCACCGGCGGCCCGCATCCGCCGGAAGGTGGCGATCGAGTCGATGCCGCGTTCGGTGAAGAGCTGCTCGCGGGTGGCGACGATGGTCTCCACCTCCGCGATCGTCCGCCGGATCTGGTTGGCGTCCCGGCGGGCCGCGACCCCGCCGACGTGCGGCAGGTCCCGGACGGAGGCGAGCACGCCGCCGCCGAAGTCCAGGCAGTAGATCTGCACCTCGCGCGGGGTGTGGGTGAGGGCGAGGCTGACGATCAGCGTACGCAGCAGGCTGCTCTTGCCCGACTGTGGCGCGCCCACCACGATGACGTGGCCGCCGGCGCCGGACAGGTCCAGCCGGAGTGGGTCGCGCCGCTGCTCGAACGGGCGGTCCACCACGCCGACCAGCACCCGCAGCGGTTCCGGCTCCTCGCCGTCCAGCAACTCGCCGAGGCTCGGCGGAGTGGACAGCGGTGGTAGCCACACCTGGTGCGCCGGTACACCCCGACCGGTCAGCCGCCCGGTGAGGATCTCCAGCAGCGTCTCGTCGCCCGGCTCGACCTCGACCCCGTCCGGCTCGACCCCGTCCGGCTCGACCTCGACCGGCTCGTTCGGCCCGGTCAGCTTCGCGGCCCGGGCGGTTACCGAAGCCCCGGTGGTATCCGTACCGGTCCGGCCGGCGCCGGTACCCCCACCGGCCACGGAGACCGCGCCGGCAGCGCCGGAATCCTCGCCGGTAGTGCCGGCGAGGTCGTCCGGCGCGACGTATCCGGAGGTGTAGACCTGGACCCGGTCGTCGCCACCGGCCGGCTCGGCCGCGCCCGCCCGGCGGTACGCGCCCGAAACGTACGCGGCGCGGAACCGGACCAGCGCCTCGGTGCCGAACTTCAGGAAGCCGTGCCCCGGGGCGCGGGGCAGTTCGTAGGCGTCGTTGACGCCGAGCACCGTGCGGCTCTCCACCGGTGAGAAGGTCCGCAACCCGACCCGGTACGACAGGTGCGTGTCGAGGCCGCGCAGCCGGCCCTCCTCCAGGCGCTGGCTGGCCAGTAGCAGGTGGACGCCGAGTGACCGGCCGAGTCGTCCTATCTGGACGAACATGTCGATGAAGTCCGGCTTGGCGGAGAGCAGCTCGCTGAACTCGTCACAGACCACGACGAGGGTCGGCAGCGGTGCCAGCGGTACGCCGGCCGCCCGGGCCCGCTCGTAGTCACGCTGCGACACGTAGTTGCCGGAGCGGCGCAGCAACTCCTGACGGCGGATCAGCTCACCGTTGATGGCGTCGGTCATCCGGTCGACCAGCGGCAGCTCGTCGGCGAGGTTCGTGATCACGGCGCTGGTGTGCGGCAGCCGGTCCAGGGTGGCGAAGGTGGCGCCGCCCTTGAAGTCGATCAGCACGAAGTTGAGCGTTTCCGGGGAGTTCTGCACCGCCAGCGCCAGTACCAGGGTGCGGAGCAGTTCCGACTTGCCGGAGCCGGTCGCGCCGATCAGCAGGCCGTGCGGGCCCATCCCGTCCTGGGCGGACTCCTTCAGGTCCAGCTCCACCTTGGCGCCGTCCGGCCCGATCCCGATCGGCACCCGCAGCCGCTCGCGGTGCGGCCGGGGCGCCCAGCCGAGCGCGGCGTCGTACTCGTACGGGTCGCCGAGCCCGAGCAGCTCGGCCAGGCCGTGCTCGGCGTTCATCGCCCGGTCCTGCCCGCCGCCGCCGGACAGCCGTAGCGGCGCGAGTTGCCGCGCCAGCGACTCCGCGGCGACCAGGCTGAACGCGTCCGCCCGGCCCAGCCGCTGCCCGCCCGCGTAGGTGGTCGCCCGGAGGTCCCCGTCGGCGCCGACGTCGAAGACGACGGTGGCCCGGTCGAGGTTGCGGGGCGGCTCGCCGCTGAGGTCGAGCACGGTGGCACCTTCGACGCCGCCGTCGATCAGCAGGTGGTCCGAGCCGGCCGGGTCGCCATCGTCGATCACGACGAGCAGGTGTGCCCCGTCGAACTGCGCCTCGGCGGCCGTCGGGTCGAATCTCGGCCGATCCGCGACCAGGTCCTCCAGCATCGCCTCCAGGGCGACGACGGAGGGTGCGATCAGGCGTACCGGACCGAGCGCGTCGGTCGACGTGGGGTGCAGGGTGTGCGGCAGCCATTTCGCCCACTCCCACTGGGCCCGCGCCGAACGACCGACGCAGGCCGCGACGACGAGGTCCTCCGGGGCGTGCCAGACGGCGGCCTGGGCGATGAGTGCCCGGACCAGCGCCCGTACCCGGCGCCGGTCGCCGCGCAGATAGACCCGGGCGAACCCGCCCAGGGCCAGCACCGTCGGCAGCTCCGGCACCTGCCGGTACGCCTCGACGAAGCGGTGTACCGCCAGCGCGCTCACCGGCTCGGCCTTCTCCGCCGGCACCGGTGGCGGTACGACGAGCGTGGCGGCGAGGTCGCGTGGCCCGAGCCCGATCCGGACCTGTCCGAAGTCGGCGTCGGAGTATCGCCGTTCCCACAGCCGGGCGCTGTCCACAAGCGACCACAGCGCGTCCGGATCGGGGTGGGCGTAGTATTCGGCGGCCCGCTGCCGCTGGATCGTCTGCCGTACGGCGCGCCGTTGCTGGTTCAGCTCGAAGAGGTATTCGCGCCGCTGCTCCTGCATCTCCTGCTTGCTCGCCCCGCCGGAGAAGGAGGCGAACTGCACCGCGACGATGCCGAGCATCGAGACCCCGAACAGCGCGCCGGTCAACCACCGGAACGGGTTGTTGCCACTGCCCCCGGCGAACATCAGCGCGATGGCCGCGGCACCCGCGAGCATGGGCAGCATGATGAGCAGCCGGCTCCACGAGCGCCCGCCCGGAGTGGGTATCTCCGGCACCGGCTCCAGGGCCACCTCGCCCTGCGGGTAGGGCGGAGCCAACCGACGCGCGGGCCGCTTGCGTACTACTGTGCCCATGCAGACGCTCCCACCCGGGCATCGTAGGGGATACGGGGTCACGGCGAGGGCGTCCAGTCCAGATTGCCGACAGGCCGTTGAGAGGCTGCTTATGGCGACGCCGACCACGATCGGTCTCACCCGCATCGTCCTGATGACGCCGAGGCGACGCGTGGACATGGCGCTACCGGACCACCTGCCGCTGACGTACCTGCAACCGGCGTTGCTCCGGCACGGTGGCGACGGGCTCGCCGAGGACGGCGTACCGCGTGGCGGCTGGGTGGTCCGGCGGCTCGACGGGAGTGTGCTGGAGCCGGTGCAGTCGCTGTCCGGGCTGGGCATCCGGGACGGCGACGTACTGCTGCTCGCCCCGCGTGACCAGCACTGGCCGGAGCCCGGTTACGACGACCTCGCCGGCGGCGTGGCGGAGACGGCGGCGCGCCAGGGCCGGGTGTGGGGCGGCACCTCGACGTACCACGCCGGCCTGGTCACCGTCGCCGCGGTCCTCGGCGGCGCGGTCCTGCTGCTCCTGCTGGCCGGGCCGCCCCTGGTCCGTGCGGGCCAGGTGGCGCTGGCGGTCGCCGCGGTGCTGGTCGGTGCGGGCGCGGCGGTCGCCCGGTGGCGCCGGGAACCCGGCCTGGCCACCCTGCTCGGGGTGTACGCCATGGTCTACGCGGGTGTGGGAGGCGCCCTGCTGCCCGGCCCTGCCGACCTCGGTGCCGTGCTGCATGCCTGGCCGCTGCTCGTCGGATCCGCCGGGCTGATGCTGGCCGCCTCCCTCGCCCTGGCCGGGCTCGACGTGCACCGGCCGGTCTTCCACACGGGTCTCACGATCGGGCTGCTCGGCGCGATCTGGGCGCTGGTCGCCACCGAGGTAGGCCCGGTCGCCGCGGCCGCCGGGCTGGCCGGCGCGCTGGTTCTGCTGGCCCCGCTGCTGCCTCGACTCGCCACGGCACACGGCGGCCTGCCGAGCCCGGAGGTGCCTCGGCCGGGGGAGGACGTCTCGAAGGTCGCGTCCCTCCCGTCGCTGGCCAGGCTGACCGTGCTGGTCCGGCGGGCGGACGAGTTGCTGACCGGGGTGCTGGCCGGGAGTTGCGTGATTCTGCTGCTCTGCGTGGGGGTGCTTGCCCGGGCCGCCGACGTCAGCGCGTCGCTGCTGGCCGTCCTGGTGGTATTGATCTGCGCCCTCCGGATGCGCACCTTCGCGGCGGTACGTCACCGGGTGCCGCCCGGCTTCACCGCGCTGCTCGGCGCGCTGCTGCTGGTCGGTGCCGGCTGGCTGGCGATGGACACCACGACCCGAGTCGACCTGATCGTTCCGGTACTGGCCGGGATGCTCGCGGTCGCAGCCGGGGCGTACGGGGTGGCCGCCGCCGCGGCCCGCCGTCCGCTCCCGCCCAACCTGGGCCGGATCGGCGACATCGTCGAGATCGTCTGCGTGGTCGTCGCCCCCCTGCTCGCCTGTGCGGTGCTGGGTCTGTTCGGCCTCGCCCGGGGGCTGTTCGGTTGAACCGCATCCACCGGAGGAGAGCGACGCCGGCAACGTCAGCCCGGGCAGCGATGCTGGCAGTGTCGGGTGCGGCAGCGGGGGCGGTCTCATGCTGACCCGTCGCGATCTGATCCACTCCCGACAGTTCCTACGTGGACGGCTCACCGCCGCCCTGCTCGCGCAGAAGCCCGATCCGCTGGACTGGCCTGGTCGGCGGTTGGCCGGGGCCTCGCTGGCGGCGGTGATGGTCACGGTGATCGCGCTCGCGGCGGTCGGCGTCTACGGCAAGTTCTTTCCCAGCGGCAACAGGCGCTGGCAGGCCTGCGACGCGGTGGTCATCGAGCGGGAGACCGGCACGAAGTACTACTGCCGCCCCGACCTGCGCACCCTGTACCCGGTGGCGAACTACGCCTCGGCCCGCCTGCTGCTGGACCGGCCGAAGGATCCGTACCTGGTCGCCCGGGCCTCGCTGACCTGGCCGAAGGGCCCCCGGGTGGGCATCGTCGGAGCCCCGGACAACCTGCCGGATCCGAAGAAGCTGCGCACCGACCCGTGGTCGATTTGCGGCGTGACTGCCCGGGACGCCGTCGGCTATCCGGTGCCACTCACCTACGTGTACGCGGGATGGCGGCCGGGCGGCGGGGACGGGCTCGGTTCGGCCGCGGTGTTGGTGGTGGACCCGAGTGGCGCCCGGCACCTGATCTGGCACGGCCGGCGGCACGCCATCCGGGACGACGCCATCGTCACCGACGCGCTGCGGG
Organism: Plantactinospora sp. CA-294935; assembly: GCF_050936445.1. Classification (NCBI taxonomy): domain Bacteria; kingdom Bacillati; phylum Actinomycetota; class Actinomycetes; order Micromonosporales; family Micromonosporaceae; genus Plantactinospora; species Plantactinospora sp. CA-294935. Next base: position 3,048,617 of record NZ_JBNJMU010000001.1, read on the forward strand.
TCGCCCCGGCCCAGGCGCATCCGGTGACGCTCGCCTGGCTCGATGTGCTGCCCGCCGGCGCACCGCTGGGCGCCATAAAGGTCGCCAGCCGGGGCCGGGAGAGTAGCTGGCGCAAGGGCACCAAGGTCGGCGAGGTGCTGGTCGACCCGGCGACCCAGCAGCACTACGTGGTCAAGCCGAACAGCGTCGACCGGGTCACCGAGCTACAGGCCCGGATCCTGCTGGCCGACCCCGGCTATCCGGGTACGGCGGGTCCGACCCCGGTCGGCGGCACCCCGCTGACGGTCGACGGGAATCTGCCGACCGGTGGCATCCTGCCCGCCGAGCCCACCCCGACGGTCGTACCGGTCGTGTCGGGCACCGGGGTGTGCGTGCGGATCGGTGACGCCGGGGACGGACGCGTCGTCACGGTCGGCGTACCGGTCACCGGGGACCTCGACGCCGCCGCCCGGCCTCCCGCCACCGCCGCCGGGGTCCCGCTGGCCGACCACGTCGCGGTGGAACCGGGCCGGGGTGTGGTGGTACTGGCCAAGCCGGCGCCGCAGGCGACCGGAGGTACCTGGTTCCTCGTGACCGATCACGGAATCGCCTATCCCGTGCCGAGCCCGGAGGTGCTGGGCCAGCTCGGATACCAGCCGGAACGGGCCATCCCGCTGCCCACCGGGCTGATGGCCCGGGTGCCGCACGGCCCGGTGTTGGAGCCGACGGCGGCGGTCCGGGCGATTCCGCCGGGATAGTACGTCGCGATCATCCACAGTACTCTGACCCCAACTCGTCGGCCCGACGGGTTTCCAGTGGAGGGAGCGGCCGTGGCAGGTGGCACTGAGGAACTGGTACAGAACTACATCGAGGAAATGCGGGAGACCGCTGGTCAGGTGCGGACCCAGGCCACCCTGATCGAAAGCGAGGTCAAGGGCGCCATCCAGTCCGGCACCAGCCAGATGCCCGACGACTGGATGGGCGCCGGCGGTGCCATGTTCGGCGAGGTGAACGCCGGCTACCAGCAGCAGCTCAACCGGATCAAGGTGGCCCTGGACGGGCTCGCCGAGCTGCTGAACCGGGTCGCCGAAAAGCACGAGTTCACCGACTCGCAGATCCGGGCCTCGATGGTCGACCTCGGCGAGGGCATCCCCGGCACCGGCGGGACCGGTGTCGACACGTCCAGCGGTGTCTACGCCGCCCTGCGGGCCTGATTCGGAGGACTGTCATGCAGATTCGTATGGTCGGCGCGACGATGACCACCGGCGCGGCCGCTTACGGCCAAGCCATGGAGAACATGAACCAGCGCCTCACCTCGATCGAGAAGCACATCGAGTCGCTGATGGGGACCTGGCGGGGCAGCTCGGTGCAGGAGTACGAGCTGCTCCGCGCCGAGTGGCGCGACGCCGCCCGCGCCCTGGTCGAGATGGGCGGCCAGATCCAGGGAAAGATCAGCGGGTCGCACGCGCTCATGTCGGACGCGGAGAGCGAACTCGTCTCGATGATGCGGGCGCACCACATGTAGTGAGCCTTTCCACCTCCCCTGTGGTCCGGTGGATCGCAAGGTCGGTGCGGTGCGTGAGCGTCGCGCGTTCAGGTGGAAAGAGGTCCGATGACCGGTCGGGTCCGGGGAGGGGCGGCGCCGCGCCGTCCTCTCCCCAGACCAGGCAGGTGTTCAGCGCCTGTTCACTGAACCTTTTTCAACCTGAACCGCGCAGCGCTCGCACACCGCGTCCGACCTCGCCCTCCGACGGACCGCAAGGGGAGGTTGAAAAAGGTTCACTCGTCCTCCCGGCGGACCAGCCGGACGAGGGCGTCGTCGACGGTGGGGGCGTACGGCGCGTCGCCCGAGTGTTCGCGCCGGTGCACCGCGCCCGACTCGTCGACGACCAGCATCCGGCCGTCGCCGACCGCGATCTGCCACACCCGCATGCCGAGCCGGTCCGCGAGGTCGGGATGTGCCGCCGGGACGTGGTCGTCGGGGGTCGGGGTGAACCGGTACCCGGCGATGGTCAGGCCGCCGAAGTCGGCGGCCACCGCACGGGCCACCGGGAAGAGGACGGCATCGTCGATCTGATGCCGGCGGCACCAGGTCCGAAGCAGCGCCGCGCCGTCGCGCCCCGGTACCCAGCCAGCCAGTCGCAGCATCGTCCGGACGTCCTCGGGAAACCGCGTCGAGCCCGCGCGGTAGGCCAGGTAGAGCCGGATAACCTCGTCGATCGGCAGGGATGGCCAGCAGGACCAGTGTCCGGTGTCCCGGTCCAGCACACCTCGGGCGGCGCCGACCCGTGGTGGCGGCTGGCCGGCGTCGCCCAACGGCGTACCGGCACCGGGGGGTGTGGCAGCGGAGTCGGTCGGCGGCGGTCCCGGTGCGGTGGGCGGCCGGTCCCACACCACGTAGCCGGCCTCGAACTCGCGGAAGCCGGGATCCTCGCTACCCAGCTCGCGGCGGGCCCATTCCCGGGCCAACCGCGACGCCTCGGCCCGGTCGATCATCTGCCACCCGCCGTACGCCAGCGGGATCGCAGCCACAGCAGGGTCAGCACCAGCACCGCCCCGGCGCCGAGCAGTGCCGCCCAGGGACCGGCCCGGGCCGGCCAGGGCGACCCGGGGCGATCGGGCTGGCGCAGGTCCATCACCACCTGCGGTACCGGTGTCGGTGAGGCGAGCATGTCGCGCAGGGCGCGGTACGGGTCCACCGCCCCCGGCCCGTTCGCGATCGGGGTCGCCGTGTTCGTCAACCGGGCCCGGACCTCGTCCACAGTGGCTTTCGGGAGCGCCGCCCGGACCAGGGCGGCGGTGGCGCTCACCACGGGTGCGGCGGCGTCGGTCCCGGACCAGACGATGTGCCCGGCGCGGGGCGCCGCCGCGAGCACCTCGTCGCCGGGCGCCACCAGGTCCATCGTGGTGCTGATCCCGGCGACGTTGCCCGCCTCGTCCAGGGCGCCGACGGCGATGACCCCGGGGTACGCCGCCGGATATGACGTCGGGCTGGTCCGCGCGTCGCCCGTCGCCGCGACCACCACGACGCCCCGACGCAGCGCGTGCGCGACCGCGGCGCGGAGCCCGGAGTGGTTCTTCGGCACGGCGAGCGAGACGTTGACGACCCGGGCCCCGTGATCCGCCGCCCACCTGATGCCCTCCGCCAGGTGCGCCGGGTCCACGTCGCGGTCGAGGACCGTACGGGCACAGTCACTGACCCGGACCGGCAGGATCCGTACGCCCGGGGCGAGGCCCAGCAGCGCAACGTTCGGCATCGGCCTGGCGGCGATGATGCTGGCCACCGCCGTGCCGTGCCCGGTGTGGTCGACGGTGGCGCCGGCCCGGTCCCGGATCACGTCGTATCCGGCCAGCACCCTGCCGGCGAGCTGTGGATGCGTCACGTTCACCCCGGTGTCGACCACCGCGACGGTGATTCCCGCGCCGGTGTGCGGTGCGAGCCGGTCAGCGGCCAGCCAGTGGTGCGACCAGGTCGGTTCGCGGGCGACCGTCGAGGTGGCGTTCGCCGCGGTGGGGCAGCCGAGCGAGGTGGCCGGCGCCGCGGCCGCCGGCACCGCCGGAAGCACGGCCAGTACGCCGGCCACGGCGGCGATCGCGGAATGGCTGACCATGCCTCTGAGGGTAGCGGCTGGTGATCGAGGTCCAGTACCGTTGCGCCATGACTGTGGACGGTGAGCAGGTCGCCGAGCTGCGGGCTCGCGCCGAGCGACTCACCGCCCAGTTCCGTCAGGTCAGTTCGGCGCTCGACGAGGTCTCCGCCCGGGTCCGGGCGGTGGCGGTGACGGCCACCTCCGCGGACGGTTCGATCACTGCCACGGTCGGTCCGGAAGGCCGGTTGCAGCGGCTCGATCTCGGCCCGGAGGTCCTCGACTACGGCGACGCCCGCCGGTTGGCCGAGGAGATCGAGGCGACGATCGCGGTGGCGGCGGAGGAGGCGCAGCGTCAGGTCTTCGACGCCTGCCGCCCCTACGTGTCGGAGGAGTCCATGGCGGCCTATCGCAACCACGACTTCGACGAGGCGATCAGGCGGATGGTCGAGCGGCTGCCCGAGGAGGGGTCGATTCGATGACACAGCCCGGCGACGCGGGATACGTGGCACACGTACCAGATCCGGACGGTGCGGTCAGCGCCGCCGGGCGGCTCGCCGGGGCGGGTGAGCGACTGAGGGCCACGATGGCCAGCGCGGTCGCCGCGGTGAACGGGGTGGGCGACCCGTGGGGCAACGACGAGGTCGGGCAGACGTACCGGACGAGTTTCGCCGCCGCCGACGAGTTGAAGACGGCGCTGGGCCGGGTCGGCGAGTCGGTGACCGGGTTCGGCACCTTCGCGTTGACCAGTGTGGACACTCTTATCGAGACGGACCTGCGGACCAAGAGACTTCTCGGCGGGAATGACGCTCGGTCCGCCTGACTGGGGTGAGCCCTGGCAGCAGGTCTGGGATCTGCTGGTCTGGGTCTCCACGGGCGGCTCGGCCTGGCCGGAGGCGGACGAGGACCGGATCCGACAACTGGCCCAGGCCTGGCGGGACGCCGGTGCGAGCCTCAACCAGGCTCTCGTCGAGGCGAGCACCGAGCGGAACGCACTGGCGGAGTCCTGGGGTGGCCCGTCCGGCCTGGCCTTCCAGGCCGAGTTCAGCAAGGTCGTCGACCAGGCGTTGCCGAAGTTCGCCCAACTGGCCCAGCAGGTCGCGCAGGAGGCTGACCAGGCCGCGTTGGACATCGAGTACGAGAAGCTGACGGTCCTGATCGCCGTCATCACCTGCTGCCTAGAGATCTTCGCGATCATCGTGCTGTCGTTCTTCACCTTCGGCGCGGCGCTCGCTGCCGCGGCCGGACCGATCGGCATCGCCCGGATGGCCATCGCCGCGGCGTTGCGCATGCTGTTGAGCCGGGCCGCCGGCTCGTTGGGGCGGCTGGCGCTGCGCGAGGCGGTGCTCGAAGGGCTACAGGAGTTGGCGACCGATCTGACCGCGCAGGGGATCCAGGCCGGCATGGGGAACCGGTCCGACTGGGACGCCGACAGGACGCTGTGGTCGGCGGGAGCCGGTGCCGGGGCGGGTGCGCTAGCTGCCGGGACCGGCCCGCTCGCCAACATCCTGGGCCGCCGTACCCCGGACAATCCGCTCGGCTCGGCGATCCGTACCGGGATCGACGGCATCCACGAGGCCGGCGTGGAGACCGTGACGAACGCGACCGTGAACGGGCTGCGCACCGGTGACTGGAGCATCGACACGGACGGCTTCGCCAACTCCGCGCTCGCCGAGGGGGTCCGGGGACGGATCAGCGAGGGCCGGGACGACGCGCTGGAGCGGCTCGGGCAGCAGATTCCGGTGCTGCCCACGCCTACGCCCGTAACCGCGCCGGTGGCGCCAACCGGCCTGTCGCCGGCCGCGACGCCGACGACCGGCCCGGCACCGGAGCGCGATTCCGGCGGAACGGGGGCCGGTCCGGTCGGAGGCACGGCCCCGCCGGGCACTTCGGGTACGGGCCAGTCGGGCAGCCCACCCGGCACGGGGCAGCCGAGGTCCCCGTCCCCAGCACAGCCGGGCCCCTCGGGCACCGATCCGTCTCGACCGTCCGGGCCGGATCCGTCTCGACCGTCCGGGCCGGATCCGTCCGGCCTGCCGGGCTCGGAGCGGCCGGGTCAACCGGGCGTGCCGGACTCGGGCCAACCCGTCCCGGGGCAGCCGGGCGGTTCCGGGCCGGGACAGCCGGGCGGTTCCGGGCCGGGGCAGCCGGATGCCTCCGGCGTCGGCGGAGCCGGGCGGCCCGCCGCCCCGGAGCCGTCGGGACCGCCACCACCGCCACCCGATCCGGTCCCACCGGACCGTTCCGCCGAGCGAGTCGATCAGGGCCGCCCACACCAGCCGGCCCCGTCGGCCGGGCCGGGAGCCGGCTCCAGCACACCCACGTCCGGCTCCACCGGTACGGGGCACGGCGGGCTCACCGGCCCGGTCGGCTCCACACCGCCGGTCGCCACGTCCGGTTACCTCCCCCCGGCCGGTGTCGCGCCGGCTGCGGTGCACCCCACCGGGATCGCGGCACACGCCGGCAACCCCGGTGGGCACGTACCCACCGCCGGAAGCCCCAGCCTGCCGGGTTCGGGCGGCCCGGCCGGGGCGGGCCCGTCCTCCGGCGCGGGAACCCAGGGCGCCGGTACCACCGGATCCGCTCCCGGCCCGGCCACGACGGGGTCGGCAGCGGTTTCCCCACCCACGGGCCCGGCGAGCGGCAGCCCGTCCAGCGGCAGTCTGTCCAGCGGTGGCCCGTCGAGCAGCACCAGTCCGGGCGGCGGCAGTCCGGGCGGCGGCAGTCCGGGCGGCAGCGGACCGGTGGGCGGGCACAGCGGGACGTCGATGGCGCCGGCCGGCGCGGACGGCCGGCCGATCGGCGCGTCCGACCAGAGTTCTGCGGGGACCGGGTTCGGGCTGGCCGGGGTGGCCGCCGTACTGCGCCCAGCCGACCAGTCCGGGAGTCGTCGTGCGGGCGTGCCGAGCACCGACGGCCCGACCCGGCCGCGCCCCGGGGCCACGCAGAGTCCGGGTACCGGTGACGACGACCTCGATCCGGCCTCCGCCTGGGACGAGCGGGAGCTGAGCGGCCGGATCCCGGTCGACGAGCAGCGGAGCCCGGTGCTCCACCCGGATCCCCGGCACCCGTCACGCTGGGTCGGCTACCTGAACGACGGTGGCCCGGCCCGGCCCGGCCGGGCCACCAACTGCACCGACACGGTCCGCGCGTTCCTCTCCACCTGGTACGGCCGACCGAGCGTGGCCGGCGCGCTCAACCAGGACCTGTCGCGCGGCGTGCCGGATGGCACCGCCCGGATCCAACGATGGCTCGGCGCCGACTTCGTCCAGCAGGGCGCGGGAGCCGCCGGACTCGACGCCGTCGGGTCGCAGTTGCTGATCCAGGGCCACGGCGCGGCAGCGGTGATCATCAGTCAGTGGACCGACGGCGGCTCGCACATGTGGGTGGCGGTCAACCACACCGGCACCGTCGTCTGGGTCGAGCCGCAAACCGGCCGGATCTCCGACGAGATGCCGCTCTATCAGGGACAGACCGACCAGGTGTGGGCGTTGCCGCTGGACGCCAACGGCGAGCCGGTGTCGCCGTACCCGGACGGGGAGCTGGCGGCGCCGGCCCGCCCGGAACAGCCGGCGGTCGACCTCGCCGCGCTGGCGGCCCGGACCATCGACCGCGACGACGCCGCAGCCCGGGTACTGGTCCGGCTGATGGGGCGCTGGGCGGAGGGGATCACGCAGATCACCGCCGGAACGGGGTTCGCGGCGGCCATTCCCGACGACCAACGGCAACGGCTGGTCGAGGCCCTGGTCGACCACCGGCGTCGGCTGTACAAGTCGCTCCCGGCCGAACTGGGCGTACGGCTCTTCGGGGTGGGCAGCAGCAACCCGGACAGCGACATCGACCTGGAGGTACGTGGCCCGGACGCCGGTCGGCGGCTGCTCGCCGCGGAGCAGCACCTGACGAGGGTGGATCCACAGTGGCGTAGCCACTACCGGATGGGCGTACTGGTGCACAGCGAGCGGGTCGCGGGCAGCGTCGACGCGCTGGACCGGGCCCCGCCGGAACGCGCGGCGACGCTGCGACAGGAGCTGTTCCGGACGGCCGAGACGCTGGTCCTCGCCCGGCGGCTGCGCTTCGCGTCCGGCCCGGCGGAACGCGCGGCTCTGTTGACCGGCCTGTCGACCGACCTTCAGGAACAGGTACGGCAGCTCGCCGACTCCTCGGAAACCGAGCTCACGCGGCTGCGCACCCGGGCCCTGTACGAGGCCGACCGTCACCACCAGGCGGCGGTCGCCGCGAGCGATCCGTCGACCCGGGCGCGGCACCTGGTGGGGGCCGCCCGGGAACAGCTCGTCGCGGACTACGCCGACGACGAGGCGTACGTCTCCGTCGGTGGGAAGCGCCGGTTCGCCTTCGGCGCCCAGCTGGAACGGATCACCGAGCGGCGCCAGGCGGTGCTGGACCAGCTGATGCAGATCGCGCACGTCTTCCACGAGTCGTCCGGCGGCATCGACTCGCTGCGCAGGTACGAGACGTGGAAGTACGTCCTGCGGGTCGGCGACGTCCTCGACAGCAGCACCGCCCCGGGGTCCTGGCGGCACTTCGCGATCAGCGCCCGGGTAAAACTCCCGGACGGCCGGTACGGCGTCGATCTGGTTCCCGACGAGCTGCTGTCCGCCAGGTACGCCGAGTTCACCGCAGCGGTACGGCGGTACGCCGACTCGCTCCGCTCACCCCTGCCCGGCCGGCTCCCGAACCCGAACCTGCTGCTTGTCCCGCAGCCCGATACCGGGACGAGCGGCGACGGACCACCCGCCCGGCCGGACACCGAGCGGCCGGCCGTCCAGCCCGGCGGGGAACGGTCCGACGGGGAACGGTCCGACGGGGAACGGTCCGACGGGGAACGGTCCGACGGTGCCGGGCCGGCTCAGCCGGCCCGGCGGCGCCCGCCGGAGGTGCCGGGCCGGCAGCCCGGTCCGGGTGGTCCGGCACGACTGGTCGGGGGTGCCGAGGCGGTCCGGGCGGTGCGGGCCAACCTGCGTGCGATCCCGGCGGGGTTCGATCTGACGGGCGAGCGCCGGCACCGCCGGTGCGCCGACGCGCTGCGCCCCGAACCGGGCGTGGTCAAGATTGTCCTGCGTGGCCAGCGTGGCGGGGAGGTGGGCGTAGGCGATGTCCGGATGCTCGGAGGCGACTTCGTCCACGCGGTGACGGAGCTGGTCCAGTCCGGCGATCTGGACCTCGGTACCGACCGGGTCGTGCTGGTGGGAAGCTACTCCGGGCTGGCTCCCCAGGGTCGGCGCTCGCTTGCCTCCATGCTTGCCAGACGCCTGCTCGACCTGGGCCGGCGACACGAGGTGACCGGCGCCGACGCGAAGGTGTGGTCCTTCCTGGACGGTACTGCGGTGGTGGCCGAGCCAGATCCCCGCGACTCCAGCCAGCCGAAGCATCCACCGGACGGAGCCTGGCGCACCTTCGCACCGTCCGGCTTGCGGATCGGCTCCTCCCGCTCCGCCAGCCGCCCGACAGCGGCGCCCACCGGTCCGACGCCCACCGGTCCGACGGCCACCGGTCCGACGGCTACCGGTCCGACGCCCACCGGTCCGACGCCCACCGGTCCGACCCCCACGACTGGTCCGGCCGCCGCCGGCCCGAGCGCGGCCGCCGCCGGCCCGCCCGCCCGGCCGCTGCTGCCGCCGGACCTGCGCGACCACCGCCATCTCAGCGGCGATCTGTCGGGGACCTACCGGACTGACGACCGGCGACTGCACCGGTACGACGACCGGCCGTACACCTACCGCGACGACGAGACCGGCCGGCTGCACCACGAGCGGGACTCCGCCGGCACGTACCGGGACGAGGTCAGCTTCGCACTGAGGTCGGCGCGTACCGACGAGGTGGTTCGCGATCCGCTCCTCGCGCGGAGCCGGCCGGTCCCGCACCGGGCCGTCGCCGGTCCGCCGGGCCCGGCTCGTAGCCGTCCGGCCCGCGAGGTGGTACCGATGCTGGCGTTGCAGGGGATGCGGCTCGAACACCTCCGGCGGGGCAGGCTCAACCCGTTGATGACCGATCTGGGCATCGCGGACCTGAGTCAGCTTGCCGAGCCGAACGTCACGGCGACCTTCGCCGAGCTGCTCGCCCGGCCCGCCAACCCGCCGTCCCCAGCCCAGATGACGGAGCTGGCGGCGGTGGTCCGGCAACACCACCGGCTGGAGTCGGCGGTGCGACAAGCCCGCGCCGAGGCACCCCAGGCGGTGGCCCGGCGGATTCTCGCCGAGGACTTCGGCATCGACGGGAGCGCCGAGCTGACCGGTGGCCGTACCGGCCCACGCCCGCCGGGGGCGTTCGCGGTGGCCGGGTTCGATCCGGACAATCAGCGCCTGGTGGTGCTGGAGACCGGGCGGACCAGCGGCAGCCGCCACCTGCTACAGGACGGCAGTATCGCCGAACGGGGTACCCCGGCCTACGTCCGGGACGTCCTGGAGACCAGCCGGGAGCTGCACGAGCACCTGCGCCAGCATCCGGAGCTGCTCGACGCGCTACACCGGGCGCTGGCCCGTGGCGAGCTGACCGTGCAGGCGTACCGGGTCGAGGTGGACGTACCAGGTCATCAGCAGGTGTCGGTCCGGAGCACCCCGCTCGACCTGTCCGGGCTCGACCTGACGGGCGTGGCCGACCGGTTGCCGGCCAGGTCGTCAGCGGTGGACCCCGGACTCGGTCATCGGTTGCAGACGGCGGCCCAGCAGGTCGCCGGCCGGCTGACCGGTGCCCCCGGGATCCAGCACGTGGCGGTGCCCGACCCACAGGTGGTCGAGATCCGGCCACAGACCGGCGCGCCGTACCGGCTGAACCTGCGTACGGCACCGCACGGCCCGGGTGAGGAGGCGTTCGCGCTGCACGTCGGTCCGGACCGGGAGCACGACATCGAGTTCTTCCACGACCAGCTCGACGGCCTGGACCAGGCGAGCTTGAACCGGGTGTTGGCCGGGACGCTCCTGTACGCCCACACCAGGGTCATCGGGGCCGCGTCGGCAGGCGAGACGCACGCCCTGGTCGACCAGCCGGTCTCGGTCCGCCGGCTGCGGCTGACCGATCAGGACGCCGCGATCCTCGGCACATTCGAGGCGATGGCAGTACTGCTGCCGACGACGACCGGAGCCGAACGGACCAGGCTCCGGGCCGAGATCCGCGACTTCATCCAGCGGTACGGGCTGCGGGACGGTTTCCCGGGTGGCGACGAGCGCGTCGAGTTGGCGCGGGAGCGCCTCTCCACGTCGGCGTACCGTCTGCTCACCGAGGAACGGACCTGGACGCTCGACCCGGATCCGGCCGTGGCGGTCGCCCGGAAGGCCCTCTCAGGGACGCTGTTCGACCCCACGGTCGCGCTGATCACGCCGGTGCCGGCCGGACGGGGAAAGGTGTTCCGGGTGCTTCCGGCCGGCTGGGCCAAGCCAGGCCGGGTGGCGTTCACGGTCGAGCTGCGCTCCGGCGCCGTCCCGAACGGGCGGGGGATCGAGATCCGCAACACGGCCGAGAACCGGCATTTCGACCTGGTGGTCGATCCGGCCCTGCTCGACCATTCCGCCGGCGCGGCGCCGGCCTTGGCGCCGACCTGGGCACAATTCCGCAACCAACTGCGTGCGGTCATCCAGAAGAAGATCGCGGAGCAGGCCGCCCGGCCGCCCGAGGTGTCGCGGCGCTGGCGGGACCGGGTCATCGCGAGCGCACCCGCCGCCACCGGCGCGGCCACCATGGCCGCGGTCGCCGCCGCCCTCGGGGTGCCCGCGCTCGCGGTGAAGGGTGCCGTGGTGGCCGGTGCGGAGATGATCACGCAGGGCGGCGTCAACCGGCGGAGCAAGCTCGACAAGGCCGAGCGGGAGCAGGATCGGCGGCTGGCCCTGCGGACCGATCGGACCGGAATCGAGGACGGCGGGCTACAACGCCTGGTCGATCGCGGTTTCGTCGAGGCCGCCGAGTTGGCGAGGGGTACGGCGGGCAGGCCGGACCTGGTCGTCCCCGGGCCGCCCACCCCGGCGCCCCCGCCCGCGCCGTCATCGTCGCCCGCGATCGACGATGACGATGCCAGGGCACTCCGTCGCCGGGTGCGCGTGGCGATCGAGCAGATCGACCAGGACCGCAAGAAGAAGCCGGTCGAGCACCTGCTCCGGGCACGACACCTCGGCGAGGACCGGTACCGGCTGAGGATCAAGGGTGAGGGGAACGACGCGCGGGTACGGGTCGAGGTAGCCGACACCGCCGACCGGACCAAGATCGAGGTGAAGTTCGACGATCCCGCCATCACGTTCCGGGTTCCTCCGGACCTCGCCCGGTCCAGTCCGGACGACGTCGAGCAGGCCGTTCGGGCGGCGTTGAAGGAGGTGGCCGGACGCCAGGAGAAGGTGAGCCTGGCCGCGCCCGAGGTTGTCGGCCACCTGGAGAAGGGCGCCACCTCCACCGGAACCGGCGTACTGCCCAGTGTGCCGGTCGGGAACCTGGCGCTGAGCCACCTCGGGGAGGTACTCGGCGAATCGGCCGTCGCCCGGTCGATTGTCCAGGTCTTCGCCGACCGGGCCGCCGGCCGACGCGACGAGGTGCTGCGTGACCTGCGGGAACGGCACGACAGCGCCTACAGTACGCGGCTACCGGGTGGACAGCGGCGGCCGATGGCCAACCAGATTGTGGCGCTGGCCCGCGGTGGCGAATCGATCGCCCAGGCAATCGAGTCTGAACTCGCCGGGACTGCCCCCGCGACCACCGGGTCCGCGACCACCGGGACTGCCCCCGCGACCACCGGGACTGCCCCCGCGACCACCGGGTCCGCGACCACCGGGTCCGCGACCACCGGGTCCGCGACCACCGGGTCCGCGACCACCGGGTCCGCGACCGGCGGGTCCGCGACCGGCGGGGCGGGGCCCACGCCGGCCGGCACGGAGCAGGCCATCGATGCCGCCGCGCGGGCCATCCAGCGGGTCAACCGACGACACCGGCACCGCTTCGAGCGCGACCACGACGCGGAGCGCGACCCCGGCACCCGGGTGTTCCGGTCGGACCGGATCGGGATCAAGCGCGACGTGTCGCTCACCCTGACCTTCGGCACCGTCGAAGGCAACCGGACGGTCGTCCCGACGGCCCGTCGGCTGAAGCGCGGCCGTTTCGAGTTCACCGTCAATGTCGACGCCGCTCCGGACGAGATCCAGCGGACGATCGAGCATGTCTGCGACAACATTCTCTTCGACCGGGAGCATCCACTGCCACGCAAGCGTCGGCTGCTGGAGGACTACCTGCCCACCGGGGTCGGGCTGGCCGGCGCGGCGGCGATCGCCGCGTTGAGCGGACCGCTGTGGGGGCTGATGACCGGCGTCGGCGCGGTCGCGCACCTCGGGCAGCGGTGGAGCGCCCGCTTCCACCAGATACGGGTGAACGACATCGCGCTGCGGAAGGCGTTCGACACCGAGGAGGACGACGTGTGCCCGGCGGACCTGCGCCGGTCGCTCGACGAGCAGCACGCGGCGGTGCAGGGGCTGGAACAGCGGGTACGACAGCTGGAGGAGCGACTCGCCCAGGATCCTCGTACGGCTGCCCAGGTGGTGACGATGCGCGGCCAGTTGGGAGCGGTGCCGGAGCCCGACCTGCTCGCCGAGGTCGCCCGGGAGGTGGCGGCGGCACGTCAACTGCCGCGCGGCGGGCGCATCGAGCCGGTCGCGGGGGCCGAGCACACCTTCCGATTCCTCTTCCGAGGCGCCAAGGGGCGGCCGGAGAGCCTGACGTTCGAACTGGGCACCGGCCAGACCGACGGCGGGACGCTGATGGCGTACAGGGTGAACTCGGACGTCGCCCACATGCTGCGGGTCGACCCGACCGGCACACCGGGCGAGATCGTGGCCGGTGTGCACGCCTGGCTCCGCCAGGAGGTCGACCGGCTCAGCGCGATGCCGGTGGGGCTGCCGGGCGGGCGCAGCCGGTGGACGAAGTTCGGCGCGGACGCCACCGGTCAGAGCATCGGCACCGCTGCGAGCATCGTGGTCGGCGCGACGACCTCCAACCCTGCGGTCACGATCGGCCAGGTGTTGAGCTTCAGCGGGGCGAAGGAGGCCAGCAACATCTCCTTCGACAGCAACGAGGCCGTCCTGGCCCAGACCCGGACGGAACTGCGCAAGCGCTTCTTCGGCACCGCCCCGGAGGAGCAGTTGGCGGTCTTCACCTTCGACACCGAGCACCTGAGGAGGCGGACGGTGTCGATCTTCCACCGACTGCAGCAGTTGGAGCGGATCAGTGAGACGCTGCCCGAGCCGGAACGGCCGGCGCCGTTCCAGGACGGTCCGGTGACGCTGCCGGACCGGCCGGTACTGTTTGGTGACTGAGATGACCGAGGCACACCCGATGGCGGAGACAGCCGGCCGGCCCGAGGCACGCACTCTGGCCGAGGCGTACGCCTTCGTCGAGCTGAGCCTGCCGCCCGGCGAAGAGTGGGTGGATTTCGCCCGGTTCACCAGCCTGCACCGCTCCGGTGACACCTACCTGCTCCGCTTCGACGGTCCCTACCAGGGCAGGCAGCACACCATCGACGTGGTCGTACCGGTGCCCGACGCCAGCGCGTGGGACGAGTCGCGGTTGTCGTACGGCGAGGGGCGGTCGACCCTGATCGACGCCGGTCAGTGGTGCCTGTTGGAGCTGTCCAGCGCCGAGTTGGCCCGCGCCGGGCTGGCCCAGCTCGACAACGCGCCGCCGGACGACGAGACGTACCGGGCGATCCACGGCGCCTGGGACGCAGCCCGGGCGGCGGCGGACGAGGTGGCGAAGTTTCTGCCGTCACCGCCAGACGGATCACCACCCTCGTCCGTCGACGGACCGCCGGAGGACGACGTGGTGCCGGCGACGGCGTGCTGGACCAGGTTGGGGCAGCGGCTCCGGGTCGACCGGCCGGAGCTGTTCCGCCGGGCCCGGCTCGACGCGGCCCGGGCTGACTACCAGCGCCGGCTGGCCGACTTCGTGAGCCGCTACGCCCTGCCCGACCCGCTGGCGGAGCCACCGGGACCGGTAACCCGCCAGAACCCGCCCGGGCCGGTGGACGGTCTGCCGCCCGGGCCGGTGCCTACAGTGGAGGCGACCGGTCCGGTGCCGGCCGGAGCACCGGCAGCGGAGGCCGCGATTCCGGTGCGTACCTTCGCCGAGGCACACCTCTATCTCGACCTGCACCCGTGCGTGTGCGGGTCTGCGCTCTTCCCCCGGGGCCAGCTCGACGTTGTTCGGAGCGACGACGAGGAACTGCTGGTCCGCTACGCGGGACCGTGTGACGGATGTGGCCGGCACCGCGAGTTCGTTCTGCGGTTGCCCCAGCGGCCGGGTGTGCCGCCGGAGTCGCCGTACCAGTTCAGCTACCCGGAAGACGGGCCGTCCGAGGCGATCGACGCCGGACAGTGGCTGGGCGTCGCCGAGGGTTACCGGATGCTGCTGGACAGCCTCGGCATCCCACCCAGCTCGGACGAGCCGGACGAGCGGGATGAGCGAGGTGAGCGGGATGAGCGGGACGAGCCGGACGAGCGAGGCGAGCGGGATGAGCGGGATGAGCCGGGCGCGGACCGGTCCGGTCCCGGCTCCGGCGCCCGCGACGAGGCCGATCCATCCTGGCCAGTGGACCAGGAGGAGATCGTACGGCTGCTCGTCGGCGCCGCGAGCGCAATCGACGAGGCGTTGAGGTTTCTCCCGTCCGGCGCCGCGGCCGTCCCGGCCAGCGCGATCTGGACGGCGGACGGGCGGGAGCACCACCAACGGCGGCCGGATCAGTTCGTCCGGGACCGGCTGACCGCCGAACGCGACCGGCACCGGCGGCGGCTGGCCGACTTCCTGGCCCGTTATGGTCGTTGACATGCCGCCGCTCGCGCACAGCTCGCCCGCCGACGACGAGCCGCGATTCGCCGCCGTCCGGTTCGACCGGGACCGGGCGGGCCGGCCGGTGCCGCCGGCGCGGCGACTGGAGTACGCCGAACGGGCGGCGGTGGTCGCGTACCTCCGGGAGTCGCCCGTCGTGGTCGCGAACTGGGGCTACGATCCGGACCCGCTCGATCCGGAGCACACCGAGCTGGTGCCGGCGCACCTGCACACCGACGGCCGCTGGGTATGGTCGGAGTCGCTGGCCTACTTCGCCGAGCGGTACGGCGTGCCGCCCGAGCCCGAACTCCTCGCGCACATCGAGGAACGGCGCTACGAGTGGCCGGCCGAGGTGGACGACGAGATCCTGGACCGGATCGGTCGGCTGCTGCGCGACGGCCGTACGCCCCGGTCCGGCTGAACCCGCGCGGAGTCGGCGGCGGCCGGGTCAGGCCGGCTGGATGACCAGGGCGAGGTCTTCCAGGGTGATGAGTTGCAGTTCCTCGGCGTTCGGCACCCGCCGCAACTGGCGCAGCCGCTGGGCCTGCGCCTTGCGCATGCCCTCGAAGAGCTTGCGCGCGTCCCGGGCGTTGCCGAAGTCCTTGTCCTTGCGGACCGTCTGGAAGTGCGACCGGGCCGCGACCACGACATCCGGGGCCAGCGCGTACTCGTGGTTCTCGGCCATCCTGGTGAGGATTTCGGCGAGTTCGACGGCGGTGTAGTTCTCGAACTCGATCGTCCGGCTGAACCGCGAGGCGAGCCCGGGATTGGCGGCCAGGAAGCCGAGCATCTCGTCGGTGTAGCCGGCGACGATCACCACGATCTCGTGGCGGTGGTCCTCCATCAGTTTGACCAGCGTGTCGATCGCTTCTTGCCCGAAGTCACCGCCGGAACCGAAGGAGCGGGAGAGCGTGTACGCCTCGTCGATGAAGAGTACGCCGCCCAGCGCCGCCTCGAACGCGGCCGAGGTCTTCTCGGCGGTGTGGCCCAGGTACTGGCCGACCAGGTCCCGGCGGCTGACCTCGCGGAACCCGCCCTTCGGCAGTACGCCGAGCGCGGCGAGGAGCTGGCCGTAGATGCGGGCGACGGTGGTCTTGCCGGTGCCGGGCGCACCGGCGAAGATCAGGTGGTTGCTGCTCGGCGTGACGGAGAGCCCGCCACTGCGCCGCCACTCGTTGACCTGGATCTCGTCGATGATCGCCCGCACCTCGGCCTTGACCCCGGGCAGTCCCACCAGCCGGTCCAGTTCGCCGGTGAGTTCCTCGATCCGCCGGGGATCGCTTCGGGTCGTCGGGGCCTCGCCCGCGCCGACCGAGCGGGGCAGGCCGCGTTCGCTGGTGGTCACCTGGGCGGTCGCGCCCGGGCTGAGCTGGATGCCGGGGGCGGCGGTCCGTTCGGTGTGACAGTCTTCGATCAGTCCACCGCAGCCGGGACCGACCGTGATGCCGAGGCCCCGGACATCGTGCACGCGGCAGCGGCGCAGCGTCGGTGAACTCTCCTGGGCGACCGCGATGCCCAGCCCGGAACTGGCCACCTCGCAGTTCTCCAGCAGCGGGCGGGAGTAGTCGTAGACGTAGATGCCGCGGTAGCCGCACTCGGCGACCGTACAGTTGCGGATGGTCGGGTCGGCGGAGCGGATGAGCAGGCCGTCCTCCACCACGTTGGTGATCTCGCAGCCGACCGCCGTGCCGGCGCAGGTGTCCCAGAGGATGCCCCGTTGCGCGCCGGTGACGCGTACCCGGGTGAACTCGAACTCGCTGCGCGGACCGACCTGGATCGCGACCGCCCGACCGGCGGAGACCTCGGTGTCGACCACCCGGACCATACCGCCGAAGACTGCCAGGGCGGGGGCGTCTGCCGAGGCGAGGACGAGTTCGCGCAGCTCGACGGTGGCGTCCCGGCACTCCACGACGGGCTCGTCGGCCCGGCGGGCGCGGATGGTCACCGACCCGGGCTCACCGGTGACGCCGATGACCACGTTCGCCCGCTCGATGCGCAGGTGCTCCAGATATTCCCCGGGGGTCACCAGGATCGTGGCGCCGTCCGGCGCCCCGTCGAGTGCGTCCGCGATGGTGGGGTACGCGTCAGACTGGGTGGCCGAGACGAGCAGGGTGTGCGTCATCGCTCCGTGGGGGGATCAGGAACCGGACGGGGGCAGGGGACCGGCGGCGGGTCGATGCAGCCGATGCTGACCTTATCGCACCGGAACCCGGTCCAGACCGCGCTGGCCGCCGGGCCGAAGCCCAGCCCGGCGGCGACGGGGGTGACGTGGCCCTAATCAGGTTCAACGTGGCGGGGCATTCACGTTAGGGTCGGAAAGTCATTCACTCGTTACACCCGCGAGCCGAGGGGGTTCACGTCTGTGACCGCGCTGCGTCAGTACCTCGGAGTGTGGCGAATTCCGGGTGCGCCGATGCTGTTGATCGCCGGCATCGTCGGCCGGCTCGGTATCGGCATGACCCCGCTGGCGCTGCTGATGGTCGTCGAGCAGGTCACCGACCGGTACGCCCTGGCCGCCGTGGCCGGCGGGGTGTACGCGCTCGCCGGTGCCGCGCTCAGCCCGGTCGCCGGCCGGATCGCCGACCGGGTCGGGCCGAGCCCCGTGCTGCTGGTCACCGCGGTGGCCCACCCGGTGGCGCTGGTCGGGCTGCTGCTGGCCAGCCGCGCCGGCTCGGACGCCCTCGCACTGATCTTCACCGCCTCGGCGGTGGCCGGCGCGACGTACCCGCCGTTGACCGCCGCCATCCGGGGCGCCTGGAACGACCTCACCGACCCCGCCTCCGGCCGGTACGCCCTGCGCAACACCGCGCTCGCCGCCGAGACCACCCTCTTCGAGGTGGTCTTCGTGGTCGGCCCGCTGCTGGTCGCCGCCTTCGTGCTGCTGGCCGACGCCGCCGCCGCACTGCTCGGAGCCGCCGTGGTGACCCTGGTCGGCACCATGACCGTGGCGCTCGGCCGGGTGATGCGCGGCTGGCGGCCCCATCCCCGGGGCAGTCACGCCAAGGGACTCGGCCCGCTGCGGGTCGGTGGGTTCCCGGCGCTGCTGTTCTGCGTGGCCGGGCTCGGGATCGCGTTCGGCGCCGCCGGGGTGGCCGTGCCGGCGTACGCCTCCGCGCACGATCCGGTCAACGCGGAGAGCGTGGCCGGGGTACTGCTGGCGATGTGGGGGTCGGGCAGCGCCCTCGGCGGCCTCTGGTTCGGCACCCGCAAGCCGGCCCGGAACGCCGCCCGCCAGTTCGGGCAGCTCCTCGGCCTGCTCGCGGCGACCTTCGTGGTCTTCGCGGTGATGCCCGGCCCGATCGCGCTCGGTGTCGCGCTGGTGGTCGGCGGGGCCACCATCGCTCCCGCGCTGACCGTGGAGAACACCATGGTCGGCCGGATCTCCCCGGTGAGCATGCTGAACGAGTCGTACACCTGGGTGGTCACCGTGGCGGTGGGCGCCAGCGCGGCCGGCGGCGCGGTGGCCGGGGTACTGGCCGACCAGGTCGGCGTACCGTGGGCCTTCATCTTCGCCGGGGCGGCGGTGGCGGCCGCCGCGGTGGTCGCGGCGCTGCCCACCGGCTCGATCGCCCGCGCCGAGGCCCTGGCCGAGGTACGCCTGGAGCAGGCGCTCGCCACGGAGGGGTGAGGAACCGTGCGCGCATCCGCTACTGGCGCCTACGTCGTGGTGGCATGACGCAGACAGTCCTGGCCCGGCCGGCCGGCGCCTCGCAGTCCTACATCTCGCAGGTGGAAGCAGGTCGGAGGGTCATCGACCGGCGATCCACGCTGGTCAGCATCGCCGCCGCCCCTCAAGGTGACCGTCGCGGAGCTGCTCGGCCAGCCGGGTGATCCAACTGACCCGGCCAAGGCCGGCGCGGCCGGCGCGGTACCGGCGATCTGCGCAGCCTTGACGGAGATCGACGAAGGTGAGCGGCGAACGCCCGGCCGCCATGTTGACCAGCTCGCCACCGCCATCGAGCAAAGCGCCGTGCTGCGACTCCGCCCGGCACCAGTCGTACTGGTTGGACCTCGGCCGGGCCCTGGCGTACTCGGGGCGTGTCGACCAGGAGGCACTGGCGGCGTTCATCCGCGCCGAGCGGGCCGAGCTACGACAGATCACCGGTGCGGACCCGCCCAGCGCCCCCGAGCCATGATCACGAGCTGGCCCCTCAGGGACCCCGCTGGCTGTGGGTGGCGTGCTGGCCCGAGTCGGTCCCCGATCCGTGCCCGCGATCTCGGCGAAGTGCTTCGCCCTGGTCGCGGGCACAGATCGGGCGGGTGTCACCGGTAGTTCGTGAACTGGAGGGCGACGCCGAAGTCCTCGCTCTTGAGCAGGGAGATCACCGTCTGGAGGTCGTCCTTCTTCTTGCCGGTCACCCGGAGTTGGTCGCCCTGGATCTGCGCCTGTACGCCCTTCGGCCCCTCGTCGCGGATCTTCTTGCTGATCGCCTTGGCCTTGTCCGAGTCGATGCCCTGGATGATCTTGCAGTCGATCTTGTGGACCTTGCCCGACGGGCGCGCCTCACCGGCGTCCAGAGACTTCAGCGAGATGTTCCGCTTGACCAGCTTCTCCTTGAAGACCTCCAGGGCCGCCTTGACCCGCTCCTCCGTCTCGGCCTGGAGACTGACCCCCTCCTCGCCCGACCACGAGATGTCGGCGCCGGTGCCCCGGAAGTCGAACCGGGTGGAGAGCTCCTTCTCGGTCTGCCGGAGGGCGTTGTCGATCTCCTGCCGGTCGACCTTGCTGACGATGTCGAACGACGGGTTGGCTGCCATGATTCCGCTCCTGCTGTGGACGACATGAAGATGTACGGGCCCGCCGGGCGGCGGTACGACATGCCGACGGTACCCGCTTGCACGGCGGCCCGATGTAACCGCTATCCTTGCTTCCGCTGCCGCGTTGCGCGTGGCGGCACGCCCTGGCGGGTTGCCCGAGCGGCCAATGGGAGCGGACTGTAAATCCGTCGCGAAAGCTACAGAGGTTCGAATCCTCTACCCGCCACCAGGTGCGAAATCAGCCCCTGACCTGGGACAACCGGGTGAGGGGCTGATCTTCTTCGGTCCCGTCCCGTCCAGCCGAGCCCGGCCGTCCAGAGCAAGTTGTGGGCAGATGGTGGGAAGGTTGATCTTGGTCTCCCGGCGAACTGTCAGGGGCTCATCGTGCCTGTCTGGTGCGTCCTGGTGCGGCTGTCCTTTCTCCCGGGGTGGGGGGCGGGCTGGTTCGGGCGCAGCGACGCGTAGGCGTGGGTGTGGGTTCCCTGACGGCGTGACGGGGAGGACGTACACCGTTGACAACAAGCCAGTCCCGGGGTTGGACTGGCGCGGCGAGCCGGAAGCCGGGAGTTCGACGGGGCCAGCCCCGCAGGCTTCCGTACCGCCGCTTGCCGGCGTCGACCATGTCCAGGGCGAGGCGGTCGAACCCGTCCGGCCCGCCCGGCGCGGTCGACCCGATGACGAACTGCCGTGCGAGGCGCTGTACCTCTACGGGTTCAATCCGCGTCGCTGGTCGGAGGAACTGCCCCGAGATCATACGGTGGCCCTGACCTGGTTGGAGGGTGCGTCGCTGCCTGGATTCGACGGCGATGGTTCGCCGTGTGTTGGACAGTCTGTGCGTACGGCTGGACGGCAAGCCCCGCGGCGGCCTCCACCGTCCAGCGGAAGCGGGCCACCCTGTATAACGCGCTCGGCTACGCGATCGAGCTGGAGCTGATCGACTCCACAACCCCGTCGACCGGGTCCAGTGGCAGGCCCCCGAGGTGGCCCAGGCGATCGACCGTCGGGTGGTGGCTAGCCCGGCCCAGGTCGCCGCGCTGCTCGAAGCGGTGAAATCTCTCGGCAATCGGGCCGACCGGGTGACGGCGTTCTACGGCTGCCTCTACTACGCCGGTATGCGGCCGTCGGAAGCGGCCTACCTGCGCCAGAACGACTGCACGCCTCCGGGCCGGTGCCGTGCCGGGACCGTGGCGTCGAGCTGGCCGACGTACTCACGGTTAGGCCCTTGAACGCGGCGGCCACCTTCTGGCTGAACGCTGGCGTCCCGCCGACCGAGGTTGCTCGGCGCCTGGCACGGCGTGCCGTCCTGCTACGCGTCTCGGGCGAGCTCAACTCTCCCGGCGGCGCCTGGGAACTGCGCGAGCCTTGGCGCGAACTGCATCGACGGGGGAGAGGACACCGTCAACGACAAAGAAGCCGCTCGCCGCCCAGGGCCGTCCGCGGACTGGCGGACAGGGGCGTGCCGCGTCACGTC
Source organism: Plantactinospora sp. CA-294935 (assembly GCF_050936445.1). Classification (NCBI taxonomy): domain Bacteria; kingdom Bacillati; phylum Actinomycetota; class Actinomycetes; order Micromonosporales; family Micromonosporaceae; genus Plantactinospora; species Plantactinospora sp. CA-294935. Next base: position 3,070,220 of record NZ_JBNJMU010000001.1, read on the forward strand.
GTTCCTTCCGGGCCGAAGAGCAGGATCAGGACGAGGGCGAGGATGTTGCACAGCCCGAAACAGATCAACACTACGCCGACCCAGCCGCCGCGCATCGACGTACCTTCGATATAGGCAAGAGTGGGCTTTTTGGGGTCGTACAGAACTGTGACCGGGCTTCCCTCACGCAGGCGCCGCCGCCCGATGTCGCCGCCCTTGGTCGTGATCTCGCGCCCGCTTTGGGTGGTGAACTCGACGGTCGCGTCCCGGATGTGGTTCCCGTTCTCTACAAGAGTGACGTTGAGCTTGGTGATCCGTCCGGAGACGCGCACCGCGCGGGCACGGAACAGCCAGGATCTGACCAGCAGAACGATCCCGGCCAAGATGAGGCAGACCCCGAGGACCACCAAGAATGACAGCTCGTCCACAAAACCTCCCGGTCGCCAGCACGGCCCATCGACCGGACTGTCCGCGGCAGGCTACAGGGACCCTGCGAACTCCGGGATGCCGAGATCGTCTCCTGAACTCGCCTGACAAGTCCCGATCAGGGCACTCCGCGGTCGGCAAACCTTCCCGAACCGCACGGCCTTCTACCCACCCATCAGCGCAGCGTGACCGTTGGTGGCCAGGCAACTCCCCCACCGAGCGGCCGTCAGTGGGGGATCCCAACTTGTGGGGCGCACGGTGCCCGGGGTGGGTGCGGCGGCAAAGGCTGGCGGTGCGGGAGATCGGTGGCAAGCCAGTCCCGGGGTTGGACTGGCGGGGAGCCGGAAGCCATGAGTTCGACGGCGGCCAGCCGCGCCGGCTTCCCGTACCGCCGTGCCCGGCATCCTGGCCGTGCTCGGCATCCTGGCCGTGGTCGACGAGATGGCCGGCGTACATCGATCTCTCTGGCCTGGCGCGGGAGCGGCGTCCGTCGGAGGCCACCGGACGGCCTACCGCTCCCGCCCGCCGCGCAGGGCGCGGGGGCTTGATTCGCCGGCGATGGTCCGCCGAATGCTGGACAGTCTGTGCGTACGGCTGTACGGCAAGCCCGTCAGGACCGTGCCCGCGGTGCTGACCCGCTGCCGGCTCAACCGGCTCAGCCACATCTGGCCGGTGGAAACTCACCAGCAATCCCGCCCAACAGGCCCGGTCAGCAGCGGGACCAGCAATGACGCGCGTAAACCGTCAGGCATAAGCCGCCTTCGAGCTGGCGCGACGCCGACCAAGTTGCTGGCCGAAACGCAGAGAGTTTCCTTCGATCAGTGAACCTTTTTCAACCTGAACCGCGCGGCGCTCACGCACCGCGTCCGACCTTGCGGTCCGCCGGACCGCAAGGGGAGGTTGAAAAAGGTTCAGTAGTATTCCCTGCACATGACCTCTCCAAAGCCACTGCCCACCCGCGACAAGGTGTTCGTCTGGGCCGGGATCGCGTTCGTCCTGGTGCTGTCCTGCGGACTCAGCTCGTCCCTGATCGCCGAAGGCGTTGGCAGCCGCCGCGCTCTGGCACACGGCCCGGTAGGCACGTTCACCCCCAACGACAGGAAATGCGGCGACTCCTCCTGCGCTTGGGTGGGAACGTTCGCCAGCGCTGACGGCACGGTCACCGAGGAGGACGTGGTGCTGAAGGGCGAACGGGCCCGAAGCAGCGGCTCGATGCCGGCCACCATCGACGACGTGCGCCTGGACGACGAAGCCACCCGCCCGACCGCCTACGCCGCCGACTACAACTGGCTCGGTCCTGTGGCCAAGGGGAGCTTGCTCTCCCTCGTGGGGCTGGTAATAGCGGGCTTTCTGGTGGTGGTGCTGAAGCGGCACCGATCGGCCGCCGTTTCCTCGTGAGTCACGGCGCCGTGCGGGTGCGCTCGGGACGCTCGGGAAGATGGGGCAGAACGGTTCGTACAAACAGCAAGGGGTCCACCGGGACCCGGACTCGGGTCACAGGTCCTGCGGCCTGCCGGGCCCGCACCACAACAGGCTGTACTCACCGTGCGTCCTGACCTGATCGCCAGGGACTTCGCCACCGCGGCCGCTGGTACCGAAGGCCAGCTGTGCGTCACCGGACCGGCGGTGAACACCCGCTGGTGCGGAGATATCACCTACATCAACGCGCGGGAGGGCTGGCTGTGTCCGGCCACCGTCATCGACCTGGCCGCTCCCGCTCCGCCGCCCGCACGTCGATATTCACCTGGATCGAGGGCTGGTATGACACCCGATGCCGCCACTCGGCCGAACCCTGAGATACCCGACGCTGGCGTTCAGCTAAGGACCCACTCTCACCGTCTATCCGAGATGGATTCAGATAAAGCAGAAGTTCACGAAGCCGTATTGTCCGGTGCGGACGTTCCAGCCCTCGTACCAGTCATCGAGGTATTTGTCGTACTCGGGGCACCATACGGGATCGCCAGCCGCGGCCCAGAACGGCAGGAAGCAATCGCCTGGGCTGCCGTGCCCGACCACCGGAGCATCCAACTTCGGCTTCTGGTGCATGGGGACATCCGGCTGCGTGAAGTCCAGGAACTCGCAGTTCGCTTGAGGCGCTCCGACGACCCGGTGTGCCGGCTGGGACTCCGCAGATGCTGGACCCGCGAAGATGCTCAGCGCTGCCGTGATCGTTGCGGTCAGGACGATCAGTGTCCTCCGTATGTGGGTCATGATTCGAATATCCTTCCGCTCAAACGAAAAGCCGTCGTTGTCGTATGAGGTGCCTTCGGTGGATTGCAAGCACACGGATAGTTCGACTCCGTCGGAGTCGAGCGCCACAATCCGGGCCCGCACAAAGTGTCTGATCAGGTTCTATACTTCCTCAATACCGCGAGAATGCCGCGACGGCTCAGCGCCGCCCGTGTATGGCGCGCCCGACCGGCCACTGAGCGCCCAGAACTCACCAACCGCCACCAGGTGGGACCAGCGACCAGGAGGCCACCCGAGAGCAGCCCCAGCCGCCGGGCTCCACCACTACGGTCGCCGCCGACCCCGCCTCGCCACAGCAGGCCGACCGCCCATCACCAGGTTGACCAACCTCCCCGGGCAGTACGCCTAGTCGCAGTACCTCCACTGGGTCGTGGTGGTGCCGTAGATTCCTCCGCCGTAGATCGCCCCGATGGATCCCGTCCACCTGATGCACGTGCCGGCGGCGTAGCCGCTGGCCGCCGCATAGTGGGCGTAGTTCCCTTCGTCCCGGACAGTGCTCATGCCCTGACGCTCCAGGACGGCCTCTGTGTAGCTGGCGACGCCGTCTGCCCGGCCGACCCTGAGGGTGACGACACAGTTCTCCTGATAGCTGCCGTTCCACAACACATAGACCTCGCCCAAGGGCATGTTGTTCCGGTCGTCCCAGAGATCCTCCCTGGTGAGCTGCGTGTATTGGCCGTTCGGCCAACCGCACCCCTGCGCCGAAACGACGGCTTCGCGCAGGGTGTGGGCCGAGGCGGGCGAGGCCATGAACGTGATCGAGGCGAGTACAAGGCCAAGGGCCAAACCGATACGCACGAGGATGCGACGGTATGTTCGAGACATGACAATTCCTCCCTGGTATAGCTACATCCACTCCAGCAGGAACCGTCCGCGCACGTAGAGCCGCTCCTGTGCAGGAGCCGCCCTGCAAGGCGGAGATCGCCGGATGGACGTGGGCCGAATCCCCCGCCGGCCTGATTGTCAGTATGCGTGCGAGCGCGCACGTCGTCCTTGATGGAGCGTGCACAGATCCTTGGCGGCCAGTACCGGCCCGGACGGCAGGACGGCCCCCCGTCGTGACTCGTCTATGGAATGATCGCTGACCGTGCGCCCGACCCGTGTCCTGTTGATGGTCTTTGCCGCCGCCGGCACGCTGTCGGTCCTGGCGGTGGCGGTCTCCGCCGACCACGCCGTCGCACAGTGCGCTCTCGTCGCATCGGCCGCCCTGATCGGGTACGTCCTGCTCGCCGGCCCGGCAGCGCCCCGGGTACGACCGGCGCTGGCCGCCGGCATCGCCCTGCTCGCGCTCCCGACAGCGATGGAACTGTGGCGGGGCTCCGCAGCACCGGCCACTCGCCAGTCGCTCATCCCGATCTACACGCCGTCGGACGGTAGTGCCGCAGCAACGGGACGGACGGCGCTCCCACCGTCGATTCTCGACCAGTGGCGGCAGGCGCTCGACCAGGAACGGCTTGCCAGCGTAGGACTGCTGCTCGGCGTGCTCTGCCTAGCCGTGGCGGTGCTCGCCCTGCCGGCTCGGCAGCGGCCGAAGGCCACCGTACTGGCGGGAGTCGTCGCCGTACTCCTGCTCCTGATCGTCGGTGCGGACGTCTGGTCGCGGGTCGACGGCGAACCGTTGCTCGGCCTGCTCGGTACTGCCTGGCCGGCGCTGCTGGCCACCCTCGCGGCGGCGGGTGCGCTGGCGCTGTCGGCGTCGCGTGCCGACCGGGCCGCCCTCGTGCCGCTCGGGGCGCTGCTGGTCGCCGTCTCGGCGGCGGTCGCCTTCCACGATCTCACCCGCAGGTGGGTGGCCTGGTGGACGTTCTCGAATCCGGACGACGGGGTCCACCTGTCGGCCGGCGTCGCCGTGTCGCTGGCGAATGTGGTGGACGTGCCAGCGGCGCTGCTGGCCGCGGTGACGCTCACCGGGCCGGCGCTGCTCGCGGTCGGTACCCTGCGCGCCTCCCGAGCCGCCGACCCGACCTAGCCAGCGCCTCGAACCGCGTACCAACAAGAGACCGGCTACGACCCCAGCTCACGGATGCGCGTGGATGAGCCGGAGTTCGTGGCCCAAACCTGCCGACAGGGTCACCAGATCGTCGTCGGTCAGCTCGCGCTCCGGATTCCACAAGGTGAGCCGGAACCGGGAGAACCCGGCCGGCCAGTCGTAGTCGAGGTCGGCGAGGGAGACCAGCTCACCGCAGCACGGCACCGCCACGGTCAGGTCGTCGAACCCGTCCGGATTCGGCGAGTTGAGATCCGTCAACCCGTCGAACCACTCCACAGCGATCACACCGCCACAACGCGGGCACCCGATCCGCTCCAGGTTCTCGAACGGGTGGGCCACGGTGATCCGCGCGAAGAACTCCACTTCGATGCTGGGGTACACGTGCTCCGGAATGCCGGCGAGCCGCCGCGCCTCGGCGGCGGTGCGCTCGGCCGCGTCCCGGCTCGGCTGCCAGGTCAGGTCGGTCGGGATGAGGTACACGATGAAGTCGCCCACGCCGCGCATTGTGCACCCGAACCGTACGGAGTCGAGCCTCCGGCGGCGGGACCGGCCTGCCCTGCCCTGCCCGGTCCCCGCCGGCACGTACATTCCGTACGTGGGAGATCTTGTCGGGACCCTGGTCGCGGCGGTCGGAGTGTTCGTCGGTACGAACGTCGACGACATCATCGTGCTGACCGTGCTCTTCCTCTCCGCCCGGGCGGCCGGCAGGCCCCGGCCGGGGCAGATCTGGGCCGGTCAGTACGCCGGCATCGCAACCCTGGTCGCCATCTCCGCCGTGACCGCGCTCGGCCTGACGATCGTCCCCGACCAGTGGGTCGGGTTGCTGGGCCTGATCCCGTTCGGCCTCGGGGTGAGGGGACTCGTCGCGGCGATCCGGGCCCGTGGTGACGCTGAGCCACCGGGGCCCGTCGTCGCGACCGGGCTGTTCTCGGTGGCCGGGGTTACGGTGGCGAACGGTGCGGACAACATCTCCGTCTACACGCCGCTGTTCCGCACCGTCGGCGTGACGGACAGCCTGGTCACCGTGGCGGTCTTCGCCGTCGGGGTCGCGCTCTGGTGTCTGGCCGGGTCCTGGCTCGGCTCGCACCGAAGGGTCGTCGAGGTCGTTCAGCGCTTCGGGCACTGGATCGTGCCCGTCGTCTTCATGGCGATCGGCGTGGTGATCGTGGCCGAGTCCGGCGTACTCGGCCGGCTCGCCGGTTGAGCATCCACCTCGCTGCCCGAGCAGCCTCGCCGTAGGTGTCGGGATGAAGCGGGTGCTGCTGACCGGCATGTCGGGGGACCGGCAAGTCGGCGGCGGTCGAGGAACCGCATCGAACAGCTCCGGTCCACCGACGACGCCGCGGCGGTCGAGGAACCGCATCGAACAGCTCCGGTCCACCGACGACGCCGCCGACGACGACACCGGATGTCGCACCACCCCGACCACCTGCTCGCCTGGTCCGCGTACCAGGGGTTGGTGGGGACGCAGGCCAAGCTCATCAGCCGCGCCACTGCCACACTGACCCGCTCCAACGCCTGGGGTTCTTCGACTGGTTCGCCCCCGTTTCTCCGCACCGGGCACGGACTGTACCTCCGGGGCTGACTTGCGGCGGCGGGAGCGGTCACGGACAGCGGTGACTACCGGTGTGCCTGGTCAACCGGACGGACGGCTCGGCCGAGGATGTGCGGCGCGGCCGGATTGCCAGGTCCACTGTCCGGGAACCGGAACCGTCGCAACTCGCCGATCCGGAACCCTGCTCCGGTGATCGCGGCGGCGGTGTCGCGGCCCGTTCGACAGCCGGCGAACAGCCGTGGCCACACCGTGCGGTCCAGGACCCGTTGCGTCCGCCGCAGCAGGCCGGGTTCTTCGGCCGCTACGTGCTCGTAGAACCGCAGTTCCCCGCCGGGACGCAGCACCCGCCGGATCTCGGCCAGCGCGGCGGCCTGGTCCGGCACCGTACACAGCACCAGCGCCACCACCGCCGCATCGAACTCGCCGTCGGCGGCCGGCAGCGCGTCGGCGGTTCCGGCCACCACCCGGACGGGTACGCCGGCGGTCGTGGCGGCGGCGGTCGCGGTCGCCCGCAGCCGGGGCTCCGGTTCGACCGCCAGCACCTCGCTGACCGAGGTGGGATAGTGCGCGAACATGCGTCCGTTACCGGGCCCGATCTCGACGACCCTCCCCGCCAGTCCCGCCACCAGGGTCCGCCGGTGCTCCACGGCTCCGGCCCGGTCCATCAGTACGCTGACCCGCTCATAGAAACGGGCGAAGATCGGATGTGCCTTCCCTGCCATCCATCCTCCTCTCCCTGGCGTATGTCCCGCCGTCGACCGGAGCCGGGGGTAGCGCTGCCGGACAACTGGGCACCACCGGCGGGCCACGGCGGGTGGCGCATTCCCGCAGCACGCTCGCTCGACCATCTCACCCTGCGGCTCGCACCGACATCCCCGACGGGGCAGATTCCCGGGTACCGACGGGAGGGATGGCGGGGCTCTGGGGGCGGCCGCGCGGGGCGGCGACGGCGGTCCGGGTGCCCTAGCGTCGCTGCATGGCCTCCGACCAGATTCCCGAGCTGGTGTTCGTCCTGACGGTGTACGTCGCCCTGTCGGCTGTCATGCTCGCCCTGCTCTACTGGGTCGTCCGGCTGGCGGTACGCCACGCGATCGAGGACGCCGACCGCCGCCGCGCGAACCAGCGGCAGCGGTGACATCGGGTACGCCGGCGTGGCCGGCGTTCAGCACACCAGCCGGGCCACCGCACCGATCTCCAGGGCGACCCAGACCACCCCGTCCGGACCGACCGTGATCCCGTGCGGCTCCGATCCCGGGGTCGGCAGCTCGTACTCCCGGATCGTGCCGTCCGGGCCGAGCCGCCCGACCCGGTTGGCGCCCCACTCGGTGAACCAGTAGCTCCCGTCCGGCCCGGCGGCGATCGCGTGCGGCCGGGCGGTCCGGTCCGGCAGCGGGATCTCGGTGATCCGCCCGTCCGGGGTGATCCGGCCGAGCTGGCCGGCGGCGATCTCGACGAACCGGACTGCGCCGTCCGGGCCGGATGCGATGCCGACCGGTCCGGCGCCGGCCGCCGGCAGCGGGTACAGCGTGATCTTTCCGTCGAGATCGATCCGGCCGACCGCGTTCGCCTGGTTGAGCGTGAACCAGAGCGCCCCGTCGGCACCGGCGGTGATCATCGAGGGATAGCCACCCGCCTCGGGCAGCGGAAACTCCACCACCTCGCCATCAGTGCTGATCCGGCCGATCCGATCACTGTTCATCTCGGTGAACCAGAGCGCGCCGTCCCGCCCGGCGGTGATCCCGTACGGGCCGCCGGCCGGCGACGGGACCGGATAGGAGCTGACCTGCCCGGAGAGCGACACCCGGCCGATCCGGTGGTCCCGGAACCGGGTGAACCAGAGTGCGCCGTCCGGTCCCGTCGTGATGACGGAGGGTCCGCTCGCCGATTCGTCGAGTTGGTAACGCTGAACCTCCTCGTCGGCGGTCATTCGGATGATTTCCCCGGCATGCACCAGGGTGACCCATATTGCGCCGTCCGGTCCGATAGTGACGCCGTACGGGCCGGCGGTGGAATCGGCTATCCGAAACTCCCGGACCGACGGAGGACGTGGGGATGTCATTCAGTTTCCTTTCTTTAGTATTTCGAGCGGCGGCGACCTGCCCGAATCGCAAACCGGCGTCTGGCGCTTCGTAATCAGGCCGTGACGGAGACCGGTTCGGGGTCGAGTACCCCGGCGGTCATCACCCGGTGCTCGCCGCGCCACCGCTCGCGCGGCCGCCCGTACTCGGTCGGCCGCCGCTGGTCGCCGTCGCCGAGCAGCGGCTCCAGCTCTCGCGGCCGCGCCTCGATCCGGCGCAGCTCGGCGAGCGCGTCGTCGATCGCCTGCCGCACCGTCAGGTACCCCGGCGGCGGCGCGTCCTGCCCCAGGTAGCCGAGGCCACCGGCGGTGACGACGGTCACCCGCCCCTCGTCGGGCCGCTCCCGCCCGGCGAGCAGCCGGAGCGGGGTGGACTTGCCGGAGCCGTTCTCGCCGATGACCGCGGTGCGTTCGCCGGTGGCGACGGCGGAGCTGACCCCGTCGAGCACGGTCCGGTCGGCGTAGCGCTTGGTGACGTCGTGCAGGCTGAGTTGGGTAGGCATGGGAGCGACTCCGGTCGTCGGCGGATCAGTCACCGGTCGTGCGGCGGCTCGGGACGCGGGGTGACGCTCACCTGACCATCGGACGGGTACCTACCTTAAGTCTACGGATGTAGCAGTAAGATCCTGTCATGTCGCCGCCCCGACCGCCAACCGATTCCGCCGCCGGGCCGGTCCGCCGGCCGGGGGGCCGCAGTGCCGAGATCCGCCGCCGGGTTCTCGACGCGGTCCGGGCCCACCTCGTCGAGTACGGCTACGACGCGCTGGGCGTCGACGCCGTGGCGGACCGGTCGGGAGTGCACCGCACCACGGTCTACCGGCGCTGGCGCGACGTCGGCGGGCTGCTCGCCGACGTACTCGCCGAGGCCGCCGACGACGACTGGCGGGCACCCGACACCGGCTCGCTGGAGGGCGACCTGTGCGCCGTCAACTCCGAGGTGTACGCGGCGCTGACCGCCGAACCCCCGGTCACGATGGCGCTGATCGCCGCGTCGTTCCGCTCGGCGCCGGCCGCGGACGCCCTCCGCTCCTTCTGGGTCGACCGGTACGACCGCTGCGCCGTCATCGTCCACCGGGCCGTACGGCGTGGCGAGATCCCGCCCGGCTGCGATCCGCGCCGGTTGCTCGTCGCCGCCACCGCGCCGCTCTACCACGAGCTGGTGCTGCTGCGGACCTCGCCCGACCGGGAGTTCCCGGTCCAGGCGGCCCGGGCCGCCGTGGCGGCCGCCCGGGCCGGAGCCTTCCCGGCGGGTGCCCTCACGGACTGTGATCCTGCCGACGTCGGAGCTCCGGCCGTACGCCCTCCGGCCGGTGCTCGCTGAGTCTGCTGTGGACACCGGTCCGAGGTATCCCTAGTGTCCCGATGTCGACCTATTCTCTGGCGGCACTGCGTCCGTGATGGGCGGAGTTATGCGGTTGCAGCGGTTTAGCCGAAATCCGTCGACAACGGTATTTGGTACGGCTGATCGCGTACGGGTGGTGAGTCTTATTGAGCGGGGAGTGAATCATGTCGGGCATTTGCCGGCCGGTGGGGTTGCGGCCGGCCGGCGGACTTGTCCCTACCGAACGGTTAGACTTTGCCGATCCCCGGATGGTCGCTCTTCCGATGGCTTTGCGGGTTCCTCGGACTGTGGCACCATCATGGAACATCTACCTTCCACGACGCTACCTCGACGGGAGCAACCGATGCCTGCATGGAGGTTGGGCCGCCTCATAGGCTCCCTACTTCTGCTCGCGGCGCTCGCCGTCAGTGGCTTCGCCGCGGCGACCGCGGTGACCGATCTGGCTGTGCGGGACCGAAGCGGCCACACCTGGATCGCTGACTCGACCGACCCTCCAACCGAGGGTGACACGACCGGGCCGGACGACGGGCTCCAGGTTTTCGGCTGGGACTGGGCCTAGCGACCACCCGCGTCCGAGGGACGGACTCTCTTCCATCGGGAGTGGTATGGCTGGGCGCCCACCGTCACCACGTCGATCCCCTGAGCACGCCTGGCTGATCACCGGCCCACTGGCCATCTTCGCGGTCGTCCTGGCGGTGGTGCTCGGTGTCCTCGACGGTCCGCCCGACGAGTGGGCGTGAGCGGCCCTGGTGCTCGGGCTTGCGCTGCTGGGTGACACTCCGCTGCTGTTCTACGTCGTCCGGCGGCAGACCACGGTCATCACGTTCGTCGAGATTCCGCTGCTCTTCGGGCTCTACCTGCTGCCGCCGCTCACCGTCGTACTCGTCTTCACGCTCGGTTCGCTGATCACCCAGATCTACCGCCGGTTCGCGCCGGCGAAGTTGTGGTTCAACGTCGCCAAGTCCGCCGCGGCGGTGTCGCTGGCGAGTCTGGTCGTGCTGGCGCTGCCGGAGACGCAGGGCTTCGGGCCGAGCACCTGGGGTGTCCTCGTCGCCGCCGTGGCGACCCACGCGCTGGTGACGCTGGGTGCGGTCGCCGGAGTCTTCGCGATCATGCATGGAGCGCAGGCGGGCTGGGAGGTGTTCCGCACCTCCGGTCCCGGCCTGCTCACGGTGATGCTCAACGTGGCCATGGGCCTGGTCATCGTGATCTGCCTCCGGGTCACCCCGTGGTCCGCCCTGCTCCTGCTCGCGCTCGCCGCCGCGCTGGTCCTGCTCTACCGCGCGTACGCGCAGTTCTTCCGGCAGCACCGGACCCTGGCGGACGTCTACGAACTGACCAAGGCGATGAGCGAGCGCGGTCAGGACGGCACCCTGGCCGACTCGCTGCTGGGCCGGGTCCGGGCGCTGATGCAGGCCGAGTACGCCACCCTCTGGCTCCCCGCCCAGGGCCGGCACCCGGAGGTCCTGCTCACCGCCAGGGTCGACGACTCGGGGCTACTCGACTTCTCCCGGACCCCGCTGGTCGCCCGGGAGCGCGCCACCGGGGAGAGCCGGACCGTCGCCGCCGGCAGCCGGATGGCCGGCCATCCGGACGTACGGGAGGCGTTGCGGGAAGCGGGTCTGAAGGACATGATCGTCACGCCGCTCCGCTCCGGCCAGGCGGTGATCGGGTCGCTCGAGGTGGTGAACCGGCTCGGCGACATCGGGCACTTCACCCCCGCGGATGTGCCGATCTTCGAGACGATCGCCGCGCACGCCGCGGTCGCCCTGGAGAACTCCCGGCTGGTGGACCGGCTGCGGCACGACGCGTACCACGACGGGGTGACCAACCTGCCCAACCGGCGGCGGGTGACCGGGGCGCTGGAAGAGGCGGTCCGGGTACGCGCGCCGAACGAGGTCGTCGCACTGCTCCTCTTCGACGTGGCCGGGCTTCGCCAGGTCAACGAGTCCGTCGGGCACGCGGCCGGCGACCGGGTACTCGTCGAGGTGGCGACCCGGCTGCGCGCCTCGGCTCCCTCCGCCGCGCTGGTGGGCCGGGTCGGCAGTGACGAGTTCGTGGTGACGCTGCGGATGGAGAGCATCGACGCGGCGCTCGACCTCGCCGCCGAGCTGCGCGAGCAGATCCGCGACCGGATGGTCTTCGACGCGCTGGTCCTCGACGTCGACACCGTGGTCGGGGTCGCGGTGCATCCGGACCACGGTGACGACCCGGCGACCCTGCTCCAGCGCGCCGACCTCGCGGTGACCAGGGCCAAGTCGGCGCCGGACGGCATCCAGCTGTTCAGCCCCGGGCTGGAGTCCCGGTCGTCGCGCCGACTCGGCCTGGCCGGCGACCTGCGTCGCGCGCTCGGCCACGCCGAGGTGGAGGTCTACTACCAGCCGAAGGTCGCGCTGACCGACCGGCGGCTGGTCGGGGTGGAGTGCCTGGCCCGGTGGGTGCACCCGGCGCACGGCACGGTGGCCCCGGAGGACTTCGTGGCGGTGGCGGAGCACACCGGCCAACTTCCCGAGCTGACCAAGCTGGTACTCGGCGAGGCGCTGCGGCGCAGCCGCGACTGGACCAGCGGCGGCAACACTCTCGCCGTCTCGGTGAACATCTCTCCGCGTACGCTCGCCGACCAGCAGTTCCCCGCCCTGGTGCAGGGGATGCTCGCCGAGTACGGCGTCGCCCCGGAGCTGCTCACGTTGGAGATCAAGGAGGCCGGCGTACTGGACGGCACCGAACGTGCGGTGCCGGGGTTGCGCCGGCTGCGCGACATCGGGGTACGCCTCGCCGTCGACGACTTCGGCACCGGCCACTCCTCGCTCTCCTACCTGCGCCGGCTGCCGGTCAACGAGGTCAAGGTCGACCGCTCGTTCGTGCAGGGGATGGCGACCGACCCGGTGGACCTGGCGATCGTCAACGCGGTGGTGACGCTCTCCCAGCAGTTCGGCCTGGCGGTGGTGGCCGAGGGGGTGGAGAGCGAACTCACCCTGGAGCTGCTCCAGGACATCGGGTGCCAGATCGGGCAGGGGTTCCTGTTCAGCCGTCCGCTGCCGTACGAGCGCCTGGAGGCCTGGTTCGCGGCCCAGACGGAGTCCGACGCCCAGTCCGGCCCGGCCGACGTACGGCGGCTGCGGGCGGTGCCCTGAGCTGCGCCGGCGATCCGGGATCGATGCCCCGGTATGGCCATCGGGGATCTGATTTCACCTCGTGCCCGACGACGTGTACTCTTACCTCTGCGCGCCACCGGGAAAGATCGCGTGCGCGCCCCCTTAGCTCAGTCGGCAGAGCGTCTCCATGGTAAGGAGAAGGTCTACGGTTCGATTCCGTAAGGGGGCTCAGAGGGTTCAGCTGGACCCGCCTCGGCGGTGTAGCTCAGATGGCAGAGCAAGCGGCTCATAATCGCTGTGTCGCCGGTTCAAGTCCGGCCACCGCTACTCTCGGGCGCCGGGGCCGACCCGGAGACCGAAACGAGGGGGCGCCGTTGGCGCCCACTTTGCGTGTCCGCGTGGCAGGCGTCTACGCTGGTACGTCGTAGTTCAGTCCGCTAACGAGGAAGGCGCCCCGCCGTGGCCAAGGCGACCGATGTCCGTCCCAAGATCACTTTGGCGTGTGTGGAGTGCAAGGAGCGCAACTACATCACGCGTAAGAACCGCCGTAACGACCCGGACCGCATCGAGCTGAAGAAGTTCTGCCCCCGGGACGGCAAGCACACCGTTCACCGCGAGACCCGCTGATCCACCGCCGACGCGAGTCGGCCGGTCAGAGACCTCCAGCATCGCCGTTCCGACCCTGGCGAGCGCGCCTGCGAGCCCGCTCCCGCCGGGGCCGGGGCGGCGATTCTGCTGTCTGCGGCCGGCCCGGCGCCGGCGTGCGGCGGGACCGCTCCGGGCGTCCCGCGGGCGCGTTCCGGCCGCTGGGCGGTGACCACGGCGGCTCGCCCCGGCCGTGTAGGTTCGGCGGCATGTCCCTGGACCCGTCCTTCGTCGGTCGCAGCTATCCGCCGACCCCGCCCTACCAGGTGGGGCGCGAGAAGATCCGAGAGTTCGCCGCCGCGATCGGCGCTGCCGACCCGGCGCACCACGATCCGGATGCCGCCCGGGCGCTCGGGCACGCCGACGTGGTGGCCCCGCCGACGTACCCGTTCACGATCACCATGGCGGCCAACCGGCAGATCGTCGATGATCCGCAACTCGGGGTCGACTACAGCCGGGTGGTCCACGGCGACCAGCGGTTCCGGTACACCCGGCCGGTGGTGGCCGGCGACGAGCTGGTCTGCGTCAACACGATCGAGGAGATCGTCAACCGGGGCGCACACGCCTTCATGACCACCCGCACCGAGGTGAACACGACCGCCGGGGAACCGGTGGTCACCGTCTGGACCAAGCTCGTCGTACGCGGAGAGGGCTGAGATGGATCTGTCTCCCCGGACCTTCCGGATCACCCGCGCGGACCTGATCCGGTACGCGGGCGCCTCGGGTGACTTCAATCCGATCCACTGGAGCGACCGGTTCGCCACCAAGGTGGGACTGCCCGGGGTGATCGCGCACGGCATGTTCACCATGGCGCTGGTCGGGCGGGCGGTCACCGACTGGGCCGGCTCGCCGGACGCGGTGGTGGAATACAGCGTCCGGTTCACCCGGCCGGTCGTGGTCCCGGACGACGACGAGGGCACCGAGATCGAGGTGAGCGCCGCCGTGCGGGGCGAGCCCGAGGACGGACTCACCCGGCTCGACCTGACCGCCACCTGCCACGGGGAAAAAGTGCTGGCCCAGGCCAGGGCGGTGATCCGCACCCCGGCCTAGTCCGGCCCGGACCAGGTACGGCGGGCTCGCTGGGGCACACCGGTTGGGAAACTCGTGCCTCTACCCGTACACTGGTCCGCCGTGGGGCAAGTGGCCTCTACTCAGGCGTGCGTGCCTGAGTGGGTCCAGCTGCCCGCACAGGGGTGTAGCTCAATTGGCAGAGCAGCGGTCTCCAAAACCGCAGGCTGCAGGTTCAAGTCCTGTCACCCCTGCGCCTACGGCCTGACCGGTCCCGGGATCGGCGTCGCCACCACCTGTGGCGACCGGCTCGTGTTGGTGGCACCGGCGGGGTCGAGCCGGGGCGGTCAGTCCGCCCGGTCCGTCCCCTGACGGATCCGCCGGCCGCGGGCCGTTCCGGGGACGGTCGTCCGGAGGGTTCGGTCGAGGGCGGTCGGCGCCTGCGGCGGAGACTCCGGGTTCCGGCCGGCGTGAAAAGCGCAGCGCGCGCCCACCGGCGCGCGTACCAACCACCCGGCGACGGAGGGCGAAGTGGCCGAGAAGAATCGGCGCGACGAGGACGACAACGACCGTCTCGACGACGAGATGATCGACGACGTTGTCGACGATGACGCCGACGACGAGGCGGACGAGCCGGTCGGACGTGGTGGCACCGCCACCCGGGAGCGCACCAAGGCCGATTCGGCGGACAGCAGGCCCACCACCAAGACCGAGGGTCGGGTCGGAATATTCGGCCGGCTTGCCCGGTTCTTCCGCGAGGTCGTGGCAGAGCTGCGTAAGGTCATCTGGCCGACCCGTAAGGAGCTGCTGACCTACACCGCCGTGGTGGTCGTGTTCGTCGCCGTGGTGCTGACGATCGTGGCCGGGCTGGACTACGCCTTCGCCCGCGGCGTGCTGTGGGTCTTCGGCGGCTCCAGCTGACCACCTGCCCCACCTGATAGTGACGGAAGTGAGCGAGCGTGCCTGAGTACGACGAGACCGCCGAGACCCCGGACGAGCAGTCCGCGGTGGCGACGGCGAGCGGTACCGAGTCGGTCGAGGCCGCCAACGAGCCGGAGTTCGCCGCCGCCGAGGCGCCGGACGAGGACTACGACCCGGTCGCCGAGCTGCGGCAGAAGCTGCGCTACGCGCCCGGTGACTGGTTTGTGGTCCACTCGTACGCCGGTTACGAGAACAAGGTCAAGACGAACCTGGAGACCCGGATCACCAGCCTCGACATGGAGGAGTTCATCTACCAGGTCGAGGTGCCGACCCGGGAAGAGGTCGAGGTCAAGAACGGCAAGCGCCTCCAGGTCCAGAACAAGGTCTTCCCGGGCTACATCCTGGTCCGGATGGAGCTGACCCCGGAGTCGTACTCCTGCGTGCGCAACACCCCCGGGGTGACCGGCTTCGTCGGCGCGACCGACCGGGCCGACCGGCCGGCGCCGCTCTCGCTCGACGAGGTGCTCAAGTGGCTCGCCCCGGCGGTGGAGACCGAGACCAAGAAGGCGAAGCCGGAGGTCAAGGTGCTCGACTTCGAGGTCGGTGACTCGGTCACCGTGACCGACGGCGCCTTCGCGTCGCTGCCGGCCACGATCAGCGAGATCAACGCCGACCAGCAGAAGCTCAAGGTCCTGGTGTCGATCTTCGGTCGGGAGACTCCGGTCGAGCTCAACTTCAACCAGGTCGCCAAGATCTGATTGACGGGCGCCCGGCGGTCCGGGCCTCGTCAGGATCCGACCCGGCCGGCTTCGGCCGACCTCGGCGCCGCGCCCGCGAGGGCGCTGCGCTACTCTTGAACGTCGCCCGCCATGCAGGCGCGCTTGACCGTGCGCGTCAACGGGTGACCTCAGGTGCACGTTCCCCAGTTTCAAGCCCAGGAAGAGACATGCCTCCGAAGAAGAAGCTCGTCAAGACGTTCACGCTTCAGCTCCCGGCGGGCCAGGCCACCCCGGCGCCGCCGGTCGGTCCGGCGCTGGGTCAGCACGGCGTCAACATCATGGAGTTCTGCAAGTCCTACAACTCGCAGACCGAGTCGCAGCGCGGTGACATCGTGCCGGCCGAGATCAGCGTGTACGAGGACCGGACCTTCACCTTCGTGCTGAAGACCCCGCCCGCCGCCCGACTGCTGATCAAGGCTGCCGGCGTGCAGAAGGGCTCCGGCGTCCCGCAGAGCCAGAAGGTCGGCTCGGTCACCCGCGCCCAGCTGCGCGAGATCGCCGAGAAGAAGATGGCCGACCTGAACGCCAACGACCTCGACCAGGCCGAGAAGATCATCGCCGGCACCGCCCGGTCGATGGGCATCACGGTCAAGGAATAGGTCCTCCCTACCACCCCTGACCGGCACGACCAGTTCGTGGGAGGGCCGCGGCGCTCCGCAGCCCGCCAGACACCACAGGAGTAATCAGAGATGCAGCGCAGCAAGAGCTACCGCAAGGCCGCCGAGGCCATCGACCGGGACAAGCTCTACACCCCGATCGAGGCCGTCAAGCTGGCCAAGGGGAGCAGCACGGTCAAGTTCGACGCCACGGTCGAGGTCGCGATGCGCCTCGGCGTCGACCCCCGCAAGGCCGACCAGATGGTCCGGGGCACGGTCAACCTTCCGCACGGCACCGGCAAGACCGCCCGCGTGATCGTCTTCGCGGCCGGCGCCAAGGCCGAGGAGGCGACCGCCGCCGGAGCGGACGTGGTCGGCACCGACGAGCTGGTCGCCCGGATCCAGGAGGGCTGGCTGGACTTCGACGCGGCGATCGCCACACCGGACCAGATGGCCAAGATCGGCCGGATCGCGCGGATCCTGGGCCCGCGCGGTCTCATGCCGAACCCGAAGACCGGCACGGTGACCATGGACGTCACCAAGGCCGTCTCGGACATCAAGGGCGGCAAGATCACCTTCCGGGTGGACAAGCACTCCAACCTGCACCTGATCATCGGCAAGGCCTCGTTCTCCGAGGCCCAGCTGGTGGAGAACTACGCCGCGGTGCTCGACGAGGTCCTCCGGACCAAGCCGTCCGCGGCCAAGGGCAAGTACCTCAGGAAGGTCACCCTGACCACCACCATGGGCCCGGGCGTTCCGGTCGACCCGAACGTGGTGAAGAACCTGCGGGAGTCGGCCGAGGCCTGAGCCTCGACCGAACCGGTCAGTCCCGTCCGACGCGGGGCGCCCAGCGACGTTTCGCGGGCGCCCCGCATCGGCGTTTCCGGTGCCCGGGCGGGCTTCGCATCGGTGTCACCGCCATCCTCCGGCGCGCTGCGGCTCCGCGTTCCGGGCGGCGCTGTGGCACTCTGCTATCCGTGCGACTGGATCAGGTCTGGCTGCGGTACGGAGTCCGCGCCCCGTGGGTGCTGCGCGCGGTCGAGCTGGAGATCGGCCCCGGGCAGAGCGCCGTGGTGCTGGGCCGCAACGGCGTGGGCAAGTCGACGCTGCTCCAGGTGGCGGTGGGCGTACTGGACCCGACCCGGGGTGTGGTCCGGGACCGGCCCAGTGCGGTCGGCTGGGTGCCGGAGCGCTTTCCGGCGGACCAGCCGTACACCGTCGACCAGTACCTCACCGGGATGGGTCGGATCCGGGGGCTCTCGGCCGCGGCAGCCGCCCGTGCCGTGACCGGCTGGATCGAGCGCCTCGGGCTGGCGGCGTACCGCGACGTCCGGCTGCCGGCGCTCTCCAAGGGCACCGCCCAGAAGGTCGGGCTGGCCCAGGCCCTGCTCCGCCCGCCCGGACTGCTCGTCCTGGACGAACCGTGGGAGGGGCTGGACGCGGCCACCCGCGAACTGGTCCCCGAGCTGATCGGGGAGGTACTCGACGACGGCGGCGCCGTACTGGTCAGCGACCACCGTGGCGAGACGGTCCGGCTGCCGCACGCCGCGCAGTGGAGCGTGGCCGACGGGACCGTGAGCGTCCTGTCTCCGGGCTCCGGCGGCCAGCGGCCCGCCGGGGCCGAGACCTCTGCCGGGACTGCCTCCGCCGTGCCTCCGACCTTTGCCGGGGGTGTCTCCACCGGGCCTCCGATCGCCGGTGGCGGTGTCTCCGCCGTGCCTCCGGCCGGTGCCGACCAGCGGGCCGCCGGGGCCGGGACCTCCGTGGTGGAGATCGCGGTGCCGACCGAGCGGGCCCTGGAGACCGTCGCCGCGCTGCGCCGCGCCGGCCACCAGGTGCTAGGGGTACACCGCGCGGAGCCACCGCCCGCCGGACACGGTGACCTTGCGGCCGAAGTGCCCGCTCCGCCCCGCCGCCCAGCAGCCAGGGGCACCCGGACCGTCCCTGGTGCCCAGGCTGTTCCGGCTGTTCCGGCCGCTCCGGCTGTTCCGGCCGCTCCAGGCAAGGCGGTCGGGGCGGTCGACGGGGGTGGCGAGCAGCCGACCGAACCCGTCGCGGCCACCGGGGAGGCGTCGTGACCGCGCTGGCCCGGATGCGGTTGGCGGGATTCGTCCGGACCGCCCGGGCGCTGCCGCCGTTGATCGCCGGGCTGGTCGCACTCACCGTGCTGTACGGGGGCGGTGCCGCACAGGCCGCCGAGGCGTACGGTGTCTCCGCCGTGGTGCTCTTCCCGGTCCTGGCCTGGCAGACCAAGCTGCTGCTGGACACCGAGCCGGACACCCAGCGCCGGCTTGCCGTGGTCGCCGCCGGCCGCCGGGCGGAGCTGGCCGGCGGGATCCTCGCCGCCGGGCTGGCCGGGCTGGCCCTGGTCCCGGTCGCGCTGCTGCTGCCCTGGTTGGTGGGCGGGGTGACCGGGCCCCAACGGGACGGCGACCTGCCGCTCGCGCTGGGCCTGACGGTCGGGCTCTGGGCACACCTGCTGGTCCTGCCGGCGGCCGTCGGCCTGGGCGCGCTGGCCAGCCGGGCGGCGACCAACAGCCCGCTGTACGGGCTAGCCGCCATGGTCGGCGGGGTGGTCGGGGTGTACGTCTTCGGGTTGAAGGACTCCGTGCTGCCCTGGATCGCGCCCCCGGTACTCGCCACCGCCCGGGCCAGCACCGCCGGGCCGACCGGCTGGTCGGTGGCCCTGTTGACCGGGCACGCCCTGCTCTGGAGCGCTGCGGCGCTGGCCGGGTACGCCTGGCTGCGCCGCCGCCGGACCTGAGCCCGGGGACGGTGGCGCGTGAGCGGGGACGGGCCGGACGTGAGCCGGACCACCTCGGGTGATTTGGCCGTTACGGCAGGCATCCCGTACTCTGATAAGTCGGTCAGGCTAGCCTGGCCGACGTTCTAACCCAGAGACCGCTGGTCACCGTGCCCCGGCACGGTCGAAGGTCCCGCTCGACGGGCGGCCCGCGCAGGGGAGACGGTAGCGTGCCAGGTCGTGTCCGCATGACCTTCCCGCCCCGTGCGCCCTGCGCCGGGGCTTCTCTCGTTGTGGCGGAACTTCCGATCCGCACCCGGGCTCCGATCGCGCCCAGACGGCCGATCGGGCCGTGATCAGCCTGGAGCAACGAGAGAGGAGGGACATGGCGGACAAGCCGGTTCGGGCCGACAAGGCCACCGCCGTCGCCGAGCTCACCGAATACTTCCGCAACTCGGGAGCCACCGTGCTCACCGAGTACCGCGGCCTGACGGTTTCCCAGCTCACCCAGCTACGCCGCTCGCTCGGTCGGGACACGACCTACGAGGTGGCGAAGAACACGCTGGCCAAGCGTGCCGCGACGGACGCTGGCATTGCCGGCCTCGACGAGCTGTTCACCGGTCCTACCGCGCTGACCTTCGTCTCCGGCGACGTGGTCGAGGCGGCGAAGGGTCTGCGGGAGTTCGCGAAGGCCAACCCGAGGCTCGTCATCAAGGGTGGCGTCTTCGAGGGCCGGGCGATCACCGCGGACGAGGTCAACAAGCTCGCCGACCTCGAGTCCCGTGAGGTGCTGCTGGCCAAGATGGCCGGCGCGATGAAGGGCAGCCTGAGCAAGGCCGCTGCCCTGTTCCAGGCGCCGCTGGCGCAGACCGCCCGCCTGGCGGCTGCCCTGCAGGACAAGCGTGAGAAGGAGGGGCAGGCCTGAGCGGCCAGCCCTCCGGTACCCCCGATATTCGTGTAAGAGATTAGGAAAGGACGCCAGACACCATGGCGAAGCTCAGCACCGAAGAGCTGCTCGACGCGTTCAAGGAGATGACGCTGATCGAGCTCTCGGAGTTCGTGAAGCAGTTCGAGACCACCTTCGACGTGACCGCCGCCGCGCCGGTGGCCATCGCTGCCGGTGGCCCCGCGGCCCCGGCTGCCGAGGCCGAGCCGGAGCAGGACGAGTTCGACGTCATCCTGGAGGCCGACGGCGGCAAGAAGATCCAGGTCATCAAGGTCGTGCGTGAGCTGACCGGCCTGGGCCTGAAGGAGGCCAAGGACCTCGTCGAGGGCGCGCCGAAGCCGGTCCTGGAGAAGGCCAACAAGGAGGCCGCCGACAAGGCCAAGGCCAAGCTCGAGGCCGAGGGCGCGAAGGTCACCCTCAAGTAGTTCCGCACCGCGTCGCCCCCGGGCGCCCGTACCGACCAGCTCTCCGTTCCGCCGAGCGGGGGCCGCAGAGGTACGGGCCACCGGAGGCGGCTCGCGTCGGCTAGTGAGCTGACGCACAGCAATGTCGCCGACGGGCGGCGATCCGGCGCCGGATCGCCGCCCGTCTCCGTTCGTTGACAGGCTGCGACCGTCGATGATCAGGGCTTTGGCGCCTCGGACGGCCGTCGTCGGCCCGTCCGGCCGGTCAGGCTCGGATGGCGACCCGGGCAAAGACGTCGCCCGACCCGGTCATCAGCCCTTGACGCGGCAGGAACCGGCAGGCACGCTGACATCAGCAAGACCTTCCGCGCTTGCGACGGCCGACACCTGGGTAAGGGCCACGGAGCACCACGAGCCGCTGGTCCCTACGAGGCCTAGCGGGATGCGTGCGGGACGTGTGAGCGCGCTCGGCGCGCGCCAGCCGGCGGCTGGCGACACGTTCTGCAACGCCCTGCCGTGGTGGGCTGGACAGCGGTTAGCCGCTCGGCTACACTGCTAGTTTGCGCTGCCTTCCGACTTGACCCCTGCTCGGAATGTCCAGTTTTGGGCGTTTGGAGTGGGGCCATTGGAGTGCACGCGTGACAGCCGCATCTAGCAGCACCGGTCCTCGGAAGGACGCATCTTGGCAGCTTCCCGCCCTGCGAAGACCAGTCGTACGTCGAGCGCTTTCGCGCCCCGCCGAATCTCCTTCGGCAGGATTACCGAACACCTCGAGGTCCCCAACCTCCTCGCCATCCAGAACGAGTCGTTTGACTGGCTGGTCGGCAACGAGGCTTGGCAGGGCCGGTCGGCCGACGACCCGCACGCTCGATCGGGTCTCGCCGAGATCCTCGACGAGATCAGTCCCATTGAGGACTTCTCTGGCACTATGTCGCTTTCCTTCTCCGCGCCGCGCTTCGACGAGGTCAAGGCCTCGATCGAGGAGTGCAAGGAGAAGGACCTGACCTACTGCGCCCCGCTGTTCGTGACCGCGGAGTTCACCAACAACACCACTGGCGAGATCAAGAGCCAGACGGTGTTCATGGGTGACTTCCCGATGATGACGCCGAAGGGCACCTTCATCATCAACGGCACCGAGCGCGTGGTGGTCAGCCAGCTCGTCCGGTCCCCGGGCGTCTACTTCGACAAGCAGCCGGACAAGACCTCCGACCGCGATCTCTCCAGCGTCAAGGTCATCCCGAGTCGGGGTGCCTGGCTGGAGTTCGACATCGACAAGCGCGACACCGTGGGTGTCCGCATCGACCGTAAGCGCCGGCAGGCCGTCACCGTCCTGCTCAAGGCGATCGGCTGGACCAACGAGCAGATCCGCGAGCGGTTCGGCTGGTCCGAGCTGATGATGACCACCCTGGAGAAGGACCACATCGCCGGGGTGGACGAGGCGCTGCTCGACATCTACCGCAAGCTCCGGCCGGGCGAGCCTCCCACCCGGGAGAACGCCCAGACCCTGCTCGACAACCTCTTCTTCAACCCGAAGAGGTACGACGTCGCCAAGGTCGGCCGATACAAGTTCAACAAGAAGCTCGAGCTGGACGTGCCGATCAACACCGGCACGCTGACCGAGGACGACATCGTCGCCACCGTGGAGTACCTCTGCCGGCTGCACGCCGGTGAGGAGGGCTACGAGGCCGACGACATCGACCACTTCGGCAACCGCCGGCTCCGTACCGTGGGCGAGCTGATCCAGAACCAGGTTCGGGTCGGCCTCTCCCGGATGGAGCGGGTGGTCCGCGAGCGGATGACCACCCAGGACGTCGAGGCGATCACCCCGCAGACCCTGATCAACATCCGTCCGGTGGTGGCGGCGATCAAGGAGTTCTTCGGTACGTCGCAGCTGTCTCAGTTCATGGACCAGACCAACCCGCTGGCGGGCCTGACCCACCGGCGCCGGCTGAGCGCGCTCGGCCCGGGTGGTCTGTCCCGGGAGCGGGCCGGCTTCGAGGTCCGGGACGTGCACCCGTCGCACTACGGCCGGATGTGCCCGATCGAGACGCCGGAAGGCCCGAACATCGGCCTGATCGGCGCCCTGTCGACCTTCGGCCGGGTCAACCCGTTCGGCTTCATCGAGACGCCGTACCGGAAGGTGGTCGAGGGCCGGGTCACCGACCAGATCGACTACCTGACTGCCGACGAGGAGGACCGGTTCGTCAAGGCGCAGGCCAACACCGCGCTGCGTGCGGACGGCACCTTCGCCGAGGACCGGGTCCTGGTCCGCCGGAAGGGCGGTGAGGTCGACTACGTCGCTCCCACCGCGGTCGACTACATGGACGTGTCGCCGCGCCAGATGGTGTCGGTCGCCACCGCCATGATTCCGTTCCTCGAGCACGACGACGCCAACCGGGCACTGATGGGCGCGAACATGCAGCGCCAGGCGGTGCCGCTGGTCAAGGCCGAGTCGCCGCTGGTCGGTACCGGTATGGAATACCGGGCCGCGGTGGACGCCGGTGACGTGGTCGTCGCCGAGGTCGGCGGCGTGGTCGAGGACCTGTGCGCCGACTACGTGACGGTGCACCAGGACGACGGCCACCGGCGTACCTACCTGCTGCACAAGTTCCGCCGCTCCAACGCGGGCTCCTGCGTCAACCAGAAGCCGATCGTCTTCGAGGGCGACCGGGTGGAGGCGGGCCAGGTCATCGCGGACGGTCCGTGCACCGACGACGGCGAGATGGCGCTCGGCCGCAACCTGCTGGTCGCGTTCATGCCGTGGGAGGGCCACAACTACGAGGACGCGATCATCCTGTCGCAGCGCCTCGTCCAGCAGGATGCCCTCACCTCGATCCACATCGAGGAGCACGAGGTCGACGCCCGGGACACCAAGCTCGGTCCGGAGGAGATCACCCGCGACATCCCGAACGTCAGCGAGGAGATGCTCGCCGACCTCGACGAGCGCGGCATCATCCGGATCGGCGCCGAGGTCGTCACCGGCGACATCCTGGTCGGCAAGGTCACGCCCAAGGGCGAGACGGAGCTGACCCCGGAGGAGCGGCTGCTCCGCGCGATCTTCGGCGAGAAGGCGCGCGAGGTCCGGGACACCTCGCTGAAGGTGCCGCACGGCGAGACCGGCACGGTCATCGGCGTACGGACCTTCTCCCGGGAGGACGGCGACGAGCTGCCGCCGGGCGTCAACGAGCTGGTCCGGGTCTACGTGGCGCAGAAGCGGAAGATCCAGGACGGTGACAAGCTCGCCGGCCGGCACGGCAACAAGGGCGTCATCTCCAAGATCCTGCCGGTCGAGGACATGCCGTTCCTGGAGGACGGCACCCCGGTCGACATCGTGCTCAACCCGCTCGGCGTGCCGAGCCGGATGAACATCGGCCAGGTGCTGGAGACCCACCTCGGGTGGGTCGCCAAGACCGGCTGGCAGGTACAGGGTGAGGACGCGGACTGGAAGCGAGCGCTGCGGTCGATCGACGCGCACGAGTCCGAGCCGGACACCAACGTGGCGACGCCGGTCTTCGACGGCGCCAAGGAGGAGGAGATCTCCGGTCTGCTCTCGTCGACCCTGCCCAACCGGGACGGCAAGCAGCTGATCGGCGCGAGCGGCAAGGCGCAGCTCTTCGACGGACGTTCCGGCGAGCCGCTGCCCGACCCGATCGCGGTCGGCTACATCTACATCCTCAAGCTGAACCACCTGGTCGACGACAAGATCCACGCTCGGTCGACCGGCCCGTACTCGATGATCACGCAGCAGCCGCTGGGTGGTAAGGCGCAGTTCGGTGGCCAGCGGTTCGGCGAGATGGAGTGCTGGGCGATGCAGGCGTACGGCGCCGCGTACGCCCTGCAGGAGCTGCTGACGATCAAGTCCGACGACGTCCTCGGCCGGGTCAAGGTGTACGAGGCGATCGTCAAGGGCGAGAACATTCCCGAACCGGGCATCCCGGAGTCCTTCAAGGTGCTGCTCAAGGAGCTCCAGTCGCTGTGCCTCAACGTAGAGGTGCTCTCCAGCGACGGTGTGGCCCTGGAGATGCGCGAGACCGACGACGAGGTCTTCCGGGCCGCGGAGGAACTCGGCATCGACCTGTCCCGGCGTGAGCCGAGCTCGGTCGAAGAGGTGTAGGTGGGTGGTGGGTTCGGGGCGGCTCGCGCCACCCCGAACCCCAACCCCGGGTGCTAGCAACAGAAAACGACACGACACGAGGGACATATAACGTGCTCGACGTCAACTTCTTCGACGAGTTGCGGATTGGCCTGGCCACCGCTGACGACATCCGTCAGTGGTCGCACGGCGAGGTTAAGAAGCCTGAGACGATCAACTACCGCACCCTGAAGCCGGAAAAGGACGGGCTCTTCTGCGAGAAGATCTTCGGCCCGCAGCGGGACTGGGAGTGCTACTGCGGTAAGTACAAGCGGGTCCGGTTCAAGGGCATCATCTGTGAGCGCTGCGGTGTCGAGGTGACCCGCTCCAAGGTGCGGCGTGAGCGGATGGGCCACATCGAGCTGGCCGCCTCGGTGACGCACATCTGGTACTTCAAGGGTGTGCCGAGCCGGCTGGGCTACCTGCTCGACCTGGCGCCGAAGGACCTCGAAAAGATCATCTACTTCGCGTCGTACGTGGTGACCAGCGTCGACACGGAGGCGCGGCACCGCGACCTCGCCACGGTGGAGAACGAGATCCTGGCCGAGAAGCGGCAGGCCGAGAACAGCCGCGACTCGGAGATCGAGAAGCGGGCCGCCAAGCTCGAGGCCGACCTGGCCGAGCTGGAGGCCGAGGGTGCCAAGGCCGACGTGCGGCGCAAGGTCAAGGAGGGCGGAGAGCGCGAGATGCGCCAGATCCGCGACCGGGCGCAGCGCGAGATCGACCGCCTCGACGAGGTGCTGGACACCTTCCGCAAGCTGGAGCCGAAGCAGCTGGTCACCGACGAGTTGCTCTACCGCGAGCTGCGGGACCGGTTCGGCGAGTACTTCACCGGCGGGATGGGCGCCGAGGCGATCAAGGCGCTGGTCCAGAACATGGACCTGGACGCCGAGGCGGACAACCTCCGCGAGATCATCCGTAGCGGTAAGGGCCAGCGGAAGATCCGGGCGCTCAAGCGACTCAAGGTCGTGGCGGCGTTCCTGAACACCCGCAACTCGCCGCTCGGCATGGTGCTGGACTGCGTACCGGTGATCCCGCCGGACCTGCGCCCGATGGTGCAGCTCGACGGTGGCCGGTTCGCGACCTCGGACCTGAACGACCTCTACCGCCGCGTGATCAACCGGAACAACCGGCTCAAGCGACTGATCGACCTCGGCGCGCCCGAGATCATCGTCAACAACGAGAAGCGGATGCTCCAGGAGGCCGTGGACGCGCTGTTCGACAACGGACGGCGTGGTCGGCCGGTCACCGGCCCGGGTAACCGGCCGCTGAAGTCGCTGTCGGACATGCTCAAGGGCAAGCAGGGCCGGTTCCGGCAGAACCTGCTGGGCAAGCGGGTCGACTACTCCGGTCGTTCCGTGATCGTGGTCGGTCCGCAGCTCAAGCTGCACCAGTGCGGCCTGCCCAAGCAGATGGCGCTGGAGCTGTTCAAGCCGTTCGTGATGAAGCGGCTGGTCGACCTCAACCACGCACAGAACATCAAGTCCGCGAAGCGGATGGTCGAGCGGCAGCGGCCGGTCGTCTGGGACGTGCTGGAAGAGGTCATCGGCGAGCACCCGGTGCTGCTGAACCGGGCGCCGACCCTGCACCGGCTGGGCATCCAGGCGTTCGAGCCGCAGCTCGTCGAGGGCAAGGCGATCCAGATCCACCCGCTGGTCTGCACCGCGTTCAACGCGGACTTCGACGGTGACCAGATGGCGGTGCACGTACCGCTGTCCGCCGAGGCGCAGGCCGAGGCCCGGATCCTGATGCTCTCGTCCAACAACATCCTCAAGCCGGCGGACGGCAAGCCGGTCACCATGCCCACCCAGGACATGGTCATCGGCCTCTACCACCTGACCCACCTCACCCCCGGTGAGGTCGGCGAGGGCCGGGTGTTCAGCTCGGACGCCGAGGCGCGGATGGCCTTCGACAACGGTGAGCTGCACCTGCAGACCCCGGTGAAGATCCGGCTGCGCGGTGTGGTCGAGGTGGACAACGGCCCCGGTGCCTCGCGGTGGACCTCGCCGGAGGGCTGGGTCCCGGGTGAGCCGCTCACCGTGGAGACCACGCTGGGGCGGGTGCTCTTCAACGAGACCCTGCCGCAGGGCTACCGGTTCGTGAACTACGAGATCCGCAAGGGGCAGCTCTCCGCGATCGTCAACGATCTCGCCGAGCGGTTCCCGAAGGTGGCCCTGGCCGCGACGCTCGACGGGCTCAAGGAGGCCGGTTTCCACTGGGCCACCTGGTCCGGCGTGACGATCGGCATGGAGGACGTCATCGCGCCGCCGCGCAAGCGGGAGATCCTGGAGCGGTACGAGAAGGAAGCCGAGCGGATCGACAAGCAGTACCAGCGGGGTCTGATGACCGCCGAGGAACGTCGCGGCGAGCTCATCGAGATCTGGACCAAGGCGACCAACGAGGTCGCCAAGGAGATGGAGACCGCGCTGCCGCAGGAGAACCCGCTGTGGAAGATGATCAACTCGGGTGCCCGCGGTAACCTGCTCCAGCTCCGCCAGATCGCCGCGATCCGTGGTCTGGTGGCCAACCCGAAGGGTGAGATCATCCCGCGGCCGATCAAGGCCAGCTACCGGGAGGGTCTCTCCGTGCTGGAGTACTTCATCTCCACGCACGGTGCCCGGAAGGGTCTCGCCGACACGGCGCTGCGTACCGCCGACTCGGGTTACCTGACCCGTCGTCTGGTGGACGTCTCGCAGGACGTGATCATCCGCGAGGAGGACTGCGGCACCGACCGCGCCATCCCGATGCAGATCGCGACCCAGCTCGACGGCCGGCTGGTGGCACACGAGCACGTGGAGACCAGCGTGCACGCCCGTACCCTGGCCGACGACATCAAGGGCCCCGACGGCAACCTGGTCGCCGAGCGGGGTGCGGACATCAACACGATCCTGGTCGACAGGATCGTGGGGGCCGGGGTGGACACCGTACGGGTCCGCAGCGTGCTCACCTGCGAGTCCAAGCTCGGCGTCTGCGGGGCGTGCTACGGCCGCTCGCTGCCGACCGGCAAGACCGTGGACGTCGGCGAGGCGGTCGGCATCATCGCCGCCCAGTCGATCGGTGAGCCGGGTACGCAGCTCACGATGCGTACCTTCCACACCGGTGGTGTCGCGGGTGAGGACATCACCCAGGGTCTGCCCCGGGTCCAGGAGATCTTCGAGGCCCGGGTCCCGAAGGGCAAGGCGCCGATCGCCGACACCCCGGGCCGGATCCGGATCGAGGACGGCGAGCGGTCGCGCAAGATCATCGTGGTGCCGGACGACGGCAGCGACGAGATCGTGTACGACAAGATCTCCAAGCGGGTGCCGCTCCAGGCACACGACGGGGATCACGTCGACGTCGGCCAGAAGCTCACCAAGGGCACGATCGACCCGCACGAGCTGCTGCGGATCCTCGGCCCGCGGGCGGTGCAGGTCCACCTGACCCAGGAGGTCCAGGAGGTCTACCGGTCGCAGGGTGTGCTCATCCACGACAAGCACATCGAGATCATCATCCGCCAGATGCTCAAGCGGGTGACGGTGATCGACTCCGGCGCGACCGAGTTCCTGCCGGGTGTGCTGGTCGACCGGGCGCTGTTCGAGTCGGAGAACCGCCGACTCGTCTCCGAGGGCGGCGAGCCCGCGGCGGGCCGGCCGGTGCTGATGGGTATCACCAAGGCGTCGCTGGCCACCGACTCGTGGCTGTCGGCGGCGTCCTTCCAGGAGACCACCCGGGTGCTCACGGACGCGGCGATCCACGCCCGGAGCGACTCGCTGATCGGTCTCAAGGAGAACGTCATCATCGGTAAGCTCATCCCGGCCGGTACGGGCATCAGCAAGTACCGCAACATCCGGGTCGAGCCGACCGAGGAGGCGAAGGCCAAGGTCTACTCGATGACCGGCTACCCGGAGACCGACTACGGGTTCGGGCCGGCCAGCGGCCAGGCGGTGCCGTTGGACGACTTCGACTTCGGGTCGTACCGCTAAGGCGACACCCGAGGCGCCCCGCTCGTCGGTCGACGAGCGGGGCGCCTCGCTTTTCCGGCCGTGCACGCCGGGTTGGGTAGGCTGGCGGGGTGACCACGATGCCGGCCGCCAACCCGGGGACGCGGCATCCGCTCGACCCGGATCCGGTGCGCTCCACCAAGTCCCGGGCGGTCTTCGCCCTCGGCCTGGTGGCGCTGCTGACCGGTCCACTGGTCGGGGGCATCGTCCCGGCGACGCTGGCGATGGTGCTGGCCCGGCAGGCGCGCCGGGAGGCGTACGCCTCGGGGGGTTATCTGACGGGTGCCGCCTGGCTGCGTCGCGGTGAGCGGCTGGCCTGGGCCGGAGTCGCCCTCGCCGCGACCGCGCTGGTGGCGGCGACCGTGATCGGTGTGGTGAATCTGGCCGACGGCTCGGTCGGCCAGGACTTCGCGCCCGGGGTCGACTGAGCAGGCCGCCGGCGGAGGGTGGTTCGGCGGCAGGGCTACCGGACGTAACCGGGCCGGTGGCGGCTGGCCGCGCGGCGGTAACCTGACCTTGGCACGACGTGTCGGGCCCGGTCGACGGACTACTCCTCGGCCGGTCGGTTCCGCCGTGGTTGGCGGCTCGGTGGTGTGCAGGGGGATTTTCGTGACGGAGGAGGCGCAGCCACCCGGGGTGGAGCGCGCGGCGGACGAGACGCCGGGGCAGCCCGCCGGGCCCGAGCCTCGCTACCACGAACCCTCGTACACGCTGCCGCCGACTGCCGCGGCGTCGCCGACGAGCGCGCCGGGGGAGCCGGGCGGGTCGGCCAGCGAGTGGTCCCGCCCCGCGCCGACCGGGTCCGAGGCCGGGTCGGGGGTCTCCGGCACGGGCTGGGCAGGCGCCTCCACCGCCCCACTCCCGGCGAACCCGACCTGGGCGCCGAGCCCTGCCACGCCGCCGGCCCCGGCGGCCTCCACCTGGGGGCCCGGCCAGGATTCCGGCCCAGTGCCGGCGGTGCCGACCTCCGGCCCGGCCCCGGCGGGTGCGCCGGGGGCGCCCGGCGTCGCCGGGTACCCGGTGGCGGAGCCGCTCCGGGCCGCGCCGTCCGGCGGTGCGCCGACGGCGTACCCCGGCATGCCCGGTCCGGTCGGCGGAGCGGGCCCGGCCGGCGGCGGTGGACCGGCCGTGGTGCCGGCGCCGCCCCGGGAGTCGCTGCGGGCGCCCAGCCGGGTGGACGCGGTCCCGGGTACGCCGTTCGGCCTGGTACACCTCGAGGTGGCTCCGGTCACCTCGGGTCCGGCGGTGGCCTCGCTGGTGACCGGGGTCGGATCCGTGCTGGTCGCCTTCACCGCCGGCTGCCTGGGCCTCGCCGGCAGCAGCCCGGAGGACTGGGGCGGCTGGGTCGCGGGCGCCTTCGCGGTGCTCGCCGGGCTGCTCGGCCTGGCCGGCGTGCTGCTGGGCGAGCTGGGCCGCAGGCAGACCTCGCCCACCGGTCGGGCGCTCTGGCCCGGTCGCCGCCGCGTGACGCCCGCAGCCGCGCCGGGCTCCACGGCGCCGCCGGTCCGGTTCACCGGCCGGGGCCTGGCGATCGCCGGCATCAGCTGTGCCGGTGTGGGCCTCGCGCTGACGGTGCTCGCGCTGGCCGTGGCGGTGCTGCTGCAACTGGCCTGAGCGCCGTCGGCGGCCGGCCGGCCGGGGCGGACGGCTGTCGGGTTACCGGGCCGACGGGCCGATCGCGGGATCAGCCGGTACACTTGAAAACCGGCAGTGCTTCTCGGGAGCGACGCGGAGATCCGGGCCTGGCCGGGGGTTGCTCGACGACCTCCCGGAGTCCTGTTTTGACGTGCCCACTCACGGTAGGTACTCTTTCCTCTCGTGCCCGGGCATGCCCGGGCAACTCGTGCGTGTGCCCGAGTCCACGTGGTGGCAATCGAGCAACCCACGACAAAGTCGAAACAAGTCGGCTACGCCCCAGCGTGCCGACGAGCTGGAATCCGGCGTCGACGAGCGACGGCGGAAACCGCGAGCGGGCGACACGCCCGACCGCGGGTGCCGGGACCGTCCCGAGACGGCCCTGGTTGGAAGGTAAGAGAGCCACCCAGACGGGCGGCTAAGACACACGGCGCGGTCGCAGAGGGCGGCCGAAGGGAGCGGAAAACCCGGTGCCCACGATCCAGCAGTTGGTCCGCAAGGGCCGCCAGGCGAAAACGAGTAAGACCAAGACGCCGGCGCTGAAGGGGAGTCCTCAGCGGCGCGGCGTGTGCACGCGCGTGTACACCACCACCCCCAAGAAGCCGAACTCCGCGCTGCGCAAGGTCGCTCGGGTGAAGCTCAGCAGCCAGATCGAGGTGACCGCCTACATCCCGGGCGTCGGGCACAACCTCCAGGAGCACTCCCTCGTGCTGGTCCGTGGCGGCCGTGTGAAGGACCTTCCGGGCGTGCGTTACAAGATCGTCCGCGGTTCGCTGGACACCCAGGGCGTCCGCAACCGCAAGCAGGCCCGTAGCCGCTACGGCGCGAAGAAGGAGAAGAGCTGACATGCCGCGTAAGGGCCCTGCTCCGCGCCGGCCGCTGGTCGCGGACCCGGTGTACAACTCCCCGCTGGTCACCCAGCTGGTGAACAAGATCCTGCTCCGCGGCAAGCGTCAGCTCGCCGAGCGCATCGTCTACGAGGCCCTGGAGGGCTGCCGGGAGAAGTCCGGCACCGACCCCGTGGTCACGCTCAAGCGGGCGATGGACAACGTGAAGCCGACCCTGGAGGTCCGCAGCCGCCGGGTCGGTGGCGCGACCTACCAGGTGCCGGTCGAGGTCAAGCCGCAGCGTGCCACCACGCTCGGCCTGCGCTGGCTGGTCACCTACTCCCGCGCCCGCCGGGAGAAGACGATGGTCGAGCGGCTGATGAACGAGCTGCTGGACGCGAGCAACGGTCTTGGCGCCGCCGTGAAGCGGCGTGAGGACACCCACAAGATGGCCGAGTCCAACAAGGCCTTCGCGCACTACCGCTGGTAATGGCCAGCCGGGTTCCGGCGCGGTCCGCCGCGCCGGAGCCCGGGCAACGGTCGCGATCACACCGACGAGACGACGACGAGACGACAAGTAGGGATTGAAGTGGCCGCCGCAGACGCGCTCGCCAACGTACGCAACATCGGCATCATGGCGCACATCGATGCCGGTAAGACCACTACCACCGAGCGGATCCTGTTCTACACCGGCATCACCTACAAGATCGGTGAGGTCCACGAAGGCGCCGCCGTCATGGACTGGATGGAGCAGGAGCAGGAGCGGGGGATCACCATCACCTCCGCCGCCACCAAGTGTGAGTGGAAGGGCCACACGATCCAGATCATCGACACGCCCGGCCACGTCGACTTCACGGTCGAGGTCGAGCGGTCGCTGCGGGTGCTCGACGGTGCGGTCGCCGTCTACGACGGTGTCGCCGGTGTGGAGCCGCAGACGGAGAACGTCTGGCGTCAGGCCGACAAGTACAACGTCCCCCGGATGTGCTTCGTCAACAAGCTCGACCGGACCGGGGCGGACTTCTTCCGCTGCGTGCAGATGATGATCGACCGGCTCAACGCCACCCCGCTGGTGCTGCAGGTGCCGATCGGCCTGGAGGGCGACCACATCGGCGTCGTCGACCTGATCGGGATGCGGGCGCTGACCTGGCGCGGTGAGACCCAGAAGGGCGAGGACTACGCGGTCGAGGAGATCCCGGCCGACCTCGCGGAGATGGCCGCCGAGTGGCGCGAGAAGCTGATCGAGACCCTCGCCGACGTCGACGACTCGGTGATGGAGAAGTACCTCGAGGGCGAGGAACTCTCCGTCGACGCGATCAAGGCCGCCATCCGGCGGGCCACCATCGGCGGCAAGGCGAACCCGGTGCTCTGCGGTTCGGCCTTCAAGAACAAGGGCGTCCAGCCGATGCTCGACGCGGTGGTCGACTACCTGCCGTCGCCGCTGGACGTCCCGGCGATCGAGGGCACCGCCCCCGACGGCGAGACCCCGATGCTGCGCAAGCCGGACAAGAACGAGCCGTTCTCCGGGCTGGCCTTCAAGATCCAGACCGACAAGCACCTGGGCAAGCTGACCTACGTCCGCGTCTACTCGGGCACGGTGGAGTCCGGATCGCAGGTGATCAACTCCACCAAGGACCGCAAGGAGCGGATCGGCAAGATCTACCAGATGCACGCCAACAAGCGGGAAGAGCGCAGCTCGGCCCAGGCTGGCGACATCATCGCGGTGCAGGGTCTGAAGCAGACCACAACCGGCGACACCCTCTGCGACCCGGCCAACCCGGTCATCCTGGAGTCGATGACCTTCCCGGAGCCGGTCATCGAGGTCGCGATCGAGCCGAAGACAAAGGCCGACCAGGAGAAGCTGAGCACCGCTATCCAGCGGCTCGCCGAGGAGGACCCGACGTTCCGGGTCAAGCTCGACGAGGAGACCGGCCAGACCGTCATCTCCGGCATGGGCGAACTGCACCTGGACATCCTGGTGGACCGGATGCGCCGCGAGTTCAACGTCGAGGCGAACATCGGCAAGCCGCAGGTGGCGTACCGGGAGACCATCCGCCGCAAGGTGGAGAAGGTCGAGTACACCCACAAGAAGCAGACCGGTGGTTCGGGGCAGTACGCCCGGGTCATCGTCAGCCTCGAGCCGCTGCCGCTGGACAACGACTCGCCGACGTACGAGTTCGCGAACGCGGTCACCGGTGGGCGGATTCCGAGGGAGTTCATCCCCTCGGTGGACGCCGGTGCCCAGGACGCCATGCAGTACGGCATCCTCGCCGGGTTCCCGCTGGTCGGTCTGAAGCTGACCCTGCTCGACGGCCAGTACCACGAGGTCGACTCGTCGGAAATGGCCTTCAAGATCGCCGGTTCGATGGTGCTGAAGGAGGCGGCCCGCAAGGCCGACCCGGCACTGCTCGAGCCGATGATGTCCGTCGAGGTCACCACGCCCGAGGAGAACATGGGCGACGTGATCGGCGACCTCAACTCCCGGCGAGGCATCATCCAGGCGATGGAGGAGCGCAGCGGCGCTCGCATCGTCCGGGCTCTGGTGCCGCTGTCGGAGATGTTCGGCTATGTCGGCGACCTGCGGTCGAAGACCCAGGGCCGGGCTAGCTACAGCATGCAGTTCGACTCCTACGCCGAGGTTCCCGCGAGCGTGGCGAAGGAGATCATCGCGAAGGCGACGGGTGAGTGAGCGGAAACGCGCACTGACCCGTTGCCGGGCCGGTGATACCGCGAGTGCGGCGGGCGAGTAATCTCGCCCGCGGCGCCCACGGGCCGGGCTGCTAGACCGGGCCTGAAGGTTTCACCGCCGCAAGACCCACATGACTTCCCGGCCGGGAACCTCGGTCGGAAAGGCTGTCGACAGAGTCCTGAGCGCCGAATGGCGTGCCGGGCGTACGAACCAAGAAGTCCACAGGAGGACACCAGTGGCGAAGGCGAAGTTCGAGCGGACTAAGCCGCACGTCAACATCGGCACCATTGGTCACATCGACCACGGTAAGACGACGCTGACGGCGGCCATCACTAAGGTCCTGCACGACAAGATGCCGGACCTGAACCCGTACACGCCGTTCGACGAGATCGACAAGGCGCCGGAGGAGAAGGCCCGGGGCATCACGATCTCGATCGCACACGTCGAGTACCAGACCGAGGCGCGGCACTACGCACACGTCGACTGCCCCGGTCACGCCGACTACATCAAGAACATGATCACCGGTGCCGCGCAGATGGACGGCGCGATCCTGGTGGTCGCGGCGACCGACGGCCCGATGCCGCAGACCCGCGAGCACGTGCTGCTGGCCCGCCAGGTCGGCGTTCCCTACATCGTCGTGGCGCTGAACAAGAGCGACATGGTCGACGACGAGGAGCTGCTCGAGCTGGTCGAGCTCGAGGTCCGCGAGCTGCTGTCGGCGCAGGAGTACCCGGGTGACGACCTGCCGGTCGTCCGGGTGTCGGCGCTGAAGGCGCTCGAGGGCGACCCGGAGTGGACCGACAAGCTCATGGACCTGATGAGCGCCGTCGACACCGCCATTCCGCAGCCGGAGCGGGAGACCGAGAAGCCGTTCCTGATGCCGATCGAGGACGTCTTCACGATCACCGGTCGGGGCACCGTGGTCACCGGCCGCGCCGAGCGCGGCATCCTCAAGCCGAACGAGGAGGTGGAGCTCGTCGGTATCCGCGAGAAGTCGCAGAAGACGGTCTGCACCGGCATCGAGATGTTCCGCAAGCTGCTCGACGAGGCCCGCGCGGGTGAGAACGTCGGTCTGCTGCTCCGGGGCATCAAGCGCGAGGACGTCGAGCGCGGCATGGTGGTCGTCAAGCCCGGCACCACCACCCCGCACACGGAGTTCGAGGCGACCGTCTACATCCTCTCCAAGGAGGAGGGTGGCCGGCACACCCCGTTCTTCCAGAACTACCGTCCGCAGTTCTACTTCCGGACCACGGACGTTACCGGCGTCGTCACGCTGCCCGAGGGCACCGAGATGGTCATGCCGGGTGACAACACCACGATGTCGGTCAAGCTGATCCAGCCGATCGCGATGGAGGAAAACCTCAAGTTCGCGATCCGCGAGGGTGGCCGGACCGTCGGCGCCGGGTTCGTCACGAAGATCGTCAAGTAATCAAAGTAATTCAGGTAACCCCGATTAGCGTTGCCGTGCGGTAGTACGGCATACTGGTCAGGTTGCGTACCGGCGGGGTGGTTGGCTGCCCAGCAGTCAGCCACCCTTGCTGGGCGTCCGGGGATAGTTGATCTATCTCCGGCGCCCCGATACTTCCCGCACGGGCGGGACCGCCTCGGACTTTCCGGGGTGGAGTCCGGCCCCGGGGTGCGACACGCCCGACCGCGGGGGTCGGACAGCACGGGAACTGGGCAGCGCCCGAGCCCGGCATGGAACATCCCGCTCCCCCTCCGGGAGAGCGGCTCCGCTGGAGCGGGCGGGCGGGACGGACAAGGCGAGAGAAGGAACAGAGGCCACCATGGCGGGACAGAAGATCCGCATCCGGCTCAAGGCGTACGACCACGAGGTGGTCGACTCCTCGGCGCGCAAGATCGTTGAGACGGTGACGCGTACCGGGGCTCAGGTCGCGGGCCCGGTGCCGCTGCCCACGGAGATCAACCGTTTCTGCGTGATCCGTTCGCCGCACAAGTACAAGGACTCGCGTGAGCACTTCGAGATGCGCACGCACAAGCGTCTGATCGACATCATCGACCCGACCCCCAAGACGGTCGACTCGCTCATGCGCCTCGACCTGCCGGCTGGCGTCGACATCGAGATCAAGCTGTAGGGACCGGACTAATGGACAGGCAAGTGAAGGGCATCCTGGGCGCCAAGCTCGGCATGACCCAGGTCTGGGACAACAACAAGGTTGTCCCGGTGACCGTGGTGCAGGCCGGACCGTGTGTCGTGACCCAGGTCCGCACCGCTGACAAGGACGGCTACTCCGCGGTCCAGCTGGCGTACGGCGTGGTCGACCCGCGGAAGGTCAAGAAGCCGATCACCGGCCACTACGCCAAGGCGAACGTGGCGCCGCGCCGGCACATCGTCGAGCTGCGCACCACCGACGCCGCGGACTACGAGCTGGGGCAGGAGGTCAGCGTGGAGGCGTTCGCCGTCGGCACGCCGATCGACGTGACCGGCCGGACCAAGGGCAAGGGCTTCGCCGGTCCCATGAAGCGGCACGGCTTCCACGGTCTGCGCGCCAGCCACGGTGTCGAGCGCAAGCACCGCTCGCCCGGTTCGATCGGCGCCTGCGCCACCCCGGGCCGGGTCTTCAAGGGCACCCGGATGGCCGGCCGGATGGGTGGGGCGCGCTACACCGTGCAGAACCTCACCATCCAGGCGGTGGACCCGGAGAACAACCTGCTGCTGGTCCGCGGCGCCATCCCCGGCCCCAAGGGCGCGCTGGTGCTGGTCCGCTCGGCCGCCAAGGCCGTCGCGAAGAAGGGCGGTGCACAGTGAGCGCGAGGAGTGAGCTTGCGAGCCTCGCAGTCGCGAACGGAGGACGAGCGCTGTGACCACCGTTGACGTGCTGACCGCCGAGGGCACCGCGAGCGGCTCCGTCGAGCTGCCCGCCGAGGTCTTCGACGTGCAGGCGAACATCGCGCTGATGCACCAGGTCGTGGTCGCCCAGCTCGCCGCCGCGCGGCAGGGCACGCACAAGACCAAGACCCGGGGCGAGGTCGCCGGTGGCGGCAAGAAGCCGTACAAGCAGAAGGGCACCGGTCGGGCCCGGCAGGGTTCGATCCGCGCACCGCAGTTCGCCGGCGGTGGCGTCGTGCACGGGCCGGTCCCGCGCGACTACAGCCAGCGGACCCCGAAGAAGATGAAGGCGGCCGCACTGCGGGGCGCCCTCTCGGACCGGGCCCGCGGCGGCCAGGTGCACGTGGTCGAGACCTTCGTCACCGGCGACAAGCCGTCGACCAAGGGCGCCCTCGCCACGCTGCGCAAGGCGACCGAGGCCAAGCGGGTGCTGGTGGTGCTCAGCAGCACCGACGAGCTGAACTGGCTCTCGCTGCGCAACGAGCCCCGGGTGCACCTGCTGGAGGCCGGCCAGCTCAACACGTACGACGTGCTGGTGGCCGACGACGTGGTCTTCACCAAGGAGGCCCTGGACGAGTTCCTGGGTGTCCGCGGTGGGGCGCAGGGTGAGGAGAGCGACAAGTGAGCACCATCGCCGACCCGCGGGACATCATCTTCGCGCCGGTCGTCTCGGAGAAGAGCTACAGCGAGCTGAACAAGAACTGGTACACCTTCCTGGTGCACCCGGACGCCAACAAGACCGCCATCAAGATCGCGATTCAGCAGATCTTCGACGTGCGCGTCCTGACGGTGAACACGCTCAACCGCGAGGGCAAGCGCAAGCGCACCCGCACCGGGTACGGCAAGCGCAAGAACACCAAGCGGGCGATGGTGAAGCTGGCTGACGGTGACCGTATCGAGGCCTTCGGCGGCCCGGTCAGCTGAGGGGTATAGACAATGGCTATCCGTAAGTACAAGCCGACGACGCCGGGCCGGCGTGGCTCCAGCGTCGCCGACTTCGCCGAGATCACCCGGTCGACCCCGGAGAAGTCGCTGCTGGTTCCGCTGCCGAAGAAGGGCGGGCGTAACGCCCACGGCCGGATCACCACGCGGCACCACGGTGGTGGGCACAAGCGGCAGTACCGTCTGATCGACTTCAAGCGGGTCGACAAGGACGGCGTGCCGGCGAAGGTCGCGCACATCGAGTACGACCCGAACCGCACTGCGCGGATCGCGCTGCTGCACTACGCCGACGGCGAGAAGCGGTACATCATCGCGCCGAAGGACCTGAAGCAGGGCGACCGCGTCGAGTCCGGTCCGGGCGCCGACATCAAGCCGGGCAACAACCTGCCGCTGCGCAACATCCCGGTCGGTTCCACCATCCACGCGGTGGAGCTGCGTCCCGGCGGCGGCGCCAAGCTGGCCCGCTCGGCCGGCGTCGGCATCCAACTGCTGGGCCGGGAGGGTGCGTACGCCACGCTGCGGATGCCCTCCGGCGAGATCCGGCGGGTGGACGTGCGCTGCCGGGCCACCGTCGGCGAGATCGGCAACGCCGACCAGTCAAACATCAACTGGGGCAAGGCCGGCCGGATGCGCTGGAAGGGCCGCCGCCCGACCGTCCGTGGTGTGGCGATGAACCCGGTCGACCACCCGCACGGTGGTGGTGAGGGTAAGACCTCCGGTGGTCGTCACCCGGTGAACCCGCAGGGTAAGCCCGAGGGTCGTACCCGGCAGAAGGGCAAGGCGAGCGACCGCCTCATCGTCCGCCGCCGCTACGCCACCCGTAAGCGCGGCTAAGGGAGATAGGTAGACATGCCTCGCAGCCTGAAGAAGGGCCCGTTCATCGACGACCACCTGCTCAAGAAGGTGGAGACGCAGAACGAGAAGGGCTCGAAGAACGTCATCAAGACCTGGTCGCGCCGCTCGACGATCATCCCGGACATGCTCGGGCACACGATCGCCGTGCACGACGGGCGCAAGCACGTCCCGGTGTTCATCACCGAGGCGATGGTCGGGCACAAGCTCGGTGAGTTTGCGCTGACCCGCACGTTCAAGGGTCACGAGAAGGACGACCGGAAGAGCCGCCGGCGCTGAGCGCCGACCACGGATAAAGGATCAAGGGGTTTCAGCGATGCCAGTAAAGGGCGACGCTCCGGTGCTTCCGGGCGCGCGGGCGGTTGCGCGACACGTGCGCATCTCGCCGACCAAGGCGCGCCGGGTGGTCAACCTCGTCCGCGGTCTGCCCGCGAAGGAGGCGCTCACGGTGCTGCAGTTCGCGCCGCAGGCGGCGAGTGAGCAGGTTTACAAGGTGCTCGCGAGCGCGATCGCCAACGCGGAGAACAACGAGCGGCTGGACCCCGACGCGCTGCTCGTCAGCGAGGCGTTCGTGGACGAGGGCCCGACGATGAAGCGGTTCCAGCCGCGGGCGCAGGGCCGGGCGTACCGGATCCGCAAGCGGACCTGCCACATCACCATCGTGGTGGAGGCCGTCGCGCCGGCGGCGCCGGGCGGCCGGGGCGCGGCGAAGAAGGCCGCTCCGGCCAAGGCGACCGCGCCGGCCGAGGCCGAGCCGACGACCGAGGCAGCGGAGACGCAGAGCAAGACGGAGGGTGCCGAGTAATGGGTCAGAAGGTTCACCCGCACGGGTTCCGGCTCGGCATCTCGACCGACTGGAAGTCCCGCTGGTACGCGGACAAGCTCTACAAGGACTACATCGCCGAGGACGTCAAGATCCGGCGGATGATGTCCAAGGGCCTGGAGCGGGCCGGCATCTCCAAGGTCGACATCGAGCGGACCCGGGACCGGGTCCGGGTCGACATCCACACCGCCCGGCCGGGCATCGTCATCGGCCGCAAGGGCGCGGAGGCCGACCGGATCCGTGGCGAGCTGGAGAAGCTGACCGGCAAGCAGGTGCAGCTCAACATCCTCGAGGTGAAGAGCCCGGAGTCGGACGCACAGCTCGTCGCGCAGGGCGTGGCCGAGCAGCTCTCCAGCCGGGTCAGCTTCCGGCGGGCGATGCGTAAGGCCATGCAGTCCGCGATGAAGAACCCGATCGTGCGGGGCATCCGGGTGCAGGTCTCCGGCCGGCTCGGCGGCGCCGAGATGAGCCGTACCGAGTTCTACCGCGAGGGTCGGGTGCCGCTGCACACGCTGCGGGCCAACATCGAGTACGGCTTCTTCGAGGCCCGGACCACCTTCGGCCGGATCGGCGTGAAGGTCTGGATCTACAAGGGCGACGCCGTACCCGGTCGGGAGGCCCCGGCCGAGGCGGGTCCGGCACGTCCGCGCCGTGAGCGGGGCGACCGTCCCGACCGGCCGCGTCGTGGCCGCTCCGGCTCCTCCGGCACCACCGCCGGCGGCACCGAGGCGGGCCGGGCGGCGGCCGCGGAGATCTCCGGTACGCCCGCCGAGGCGACGAACGACAGCGCCGCGCCGGCTACCGCCGCGGCGACTCCGGCGGGTTCCGCCGGAACGGACAGCTCAGCGCAGGAGGGCTGACAGATGCTGATGCCGCGCAAGCCCCCGAAGGGCTTCCGCAAGCCGCACCACCCCGACCGCCATGGCGCGGCGAAGGGCGGCACCCGGGTGGTGTTCGGCGA
Organism: Plantactinospora sp. CA-294935; assembly: GCF_050936445.1. NCBI lineage: Bacteria > Bacillati > Actinomycetota > Actinomycetes > Micromonosporales > Micromonosporaceae > Plantactinospora > Plantactinospora sp. CA-294935. Next base: position 3,110,665 of record NZ_JBNJMU010000001.1, read on the forward strand.
GTTCGGAATCCAGGCGCTCGAGTCCGCGTACCTGACCAACCGGCAGATCGAAGCGGCGCGTATCGCGATGACCCGGCACATCAAGCGCGGTGGCAAGGTCTGGATCACGGTCTTCCCGGACCAGGCCCTGACCAAGAAGCCGGCCGAAACCCGGATGGGTTCCGGTAAGGGCTCGCCCGAGTGGTGGGTGGCCAACATCAAGCCGGGGCGGGTGCTCTTCGAGATGTCCTTCCCCAACGAGCAGATCGCGCGAGAGGCGATGCGTCGCGCGATCCACAAGCTCCCGATGAAGTGCCGCATTGTGACGCGTGAAGTGGGTGAAAGCTGATGGCCGCGGGCGTTAAAGCCGGCGAGCTGCGTGAGCTCTCCGAGGAGGAGCTGGTCAGCCGGCTCCGGGAGGCCAAGGCGGAGCTGTTCAACCTCCGCGTCCAGTCGGCGACCGGTCAGCTGGACAACAACCGCCGGCTCCAGGTCATCCGCCGGGAGATCGCCCGGATCTACACGATCATGCGTGAGCGTGAGCTTGGGCTTTCGGCCGCGCCGACTGAGGTGACTGCATCATGAGCGAAGAAACCACCACTGCCAAGGCGCGGGCCCAGCGCAAGGTCCGCGAGGGCCTCGTGGTCAGCGACAAGATGGAAAAGACCGTGGTCGTCGAGGTCGAGGACCGGGTCAAGCACGCGCTGTACGGCAAGGTCATGCGCCGCACCAGCAAGCTGAAGGCGCACGACGAGCAGAACGCGTGCGGCGTGGGCGACCGGGTGCTGCTCATGGAGACCCGTCCGCTGTCCGCCACCAAGCGGTGGCGGGTCGTGGAGATCCTCGAGAAGGCCAAGTAAGAGCCGTACCGCAGGCTCAGGGTTCCGCCAAGCTCAGCCGGCACGGGACTTCGGTCGACGAAGGCAGGCCGGATCCACCGCCGGCTGAGAACTGGCAGACATAGGAGATAGACGTGATTCAGCAGGAGTCGCGACTGCGCGTCGCCGACAACACGGGTGCCCGGGAGATCCTGTGCATCCGGGTGCTCGGTGGCTCCGGTCGGCGCTACGCGAGCATCGGCGACGTCATCGTGGCCACGGTCAAGGACGCCATCCCCGGTGCCGGTGTGAAGAAGGGCGACGTCGTCAAGGCCGTCGTCGTCCGCACCGCGAAGGAGAAGCGGCGGCCGGACGGCTCGTACATCCGATTCGACGAGAACGCGGCCGTGATCATCAAGGATGGTGGCGACCCGCGCGGTACCCGTATCTTTGGCCCGGTAGGCCGTGAGCTGCGGGACAAGCGGTTCATGAAGATCATCTCGCTCGCGCCGGAGGTGTTGTAACCGTGACCGAGCGCAGCGAGGGAACCAGCAGGCTCAGGCGGTGTGACCTTCAGGCACGCGCCGACCGGAGGGAGGTGCGGGCATGAAGGTCAAGAAGGGCGACACGGTCATCGTCATCGCCGGCAAGGACAAGGGTGCCAAGGGCAAGGTCATCGCGGCCTACCCGCGGCAGGACAAGGTCCTGGTCGAGGGCGTGAACCGGGTCAAGAAGCACACCCGCATCCGCACCACCCAGCGCGGTGCGAAGACCGGCGGCATCGTCACGCAGGAGGCCGCGATCCACGTCTCGAACGTGATGGTCCTGGACTCCGACGGCAACCCGACGCGGGTCGGGTACCGGTTCGACGAGGGTGGCCAGAAGGTCCGCATCGCGCGTAGCACCGGTAAGGACCTGTGATGACGGCAACCGAGACCAAGACGCTGCCCCGGCTCAAGCAGCGGTACCGCGAAGAGATCGCGGGCCAGCTCCGCGAGCAGTTCCAGTACGGCAACCCGATGCAGGTGCCCGGCCTGGTCAAGATCGTCGTCAACATGGGCGTCGGCGAGGCTGCCCGGGACGCGAAGCTGATCGACGGCGCCGTACGCGACCTGGCCACCATCTCCGGCCAGAAGCCGCAGGTCCGCCGGGCCCGCAAGTCCATCGCGCAGTTCAAGCTCCGCGAGGGCATGCCGATCGGCGCCAAGGTGACCCTGCGCGGCGACCGGATGTGGGAGTTCCTGGACCGGCTGCTCTCGATCGCGCTGCCCCGGATCCGGGACTTCCGTGGTCTGGACGGGCGCAAGCTCGACGGGCACGGCAACTACACGTTCGGCCTGACCGAGCAGTCGGTGTTCCACGAGATCGACCAGGACCGGATCGACCGCGTACGGGGCATGGACATCACGGTGGTGACCACCGCCAAGACCGACGACGAGGGCCGGGCGCTGCTCAAGCTCCTGGGCTTCCCGTTCAAGGAGAACTGAGATGGCGAAGAAGGCGCTGATCCTCAAGGCCGCCGCGAAGCCGAAGTTCTCGGTTCGCGCGTACACCCGCTGCCAGCGTTGCGGGCGGCCGAAGGCGGTCTACCGCAAGTTCGGCCTCTGCCGGGTCTGCATCCGGGAGATGGCCCACCGCGGTGAGCTGCCCGGCGTGTCGAAGGCTTCCTGGTGACACTGCGCCCCATCCGTGGGTGGCGGAGCGAGCACCGTGACGCCACCCGCTTTGGGCCCAGCCACGTCCCGACCGATATCCGGGGCGAGGATCGCAACGCCGTAGGCCCGGGCCACTGCCCCGGGAACCCCGGCGAGAAAGGCTGACGAGATCCATGACGATGACCGACCCGATCGCAGACATGCTGACGCGTCTGCGTAACGCCAACCAGGCGTACCACGACCGGGTGACGATGCCCTACTCGAAGATCAAGGCGAACATCGCCGAGGTCCTCAAGTCCGAGGGCTACATCGCCACCTGGGCCGTCGAGGAGCCCGAGGAGGGCGTCGTCGGCAAGCGACTGGTCGTCGAGCTTAAGTACGGCCAGAACCGGGAACGGAGCCTGGCCGGCATCAAGCGCGTGTCCAAGCCCGGCCTCCGGGTGTACGCCAAGTCGGACGGGCTCCCGCGGGTGCTCGGTGGACTGGGCGTGGCGATCATTTCGACGTCCCAGGGGCTGCTGACCGACCGGCAGGCCCGCAAGCGGAGCGTTGGCGGGGAAGTCCTCGCCTTCGTCTGGTAACGGGAGACAGAGAGAAATGTCGCGTATTGGACGTAAGTCGATCCCGGTGCCGTCCGGCGTCGAGGTGACCATCGACGGTTCGACCGTCAAGGTCAAGGGGCCGAAGGGCGAGCTGTCGCACAACCTGGCCGAGCCGATCACGGCGGAGCGGGGCGAGGACGGCCAGCTGCACGTCAACCGGCCGAACGACGAGCGCAAGGCCAAGGAGCTGCACGGCCTGAGCCGTACGCTGGTGGCGAACATGATCACCGGGGTGACCGAGGGCTACCGCAAGACCCTGGAGATCGCCGGTACCGGTTACCGGGTCACCGCCAAGGGCAGCGACCTGGAGTTCGCGCTCGGGTTCTCGCACCCGGTGCAGGTGAAGGCTCCGGCCGGGATCACCTTCACGGTCGAGCGGCCCACCCTGTTCCACGTGGCCGGCATCGACAAGCAGCAGGTCGGCGAGGTTGCCGCCAACATCCGGAAGATCCGTCCGCCGGAGCCGTACAAGGGCAAGGGCGTCAAGTACCAGGGCGAAGTGATTCGTCGCAAGGCCGGAAAGGCAGGTAAGAAGTGACCGCCACACTGCTCAAGCGCCGCCGCGGGGTTGCCGCCAAGCGCGCCATCGGGCGGGCGCGTCGGCACTTCCGGGTCCGCAAGACCGTCGTCGGCACCGCCGAGCGGCCGCGTCTCGTGGTCACCCGCTCGCTGCGGCACATCACCGCGCAGATCGTGGACGACGGCAAGGGCCACACGCTGGTCTACGCCTCGACCATGGACGACTCGATCCGGGGCACCGAGGGCGACAAGAGTGCCCTGGCCGGCAAGGTCGGCGCGCTCATCGCCGAGCGGGCCAAGGCGGCCGGGATCGCCAAGGTCGTCTTCGACCGCGGTGGCAACCAGTACGCGGGGCGGATCGCCGCGCTGGCCGACGCGGCCCGCGAAGCCGGGCTCGAGTTCTAACCCCGTCACGAGGAGAGAGGAAGGCTGCTGATGCCAGGTCAACAGCGCCGTGGCGGCGGGTCCGGTGGCAACGAGGGTGGTCGCCGCGACAACCGCCGTGAGGGCGGTCGCGGAAACGCGCCCGCCGAGAAGACGCCGCACCTTGAGCGGGTCGTCGCCATCAACCGGGTTGCCAAGGTCGTGAAGGGCGGTCGTCGCTTCAGCTTCACCGCCCTGGTGATCGTGGGCGACGGCGACGGCACGGTCGGTGTGGGCTACGGGAAGGCCAAGGAGGTGCCCGCGGCGATCGCCAAGGGCGTCGAGGAGGCCAAGAAGCACTTCTTCAAGGTGCCGCGGATCGGTGCCTCGATCCCGCACCCGGTGACCGGTGAGGACGCCGCCGGTGTGGTGCTGCTCAAGCCGGCCAGCGCCGGTACGGGCGTCATCGCCGGTGGTCCGGTCCGGGCCGTGCTGGAGTGCGCGGGCATCCACGACGTGCTCTCCAAGAGCCTCGGCTCGTCCAACCCGATCAACATCGTGCACGCCACGGTGGCGGCCCTGAAGGGGCTGGAGTCGCCGGAGGCGGTCGCGAAGCGTCGGGGCCTGCCGGTCGAGGACGTCGCCCCGGCCGCCATGCTGGCGGCCCAGGCGGGGGTGACGGCCTGATGGCACGCCTGAAGGTGACCCAGGTCCGGTCCGGCATCGGGACCAAGCACAACCAGCGCGAGTCGCTGCGGTCGCTCGGTCTCAAGCGGATCAACGACGTGGTGGTCAAGGAGGACCGTCCCGAGATTCGGGGCATGATCTTCACCGTGAGCCACCTCGTGAAGGTCGAGGAGGTCGAGTAATGACGATCAAGGTCCATCACCTGCGCCCGGCCCCCGGAGCCAAGACCGAGAAGACCCGGGTGGGTCGCGGTGAGGGTTCGAAGGGCAAGACCGCCGGTCGCGGTACCAAGGGTTCCAAGGCCCGGAAGAACATCTCGGCGGCCTTCGAGGGTGGGCAGATGCCCATCCACATGCGGCTGCCGAAGCTGAAGGGCTTCAAGAACAAGTTCAAGGTCGTGTTCCAGGTGGTCAACCTGGACCGGCTCGCCGAGTTGTTCCCGGAGGGCGGCCAGGTCGGTCCGCAGGAGCTGGTCCAGGCCGGCGCCGTCCGCAAGGGGCAGCCGGTGAAGGTTCTCGGTACCGGGGAGCTGGGCGGGGTCGCCCTCCAGGTGTCGGCGCACGCGTTCAGCGCGTCGGCCAAGGAGAAGATCACCGCTGCCGGCGGCTCGGTGACGGAGCTGTAGGACGTGGCGGTCGAGGCGCTCGCCCAGTTCACGGCAACTGGCGGGCGCCACGGCCTACTAGGGGGCCGTTGGTCCCGTTAACATCGGAAGCGGTGAATGTTCCCCGGGTGGATCTGCCCGGGAGCGCGCCGGACTGTTAGAGTCCGATCCCAGCTATGGGTATCGGGTCGATCGCCCGACAACCACCCCGTCCCGCCACGAACCACCGGCGGCCGCCTCGCGCAGGAGGAAGAAGTTGCTCTCCGCCTTTCTCAGTGCGTTCCGCACGCCTGACCTGCGCAAGAAGCTGCTGTTCACAGTAGGCATCATCGCGGTCTACCGGCTCGGTGCGACGCTGCCCAGCCCCGGCGTCTCCTACGGCAACGTGCAGAAGTGCATCGAAACCATGGAGGAGGGCGAGGGCAACGGCGTTTTCAACCTGCTCAACCTCTTCTCCGGCGGCGCGCTGCTCTCGCTGTCGGTCTTCGCGCTGGGCATCATGCCCTACATCACCGCCTCGATCATCCTGCAGCTGCTCACCGTGGTCATCCCGCGGCTGGAGCAGCTCCGCAAGGAGGGCCAGGCCGGTCAGGCGAAGATCACGCAGTACACCCGCTACCTCACCCTCGGCCTGGGCATCCTGCAGGCCTCGGCGTTCGTGGCGCTGGCCCGCTCCGGCCAGCTCTTCAACGGGATGTGCCAGGAGTTCCCGATCATCCCGGAGGGCACGGGCCTGCCGACCTGGCTGACCGTGACCGTGCTGGTGATCACGATGACCGCCGGTACGGGCGTGGTGATGTGGCTCGGCGAGCTGATCACCGACCGGGGCGTCGGCAACGGAATGTCGGTGCTGATCTTCACCTCGATCGCCGCCCGGCTGCCCAGCGAGGGTTGGACCATCAAGAACAACAAGGGCTGGGGGATGTTCGGCCTGGTGCTGGTCCTGGTCCTGGTGGTCATCACCGCGGTCGTCTTCATCGAGCAGGCGCAGCGCCGGATCCCGGTGCAGTACGCCAAGCGCATGATCGGCCGGCGGATGTACGGCGGCACCTCGACCTACATCCCGCTGAAGGTCAACCAGGCGGGTGTGATCCCGGTCATCTTCGGCTCGTCGCTGCTCTACCTGCCGTCGCTGCTGCTCCAGTTCTTCGATCAGAACAACCTCAACGGTTGGCAGACCTGGGTGCAGAACCACCTCGTGCAGCCGGACAGCCCGACCTACATCAGCGTGTACTTCCTGCTGATCATCTTCTTCACGTACTTCTACGTCTCGATCACGTTCAACCCGACCGAGGTCGCGGACAACATGAAGAAGTACGGCGGCTTCGTCCCGGGCATCCGGCCCGGCAAGCCGACCGCCGACTACCTCGACTTCATCCTGAGCCGGATCACCCTTCCCGGTGCGCTCTACCTGGGCCTGATCTCGATCCTGCCGAACTTCTTCTTCATCTGGCTGGACAACCAGCAGTTCCAGAACTTCCCGTTCGGCGGCACCGCGGTGCTGATCATGGTCGGCGTCGGGCTGGAGACCGTGAAGCAGATCGAGAGCCAGCTCATGCAGCGGAACTACGAAGGGTTCCTGCGGTAGATGCGACTCGTTCTGGTCGGTCCCCCCGGGGCGGGCAAGGGGACCCAGGCCGAGTTCATCGCCGCCCACCTCGCCGTGCCCAAGATCTCGACGGGGGACATCTTCCGGGCCAACGTGTCGCAGGGCACCCCACTCGGTGTCGAGGCGAAGCGCTACATGGATGCCGGCAAGCTGGTGCCGGACGAGGTGACCATCAACATGGTCCGGGATCGGCTCGCCGAACCGGACGCGGCCGAGGGGTTCCTGCTCGACGGTTTCCCGCGGACCACTCCGCAGGCCGCCGCGCTGGACAAGCTGCTGGCCGATCTCGGCACCGCGCTCGACCTGGTGATGGAGCTGGTGGTCGACGACGAGGTCATCCGGCGGCTCTCCGGCCGGCGTACCTGCCGGGGCTGCGGCAAGGTCTGGCACATCGAGTTCGACCCCTCCTCGGTCGAGGGGCTCTGTGACCGCTGCGGCGGGGAGCTGTTCCAGCGCGACGACGACAAGGCCGAGACGATCGCCGAGCGGCTGCGCGAGTACGCCAGCAAGACCGCGCCGCTGATCGACTACTACGGCGCGCAGGGCAAGCTCGTCGGCATCGACGCCACCGGGCCGGTGGAGGACGTCACCGTCCGGGCTATCGACGCCCTCCGGTCGTACGGCGGATAGGCTGGGCACCATGCGCCGTCCCCAGCTGGACATTCAGCTGAAGACCCCGGAGCAGATCGAGCTGATGCGCGCCGCCGGGCTCGTCGTCGCGGCGGCCCTGGAGCGGATGCGTGCGGCCGTGGCCCCCGGCGTCTCCACCGCCGACCTCGACGCGATCGCCGAGTCGGTGATCCGGGAGGCCGGCGGCACGCCCTCGTTCAAGGGCTACCACGGCTATCCGGCGTCGATCTGCTCCTCGGTCAACGAGCAGATCGTGCATGCCATCCCGGCGCCGACCCAGGTGCTCCGGGACGGCGACCTGATCTCGATCGACTGCGGTGCCATCCTCGACGGCTGGCACGGCGACGCCGCGATCACGGTCGGGGTCGGCGAGGTCCGCCCCGAACTGCTCCGGATGGCCGAGGTCGCCGAGGACGCGATGTGGGCGGGGATCCGGGCCGCGGCGCGCGGCATGCTCAACGGTCGCGGCCGGCTGACCGACATCTCGTACGCGGTCGAGCGCGCGGTCCGGGCCGCCGGCCGGTACGGCATCGTCGAGGGGTACGGCGGGCACGGCATCGGCACCGAGATGCACCAGGACCCACACGTGCTCAACCACGGCCGGCCCGGGCGTGGCCCCCGGCTGGTGCCCGGGATGGCGCTGGCGATCGAGCCGATGGTGACCATGGGGTCCCCCCGGACGGTGGAGCTGGACGACGGCTGGACGGTGATCAGCCGCGACGGGTCGATCGCGGCCCACGTCGAGCACACGATGGCGTTGCTGGAGGACGGTGTCTGGGTGCTGACCGCGCCGGACGGCGGCCGGGCCCGGCTCGGCGACCTGGTCACCGCCCGGGAACCGGCCAGGTCCTCCGCCGGCTGACGGCCGCCTCCGGTCCGTACGGGGTAGGCGGGGCTGGACCCGCAGTGGCATCCTCGTAGTCATGGACCGGCGGGACGAGATGCGTGCTGCGGACTCCGACCGAGCGGTCGTGGCCGACCAGCTCCTGCGGGCACTGAACGAGGGCCGTCTCGACCTGGGCGAGTACGACGACCGGCTCCAGCGGGCGTACGCCGCGAAGACGTACGGGGACCTCGACGGACTCCTCACCGACCTGCCGGGTACGGTGCCGGTCGACCAGGCCCAGTTGGTGCCGACCGGTGACCCGAAGCGGCCGGTGCTCCGCCCCGGACCCGACGGCCGCTATCCGGGCGCCACCCGGGCCTGGCTGGCCGACACCTGGGACGGCTACTTCGGCCTGGTCGGCATCGTCGTCGCGATCTGGGCGGTCACCTCGGTGCTGGCGACCGACTTCCTCTACTTCTGGCCGGGCTGGGTGGCCGGGCCGCTCGGCGCGCTGCTGCTGGTCGGTACCGTCACGGGGCTGGCGAAGGGGGAGCCGCAGCGGTGGGCCGCCAAGCAGGCGGCGAAGCAGGCGGCGAAGGAACGGGCGAAGATCGAGAAGCGGGCCCGGGCGGAGGAGCGGAAACGCCGGCGGGACGAGCAGGCCGGCCAGGAGGAACCCGCCTGATATAGTCGCCTTCGTCCGATCCGGCGACCCCCAGGGTCCCGGGTTGGCGCTGGCGTGCGGGCGCGCGTACACTGGCTGATCGGCGCACAGCGTCCACTCCGGCATGCCCACCAGCGCTTCGGTGGGGCCGGAGCCGCGGCTGGCTCGGATGTTCTCCGTCCGGGAAAGGCGTTGTGAGCCGTCCGGAGTAACCGACGTCAGGACAGCGGAGGACATGCCGAAAAAAGACGGAGCCATCGAGATCGAGGGCCGAGTGATCGAGCCACTCCCGAACGCCATGTTCCGGGTGGAACTCGCCAACGGCCACAAGGTGCTGGCTCACATCAGCGGCAAGATGCGGCAGCACTACATCCGCATCCTGCCCGAGGACCGGGTCGTCGTCGAACTGTCGCCGTACGACCTGACCCGAGGGCGCATCGTCTACCGCTACAAGTGAACGTCGCCGGGCCGGTTGCCGGTCCGGACCTCGTGAACTGCCTGACGACGGCCGGGTGTCCGTGTCCGTCCTCAAGACTCGACGGCGTCAGCGCGCTGCCGGGCACAGATGGGAAAGTAAGGCAACCGTGAAGGTCAAGCCGAGCGTCAAGAGGATCTGCAACAAGTGCCGGGTGATCCGCCGGCATGGCCGGGTCATGGTCATCTGCACCGACCCGCGCCACAAGCAGCGCCAGGGCTGATCCGCCAACGTCGACCGGTGACGAGCCGGCGGCGTCGACGGTGGGTCCTGGCCGCAGATCCCGTACAACAACACAAGCTCGTCCCAGCCGCGAGCCGCGAGATCGCCCAGCGAGAACGCAGTCGTGGCTGACCCCCGGTCGGAGGCCGGGGCCCGCAGGTTTGGGCAGGCGGGGTGGGACGGGTACAGACCTCCGCGAAGAAATCCGAGGAGTACGCCCGCACATGGCACGGCTAGCCGGCGTCGATCTCCCCCGCGAGAAGCGGCTGGAGATCGCGCTCACCTACATTTTCGGGGTCGGTCGGACCCGCGCGGTCGAGACGCTCGCCGCCACCGGTATCTCCCCCGACAAGCGCGCCAAGGACCTCACGGACGAGGAGCTGGTCCAGCTCCGGAACCACATCGAGGCCAACTACAAGGTAGAAGGCGACCTGCGCCGCGAGGTCGCCGCTGACATCCGCCGCAAGGTCGAGATCGGCTGCTACGCGGGCATCCGGCACCGCCGGGGTCTGCCCGTCCGTGGTCAGCGGACCCGCACCAACGCGCGGACCCGGAAGGGCCCGAAGCGGACCGTCGCCGGCAAGAAGAAGCCCGGCAAGAAGTAGAACTGAACCGGAATTCGGGTCGGCGTCCGCCGAGGTAGGCCGGACTCCCATCCGACCGGGAAGTTCACCGGAATCCGGGTCGGCGTCTGCCGAGCCAGGCCGGACTCCCACCCGACCGGGAAGTTCACCGGAGCCCGGGTCGGCGTCCGCCGAGGTAGGCCGGACTCCAGCCCGTACCGGAAAGTCAACTAGGAGCGCACAGACTTATGCCACCGAAGGCTCGCGCCGGGGCCGCCGTCAAGAAGGTCCGGCGCAAGGAACGCAAGAACGTCGCCCACGGGCAGGCGCACATCAAGAGCACGTTCAACAACACCATCGTCTCCATCACGGACCCGACCGGTGCCGTCATCTCCTGGGCCTCCGCCGGCCAGGTGGGCTTCAAGGGTTCTCGCAAGTCGACTCCGTTCGCCGCGCAGCTGGCCGCCGAGGCCGCCGCGCGTCGGGCCATGGAGCACGGCATGCGCAAGGTCGACGTGTTCGTCAAGGGCCCCGGCTCCGGCCGGGAGACCGCCATCCGTTCGCTGCAGGCCGTCGGGCTGGAGGTCGGCCAGATCGCCGACGTCACCCCGCAGCCGCACAACGGGTGCCGTCCGCCGAAGCGTCGTCGGGTCTGAGAGGTAGACGAAGAACATGGCTCGTTACACCGGTGCCGACTGCCGCCGTTGCCGTCGGGAGAAGATGAAGCTGTTCCTCAAGGGCAGCAAGTGCGATGGCCCGAAGTGCCCGTTCGAGTCCCGGCCGTTCCCGCCCGGGCAGCACGGCCGGGGCCGTACCAAGGAGACGGAATACCTGCTCCAGCTTCGTGAGAAGCAGAAGGCCCGCCGGGTGTACGGCGTGCTGGAGAAGCAGTTCCGGGGGTACTACGAGGAGGCCGTCGCCAAGAAGGGCAAGACCGGCGAGATCCTCCTGCAGATCCTGGAGTCGCGTCTCGACAACGTGGTCTACCGGGCCGGCCTGGCCAAGTCGCGCGACCACGCGCGGCAGCTCGTCAAGCACGGTCACCTGACGGTGAACGGCCGCAAGGTCGACATCCCGTCGTACCGGGTGAAGGAGCACGACATCGTCGAGGTCCGGGCCAAGTCCAAGGAGCTGACGCCGTTCATCGTGGCGCAGGCCGAGGCCGGCTCGAAGACGGTGCCGGCCTGGCTGGAGGCGATCCCCAGCCAGATGAAGGTGCTGATCCACTCGCTTCCGGCCCGGGGCGTCATCGACACCCAGGTCCAGGAGCAGCTGATCGTCGAGCTCTACTCGAAGTAGCGGTTCCTGGCGTTCCCGCACTGGCTCCCGGCATCGACCGGGAGCCGGCGCGGGGTGCCGGACATCAGTTTGGGCATCAAATAGCGGGTGCCCCGAACGAAAAGGAAACAACATGCTCATCACCCAGCGGCCGACCCTCACCGAGGAGTCGATCAGCGAGACCCGGTCCCGGTTCACCATCGAGCCGCTCGAGCCGGGCTTCGGGTACACCCTGGGCAACTCGCTCCGCCGGACCCTGCTCTCCTCCATCCCGGGCGCGGCGGTCACCTCGATCAAGGTCGACGGTGTGCTGCACGAGTTCACCACCATTCCGGGCGTCAAGGAGGACGTGGTCGAGCTCGTCATGAACGTGAAGGAGCTCTGCGTCAGCTCCGACCACGACGAGCCGGTCAGCATGTACCTGCGCAAGCAGGGCCCCGGCGACGTCACCGCCGGTGACATCCAGCCCCCGGCCGGTGTCTCCGTGCACAACGCCGACCTCAAGCTCGCCACCCTGAACGGCAAGGGCCGGCTCGACATGGAGCTGACCGTCGAGCGGGGCCGTGGCTACGTCACCGCCGCGCAGAACAAGCAGGCCGGCGCCGAGATCGGCCGGATTCCGGTCGACTCGATCTACTCGCCGGTGCTGAAGGTGACGTACCGCGTCGAGGCGACCCGGGTCGAGCAGCGTACCGACTTCGACCGGCTGATCATCGACGTCGAGACCAAGGCGTCGATCGGGCCGCGTACCGCGCTGGCCTCCGCCGGTTCCACCCTGGTCGAGCTCTTCGGGCTGGCCCGGGAGCTGGACGAGAGCGCCGAGGGCATCGACATCGGCCCGTCGCCGCAGGACGCGCAGCTCGCCGCCGACCTGGCGCTGCCGATCGAGGAGCTGGACCTCACCGTCCGGTCGTACAACTGCCTCAAGCGCGAGGGCATCAACACGGTTGGCGAGCTGATCGGGCGTACCGAGGCCGATCTGCTCGACATCCGGAACTTCGGGCAGAAGTCGATCGACGAGGTCAAGATGAAGCTCGCCGGCATGGGGCTGGGGCTGAAGGACTCCGCTCCCAACTTCGACCCGGCGCACGTCGTCGACTCCTTCGGCGAGGCCGACTACGACACCGACGACTACCGCGAGACCGAGCAGCTTTAGTCCGGGGCTAGCCGGAGATCCGGCCACCCACTGGAGATCCGGCCACCCACTATTGAGGAGCACCAAGAATGCCCACGCCCACCAAGGGCCCCCGCCTCGGCGGTAGCCCCGCGCACGAGCGGATGATCCTGGCCAACCTGGCCACCGCGCTGTTCCAGCACGGCCGCATCACGACCACCCAGACGAAGGCCAAGCGGCTCCGTCCGCTCGCGGAGCAGCTCATCACCAAGGCCAAGCGGGGGGACCTGGCGTCCCGCCGGCGGGTGCTGACCGTCGTACGGGACAAGGACGTGGTCTTCACCCTGTTCGACCAGATCGCTCCCCGATTCGCCAACCGCAACGGTGGCTACACCCGGATCGTGAAGACCGTCCCGCGCAAGGGCGACAACGCGCCGATGGCCATCATCGAGCTGGTCGAGGAGCTGGTCGTCGCCCCGGCGGCGCCGGCGAAGAAGACCACCGCCCGCAAGGCGGCGCAGCAGGACAAGGTCGAGGCGCTCGCCCCGGACGAGGAGAACCCGCGTTCGTCGTCGACGGAGGACGACCAGGACGCCGAGGCACCGGAGTCGCGCTCCGGTGACACCGGGGCGGCCCGGGAGGACACCGACGAGGCGGACACCAAGTAACGCCGACGAACGACGCCGGGCCCGGCATCCCCGCGGGGGTGTCGGGCTGCGGCATATCTGGAGCTGGTCGTGGAGCACGAGGTGGATGAGGAGCGGACCCGGGTACGCCTGGACGTCGCCTACGACGGCGGCGACTTCTCCGGCTGGGCCGCGCAGCCCGGTCGGCGTACCGTCGCCGGGGTGCTGGTCGAGGCGCTGACCAGGATCGTCGGGGCGGATCGGGTCAGTGGGCTGACCGTGGCGGGGCGGACCGACGCCGGTGTGCACGCCAGCGGGCAGGTCTGCCATCTCGACCTGCCCGGCGCGGTGTGGCGGCAGTGGGCGGAAACGCTGCTGCGCCGGCTCGCCGGAGTACTGCCGCCGGACGTCCGGGTCCGGGCCGTGACCCAGGTACCGGCCGAGTTCGACGCCCGGTTCTCGGCCACCTTCCGGCGTTACGAGTACCGGGTCACCGACGCCCCGTACGGCGCCGAGCCGCTGCGCCGGCACGAGGTGCTCGCCTGGCCCCGCCCGCTCGACCTGGCGGCGCTGAACCGGGCCGCCGCCGGGCTGGTCGGCGAGCACGACTTCGCGGCGTACTGCCGGCGCAAGGAGAACGCCACGACGGTGCGGGAACTGACCCGGCTGGACTGGCGGCGGGATCCGGACGGACTGCTGGTGGCCACCGTGCAGGCCGACGCGTTCTGCCAGTCGATGGTCCGCAGTCTGGTCGGGGCGATGCTGGTGGCCGGGGACGGGCGCCGCCCCGTCGACTGGCCGGGGGGGCTGCTCGGGCGGCGGGAGCGGGCCAGCGAGGTGAGCGTGGCGCCGCCGCACGGGCTGACCCTGGTCGCGGTCGGCTATCCCGAAGACCCTGCCGAGTACGCCAGCCGCGCGCTGCGTACCCGTCGGCTCCGGCTCACCGCCTCGGCCTGAACCCGGCCGGCGGGCCCGGCGGTGTCGCGCCGCCGGGCCGGTGCGGCGGGCCGGTGCTCAGTCGGACCCCGCCGGGCTCGCCGGCCCGGACGGGGCGAGGATCCGCTGGTCGAGCACCTTGCCGCGCAGGTACACCTCGATCATGTCGGAGAGGATCTGCCGGGCGAACAGGTCCTCGTCGCCGATGGTCTTGCCGTCGCTCTTGGCCACGACGCAATAGATCAGGAAGTGGCCCCGGACGTGCCAGCCGGCCTGGGCCGAGGCGGCCGTGACGGCCTCGGTGCCGCGTCCGGCGGCGAGGCCCAGGAAGCGCCCCTTCCGGCCGTCCACGATCGGCTTTATCTTCTCGCGCGCCGAGGTCGCCCCCGCCTCGTCCGCCAGGTTGACGATGCCGGCGGTCGCGACGTACAGGCCGGTGGGGGAGAGTACCGTGCCGCGAACGAACTGGCTGCATCCGGCCTCGGCCAGCACGGTGGCGATCTGGCCGTCGGCGGCAAGGTCGCAGTCCTCCGCCGCCTGGGTCTTCAGCAGCTCGTACGGCGACTGCTCGGGGTCGACCAGCACCTCCTTGCCGCCCGGGAAGACCTCCTTGACGGTCAGCGGGGCCGGATCGGCGGCGCGGGAGCTGATGTCCCGGGGCGCGGCGCCGGCACCGGTGCCGTCAGCCGCCCGGGAGTCCCGGCCGACGGGGTCGTCGACCATGAAGAAGTAGGAGCTGAGCCCGCAGATACCGAGCAGGAGCAGCACGCCGAGCGAGCCAATGATCAACTGCCAGGTCCGCTTGGAACTGCGCAGTGGTGCGCCCGCGTTGCCGGAGGTCGACGGCACGGTGGCGAGGGCCGAGCCGGCGGCGGGTTTGCCCGAGGTGGTTGCCGGGGCGGGCGCGGGCGGCGCGGTAACGGCCGACTTGGGCGCCCTCTCGGGGCCCGGCGCGCGGGCCGGGGAGGCAGTACCGGCCGGCCCGGTACGCGCACCCTGTGCCGGCGGCCCCGACCGCGGGCCGGCGGGTGGCCCGGACCGCGGGCCGGCGGGTGTGCCCGGGGCCCGATCGTGCGGCGGACCGGTGCGCGGCCCGGCGGGTGATCGTGGTACGCCGTCCGGTGCGGCGCCGGGGCGTGCGCCTGGGCCACGGTCCAGCGGTGCGGCGCCGGATGGCCGGCCGCGTGGTCCGGCGGGTGATCGCGGTACGCCGTCCGGTGCGGAGCGTGGCCCGGCGGGTGAGCCGGGGCCACGGTCCAGCGGCGCCGCCCCCGGTGACCCCGAGCGGGGACCCGCGGGTGAGCCCGGAGCCCGGTCGTACGGCGGGCCGGTGCGCGGCCCGGCGGGTGAGCCCGGGGTCCGGTCGTGCGGCGGGCCGGTGCGCGGCCCGGCGGGTGAGCTCGGCGGGTTTCCGGCGGGTGAGCCCGGCGGGTTTCCGGCGGTCCGGGACCGGCGCGGGGGCGGTGGACCGGCCGGCGCCGGCCTACCCGGTTCGGGGCCGGGCCGGATGACACCATCCGCCCCAGGATCTCCCGGTCGGGGTCGTGGTGCCCCCGTCGGCGCAGCACCGGACGCCGGACCGGAGCGGGCGGAGCCGCGGGTGCCGGCCCGGCCTGCGGGGGGAGGTTCGGCGGGAGCCGGCCCGCCCGGCCGTCGTACGCCCGGGTTCTCCGGGCCTGGCCGGGGCGGCATGGCGCGGTCCAGCGGAGGTCGGACCGGCCCGCCGCGGTGCTCGGCCGGGCCGTCGGCGGACCTGCGGCGACCGGCGGGCGGCCCGACAGGGTCCGAAAGGCCGGGCCGGAGCGGCTCCTGGTCGGCCGAGGGAGGGCGTCGCTGTCGTGGCACCGGAGCAGGCCGTGGCGCGGCGGCCGGACCCTCCCCGGGGCCCGGTCGGTACGGGTCGTCCACCCCGGAGGCACGCTCGGGCTGGGCCCGACGTCGACCGCCGGTGGCACGCTCCCGCGAATCGGCGCTCCCGGGCGCGGCCGGGCCGGAGGCGGTGCGGGGCGGCCCGAACGACTCGACGCCGGACGAAGCCGGCCCGACGGGAACGCCGCGGCCCGCCCGCGGCGATCGGCCGCCCGGACCCGGCCCGCCCTCGTCGGCGGGCAGCTCGTCGGCGGGCATCCGGGCGCCGGGAACCGGCCGGACGCCGGGGGCCATCCGGTCACGAGGGCCGGGGCGGTCACCGGTGACCGACCGACCGCCGGGGACCGGCCGGCCGCCACCGGGAGGTCCGTCCTCGGGGCCGGTCAGATGGCGTCCGCCACCCGCGCTGCGGATCGGGCTGCCGGGGGGCAGACGATCCTGGCCGGGACGATTCGAGGGCAACCGGTCGCGGGTCTGGCCGCCGGGGGGTCCGAGTGGGTCGGGGACCGGCTTGCCCGGCGGCGGATAGCCGGCACCCGGCCCTGGGCCGTCGGGCTCGGGAGCGCCGTGCCGGGCACGACGAGACCGACCGGGGGACTCCACGGAGCGCCCCGGGCCGTCCGGCGCACGGCCGGGCGACGCCTCCGGGTACCGGCCGGCCGGCCCGTCGGCGTATCGGCCGGTTGGTCCGTCCACGTGCCGGTTAATTGGTCCGTCCGCGTGCCGGCCCGGCCCCTCAGGGAATCGGCCGGAGGAATCGATGGAGCGGCCCGGAGCCGTCACCGGCCGACCTGGACGGTCTGCCGGTCGACCTGGCCCGTCTTCCGGCCAGCCGTGGGAGGAGCCCGGTGCAGGGGGCTCCGGAGTGGACGGACCGAAGCGGGCCGCCGCTGGTAACCCGTCGGACCGCTCGGCTCCGGACCGGCGCCGGGCGGCTCGGCCCGGCGGCGGACCGGCCGCCGGATCCGCATCGTCCGAAGGCTGATCGGCGGGATCTCGTCGAGACCGTGGCGGTCCACCACCCGGTCGAGGTCCACGCCCATAAACCATGTCGCACAGGGTAACGGAAATGCGGATCGGCGCGCCGCCGTGGATGAGTCTCAGTTGGTGAGAGAGTGGGCATTTGCCCGGAAGCCGGGCAGGGCCCGGAGTACGGCCACTGGCGAGAGCGCCCGCGCGGTAGGCGAGAATGCGTGGCGTGACCGGCGACCACTATTTCAGCACCGAGCCCGCGACCAGCGCCGACCGGCGTACGGTGGCGTTCTCCGTCGAGGGGTACGACTACTCGCTGACCTCCTCGGCCGGGGTCTTCTCCGCCGACCGGCTGGATCCCGGCACCGCCGTACTGCTGCGCAAGGCCGAGTTGCCCGGGCCGGAGACCGGCGGAGCACTGCTCGACCTGGGCTGCGGTTACGGGCCGATCACCTGCGTACTCGCCACCCGGGCGAGCGCGGCCACCGTCTGGGCGGTCGACGTCAACGGCCGGGCCCGCGAACTCACCGGCGAGAACGCCGAGCGGCTCGGCCTGGCCGACCGGGTACGCGTCGCCGCACCGGACGAGGTGCCGGAGGACCTCTCCTTCGCGCAACTGTGGTCGAACCCGCCGATCCGGATCGGCAAGGAGGAACTGCACGGCATGCTGCGGCGCTGGCTGCCCAGGTTGGCGCCGGACGGCGTGGCATGGCTGGTGGTGGCCCGGCATCTCGGCGGTGACTCCCTCCAGCGCTGGCTCGTCGAGGCCGGCTGGCGGGTCGAGCGTCACGCCAGCCAGAAGGGTTACCGGGTGCTCCGCGTCACCCGCTGACCGCCCCGCGCCGGTCGTCGCGGCCCGAGCCGAAACCGGTTCGCTGACGCTGGCCGGCGTCGCTGCTCTTGTTTTCGAGTGGCCGCCGGAACCGGCCTTCAATCCTCTTTCAGGTTGGTCCCGGAACCCGGTCTCCCGTCCTCTTCCAGACTCGCCCCCGGAACCCGGCATTCCGCCCGGGACCCGGCGTCACGCCGCTGAAACCCGGTGTCGTCGGGAGGGGCGATTGGGGCAGGATGCCGACGTGGGTTACGTGGACGTCGCCGGAGTCGGTCACATCCTGCCGGATGGCCGGCAGTTGTTCGCCGATGTCTCGTTCCGGGTCGGCGAGGGCGCCAAGGTCGCCCTGGTCGGGCCGAACGGCGCCGGCAAGACCACCCTGCTGAAGATGGTGGCCGGCGACCTGCCCACCCGGACCGGAGCCATCGCCCGCTCCGGCGGACTGGGCGTGATGCGCCAGTTCATCGGCATGATCGGCGATGAGTCGACGCTGCACGACCTCGTACTCTCGCTCTCGCCGGCAGGGCTGCGCGTGGCGGGGGAGCGGCTGGCGGCGGCCGAGGTGGCGCTGCACGACGCCGAGGTGCGCGGCAAGTTCAGCAGTGCCGCCGGCAAGGCCCAACTGGCGTACGCGGAAGCGCTGACCGCCTGGGGCGAGGCCGGGGGCTACGACGCCGAGGTGCTCTTCGACACCGTCTCCACCATCGTGCTGGAGCTGCCCTGGGAGAAGACGCGCAGCCGACCGGTACGCACCCTTTCCGGCGGGCAGCAGAAGCGGTTCGCCCTGGAGTTGCTGCTGCGCGGCATCGACGAGGTGCTGCTGCTCGACGAGCCGGACAACTTCCTCGACGTGCCGGGCAAGCGCTGGCTGGAGGGGCGGCTGCGGGAGTCGGCGAAGTCGGTGCTCTACGTGTCGCACGACCGGGAACTGCTGGCCCGCACCGCCGACCGGGTGGTCGCGGTGGAGGGCGGCAGCGCCTGGGTGCACCCGGGCGGCTTCGGTAGCTGGCACGAGGCCCGGCTCGCCCGGCACGACCGGCTGGAGGAGCAGCGTCGCCGCTGGGACGAGGAACACCAGAAGCTGCGCGAGCTGATGCTGATGTACAAGCAGAAGGCGGCGTACAACGACGGGATGGCCTCCCGCTACCAGGCGGCGCAGACCCGGCTGCGCAAGTTCGAGGAGGCGGGGCCACCACCCGTACCGCCGAAGGACCAGGACATCCGGATGCGGCTGACCGGCGGGCGTACCGGCAAGCGGGCGATCGTCTGCGAGCAGGTCGAGCTGGACGACCTCACCTTCCCGTTCGACCTGGAGATCTGGTACGGCGACCGGGTGGCGGTGCTCGGCGCCAACGGTACGGGGAAGTCGCACTTCCTCCGCTTGCTCGCCCGGGGCGGCACCGACCCGGAGCCGGCCAACGGCCCGGTCGACGGCGGCCTGGCGCTGGCCCCGGTCCGGCACGGCGGGGTGGCCAGGTTGGGTGCCCGGGTCCGGCCCGGCCACTTCTCCCAGACCCACGACCGGCCGGAGCTGCTCGACAAGACCCTGGTCGAGGTGCTGTGGCGGGGCGACGACCACCGGGCCGGGATGGACCGGCACACCGCGATGAAGGCGCTGAACAGGTACGAGCTGGCCGGTCAGGGCGACCAGCGGTTCGGCACGCTCTCCGGTGGACAGCAGGCCCGGTTCCTGGTGCTGCTGCTGGAACTCTCCGGCGCGACCCTGCTGCTGCTGGACGAGCCGACCGACAACCTGGATCTGGCCTCGGCCGAGGCCCTGGAGGCCGGTTTGCGGGCGTTCGAGGGGACGGTGCTGGCGGTCACCCACGACCGCTGGTTCACCCGGTCGTTCGACCGGTTCCTGCTCTTCCGGGGCGACGGTGAGGTGGTCGAGACCCCGGAACCGGTCTGGAACGTGGGCTGAGCCGAGCCGGCCACGCCCGCCGGCCATGCCCCGCCCGCGTCCATCGGTGGCGCGCGGCGGAGGTGGTGACGAGTCCGGGCCGGTGGCGGAGGTGGTGACGAGTCCGGGCCGGCGGCGGAGGCGGTGACGAATCCGGGCCGGCGGCGGAGGCGGTGGGCGGGCCAGGTTGCGGCAACCGCGTGGCTCTCCGGGTTGGCGGTGTAACGCGGAGTATCGTCCGTGTCGTGATGCCGCGCGCAACCGGCCGGTGGCGCCTGGTGCGGAGGATCGCCCAGGTCGCGGTGACCGCGGCATTCCTCGGCCTCGTCGGCTGGTCCGTCGCGAGCCGGTGGGACGAGGTGCCGGCCGTGCTAGACGAACTCTCCGTGCCGGGCCTGCTGCTGGCCGGACTGGCCGCCGTCGCCGGGGCGCTCTGCGGCTGCCTGGCCTGGCGAGCCATCCTGGCGGACTTCGGCGCCGAACTTCCGCTGGGCGGCGCGGCGCGGATCTTCTTCGTGGGGCAGTTGGCGAAGTACCTCCCCGGCAAGGTCTGGCCGATCCTGGTGCAGGCCCGGCTCGGACAGGCGTACGGGGTGCCGGGGCGGGCGTCGGCGGCAGCGGCGTTACTGGCGATGCTCGTCACGCTCGGCACCGGCCTACTGCTCACCGTCGTCGCCCTGCCGGTGCTGGACGATCGGGCCGTGACGGACTACTGGTGGGTCCTGCTGGCCGTCCCGCCCGCGTTGCTGGTGCTCTGGCCGCCGCTGGTCAACCGGATCCTCGCCGCGCTGCTCCGGCTGGCCCGCCGCGAGCCGATGCCCCGGCCGCTGTCCCTGCGCGGCATCCGCGGGGCCGTCGGGTGGTCGCTGGCGACCTGGCTCGGCTACGGTACGCACCTCTGGCTGCTCCTGGCCGACGTCGGTGCGGGCGGTCCGGACCTGCTGCTCCGCTCGATGGGCGCCTTTGCCGGTTCCTGGTCGGTCGGGTTTCTGCTGGCCGTGGCGCCGGCCGGGGTCGGCCCCCGGGAGGTGGCGCTGCCCCTGCTGCTCGGTCCGACCGTCGCCGGGCCGACCGCGCTGGTCGCCACCGTGCTGTCCCGGCTGCTGCTGACCCTGGTGGACCTGCTCCTGCCCGCCGTCGCGATCTCGGTCCAGTGGTCGGGGCGTCGACTCTCCGCCCGGGTACCCGGGCAGTCACCACCCTCCGAACCCTCCTCGCCCGATCCGCCGCCGCCCGGGGCGCCTCTGCCGGGGGCACGCTCGCCCGAACTGCCGTCGGCCAGGTCGACGGATTCCGCGACGCGCCAGTGGTGACGACGGAACGTGCCGGCGGGCGTACGGGGCGTTACGCTGATGCTCGTGCGCTGGCTGGTGTTCGGCAGCTACGACGTACGGCGACATCCCCGGGTCGGCGTACTCGTCGAAGGGCTCCGGGCAGCCGGTGACGAGGTGACCGAGCTGAACGAGCCGCTGACCCTGGACACGGCCGGCCGGATAGCCGTGCTCCGGCAGCCGTGGCGGCTGCCGCTGCTCGCCGGCAAGCTGGTCCGGTGCTGGGCCCTACTGGCACTGCGGACCCTGCGGCAGCGGCGTGCCAGCGCCACCGGCCCGGTCGACGCCGTACTGGTCGGCTATCTCGGGCACTTCGACGTGCACCTGGCCCGGCTGCTGTTCCGGGGTACGCCGATCGTGCTCGACCATCTCGTCTCCGCCGCCGGCACGGCCCGGGACCGGGGACTCGCCGCCGCCGGGGGTGTGCGGGGGCGGCTGATGCGGGCGATCGACGACGCCGCGCTGCGCCGGGCCGACGTCGTACTGGTGGACACCGCCGAGCACCTCGACGCGCTGCCGGCAGCGGCCCGGGACCGGGGGATCGTGGTACCCGTCGGAGCCGGCGCGGAATGGTTCGCGGCCGGCGCCCGTACCGCCCGGCGTCGCTGGCCCGGCGACCCGGCCGGCGGCGGTCGGTGGCGGCTGCGGGTGGTCTTCGTCGGGCTGTTCACCCCGTTGCACGGCACCCGGACCCTGGGCGCCGCGCTGGCCGCGCTGGCCGCCGACGACTCGATCGAGGTGAGCGTGGTCGGCACCGGGCAGGACCATCCGGCCTGCCGCCGGGCAGCCGCCGGCAACCCGCGAGTGACCTGGCACGACTGGATACCGACGGGTGAGCTGCCCGCGTTCGTCGCCGGGCACCACGTGTCGCTGGGCATCTTCGGCGAGACGGCGAAGGCCGGCCGGGTGGTGCCGACGAAGGTGTTCCAGGGCGCCGCCGCCGGCTGCGCCATCGTCACCTCCGACACCGTGCCGCAACGCCGTGCGCTCGGCGACGCGGCCGTCTTCGTGCCGACCGGCGATGCGTCCGCGCTGGCCACCGCGCTCCGCGGACTGGCCGGGGATCCGGGCCGGCTCGCCCGGCTGCGGCGGGCCGCAAGGCGACGGGCAGTCGAACACTTCTGGCCGGCGACCGTCGTGACAGCGGTCCGGCACCGGATCGACCCCACCGTCCACCGGGACGATTCCACGCCGCTGTCATCGGCGGGTACGTCCGGTGCGCCGACGGCGGCGGGCGGCAACCTGACCGCCGCTCCGGTCTGGTGGGTCGGATGACCGCGCTGGCGGCCGACCCGCCGCTGCCACCCCGGGCGGCCCTGCGCTGGAACGTCGTACGCCGGATCGTGGCGGAGTGCGGGCCGCGGAGCATCCTGGAACTCGGCTGCGGGCAGGGCTCCGTCGGTACCCGGCTGGCCCGGCTGGCCAGTTACACCGCGGCCGAACCCGATCCGCGCAGCTTCGCGACCGCGTACGCCCGGATCGCGCCGCTGGGCGGGACGGTACTGAACGGGGATCACCGGCAGGTACCGTCGGCCGGCGGCTACGACCTGGTCTGCGCGTTCGAGGTGCTGGAACACATCGCCGACGACCTGCCGGTGCTGACGGAGTGGCTGACCCTGGTCAGGCCCGGCGGCCACCTGCTGCTGTCGGTACCCGCCGATCCGGAGCGGTTCGGCGCCTGGGACACCCTGGTCGGACACTACCGGCGGTACTCCGCCGGGCAACTCCGGCAGCGGCTGCTCGACGCCGGTGCCACCGACGTACGGGTGGTGCACTACGGCTGGCCGCTCGGCTATCTGCTCGACTCCGTACGGGACCGCTGGGCGGGCCGCCACGCCGAGCGCGCCACCGGAGCCGGCGACCCCGATGTGGGGTTGGCGGGTGGGACGGCGGAGGAGCGCACCTCGACCTCGGGGCGGATCCTGCAACCGCACGGGGTGCTGGCCGGCGAGGCGATCCGGCTGGCCGTCTCGCCGTTCGTCGTCCTCCAGCGGATGCGCCCGGACCGCGGGCCCGGCCTCGTCGCGCTGGCGACCCGACCGTAGCCCTCTTGCCCGGACCACCTCTCAGTTCAGTCCGGGACTCGTTACGCTGCCAACCCAACTCTCCCGCCCGGGACCACCTTCCCGGACCAGGACCAGAAATCGGCCCGGGATCGGGAACTGGTGGCGTGGGATCGGGAACCGGGTGGCGTGGGGTTGGGAGCCGGGTGGCGTGCGATCGGGAACCGGGTGGCGTGGGGTTGGGAACCGGGTGGCGCGGGATCAGGAATCAGCGGCGCTGATGAGCACAGCGACCGGAAAGAGCGCGTACGGCCCGTCCCGCGCCACGGCCCGCGCCTCGACCGACTCGGGCAACCAGTCCGGGCGTTTGTGCAGGTTGACCAGGACCAGGTCCTCGGGGCGGGTCGGCTCGGTGTGCAGCGTCGTGGCGGTGAGCAGCCGGGGCTTCAGCCGCCAGTAGTAGGCGAGCCACCGTGCACTGGTCGCGCCCGTGCCGGCGACCCAGGCGTACCGCTGACCGGCCGGTGGCGGATGCCCAGCCACGAGCCGGCCGGCCTGGGCCGGTTCGTCCAGCAGCCGCTGCCGGTCCGGCCCGAGGACCAGCACCCCGAGGTACGCCCCGAGCGCCGTCCCGACCAGCGCTGCCGCGGTTACCCGGACCCGCCGACCCGCCAGCCACCTCCTGGTCCGGACGAACCGACGCACCGCGGCCGGCATCCCGGCGATCCGCTCACCCATCGGCCGGAGGTCGCCACCGTCCTCCGGGTGACCTCCGAACTCGCCCTTCCGGGTGTACACGTCGAGTCCGTCCCCCCGGCCGGAGACGTCAAGTCCACCCGCCCGGGAGACGTCAAGTCCACCCGCTCGGGAGACGTCAAGTCCACCCGCTCGGGAGACGTCAAGTCCACCCGCTCGGGAGACGTCAAGTGCGTCCCCTCGGGAGACGTCGCGCCCGTCCCCTCGGGAGACGTCGCGTGCGTCCCCTCGGGCGTACGCGCCGAACCCGTTCCCCCGGCCGGAGACGTCGAGCCCGTCGAGCCTGTCGCCGGTCCGGCCGGTGAGCCGGGCCGCGAGCCGGTCCAGCAGCACGCCCATCCCGACGAGCCCGACCACCAGCATCGGATAGGACCAGTACGAGTGCACGAAGGCACCGTTGCTCAGCCCGAGGATCCAGGCACCGGTGAACGCGACCGCCATCGCCAGGTAGACCCGGGTACGCCGGTCCAGCAGCCCGACGACCGCACCGATCGGCAGCGCGCCGATGTACCAGAGCGGCAGCAGGTCGTACGCGTACTGCCACTGCCGGCGGAGGAACTGCCGCACGGTGTAGCCGCCACCGGTACTGCGCAGCTCGGCCTGCCCGCCGAGCACGTTCATCCCGGTCACCCCGACCACGAAGGCGAGGCTGATCGCCACCCCGGCCAGCATGCTCGCGCCGACCAGGACCGTCACCCGGTCGACCCGGCGGGCCGCCAGCAGCCACAGCCCGAGTACGGCGGCGAACCCGACACCGGGCCAGGAGACCAGGGTGGTGAGCAGTGCGGCGACGCAGGCCCCGGCGACGAGCCGGCGGGACGGATCGGGTCGGGCGCGCAGCCGTACCACCAGGGCGGAGAGGGCGAGGATCGGCCCCAGATCGAACATCAGCGGGCTGTAGACCCAGTAGAAGGGGGTGGCGACCATCAGGCCGAGCGCCAGCAGGGTTGCCGACCAGCGCAGGCCGAGCCCGCGCAGCAGCGCGGCGCCGGCCGGGATGATCAGCAGGGCCAGCAGGTACGCCGGAAGCCACACCTGGTGCTCGCCGTCGCTCGGCAGCAGGCCGGTCAGCGCGGTGAGCAGGTTGAACAGCGGCGGGTGGTGCGCGTACGGCGTCGAGGCGTACGGGAGCCAGTCGGCACCGAAGTGCGAGCCGAGGATGCCCTGTTCCTGGAGGTTCCGTAGCTGCAGCGCGTACCGGCCGATGATCCGGCCCAGGTGGTTGTCGCCGAACGGCATGCCGAGCAGCGGGATCCAGGTCAGCGCGACGATGCCGGTGATCGCGGCGACGCCGGCCCAGCCCCGGCGCTCGACCCGGCGCAGGTCCGCCCCGGACGGGTCGTCGGCCGGCACCTCCGGCTCCCCGACCGGCGCCGCCGGCCTGCTCTCGCGTACCCGGGCGACCGTGTCCCGGACCCGGAGGCCGATGCCCCGGACCCGGAGCAGCCCTTCGGCGGCCCCCACCGCCTCGTTCACGAGCGGTTTCCGGGCGGCCAGTCGATTCTGGACCGCACGATGAGGTCGGCGAGCAGCGCCACCGCGCCGACGATCAGGCCGGCACAGAGCAGCAGTACGGTGTTGGTCGCGATCCGCACCGGATGCGCGACCAGGTCGTAGACGACCTTCCCGGAGCCGACGGCGAGCAGCAGCAGCGACGGCGGCATCAGCACCTTGAGCGGGTTGAAGTACATCACCATCCGGAGCACCTGGAGGAAGTAGCGGTAGGCGTCCCGGACGAAGTGGAACTTCGACGAGCCCGACCGGCGGGCGTAGGAGATCGGCACGTAGTGCACGTCGTGCTGGTTGTGCAGGAAGGCCATCGTGATGGTGGTGACGCAGGAGAAGCCGGGCGGGAGCAGCCGGAGGTAGGGCAGCGACACGTCCCGACGGAACGCCCGCAGCCCGGAGTTGAGGTCGGGGATGCGGGTGCCGGCCAGTCGTTCGGCGATCTTGCGGATGAGCCACTTCGCCGGTACCCGGAGGAACTTGTGGCTGCCCTGCTCACTCGTGCGGGCGCCGACGACCTGGTCGACATGCGGATCCCGGAGCAGCAGCCGGACGAACTCCGGGATCCGTTCGTTGGGATAGGTCATGTCCGCGTCGGTCCACACCACGATGGCGCCGCGGGCCTGTTCCGTGCCGATCCGGCGCGCGGTGCCGGAACCGCCGTTGCGGTGGAACGCCAGCAGCCGGAGCCGGGGGAATCGGCCGGTCGCCTCGCGCAGGATCTCCAACGTGTTGTCGGTGGAGGCGTCGTCGATCGCCAGCAATTCGTAATGTAGACCGCTGGCGTCCATTGCCGCGCAGATGCGCTCGATCTCCGCCAGTACGTGCGCCTGCTCGTTGTAGCAGGGCAGCACGACAGTCACCTCGATCGGCGCGTTGCTCTCCCTGCTGACCTGGGAGGGAACGACGGACATCTCCGTGCCGGGCCGGTCGAATCGGCCGTTCACCGCCATGTGAACCCGCCTTTCGACGCCTCGCGCGGCGACCGTGAACGGCATGGGGTTATCGCAGAGGTCGCCGTATCCGTGCCCACGATATAGCAGTTTCCGGCGTACGCGCGCGACGCGCCAGTAAGCCAGTCGATTTCACAGATGTGAATCGACGTCGAATCATTTTCTGAAATGGTCGTCCGCTGCCCGGGTGAGCGGAGTCCGGTGCGGATTCTCGGGCCGGCGCCGGCGGCATAGGGTTGATCTCGTGACTGAGATGACCTACCGCCGGTTGGGCGACTCCGGGCTCGTGGTGTCCGTCGTCGGGATCGGGTGCAACAACTTCGGCCGCAAGCTCGACGCCGCCGGCACCCGTTCCGTGGTCGACGCGGCCCTCGACGCCGGCATCAACTTCTTCGACACCGCCGACATCTACGGCGAGCCGCACGGCGGGTCGGAGGAGCAACTCGGTGCCGCGCTGCGCGGCCGGCGGGACGACATCGTACTGGCGTCCAAGTTCGGCATGAGCATGTCGGGGATGAACGGTCCTGACCACGGCGCCCGGGGCGCCCGGCGCTACGTCGCACGGGCGGTCGAGGCGTCCCTGCGCCGGCTGGGCACCGACTACATAGACCTCTACCAGATGCACGAGCCGGACCCGGGTACGCCGATCGACGAAACGTTGAACGCGCTCGACGACCTGGTCCGAGCCGGCAAGGTGCGCTACCTCGGCAACTCCAACTTCGCCGGCTGGCAGATCGCCGACGCGGCCTGGACGGCGCGTACCGGGGGCCGCACGCCCTTCATCAGCGCGCAGAACGAGTACAGCCTGCTGAACCGGGCCGTGGAGACCGAGGTCGTGCCGGCCGCCCAGCGCTTCGGGCTCGGCCTGCTGCCGTTCTTCCCGCTCGCCGACGGGCTGCTCACCGGCAAGTACAAGCGGGGGGCGCAGCCGCCGTCGGACAGCAGGCTCGCCGGCCCGAACCCGAGGTACGCCGCCCGGCTCGCCTCCGCACCGTGGGACACCATCGAGGCGCTGGAGAAGTACGCGGCCGAGCGCGGCCGTTCCCTCCTGGACGTGGCGATCGGCGGCCTGGCCGCCCAGCCGGCGGTGACCTCGGTGATCGCCGGTGCCACCACCCCCGAGCAGGTACGCGCCAACGCCAACGCCGG
This sequence comes from Plantactinospora sp. CA-294935, assembly GCF_050936445.1. Taxonomy (NCBI): domain Bacteria; kingdom Bacillati; phylum Actinomycetota; class Actinomycetes; order Micromonosporales; family Micromonosporaceae; genus Plantactinospora; species Plantactinospora sp. CA-294935. Next base: position 3,138,109 of record NZ_JBNJMU010000001.1, read on the forward strand.
CCGCTGGCAGCCCACCCCCGACGACCTCACCGCCCTCCGCGCCCTGCTCTGACCCGGCCCCGGCCCCCGCCCCCGGCCCCCGGCCCCGGTCTGCCGGAGTTCACGCTGCCGACCTGGACATCAGAGGCGTTACCCGAAGCGGTTAACGCCTCTGACGTCCAGGTGAGTGGATGTCAGGACCGGCGGAGCGTTCTGGACCGGCGGAGCGTTCTGGACCGGCGGAGCGTTCTGGACCGGCGGAGCGTTCTGGACCGGCGGAGCGTTCCCGGACGGCTTGGGCCACCTGGGCGACGAGTCGGGCCGGGTGGCGCAGGACATCGTCGGCGGTGAAGCGGAGCACGGCCCAGCCGGCGGCGCGGAGGTCGTTCAACCGGGCGACGTCCTGGCGGAAGTGCGCCCGCTCGCGGTGGTGGTCGCCCTCGTACTCCAGGGCGATCCGCAGCCGTGGATACGCCAGGTCCACCCGGCCGACGAACCGGCCCCGGGCGTCGTACACGTCGTGCTGCGCCGCCGGCACCGGCAGGCCGGCGTCGATGAGCAGGAGCCGGAGCCGGGTCTCCATCGGCGACTCGCTGAGTGGTTCCGCCAGGCCGAGTACCTCACGCAGCAGCGGTACGCCGGGCCAGCCCGGACGTGCGGCGAGATAGTCGGTGAGCGCGGCGGTCTTCACCAGCCGGCGGTTCAGCAGTGCGTCCACCGCCACCACCGCCTCGGTACGCGGCGGCTTCCGCCCCAGGTCGAACGTGGTACGCAGCGGCGTGGTGACCGGCAGTCCACCGAACCGGGTCACGTCGTCGGGCGAGAGTTTCGCGAGCGTGTAGCGAACCTGTGGCTGTCGGCGGGGCCGGACGACGCCCGGCACCAGCACGGTGACCGGGGCGCCTCGGGGGAGCAGGTGGACGCCCCACAGGTGTGCGGCGCTCAGCCCGCCGATGGCGCCGCCCGGCGGCAGGGTGAGCGCGACCGCGTCGCACCACATCCGGTGGTCGTCCTCCCGATAACCGTCGCGGTGCACGTAGACGTCGGGGAGTAGCCGGTGCCATGCCGGTCCACGCAGCATGCTGCGGGTGACCAGCCCCTCCGCCACGGCCGCCCGGGCGGAGAACGGCAGGAAAGCCAACCGCGCCGGTACCCGGGGACGACGAGGCATCGCACCAGCCTGCCGCAACCCCCGCCGCTCCGCTGCCCCGTCCACCACCAACGCCACCCTCACGCCGCTCCGCTGCCGAACGCCGCTGCGGAACCCCGTTGCCGAGCGGCGTTGCCGAACCCCGTTGCCGAGCGGCGGTGCCGAGCGGCGGTGCCGAGTGGCGGTGCCGAGCGGCGGTGCCGAGCGGCGGTGCCGAGTGGCGGTGCTGTGCCGTCCACCTGGACATCAGAGGCGTTACCCGAAGCGGTTAGCGCCTCTGATGTCCAGGTCAGTGATGCGGCGATTAGGTGCGGTCGACGCGCGAGGGGTTAGGCGCGGCGGCGGGTGCGTACCAGGAGGGCGCCGACGGTGGCGGTGGCGCCGAGCGCCACTGCGGCCCCGGCCACCCACCACAGCCAGGTGGTGGTACCGGCCGGATCCGGTGCGCCGGCCGCACCCGGCGTGGGCGCGGGTGGGGCGCCCTGGGCGGCACGGGCCTGCACGACCACGCGTACCTCGGCCGGGTTCGGCTTCGGCGCGGTGACCGTCACCTGCCAGGGGCCGGGGGTGAGGACCGGCCCGGTGCTGTAGAAGCCCTCGCCCTCGCCGGCCGGGTTGAGCTGGAGCGGGCCGACCGTCCGGCCGCCCTCGGCAGTGGCGGTCAACACCAGCCGTACCCCGTTGTCCACCGGATGGCCGTCCTGGTAGCTGGCCTGCACGGTCACCCCGGTCGCGCCGTCGCCGGCGACGGCAAGCTTGATCTTGCCGCCGTGCGCGGCGGCCGGTGCCGCCGGGACCAGCCCGACGGCGAGGAAGAGGGCGCAGAGCAGTGGTACGAGTTGCCGGGCCACCGGTTGTCGCGTCGATGAGCGCCGCGCCGCTGGTTGCCGCGCCGCTGGTTGTCGCGTCGCTGGTTGTCGCGCCGCTGGTTGTCGCGTCGCTGGTTGTCGCGTCGATGGGCGCCGGGCCGCTGGTTGTCGGGCGGCTGGGCGCCGGGCGGCTGGTTGTCGGGCCGCTGGGCGCCGGGCGAACCGTGCCGGCGTCGGCGCGGCCGGCCACCGGGGCGTTGTCGGGGGTCGACGTCGCATTCGGGGTACTCCTTCCCGGCGGATCGTCCGCCGGACGGGTACGGGGGCGGCCGCCGAATGGTGACCGCCCCCGCGCTTACCTGACGTGCCGAACTTCCCGGGTCAGAGCTTTCCGCCCCGCTTCACCCGGGTCGGGTCCTCGACCAGCCGGCCGGTGCCCTGCACCGACTTGCCGTCGTTGGCCCTGACTCCGGAGGCGCTCGGGCTGCCGCCCAACCGGACGATCATCGCGTCGGCGTCCCGGATCAGCACGTCCCGGATCTCCGCCTCGGTGACCAGCCCGGTGTCCGCGGCGAGCGCCTTGAACTGACCGAGCTGCTTGATCGCCCTGTCGTCGTTGCCGTTCGCCTCGGCCTGGCGGACCGTGTCGAGCTTGCCCGACAACTGCTTGTGCGCCTTGGTCGACAGCCGACTCGTCGCCTTGAACCGGTCCAGCAGCATCTGCATGTCCCGGAACGAGGTGGTGACGAAGAACCGTACGGTCGAGGTCGTCACGTTCCCGGCCTTGTCCGTCGCGGTCACGGTCAGCTCGTGCAGGCCGAGCGGCAGCTCGTACATCGCCTGCAGGGTGTTCGGCTGGTACGGGCGGCCGTCCAGTGTGCCGACCGTCGCCTTGATGCCGGAGGTCGGGTCGACCGCCGACCAGTTCACCCGGACGTCCTGGCTGTCGCCGTAGAGCTGTCCGTCGGCCAGCCCGGAGACCAGCACGGTCGGCTTCGCACCGTCGATCTTCAGGATCGCCGACTTGAGCGTCTCGGCGTTCCCGGCACCGTCGGTGGCCCGGTAGAGCAGCTCGTGCTGCCCGTCCCCGGTCACGTTCACCGGCTCGGTGTACGCCGTCCAGGCGCCGCCGTCGAGCGACCACTCCAGCTTGGCCACTCCAGCACCGGCGTCGGTCGAGGCCAGCGTCACCGGGATGGTGCCGTTGTGCCAGCCGTCGTCGGTCGGCGGGGCGAACGCGGCGGTGCTGACCGGCGCGGTGGCGTCGATCTTCACCTCGACCGACTTCGCCTCCTCGACGTTGCCCGCCTCGTCCACCGAACGGAACCGCACGGTGTGCTGCCCGTCCCCGGCGACCAGCACCGGCTCCGAGTACGCGCTCCAGGTCGTCGCGGTGTCGAGCTGGTATTCGGTGCGGGCCACCCCGCTGCCCCCGGCGTTGTCGGTGGCGGCGAGGGTCACCGTGACCGGGCCGGTGTACCAGCCACCGGTCGGGGTCCCCGACACGGTGGCGGTGGTCACCGGGGCCGCCTCGTCGACGGCTTCCGTGCTGAGCCGGAAGTAGTCGAACGAGACTGTCTTCGACGCGGTTTGCGCCGCACCGAGGCTGAACAGACCGATCCGCGGCGTGGCACCCACCGCGGCGTTGGTCAGCGGTGCCAGCTCCGTCCAGGTCGTCCCGTCCGCCGAGTACGCCGCCGTGTAGGCGTTACCCGACTTCGCCAGTCGCAGGTGCCACACCGACTCGGTGAGGTCGGTGACCTGCGGCTGCGGGTCCTGCACGGCTGCGCCGATCTCGCTGCGGAACTCGATCCGCCGCGCCACCGGCTGGCCCACCTGGTTGTCGGCGATGAAGTCGAACTTCAGGTAGTTGTCGTCGTCGCCGTAGACGATCAGGCCGGCCTGCTGGTACTGCTCGTTCAGCCTGCCGCCGTCGACCTTCGTCTGGATCGTCCAGTCACCCTCGGGGGCGGTCTGGAGCACGAAGTTCGTCGGCCCGGTGTTGTTGCCGGTGTAGATGTCGCCGTTCGGCACGTCGATGTGCAGCGCGCCGTCGGCGACCCGGTACGCCGCCGGGTCCTCCCGGACGATCCCGTCCCACCGGCACTTGTCCAGCGCGGTCCCGGTGAACTCGTCGTTCGGGGTCATCTCGCCGGCCGGCTCGTCCGGGGTGATCTGGAACCAGTCGAAGCTGGCGTCCACCACCGGTGCGGTGCTGCCACCGTTCAGCGCGAACAGCCCGACCTTCGGGTTGTCGATGCCGGCCAGCGCCGCCGACCGGCCGACCGGGGTGAAGGTCTGTCCGTCGGCCGAGTACGCCGCGGTCAGGTTCACGCCGTCGCCGGTCAGCCGCAGGTAGATCGAGTCACCGGCCGGTGCGGCCGCCGAGTCGCCGCTCTCGTTGCGCGGGGTGCCGGCGGTCTCCCGGATGAACTCGACCCGCCGGCTGCCGCCGTACAGCAGGTCCAGCTTGGCGTAGTTGTCGTCGTCGCCGTAGACGATCAGGCCGGCCTGCTGGTAGTCGGCGACCGCCGCCAGGCTCAGCTTGGTGGTGGCCTGCCAGCTACCGCTCGGCGCCGGTTGCAGCACGACGTTGGTGGCGTCGTTGCGAGCGCCGTAGAGGTCGCCGACCGAGGTGGGCAGGACGAGGGAGCCGCCCCGTACACCGTAGAGCTGGTTTTCCCGGACCACCGTCGACCAGCGGGCCTTGTCCAGCTCGCCGCCGGTGAAGTCGTCCGAGCGGGCCCCGAAGCACGAGGTGTTCGGCGCCTCCACCTTGACGGTGACCGTGGCGTACGCGGCTGCGCCGCGCGCGTCGGTAACGGTCAGGGTCGCGGTGAACGTCCCCGGGGCGGTGTACGTGTGCGTGGCGTCCAGGGTGGTCGCCGTGCCCCCGTCCCCGAAGTCCCAGGCGTACGTCAGCGGGTCGTCGCCCTCGGCGTCGCTGGCGGTGCCGTCGAAGCTCACCGCGACCGGCGCGGTGCCGGTGGTCGGGGTGGCGGTGGCGGTCACCGTCGGCGGCGCGTTGTCGGTGACGCCGCGACCGAGGAAGTCGACCCAGTTGACGTTGAGGATCGCACCCGTGCCGGTGGCCCCGACCGGGTTGCGCGCCACGAAGAACAGGGGACCACTTGACGTGCTCGGGGTCGCCAGCTCGGCCGTGGCGTTGGTGAACGTCTGCCAGCCGCCGGTGTCCGGCACGGTGGCGGTGGCCAGCACCGGTCCGTCGGCCGCACCGGACCGTACCTCGATCCGGGCGCCGCCGCCGGCCGAGGAGGCCCGGAACCGGAACCCGGTGATACCGGTCAGGTTTGTCGGGTCGAAGGTCCAGTAGTCGCCGTCCTCGATCCAGCCGATGTTCTCGAAGCCGCCCTCGACGTCGGTGGTGGCCTGGGTCTGCACGCCCGGGTCGCCGCCGCCGACCGCGCCCGGCGCCCGGCCGGTCGCCGAGTAGTACTCGGCCTGCTTCCGTTTCGGCTGCAACTGCTCGATCGCCCGGCCGGTCAGCGGGTTGGAGTCGCCGGCCCCGCCGCCGTCGGTGTAGGTGGCCTCGAAGACCGCGAACACGTTGGCGTCGGCGCCGTGGCTGGCGGCGAGCGCGGTCTGCACCGACCCCTCGCAGCCGAACTGCTCGCCCATCGGGTGGGCGTGCTCGTCGTGGCCGAGGAACGACTGGAGCTTCACCTTGGTGCAGTCGATCTTCCCGTCCTCCGGGTCGGTCACCTTGACCGTGTACTTCACCTGGTCGCCCCAGTCGAAGAACCCGCCGTCCGGCGGGAACTCGATGGTCACCGTCGGGGCGGTGTTGCCGACCGTCACCGGTACGTTCGCCACCGCCGTCCGGCCGGTGTCGTTGGTGACGGTGAGCTGGGCGGTGTAGTTGCCGGCCGCCGGGTAGGTGTGCGTCGGGTTCGGCTCGGTCGAGGTGCCGCCGTCGCCGAACGTCCAGGCGTAGCTGATCGGACCGCCGTCCGGGTCCCGGGAGCCCTCGCTGGAGAAGTCCACGGTCAGCGGGGCGGGCCCGGAGGTGGGATTGGCGGTCGCGACCGCGATCGGCGCCCGGTCACCCGCGATGTACTCGATCCGGTACACCCCGGAGTTGTCGTTGTTGCCGCCGAAGCCGCTGCCCCACTCGATCAGGTACAGCGCGCCGTCCGGGCCGAACTCGAAGTCCATCGGCCGGATGAAGGTCATTCCGGTGAGCAACTGGTTGATGTCCACCAGGGACTTTCCGTCCTCGGCGACCTGGAAGGCGTACATCTTGTTCTGGTTCCACTCGCCGAACATCGCCTTGCCGTCGTAGTACGCCGGCCACTTGCGCTCGGACGGATTCTCCGGGTCGTACCGGTAGACCGGGCCGCCCATCGGGGCACCGCCGCCGCCGATCTCCGGGAAGAGCGGGTTGCCGCTGTAGTCGTAGTCGACGGTGGCCGGGATCGCCGGGGGCAGGTTGGTCAGCCCGGTGTTGTTCGGCGAGTTGTTCACCGGCGCGGCGCAGTCGAACTTCGCCCCGCTCGGCCCGGACGGGAACTGGTAGTCGTTGTACGCGTAGTTCGCGCCGTGGCAGTACGGCCAGCCGTAGTTGCCGGCCTGCCCGACCGCGTTCCACTCGACCGTCCCCTCCGGACCCCGGTCCGGGTTCGCCGCTCCGGCGTCCGGGCCGTAGTCGGCCACGTAGAGGGTGTTCGTCAACGGGTCGATGCCGATCCGGAACGGGTTCCGGAAGCCCATCGCGTAGATCTCCGGCCGGGTCTTCTCGGTGCCCGGCGCGAAGAGGTTGCCCTGCGGGACGGTGTACGTCCCGTCGTCCTCCGGGTGGATCCGCAGCACCTTGCCGCGCAGGTCGTTGGTGTTGCCGGAGCTGCGCTGCGCGTCGAAGTCCTGCCGGCCCGGCCGCTCGTCGATCGGGGTGAACGAGTTCGACTCGAACGGGTTGGTGTTGTCGCCGGTGGCCAGATAGAGGTTGCCGGCGCTGTCGAACGTCATGCTGCCGCCCGCGTGGCAGCAGGTGTTCCGCTGCGTCGTCACCTGGAGCACGATCTTCTCGCTGGCCAGGTCGAGGGTGTCACCGACGACGGTGAACCGGGACAGGTAGTTGCGGGCCGCGCCGCCGTTCGGGGCGTAGTAGAGGTACACCCACTTGTTGGTGGCGAAGTCCGGGTCCAGCCGGATGCCGATCAGCCCGTCCTCGTTGCCGGTGAAGACGTCGAGGTCGGCGGCGGTGACCGTGGTGCCGGTGTCCGGCTTGATGATCTGGACCCGGCCGTCCCGTTCGATGTAGAAGACCCGCCCGTCGGCGGCGACGTCCAGCTCCATCGGGTTGTTGGTGTTGCTGTCCAGGGTGATCTTCTCGAAGCTGCTGGTCAGCGAGGCGGAGCAGTCGGCCTCGACGGCACCGGCCGCGGTCCGGATGCCACCGAGCAGGTGGTCCAGGAACTCCGGTTCGGCGTACGACTGCTGGGTGTGGCCGCCGGCCGTGTACCAGGCCTGGCCGCCGTCGTAGTCCTGGCACCAGGCGAACGGGTGGTCGGCACCCATCGCCCCGGCGCCGGGGGCGTAGCTGGTCTCGTCCAGCGAGGCGAGTACGTGCACGTCGCCGCGCGGGTTGTCGCGGAAGTTGTACCACTCGTCGTACCGGGACCACTGCGCCGGCAGGTCGTTCGTGGACTCGTGCGCGTGGTCCTCGACCTTGATGGTGGCCTGCTGGTTGGCCGGGTGCGAGGCGAAGTACGCCCCGACCAGCTCGCCGTACCAGGGCCAGTCGTACTCGGTGTCCGAGGCGGCGTGCACCCCGACGTACCCGCCACCGGCCTGGACGTAGCGCTCGAAGGCGGCCTGCTGCTCCGCGTTCAGCACGTCGCCGGTGGTGGAGAGCCAGATCACCGCCTGGTACTTGCCGAGGTTGGCGTCGGTGAACGCCGCCCCGTCCTCGGTCGCGTCGACGGTGAACCCGTGCTCCGCACCGAGCTGCTGGATGGCGGCGATGCCGGCCGGGATGGAGTCGTGCCGGAAGCCGGCCGTCTTGGAGAAGACCAGCACACTGAAGGTTTCGGCCTCGGGAGCCGGTTCAACCGCCGGTGCCTTCTTGACCGGTGCCAGGGCCTGGGGCAGGACCGCCGGGGCGGCCGAGGCCGGGGTGGCGGTCAGCGCGGTCGTGCCGAGGAGCACGGCCGTGACGGCGCCGACCAGGCCGCGAAGGAGTCTGCGATGGGGTTGCGGGGGGTGCGATGCGCCGCCGGAGCGGCCGGGACTGGACACGGAGGATCTCCTTGGTCCGGTGAGGACAGGGGGATCCCGGGTCGGTACGCCGAAGACCGCCACGGGGGGTGGAGGTACGCCCGAAGCTCGCCGAAGCGCCGGTCGTCGAATTTTGCCTTGTGGTTGAACAAATTAGGGCCGGCTGCTGGCCGCTCGGAATAAGGCGGTGAGGTTAATTCGGGTAACGGTTGTGTAACGAGCGCGAATGATCCGGATGGGACAGACATTTCCGCCAGCCGCCAGCCGCCAGCCGCCAGCCGCCAGCCGCCAGCCGCCAGCCGCCAGCCGCCAGCCGCCAGCCGCCAGCCGTCGGCCGCCAGCCACCAGCCGCCGGTCACCGGGTCCGGAACGGCGGTACGTGGTCGAGTGTTGACACTGTGCGATTTGTCACGGCCCTTTACGGACCCGTGACCAGGCGCGTACGCTCGCCGACAAGTAACCCACGGGAGCCCGGTAGACCGGGCTGAGAGGGGGGCTGTCGAGCCCCCGACCGTCGAACCTGATCCGGGTAATGCCGGCGCAGGGAGGAGCGTTGCCGTGCTACACATCGGACGACTTCACCTCATCACCGACACCCGGCCGGGGCGGGACCCGCTCGCGGTGGTCGACGCGGCTCTCTCGGTCGCCGGCCCCGAACTGGTCGTGCAGGTCCGGGTCGAGGACGACATCGACGACCGGACGGCGTACGAGTTGGCCGCCGAGGTCGCCCGCCGGTGTGCCGCCGCCGGGGCGGGCTGCCTGGTCAACGACCGGCTGCACCTCGCGCTGGCCATCGGTGCGGCGGGCGGGCACGTCGGCGCCCGGGACCTGCCGGTCGACGCCGCCCGCCGGGTGCTCGGCCCGACCGCCGTGCTCGGCGCGACCGCCCGGGACCCGGAAACCGGTGCGGCGGCGGTCGCGGCCGGCGCCAGCTACCTCGGCGTCGGCCCCTGCCACGCCACCTCCACCAAGGACGGGCTGCCCGTGCCGATCGGCCCGGAGGGGATCCGCCGGGTCGCCTCCGCGGTGCCGGTACCGGTGATCGCGATCGGCGGGATCACCGCCGAGCGGGTACCCGCGCTGCTGGCCGCCGGGGCGTACGGGGTGGCCGTGGTGGGTGCCGTCTCCGGCGCCGCCGACCCGGCCCAAGCCACCGCCGCCCTCCTCACCGCCCTGCACACCGATCCGCCCCCACCCGATCCGGAACGGGGAACATCGCCGGGGTGGGACCCCCGGCGCGGTTCCCCGCTCTCGGGTCGGGGTGCGGGGGCCCAGGGATGAACCTTTTTCGACCTGGACCGCGCGGCGCCTACGCACCGCGTCCGACCTTGCGGTCCGCCGGACCGCAAGGGGAGGTGGAAAAAGGTTCAACGGTAGGGGGCGGCCGGGCGGACGTGGCGGTGGTGGGCGGTGGGCCCATCGGGCTCGCCGTCGCCTGGCGCTGCGCCGCCCGGGGCATGCGGGTCAGCGTGTACGACGCCACGCCCGGCTCGGGCGCCTCCGACGTGGCGGCCGGAATGCTCGCCCCGGTCGCCGAGACCTACTTCGGCGAGCGGGTGCTGACCGGACTGCTTGTCGAGTCCGCCGCCCGCTGGCCGGGCTTCGCCGCCGAACTCGCCGAGTACACCGGGCTGGACCTGGGCTACCGGACCGAGGGAACGCTGACCGTCGCGCTCACCTCCGACGACCTGGCCGAGGCGGAACGGCTCTGGACGTACCAGCGGGAGTTGGGGCTGCCGGTGACCCCGCTGCGGCCGGCGGAGCTGCGGGACCGCGAACCGTTGCTGGCCACCCGGCTGCGCGGTGGCGCGCTCGCCCCCGGCGACCACCAGGTCGACCCGCGCCGGCTGGTCGCCGCGCTGCGGGTCGCCGTCGAACGCGCCGGGGTGACCCTGCTGCCCCGGCCGGTCCGGGACCTCACGGAACTGGAGGCGGCGGCGACGGTGGTCGCGGCCGGCTGCGGCACGGCGGCGCTGACCGGCCTGCCGGTCCGGCCGGTGAAGGGGCAGATCCTGCGGCTGCGGGCGCCCGGCGGCGCGACACCCGGCTTCCGGCACGTGATCCGGGGCCACGCCGACGGCCGGCACGTCTATCTGGTGCCCCGGACCGACGGCGAGGTGGTGGTCGGGGCCACCGTCGAGGAGCGCGCCGACCTCGACGTCACCGCCGGAGCAGTACTCGACCTGCTCCGGGCCGCCACCGACGTGATCCCGGAACTGACCGAGTACGAGCTGGTCGAGGCGCGCTCCGGGCTGCGTCCCGGTACGCCGGACAACGCACCACTGCTCGGCCCGCTGCCGGACCGGCCCGAGGTGCTGGTCGCGGCCGGGCACTTCCGGCACGGCATCGTGCTCACCCCGCTCACCGCCGACCTGATCGCCGATCTGCTCGCCACCGGAGTGCCGGATCCGGCGCTCGCGCCGCTGTCGCCGGCCCGGTTCGGCACTCCGGCGACCGGTGCCGGCGGACCGGGGCTCGGCGGGACGCCGGGACCGGACGACGGAACGACCAGGTAGGGAGGACGCGGTGGAGCTGACCGTGAACGGGGTCGAACAGCGGCTGCCCGGCGAGTTGACCGTGGCGGACCTGGTGGAGCAGATCACCAGCGCACACCGGGGCGTGGCGGTCGCGGTGAACGGCGAGGTGGTGCCGCGCGGTGGCTGGCCGGCCCGGCTGCTCCGGGACGGCGACCGGGTCGAGGTGCTGACCGCGGCCCAGGGCGGGTGACCGGCATGTCGTCCGTACTTCCCGATCCCGAACCCGGGTTCGTGCTCGCGGGTGAGAAGTTCGACTCCCGGCTGATCCTCGGCACCGGCGGGGCGACCAGCCCGTACGTCCTGGAGCAGACGATCCGGGCCAGCGGCAGCGAACTGGTCACCGTCTCGCTGCGCCGGATCGACAGCAGCGCCACCATGGGCGGCGGGGTGCTGGAGGTGCTCAACCGGTGCGGCGTACGGCTGCTGCCGAACACCGCCGGATGCCGTACCGCCGCCGAGGCGGTCACCGTGGCGCAGCTCGCCCGGGAGGCGTTCGAGACGTCGTGGGTCAAGCTGGAGGTGATCGGCGACGAGCGGACCCTGCTGCCCGACGCGGTCGAGCTGGCCGCCGCCGCCGAGCGGCTGGTCGCCGACGGGTTCACGGTGCTGCCGTACGTCACCGACGACCCGGTGCTGGCCCGCCGGATGCAGGACCTCGGCTGTGCCGCGGTGATGCCGGCGGGTGCGCCGATCGGCTCCGGGCTGGGCATCACCAACCCGCACAACCTGCGGCTGCTGCGGCAGAACGTGGACGTACCGGTGATCCTGGACGCGGGCGTCGGCACCGCCTCGGACGCGGCCCTGGCGATGGAGCTCGGCTGCGACGCGGTGATGCTGGCCAGCGCGGTGACCCGGGCGGCCGACCCGGTACGGATGGCCACCGCCATGCGGTTCGCCGTCGAGGCCGGCCGGCTGGCCGCCGGTGCGGGACGGATTCCCCGGCGCTTCCACGCCCTGGCCTCCACCCCGGACGAGGGACGGCCCGAGCTGTGATCGGGCCGCGCGGCATCCTGCTGGTCACCGACCGCTGGCAGGCGCACCGACCGCTCGACGAGGTGGTCCGGGCCGCGGTCGACGGCGGGGCCCGGTGGGTGTTGCTGCGGGAGCGGGACCTGCCCCGGCCGGAGCGGCTCGAACTGGCCCGGCGGCTGCGGGCGATTCTCGCCCCGGTGCAGGGCACCCTGCTGGTCGCCGGGCCAGACCCGCTCGACGGTGACGCGGTACACCTGCCGGCCGCCGGCCCGTACCCGCCGCCGGCGCTGCCGCTGGTCGGCCGCTCCTGCCACGACCTGTCCGAGCTGGGCCGGGTCTCCACCGAGGACTATGTGACGCTCTCGCCGGTCTATCCGAGCCCGTCCAAGCCCGGATACGGCCCTCCGCTCGGTCCGGACCGCCTGGCCGGGATGGTTGTGCGCAGCCCGGTGCCGGTGGTCGCGCTCGGCGGTGTCAGTACCCCCGAGCAGGTCGCCGCCTGCCTGGCGGCGGGTGCGGTCGGGGTGGCGGTGATGGGTGCGGTGATGCGCTCGGGCGACCCGGCCGGGCTGGTCCGCGACCTCTGCGCGGCCGCCGACGCGCGCACCGACGCCGTCGAGGTACGGGCCGGTGTCGTCGACGTGCGGGCCGGCGCCGTCGAGGTACGGGCCGGTGTCGTCGACATGCGGGCCGACGCTGTCGACGTGCGGGACGACGGCCGCGCACTGCCGGCCAGCTCGGGGTGGGCGCGGTGACGCCCCCGGTGGTGCTGACCGTGGCCGGCTCGGACTCCGGGGCGGGCGCCGGCATCCAGGCCGACCTGAAGGTCTTCGCCGCGCTCGGCGCCTACGGCACCTCGGTGCTGACCGCGGTCACCGCGCAGAACACCCGTGAGGTACGGGCGGTCTTCCCGGTCTCCGCCGAGATGGTGACCGCACAGTTGCACGCGGTGGTCGAGGATCTGCCTCCGCTGGCGGTGAAGACGGGGATGCTCGGTGACGCGGAGGTCGCGGCTGCGGTGGCCGGGGCGGCCCGGGACGGCCTGCTGCCCAACCTCGTGGTCGACCCGGTGCTCGTCTCGACCAGCGGAGCCCGGCTCGGCGTGGTCGGAGCGATCGAGCGGCTGCTGCCGTACGCCCTGGTGGCGACCCCGAACCGGGCGGAGGCCGCGGCGATCCTCGGCCGTGCGGTCTCCGGCCCGGACGAGATGGCGGAGGCGGCCCGGCAGCTCGCCGCGGGCGGCCCCCGGTACGTGGTGGTGACCGGCGGTGACGTCGACGACTCGGGGCTGGCGGCCGGCGGTGCCGAGGCGTTCGGCGGCGCGGTCGACGCGCTCTGCACCGGTACCGAGGTGCGGCTGTTGCGCCGGCCGTGGGTGCCGACCCGGAACACCCACGGCACCGGCTGTTCGTTCTCCGCCGCGATCGCCGCCCGGCTGGCGCTCGGTGACCAGGTGCCGGACGCGGTGGCCTTCGCCAAGGAGTACGTCACCCACGCGCTGCTCGGCGCCCGCACCTGGTCGTTGGGGAGCGGGCACGGGCCGCTGGACCACTTCGGCTGGTCCGGTGCGGCGGCGGCCGGCGGCAGGTCCGGTCCATCCAGCGGGTCCGGTTCATCCAGCACGAGGAGGTAGTCATGAAGGCTCGTCGCAAGGTGTACGTGACAGGGGCGCGTCCGGACGTCCGGGTGCCGTTCGCGGAGGTCGAGCTGACCGGCGACGAACCGCCGGTACGGCTCTACGACACGTCCGGTCCCGGGTCGGACCCGTCCGAAGGGCTGCCTCCGCTGCGCGGGGCGTGGATCGCGGAACGGGGCGACGTGGCCCCGGTACGCGGTGCCGGGACTCCACTCGCCGGTCGGGACGGCGCCCGGCCCACCCAACTGGGCTACGCCCGGGCCGGGATCGTCACCCCGGAGATGGAGTTCGTGGCGGTCCGCGAGGGCATGCCGGCCGAGGCGGTCCGGGAGGAGATCGCCACCGGCCGGGCGGTGTTGCCGCTCAACGTGAACCACCCGGAGTGCGAGCCGGCGATCATCGGCAAGCGCTTCCTGGTGAAGGTCAACGCCAACATCGGTACCTCGGCGGTGACCTCCTCGATCGCCGAGGAGGTGGAGAAGCTCACCTGGGCGACCCGGTGGGGTGCGGACACCGTGATGGACCTCTCCACCGGCAAGCGGATCCACGAGACCCGGGAAGCGATCATCCGCAACTCCCCGGTGCCGATCGGCACCGTTCCGATCTACCAGGCGCTGGAGAAGGTCGGCGGCGACCCGGTGAAGCTCTCCTGGGAGGTCTTCCGAGAAACGGTGATCGAGCAGGCCGAGCAGGGCGTCGACTACATGACGGTGCACGCCGGGGTACGCCTCGGCTACGTACCGCTGGCGGTCAACCGGGTCACCGGGATCGTCTCCCGGGGCGGCTCGATCATGGCCGCCTGGTGCCTGGCGCACCACGAGGAGAACTTCCTCTACACCAACTTCGCCGAACTCTGCGAGATCCTCGCCCGGTACGACGTCACGTTCTCGCTCGGCGACGGCCTGCGGCCCGGCTCCATCGCGGACGCAAACGACGAGGCGCAGTTCGCCGAGCTGCGTACTCTCGGGGAACTGACCTCGGTGGCCTGGGAGCACGGCGTACAGGTGATGATCGAGGGACCGGGGCACGTGCCGATGCACAAGATCAAGGAGAACGTGGACCTCCAGCAGGAGCTGTGCCACGAGGCGCCGTTCTACACCCTCGGTCCACTGACCACGGACATCGCCCCGGCGTACGACCACATCACCTCGGCGATCGGTGCCGCGATGATCGGCATGTTCGGCACCGCCATGCTCTGCTACGTCACCCCCAAGGAACACCTGGGACTGCCGGACCGGGACGACGTCAAGGCGGGGGTCATCGCGTACAAGATCGCAGCGCACGCCGCAGACCTGGCCAAGGGCCACCCCGGGGCGCAGGCCTGGGACGACGCGCTGTCGAAGGCGCGGTTCGAGTTCCGCTGGGAGGACCAGTTCAACCTGTCGCTGGACCCGGAGACGGCACGGGCGTACCACGACGCCACCCTGCCGGCAACGCCCGCCAAGACCGCGCACTTCTGCTCCATGTGCGGCCCGAAGTTCTGCTCCATGAAGATCACCCAGGAACTGAAGGAGTACGCGGCGCAGGGCATGCAGGAGAAGTCGACCGAGTTCCTGGCCTCGGGCGGCAAGGTGTACCTACCCCTGGCCTGACGGCCCTACCCCGCCCGCATGCCCGCGTGGCCCTCCTCCGTCCGGATGGCCGGCGGCCCGGCCGCCAGAAACGCTTGACCTGACACCACAAACGCGCAACCCGCGCACCGGAGCCCGTCGCGACCTGGACGCCGGAGACGTTCGCCCTGGGCGCCGGAGCCTGTCGCGCCCTGGACGCCGGTGGCGCTCCCCTGGACGCCGGAGCCACTCGACCTGGACACCAGAGGCGTAATCCCCACCCGGTAACGCCTCTGGTGTCCAGGTCGAGCCGGCGGCGCGCCCGGTCAGAGGTGACCGCAGTCAGTCGGCGTGGTGACGGCCGGTGGAGCGCAGTGATCGCCGTACGCTGCGGTCCAGCCCGAGGTCGTCGGCGGTCGGGTCGGGCTCGCTGAGCCCGCTCACCCAGTCGACGTACTCCTCGTCGCGGGCCGGCACCGGGTCCTCGGTACGGTTGCGCCCCTTCGTCTCCCGCTGCTTCGCCTCGTCCTTGTCCTGCTTCGACCCGCCCTTGCCGGTCTCGACGGTGTCGGATCGCTCGGGGTCGGCACCGCCCCGGTTGCGCCGGAACAGCCCGCGACGGACCCGCCCGGTCGGCCGCTCGGGATCCGCGGCCTCGCTCCCGGTCCCGGTCCCGGCCTCGCTCCCGGTCCCGGTCCCGGCCTCGCTCCCGGTCCCGGTCCCGGCCTCGCTCCCGGTCCCGGTCCCGGCCTCGGTCCCGGTCGCGGTCCCGGGCTGGGGCTGGGGCTGGGACGTGACCTCGGCGGTGGCCCTCGGTCCGGGGTCGGCCGGGCGCGTGCCGCGATCCGGCGTCGGCCGAACCGGGGTGTCACCGGAAACCACCGGAACGGGCGGGATCCGCTCGGTCCGGGTCGGGTCCGCTCCGCTCGGCTCCGTCCGGCTCCGGCCCGTTTCGGTCAATCCGGTCGCCGTTCCGGCCGGTCCGACGGCGTCCCGTTCCGGTGTCGCCCTGGAGCTGCTGGGGCCGGAGCCGCTGAGGCTGGTGGTGCCGGCTGCGCCGCTGTCGGCCGGCCGGTGGGCGGGATCGGCGGAGGGTTCACGGCGGTCGAGGCGGGCACGGCTGACCGGCGCGAAGGCGTTCCAGGCGTCGTCGCTACGGTTCGACGTACCCGGCGGTGGCGTTGACGTTGCCGCGGGTGGCGCGGGAACCGCTGATGGTGTCGAACCCGTTGGTGGCGGTGAAACCGTTGGCGGGGGTGAAACCGTTGGTCGCGGTGTAACCGTTGGCGGGGGTGAAACCGTTGGTCGCGGTGTAACCGTTGGCGGCGGCGCTGCCAGCGGCTCCGGCGCTGCCGGCGTGGTCGTCGCTGGCGCCGCCGGTGCCGCTGGTGTTGTCGAAGGTGTCGTGGTCGGCCAGAAGTCTTCGGTACGCAGTCGACGAGCACCCGCCCAACCGGCCGGGAATCCGGCGTTCCCCGAATCGGTGGCCGGCCCGCCGCCGCCCGGGCTGACCGGTTCCGTGGCGCTTTGCTGACCGCTGTCGGGCACGGTCGGGGCCAACGCACCGAGCCGCTCGGTGGGCGCGGAATCCTCCGTCGGGACGCGCGGAGTCGGGATGCCTCTGCCGATGTCGAACGACCAGTTCCCCGAACTCGGTGCCGGCTCCCTGGACGGCTCGGTCGATTCACTGACCGTCCGCCCGCCGATCGCCGACGAAGGCGGCCAGGTGCCGGCCGGTGTCGTCCCGGTAACCCGGTCACCGCCGGTGCCGGTGCCGCCCGTCCGGGGGTCGCCGCTCGGGACCTCCAGTCGCCAGGTCCGGTCGGCCGAGGTACCACCAGCAGTGGTGCCGCCGTCAGTGGTGCCGGCGGATGCCGCCGTGCCGGTTGTGGTGCCGCCGTCAGTGGTGCCGCCGGATGCCGCCGTGCCGGTCGTGACGCCGCCAGCCGTGGTGCCGCCGGCCGCCGGGTTCGTCGCCGGGATGATTACCGTCGGCGCGTCGCTGGCACCGCTGCTGGCCGGCGTCGTGCCGGTGTCCCCTGACGTCGCGCCGTCGGCGCCGCCGGGCGTCATAGCGGCGGCGGACGGGTCGGCTGCGGCGGTCGAGCCGGCTGCGGCGGTCGAGCCGGCTGCGGCGGTTTCCTCGGGGGCGGTCGTGGTCAGCGGCCAGCGGGCCCAGGCCGCCAGTACCGAACCCAGCGCACCCGCACCGACGGAGATCAGCGCTCCCCAGTACGGGGCCGCCTGGTAGGCATCGGCCGAGTCACCCCTGCCGGCGACGACGTACGCCAGGGCGAGCATCAACGGGCCAGCCACCCCACAACTGGCGACAACGGACACCGGCTGCTCGCGCCACCGGGCCAGGGCACCGGTGAGCGCGCCCGCGACCAGGGCCAGCGCCGGCATGGTGACGACTGCCAGCCGTTGGCTGGTGCCGGCGCTCAGCCAGCTCGGGTCGACACCGCCGAGGCGTACGGCGGGCAGCGGATCGGTGGGGCCGAGCGAGGGGAGCACGGACAGTACCGCGAGGAGCCAGACCGCGCCGGTCACCGCCGCGATGTTCCAGACCACCGGACGCTGGCTGAGCGCGGCCAGGGCGGCGAGAAACCCGACCCCGGCACCGATCGCCGCGGCCACGCCGGCCAGGGTCACCGGGTCACCCGAGGCGACCTGGGCCGCCCGGGCGGGCTGCATGGAGAGTGGTGCGACCGCGAGCGCGCCGAGGGCGGCCAGCGCCGAGATGGCCGCTCGGTTGCCGAGCGCGGTGGGCAGGGTGTACCTGCGGGCGAGTCGGTCCGCCAGCGTCGCGCCGAGTACGGCCGCCACCATGGCGAACCAGCCGACCCAGACGAGCTGGGCGGGCCACTGGTTCACCGTGGCCGCGTCGAAGCCGCGGTCGAAGCGGACGAGGCCGAGCCCGTACGCGATCCCTAACTGGCCGGCGCCGCTGACGATCCCGACGAGGAGTGCGGCGAGCAGCACTCTGCCCCAGGTCCGGTAGGCCATGCCGGGCACGTTACGCACCCCCACCCGTACCCGCCACCCTGGGCCGGGTGCGGGCGGGGAAGGAGTAGGCGACCGGCTACCGAGCGTGGTTGAGTGTCGGATCAGTGCTGTTGGTCGGCCTGGCCGCTGCGGCTCAGCGCCAGCCCAGGCCCGCCCTCGGGGTGGTCGAGCAGGAGTTCGTGCAGCTCCGCGCTGGCCCGGGCGACGTCCTCGAAGTGCGCGTTGCGGCCCAGCGAGCGGGGGCGCGGGATGTCGATGCCGAGTACCTTGCGGATCCGCCCGGGCCGCGGGCTGAGTACGACGACCCGGTCGGCGAGCAGCACCGCCTCGTCGATCGAGTGGGTGACGAAGAGGATCGTCGCCGAGTGCTCCATGTGGATCCGCTGGAGTTCGACCGACAACTCCTCCCGGGTCAGCGCGTCCAGGGCGGAGAACGGCTCGTCCATCAGCAGCACCTTCGGCTGCTGGATCAGGGCGCGGCACAGCGATACCCGCTGTTGCATGCCGCCGGACAGTTCGTGCGGAAGCCGCTTCTCGAACTCGCTGAGCCCGACCATCGAGAGCAGGCCGCGGGCCCGCTCGCGGTGTGCGGCCTTGCTCCAGCCGAAGATCTCGGTGGGCAGCAGCACGTTGTCGAGCACCGACCGCCAGGGCAGCAGCGCCGGCCGCTGGAAGACCATGGCGATGTCCCGCCGTGGCCGGGTGACGACCTCGTCCGCCACCCGGATCTCGCCCTCGGTCACCGGCAGCAGGCCGGCCACCAGGCGCAGCAGGGTGGACTTGCCGCAGCCGGAGCGGCCCACCACCGCGAGGAACTCGCCCTCGGCGACGTCGAGGTCGATGCCCCGCAGCGCCTCAACGGAACCGGACCGGCCGCCGAAGGTCCGGGATACTCCGGAGAGTCGGATCATGGCTGGGCCACCCCATTCGACAGGTCGACAGTGTCGACAGGCTATCCCGGACGCCTTCCGGCGGCGAGACCCGTTCCCGCCGCCGGACCGCGTTGTCGATCGCCGGCTCAGCCGGCCAGTCGCCACCGGCCACCACGGGCCACCAGCAGGCTCAACGCCTGGGGCATCAGCCCCGAGTGGTTCTCCGGCGTCATCCGGATCGGGCCGGAGAGGCCGTCGGTCTCCGCGGTCTCCAGCAGGCTGCGGATGCGTGGGCGGTTCGGTTCCGCGCTGTCGCCACCGGCCCGCACCGCCGCGTCAACGATCAGTTGCAGCGCGTCGGCGGCGAACGAGGAGTATCCGTAGTAGCCGCCGAACCGGGCGGTGTAGTCCCGGAACCACTGCTTGCTCGCCGCCTTGGCCGGGGTGGTCGCGATCACGTCGTCGATCACCATGGTCTGGGTGAAGACCATCGTGGTGTTCTCCGCCGCGCTGCCGCTGTTGCCGATGAAGAGGTCGCCGGCGGCCACCGCGTCGAAGAAGACGTGG
The DNA here is from genome assembly GCF_050936445.1 of Plantactinospora sp. CA-294935. Classification (NCBI taxonomy): domain Bacteria; kingdom Bacillati; phylum Actinomycetota; class Actinomycetes; order Micromonosporales; family Micromonosporaceae; genus Plantactinospora; species Plantactinospora sp. CA-294935. Next base: position 3,157,424 of record NZ_JBNJMU010000001.1, read on the forward strand.
CCCTTGTAGCCCTGGCCCTTCAGGCTCGCGATCGCCAGGTTGGCCTGGTCGGCCGGGGTCCACACGATGATCGCCTCGGGCTCTTCCGCCACGAGCGCGCCCACCGCCTGGCTGACGTCGGTGTCGGTCGCCTTCACCGACCGCTTCACCAGGATCGGGATGTCGGTCGCGTCCTCCTCGACGCCGACGAGTTCGCTGGCCAGCGTCGCCGCGCCCTCCGCGCCGTACTTGTCGGCGGTGTGCAGCAGCGCCACCGTCTTGACCTTACGGGCACGGAGTTCGGCGGCGATGGCGGCGACGTTGTCGCGGGCGTTCGGGCCGAGTTTGAACATGTATTCCCGGTCCGGCCCCGGGGCGGCCACGTCACTGGCCGGAGCGAGCGCGATCGTCGGAACCTGCTTGCTCTTCACCGTCTTCGCCGCACCGATGGCGCAGTCGTTGCAACTGCCCATGATGATGCCGCTGATTGCCGGGTTGGCGGTGAAATCGCCGATATTGGTCGCCGAGATGCTGCCGTCGAACTTGTTGTCCCGGACCTCCAGGCGGACCCGGCGACCACCCAGCGCACCGGATTCGTTCAGTTGCTCGACCTTGAGTTCCAGGGCTCGCTGGTAGGCCTTGCCCACCTGTGGGGCCGCGCCGGACAGCTCCAGGTCGGCGCCGATGACGATCTCCCCGGACTCCTCCTCCGGCGCGCCGAACTGGCAGCCGGTCAGCGAAGTTGCCAGGATGGCCGACGCGAGCAGCGCGGGTATCGCGGAGCGGATGGGCCTCAACTCAGTCCTCCAGGTATCCGGCGCGGGCGGGGGGCTTGCCCGGCCGCTGATCCAGTCGTCCACAATGGATGGGCAACGATCTGCCGTACGGTTCACGCGAAGCCTTCAAACCCGCAAAACCTTGCCAATGCCGGCCGCCTGGGTCAAGCGCTCGATACCGGGCCGGTTTCGGGATGACGGGTCTCACATAGTGATAAGAGGGGGTACGGGTGCGGGATAACTTTCCAGATACAAGCGACCACTCTAAAGATATATGTGCTGATCAGAGAGCCGACGGTCCGTCGATCTCTCGGCTTCGAGGGTAGTCGACGTCCCATGATGGACCTTTGCTGCCCTCCCGTCGCTTCCCAAAGCGGCCTTCTTCTGATGAAATCGCGGCCGTGCCGCGTGCGGCTCGATCCGCTGCAGCAGGCATCGGTCGACGGGTCACGTAATGAAACGACGGAGGCGATGTCGTGAGCACCGGACCTACGACCCTGCCCGCAAAAGGTTTGCGGGGGGGCGCTGCACCGCGCCGCTGGCTTCCCCGGCTACGGGACACCCGGATCCGGTCCAAGCTGGCGCTGCTGCTCGTCGTCCCCGTCGCCGCGGTCCTCGCGCTCGCCACGATCCGGCTGGTCGACATCGGTCAGGGCGCCTACCAGGCCGGTGTGCTCCGGTCGCTGACCGAGCTCTCCGCCGACGTCTCGGCACTCACCCAGGACGTGCACAAGGAGCGGATCGCCGCCGCCAGGCTGCTCGCCAAGTCGCGGGAGACGACGACCGAGACGTACGACGCGTACGTGCAGCGCACCGATGCCCGGATCGCCGCGTACAACGACCGGCGAACGCAGGTGACCGGCGTCCCGGCCTCCGTGGAGGACCGGCTGCGGGTCATCGACGACCGCCTGGCCACGCTCAACGGCACCCGGCAGGAGGTGCTGGAGCGTCCGCAGATGCCGCCCGGCGAGGCCACCCTGCGGTACGGGATGATCATCGGCGAACTCGTGGCGTACGGCGAGGCGCTCGGCCAGATCTCCGGTGAAAGCGCGGTCGGCGACAGCCTGCGTACCCTGTCCGCGCTCGCCCAGGCCAAGGAGGCGGTGGCCGAGGAGGAGGCGGTGGTCTACAGCTCCCTGGCGAGTAGCAACGGGGTGCTGGACCAGGAGCAGTTCTCGGCCTTCATCGCCACCCTGACCAGCCAGCAGGAGGCGCTGCTGGCCTTCGGCGCCTCCGCCAACTCCCGGCAGGAGGCGGTGGTCACGGGTGCCGTCACCGGCGACGCGGTGATCCTCGCCGACAAGGTGGCCCGCGACCTGACCCGGTCGGTCGGAGAGCGGGCACCGGTCAGCGCGAGTTCGGCGGCGATCGCGATCGGCTCGATCAACGACCTGATGCGCTGGGCGGAGACCCTGCTCGAACGCGACCTGCTGGACCAGGCCGAGGCGGCCCGCTCCGAGGTCGTCCAGCAGGCGATCGTCGAGTCGGTGATCGTGTTGATCACACTGATCGTCGCGCTCGCCTTCGCCGTGGTGCTGGCCCGGTCGCTCAACCAGTCGCTGCGCCGGCTCCGTGAGGGCGCGCTCTCGGTGGCCAACCACGACCTGCCGGAGGCGGTCCGTCGGCTGCGGGACGTCGGCACCATCGGCGACGGCGGCGTCGACGAGATCGTCCGACAGGTCCGGGACCCGATCAGACTCAACAACAAGGACGAGGTGGGCCAGGTCGCCCTGGCGTTCAACGTCGTACACAAGGAGGCGGTCCGGGTCGCGGCCGAGCAGGCCGCCCTGCGGACCAGCGTCTCCGCGATGTTCCTCAGCCTGGCCCGGCGAAGCCAGACCCTGGTCGACCGGATGATCGGCGAACTCGACGCGATCGAGCGGGGTGAGGAGGACCCGAAGCGGCTGGCCCAGCTCTTCGAGCTAGACCACCTGGCCACCCGCATGCGTCGCAACGACGAGAACCTGCTCGTGCTGGCCGGCGCCGACTCGACGGCGCCCCGCCGGGAGGACGCGCTCCTGATCGACGCGCTGCGCGCCGCGCAGTCCGAGGTGGAGCTCTACAACCGGATCGAGTTCGGCACCGTCGACCCGGACATCTCGGTCGCCGCCCACGCGGTCAACGACGTGGTCCGGCTGGTCGCCGAACTGCTCGACAACGCGACCCGCTTCTCGCCGCCGCACACCACCGTGGTCGCCGACGCCCGCCGGATCCGCGACTACGTGTTGATCCAGGTCGAGGACCGGGGTCTCGGGCTCAGCGAAGAGCAGATGGACGCCCTGAACCGCCGGCTGGCCGCGCCGCCGGCCGTCGACGTGGCGGCCTTCCGGCTGATGGGTCTCGCGGTCGTCGGTCGGCTGGCGCACCGGCACGACATCCGGGTCGACCTGCGTCGCAACGTGGAGGGCGGCACGGTCGCCCAGGTCACCCTGCCGGCCAGCACGGTGGTGCTGCCCAGCCCGCGTGGCCGCGACCAGGTGCTCGGCCGGCAGCGGCAGCCGCTCGCGGTCGAGCAGGCACCGGCCGCGATCCGGCCGTCGACCGGTGCGGCCTGGCAGGAGACGCTCTCTCCGGTCGGTGCGTCGCGTACCGGCGGCACCCTGACCGAGCAGTGGCGCAGCGCGGGCAACCAGTGGCAGACCGCCGGCGATTCGGCCGGGTCGATGCCGGCCAGCACCGGTGCCCCGGTCAACAGCCAGCTGACGGCGAGCCAGTTGCCGGCCACGCCCACGCCGACGTACCAGCAGGCGATGACGCCGGCGTACCAGACTCCGGCGTCGACGGCACCGCCCGCCCACACGGGCCTGGCCGGTTCGACCGGGGTCACCTCGCCGACCGTGCAGTACCCGACGGTCGCGTCGGCGCTACCGCAGCGCGGCGCGGCGGGTTCCGGCCCGGCCGCGACGCACGCCATGACGCCCGCGGTGGCGGCACCCTCCGGCCTGCCCTCCGGCCCGGTCGCGGGTACCCCGGTCAGCGCCGCGTCCGCGGTCGCGCCGCGGGTGGAGGACACCGGCGAAGCGCCGATCTTCCGTGAGATGGAGGCGGTCTGGTTCCGTTCCCACGGATCGGACTCGACCGCGATCTTCACCGTGCCGCCGGGCGGCTACCAGTCGCCGCCGGCACCGAGCGCTCCACCGTCGCCGGGCGGGGCGACCCCGGGCCGCGCCCCGCTGGCCGCGCGTACTCCCGGGCGTTCCGCGCCGCCGCCGGCCCCCTACACACCGCCGACGCCGCCACCCGCCGCCGCAGCACCGCCACCCGCCGCGCCCGCGCCGCCCGCTGCCGCTCCGGCGCCCGCCGCGCCGAACGGGACCGAGGGGTCCTGGCGGACGGCGGCCGACGAGGGTTGGGCCCGGGCCAGCCGGGCGGCGGAGCCGGCCGACGGGGGTACGACCCGGTCCGGCCTGCCCAAGCGGGTGCCCCAGGCACAACTGGTGCCCGGTGGCGTCGAGCCGAAGAGCGCGCGTGAGCGGACCAGGCGTACCCCGGATGAGGTACGCGGCCTCTTGTCGGCCTACCACCGTGGCGTACAGCGCGGTCGGACGGCCGGTTCCGAGCAGAACGGCATGATCTCAACCAAGGAGACGAGCGGATGAACAGGCCAGCAGCGATGCAGGACATGGGTTGGCTGCTCAGTAACTTCGCCGACAGCGTCGCCGGCATCGCGCACGTCGTCGCGGTCTCGGCGGACGGCCTGCTTCTCGCCTCCTCCCGGGACCTGCCGCCGGACCGGGCCGACCAGCTCGCGGCGATCACCTCCGGCGTGGTCAGCTTGACCGACGGCGCCTCCCGGATGTTCAGCGCCGGGGGCGTGCTTCAGACTGTGATCGAAATGGACAGTGGCTACCTGTTCCTGATGTCCATCAGCGACGGTTCCTCGATGGCCGTACTCGCCGCCCGGAGCTGTGACGTGGGTCAGGTCGGCTACGAAATGGCGCTGCTGGTGGAACGGGTCGGTGCGGCGCTTGTGCCATTGCCGCGCGAGGCCGTCTCGCGTCCCTAACCGGGCACAGACCAAGGATGGCAACGGTGCGGCCGCGACTCGACTCTGAGGAGGTGACCACGGTATGGAGGGACGACGCGATGATCCGCGTGGCGCGCTCGTCCGACCGTACGCGGTCACCCGCGGCCGTACCGAGGCTCGTCTGGAGATCGCGCTCGAGGCGGTACTCGTGGCGAGCCCGGCCGCGGTCGTGGAGTCCCGGTTCGCCGGCCATGACAAGCACCGCATCGCCACGATCTGCGAGGGCCGGGCGCAGTCACTGGCGGAGATCGCCGCATACACCCGGCTGCCGTTGGGTGTCGCCCGGGTGCTGGTCGCCGACATGGTGGCGGACAGCCTGCTGACGCTGCACAGTGCCGCTCCACCGTCTGAGGCGTACGAGGAGCGGATGGAACTGCTTGAGAGGGTGCTAAGTGGACTTCGCAGGCTATGACTCGGCCAGGCCGCGTCGCGGCGGCGGTGGCGGTGGCGGTGGTGCTGGGATCACCTCCGCGAAGATCGTTATTGCCGGCGGGTTCGGGGTCGGCAAGACGACGCTCGTGGGTGCGGTCTCGGAGATCACCCCGCTGACCACCGAGGCGGTGATGACCGCGGCCGGCGTCGGCATCGACGATCCGTCCAAGGTGCCGGGCAAGGAGACCACCACGGTCGCCATGGACTTCGGCCGGATCACGATGGCCCAGGACCTGATCCTCTATCTGTTCGGCACGCCCGGACAGACCCGGTTCTGGTTCATGTGGGACGAGATCATTCGTGGTGCGGTCGGCGCGGCGGTGCTGGTCGACACCCGGCGGATCGCCGACGCGTTCGCGCCGCTGGACTACTTCGAGAACCGCCACCTGCCGTACGTCGTGGCGTTGAACTGCTTCGACGGCGCACCGCAGTACGAGGCGGAGGAGGTACGCGAGGCTCTCGCGATCGCCCCGCACGTGCCGCTGGTGATGTGCGACGCCCGACACCGCGAGTCGGTCAAGCACGTGCTGGTGAACGTGGTGCAGCACGCGATGGCGACGTTGCGCGCGGAGCACGGCAGGGGCCAACCCACCCCGGTCGGCTGACCCTCGAAGGTTGAGCAGGCTTGCCGGGCCCGGGGAGGCTCCGCGGTTCAATCCTGCACAACGAGAGGGACAGACATGCCACAGCACGATGGCCCCGATGGCGGCTGCGTAGTCGTGATCGGGGGTACCTCCGGCCTCGGCCGGGACGTGGCCGAGCACTACGCGAAGCGGGGGCTGGAGGTCGTCGTCACCGGGCGCGACGCGGCCCGGACCGCAACGGTCGCCGCCGAGATCGGTGGCCGGACGACGGGTGTCGCCGTCGACCTCGCCGATCCCGGGTCCATCGCCGCCGCGCTCGCCGGGATCGGCGAGGTCAGGCATCTGGTCCTCTCCGCCTTCGTCCGGGACGTCAACAAGGTCGCCGACTACCAGATCGACCGCGCGGTCAGCCTGGTCACGGTCAAGCTGGTCGGTTACACCGAGGTGGCGCACACCCTGGCGTCCAGGCTCTCGCCGAGCGGTTCCGTGCTGCTCTTCGGCGGCGGCTCCAAGGACCGGCCGTTCCCCGGATCGGCGACGGTTTCCACGGTGAACGCCGGGGTGGTCGGCCTGGTGAACGTGCTCGCCGCCGAGCTGCGCCCGGTCCGGGTCAACGCCCTGCACCCGGGCATCGTCGGCGACAGCCCGTTCTGGGCCAAGCAGCCGGCCGAGGTGCACGAGACCTACCAGGCGCGTACCCCGACGGGCCGGCTGACCACCATGGCGGACGTCACCGACGCCGCCGTGTTCCTCCTGGAGAACCCGGCCGTCAACGCGGTCAACCTGGACCTCAACGGCGGTGCCGGGCTGGCCTGACCCGGCGGGCGGATCACCGTCGGCCACGGCCGGGGTGGTGATCCGCCCGGTCGGTCGGGCGGGGAGCGGGGTGGCTCAGGCGGAGATCTTCCGGGCCCAGGGCACCGCGAGTCGTTCCGCCACCACCACGGCGTAGAAGAGACCGATGCCGAGTACCCCGGTCAGGGTGATCGCGGCGAACGCCAGCGGGGTGTCGAACGACTGCTGGGTGCTGTAGATGATCGCCCCCAGACCCCCGTTCAGGGTCTGCAACTCGGCCACCACGGCGCCGATCAGGGAGAGCGTGATGCCGAGCTTCAGCCCCACGAAGACCTGGGGCAGCGCCCACGGCAGCCGTACCTTGAGATAGGTCTTCAGCCGGGACGCCGACAGCGACCTGGTCAGCTCGTAGAGGTCGGCCGGGGTCGAGGTCAGGCCGGCCATGGTGGCCACCATGATCGGGAAGAACGCGATCAGGACGACCAGGGAGACCTTGGTCCGCGAGTCGTACCCGATCCAGAGGATCAGCAGCGGGACGAGCGAGACCTTCGGCACCGCGTTGAACGCGACGATCATCGGCAGGGTGGCCTGCTCGACCAGGCGTGAGCTGGTCAGCAGCAGCGCCGCGACCATCCCGCCGGCCGCCGCGATGCCGAAGCCGGCGAGCGTGCCCCACAGCGTGGCCCAGGCCGCCTCGAACAGGTAGGCGGGCTCCCGGTCGAAGGCGTCGACGACCTCCGGCGGTGACGGCAGGAAGAGGGTCTCGACGTGGAAGACGATGGTCACCAGCCACCAGAGGCCGATCGCGACGATGGTGCCGACGATCGGCAGCGCCGCCCGGGTGCCGGGGGACAGGTCGCGGCTAACGGTCATCGGATCCGCCGGGACGGTATCCGCGGCCGGCGGCCGGGCGCCGGAGCGGCAGGTCGTACGGATCGCGGGCAGCACTGCCCGGAGGGGTCCAGACGGGCAACGTGTTCTCTCCTCTGCGTCGAGAAGGGGACGGCGAGTGGCTGCCCACTCACCGTCCCCGAGGTGTTACGCCGTTCGGTTAGGCCTTGGGCGCGATGGAGAAGTCGATGACCTTGTCCGGGGTGAGGCCGGCCGGGATCAGCTCGGCACCCTGGAGGATGGCGATGGCCCGGGCGGCCCGCTGCTCATCGAGCGCGCCGATGGTGTTGCCCGGCGCCGAGGTGACGTACGGCGTCATCAGCTTGATCTCCGCCGCGGCGCCCTGCTCGTTCACGTTCGGGTTGTTGGCCTTCATGATCTTGGCGGCCTCTTCGGGGTTCTCCACCGTGTACTTGAGGCCCTTCATCGCCGCGTCCTTGAACCGCTTGACGATGTCCGGGTTCTCCTGGGCGTACTTGGCGGTGGTGGTGAGGCCGGTGCCGAGCAGGTCCCGCAGGTAGTCGGTGAGCGGCATGACGGTCATCGTCTGCTTGGTCACCGTCTCCACCGTGTTGCGGGTGATGACGAAGGTGCTGAGTACGTCGACCTTCTTGCCCACCAGCAGGCCGACCAGGGTCTGCGGGGTGGTCTCGACGAACTGGAGCTTGCTGGCGTCGAAGCCGGCCAGCTTGCCGTACGCCGGAAGCAGGGTCTTGGTGATCGAGCCCTGGGCGACGCCGACCCGCTTGCCCTCCAGGTCCTTCGGCTTGGTCACGCCGGAGCCGGGCGGCGCGAAGATCGCGACCAGGGTGCTCTGGTGCACCGCGGCGATCACCCGCATCTCGGTGACCTGTGCCTTGCCGGTCTGGATCATCAGCTGGGTCACGTCACTGTAGGTGAACTGCGCCTTGCCGGAGAGCAGGCCCTGGTTGTTGGTGGCCGGGGCGCCCTGCTGGATGGTGACGTCGAGCCCGGCCTCGGAGAAGAAGCCCTTGTCCTTCGCCACCCATGCGAATGCGTCGTGACCGCCGGTGCCGAACCCGGTGAGGTATGTCACCTTGTCCGAAGCCTTGCCACCGACGTCGCCTCCGTCGGAGTCGTCCGAGCCCGAGCAGCCGGCGGTGACCAGCATGGCCGTGGCCAGTGCCGCGGCGGCCAGCACGCGTATACGCCTCGTCATTCCTACCTGTCCTTTGAGGAGAATCCATTGAGGATGTGAATTGGTCGCCCGGTTCAGGATCGGCCGCGTTCCGCTGATGGCGCCGCGGGTGCAGGTGATTCCGGCGGTTTCTGTGGCCGGTGCCCGCCATGAACGTGATGCCTTGCCCGATGTATCCGGCAGTCCTCCTGACGCGTTCGCGAGCAGGGTGTGACGCGACCTGAAATATTCTCTACCAGGGCGACGAGGCGCCTCCACCTGTCCCCTGTGCACAGTCCCGGAGGGCAGCTTACGGGCACTTCCGGGACGTTGCGGCCTTACCCTGCCAACCGGCTGTCCGCCCGTCAAGGGATCAAGCCGAGCCGATACCCAAGCGTGAGGCGGCGACCGTCCGGTCGATGAACTGCTGAACCGTCCTTTGCGCTCCGTCGTGGCCCCGTCTGCGCAGCGGTGCCCCCGCCGCCCGGTCCAGCCCGGAGCAGGCCGGATCGAAGAAGATCAGGTCGAGAGGTGAGGTCGGGAAGGATCAGGTCGGGGCGCGGTCAGTCGACCGGCAGTCGGTAGCCGCGCTTGACCACCGTCTGCACCACCCCCGGAGTGCGCAGTCCAGCCCGCAACCGGGCCACCGCCATCTCCACCGCGTGCTCGTCGGCGCCCCTCGGCAGGGTACGCAGCAGGGCGGCCCGGGACATCACCCGGCCGGGCGTACTCGCCAGGGCCCGGAGTACCGCCATCGGTGCCGGGGCCAGCGGCCGCAGCTCGCCGTCCAGGATCGCCGCGTGCCCGCGCAGGGTCAGCAGGTGACCGGCGACCTTGACGCTGATCGCCCGCTGCGGCAGCTCGTCGACGATGGTCCGGACCAGCGCGCCGAGCCGGGCCCGGCTCGGCGCCACCACCGGTACGCCGTGCCGGCGCAGCGGTGCGGCGGTGACCGGCCCGACGCAGGCGGCCAGTACGTCGGAGCGCATCGCGTCCAGCACCGCCTCGGTGCTGGGCCCGGCGGCCCGGAGCAGCGCACCGACCGCCGGTGCGGAGGTGAAGGTGACCGCGTCCACCAGTCGACCGGCGATCAGGTCGACCAGCCGGTGCAGCGGGGCCGGGTCGGTCGGCGCCGCCCAGCGGTAGACCGGCACCTCGATCACGCTCGCCCCGGCCGCCTCCAGCGCGGCCGTGCACTCCGGCTGCCGTTCGCCGTGTAGCTGCATCGCGATCAACTGGCCGCGTACGCCACGCTGCCGGAGGTGGTCGATCACCTCGTCGCAGCTCTCCGAGGCGGGCGACCACTCGTCGTGCAGCCCGGCGGCCCGGATCGCGCCCCGGGCCTTCGGCCCCCGGCTGACGATGTAGGCCCGGGAGAGCACCGCACGCAGCGGCTCGGCCAGCCCCCACCCCTCGGCCGCCTCCAGCCAGCCGCGCATCCCGATCCCGGTGTTCGCCATCAGCACGTCGGGCGGGTTGTCCAGGCAGGCCCGGGTCGCCGCGCGCAACTCGGTGTCGTCGGCCAGCGGCACGATCCGCAGCGCCGGGGCGAGCACCACCCGGGCGCCGCGCCGCTCCAGCATGGCGGTGAGTTCGTCGCGCCGCCGGTCGGCGGTGACCCCGACCGTGAAGCCGGACAGCTCGCCGGACATCAGGCGTCCCCGGCCGGCCGGTGCCGGGGAGCCACCTCGACCAGCCCGTCCCGGCACCGCACCCGGTAGGTCGGCACCGCCACGCCGGGCACGTCCAGGCAGTCGCCGGTACGCAGGTCGTAGACCTGCTTGTGCAGCGGGGAGGCGACGGTCGGGATCTCGCCGCGACTGCCGACGATGCCCCGGGCCATCACGTACGCGTCGGCGATCGGGTCCCGTTGGCCGATCGCGAAGAGCCGACCGTCGAAGGTGCGGAAGATCGCCACCTGCTCGCCGTCGACCAGCGCGGCCACCCCGCGCTCCGGCTCCAGTCGGGGGTACGCGCAGACGGCCGTCCAGCGCACGTCGTCGTCGCCCGGCCCGGCGCCCTCGGTCAACCCGTCGTCGATCGCCGATCCGTCGTTGATCGTGGTCTCCAGAGTCAACTCGGTACCCCCATGGTCGTCGGGAGGCCGAGCGACACCGGTCGGCGGTCTCCCAGGGCCGGAACGGGCTGTCCCCGTTCCACCTCGAACGTGATCGACGGGTCCGGTACGTCGGGCGCGTTGACGAAGGAGGTGAACCGGCGCAGCCGGTCCGGGTCCGCCAGCGTGTCGCGCCACTCGTCGGAGTACGAGCCGACGTGCCGGGTCATCGCGGAGTCCAGTTCGGCGCAGAGCCCGAGCGAGTCGTCGACGATGACCGCCCGCAGGTGCTCCAGGCCGCCCTCCATCGCCTCGATCCAGGCGGCCGTCCGCTGTAGCCGGTCGGCGGTGCGGATGTAGAACATCAGGAACCGGTCGACGTACCGGACCAGCTCCTCGGTGGAGAGGTCCTGGCCGAAGAGTTCGGCGTGCCGGGGGCGGAAGCCGCCGTTGCCGCCGAGATAGAGGTTCCAGCCGGTTTCGGTGGCGATGATGCCGAAGTCCTTGCTGCGGGCCTCGGCGCATTCCCGGGCGCAGCCGGAGACGGCTGACTTGATCTTGTGTGGTGCGCGCAGTCCCCGGTAGCGCAGCTCCAGGGCGATCGCCAGCCCGACCGAGTCCTGCACCCCGTACCGGCACCAGGTGGAGCCGACGCAGGACTTGACCGTGCGCAGCGCCTTGCCGTACGCGTGCCCGGACTCGAACCCGGCGTCCACCAGCCGGCGCCAGATCTGCGGCAACTGCTCGACCCGGGCACCGAAGAGGTCGATCCGCTGCCCACCGGTGATCTTGGTGTAGAGCTGGAAGTCCCGAGCCACCTCGCCGATCACGATCAGCTTCTCCGGGGTGATCTCGCCACCCGGGATCCGCGGCACCACGGAGTACGTCCCGTCCCGCTGGATGTTCGCCAGGAAGTGGTCGTTGGTGTCCTGCAACGACGCCTGCTCGCCGTCGAGCACGTAGCCGCTGCCGAGTGAGGCGAGGATCGAGGCGACCGCCGGCTTGCAGATGTCGCAACCCCGCCCCCGGCCGTGCTCGGCGACCAGCCGGGAGAAGGTGCGGATCTGGCGTACCCGGATGATCTCGAACAGCTCCTGCCGGCTGTGCGCGAAGTGCTCGCAGAGCGCCTTGCTCAGGCTCACCCCGGAGACCGCCAGCAACTGCTTCAGCATCGGTACGCAGGACCCGCAGCTCGTCCCGGCCCGGGTGCACGCCTTCAGCCCCGGCACGTCCGTGCAACCCTCCGCGATGGCGCCGACGAGCTGGTCCTTGGTCACCGCGTTGCAGGAGCAGACCTGGGCCGAGCCGGGCAGCGCGGCGATCCCGGCCCCGGTCCCGGTGCCGTCGCCGGCCGGGGCGAGCAGGGCCAGCGGCGGGCCGGGCAGCGCACCGCCGACGCTGGCCCGCAACGTCGGGTACGCGGTCACGTCACCGACCAGCACCCCGCCGAGCAGGGTCTTCGCGTCGTCGGAGAGGACCAGCTTGGCGTAGACCCGGGTGGCCGGGTCGGTGAAGGTCACGTCCAGGCAGCCGGGTGTCTTGCCGTGCGCGTCGCCGAAGGCGGCCACGTCCACCCCGAGCAGCTTCAGCTTGGTGGAGAGGTCCGCGCCCGGGAAGGTCGCCGTACCGCCGACCAGCCGGTCGGCCACCACCTCCGCCATCGCGTAGCCGGGAGCGACCAGGCCGTAGCAGGTGCCGTCGACCGCGGCGCACTCGCCGATCGCCCAGATCCGCTCGTCGGTACTGCGGCAGGTCTCGTCGACCCGGACCCCGCCGCGCTCGCCCAGTTCCAGGCCGGCGGCCCGGGCCAGCTCGTCCCGGGGCCGGATCCCGGCGGCCACCACCACCAGGTCGGTGGGGAGCCAACTGCCGTCCGAGAGGGTCAGCCCGGCCAGCTCGCCGTCCGGGCGGGACCGGATCGCGGTGGTGGCCACCCCGAGGTGCGGCACGACGCCCAACTCCTCGACGTACCGGCGCAGCATCGCGCCACCGGCCTCGTCGACCTGCACCGGCATCAGCCGGGGAGCGAACTCCACTACCGAGGTGGTCAGGCCGAGCAGCCGTAGCGCGTTCGCCGCCTCCAGGCCGAGCAGCCCGCCGCCGATCACCGCACCGGTACGCCGGCCCTTGGCGAAGTCACGGATCGCGGTCAGGTCGTCCAGGGTGCGGTAGACGAAGACCCCGGAGCGCAGTGCCGGGGTGGGGCCGACCGCGTCCGGGCCCTTTGCCACGTACGCGCCGTCGATCGGCGGCACGAACGGATACGAGCCGGTCGCCAGCACCAGCGCGTCGTACCGGTATTCGCCGCCACCGGTGACCACCCGTCGACCGGTCCGGTCGATCTCCACCACCGGCTCGCCCAGCCGCAGGTCGACCCCGTCGTCGGGGCGGTGCAGGCTCAGCTCGTCCGCGTCCACCCCGTCGAAGAACGCCGAGAGCCGCACCCGGTCGTACGCCGGCCGGCCCTCCTCGGCCAGCACCGTGACCTGCCAACGGCCCCCGGGGTCCCGGGCGCGCAGCGCCTCGACGAAGCGCTGCCCCACCATGCCGTTGCCGACCACGACGAGTCGCCGCCGCTCCGGCTTGTCGTTCGTCATGCCGCCACCTCTGCTTCCACCGGGTCGGGAGTGTCGATCGAGGAGAGCCAGCCGAGGATTCCCTCGACGGCGTCCCGGCAACTGCCGCAGCCGGTGGTGGCGCGGGTCGCGGCGACGACGTCCTCCAACGACCTCGCCCCGGCCCGCCAGCAGCGCACCAGCGTGCCCTTGCGCACGGTGTTGCACTGGCAGACCGTGGCCGCGTCCGGCATCAGCGCCGGGGACTCGACCGGCGCCGCGCTCGCGACGTCGCGGCTGCGGCCGAGCAGCAGGGTGCGGCGGTCGATCGGCACCGGCGTACCCCGGTCGAAGAGCTGGATCACCGTGCCGACCGCCGGGTTGTCACCGAGCATGATCGCCCCGGTGAGCCGTTCGCCGACGATCCGCAGCCGGGCGTAGGTGCCGCGGACCGGGTCGGAGAAGCTCAGCTCCTCGACGTCCGGTGCGGGCCCGGCGGCCGCGTCGCCCATCGCGGCGAGGTCGATTCCGGCGGCTTTCAGCCGGGTGACCGGCGGCTGCGGCCGGTAGCACGCCCGGGGATCCTGCCCGGCGAGCACCTGGGCCAGCACCCGGGCCTGCTCCCAGGCCGGGGCGACCAGGCCGGTGACCACGCCCGCGTGCTGGGCGCAGTCGCCGATCGCCGAGATGTGCGGGTCGCTGGTGCGCAGCCGGTCGTCGACCACCACCCCCCGGTCCACGGTGAGCCCGGCCGCCCGGGCCAGTTCCACGTCGGGGCGTACCCCGCAGGAGAGCACCAGCAGGTCGGCGTCGAGAACCCGTCCGTCGGAGAGGGTCAGGGTGAGGCCGTCGGGGCGAACGGCGACGGCGCTGGCCGCCACGTCCAGGTGGGTGGTGACGCCGAGCCCGGCCAGGGTACGGGCCAGTACGGCGCCGGCCGCCGGATCGAGCTGCCGCTCCATCAGGTGCCCGACCGGGTGCACCACGTGCACGTCGAGCCCCCGGGCGGCCAGGCCCCGGGCCGCCTCCAGGCCGAGCAGCCCACCGCCGAGCACCAGGGCCCGGCGGGCTCCGGCGGCGGCGGACAGGATGCGTCGGCAGTCGTCGAGGGTGCGGAACACGGCCACCCGGTCCGGCAGCTTCTCCCGGTCCAGCCCGGCCAGCGGCGGCACCAGGGCGCGCCCGCCGGTGGCGAGCACCAGGTGGTCGTACCCGATCAGGTCGCCCTGGCCGGTCGTCACCGTGCGGCTCGCCGGGTCGACGGTGGTGGCCTCGACCCCGGGCCGTACGTCGATGCCGTGCCCGGCCGCCTCGGCAAGCTCCACCCCGGACTCGTCGACCTTGCCGGCCAGCAGGCTGGACAGCATGATCCGGTTGTACGCCCGGTGCAGCTCGGCGCCGAGTACCGTGATCTTGGCGTCGCCGAGCCGGGCCGACAGTTCGGCCGCCAACCGGGCACCGGCCATGCCGTGCCCGACGATGACGATCCGGTTCCGTGATCCGTCCACTGTCTCCTCTGTCATGGGGTCACCTCGGGACGCTCGCTGACTGGACCTTCGCCGACCTCGCCCCGCGGCCCGTCGTGGCCGTGGGGGGAGGTCGGGGCGGACACGCCGGGCGGCCCAGGCGGGGGAAGTTCCCCCGGTACCTTCTCCACCCGGACCGCGCAGACCTTGAACTCGGGCATCCGGGAGATCGGATCGAGGGCGTCGCTGGTCACCGAGTTGATCCGGGCCGCGCCCGCCCAGTGGAACGGCGCGAAGACGGTGTCCGGCCGGATGGTCGGAGTCAGCCGGGCCGGCGCGCGCATCTCGCCCCGGCGGCTGGTCACCCGCACCTCGTCGCCGTCGTCCACCCCGAGCCGGGCCGCCAGGTCGGGATGCAGCTCCAGGAAGGCGTTCGGGGCGGCCCGGCGCAGCGCCTCGACCCGCCGGGTCTGCGCACCGGACTGGTACTGCGTCAGCACCCGACCGGTGGTGAGGTAGACCGGATAGTCCGGGCAGAGCTCCTCGGCGGGCGGGCGGTGCTCCACCGGCAGGAACCGGGCCCGCCCGTCCGGGGTCGGGAACCGGTCGACGAACATCCGCGACGTGCCCGGCCCGTCCTCGTCCGGACAGGGCCAGAAGACGCCGTCCTCGGCGTCGATCCGCTCCCAGGTGATCCCCGCGTAGTCGGCGGTCCCGCCGGCCGAGGCGCGGCGCAGCTCCGCGAAGACCTGCTCGGGTGCCGCCGGAAAGCGCTGCCGGCCCCGACCGGTCGCCCCGTCGACGTGGTCGAGCCGGTCGGCGAGATCGGAGAGCAGCGCCAGATCGGTGCGTACGCCCGGCGGTGGCGGCCGGAGCGCGCGGCGGCGCAGTACCCGACCCTCCAGATTCGTCATGGTGCCGTCCTCCTCGGCCCACTGCGCGGTCGGCAGCACCACGTCGGCGATCTCGGCCGTCTCGGAGCGGACGAAGTCGGCCACCACCAGCAGGTCGAGGTCGCGCAGCCGGCCGGTGACCCGGGCCGCCCGGGGCGCGGAGACGACCGGGTTGGAGCCGAACACCAGCAGCCCCTTCGGGCCGCCGTCGGTGCCGAGCGCGTTGAGCAGCTCGTACGCCGACACGCCCGGCCCGGGCAGCACGTCCGGCCGCACCCCCCAGACCCCGGCGACGTGTGCCCGGGCGGCGGGGTCGTCGATGCGGCGGTAGCCGGGGAGCTGGTCGGCCTTCTGCCCGTGCTCGCGGCCACCCTGGCCGTTGCCCTGCCCGGTGAGGCAGCCGTACCCGGAGCCGGGCCGGCCCGGCAGGCCGAGCGCGAGGGCCAGGTTGATGAAGGCGGTCACCGTGTCCACCCCCTTGGTGTGCTGCTCGGCGCCGCGCGCGGTGAGGATGATCGCCCGCTCGGCGGTGCCGAGCGCCCGGGCCGCGGCCTCCAGGTCGGCCACCGGCACCCCGGAGAGCCGCTCGGCCCGGGCCGGCCAGTAGCCGGCGGTGACCCGGCGCACCTGGTCGAACCCGGTGGTCCGGGCCGCCACGTAGTCCTTGTCGACCAGTCCCTCGGCCAGGGCGATGTGCAGCATCGCGTTCGCGACCGCGAGGTCGGTGCCCGGGGTCGGCTGCAGGTGCAGGGTGGCCTGCCGGGCGGTCGCGGTGGCCCGGGGGTCGACCACGATCAGGGTGCCGCCGCGCTGTCGCTGCTCGATCAGGTAGCGGACCAGCGGCGGCATCGTCTCGGCGACGTTCGCGCCGACCAGCAGCAGGGTATCGGCGGTGCCGAGGTCGGCCAGCGGGAACGGCAGCCCCCGGTCGACCCCGAAGGCACGCATCCCGGCGGCGGCGGCCGAGGACATGCAGAACCGTCCGTTGTAGTCGATGTTCCGGGTACCGAGCGCGACCCGGGCGAACTTGCCGAGGGCGTACGCCTTCTCGTTGGTCAGTCCGCCGCCGCCGAAGACCGCCACCGCGTCCCGGCCGTGGCGGGACTGGATCCGGCGGATTCCGTCCACCACCCGGTCCAGCGCCTCCGGCCAGCTCGCCGGGCGCAGTTGCCCGCCGGGGCGGTCCCGTAGCAGCGGGGTGGTCAGCCGGTCGGGGTGGTCGAGCAGCTCGGCGGCGGTCCAGCCCTTCTGGCAGAGCCCGCCGCGGTTGGTGGGGAACTGCCGGGGCAGCACCTCCACCCGCTCGCCGGTGCGGCGCAGGGTCATCCCGCACTGCAGGGCGCAGTATGGGCAGTGCGTGACCACGTCCTGGGACACATCCTCCGAATGCGTCGCAGTGCGTGCACCGTCTGTCATGTCCGAAGCGTGCCGGCGCCCGGTTTCACGGCCGGGTCCCTCTTGTTTCGGGCCTGTCAAGAGCCGCTCACACGGACCCCGCTCAGCGGGTCGGCTCGGCTGGCCGGGGCCGGAGGTTACCGACAATCCTCCGACCGGGGCTCTCCTCCGACCAGGGCCCGGAACCTTCCGGCGGCCCGGACGGGACCGGGCCGGGGAGTTCGTGGCGGTGCTGCTCCGCGCAGTGGATCTATGATGTGGAAGGTCGTTCCACATCTTAGGAGGCACTCCGATGGCCGTGGTGTCGCTCTTCGACGCGGTGGCCGGGTCGTACGACGAGTCCCGACGCCGGCTCGTGCCGTGCTTCGACGACTTCTACGGCACCGCGGTCGAGGTGGCCGCTCCGCCGCTGCGCCGGGCGCTGGCGTCCGGGCGGGTACCGGCGGTACTCGACCTCGGCGCCGGGACCGGGCTGCTCTCGATCCTGCTCAGTGCCGCCGTACCGGGGGTGCGGACCACCCTGCTCGACGGCGCCCCGGCGATGCTTGCGGTGGCCGGTGGACACCTGACCCGGCGGGGGGTACCGCACGAGACGGTGGTCGCCGACCTGACCACGCCGCTGCCCGGCGGCCCGTACGACGCGGTGGTCTCCGCGCTGGCCATCCACCACCTGCCGGACGCCGACAAGCGGGACCTCTACCGCCGGATCCGGCAGGTACTGGTCCCCGGCGGGGTGTTCGTGAACGCCGAACAGGTGGCCGGCGGCACCCCCGACCTGGACTCCCGGTACGACGAGGTGTGGCTGGCCCAGGTCACCGCGCTCGGCGCCACCGAGGCGGAGATCGCCGCGGCCCGGGAGCGGATGATGCACGACCGCCCGGCGCCGCTGCCGGACCAGTGCCGCTGGCTGGCCGAGGCCGGTTTCGTCGGTGTCGACTGTTTCTACAAGTCGTGGCGGTTCGCCGTCTTCGGCGGCCGGCGGGAGCTCGACTGACGCCTGGCGGGGAGCTGGACTGACGCCTGGCGGGGAGCTGGGCTGAGGCCTGGCGGGGATCTGGACTGACGCTGTGCGGGAGTCGGTCGGAACGGCGGCCGGTGGGAGCGGTCGGAATGACGGCTGGTCATACCGTCGGTAGGCTGGGCGGCATGACCGCCAAGGTGACTCTCTCGTTTTCGGACGAGACGATCGAAGAGGCGCGGCGCTTCGCGAAACGGGACGGCATGTCGCTTTCCGCCTGGATCGATCAGGCCGCTCGGGAGAAGGCGCTCCGCGAGGTCTTCGCCGCGCACGCCGCGGCGGTCGGCCGGGCCCGCCTGGACATCGAGGCCGCCGCCATTGCCGACGCCCAGGAGGCCGCACTGGTCGACGCGGCCCTCGGCAGGCGCCCGGGTGAACCTTCTGCAACCTCCCCTCGCGGTCCGGCGGACCGCGAGGTCGGACGCGGTGCCTGAGCGCCGCGCGATTCAGGTTGAAGAAGGTTCAGTGCTGCGTAGGGGCGAGATCTGGCGGATCGACGGGGCGCGGTCCCGGCTCGGCCTGGTGATCAGCTCCGACGTGTACAACTCCACCGACGTGCCCATCGTGATCGTCGCCGAGGTGGTGGACTCCGAACTGCTCCGGGA
The DNA here is from genome assembly GCF_050936445.1 of Plantactinospora sp. CA-294935. Classification (NCBI taxonomy): domain Bacteria; kingdom Bacillati; phylum Actinomycetota; class Actinomycetes; order Micromonosporales; family Micromonosporaceae; genus Plantactinospora; species Plantactinospora sp. CA-294935. The sequence continues at coordinate 3,176,034 of NZ_JBNJMU010000001.1, forward strand.
TTCCCCGCTCGCCGTCACCATGGGCGAATTCGTGGTGATGCCCGACCGGCTCTCGTCGCCGATGAAGAAGTGGTTCACCGAGTGCGTCGCGGTCGCCGACGCGGACACCATGTTCCGGGTCAGCCGGGCGCTGCGTATCCTCCAGAGCATCTGAGCGGCATCCGAGCGCTCCGGCGCGCGGAGCGCGGCAGATCTCACCATCCGCCCGGTCCGGCCGTGCGCCGACCGTTGCCGGTCCGACTTCGAGTGCGAACCGTCGGGAAACTCCGCGCTCCTACTTTCGGGCGGCATGACTAGTACTGCCGCCGCTACCGGCCCGACGGCCGATCCCGGGACCGACAGCACGGCCTCCGCCCCGGCGGCGGCCGGCCTCGGCACCCTTCCGCCGCCGGAGACCGCCGCCGCACCGGTGACCGCCCGTCGGCACCAGCTCGACGACTGGCGCCCCGAGGACCCCGAATTCTGGCGTACGACCGGAGCGCCGATCGCCCGGCGCAACCTGATCGTCTCGATCGCCTCCGAGCACATCGGCTTCTCGGTGTGGAGCCTCTGGTCCGTCCTGGTGCTCTTCCTCGGCCCGGAGTACGGGATCGACCCGGCCGGGAAGTTCCTGCTGACCGCCGTACCGGCCGCGCTGGGCGCGACGCTGCGACTGCCGTACACCCTGGCGGTGGCCCGGTTCGGCGGGCGGAACTGGACGATCGTCAGCGCGCTGCTGCTGCTGGTGCCGGCGGTGCCGATGACGATCCTGATCGAGCCCGGGGTGTCGTACGGCACGCTGATGCTGCTGGCCTGCCTGGCCGGGGTCGGCGGCGGGAACTTCGCCTCCTCGATGGCGAACATCAACCTCTTCTATCCGCAGCGGCTCAAGGGCTGGGCGCTGGGCCTGAACGCCGGCGGCGGCAACATCGGGGTGGCCGCCGTCCAACTCGTCGGGCTGGCGGTGCTGGCCACGGCCGGCGCCGCGTACCCACGCCTGGTGCCGGCGGTCTACCTCCCGCTGATCGTGCTCGCCGCGCTGGCCTCGGCCCGCTACATGGACAACATCACCGGGGTCCGCAACGAGCGGGGGGCGATCCGGGAGGCGGCCCGGGACCCGCACGCCTGGGTGATGTCCGTGCTCTACATCGGCACCTTCGGATCGTTCATCGGCTTCGGCTTCGCCTTCGGGCAGGTGCTGCTGGTGCAGTTCGGCGACCGGTTCGGCACCCCGCTCGACGCGGCGTACCTGACCTTCCTCGGGCCGCTGGTCGGCTCGCTGATCCGGCCGGTCGGCGGCCACCTGGCGGACCGGTACGGCGGGGCCAGGGTGACCCTCGCGACCTTCGCCGCCATGGCGGGCGGCGCCGGACTGGTCTACCACGCCTCCCGGGAGCGCTCGCTGACCCTCTACCTGATCGGGTTCATCGGGCTCTTCGTGCTCTCCGGGGTGGGCAACGGATCGACGTACAAGATGATCCCGGCGATCTTCCGGGCCAAGGCGGCCCGGGCGGTGGCGGCCGGGGAGCTGGATCCGGACGCCGCGCAGCGCCGGGCGTGGCGGCTCTCCGGTGCCCTGATCGGGATCGCCGGGGCGGTCGGCGCGTTCGGGGGCGTACTGGTCAACATCGCCTTCCGGCAGTCGTTCCTGGCGTACCAGTCGGCCGACGCCGCCTACCTGGCCTTCATCGCCTGGTACGCCCTCTGCCTCGTGGTGACCTGGGCGGTCTACCTCCGCCCGTCGCCGGGCCGCCTCGCCGGGGTGTGAGACCCCCCGGCCGGGCTACGGCGGGACCTCCGGGCTATCGTTCCGGTGGAGGCGGAGGTCCTGCCGTCGCCCAGCCCGCCGGGGGGTGTCCCGTTTTGACCCGGGCACCGACGACCAGGTATCGTTGCCTGCTGTTGTGTGACACCCAAGTTTTCACGTGACATCCGCGGGCGTGCCTTTCCCGGGTACGCTTGGTCGTTTGTGCGTGCCTGGCGACCGGTGCGCGACCCCAGACCGACGACGAGACAAGGTAGACCTGTGCGTACGTACAGCCCGAAGCCGGGTGAAATCGAGCGTCAGTGGCACGTCATCGACGCGTCAGACGTCGTGCTGGGCCGTCTGGCCACCCACGTTGCCACGCTGCTGCGCGGCAAGCACAAGCCGACTTTCGCGCCGCACGTCGACACCGGTGACTTCGTTGTCGTGGTGAACGCGGGCAAGGTGGCGCTGACCGGTAACAAGCGCCAGCAGAAGGTCGCCTACCGTCACTCCGGCTACCCCGGCGGTCTGAAGCAGGTCGGCTACGACGAGCTGCTGACCAAGCGTCCCGACCGGGCCATCGAGCTGGCCGTCAAGGGCATGCTCCCGCACAACAAGCTCGGCCGGAAGCTGATCAAGAAGCTGAAGGTCTACGCCGGTGCCGAGCACCCGCACGCCGCGCAGCAGCCGGTGCCGTTCGAGATCAAGCAGATCGCGCAGTGAGCGCGGGCGAAGGAAACAGCATGACCGACACCATCGCGACCGCCGAAGCCCCGGTGCCCGCCCCGGTGGCCCGGGCTCCTCGTGGCGACCGGCCGATCCAGACCGTGGGCCGCCGCAAGGAGGCGATCGTCCGGGTCCGGATCGTTCCCGGCAGCGGCAAGATCACCTGCAACGGCCGTGACCTGGAGGCGTACTTCCCGAGCAAGGTGCACCAGCAGCTCATCAAGGAGCCGCTGGTCACCGCCGAGAAGGCCGAGGCGTTCGACATCATCGCCAACCTGCGGGGCGGCGGCACCACCGGCCAGGCCGGCGGGCTGCGGCTGGCCATCGCCCGGGCGCTGATCACCAACGACCCCGACGACCGCCCGGCGCTGAAGAAGGCCGGCTTCCTCACCCGGGATGCCCGGGAGAAGGAAAGCAAGAAGTACGGCCTCAAGAAGGCCCGCAAGGCGCCCCAGTACTCCAAGCGCTGATCAGCGGCAACACCTTGTCCGTCTGACGTACGGCCGGAAACCGCCCCCTTCCGCGGTGGCGGTGTCCGGCCGTTTCGTTGTTCTCTACTGGTGCGCTTCCCGGAGGTTTCGCGCATGGGGCGGCTGTTCGGCACTGACGGCGTACGCGGACGCGCGAACGCCGACCTCACCCCCGAGTTGTCACTCGCGGTCGCGGTGGCGGCCGCGCACACCCTCGCCGAGCAGGACCGGAGCCATCCGCCGCTCGCCGTGGTGGGTCGGGACACCAGGGCCAGCGGCGAGATGCTGGAGGCGGCGGTGGTGGCCGGGCTGACCAGCGCCGGAGCCAACGTGGTCCGGGTCGGTGTGCTGCCGACCCCGGGGGTGGCGTTCCTGGTCGGCGAGGCGAAGGCCGACTTCGGGGTGATGCTCTCGGCCTCACACAACCCGATGCCGGATAACGGGATCAAGCTCTTCGCGGCCGGCGGGCACAAGCTCCCCGACGACGTCGAGCTGAAGATCGAGGCCGCCGTCGAGGCGAACGGCTCAGCCGGCTGGCAGCGGCCGACCGGTGCCGGCGTGGGCCGGGTGCACGACCTGCTCGACGGTGCCGAACACTACGTCCAGCACCTGGTCGGCACGATCCCGCACCGGCTCGACGGGCTGAAGGTCGTCGTCGACTGCGCCAACGGCGCCGCCTCGGAGGTCGCCCCGGTGGCGTACCAGGAGGCCGGTGCCGAGGTGATCGCCATCCACGCCGAGCCGGACGGGCTCAACATCAACGACGACTGCGGTTCGCAGCACCTCGACAACCTGCGGGCCGCCGTGTTGGAGCACGGCGCCGACCTCGGCATCGCGCACGACGGCGACGCCGACCGGTGCGTGGCGATCGCCGCCGACGGCAGCGAGGTGGACGGCGACCAGATCATGGCGATCCTGGCACTGGCCATGCGGGATGCCGGCACGCTGACCCAGGACACCCTGGTCGCGACCGTGATGAGCAACCTCGGGCTGCGGCTCGCGATGTCTGCCGCCGGCATCCGGCTGGTCGAGACCAAGGTCGGCGACCGGTACGTGCTGGAGGAGCTGCGCGCCTCCGGGTTGGCGCTGGGCGGCGAGCAGAGCGGGCACCTGGTGCTGCCGGCGTACGCGACCACCGGCGACGGGGTACTCACCGGGTTGCACCTGATGTCCCGGGTGGCGGCCACCGGCCGTAGCCTCGCCGAGCTGGCCTCGGTGGTGACCAAGCTGCCGCAGGTGCTGATCAACGTGCCGGTCGCGGACCGGACCGTCGGAGCCGGCGCGCCGGCCGTACTCGGCGCGGTGCAGCGGGCCGAGGCCGAGCTGGGCGAGACCGGTCGAGTGCTGCTCCGCCCCTCCGGCACCGAGCCGCTGGTCCGGGTGATGGTCGAGGCGGCCACGCTGGAGCTGGCCCAGGAGGTCGCGGAGCGGATCGCCGCCGAGGTGCGTACCGCCAGCCCCGTACCGGCGTAACACCGCCGCGCCCGCTCGGCCGCCCCGACCCAGGGGGCGGCACGAGCCTGGGCCGCCGGCCCGTGCGCCAGGCGACGCTGCGGCGGGCGGCGGAGGTCCTAGAGCCGGAGCTGGCTGGCCCGGGCCAGGGTGTGGTCCGGGCCGTCGCCGCCGGTGAGGTCGAGATCCTCGGTGACCCGGCCGTCCCGGAGCCGGACCAACCGGTCGCACCGGGCGGCGATGTGCTGCTCATGGGTGGCCAGCAGGATCGTGACGGCCCGCTCGTCGCGCAACCGCAGCAGCAGGTCGAGGATCTCCCCGCCGCTGGTCGAGTCCAGGTTGCCGGTCGGCTCGTCCGCCAGCAGCAGCGCCGGCCCGCCCATCAGCGCCCGGGCCACCGCGACCCGCTGTTGCTGGCCGCCGGAGAGCTGCGCCGGCAGCGCCCGCTCCCGGCCGCCGAGCCCGACCGCGTCGAGCAGTTCCCGGGCCCGGGCCGTCCGGTCGTAGCCGACCCGGTACGGCAGCACCGGCGCCAGCACGTTGTCCAGCGCGGTCAGCGCGGGCAGCAGGTGGTAGCGCTGGAAGACGAAGCCGACGCTCCGGCGGTACGCGGCCAGGGCCCGGCGACCGAGCCGGGTGATCTCCTGCCCGCCGACGACGACCGAGCCGGAGTCGGCCGGTTCGATCGCCCCGACCAGGTGCAGCAGGGTCGACTTGCCCGAGCCGCTCGGCCCGGTCAGCGCCAGCACCGAACCGGCCGCGACGTCGAGCGACAGGTCGTCCACCGCGACGATCGGCAGTTCCCCGCCGGAGAACCGCTTGGTCAGCCCGGTGATGGTGATCCCGACCCCGGTGTCCGGCATGGCTACTCCTCGGCTAGCAGATGACCGGTGGAAACCCGGCGCAGCAGAGCCGCCGGGACGAGCGCCGCCAGACAGGCCACCAGTGCTCCGGCGGCGGCGGTGCCGACCCCGGTGAGGACGACTCCGGTGGAGAGCCCGCCGATCAGCACGGCGGCGCCGGCCAGCCCGACCGCCGTACCGGCCAGCGCGCCGAGCAGGCCGATCCCGGCTCCCTCGTAGGCGGCCAGCCGGGTCAGCGCGGACTCCGTCCAGCCGGTCGCGCGCAGTGTGGCCAGCTCGGCGGCCCGGTCCCGGATGTTCAGGTAGAGCACGTCGGCCACGGCCGCCGCGCCGAGCAGCACGGTGGCGGTCGCGGCGACGGTGTCGGCGGTCCGCACGGTCGCCGAGACGGTCTCGCCGAGCAGGCTGCCCAGTACCGTGTCCCGGAAGGCGTAGTTGATCGCGGCGAGCACCGTCGAGGCGGCCACCCCGATGCCGAGGGCCGCCGCGCCGAGCAGGGCCCGGCCCGGCGCCCGGGCCAGGTTGAGCAGGGCGAGGCCGAGCACTCCGCGTACCCGTCGGATCCGCCGGACCGGTGCGGCGGCCGGCCGGAGCGCGGCGGCGGGATGGGAGCGCGCGGCCCGCACCGCCGGCCCGGCACCGGCGACGACCGCGACCAGCAGCGCCACCGGTACGGCGAGCGCGGCCCGCCACCAGCCCACCTGGACGCCGAGCAGGGCGCCGAGCGGGGCGGCGAGGAGCAGCGACAGCACCCCGGCGGCGAGGCCGATCAGCGCCACCTCGCCGAGGATCGCCGCGCCGATCCGCCGGGCCGGCCAGCCGAGGCAGGCGAGCACCGCCAGCTCGTTCCGGCGGTCCCGGACGGCGGCGGTGACGGCGTTGGCGAGGAAGAGCGCGCAGACGGTCAGCACGAGCAGGAACAGCACGACACTCTTCCGGTCGACCGCCCGGACGATCACCGACGCCACGCCGATCGAGGACCATCCCTCGGTCAGCCGCAGCTCGGGCCGGCCGAACGAGCCGGCCGGCAGCTCGACCGTCTGCGGAGCCGGTGACGAGCCGAAGGTGACGTCCACGTCGAGCCCGGTACGGGCGGCGATCTGCTTCGCGACCTGCCGGACCTGCTGTTCCGCCTCCCCGGTGTAACCGGTGACTCCGGCGACCCGGACCCGGATCGCGCTGATCGGGGCGGCAAGTTGCGGGTCGCTGCCGCCCTCCAGCAACTTCGGCACGGCGGCCAGGCTGGTCAGCAGCAGGGGCGGGCTGGACAGGTAGCCGGCCGGGTTTCCGCTCGGCAGCAGCGGACGGTCGCCGAGCGCCTCCCAGCTCGGCCGGTCGGCGCCGACGGCCTCCGGTGGCGCGTACGTCTCCAGCGGCACCTCGGAGAGCGCGCTGAAGCTGGTCAGCCGTTCCGGGTCGAACATGCCGACCGGTTGCCAACCCAGCCCGCCCCGGGTCTGCGAACTCGGCTGCCCGAGCTGCCGCAGCGGCCGGAACGCGACGTCTCCGGCGAGCCAGGGCGCCGGATACGTACCCGGCCCGTCGGCCCGGTACGCGGGCAGGTCCGGACTGCCGGCCCGGGGGCGCAGGCTGCCGTCGGAGAGTTGGTCGTACTCGATCGGCCCGGCCTGCACGACCGGGGTCAGGCTGCCCGGACCGGTCTGGTCCCGGACGGCGTCGCGCATCTGCTGCTGGTAGCTGGTGGTCGGGTCGGCGCTCGCGCCGCCGGCCGGCTCGCCGCCGCCGCCCAGCGCCGCCAGCAGTTCGGCCTGTTGCAGGCCGGCGACCCGGTCCGGGCGCAGCCGGGTGTAGCTGGCCGTGACCAGGCCGTCCAGGTAGGGGCGGGTGGTGGCGAGCACCGGCACGCTCCGGAAGCCCGGGCCGAGCAACCGGTTCGCGACGGCCGTGTCGTCCCGGGTCAGCGGCCGGCCGTCGACCACGGCGTCGGTCAGCCCCACCAGCCGGTCCTCGGCGGGCGGGTCGACGGCGGCGAGCAGGAACGGGACGATCCAGCGGACCGGCAGTACCAGCCGGTCGGTTGCGGTGACGACGTTGTCCGGGAGCCCGACGGGGTCGTGTGGCGAGTTCTCGAACCGTCCGTCCGGCAGCAGCCGGGCGACGACCACCTCCGTGTAGTCGGTCTCCGGCGAGGTGCGGGTGAGCGTCGGCTCGGCGCCGATGTTGCAGACCGGCTCGGTGTGCCCGTCCGGGAAGATCTCCCGGGGCACGATGTAGCCGCTCCGGCAGGCGTTCAGCGGGTACCGCCGGCCGTCGGTGTAGAGGGTCGGGCTCTGGACCCCGCCGTCCTCCCAGACCGGATAGGCGAGGCGGTTGCGGGTCAGGTAGACGTACCGGGGTTTGCCCGTCGTCCCGGACAGGCCGCGTTCGGCCAGGAAGGTCGGGTCGACCCGGATCACCTGCCGGTCGAGGGACCGGTCCACCGCGTCGGTGAGGTCGAGGTGGGCCCGCATCTCGTGCAGGGAGTAGCCGAGCATCGCCACCGGGGCCGCGACGTCGACCCCGCCGACCGTGCGAACCTGCTCGTACTGAGCCATGCTGATGCCGCCGAAGAGCCCGGAGAGGTAGTTGGGACGGACGACACCCCGCTGTGTCTCAAGGTCGGTCTGTGTCCCGTTCGGACGGACGAGAATGTCGTACGCGGCGCGGGTCTCGCGTTGCACCTGGTCGTTCAGACGCAGTTGGGAGGTGGTGGTGGTGCCGGTCAGCACGACGAAGCCGGTGGTCGCGACGAGCACGCCGGCCAGCAGGGCGAGCGATCGCCCGAGCCGGGCCCGCAGTTGCCGCCAGATGAACCCGACCACCGGCCCTCCTCGTTCCCCGCAGACACTCTGCGCTATACATTGTCACAATGCAAGAGGTCGCGCAGCCGGCCGGAAGGTGGGACAGGCATGGCCATCCAGCACGCGGTGCTCGCGCTGCTCGCCGACGGCCCGAGTTACGGCTACGAGCTGAAGGGCGCCTTCGAGACGGCAATCGGTCCACAGTGGGGGGCGCTGAACATCGGCCACCTCTACCAGATCCTCGACCGGCTGGCCCGGGACGAGCTGGTCCGGGCCGAACGGCAGGCGCAGCCGGTCAAGCCGGACCGGGTGGTCTACGAGATCACCCCCGCAGGCCGGACCGAACTGGCCAGGTGGCTGGCCGAGCCGAGCCCGCGCAGCGGCGGGTTCCGGGACGACTTCTTCCTGAAGGTCACCGCCGCCGCCCGGTCCGGCGCGGCGGAGGTGGTGCGTACCGTGCTCGCCAACCAGCGCGGCTACCTGCTGCGCGAACTGCGCAACCTCGGCACGTTGCGGCGGGAGGCGACCGATCCGGTGGTCGGCCTGCTGCTCTCCGCCGCGAGCCGGCACGTCGAGGCGGACCTGGCCTTTCTCGACGACGCCGAGGCGGCGCTGCTCGACGGTGCCCAGATCCGCATCCCACCCGCGCGGCCGGCCGGCGCCGGTGCCGTACCCGAGCCGCTGCCCAACGGCCGCGGCGCGGGGCTGGCCGAGGGCGCCTGAAGGTCGGTGGAGGTGTGGTCAGGCCGACGCGCCGCCGAGCGCGCGCAGCCGGGTCACCGCCTCGGCCAGCACCTCCGGGCGCTTGCAGAAGGCGAACCGGACCAGCCGCCGGCCTGCCTCGGCGTCGTCGTAGAAGACCTGCGTCGGCACCGCGACCACCCCACAGCGCTCCGGCAGCGAGCGGCAGAACTCCACCCCGTCCCGCCCGCCCAGCGCGGTGATGTCGGCGGTGACGAAGTAGGTCCCCTCCGGGACCAGTACCTCGAAGCCGGCCTCGACCAGCCCGGCGCCGAGCTGGTCCCGTCGGGCCTGGAGGTCGGCCCGGTAATCGTGGTAGTAGCCGTCCGGCAGGGCCAGGGCCACCGCGACCGCCGGTTGCAGTGGCGCGCCATTGACAAAGGTGAGGAACTGCTTGACCCGCATCGTCGCCGCGACCAGCGGGGCCGGGCCGCTGGCCCAGCCGACCTTCCAACCGGTGCAGGAGAACGTCTTGCCCGCCGAGGAGACCCGCAGGGTGCGTTCCCACATGCCCGGCAGGGTGGCCAGCGGGATGTGCGGGCTGCCGGCGTCGGTGAAGACCAGGTGCTCGTACACCTCGTCGGTGACCGCGAGGGTGTCGAACTCCTGGCACAGCCGCGCGATCAGCGCCAGCTCGTCGGCGTCGAAGACCTTGCCGGTCGGGTTGTGCGGCGAGTTGAGCAGCACCAGGCGGGTCCGTGGCCCGAAGGCGGCCCGCAACTCCGCCGGGTCGAAGGCGTACCGGCCGCCGTCGACCGGGCGGAGGGTGACCGGCCGCCGGACCGCGCCGGCCAGCGCGATCGAGGCGGCGTACGAGTCGTAGTACGGCTCGAAGCAGACCACCTCGTCGCCGGCCTCGCAGAGTCCGAGGATCGCCGCCGCGATCGCCTCGGTCGCCCCGGCGGTGACCAGCACCTGCCCGTCCGGGTCGTAGTCCAGCCCCCAGAACCGGCGCTGATGCGCGGCGACCGCGGCGCGCAGCGCCGGGATGCCCGGACCGGGCGGGTACTGGTTCTGCCCGCCGCGCAGCGCCTCCGCCGCCGCGGCCAGCATCTCGGGCGGCCCGTCCGTGTCCGGAAAGCCCTGACCCAGGTTGACCGCGCCGGTGCGCACCGCCAGCGCCGACATCTCCGCGAAGATGGTGGTGCCGAACGGGCGCATCCGGCGGACCAGGGGATCGGAGTCCGTTGTCGTCGTCACCCCGTCACCCTAGAGGCGCGGTGCGCGGTCGTGTCAGATCCCGAAGTCCGAGCAGGTGACGGTCGCGTAGGTGCCGCTGGAGCTCTTGGCGGCGGTGGACTGGCCGTCAACCGTGATCTTGCAGGAGATGTCCCCGGAACCGCCGCCGGTGCGGATCGCCACCACCGTCTTCAGCTCGTCCTCGGGAATCCTGACCTCCTTCTTCCACGGCAGGTCGACCGAGGGCGAGTGCACCTGCTTGCCGGCACCGTCGATGTAGGAGAGTGCGACCCGGCCGCTACCGGTCACCTCGTAGACCACCGTCTGGCCGCTGCCGCCCGGGTCGCCGCCGTCCGTACCGGCGGAACTGGACGGGGTCGGGGTGGCGTCGAGGCTGGTCTCCACCGTCTTCCGCACCTGGTCCATGAACGACAGCGGGCCGAGGCAGATCCCGACGCAGGCGATCAGCACGACCACCACCACGGCCACGATCACGATGATCATGGTCTTGTTGCTCTTCTTCGGCGGTACGGGCGGAAACGGCCCGCCCGGGTAGCCCGGCTGCCCTGGTTGCCCCGGCTGCCCTGGTTGTCCGTATCCGGGGTATCCGCCCGCACCGGCCGCCGCGTACGGGTCGGTCCCGGGCGGGCCGGACTGCGGCGGGTAGACGCCGTAACCGGCGTCCTGCTGGTTCGGTGCCCCGCTGGTGGGGTATGGCGTGGCTGGTGGGCCGGACTGCGGCGGGTACGCCGGGCCGGCACCGTAGGGCGGGGCCGGCGGCTGGCCCGGGCCGGGCTGCTGCGGCTGGCCGTACGGGTTCGGCTGCTGCGGCTGGCCGTACGGGTTGGGCTGCTGTGGCTGGCCGTACCCGGCCGCCTGCGGTGGCTGGCCCCAGGCCGGCTGCCCGTACGGGGTGGACTGCTGCGGCGGCTGGCCGTAGCTGCCCGGTTGGGCCGGCGGCTGCCCGTACGTGCTCGGCTGCGCCGGCTGTCCGTAGCCGGACGGCTGCCCGGGTTGGGGCTGCTGCGGCGGGGCGTACCTCGTCGTCGGGGCGTCGTCCTCCTCGGCCGGGTTCTCCGGTTGGGGCTGCTGCGGCGGGCCGAACTTCGTCGTCGGCGGCTCGTATTCGGCGGAGGGGTCGTACGGGTTGTGCGGGGGCGGCGAGTCGGTCATCGGGTCTGGCTCCAGATATGGCGGACAGCAGGGGCGCGGCGACGGGGAGGGGGAGGCGCCGGAGGAGATGGCAGCGAATGCGCCAGTCACGGTACCCCGTCACCGCTGGTCGCGATGTACCGGTGAAGCCTGGGCAGGCCAGCCGAGCGGCCGTTCGTCCGGTTGTGATGACGGGCCAGGATACCGAGCAGCACCAGTGATCGAACAAGCACCTTTCGAGCAGGCCAGATGAGCGAACTTAGGTTAGGCTGCGGGCCATGTGCGGAATCGTGGGTTACGCCGGCGCCAGGCCGGCGCTGGGCATCGTGCTGGACGGGTTGCGGCGGCTGGAGTACCGCGGCTACGACTCGGCCGGCGTGGCGGTCGTCTGCGAAGGCGAGCTGCTGACCGAGAAGAAGGCCGGCAAGCTGGCCAACCTGGAGAAGGCGCTGGCCGAGCGGTCGGCGACCGACGACGGTGCCGCGGCGCTCGGCATCGGCGCCGGCACCACCGGCATCGGGCACACCCGGTGGGCCACCCACGGCGGCCCCACCGACCGCAACGCCCACCCGCACCGGGCCCGGGACGGCCGGGTCGCCGTGATCCACAACGGCATCATCGAGAACTTCGCCAAGCTCCGCGCCGAGCTGGAGGCCGAGGGTGTCGAGTTCACCAGCGACACCGACACCGAGTGCGCCGCGCACCTGCTCGCCGGTGAGCTTTCCCGGCTGCGCGCCGCCGGTGAGCCCGACGGGCCGGCCCTGCTGTCCGCCGCGATGCGTCAGGTCTGCCAGCGGCTGGAGGGCGCCTTCACGCTGCTCGCGGTGGACGCCGCGATCCCCGGCGCGGTGGTCGGGGCCCGGCGCAACTCGCCGCTGGTGGTCGGGCGCGGGGATGGGGAGAACTACCTGGCCAGCGACGTCTCCGCGTTCATCGAGCACACCCGGGACGCCGTCGAACTGGGCCAGGACCAGGTCGTACTCATCACCGGGGACGCCATCGAGATCACCGACTTCACCGGTGCACCCGCCACCGGCAAGGACTTCCACATCGACTGGGACGCCTCGGCCGCCGAGAAGGGCGGCTACGACTACTTCATGCTGAAGGAGATCGCCGAGCAGCCGCAGGCGATCGCCGACACCCTGCTCGGCCGGCTCAAGGAGAACGGCGAGATCGTCCTCGACGAGGTCCGCCTCTCCGACCAGGACCTGCGGGACGTCGACAAGATCTTCATCGTCGCCTGCGGCACGGCGTACCACGCCGGGATGGTGGCGAAGTACGCCATCGAGCACTGGACCCGGATCCCCTGCGAGGTGGAGCTGGCCAGCGAGTTCCGCTACCGCGACCCGGTGCTCGACCGGTCCACCCTGGTGGTGGCGATCTCCCAGTCCGGCGAGACCATGGACACCCTGATGGCGCTGCGGCACGCCAAGGAGCAGAAGGCCCGGGTGCTGGCGATCTGCAACACCAACGGCTCCACCATCCCGCGCGAGTCCGACGCGGTGCTCTACACCCACGGCGGGCCCGAGGTGGCGGTCGCCTCCACCAAGGCGTTCCTCACCCAGTTGGTGGCCTGTTATCTGATCGGCCTGCACCTGGCCCAGGTGCGCGGCATCAAGTACGCCGACGAGGTGGCCGCGGTGGTCGCCCAGCTCCAGGAGATGCCGGACAAGCTGCGCGAACTGCTCGGCGGCATCGAACCGGTCCGCGACCTGGCCCGGGACATCAAGGCGGCCCCGACGGTGCTCTTCATCGGCCGGCACGTCGGCTTCCCGGTCGCCCTGGAGGGCGCGCTCAAGCTCAAGGAACTCGCCTACATGCACGCCGAGGGGTTCGCGGCCGGCGAGTTGAAGCACGGCCCGATCGCCCTGATCGACCAGGGCACCCCGGTGGTCTGCATCGTGCCGTCCCCGGCCGGGCGGGGCATGCTGCACGACAAGATCGTCTCCAACATCCAGGAGATCCGGGCCCGGGGCGCCCGGACGATCGTGATCGCCGAGCAGGGCGACGAGGCGGTGAAGCCGTACGCCGACCACCTGATCTACGTGCCGCGCACCCCGACCCTGCTGGCCCCGCTGGTGACCACGGTGCCGTTGCAGGTGCTCGCCTGCGAGATCGCCGCTGCCCGGGGACACGACGTCGACCAGCCGCGCAACCTGGCCAAGTCGGTCACCGTGGAGTGAGCCGGTCACCGTGGCATGCGCTCCTGCGCCCGCCGGTAGGGTGAGGCGGTGATCGTCGCAGTCGGCATCGACGTCGTACTGGTGGATCGGTTCGCCCGCGCGCTCGCCCGCACCCCGCTGCTGGCCGATCGGCTCTTCACGGAGGCGGAACGCGCCACCGGGTCGGGCAGTCCGCGCTCGGCCGAGTCGCTGGCCGCCCGGTTCGCCGCGAAGGAGGCGGTGGCCAAGGCGCTGGGCGCACCGGCGGGACTGCGCTGGCACGACTGCGAGGTGGTCGCCGACCCGGACGGGCGGCCCTGGCTGACCGTCTCCGGCACGGTCGCGGCCGCTGCCACCGAGCGCGGCGTGCAGCGCTGGCACCTGTCGCTGTCGCACGACGGCGGCATTGCGTCGGCGATGGTGGTGGCGGAGCGATGAGGGCCGCGTGGCGGGTGGCGGACGTACGCGCCGCCGAGCATGCCCTGATGGCCACCCTGCCGGCCGGCACCCTGATGCGGCGTGCCGCCGGCGGGCTGGCCGGGCACTGCGCCCGGCTGCTCGCCGAGCGGGGCGGCGGGGTGTACGGCGCCCGGGTGCTGCTGCTCGTCGGCTCCGGCGACAACGGTGGCGACACCCTCTACGCGGGTGCCCGGCTCGCCGGCCGGGGCGCGGCGGTGAGTGCCGTGCTGCTGGCGCCCGAGCGGGTGCACCAGGGCGGCCTGGTCGCGCTGCGGGCGGCCGGCGGGCGGGTGGTCGACGGGTTGCCGGACCGGGCCGACCTGGTGCTGGACGGGATCGTCGGGATCGGCGGCTCGGGCGGGCTGCGCGAGCCGGCGGCCCGGCTGGTGGCCGGACTGCCCGGCCTGACCGGCCGGTCCGGGGACCGGCCGCCGGTGGTGGCGGTGGACGTGCCGAGCGGGGTCGAGGTGGACACCGGCGAGGTGCCGTCCTCGGTCGGCCTGCCCAGCACGGTGACCGCCGACCTCACGGTCACCTTCGGCTGCCTGAAGCCGGCCCTGGTGGTCGGGGCGGCCGCACCCCGGGCCGGGCGGGTCGAGCTGGTCGACATCGGGCTCGGCCCGTGGCTGCGGGCCACTCCGGCGGTACGGGTCACCGAGTGGTCGGACGTGCGCGACTGGTGGCCGCGGCTCGGCCCCGAGGAGGAGAAATACAGCCGGGGCGTGGTCGGCCTGGCCACCGGTTCGGCGACGTACCCGGGCGCGGCGGTGCTCTCGGTCGGTGGCGCGGTCGCCGGGCCGACCGGCATGATCCGGTACGCCGGTGGCGCCCGTGCCGAGGTGCTGCGCCGCTACCCGTCGGTGGTCGCCGCCGACCGGGTCAACGACGCCGGCCGGGTGCAGGCCTGGGTCTGCGGTTCCGGGCTCGGCACCGACTCCACCGCCGCCACCGAGCTGCGCTGCGTACTCGCCGCGCCGGTGCCGGTGGTGCTGGACGCCGACGCGCTCACCCTGCTGGTGGACGGCTCGATGGCCGAGCGGCTGCGGGAGCGGGACGCGCCGATCGTGGTCACCCCGCACGACCGGGAGTACGCCCGGCTCTGCGGCGAGCCGCCCAGGGACCGGGTCGGGGCAGCACTGCAACTGGCCACCTGGATGAACGCGGTGGTGCTGCTCAAGGGTGACCGGACGGTGATCGCCACCCCGGACGGGCGGGCCTTCGCCAACCCGACCGGCACCCCGGCACTGGCCACCGGCGGCACCGGCGACGTGCTGGCCGGGTTGCTGGGCTCGCTGCTCGCCGCCGGTCTGTCGGCGGAGCGGGCGGCGGCCTCGGCCGCGTACCTGCACGGGCTGGCCGGGCAGGAGGCGGCCCGGCGCGGGCCGGTGACCGCCGACGACGTGGCCGCCGCGCTGCGTCCGGTGATCGCCAGGCTGCCCCGGTGACCGGCGAAGCGTCCTGGTCACGGCACCCGGGGCCATTTCGATCTACCGTTCAGTAGGCTGATCGTATGTGGCAGGCCGAGGTACGCGTCGACCTTGACGCGATCCGCGACAACGTGTCCCGACTGCGGGCCGGGACGAGTGCCGAGCTGATGGCCGTGGTCAAGGGCGACGCGTACGGCCACGGCATGCTGCCGGTCGCCGGGGCGGCGCTGGAGGCCGGGGCGGACTGGCTGGGCGTCTGCACCCTGGACGAGGCGTTGACGCTGCGCCGGGCCGGGATCACCGCGCCGGTGCTGGCCTGGCTGCTGGCGCCCGGGCTGCCGCTGCACGAGGGGGTGACCGCCGGGATCGACCTGGCCGCCGCCAGCCTCGGCCAGCTCGCCGAGCTGGTCGCCGCCGCCGAGCGGGCCGGCCGGCCGGCCCGGGCCCACCTCAAGATCGACACTGGCCTGTCCCGGGGCGGCGCGACCCTGGACGACTGGCCCGAGCTGCTCGACGCGGCGGCGAAGGCTCAGGCGGACGGGTTGATCGAGGTGGTCGGGCTCTGGAGCCACCTGGTCCACGCCGACGCCCCCACCCACGCCACCACCGACCGGCAGCTCGCGGCCTTCGGTGAGGGACTGGCCCTGGCCGAGCGGGCCGGGCTGCGCCCCCGCTACCGGCACCTGGCCAACTCGGCGGCCACGCTGACCCGGCCCGACACCCACTTCGACCTGGTCCGTCCCGGCATCGCGATGTACGGGCTGTCCCCGGTGCCCGGCGAGCAGTTCGGGCTGCGGCCGGCGATGACCGCCCGGGCCCGGGTGACACTGACCAAGCGGGTACCGGCCGGCACCGGGGTCTCCTACGGGCACACCTACCACACCGAGCGCGAGACGACGCTGGCCGTCGTGCCGCTGGGCTACGCCGACGGGGTACCCCGGCACGCCTCCAACGTCGGCCCGGTCCAGCTCGCCGGTGCCCGGCGGCGGATCGCCGGCCGGGTCTGCATGGACCAGATCATGCTGGACTGCGGCGACGACCCGGTCGCCCCGGGCGACGTGGCGACCCTCTTCGGCAGCGGCGCCGACGGCGCACCCACCGCCGACGACTGGGCCGAGGCGATCGGCACCATCAACTACGAAATCGTCACCCGATTCGGCGGGGTCCGGGTGCCCCGGGTGTACGACGGAGCAGCATCGTGAGTGCGAGGAGTGAGCCGGGTTTGCGAGCCCCGCAGTCGCGAGCGGACGGCGGGTTGGTGAGTGCGAGGAGTGAGCCGGGTTTGCGAGCCCCGCAGTCGCGAGCGGACGGCGGGTTGGTGAGTGCGAGGAGTGAGCCGGGTTTGCGAGCCCCGCAGTCGCGAGCGGACGGCGGGTTGGTGAGTGCGAGGAGTGAGCCGGGTTTGCGAGCCCCGCAGTCGCGAGCGGACGGCGGGTTGGTGAGTGCGAGGAGTGAGCCGGGTTTGCGAGCCCCGCAGTCGCGAGCGGAAGGCGGGTTCCGGTGAGCCCGGCCAAGCGGCTCGCCCCGCCCCGGGTACCGGTGCAGCGGCAGCCGTCCCGGCGTACCCCGACCCGGACCGGGCTGTTCCGGGTGGCCGGCATCATCGGCGCGGCGGCCGGGGTCGCGGCGGCCGGCATCGCCGCCGGGGTGGCCGCCGAGCGGGCGGTGGTACGCCGTTCCAAGGCCGCAACCGGCGACCGGTACGCGACGGAGCCGTTCGGGGCGCTGCCCTACGACGAGTCCTGCACCGTCTCCATCGCCGACGGCACCGACATCCACGTGGAACTGGTCGGGCCGCTGCCCGGCCCGGAACGGCCGACCCTGGTCTTCGTGCACGGCTTCTGCCTGGACATGGGGACCTTCCACTTCCAGCGCAAGATCCTCACTGAGCTGGGCGAGGACCGGATGGTCTTCTACGACCAGCCGGGGCACGGCCGGTCCGGCCGGCTGGAGTCCGGCGAATACCAGCTCCAGGCGCTCGGCGAGACGCTCCGCTCGGTGATCGACCGGACGGCGCCGACCGGTCCGCTGGTGCTGATCGGGCACTCGATGGGCGGCATGACCATCATGGCGTTCGCGGAGCGCTATCCGGAGCTGTTCGCCGAGCGGGTGATCGGCACCGTGCTGATGGCCACCTCGGGCGGGCTGGTGGCGGAGACGAAGTTCGGCCTGCCGACGATCGTCGCCCGGGCCGGCGCACCGCTGCTGCCGGTGGTCGACAACGCCACCCGGCTGACCGGCAGCGTGATCGACCGGGCCCGCCGCGCCTCGGCCAACCTGGCCTGGCTGCTCACCCGCCGGTACGGCTTCGGCACCCCCACCCCCAGCCCGGCACTGGTCTCCTACGTGGAGAAGATGAACTCGCGCACCTCCACCGAGACGGTGGCCCGCTATCTGCGCACCATCTACACCCATGCCCGCTATCCGGTGCTGGCCGCACTGCGGGACAGTCCGACCCTGGTCATCGTGGGTGAGCGCGACATGATCACGCCGGTCACCCACTCCGAAGAGATCGTCCGCTGGCTGCCGGACGCCGAGTACGTCAAGGTGCCCGACAGCGGGCACGTGGTGATGCTGGAACACGCCGACGAGGTCAACACGGCACTGCTGGACTTCCTCGACCGGCTGCCCGGCCGAGGAAGGGACTGAGCTGTCCGGATGAGCGACGCGTTGCGTGGCACCGAACTGGTCCGCGAGCTGCCGACGGTGGCGGACACCCACGAGTTCGGGCGGCGGCTCGGCAGGCTGCTCCGTACCGGGGATCTGCTGGTGCTCACCGGCCCGCTGGGCGCCGGCAAGACCGCACTGGTGCAGGGGATCGCCGCCGGGCTGGGCGTACTCGGCGACGTCACCTCGCCGACCTTCGTGATCGCCCGGGTGCACCGGCCCGATCCGGCCCGGGGCGGCCGGGCCACGCTGGTGCACGCCGACGCGTACCGGCTGGGCGACGCGGTCGACCCGCGGGCCGAGATCGACGACCTCGACCTGGACGCCTCGGTGGACGAGGCGGTCACCGTGGTCGAGTGGGGTGAGGGCATGGTCGAGCACCTGGTCGAGACGCATCTGCGGGTGGTCATCGACCGGCGGGACGACGACACCCGGCGCATCGAACTGGTGCCGCGCGGCGGCGACTGGGCCGACCGGCTCGCCGCGCTGCGCTGAAGAGGTGCACCGCGTCCGCGTCGAGAAGGGGCGGCGTACCGGAATTTCCCGGTGTCGTACCGGACTTCTAGAGTGCGGGAAACGACCGTGGCGCTCGAGAGGTTACCGATGACCCTGGATCTTCCGGCCCTGCTGCCTCCAGCCTGGCAGGCGGCGCTGGACCCGCATCTCGACCCGGCCCAGACCGCCGCGTTGGCCGAGTTCGTCGCCGGGGAATACGCGAGCCAGACCGTCTTCCCGCCGCTGGAGGACCTCTTCGCGGCCTACCGGCTCTGCGCGCCGGAGGACTGCCGGGTGCTGATCCTCGGCCAGGATCCCTACCACAAGGCGGGGCAGGCGCACGGGCTCAGCTTCAGCGTCCGCGACGGTGTCTCGGTGCCGCCGTCGCTGCGTAACGTCTTCAAGGAACTGGCCGACGACCTCGGGGTGCCGATGTCGCGCAGCGGCAATCTGACCCGCTGGGCCAACCAGGGCGTGCTGCTGCTCAACGCGGTGCTGACCGTCCGGCAGGCGACCCCGGGCTCGCACGGCAACAAGGGCTGGGAGGCATTCACCGACGCCACCATCAAGGCCCTCGACGCCCGTCCGGAGCGGATCGTCTTCCTGCTCTGGGGCGGATACGCGCGCAAGAAGGCCGCGCTGGTCACCAATCCGGCGCACGTGGTGCTTGAGGCCGGCCACCCGAGTCCGATGAACCCTCGCGGTTTCCTCGGCAGCCGCCCGTTCAGCGCCTGCAACAAGGCGCTCGCCGACGCCGGTCGGCCCACCGTCGACTGGGACCTGTCAGTCCGCTGACCCGGGGGTCTCAGCCCGCTGAGGCGAGCCGGGCTCGCCACCGCCGCATCAGGTCGGCGGTGGCCGGCTCGGCCACCTCGACCAGGGCGAGCGGCACCACCCGGTAGCTCCGGTCGCCGTGCCGGACCTCGATCGCCTCCGGCGGACGAAGGCGTCGTCAGATGCTGCATGTATCCGAAAGAGCGTGATACCGCCCTGTCATCAAGATGACTCGGTGGTATCACGCTCTTCGTCGATATCGTTCCGGTCGGCAGAGGTGACCGCCGTCCATGCCGCCCCCGGGTCGCGCCCGGCGTCGGCGACCGCCCGGTTAGGGTGCCTATGTGCTCGTACTCGTGCTGGACTCCTCGACCCCGGCGGTGACCGCCGCGCTGGCGGAGGTCACCGCCGACACGGTCGCGCTGCGCGGTGAGCGCAGCGTCGTCGACGCCCGGGCCCACGGTGAACTGCTCGCGCCGCAGGTGTCCGAGGTGCTGGCCGAGGCCGGCGCCCGCCCGGCCGACCTGACCGCCGTGGTGGCCGGGGTCGGGCCCGGGCCGTTCACCGGGCTGCGGGTCGGCCTGGTTACCGCGGCGAGCATGGGACAGGTGCTGGGCATCCCCACCTACGGTGTGCCCTCGCTCGACGCCATCGGGCACGCCGCGACCCACCCGCGGTCGGGGGCGGCTCCGGAGGTGGGACCGGTGCTGGCGGCCACCGACGCCCGCCGCCGGGAGATCTACTGGGCCGTCTACGACCTGGCCGGGGAGCGGCTGGCCGGGCCCGAGGTCGACACCCCGGCCGCCGTCGCCGAGCGGGCCCGGGACCTGGGCGTCCGGGTCGCGGTCGGCGAGGGGGCCCGGCGGTACGCCGACATCCTCGGACTGCCACCGCGAGCCGGGCTGGACTACCCGCCGCCGTACGCCCTGGCGGAGCTGGCGGCCGAGCGGGTCCGGGCCGGCGCCCCCGGCGACCCGCTCACGCCGCTCTACCTGCGCAGGCCGGACGCCGTGGCGGCGGCCGGACGCAAGCCGGTCTTACAGTGAGGGCAGTGGTCGATGAGGGCAGGGCTCGGATGACCAGGCTGGGCCCGTTCCGCTGGTGGCACATTTCCGAGGCGCTGCCGATCGAGGCGGACCTGTTCGGTGCCGAGCAGTGGTCGGCGGCGATGTTCTGGAACGAGCTGGCGAATGGCCACCACTATCTGGCGGCGCTGGACGGCACCGACGCACTCGTCGGCTATGCCGGCCTCGCCGTCGCGCCGCCGGACGAGGCCTGGGTGCAGAACGTGGCGGTACGCCGGGACGCCCAGCGCAGCGGCATCGGCCGGATGCTGCTGACCGAGCTGCTGGCCGAGGCGGCCCGGCGGGGCGTACGCCGGGTACTGCTGGAGGTGGCGGTGGACAACGCACCGGCCCAGCGCCTCTACGCCACGTACGGCTTCGAGCCGGTTGGCGTGCGGCGCGGCTACTACCAACCGAGCAACACCGACGCGCTGGTGATGCAGGCCGAACTGGAGCGGGCGAACGATGGCTGACGAACCCCTGATCCTCGGGATAGAGACGTCCTGCGACGAGACCGGTGTCGGCGTCGTACGCGGGCACACCCTGCTCGCCGACGCGCTGGCGTCCAGCGTGGACGAGCACGCCCGGTTCGGCGGGGTGGTGCCGGAGGTGGCCAGCCGGGCGCACCTGGAGGCGATCGTGCCGACCATGCGCCGTGCGCTGGACGACGCCGGGGTGACCCTGGCCGACATCGACGCGATCGCCGTCACCGCCGGTCCCGGGCTGGCCGGCGCGCTGCTGGTCGGGGTGGCCGCCGCCAAGGGCTACGCGCTGGCCGCCGAAAAGCCGGTGTACGGGGTCAACCACCTGGCCGCGCACGTCGCGGTGGACACCCTGGAACACGGCCCGCTGCCCGAGCCGGCGATCGCGCTGCTGGTCTCCGGTGGACACTCCTCGCTGCTGCTGGTGGACGACCTGGCCACCGGGGTCACCCCGCTCGGTGCCACCATCGACGACGCCGCCGGGGAGGCGTTCGACAAGGTGGCCCGGCTGCTCGGGCTGCCGTTCCCGGGCGGCCCGCCGATCGACCGGGAGGCGCGGTCCGGCGCTCCGGACGCGATCGCCTTCCCGCGCGGGCTGACCGCGCCGAAGGACCTCGCCGCGCACCGGTTCGACTTCTCGTTCTCCGGGCTCAAGACCGCGGTCGCCCGCTGGGTGGAGGCGAAGCAGCGGGCCGGTGAGCCGGTACCCGTGCCGGACGTGGCCGCCTCGTTCCAGGAGGCGGTCTGCGACGTACTGACCGGCAAGGCGATCGCGGCCTGCCGGGACCGGGGCGTCGAGACGCTGGTGCTCGGCGGCGGGGTGGCGGCGAACTCCCGGCTGCGGGCGCTGGCCGAGGAGCGGGCGGCGAAACACGGCATTCGGGTCCGGGTACCCCGGCCAAAGCTCTGCACCGACAACGGTGCGATGGTCGCGGCGCTCGGGTCGCACCTGGTGGCCGCCGGGGTGGCCCCGAGCCGGCTGGACCTGCCCGCCGATTCCGCGATGCCGCTCACGATCGTCAGCGTGTAGTGTTCCGGCGGCGTCGAGGGCGGTGGGGAGCGTGATGGCCGACGTGATCGTACGGATGTGGGAGGTACGCGCGGAGCGTGCCGGCTTCGCCGACCTGATCTCCTGGGTTTGCGACAGCGCCCTGCCCGAGTTGGAGCACAACCCGCTGCACATCTCCAGTGAGGTCTTCTCCTCCACAGACAACCGGCTGGTGGTCATCTCGAAGTGGCGGGCCAACCCGGTCTCGCTGCCCGATCCACCGGCCCGGATGCTGGCCCGTACCCCACACGTCTGGGACTTCACCCAGGTCGACCGCTGACCGTCTGAGCATCCGGCAGCGACAGCCGCTGACCTTCTGTCGCAATCTTGACCACCCTACGTGTCGCCCCCGTCTGCCATCATGGCCGGGTGCACCCAGGGATGTATCGATATCACCTCTCGGTCGGCTTCCACGGCACTCGTGCGTTGCGGGTGGTGTTCGTGCTGGTGCTTGGTGGGATGGCCACAGTGGCATCCGGATGCCTCGGATTCATTGTGGGCATGATGCTGCTCTGGGCGATACCCGATCGCCCTGATAGCCCGATAGCGCTGGGTCACCTGCCACTTGTAACGGCTGGGGTGCTCGCCATGTCTGTCGTGGTCTACGTGGCTCTGGTGATCGCGTTCGGCGTTCGGCTGGCTGCCTGGCTGGAGGGCACTCGGCTAACCGTGCGGGGCTTACGTCAGCGGACTGTTGAACTTGCGGACGCCCGGTCGGTGGCGTTGCGTCAGATCAACCAGAAACTCGTCGGCCCGGTACGCCACAGTGGGATCGTCGGTCCGGCCCAACCGGTGTCGGTGCTTGAGGTGGCTGACGGCAACGGCCGCGTACGGCTGCGTCTAGCCAGCCGCGAGGCAGTCCAACTACCACCGGAACAGCTACTCGCACTTGCCAATGCGCTGTCGACGGCTCGTTGTCCCGGCGCGGTGGAGGTGGTGGCTTGGCTGCGCGGCACTGCGGCGCTTGCCCAGCGTGGCTGATCAGTAGCATTGCGTTCGTCATTAATCAAGTCGTGGGGGAATATGAGCGCGGAGCGTAATATTCGTCGCCTCGGCAGGGAGGCTGAGCGGGTTAGCTGGCAGGTCGACGGCTCCGACATCACGGGGACCGGGGTGGACGAGTCTGGCCTCGTTCGGGTGTGGTTGGACGGCACGGGGCGGTTGAGGCAGATCGAGATCCGCCAGAACTGGTGGCGGGACCTTGGCCCCGAACTGCTGCCGGCCGCGATTCTCGAGGCACTCGACCGGGCGGTCGGTGACCGGTTGGCGGCTTGGTCGGCTCGGGTGGTCGAACGGGAAGGAAGTGACCCGCCAGCCGACTGGCAGCCGCCAGCTTATCGGCGGTCGGACAACAATTCACTGGACCGCTGGGGTTCCGAGCAGGTCGCTGACGGGGGCGATCGAGCCAGCGAGGTGGCACAAGTGCTTGACCTGCTCCGGGACGCGATGTCTGAGCTGGACGGCTATCGGCAGCGGGTCGATGACCAGGCCAGGCAGCAGGTCCTTGGAAGTAGTGGAGGCGGGCGGGTCACGGTTGGACTGACAGCCGGCCGGGTGACACAACTGGAAATCAGCTTGCGGTGGTTGCGCGAGCAACCGACCGGTCAGTCCGTCGCCGAGGAAGTACGAGCGGCCTGTCATGACGGATACCAGCGCGCATCCCAGCAGGCCGCCGCAGTGTCGGCGTCGTCGCCTGCGATTTCCCAGGTGCGTGACCTTGCCGCACATCCAATGACCCTGCTCCGGCGTCTTGGCCTCGGGCATTGACTGCCCCCTCTTGGCGCCCACATCGACGAGCCGCCGACTGTAAGGAGGAACTGAGTTGCAGCCCCAACCGGATCCCAGCCAGATCAAGATGGCACGTGAAACCCTCGTGAGGGACGCGGGGAAGTGGGCGGAGGCCGCCAGCGTGATGGAGGCGGCCGCGACGCGCGCGTCCTCCTTGATGCTCACGGGATTCCACATCGGATATCTGCCGGATCAACAGGGCGTAGGTGCCAAATACGCGGAGTTGCAGGAGTTCGTCGTCAAGCTGTTAGCCGACGGAGCCAAGACCATGCGGGAAATGGAGGAGGCGCTGCGTACCGCTCTGGACAACTACGACCGCACCGACCAAGGCGCGGTCGTGCGCATCGAGCAGACCTGGAGCGAGACATGACGGCCGTGGGAGCTGGCCCTACTGAGCGGGACTTCGAGCAGCTGATCAGTCAGATCAATGAGGCGATCGAACGGGTCCAGCAGTTGACCGTCGAGCTGGGTGACCGGCTGACCCAAGCGCTCCGTTGGTTGCCGCCCGGCATCGGGGACGCGGCGATCATGCGGTCCTGGGACAGATTCCTCGGACTGAAGGACCAGATCTTCGACGAGATCCAGGAGTTTGTCAGCGAGCCAGGCGTCCCGCCCGCGTTGACCCGGATCGGCGAGTACTGGAACACGGACGTCGGCGCTCCGGTCAGTGAACTGCACCAGGTGGTGTCCGCGTACGGGATGAAGGCCGACGACCACTGGTCCGGTTCGGCCGCGTCGGCGTACGAGGATTCTGCGGACGCACAGTCGGCTGCCATCGAGACCATCAAGCCGATGGCGGAGAAGATCCAGAGCATGCTGGTTGATCTTGCTTGGGGCGTCGTCGCGTTCTGGGCCGCACTGGTGACGGCGTTCCTGACCTTCATCGCAGGCCTGATCAGCGCCGTCGGACTCGCGTTCGGTGTGGTGACGGCTCCTGCCGCACCAGTGGATGCCGCCGCCACCGCCGCGGCGGTGCTCGGGATGCTGGGTGCCGCGGTCATGGCACTGATCGAGTACAGCGAGCGGATCAACAAGTCGATGACCACCGCTCGGCAGCTGCTGACGGACAACACCGGTATGGTCAAGGTCGGCGACACCTGGAGGTGGCCCCCGATCGACAACACGGGGACCTGGTCCGTACGTGCGGACTGATCGATCTCACCCGTACCCGCACCGTCGACCGCACCGCCGCGCACTCCGTGGAGCCACAGCTGGCGGCGTCCAGGACGGTCGCCGACGCTGGCGGGTCCGGCATAGAGTGTCGGCGTGGGAGTCGACGGGGTGCGGGTCGGCGTCGACTTCGGTACGTCGAGCACTGCCGCTGTGCTGGCCGGTCCCGGAGCGCAGCCCCGCCCGCTGTTGTTCGACGGCTCGCCACTGCTTCCGTCGGCCGTCTTCGCGGAGGCGGACGGCGGCCTGCTGACCGGCCGGGATGCGCTGCACTCGGCGCGTACCCAGCCGGAGCGGTTCGAGCCGGCACCGAAGCGCTGCGTGGACCACGGCACTGTGCTGCTCGGCGACCGGGCCGTACCGGTGGTCGAACTCGTCGCCGCCGTGCTGCGCCGGATCGCGGCCGAGGCGGACCAGGTCGCGGGAGAGCCGGTCGGCCGGGCGGTGCTGACCCATCCGGTCTCCTGGGGACCGGTACGCCGGCAGACCCTGCTCGCCGCCGCGTCGACGGTCTTCGCCGAGCCGGCCCTGGTCACCGAGCCGGTGGCGGCGGCCAGCTACTTTCTCACCGTCGCCGGCCGCCGGCTCCCAGCCGGGTCCACCGCCATGGTGTACGACCTGGGCGCCGGCACCTTCGACGCCACCGTGGTCCGGCACACGGCCGGCGGTTTCGAGGTACTGGCGACCGACGGGCTGGACGACGTCGGCGGGCTGGACATCGACGCGGCCCTGGTGACCGCCCTCGGCGAGGTCTACCGGACCCGGGACGAGTCGGCCTGGTCGCGGCTGCTCCAGCCGACCGGGGCCGCCGACCGGCGCGCCTCGCGCGGTTTCTGGGACGACGTACGGGTCGGCAAGGAACTGCTCTCCCGGGCCCCGACCGCGTTGCTGCACGTACCGATCGTCGACGAGGAGGCGCTGCTCGGCCGGGAGCAGCTCGAACGGCTCGCCGAGCCGATCCTGGAGCGTACGGTGTCGGTCGCGGTCCGGGTGCTGGCCACGGCCGGGGTGGCGCCGGCCGAGCTGGCCGGGTTGTTCCTGGTCGGCGGGGCGAGCCGGATGCCGCTGGTCGGCACGCTGCTGCACCGGCGGCTCGGCATACCGCCGGTACTGGTGGACCAGCCGGAACTGGTGGTCGCCAGCGGCAGCGTGCACGCCCCCCTACCGGCCCGGATCGAGCCTTCGGCCCGCACCGCGCCAGTGCCGCCACCGTTGCCTCTCATGCCGACGGTGCGGCAGGAGCCTGCGGCAGAGCCCGCTCCGGAACCGAAGCCGGGGCAGCCGGCGGCGGTGCCGGCGGGCGACCCCGAGCTGGCGGGGCGGCTCGCCCCCGCCGGCGAGCCCGAGCCGGCGGCGGAGGAACGGGAGGCGCCCGCCGCCGGAGCGGCACCGGACAACGTCGCGGAGCCGGCTCCACCGACACCGGTCGCCGCCTCCGCGCCGGAGCCCGTCCTCGCGATACCGCTGGTCGACGACGTGCCGCCGGCCGTCGGCGCCGCCCCGGAGGCGTCGCCCGGGCCGGAGCCACGACCGGCGTCGGGAGCCCGTCGGCGGCTCGCCCTGGTGGCCGCCGCTGTGGTCGTGTTCGTACTGCTCGGCTACGCGGTCTGGCGCGTCGTGCCGTGGGACGGGGGCGGCGGCGATCCGTCGGCCGACCCGACCCCGAGTGCCGGCCCGACCGGTTCGGCGGTACCGGAGGTATCGTCCGGGGCGGCAGCGCCAGAGCCAGAGCCACAGGTGCTGCGGGTGCCGGCCGACTTCAAGGCCAACAGTGTGGTGCTCAGCCCGGACGGCACCCGGCTCGCCGCCGTCGGTACCTACGCGATCAGGACCTACACGGTTCCGGACCTGCGGCCGGTCGGCAAGCAGGTGACGGCGGGCAAGGAGACGTACCAGGTACCCGGGGGCTCGGGTCCGGTCCACCGGGAGGACTTCGAGTGGGCGGCGTTCAGCGGGAACGGCCGGCTGCTGGCCACGTACGACTCTGGAATGTTCGGCTACGTCCAGGTCTGGGACGTGGCCAGCGGTAAGCGGCTACGCCGGCTCAGCGATTCGTGGTGGGCCTCCTGTCTCGCCTTCAGCCCCCGCGACGAGCAGTTCCTCGCCTGTGCCGGACACGACGAGTCGGTGCGGTTCTGGACCGTCTCGGGTTGGAGCCGGCGTGGCCGGGTCGACAGCGACGACCCGGCCACCATCCAGCACGTGGCGTTCAGCCCCGACGGCAAGCTGCTGGCCACCGACGGTGGCAAGGGCCGGACCCTGCTCTGGGACGCGCGCTCCTACCGGCGGCTGGCCGTGCTGACGGCCAGTACCTTCCCGAGCGGCATGGTGCCGGCGGCCGACCCGGGCATACCGGTGGCGTTCAGCCCGGACGGGAAGACCCTGGTGACCGGCGGAATCGACGGCACCGTACGGCTGTGGAACGTCGCCACCCGCAAGCAGACCGCCGTGCTCGGCACGCACGGCAGCGGCGTACTCGACGTGGCCTTTGCCAAGGATGGCACCCTGGCCAGCACGGACGCCGACGGCGTACGGCTGTGGGACGTGGCCGCCCGCCGCCAGGTCGGCGTGGTGCCGTCGAACCGGAATCTGACGAACCGGAGTGTGCAGCTCTCCTTCACCCCGGACAGCCGTACCCTCTCCGTCTGCGTCGGCGACACCATCTGGCGCTGGGACGTCGCCACCGTCCGCGCCCACGCCAACTCCGGATAGCCGAAGCTCGCCAAGATTCTTGGCGAATTCTGGTTCGAGGCGAACCAAAACTTGCCAAGATCCGACTTGCGCCGGCGGGGGTCAGAGGTCGAATTCGCCGTTGCGGGCGGCGGTGAGGAAGGTGGTCCACTCGGGGCGGGTGTAGACGATCATCGCGCCGTCGGGGTGCCGGCTGTGGCGTACGGCGACCCGGCCGGAGCCGTCGAGCAACGGCCCCGCCTCGACACAGTTGCCGCCCTGGCTGTCGCTGTACGTGCTGATGTGCCAGGCGATCTCGGGCCGGTTCTCGGTCACGTCGTCAGCTCCTCCGCCATCGCTCGGATCAGCTTGACCGACTCGTTTGCGCTGAGTGCGGCCTCCCGCAACTGATCGTACGCGAGCACGAACCGTTGGCTGCGCGGCGATTCGAGGTACATCCGGCCGGCGAAGTTCTCCAGATATGCGACTTCGGGAAAGCCGGCCGGCATCCGGAAGACGCTGAACGCGCCGTTGAATCGGGCGGCCAGGTTGACGCGCTCGGGCAGAATCCGGATCTCGATGTGCGGTCGCTGGACCAGCGCCGCCAGGTGAGCGAGTTGCGCGCGCAGCACCGCTGGTCCGCCGATGGCGCGCCGCAGCACCGCGTTGTCCACGATGGCGGCGAACCGGGTCTGCCCGCCGTCCAGCACCCGCTGGCGTCGCATCCGCAGCTCGACCCAGCGGGCGATCTTCTCCTCCGGAGCCCCGCCCTCGCTCAGCCGGATCATCGCCTCGGCGTACTCCCGGGTCTGCAACAGTCCGTGCAGGACGGAGGGGGTATACGCCCCGATCAGGGCGGCGCGGGACTCCAGCCAGGTGTAGTCGACGAAGGTGCTGTCGCAGAAGGCGTCGGCGAAGTCGACGTCCCACTGGTCCGTACGCCAGGCGTCGTCGCAGAGCTGGAGCAGTTGGGCCCGGTCGCGCCCGTCGAAGACCCGGTACACGTCCAGCAACGCATGGACGTCGGTGCGCTGGAACGGCCAGTCGGCGCGTTCGTACCGGCCCAGGGCGGAGCGGTCCTTGCCGAAGTATTTCGCGGCTTCCTCCGTGCTCAGGCCGCGCCGCTGGCGCAGCTCGCGCATCCGCTGGGCGAGCCACTGGGCACGCAGGGTCGGTTGCCGGGTCTCCCCACGGGATATGGACTCGACCTTTCACGCATCGGGTGGGTGGGAACCGTTGCTCCCGGCGACCGGCATCAGGCACGGTCGCGGGGTCGGGCCTCGGGAGGGCCGATCGAATCTGGGGTAAGAACTATCACGGGAGGTGGTTGCCCAGCTACCCCTGGTCAGGGGATCTGCGGAAAACCTGTGGCGATCGTGGCGATTGGTTCCATACCGTCACCGCGATGCGCCCGCTACCCGTACCCGATCCCGGCGTGCCGGACCAGCGCTCGGCGACCAGATTCCTGCTCTGGCTCGCCGCTCGGATCTGGCCCACCCTCGCCGGGGGCATGGTGCTGGCCGTGATCTCCTTCGTCGGCCAGGCGTTGATGCCGGCCGCGCTGGGCAGGGCGATCGACGCCGGGCTGGTCGCCCGGGACACCGACGCGCTGCTGCGCTGGGGACTGGTGCTGCTCTCCCTCGGCATCGTGCAGGCGATCGTCGGGATCATCCGGCACCGGTTCGCCAGCTTCAACTGGCTGGCCGGGGCGTACCGGACGGTGCAGCTCACCGTCGACCACGCCAACCGGCTCGGCGCGACCCTGCCCAAGCGGCTCGCCACCGGTGAGGTGGTCAGCATCGGCACCGCCGACATCAACCACATCGGCGGGGCGCTCGACATCCTCTCCCGGGGCACCGGTTCATTCTTCGCGGTGCTCACCATCACCGCGATCCTGCTCGCCACCTCGGTGCCGCTCGGCCTGGTGGTGGTGCTCGGCGTACCGCTGCTGATGGCGGTCGTCGCGGTGCTGATCCGGCCACTCCACCGGCGTCAGGAGGCGTACCGGGACCAGCAGGCGACCCTGACCACCCGGGCCAGCGACATCGTCGCCGGGCTGCGGGTGCTGCGCGGCGTGGGCGGGGAGTCGGTCTTCTCGGCGCGCTACCGGGCCGAGTCGCAGGCGCTGCGGCACGGCGGCGTACGGGTGGCCCGGGTGGAGGCGCTGCTGGAGGCCACCCAGCTCCTGATGCCCGGCATCTTCCTGGTGCTGGTGACCTGGCTCGGTGCCCGGTTCGCCCTCCGTGGCGAGATCAGCGTCGGGCAGCTCGTCTCCTTCTACGGCTACACCGTCTTCCTGATCGGTCCGCTGCGGACGCTGACCGAGCTGATCGACCGGATCACCCGGGGGCACGTCTCGGCCCAGCGGGTGGTGTCGATGCTGGACCTGCGGCCGGACGTCACCAATCCCGAGCACCCCGTCGAGCTGCCCGACGGCCCCGGCGAGCTGGTCGACGTCGAGTCCGGTGTGACGGTGCGACCCGGTCGGCTGACCGCGCTCGCCGCCACCGCGCCGGAGGACGCGGTCGCCATCGCCGACCGGCTCGGCCGGTACGTCGACAGCGAGGCGACGCTGCGCGGCGTACCCCTGCGGAAGCTGGCGCTGGCCACGGTCCGGCGCCGGATCCTGGTGGCCGACAACGAGGCGCGGCTCTTCTCCGGCCCGCTCCGGGCGGAGCTGGACCCGCACGACCGGGCCGACGAGGCGACCATCGCGGCGGCGCTGGACGCGGCCAGCGCCACCGACATCGTGGCGGCGCTGCCGGACGGGCTCGCCGGCCGGGTCGCCGAGCGGGGCCGGGAGTTTTCCGGCGGCCAGCAACAGCGGTTGCGGCTGGTCCGGGCGTTGGTCGCCGACCCGGAGATCCTCATCCTGGTCGAGCCGACCAGCGCGGTGGACGCGCACACCGAGGCGCGGATCGCCGACCGGCTCGGCCCGGCCCGGCGGGGCCGGACCACCCTGGTCTGTACCACCAGCCCGCTGGTGCTGGACCGGGCCGACCACGTGGTCTTCGTCTCCGACGGCAAGGCGGTGGCCGAGGGCGGGCACCGCGACCTGCTCGACAGCGAGCCGCGCTACGCCGCCGTCGTGACCCGGGCCGAGGAGGAGGACTGAGATGAGCGAGCGCGACGCGCTGCCGGTCGCCGACGCGGCGCAGGTGCGACGGTACGCGCGCAGCCTGCTCCGCCGGCATCCCCGGGCGCTGGCCGGCGCGCTCGCGCTGCACGCGCTGGCCGCAGTCACCGGGCTGGCCGCGCCACGGCTGCTCGGTGACCTGGTCGAGGCGATCTCCGAGGGCACCAGCACGGTGACGGTGGACCGGGTCGCGCTGGCGATCGCCGGGTTCGTGGTGGCACAGGCGGTGCTGATCCGGTTCGCCCACTTCGCCTCGGCCCGGCTCGGTGAACGGGTCCTCGCCGAGCTGCGGGAGGAGTTCATCGACCGGATCCTGGCCATCCCACTGTCTACCGTGGAGCGCGCCGGCACCGGTGACCTGCTGACCCGGAGCAGCCGGGACGTCGCCGCGCTGTCCCGGTCGGTCCGGTTCGCCGTGCCGGAGACGCTGATCGCCGTCGTGACGGCGGTCGCGGTGGTCGGCGCGGTGCTGCTGACCGACCCGCTGCTGATCCTGCCCGCCCTGGTCGCGGTGCCGATCCTGGTGCTGGCCACCCGCTGGTACCTGCGCCGGGCCACCCCCGGCTATCTCGCGGAGAACGCCGCCTATTCCGACATCACCGACGGGATCAGCGAGACGGTGGAGGGGTCGCGGACCACCGAGGCGCTCCGGCAGCAGGCCCGGCGCCGGGCCCGCACCGACGCCGACATCGGCCGGTCGTACGCGGCCGAGCGCTACACCCTCTTCCTGCGTACCGTCTATTTTCCGCTGGCCGAGACCGGCTACGTGCTGCCGGTCGTCGCGACCCTGGTCCTCGGCGGCTGGTTCTACATCGAGGGCTGGGTGACCCTCGGCCAGGTCACCGCCGCCACCCTCTACGTCCAGCAGTTGATGGACCCGATCGACCGGCTGCTCTCCTGGCTGGACGAGGTGCAGGTCGGCGGCGCGTCGCTGGCCCGGCTGCTCGGGGTGGCCCGACGCCCCGACGACGCCCCGGTCGACGAGCCGGCGGTCCGACCGGCCGACCAGCGGCTGGTCGCCCGGGACGTGCGCTACGCCTATCAGCCGGGGCGGGACGTGCTGCACGGCGTCACCCTCACCCTGGCCCCGGGGGAGCGGCTGGCGATGGTGGGCCCGTCCGGGGCCGGCAAGTCGACGCTGGGCCGGCTGCTCGCCGGGATCCACCGGCCGGGGCACGGCTCGGTCACCGTCGGCGGCGTCCCGCTCGCCGATCTGCCGCTGGCCGACCTCCGTACCGAGGTCGCGCTGGTCACCCAGGAACATCACGTCTTCCTCGGTACGCTGCGCGACAACCTCACCATGGTCCGGCCGGACGCGACCGACGACCGGGTACGCGCGGCGTTCGCCGCCGTCGACGCGCTGGACTGGGCGGAGCAGCTTCCCGCCGGGCTGGACACCGAGGTCGGTGCGGGCGGCCACCCGCTTTCCGCCGCCCAGGCCCAGCAGCTTGCGCTCGCCCGGCTGATCCTCGCCGACCCGCACACCCTGGTACTCGACGAGGCCACCTCACTGCTCGACCCCCGGGCGGCCCGGCATCTGGAGCGTTCGTTGGCCGCGGTGCTGCGCGGCCGTACGGTGATCGCGATCGCACACCGGCTGCACTCCGCACACGATGCCGACCGGGTCGCCGTGGTGGAGGACGGCCGGATCACCGAGCTGGGCCCACACGCCGATCTGGTCGCCGCCGACGGCTCGTACGCCGCGCTCTGGCGCTCCTGGCACGGCGACCGGTCCTGACCCGCGCCGGCTTCTGAGTAGTGGTGGGGCGCGGCGGCTGGCCTGAGTGACGGCTGGCCTGAGTGACGGCTGGCCTGAGTGACGGCCGGCCTGAGTGACGGCTGGCCTGAGTGACGGCCGGGCGGTGCGGCCCCGCCTCGCCAGCTATTCCGGGAACAGTGTGCTGCGCGGACTGTCGAGCTGCCTCGCTTGCGCGCCCACCGGCTGCCAGCCGAGGCCAATCATCCGCCGCCCCGTTCGTGCACCCAGCTCGACAGTCTCGCGAACGGGGTTATCGCCGGTCGGCGCTCCGGATCGGCGCTCCGGATCGGCGCTCCGGTCGGCGATCCGGCCGGCGCTCCGGCCGCGTGGTCCCGCTCCGGCAGGGCGGTATTCCGTCCCGGCGGCGCCATCTCGCCCCAAAGTTGGCGGGCATATTGCAAAGAGTTCTTTGCAATTATAGCGTTGCAAACATGTCTGGGGATGAAGTTCGGCTGAACCCGACCTCGCTGCGCGGTCTCGCCCACCCGCTGCGGGTCCGGATGCTCAACGCGCTGCGGGAGCACGGTCCCGCCACGGCAACCCTGCTCGCCGAGCGGCTAGGTCAGTCCACCGGCGCCACCAGCTACCACCTGCGACAACTCGCCCAGTACGGCTTCGTGGTCGAGGAGCCCGGGCGCGGTGCCGGCCGCGAGCGGTGGTGGCGGGCCGCGCACCGGAACACCCGGCTCGACAACGAGGTCGGCCGGGACGCTCTCCCCGACGTCGAGACCTATCTGCGATCCGTCGCCGCGCTCTACGCGGAGCGGGTCGACCGCTGGTTGAACGAGCTGCTCAGCCTGCCGGAGGAGTGGGGGCAGGCGTCCACCCTGAGCAACTGGCAGCTCCGGCTGACCCCGACCGAGGCGCGGGAGTTCTCCGACGCGCTGACCGAGCTGATCGGGCGGTACCGGCGGGACGAGCCCGGCGTGACGGCACCGGACGACGCCGAGCCGTTCGTGGTGCAGGCCCAGTTGATGCCGTTCGTCCGGCGGGGCGGCGATCGGTCGGCGGAGGGCGATCGGCCGGGGGAGGCGGGCTGATGGGCCGGGATCGCCGACCACTGGTCGGGCTGCTGGTCGCCGAGGGAGTCTCCCTGGTCGGCAGCCGGATGAGCATGGTGGCGCTGCCCTGGTTCACCCTCGTGGTCACCGGCAGCGCCGCCCGGACCGGCGTGGTCGCGTTCGCCGAGATGCTTCCGTACGTGCTGGCCTGCGCCCTCGGCGGGCCGCTGATCGACCGGGTGGGTGCCCGCCGGACCAGCATCGTCGCCGACCTGGGCAGCGCGGCGGCGGTGGCCACCGTCCCGCTGCTGCACCTGGCCGGTCTGCTCCGGTTCGGCACACTCATCGGCCTGGTCGCGGTGGCCGGGCTGCTGCGCGGGCTGGGCGACACCGCCAAACGGGTGGTCTTCCCGGAGACCGTGGCGGCGGCGGGCACCCCGATGACCCGGGCCACCAGCATGCACGACGGGCTCAGCCGGCTCGCCACGCTGCTCGGCGCGCCGCTGGCCGGGCTGCTCATCGCCGTGCTCGACGCCCCGCTGGTGCTGCTCCTGGACGCGGGCACCTTCCTGGTCGGGGCGCTTCTGGTAGCCCTCGCCGTGCCGAAACGACTCCGCACAGTGGAACCCGCGCCAGCCGGGGACGGCGCCACGCCGGACCGGGAGCCTTATCTGGTCGCGCTCCGGGCCGGTCTGCGCTATCTGCGCCACGACCGACTCGTGCACGGCATCCTGCTGATGCTGCTGGTCACCAACCTGGCTGACGCGGCGTACACGGCGGTGCTCACCCCGGTCTGGGCCAGCGAGGTGGTCCGGTCGTCGACGGCGCTCGGCCTGCTCGCGGCGAGCTTCGCGCTGGGGGCGGTGCTGGGCAACGTCGTCTTCACCGTCGTGGCGCACCGGGTGCCGCGGTTCACCGTCTTCGCGGTCGGCTTCCTGCTCGCCGGGGCACCCCGGTTCGTCGCGCTCGCGCTGCTGGACCGGCTCTGGGTGATCTATCTGGTCTCGTTCGTCGCCGGAATCTCGGTCGCGGCGATCAACCCGATCCTGGGCGCGGTCAGCTTCGAACGAATTCCCGAGCGGCTCCGGGCCCGGGTGCTCGGGCTGACGCACGCGGCGGCCTGGGCCGGCATCCCGCTCGGCGGGCTGCTCGGCGGGCTGGCCGTACAGGAGTTGCGGCTGCCGGTCGCCTGTCTGGTGTTCGCGGGCGCGTACCTGCTGGTGACGCTGCTGCCGTTCGTGATGCCGGTCTGGCGCGAACTCGACCGGCCGCCGACACCGCCGGCCGGGACGCGTGCCGAGCCGCCTGCCGAGCCGCCGGCCGGGACGCCTGCCGAGCCGGCGACAGCGCTGGCCGGGCCGGAGGTTACCGGCGCACCGCGCCGATGATCCGACCGATCCGCTCCGGCGAGGTCTCCGAGCGCTGGTACTCGGGGCGGCTCAACACCCCACCCATCCGCGGTACCGGGTTGCGGTGGATCGCCGGCCCGTCCGAGCTGACCCGTGCGGTGAAGTGGTATTCGTCCGCGCCGGTGGCGGCGACGATCCGGGCGATGTTCCGCTCGTTGACCCCGCCGCCGGCCATCACCGCGATCCGGCCGGTGGCCTTGCCGACCAGGTCGGCGATGAGCGGAGCGCCGGCCAGCGCGGTCTCCTCCTGACCGGAGGTGAGCACCCGGGGGATGCCCAGCTCGATCAGTTGCTCCAGCGCCTCGAACGGGTCCCGGACCATGTCGAACGCCCGGTGGAAGGTGACGCTCGCGCCGTCGGCCGCCGCGAGCAGCCGTCGCATGGTGGGTACGTCGACGTCGCCCTCCGGGGTCAGCGCACCGATCACGACCCCGTGCGCGCCCACCGTCACCGCGGCCTGCACGTCGCGGACCATCGCGTCGACCTCGTACGGGGAGTAGATGAAGTCCCCGCCCCGGGGGCGTACCAGCACGTGCACCCGGATCCGCTCCGCGTGCCGCAGGGCCAGTTCGATGGTGCCGATGCTGGGGGTCAACCCGCCCTCGAACAACCCCGCGCAGAGTTCCACCCGGTCGGCGCCGGCGCGCTCCGCCGCCAGCGTCCCCTCGACGCTGTCGACGCAGATCTCGAACGTGCTCATGCCAGCCTTCTCCAATGACCGAACCAAGTTGACAGACCCGAACCAGCCGGGGCTATCCAAGGGTGCATCATCGATCACCGCGACCGCATGTGGGAAAGAACGCCTTCGGTGGGCCGGCCGGCGATACGAAACGTCACGTCGTGCCGCTTACCGGACAAAGCGCCAGCACTGGCCGAGGTGGCGGCGTCGATCAGCGGGTGCCGGCCATGAAGACCACCAGCAGGAGCAGGGTGGCGGCGGCGACGGCGAAGACGATCAGCAACTCCCGCCGGGTACCGGTGCTGCCGCCCCCGGCCGGCTCGGTGCCGGCCGGCACCGCCGGCAGGTCCCGGGTGACGGTGGCCAGCTCCCCGAGGGTACGCGCGGTGTAGACCGCGCCGATCCGCTCGGAGAACTCGTCCAGGCTCAACCGGCCCTGCTCGGTGTGCCGTTGCAGGTCGGCGACCACCCGTTGCCGGTCGGAGTCGGAGGCCCGCAGTTGCCCGTCCACGTCGGACAGCGTACGCCCCGGTGCCCGGTCAGGCCGCGTCGAGCGGGTCGGCGAGCAGGTGCTCGAAGGCCAGCTCGGCGGCGCCGACCAGCGCGGCGTCCTCGCCCAACTGCGGGGTACGCAGTCGCACCTGCTCGCGCGGGGTGGGCAGGGCCAGCGAGTTGAGCCGGCTGCGCACCCGGGCCGCCGCCGCGAGGTAGACGTCCCGGAGGGTGCCGCCGAAGATGACCACTCCGGGGTTGAAGATGTTGACCAGGTTCGCCACGCCGAACCCGAGCCAGTCGCCGATCTGCCGGACCGCCGCCTGCGCGTTCGCGTCACCCCGGGCGGCCGCGTCGACCACCCGCAGGGCGGCCTCCCGGCCCACGGCGTCGTCCCGGCCGGCCGCCTGGAGCAGGGCGTACTCGCCGATCTCGGTCTCCCAGCAGCCGTACGAGCCGCAGCCGCACGGGCTTCCGCCGGGGTTCACCACCATGTGGCCGACCTCCCCGGCGTAGCCGCCCTGCCCGGTCAGCCGCCGGCCGCCGACGATGATCCCGGCGTCGATGCCGACGTCCCGGTGCAGGTAGATGACGTCGTCGTAACCGCTGGCCGCGCCCCGGGCGTGCTCGGCGACCGCGCTCGCGTCGGCGGCGTTGCTGACCAGCACCGGGCGCTCCTGTGGCAGCAGTTCACCGAGCGCCTCGGCCAGCGGCTTGTCCAGCTCGCCGCCGCCCGCCCAGCCGGTGCTCTCCGGCCGGACGTGCACCGCGCCGTCCGGACGGCGCAACCGGCCGCAGACCGCCACGCCGCTGCCGACGTAGACCGAGCCCGCCGGTACCGCCTGGTGCATCTCCTTCACGAAGCCGGCCAGCAGCGGCAGGCTCTCCACCGCCGACAGCCCCGGGGGCCGCTCGGCCTGCCGGCGGTCCAGCACCACTCCGCCGAGCCCGATCCGGGCGGCCCGCAGCCGGTCCACCTCGATGCTGTACGCGTACGCGAAGACCCGCCCGGACTCGGGCCGGACGACCAGTGACGGCCGTCCGGCCCGCCCGGTCTCCCGGGGCGCCCGTTCGCTGACCAGGCCGGCGGCGGCCAGTTCGGCGGTGAGCGCGCCGATGGTGCTCCGGTTCAGCCCGAGCGAGGTGGTCAGTTCCGCCCGGGAGGTGGCTCCGTGGATGTGGACGTACCGCAGCAGCGCGCCGAGATTCTGCCGGCGAATCTCCTCCTGGCTCGGCCCTGCGCGCATCGTGCCCCTATCGATTACCGGTCGCGGCGGCCCGGCGTCGGGAGAGTGCGTCCACACTGGCCGCCAGCAGCAGCACCAGCCCGGTCACCACGAAGGTGAAGCCGGAACTGCGGCCGAGCAGCCCCATCCCGTTGTCGATGACCGCGATCACCGCGCCGCCGAGCACGGCGTCCACGATCCGGCCCTTGCCGCCGAAGAGGCTGGTGCCGCCGATCACCGCCGCGCCGACCGCGTAGAGCAGGACCTTACTGCCCCCGGTGTTGGCGTCGACCGAGGTGGCCCGGCTGGCCGCCACGATCCCGCCGATCGCCGCCATCGTGGAGCAGATCACGAAGACCGAGATCCGGATCCGGTCCACGTCGATGCCGGCCCGCCGCGCCGCCTCCCGGTT
Source organism: Plantactinospora sp. CA-294935 (assembly GCF_050936445.1). Taxonomy (NCBI): domain Bacteria; kingdom Bacillati; phylum Actinomycetota; class Actinomycetes; order Micromonosporales; family Micromonosporaceae; genus Plantactinospora; species Plantactinospora sp. CA-294935. The sequence continues at coordinate 3,213,464 of NZ_JBNJMU010000001.1, forward strand.
GCCGCCGACCGCGTAGACGTGCCGGCCGTACGCGGTGCGTTGCAGTACGAAGGTGAGCACGACCAGCAGGATCACGATGATCGGCACCACGATCGGTACGCCCTTGAGCGAGACGAGCACGTTGCGGCTGCGTTCCAGGTTCAGCAGGTACACCGCGGTGCCGGCGATCGCCGCGAGCGAGCCGATCCGGATCAGCACCACGGCGAGCGGCGCGGTGACCAGCCCGAGCGCGCTGCGGTTGCGGTGCCGCAGCAGTTGTACGACCGCGTAACCGGCGACGCCGAGCAGGGCCAGCGCCCAGCCGAGCCACGGCGGCATGTTCCGGTTGGCGATCGCCACCAGCACCTCGTCCCGGACCGAGACGTTGGTGCCACCCTTGATCAGCAGCAGCACGATGCCCTGGAAGGCGAGGAACGCGGCCAGGGTGACCACGAAGGACGGAATGCCGACCTTGGCCACCAGGAAGCCGATGACCAGCCCGATCACCACTCCGGTGACGAGTGCGGCGGCGACCGCGACGTACCAGGGATAGCCCTGCAGGGTGACCAACTGGGCGAGTACCGCGGCGCAGACCCCACTGGCGAAGCCGGCGGAGAGGTCGATCTCGCCGAGCAGCAGGACGAAGACCAGCCCCATCGCGATCAGCATCACCGCCGCGCCCTGGGTGAACAGGTTGGCGAAGTTCCCCTCGGTCATGAAGTTGGGGCGCAGCGTGGCGAAGACGGCGCAGAGCACGATCAGGCCGAGTACCGCCGGCAGCGCGCCCATGTCGCCGCCGCGTACCCGGGCCAGATAGTCCCGGACGTGGCTGCCGACCGTGGGTGCCGGCGCGGCCGGCACCTCGACCGGCGGCACCACGGTGGTGGGAGGGGCGGCGCTCATCTGTCGACTCCTGCGCTCGTGGTCTCGGTGCTGGGTGGGGTGTCGTGTTTGCCGTTGCCGTTCTCGCCGGTCAGCCCGAGGCCGCCGCTGCGCCCGGCGGTGATCAGCTCGACCACCTGGGCGTGCGTGACGTCGCTGGTCCGCAGCTGCGCCACCATCTGGCCGAGGTAGAGCATGGCGATCTGGTCGGAGACGGCGAAGACGTCGTTCATGTTGTGCGAGATGAGCACCACGGCGAGTCCGTTGTCGGCCAGCCGGCGGACCAGCTCGAGCACCTGGGCGGTCTGCGCCACACCGAGCGCGGCGGTCGGCTCGTCGAGGATGACGAGTCGGCTGTTCCAGAGCACGGCCTTGGCGATCGCCACGGTCTGCCGCTGCCCGCCGGAGAGGCTGGAGACGTGCTGCCGCAGCGACTTCACGGTCCGGACGGAGAGCCCGGCCAGGGTCTCGGCGGCCATCTGTTCCATGGTCGGCTCGTCCAGGACGAGGCCGCTGCGCTTCTCCCGGCCGAGGAACATGTTCTGCACGATGTCGAGGTTGTCGCAGAGCGCGAGATCCTGGTAGACGACCTCGATGCCGAGGGTGGCGGCGTCCCGGGGGTTGTGGATGTGCACCGGTCGGCCCTCGAACAGGATCTCGCCGCCGTCGGCCGAGTAGATGCCGGCGACGCACTTGACGAGGGTGGACTTGCCGGCACCGTTGTCGCCGACGAGCGCGGTCACCTCGCCGGGATTGACCGAGAGGTTGACGTCGCGGAGGACCTGGACGGGACCGAAACTCTTGTCGATCCCGCGAAGTTCCAGCAGGGGTGTCGCGGACACGGGTTGGTCTCCTTTACGCGGGTGTCCGGTGGCGGGTACCGATCGCGGGGTGTCCGATCACGGGTCCGGTCCAGTCTCTCTGGTGGCGAGCACGCCGCCCGGTACGGATGGTTCCGTACCGGGCGGCGTCTCGGCGGGGCCTGTCGAGCCCGATGCCGTGCTCCGGGTCAGCTAATGCCGGCCTCGGTGCAGGCTGCGGCGAAGGCACCGGTGCAGAGCTCTTCCTTGCTGACGTAGCCGTCGGTGACGACGTCCTTCACGTTCTCCTTGTAGATGGCCTTCGGCTCCAGCAGCACCGCCGGCACGTCCCGGTTGCCCTCCGGGTCCTTCACGGTGGTGGGCGCGGCCTTCTTCTCGCCCTTGGCCAGCGCGATCGCCAGCTCCGCAGCCGCGTCGGCCTCCTTCTTGACCGCCTTGTAGACGGTCATGCACTGGTCACCGGCGAGGATGTTCTGCAGGCCCTGCACGCTGGCGTCCTGGCCGGTCACCGGGACCTTGCCGTTGAGCTTGTTCCGCTTCAGCACGGAGATGACCGCGTTGCCCAGCCCGTCGTTCGCGGCCAGTACGCCGTCGATCTTGCCGTTCTGCTGGGTCATCATCTGCTCGAAGATGGTGCCGGCCTGGGCGTTGTCCCAGGCGGGCACCCACTGGTCCGGGCCCTTGACGTACTCGCCGGAGTCGTACTTGGGCTTGAGCACGCCGTCGTAGCCGTTCTTGAACAGCGTGGCGTTGTTGTCGGTCTCCGAGCCGTTCAGTTCGGCGATGACCGGCTTCTGGGCGCCCTTGTCGGTCAGGCACTTGACCAGACCCTCGCCCTGGAGCTTGCCGACGCCCTCGTTGTCGAAGCTGACGTAGTACTCGGCCGAGCCGCCCAGGGTCAGCCGGTCGTAGTCGATGGTGAGCACGCCCTGGCTCTTGGCCTTGTCCAGCACCGCCTTGCCGGTGCCGGAGTCCAGGTTGACGATCATCAGGACGTTGACGCCCTCGGTCATCATCTGGTCGGCGAGGGTCTGGAACTGTGCCTTGTCGCCCTGGGCGTTCTGGATGGTGTGCTTGACGCCGGCGGCCTTGAACGCCGCCTCCAGGTACTTGCGGTCTGCGGTCTCCCAGCGGACCGAGGAGGCGCTGTCCGGGAGGATGACGCCGATCATCGGCTCGGCGGTGCTGCCACCTTCGCCGCCGGAATCGTCGCCGCAGGCGGCGAGACCGCCCGTGGCCAGCAGGCCCACGGCAGCGATGGTGAGGATCCCTCTGCGCATTGCACGGGTCCTTTCGGGGTGGGTGTGGTGTCTCGGGTCGGAGCGGTGGTACGCCCGAGCGGGTCGCCGTGCTGCCCGGTGGCCTCCCCCCGTTGGGCTGCCTCGCCAGCGGCTCCGCCGGGTCGCTCCGGCAGAGTTCTTGGTGGGCTGTGGCGACCGCCCGCCTCACTTTTGTTGTGTCCGGCAACGTATTGCGCGAGAGCTCTTCGGGGCAAGGTCGTCGAGGTCACGAGTTTGTTGTTGCGGATAACAATTCGGCAACGTGACGGACATCCCGGCATTGGCCAGCGGCGATACGCCGGAAATGATCGTTCGCGGTGGCTGGCTCGCCGGACACCCGGCGCGGCCCGGCCGGGATCAGGGCGCGGCGACCGGTGCGGTGGTGGCGGAGGTGAGCCGGATCAGGTCGGCCGGGGCGAGTTCGAGTTCCAGCCCGCGGCGGCCCGCTGAGACGTAGATGGTGGGGAAGCGCTCGGCCGAGGCGTCGATCACGGTACGCAGCGCCTTGCGCTGACCCAGCGGACTGATCCCGCCCCGGACGTAGCCGGTGGTCCGCTCGGCCAGCGCCCGGTCGGCCAGCGACGCCCGCTTGCCGCCGACCGCCGTCGCCAGCGTCTTGAGGTCGAGTTCCCCGGTGACCGGTACCACTGCCACGGTCAGCATCCCGTCGACGCTGGCGACCAGCGACTTGAAGACCCGCTCCGGCGGTACGCCCAGCGCCGCCGCCACCTCGGCGCCGTAGTTCGGGGTGTCCGGCGCGACGTCGTACGGGTGCAGGGTGTGCGGGACCCGCTGCCGTGCCAGCAGCGCGGTCGCCGGGGTGCCCCTGCCTGCCATGATCCGCACCCTACCCGGTCGAGGCGTCCGGTTCCGGGGCCGGCACCGGACGGCAGAGCAGCACCGTGGGGGCGTCGGCGATCCGGGTCAGCACCAGGCTGATCGGCTTGCTGCCGGCCAGCCGCAGGTCGCGGCGGAGCCGCTCCGGCTCCAGCGCGGAACCCCGCTTCAGGATCTCCGCCCGCCCGACGTCGAGGTCCCGCAGCCGGGCGCGCAGCCGCTTCAGCGAGAACGGCAGCGACTCGACCACCTCCAGGCACCGGGCGTACGGGGTGGGGCGGGCGGCGTCGGCGTAGACGTACGCGATCTCGGGGTCGGCGAGCGTGCCGCCGACCGTACCGGCGAACTCGGCGACCAGGTGCGCGCGGACCACCGCCGGGTCGGGGTCGTAGAGGTAGCGCCGGACCGGGCCGACCGGGGCCCGCCGGCTGCCGTCGCCGGTCAGTTCGTGCAGCGCCGTCGTCCCGGCCAGCAGGGTGGCCCGGCGGGGCGCGGCGGCGAGCGGGCCGGACCAGACGGTCGCCTCGACCAGGTCGCCGTCGACGCTGACCCACTCGCCCTCGGCATCCGCCGGCAGCAGCCGGTGGTCGATCCCGGGTGCGACCTTGAAGACCGTCCGGGGGACCCGGCCGGCCAGGCCGAGCAGGAAGTCCCAGGGTGGGGAGTAGGCGGCCGGGTCGAAGATCCGCCGGCCGGTACCGGCCGTCCGCCGCGCCGGATCGCAGAACACCGCGTCGACCGGCTCGTCGACGGCGGTGAGGTCGAACCGGGTCGCGTCGCCGACGGTCACGGTGAACCGGTCGGCCACCCCGGCCGCCCCGGCGTTCGCGGCGGCCATCGCCGCGGTGACCGGATCGGCCTCCACGCCGTACACCCGGATGCCGGCCCGGGCGGCGGCGAGCGCGTCGGCGCCGAGGCCGCAGCCGAGATCGACCAGGGTGCGTACCCCGGCGGCGCGCAGCCGGGCGGCCCGGCGCGCCGCGACCCCGGCCCGGGTTGCCTGTTCCAGCCCGGCCCGGGTGAAGAACATCCCGGCCGCCTCCGGGCCGAACTTGGCGGTCGCCCGGCGCCGCAGCTCGGCCTGGGTCAGCGCGGCGGCGGCCAGCCCGGCCGGTACCCCGGCCGAGCGCAGCGCGGCCGCCGCGGCCAGCGGGTCGCCGCCGGCCAGCTCGGCGGCCCTGGCCAGCGCGGTTTCCCCCGCCGGGGTACGCAGCGCGGCGAACTGCTCGGGATCCACCGGAGCATTGTGCCGGCCAGGGTCACCGAAGGGTGTGTCGGGTTGGCACTCTCCTTGACGGAGTGCTAGCCGTCGGCATAACCTGCGGTTAGCACTCTCAAACCGAGGGTGCCAGCTTTCGGGCCGTTGTCCGGGAGCTGAACGCCAGGCGGACCGGCACCCGCGACGACGGACCCGCCCGGTGGCATGTGGCAGATTGACGCTGGTCGGCTCGCCGGCCGGTACAGAAACCAAGTACCCCAGGAGGGTATGCCCGTGACTACCGCGACCAAGGTTGCGATCAAGCCGCTCGAGGACCGGATCCTGGTCCAGGCGAACGAGGCTGAGACGACCACGGCGTCGGGCATCGTGATTCCCGACACCGCCAAGGAGAAGCCGCAGGAGGGCACCGTCCTCGCTGTCGGCCCCGGCCGTTTCGACGACGACGGCAACCGGATCCCGGTTGACGTGAAGGTCGGCGACACGGTCATCTACTCGAAGTACGGCGGCACCGAGGTCAAGTACGCCGGCGAGGAGTACCTGGTGCTCTCCGCCCGCGACGTCCTCGCCGTCATCGAGAAGTGATCTGACTGATCCACTGACGCTGCCCCGGACCGGCCCCGCCGGGCCGGGGCAGCGCTGCGTGAAGGGACCCTGTTAACACAATGGCGAAGATTCTGAGCTTCTCGGATGACGCCCGGCACCTGCTGGAGCACGGTGTCAACACGCTCGCGGACACGGTCAAGGTCACTCTCGGCCCGCGTGGGCGCAACGTCGTCCTGGACAAGAAGTTCGGTGCTCCGACGATCACCAACGACGGCGTGACCATCGCCAAGGAGATCGAGCTCACCAACCCGTACGAGAACCTCGGCGCGCAGCTGGTCAAGGAGGTGGCGACCAAGACCAACGACGTCGCCGGCGACGGGACCACCACCGCCACCGTGCTGGCCCAGGCGATGGTCCGGGAGGGCCTGCGCAACGTCGCGGCCGGTGCCGGCCCGGCCGGGCTGAAGCGCGGTATCGACCTGGCGGCCGAGAAGATCTCCTCGGCGCTGCTGGAGAAGGCCGTCGAGGTGGGCAGCCGGGAGTCGATCGCGCACGTGGCGACCATCTCGGCCCAGGACGCCACCATCGGCGACCTGATCGCCGAGGCGATGGAGAAGGTCGGCCGGGACGGTGTGATCACCGTCGAGGAGGGCTCGACCCTGGCCACCGAGCTGGAGGTCACCGAGGGCCTCCAGTTCGACAAGGGCTTCATCTCGCCGAACTTCGTCACCGACACCGAGGCGCAGGAGGCGGTGCTCGACGAGCCGTACATCCTGATCACCACCCAGAAGATCTCCTCGATCGAGGAGCTGCTGCCGCTGCTGGAGAAGGTCCTCCAGACCGCGAAGCCGCTGCTGATCATCGCCGAGGACGTGGAGGGGCAGGCGCTCTCCACCCTGGTGGTCAACGCGATCCGCAAGACCGTCAAGGTCTGCGCGGTGAAGGCGCCCGGCTTCGGCGACCGGCGCAAGGCGATGCTCCAGGACATGGCGATCCTGACCGGTGGCGAGGTGGTCGCCCCCGAGCTGGGCTACAAGCTCGACTCGGTCGGCCTGGAGGTGCTCGGCACCGCCCGCCGGGTCGTGGTCGACAAGGACAACACCACCGTGATCGACGGCCGGGGCCGGGACAACGACGTCACCGAGCGGATCACCCAGATCCGCAAGGAGATCGAGGCGTCCGACTCCGACTGGGACCGCGAGAAGCTCCAGGAGCGGCTGGCGAAGCTCTCCGGCGGCATCGCGGTGATCAAGGCCGGTGCGGCGACCGAGGTCGAGATGAAGGAGCGCAAGCACCGCATCGAGGACGCCATCGCCGCGACCAAGGCCGCGGTCGAGGAGGGCACCGTACCGGGCGGCGGTGCCGCGCTGGTGCAGATCGTCTCGGCGCTCGACGGCGACCTGGGCCTTACCGGTGACGAGAAGGTGGGCGTCTCGATCGTCCGCAAGGCGCTGGTCGAGCCGCTGCGGTGGATCGCCCAGAACGCCGGCCACGACGGCTACGTGGTGGTGCAGAAGGTCGCCGAGCAGGGCTGGGGCAACGGCCTCGACGCCGCCACCGGCGAGTACAAGGACCTGGCCAAGGCCGGCATCATCGACCCGGTGAAGGTGACCCGCAACGCGGTCACCAACGCGGCGTCGATCGCCGGGCTGCTGCTGACCACCGAGAGCCTGGTCGTGGAGAAGCCGGAGAAGGCCGAGCCGGCCGCCGCCGGTGGGCACGGCCACGGTCACGGGCACGGCCACCAGCACGGTCCGGGCTTCTGACCGGTCCGGGCCCGGATCGCGTTGATCCGTACCCCCGGTCGCGACACCGAGATCCGCGTGAGCGGTCCGGCGTGGGAGTCTCCACGTCCGGCGCCCCGCTCACGCGGATCTTCGTTTCTGCGCCAGAGGCGCGCCGGGACGCCGAGACGGCGGCGGTCACCCTGCACAGCGGGCTCGCCGGCACCGGGATTACGAACCCCTGACGTGCCTTTCCCGCTCGGGTCCCGGCCGGCAACACTGGTCGGATGAGGGTGATCCCGGATCTGGGCGGTAACGGACCGGCACCGACCGTCCCGGGCCGGCACGGCGGCCTGCCGCGCCGGTTCGGTGCGCTGGCCGGGTTGGCCGCCGCGGCCGTCGCGGTCGGGGTGGCCGAGGCGGTGGCGGTGCTCACCGGGGCGCGCTCCGCGCCGCTGGTCGCGGTCGGCGGCGTGGTGGTGGACCTGGCGCCCGCACCGCTCAAGCGGTTCGCCGTCGACGTCTTCTACGTGTACGACAAGATCGCACTCCTGGTCGGCACCGCCGTACTGCTGGCCGGGTTCGCCGCACTGGTCGGGCTGGTCGCGGTCCGCTCGCTGCCCCTCGGGTACGCCGGGATCGCCCTCTTCGGCGCGGTCGGCGTACTGGCGGCGCTGACCCGCCCCGGGGCCGGTCCGGTCGCGGTGCTGCCCTCGCTGGTCGGCGCCGTACTCGCGGCCGGCGTGCTCCGGCTCTTCGTCGCCGGCCCGCTCGGCCGAGCCCTGGCCACGCCGATCGAGGCGACCGGGCCGGTGCCGGCCGGCGTGCCGCCCTCCGCTGCCGCGTACCCGGACGCGTACGCCCGGCGGCGGTTCCTGACCGGGGTCGGGGTGGCGGTCGGCGCGGCGGCGGTCGGCGGCTTCGGCGGGCGCTGGCTGTCGACCCGGCGAGGTGTCTCGGCCGCCCGCGCGGCGATCGAGCTGCCGCTCCCGGCCAGCCCGGCGGCGCCGGTGCCGCCGAACGCCGAGCTGGCGGTGCCGGGGCTGTCCTCGTACGTCACGCCGAACCGGGACTTCTACCGGATCGACACCGCACTGGTGGTGCCACGGGTGGACCCGGAGGGATGGCAGTTGCGGATTCACGGCCGGGTGCGCAATCCGATCACGCTGAGCTATGCCGACCTGCTCGCCCGGCCGATGATCGAACGGCACATCACCCTCGCCTGCGTCTCCAACGAGGTCGGCGGCGACCTGATCGGCAACGCCCGCTGGCTCGGCGTACCGCTCGGGCCGCTGCTCGCCGAGGCGGGGCCGCTGCCCGGGGCGGACCAGGTGGTGGCCCGCTCCACCGACGGCTGGACCTGCGGCAGCCCGACCGAGGTGCTCACCGACGGCCGGGACGCGATGCTGGCCGTCGGGATGAACGGCGAACCGCTGCCGATCGAGCACGGCTTCCCGGTCCGGGTGGTGGTACCCGGCCTGTACGGCTACGTCTCGGCCTGCAAGTGGCTGGTGGAGCTGGAGCTGACCAGTTTCGCCGACTTCGACGCGTACTGGGTGCCCCGGGGCTGGTCGGCGCGGGGACCGATCAAGACCCAGTCGCGGATCGACACCCCACGGGCGGGCCGGACGGTGCCGGCCGGTCCGGTCACCGTCGCCGGGGTGGCCTGGGCGCAGCACGTCGGGATCCGGCAGGTGGAGGTACGGGTCGACGACGGCGACTGGCAGCCGGCGACCCTGGCCGGATCGGTCTCGACCGACACCTGGACGCAGTGGTCCTGGCGATGGCTCGCCACCCCTGGTGAGCACGTCCTCCAGGTGCGCGCGACCGACGCCGACGGGGCGACGCAGACCGGCCAGTCGCGACCGGTCGAGCCGGACGGCGCCACCGGCTGGCACACCGTCAGGGTCACCGTGACCTGAGTACCCCGGTGCGCCGATCACCGGACCGGACCCTGACCGGGCCGGTCGTGCGGGGGGTCAGGCCGACCGCTGGGCCGGCACCGTCGACCGGAAGGGCCGGCCGAGCCGGGCCTCCAGCCGGGTGACGTCGACCCGGTTCTGCCGACGGTCGGCGAGATCCTCCCAGCCGACGGCGAGCAGCCGCAGCCGTTCGGACTCGCTGAAGCCACCCCACACCCCGTACGGCTCGCGTACGGCGAGCGCGTGGGCGGCGCACTCGGCACGGACCGGGCAGGCCATGCAGACCGCCTTGGCGTTGGCCTCCCGGCGGTTGCGGGACGAGCCCCGCTCGCCTTCCGGGTGGAAGAACTGGGCGCTGTCCCGGCCCCGGCAGGCGCCAAGCCGCTGCCACTCCCACAGATCGACGATGGGTCCAGGCAGCCTGCGTACGTTCGACATCAGCACCCTCCTTCCGCGCGGCACCGCGACGACCTGCTCCGGGTCGGGATCCGGGCGGCGGGCCGCGCAGGCGCACCGATCCGACCACGGGTCCCGGTACCCCGGGCGGGGACGGCTCACACGTACTTGATCGCGAACTTCTGGCCCCGAACCAGATCCGCGGGACGAATCGTCCAAAAAGTTTGTGGTTCATCCGGGGAAACTCATCATGATCACTCACCGGCGTGGTCTCCTCGTTGCGGAGAGGAGAGCATCGTGCGCACCGTTCTTGTCTGCGTCCGGACCCCGCTCGCGGCCCAGAACGTCGCGGCGGCGGCAGCCCGGCTCGGGTTGGCCGCCGCGGTCCGTACCGCGGTGTCCGACCCCGAGGCCATGCTCCGGCTCGCCGAGCGGCCGGCGGACGTGGTGCTCGCGGACACCGCGCTCACCCGTCCGGACAGCGTCGGCTTCACCCGGCGGGTACTGGCCCGGTCGCCCGGGGCGGCGATCCTGCTGCTCGGCGCCGAGGACCCGGGTGTCGCCGCGGCGACCATCGCGGCCGGCGCCCGTGGGCTGATCCAGGGCAGCGACCACGACCTGGTGAGCGTGGTGGCAAAGGCGATCCTGCTGCTCGGCGGCCGGCCCGGTCGGGGCGGTGCCGCGCTGGCCGGCGGCGCGCTGGCCGGCGGCGGTCAGGCGGGTGGCCCGGTCGGTGCCGGCCGGACAGGTGGCCCCGGCGACGCGGGTGGCCAGCCGGCGGCGGGCCAGCGGCTCGGCAGCGTGGTGCGCGCGCCGACCGGACCCGGCCGGGAGGGTCCGGGCGGGGACGCACCGGGCGCCGGTCGTCCGCCGGGGGACGAGTCGGCGGTACGCCGGCGGGACGACCCGGAATCGCACGCCGGCGCCGGCGAGACGACCGGAGAACAGCCGACCGGGCCGGCGGTGGTACCGGCGCAGCGTGGGGACGACCCGAACGCGCCGACCGACCCGGCCACGCCGGCCGGTGCCGCGCCGGGGCATCCGGCGTACCCGTCGGAGAAGGCCGGCCCGGACGGGCCCGGCGGGGTCGGGCCGGGCCAGGAGCCGCGCGGTGCCGACGCCCCGGGCGGAGCCGGACGCTCGGCTCCGGTCCGCCGGCCGGTGCTGACCGAGCGCGAGATGCAGGTGCTGGTCGGGATGGCGGACGGGAAGAGCAACGCGGAGATCGGCCGGGAACTCTTCGTCTCCGAGGACACCGTCAAGACCCACGCCCGGCGGTTGTTCCGCAAGCTGGGGGCCCGGGACCGGGCGCACGCCGTGGCGGCCGGGTTCCGGGCCGGCCTGGTGGCCTGACACCCGTCGGCGGGCGGTGGCCCGACGACCTCGGTGACCGGATCGTCCCCCGCTCAGCGGGGGGCCTCGGCCTCGCCCTCGTTCTCGTCGGCGGTCTCGGTCAGGGTGTCGTGCACCCCGTCGGCGTAGCCGCGGGCGTATTCCCAGGTGACGTAGTGGTCCGGGTCGGGGTCGTAGGCCGGCTCGTGCACCCGGGGCCGGCCGGAGTTGAGCAGGTGCCGCAGGTTGCCCCGGAGCAGGTCCCAGTCGAAGTAGTGCGGTTCCCGGCAGTCCTCACACTCGATCACGAGGCCGCGTACCCCGACCGGACCCAGCAGCGCCTGGTAGATCTCCAGGTCGGCCAGGTCCTCCAGCACGTCCTGTCGCTCGACCTCGCTGAGCGGGTCGAGTTCGGTCTCCTCACCCGGGTCGTCAAGGCCGGCGGAGGGATCGGCGGGGTCACCGTTGAACGGGTCGATCGGCTCCTCGTGCACCCCTCCACCGTAGTCCCAACACCGCCCGGCGTGGTCACCCGTTGTGGCCTGTACCGCCGCCGTACCCGCGCCCGCGACGCCCGCCCCGCCGGATGGGTACGATGAACCATCGCGCCGTACCCGGGGCGAGCCCCGACACCGCCCTGCCGCCGGGCAGCCTGTCCGACCAGCTCAGCGCCGACCGACCCGCGTCGGCGAGGATCGCAGCCGCGTCGGCGGTGATCGTCATCGACCGTCAACCAGAGCACCCGTCAACCACAGCAGCAGGGGACACATCGTGGAGAACCGACCCACCAACGACCTTCCGCTGGCCACCGACGCCGACCAGCTCGCCGGGCACCTGCCCGAACTGCCGGCCGGTTCGGCCCGGGTGGTGCCGCTCGGGTTGACCTTCGACGACGTGCTGCTGCAACCCGGCGAGTCCGAGATCATCCCGAGCCGGGTGAACACCATCACCCGGCTCAGCCGCAACGTCGAGCTCGCCATCCCGCTGGTCTCCAGCCCGATGGACACGGTGACCGAGGCCCGGATGGCGATCGCGATGGCCCGGCAGGGCGGCATCGGGGTGCTGCACCGCAACCTCTCGATCGAGGACCAGGCGCTCCAGGTCGACCTGGTGAAGCGCTCCGAGGCCGGCATGGTCACCAACCCGGTCACCTGCGGGCCGGACGACACCCTGCGGGACGTCGACGCGCTCTGCGGGCGCTACCGGATCTCCGGCGTACCGGTGACCGACGCCCAGGGCACCCTGCTGGGCATCGTGACCAACCGCGACATGCGGTTCGTCACCGACGGGGGCACCCCGGTCCGCCAGATCATGACCCCGATGCCGCTGGTCACCGCGCAGGTCGGGGTCACCAAGGAGGAGGCGCTCGACCTGCTGCGCCGGCACAAGGTCGAGAAGCTGCCGATCGTCGACCCGGATGGGCGGCTGCGCGGCCTGATCACCGTCAAGGACTTCGCCAAGAGCGAGCAGTACCCGCTCGCCACCAAGGACGACGCCGGCCGGCTGCGGGTCGCCGCCGCGGTGGGCGTCGGCGAGGACGCCTACAAGCGGGCCCGGGCACTGGTCGAGGCCGGGGTGGACGTGCTGATCGTGGACACCGCGCACGGGCACCAGCGCGCCGTGCTCGACATGGTCGGCCGGCTCAAGAAGGACACCGCCGTCGACGTGATCGGCGGCAACGTGGCGACCTACGCGGGGGCCAGGGCGCTGGTCGAGGCGGGTGCCGACGCCGTCAAGGTCGGGGTCGGCCCGGGCGCCATCTGCACCACCCGGATCGTCGCCGGGGTCGGCGTACCGCAGATCACCGCGATCATGGAAGCGGCCCGGGCCGCCCGCCCGGCCGGGGTACCGGTGATCGCCGACGGGGGCATCCAATACTCCGGCGACATCGCCAAGGCGCTGGTGGCCGGTGGCGACACGGTGATGCTCGGCAGCCTGCTGGCCGGCTCCGAGGAGAGCCCGGGCGAGCTGATGTTCATCAACGGCAAGCAGTTCAAGGCGTACCGGGGGATGGGGTCGCTGGGCGCGATGCAGTCGCGTGGGCAGGCCCGGTCGTACTCCAAGGACCGCTACTTCCAGGACGACGTGGCCAGCGAGGAGAAGCTGGTGCCGGAGGGCGTCGAGGGCCAGGTGCCCTACCGTGGCCCGCTGGCCCGGGTCGCCCACCAACTCGTCGGCGGACTGCGGCTGGCGATGGGCTACGTCGGCGCCGAGACCATCCCCGAGCTGCACCGCCGGGGGCAGCTCATCCGGATCACCGCCGCCGGGTTGAAGGAGAGCCACCCGCACGACATCCAGATGACGGTCGAGGCACCGAACTACCACACCCGCTGACGGTCACCGCCTCCCCCGCCACCACCCCCTTTCTACTCTGGAGTGACCCATGCGTGACGTGGTCGAGATCGGGCTGGGCAAGACCGCACAGCGCGGCTACCACCTGGACGACATCGCGATCGTGCCGAGCCGGCGTACCCGGGACGTGGACGACGTCTCGACCGCCTGGCAGCTCGACGCGTACCAGTTCGGGATCCCCTGCGTCGGGCACCCGTCGGACGCCACCATGAGCCCGGAGTCGGCGGTCACGCTGGGCCGGCTCGGCGGGCTCGGAGTGCTCAACGTCGAGGGGCTGTGGACCCGCTACGAGGACCCGGCGAAGGTCCTGGAGGAGCTGTCCCGGCTGGAGGAGGGCTCGGCGGCCACCCGCCGGCTCCAGGAGGTGTACGCCGAGCCGATCCGCCCCGAGCTGATCGCCGAGCGGGTCCGGCAGATGCGCGAGGGCGGCGGTACGGTCGCCGTCCGGGTCTCCCCGCAGCACACCCTGGCACTCGCCCCGGTGATCCTGGACGCCGGAGTGGACATCCTGGTCATCCAGGGCACCATCGTCTCGGCCGAGCACGTCTCCACCACCGACGAGCCGTTGAACCTCAAGGAGTTCATCGCCGACCTCGACCTGCCGGTCGTCGCCGGTGGCTGCACCGACTACAAGACCGCCCTGCACCTGATGCGGACCGGGGCGGCCGGGGTGATCGTCGGGCTCGGCGGCGACGAGTGGTCGACCACCGAGTCGGTACTCGGCATCCGGGTGCCGATGGCCACCGCGATCGCCGACGCGGCGGCGGCCCGCCGGGACTACCTCGACGAGACCGGCGGCCGGTACGTGCACCTGATCGCCGACGGCGACCTCCAGACCTCCGGCGACATCGCCAAGGCGCTCGGCTGCGGCGCCGACGCGGTGATGCTCGGCGAGCCGCTCTCGCTCTGCGCCGAGGCGCCGGCCGGCGGCGCCTGGTGGCACCCGGCGGCCAGCCACCCGAAGCTGCCGCGCGGCGCCTACGGGGTGGCCGACGAGCCGCTCGGCTCGATGGAGAAGCTGCTCTACGGGCCGTCGGACGACCCGGAGGGCCAGCTCAACCTGTTCGGCGGGCTGCGCCGGGCAATGGCCAAGTGCGGCTACCGGGACCTGAAGGAGTTCCAGAAGGTCGGGCTCGTCCTCGACCGGTAGTCGCCACCGTCAGCCGGAGGCGTGATGATCAGGGCGGGGCGGCCGGTGCTGGCCGGCGTACTGGTGGTACTGCTGGTGGTGCTCTCGCCCGGCGGCTGCACCGGTGGCCGGGACGAGCGGACCGGGGGGTTCCGGCCCGGGGCGCCCGGGGTGGGCGACCCGTACTTCCCGACCTACGGCAACGGCGGCTACGACGTCGCCAGCTACCGCCTCCAGGTCAGGTACGACCCGGCGACCGACGAGCTGACCGGTGACGCCACCATCGAGGCGACCGCCACCCAGGACCTGTCCCGGTTCAACCTCGACCTGGCCGGGCTGACCGTCTCGTCGGTACAGGTCGACGGCGCCGACGCCACGCACGCCCGGACCGAGGACGAACTGGTGGTCACCCCGGCCACCGGCCTCGGCAAGGGCCGGCGGTTCGGGGTACGGGTGCGCTACTCCGGCAAGCCGGCCCCGGTCACCACCCCGGACCTGGGCAGTGGCGGGATGCTGCACACCTCGGACGGTGCGGTCGCGCTCGGCCAGCCGGAGTCGGCGAGCACCTGGTTCCCGGTCAACGACCACCCGCTGGACAAGGCGACGTACCAGATCGAGGCGACCGTGCCGGAGGGGCTGGCGGCGCTGAGCAACGGGACCCCGGGCGGCAGCCGCACCGACGCCGGCTGGACCACCTGGCGCTGGGCGGAGCGGTCCCCGATGGCCAGTTACCTGGTCACGCTGGTGATCGGGAAGTACCGGGTCAGCACCAGCACGCATGCCGGCAAGCCACTGGTCACCGCGATCGCGGCGAGCCTGCCGGCGGGCGGGCCGGCGGAGCGGTCGCTGGCCCGTACCGGTGAGATCGCCGACTTCCTGGCCACCCGGTTCGGCCCGTACCCGTTCGAGGCGTACGGCGGGATCGCGCTCGCCGACAGCCGGATCGGGTACGCCCTGGAGACCCAGTCCCGCCCGGTGTACGGCCCGGCGTTCTTCACCGAGGGTCCGAACCTGGAGGTGGTGGCGCACGAGTTGGCCCACCAGTGGTTCGGGGACAGCGTCTCGATCCGGCGCTGGAGCGACCTCTGGCTCAACGAGGGCTTCGCCAGCTACGCCGAGTGGCTCTGGACCGAGCACGACGGCGGGCCGAGTGCGCAGACCATGTTCGAGCGGGAGTACGCCGCCACCGACTGGGCGGAGCCGGCACTGGACCCGGGTCGCTCGGGAATCTTCAGCCGGGCGGTCTACAAGCGCGGGGCGCTGGCCGTGCACGCGCTGCGGCGTACGGTCGGCGACGATACGTTCTTCCGGATCCTGACGACCTGGACGGCGGAGCGCCGGGACGGCAACGCCAGCACCGCCGACCTGGTCGCGCACGCCGAGCGGGTCTCCGGGAGGCCGTTGCGCCCGCTCTTCGACGCCTGGCTCTCCGGCACCACGGCACCGCCCATGCCCTGAGCGGCCGATAGTGACTCGCTGTGGCTCGATCGCCGAGCCACAGCGAGTCCCCTCCGCCGCTGCGCTAGGCGGCGACGTAGCCGTTGAACACGTGGACCCCGTCGAAGGAACCGCTCGAGTTCGCCCGGTTCGTGTTGAAGTACAGCTTGCCGTCGCTGATTCCTACACCCTCTATCTCGAACAGGGACGAGTATTTCGAGGACGTGATACGGAAGGAGAGGTCAGTGGCCGCGGGCGCGGTCCCGGTCGTCGTCGGCGACACGTTCCGGTAGACGAGCACGATGCTGCGGTTTTCCTTGGTCAGCGGGTAGTAGAGAACCCTCTTGGGTGCGTCGTAGAAGAACCCCTGGTTGGTGAAGGTCCCCAGGTCCGGCACCACGGCACCGTTGACGAGGGCGCCGTCGACCTGCAGGTTGAACGCCTTCGTCAGGTTGATGGTCCCGGAGGAGGCGCGCAGTGGGAGACTGCCGTTGTAGATCGTCCGTCCACTCTTGAACATGAACGTGATCGTGGTGCTGGTGACCGAGACTCGATTGATCCCGGACGGCGTTGCCACGGCTCCGTCGAGTCGTAGCTGGTACGACCCGGCGTGGTAGTAGGTGGTGCCCTCGTAGCGGAGCTTCACGAGCTGCGCGCCACTCGCGTTCATGGTGACGACGAACATGTGGTGCTGCCCGTCGATGTCGACGATCGTCATGTCGTTCCCGTGCCCGAGCCAGGGGTTGGTCGACGTGTTGTTCGTGCCGTTCGTCATCAGCACTCGCGCACCGGTGGTCTTGTGGACACGGTAGATGACGGAGACGTCGTCGTAATTGGTGCGGTTCTTGATCGAGTAGAGGTAGGTGGCCCCGGCAGCGAAGCCCTGTACCCCGGTGCAGCAGCTCGTATTGGGCGTGCTGGCGATGTCGGTGTACGTGTTGTAGTAGGCAGCTTGAGCTGCGTTTCCAGACAGGACCAGAAAACCGAGAACCATCGCGACGATGACCGTCAGTCGTTTACCAAATCGCATGTTGTCCTCCCCGAGTCCAGACGATCTGGGGCCGGGCGCCTCGGAGATCGTCGAGTGCAGGCTATTGCGTCAGTTCTTCACCACCAGTTTCGGGTTGGCGGTGAGATAGGCGTCGGCCCGACCGGCCCGCAGTTCGGCGATGAACTTCCGGCCCACCGAGGTGAGCTGTTCACCCCGGTAGCCGCTGCCCCGGCCCACCCCGCTGCCCGGCAGCGCCACCAGGGTCATCGTCTCGGGGCGGAGCCGGCTCAGCGCGTACCCGAAGTCGACGATGTCCGAGCCGCTGCCGCTGACGAAGGTCAGCGCGTCGCCGAGCGAGCGGACCACCTGGCGTACCCGGTCGGGGTCCCGGGCCAGGTCCTGGCTGAGGATCTTCGCCAGCATCGCCTTGATGAGCTGCTGCTGGTGCCGCTGCCGGGTGTACGCGCCACCGGCCGTGTAGCGCTGCCGGGCGTAGTCCAGCGCCTGCCAGCCGGTCAGTGTCCGGCGGCCCTTCTCGTAGACCATCTGCGGCCCGACGTAGCCGCCGCCACGCAGTGCGCGATGGGTGCCGTCCGGTTCCCGGTGCTGCGAGACCACCCGCTGGTCGACGTAGAGCTGCACCCCGCCGAGGGCGTCGACCAGGTTGTCGAAGCCGCCGAAGGTGAGTACCGCGCCCGCGTCGAACCGCTTGATCCCGGTGTAGGCGCTCACCGTCGCCGAGAGCAGTTGGAAGCCCTGCGCGGTGCTCGGGCGCTTGTTCCGGCCGGGTACCCGGCTGCCGTAGCTCATCGCGTGGGTCAGTTTGGTGCGTTCGCCGGGAAAGTTCGCCTTGGGAAAGCGGGGGATGTCGACCACCAGGTCGCGGGGGAGCGCGAACAGGTATGCCCGGTCGAGATCCTTCGTGACGTGCAGGATCAGCACCGCGTCGGCGTGCGGCTCCCAGTCCGGTTTGCTGACTCGGGTGTCGACGCCGACCAGCAGCAGGTTGAGCGGTCCCCTGATGTCGGCACCGGGCTCCGGGGTCGGACTCGGGGTGGGCGACGGCGCCACGGTGGTCGGCGCCGGGGTGCTGGGCCCGGCCGCCGGAGCCGGTTCGGAGCCGCTGCCCCAGAAGCGGTTGGCCGCGTACGCCGTACCGGCCAGCAGCACCGCCACCGCGACGATCGCGGCGAGCCAGACGATCCGCCGCCGCTTCGGCCCGGCACCGTCGCCGGGTGCCGGCCCACCGTCGTTTCCGGATACGCCGCCAGCATTTGCCCCGTGATCTGCCACGCGTCCACATCCCCTCGGCCGTGCGGTCTGCCAGGACCGGCCGTTACTTCAGACGCATCGTCGGCCCGCCGACGTTGCACCGCCGGAAGCGCGGCAGCAGGAATCTTGGCGCAGATCCACCCTGGCGTGGTAGCTACCCGTCGGTAATGATGGCCAACATGGGGCAAACCGACAGCGCCGCTCCCGCCGGCAGCACCGACCCAACCGTCGACCCCACCCCTGAAACCTCCGATGTCGACGTCGTCGTCATCGGATCCGGCTTCGGCGGCAGTGTCGCGGCGCTCCGCCTGGTGGAGAAGGGCTACTCGGTCCTCGTCCTGGAGGCGGGGCGCCGCTTCGCCGACCACGAGTTGCCGGAAACCTCCTGGCGGATCCGCCGGTTCCTGTGGGCACCCGCGCTGCGCTGCTACGGCATCCAACGGATCACCCTGCTCCGCTCCGCCGGCCGTCGCGCATCCGGGGCACGCAGCGGCGGTACGGCCCCGGCGAAGGTACTGGTGCTCTCCGGCGCCGGCGTCGGCGGCGGCTCCCTGGTCTACGCCAACACGCTCTACGAGCCGCTGCCCGCGTTCTACGCCGATCCACAGTGGCGGGACGTCACCGACTGGCGTGCCGAACTCGCCCCCCACTACGACCAGGCGAAACGGATGCTCGGCGTCACGACGTACCCGAAGGAGACCTCGGCGGACCGGGCGATGCGGGCGGTGGCCGACCGGATGGGGGTCGGGCACACCTTCCACGCCACCCCGGTCGGGGTCTACCTGGGCCGGCCGGGGGAGCGGGCCGCCGACCCCTACTTCGGCGGGGTCGGTCCGGAGCGGACCGGCTGCCTGCACTGCGGCGCCTGCATGACCGGCTGCCGGCACGGCGCCAAGAACAGCCTGGTCAAGAACTACCTCTGGCTGGCCGAGCGGCTCGGCGCCGAGGTTCGCCCGCTGACCACGGTGACCGCGGTCCGGCCGGCGCCGTCGGGCACCGGCTACGAGATCGAGACGGTACGCACCGGAGCCTGGCCGATCCGGCACCGGCAACGGATCCGGGCCGGCCAGGTGGTCTTCGCGGCCGGCGCGCTGCAGACCCAGCGCCTGCTGCACCGGATGCGCGCCGCCGGGGCGCTGCCGCACCTCTCGCCCCGGCTCGGCGCGCTGACCCGGACCAACTCGGAGGCGATCCTCGGCGCCACCGTGCCGCTGCGGGCGGCCCGGCGGGCTGGCGTCGACTTCACCGACGGCGTGGCGATCACCAGCTCCTTCCACCCCGACCCGGCGACCCACGTCGAGCCGGTCCGGTACGGCCACGGCGCCAACCTGATGGGACTGCTCCAGTCGGCCCTGGTCGACGGCGGCCCGCGCCGGATCCGGCGCTGGCTCGGCATCCTGGCCCGGCGACCGCAGACCTACCTGCCGCTGCTCTCGGTCCGGGACTGGTCCCGGCGCACCGTGATCGCCCTGGTCATGCAGTCGCTCGACAACTCGCTGACCGTGCACTACCACCGCGGCCGGCTCGGCCGGCGACGGCTGGGCACCGCTGCCGGGCACGGCGCCGGCAACCCCACCTGGATCCCGGCCGGCAACCGGGCCGCCCGGCTGCTCGCCGAGCAGATCGGCGGCATCCCCGGCGGGTCGGTGACCGAGCCGTTCGACATGCCGGTCACCGCGCACCTGCTCGGCGGGGCGGTGATCGGGTCGACCGCCGCCGACGGGGTGGTCGACCCGTACCACCGGGTCTTCGGGCATCCGGGGCTGCACGTGGTGGACGGGGCGGCGGTCTCGGCCAACCTCGGGGTGAACCCGTCACTGACCATCGCCGCCCAGGCGGAACGGGCGATCTCGTACTGGCCCAACCGGGGTGACCCGGACCCCCGACCCCCGCTCGGCACGGCGTACACCCGGATCCCGCCGGTCCCGCCGCGCCACCCGGCGGTCCCGCCGGACGCCCCGGCCGCACTCCGCTGGTGATCGTCCGGGTCGGCGTCCGTCGTGCGCGGGGTGGGGGTCGGGGCCGGATCACCCGCTCTGGGCGGTCAGGCTTTATCCCGACGCGGGCGATCCGGCCCCGACCCCGACCTGGTCGCTCTGGTCGGCAGGTCGCGCTGGTCGGCCGAGGGCGGCGGGTTTCCGGGTCGGGGCCGGCGCTGGGTAGGCTCCGTACACATGAACACGCCGCGCCCGGTCCTGGTGGTGGACTTCGGAGCCCAGTACGCCCAGCTCATCGCCCGCCGCGTCCGGGAGGCCCGGGTCTACTCGGAGATCGTCCCGCACTCGATGCCGGTGGCCGAGATGCTGGCCAGGGATCCGGCCGCGATCATCCTCTCTGGCGGCCCGGCCAGCGTCTACGCGCCCGGCGCTCCCCAGGTCGACCCGAAGCTCTTCGACACCGGCGTGCCGGTCTTCGGCATCTGCTACGGCTTCCAGGCGATGGCCCGGGCACTCGGCGGCACGGTGGCACACACCGGCGGCCGGGAGTACGGCGGCACCACCCTGCGGGCCCGGCCCGACGCGACCGCCCTGCTCCGGGACCTTCCGACCGAGTTGTCCGTCTGGATGAGCCACGGCGACTGTGTGACGGAGGCGCCAGCCGGGTTCACCGTGACCGCCGAGTCCCCCGGGGCGCCGGTGGCGGCCTTCGAGGATCTTGCCGGTCGTCGGGTCGGTACCCAGTTCCACCCCGAGGTGGGGCACACCGAGCACGGGCAGCGGATGCTGGAGCGCTTCCTCTACGACGTGGCCGGGATCGAACCGACCTGGACCTCGGAGAACATCATCTCCGACCAGATCGCCGAGATCCGCTCCCGGGTCGGCGACAAGGAGGTCATCTGCGCCCTCTCCGGCGGGGTCGACTCGGCGGTGGCCGCCGCGCTGGTGCACCGGGCGGTCGGCGACCAGCTCACCTGCGTCTTCGTCGACCACGGCCTGCTCCGGGCCGGCGAGGCGGAGCAGGTGGAGAAGGACTACGTCGCGGCCACCGGGATCACGCTCAAGGTGGTCGACGCGGCGGACCGGTTCCTCGGTGCGCTGACCGGGGTGATCGACCCGGAGCAGAAGCGCAAGATCATCGGTCGGGAGTTCATCCGGGTCTTCGAGGCGGCGGCCCGGGAGGTGGCCGCCAGCGGCGACGTCGAGTTCCTGGTGCAGGGCACCCTCTACCCCGACGTGGTGGAGTCCGGCGGCGGTTCCGGCACCGCCAACATCAAGTCGCATCACAATGTCGGCGGTCTGCCGGAGGATCTCAAGTTCTCGCTGGTCGAGCCGCTGCGCACGCTCTTCAAGGACGAGGTACGCCAGCTCGGCCTGGCGCTGGGGCTGCCCGAGGCGATGGTCTGGCGGCACCCGTTCCCCGGCCCGGGGCTGGCGATCCGGATCATCGGGGCGGTGGACCGGCAGCGGCTCGACCTGCTCCGGGCGGCGGATCTGATCGCCCGGGAGGAACTCACCGCTGCCGGCCTCGACCGGGACGTCTGGCAGTTCCCGGTGGTGCTGCTCGCCGACGTACGCAGCGTCGGGGTGCAGGGAGACGGACGCAGTTACGGGCACCCGGTGGTGCTCCGGCCGGTGTCGAGTTCCGACGCCATGACGGCGGACTGGTCCCGCCTGCCGTACGACGTCATCGCCCGGATCTCCACCCGGATCACCAACGAGGTCGCCGAGGTCAACCGGGTGGTGCTCGACGTGACGAGCAAGCCGCCGGGCACCATCGAGTGGGAGTGACCCCGATTCACCCCGGATAGCGCGGGTTCGGCGGAGTGTCGCCGAACGCCTCGGTCGGCCCGTCCACCCCGGTCTGTCCGCCCGGAGCGGTCCCGTCCCCTTCCGGCTGCCCGGCCGTGGCCGCCGGCCCGCCGGTGGGAGCCGTCGAGCCGCTGGCGCGAGCCACCGGGACGGTGACCTCCGTCTCCTGCTGCCCCCCGAACCCGGACGCCTGTCCGAGGCCGGACCCGGGGCCGCCGGCCGGAGCGGGCGCAGCGCCGGTCGGTGCGGTGGGAGCCGCCGGGGTGGTGTACGGCGGCGCCGGAGCGGTGGGCGTGCGGCCCGGCCAGTTCGGCGGCCAGACCGGGCCGGTGCCCGGCGGGTGCGGCCAGGCGGGTGCGTCGGCCGGCTCCTCCGGCATCAGGAACCAGAGCACCGGGTACGCCAGCAGGCCGAGCCCGCCGGTGAAGACCGCGACCGCGGCGAAGACCACCCGGACCAGGGTCGGGTCGACGTTGAAGTACCGGCCGAGCCCGCTGGCCACGCCGGCGATCATCCGGTCGGTTGTCGGCCGACGGAGCTGCTTGTACGGAGGCTGGGTGAGCGGTATCTGCGTCATGGTTCCACGGTCCGCCCGGACGGCCGTCGCGTCCTCGGTGACCGCCCGGATAGCGACCCTGACCCTCCCCTGACCGGTGGCATCGGCGTCCCGACGAGCGAGCCAACTGTCAGGAATCCGACTCTTTTTGTGGCCGGGTCGGGCGGTCAAGGGAGAATTTGGTCCTGTGACCCCCGCGCTGGAACCGATCCGCAAGATCGCCGCGTACGCGATTTGCACCGATTCAACCGACCGCGTGCTCCTGGTCCGGGCCTCCTCCCGGTCCGGAACGCCCGGTGTCTGGTCGCTGCCCGGCGGTGCCGTCGACCACGGCGAGGACCCGAACCACACGGTGGTACGCGAGACCGCCGCCGAGACCGGCCTCTCCGTCTCGGTCGTCGGCCTGCGGGACGTCCTCGCCGACATGAGATCGCTGCCGCACCGTGGCGTCACGATCCACACTGACCGCCTGCTCTACCAGGTCTCCGTTCGCGGTGGCACGCTCTGCGACCGGGTCGGCCAGCCGACCGACCTGGCCCGCTGGCACACCCTGGAAGAGGCGGAGAAGCTGCTGCTGCGGCCGTTCACCGCGCGTGCCCTCGGCCTGCCCAGCGGGCCGATCGACCTGCGGCCGGAGGAGGCGCCGGAGTTCCCGTCCTTCCACGCCGTACCCGGGCCGGACGGGCTGCACCGGGCCCAGCGCTTCGCGGCGTACGCGGTGGCCACCGATCCGGACGGCCGGGTGCTGCTGACCCGGGTCGCCGACGGCTATCCCGGGGCGGGCTGCTGGCACCTGCCCGGCGGCGGCACCGACTACGGCGAGCAGCCGGGTGCGGCACTGATCCGGGAACTGGTCGAGGAGACCGGGCAGTGCGGCCGGCTGGTCGAGCTGATCGGGGTGGCGAGCCACCGGGACGCCGCCTCGCTCGGCCCCGAGGGCTATCCGATCGACTGGCACGGCGTACGCGCCTTCTACCGGGTGGTCGTCGACTCGCCCGCCCCACCGACCGTCGGTGACGTCGGCGGCTCCACCTCAGAGGCCCGCTGGTTCGGCCGGGACGAGTTGGAGGCGCTGCCGGTGGACCGGCTGACCGAGGTGACCGCCGAGGCCGTACAGGCGGCCCGGCTGGGCTGACCGCCCGATTCCGCCCCGCCCCGCCTGCGGCCGCCCGATTCCCGACCCGCCCGTGTGGCGGCCGCTGTCCCGACCGGCACTCGATTCCTGACCCGCCCGTGTGGGCTGCCTTCCCGACCGGCATGATCGGTGCGGCGCGGGCGAAGGGGGACGGCGGTGCGACGGCGACGGCGGATCGGGGCGTACGGGCTGTGTCGGGACGGCGAGCGGGTGCTGCTCGCCCGGGGATCCGCGACCTCACATTTTCCCGGCGTCTGGCAACTACCCGGCGGCGGCGTCGAGCACGGGGAGCACCCGAGAGCGGCGGTGCACCGCGAGTTTGTCGAAGAGACCGGGCTGACCGTCACCGTGACCGGGCTGCGGGTGGTGCTCGCCGACGTGATCCGGCTGGCCGGCGTTGACGGGCCGGTGGCCGAGCACACCGACCGGATCGTCTACGACGTCGTACCGGCCGGCGGCACGCTGCGTGCCGAGGTGGGCGGCGGCACCGACCAGGTCGCCTGGGCTGCGCCGGACGACCTGGCCGGGCTGGTCCTGATGCCGTTCACCGCCGAGCTGCTCGGCCGCCCGGTGGACCCGCTGCCCGAGGGCACCGGACCCGCCTCGGACGGCACCGGACCCGCCACGGACGGCGCCGAGCGCCCGGCACCGGTCGACCGGTATCAGCGTTTCGCGGCGTACGGGCTGGCCACCGATCCCGCCGGCCGGATCCTGCTGACCCGGATCGCGGCCGGGTTCCCCGGTGCCGGGCGGTGGCACCTGCCCGGCGGCGGTACCGACCACGGCGAGCAGCCGGTGAGCGCGCTGCTGCGGGAGCTGGTCGAGGAGACCGGACAGCTCGGCCGGGTGACCGGGCTGCTGCACGTGTCGCACCGGCACAACACCGCCGAGTTCGGCCCCGAGGGCCGGCCGCTGGACTGGCACGGAGTCCGGGTGATCTACCGGGTCGAGGTCGAGGCGCCCACCGAGGCGCGGGTGACCGAGGCGGCGGGTGGCTCGACCGAGACCGCCGGCTGGTTCTCCCGGGCCGAGGTGGCGGAGCTGCCGCGTACCAAGGTGGTGGACGCGGCGTTGTCCCTGATGTAGGGCAGGGCTGCCGGCGCGGGCCGTCGATCGGTTGGTCAGCCGGGTCGGGAACGCGAGAATCTCTCCCGAAACGATGGTTGTGACTGGTTCGGTTAGAGTTGCAGGCGGGCCCGACAGCAACCGCCCCGGGGGTAGCGTCCCGGATGGGGAGGTTTGACTGCCTCGGGCGGTTTGGGAGAAATACCCCTCAGGCAGCTATCGCCAATCCCTGCTGTCTGTGCGATGGTGTAGGCCGCAATTGGTTGCCGGCCAAGGAGTCCCGGCGCCCGATGGCGCTTGGGCGGGTGCCGCCACCGTGGCGGACAAAGTTGACCCGGTGATGGAGGAAACGTGCCGAGAGCCCCATGGCGTCGGCGTCGTACGTCGGACAGCCCGCGCCCGGCAGGGCGTCGCTGGGCGGGGCGGCTGCGCCGCAGCGGCACGTTCGCCCGGCAGGTGCTGCTGGTCCGGGTGGGACGCCGGGAGCACGACCTGGCCGATGCCGGTCCCAGCGCCCTCGGGCGGCCCGACCGCCGCTACACCGAGGACTCCGCCCCGCTCGACCCGTACGGCGTCGGCCGGCTGACCGCCGCCGAGATCGAGGCGGCCGTCCCGGTGAGCCCGGCCGTCGGCCCGGCCGACCCGGTCGACGCCCCCGGCCCGGCGATGGCGATCCCGCTGCTGCCCGGCGAGCGAACCATGGCGCGCCGGGTCAAGTTCGCCGTGGTCAACGCCTGCACCCTGGCCAGCCTGACGCTCGGGCTACTCGCCATCTTCCAGGCGATGCAGGGCGACGTGCGGGTCGCGGCGTACTGCCTGATCGCCTGTGTGGCGTTCGACGGCCTCGACGGGGCGCTGGCCCGCAAGATGGGCGTGGCCAGCCCGTTCGGTGCCCAGATGGACTCGCTGGCCGACATGTGCTCGTTCGGCCTGGCCGCCCCGGTGGTGGTCTACGCCTCGCTGGTGGGCTCGGTCTCGACCGCCGCCGCCGGGGTGGCCTGCGCGCTCGTCGCGGCCTGCGCGGCGATCCGGCTCGCCCGGTTCAACGTCTCGCCCAAGGACGGACGGTTCTTCTGCGGGGTGCCGACCACGATGGCGGCGGCGGTGCTCGCCCTGGCGGTGCTGATCGGGCTGCCGGTCTCCGGCGAGGTGCAGGTGGCTGGCGTGGGGCTGCTCGCCTTCGCCATGGTCTCCAGCTTCCCGTACGCCAAGCTGGCCCGCCTGATCAAGCTGCCGCCGTGGCTGTGGCTGGCCCCGGTGATCGGCGCTCTGATCGACATCCGGCTCACCTTCGCGATACTGGTAGTCGGCTACCTGGTCAGCGGGCCGCTGCTCTGGTGGCGCCAGCGTCGCACCGCCTGACCCGTAGCGACCCGGCCGATCGCCCCGCCGCCGGGAAGTCCGGGTGCCGGGAAGTCCGGGCGCCGGGAAGTCCGGGCGGCGGCGGAACGCGGGAAGTCCTCGGAATTCGAACGTGCCGCAGCGTCACGACGGTGACCCTGCGGCACGGCCGTCTCCGGCGATACCGGAACGCGTCCGGCGCCCGGCCCGGCCGGGTAGGCCGGGCCCACACCTCCGATCAGCGCCAGCGGGCGATCACGGAGGATCCGCCGATGACCCGTTCGCCCGGGCCGACCACCGGCTCGGCCGCGTCGGCCGGCAGGTAGACGTCGGTGCGCGACCCGAACCGGATCAGGCCGAACCGTTCGCCCCGGGCCAGCAGCGCGCCGATCGGCGCCCGCTGCACGATCCGCCGGGCGATCAGGCCGGTCCGCTGGGCCACCACCACCGTGCCGTGGTCGGTGTCGAGCACCGTGTACGCGGCGACGTTGTGCTCCGCGTCCGGTTTCATCGCGGCCGCGAAGCCACCGTCCGCGACGAAGTAGTCGACCACCTTGCCGGCCACCGGCGAGCGGTTGACGTGCACGTCCAGCACGGAGAGGAAGACCGCGACCCGGAGGAACTCGCCGTCGCCGAAGCGCTCGTCCCGGAGCCGCTGCACGGAGAGCACCTGACCGTCGGCGGCGGCGACCACGGCGGACTCGTCGTCCGGGATGTCCCGCTCCGGGTCCCGGAAGAACGCGGCCACCGGGCCGGCGGCCAGCGCGGGCACCAGCCAGAGCCGGGACTTCGGCCGGGTGACCCGGGTGAGCGCGGCGAACCCCAGCGCGATACCGGCCGCCGCGACCCCGTTGGAGTCGATGTGCATCCGGCGGGTCAGCGGAATGCTCGACGTCCGGTAGGCGGGCGCCAACCGGGCCGCCACCGAGACCTCGGCCGGGGTGAACCGGAGCCGGTGTGCGCGGACCGGAGGCTGGTTGACCAGGACGAGGTCGGTGCCGACGCCGAACAGCGCGCTCTGCCGTTCGAGTTCGCCCACCGCGCCCGGGGCGCGGCCGGGCAGCGCGGGCACCAGCACGCTGAGCACCCCGCCGTCGGTCAGGTACTTGGCCAGCCCGTCCAGCGCGGTCCGGGTGTCCTCGGCGCCGCCAGCCAGCGGTTCGGCGGCGATCACCACGTCCGCCGCGTCCGCCTCGGCCAGCGAGTCGGCGACCCGTACCCGCTGGGCGGTCCACTGCCCGAGGGCCGTGACGTGGTCCCGGAGCTGGTCGGCGGCGAGCGCGTCCGCCGGCACCACGGTGAGTACGTCGCCGGGGAGCAACGCGTCCACCGCTGCGGCCAGTACGGACGAGTCGGTGGTGGCCCCGACCAGCAGGGTGGTCTTCGGACCGTTGTGCCGGGACATCTCGGTGGTGAGGACGCGGGCGGCGCGCTCGCCGACGCGGACCGGACGGCCTGGGCCGGTGGCGCGTACGGCGGGGGACTGGGTCATCTCGGGCGGGCTCCTCGCGAGGTCAGGACGGGCGGCTGCCGATAGCGGCGCAGGCTACGCGGTGGGGCGGTTTTCCGGCCGCTGGTACGCCGACCGGCCGGCAGAGGCGCAAACCTCCGCCGGCCAGTTTAGGCACGGCCTGACCGAGTCGCACCGATCGTGCGGGTCGCTCGTCGCGTCACGCGGGTCGTTCGTCGCGCCGGTACGCCGGGATGCCATCCCCGGGTGGGTGTCCGGTCGGCCGGTCCGGCTCCGTTCCGTCCGCGCCGCCGGTCGCCGGTTCGTCCGCAGCGACCGGTCCCGCCTCGCCAGCCCTGGCGGGCCGATCGGGTCTCGTCAGCGATCGGGCCTCGTCAGCCCCGGCCGATCGGGCCTCGTCAGCCCCGGTGCCGGCCGGGTCGGACGGGTCACCGGTCGGCTTCGGGAGTGCCTCGGTGTCCCGGTCGGACAGCTCGTCGGTGGGTCGGGGCAGGGACTCGACGGTTGCCCGGGGGAAGAGTTCGGCGGTGGGCCGCTCGAACGTCTCTCCGGCCGGCCGGTCGAACTCCGCCGTGCGGTACGGGTCGGCCTCCCCGGCCGGGTCCCGGTCGAACTGGTCGGTCGCGTCCCGGTCGAACCGCTCGATCGCGTCCGGGTCGAACCGCTCGGTCGGCGGGTCCGGGTCGAACCGCTCGATCGCGTCCGGGTCGAACCGCTCGGTCGGCGGGTCCGGGTCGAACCGCTCGGTCGGGCTCCCGTGGGACGGCCCGGGTGGGTTCCGGTCGAAGAGCGTGCCGAGGGGGGCGTCGGACGGGCCGGTGCCGGTGACGTCGGCGCCGGTCGGTGCGGCCGGGGATCCCGGAGCAGGCGCGGCCGGTACCGCCGCCGGCCGCCGCCCGGACCGGTTGGCCCGGAGGGCGCCGACCAGGCCCAGCGTGCCGACTCCGATCAGGCCGCCGGCCACCAGCCAGCCGATGGCCGGCAGTGTGAGGTTCATGAGCTGCGCGAACAGCCACCAGGCGGCGACGCCGAGGAAGATCAGGGCGAACGTCAGCGACACCGCGTCGGTACGGTGCGCCTTCATCGAGTCACCTCCGCGGTGGCGGCGTTGACCGACAGGTCGAGCAGCAGCTTTCCGCCACCGGGGCCGTCCTCGCCGAGGTCGGTCACCTGCGGTTGGCTGCCGTCGAAGTTGCTGTACCTGCGGTCCAGGATCAGGGCGTCGCCCGCGGTCACGTCGAGTCGTACGGTCACGTCGACGGTGGGCGGCAGGATCACCTTCACCTCGCCGAGGTCGACGTCCACGCTCACCCGGGCGTCCCGGTCGGTGAAGTCGATCCGGGTCAGGTCGAGCGTGGCGTTGCCCAGCCGGGTCTCGTAGCGGTCGGCCATGACCTCGTAGCTGGCCGGTACCCAGAGCACGTCCTCCTCGCCGCGCAGCCGGGTGTAGGACTCGGCGACCGTGGAGATGCCCAGGGCGCAGGCCGCGACCAGCCCGAGGGCGATCAGCCAGCGGGCCCGGCCGAACCAGGCCCCGACCAGCAGCCCGAGGGCGATGGTGACCAGGACGGCGGCGAAGTAGGTGGACGGCATGACCCGGATCGCGTTGGTCAGATCCAGGATCGCGACCACGCCGATTGCCACGAAGATCATCGAGAAGGTGGCGGCACCCAGCGGGGACCGTTCACGGGGCCGCTTCGGTTGCTTCGGCTTCTTCGGCGGTGGTGGCGGCGGAGCCGGCCGGGCGGCGTACGGGCCGTGCGGCGCGAACGGTGCCCGGTAGCCCCCCGGCATGGGCGGTACGGGCGGTACGCCCGGATGCGGTCCGGTCGGTACGGCCACCGGTGGTGGGCTCGCCGGCCAGGCGGGGGCCGGCGGGGCCGGAGCGGCCATCGCGGGCCCGCCGGGGTAGCCCGGTGCGGCGGTCGGCTGCGGCGGGTACCAGCCGGGGTGTCCGGGTGCGGCCGGCGGAGGCACCGGCTGGCCGGGTCCCGGGTACGGGTAGCCGGTCGGCGGCGGGGGCCCGGCACCCGGTTGCCAGTACGGACCGGTCCGGTTCCGGTCCCGGTTGAGCAGCAGGGCGCCGCCGATCAGGACGGCCGCGCCGAGCAGGACGGCCCGGTAGGTGTCGGTCACGATGAAGCCGAACATCACCGCGGCGAGGATGCCGAGCACCAGCACGGTGACCGGGGACATGCTCGACCGGCCCCGGCCCAGCATCGACTCCACCGGCGAGGCGGTGTCGCCCTCGGACGGGATGATCAGCCAGGCGGCGAGGTATACCAGCAGGCCGATCCCGCCGAAGAAACCGAGTACGGCGAGGAGGACCCGCCAGAGGATCGGGTCGCTGTTCGTGGCCCGGCCGATCGCGGCGCAGACCCCGGCCAGGTAGCGCCCCTCGCTCGGCCGGACCAGTCCGTACCGGTAGGTGAAGCCGAACTCCGGCGGGGGCCCGCCGGCTCCGGGTGGCGGTGGTCCGCCGGCTCCGGGTGGCGGTGGTCCGCCGGCTCCGGGCGGTGGTCCGGGAGGCGGGGTCGCGCCGGGCGGCGGTGGCCAGCCCGTACCCGGCGGCGGTGCGTCCGGTGGCTCGGCCCGCTCGGGGCCGGCGGCGGCGGGGCCCGGCGTGCCGGGTGCCTCCGGGGTCGGGCCGGCGCTGTCCGCTCGGTCGGGGCCGCCCGCCGGACCGGGCGTTCCACGGGCGGCGGCAGCTTCTTCGGTCATGCTCCGATCCTCCGCCGTCGCAGGTCCGACCGGCCTCAGGCGACAACCCTGAGCCCACCCTGAGATATCCCACGCGCGAAGTCCGGGGAGTCCCCATGGCTGCTGAGCCCGCGGACGTGTGACGATCGGAGCGTCGGTGGAACGGGACGTGACGCGGCAGGTCCGGCGCACGTCACCCCCACCGCCCGAGACGAGGAGTTCGAAGATCCGCGCCACGACCGAGCCACCCCGCCTGTACCGCGCCCGCGACCATCGGATGGTCGCCGGCGTGGCTGCCGGGATCGCCCTGCACCTGGGCATCCGGGCGGTGTGGGTACGCGTGGCGTTCCTCCTGCTGCTCGGGTTCAGCGGGCTGGGCCTGCTGCTCTACGCGGCGTTCTGGGCGGTGGTGCCGCCGTTGCCCGGTGGTGCCCCGCCCCGGCGCAACGTCTTCCAGTTGCTGCCGTTCGTGGCCATCGGGCTCGCCGTGATCCTGATCGAGGTGCTGGCCTTCAAGTCCGGCGGGGTGGCCGGGACCGCCGGCTGGCTGGTGTCGATCATCGCGGTCGGCGCCGGGGTGATCTGGCACCAGTCCGCGCCGGAGCGTCGCTGGCAGTGGGACCAGTCGCTGCCGGTGCCGTGGCTCGGGGCGGTGGTGGCGGAGAGCGACCGGCGGGCCTTCGTGCTGCGGTTCATCGGCGGTGGGGTGCTGGTCGCGGTGGGCCTGATCGGGGTGGTGGCGGTCTACCGCCCGCAGGGCAACTTCGACGCGGTGGTCAACGGGGTGATCTTCGCCCTGGTCGCACTCGCCGGGGTCGGCGTGGTGGCCGCCCCGGTGCTCTGGCGGACCTACAACCAGTTGCGGGCCGAGCGGGAGGGGCGGATCCGGGAGCAGGAGCGGGCCGAGCTGGCCGCGATGATCCACGATCAGGTGCTGCACACCCTCGCGCTGATCCAGCGCAACGCGGCCGACGTCAAGACGGTGCAGCGGCTCGCCCGGGGGCAGGAGCGCTCGTTGCGGAGCTGGCTCTACAAGCCGACCGGCTCGCCGACCGAGCGGTTCGCCGCGGCGCTGGAGCAGGCCGCCGCTGAGGTGGAGGACACTTTCGCGATCACCGTCGAGGCGGTGGTGGTCGGCGACCGGGAGACCGACGAGCGGGTCGGCGCGCTGGTGGCCGCGGCCCGGGAGGCGCTGGTCAACGCGGCCCGGCACGCCAAGGTGCAGACCGTCTCGCTCTATGCCGAGGTCGAGCCGGAGCAGGTGAGCGTCTTCGTCCGCGATCGCGGGGCGGGCTTCGACCCGACTACGGTTGAGGACCACCGGCACGGCGTACGCGGCTCGATCATCGGGCGGATGAAGCGGCACGGCGGGCGGGCGGAGATCCGCAGTACGCCGGGGGACGGCACCGAGGTGAGACTTTTCCTCCCGATACCCCGGGAGGGCGCGGCACCAGGGAAGGACAGGTAACGATCATGGTCGAGTCGACCGAGCCGGCGCCGGAGGGTACGCCCGAGCCGCGGCTGCTGCGGGTGTTCCTCGTCGACGACCACGCGATGTTCCGGGCCGGCGTACGCGCCGAGCTGGGGGCGCACGTCGAGGTGGTCGGCGAGGCCAGTACGGTGGCCGAGGCGATCAGCCGGATCGCCGCCACCGAACCGGACGTGGTGCTGCTCGACGTGCACATGCCGGACGGGGGCGGTCGCGCGGTGCTGGAGGCGGTCCGGCGTACCCGCCCGGAGGTGCGGTTCCTGGCGCTCAGCGTCTCCGACGCGGCCGAGGACGTGATCGGCCTGATCCGGGCCGGCGCCCGGGGGTACGTCACCAAGACCATTTCGCCGGACGAGCTGACCGCCGCGATCCGCCGGGTCGCCGACGGTGACGCGGTGTTCAGCCCCCGGCTGGCCGGGTTCGTGCTGGACTCCTTCGCCTCCCGGCCGGACGCGCCGGTCGCCGATCCGGAGCTGGACCAGCTCACCAACCGTGAGCGGGAGGTGCTGCGGCTGCTGGCCCGGGGCTACGCGTACAAGGAGATCGCCAAGGAGCTGTTCATCTCCATCAAGACGGTGGAGACGCACGTCTCGAACGTGCTGCGCAAGCTGCAGATGTCCAACCGCTACGAGTTGTCCCGGTGGGCCGCCGACCGCCGTCTGGTCTGAGGACGCCGACGCCTCGCCCGCCCCGGGCGTCCCGGCGGCCGGTCGGCGGTGCGGCATCGGCGGTTCCACCGGTACGGCATCGGCCGAGCGGTGGGTGTCCGGGCGGTGACGATCGGGTACTATATATCGATGGCTTTCAGTATCCGGCTGTCCGTCGTATCCGCGGTGCGCAGTTCCACATCGTCCAAACGGACGAGCACGGTAGGTATGCGCTTGACATCGGAGAGCGCCCGCGGTGACGCGGGAAAGGTCACATGGAGCCATGCGGGCGGTTGTCGGAGCACCTTGCGCCGGTGACGTTTTGCCTGCTCAGCGCCGTGTTCGGAGAGGCGCCCAGCGGGTGGGGCACACGCTTGAAACATTGCCGGCAACTAACGGGTTGATAACGGCACCTTTCCGCGCTAGGCGGCTCAGTGTCACAGTGTCAGTCACCTCACAGTCCCTCGTGAGCGCCCTGAGGAGGCTTCACTCATGCGCGGGCAATTCCCGTTAAAGATGGCGGTCGGAGCGACCGCCATAATGTTGTTGGCGGCAGGCTGCAGCGGTGGCGGCGACGACGAGACCTCGGCGGCTGACGCCCTGATCTCGATCGGCATCGGCGAGCCCCAGCACCTGATCCCCTCCAACACCACCGAGTCCAACGGTGCCGAGGTGCTGGCCGCACTCTTCAGCCCGCTGGTGGACTTCGACGCCGACAACAAGCCGTACACGGTCGCCGCGGAGTCGGTCGAGTCGACCGACAACAAGGTCTGGACGATCAAGCTCAAGGACGGCTACACCTTCCACAACGGTGAGAAGGTCGGTGCCGATAACTACATCAACGCCTGGAACCACGCGGCGTACGGCCCGAACGGCAACGGCGGCTCGTACTTCTTCGAGCGCATCGAGGGCTACAAGGACCTGCAGTCCAAGGACCCGGACGACGACGGCCCGCAGAAGGCTCCGGACCCGAAGGCCAAGACCATGACGGGGCTGAAGAAGGTCGACGACCTGACCTTCACCGTCACGCTCAGTGAGCCGTTCTCCGGCTGGCGTTCGGTCATGGGCTACACCGTCTTCTACCCGCTGCCGAACGCGGCGTTCGCCTCCGAGGGCGTGCTCAAGGAGGACTACGAGCAGGCCCCGATCGGCAACGGCCCGTTCAAGATGAAGGGCACCTGGCAGCACGACTCGAAGATCGAGGTCGAGCGCTACGACGCCTACCCGGGTGACAAGCCGAAGGTCGGCGGGGTCACCTACAAGATCTACCAGGAGCAGACCGCCCAGTACGCCGACCTGATGGGTGGCGCCCTGGACGTGGTGACCCAGATTCCGATCGAGAACCTGGCCACCGCCCCGGCCGACCTGGGTGACCGCTTCAAGACCAGTTCGAACTCGGTCTTCCAGTTCGTCGGCTTCCCGACCTTCCTCCCGCAGTACTCGAAGGTCGAGGTCCGCAAGGCGATCTCGATGGCGATCAACCGCAAGGAGATCACCGACAACATCTTCCGGGGCTCGCAGACCCCGGCGGCGTCGTTCGTCTCCCCGGCGGTGGCCGGCTACCGCGAGAACAGCTGCGGCGAGGCGTGCACCTACGACCCGGCCAAGGCCAAGGCGGCCTACGAGGCCGCGGGCGGCCCGAAGCAGATCAAGATCACTTACAACGCCGACGGTGGTCACAAGCCGTGGGTGGACGCGACCTGCAACCAGCTCAAGACCAACCTGGGCGTCGACTGCGTCGGCACCGGCGAGCCGAAGTTCGCCGACCTGCTCACCAAGGTCGAGAACAAGGAAGACGTCGGCATGATCCGGCTCGGCTGGATCATGGACTACCCGCTGATGGAGAACTACCTGGGTCCGCTGTACGGCACCGGCGGTTCGTCGAACTACTACGGTTACAGCAACCCGGAGTTCGACAACCTGGTCAAGCAGGGTTCGGCCGCGCCGACCGAGGAAGAGGCCATCAAGCTCTGGCAGCAGGCCGAGGACATCCTGGTCCGCGACATGCCGGTGATTCCGCTGCGGCTCGGCCAGAACGTCTTCGGTCACTCGGAGCGGGTCAAGAACGTCGAGGTCGACAAGTTCCAGAAGGTCGAGATCCTCAAGATCGAGGCCACGAGCTGACCTGACTGCTCCAGCGACGGACGGTCCGGTCCACCCGGCCTAGCCCGGGTCGGATCGGACCGTCCGCACGAGCCTCATCGGCCCGGCGATCGGGACCGGTGAGGCTGCGGTCGCTACCGTGCGCATCACGGTCCGCTGCCCAGCAGGCAGTCACCGATGCTCGTCTCGCTAAGGACTTGGGATATGTTCCGCTACTTCGTGCGGCGCGTGCTGCAAGGGGTCCTGACGTTTTTCGGGGCCACCTTCATCGTGTACGCGCTGATGTTCGCCAACCAGGACGACCCGCTCCAGGCTCTGGCGGGTGAGCGACCGCTGCCGGAGAACGTCCGGCAGGCACTCACCGAAAGGTACCATCTGGACGAGCCGTTCATCTTCCAATATGGCCACTACATGCGTGGTCTGCTGACCGGGGACTTCGGCATCTCGCTGACCAACCGGCCGATCAGCGACATGATGCAGCAGGCCTGGCCGGTGACCATCCGGCTGGCGGTCTTCGCGATCATCATTTCGGCGCTGGTCGCCGTCACCGCCGGCATCGTCTCCGGGATCCGCCGCGGCGGCATCTTCGACACCACCACGCTGATCATCACGCTGGTCCTGCTCTCGCTGCCGATCGTGGTGCTGGCCCCGCTGGCGCAGCTCCTCTTCGGGGTGCAGCTGCACTGGTTCCCGGCGACAGCCGGTGCCGAACCCGGGTTCTATCAACTCATCCTGCCGGCGCTGGTGCTGAGCTGTCTGGTGATCGCCACCCAGATCCGGGTCACCCGGGCGTCGGTGGCGGAGAACCTCCGCTCGGACTACGTCCGTACCGCCCGGGCCAAGGGCCTGGCGAACCGCCGGGTGATCGGCGTGCACGTGCTGCGCAACTCGCTGATCCCGGTCGTCACGCTGATCGGTGTCGACCTGGGCAACCTGATGGCCGGAGCGATCGTCACCGAGGGCGTCTTCAACATTCCGGGCGTCGGCTTCAACCTGTTCCGCGGGATCCGGACCGAGGACGGCCCACTGGTGGTCGGCTTCGTCAGCATCCTGGTGATCGTCTTCCTGGTGGTCAACCTGGTCGTCGATCTGTTGTACGCGGTACTCGACCCGAGGATCCGCTATGAGTGAGCGAAGTGAGCGAACCAGTCGACTCACGAGTGTGCGAACTGAGCGAACCAGTCGACTCACGAGTGTGCGAAGTGAGCGAACCAGTCAGCGTGACGTGTGCGCCTCCGGGCGGCGCCGAGCGTGGCGAGACGGCGGCATGAGTAAGCGAGGCGCCCGATGAGCAACGTCGAATCCGTCACCCAGGCGGAGGTACCCAACACCGCCGGCGTGCCGGTGTCGCCGGACGGCGGCCCCGAGAAGCCGCGCAGCCTGACCGGGGATGCCTGGGAGGACCTGCGGCGCAACTGGATCTTCTGGGCCGCCGCCGTCCTGGTGGTACTGGTCGTCGTGATGGCGGCCTTCCCGGGCCTGTTCACCTCGGCCAACCCGGAGGCGTGCGCACTGTCCCGGCAGCACCAGGGCCCGAGCGGCTCGGCAATCTTCGGCTACAACTTCCAGGGTTGCGACGTCTACGCCCGGACGATCTACGGTGCCCGCAACTCGGTGCTGATCGGGCTCTTCGCGACCATCATCTCCGGGGTGATCGGCCTGGTAGTGGGCATGGCGACCGGCTACTTCGGCGGCTGGGTCGACGCCCTGCTCGCCCGGGGCATCGACATCGTGCTGGGCATCCCCACCCTGCTCGCGGCGATCGTGCTGGCCCGGCGGCTCTCCGCCGACCCGCAGGACTCGGGCTTCCTCGCGGTGGTCTTCACCCTCGGCGTCCTGACCTGGACGACCGGCGCCCGCATCATGCGTTCGTCGGTCATCTCGGCGAAGAACCAGGACTACGTGGCAGCGGCCCGGATGCTGGGGGCCGGCTCCGGCCGGCTGATGTTCCGGCACATCCTGCCGAACGCCGCGGCGCCGTTCGTGGTGGTACTGACCATCCTGCTCGGCGTCAACATCGCCACCGAGGCCACCCTGACCTTCCTCGGCGTCGGTCTGAAGGGTGACGCGATCTCCTGGGGGATCGACATCTCGACGGCGGCGCCCTACGTCCGGGAGACGGCCACCCCGCTGGTCTGGCCGTCGGTCTTCCTGGCGATGACCGTGCTGGCGTTCATCATGCTCGGCGACGCGATCCGCGACGCCTTCGACCCGAGGCTGCGGTGAGCTGACCCATGACCGATATCAAGGCAGAGATCGACGTCCTGCCCGGGATGGACTCGTCCGCCCGGCTGCTGGAGGTCGAGGGTCTGCACGTCGAGTTCCATACCCAGGTCGGGATCGCCCGGGCGATCAACGGGGTGGACCTGCACCTGGATCCCGGCGAGACGCTGGCGATCCTGGGCGAGTCCGGCTGCGGCAAGTCCGTCACCGCCCAGGCGATCATGGGCATCCTCGACTCGCCGCCCGGGTTCGTCACCGGAGGGGCGATCCGCTACCGCGGTGTCGACCTGCTCAAGCTCCCTGAGGAGCAGCGCCGGAGGGTACGCGCCAACCACATCGCCATGATCTTCCAGGACGCGCTCTCCGCGCTGAACCCGGTCTTCCCGGTCGGCTGGCAGATCGGCGAGCTGTTCCGGGTGCACCGCGGGATGTCCCGGCAGGACGCCCGGAAGCGGGCGGTCGAGTTGCTCGACCTGGTCAAGATCCCGGCCGCGAAGCAGCGGGTCGGGGACTTCCCGCACCAGTTCTCCGGCGGTATGCGGCAGCGCGTCATGATCGCGATGGCGCTGGCGCTCGACCCGAAGGTGCTGATCGCGGACGAGCCGACCACGGCGCTGGACGTCACGGTGCAGGCCCAGATCATGAACCTCCTCGCCGAGCTGCGGCGGGAACGGAACATGGGCCTGATCCTGATCACCCACGACATGGGTGTGGTCGCCGACGTGGCCGACCGGATCTCGGTGATGTACGCCGGGAAGGTGGTCGAGGAGGCGCCGGTGCTGGACATCTACGCCCGGCCGGCGCACCCGTACACCAAGGCGCTGCTGGAGTCGATTCCCCGACTCGACCTCAAGGGGCAGCAGCTCAACGTGATCAAGGGGCTGCCGCCCAACCTGACCCGGATCCCGGCCGGCTGCCCGTTCCACCCGCGGTGCGCGTACGCCCGCGACGTGTGCCGGGCCGACCCGCCGCCACCGCAGTACGAGGTGGATCCGGTTCGGACGGCACGGTGCCATTTCTGGACGGAGGTGGTCGGCGATGAGCCAGCCGTCAGGTAACGAGGTCGTGCTGGAGACCCGCGGGCTGGTCAAGCACTTCCCGATCACCCGGGGCATCGTCTTCCAGAAGAAGGTCGGTGCGGTACGCGCGGTCGACGGCGTCGACCTGCAACTGCGCCGGGGCGAGACCCTCGGCGTGGTGGGCGAGTCCGGCTGCGGCAAGTCGACGCTGGCCAAGCTGCTGGTCGGGCTGGAGAAGCCGACCAGCGGTGCGATCAACGTCCGGGGTCAGGACATGACCCGGCTGGCCGGTGGCGAGATGCGGAAGGCCCGGCGCAACATCCAGATGGTGTTGCAGGACCCGTACACCTCGTTGAACCCGCGGATGACGGTCGGCGACATCGTCGGTGAGCCGTTCGACATCCACCCGGAGGTCGCTCCGGCCGGCGAGCGGAAGCAACGGGTCCGGGAGCTGCTGGACCTGGTCGGGCTGAACCCGGAGCACATCAACCGCTATCCGCACCAGTTCTCCGGCGGTCAGCGGCAGCGCATCGGGATCGCCCGGGCGCTCGCCCTCAGGCCGGAGATCATCGTCTGTGACGAGCCGGTGTCGGCGCTGGACGTGTCGATCCAGGCGCAGGTGATCAACCTGCTGGAGCGGTTGCAGGACGAGCTGGGGCTGTCGTACATCTTCATCGCGCACGACCTGTCGGTGGTCCGGCACATCGCCGACCGGGTCGCGGTGATGTACCTGGGCAAGGTCGTGGAGATCGGCGTCGAGGACGAGATCTACGAGCGGCCGACCCACCCGTACACCCAGGCGCTGCTCTCGGCGGTGCCGGTGCCGGATCCGACCCTGCGCGGCCAGCGGGACCAGATCGTCCTGGAGGGCGACGTGCCGTCGCCGGCCAACCCGCCGTCGGGCTGCCGGTTCCGCACCCGCTGCTGGAAGGCGCAGGAGATCTGCGCCAGCCAGGAGCCGCCGCTGGTGGAGCGGGAGCACTCGGCGCACCCGAGCGCATGTCATTTCGCCGAGGAGCGGGACGTGGTGCACGCGGTCGAATAGACCGGTCAGACGCGGTGGTGTGCCTGACCCGGCCAACCACCGATGCGAGAAGAACGCCTCCTCACTGCCCGGGGCGCGGGCCGCCATCCATGCGGCCGGCGTCCCGGGCTCGCGTATCTCCCGGGCCGCCGAGGGCCGCCGGCCGGTCGGCGGAGCAGACCCGCCCGGGGTACGGCTCAGAGTGGGCCGCGACCGGTCTGGAGCAGACCCGCCCGGGGTACGGCTCAGAGCGGGCCGCGACCGGCCCGGAGCAGCAGCAGGGCGAGCTGGGTACCGTCCGCGCCGAGCGCCTCCCGGAACCGGTCCAGGATCTCCCGTTCGCGGGAGAGGACCAGCCGGGTGCCGCCGGAGGCCATCCGGGTCCGGCCGACCTGCTGGGAGAGTGCGGCGCGCTCCTGCCAGAGGGCGATCAGCTCGCGGTCGATCTCGTTGATCCGCTCCCGCAGCCCGAGGATGTGCTGCGAGGCGTCCGGCGCGCTCGTCCCGGTCTCGGGCTCGGCGCCGTTCGCCTCGGCGGGTTGCTGTGCCACCTCTGCTGCCACCTCTGCCGCCATGGGGTCCTCCTTGCCAGCCAGGTCCCCGGTGCCTGGATCCCGACGCGAAAAGCCCCGGGCTTCAGGAGCCCGGGGCTTTTCGTAGGTCATGTTCAGGCGCGACCCACGGCTGCCGGACTCCCGGAGCCGTAGTAAAAGTAAGGCTGCGCCCGATGGATCACGGGTTGAGTATGCCCAGCCAGCGGTGTCTTGGCAAGCGCATCGGCGATGCCCGGAAGGCGACGGGCGGGAACAATCCGGCCGAGGCGGGTACGGGCCCGGCGGAGGCGTAGCTGTCTCCCCGGCGGCATAGACTCGCGGGGCGATGCATGCTCTCTTCGAACCTCCGCCGCCCTCCGTCCCTCCGGCCCAGAGCGCGCCCCGGCACCGGCCGTCCGGCCCCGACCCGCAGGCCCTGCTGGCCGGGCTGAACGGGCCACAGCGGGACGCGGTGACCCACTCCGGGGCGCCGCTGCTGATCGTGGCGGGCGCCGGCTCGGGCAAGACCCGGGTGCTGACCCACCGGATCGCCTACCTGCTCGCCGCCCGGGACGTGCATCCGGGGCAGATCATCGCGATCACCTTCACCAACAAGGCGGCCGGGGAGATGAAGGACCGGGTCGCCGCGCTGGTCGGGCCCCGGGCCCGGCTGATGTGGGTCTCGACGTTCCACTCCGCCTGCGTACGCATCCTGCGGGCCGAGCACGAGCACGCCGGCCTGAAGTCGACGTTCTCGATCTACGACGCCGACGACTCGCGCCGGCTGATGCAGTTGGTCACCCGGGAGCTGGACCTCGACCCGAAGCGCTATCCGGCCCGGGGGCTGACCACCCAGGTCTCCAACCTGAAGAACGAGCTGATCGACCCGGAGACCTTCGCCGGCCGGGCGAACGGGCCGAACGAGCGGGCGCTGGCCGAGGCGTACACGCTCTACCAGCGGCGGCTGACCGAGGCGCACGCACTCGACTTCGACGACCTGATCATGACGACGGTGCACCTGCTCCAGTCGCACCCGCACGTCGCCGAGAGCTACCGCCGCCGGTTCCGGCACGTACTGGTCGACGAATACCAGGACACCAACCACGCGCAGTACACCCTGGTCAAGGAGCTGGTCGGCGGCACACCCGGGGTCGAGCCGGCCGAGCTGTGCGTGGTCGGCGACGCCGACCAGTCGATCTACGCGTTCCGCGGCGCCACCATCCGGAACATCCTGGAGTTCGAGCGGGACTTCACCGACGCCCGGACCATCCTGCTGGAGCAGAACTACCGCTCCACCCAGACGATCCTCAACGCGGCCAACGCGGTGATCGAGCGCAACAGCTCGCGCAAGCCGAAGCGGCTGTGGAGCGAGGAGGGCGCGGGGGAGCAGATCGTCGGCTACGTCGCCGACACCGAGCACGCCGAGGCGGACTGGGTGGGCCGGGAGATCGACCGGCTCTGTGACGCCGGGGTGGCCCGCCCCGGCGACATCGCGGTCTTCTACCGCACCAACGCGCAGTCCCGGGTATTCGAAGAGGTCTTCATCCGGGTCGGGCTCCCCTACAAGGTGGTCGGCGGGGTCCGGTTCTACGAGCGCAAGGAGGTCCGGGACGCCCTGGCCTACCTCCGTGCCGTGGTCAACGACGACGACACGGTGAGCATCCGGCGGATCCTCAACACTCCCCGCCGGGGCATCGGCGACCGGGCCGAGGCCTGCGTGGAGGCGCTGGCCACCCGGGACCGGGTCTCGTTCGGCGCGGCGCTGCGCCGGGCGTCCGAGGCGCCGGGCATCTCCACCCGGTCGGCCAACGCGATCGCCGAGTTCGTCACCCTGCTCGACGGGCTGCGGGAGCTGGCCGAGACCGCCCTGCCGGAAGAGGTGCTGGAGGCGGTGCTGACCCGCTCCGGCTACCTCGGCGAGCTGGAGGAGAGCATCGACCCGCAGGACGCCGGCCGGGTGGAGAACCTTCAGGAGCTGGTCAGCGTCGCCCGGGAATACACCGAACGGGTGGAGGCGCTGGCCGACGAGGGCGCTCCCGGTGCCACCCTGGCCGGCTTCCTGGAGCAGGTCGCGCTGGTCGCCGACGCCGACCAGGTGCCGTCGGACGACCCCGACCACCAGGGTGTGGTCACCCTGATGACCCTGCACACCGCCAAGGGGCTGGAGTTCCCGGTGGTCTTCCTGACCGGGCTGGAGGACGGCGTCTTCCCGCACCTGCGGGCGCTCGGCGACAACCGGGAGCTGGAGGAGGAGCGCCGGCTGGCGTACGTCGGGATCACCCGGGCCCGCAAGCGGCTCTACCTGTCCCGGGCGGTCACCCGGTCGGCCTGGGGGCAGCCGTCCTACAACCCGCCGTCCCGGTTCGTCGACGAGTTACCGGGCGACCTGGTGCGCTGGGAGCGCACCGGGGCCGCCTACACCTCGTGGTCCGGGACGGGCGGCGGCGTGGGTGGCCGGTCCGGCGCCGAGGACCGGTCCGGCGCCTACCGGGGCGGCGGCTTCTCCGGGGGTACGCCGAAGGCCGCCCAGCTCGCCTCGCGGCTCGGCATCGACGGCAGCCGGCTCAGCACCGCGAGCGAGCTGAAGCAGCCGCCCAAGGTCGCTGCCGGGGACCGGGTCAACCACCAGCGCTACGGCCTCGGCCGGGTGCTGGCGGTCGAGGGGCACGGTCCGGGTGCCCGGGCCCAGATCGACTTCGGCGACCAGACGCTCTGGCTGGTGCTCCGGCACGCCCCGATCGACAAACTCTGACCGCCGCTACCGAGCGTTCCGCTCCGCGTGCTGTCCGGCGGTTTGTTCGGGCTACCGTCCGGTGGTCCGCTCCGCGTGCTGTCCGGCGGTTTGTTCGGGCTACCGTCCGGTGGTCCGCTCCGCCTGTGCTCCGGCGGCCCGCTCTTCGACGAGGGTGACGGAGCCGCCGAGCAGGGCGTGCAGTCCCGTCTCGAAGAGCCGGTCGAGGTCGAGGTCGTAACCGGTCCGGGCGAAGCTCGCCAGCGGCCGCGCGTAGTTCGGGTGGTCGTCGGAGCCGGCCAGCGCGTCCATCGCGGGCCCCTGGCGCGTGATCCACTCTTCCTCGGAGAGGCCGGTGGCGGCCCTGGCCTGGGTCTCCCGCTCCAGGCGCACGGCGAGGCCCTGCACGAAGCTGTAGATCAGCACGTTCAGGTCCAGCATGGTGCTCGGGTCGAGCCCGAGGCCGTCCCGCACGGCGAGCACCCACTCGCCGTGCACCATCAGGTTGGCCAGTGGCAGCGGCCGGGTCAGCGGGCTGAGCTGGGCGAGGCAGGGATGCCATCGACCGGGCCAAGCGGGTCATCGCGCTCGACCGCTGACCCGGCTCAGCAGCCCAGATCCACCCCACGGGCCCGCATCCACGGTGCCGGGTCGACCTGGTTCCACAGCCCGTTGTGCACCTCGAAGTGCAGGTGCGGCCCGGTGGCGTCGCCGGTGGCACCCTCGTACCCGATCACCTGGCCGGGCTTGACCCGCTGCCCGACGCTGACCACCGTCCGGCTCTGGTGGGCGTAGTGGGTGAGCCAGCCGTTGCCGTGGTCGACGACCACCGAGATGCCGTACCCGGCGAAGGCCCAGCCGGCATCGACGACCGTGCCGGCTCCGGCGGCCCGGATCGGGGTGTCCGCCGGCATCGCCAGGTCGATGCCGGCGTGCATCGTCCCCCAGCGCATCCCGTAGCAGGAGGTGACGCCGGCGCCCGGCATCGGGTCGACCCAGGCGGGCGCCTTCCGGCTCGCGGTCGGGCTGACCGCCTTGGCGGACGCGCTGCTCCGGCTCGGGGTCGGCGGCCGGGTCGTCGCGGCGGCGCTCGGCGTGGGCGTCGCGGTCGGGGCCGGGGAGGTCGTCGGGCTGGCGGCCTCCCGCGCGGCCCGGTCGGCACGCTGCGCGGCGGCGGCCCGGGCAGATTCCTCCGCGGCCACCGAGACCCGGTCGGTCGGCCGGTCGTCGCCGACGGCCACCGCCGTCACCGCGCCGGCCACGCCGAGGCCGAGCAGGGCGACCAGCCCGGGCACGAGGTAGCGACGCCGGCCGC
Source organism: Plantactinospora sp. CA-294935 (assembly GCF_050936445.1). Taxonomy (NCBI): domain Bacteria; kingdom Bacillati; phylum Actinomycetota; class Actinomycetes; order Micromonosporales; family Micromonosporaceae; genus Plantactinospora; species Plantactinospora sp. CA-294935. The sequence continues at coordinate 3,256,681 of NZ_JBNJMU010000001.1, forward strand.
CGGTCCGGTGCCGGGCGACGTCCGACCGTCCGGTACGCCGGCTCGTGCCGGTCTCGACGGCCCGGTGCGCGGTCGTCTCGGGCTGGTGCGGGTCGGTCTCCGGCACGACGGGTCCCTTCTGGGTGGGGCGTGGACCCGGGAAATGGTGGTAGGCGCGGCGGTGCCACGGCGGCACGGGGCTGCCGGTCCGGACGACGGCCGGACGGCGGTAGCACGGTTATGCCGGAAATCGCCCTTGATGGCCGCTATCTCGACCGCGGTGACTGTGTGATCCGGCACAGTCCGCGGTGTGGCGGAGGAAACTTCGTGGGGCAGCGGACACAAGAAAACCGCCCGACCGGTTTCGATCGGGCGGTAAAGCGGCGTGACGCGGGGTCAGGAAGCGGCTACGTCGGTGTACAGATCGTCGACTTGTAGCTGAATGTCCACTCCCCGGTCCCGCAGGTAGGGGATCGGGTCGGTCGGCTTGCCGTTGACATGCAGCTCGAGGTGCAGGTGCGAGCCGTAGGAGTGGCCGGTGTTGCCGACCAGGCCGAGCTGATCGCCGGCCTTGACCTCCTGCCCCTCGCTGACCAGTAGCTGCGAGGAGTGCCCGTAGATGGACTCGGTGCCGTCGGTGTGCTGGACGATCACGCAGTAGCCGTACCCGCCGAACCAGCCGGCCTTGGTCACCGTGCCCGCGTGCACCGCGTTGTACGGCGTCCCCTCGGGAGCGGCCAGGTCGATGCCGGCGTGCAGCTTGTTCCACTTCATCCCGTACGGCGAGGTGAAGCTGTAGTTGTCGAGCGGAAGCCGCCAGACATCGGGGGCGGCGGCCAGGGTGGAGGCGAGCCCGTCGGCCCGGTCGTCGTCCCGGGACGCGGCGCCCTGCTGGGCGTCGGCGGCCCGCGCGCTCAGGTCCTCGCTGGTGGCGGCGGCCTTCTCCAGGTCCGCCAGTGCGGAGGGGCTGACCGCCTTGGCGTCGGGCAGGGCTCCCGCGCCGAGCGCGACGACACCGGCTCCGACGAACGCGGTGGTGACAACAGCGGCGTAGCGGCTGCGCGGAGGTGTGGGGACGCGGCGTCGCCCTCGATAGCGATCGGGCTCAGACGACAGGCGCTGGCGCACGCACACCCTCCGTTGTCGGGTCAGTGTTGCGACCGTGACCGATGTTCGACGATCGAGGTGAACTCCGGTTGACCGCGTTGTCGTCCGGTCATGGACCTGATGACAACCGTGGGCCACGGTAGCCAACCCCTAGGCGCGCCACAAGTCGCAGCGCCAGATTGCCGGTGCGCTGTGCGGTTGTGCGTCATGGAATGCCATATCTCGTAACCTTTTGCGATCGGCCTCGTTAGTAGCGCTCCGTTACCTCAGCCGCAGCAGGGTGTCATCGACCCGACTCGTGTCGGAGCCTCCTTCGAGGACTCCCTAAGGGGTATGGCCGGAGGGGTTCCCGGGGTGCGGCGGCGTGTCGGCCGGGGCACGCCGGGCCACTGCCGCCTCGGCGCACCGTCGGGCGCGGGTGCCCTGTCGGTGCGCCGACCCCGCCCGCTTCCGGGCGCCATGCGCCGCCTGCTTCCGGGCGCCATGCGCCGCCTGCTTCCGGGCGCCATGCGCCGCCTGCTTCCGGGCGCCATGCGCCGCCTGCTCCCGGGGCTCGTCGCAGGGCCTGCTCCCGGGGCTCGTCGCTCGGGCCTGCTCCCGGGGCTCGTCGCCCGGGGAGTTCCCGGGGGGCCGGCAGGCGGGTTACCGTTCGTTAAGGTAGCTCTGGTCGGGTGTCCAGGAGAGGTGTCGCGCTGATGAGTTCTCGGATCCGGGTGGTCGTCGCCAAGCCTGGCCTGGACGGGCACGACCGGGGGGCGAAGGTGGTCGCCCGGGCCCTGCGGGACGCCGGGATGGAAGTCATCTACACCGGCCTGCACCAGACGCCTGAGCAGATCGTCGAGACGGCGATCCAGGAGGACGCCGACGCGATCGGCCTCTCCGTGCTCTCCGGGGCGCACATGACGCTCTTCCGCCGGGTGCTGGAACTGCTCGCCGAGCGGGATGTGACGGACCTGGTCGTGTTCGGCGGCGGGATCATCCCGGACGCGGACATCCCGGAACTGGAGCGGCTCGGCGTGGCCAGGATCTTCACCCCGGGTGCCACCACCGGCTCGATCGTGGAGTGGGTCCGGAACAACGTGGGCCAACCGGTCGTCGGCTGACCGCCACGACCCGCCGTAGCCCGACGGTCGGACGGCTCCGGGGCGTACGCTGCGGAAATGGGGGAGAGGCCGGACGCACCCCTCACACGTCCGGCCTCTCTATGCGCGATGCCCCGCCGCCACCCCTCGACCGACAGGGCATCGGCCGTCTTCGTCATCGCGCTTCCCCCAGCGCTCCGACATCAGACTCAACGACGTCCCTTACGCCGGGTTACGCCGCCCGGGAAATCTTTTCCCCGGCCACCGCCCACCCGCGACCGCGACAGCGGCCGGCCTGCTGTGCGTTACCGCACACCGAGCACCCACGTGGATGCCCGGCGTGCTCACCTCGCTAGGCTGCGGCCGATGGCCTGTTCGTGCGTACAGCAGGCCCAACTCATTCACACGCTGGCGGCGGTGCGACGGCGCGCCGCGGAGACGGGACGGGACGCGCAATCGTGGACCTGTACGAATACCAGGGGCGTGAGCTGTTCGAGCGGCACGGACTGCCCGTGCTGGCCGGCGGTGTCGCGACGACCCCTGAGGAGGCCCGCGCGATCGCCGAGCGCCTCGGCGGCCGGGTGGTCGTCAAGGCTCAGGTGAAGGTCGGCGGCCGGGGCAAGGCGGGCGGCGTCAAGCTCGCCGAGGGGCCGGACGAGGCGGTGGCCCGGGCCACCGACATCCTCGGCATGGACATCAAGGGCCACACGGTCAACAAGGTCATGCTGACGGTGACCGCGGACATCGCCGAGGAGTACTACTTCTCCTACCTGCTCGATCGCGCGAACCGCACCTTCCTCTGCATCGCCAGCGTGGCCGGCGGGATGGACATCGAGCAGGTGGCCGCCGAGACGCCGGAGCGGGTCGCCAAGGTGACGATCGACGCGAACGCCGGGGTGGACGAGGCCAAGGCGCGGGAAATCGTGGAGGCGGCCGGCTTCCCGGTCGAGCTGACCGACCAGGTCGTGCCGATCGCCGTACGCCTCTGGCAGGCGTTCGTAGCCGAGGACGCCACCCTGGTCGAGGTGAACCCGCTGGCCCGGACGACCGACGGCACAGTGCTCTGCCTCGACGCGAAGGTCTCGCTCGACGAGAACGCCGGCTTCCGGCACCCCGACCACGAGGCGCTGGTCGACCAGGCGGCCGTGGACCCGCTGGAGCAGCGGGCCAAGGAGAAGGACCTCAACTACGTCAAGCTGGACGGCGAGGTCGGCATCATCGGCAACGGCGCCGGCCTGGTCATGTCCACCCTCGACGTGGTGGCGTACGCGGGCGAGTCGTACGGCGGCGTCAAGCCGGCGAACTTCCTCGACATCGGCGGTGGCGCCAGCGCCGCGGTGATGGCGAACGGGCTGGAGATCGTACTCTCCGACCCGTCGGTGCGCAGCGTCTTCGTCAACGTCTTCGGCGGCATCACCGCCTGCGACGAGGTCGCCAACGGCATCATCCAGGCACTGGCCCTGCTCGCCGAGCGCGGTGAGACGGTCGACAAGCCCCTCGTGGTACGCCTCGACGGCAACAACGCGGAGGCCGGGCGGGCCATCCTCGACGGCGCCGCCAACCCGCTGGTGCAGCGGGTGGACACTATGGATGGCGCGGCCCAGCGGGCCGCCGAGCTCGCGGCTGCGGGGGTCTGAGATGGCAATCTGGCTGACCAAGGAGTCCAAGGTCGTCGTCCAGGGGATGACCGGCTCCGAGGGGATGAAGCACACCCGGCGGATGCTGGCCGCCGGCACCAACGTGGTCGGTGGGGTCAACCCGCGCAAGGCCGGCCAGAAGGTCGCCTTCGACGGCGTTGAGCTGCCGGTCTTCGCGAACGTCGCCGAGGCGATGGCGGCCACCGGTGCGGACGTCAGCGTCATCTTCGTACCGCCGCAGTTCACCCGGGGCGCCGTGGTCGAGGCGATCGACGCCGGCATCCCGCTCGCGGTGGTGATCACCGAGGGCGTACCGGTGCACGACACCGCCGCCTTCTGGGCCTACAACCTGGCGCAGGGGGAGCGGACCCGGATCATCGGGCCGAACTGCCCCGGCATCGCCTCGCCGGGCGCCGCCAACGCCGGCATCATCCCGGCCGACATCACCGGCACGGGCCGGATCGGCCTGGTCAGCAAGAGCGGGACGCTGACCTACCAGATGATGTACGAGCTGCGCGACATCGGCTTCTCCACCTGTGTCGGCATCGGCGGTGATCCGATCATCGGCACCACCCATATCGACGCGCTCGCGGCGTTCCAGGCAGATCCGGAGACCGACGCCATCGTGATGATCGGCGAGATCGGCGGTGACGCCGAGGAGCGGGCGGCCGAGTTCATCAAGGCCAACGTCACCAAGCCGGTGGTGGGCTACATCGCCGGCTTCACCGCGCCGCCCGGCAAGACCATGGGGCACGCCGGGGCCATCATCTCCGGTTCGGCCGGCACCGCCGACGCGAAGAAGGCCGCCCTGGAGGCGGTCGGGGTCAAGGTCGGCAAGACGCCGAGCGAGACCGCACGGCTGATGCGGGAGCTGATGTCCGGCAACTGAGCCGTCGACGTGTTGTTCCGGGGTGGTCGGCGTGCGCCGGCCACCCCGGTTCCGTCCCGGCCGGCAGGCCGGCCCCGTACGGTGGGAGGCGGGGCTCTGCGCGGAGGCAGGGCACCGTGCCCAGGGACGCGGCTCTGTGCCAGGGAGTCGGGCCGGACAGTTTCCGGACCGCGCCGGCTCCGCCGGGCCCATCCTGGTGGAGTCCGGATTCCTCCCGGGCCTGAAGGCCGGGGCATCCTCCGGAGATCCCGGTGAACCCGGCCGACCCGCTGCCGTGCCAGAGTAGGTGCTGATGCCTCCACCCACCGTTCCTGACCGGCCGCGTCGGTCGGAGACCGAACCGGACCCGCCGGAGACCGCACCGGTCGCACCGGCGGCGCCCGCCGGTGCCGCGCGATCGGCCGGACGGTCCGGGCCGGCGGACGGCCGGGAGCCGCGCCGGAGCGGGCCGGCCGGGGAGCGCCGGGTGCCCCGGCCGAGGCGGGGCGGGGCGGGACGTCCGGGCCGGGCTCCGCTGGCGGTCGCGGCGGCGGTCGCCGCCGGCTGGGCGGCCCTGATCGGCTATCTGCCGGTCGCCGTGGTGCTGGGGGCGGCCCGGTTCGCCGAGGGCAGCGACGAGGTCCTCGGCGCCGCCCGGCTGGGCCTGGCCGGATGGCTGCTCGGGCACGGCGTACCGCTGCACACCGATGCCGGGCCGTTCGGCCTGCCGCCGCTCGCGCTCGCCATGCTGGCGGCCTGGCGGCTGAACCGGGCCGGCGTGCACGTCAGCCGGGCGGTCCGGGTCCGGGAACGGCCGACAGCCGGCCGGGCGCTCGCCGTCGCGGTGGCGGTCGGCGTCGGGTACGGGGTACTCGGCGCTCTGGCCGCGCTGCTGCTCGGCGGTACCGGGCCGACCGCCGACCCGGTACGGGCCGGGCTGACGCTGACCGGCTTCGGCACTCTCGCCGCGCTGTTCGGTGCGGCCCGGGCCAGCGGTGTGCTGGTGGCGGTGGCCCGGCGTACTCCGCTGGTGTTCCGGGACGGGCTGCGCACCGGGGTGGTCGCCGCCCTGCTGCTGCTCGGGGCCGGGGCCGGGGCGGCCGGGCTGGCGGTGGCCACCGGCGGCGGCGAGGCCGGCGACATGATCGGGGCCTACCGCACCGGTGTACCGGGCCAGGCGGGCATCACCCTGATCAGCCTCGGCTACGCGCCGAACGCCGCGGTCTGGGCCGCCAGCTATCTCCTCGGGCCGGGTTTCGCGATCGGCACCGACACGGTGGTCCGGACCTCCGAGGTCTCCATCGGAGCGCTGCCGGCCGTACCCTTGCTGGCCGGGCTGCCGCAGGGGCCGCTCGGCGGGGTCGGTGGCGCCGTGCTGGCCGTGCCGGTGCTGGCCGGCATGGCCGCGGGCTGGCTGCTCGCGCGTCGTCGGACGCGTTCCGCGGCCGAGCGGAACGCCTCACCGCCCGGCTGGGCCGCGCTGCTCGGCGCGGCCGCGGTCGGCGGTCCGGTCGCCGGGGTGGTACTCGGCGCGGCGGCCCTGCTCTCCGGCGGCCCGCTCGGTGGCGGCCGGCTCGCCGAGGTGGGACCGGCCTACTGGCAGGTCGGCGCCGGGGCGACCGTCGTCGTGCTGATCGGTACCCTGATCGGCGCCGCCGCGACCCGGGCCGTGGCCCGAGGCTGACCGGCCGGTCCGGAACATGCTTGGCCCGAGGCTGACCGGCCGGTCCGGAACATGCTTGGGGCGCCCCGGAAACTCCGGGGCGCCCCAACGCGGCTGTCACGACTCCGGACGGCTGTACCCCGTCCGGGCGGTCGTCACGGGGTGTAGCCGAAACCGTTGACGTTCAGCACGACCGCGAGGATCACGTTGAGCACCCCGAGGAGCAGACCGACGGCACCGCAGATCAGACCGGCCAGGGCCTGACCCCCGTTGCTGGCCTCACCCCGGCTGGCCTTGCCCCGGCCGAGGAAGCCGAGCACGATGCCGGCGATGCCCGCGATGATGCCGAGCGCGGCACAGCAGGCCGCCGGAATCGAGACGATGCCGACGATCATCGCGACCAGGCCGAGGGTGTTGTTCTGCCCGCCGGCCGGTGCGTATCCGCCGGTCTGGTAACCGGGTGCCGCACCATAGGGCTGGCCCGGCATCGGCTGCTGCTGACCGTACGGGTCCTGGTACGGCTGCTGCGCGTCCTGGTACTGCGGCTGCCCGTACGGCTGCCCAGGGGTCGGTTGCCCGTACGGCTGGCCCGGGGTCGGCTGCCCGTACGGCTGCCCCGACGCGGGCTGCCCCGACGTCGGTTGCCCGTACGGCTGGCCTGACGTGGGCTGCCCGTACGGCTGGCCCGAGGTCGGTTGCCCGTACGGCTGGCCCGAGGTGGGCTGCGGCGGCTGCGCGTACGGATCCTGTTGCTGTGGTGCGTTCGGATCCGACGGCTGCTGCCCGTACGGGTCCTGGCCTGGGTAGCCGGGCTGCATGACAAGACTCCTTCGACAGGTCTTTCAGACTAGATGCTCGACGCCGAGTTGGCGCTGATGACGAAGCTGATGACGCAGCAGATCAGCGAGACCGCCCAGATGCAGATGCCGATGATCAGGGCCAGCTTCGACCACTTGCGGGACTCGGCGGCGGCGGCCTGGGCCGCCGGGTAGTTGCCCTGCTGGAGCAGCGGGTTCACCTTGGAGGCGTTGATGATGGCCGGGATGGCCAGCGGCCAGAACAGGAAGATCGCGACGATGGACATCGTCATGTTGTTGTTGATCTCTTGCGGCGGGTGTGAGGGGTAACCGGGTTGCATGTGTGTTGGGCTCCTTGGCCTGCACTCAGCGCATGTATGGAATTACCGAGGGGCTATCTCCTGGGGCAGGTCACTGCCCCGAGCGTCCGGCAGCGTACCTAATCAGCGCCACTTTGGTGGCCCGCTCGCCGCCCGACATGCCGATCGTGATCGACGCCGCTCCCTCGGCGACGTGCTCGGGTCGCGCCGCCGGGAAGCCGACCTGAGCTGCCCGATAGGGTGCTGGGGTGACTGAGCCCGCGTCGGCAGCCCGCATCGTCGTCCTCGTCTCCGGCTCCGGGAGCAACCTCCAGGCCCTGCTCGACGCCGGTGCGGATCCGGCCTACGGCGCCCGGGTGGTCGCCGTCGGCGCCGACCGGGAGGGCATCACCGGGCTCGACCGGGCCGCCGCGGCCGGGGTACCCACCTTCGTCGCCCCGGTCAAGGCGTACCCGACGCGGGAGGACTGGGACCGCGCGCTCACCGCGCACGTCGCCGGGTACGAGCCCGACCTGGTCGTCTCGGCCGGCTTCCTCAAGCTGGTCGGCCCGCACTTCCTGGCGGCCTTCGGCGACCGGTACGTCAACACGCACAACTCGCTGCTGCCCGCCTTTCCCGGCATGCACGGCCCGCGCGACGCCCTCGGCTACGGAGTCAAACTCGCCGGGGCCACCCTGTTCTTCGTCGACGCCGGTGTGGACACCGGGCCGATCATCGCCCAGGTGGCGGTGCCGGTGCTCGACGACGACGACGAGGAGACCCTCACCGAGCGGATCAAGGTGGCCGAGCGACGGCAGCTCGTCACGCAGGTCGGCCGGCTGGTCCGGGAGGGTTGGACGATCACTGGAAGGAAGGTCACGATCGGAGTGAGCGACACGAGTTCCGGCGCGGACGGCCGGCGGCCGATCAGGCGCGCGCTGGTCAGCGTCTACGACAAGACCGGCCTGGTGGAGCTGGCCCGGGCGCTGCACGGCGCCGGAGTCGAGATCGTCTCCACCGGCAGCACGGCGGCGAGCATCGAGGGGGCCGGGATGCCGGTCACCCCGGTCGAGTCGCTGACCGGGTTCCCCGAGGTGCTCGACGGCCGGGTCAAGACGCTGCATCCGAAGGTGCACGCCGGGCTCCTGGCCGACCTGCGACTGGAACGGCACGCGGCACAGCTCGGCGAGCTGGGCATCGCCCCGTTCGACCTGTTGGTGTCGAACCTCTACCCGTTCACCGAGACGGTCGCCTCCGGTGCGGACTTCGACGAGTGCGTCGAGCAGATCGACATCGGTGGGCCGGCGATGGTCCGGGCGGCCGCCAAGAACCACGCCTCGGTGGCGGTGGTGACGTCGGTGTCGGCGTACCCGTCGGTGCTGGCCGCCCTGGCTGACGGCGGCTTCAGCGCCGGGCAGCGCCAGCAGCTCGCGGCCCGCGCCTTCGCCGACATCGCCGAGTACGACGTGGCGGTGGCGAACTGGTTCGCGGTGCGTACCGGGCCGGCGGAGCAGGAGTGGCCGGCCTTCGCCGGTCAGGTGCTGACCGCGCCCACACCGCTGCGGTACGGCGAGAACCCGCACCAGGCGGCGGTGCTCTACGTCGACCCGGCGTCCCCGCCCGGGCTGGCCCAGGCCGAGCAGCTGCACGGCAAGGAGATGTCCTACAACAACTACGTCGACGCGGACGCGGCCTGGCGGGCGGTGAACGACTTCGCCGACCGGCCGGCGGTGGCGATCATCAAGCACGCCAATCCGTGCGGCATCGCGGTCGGCGCCGATGTGGCGCAGGCGCACCGCCGCGCGCACGCCTGCGACCCGGTCTCCGCGTTCGGCGGGGTGATCGCGGTCAATCGGCCGGTCTCGGTCGAGATGGCGCAGCAGGTCGCCGAGGTCTTCACCGAGGTACTGGTGGCACCCGACTTCGCGCCGGGTGCGGTGGATGTGCTCTCCGGCAAGAAGAACATCCGGCTGCTGCGGGCGCCCGCCTGGGCGCCGTACCCGGCGGAGTGGCGCCCGGTCAGCGGCGGCGCGCTGGTGCAGATGGCCGACCGGGTGGACGCGCCCGGCGACGATCCGGCCGGCTGGCGGCTGGTCACCGGCGAGCCCGCCGACCCGGCGACCCTGGCCGACCTCGCCTTCGCCTGGCGGGCCGTCCGGGCGGTGAAGAGCAACGCGATCCTGCTCGCCAGCGAGGGCGCGACCGTCGGGGTGGGGATGGGTCAGGTCAACCGGGTCGACTCGGCGCACCTGGCGGTCTCCCGGGCCGGCGCCGAACGGGTCCGGGGCGCGGTCGCCGCCTCGGACGCGTTCTTCCCGTTCCCGGACGGGCTCCAGGTGCTGATCGACGCCGGGGTCCGGGCGGTCGTCCAGCCCGGCGGCTCGGTACGCGACGAGGAGGTCGTCACGGCGGCCACGGCGGCCGGGATCACCATGTACTTCACCGGCACCCGGCACTTCTTCCACTGACCCACTGCACCGATCGACCACGCGACCGGCGCGGGACTTCCGGCGGCCGGCGGTGCCCCCTCGGCACCCCGGACGCCTGGGACCCGCGCCGGTTCGCGCCAACCGAGTCGCGCCGGGGACCGCCGGGAGTCTCCCGCACCGGTCCCCGCGCGGCCAGCCCGGCGGCGAGGGCGCCGTTCGTCGCGCCGGTCAACCGACCCGGAGCAGCGCGCTGCCGGTCGCGCCGCCGGACCGGCTGGCCCGTACGGTCCAGCAGCCGGCGACCGGGAAGTTCCAGCCGGTACCCCACTCGTCACCGGGTCTGGTCCAGGTGCTTCCGCCGTGCCCGGTGGGTCCCCAGAGCGGTTCGATGGTGACCCCGTCCGGGCCGGTGGCCTGGATGCTGAAGGTGCCGGAGCCGGTCATCCGCCACACGATCTTCTCGTCCCGTCCGGTGCGCAGGCCCGGGCCGCCGCGCGGGAATAGCAGTCCCCAGAACGAGTTCCCGGCGTCCGCCACGCCCTGCACCTCGAGCGGGTCGTCCGGCGAGCCTGCCCCGTCCGTGCAGGTGCCGGCCGGTTCGGCGGCGGCTCCGGTCGCGGGCACCGATCCCGCGGCGGTCCCGGGCGACGGCGGCACGACGGTCGGGCCGGCGGTGCCCGGGCCCTCCTCGCCGCAGCCGAGCAGCGGAACAGTCAAGGCCACCAGGGCGAGCGTCACGAGCAGTCTTCGCACCATGTAGGCGAGAGCCCGGAAACCATTGTGTGGTTCCCGGGCTCTCCACCCCCGCCGTCCGCTCGGTCCTGCCTCGCGCTCGGCGTCCAACCCTTCCGGAGCGGTCCTGCCGCCCGGTCGGTCCATGCGCTCCCGCCCGTCGCTCCCGCCGACCGCCGCCCGCCAGGAGGCGATCCGGCCGGCCGGGCCCGGTCAGGAGACGACGTGCTGCTTGAGCTCGGCGAAGTGGCAGGCCGAGGGGTGCGGCTCGACGGCCCGGAGCACGAGCTGCGGCTCCTGGGTGGCGCAGATCTCCTGCGCCTTCCAGCAGCGGGTGCGGAACCGGCAGCCCGACGGCGGGTTGGCCGGCGACGGTACGTCACCGTCGAGCCGGATGACCTCGCGGTGCGCCCGGGCCTTCGGGTCCGGCACCGGCACCGCCGAGAGCAGCGCCTGGGTGTACGGGTGGGTCGGCCGCTCGTAGATCTCGTCCTCGGTACCGATTTCCACGATCTTGCCCAGGTACATCACCGCGACCCGGTCGGCGATGTGCCGGACCACCGACAGGTCGTGCGCGATGAAGATGTACGACAGCCCCAGCTCGTCCTGGAGGCTCTCCAGCAGGTTGATCACCTGCGCCTGGATCGACACGTCCAGCGCCGACACCGGCTCGTCACAGACGATGATCTCCGGCTTGAGCGCGAGCGCCCGGGCGATGCCGATCCGCTGCCGCTGACCGCCGGAGAACTGGTGCGGATAGCGGTTGACGTGCTCCGGGTTCAGCCCGACCAGGTCGAGCAACTCCTGCACCCGCTGCCGACGGCTGCCCCGCGGCGCGGCGTCCGGGTGGATGTCGAACGGCTCGCCGATGATGTCGCCGACCGTCATCCGTGGGTTCAGCGAGGTGTACGGGTCCTGCATGACCATCTGCACGTTCCGGCGCATCCGGCGCAGCTCCGCGCCGGAGAGCTTGAACATGTCCCGGCCCTCCAGCATCGCCCGGCCCGAGGTCGGCGTCTCCAGCCGCATCAGCAGCTTGGCCAGGGTCGACTTGCCGCAGCCGGACTCGCCGACGATGCCGAGGGTCTCGCCCCGGTTCAGCTCGAAGCTGACCCCGTCAACCGCCTTCACGGCGCCGATCTGCCGCTTGAAGACGATGCCCTGGCTGATCGGGAAGTGCTTGACGACGTTCTCGACCCGCAGCACGGTCTCGCCGCGCGGCTTGACCGGTGCGGCTGGCCCGGCGCCGCCGGTGCCGGACTGCGGGTTTCTCGGCTCAGACGCGGCCATCGAGGACCTCCTGGGCGAAGTGGCAGGCGCTGGTCCGGCCGTTGCCGAGCGGCCGGACGGCCGGTACGACGTCGACGCACTCCTGCCGGGCGTAGGGGCAGCGCGGGTGGAACGGGCAACCGCTGGGGATGCGCATCAGGTTGGGCGGCAGCCCCTTGATGGTGGTCAGCCGCTGACCCTTGAGGTCGAGCCGGGGAATCGACTCCAGCAATCCCTTGGTGTACGGGTGTGCCGGTGCCTCGTACAGCGAGTGCACGTCGGCGTGCTCGACGATCCGGCCGGCGTACATCACGGCGATCCGGTCGGCCACGTCGGCGACGACCCCGAGGTCGTGGGTGATCAGGATCATCGCCATGTTCAGGTCCCGGCGCAGTTCGCCGAGCAGGTCCATGATCTGGGCCTGCACGGTCACGTCCAGCGCGGTGGTCGGCTCGTCCGCGATCAGCACCGCCGGGTCCAGCGCCAGCGACATCGCGATCATGACCCGCTGCCGCATGCCGCCGGAGAACTGGTGCGGGTAGTCGCCGATCCGCTGCCGGGCCGCTGGGATCTTGACGAGTTCCATCAGCTCGATCGCCCGGCGCTTGGCCTGGGCCCGGGACAGGCCCTCGCGCAGCCGCAGCATCTCGCCGATCTGCCAGCCGACCGGGAAGACCGGGTTCAGTGCGGAGAGCGCATCCTGGAAGATCATGGAGATCTGCTTGCCGCGTACCTTCCGGCGCTCCTCCTCGGAGAGCTTCAGCAGGTCGGTACCGCGGTAGAGGATCTGCCCGGCCGGGATGACCGCCGGTGGCATGTCCAGGATGCCCATGATCGCCTGGGCGGTCACCGACTTGCCGGAGCCCGACTCGCCGAGCACCGCCAGGGTCTCCCCGGCGTCCAGGTGGTACGAGACACCGTTGATCACCTTGGCCACGCCGTCCCGGGTGCGGAACTCGACGAAGAGGTCCCGTACCTCCAGCAGGTGCCCGCCGTCGGCGCCGGCACCCTGCGGCCCGGGCAACCCGCTCCGCTCGTTCACGTTCACGGTCATCTGATCACCGCAGCTTCGGGTCGAAGGCGTCGCGGATCGCGTCGCCGAGCATGATGAAGGCCAGTACGGTCAGCGCCAGGAAGGTCGAGGGCACCACCAGCGGAATCGCCGACTCCCGCATGTGCGTACGGCCGGCGTCGATGTCGATGCCCCAGGAGATGGTCGGCGCCTTCAGGCCGATGCCGAGGAAGGAGAGCGTCGCCTCGGCGGCGATGAACGAGCCGAGCGCGATGGTCAGCACCACGATCACCGGGGCCAGTGAGTTGGGCAGGATGTGCCGCCACATGGTCCGGCCGTTGCCGGCACCGAGCATCCGGGCCGCCGCCACGTAGTCCTGCTGCTTGGCACTGATCACCGAGGACCGGATCACCCGGGCGGCGGTGGTCCAGCCGAGGATGGCGAGCACGAAGATCACCGCGATGATCCGGACGTTCGGGCTGTCGCTGCTGATCCGCTTCAGCATGACGATCGCGGCGAGCAGCAGCGGGATGCCGAGCACCACGTCGATCACCCGGGACAGCGCCGCGTCGATCCACCGGCCGAAGTAGCCGGCGAGCATGCCGACGGTGATCGCGATCAGCCCGGTGACCAGCGCGGAGAACGCACCGACCAGCAGCGACGCCCGGGCACCGAAGACGGCGCGGGCGTAGGTGTCGCAGCCCTGGAAGTCGTACCCGAACGGGGCGCCGCCGCCGGGCCCGGCGTGCTGCCGGGCCAGCGTGCAGTCGTGCGGGTCGTTCGAGGTGAACAGGCCGGGGAAGGCCGCCATCGCGGTGACCGCCAGGACCAGTACCAGCGAGATCCAGAAGATCGGGTTGCGGCGCAGGTCGCGCCAGGCGTCGCCGGCCAGACTGCGCGGCCGGGCGGCCGGGTCGCCGGACCCGGCCTTGCCGCCGGCCATCTCGGCCGCGGCGACGGTCTCAAGCTCACTCATGCCGCCACCTCGCTTCGCCCGGCGTCGTCATGAGTTCCAGCACTGAGCTGGCTGATTCGTTCGCTTCGCTCACTCATGCCCAGTCCCTCACTCGTACCGGATGCGGGGGTCGAGGACGGCGTAGAGGACGTCCACCACGAGGTTCGACACCAGATAGACCACGACCAGCACGCTGACCAGGCCGACCACCAGCGGGCCGTCCTCGGTCTTGATGCCGCGGAAGAGGTTGAACCCGACGCCCGGGATGTTGAAGACGCCCTCGGTGATGATCGCGCCGCTCATCAGGTTGCCGAGTTCGACGCCGAGGAAGGTGATCACCGGGATCAGCGAGTTCCGCAGTACGTGCACGCTGACGATGCGGCGGATCGGCAGGCCCTTGGCCTTCGCGGTCCGTACGTAGTCGGAGCGCAGGTTCTCGGCGACCGAGGTACGGGTCAGCCGCAGTGCGGTGGCCAGCGACAGGGAGCCGAGCACGATGCCGGGTAGCAGCAGGGCGTAGATGCTGGGCTCCGATCCGGCGGTCGGCGGGAAGAGCGGCAGCTTGACGCCGAGGAAGTACTGGGCCAGCGGCGCCAGCACGATGGTCGGGATGCCCAGCACCAGCAGGGTCAGCGCCAGGGTGGCGTTGTCGAAGATGCCGCCCCGGCGGAGCCCGGCGATGACCCCGGCGGTGACGCCGACCAGGATCGCCACCAGCAGCCCGATGATCGCGAGCTTCACGGTGACCGGCCAGGCCTGGGCCAGCATGTCGCTGATCTTCCGGCCGGTGAGCGAGTCGCCGAGGTCGCCACGGAGCAGATTGCCGACGTAGTCGAAGTAGCGGTAGAAGAAGCCGCCGACGCCGGTCTGGTCGAGGTGGAACTTCTCGGTCAGGTACGCCCGCTGCGCCTCGCTGACCGGGCGCTCGCCCGCGAGCGCCTGGATGGGATCACCCTGTCCGGCGAACATCAGCGCGTAGACGATCAGAGTGGTCCCGAAGAAGGCCAGGACCATCTGAAGCAGGCGCCGCACGATGTAGCGGAACATGCTTGCTTACTCTCCGTGGGGATGGCTGGAGCGCGGTGTTGTGCGGGAAACGGTCCGGGCCACCCGAGGAGTTACCGGGTGGCCCGGACCGACCTTGCGGTCAGCTAGCTGACGACTTCGATCTTGGTCATGTCGACGACCTGGAAGAGGTCGACCTCGACGTTCTTGACCCGGGTCGAGTGCGCGTAGACGTTCTGGCCGAACCGGAGCGGGATCACCGGCATCTCGGTGGCCAGGATGTCCTCGGCCTGCTGGTACTTCTTGACCGCCTCGTCCGGGGTCGCGGCGGTGGTGCCCTCCTGCACCAGGCGGTCGAACTCCGGGTTGCTGTACCCGTAGTAGTTCGACGAGCCGTTGGTGGTGTACAGCGGGCCGAGGTAGTTCTCCATCGACGGGTAGTCCATCAGCCAGCCCATCCGGATCAGGCCGACCGGCTGCTTGCCCTCGACCTTGGTCAGCAGGTCCGAGAACTTCGGCTCGGCCGCACCGACGCACTCCACGCCCAGGTTGGCCTTGAGCTGGTTGCAGGTCGCGTCGACCCAGTCCTTGTGCCCACCGTCACCGTTGTAGGTGATCTTCAGCTCGGCGGGACCGCCGGCGGCCTGGTACAGCTCCTTGGCCTTGGCCGGGTTGAACTCGCAGGCCTCGCCGCAGGTGTCGTCGCGGTAGCCGGCGACCACCGGGGAGACGAACGAGCGCGCCGAGATCTGCGACTCCTTGAAGATCGACTTGGTGATCTCGTCCCGGTCGATCGCCATGGAGATCGCCTTGCGCACGTCCGGCTTGCTGAACTCCTCCTCGAACGTGGGGAAGGCCACGAACTGGAAGGACGAGTTCGGGCTCTGCTGGAAGCGGTCGCCCAGGTCCGTCGCGGCGGTGCTCAGGCTCTCCGTCGGGACGGTCACGTCCACGTCGAGGTTGTCCGACAGCACGTCCGCGTAGGCCGCGGTGAGCTGCTGGTAGATCCGGAACTCGGCACCGGCGATCTTCGGCTTCTCGCCCGGGAACGCGTCGTAGCGCTCGACCTCGACCTTGGCGTCGTGCTGCCAGGTGCCCTTCATCTTGAAGGGGCCGTTGCCGATCGGGGCGTCCTCGTAGCCGTCCTTGACCACGCCGGGCGCCGAGAAGGCGGCCGCCGGCAGCGGGTAGAACGCGGTGTAGCCGAGCACGGTCTTGAACTCGCTGTACGGCTTGGCCAGCGTCACCGTGAAGGTCAGGTCGTCGACCTTCTTCAGCCCGGTCATGGTCTTGGCCTTCGGCTCCGGCGCCTTCTGCGGGCCGTCGCCGTCCGGGTCCTTCGACTGGAGGTCCTCGTAGCCGGCGATCTTCTCGAAGAAGTAGCTGTTGCCCTGGCCGTTCGGCGCGTAGGCGCCGTAGTTCCAGGCGTTGATGTAGCTGTCCGCGGTCACCTTCTCGCCGTTGTGGAAGGTGTAGCCGTCCTTCAGCTTGATCGTCCAGGTCAGGTTGTCGGTCGAGTTCACGGACTCCGCGGCGACCTCGAACGGCTTGTTCTGCTCGTCGTAGTCGACTAGCGGGGTGAACAGGGCGGAGAGCACCTGGTTACCGCTCGAGTCGTTGGTGTTGGTGGAAATCAGGTGCTGCGGTTCCGCGATCTGGACGGAAACCGTCGCATTCGGGTCGCTCTCCCCCGAGTCGCCGCCACTGCCACAGGCCGCGAGGCCGAGGGTCGCGGCGAGGGGGAGGGCGGTCCAGGCAGCGAGCCTACGAACCTGCATTGAGCCTCCTCGTCTCCTTACGCTGAGCAGTCGTCCCCACACGGAGGTAACGCTGTGCAACGCTCGGCAAAGGTAGGTCGTAGCAGGACGCCTGGCCAAACTGGATGATTACGAGTCAGTAACACAGAGGCCTGGCGGGACTTGCGCATATCCGCTCTGAGCTGCTATCGCGGCTTCGGTACAGGTGATGTGCAGATTCGGGCATCCAGAATCTATAGGCATGAAAGGTGCGGCCTGGATGTTGTGAGCCGGGCAACGTGTCGCCGGAGATTAATCCGCATTCGCCCTGATCGGGTCTTCCATATTGTGGACAACTCCACAAGATCTCACTGAGCGTGACTAAGAACACGGCTACGTATAGTTAACATTCGGTGCCAGTCGCCCGGCCGACCGGGTGTTGGCCGACTGGCCGATCCCGGTACCGACCAGCCGGGTGCCGGCTCGGCCGGGCGTACCGCGTGAGACGATCTGGCTGTGACGGCCACCCTTCTCGACGGCAAAGCGACCGCGGCACACATCAAGGACGAACTGCGCGAGCGGGTCAAGGCGCTGGCCGAACGGGGCGTCGTACCGGGGCTGGGCACCGTGCTGGTCGGCGAGGACCCGGGCTCCCAGGCGTACGTCAACGGCAAGCACCGGGACTGTGCCGAGGTGGGCATCGCCTCGATCCGCCGCGAGCTGCCGGCCGACGCCACCCAGGACGAGGTCGACGCCACGGTCGCCGGACTCAACGCCGACCCGGCCTGCCACGGCTACATCGTGCAGCTTCCGCTCCCGGCCCACCTGGACACCCAGCGGGTGCTGGAGATGATCGACCCGGACAAGGACGCCGACGGGCTGCACCCGGTCAACCTCGGCCGGCTCGTACTCGGTTATCCCGGCCCGCTGCCCTGCACCCCGCGCGGCATCGTCGAGCTGCTGCGCCGGCACGACGTGCCGCTGCGCGGCGCCGAGGTGGCGGTGGTCGGCCGGGGCAACACCGTCGGCCGGCCGCTCGGGCTGCTGTTGACCCGGCGCAGCGAGAACGCCACCGTGACGCTCTGCCACACCGGCACCCTCGACCTGGCCGCGCACACCCGGGCCGCCGACATCGTGATCGTGGCGGCCGGCGTGCCGGGTCTGCTCACCGCCGACATGGTCCGGCCGGGCGCCGTGGTGGTCGACGTCGGGATCACCCGGGTGATCGGTGCGGACGGCAAGGGCCGCTACACCGGCGACGTCGGGCCCGAGGTCGCCGAGGTGGCCGGCAAGCTGGTGCCGATGCCGGGCGGAGTCGGCCCGATGACCCGGGCGATGCTGCTGGCCAACGTGGTGGAGCGGGCCGAGGCCGGACTGGAGCCGGTCGAGCAGGGCTGACCCGGCCGAGCAGGGCTGACCCTGGTCGAGCAGGGCTGACCCGGCGATCCGGCGGCACCGGTCGTGCCGGCGGCACCGGCGGCACCGGTCGTGCCGGCGGCACCGGCGGCACCGGTCGTGCCGGCGGCACCGGTCGTGCCGGCGGCACCGGTCGTGCCGGCGGCACCGGTCGTGCCGGCGGCACCGGTCGTGCCGGCGGCACCGGTCGTGCCGGCGGCACCGGTCGTGCCGGCGTTCGGGCCGTTGCCCGGGCCCGGGTCGCGGACCCCGGCGCTGCGGTCGGTGCGGTGTGAGCGACCGCAGCCAATTCCGCCCCTGGCCGGAACGGAACACTCCTGGCTGATACCGTCCGGAAATAACCAGACGGGTATCAGGGAGTGGGACGACCATGGGCAAAAAGGTCACCGTAGTCGGTGCCGGCTTCTACGGCTCGACGACCGCGCAGCGCCTGGCGGAGTACGACGTCTTCGACACGGTCGTGATCACCGACATCATCGAGGGCAAGCCCGAGGGCATCGCGCTGGACCTCAACCAGTCGCGCCCGGTCGAGGGCTTCGAGACCAAGGTCGTCGGCGTGACGACCGGCAAGAACGGCGAGGGCTACGAGCAGCTCGAAGGCTCCGACGTCGTCGTGATCACCGCCGGGCTGCCCCGCAAGCCCGGCATGAGCCGGATGGACCTGCTGGAGACCAACGCCCGGATCGTCCGCCAGGTCGCCGAGAACGTCGCCAAGTACGCACCGAACGCCGTGGTCATCGTCGTCTCCAACCCGCTCGACGAGATGACCGCGCTGGCCCAGATCGCCACCCAGTTCCCGCACAACCGGGTACTCGGCCAGGCCGGCATGCTCGACACCGCCCGGTTCACCAACTTCGTCGCCGAGGCGCTCGGGGTGAAGGTCGGCTCGGTCCGCACCCTCACCCTCGGCTCGCACGGCGACACGATGGTGCCGGTGCCGTCCCGCAGCACCGTCGACGGCAAGCCGCTGCGCGACGTGATGCCGGCGGAGCAGATCGAGGAGCTGGTGGTACGCACCCGCAACGGCGGGGCCGAGGTGGTCGCGCTGCTCAAGACCGGGTCGGCGTACTACGCGCCGTCGGCAGCCGCCGCCCGGATGGCCCGGGCCGTGGCGACCGACTCCGGCGAGGTCATGCCGGTCTGCGCCTGGGTCGACGGCGAGTTCGGCATCTCCGGGGTCTACCTGGGCGTCGAGGCGGAGATCGGCCGGGAGGGCGTACGCCGGATCGTGGAGACCCCGCTGGACGCCGACGAGATCGAGAGCCTGAAGGCCGCCGCCGAGGCGGTCCGGGCCAAGCAGGCCGACGTCGCCAACATGTGACCTCATTCCTCAGCGCAGCGGGGGCCCGGCGTGCGGTACGCCGGGTCCCCGCTTTTCCACACTCCGGCCGTCCGGTCCGCTCAGCGCAGCGGGAAGGAGTCCTGGTGCTCGGTCACCTGGTAGGTCGGGCCGGCGGTCGCCCGGCTGCGCGCGGCGGCCGTGGCGGTCGGGGCCTCCTGACTGAGCACCGAGATACCCGGCTCACCGGCGACCACGACGAACTCGGCGGCGGTCCGCACCGTGGCGGTGGGCGCCCAGACGGTGTCGACCAGCCGCAGCGAGCTGAGCATCCGCTCCGGGGTCACATCGCAGACCACATAGCCGCGCTGGTTGTCGATGTACTTCCAGTGCGGGCTCTCTGCCATGATCGGGTCGTACGTGCGGTGGAAGGCGGCGGTGTCGGAGTTGCCGCCCGAGGTGATCGAGGTACCGGTGATCTCGGCGCCGACCACCGGTGAGGCCGGGTCGTCGAAGTCCGGCGACAGGTCGCAGACCCAGGTGCAGTGCCGGTCCCCGGTGAGCACCACCGGGTTGTCCACCTGGCCGGAGCCGAAGAACTCCAGCAGCCGGCGGCGCTGCGCCCGGTAGCCGTCCCAGTTGTCCAGGTCGAAGGTCTGCCCAGGCCCGGCCTGCCGGTCGTTGGACGCCCACATCACCTGGTTGGCCAGCAGGTTCCACCGGCTGCCGGCCGACCGCAGCCCGTGCACCAGCCAGCGCTCCTGCTCCGGCCCGGTCATCGACAGCTCGGGGTTCTGCGCGTCGGCCAGCGTCGCCGGCTGGTCGCTGCGGTACTGCCGGGTGTCCAGCACGTGCACGCTGGCCAGGTCGCCGAAGCGCAGCCGCCGGTAGAGCCGCAGGTCGAGGTTGCGCGGCAGGGCCGACCGGCGCAGCGGCATGTGCTCGTAGTACGCCTGGAAGGCCGCCCTGCGGCGGGCCCGGAACGCCTCCGGGGTCTGCTGGGCCGGATCCTGCGGGATCTCGTCGGCCCAGTTGTTGTCCAGCTCGTGGTCGTCGAAGGTGACGATCCACGGGAAGGCGCCGTGCGCCCGTTGCAGGTCCGGGTCGGTCTTGTACTGCGCGTGCTGGTTGCGGTAGTCGGTCAGCGAGTACGGCTCGTCGGTGCCCTGGTGAACCCGGTACGCCGCCGGGTTCGGCCGGTTCTCGTAGATGTAGTCGCCGAGGAACGCGACGAAGGCCAGGTCCTCCTCGGCCAGGTGCTGGTGCGCGGTGTACGCCCCGGCCTGGTAGTCCTGGCAGCTCGCGAACGCGAACCGCAGCCGACGGGGCCGGGCGTGTGCGCTCGGGGCGGTCCGGGTACGGCCGACCGGGGAGATCTCCCGACCGGCCCGGAACCGGTAGTGGTATTCGGTGTCGGCGCGCAGCCCGGAGACCTCGACGTGCACCGAGTGGGCCAGGTCGGGGGAGGCCAGCGTGGTGCCCCGGCAACGGATCCGGCGGAACCGCTCGTCCTCGGCGACCTCCCAGTGCACCGGCACCGGCCGGTCCGGCATGCCACCGCCGAGCAGCGGCTGCGGGGCTAGGCGGGTCCAGAGCACCACGCCGTCCGGCAGCGGGTCGCCGGAGGCGACGCCGAGGGTGAAGAGCCCGGTCGGCAGCGGGCCGCCCGCGCTGGACGGGATGTGCGCGGCAGCGCCTTCGGAGCTGAGCAGCATCGGTCCGACCACGAGGCCGGCGGTCGCGGCACCGGCCGCCGAGACGAAGCGTCGGCGGTTGAACGGGTACGGAGAAGTCATGCCCCGATGCTCGGGAGCTGGGGCGAAGCACCTGCCCCCGACAATCGACCTGAAGCAGTACTACAGCGGAACAAAGGGTGTACTCAGGTGCGGGGTGCCGAGCGTGGCGGCCGGCCGGGCGGCCAGCTCGGTCAGCAGCCGCTCCCGCGAGTCGCGGGCGGTGACCTGGTCGTCCTCGTGCGCGTACGGCAGCTCCGGGGCGACCAGTTGCACGGCGTGCACCAGCAGGTCACCGGTGAGCAGCAGAGTCTGGTCGGCGTACTCGACCAGCACCGACTGGTGTCCGGGGGTGTGGCCGGGGGTGGCCAGCACCCGTACCCCGGGGGCGAGCCGTGTGTCGCCGTCGAGCGCGTCGAGCTGGCCGGCGGCGGTCAGCGGGTCGAGCAGATAGCCGGCCACCCCGGACGGGTCGTGCCGGCGGAAGGCGGCGATCTCGGCCCGTTGTAGCAGGTAGCGGGCGTTGCCGAAGTACGGCGTACCCGGCTCGCCGGTGACCGCCCAGCCGATGTGGTCGGTGTGCAGGTGGGTGAGTACCACCGTGTCGACCTGTTCGGGCGCGATGCCGGCGGCGGCGAGTGCGCCCGGCAGCCGCCCGGGCACCGGCGCCCAACTCCGGGCGGGGGCGCCGGCGGGGCCGATGCCGGCGTCGACCAGCAGTACCCGGCCGGCGGCCGGGCCGTCGTCGAAGCGGAGCGCGAAGCAGCGGAACGGCAGCCGCCACTGCCCGTCGGCGGTGACCGCGCCGGGGTCGCGTTCGTCGGCCAGCCGCCAGTGTGCGGCGGTCGCGGTCGGGAACGCCTCGGTGCGGGGCTGGAAGAACAACCCCTCGGCGTCCGGCAGCGCCACGACGGTGATCGGACCCACGGAACGGCTGAGCATGGCAGGCAGTGTATGGCCCCCCGACGCTCTCCAGTACGCTCGTACTGCTAGAGCAGATGTCCCGGAGAGGAGCGCCGCCCGATGGCGAAGATCAAGGTTACGAATCCGGTGGTTGAACTCGACGGCGACGAGATGACCCGGATCATCTGGAAGCAGATCCGCGAGCAGTTGATCCTGCCGTACCTCGACGTCGACCTGCACTACTACGACCTGTCGATCCAGTACCGCGACGAGACCGACGACCAGGTGACGGTCGACGCGGCGAACGCGATCAAGCAGCATGGTGTCGGCGTGAAGTGCGCCACCATCACCCCGGACGAGGCCCGGGTGGAGGAGTTCGGCCTCAAGAAGATGTGGCGCTCGCCGAACGGCACCATCCGGAACATCCTCGGCGGCGTGGTCTTCCGCGAGCCGATCATCATGTCCAACGTGCCCCGGCTGGTACCGGGCTGGACCAAGCCGATCATCATCGGCCGGCACGCGCACGGCGACCAGTACAAGGCGACCGACTTCGTGGTGCCGGGACCGGGCACGGTCACCATCACCTACACCCCGACCGACGGCGGTGCCCCGGTCGAGATGGAGGTGGCGAACTTCCCCGGTGGTGGCGTCACGATGGGGATGTACAACTTCGACGACTCGATCCGGGACTTCGCCCGGGCCTCCTTCCGGTACGGCCTGGACCGTGGCTACCCGGTCTACCTCTCCACCAAGAACACCATCCTCAAGGCGTACGACGGCCGGTTCAAGGACATCTTCGCCGAGGTCTTCGAGGCGGAGTTCTCCTCGGACTTCGACGCCGCCGGGATCACCTACGAGCACCGGCTGATCGACGACATGGTCGCCGCCGCGCTGAAGTGGGAGGGCGGCTTCGTCTGGGCCTGCAAGAACTACGACGGTGACGTGCAGTCCGACACCGTCGCGCAGGGATTCGGCTCGCTGGGCCTGATGACCTCGGTGCTGATGACCCCGGACGGCCGTACCGTCGAGGCCGAGGCGGCGCACGGCACGGTGACCCGGCACTACCGGCAGTGGCAGAAGGGCGAGAAGACCTCGACCAACCCGATCGCGTCGATCTTCGCCTGGACCCGTGGCCTGGCGCACCGGGGCAAGCTGGACAGCACTCCCGAGGTGACCCGGTTCGCCGAGACCCTGGAGCAGGTCTGCGTGCAGACCGTCGAGGGTGGCCAGATGACAAAGGACCTGGCGCTGCTGATCTCCCGGGACGCCCCGTGGCTGACCACCGACGAGTTCATGGCCGCCCTGGACAACAACCTGGCGCGCAAGCTCGCCGCCTGACCGCGCGGTTCACGGATCTTGACGACTTGTCGTCGTTCCCGCGACGACAAGTCGTCAACATCCACCCGAGAATGCCGGGGCGTCTAAGATCGCCCGGTTTGTGCCGTTACCGCCGGTGGTTGCCCTCGTTGCACAGGGTGGACGTGATGCCAGTCGCGTCCAGGAAGACCGGCCCGGTCGAGGCCGCCGCGAGAGGCCCGTACCGGATGGAACGGTCTTCCCGGCTGTTGCGCACAGCCGGCCGTCCCTTCCCTGCGGGGGGCCCTGTCCCGGGCCCCCCGCGCCCTCGTTTCCGGACGGCTCCGGTATCCGAACTGTTCGCCCGCTGTTCCCGCACAGCCCGCCGGCCCCGTCGCTGATCCTGTCTAACCTCCGGATGTCCAGATCGGGCAGGACGGACACGGAGGGACGCCGTGGGTATCAGGACGGGTATCAGGAGGACCAGAGCCGCGCTGGCGGTGCTCGCCGGCACGGCGGCGGTGCTGTCCGGAGTCAGCCTCGGCGGTGTCGCGGCCGCCGCCGAACCCTCGCAGTTCAGCGTGGTCGACGGCGCCATCCGGCCGGCGACCGGCACCCCGGTGCCGGCCTCGGGCAGCCACGCCTCGCTGTGGAGCAACTCCAGCTACGCGACCACCACGATTTCCGGCTCCGGCCGGGTGGTGGTCGGCGCCATCGGGGACAACTGCGAGGGCTGGCCCACCATCCGGGTGACGGTGGACGGGGTGATGGCCGGCGAGACCACCATCGTCAGCGCCAGCCAGTACGGCAGCTATCCGGTCGGGGTGGCGCGGGGCGCGGGGCAGCACAGCGTCCGGATCCAACTGGTCAACGACCGGAGCACGGCCGCCTGCGACCGCAACGTGCACATCGGGTACGCCCGGATGGAGACCCCCGGCACGACCACGGACCCGAAGTTCAGCTTCGCCGTGCTGCCGGACACCCAACAGGAGGTGCTGAACGCGAGCGACACCCGCTTCCGGCAGCGCACCGACTGGCTGGTCGGCAACCGTTCCGCCCTCGACCTGCGGTTCGTGACCCACTCCGGCGACGTGGTCAACTGGGACACCCCGGACCACGCGCAGTACGAGATCGCCCGCAACGCGATGCGGCCGCTGGAGACGGCAGGCATCCCGTACTCGCTGGCGATCGGCAACCACGACACCCAGGCGACCGGGCCCGGCGGCTCGGCCCGGGACCCCGCCCGGACCCGGGAACTGGTCCGGGACACCACCGTCTTCAACCGGTACTTCACCGCTGGCCAGTACGGCGCGGTGCGCGGGCAGTTCGAGGCCGGCAAGGTCGACAACTCGTACTCGACGTACTCGGCCGGCGGGGTGCAGTGGCTGGTGCTGGTCCTCGAACTCTGGCCCCGGGCCGAGGCGGTCAACTGGGCCAGGGGTGTGGTGGCGGCCAACCCACGGCACAACGTCGTGGTGGTCACGCACGACTACATCGACGGCAACGGCAACATCGAGCAGTCCGCCGGCTACGGCGCCACCAGCCCGCAGTACCTCTACGACAACCTGGTCAAGCAGTACGCCAACGTGAAGTTCGTCTTCTCCGGCCACACCGGGGTGGCGGGCAACCGGGTGGACACCGGAGTGCACGGGAACCGGATCTACTCGTTCCTCCAGACGTTCCACTCCAACACCACCAACCCGGTACGGCTGGTCGAGATCGACGCGGCGGCGGACTCGCTGCGTACCTGGATCCACGCGCCGTACACCAACCAGGCGTTCCCGGAGTACGACCGCACCTTCACCGGGATCGGGCTGGTCCGCTAGTGCGGTGTCCACTAACGTTCACCGGGTTTCCGGTGGTGTTGTGGATCCTCGCCGGTGACGGCGAGCGACTCCCCATCGTGTGGTTGGTGGGGCGGGCCACCACTGGCCAACCGACCCGCACACCGCCCGAGGTGTTGTGGTGGGCGGCGGGGGTCACGTCGGGACCGGCCGACACCGGGTAGGTGTCGGCCGGCTCGACGGTGCGTGACCACCCCACCCGACACCACCGGCACAGCGGCGGCGGGGGTGGGTGGGGTGGCGGGTCCGCCGCCCGGGGTGCGGGTGGCGATGATGGCCGCCGCGACCAGGTCACGATGGCCCGAGAATCCGCAGTACCGGCAGGTGAGGACCCGTCCGGATGGTTTTGGTATCCGCCGGACGCAGGCGGGGCAGGTCGACGAGGTCCCCCGCTCGTCCACGAGGTCGACTCTGATCCCGGCCAGGGTCGCCTTGTCGTGGAGGATGCGGATGAGGTGACCGATCTGCCACTGCCGCAACCGCAGGTTGTGCCGCCGACCCGCCTGAATGTCGAGGACCCCGCGCGGGTCACCAACCCGCAGGGTGCCTACCCGCTGTGCGATCGCCCAGCCGATCACGGTCTTGGCGGCCTCGTGTTGGGCCTGCCGGACCCGACGCCGACGCCGACCCTCCACCAGCCGCGCCCGACGCCGGTACCGGCGCCACCGCCGCGACCCGCGCTGTCCCTTCGCGGGTGCCCGCCCGGCGACCGCCCGACGACGCTTCTTCGTATCCGCGAGATGCTGACGGTGCTCGGCCCGGATCGCCCGCCCGGACACCAACAGCGCCGGCCCGGCGGGGCCGGCGACCGCGTACGGATGGATCACCCCCAGATCCACCCCCGCCATCCGCCCCGGATCCGGACCACACCCCGGCTTGTATTCCGCCACCGGGATCTCGGCGGTCACATCGAGAAACAGCCGACCGCCCTCGGACAGCAAAGTGACCGATCGCACCTGGCCGGCCGGGGTAGGGCAGGTGTCGGGCCAGCCGCAGCCACAACGGGCCTGTACGACGAGCGGTCGGCACCCGCACCCGCCGGTCATCGACGGTGAAGGTGCCGTGGTACCAGCGCACCGGCATCAGAAACCGGCGACGACGCGGAAACCGGACCGTAGTATCGCCGTCCTTGCGGCGTTTCACCGCCGCGAACCAGGCGTCGGAGAACCGGCGTAACACCGACCGGGCACCGACAGAGTCCAGGTCCCCGAACGTCCCCGGACCGGCAGCCGCCAACTCCCGACACAACTCCTGATAGCCCGCCAACGGGGCATCCCGACGGGCCCGACGCCACGCGTTGACCTCCAACACACACGCCCACACGTCCCCCGCCGATCGGAGCAGGCCGAAACACCGCCGCCGCTGACCCACCGTCAACCGCAACCCCACCCGCGCAGTCCGATACACCACCACAGGAGCGGCCGGATCCCAACGACGAGGCACCAGCACCGTCAAACCCACGGGTACGACAGAAACCCGGCGAACGTTACTGGCCACCGCACTAGCCGGTCCGGCAGAAGGGAACGCGGGGCCCGGTGACCGCCGGGCCCCGGCACCGTTCACTCCTCGACCGGGCCGAGTGTCACCCGCCCGTCCTCGGCCACCTGCCAGCCCGGGTTGTGCGCGACCTCCCAGAGCAGGTCGTTCGGGTCCGCGAAGTGGCCGTGGTAGCCGCCGAAGGCGGCGTGCTGGCCGGACTTGACCACCGTCGCCCCGGCGGCGGCCGCCTGCGCGAGTACCCGGTCGACCTCCGCCGGGCTCTCGACGTTGTGCGACAGGGTGAAGCCGGTCGGCGCGGGCAGCAGCGGCGTCCCGGCGCCGAGGTCGGCGGCGAACGCCTCCGCCTCGAAGAGCCCGAGCACCACCCCGGGAGCCACCTGGAAGAAGAGGATCTCGTCCGGTACGTCCAGGGTCGGCGTCCAGCCCAGCCCGTCCACGTAGAAGTCCCTGGCCCGGTCCAGGTCCCGGGTGGCCACCGTGATGAAGTGCACGCGTTGCTCCATGACCAGCCATTCTCCTCCCGGCGGGGTCGCGGGTGGCCGGTTCCGCCCGGCACCCACCGGCGGCGGAAGCCGGACGTGTCGAGCCGGCGTGCTGCGCACGGTCGGCTTCACCGGCGTCCAAAGGGTTGGTCGGGCCTCCCCCCGGCCGGGCGAAGCCCGATTCACCCGCGTCCGGGGGTCCCCGGACGTGTCGAGCCGGCGTGCTGCGCACGGTCGGCTTCACCGGCGTCCGGAGGGTTGGTCGGGGGTCCCCGGCCGGGGGGACCCGACGAACCCGTTCCGGACGGACGGCAGTCTGTCGGTCAGCGCTTGCCGTCGGTCTGCGGCCCCTCTCCCGACCCGCCCGGTGGCTTCGGGTGCAGCCCCGCGCACGCCCGCTCGGCGGCCTTGAAGGTCTCCGACTGCGGATCGAGGTCGGGCCCGCCCTCGATCCGGAGCCCGCCGTCCGGTTCCGGGTCCGGGAACCTGGGTACGCCGTTCTCCCGCATGCACCGGGCGTACTCCCGGATCCGCTGCTGCGCCTGCGGGTCCAGCCTCGGCGGCTCACCCCCGTTCGGCAGGTACTCCTGGCACTTTTTCTGCGCCGCCTCCAGCTTCGCCCGGTCCGTGCCGTCCGGCGCCCGCATCCGGATCGCCCCGTCCTCGATCTCCGGATCGGGGAAGTTCGGCAACCCGTTGTCCCGCATGCACTGGCCGAACCGGCGGGCCCGGTCCGCATCGTCCACCGGTGCCGGTCCGGCGCCACCGCTGGCGCTGGCGGTGGACCCGCCGGCCGTGGCGATCCCCGGGTCCCGGTCGGCGCCGCCGCATCCGGCCACGCCGACCAGCAGCAGCCCGACCAGCAGACCGGTCCTGATCCGCATCGTGGTTCCACCTCCGTTCCGGCCGGACGGTCGCCGGCCGTGCCGAGTAGAGCCGGTGGCACCTTTCCGGGGCGTCACGGAAGGCGTTGACACCCCGGTTACCCGGCCCGGGCCACCATGGGCGGATGCGGATCCTGTTGGTCGAGGACGAACGGCTGCTCGCCGACACGGTCGCCCAGGGGTTGCGCCGGGCCGCGCACGCGGTCGACGTGGCGTACGACGGCGGTGCCGCGCTCGAGCGGGTCGGCGTGCACGACTACGACGTGGTGGTGCTCGACCGGGACCTGCCGGTGGTGCACGGCGACGAGGTCTGTCGAGCGATCGTCCGGCACGGGTCCCCGGTCCGGGTGCTGATGCTGACCGCCGCCGCCGAGATCGACGACCGGGTCACCGGGCTGGCCCTGGGCGCGGACGACTACCTGCCCAAGCCGTTCGCGTTCCGGGAACTCGCCGCCCGGGTGGCGGCGCTGGGCCGCCGGTCCCGGTCGGCCGCACCGCCGGTGCTGGAACGTGCCGGGGTACGCCTCGACCCGCACCGCCGCGAGGTCTACCGGGACGGCCGGTACGTCCCGCTGTCCCGCAAGGAGTTCGCGGTCCTCGCCGAGCTGCTCCGCGCCGACGGTGCCGCGGTCTCCGCCGAACAGTTGCTGGAGAAGGCCTGGGACGAGCACGCCGACCCGTTCACCCACGCGGTACGGATGGCGATCCTCAAGTTGCGCCGCAAGCTCGGCGACCCGCCGATCGTGCTGACCGAGCCGGGAGTGGGGTACCGGATCCCGTGAGACGTCTCTCGCCGGCCAGGCTGACCATCCGGGCCCGGCTCACCCTGGTCTACGGCGGGTTGTTCCTGCTCGCCGGCCTGCTGCTGCTCGGCGTGACGTACGCCCTGATGTCGCAGCGGCTGCCGCGGAACTCCACTTTCTCGTTCACCCGGGACGGGCCGGCCCCCGGAAGTCCGACGCCGTCGGCGGCTGCTGACGCCGTCGTCGTCGCTCCGATGAAGGGCGGCGGGGTCGGGCTGCCGCCGGACGAGGTGGAGCAGACGACCCGGGCGGCCGACCAGGCCCGCCAGGACGCCCTGGAGGCGCTGCTCACCCAGGGCGGTATCGCGCTGGTCGTGGTCGGTGTCGCCGCGATCGCCTTCGGCTGGCTGATCGCCGGCCGGCTGCTCCAGCCGCTGCACCGGGTCACCGAGACCGCCCAGCGGATCACCAGCGCGCCGGATGCCGATCGCGGCCTGCACGAGCGGATCGCCCTGACCGGGCCGCCGGACGAGATCAGGGAACTCGCCGACACCTTCGACCTGATGCTGGCCCGGCTGGACCACGCGTTCGACAGCCAGCGGCGGTTCATCGGCAACGCGTCGCACGAACTGCGTACCCCGCTGACGCTGAACCGGACCCTGCTGGAGGTGATGCTCGACCGCGGCTCGGCCTCGCCCGAACTGCGCCAACTCGGCGGCACGCTGCTGGCGATCAACGCCCGGCACGAACGGCTGATCGACGGGCTCCTGTTGCTGGCCCGATCGGAGGGCGAGGTGGCCGAACGCTCCTATGTAGACCTGGCGGACGTGCTGGAACACGTCGTCGCGCAGGTGCCGCCCGGCCCGGTGACCGTACGCGCCGAGGCGGCCGAGGCGCCCACCACCGGCAGTTCGGTGCTGCTGGAACGACTGGTGCAGAACCTGGTCGAGAACGGCGTCCGGCACAACGTCCCCGAAGACGGCTGGGTACGGGCCGGCAGCGGTACCGGCCCGGAGGGCACGGTCTGGGTCCGGGTGGAGAACACCGGGCCGGTGGTGGCGCGGTACGAGATACCGAGCCTGTTCGAACCGTTCCGACGGCTCAACGGCGACCGGCTCGCCGGCAACCCGCCCGGTGCCGGGCTCGGGCTGTCGATCGTCCGGGCGGTTGCCCGGGCACACGGCGGCACGGTGGAGGCCGAACCCCGACCCGGCGGCGGCCTGGTGGTCACGGTGACTCTCCGCACGGCGCGCTGACCGACTCGCCGCCGCTGCCGGGTCACCGCGTGCGTCGGGCAGCGCCGCCGTCCGTCACCGCCGGCAGCCGAGCGCCCGGTCGCTGCCGGCGGTCACCGCGTCGCCCCTGACCCCGGGGGTTGGTGGTGCCGTTGTCCGGGGTTGATTGTCCGGGGGCGCCGAGCCGAAGCCGGACAACCCGCAGCCGACTAGACATCGGGGCAGCGGGTCCGACGACGGGCCCCGCACCAGCAGCGGGAGGAATACCCATCATGATCAGAAATCTCGTCCAGCGGAGACGGCGTCTGCTTCCGGCGTCGCTCGGCGTACTGCTGACCCTGACGGCACTGGTCGCCGGGGCGGCGGCACCGGCGGCGGCCGGGTCGGCGGACCGGGCAACCATCCACGCCCCGACGCTCCGGTTCAACGCGATCTGGGAACCGGGTACCGACGATCGTTTCTGGGTGCACACCAGGACCGCCCAGGACCTGCTCGCCCGCAACAGCGAGCTGTTCAACCAGGGCTGGCGGATCGACTCGCTGACCGCGGTCAAGGACATCAACGGGGAACTGCGGTACAGCGCGATCTGGAAGCCGGGCACCGGTCCGAGCCCGGTCGTGATCGGCTGGACCGAGCAGCAGTTCTTCGCGCAGGTCTCGACGTACTGGAGCCAGGGCCTGCGGCCATGGCGGATCAACCGCTACCCGCACGCCGGGAGCTTCCACTACGACGCCATCTTCAAGCCGGGCACCGACGGCCGGCGGTGGATCGTGGACTGGACCCGGGCGGACCTGCTGGCAGAGGACGCCAAGATGCGCGCCCAGGGCTACCGGTTGATCCAGGCGAGCGGGGTGGCGCAGAACAACCCGATCAGCACCGACATCCGGTACGCCGCGATCTGGATGCCGGGCACCGACACCCGGCCCACCCTGCTCGGCGGCACCTGGGACGAGATCTCGCAGGCGAACGGCAACCACTGGACCGCCGGCTACCGAATGAAGTATTTGAGCAGCTATCTGACCAACACCGGCCACGTGCGCTACGACGCGATCTGGGAGCCGGGCAACGACGGGCGGCCGGTCATCGCCGGCTGGAACGCCGCCGGCTTCGCCGCGAAGAACGCGGAGTTCTGGGCGGCCGGTTACCGGCCGACGGTGTTGCACAGCTACCTCGGCCCGAACTGACCGCCGGTCCGCCTCCGGTGCACCGGCGGCGGTGCACGAGGGCCGGGCGGTGGCGTCCCGCACGCCACCGCCCGGCCCTCGGGGCGAGCCCCGGCCACGATCGCCGAGTGCAGCCGGCCCCGACCGGCCGAGCCGGTCATGGCGGCGAGCCTACGGCCGGGCACCGACAGAACCGGTTGGCGTTCGGGCTCAGCCGGCGTCGCGGAGCAGTTGGGCGGCGCGTTCCGGCGGGATGTCGTTGATGAAGACCCCCATCGCCGACTCCGAGCCGGCCAGGTATTTCAGCTTGTCCGCCGCCCGCCGGATGCTGAACACCGCCAGGTGCAGGTGCCCGAGGGCCGGGTCGGCGTGCACCGGCGCCTGGTGCCAGGCCGAGATGTACGGCAGCGGCAGGTCGAAGAGCCGGTCGAACCGGCCCAGCAGGTCCAGGTAGAGCGGGCCGAAGGCGTCCCGCTCGGCGTCGTCCAGCGCCGGGATGTCCGGTACCGGCCGGTGCGGCGCGACGTGCACCTCGAACGGCCAGCGGGCGGCGGCCGGCACGTACGCCGTCCAGTGTTCGTTGGCCAGTACCACCCGCTCCCCGGCGGCCCGCTCGGCGGCGAGTACGTCGGCGTACAGGTTGCGCCCGCCGGTGCGTTGCGCGTGCCGCCGCGCGGCGGCCAGCATCGCCCGGCTGTGGGGTGGCAGGAACGGGTACGCGTAGATCTGGCCGTGCGGGTGGTGCAGGGTCACCCCGATCTCCACCCCCCGGTTCTCGAAGCAGAAGACCTGCTCCACCCCGGGCAGCCCGGACAGCGCGGCGGTACGGTCGGCGAGCGCGTCCAGCACGGTACGCACCCGGGTCGGTGGCAGGGTGGCGAACGACGCCGAGTGGTCGGCGGTGAAGCAGACCACCTCGCACCGCCCCGTCCCCGGCCGTACCGCCGTGTACGGGGTGATCTGGCCGGGCGGGTCACCGGGGCGGTCGCTGAAGGACGGGAAGCGGTTCTCGAAGACCACCACGTCGTAGTCGTAGGCCGGGATCTCGCTGGACCGCTCCGGTGTGGACGGACACAGTGGGCACTGGTCGCTCGGCGGCAGGAAGATCCGGCCCTGCCGGTGCGCGGCGACCGCGACCCACTCGTCGACCAGCGGGTCGTAGCGGAGCTGCGAGGCGGGCGGCGGCAGCGGCAGGTCGCGCCGGTCCGGCCCCTCCCGGACCGCGTTCGGGTGCTCGTCGAAGTAGATCAGCTCGCGCCCGTCGGCCAGTTTGACCGCCATCCGCCTCACGGTGTTACCCCACAGAGCAGCCTCACGGTGTTACCTCACAGAACAGTAGATCCGGTACGTGCGCCCGGAGGATTTCCCGGGCCGGTTCGGGCAGGCCGGTGTCGGAGACCACGGTGTGTGCCTCGGCCAGTCCGGCGAAGGACGAGATGCCGACCGTCGCCCACTTGGTGGAGTCGGCGAGCACCACCAGCCGGTCCGCCGCGGCCAGCAGCGCCCGGTTGGTCTCCGCCTCCAGCAGGTTCGGGGTGGTGAACCCGGCCCGCTCGCTCATCCCGTGCACCCCGAGGAAGACCAGATCCAGGTGGAGCGAGCGGATGGTGGCCACCGCCACCGGCCCGACCAGCGCGTCGGACGGGGTGCGTATCCCGCCGGTGAGCACCACCGTCTGGTCCGGCCGGCCGGACCGGTGCAGGATCTCGGCGACCGGGATCGAGTTGGTGACCACGGTCAGCGCCGGTACCCCGGCCAGCCGGCGGGCGAGCTCGGCGGTGGTCGTACCCGCGGAGAGCGCGACCGCCATCCCGGGGGTGACCAGGCGGGCGGCCTCGGCCGCGATCGCGGCCTTCTCGGCCCGCTGCCGCACCGACTTGACCGCGAAGCCCGGCTCGTCGGTCGAGCCGGGCCGGGCGGTGGTCGCCCCGCCGTGCACCTTGGCCAGCAGGCCGCGTTCGGCCAGCGCCTCCAGGTCGCGCCGGATGGTCATGTCGGAGACGCCGAACTCGCCGGCCAGCTCGGTCACCCGGACCCCGCCGGCGGTGCGGACCCGGTCGAGGATCGCCTCCTGGCGCTGCTGGGCCAGCATCAGGCTGTCCCGCTCGGTTCCGGTTCCGGGCGCTGCGCCAGTACCGCGACGCCGTGCGGCTCGACCCGGGTCGGCCCGGCCCACCGGGTGCCGGTCAGCAGGTCGGTACCGGCCGCGTCGACCTCCGCCGGCCGGTCGGAGCGGTTGAGCAGGAAGAGGTACGACCGCCCGTCCGGGTGCCGCCGGCGGATCTGCTCCACCCCGGGCACGGCCGGCCCGGCCGGAGCGGCACCGGCCTCGCCGGCGACCCGGGCCAGCAGCCGGCCCAGCGCGGCCTGCTCCAGCCGGGTGCCGAGATACCAGGCCGCTCCGCCGTCCCCGGTCCGCCGGGTGATCGCCGGGCCGCCGGCGACCGGCCCGTTGTCGTACCTGACCAGCACCTCGGCGTCGGGTGCGGCCAGCGCCTCGGTCCAGACCGCCGCCGACGTGCCGTCGTCGAGCCGGACGGTGCCGGCGGCGGGGAGCGGGTAGAACTCCTCGACCCGGATGCCGAGCAACTCGGCGAAGGCGCCCGGCAGCGGGGCCGGGCGGACCCGGTCGCACTCGTCCACCAGCCCGCTGTACGGGCCGACCACCAGGGTGCCGCCGGAGCGGACGTACCCGGTCAGGTTGTCGATCGCGGCGTCGTCGACCAGGTAGAGCGCGGGGGCGAGCACCAGCTTGTAGCCGGTCAGGTCGGCGCCGGGCGGGGCCAGGTCGGCGGTGATCCCGGTCCGCCAGAGTGCGCTGTGCCAGCGGCGGATCTCGTCGAAGGCCAGCATGTCGGTGCTCGGCTGGTTGGCCGCCTCCTGGGCCCAGACGGATGAGTAGTCGAGCAGCACCGCGACCTCGGCCTCGGTGCGGGAGCCCTCGATTTCGGCCAGTGCCCGCAGGTGCCGGCCGAGCTGGACCACCTCGCGCCAGATCTTCGAGTCGGTGCCGGCGTGCGGCAGCATCGCCGAGTGCCACTTCTCCGAGCCGGCCCGGCTGGCCCGCCACTGGAAGAAGAGCGCCCCCTCGGAGCCCCGGGCGACGTGTGCCAGCGCGTCCTGGCCGAGCTGCCCGGCCGGCTTGGCCAGGTTGCGCGGCTGCCAGTTGACCGCGCTGGTGGAGTGCTCCATCAGCAGCCACGGGCCGCCGGCCAGCGACCGGCTCAGGTCGGCGGCGAAGGCGATCTGGGCCGGCGGTTCGAGCGGATGCTCGCCGAGCAGGTAGTGGTCGTTGGAGAGCAGCCGGTCCGGGCCGGTCAGCTCCCGGCCCCAGGCCCAGTAGTCCAGGTTGACGCAGCTCGCCGTCATCAGGTTGGTGGTCACCGGGATTCCGGGGGAGAGCCGGTGCAGTGCGTCGCGTTCGGCGGTGAAGCAGGCCAGGTGCTCGTCCGAGCTGAACCGCTTGAAGTCCAGCACCTGGGCGGGGTTGGACGAGGTCGGGGTGGCCCGGGGCGGCTGCACCTGCGCCCAGTCGGTGTAGGTCTGCGACCAGAACGCCGTGCCCCAGGCCGCGTTGAGACCGTCGAGGTCGCCGTACCGGTGCCGCAGCCAGCCGCGGAACGCCTCGGCCGAGGTGTCGCAGTAGCAGTGCGCGTTGTGGCAGGCGTACTCGTTGTGCACGTGCCAGACGGCCAGCGCCGGGTGGTTGGCGTAGCGCCGGCCGAGCTGCTCGGTCAGCGCCAGGGCGGCCTGGCGGTAGACCGGTGAGCTGGCGCAGATCGCCTGCCGGCTGCCGTACGTCAGCCGCCGCCCGTCCGCGTCCACCGGCAGGGTGTCGGGGTGGGCGTGGGAGAACCAGGGCGGTGGCGAGGCGGTGGCGGTGGCCAGGCAGACCTTGATCCCCCCGGCGTGCAGCAGGTCCATGATCCGGTCCAGCCGGTCAAAGTCGTACCGGCCGGGGGCCGGTTCGAGCCAGGCCCAGGCGAAGACGCCGACGGTGACCAGGGTGACCCCGGCCTGGCGCATCAGCGCCACGTCCTGCGGCCAGACCTCCTCGGGCCACTGCTCCGGGTTGTAGTCCCCGCCGTAGCTCAGGCCCTCGACGTTCGACACCAGACCGCCCACACCGCCCCCAACGCGCTCGCACGTAATCCAACAGATACGAACACTAGCGCCCAGCCGGCGGTCAGGTAAGAGTGCGATGCGGCGCCGCGGCGTTCCCGGCTCGGCGGAACGGGGCTCGGCGGGTCAGGCGGGTTGCAGGCGGGACTCGACCCAGCCGGTCTCGGTCAGGTGTGCGAGCAGCAGGTGCACACACTCCTCCACCGTCAGGTCGGTGGTGTCGAGCACCAGGTCGGCGTCGGTCGGCTCCTCGTACGGGTCGTCGATGCCGGTCATCCCGGTGAGCTGGCCGGCCCGGGCCCGCGCGTACAGGCCCTTGCGGTCGCGCTGCTCGCAGACCGCCAGCGGGGTGGCGACGTGCACCAGCACGAAACCGGCCCCGGCCGACCGGGCCATCTCCCGGGCGATCGCCCGGGCCCGGGCGTACGGGGCGATCGGGCAGCAGATGGCGAGACCCCGGTGCCGGGCGACCTCGGCGGCGACCCAGCCGATCCGGCGTACGTTCAGGTCCCGGTCGGCCCGGCTGAAGCCCAGCCCGGCGGAGAGTTCCCGGCGGACCACGTCACCGTCGAGCAGGGTGACCGTGCGGTCCCCGCTCTCCCGCAGCGCGTCGGCCAATCCCCGGGCGATGGTCGACTTGCCCGAGCCGGAGAGCCCGGTGAAGAAGACCACCAGACCCCGGTGCCGGCGGGGCGGCCGGGCCCGGGTCAGCTCCTTGGCGACCGTCGGCGGAGTGTGCCACTCCGGCAGCGGGAAGCCCCGGTCGAGCAGGTCCTCGATCTCCTCCTGGCCGAGCGGCAGCCGCCGGTTGCGCGGCGGGATGTCGTCCCGCCACCGCCACTGGCCGTCCCGGTTGTCGTAGGCCAGCTCGCGGGGGACCAGCATGCGCAGCCCGCCACCGGTGAGCATCTCGGTGGTGGAGAGGACGTGGGTCACCCCGTAGGCCCGGGCCACCCGGGCCCGGAGCAGCGCATCCCAGATCTCGTCGCCGCGCCGGGCGACCGGCACCGCGATGATGGTGGCCGGGGGCATCCGGTCCCGGGCCCCGAAGATGCTCCGGACCAGCACCTCCGGCGGCAGCCCGTCCGGGCTGGTGTTGGCGACCGGGATCAGGATGAGCAGGTGGGCGGCGAGCGTCCGGACCGCGTGGGCGATCTGCGCGAGCTGGGGCCGGTGCAGCGGCCGGTCGGCGATCACCCCGAGCACCCGGCCCGGTGGCAGCAGCTCCCGGACCTCGGCCGGGGTTCGGCGGAGCCGCTGGAACGGGCCGTGGCCGCCGTCGCCGATCCGGCGCACCGGACCGCCGACGCCGCACCAGCCCTGGGTGGTGGGCCAGAGGTCGGCGACCTCCAGCAGCGCGGTCGGCGCCCCCTCCGGATCGGTGAGGACCAGGCCGCGCTCGACCGGATTGTTCAGGTCGATGCCGCTGACCAGGTCCGCCGGGACCTGGAGGGTCACCGGTACCGGCCAGGAGGAGCCGTCGGCGAGCCGGCCGCGCCGGGCCACCGAGGCCAGGTCGGCCCGGCCCATGAATCCGGTGAGTGGTGCGTACGCTCCGGAGAGCAGCAACTCCAGGTCGGCCAGCTCATACGGGCGCGGCGTGTACGCCGGAGCGTCACGCAGCAACTCATCGGGCAGCACCCACCCGTTGCTCATCGCACCCCCAACTACCCGGCCGGCCGGCACACAGTTTCTCAGCCGGCCGCCGATCGGTCGAGACCGCCACTCCCGTTTGGACGCCTGGATCGGTAGCGCCGTGTTCGGTCGGTGGCCACCAGGAGGTTACCCAACCGGGCGGAGTTCGGCGGCGCCGAAGGAGACCGCGAAGCGCCGGCACCAGATCGAGACGCTACGCAGCCGGTCGAGGTCGGTGCCGGCCGGGATGGCGTACCCCTGGTCGCCCCGGTTCCCCTTCAGCCGGCCCAGTTCGACCCAGCGGCCGTCGTCGAAGACGTGCCAGCCGGCCGTACCCTCCCGTACGGGCTGGTCGGTGAGCCAGACCCGCAGGTCAGGGCCGTTGGAGGTGTCGAGGTCCACCAGTTCCAGGCGGTGACCGCCGGCCGGGTCCCGGACGATCCGGGCCGTTCCACTGGTCCGGTGCTCGTGGGTGACGAACCCGCCGCTGCTGACCAGTACCGGCCGGGTGGTACCGGCAGCGGTCGCGGCCGGCGGGGTCGACGGCCCCGTGGAGCCGGTTCCGGGTGCCGGGGTGCCGGCCGGCGGTTGCGGCGCCGGCTCGGTGAGCTGCTCGGCGACGTTCCGGTCGACGACGATCTTCCACGGCTGGAACCAGTAGCCGCCGAAGGCCGCGGCGACGACGAGTACGGCGGCGACCGGCCAGGCCAGCGGGGAGCGGAGCAGGCGACGTGACATGTCGCCAGTCAACCCGGTCACGGGCGGCCGGACGGCCCCGTACCCGTTACGAAAGTCTTACCCCGGCCCCTAGGGGAGCCGGTCGCCGGCGCCCGCCGATTCGGGGGTACTTCCAGGGTGGTTTCCTGACCTCCGGGATGTGCCGTCGGCCCTACCCTTGGCAGCGTGACACTGATCGCGACCCAGTCGCTGACCAAGACGTACGGCAATCGGGTGACCGCGTTGTCCGACCTGACGGTCACCGTCGAGCCGGGCATCGTCGGTCTGGTCGGAGCCAACGGTGCGGGCAAGTCGACCTTTATCAAGATCATGCTCGGCCTGCTGGAGCCGACCGGCGGACAGGCCCGGGTGCTCGGCCTCGATCCGATGGTGGACGGGCACCAGGTCCGGGCCCGGGTCGGCTACATGCCGGAGCACGACTGCCTGCCGCCGGACCTGTCGGCCGCGGAGTTCGTCACGCACATGGGACGGATGAGCGGGCTGCCCAAGACGACCGCCCGGGAGCGGGCCTCCGAGACGCTGCGGCACGTCGGGCTCTACGAGGAGCGCTACCGCCAGGTCGGCGGCTACTCCACCGGCATGAAACAGCGGGTCAAGCTGGCCCAGGCGCTGGTGCACGACCCGGACCTGCTGCTGCTCGACGAGCCGACCAACGGGCTGGACCCGGCCGGCCGGGACGCCATGCTCGCCCTGATCGAGCGGATCGGCACCGAGTTCGGCATCTCGGTGCTGGTCTGCTCGCACCTGCTCGGCGAGGTCGAACGGATCTGCGACGCGCTGGTCGCGATCGAGGGCGGCCGGCTGCTCCGGTCGGCACAGCTTTCCGACATGACCGCGGTGACCGAGGTGCTCTCGGTCGAGGTGAGCGAGGGCACCGACGAGTTGGCCGCCCGGCTGGCCGCCGCCGGCCTGCCGGTCCGGCGGGACGGCCGGATGCTGCTGGTACCGCTGGTCGCGACGGAGGCGGCCGGCGCGCAGGCTCGGGACTCGGCACTCGACAGCACGTACGACCTGATCCTGACCGCGGTGGCCGAGCTGGACCTGCCGCTGCACCGGCTCGACCAGCGGCGGCACCGGGTCGTCGAACTCTTCGCCACCGATCCGGCCCGGGTTTCCGAGCCGGTCGCCACCGGCACGGCCCTGGAGGGCACCAGATGACCACCCTCGACGCCCCGCAGACCGAGCGACCGGCCGGGGTCATCCACGACATCGGCTACCAGCGGTACGACGGTCCCCGGCTCGGCCGGCGGCACCTGGTCGGCGCGCTCTACCTACACAGCCTGCGTACCGCCTTCGGGCTCGGGCGCACCATCAAGGCCAAGATCTTCCCCTGGCTGATCGTCGGGGTGGTCGGGGTGGTCGCCGCGGTGCTGGTCGCGGTCCGGGCCCAGACCGGCACGGCGCCGCTGAGCTACGCCGAGTTCCCCGAGACGCTCAGTGTGCTGATCATCTTCTTCTGCGCCATCGTCGCGCCGGAACTCGCCTCCCGGGACCTGCACAGCGGGGTGCTGCCGCTCTACTTCGCCCGCCCGCTGCACCGCTCGGACTACGCGGTGGTCAAGCTGGCCGCGCTGGTCTCGGCGACGTTCCTGACCATCGGGGTACCGCTGACGGTGATGTTCGCCGGTGCCGCGTTCATGGTCGACGGCATCGGGGCGGTCTGGGACGAACTCGGTGACTTCCTGCCGGCGCTCGGCTACGTCGCCGTACACGCGATCGTCTACTCCGTGCTGGCGCTGCTGGTCGCCTCCCTGGTCCGGCGCCGGGCCGTCGCGGCCGGGGCGATCGTCGGCGCGTTCCTGCTGACCACTCCCGTGGTCGGGGTGCTGTCGGTGATGCCGTACGAGGCGGCGAACCAGCTCGCCGGGCTGGCCAGCCCGGTCACCCTGGTCGGCGGGATCGGGGACTGGGCCTTCGAGGCGAGCGGTGACCTCGACATCGGCTCGTACGGCCCGCTCTACGGCCTGGTGGCCGTCGGGTTCGTCGTCGCCGGGATCCTGCTGCTGCTCGCCCGCTACCGGAAGGTCGCCGCCAAATGAGTAACGTGGAACTGGCCGGGGTGTCCCGCTGGTACGGCAACGTGGTGGCCGTCAACGACGTGTCGATGAGCCTCGGTGCCGGGGTGACCGGCCTGCTCGGGCCGAACGGCGCCGGCAAGACCACCGTGCTGCACATGATGGCCGGCTTCCTGGCCCCCTCGAAGGGCACGGTGACCCTCGACGGCGAACCCACCTGGGGCAATCCGGCGGTCTACCGGCAACTCGGCCTGGTCACCGAGCGCGAGTCGGTCTACGACTTCCTCAGCGCGTACGAGTTCGCGGTGGCCAGTGCCCGGTTGCACCGGCTGCCCGAGCCGGAGGCGGCGGCCCGGCGGGCGATCGAGCTGGTCGAGCTGACCGACGCGCAGGACCGCCGGATCGGCACGTACTCCAAGGGCATGCGCCAGCGGGCCCGGGTCGCCGCCGCGCTGGTGCACGACCCGCAGGTGCTGCTCCTGGACGAGCCGTTCAACGGGATGGACCCGAGGCAGCGGCTGCACATGATGGAGCTGCTGCACTCGCTCGGTGAGCAGGGCCGGACGATCCTGTTCAGCTCGCACATCCTGGAGGAGGTCGAGCAGGTCTCCGGCACCGTCCAGGTGATCGTCTCGGGCCGGCTGGCCGCCTCCGGCGACTTCCGGACCATCCGGCGGCTGATGACCAACCGGCCGCACGTCTTCGCGGTGCAGTCCAGCGACGACCGGCGACTTGCCGTCGAGCTGATCGGCCAGCCCTCGGTGAACGGCGTGGACGTCACCCGGGACGGGCTGACCGTCCGGGCCGGCGACTACGGCAGTTTCACCCGGGCCCTGCCGAAGATCGCGCTGGCCTCCGGCATCCGGGTACGCCGGCTGCTGCCCTCGGACGAATCCCTGGAGAGCGTGTTCTCCTACCTGGTGGAGGCGTGACCCCCATGACGACTGTTACCTGGATCACCGCACGCGGGCTGCTCGGCCGGCGTCGGTTTTTGCTGCTCTTCCCGCTGCCGGTGCTGCTGGTCGGGCTGGCGGTGCTGGCCCGGGCGACCGGCATCGCCCCGACCGAGTGGGGTCAGCCGGTCGTCTACGGGCTGGGGCTGGGCGTGGTGCTGCCGGTGACCGCGCTGATCGTCGGCACGGCGGTGCTCGGCTCCGAGATCGACGACGGCACGCTGCTGCACATCCTGACCAAGCCGCTGCCCCGGTGGCAGATCGTGCTGCCGAAGCTGGCCGTGGCGGCCGGGGTCAGCGCGCTGACCGTCGCCGTACCGCTCTACGTCGCCGGGGTGCTGGTCGAGTCCGTACGCTTCGGGCTCGGGCTGGCTGCCGCGAGCGCGGTCGGCGCCTTGGTGTACTCGGCGTTCTTCCTGGCCCTGAGCCTGCTGACCCGGCGTCCGGTGCTGCTCGGCCTGGTCTACGTGCTGATCTGGGAGGGCCTGCTCACCAACATCGTCAGCGGTACCCGGGTGCTGTCGGTGCAGCACTACGTGGTGACCCTGACCGACCGGATCGCGCCGACGGCGCTGCTGGACGGGTCGGTGTCGCTGCCGGTGGCGATCGTGATGAGCGCGGTCTTCACGGTCGGCTTCACCCTGCTGGCGATCCGCCGGCTGCGCACGTTCAGCGTGGCCGGCGAGACGAGCTGACCGACGAGGAGCCGTGGGGCCGGTTCGGGCCCGCTGGCACCGGTCGCGGTGGTGCACCGCCATGTGGATGCACCGCCGCGTGCGCGGGTTCCCGCCGCCTCGCCTCGGCGAGACCGGTGTCCGGCGGCGCCCGACCGACGCCCCACGGCTGCCCGATCAGGCGAGGCCGAAGAACCGGGCGATTCCCCGGGCGTGCCCGACGGCGAGCGCCTGCCGGAAGTCCGCGCGGGCGAGGAGGGCGGCGTCGGCGGCCCGGTCGATGAAGAGGTTCTCGGTGAGTACCGCCGACATCGCGGTTTCCCGGAGAACCTGGAAGTTCGCCGTCTTCTGGCCGCGATCCGTGACCGAGCCGACGGTGCGGGCGTTGCTCAGCACGGCCGCGTGCACCTCGTCCTGCAGGCGCAGGGTCGCGGCGCCGGCACTGGGATAGACGTAGCTTTCGAAGCCGGTGCCGCCACCGGCGTTGATGTGGATGCTCACGAAGATGTTGGCGCCCCAGGAGTTGGCGTCGCTGCTGCGGTAGCTCAGGCTGCGGGTGATGTCTGTGGTGCGGGACATCCGGATCGAGACGTCCCAGTTGCTCTGTAGGACGGTGCGGGTGCGCAGCGCGATGTCGAGGGTCAGGGCCTTCTCCTGGAGGCCGTTGCCCACCGCGCCGGCATCGGTGCCGCCGTGTCCCGGGTCGAGGTAGATCTTCGGCGGTGCGGCCTGGGCGGGGCTGGCGAGCAGCGGCGCGGCCGCGATCCCGGCGACCGCGGCCAACAGGGTGCGTCTGCGCATGAGGGGTGTGCCGGACATGGGTTCCTCCCGGGGGTGAGGGGGTGGACGACGCCGAACCTCGGGTGGTGGAGACGGGTGGGGGTTGCCGTCTGGTCGCGCGTCCGGGGAGAAACGCCACGGCCGCCTCACCGGTGGGCGAGGGGCCGATAATTTTCACTGGCCGACGCGATGACGTAAATTTTCGACATCAAGTCGCTTCGATGTCAAGACCCGTTCCTCGGGGCCGTACGCCGGGCCCGGGACGGTACGCCCGATTCCGCTCCCGGGGGCCGGAACCGCCGCGGCTGCGGTCCCCGCCCCCGGCTCGGGCTACCCCTGCTCGGTCATCGGCTCAGCCGATTTTCGCCCGCGTCGACGCGCCGGCCGGGAAACTCGCGGGCCCGCGTCGGCTCCGCCGGCCGTGAACTCGCCGGCCCGGTCGACGCGCCGGCCGTACCGGCGGCTCAGCCGGTGTTGCGCATGCCGGCGGCGATGCCGTTGACGGTGGTGAGCAGGGCCCGTTCCAGCGCCGTACCGTCGCCGGGAGCGCGCCGGCCGCCCGGAGCGGTGGCCACGGCCCGGCCGGCGGCGCCCGAGTCGCGGTACTGCCGCAGCAGCGCCACCTGGAGGTGGTGCAGCGGCTCCAGGTAGGTGTCCCGGACGGCGAGGGTGCGTTGCAGCACGGGGGAGTTCTCCAGCAGCGCGGGGGAGGCGGTGATGGCCAGCACCTCCTGCTTGGTCAGCTCGTACTCCGCCTCGATCATGTGGAAGATCGGGTGCAGCGGCTCCGGGACCAGGGTCTCGACGTACCGGCGGGCGATGTCCAGGTCGGTCTTGCTCAGCATCATCTCGACGTTCGACAGGAACGTGCCGAAGAAGTGCCAGGCCCGGTGCATCTCGGACAGGATGTCGGCCATCCCGGCCTCGCGGGCGGCGGCCAGCCCCGACCCGACGCCGAACCAGCCGGGGACGATCTGCCGGGTCTGGGTCCAGCCGAAGACCCACGGGATGGCGCGCAGCCCGGCCAGCCCCGCGCCGGTGTTCGGCCGCTTCGCCGGCCGGGAGCCGATGTTGAGCGCGCCGAGCAGCTCGGTCGGGGTGGAGGCCCAGAAGTACGCCGGCAGGTCTGGATTCTCCACCAGCGACCGGTAACGCCGGTAGGCGGCACCGGAGACCACGTCCATGGTGGCGTCCCAGCGGTCCAGCGCCTCGGCGGGCTGCCGGGGCGTGGTGTGCAGCAGCGTGCTCTGCAACACCGCCGCCAGGGTCAGCTCCAGGTTCTCCCGGGCCAGCGAGGGCAGGGTGTACTTGTCGGAGATGACCTCACCCTGCTCGGTCACCTTGATCTCGCCGTCCAGCGTGCCGTACGGCTGGGCGAGGATCGCCTCGTGGGTGGGGCCGCCGCCCCGGCCGACCGTACCGCCCCGGCCGTGGAAGAGCCGCAGCCGTACGTTGTGCCGGGCGGCCACGTCCCGCAGCGCGCGCTGGGCCCGGTGGATGGACCACTGCGAGGTGGTGATCCCGGCCTCCTTGTTGGAGTCGGAGTAGCCGAGCATCACCTCCTGCACGTCGCCCCGGGCCGCCACGATCGCCCGGTACGCCGGCAGCGACAGCATCTCGTCGAGGAGTTCGCCTCCGGCGTCCAGCTCGGCCGGGGTCTCCAGCAGCGGCACGAAGCCGATCCGGGCCCGGCCGGTGTGCACGTCGACCAGCCCGGCCTCCCGGGCCAGCACCACGGCGGCGAGTACGTCGTCCACGCCGAGCGTCATCGAGATGATGTACGACTCGATGACCTCGACGCCGAACCGTTCCTGCACCTCGCGGACGGTGCCGAAGACGTCGAAGGTCTTCCGGGCCGCCTCGGTCAACGGAGTGTCCATGGTGGAGAGCGGGCGGCGACCGGCCAGTTCCTCGGCGAGCAGCTTGGTCCGCTCGGTCCGGCTCAGCGACGCGTAGTCCGGCACCTCGCCGACCTGGGTGTAGAACTGGGAGAGCACCACGTGGTGCGCCTCGGCGTGCTCCCGGATGTCCATCGTCGCCAGGTGCGGCCCGAACGCGGCGACGGTGCGGATCGCCGAGGCGAGTCGGCCGACGGCGGTGAGCTGGCCGGAGTTGCGGGCCAGCGAGGCGCGCATCAGCTCCAGGTCGGCGAGCAGGTCGGCGGAGCCCCGGTAGTCCCGCCCCGGCACGTGCGGGGTGCCCTGGTTGAGCCGGCGCCGGGTGTTGGCCAGCTTGGCCCGGACGCACCGGGCCTTGAGCCGGTACGGCTCCTCGGCGTTGACCCGGCGGAACCGGGGGGCCACCTCGGGGAGCGCGTCCAGGTCCTTGGCGAGGCTGGCCGAGAGGTCGAGGCTGACCCCGCGCAGCCGGCGGGAGACCGAGATCTCGTTGATCAGCGCCTCCATCGCCGCCTCGGTCGCCTGGATGCCGTGCTCGTGCTGGATCAGCAGCACGTCCCGGGTGACCTGCGGGGTGACGAACGGGTTGCCGTCCCGGTCGCCGCCGATCCAGGTGCCGAAGGTCAGCGGCCGGGCGGTCGGCGCGGTTTCCACACCCAGTCCACGCAACGTGTCGGCCAGGTCGTCGAGCACCTGCGGCGCCGCCTCGGCGTAGAGGTCACGGAGGTAGTAGATGGCGTTGCGGGCCTCGTCGGTCGGGTCCGGCCGGTCGAGCCGCAGCTCGTCGGTCTGCCAGAGCAGGTCGAGCAGTTCGGCGAGGCGGCGGCTGGCCGGGCCCTCGTCGCTGGCCCCGTAGAGGATCGCGGCGGCGGCCTCGGC
The DNA here is from genome assembly GCF_050936445.1 of Plantactinospora sp. CA-294935. Classification (NCBI taxonomy): domain Bacteria; kingdom Bacillati; phylum Actinomycetota; class Actinomycetes; order Micromonosporales; family Micromonosporaceae; genus Plantactinospora; species Plantactinospora sp. CA-294935. The sequence goes on from NZ_JBNJMU010000001.1 coordinate 3,301,423, forward strand.
GTCGAGTTCGTCGGCGACGGCGCGCAGCTTGGAGAGGATCGACCGGCGGGCCGCCTCGGTGGGGTGGGCGGTGAAGACCGGCCGGACGGAGAGCCGGCGGGCGGCCGAGGCGATCTCCTCGGGTGGCACGCCGCGCTCCCGGATCAGCCGGGCGGCCTGGTCGAGCCAGCCGCCGTGCGCGGCCCGCTGCCGGCGCAGGTCCCGGGACCGGTGCACCTGCTCGGTGATGTTGGCCAGGTGGAAGTAGGTGGAGAAGGCCCGGGCCAGCTTGGTGCCGGTGGTCACGTCCATCGCGCCGAGCCGCTGGGCGGCGGCCTCCGCGTCGTGCCGGACCAGCGCGCGGACCTCCTCGACCAGGTCGAGCAGGGGTGGGCCCTCCTGGCGGGCCAGCGTCTGGCCGAGGAGCTTGCCGAGCCGGCGGATGTCGGCCCGCAGTGCGGCGTCGGGCCCGTCGTGATCATGCTGGTCGGTCACCGTGCGCTCCTTGATCGAGTACGGAGGACAGCGTTGTCCGACACCGTGGATGTTATCGGCGGCCGGTCCCGGAACGCTAACGAGGCTTGTGCCGTGATCGTTAGCTTGCTCACCTCCCGGCCCGCGCGCTGCCCCGCGACTAGCCTGTCGGCATGTCCGAGCCGTCCGGTCCGACGCCGCACTACCCGCCGAAGCCCCGCCCGGGGGACCGGGTCGCGGTGGTCTCGCCCTCCGCCGGCCTGCCGGGGCTCTTCCCCGAGGTGTACGAGCTGGGCCTGCGCCGGCTGCGCGCCGAGTTCGACCTGGTCCCGGCCGAGTATCCGACCACCCGGGCCCTGGACGCCGACCCCCGGGACCGGGCCCGGGACCTCACCGCCGCCTTCGCGGACCCGTCGATCACGGCGGTGCTGGCCACCATCGGCGGCGAGGACCAGATCACCGTCGTCCCGCACCTGGACGACGCGGTGCTCCGGGCCAACCCGAAGCCGTTCTTCGGCTACTCCGACAACACCAATCTGCTGGCCCACCTCTTCGACCTGGGCGTGGTCGCCTACCACGGCGGTTCGGTGATGGTGCACCTCGGCCGGGGCGGCGCGGCCCATCCGGTGACGGTGGAATCGCTGCGTACGGCGCTGTTCGGCGGTGGCTGGCACGAGCTTCCCGAGGTCGCCGAGTACACCGACGAGTCCGGTGACTGGCGTGACCCGGCCGGGCTGGACCGGGCCCCGACGATGTTCCCGGCCTCCGGCCGGCGCTGGTACGGCCCGGAGCGGCTGGTCGAGGGGCGGATCTGGGGCGGCAACCTGGAGGTGCTCTCCTGGCTGCTCCGGGCCGGCCGGATCGGCCCGAACCGGGCGTACGCCGGCTGCGTGCTGCTGATCGAGACCTCCGAGGAGCTGCCCCCGGACGTCGAGGTGTACCGGATCCTGCGGGACATGGGCGAGCGCGGGCTGCTCGGCGGCTTTCCCGCCGTACTGGTGGGCAGGGCGAAGGCCTGGGATCTCGCCCGCCGGCACACCCCGGAGCAGAAGCGGGCCTACGCCGACGCCCAGCGGGCCGCCGTACGCCGGGCCTGCGCCGAGTACGCCCCCGACGCGGTACTCGTCTTCGACCTGGAGATCGGGCACACCGACCCGCAGCTCGTCGTCCCGTACGGCGGCGAGGTCCGCCTCGACGCGGCGGCGAAGCGGATCAGCGTCCGCTACTGACCGGCTGTCGGCCGATGGCTACCGGGCCGCAGCCGGACGCCGCGATGGGCGAGCGGACGGACCAACCGGACCGCCGAACCTGGCGGCACCACCTCCGCGCGTCGACTGTCGAGCTGCCCCGCTTGCGCTCCCATCGCCGGATGAAGACCTGTGCTCCCGCCGCCGATGCAGCGGAGCTGGATGTAGCGGAGCTGCTGACTGCCCCGTCTGTGCACCCAGCTCGACAGTGCGCGCGGGGGAGTATGCCGGCCCGGCTGGCCACGCACTCGTCGGCCGCTTCACCCCCGGCGGATCCCCGGTGCCACCCGCGTCCGGGTCGACCGGACCGAGCCGCCCGGTCAGCGGCGGCAGCGGCGGCCCGGTCAGCGGTGGCAGCGGCGGCCCGGTCAGCGGTGGCAGCGGCGGCCCGGTCAGCGGCCGCCGGATTCGACGGTGCGCTGGATGCCGTCGAGCAGTAGGCGCAGCCCGAACTGGTAGGCGTCGGCCATCGCCTCGGGGGTGTCGACGAAGCCGCCGGCCTCCCAGGTGCGGTTCATCGCCGGGTAGCGCTCGACGTCGAAGTGCTCCGCCCAGAACGAGTCCCGGTCCGACCACCACTCGTCGGTCGACTGCCCGGTGGTCCGATCGAGTTGGTCGGTCTCGGCCTGCTGCCGGGCGGCGGCGTCGACGAAGGTGACGATCGCGTTCACGGCGGCGGCCACCTGTCGAGCCGGCAGGTCGAGGTCGGTCAGGGCCGCCAGCAGGTACTCCTGCTGGGCGAGCAGTCCCGGCCCGAGCGGTGGGCGGACGGTGGAGACCTCGCGGAGCCACGGGTGGCGCAGGTACATCGCCCGGGTCCGCTCGGCGTACAGCTCGATCCGGGCCCGCCAGCCCGGCCGGCGTACCTCGTCCGGGCCGGGAAGGTCGCGTTCGGCCATCACCCCGTCGACCATCAGGTCGATCAACTCGGCCTTGCCCGGGACGTACGTGTAGAGCGACATCGTGCCGACGCCGAGTTCCTCGGCGACCCGGGCCATCGACATGGTGGCCAGGCCCTCCCGGTCGGCGAAGGCGATCGCGCCCTGCCGGATCTGCCGCACCGTCAACCGGGGAGGGCGGCCCCGAGCGGGCTTGCCGGCAGCTCCCGGAGGGCCGGGCGACGGCTGGGCGGTCCAGAGCAACGCCAGGGTGCGGTCGGGATCCCCGCCGCCGCTGCGCTCCACCGGCATCGTCCGCCTCCTCTCGGGTACGGCCCGAATGTTACTTCCCGTATCCGATACGTGAATGGCCGGCCGCCATGTCGGCCGGCGACCGGCTCGGGTACCGGCCGCGGCACGGGGTTTGTCGGGCTCAGGGGATAGGCTTGACGACGGCGTCGAGGAGGGGCCTCCCGGCACGGCAGCGCCCCGGGTCCTGCCTCACCCCGCACCCCCCGCCCGGATCGGGCGTGGGGCACTTTCCGCGTGCCCATCTGCAAGGTTGTGATCTGCGTGCTCACCGGTCTGCTCACCGCCGCGCTCCGCGATCCCGCGCTGGCCCGGGCCCGCTCGTTGGCCCGCACCGGCGGCGCGGACGCCGACGGGCTCGACCTCACCGCCCCGCCCGCGCTGCGGCCCTTCCTGGTCGCCGCCGTGGCCGCGGACGAGGAGGCGGGCGGCGCCGGGCGCCCGGTGCTCGCCGTCACCGCCACCACCCGGGAGGCCGACGACCTGGCCGGCGCGCTGGGCAGCCTGCTGCCGCCGGAGCAGGTCGTGGTCTACCCGGCCTGGGAAACCCTGCCGCACGAGCGGCTCTCGCCCCGCTCCGACACCGTCGGCCGGCGGCTCGGCGTGCTGCGCCGGTTGGCCCACCCCGACCTCGCCGAGCACGCCGGCCCGGTCCGGGTGGTCGTCGCCCCGGTCCGCTCGGTGTTGCAGCCGCAGTTCAAGGGGCTGGGCGACCTGGAGCCGGTCCGGCTCGCCGCCGGGGCCGAGGCCGGGCTGGAGGAGACCGCCCGCCGGCTCACCGACCTGGCGTACGCCCGGGTGGACCTGGTCACCAAGCGCGGGGAGTACGCCGTGCGGGGCGGCATCCTGGACGTCTTCCCGCCCACCGACGAGCACCCGTCCCGGGTCGAGTTCTGGGGCGACGAGGTGGAGGAGATCCGCACCTTCGCCGTCGCCGACCAGCGGACCATCGAGGCGGTACCGGCGCTCTGGGCGCCACCCTGCCGGGAACTGCTGCTCACCGAGCCGGTCCGGCAGCGGGCCGCCGAGCTGGCCGAACAGCACCCGGAGCTGGCCGAGATCCTGGACAAGCTGGCCGAGGGGATCCCGGTCGAGGGGATGGAGTCGCTCGCCCCGGCGCTGATCGGCGCGGACTCCCTCGAACTTCTGCTGCACTGCATGCCGGCCGGCAGCCACGTACTGCTCTGCGACCCGGAGCGGATCCGGACCCGGGCGCACGACCTGGTGCGTACCTCGGCGGAGTTCCTGGAGGCGAGCTGGGCCGCAGCCGCCGTCGGGGGCCAGGCCCCGGTGGACCTCGGCGCCGCCGCCTTCAAGACCCTGGCGGAGGTACGCGCCACCGCCGCCGCCCTCGGCCAGCCCTGGTGGTCGGCATCGCCGTTCGGTCTGGTTGAGGCGGTTCCCGGCCGGGCGGCCACGGCCGAGCCGTGGGCGGTGGAGCCGGAGCCCGAGGTGACGGTGGTGCCGGACACCGGCGAGTCGCTGGCCCTGGCTGCCCAGCCGGTAACGCTCTACCACGGCGAGACGGCCCGGGTGGTCGACGACCTGAAGCGCTGGGTCGGCGACGGCTGGGGGGTGGCGCTGGTTTTCGAGGGGCACGGGCCGGCGCAGCGCGCCGTCGAGGTGCTCCGGGACGCCGGGCTCGGCGCCGCGCTGACCGAGAGCGTGCCGACCCCGCCGGCCGCCGGTGAGCTGATCGTCACCTGCGGCTCGCTCAACCACGGCTTCCTGGACGCCGCGTCCCAGGTCGCGGTGGTGACCGGCAACGACATCACCGGCGGCCGGGGCTCGTCGACCCGGGACATGCGCAAGATGCCGAGCCGGCGGCGCAACACCATCGACCCGCTGGAGCTGCGGGCCGGCGACTACGTCGTGCACGAGCAGCACGGCATCGGCCGGTACGTCGAGCTGGTCCAGCGCACCGTCAACGGCGCCGACCGGGAATACCTGGTCATCGAGTACGCGGCCAGCAAGCGCGGCCAGCCCGGTGACCGGCTCTTCGTCCCCACCGACCAGCTCGACCAGCTCTCCCGGTACGTCGGCGGCGAGGCGCCCACCCTGCACAAGATGGGCGGCGCCGAGTGGCAGAAGGCCAAGGCGCGGGCCCGCAAGGCGGTCCGGGAGATCGCCGCCCAGCTCGTCCAGCTCTACGCCGCCCGCAAGGCGTCCAAGGGGCACGCCTTCGCCCCGGACAGCCCGTGGCAGCGGGAGTTGGAGGACGCCTTCCCGTACACCGAGACGCCGGACCAGCTCGCGGCGATCGAGGAGGTCAAGCGGGACATGGAGCAGTCGATCCCGATGGACCGGCTGATCTGCGGCGACGTCGGGTACGGCAAGACCGAGATCGCGGTCCGGGCCGCCTTCAAGGCGGTGCAGGACGGCAAGCAGGTGGCGGTGCTGGTCCCGACCACGCTGCTGGCGCAACAGCACTACAACACCTTCGCCGAGCGGATGGGGCAGTTCCCGGTGCAGATCCGGCAGCTCTCCCGGTTCCAGACGCCGAAGGAGGCCGAGCGGACCCTGGAGGCCGCCGCCGACGGCAGCGCGGACATCGTGATCGGCACGCACCGGCTGCTCCAGTCGGCGACCCGGTTCAAGTCTCTCGGCATGGTGGTGGTGGACGAGGAGCAGCGCTTCGGGGTGGAGCACAAGGAGCACCTGAAGACGCTGCGTACCGCGGTGGACGTGTTGACCATGTCGGCGACGCCGATCCCGCGGACCCTGGAGATGGCGATCACCGGCATCCGGGAGATGTCGACCATCGCCACCCCGCCGGAGGAGCGGCACCCGGTGTTGACCTTCGTCGGGGCGTACGACGACAAGCAGGTGGCGGCGGCGATCCACCGCGAGCTGCTCCGCGACGGCCAGGTCTTCTACCTGCACAACCGGGTGGAGTCGATCGACCGGGCGGCCCGGCGGATCCGGGAGCTGGTGCCGGAGGCCCGGGTCGCGGTGGCGCACGGCCAGATGGGCGAGGACGCCCTGGAGAAGGTCATGGTCGGCTTCTGGGAGAAGGAGTACGACGTCCTGGTCTGCACCACGATCGTGGAGTCCGGCATCGACATCCCGAACGCCAACACCCTGATCGTGGAGCGGGCCGACCTGCTCGGGCTGGCCCAGTTGCACCAGATCCGGGGCCGGGTGGGCCGGGGCCGGGAGCGGGCGTACGCCTATTTCCTCTACCCCCCGGAGAAGCCGCTGACCGAGCACGCGCACGAGCGGCTGGCCACCATCGCCCAGCACACCGAGCTGGGCGCCGGGATGTACGTGGCAATGAAGGACCTGGAGATCCGGGGCGCCGGCAACCTGCTCGGCGGCGAGCAGTCCGGGCACATCGAGGGGGTCGGCTTCGACCTCTATGTCCGGATGGTCGGTGAGGCGGTGCAGGCGTTCAAGGGAGAGGCGCCGGAGGAGGAGGTCGACATCAAGATCGACCTGCCGGTCGACGCGCACCTGCCGCACGACTACATCGGGGTGGAACGACTGCGCCTGGAGATGTACCGCAAGCTCGCCGAGGCCCGGGACGCCGGCCGGCTGACCGAGGTGGTGGCCGAGATGACCGACCGGTACGGCGAGCCGCCCGAGCAGGTCGCCAACCTGGTGGCGGTGGCCCGGTTCCGGCTGCTGGCCCGGGCGTACGGGCTCACCGACGTCTCGGCCCAGGGCCGGCACCTGCGGTTCTCCCCGCTGCCGCTGCCGGACTCGAAGCAGCTCCGGCTCAAGCGCTATCACCCGGACGCGGTCTACAAGTCGGCGACCGACCAGGTGAGCGTGCCGCGCCCGACGACCCGGCGGATCGGCGGCGAGCCGCTGCGCGACCAGGCGCTGCTGGACTGGTGCGCCCAACTGCTCAAGGACGTGCTGGGTGACCCCGTGCCGGCCTCGGGAAGCGCTGCGTGAGAGAGTGTCGAGCATGCAGCGTGCCCGTCGTCTGGCTTCGATAGCGGTCATTGCCGTTCTCGGCACCACCGTCCTGTCCGCCTGTCGGTCCGACTCCAGCGTCGCCGTCTACCTCGGGGACAAGAAGATCACCGAGGACGAGGTGACCTCGGTGCTCGACGACGTCCGGAGCAAGGTGCCGCCGGGTGGGCACGCGCCGAGCGCCACGCCCGCGCCGGACGCCCCCGAGCTGAAGGCGCCGACCCGGGCCCAGGTGGTCGGCACCCTGGTGATGCGGGAGGTCTGCCTCAAGCTCGCTGCTGACAAGGGCTTCAAGCCGTCGGAGCAGGCCCCGATCGAGGAGGTCGCCCGGGCGACCGGCCTGCCGGCGGACTCGCGCTACGCGCGGCTCTTCTCCGAGCTGGACGCCTGCCGGGCCGGCATTCCGGTGAGCCAGCCGGTCACCCCGACCCAGGAGGAGCTGCTGGACGTGGTGGCCCGGGGCCGGGCCGCCGGGGTGATCCCGCCGGACGCCAAGGACGGCGAGGCCGGGCAGCAGCTCGACGGTGACGTGCTGCGGCGCGCGCTGGCGATGCGGAACACCCTGACCGAGGCGCTGGAAAGCTCCGACGTCACGGTCAACCCGCGCTACCGGCCGCTGGAATACCCGGTGCTGACCTTCTCGGACAGCAGCCCGGCGCTGGTCGTGCCGATCGGCCAGTCCGGCGCCGACACCGTGGTCGACGCCCGCTGAGCGGCGCCCGACCCACCGCCCGCGCCACCGGCCCTGCCGCAGATGACCCCGCCGTCGACCAGTCCCACCAACCGATGACCGGCGCACCGCCCGGTCCGGCTGGTCGGATCGTGCTGCTGGTCACCTCGCCCCGGCTGCCGGCCGGGCTGCTGACCGCGCCCGCCTGGGACGTCGTACGCGGCTTCCCGGTGTTGGCCGGCGCGGAGAGCGAGCTGGCCACGGCGGTACGCGCGGCCGGTGCCGAGGTGACGGTCACCGGGACTCCGGTGCCGGACCTGCTGGCCACGGTCGCCGCGCACGGTACGGCGGTCTGGCTGGCCGGCCCGGCCGGCGACGAGGACCTGGCCCGGGAGCTGGGGCTGCGACTGGCCCGCCAACCCGGGCTGGCCGAGCTGGAGCTGATGTACGGCTCCTGGGATCCGCCCGGTGCCCGGCTGCTCGACGCGGTCGCGGTGATGGACCGGCTCGCCTCGCCCGGCGGCGACCCGTGGAAGCGGGCGCAGACCCACGCCTCCCTGGCGCAGTATCTGCTAGAGGAGTGCTACGAGGCGTACGACGCCATCGCGGCGAACGATCTCGTCGCGCTCCGCGAGGAGCTGGGAGACGTGCTGTTGCAGGTGGTGCTGCACGCCCGGCTGGCGGAGAACCTGCCCGAGGACGAGCGCTGGTCGATCGACGACGTGGCCGGTGGCCTGGTGGCGAAGATGGTCCGGCGCAACCCGCACGTCTTCGCCGACACCGAGGTCGGCGGCATCGACGAGATCATCGAGAACTGGGAGCGGATCAAGCGGGCCGAGAAGCCTCGGGCTTCGGTGCTGGACGGGGTCGCGCTCTCCCAGCCGGCGCTGGCGCTGGCGGCGAAGGTGCTGCACCGGGTCGACCGGGCCGGACTCGACCTGCCGCCGCCGGAGCCCGCCGCCGAGGCGGACGAGACGGTCCGGCTGGGCGCGAGCCTGCTGGAGACGGTGGCCCGGGCCCGGACGGCGGGGCTGGACGCCGAGGCCGCGCTGCGCCAGGCAACCCTGGACTACGCGGCCACGGTCCGCGCGGCCGAACGAAATTCCGTCCCGCCGTCCTGACGCCGGGGCGGTGCCGATCGACGTTCCGGGTGCGGACCGAGCGCCGCGCCGTCGAGACGCCCGCCGGAGAACCAGCCCGCCAGGCAGTGATCTGATCGGCTCGGACCCGGTGCGGTGCCGGCCGGGCCACCTCGGGCCCGTCTCGCTCCACGCTGTGTCGGCACCTTTCCTTAAGCGTGCGCGGACGGTGCAGGGGATGGCATGATGGATTGAAATATATAAATGGTTGGCGGGTCCTGTCGGTCACGGTGCCGCCCGGCCGGAACCGGTCCGGGCCGCCCGTAGCGGGCCGTACCCGGCGCCGACCCGGTTCTGAGGAGCCAGCGTCATGACCATGCCCCGTTCCGGACGCGTACCCGCCCGGGGCCGCACGGCCCTCGCCGCCCTTGCCGTACCGGTCCTCCTCGCGGGGGCGCTCGGCAGCGCCGGTCCGGCCGGCGCGGCCGATCCGCCGCACCGGGTGGCCAATCCGTACGCCGGGGCCCGGGTGTACGTGAATCCCGAGTGGTCCGCCCGGGCCGCCGCCGAGCCCGGTGGCGACGCGGTCGCCGACCAGCCGACCGCCATCTGGCTGGACCGGATCGCCGCGATCGAGGGAACGGACGGGGCGATGGGCCTGCGCCACCATCTGGACGCCGCCGTGGCGCAGCGGGCCGACCTCGTACAGGTGACCCTCTACAACCTGCCGTCCCGCGACTGCGGCCGGCCGACCCCGCAGGGCGAACTCTCGATCGATCAACTCGACCGGTACCGGACGGAGTTCATCGATCCGATCGTCGAGATCCTCGCCGACACCCGCTACGCCGGCCTGCGGATCGTCGCCTTCGTCGAGCCGAACTCGCTGCCCAACCTGGTCGTGAACACGAGCCCTCGGCACACCGCCACCTGGGCCTGCGACAGGGTGCGGGACCGGGGCATCTACCTGGACGGGATCGGGTACGCCCTGGCCCGGCTCGGCGCCCTGCCCCACGTCTACCCGTACCTGGACATCAGCCACCACGGCGAACTCGGCTGGCCGGACAACTCCGGCCCGGTGGCGGCACTGCTGCGCCAGGCCGCGACCACCGCGGGCAGCACGCTGGCGAACGTGCACGGCTTCGTCGCCAACACCGCGAACTACTCCGTGCTGCACGAGGAGTACTTCCGCGCCGACACCGTCGTCAACGGCCAGCCGGTGCACCAGTCGAGGTGGGTCGACTGGAACCCGTTCGTCGACGAGGTGCCATACGCGCGACACATGCGGGATCTGCTGGCCGAGGAGGGCTTCGCCGCGCAGGCGAGTCTGCTGGTCGACACCTCGCGCAACGGCTGGGGCGGCCCGGCCCGGCCCACCGGCCCGGCGGCGACCACCGGCGACCTGAACGAGTACGTCGACCGAAGCCGGATCGACCGGCGGGCGTACATCACGAACTGGTGCAACCAGGCGGGCTCCGGCCTCGGCGAGCGGCCGGCCGCCGCCCCGGAGCCGGGCATCGACGCGTACGTGTGGGTCAAACCGCCCGGTGAGTCCGACGGTGCCGATGTCGACCGGGCGTGGGGCCAGCCGTACGAGCCGATGTGCGATCCCGACTACAACCTGCCGGGCGGCTCCTACCGCAGCACCGGAGCGCTGCCGGGCGCTCCGCCGATCACGGAGTGGTTCCCGGCGCACTTCCGGCAGTTGCTGGCCAATGCCTGGCCGCCGCTGTGACAGGCGGTTACCGGGATAGCGCGGCGACCGGGGTCAGCGTTTCGGGCGCAGCGTGTCGACCCGGGCCACCGACTGGTCGATCCGCTGCTCGGTGAGGCGCCCGGAGCGGACCAGCCGGACGACGGTGTCGAGGGTCTGGCCGACGATGTTCGGGTCGTACTCCTGCTGGTTGCCGAAGACCAGCAGGTCGACGCCGGCCTCCAGGGCCAGCGCGACCGCCTCGTCCAGCCCGAACCGGCTGGTGATCGCCACGGCCTGCATGTCGTCGCTGACCACCGGGCCGCGCCAGCCGAGCCGGCCGCGCAGCAGGTCGGTGACGACCGCCCGGGACAGCGAGGCCGGCCGGTCCGGGTCGAGCTTCCGGTTGAGTACGTGCCCGACCAGTACCGAGTCGGCGGCGCCCTTGGCGAGCAGCTTCTGGAACGGTTCGAGTTCAACTTCCCGCCACGAGTCGGTGACGTCGACGACGGCGAAGTCGGTGTTCCCGGTCGCGCTGCCCAGCCCGGGAAAGTGCTTGAGCGACGTGCGTACCCCGGCGGCCCGGTGCACCCGGACCTCCTCGGCCGCGTTCCGGACCACCACGTCCGGGTTGGCGGAGAAGCTCCGTTCGAGCTTGCCGACGGCGGGACTGTCCGGGCGCAGGTTCAGGTCGACCACTGGCGCGTAGTTGAGGTTGACGCCGATCGAGGTGAGGCTGTGCACGAGCCCTTCCGCCCAGGCCCGGGTGGTCGGGATCGAGTCCGCCCGGCCGATCTCGGCCTCCGACCGGGTGGCCGGGAAACCGTTGTCGGGGTTGAGCCGGGCGACCCGACCGCCCTCCTGGTCGATCGAGACGAGCAGCCGGCCGGGTGACGCCTGTTTCAGGGCCTTCACCAGTGCGGTCACCTGACCGGGTGAGCTGATGTTGCGGACGGCGTCGGTCTTCAGGTCACGGTCGAAGAGGATGACGCCGCCGAGCCCCTCCCGGATCGCCGTGACGATCCACTCGGCCTCGGTCGCCTGCTGGCCCCGGAAGCCGACCACCAGCAGGCTTGCGATCTTGCGCCGTAGCGCCGCCTCGTCGCGCCGGGCCGGACCGGGCGGCCGGGACGGGGTGGGAGCGAGCCGGGCCGGCGTCGGGCCCGAGCCGCATCCGGAGGTACCCGCCGCCAGCGCGGCCGAGCCGAGGCCGGTGAGCAGCAGCCGGCGGCTGAGGCGGGGATCGTTCACCTGATCCAGGCTACGGTCGGTGACCAGGGCCGCGCGGCACAATGCGAGCAGCGGTGCGAGGTCCGGGCGGGTCACCGCGCGGCGCGGGGCTTCGGTCGTCCGGATCCACCGGCTCCGGCCCGGGCCGAGGAGGCGGACCGGTGCGCCGGGCGCCGATGCGCCGAGCGTCGGCAGCGGCCCCTGCTAGCTAGCCGGCCCGGACGGCGACGGTCTCCGCCGGGGTCCGGGCGCGGCGACGGCGGCCCGCGCTCAGCCCGACGGCGATGCCGACCGCCGCCACCAGCACCCCGGCGGTCTGCCCGAGGTGCGGCGGTCGACCGGCCTGGACCGCCGCGGTGAGCAGGGTGGCGATCGGCATCACCCCGACCAGTACCCCGGCCCGTTCCACCCCGAGGGTGCGCAGCCCGGTGAACCAGGCGAGGAAGGCGATCACGGTCATCATCGCCGCCAGGTAGCCGAACGCGGCGGCCTCGGTCGGGGTGGGCAGCCGCCACCGGGCCAGCTCACCCGCCGGGATCGCCGCCAGCAGCAACAGCGGTACGGCCAGCGCGCAGGCGTACGCCGCGACGCGTACCGGGCCGAGCCGGGGCAGTACGGCCGCAGCCAGCAGCGAGAACGCGATCTCGCCGCCGAACGCCCCGAGCGAGGCGACGATGCCGGTCGCGTCCGCCCGACCGCTGCCCTGCACCAGTGCGGTACCGGCGACGACGATCCCGGCCGCCGCGACCAGCCGGAGCGCCGGGCGGCGGCCACCGGTGAGCGGGCCGAGCAGGGCGAGCCCGAGCGGCGCGGCGCCGATGAAGGTGCCCACCACAGCCGGATCGGCGTGCGGCAGTGCGACCAGGATGCAGGCGTTGAACCCGGCCATCCCGGTCAGCGCCAGCGTGGTCAGCACCACCAGCTCCCGCCGATTCGGCCGGCCGGGCGGAGGCGTGCCGCCGGCCAGCAGTCCCGGAAAGCGTCGGACCAGGGCGAACAGTACGGCCGCGGCCAGCGCGTACCGGGCCGCCTGGCCGGTCAGGTGTGGATAGTCGAGGACGAGTTGACTGATCGAGACGGAGCTGCCGACCAGCACCATCCCGGTGACGCAGAGCAGCACCGCGACCGAGTTCGAGAGCTTCACCGGACCGACGCTAGGGCGTGATTGGTCCATGGGACAGGGCCAAACCAAGGCGTCATGACAGGACCATTGGGCCGCGTACCGCCGGGTCGGCCGCCGGGTCGGGCCGAAGCGCCGGCCGACGGGGAGCGAACTGATCGTCTAGGTTTGCCCCATGCCACCATTCGTCCCGCTCGCCGAACGGATCGTCGACGCGCTCCTGGCGAGCGACCCCGACCTGGCCTCGACGGTCGGCGAGCACGGTCTCGACGACCAGTTGCCGGACCGGTCCGCCGACGCGGTGGCCGGGCGGGTGGCGATGCTGCGGGACGCCGCGCACGCCCTCTCCGAGGTGGACGCCGAGGAGCTGGACGTCCCGGAGCGGGTCGACCACGCCGTACTCACCGCCCTGGTCGACCGGGGGATCTTCGAGCTGACCGAGGTGCGGTCAGCCGAGTGGAACCCGCTGGTGCACAACCCGGGGCCGCTGCTGCACGCGCTGGTCGCCCGGCCGTTCGCCCCGGTCGACGTACGGCTGACCAGCCTGGCCGGGCGGCTGGCCGCCGTACCGGACGCGCTGGCGACGGCGCGGGCCGTGCTCCGCGACGTCCCCCGGATCCACGCCGAGACCGCCGTCGGCCAGTTCGAGGGCACGGCGGCGCTGGTCCGGGGCCAGGTGCCGGCCCTGCTGGCCGAGGCGCCCGGCCTGCGCGACACGGTCGAGCCGGTCGCCCGGATGGCGGTCCGCGAGCTGACCGGGTTCGCCGAATGGCTCCGCGCCGGGCTGCGCGACGACGCCGGGCCGGGGCGGGACCCCCGGTTGGGGCGGCGGCTCTGGGAGGGGCGGCTCTGGCACACCCTGGACACCGAACTCGGCGCCCGGCAGGTGCTCGACTCCGCCTGGGCGAATCTGGAGCGGGTCACCGAGGAGATCCGGGCGGCGGCGGTCGAGCTGGTCGGTGGCCCGGCCTCGGACGAGACGGTACGTCAGGCGCTGGCGCTGCTCGCCGACGAGCACCCGGACAACTCCTCGGTGGTGCCGCTGGCCCGGACCACCCTGGACGAGGTACTCGACTTCGTCGCCGACACCGACCTGGTGTCACTGGTCGACGACCCCTGCGTGATCAAGGAGATGCCCGAGCACGACCGGGGGGTCGCGGTCGCCTACTGCGACGCCCCGGGGCCGCTGGAGTCCGCCGCCGTGCCGACCTACTACTGCATCGCGCCGACTCCGGCGGACTGGTCCGCGACCCGGGTGGAGTCGTTCTTCCGGGAGTACAACGACCACATGATCCGCAACCTGACCGTGCACGAGGCGGTGCCGGGGCACTTCCTCCAACTGGCGCACGCCCGGCGCTACCGGGGCAGCAGCCGGGCCCGCGCGCTCGGCCACTCGGGCCCGTTCATCGAGGGCTGGGCGGTCTACGCCGAGGAGGCGATGGTCGCGCGCGGCTTCGGCGGACTGGCGGTGCGGTTGCAGCAGCTCAAGATGCAGCTCCGGATGACCATCAACGCGATCCTCGACCAGTTGACGCACTGCGAGGAGCTGTCCGAGTCCGACGGGCTGGCGTTGATGACCGGGCGGGGCTTCCAGGAGGAGGGCGAGGCGGTCGGCAAGTGGCGCCGGGCCCTGCTCACCTCGACCCAGCTCTCCACCTATTTCGTCGGCTACCACCAGGTCGCCGGGATCGCCGCGCGCCGGCCGGACGGGGTGCCGGTCCGGCAGTGGCACGACGCGATGCTGGCGCACGGCTCCCCGTCGCCGCGCCACCTGCCCGCGCTGCTCGGCCTGGACGAGTACGACCTGGCGTGAGGTCAGGCGGGCGGCTGGCCCGCCTTGGCGCGCCGGTCGATCAGTCCGGCACCGGCGGGCAGCTCGAAGGCGCTGCTCTCCACCGCGTCGCGGTAGCGGCTCAGCGCCACCTCGAGTTCGGTGCCGTCGACCGTACCGGTGAAGCTGCCGAGTGCGCCCTCGCTGGTGATGCAGGCGTCGAAGCCGGCCGCCGGGGCGTCGCTGAGCTGGTCGACCTCCACGCAGGTGGCGTGCCGGCCGGCGACGGTGGTGTCGTACTGCCGGATCGTCGCGTCCGGGTCGAGTGCGGCGGCGGTGAGCAGGCCGACCACCACCGGCGGGGTGACCAGGCCGCGCTTGTTCATGTCCGCGAAGATGGTGACCGACGGCTTGGCGTTGGCCGGCGGGGGCGGGGTCAGCGTGCAGGTGGGCTTCTTCGTGCTGGTGTCGCAGGCCGTGGTCGCGTCCGTGGTGACCGTCAGCTTGCCGCCCGGATAGGTGTACGCCGCGCGCAGCGGGTCCTGCGACTGCGAGATCGAGGCGTTCCGGCCGCCGGGGAGCTGATAGTCGGCCGAGTAGGTCAGCTCGTTGGACCGGTCCAGCCGGGCGGCCAGGTCGTTGACCAGGTCTGCCCGCCCGATCACCCGACCGGCGTCGTCCAGGGTCTGGCACCCGGAGACCGTCAGTACGGAAATGATCGCCCCCGCGAGTACCCGGAGTGAGATCGACACAGCCGGCATGGCCCACAGCCTTCACGATCGGGTCAAGCGCGCGCAAACCGGTTCCCACGTACTGTGAAAGAAATCCACAAATGTCGGGCGGTCCCACGGCCCGGCGGCCGGGCCCGGAGGCAGCGCCCGGAGCCCCGGGCCCGACCGATAGGCTGCCTGCGGGAGCCTGCGCCGCACCGCCGCGACGGGGACGGACCACCATCGGCTATCGATGGACAGACTTCAATCTCTGAGGAGCAGGACAGTGGCCACCATCGAGGGAATCGTCGCCCGGGAGATTCTCGACTCGCGCGGCAACCCGACCGTCGAGGTCGAGATCGGGCTGGACGACGGCACGGTCGCCCGCGCCGCGGTGCCGTCCGGCGCGTCCACCGGAGCCTTCGAGGCGATCGAGCTGCGCGACGGCGACAAGGACCGCTACAACGGCAAGGGCGTGGAGAAGGCGGTCGCCAACATCGAGGACCGGATCGTCGACCAGCTCGTCGGCTACGAGGCCAGCGAGCAGCGGCTGATCGACCAGAAAATGCTCGACATCGACGGCACCGACGACAAGTCGGAGCTGGGCGCCAACGCCATCCTCGGGGTCTCGCTGGCGGTGGCGAAGGCGGCGGCGAACAGCGCCGAGCTGAGCCTCTTCCGCTACCTGGGCGGCCCGCACGCGCACCTGCTGCCGGTGCCGATGATGAACATCCTCAACGGTGGCGCGCACGCCGACTCCAACGTCGACGTGCAGGAGTTCATGATCGCCCCGATCGGCGCGCCCTCGTTCCGCGAGGCGCTGCGCTCGGGCGCCGAGGTCTACCACGCGCTCAAGTCGGTGCTGAAGAAGAAGGGCCTGGCCACCGGCCTCGGCGACGAGGGCGGCTTCGCCCCCGACCTGCCGACCAACTCCACCGCGCTCGACCTGATCGCCGAGGCGGTCGAGAAGGCCGGCTACCGGCTCGGCACCGACATCGTCTTCGCGCTCGACGTGGCCGCCACCGAGTTCTTCTCCGACGGGGTCTACACCTTCGAGGGCGGCACCAAGACCGCGGACGAGATGACCGCCTACTACCAGAAGCTGGCCGACGACTACCCGATCGTCTCCATCGAGGACCCGCTCTCCGAGGACGACTGGTCCGGCTGGGCCGGGCTGACCGCCTCGCTCGGCGAACGGGTGCAGATCGTCGGCGACGACCTCTTCGTCACCAACCCGCAGCGCATCGCCCGGGGCATCGCGGAGCGGACCGCGAACGCCGTACTGGTCAAGGTGAACCAGATCGGTTCGCTGACCGAGACCTTCGAGGCGGTCGACATGGCGCACCGGGCCGGCTTCAAGTGCATGATGAGCCACCGTTCCGGCGAGACCGAGGACACCACCATCGCCGACCTGGCGGTGGCCACCGGCTGCGGCCAGATCAAGACCGGTGCGCCGGCCCGCTCCGACCGGGTGGCGAAATACAACCAGCTACTGCGGATCGAGGAGGAGCTGGCCGACGCGGCGCGGTACGCCGGCACCGGCGCGTTTCCGCGTTACCGTTCGAACTGACGGGTCAGCCTTCGGGGGAGGGGTGCGACGGCGATGACGCAACGCCGTACGCCGAGCGGGCAGGGTCCGGCTCGACGGCCGGATCGCGGTGGCCGGTCCGGGACGTCCCGGACCGGTCGTGCCGCGGGTCGGGACCCCGGGTCCCGGACCGAGCCGCGACAGGGCCAGGCACGCTCCTCCGGAGCCGCCCGGGCCGCCGGTTCGACCCGGGCCGCCGGCACCGGCCGGGGCGCGGACGGCTCCCGCTCGGGCAGCCGGCCCGCGGCCGCCCGCCGGACCGTCGCCGCCCGGGCGGTGAAGCGGACGTACGCCCAGCACCCCCGGCGCTACACCGGCCGGGCGACCGTACTCGCCGGGGTGCTGGTGGCGCTCGCGCTGGCCTACACCTATCCGGTGCGGGTCTATCTCAACCAGCAGTCCGACATCGCCCGGATCGAGGCGGCCCAGCAGGCGCAGCGGGAAGTCATCGGTGACCTGACCGAGGAGGCGGCGCTCTGGGACGACCCGGAGTACGTGAAGATCCAGGCGAGGGAGCGGTTCTACATGGTGCTGCCCGGCGAGGTGCCGCTGGTGGTGCTCACCGACCACAAGGGTGCCGCCCGGGACGCCGGAGTCGATCCGTCGGCGGCCGAACGGGCCCCGGAGCCCTGGTACGACACCCTCTGGTCCAGCGTGCAGGCCGCCAACGAGCAGCCGGACCGGGCCGGCCGGTGAGCCGTCCCGACCCGGTCGGCGTACCCGGTGGAGTGGGTCGTCCCGGCGCGGAGCCGGCGGCGGCCGGCGTGCCGGCACCGGTGCGGGAGCCGGCCACCGACGCGGACCTGGCGGCGGTCGCCGCCCAGCTCGGCCGGACCCCGCGCGGCACCCGCGCGGTGGCGCACCGCTGCCCGTGCGGCCAGCCCGACGTGGTGGAGACCACCCCCCGGCTCGCCGACGGCACACCCTTCCCCACCCTCTTCTACCTGACCTGCCCGCGCGCGGTGGCCGGGTGCAGCCGGCTGGAGTCCGCCGGGCTGATGCGCGAGATGCAGGAGCGGCTGGGCACCGACCCGGAGCTGGCCGAGCGCTATCTGGCGGCGCACCGGGACTACCTGTCCCGCCGGGAGGCGATCGGCACCGTGCCGGAGATCGACGGGATCTCGGCCGGCGGCATGCCGGGCCGGGTGAAGTGTCTGCACGTGCATCTCGGGCACGCGCTGGCCGCCGGCCCCGGCGTCAACCCGTTCGGCGACGAGGTGCTGGAACTGCTCGAACAGTGGTGGGCCGACGGTCCGTGCGTCGAGCCGGTGCCCTCGGCCCGGTCGGCGGAGCCGACCGGATGACCGGCGGCGAGCCGGCGACGGTCCCGGCCGAGCTGGTCATCCGGCGGGCCCGGACCGCCGACGTACGCGGGATCCGGGACCTGATCGACACCTACAGTCCGGAACGGCGGCTGCTCAGCAAGGCCACGGTCACGCTCTACGAGGACGTCCAGGAGTTCTGGGTCGCGGTGGATCCGGCCGACGGTACGGTGGTCGGCTGCGGTGCCCTGCACGTGATGTGGGAGGACCTGGCCGAGATCCGGACGGTGGCGGTGCACCCGGCACACCGGGGCCGCAAGATCGGCCAGCGGATCGTGGCGGAGCTGCTGACCACCGCCCGCGAGCTGGGCGTCGCCCGGGTCTTCGTGCTCACCTTCGAGACCCGGTTCTTCGCCGCCTTCGGTTTCGTCGAGATCGACGGGGCGCCGGTGCCGCAGGCGGTCTTCGAGCAACTGCTCCGCTCGTACGACGAGGGCGTCGCCGAGTTCCTCGGCCTGGAACGGGTCAAGCCGAACACCCTCGGCAATGTCCGGATGCTGCTCAGACTCTGACGACTCCGGCTCGGACGGGTGTAGCCGCGACTCCGACGACGTAGGGTGAAGATCGTGACGAACCGGGTGGCCGCGATCGACTGCGGCACGAACTCGATCCGGCTGCTCGTGGCCGACCTGCCGGACGCGTCCGCCGGGCCGGGGGCCGAGCTGGCCGAGGTGGTCCGGCGGATGGAGATCGTCCGGCTGGGCCAGGACCTCGACCGGACCGGGCGGCTGGCACCGGAGGCGCTGGAACGGACCCGGCAGGCGCTGGTCGGCTACGCCACCTCGATCGAGTCACTCGGCGTGTCCCGGGTACGCATGTGCGCCACCTCCGCCTCCCGGGACGCCTCCAACGCGGGCGAGTTCCGCGCCATGGTGGTGGACACGCTCGGCGTCGAGCCGGAGGTGGTGACCGGCGAGGAGGAGGCCCGGCTCTCCTTCACCGGTGCCGTACGCGGGCTGGGCGACGACGTCCGGGCGCCGTACCTGGTGGTCGACATCGGCGGCGGCTCCACCGAGTTCGTGGTCGGTGGCCGACCGGCCGGTGGCGGCGCGGCGGCGGTGGACGCGGCGGTGTCGGTGGACATCGGCTGCGTCCGGATGACCGAACGGCACCTGCACGGCGACCCGCCGACGCCGGAGCAGTTGGCGGCGGCCGAGGCCGACATCACGGCGGTGGTGGACCGGGCGCTGTCGGTGGTGCCGGGACGGGAAGCGGCCACCCTGATCGGGCTGGCCGGCTCGGTGACCACGGTCGCCGGGATCGCGTTGGGCCTGCCGGAGTACCGCCCCGACCGGATCCACCACGCCCGCATCCCGTACGCCGACGTGCTGAAGGTGACCAGCGACCTGCTGGCCCGGTCGTCGGCGGAGCGGCTGACCATCCCGGTGATGCACCCCGGCCGGGCCGACGTGATCGGGGCCGGTGCGCTGGTGCTCAGAATCGTCATGGAGCGGGCCGGGATGAGCTCGGTGATCGCCAGCGAGCGGGACATCCTCGACGGCATCGCCTACAGCCTGCTGCCGGCGTAGCAGCGGTTCGGCTGTCGGCATTCCCGGCGGGGCCCGGTGGGGTCCCGGGGCTCGGCGTCGGCCGCCTCCGCCCGGGACCCCGCACCGGCAGCCGTACTACCGGGCCCGCAGGATGACGATTTCCGGGTGGGTGCCGGAGAGACTGATCGGGTGCCGCTCCCGCACGGTCAGCCCGGCCCGCCCCGCGTCGGGCGACTGGCCGTCCACATCGGAGGCCAGCAGCACCGCCCGTCCGGCCGGGCGCAACACCCGGCGCAGTTCCGTCCAGAACCGCCGCTGCCGCCGGGCCAGGGTGCCGGCGAACGGCACCTGCCGGTCCCACGGCGGGTTGGTGACCACCAGGTCGACGGCGCCGTCCGGCAGCGGGATCCGGCCGGCATCCGCCACCACCCAGCCGATCGGCGCGTCCCCGCCGTTGCCGGCGGCGATCGCGACGACGGCCCGGTCGATGTCACTGCCCACCACCGACAGTTCTCGACCCGAGCGGGTGGCTTCGACCGGTACCGTCCCGGCGCCGCAGCAGGGGTCGAGGAGCAGGTCGCCGTCGCGCGGCCCGGCGAGCCGGACCAGCGCGGCGGCGACCGGCGGGTGCAGGCTGCCCGGCCGGGACATCCGACGGTACGCGCGGCGGTGCAGCGGCCGGTCGGCGATCCGCAGCGCCACCAGGGCCCGGTCGTCGACGAGGGTGACCCGCCAGGACAGTCCACCCGGCGGTGGCGCGACCCCATCCCGCCGGCTGTGGTACGGCAACCCGAGCGCGGCGGCGATCGGCTCGCCGACCGCGTCCTCCAGATCGAACCGGGTGAAGTTGCGCCGCCCCAGGAACGACGCGGAGACGTCGATCCCGGAGAACGGTGCCGGCGCGTCCATCCCGGACAACGGTGCCGACCTGTCCATCCCCGGCGGTCGGCGGTCGGCACGGCACCGGCGCCACCCGGCCAGCAACTCCCGCAGCGGCAACGCCGTCGCGGCCTTGCCCAGTATCCGGCAATCGGCCCGGCTCCGGCCGATCCCGTACACCACCGCGCCGACCAGGAAGACGTCGTCGGCGCAGCGTAGCTCCAGTACCTCGGGACCGGGATCGAGGCAGTCGAACCACACCTCGCGGTGTGCGACCGCACTGACCCGGCCCACTCCCAGTGTTGTTATCTCGTCGGCCACCACCGGCTCGATGCCCCGCACCGTCCGCGCCACCAGGCGCGCGGCCGTCACGACGTGACGACGGTGCCAGGACGCGGTGTGGCCCCGGCGCGGGTACGCGCCGGCAACCGAAAGATCATCCGATCTTCTCCCACGTCGCGACTCGGGGCGACGCGCTGCCGCCCCGCATCGCTGGCGAGGGGTTATCCGCAACCCGCCAGCGGTCGCGTCAGACGAGGTAGAAGAAACTCATGGGCCGGAGCGTAGCAACCGGCCGGGCGGCACGCCGCTGGCAGGGGCAGGTAACCGGCCGTTGCGTCAGGGAATACCTACCAGTATTATGCATCGTACTTCTAGGGTTGGGGGCTGGGTGAGGTCTCGTGAAGGTCGCTAAGGATTTGGTGGCCGCCTCGGCGACACCGATGGTGCTCGGCATCCTGACCGAGGGCGAGAGCTACGGCTACGCCATCCTCAGGCGGATCAACGAGCTGTCCGGGGGCGAGCTGGACTGGACCGAGGGGCTGCTGTACCCGTTGTTGCACCGGCTTGAGCGCCTCGGTTATGTGGAGTCGAGCTGGCAGACGGTCACCGGCGAGCGAAAGCGCAAGTACTACCGCATCACCGACAAGGGCCTGGCTGAGCTGGCCGAGCAGCGCCGGCAGTGGGACACCGTCGTAGACGCGCTCAAGGAGATCTGGCGTGACCGTGTGCCGCTGACGGTGGACCCGTTGGAGAGCGGCGCATGACGGCGCAGGATGGGCATGAGGAGTTGGAAGCGCAGTTCGAGCAGTGGCGCCGGTACGTGCTTCGCCGAAGGGAGCTGCAACCGTTCGACGCCGACGAGCTCGAAGACCACCTCCGCGGCTCCGTTGACGAGCTCGTCGCAGCAGGCCTGAGCCCGGATGAGGCGTTCCTGGTCGCGGTCAAACGGATGGGCAGCCTCGACGAACTCTCCCGCGAGTTCGCCCGGGAGCATTCGGAACGGCTGTGGAAACAGCTGGTGCTGACCGCCGATCCCGGCAGCCCGGTCGCCGGCACGCGCTCCGGGCGGGACCTGTGGGTCATGGTCGGCTGCGCGGCGGGCGCGGTGGCGTCCGTCAAGGTGCCGGCACTGTTCGGGCTGACCTTTGAGGACGACAGCTCGTTCTACGCGCGGAACTTCACCCTGTTCGCGTTGCCCTGGCTGGCGGCGTTTCTGGCCTGGCGCCGGAAAGCCCGACGGTCAGTGATCGCGATACTGATGGCGCTGTTCGCTCTCGGCGCCGTGGCGGCCAATGCCTACCCCCTGGCGGACAAGTCGCAGTCCCTGGTCGTCACCAGCATCCACCTTCCCATCGCCCTGTGGCTCGTGGTCGGTCTGGCCTATGTCGCCGACGACTGGCACTCCTCCCGTCGACGCATGGACTTCATCCGCTTCACCGGCGAGTGGTTCATCTACTTCGTACTCATGGCCCTCGGCGGCGGCGTACTCTCCGCCTTCCTGTTCAACACCTTCAAGGCCATCGGAATCGTCCCGGAGGAGTTCATCTCGCATTGGCTCCTTCCCTGCGGCGCCACGGCCGCAGTCGTCGTGGCCGGGTGGCTCGTAGAGGCCAAGCAGAGTGTCGTCGAGAACATCGCGCCCGTCCTCACGCGGTTGTTCACCCCGCTCTTCACGGCCGCCCTCCTCGCCTTCCTCGTCGCCGTCGTCTGGACCAGCCACGGCATCGACGTCGAGCGCGAAGCGCTGATCCTGTTCGACCTCCTGCTGGTCGTGGTGCTGGGGTTGCTGCTCTACTCGCTCTCGGCCCGCGATCCGCTGGCCCCGCCCGGCCCGTTCGACAAACTCCAGCTCGCGCTCGTGGTCAGTGCGTTGGCCATCGACGTGCTGGTGCTGATGGAGATCACCGGGCGCATCACCGACGAATACGGCAGTACGCCCAACAGGGCGGCCGCGCTCGGCGAGAACGTCATCCTGCTGGTCAACCTCGCGTGGTCGGCGTGGCTCCTGCTGACCTTCATCCGCCGGCGCACGCCGTTCGCGGCGCTCGAACGTTGGCAGACCGGCTACCTTCCGGTGTACGCCGCGTGGGCCTGGATCGTGGTCCTCGTCTTTCCTCCCTTGTTCAGCTACGTCTAACCGAGAAGGTCCCCCCAAATGACACCAATGTCGCCCGCCCGGCGGTGTGGCAGGTCTGTCGTAACGCTCGCGTGCCAAGCACGCACATCCGGCCAGTAGTGCTCCGGGAGCGCGGTACCGTCATCGCTGACATGATCGATTGCACTCAACTCGGCATGATCGGACGCTGCGCGCCAGCCGTACGCCGCCACGCTCTGTGATCCGTGCACAGCCGGCTGTTGCCCACTCTGCGGTAGATCCGGACGTCTATTGCTCTGACCGTGCCAGAACCGCCGACCCGGCCAAGGGGTTGCTGGTTGCTCGCGAGCTCCGGGCTCTGGCGCAAATTGTGTGATGGACGTCAGGCGATGAGTCGTTGTCCGGCTGTGCGATGTCGTCGAGCAACTCCTTCCGCACCTGGCCGGTATCAAGATCGAGGAGGTGCGGTCGGGCGCCGAAGTTGTCGTTACAGCCGTGTGGAGCAGACCGTCGCGCGGCACAAATGCTGCCTCGACGGACCGATCGACACGGCCCCCCGGCGAGTCCGCCGAGGCGGTAGCCGCCGAGCCGACCGGGGCGATGGCCGAACGCCGCCGCGCCCACCACGCCCTGGTCCACAAGTTGCTGGCGCAAGGTGCCGGATTCCGGCGGATCGCCCGTCATCTCGGCTGGTCGCACCGCACGGTATCGGAATATGCCCACGCCGCCACCTGGCAGGAGTTGGTGGTCGGACAGAAGCCACGACCGAGCCTGGTCGACCCGTTCAAGCCCCATCTGCTGCGCCGCATCGGCGAAGGCCGTGTCAAAGTCAGCACCCTAGTATCGCGAGATCACCGCTCAAGTCTTCACCGGCAGTTACCCGATCGTCCGCAAGTTCGTCGAGCAGTACCGCAGTAAACCCGAATTGACGACTACACCCCGCCCGCGGTCGGTGCGGCAGGTGACGGGATGGATCTGCCGGCACCCGGACAACCTCGTTGACCGCGACACCGGGCAACTCCGGCAGATTCTGGACCGCTGCCCAGAGCTGCGATCCGCTGTCGAACTGGTCCGCTCTTTCGCCGACATGATGACCCATCTGAACGGCGAACGTCTTACCACGTGGATCACCGCGGCCGAGCAGGCCGCGTTGCCCGGCATCAGTCGCTTCGCCACCGGCCTGACCGCCGACCTAGCCGCAGTCACCGCCGGGTTGAGCCTGCCCTTCAGCTCCGGACCGGTCGAAGGCAACGTCAACCGGATCAAGATGATCAAACGGCAGAGGTACGGCCGCGCCGGCTTCGATCTTCTCCGCAAGCGGATCCTGCTCGCGTCGTGACCGAATGCCTTGATCAGTCGCCACAGAACCACAGGTATAGATGCTGGCCTTGTTCAACTGCAGTCGCGAACCGGCCAATCTCTCCACGAGCCGGTTCGGGAATCAAGCCGGCCGGGAGTCGCTCCAACTCCGCTAGCAGCAAAGGAATCTGGCGCTGGTTGAAGACGGTGTCGAGGTAGGCGCAGAGCCCGGCGAGCATCGGGAACACCGCGGGATCGAGATCAATCAGGTCCTGGGTCCACTCGAAGCCCCGTGAACTCGCCACGATCCGGCCAGACTCTTCCCGCACCTGAAGATCGATCATGACCACACGTTAGCGGCATCGCCGACACAAGATCAATCACGGTGTTCGCGCCAGAACCGAGTTCCGGCGCCAGATGTCGCTGAGTTCGGGTGCCAGCGAGATCTCATCACTTTCGATGTTCGTGAGTTTCGGTGCCATCGTCCGGGTCGGCTGGCCGCGCCTGTCGCCGAAGGAAAATCCGCTTACGCAAGGTGACGAGCTGCGGAAGCCTACGCGCCCCTGGCCAAGCTGCACGCCGACTGCGGTCGCATCGGCCGATCGGATGGGACCAGGCGATGATCGGCTATTTCCATGTGCGACGGACCGCCCGCGACGCCTAGGAAAGAGCCATGACCAACGAGGTGACCGTTCCCCTGCTGCCCTGCGCGTCGATTGACGACATCGAAACCTTCTACGGGGTTCTCGGCTTCAGCACCACGTATAAGCAGCGCAAACCCAACCCCTGCGTGGCACTGCAACGTGAAGACCTGCACCTGCAATTCTTCGAGATTGCCGGGTTCGAGCCAGAGCAGTCCTACGGCTCCTGTATCGTGCTCACCTCGGACATCGCGGAACTGCACCGGGCTTTCGCCGCCGGCATGCGGGCCGCATACGGCAAAGTCCTGGTGTCCGGAATGCCGCGGATGACCCGACCCAGGGCTCGAAAGAACGCCGACGGGCTGGGCGGATTCAGCGTCATCGACCCGGGCGGCAACTGGGTCCGCGTCTTCCAGAACGCCGCCACGATGCCCACGCCAGCACCCGCACCCGCCGGACGACTCGCCAAAGCGCTGGCGAACGCCATCGTGCTAGCCGACTCCAAGGGTGACGTCGGCCAGGCAGTCCGCATCCTCGACAGCGCGTTGGCTCGCCCGCAGGCCGACGATGACCCCGTCACACATGTAGAGGTTCTGGTGTACCGCGCAGAACTGGCGATGACGCTCCATGACCGGGAAACCGCAACGGAGATGCTGGCCCGCATCGAGCACATCGCGCTGAACCCAGACGAGACCGGAAGGGCGGCACCGACCTTCGAGATCGCTGCCGACCTCGCAGCGGCGCTGCGATGAGTTCGAACCAAATCAGTCTTGTCTCCCGTCACCGCGGACGACGTCGACCTTGCCGTGCGGCTCGCCGTGGGCATCCTTCGGGACGCACCCCCGGAGGGGTGGGGCGGTAAGGCCGGTTCGCTGGAGTGGGACTGCTGGGAGACCGCCGAGCACCTCGCCAACGACCTGTTCTACTGCGCCGTGCAGCTGGGCGCAGAGCCCGCCGCTGGACACCCATGTGCCTTTCGCGTTGAGCCAGAAGAGGTCGGCCGGACCCGCGAAATTCCTCTTCGCGGACCGTTATGCGGGTCCGGCCGGCCTGGTGCAGGTGCTGGAGGCGTGCGGCACCGGGCCACCCGTCCCAACCGGCAACCCGGCGAACCTATGCGGTCACGGCACTATGCGCCTAGCCGTAGATGTCCAAGTTCAGTTCGATGGGAAACGCGGCCAAGCGTCGTAGAAGGTCAACTTTGAGCAAAATGCCCCCGTTGCCCTCGACGGACACGAAGCAGAACCAGTCCATGTCAAATCCATCAGCGGCCATCTCGTGCAAAACGACCCGTTTCGGTTCGATGCGGTCCAGTAGGACGCCCAGATGCTCGCCCAAAAGCCGGCTTCCCGCGGACTCGGTCGAGAGCGACCACATTGCATGGCGCCAAGGAGCGCCACAGGGTCTCGGATCTCCTGCCTCGTGCGCGTGAGTGGGATGGATGCCCAACCTCGCCGTCACGTCAGCCGCAGACACCCCCGGCCTGGTGATCCGGAGCGTCACGTAGGTCTCAGCATCGGCCACGAGTCCCCACATTGCAGCCCATGTGCGCCTGCTCGCAAACGGTTTCCGGTTCCAGAACACCGGTTTGCGACGTCCATTCATCGGCCTGAGCGCGCAGCTCCCGCGGACGGCTCGCCGGTCCGACTCAACCGGCCGGTCGGGGATCCGGGTAGGTCACGCCGCTGAGCCGCTCCGACACCTCCCAGAGCCGGGATGCGGCCGTCTCGTCCAGGGCCCGGGCGGGGATCTTGGCCGGCGCCGGTCCACCGTTGAGTTCGCCGACGCCGTCCGGGCCGTAGTAGCCGGCCTCCTCGGCCGCCGGGCTGGTCGCGGCGTAGACGGCGGGCAGCGCGCCGCCCGGGATCTCCTGCCACACCCACGGTACGAGGTAGAGCAGCCGGTTCCGGATCCGGTTGAGCCGCAGCGAGCGCCCGCCATGGGTCGGCCCGGTCACCTGGAGGTTGGTGATCGTCGCGCCCGGATGGGCGGCGTTGCTGCGGATCCCCCACCCGCCGAGCGTGCTGCGCCGCTGGAGTTCCCGGGCAAAGGCCAGCATCGCGAGCTTGGAGAGCCCGTACGCACGCACCGGCTGGTAGTGGCGCTCACCCTGGAGGTTGTCGAAGTCGAACCGCCCGACGCGGCTCAGCATGCTGCTGATCGACACCACCCGGGGAGCACCGGCGGCGCGCAACAGCGGAAGCAGGTGACCGGTCAGCGCGAAGTGCCCGAGATAGTTGGTGGCGAACTGGAGTTCGTACCCGTCCTCGGTGAGCGCCCGGCGGCGCGGCGCCATGATCCCGGCGTTGTTGACCAGGATGTCGACCGGCCGACCCCGCTCTGTCAGGGCCGTGCCGAACGCGGCGACACTGGCCAGCGACGTCAGGTCCAGGTGCTGGAGGCTGAGCTTCGCACCGGGCACCTCGTCGCGGATCTCGGTGATGGCCCGGTTGCCCTTGGCCTCGTCGCGTACCGCGAGGATCACGTCGGCGCCGGCCCGGGCGAGCCGGTGGCTGACGCCGAACCCGATTCCGCTGTTGGCCCCGGTGACCACCGCGAGCTTGCCGGTCAGATCCGGTACGTCGATGTCGGGCGTGCGGTGCGGCATTGGACCAGTATCGAGGCTGATCCGGCGTCCACGGGAGACCCGCCCGGCGGAGCCGGGACCATCCCGCCGCGCAGACTGTCGAGCTGGGTGCACGGACGGGGCGCCGGATGGCCGCGAGCCTGGGTGCACAAGCGGGGCAGCTCGACAGTCTCGCGGGGACGAAGTGTTTCCGGCGGCGGTTACTGGGCGATCAACGCTGCCGGGGCACCTCGGCGAGGAAACACTGCCACGTGGCGGGACGGAACGTCAGGGTGCCACCGTCGCGACTTTTTGGTGTCCCGCACCAATACCTGGCCGGGCACGTTGGCGGCTACCTCGACGCATGAGCCTTCGGCTCCGCTGCGGGTGCTCTTCCGCCAGTTCGGTGCGGGCGGCTGGCGGCGACGTACAGTCCGTTGATGGTGCGGGCGGCGGCGGTGCCGGAGCGGCTGCGGTGGGCGGTCGACCTGCTGAGGGTGGCACCGGACGATCGGCTGTTGGAGATCGGCTGCGGCAACGGGATCGCGGTGTCGCTGGTCTGTGACCGGCTGGTCGACGGGCGGATCGTCGCGATCGACCGCTCGGCGGCGGCGATCCGGCAGGCGGAGCGGCGCAACCGCGACCACATTTCGGCGGGGCGTGCGGTCGTCCGGCTCGGCGCGCTGGAGGAGTTCGGCGTGCTGGAGCAGTCCGATCTGGACGGTGAGCGGTTCGACAAGATCTTCGCCGTCAACGTCAACCTGTTCTGGACACGGTCACCGGCCGCCGAACTCACCCTGCTCAAACGGCTGCTGCGCCCGGCTGGCGGGCTCTATCTGTGCTACGAGCCGCCGGAGGCGACCCGGGTGGCGGAGCTGGTCAAGCGGCTGCCGGTGTCGCTGGCGAAGCACGGGTTCGCCGCCACCGCGGTCACGTCGGCGACCACGGGTTCCACGTCCCTGCTCTGTGTCTCCGGGCGCCTGGCGGGGCCGGAGCGGCGGTAGGCCACCGGGCGGTGCGGGTCAGCCCGCGAAGCCGGCGACACATCCCGGTGGCGGCTCGGGGTCCTGGGCGACGGCGTTGACCAGCAGCGCGCTGCACTGCGCGACCGTACGCAACTCGTCGTCGGTGAGCCGGTCGAGGATCCGACGCATCTTCTCCGTGCCGGCCGTCGCGAACCGGTCGACCAGGTCGCGCCCGGGCTCGCTCAGCTCGATCCGGCGTACCCGGCGGTCGTGCGGGTCCTCGCGGCGGGTGACCAGGCCCTGGGCGACCAGCCGGTCCACCATCCCGGTCATGGTGGCCAGGCTCACACCCATCGCCGTGCTGAGTTCCTGGCCGGCGATGCTGCCGTGGGCGGAAAGTAGCAGAAGCGTCTTGAGCTGCGGCAACGTCAGGTGGAGCGTGAACAGCGGATTCGCCGGGTCGTTGGCGAAATGGTGCTGCATCTCTCGTTGCGTCTCCATGATCTGGGCGATGAGATCGTCACGGCCACTCATCGGTTCCTCCAGCACACGGGGACGGCGGCAAGGGTCGGCCGCGACGCGGCGGCCACGCCTCCGCGCGGTCAGCGGAGGCTATCAGGGACGCGCCAGGACCCAGAATACTTCGCTGCGAGCGAACTGTTAGTGTCGGCCTAACTTTATATCCACGGGGAGAAGGAGCGAGCCGCATGTCCGTGGCCGTCCAACCTGACGCCGAGAGCGACAAGCTCGATCCCGGCGTCCTCAGAGTCGCCGGCGTGGTGGTGCTCGGCGCCATCATGTCCATCCTCGACGTCACGGTCGTCAGCGTCGCGCTGCCGACCTTCCAGAGCGAGTTCGACGCCAGCTACGCCACCGTCGCCTGGACGATGACGGCCTACACCCTGGCGCTGGCCACGGTGATCCCGATCACCGGGTGGGCCGCCGACCGGTTCGGCACCAAGCGCCTCTATCTGCTGTCCCTGGTGCTGTTCCTCGGTGGTTCGGCGCTGTGCAGCGTGGCCTGGGACATCGGCCCACTGATCTTCTTCCGGGCGCTCCAGGGGCTCGGCGGCGGCATGCTGATGCCGCTCGGCATGACGATCATGACCCGCGCCGCCGGTCCGCACCGGGTCGGCCGGGTGATGGCGGTGCTCGGCGTACCCATGCTGCTCGGCCCGATCGGCGGCCCGATCCTCGGCGGCTGGCTGATCGAGGCGGCCTCCTGGCACTGGATCTTCCTGATCAACGTGCCGGTCGGCATCGTCGCCTTCGTCCTGGCGCTGCGGGTGCTGCCCAAGGACGAGCCGCACCCCTCCGAGTCGTTCGACTTCGTCGGCATGCTGCTGCTCTCGCCGGGGCTCGCGCTCTTCCTCTTCGGCGTCTCCTCGATCCCGGAGGCCGGCACCGTGGCCGCCGCCAAGGTGCTGTTCCCGGCGATCGTCGGCCTGGTGCTGATCCTCGCGTTCGTGTTCCACGCCCTGCGCAAGGACCACCCGCTGATCGACCTCAAGCTGTTCCGGAACCGCAACCTCACCATCTCGGTCGTCACGATGACGCTGTTCACCGTGGCGTTCATGGGCGCGATGCTGCTGCTGCCCAGCTACTTCCTCCAGGTACGCGGCGAGGGCACCCTCGACGCCGGCCTGCTGCTGGCCCCGCAGGGCATCGGCGCGATGCTCACGATGCCGATCGCCGGCCGGCTGACCGACCGGATCGGCCCCGGCAAGCTGGTGCTCGGCGGGATCGTGCTGATCGCCCTGGGGCTCTCCCCGTTCACCCAGATCACCGCCGACAGCTCGTACGGGCTGCTCCTCGGGGGCCTGTTCGTGATGGGCATGGGGATGGGCATGACCATGATGCCGATGATGTCGGCGGCGATGGCCAGCCTCACCCACCAGCAGGTCGCCCGGGGCTCCACGATGATGAACATCGTCCAGCAGACCGCCGGCTCGATCGGCACCGCCGTGATGTCCGTGATCCTCACCAACCAGGTGCTGGAGAGCCAGGCGGCCACCGCGTACAGCGCGGTCACCCGGGGGCAGGTGCCGCGCGAGCAGGTGCCGCCGGAGGTACTCGTGCAGGGGCAGGCGTCACTGGCCGACGCCTTCGGTCAGACCTACGTCATCGCGCTGGTGCTGATCGTCCTCTGTGTCGTCCCGGCGCTGCTGCTGCCGCGCAAGCGGATCGAGCCCGCCACGCCGGAGCGGGCCGAGATGCCGGTCCCGGTCGCCATGCACTGAGCCGGTCCCCGCAGTTCGGGGCACCGGAACACGACCCCATGTCCGTCGCCGCCCTTCCGCCATCTTGGCGGGAGGGCGGCGACGGTTGGCGGCTCAGCCGGTGCGGAACAGGTCGGCCCGGGACTGCTCGCGCGGCTCACGCTCGTCCCGCGACCACCACCAGGCGTAGCTGATCGCCCCGGGGCGCGGTGTGCTCAGCACGATCCGGGCCACCAGCGGCCCCTCGTAGGCGGTGAAGTGCCCGGGGGAGCGCTGGGTGAAGCAGACCATGCCGGGCAGTTCGAGGCTGGCGACGTGCAGTTCGAGTCGTCCGCCGCCACCGAGGACCAGCACGCTGTGCTCGACGTGCCGCAGGCCGTCGCTGTCGGTGGTCGCCTCGTAGTCGAGAATGGCGGCACGTCCGTCGAGGGCGGCGCTCACCACCATCCGCGCCACGAACGGTCCGCTCTCCGGGCCGTCGCCCCGGCCCCGGTACACCCCGGTGGCGGCGGTGAGGCGGCGCAGTACGTCGGTCTCGGCGGGCACGGCGACACCGTAGCGCCCGTGCGCCACGCCGCCCGCAACGCTACTGCCGCGTTGACGGTACTACGCATTGAATAGTAGTATCGCCGACGTGGACACGACCCAGTTGCTCAAAGGCGTGCTGGATCTCGCGGTCCTGGCCGTGCTGAAGGACGAGGACGGCTACGGCTACGACATCATGCGCCGGCTCCGCGCCGCCGGCCTCGAAGAGATCGGCGACGCCTCCGTCTACGGCACGCTGCGCCGGCTCTTCCAGGCCGGTCTGCTCACCACCTACGTGGTGCCCAGCGAGTCGGGCCCCCATCGGAAGTACTACGCGCTCAACCCGGCGGGGCGGGACCAACTCCTCCGGTCCGGCAAGGTCTGGCGTTCCTTCGCCACCACCATGGACAGGCTGCTCGACGACAAGGGGATGGCGGCATGACCGTGACGGAGCAGGAGATCGCCCGGTACGTCGGGCAGGTCCGCGAGGCGCTGGCCGACCTGCCGCCGCCGGTCCGCGACGAACTGCTCGAAGACCTGCCCGAGCACCT
Source organism: Plantactinospora sp. CA-294935 (assembly GCF_050936445.1). Lineage (NCBI taxonomy): Bacteria > Bacillati > Actinomycetota > Actinomycetes > Micromonosporales > Micromonosporaceae > Plantactinospora > Plantactinospora sp. CA-294935. Next base: position 3,332,923 of record NZ_JBNJMU010000001.1, read on the forward strand.
GGCCGAGGTGGCCGCCGAGGCGGAGGGGTCGCTGTACGAGCGGCTCGGCCCGCCGCAGGCGTACGCGATGGAGCTGCGTACCGCCGCCGGAGTCACTCCGCCGGCCGGTGCCGTCAACCTCGACCAGCGGATCGGCGCGGCGGTCCGCAAGGGCCGGGAGCGGATCCGCGCCGCCGACAACCGGCTCGGCCCCGTCGTCGGCTACACCCGGCTCAGCGACTTCCTCCGGCTGCTCCGCCCCGCCTGGTGGATCCTGCGCGGCTACCTCGCCGCGATGCTGATCACCGTGCTGCTGGCCGGAACCTCGTTCGGGCTGCTGCCCCGGCTCGGCGGCAGCGGCCTGGCCGCGCTGCTGCTGCTCGCCGTCACCATCACCGGGTCGATCTGGCTCGGCCGGCGTACCGACCGGATGGGCCGGCGCCCGAGGCTCGTCCTCAACCTGGGCGCGGCGCTGCTGGTCCTCTTCGGCCTGGCCGGCTTCGTCGAACTCGACAGCCGGGCCGGCGGCGGCAGCCCGGTGCAGTACGAGCAGGTCTACACCGACCAGTACTCCGGAGTGCAGGACGTCTACGTCTACGACAGCCAGGGGCGGCTGCTGGAGGGCGTACGACTCTTCGACCAGAACGGCCAGCCGATCCGGTTGGGCCACCCGTGGTGCGCGGAGGCGCAGCGGGCGCCCTCGCTCGACGATGCGTTCACCGATCTGACCCGCCAGCCGTACCCGTACTGCCCGCAGGGTGCGCCGTTCCGGTTCGGACCGACGTCACCGCCGGCTCCCGAGCCGACCGCTCCGGCCGAACCGTCGGCCACCCCGAGCGGCACCGCGCCGCCGGCCACCCCGACCGGCACGCCGGGCGGCGGGCAGAGCCCGACTCCTACCCCGACGAACTAGACCGCACACCCGCTCCCCCGGGGGCGGTCGACGACGTGGCGTACACCTGTGCAACAGGAGGTGTACGCCACGTCGCTGTTGGCTTCCGTCCCCCCGTCGGGCGTGGCAGGCTACCCGAACACCCGGCACGCAGAACCCGGACCACCGGACTTTGGGTGGGTAGAACTGTGCGACCAGCCAACGATGACTGACCGACAGGAGGGCCACCGATGGGCGAGATGGTGAGTTACCCGAGTAACGGGGGGACCAGCGAGGGCTACCTGGCGCTGCCGGCCGGCGGCGCGACCGGTCCGGCCGTCATCGTCATCCAGGAGTGGTGGGGACTGGTGCCGCACATCACGTCGGTCGCCGACCGGTTCGCCGAGGCCGGCTTCGTGGCGCTCGCCCCCGACCTCTACCACGGCGCCTCCACCACCGAGCCCGACCAGGCCGGCAAGCTGCTGCTGGGCCTGGCCATGGACCAGGCCGCCCGGGACATCGCCGGTGCCGCCGACTATCTCGCGGAGCGGCCCGAGGTCGGCGGCGACAAGGTCGGCTGCGTCGGCTTCTGCGCCGGGGGCAGCCTCGCGCTCTGGTCGGCGACCCTCTCCGACCGGATCGTCGCGACCGTGGGCTTCTATCCGGTACTGCCCTGGGAGCGGATGCGTCCCGAGTGGTCCGACTACGCCGGCAAGGCCGCCGTGATCCACTGCTCGGAGGAGGACGGCACCTCGGCGGCGGACGGGGTCAAGGCGGCCCGGCAGGCGATCGAGGCGGCCGGCGGCGACTGCACCACCCACGACTACCCCGGCACCCGGCACGCGTTCTTCAACGACGACCGGCCGGAGGTCTTCGACCAGCGGGCGGCGGCCAGTGCCTGGGCCCGTACCCTGGAACTCTTCCGGGCCCGACTTGGCTGAACCGCACCGACCCGCCCGTGGGGACCGGCGGTCGCGTACCCCCGGGGACGTGCTCGCCCGCGCAACACGGGCGGGCGACCTGGCCGAGTTGGACGGCGCCGTCGCCGACTGCTTCGCCTGCCCCCGGCTGGTCGCCTGGCGGGAGGAGGTCGCCGCCGTCCGCCGGGCCGCCTTCCGTGACCAGGAATACTGGGGCCGCCCGGTCCCCGGCTTCGGCGACCCCGACGCCCGGATCGCCATCCTCGGGCTGGCCCCGGCCGCGCACGGCGGCAACCGGACCGGGCGGATCTTCACCGGTGACCGCTCCGGCGACGTGCTCTTCGCCGCGCTGCACCGGGCCGGCCTGGCCAACCAGCCGACCAGCGTCGCCGCCGACGACGGACTCGCACTGCGACACACCCGGATCGCCGCCGCCGTCCGCTGCGCCCCGCCGGACAACAAGCCCAGCCCGGCGGAGCGGGACACCTGCGCCCCCTGGCTGCACCGGGAGATCGACCTGATCAGACCCACCCTGCGCGTCGTGGTCACGCTGGGCGCGTTCGCCTGGGCGGCGTGGTGGCCGCTGCTCCGCCAGGTGTACGGTGTGCGACCGCCCACCCCGCGACCCGGGTTCGGGCATGGGGCACACTGGTCCGGAGACGAGGCCGTCCCGCAGGTGCTCGGCTGTTACCACGTCAGCCAGCAGAACACCTTTACCGGGCGGCTCACACCGACAATGCTGGACGAGGTGTTCGCCCGGGCCCGGCACCTGGCCGGGCTGGACGAGGACGGCTAGACGGCTCAGGGAGGCGGTGCGATGACCGACGGGCACTCCGGCCGTGCCCGCCCGGCACCGCACCCGCCCCGGTCCAGCCTCACCGCCGGCCTGTTCCGGACGCTCTGGCCGCTGGCGGCGGTCGCCGGGCTGCTGGCGCTGGCCGCGCTCGCCGCCGCGCACTCGTCGATCGGATTCGCCCGGGTCGAGCCGCCGGCCGACATCGTGCCGACGTTCGAGCAGCAGGCTCCGCCCTCCGGGCTGGACCAGCCGACCGACACCCCCGCGCCGGGCCAGCCCGGCAACTACCTGCCCGACTGGGTCCCACTGGTCGGCACCGTGCTCTGCGGCGCCGTGGTGGTGGCGGTGCTGGTCGCGCTGCTCTGGGCGCTGGCCCGGGACCTGCTGCGCCGCCGCCGGGGGCTGGCCCGCCCCGGTGCCCGGAAGCTCCGCTCCGCCGAGCAGACGGCGGAGGAGGTCGTCGCCGCGCTCGACGCCGGGTTGGTCGACCTCTCCGACACCGACGCCGACCCGCGCAAGGCGGTGATCGCCTGCTGGGTACGCCTGGAACAGGCCGCCGCCGCGGCCGGTGTCGAACGCCGGCCCGGGGACACCCCGACCGACCTGGTGACCCGGCTGCTCGGCGCCGGCCGGCCGGTCAGCGCCGACGTGCTGGCCGCGTTCGCCGACGTCTACCGGGAGGCCCGGTACGCCACGCACACCGTCGACGAGCGGATGCGGGCCCAGGCCGTGGCCGCGCTGCGCCGGCTGCGCACCGAACTCACCACCCGGGTCGACCGGCTGGGCGGGGACGCCGAGCCCTCGGCGGCCGGAGGCGGGCAGCGGTGAGCGGGTCCAGCACCAGCATCTTCGATCTGCTCCAGGACGAGGAGGAGCAGCAGCCGACGACCACCCGCCGGCGCGGCGGCGTACGCGGCTGGCTGCGGATCGTACTGGCCGCGGCCGGGCTCACCGCGGCGGTCGTACTCGGGCTGCGCATGGTCGGGGTCGGCGTCTCCGTCGCCGCCGTCTTCGCCGGCTTCCTCGCCCTGCTGCTGCTGCGCCGGCTCACCCGGACCCTCGCCCCGCCACCACCGGTGCCGGTGCGGCTCCGCCGCCCCGCCGGCCACGGCGAGGAGGACGGCAGCTACAACTGGACCGTCGGGGACGCCCTGGGCAGCTCGGTCAACCGCTGGGAGACCAAACTCACCTGGTCGCACGGGGAGCCGGAGCGGTTCTCCCGGGCGGTGCTGCCGGTGCTGTGCGAACTCGTCGACGAGTTGCTCCGGCAGCGGCACGGCGTCACGCGGGCCACCGATCCGGCCCGGGCCCGGGCACTGCTCGGCGAACCACTGTGGAACTTTCTCGACACGCCTCCCAAGCGCACTCCGGCGCCGCGCGACCTCGCGGCGATCGTCGCCCAATTGGAGAAGCTATGACAGACGCGGACCAGGTCAGCACCTTCGACGTGGGTCGGCTGGCGCAGGCCGTGCTGGACCAGGTCGGCACGGTGGTGGTGGGCAAGCGGGACGCCCTGGAGCTGGTGCTCGCCGGCATCCTGGCCGGCGGGCACGTGCTGCTGGAGGACCTGCCGGGGCTCGGCAAGACGCTGACCGCCCGCTCCTTCGCCCAGGCGCTCGGGCTCGACTTCCGGCGGTTGCAGTTCACCCCCGACCTGCTCCCCGCCGACGTCACCGGTTCCTTCCTCTACGACCAGCGCACCGCCGACTTCAGCTTCCGGGCCGGGCCGGTCTTCACCAACCTGCTGCTCGCCGACGAGATCAACCGTACGCCGCCGAAGACCCAGGCGGCGCTGCTGGAGGCGATGCAGGAGAAGCAGGTCTCGGTCGAGGGCGTCACCTACCGGCTGGACCCGCCGTTCCACGTGATCGCCACCGCCAACCCGATCGAGTACGAGGGCACCTATCCGCTGCCGGAGGCGCAGCTCGACCGGTTCCTGCTCCGGGTCTCGTTCGGCTATCCGGGCGCCGAGGAGGAGTGGGACGTGCTCCGCCGCCGGATGGCCCGCCGCCAGGAGGAGGCGGAGCTGAAACCGGTGGTGGACGCCGGGGTGCTCCGGGCGATGCAGGCCGCCCTGGAGAACGTGGTGGTGGAGGACTCGATCGGCCGCTACATCGTGGCGCTGACCGCCGCCACCCGGGAACATGCCTCGGTACTGGTCGGCGCCTCGCCGCGTGGCTCGCTCGGGCTGCTGCTGCTGGCCCGGGCGATCGCCGCGTTCGCCGGCCGCGACTACGTGATCCCGGAGGACGTCAAGGCGGTGGCGGTTCCGGTGCTCGCGCACCGGATCACCCTGCGGCCGGAGATGTGGCTGCGCCGGGTCGACCCGTCGTTCGTGGTCAACGAGGTGCTGGAGACCACGCCCGCGCCGGCCAGCGGTGCGCTGCCCAGCTACGCCGCCGGGCCGGCCGGGACGCGCGCGACGTGAGTTCCACCGGACCGACCCTGCGACCCGCCGTACCCGGGCAGCGGGCGGCCGCCCCTGCCCTGACGGCGTCGTCCGGGGACGCCTCGGTGCCGGACTGGGTCTCCACCCGGGCGCTCGGCCGGGCGGTGCTGCTCACCGGGCTCTTCCTGGTGGCCGGTGCGCTGCTCGGCCGGATCGACCTGGTGGTGCTGGCCGCCCCGTTCGCGCTCGGCACCGCGTACGCGCTGCGCCGCCGACCGGCGCGGCTGCCGGAGATCGGGATCGGGGCCGACGACACCAACCTGGTCGAGGGGGGCGCGCTGGTCGCCGGGATCAGCGTCGGCAACCGCGACGACGTCGGCTACGACCTGGTGTTGGTCCGTACCGTGGTCTCGTCCTGGCTGCGGATCGACGAGGTCCGGTTCGCACCCGGCGGTGCCGGGGCGGACGGCTCCGCTCCGGCGGACGGCTCCGACGGTCCGGCCCCGGCCGGCCGCCGGGACGCCACCGACCGCCCCTACGGCTTCGGCGTGCCGGCCGGCACCATCGCCGACCTGGAGCTGCACGGCGGGACGCTGCGCTGGGGCCGGCACTCGCTCGGTCCGGCGGCGGTGCGGGCGATCGCCTGCGACGGACTGCTGGCCAGCCAGACGGTGCTCAGCGACGCCCGCCCGGTGCCGGTCTATCCGGTCACCGAGCCGTTCGACGCGGACGAGGCGATGCCCAGGGCCGCCGGCCTGGTCGGCGGGCACCGGTCCCGGCGTCCGGGCGAGGGCGGCGAGCTGGCCGGGGTACGCATCTTCGGGCCGGGTGACCGGCTGCGCCGGATCGACTGGCGGGTCTCGCTGCGGGCCCGGCAACTGCACGTGGCGGCGATGCTCTCCGACCGGGACGCCGAGGTGGTCCTGCTGCTCGACGTGCTGGCCGAGGCGGGCCGGTCCGGCGGGATCCGGGGCAGCGCGTCGGTGCTGGACACCTGCGTCCGGGCCGCCGCCGCGATCGCCGAGCACTACCTGCACCGGGGCGACCGGGTGTCACTGCTGGAATACGGCCCGTCGGCCCGTCGCCTCCGCCCGGCGACCGGGCGGCGACAATACCTGACCCTGCTGGAGTGGTTGCTCGACGTCCGGGTCGAACAGTCCCCGCACGAGCCGTACGACCAGGTCTTCGGCCCGCAACTGCTCTCCTCCAACGCTCTGGTGGTGGTACTCACCCCGCTGGTGGACGCCCGGTCGGCGGCGATGCTGGCCCGGTTGGCCCGGTCCGGCCGGTTCGTGGTGGCGGTGGACACCCTGCCACCGTCGGCGGTGCCGTCGAAGCGGGGGCAGTGGACCGAGGTGGCGCACCGGCTCTGGCGGCTGGACCGGGACACCACGATCGGGCAGCTCCGCGAGCACGGTGTGCCGGTGGTCACCTGGGCCGGGGCCGGCAGCCTCGACCTGGTGCTCCGGGACGTCGCCCGGCTCGCCTCCGCACCCCGGCCGGCGCTGCGGTGAGCGTCGGCGTGTCGAACGGAGAGCCGCCGTGGTGAGCCGGATCAGACAGCTCTACGCCGCGATCGGCCGGATCACCCTGGTGCCGCTGCTGGTCCGGGTCGGTGTCTTCGGCTGCGCGCTGCTCGCGCTGCTGCTGGCGTACCCGGCCAGGCCGTCCGACCCGCGCCTGCTCGGCCTGCTGGTGGTGGCGGCGCTGGCCCCCGCGGTCGCGCCCCGGCGGAACTGGCCCACCCTGGTGCTGCTGGCCGCGGCCGGTGCCTGGGTGGTGGCCACCGGCTGGTACGACCAGCGGGTGGAGCTGTGGCGGCTGCTCGCCCTGGCCACCTTCCTGTACCTGACCCACACCCTGGCGGCGCTCGCCGCCCTGCTGTCGTACGACGCGGTGGTCGCCCCCGAGGTGCTGGCCCGGTGGGTCACCCGGGCCCTGGGGGTCGGGCTCGCCTCGGCGGTGCTCTCGGTGCCGCTGCTGGCGATGGACGGGCAGTTGGGCGATCGGAGTTTCGTCGCCGCGCTGCTCGGCGGGCTCGCCCTGGCCGTCTGCGCCGCAGCGCTGCTCGGCTGGCTGTTCCGCCGCGGGTAGCGGTCGGGTTTCCGGCGGTCTGCCGGCCCCGCAGGCAAGATCGGCGCAAACCGGGGTAACGGGGCTCACTTGGCGTCGTCAATCACAGAAGGGGCATCTGGCCAGCATCCGGAGCCGGGTGGGGGAAAGATGGAGGCGTGAATCCGCAGCGGATCCTTGTGGTGGGCGCCGGTCATGTCGGCCTGTACGCGGCCCTGCGCCTGTCGAAGAAGCTCCGGTCGTGGGAGGCCGAGGTCATCGTCGTCGACCCGCAGCCCCACATGACGTACCAGCCCTTCCTGCCCGAGGCGGCAGCCGGCAACATCTCGCCCCGGCACTCCGTGGTGCCGCTCCGGCGCGAGCTGCGCCGCTGCACCATCGTCTCCGGCACGGTCACCCGGGTCGAGCACGACCGGAAGACCGCCACCGTGCAGCCGATCATCGGCCCGGCCCGGGAGATCCAGTACGACCACATCGTGGTGGCGCCCGGCTCCGTTTCCCGTACCCTGCCCATCCCCGGGCTGGCCGAGCAGGGCATCGGGTTCAAGACCATCGGTGAGGCGATCTTCCTGCGCAACCACGTGCTGGACCGGTTGGACGTGGCCGCCGCCACCACCGACCCGGACACCCGGCGCTCGGCGCTGACCTTCGTCTTCGTCGGCGGCGGCTACGCCGGCATCGAGGCGCTGGCCGAGATGGAGGACATGGCCCGGGACGCCCTGAAGTACTACCCGGAGCTGAAGCCCGACGACATGCGCTGGGTACTGGTCGAGGCGACCCTGCGGGTGCTGCCCGAGGTCGATCGGGACATGGGCGCGTACACGGTCGCGCAGTTGCTGAAGCGGAAGATGGACATCCGGCTGGAGACCCGGTTGGAGTCCTGTGTGGACGGTCTGGTGCGGCTCTCCGACGGGGACAGCTTCCGGGCCGACACCATCGTCTGGACGGCCGGGGTGAAGCCGTCGCCGATGCTGGCCCAGACCGACCTGCCCCGGGACGAGCGGGGCCGGGTCACCTGCCTGCCGACCCTCCAGGTGGTCGACGGCGACCGGGTCGTCGAGGGGGCATGGAGCGCCGGTGACTGTGCGGCGGTGCCGGACCTGACCGGCCCGCCCGGGGCGTACTGCTCGCCCAGCGCCCAGCACGCGGTGCGGCAGGCGGCCCGGATGGCCGACAACATCCGGGCGGTGATCCGGGGGCGGCAGCCGGTGGAGTACAAGCACAAGCACGCCGGCAGCGTGGCCAGCCTCGGCCTGCACAAGGGCGTTGCCCAGGTCTACGGGATCAAGCTCAAGGGGCTGCCGGCCTGGTTCATGCACCGGACGTACCACATGAGCCGGATCCCGTCGCTGAACCGCAAGGTGCGGGTGGTCGTGGACTGGACCCTCGCCTTCGTCCTCCGCCGCGAGGTGGTCGCGCTGGGCCAGTTGCACGACCCCCGGGAGGAGTTCGTCGAGGCGAGCACGGCGGCGGGCAGCCGGCCCGGCGACCGTCGCCCGGTCTGATCCGGCCACGGTGCCCGGTCCGGCGACCGGGCCGGGCACCGGAGAGCGCTCAGACCCGCCAGGTCCAGGCGTCGGCGACCCGGGTGCCGGGGCCGAGCAGCGACTCCAGGGTGGTCCGCAGGCTCGCCACGTACGGGGCGTCGTCGGCGAGTACGACGCAGGAGGCGCCCCAGAACTCGATGTCCCGGCGGGCCTGGTCACGCTGCTCCTGGTTGATCACCGGCACGCTGCCGTTCTTCGACACGTCGGTGAGCAGTTGCGAGGTCGGCTGCTTGTAGGTGCCCATCGAGGCCTGGCCGCCGGCCGCGTACGGGCCGATGAAGAAGCCCTCGGGCAGCGCGAACGACGCGTCGGCGGCGGCCGCCCAGCGCATCGGCCAGGGTTCCTGCGGGGTGGGCAGCGGCACCGGCACCAGTACGCCGTTCGGCTCGACACAGTCGCGCCAGTGTCCGTCGGCGATGAACTGTGGCAGCGGCGGTCGGGCGGCGGTCGGGATCTGGGCCGGGAAGATCGGCAGCAGCGCGATGACCGCGGCCAGCGGCACCATGACCCGTACCGGCCCCTCCGCTGCGGCGAGCCCCCGGTCGACCGCGAGTACCAGCACCGTGGCGATCAGCGGAAGCAGCGCCAGGGCGAACCGCATCGGCAGCGCGCCGTCCACCACCGGCAGCCCCAGCAGCAGCGAGTAGGGCCCGGTGATCCCGGTCTGCTCCTTGTTGACCACGATCGTCGGCCCGAGCGACAACGCCGCCATCACCACGCCGGAGGCGAGGCAGGCGATCACCACCGGTCGCCGGATCAGCCAGCCGGCGGCGAGGACGGCGGCCAGCAGGAGCGGCCAGCCGAGGAAGGTGTTGTACTCGGCCGGTCCGGTGGTGAGCTGGGCGGCCTCCGCCGAGCCGGCGATCGACATCGGCGAGATGGCCGACCAACTCGCCAGGTCGGCGTAGAAGTAGTGCGGGCTGAACATGCCGTTCGGCACGCTCTGCGGCCCGGCGAACTGGAACCAGAGCGGGTATCCCAGCACCGGCACGGCCAGGGCGACCGCCAGCCCCATCCCGGCGAGGAATCCGGGCATCACCCGGCGGGCCAGCGACCAGTTCGCGGCGGCGTACGCCAGGGTGAAGATGATCAAGGTCAGGGCGGCCAGGAAGAGCGTCTCCTCGCCGATGAAGACCTGCACCGTCACCCCGGCGGCGAGCCCGACCGCCGAGGTGACCACCCGCCGCCAGTCGATCCCGGGCCGGTCGGGCCGGGCCTGCGGGTCGGCGGCCCGGACCATCCGGACGACCAGCCAGATCAGCACCGGCACCAGCCACTGGGCGGTCATGTGCAGGTGGCTGTTGGACTGGGAGATGATCCCCGGCCCGAAGCCGCAGAGCCCGGCACCGAGCCCGGCGGCGAGCCGCCGGGCGCCGAGCAGCCGGGTGAAGAGCAGGTACCAGGCGATCGCGGTGCCGGCCAGGTTGCCGGCGGCGAGCAGCGCGAAGGTGACCGGTGCCCCGAAGGCCAGCGTGATCGGCGCGAACACCATGCCGAGGGCGATGACCGTGGTGTTGGCCATCAGGTTCACCCCGTCGGGGGCGTTGAGCCGGTCGCTCAACAGGGCGAAGTCGCCGTGCAGCACCCGGGAGTCGACGGCCAGGAACCACTCGTAGAGGGCCTGGTCCTCCGGATTGAGCGCCAGCACCCGGGCACCCGGACTCGGCCACAGCCCGGCGGTGAGCCAGCCGGCGAGGACGACGAAGAGCAGGCACACCGCCAGGTCGGGCCCGTGCCGGTGCAGCGCGCCGGGCCAGCGTCCCCGGGAGGACCTGGTCGGGCCGGAGACGGTGTCTGTCGTGGCCGGGCCGGAATCGGCGTCCTGCGCCGCGCGGGCAGTGCTGGTCACGACAGTGACCCTAGTGCCGATCCGAGAACGGGGTGCGCCCGGTGGGGTTCCACCCGCTACCGTGGCAGGCACCAGGACCGATGAAATTCGGCGCCTGCCCGGGTGGTGGAAAGGCAGACACGGCCGCCTTAAAAGCGGCTGCCGCAAGGCGTGCGGGTTCGACCCCCGCCCCGGGCACGATCCGCGCTGGCGACCGGCCGAGCCCCGCTGCCGACCGGCCGGACCCCTCCGGCGGGTGGCCGAGTGACGTGGATCTCCACAACGTCGCCAGGGAGCATTACCCTGGATAGGGCACGGGCACTGTGCACCGACCTTTCCAGGAGGCTTGACAAAGTGAAGACGTCCAATCCGGTGCTGGCCCGACTCGGCCAGGCGGCCGAGCGGGAGCGGGCCGCGGGTTACGCCCCGGCCGGCGCATACGGACAGCCCGGCTACGGGCAGCCGTACCCGACGGACGCGGGCTACCCGGCCGCGCCGCCCACCGTAACGCCGATGTCCATCGACGACGTCGTCGTCAAGACGGTCACCCTGCTCGGCATCACCGGGCTCTCCGCCGCGTTGGCCTGGGTGCTGGTTCCCGACGCGCTCGTCGGCGCGGCCTGGATCGGCGCCGCCGTCGTCGGGCTGGTGCTCGGCCTGGTGATCTCGTTCATGCGGATCGCCAACCCGGCACTGGTCGTCACCTACGCCGTCGTCGAAGGCGTCTTCGTCGGCATGGTCAGCAAGTTCTTCGAGGTCATCGCCGGTTACCAGGGCATCGTCCTCCAGGCGGTCATCGCCACCTTCGGGGTCTTCTTCCTGATGGCCGGGCTCTACAAGGCCAAGGCCATCCGGGCGACGCCGAAATTCATCCGCGGCGTGATCGCGGCGACCCTCGGCATCTTCGCGGTCATTCTGATCAACTTCGTGCTGGCGCTCTTCGGCGTCGACACCGGGCTGCGCAGCGGTGGCCCGGTCGCCATCGGGTTCAGCCTGATCTGCATCGTGATCGCCTCGCTCAGCTTCATCCTCAGCTTCCACGAGGTCGAAGAGGGCGTGCGGATGGGCCTGCCGCGCCGCTACTCCTGGACTGCCGCCTTCGGCATCCTGGTCAGCCTGGTCTGGCTCTACATCGAGATCCTGCGGTTGCTGAGTTACTTCCAGGGCGACGACTGACCCTCGTCCCGTGACCGGCGCGACCCGCGCGCCGGCCAACCCGCGGCGCCCGTTCCCCGACTTCCGGGGGCGGGCGTCCGCCGTTTCGAGCTCGGGTTGGCGGCGGGGTAAATGTCTGCTTTGTTAGCATCGGGCGTGCGGAGCGCGAACCCGGTGCTGACCCGGCTGGACGACACCGCCCGGGTGGAACGCCAGGTCCTCGGCACCGGGGCCGCCCGGCCGATGACGATCGACGACGTGGTGGTGCGGACCGTCGGCCTGCTGCTGCTGACCGGTGCCACCGGGACGGTCGCCTGGACGTACGTGACCGACGGCTGGGCCGCCCCGGCCGCGCTCGGCTCGGCGCTGGCCGGGCTGGTGCTGGCCCTGGTGATCTCGTTCCGGCGGCTCACCAACCCGATCCTGATCGGCGGGTACGCGGTGCTCCAGGGAGTGCTGCTCGGCGTCGCCAGCCGGGGCTTCGAGGCGGTCTACCCCGGCATCGTGGTGCAGGCCGTCGTCGGCACCTTTCGGGGTCTTCGTCGGGATGGCGCTGCTCTACGGGCTGCGGGTGCTCCGGGCCAGCCCCCGGTTCACCCGACTGGTGGTCGGGGCGCTGATCGGGGTGGTGGTGCTGAGTCTGGTCAACCTCGCCGTCTACCTGATCGCCGGTCAGCAGGCCCTGGTGGTCTACAGCACCGGCAGCAAGGTCGGCTGGCTGCCGTACGTCTTCGCGCTGGTCTGCATCACCGTCGGCGCGCTGACCTTCATCCTCGACTTCGACCTGGTGCAGCGGGGGGTGCGGGACGGACTGCCGGCCCGGTACGCCTGGTTCTGCGCGTTCGGACTACTGGCCGGCCTGTCTTCCTCTACTGGCAGATCCTCCGTTTGCTCAGCTACGTACGCCGCTGAGCCGACCGTAGACTCGCCGCGATGGACGCGCCCGAACCCGCCCGCCCCGCCGAGTCGCTGGTCCGCCAGCTCGACCTGCTCGTCCGCCAGGTAGGGCACTGGACCCCGCCACGCTGGGCGGCACCGGGCCCGTCCGGCGGGCCGGCCCGGGCCGACCTGGTGCACCGGCTCGTCCAGCTCCTGGCCGACCTGGGCGCGGACGCGGCCGGAGAGCCACGGCGGCCGGTACCCCGGTTGGAGAACGACCTGGCCCTGCCCGACCAGCTCCGGGTGGTGGTGGCGGACCTGGTCGCCGCGGGCCCGCCGACGCCGGTGCTGGCCGGCGCGGCCGACGAGGTGGCGACCGTCCGCCAGGCGCTCTGACCGTTCGCCGCCGCGCGGCGGCGCCGGGTGCGGACCGTGGCCCACCGGCGCCGAGGCGGGCCGCTCGACCTCGGCCGGGCCTGGCCGGTCGGCTCAGCTCAGCCGCTCCAGCACCATCGCCATGCCCTGGCCACCGCCCACGCACATTGTCTCCAGACCGACGGTCCGGTCGTGCCAGTCCAGAGCGTTGAGCAGGGTGCCGGTGATCCGGGCGCCGGTCATCCCGAACGGGTGCCCGACCGCGATCGCCCCGCCCATCACGTTGAGCTTCTCCAGCGGGATGTCGAGCTGCCGGTACGACGGGATCACCTGGGCGGCGAACGCCTCGTTGATCTCGACCAGGTCGACGTCGTCGATGGTCATCCCGGCGCGTCGCAACGCCTGCCGGGACGCCTCGACCGGACCGAGCCCCATGATCTCCGGGGAGAGCGCGGTCACTCCGGTGGAGACGATCCGGGCCAGCGGAGTGATCTCCAGCTCGCGGGCCCGTTCCGCACTTATCACGACCACCGCCGCCGCGCCGTCGTTGAGCGGGCAGCAGTTGCCGGCGGTGATCCGGCCGTCGGGGCGGAAGACCGGCTTCAGCCCGGCCACCCCCTCCAGGGTCACCCCCGGGCGTGGTCCGTCGTCGGAGTCCACCCACTCGCCGGAGGGAAGGGTGACCGGGGTGATCTCCCGGGCCCAGAAGCCGTCGGCGATGGCCTTCTCCGCGAGGTTCTGGCTGCGTACGCCGAACTCGTCCATGTCGGCCCGGGTCACGTCGTACGCCTGGGCGAGGTTCTCCGCGGTCTGCCCCATGGTCAGATAGATGTCCGGCAGCCCACCGTCGAGCCGGGGGTCGGTCCAGACCGGCGCGCCGGCCTCGGTGCGGGCCGCCGAGCGGGCCCGGGCCGCGTCGAACCGTGGGTTCTGCCAGCCGCCGCCGACGAGTTCCTGCGCCTCGGGCGGGAGCGTGTCGGAGTTGCCCCGGACGTACCGGGAGACGCACTCGACGCCCGCCGAGACGAAGACGTCACCCTCACCGGCCCGGATCGCGTGGAACGCCATCCGGGTGGTCTGCAACGAGGAGGCGCAGTACCGGGTGAGGGTGGCTCCGGGCACCGTGTCCAGGCCGAGCAGCGTGGCCACCACCCGGGCCATGTTGAAGCCCTGCTCGCCACCGGGCAGCCCGCAGCCGAGATAGAGGTCGTCGATCTGGGCCGGGTCGAGCTGCGGGATCTTGTCGAGCGCGGCCTGCACGATGGTTGCGGCCAGGTCGTCCGCGCGCAGCTCGCGCAGGGAGCCCTTGTGGGCTCGGCCGATCGGGGAGCGGGCGGTCGCGACGATAACGGCTTCGCGGGGGGACGCGGTCGGCATGAACCAACGTTAACCCGCTTCGGCCCCGTGGTCACCAGTGGGCACGCCCGCTGTCGATCCGCTCGGTGCGCGGCCCGGTCCGGAGGCCGCTGCCGGGCTCGCGTCCGCGCTGGCCGGTCCGGGGCCGTACGGGATGGCGGCGACCAGTTCCCCGACGAACCGCTCGGGATCGTGGTCGAGGAGCTGGTGCCCGGCCGGACCGAGGAAGGCGACCAGGAAGGCCCGGTAGAAGCAGGCCCCGAGGAAGAGGTTGGCCAGCGCCACCGGGTCGGCCGTCGCAGCGATCCGGCCGAGTTCCCGCTCCCGCCGGAGGTACTCGGCGAGTTGGGCGTTGGCATGCTGCGGGCCGGCGCCCGTCTGGCGGAACAGCTCGCGCTGCCGGTCGAGCAGCACCGGTTCGGCGAACAGCGCCATCGCGAGCTGACCCGACTCGGAATAGACCCCGAGCATCTCGTGGCCGAGGTCGGTCAACCGCCCCGGTACGGTGCCGCTGCCCGCCTGGTCCGGCAACCGGATCATCAGCCCGATGAACGGGGCGAGCCTGATCCGCATCACGGCGAGGAACAACTCCTCCTTGCCGGTGAAGTGCTTGTAGAGGGTGGCCTCGGAACAGCCGGCGACCCGGGCGATCTCCTTCGTCGTGGTGTGCGCCAGGCCCTGTTCCCGGATCACGGTGGAGGCGGCGGCCAGGATGCGCTCCCTGGTCGCCTCGCCTCGACTTTTCGTGGTCATCGCCCTCGTTCCGTCGACTGCTTCGCAGATGGTCGGTCGGTTCGCTCTGAACCGGTGGTCGGTCGGTTCGCTCTGAACCGGTGGTCGGTCGGCTCGCTTGACAGGTGGTGAGTGCTCACTACTCTAAAGGTAAGTGAGCACTCACTAACCCCTGGGAGTTGAGAGCGACATGAAACTCACGGTCTTCGCGGCCAGTGGCGGGATCGGCCGGCACCTGCTCCGGCAGGCCGTAGCCGCCGGCCACGACGTGACAGCGGTGGTACGCAGCCCGGCGAGCCTGGCCGGCGAGCCCGACGGCATCCGGGTGGTCACGGCCGACCTCTCCAACCCCGATCCGGCGGTACTGGCCGACGCCGTCGACAAGGCCGACGGGGTGCTGTCCGGTCTGGGCCCCCGGTCGATGGCCGACAGCGGGGTCGCCTCCCGGGGCACCCGCGAGATCGTCACCGCGATGCGGGCCCGGGGCGTACGCCGGCTCGTAGTGGTCAGCGCCGCCCCGCTCTCCACCATCGCCGCTCCGGGCCGCCCGAAACCGCCACCCGACCCGGGTGAGGGGCCGCTGCTGCGATACCTGCTGGGTCCGATCATCAAGACCGTGCTCCGGAAGCACTACCTCGACCTGGCGGTGATGGAGGAACTGCTCCGGGACAGCGACCTGGACTGGACCGTCGTACGGCCGCCCCGGCTGACCGACAAGCCGTTGACCGGCGTCTACCGGACGGCGTACGGGCGGAGTGTCCGGGGCGGGATGGTCGTGCCGCGCGCCGACGTCGCGCACTGCATGCTGCGGGCGCTCGAACAGCCGGAGACGATCCGGCAGGCGGTCGCAGTCGCCACCTGACCTCCGGCCGGGGCGGGCGGAACCCCCGCCGCGGGGGTGCCGGCGGCGGGCGGGACTAGCTCTGCCGGGTCCCGGCGGCGGCCCGGGCCACCGCCGGGAGCAGGGCGTGCGCCCAGACCCGGTAGCCGTCGGCCGACGGGTGGTAGCCGTCGTGGCAGAGCGTGCCGGCGTCGGCCCGGAACACCGCGCCGGTCTCGGCGGCGAGGTCCACCACCGTGCCGCCGGCCTCGATCACGGCGACGGCCTGCGCCCGGGCGGTCTGCCGGCCCAGCCAGCCGGCGACCTGCCGCAACGGCGGTGCGATGGCCCGGACCGCGCCGAGGTCGGGACAGGTGCCGACCACCACCCGGACCTGGGCACCGCGCAGCCGGCGCACGGCAGCGCCGAGGTACGCCGCCGCCTCGCCCGGCCGGCGCAGCCCCATCACGTCGTTCGCGCCGACCAGGATCACCGCGACGTCCGGGCGCTCGCCGAGCAGTGCCCGGGCCACCTGCGTCGCCAGGTCGGTGGAGCGGGAGCCGGAGACGCCGACGCTGGAGAGCCAGACCTGGCGCTCACCGCCGCCGGTCGGCCCGGCTCCCTCGGAGAGCAGCCGCGCGAGCTGCCCGCCGACCGTGTCGTCGGCCCGGTCCACCCCGACCCCCAGCGCGGCCGAGTCGCCGAGCAGGACCAGCCGCAGCGGCGGCGCGCCGACCCGGCCGACCGTGGAGCGCAGGGCCAGGCCCAGCTCCGGGCGGGCGTACCGGCGGCTGCGGGCCACGAACGCCTCGCCGGCCAATAGGGCGATCCCGCCGACCGTACTGGCGAGCAGCGTGACCGCGGCCCCCCGGGCGATCCGGGTCGCCACCCCGTACGTCGCCGTGCCGCTCGTCGTGTCGAGTCCCGTCATGCTCGTTCCTCTACTGTGGAGGTCGTCGCCTCGTCCAGCGGTGCCGGTGTCTCCGGTGGGCCTCCAGTCTCTCCCGTCCGGGGGTGGCCGAACCAGGCCCCACGGCGGCGGAGCTGCGCCCACCGCCCGCCGGGGCCGTGCTCGTGGCCACCGACCCGGACACCCCGGACCTCCGTACCGGCGTGCCGGGCCGCCTCGTGGGCCGCCGCCGGCAGCGACCGTACGCCCTGGTCGCCGACGAGCGACGGGCGCCGTTCGGGGCCGGCGCCGAGCGCGGCCAGTACGGTCGGCAGCAGCGCCGCCGCCGCGATCGCGTACCCCTCGGCGGACGGGTGGAAGTGGTCCCAGGCGAACATCCGGGTGGGTTCGGCGGCGAACCGGGGACCGAGCAGGTCGCCCAGGGAGACCGTCAACCCACCGGCCTCGACCACCGCCACGGTCTGCGCGGCGGCCAGTTGCCGGCTCCACCGCCGGGCCAGCCAGCGCAGCGGCGGCTTGATCGGCTGGATCGCGCCGAGGTCGGGGCAGGTGCCGACCACCACCTGGGCGCCGGCGGCCCGCAGCTCGCGTACCGCCTCGACGAGGTAGCGGACCGCCACCGCGTGCGGGGTACGGTTCGTCACGTCGTTGCCGCCGATCAGGATCACCGCCAGGTCCGGCTCGCGTTCCAGCGCCGCGTCGACCTGCGGACGCAGCCCCGCCGAGAGGCAGCCGACCACGGCGAACCGGTACAGCCGGACCGGCCGGCGCAGCCGGCGGGAGGTGCCGGTGGCGAGCAGCGCCCCGGGCGTCTCCCGGGGCCGGTGCACCCCGTAGCCGGCGGCGGACGAATCACCCAGGATCACCATCGTGATCGGCTCGCCCGGGAACTTGGCGCCGTAGACGCCGTCACCGCGCGGCGGCGGTGCCTCGGCCAGCGGGATCACCCGGCGGGCCTGCCGGGCCTGCCCGAGCAGCAGCCCGTAACCGGCGGCGGTGGTGAGCGCGGTCAGCCCCACTCCCAGGGCCGTCGCCTTGGCCACCCGCCGGGCGACCGGCCATACCGACCGCTCCCGCTGGGCCGACTCTGCGCGCCGCGCCGCCTGGTGCTGCCACGCCGAGCGCCGTGGCTGCCACCGCGACGCCAGGTTCCGCTGCCGCGACCGCTGTCGCCGCATCGATCCGGCCGGACTCATCAGGGCTCCCCACCTGTCACGCCGTACCCCTCGCGACCTTCGAGATTAACCCCGGTCGCCCACCCCGCGCTGTCAGCGTCCCGCCAGCGCCGAGGGTGGCGGTCGGGTACCCGGCCAGCGCCGCTTCACCGCCGACTTTCCGGCGTTTTCCCGTTTCCGACCGAATTTCTCGACGAGCGGTCGGTTGCGTTCGGATGCATCATGAATCCAGAGGAGGGCGCGGACATGGCCACCAAGACAATTCGACGAACTGCCGCCTTCAGGGCGTTGTTCCGGGCACTGACCGCCGGCTCCCGGGGCGGGCCCTCGCTGGGCAAGCGGATCGCCGCCCTGCCCCGCATGATCGCGGCGACCGCCCGGGGTGAGTACGACGGCGGGCTGCGGCTCGCCCTGATGACCGCCGCGACCGCGTACGTGCTGTCCCCGGTCGACGTGCTGCCCGAGCTGACCCTGCTGATCTTCGGTCTGGCCGACGACGCGGTCATGGTGACCTGGCTGGCCGGTGCGGTACTCGCCGAGACCGAACGCTTCCTCACCTGGGAGGCCCGCCGGGACTCCGTGATTCCCGGCCGGGTGGTGCACTGACCCCTCCCGGAGGTGCAGCCCGTCGGCCCGCTGACGCTCCCGGCCACCGGCCGGACCGGCTTCGGCGGGCCGCCGGCCCTCCCGCCGTCCGGGCCGGGGAACCCCGGCCACGGGTCGGGCCGGCGGCACGTACGCTGGCGGGAGAACCCACCATCCTTCGCCCCGACCGCACGCCACCAGCACCGACCCTGTGCCCGGCCAGTGCCGTCCGGCCGGCGAGCACCGAGAAGGGCACAACGTCGTGCGCTACTACGACAACGTCATCGAGCTGATCGGTGACACCCCGCTGGTCCGACTCCGGCAGGTGACCGCCGGCATCTCGGCGACCGTGCTCGCCAAGGTCGAGTACTTCAACCCGGGCGGCTCGGTCAAGGACCGCATCGCGCTGCGGATGGTCGAGGAGGCGGAGCAGGCCGGGCTGCTGGGGCCCGGCGGCACCATCGTCGAGCCGACCAGCGGAAACACCGGCGTCGGGTTGGCCCTGGTGGCCCAGATGCGCGGCTACAAGTGCGTCTTCGTCTGCCCCGACAAGGTCAGCGAGGACAAGCAGAACGTGTTGCGGGCGTACGGGGCCGAGGTGGTGGTCTGCCCGACGGCGGTCGCCCCGGAGGACCCCCGCTCCTACTACAACGTCTCGGACCGGCTGACCCGGGAGATCCCGGGCGCCTGGAAGCCCAACCAGTACGCCAACCCGGCGAACCCGCGCTCGCACTACGAGACCACCGGTCCGGAGCTGTGGGAGCAGACCGGCGGCCGGATCACGCACTTCGTGGCCGGGGTCGGCACCGGTGGCACCATCTCCGGCACCGGCCGCTACCTCAAGGAGGTCTCCGGCGGGGCGGTACGGATCATCGGCGCCGACCCGGAGGGCTCGGTCTACTCCGGCGGCACCGGCCGGCCGTACCTGGTCGAGGGGGTCGGCGAGGACTTCTGGCCGGAGACGTACGACCGGGGCATCTGCGACGAGATCGTGAAGGTCTCCGACAAGACCTCCTTCGAGCTGACCCGGCGACTCGCTCGGGAGGAGGGGCTGCTGGTCGGCGGCTCCTGCGGGATGGCGGTGGCCGCCGCCCTGGAGGTGGCCCGGCAGGCCGGCCCGGACGACGTGGTGGTGGTGCTGCTGCCGGACGGCGGCCGGGGCTACCTGTCCAAGATCTTCGACGACGAGTGGATGGCCCGGTACGGCTTCATGGACACCAGCGCCACCGAGCCGACCGTGGCCGACGCGCTGAACAGCAAGCCGAACGGCATTCCGGAACTGGTGCACGTGCACCCGACCGAGACGGTCCGGGACGCCGTCGACTACATGCGGGAATACGCGGTCTCCCAGCTCCCGGTGCTCAAGGCGGAGCCGCCGGTGGTGACCGGCGAGGTCGCCGGCTCGATCGCCGAACGGGACCTGCTGGACGCGCTCTTCACCGGCCAGGCGAAGTTGCACGACACCATCGAGCGGCACATGGGGCCGCCGCTGCCGATGATCGGCGGCGGGCAGCCGGTCAGCGAGGCGGTGGGGCTGCTGGAGAAGTCCGACGCCGCGCTGGTGCTCGTGGACGGCAAGCCGAAGGGCGTACTCACCCGGCAGGACCTGCTGGCCCACCTGGGCGCCTCTCCGCGCTGACTCTCACCGGGCCGGCACGTCGGCCGGTACCGCGATCACGTCGTCCGGCACCCGGTCAGCTCGGCCGGCACCGTGCTCACGTCGGCCGTCACCGGGTCAGCTCGGCCGGTACCGCGATCACGTCGACGAAGGCGCCCCGGCGCAGCAGGGTCATCGGCAGCCGGCTGCCGATGGCCGGGCCGAGCATCAGCCGTTGCAGGCTCTGCCCGTTCGCCACCGGCCGGCCGCCGGCCGAGATGATGACGTCACCGAGGTAGATCCCGGCGACCCCGGCCGGGCTCTCCGGGACCACCTCCACCACCCGCAGCCCGCGCTGCTGACCGGTGCGCTCGGCCACGGGCGGCGGCAGCGGTACGGGCACCCCGGCGACACCCAGCCAGGCCCGGCGGACCCGTCCGGTGTTCACCAGGTCGCCGATGATCTGCCGGGTGGTGGAGTTGATCGGCACCGCCAGGCCGAGGCCGTACCCGGCGACGGCGGTGTTGATCCCGACCACCCGGCCGGCCGCGTCGGCCAGCGCCCCACCGGAGTTGCCGGGGTTGAGCGCGGCGTCGGTCTGGATGACGTCCTCGATCAGCCGGACGACCCGGCCGTCCCGGGCCGGCAGCGACCGGCCCAGCCCGGAGACCACCCCGGCGGTTACCGAGCCGGCCAGCCCCATCGGGTTGCCGAGCGCCACCACGAGCTGCCCGATCCGCAGCGGGTCGGCGTCGCCGAGTTCGGCGGGCGGCGCGCTGGTGGCCCGGACCCGGAGTACGGCCAGGTCGGAGAGGGGATCGGTGCCGACCACGTCGAACCGGGCCTCGGCGCCGTCGCCGAAGGTGGCCAGCCCGCCGGTCGCCCCGTCCACCACGTGTGCGCTGGTGAGCAGGAACCCGTCGTCGGTGAAGGTCACCGCCGAACCGGCTCCCGCACCGCGCGGCCCGCGTACGGCCAGCGCGGCCACGCTCGGCAGCACCCGGGCCGCCACCCCGGTCACCACCTGCGAGTACGCGTCCAGAGCGGCCCGTTCGGCGCGCTCCGGTTCGAGTCTTTCGGTGCTCATGTGCCGGTCAACGCCGGCACGACCCCGGTCGATCCCCGGCACCGCTGCGCCCAGAGCGAAATTCTCCGCCGCGCCCAGAGCGAAATTCTCCGCCGGCGTGACCGCCCGGCTCAGGGCAGGTTGCGGGCGTAGCGGATCTGCGGGGTCAGCACGGAGCCGATGGCGCCCTCCCGCTCGGCGCCGTCCGGCAGCCAGCCGCCCCGGGCGTAGAAGTCCCGGGCGTGCGCGTTGGCGACGAGTACCCAGAGCACCGCCCGGCGCCAGCCCCGGGCGCGCAGCTTGGCCAGCGCGTCGACCATCAGGGTCCGGCCCGACCCGCGGCCCTGCTCGGCCGGGTCCAGGTGGATCGCGTACAGCTCGCCGACGTTCGGGCCGGCCGAGTCCGGTTCGGCCGGATCGTGCGGCCCGAGATAGCTGAAGCCGACCAGCCGGCCGTCCCGTTCCGCCACCGTCATCAGGTGGGTGTCCCGCTCGTAGGCCCAGCGCTCCGTCCAGTACCGACCCATCATCTCGCCGGTCTCGGCGGCCAGCGCGTCCGCCGGGACGATGTCCCGGTAGGCCGCCGCGCGCGACCGGTTCTGGAGATCTCCGACGGCCATCAGGTCGGCGGCGACCGCCGGGCGCAACGTGAGGGTCATGAGTTGATCGTAGTAACGTGGCCGACATGGTCACCTGGGACAGAGTGTGTGATCTGGTGTCGGTGCTACCCGAGGTGGAACAGGGCATCTCATACGGGACACCGGCCTGCAAGATCCGGGGCAAGCTCTTCGTCCGGCTGCTGGAGGACGGCGAGCGGATCGCGATCTTCACGCACGAGCGGGAGGCGCTGCTCGCGGCGGCGCCGCAGACCTACACCGTGCCGGCGCACTACACCAACTATCCGATGGTGGTGGTCGCGCTCGACACCGCTGACCCGGTCGAGCTGAGCGAACTGCTCACCGAGTCCTGGCGGATCAGGGCGCCGAAGCGGCTGGCGGCGACGCTGCCGCGCTGACCGGCGCCCGGGGCGGCACCGCCACCCGGACCAGATCCTCGGCGACCACCAGGTCACCGTCGAAGTGCTCCCGGGCCTCGGCCGCGAAGCGCTCGGCGGCCGGCGGCACCCCGGCCCGGGACGTCGGACCGTAGCGCTGGGAGAAGTGGGTCAGTACGAGCCGGCGTACCCCGGACTCGGCCGCCACCCGGGCGGCCTGGGCCGCAGTCAGGTGCCCGACCTCGGCGGCGAGCGCCGCGTCCTCGGTCAGGAACGTCGACTCGATCACCAACAGGTCGGCCCGGTCGGCCAGCTCGAAGACCCCGTCGCAGAGCCCGGTGTCCATCACGAAACCGAACCGCTGGCCGGGACGCGGCGCGCTCACCTCGGCGAGCGTCACCCGCCGCCCGGCCACGTGGACGTGACCGGCCCGGATCAGCTCGCCGATCGCCGGCCCCCGGATCCCGTACGCCGCCAGCCGGTCCGGCAGCATCCGGCGTTCGTCCGGCTCGACCAGCCGGTAGCCGTACGTCTCGACCGGGTGCCGGAGCCGGCGGGCGAGCAACGTGCCGGCGGAGGTCTCGAAGGTCTGGCCGTCCCGGAGCACCGGCAGTTCGCGCAGCTCGGCGGTCTCGTAGAAGGAGCTGGCGTGCCGCAGTCGGGCGAAGAAGTGCGCGTCGCCGCCCGGATAGTGCGCGTCGACCGGATGCGGCACCCGGTCCAGCGAGAGCCGCTGGACCACGCCGGGCAGGCCGAGGCAGTGGTCGCCGTGGAAGTGCGTGACGCAGATCCGGGTCAGGTCGCCGGCCGGGATGCCGGCGAACATCATCTGCCGCTGGGTGCCCTCGCCGGGATCGAAGAGGATCACCTCACGGTCCCAGCGCAGCACGTACCCGTTGTGGTTGCGGTGCCGGGTCGGCACCTGGCTGGCCGTGCCCAGCACCGCCAGCTCACGTACGGACACGGCGGGCCTTCCGGGGGTACCGGTCGACGGCGGGTGGCGGTCGACGGGAGAAATGGTCGACCCCCGGGGTTCCGCGTGAGACTCGTCACGCGAAGGCCGGCTGGACTTTGGCCGGCGCGCCCCGGGGGTCGGGTGGCTGTCGTGGATTCGCCGCACCGCTGCCACACGGTCTCGACGACTTGCAACTGCCCGCCTGCGGCGGACACCGAAACTGTCAAGGACAGCGGCTAGCGGACAGCCACCTCACGAGTCCCATTGCTATACAAAGCTTGGACCACCTCCCTTCCCGTGTACGGCCACGCTATCCATCCCCGGTCGACCCCGGCAACGGTTTTTGGCCACACTCTCGCGGTACGGGCCGGTCCCCGCCCGGTTGCTACGCGCCGGTGCGGGCCACGCCGACCGGGCAGGTCATCCCGTTCGGCCCGTGGTTGCAGTAGCCGTTCGGGTTCTTGGTCGGCGCCAGGTACTGCTGGTGGTAGTCCTCGGCGTAGTAGTAGGTCCCCAGCTCGGCGATCTCCGTGGTGATCTCGCCGTGCCCGGCCCGCGCCACGATCGGCGCGAACGCCTCCCGGGAGGACCGGGCGATCGCCGCCTGCTCGTCGGTGGTGGTGTAGATCGCGGAGCGGTACTGCGTGCCGACGTCGTTGCCCTGCCGCATCCCCTGGGTCGGGTCGTGGTTCTCCCAGAAGACCTTGAGCAGGTCCTCGTAGCCGATCTTCGAGGGGTCGTAGACCACCTGGACCACCTCGGCGTGCCCGGTCCGGCCCGAGCAGACCTCCTCGTACGTCGGGTTCCGGGTGTAACCGCCCGCATAGCCCGCGGAGGTGGAAATCACCCCGGGCAGCGTCCAGAACAGCCGCTCGGCTCCCCAGAAACAGCCCATCCCGAAGACGGCGACCTGGGCACCCTCGGGCCACGGTCCCCGCAGCGGGGTACCGAGCACCTCGTGCCGGTCGGAGATCGGCATCGCGATCAGCCGGCCGGGCAGGGCCTGGTCGGGGGTGGGCAGCTCGGCATTGATACGCCGTAGGAACACGATGGAACTCCTTTCGTACCTCTGCCGGGTGCAACGCGGCACGCACCAGGATCCTTACCCGCCCCGGCCTCCACCACCCCCGCCTCCTCCACTGGTGGCCTGGGGGTCGCTGCTGCTGGCGGTCGCCGTCGCGTACCACCGCCGCCGGACCCGCG
The DNA here is from genome assembly GCF_050936445.1 of Plantactinospora sp. CA-294935. NCBI lineage: Bacteria > Bacillati > Actinomycetota > Actinomycetes > Micromonosporales > Micromonosporaceae > Plantactinospora > Plantactinospora sp. CA-294935. The sequence goes on from NZ_JBNJMU010000001.1 coordinate 3,357,128, forward strand.
TCGAGCGGAGCGCACCGGCGGCGGCTACTCCGTCACCGGCCCGTCCTTGAGCGCGGCGGCGATCCGGTCGGCGTACGACGCGGCCTCGGTGTCCGAGGCGTACTTCGTGCGGGGCCAGAAGAAGCCGCGCAGCCCGTCGCCCTTGGTCCTCGGTACGACGTGGGTGTGCAGGTGCGGCACGGACTGGGACACCCGGTTGTTCATCGCCACGAACGTCCCACCCGCGCCCAGCCCGGTCTCGACGGCCAGGGCCAGCCGCTGGACCAGCCGGAAGTAGCCCGGCAGGGCCTCGTCCGACAGCTCGCCCAGCGTCTCGACGTGCGCGCGCGGCACCACCAGCAGGTGCCCCTTGAAGACCGGGCGGACGTCGAGGAAGGCCACCCCGTCAGGGGAGTCGACCACCCGGAACGCCGCCGCACCCGCCACGATCCCGCAGAACACGCACCCCGCCACCAGTGCAGGCTAGCCTCATGCAAATGAGTCACGGCTTCGAGACACTCGCCATCCACGCCGGCCAGGAGCCGGAGCCCCGCACCGGGGCGGTGGTGCCGCCGATATACCAGACCAGCACGTACGCCCAGGACGCCGTCGGCGCGCCCCGGCTCGGCTACGAGTACAGCAGGTCGGCCAACCCGACCCGGGACGCGTTGCAGGACTGCCTGGCCGCGCTGGAGGGCGGCCCGGTCGGGCTGACCTTCGCCAGCGGGCTGGCCGCCGAGGACACCCTGCTGCGTACCGTCTGCCGGCCCGGCGACCACGTGGTGATCCCGGACGACGCGTACGGCGGCACGTTCCGGCTCTTCGCCCGGGTCGCCGAGCGCTGGGGGCTGACCTGGACGGCCGCCCGGATCTCCGACGTCGACGCCGTCCGGGCGGCGGTCCGTCCCGGCCAGACGAAGGTGATCTGGGTGGAGACCCCCACCAACCCGCTGCTCGGGATCGCCGACATCGCCGGGCTCGCCTCGCTGGCCAGCGACATCGACGCGCTGCTGGTGGTCGACAACACGTTCGCCTCGCCGTACCTCCAGCAGCCGATCGCGCTCGGCGCGGACGTGGTGGTGCACTCGACCACCAAGTACGTCGGCGGGCACTCCGACGTGGTCGGTGGCGCCCTCGTCGCGGCCAGCGCCGCGCTCGGCGAGGAGCTGCGCTACCACCAGAACGCGATGGGCGCGGTGAACGGGCCGTTCGACGCCTGGCTGACCCTGCGCGGGGTCAAGACCCTCGGCGTACGGATGGACCGGCACTGCGACAACGCCGAGCGGATCGCCGACTATCTGCACGGGCACCGGTCGGTGGCCCAGGTGCTCTACCCGGGCCTGCCGGAGCACCCCGGACACGAGGTCGCGGCGAAGCAGATGCGGCGGTTCGGCGGCATGATCTCCTTCCGGGCGGCCGGCGGGGAGGAGCACGCCGTACAGATCTGTGACCGGGCGAAACTCTTCGTACTCGCCGAGTCGCTGGGCGGGGTCGAGTCGCTGATCGAACATCCGGGCCGGATGACACACGCAAGTGCCGCCGGCTCGCCGCTTGAAGTTCCCGCCGATCTCGTGCGACTGTCTGTCGGCATCGAGACCGCCGACGACCTACTCGCAGACCTGGAGCAGGCGCTCGGCTGACCGCTGTCCGGCCGCCCGGACGGCGCTGCGGACAAGCCGATGGGGAGGTGGCCGTGCAGGACATCATGCCGAATTGGGTGGGCGCGACCGCGAAACAGATCGCCCGGGCCGTCCGTCGTGGGGACGCCTCCGCCACCCAGGTGGTGGCGGACCACCTCGACCACATCGACCGGACGGACCGCGAGCTGTCCGCGTTCCGGGTGGTGCGGGGCGGCGAGGCGATCGTCGAGGCGGAGAAGGTCGACGAGCAGGACGACCTGGCGAACCTGCCGCTGGCCGGGGTGCCGGTCGCGGTCAAGGAGAACACCGCCGTGGCGGGGCTGCCGATCTGGAACGGGTCGGCGGCCGCGCGTACCCCGGTCGCCGAGGACGACCACGAGGTGGTCCGCCGGCTGCGCGGCGCCGGAGCGGTGATCGTCGGGGTGACCCGGATGCCCGAACTCGGGCTCTTCGGGTTCACCGACGACGAGACGGCGGTGACCCGTAACCCGTGGGCGACCGACCGCACCCCGGGCGGCTCGTCCGGCGGCTCGGCGGCGGCAGTGGCCTCCGGAATGGTGCCGATCGCGCACGGCAACGACGGGCTCGGCTCGATCCGGATCCCGGCCGCCTGCTGCGGGCTGGTCGGGCTCAAGCCCGGCCGGGGCGTCGTACCGTGCCAGATCGGCGCCAACGACTGGTACGGCCTCGCCGAGCAGGGCATCCTGGCCACCACCGTGGCGGACGCCGCGGTCGGCTTCGCGGTGCTCGCCGGGCGGCGCCCGGACAAGCTGGTACCGCCGGAGCGGCTGCGGGTCGCCGTGTCGCTCCGCTCGCCGGTCTCCGGGGTACGCCCGGACCAGCCCAACCGGGACGCGGTGGCCGCCGCCGCCAAGCTGCTGGCGGTGGCCGGACACGACACCGTCTCGGTCGACCCGGTCTATCCCACCTCGCTGGGGCTGCGCGGCATCGCCACCTGGCTGGCGGCGGCGGCGGGCGAGGTCGAGGCGGCCGGCCTGGATCCGCGCACCCTGCAACGGCGCAGCCGCCGGCACGCCGCCCTCGGCGTCTGGGCCCAGCGCCGTGGCCTGGTACGCGAGCAGGACCGCACGCGGTGGCGGGAGCGGAGCATCAACTTCTTCGGCGACCACTCGGTCGACCTGCTGCTCACCCCGGCGCTGGCCAGCGCCCCACCGCCGGCCCTCGGCTGGGCCGGCCGCTCGTGGCGGTCCAACCTGCTGACCTGCATCCGCTATGCGCCGTACGCCGGGCCGTGGAACTTCGCCGGGCTGCCCTCGCTGGTGGTTCCGGTCGGGCTGCGCCCGGACGGGCTGCCGGTCGGGGCGCAACTGGTCGGCCCGCCCGGATCGGAGCTGCTGCTGCTCGGCGTGGCCGGGCAGTTCGAGCTGGCCGGTCCGTGGCGCCGGCACGCGCCGGACTGGCCCCGGGTGCCGACCCCGGCCGGCTGAACTGGCCCGATCGGCCCGACCCGCCTGCCCTACCCGGCCCGCAAACCCGGCCCGCCCGGACCGGACCGCACGCCTGGATCGGTCCGCCCGGGCGGGGGTCGGGTCCGCCCCACGCGGGTCGGCCGCCCGGATCACCGCCCGTCCGGATCACCGCCGTGCCCTGCCCGACGGTGGTGTCCTCGACGCCCGGATTACTGCCCGCCCGGATTACTGCCCGCCCGGATCGGATCTGGCCGGTGCGGGTCGTGCGGGGGCACCCGGGCCGGTCAGGGGATGATCAGCGCACCGAGTAGCCCGACGAGCAGGGCCGGAAGTTGCAGGACGGCCGTCGCGACCAGGGGAAGCCGGCCGCCGGCCCGTACCCGGTCGAACCAGCCGGTAGGTCGGGCGGCGTCCGGGCGCCCTCGCGCACCGGTGGTGCCGACCCGGCCGACCGCCCGGCCGAGCAGCAGCGCGCCCAGCCCGGCCAGTACGCCGGGGTAGAGCAGCAGCAGCTCGGGGTGGGACATCCGCAGGGCGGCGTATCCCCCGGCCGGGTAGGCGATGCTGAGGCCGGTGGCGAGCGCGACCAGGGCCACGGCGGTGATCCCGAGCGCCGAGTGGCTGCCGCGCGGCAGGACGGCGTAGGTGACCCCGATCAGCAGCAGCGGCAGCCCGACCAGGGTCCAGCCGGTCAACGCCAGGGCGGCGGTCGAGCACTCCTCGACGGTGCAGGCCGCGTACGCCAGGCGGCGCAGCAGCGGTTCGCTGAGCGCGGTACCGGCGACGACCGCGCCGAGCAGAAGTGCCACGAAGAGGCTGTTGCCGACCCAGTTCAGCCTGGGCCAGGCGTCCCGGTCGACGGCCGGGTGCCGGCCCGGCAGGTACGACGGGACCGGGCCGCGCCGGAGCAGCGGGAGCGCACCGCGGCGCCGGTTCGTCACCCAGGGTGCGGTCGGCTCGGGCGGCAGCACGGGACGGGTCGGCGAGAGGGTTCGGCCGTCGACGGTCACCGTGCACCACTGCCCGGGTACGGGCACGCCGTGCAGCACCGCCCGGCCGGGTTCCCGGCCGATCGTCGGGGTGAGGTCCTCACGGACCTCGATCTCGGCCACCGGCAGCACGTCCGGACCCGTTCCGGCGTAGACGTAGACCCGGTCGACGGCCTGGTGCACCCGGACGGTGCTGACCGGCTGCGGCCGCCGGAAGAACCGGCGCCCGGCGAGCGCGCTGCCGGCCACCCGCCAGCTCAGGCCGAGCCCGGTCGCACCGAGGAGCACCGCCAGGGCCAGCCAGGGCGTCAGGTCGTACGGCTCGCTGACGAGCTGCCGCAGGCCGGCGTCGTCCAGGGCGATCCGGACCGTCGAGCCGACCGGATAGTCGGCGGAGTCCGCGACGGAGACGACCTCGACCGGCCGACCGTCGAGGAAGACGAGTTCGACCACCCCCCACGTCGGATGGGACCGGACGGTCGCGGTGACCACCTCCCCGCTGCGCTGCTGGGCGTCGACCTGGCTCTGCCGCAGGCTGCTCCCGCCGGCCAGCGCCAGCGCGGCGACCAGCAGCACCATGGCGGCGACCGCGGGGCCGAGCCGGGGCCGGGGCAGCCGGGAGGGCCGAGCCGGCACCGCCCGTTCGGCCCGTTCGCGCCACTGCCGCAGCCCGGAGCGGTACCGTGCCGGACTGCCGCCGCGCCGGGCCAGCAGCCCGCACCCGACCGCGTACGCGACGAGCAGCAGGTAGAACCACGGTGGCAGGTGCTCCGCCTGGGTCAGTTCGTACCCGAGGGTGGTGACCAGCGTCGTGCCGGTCGCCACGGCCGCGAACTCCAGCCGGACCAGGGCGAGCAGCGGAGCGCTGCCGACCAGTCCGACGATCATGTTGCCCACCCGGTCCGGGCCGCACGGTGCCGCCGCCGTGCAGGGCGCGACCGGTATGACGACCACGAACACCGCCCAGAGGGCGAGCCCGGTGGCGAGGGCGACCGCCTTCCGGTTGCGCACCAGCCACTCCGGTCCGCCGTCCGGCTCGGCCGCCAGCCACAGCCGGACGACGTCCCGCCGGGGCAGCGGCGGCGGCTCCGGGCGGCCCGCCTCCGATCCCGCCTCGGGGAACCGCGCCGGACCCGTCTCGGGATCGCGCTCCGGACCCGTCTCGGGATCGCGCTCGGTGCCGGCAGACATCTCGGGACTCCGTTTCCGGGCTTGGTCGGCTCCACCGGTACCCGGGCGGAAGCGACGCCGTCGGAACGAACGGCACGAGCGAGGATAGGACGCACCGGCAACCGTCGAACGGGGCCCGGCCGGGGGAGTGACCGGCGCCCGGATCGGGCCGCGAGGTGACCTCCGGCACGCCGGCACCGCCGACCGGAGCGTTCCGGAGCCGGGATGCGACGATCTGGGGCATGACGGAGCTGGTCGGACTCGCCGAGGTCACCGCCGCCCGCGAGCTGCTCGCCGGGGTCGTCCGGGCCACTCCGCTGGAGCCGTCCCGGCCGCTCTCCGCCGCGCTGGGCGGACCGGTCTGGCTGAAGTGCGAGCACGTGCAACGGGCCGGGTCGTACAAGGTCCGGGGCGCGTACGTCCGGATCGCCCGGCTCTCGGCGGCGGAGCGCGACCGGGGGGTGGTGGCGGCCAGCGCCGGCAACCACGCCCAGGGGGTGGCGCTCGCCGCCGGGCTGCTCGGCGCCGCCGCCACGGTCTTCATGCCGGTGGGCGCGCCACTGCCGAAGGTGGCGGCGACCAAGGGGTACGGCGCCCGGGTCGAGTTGGTCGGCAACACCGTCGACGAGTCACTGGTCGCGGCGGAGGACTTCGCGAACCGTACCGGGGCGGTCTTCATCCATCCGTTCGACCACCCGGACGTGATCGCCGGGCAGGGCACGGTGGCGCTGGAGATCCTGGAGCAGTGCCCGGAGGTGCGGACCATCGTCGCCGGGGTCGGCGGCGGGGGACTGATCTCCGGGATCGCGGTGGCCACCAAGGCGCTCCGCCCGGACGTACGGGTGATCGGGGTGCAGGCCGCCGGGGCGGCCGCGTTCCCCGCGTCGCTGCGGGCCGGCGAGCCGGTACGCCTGTCCGGATACGCCACCATCGCCGACGGCATCGCGGTCGGCCGGCCCGGTGAGGTCACCTTCGCGCACGTCAGCAAGCTGGTGGACGAGATCGTCACGGTGCCGGACGAGGACATCTCCCGGGCCCTGCTGCTGCTGCTGGAACGGGGCAAGCAGGTGGTGGAGCCGGCCGGGGCGGCCGGGGTGGCGGCGCTGCTGTCCGGAGCGGTCGCCGTGGACCCGCCGGTGGTGGCGGTGCTCTCCGGCGGCAACATCGACCCGCTGCTGATGCTGCGGGTGATCGAGCACGGGCTCGCCTCGGCCGGCCGGTTCCTGCGGATCACCGTGCGCTGCGCGGACCGGCCCGGCCAGCTTGCCTCGCTGCTGGGCCTGATCGCCGAGCACCGGGGCAACGTGGTCGACGTGGTGCACCAGCGGCAGAACCCGCACCTGCGGCTCGGCGAGGTGGAGGTGGCGCTCTCGGTGGAGACCCGGGGCGCCGAGCACTCCGACCGGCTGATCAGCGCGCTGCGCGGCTGCGGTTACCAGGTCGACGTCGCCCAGCCGGGCTGAGCCGGCTGGGTCGGACGTCAGTGCCGATGGCCGGGTGGGTCGGATCTCGGGCCGATCGACTCCGGCGGGTCGCCGCCGTCAGCCGCCGTACGCCTCGAACCGGACCACGGTCACCTTGATCTCCGCGCCGCTGGGCGCCGTGTAGGTGACGGTCTGGCCGGGCCGGGCGCCGAGGATGGACTTGCCGAGCGCCGACTCCGGGCTGTAGACGGTCAGGTCGGTGGTCGCCGCGATCTCCCGGGAACCGAGCAGGAAGGTCTCGGTGTCGTCGGTGTCGTCGTCGAAGTGGATCGTGACGACGCAGCCCGGCGCCACCACGTCCGCGGTCGGCGCCTCGCCCACCTGGGCGGTACGGAGCAGTTCCTGCAGTTGACGGATCCGAGCTTCCTGCTTGCCCTGTTCCTCCCGGGCAGCGTGGTAACCGCCGTTCTCCCTGAGGTCACCCTCTTCGCGCCGGGCGTTGATCTCCGCGGCGATCGCCGGCCGCCCGGCGATCAGCTCGTTGAGCTCCGCCTGCAGCCGGTCGTAGGCCTCCTGCGACAGCCAGGTGGCTGCCTCGCGGTCGGTCGTGGACACAGACGATCTCCTCGGGTAGTCGTGGACAGGGACGAATTACCAAGTTACCAGTGCGCTACACACCGGACGCCACGTCATTTATCGCTGTGCGGTGCTGGCCAGGGCGTCGCAGCCGTTCCGGCCAGGCCCGCGGCGGTGTCCGGCGGACGCTCCCCGGAGCGCCTCGGCGGGCGCCGGCGGGTGCTCAGCCGGCCGGGCGGGTCGGGGTGGTCAGCCGGCGCGGCGGGCGGGCCGGGGCGCTCAGCCGGCCGGGCGGCAGCGGAGCACCTCGCCGAGGATCGGCCGGGCCGTGGTGGCCAGCCGGTGCCGGGCCGTGACGTGCCGCTGCCCCGGCTCGGCGGTCACCCGTACCTCCTCGCGGGCGACCTCCGCACCGTCCTTGGAGCGGGCCCGGAGTACGCAGGTCGCCGAGCTGCCGGCCGGCACGGTCACCCGGAAGTCGAGCACCAGTTGGCTCTCGGTGATCTCGGTGTACGTGATCACCTGGGCGTCGTAGTTCGGGTCGCCGTACTGCCGGTAGAGACGGTAGGAGACCGCCCCCAGCACCGCGAGCAGGGCGACCGCCAGCAGCGCCGAGACCCAGGGACGACGGCGCCGGTGTGCGCGGCGGTGGCCGTACCGGCCGGGTGGGAACACCGGGGCGGTCGGTACGGGTGTGGCGGGCGTCTCGGGCACCGGCGGGTATCTCCTGGGACGGTTGTCGGTGGCATCGGCAAGAATGGGTACGCCCATCATCTCAGTCGACAACCGGGCCGGGTCTGGCAGGTCCACGACCGGCCGGATCGCGGGCCGGCCCTCGGGGGGCGGCTCCCGGGTCGGCGGAGGGTGGGCGTTCAGGGGGACGGGGGCCGAGCCCGGCCCGGGCATCACGAGGGAGCACCTGAGTTGGCAGAGCAGCTACGTCTGATGGCCGTGCACGCCCATCCCGACGACGAGTCGAGCAAGGGCGCCGCGACCATGGCGAAATACGTCGCCGAAGGCGTGCAGGTCCTCGTCGTCACGTGCACGGGCGGCGAGCGGGGCAGCGTCCTCAATCCGAAGCTGGACCGGCCGGACGTCTGGGCCGACATCGCCGAGATCCGCCGGGCCGAGATGGACGCCGCCCGGGCGATCCTCGGTGTCGAGCAGGCGTGGCTCGGCTTCGTCGACTCGGGGCTGCCGGAGGGCGATCCGCTGCCCCCGCTGCCCGAGGGCTGCTTCGCGCTCCAGGACGTCGAGGTCGCGGCCGCGCCGCTGGTCCGGCTGATGCGCGAGTTCCGCCCGCACGTCGTCACCACCTACGACGAGGACGGCGGCTACCCGCACCCCGACCACATCATGTGCCACAAGGTCAGCGTGGCGGCGTTCGACGCGGCCGGCGACCCGGAGCGCTTCCCGGAGCTGGGTGCGCCGTGGCAGCCGTTGAAGCTCTACTACGACATCGGCTTCTCCAAGGCCAAGATCATGGCGCTGCACGAGGCGATGCTCGCCCGCGGCGCGGAGTCGCCGTACGCCGAGTGGCTGGAGCGCTGGGAGGACCGGCCGGACAAGGGCCCGAGGATCACCACCCGGGTCGAGTGCGCCGACTACTTCCCGGTCCGCGACGACGCGCTGCGCGCCCACGCCACCCAGGTCGACCCGGACGGCTTCTGGTTCCACGTGCCGATGGAGTTGCAGCAGCAGGCCTGGCCGACGGAGGACTTCGAACTGGTCCGCTCGGTGGTCGACAGCCCGCTGCCCGAGTCGGACCTCTTCGCCGGGGTACGGGAGACCGCGCAGGTCCGGTGAGCGGAGACAGGCGTACCGTAAGGGGGTAGGCCACCACATCGGAGGATTTCCAGTCATGCTTACCGCTGCGCAGGTGCTCGCGGAGAACAACTTCGGTGACACCCGGACCGGTGGCCTGGCCGGACCGATGGGTCTCTTCCTGATCACCGTACTGGCTATCGCCACCGTTCTGCTCATCCGTAACATGAACGCCCGGTTGCGTCGGCTGCCGGACCGCTTCCCCCACCAACGGGACGACGAGCCGTCGGCGACCGAGCCGGGCGCCGCGGAGACGTCTGCCGACGGGTCCGCGGCGGAGGAATCTGGTGGAAGCGCTCCCAATACCCCCCAGCAGGACCGGAACAGCCAGTCCGCGCCATGATTCACGCTAATCCGGCCAGGCGCCCCCTGTTGCGCTCAATCGGATTGGCTTAGCCTTCCGCCGGGGGACCAAAAGTCCCCGCACCGTGCGCGGGAGGGGGCGCCGATGAGAACCAGACCCGACGCCCAGCGCCGGTTGCGGCACGGCCGGATCGCGAAGCGGTCGCCGACGAACGGCGGCGATCCGTGACGTCCGGCCGTCGGTCTGGGCGTTTCCTCGCTCTGGTCGGCATCGCGTCGGCACCCCGTCGGGTGCGGGCGCTCACCTTCATCGCCCTGTCCGTCGCGGTGACCCTCGCCGTGGCCGGCCTGCTCATCCCCACCGACCTGCCCGCCGACGGCCCGCTGCCGGTGGTGGCCCGGCTCGGCATCGCCACCGCCGTGATGGCGACGGCGCAGCTCTTCCGGTTGCGGTTCCGGGTCGGTTCGGGCCGGGTCAGTGTCACCTGGGGCGAGGCGTCGTTCATCATCGGCCTCTCCCTGGTGCCCCCCGGCTGGCTGCCGGCCGCCGCCCTGCTGGGTGCGGTGCTGGCCTGGACGCTGCTGACGATCTTCGTGGACCGGCGCTCCGCGCTCGACGTCGTACACTCCGCCGCCTCGCTGGCCGTCTCCGTCGCGCTGGCCGTCGCGGTCGCGTTGACCGTCGCTGGAGTGCTCGGCACGCCGCTCCCGGACGTGCTGGGGACGATCCTCGTCGCCGACCTGACGCCCCCGCTGATCGCCGCTCTCGCCGTCGGCTCGATGACCTACCTGCTGGCCACCGCCGGCCTGGCCGGGCTCACCCTGTCACTGCGGCACGGCGAACGGCTCTGGCCGGCGCTGCTCCGCGCCCTCCAGGGCAAGCTGCTGATGTTCGTCGGCAACGTCTTCGTCGGGCTGGCCGTGGTGGCCGTGGTCGAGTACGACCCGCGCTGGCTGCTCTTCCTGCCGCCGGTGCTGTGGCTGCTCCAGCAGACGTACAGTCATCGGCTCCGGGCCGACGACGAGCGCCGCGCCTGGCGGGCCCTTGCCGAGGCTACCGGCGCGCTCAACCAGCTCGACGAGCACGGTGTCGCGACGGCCGGGGTGGCCGGCCCGCTGGCCCTGTTCGGCGCGGAGTGGGTCGAGGTGGACGTGCGGCGCGGCGACGGCCGGTGGCGGCGCTACCGGGGCGAGCCGGGCCGACCGGTGGTGCACCGCGACCTGAGCACGGCCGAGCGGGCCGACTCCGGCGAGCCGGGCGGGGCGTCGGGGCCGTCGGGCGACGGCACCGGCCGGCTGCCGCTGGCCAGCCGGCTCGGCCTGGACCTGGTCGCCAGCCAGGTCGGCGGCGACCTGTCGGCGGGCCGGGATGCCGGTGAGACCGGCGGTCGTGCCGGCGCCGGGCAGGGCCTGACGGCCGCCGGGCGGACCGTGCAGGAGCTGACCCGACCGCTGGTGGTCGGCACCTCCCCGGTCGGCGAGCTGCGGGTCCGGTTCCCCCACTCCGCCCCGCCCGGCCAGCGGGAGCAGGACGCGCTCTCGGCGTTCGGCGACGCGCTGGCGGCGGCGTTGCACGATGCGGCGACGCACCGCCAGCTCCGGCTGGTGACAGCCCGGTCGTCGTACGAGGCGGTGCACGACGCGCTGACCAATCTGATCAACCGGGCGGCGTTGCTGAGCAAGGGCGACGTGGCGCTGCACCAGCTCGGCCACGATCATCCGGTGGCCCTGCTGCTGCTCGACATCGACCACTTCAAAGAGGTCAACGACACGCTCGGGCACGCGGCCGGCGACGAGCTGCTCCAGGTGACGGCGGACCGGCTGGACGCGCTGGTCCGCCCCGGTGAGCTGCTCGGCCGGCTCGGCGGCGACGAGTTCGCGCTGCTGATCCCGTCCCCGGCCGTACTGGCCGAGCCGGCCACCGACCGGTCGCCGATGCCGAACGTGCTGCGCCGGGCCCGCGAGATCGTCGAGCTGCTCGCCACCCCGATCGAGGTGGCCGGGGTACGGATGTCGGTCGAGGTCTCCGTCGGGGTGGTGGTGGCCGGTGCGGGTACGGCCGACATGACCGAGCTGCTGCGCCGGGCCGACATCGCGATGTACCAGGCGAAGCAGGGCGGCGGCAGCGTCGCCTCGTACGACAGCGGCCGGGACGCGGCCAGCACCGACAAGCTCGCCCTGCTCGCCGAGCTGCGGGAGGCGCTGGACGTCGACGACCAGCTCGAGTTGGCGCTCCAGCCGGCGGTCGACCTCTGCACCGGGGAGCCGACCGGGGTGGAGGCGCTGATCCGCTGGCGGCACCCGCGGCGGGGCCGGCTCACCCCGGCGGACTTCGTCCGGACCATCGAGGGCAGCGAACTGCTCGGCGCGTTCACCCGGTATGTGGTGGACAAGGCGCTCGGTGTCGCCGCCGACTGGGCCCGGCACGGTCTGGACGTACCGATCTCGATCAACCTGTCGGCGCGCAGCCTGCTCGACCCGCGGCTGCCGGCCGAGGTGGCCGAGTCGCTGCGTCGGCACCAGGTGCCGGCGCACCGGCTGGTGCTGGAGATCACCGAGACGGTGGTGATGAGCGAGCTGGAGGTCATCGACGAGGTGCTCTCCGCGCTGCGCGCGATGGGCGTGCAGTTGGCCGTCGACGACTTCGGCACCGGGTTCTCCTCGCTGACCTTCCTGACCCGGATATCGGTGGACGAGCTGAAGGTCGACCGGTCCTTCGTGATGAAGATGGCCGAGTCGCCGGAGGCGGCGGCGATCGTCAGGACCACGGTGGACCTCGGCCGCGAGTTGGGGTTGCGGGTGGTGGCCGAGGGGGTGGAGACCGCCGACCAGCGCGCCGCGCTCGCCGAGCTGGGCTGTACGGCCGCCCAGGGCTACCACTTCTTCCGGCCGATGCCGTCGGACAAGATCGTCGCGGTACTGCGGTCGCTGCTCGACTCCGCCCAGGCGCGGATCCTGCCGCTGCGCGCCGACGGCGCCTCCTAGCGGCTCCTTCCGTCCCGATCGTCCCGGCTCGGCGAGATCGTCCCGGCTCGGCGAGGCCGTACACCGTGCCGACCGTTCCGGCGGCTTGACTCTGCCGCTACGTCAACTTCTACCGTTGGTGAGGTACGACGGAACCACAGGGGTGGGGAGCACGGTGGAGTGGTCGATCCAGGAGATCGCCCGGTCGGCCGGTACGACCAGCCGGACGCTGCGGCACTACGGGCAGATCGGACTGCTGGCACCGAGCCGGATCGGCCGGAACGGCTACCGCTACTACGACCAGGAGTGCCTGCTCCGGTTGCAGCGGATCCTGCTGCTCCGCGAGTTGGGGCTGAGCCTGCCGGCCATCGCCGAGGTGCTGGACGGGCAGCGGGACAGTGCTGCCGCGCTCCGTACCCACCTGCGGATCCTCGAACAGGAGCGGGACCGGATCGGCCGGCAGATCGAGTCGGTCCGGACCACCCTGCGCAAGGTGGAGGGAGGTGAACAACTGATGGCGGAGGACGTGTTCGACGGCTTCGACCACACCCGGTACGAGGAGGAGGTCACCCAGCGCTGGGGAAAGGAGGCGTACCAGCGGGGGGACCGGTGGTGGCGGTCGCTGAGCGAGGACGAGAAGAAGGAGTTCGGGCAGCGGCAACTCGACATCGCCGCCGACTTCGGCCGGGCGTACCACGCCGGGGCGGCGGCGGACGGCGAGGAGGCGCAGGCGATCACCCGGCGGCACCACGAGTGGCTGTCCGAGACCGGTAACCCGGTGAACCGGGAGTACTTCCTCGCACTGGCCGAGATGTACGTGGCGGATCCCCGGTTCACGGCGAACTACGACCGGCACGGCGCCGGTACGGCGGCCTTCATCCGGGACGCGATGAAGGTCTACGCCGAGCGTCGGCTGGCCGGCTGACCACGCGCAGCGGTCGGCCCGGCGGGCGGGGCTGCAGACCCGCCCGACCACCGACCACCGAGCGCCGTACCGCCGCAGCGGATATGGTCGTCGGGTGAATCGACTGGCCGACGCGACCAGCCCGTACCTGCTCCAGCACAAGGACAACCCGGTCGACTGGTGGCCCTGGACGCCCGAGGCGTTCGCCGAGGCGCGCCGTCGGGACGTACCGGTGCTGATCTCGGTCGGCTACGCGGCCTGCCACTGGTGCCACGTGATGGCCCACGAGTCGTTCGAAGACCAGGCCGTCGGCAAGCTGGTGAACGAGAACTTCGTCCCGATCAAGGTGGACCGGGAGGAGCGGCCGGACGTCGACGCGGTCTACATGACCGCCACCCAGGCGATGACCGGGCAGGGCGGCTGGCCGATGACCGTCTTCGCCGCCCCGGACGGTACCCCGTTCTTCTGCGGCACCTACTTCCCGAAGGCCAACTTCGTCCGGCTGCTCCAGTCGGTGACCGAAGCCTGGACCGGGCAGCGCGAGGCGGTGCTGCGCCAGGGCGCTGCCGTCGTCGAGGCGCTGGCCGGCGCCCAGGCCGTGGGCGGGCCGCGCGCGCCGCTCACCGCCGAGACGCTCGACGCCGCCGCCGAGCAGCTCGCCCGGGAGTACGACGAGACCAACGGCGGCTTCGGCGGTGCGCCCAAGTTCCCGCCGCAGATGAACCTGCTCTTCCTGCTCCGCCACCACCAGCGCACCGGCGCGACCCGCGACCTGGAGATCGTCCGGCACACCTGCGAGGCGATGGCCCGGGGCGGCATCTACGACCAACTCGCCGGCGGCTTCGCCCGGTATTCGGTGGACGGGCACTGGACGGTGCCGCACTTCGAGAAGATGCTCTACGACAACGCGCTGCTGCTGCGGGTCTACACCCAGCTCTGGCGGCTCACCGGGGACCCGCTCGCCGCCCGGATCGCCGCCGAGACCACCGCGTTCCTGCTGGCCGACCTGGACACCCCGGCCGGCGGCCTGGCCTCGGCCCTGGACGCCGACACCGAGGGCGTGGAGGGCGCCACCTACGCCTGGACCCCGGCCCAGCTCGTCGAGGCGCTCGGCCCCGACGACGGCCGGTGGGCCGCCGACCTCTTCGCGGTCACCGACGCCGGGTCTTTCGAGCACGGCACCTCGGTGCTCCGGCTGGCCCGGGACATCGACGACGCCGACCCGGAGATCCGGGAACGCTGGCAGCGGGTCCGGGCCGCACTCCGGGAGGTACGCGACCGCCGGCCCCAGCCGGCCCGGGACGACAAGGTCGTGGCGGCCTGGAACGGACTCGCCGTCACCGCCCTGGTCGAGTACGCCACCCTCACCGCCGACCCGGTAGCCGGGGCCGCGGCGGTGCGGATCGCCGAGGTGCTGGCGGAGCGACACATCGTCGACGGGCGGCTGCGCCGGGTCTCCCGGGACGGTCGGGTCGGCGAGCCGGCCGGAGTGCTGGAGGACTACGGCTGCGTCGCCGAGGCGTTCTGCGCGGTGCACCAGTTCACCGGGGACGGGCGCTGGCTGGAGCTGGCCGGGCTGCTGCTGGACGTCGCCCTGGAGCGGTTCGGCACCGGCCAGGGCGGCTTCTACGACACCGCCGACGACGCCGAGGAGCTGGTGAGCCGGCCGGCCGACCCGACCGACAACGCCACCCCGTCCGGGCTGTCGGCGGTGGCGGCGGCGCTGGTGGCGTACTCGGCGCTGGGCGGCCAGGTGCGCTACCGGGAGGCGGCGGTGGCGGCCCTGGAGACTGTCGCGCCGATCACCGCCCGGCACGCCCGGTTCACCGGGTACGCGGCCACCGTCGGCGAGGCGCTGCTCTCCGGCCCGTACGAGATCGCGGTGGTCACCGCCGAGCCGGCCGGCGACCCGCTGCTGGCGTTGGCGCACCGGCACGCCCCGCCCGGGGCGGTGGTGGTGGCCGGCGAGCCGGACCGGCCCGGCGTACCGCTGCTCGCCGACCGGCCCATGATCGACGGTGCCCCGGCCGTCTACGTCTGCCGGGGCTTCGTCTGCGACCGCCCGGTGACCACCCCCGACGCCCTGCTGGCGCAGCTCGGGGTCACCGGGAGTTAGGCTTGCGCCCGCTATGGATTCCCGCACGGGTCTGCCCGTTGTCGGCATGGTGGGTGGCGGCCAACTGGCCCGGATGACCCACCAGGCCGCGATCGCCCTCGGCCAGTCGCTCCGCGTCCTCGCGCTGGATCCCTCGGACGGTGCCGCGCTGGTCGCCGCCGACGTCCGGTACGGCCAGCACACCGACCTCGCCGCGCTGCGCGCCTTCGCCGACGGCGCCGACGTGGTCACCTTCGACCACGAGCACGTGCCGAACGAGCACGTCCGGGCGCTGGCCGAGGCCGGGGTGGCCGTCTACCCGCCCGCCGACGCGCTGCGGTACGCGCAGGACAAGCGGGCCATGCGGGAGCGGCTGACCGAGCTGGGCGCCCCGGTACCGCGCTGGCGGCCGGTCGCCGAACCGGGCGACCTGGTCGATTTCGGTGCCGAGCTGGGCTGGCCGGTGATCCTCAAGGCGGCCCGGGGCGGTTACGACGGCCGGGGCGTCTGGGTCGTCTCCGACCCGACCGAAGCCGCCGAGCTGGTCCGCACGCTGCGGGCCGCCGGTACGGAGCTGATCGCCGAGCAGCGGGTCGGGCTGCGCCGGGAGTTGGCGGTGCAGGTCGCCCGCTCGCCGTTCGGCCAGGTGGCGGCGTACCCGGTGGTGGAGACCGTGCAGCGGGACGGCATCTGCGTCGAGGTGCTGGCGCCGGCGCCCCGGCTGCCGGAGGAGGTGGCGCTGCGGGCCCAGCAGCTCGCGATCGACCTGGCCACCGCGCTCGGCGTGGTCGGCCTGCTGGCGGTGGAACTCTTCGAGGTGACCGGCGCGGACGGCGAGCCGGCGCTGGTCGTCAACGAGCTGGCGATGCGGCCGCACAACTCCGGGCACTGGACGATCGAGGGCTCCCGGACCTCCCAGTTCGAGCAGCACCTGCGGGCGGTGCTCGACTACCCGATGGGGGACACCGCGCTGACCGCCCCGGTGGTGGTGATGGCGAACGTGCTCGGCGGCCCGGACGGCGGCATGTCGATCGACGAGCGGCTGCACCACCTCTTCGCCGAGGACCCGGGCGCCAAGGTGCACCTCTACGGCAAGCAGGTCCGGCCCGGCCGCAAGATCGGGCACGTCACGGTGCTCGGTGACGATCTGGAGAAGGTACGTGCCCGGGCCGCCCGGGCCGCCTGGTGGCTACGGGAGGGACACGAGTGAGCGAGTGCCGCGAGGTGTCGGCGTGACGGAGTCGGCGCCGCCGGTCGGCTTGATCATGGGTAGCGACTCGGACTGGCCCGTGATGGGCGCGGCGGCCGAGGCGCTGGCCGAGTTCGGCGTCGGCTACGAGGTCGGGGTGGTGTCGGCGCACCGTACCCCGGTCAAGATGATCGACTATGCGCAGGCCGCCGCCGGCCGGGGCATCCGGGTGATCATCGCGGGTGCGGGCGGGGCCGCCGCGCTCCCCGGCATGGTCGCCTCGGCCACCCCGCTGCCGGTGATCGGGGTGCCGGTGCCGCTCAAGCACCTCGACGGGCTGGACTCGCTGCTCTCCATCGTGCAGATGCCGGCCGGCATCCCGGTGGCGACCGTGTCGATCGGCAACGGCCGCAACGCCGGCCTGTTGGCCGTACGCATCCTGGCCGCCTCGGACGGGACGCTCCGGGACCGGATGGTGGCGTACCAGGCCGAGCTGGAGGCGATGGTCGCGCAGAAGGAAGCCACGCTGCGGGCCAGTCTCGGCGCATAGCTCAGGGTCCGACCCCGGCCGCCGGGTGGGTTAGCTGGACGCGGCTCCGTCGCTGCCGGAGATTACCTGCCGCGCAGACTGTCGAGCTGCCCCGTCGGTGCGCCCACCCGTTTCTTGACCTCGGACCTCCTCCGGATCGAAGAGGTCGAAGGCCCGTCGCCCGCCCGATGGAGCTTGTCCCGTGCCGCCCGCCGTGGCACCTTCGGCGTCTGCCCCATCTGTGCACCCAGCTCGACAGTGTGCGCGCGGCACTCCTGCCGGGCCGGGCCGCTGGAGGCCCGGGCCGCAGCTTCGCGCACCGCGACGGGTGCGGTCAGCGCATGGTGCGTACCGCCCGGAAGCGCTCCTGGGTGCGGCGCCGGTTCTCGTTGCTGGCCCCGAACGCCAGCAGCAGCAGGCCGACCGGGATCAGCACCAGCCACGGCCCGAAGCTGAACAGGGCACGTAGTGCGGCCAGCGCGGTGACGATCGCTCCGATGATCACCGGAGCCTGCTGGCGGCGGTTGGATCCCCAGATCAGCGTGGCCACCCCGCCGAGCAGCAGCAACACCTGCCGCACCGCGCTGTCGTTGCCGGCCAGTACGATCACCAGGGTCGGCAGGAACGCCGCCACCAGCGCCGGCCCGTACGCCGCCCAACTGCTCAGGTCGGTGCGGTGCCGCAGCTCCAGCAGGCCGACCAGCAGGGCCAGGGCGGCGAACGCCAGCGTGTACGCCTCCGGCAGCGCGACGTCGGCGAGCGCCATCAGCAGCCACCAGGCGACGACCTCGCAGCCGACCGCCGACCAGAAGAGCGTGCGCCGCTCGACCGGACTGCGGTACGGCCGTACGGCGGCCATCCCGAGTATGGCGCCCCAGGCGGCGAGCAGTGCGGCGATGTGCCGGGGCGAGTCGTAGGCGAGCGCGGCGGCGATGAGCGCCGCGGCGTACCCGCTCCACTCCACGGTGGTCGCCTCGCGCATCGACTCCGGGCGGCGCAGCCGGGGCAGCATCGCCGCGACCAGCAACAGCACCGCACCCACCGCCAGCACCCCGAACGCGGACCAGGCCGGGTCGAGCCCGAGCACCAGCCCGCCGGTGAAGACGAAGGTCTGGGCCATCACCGAGGCGAAGAGCCAGCCGAGGATGCGGGCGTTCTGGGTCCGGCCGCCCAGCGCGGCGACCGCGCCGACTCCCACCGCCGCGCCCAGGGTGAACAGGGTCAGCTCCCGGGTGGCCAGCGCCCCGGCCAGCCCGGCACCGCCGGCGGCCAACCCGATGCCGAAGACCAGGATCCGGGTCAGTCGCAGCGAGCGGGCGACCTCGGCGTCCGGCGGCGGCGGGGTCAGGGCCAGTCCGAGCATGGCGATCGTGAAGACCGCGAGCGCGGCCAGGGTGCTGTTCGGCCAGCCCAGGTCGAGCGAGATCGGGGTGATCAGCAGGGTGATCGCGGCTCCGGGCAGTACCACCGGCACCGCCCGGGCCGGCCGGCCGCCGCTGAACCCGGTGGCGGCGAGCCCGGCCGCGATGGTCAGCAGCAGGGCCGCCAGCACGTTGCCGGGATCGACGGCCTCGGGCTCCGGATCGGTCAGCGCCGCCGGTGGCCCGTCCCAGATCTGGGCGAGCGTCTGGTACGGCTCGACCAGCGCCACCACCAGGGCGGGAGCCAGCGCCGCCACGGCCAGTGCGGTCGGCAGGGCGGCCGCGAGCATCGCCCCGACGGCGGGGCTGACCGACCAGCGACCGCCCCGGGCCGGCTCGGGCAGCCGGCGGAGCGCCCCACCGAGCATCACCGACCAGCGCCGGATCGGCTCCCGGAGCGGGGTCGGAGCCGGGGTGACGGCCCGGATCAGCTCGGCGAGCACCCCGAGCAGTACGGCCGCGGCGGCGTACACGCCCCAGGGCAGGCCGGTGAGGAGGGCCGCCACCGAGGTCGCGGTCGCCCCGCCGACGATGCCCATGGTGGCGTACGGGAGGTACTGCGGGACCTGGCGGCGGACCAGTCCGACCACCGCCACGCCGAGGCTCGCCCCGGCGAGCGTGGCCAGCACCACCACCTCGGCCGGCGAGTGCAGCGCGGCGGCGAACGAGGCGAGTGCGCCACTGAGCGCGAACAGCGCCCCACCGGCGGCGAGCCCGCCGATCTGGGCGGTCTGCGGTGGCATCGACCAGGAGTCGGCCTCCTCCGCCGGGCCGGAGAGGGTGCCGACGGCCCGGGCGAGGGTGGCGACGACGGCGCCGATCAGCGCGACGATGCCGAGCGCGGCGGCGGTAGTCCACGGCCGGACCAGGCTCGCCCCGACCGCGTGCAGGGCGACCGCACCGGCGACGGTGGCCCGGGCCAGCCCGGCCCGGGGATCGGCGGCGACGACGGAACTCACCCCGTAGACGGTGGCGACGGCTCCGCCGACCACGATCGGGGACCACCAGGGCAGCCCGAACGCCGCCGGGGTGCCGATGGTGGCGAGTCCGACACAGACCGCGGCGACGTCGTACGCCCACGGCCGGGGCAGGGCGATCGCGGCGGCTCCGGCCAGCAGGAGCAGGGCGACCGGGGCCTGCCAGCCGGTGCCGGCCTCGCTGACGTGCCACTGCGCGAGGTCGGCCGCCCAGAGCCGGCCGGGCGTGGCCAGCACCTGGAGCCCACCGCTGACCGCCGTCCAGCCGGCCAGCAGCGCGACGAGGCCGCCGGTCAGCGCGATGCCGAGGACCGGCCCGCGCCGCCAGTCGGCCGGCATGGCCCGGATCCCGGCGGCCACCACCAGGATGAGGAAGGCGGCGGCGGCCAGCTCGGCGCCGTCCCCGAGGATCCCGGCGATCCGGGCGAGGGTGCCCACCAGCGCCGCGGTGACCGCGGCGGCGGCGACGTCCGAGCCGTCGAGCAGCCGGTCCGCCCGCCGGCCGGCGTCGATCGACGGCGCCAGCACCAGCAGGATCGCGCTGAGCAGCAGCAGCCCGCCGACCAGGGCGTCCGGCAGGGTGGCGCCGGGTGCACCGAAGGCCGCCGCGGTGACGGCGAGCGCGCCGAGGCCGGTGCCGACGGCCAGCGGCACGCTGATCTGCCGCTGGGCCACCTGGGTGACCGCCGCGTAGCAGAGGACGGCGCAGACGGCCAGGAAGCTGGCGGCGAGGACGGGTTGGCTGGCCTCCCGTACCGAGAGGGCGGTCGGGGTGGGGTCGACGGGTACCGCCGAGGCGACGAAGGCCGCCACCGCACCGGGGAAGGCGAACGCCGCCCCGCCGGCCGCCCAGTCCCCGAGCATTCCGGACCACCGGCCCAGCGGTGCCGTACGGGCGAGCGGGGCGAGCGCGACCAGCGCCCCGCCGACGGTGAGCGCGAACAGGACGGCGGCGGTCAGGCCGGGCCGGGCCACCGAGGCGGCGGCTCCGGCGAGTCCCACCACGGCGGCGGCGACGGCGTGGGTCAGGGCGGCCCGCCGGGTCTCGGCGGTCAGTCCGACGAGTCCGATGCCGACGGCGACCAGCACCGGTGGCCAGGGAGCGGCGACCCAGCCGAACCCGAAGGAGGCGGGCATGGCCAGTGCGGTCAGCGCCGCGCCGACCACGGCGAACTCGCGGCGTACCTCGGGTGGCGAGGAGAGCACGGCGGCGATGGTGAGCAGCAGCGCGGTGGTGGCGAGCTGCCAGGAGGTGTCACCGACCCCGGCGGCGAGTTTTCCGGGGTATGCGGAGAGGTCGGCCTCCCAGACCGGCAGGGCGGCCCGGATCGGGGCCAGGGCGGCCCGCAGCGCGCCGCCGGCCACCACGATGCCGATCACGATCAGGGCGGCGGCGGACGCCAGTTGCGGCCCGCGCCGGGCAGCCTCGGGCACCGCGCGTACGCCGAGCCCGGTCAGCGCGATGACGGCGGCGATCACCACCAGTGCCCGCCCCGGCAGGGCCACCGCGGCGACCCGGCCGGCGGCACCGATCACGGCCAGGGTCAGGATCCCGGCGGCGATGTCCGGCAGGGGTGGCCGGCGCAACGCCAGCGCGCCGACCATGCCGACCCCGGCGGCGAGCAGCAGCGCCAGGCCGGCCCGGGTCGCACCGGGTACGGTGTCGGCGTTCACCAGCGAGAGGACCGCGCAGACCACGGCGACGGCGAAGGCCACGCCGTGCAGCGTCCAGGCCAGTTCCCGCACCCAGGGAGTACTGGCCGTTCGCCGGACGCCGGGGGTGCGGACCCGCTTCGCCGACCCGCCCTGGGCCGGGTCGGCCTGGACGACCGCGTCCGCCTCCTCGGGGAAGGTCTCCGGCCGCTCCGGGCCGGTCCCGTCGAAGGTGTCCCGGTCGGGGTCGGTCGGGTCGTCCACCCGTGCCGGCCGCTCGTCGGGGCGGCTCCTCGGTGGAGCGGGCGGAACGTCGACCGGCACCTCGGGCCCGGACCGGAACCGGGCCGGCCAGCCGGTCAGCCGCCCGTCGTCGCCGAAGAGCCGGCCGAGATAGAGGTTGCCGAGCGACACCACCACCAGCACCAGGGCCCAGCCGCCCGGCCCGGTGACGAAGGCGTACGCGAGCAGCGGCAGGATCGGCTGCACGGCGAGTACGGCGGCGTACCGGGGCGCGTTCAGCCCGGTCGCCCCGGCGTAGCCGGCCGCCACGGCGGCGGTGACCAGAAAGGTCAGCCCCGCGAAGAGCGACCCGGGCAGGCCGCTGTCGCCGAACCGGTCGACGGTCCAGAGCGAGTAGCCGGTCAGCGGCACCAGCAGCAGCCCGACCGCGGCGATGGTCTCGGCGGTGGCGATCAGCCCGCGCCGGGCCACCCGGGGCGGTACGGCCAGCATCAGCGCGGTGGCCAGCACCAGGATCGCCACCCGACTGAAGTCGTCGAGCGAGCTGAGCGCGACCGCGACGAAGACCACCGCCGCGATGCCGAGCAGCAGTGCCCCGAGCCCGAGCAGGATGTTCTGCACCTCTCGGGTGGAGGCCTCCGGGCGGGCCTTCCCGTCGTCCCAGTCCGGTTCGGTGCCGGGTGGTGGCGGTGGGGGCGGCGGCGGTGAGGGGGGTGCCATCCGGTCGGCGCCGCCACCTCGCGGCTGCCGGGGTACCCGGGGCGGTGGCCCGCCGGGTGACGTGCCGGGCGCGGCGGTCGGTGGGCGCCGGTTGGCCTTGCGCCGGATCACCCGGCGCGGCTTGGTGCTCTGCTTGCGGCGCTGGTCCGCCGCGTGCGACAGGATGTCCCGCTGGAAGAGCGCCGCCTGCATCTGCGAGGCGATCGTCTTCTGCTCCTTGGCGAGCGCCGCCTCGCGGATCTTCATCTCGGCGATCGAACGCTCGATCCGAGCGACGTCGTCGGCCCACTGGAGTTGCTCGGTCCCGCAGTGCGGGCAGTGCGGTGCGGGCTCGATCTCCCGGCCGCACGAGGAGCACTGGTACGTCGTACTCACGGCACCCCCTCCAGCCGGCGCTGACGCCGCATCACGGGCTTCCCACCGAAGCATGCCCATGCCGGGCGACCCTGAACAGTCCCCGATCGCGTGCGAAACCCGGCTGAGGAGATCCTAAAAGGCCGGCCGTGGACCTCGACGGGTCCACGGCCGGCAAGTCGGCGTCGAATTCACGATTGTCGCCGTCCGGCCGGTCCGCTATCGAGCGGGCGCCCGCCTCGCGGCGGCTGCGGCTGCGGCTGCGGCTGCGGCTGCGACTGTGGCGCTACGGCCGGCCCATGCCCCGGTAATCCCAGCCGGCCTGGGTCCACAGTCCGGAGTCGAGGCAGTTGCGACCGTCCACGACCCGCCGTCCGGCGGCGAGTTCGCCCAGCGCCACCGGGTCGGCGTTGCGGAAGTCGGCCCACTCGGTGAGTACGCAGACCAGGTCGGCCCCGCGTACGGCGTCGTTCATGCTGGGCTCGTACGTCAGCTCGGGCCGCTCCCGGCGGGCGTTCTCCATCCCCTGCGGGTCGTAGACGTGCACGTCGGCGCCGGCCTTGGCGAGCGCGGCGGCGACCGCCAGCGACGGGGCGTCCCGGACGTCGTCGGAGTTCGGCTTGAAGGTGGCGCCGAGCACCGCGACCCGGGTGCCGGAGAGGTCGGGCCCGGCCGGCCCGTACCGGCGGCCGAGCAGTTCGGCGGCGAGTTGGAGCACCCGGCTGCGGCGCCGCAGGTTGATCAGGTCGACCTCGTGCAGGAAGCGCAGCGCCTCGCCGGCACCCAGCTCCTGGGCCCGGGCCTGGAACGCCCGGATGTCCTTGGGGAGGCAGCCGCCGCCGAAGCCGACGCCGGCCTGGAGGAAGCGGTTGCCGATCCGGGGGTCGTAGCCGATCGCCCGGGCGAGCTGGGTGACGTCACCGCCGGCCACCTCGCAGACCTCGGCCATCGCGTTGATGAACGAGATCTTGGTTGCCAGGAAGGCGTTCGCGGCCACCTTGACCAGTTCGGCGGTGGCGAAATCGGTCACCACCAGCGGAACCTCCCGGTCCTCGGTGGCGGCCAGGTCGAAGACGCCCTTGTGCGCGGAGTAGAGCATGCCGTTGGCCCACTCGCTCTTGACGCCGACCACGATCCGGTTGGGCCGGAGCACGTCCTCGACGGCGAAGCCCTCCTGGAGGAACTCGGGGCTCCAGGCGACCTCGACCCCGAGGTCGGCCTCGGCGTGCTTGCCGACAAGCTGCTCGATCCACTCGGCGGTGCCGACCGGGACGGTGGACTTGCCGACGATCAGGGCCTTGCGGGTCAGGTGCTGGGAGAGCCCGGTGACGGCGGCCTCGACGTACGACAGGTCGGCGCCCATGCCGTCGGCCCGCTGCGGGGTGCCGACGCAGATGAAGTGCACGTCGCCGAAGACGGCGGTCTCGGCGATGTCGGTCGAGAACCGGAGTCGGCCGGCCGCCAGGTTGCGCTTGAGCAACTCGTCCAGGCCGGGCTCGTGGAACGGCACGTCGCCGCCGGCCAGCTTGGCGATCTTCTCGGCGTCGACGTCGAAGCCGATCACCTCGTAGCCGAGTTCGGCGAAGCAGATGGCGTACGTCGCGCCCAGGTAGCCGGTGCCGAGGAAGGTCAGACGCGGGCGGGCGGCGCCGGACGGCGGGGTCACCGCCGGGATCGTCGGCATGGGCTGAGTGCTCGGGTACGGGATCGTCACGCCTGTGTTCTCCGCTCGCAGTGGCGGCGCTTCATTGCGTCGCGGTGGGAGGTCGGCGCCGGAGGACAGCACCGATGTCGGACATTGTGGGCCTTGTTCACCTGATGTCGATGGTGCGCGGCCGGCGAGTCGGCCATCCGCGCCGGGACGACAAGCGCTGAGCCTACGCGGACCGCGCTTCCCGGTGCACCTTCGGTCGGCATCTTCACAGCGTGCCTGCCGGTCCGGTGCACCGCCCCCCGGCCGTCCGGGCCGCCCCTTCTCGGGCCTATTCCCCTGATTTTTGCTGGTAGGCGTGTTTCGTAGCGGGTGGGCGAACGCCGTTCCTAGAAGATCTTGACCGTCGGAAATGGCTGCTCATAGGCTCCGATCCACCTTCAAGGCGATCTCCCGATACCTCACCCCCATCCCCGAGAAGGGAATCTGAACGTCAGATGACGGTTTCGAAGTTCCCCCCGACGACCTCTCCGAAGCCTCCCAGATCGATGTCCCGGCGACTCGGCGGGGCCGCGGTCACCCTGCTGCTCGCCCCACTGCCGCTGCTGCCCGG
This sequence comes from Plantactinospora sp. CA-294935, assembly GCF_050936445.1. Lineage (NCBI taxonomy): Bacteria > Bacillati > Actinomycetota > Actinomycetes > Micromonosporales > Micromonosporaceae > Plantactinospora > Plantactinospora sp. CA-294935. The sequence goes on from NZ_JBNJMU010000001.1 coordinate 3,381,776, forward strand.
CACCCCGGCCGCCGCCCATCCCGGCAAGCCGCCGACCTCGGCGGGGTGCAGCCAGGACCCGTCCGCCCGGCTGGCCGGGGTGCCGAGCCCGGAGCAGCACCTCGGCTTCCCGCTCGGCCTCGGCCAGCAGCGGGTGGTCACCGACGACGAGATCCGCTCGTACCTCGGTGCCGTCGACGCCACCTCGGACCGGGTGGTCACCGGCAACCTGGGCAACAGCGTGCTCGGCCAGTCGATGCCGTACGCGATCGTCTCCGACCCCGACCACCTGCGCCGGGGCGAGCTGGAGCGGATCGCCGAGGACATCCGCGACCTGCGTGACCCGCGCAAGCTGTCGGACCGGAAGGCGGCGGAGATCGCCGCGAAGGGCCCGGCGATCGTCTGGGTGACCGGCAACGTGCACGGCGGCGAGTTCTCCGGCGGCGACGCCGCGCTGAAGACCCTCTACGAGCTGGCCGCCGGCCTCTCCTGCGAGGTACGCGAGCGCAACGACAACCTCGTCACGATCATCGTGCCGACGCAGAACCCGGACGGCCGGGACGCCGGCCGCCGGCAGAACGAGTACGGCTTCGACCTGAACCGGGACTGGTTCTCGCGTACCCAGCCGGAGACCGACGCCAAGCTGGAGATGCTGCGCCGCTACCCGCCGCAGGTCTTCGTCGACGCGCACGAGATGGGCGGCGAAGGGTACTTCTTCCCGCCGAACGCGGACCCGATCCACCACGAGATCTCCGACGAGGCGGTCGACTGGATCAACCGGATCGGCGCGGCCAACTCCGCCGCCTTCGGCTACAACGGCGCTTGCACCGACACGGTCACCAGCGAGTGCTACTTCAACTACGACACCTACGACATGTTCTTCATGGGGTACGGCGACACGGTGCCGGCCACCGGCTTCGGCGCCGCCGGGATGACCTACGAGAAGGGCCGCGAGTCGGCGGTACAGGACCGGGTGCAGCAGCAGTTCAACACCCAGTGGGCGACCGTCGGCTGGGCCTCGGAGAACCGGCGCGAGATCCTCTCGGACTACTACCGGATCTGGTCCGACGCCCTGGCCGAGGGGCGGGCCGGCAAGCTCCAGCCCAACGAGGTCGTCCAGCCGACCAACGAGGTCCGGTTCCCGGTGCCGGACGTGACGATCCGGTCGTACTTCCTGCTGCCGGACCGGCAGCTCGGCGACGTGCGCCAGCTCGTCGAGCGGCTGCGCCGGATGGACGTCGAGGTGTACCGGCTGACCAAGCCGGTGAAGGTGCCGAACGCGAAGATCTTCGGCGGCCGGTCGGCCCGGAACTACACCGTGCCGGAGGGTGCGTACTGGATCCCGATGGAGCAGCCGCAGAAGCACTGGATCCAGGCGATCATGGGCGAGGACCCGTACGTCCCGTTCCCGTACTTCTACGACGTCTCGTCCTGGAGCAATCCGCTGCTGATGGGCGTGGCGACGGTCTACACCGGTGACCGGCTCTCGCCGAGGGCGGAACGGGTCCGGGGCATCGACGGCGGGCGGGACGCGGGCGCGCCGAGGCACGGCTCGTACGCGTACCCGCTGGACTCGGCGGCGGCGGCCGAGCTGACCTTCAAGCTGCTCGGCGCGGGCGTCGAACTGCGCCGCGACCAGCGCAGCGGCGTCGTGACGCTGCCGGCGGCCAGCCTGACCGGCGGGCGCGACCAGCTCGCCCGCTCCCTCGGGGTGACCCTGACCGCTCGCCGGAGCGCACCGGCCGGCACCAGGCTGGCCCTGCCGGACGTCGGCCTGTTCGGCGGCACCGGCATCTCCACCACCGCCGGCTCGCACGGCGAGGCCCGGTTCGTGCTCGGCGACCAGTGGGGGCTCGACCTCACCCCGGTCGGTACGGCGGACGTCAACGACAACACCGCCGCCTTCACCGGCCGGACCGTCCTGCTGGTGCCGGACGGCAGCAACCCGACCGGTGGGCTCACCGCCGCCGGCCAGGCCAACCTGCGGGCCTGGGTGGCCGCCGGTGGCACCTACCTCGGGCTGCGCAACCAGGGCACCCGGATGGCCCGCTCCGCCGGGCTCACCTCGACGGTCGAGCTGCCGAAGCCGACCGGCTACACGGTGATCGGCTCGCACCTGCGGGTCGACGTGGACCGGAGCAGCCCGGTCGGGCTCGGCCGGCCGGCCGAGGACTTCGAGTTCAACAACAACGACTCGATCCTCAGCCCGTCCAGTACGGGTAAGAACGTGTTGACGTACCCGGCCGACGGGCGGTTCTGGCTCAACGGCTTCACCGAGCACGCGGACGCGCTCAAGGGCACGGTCGCGCTGGTCGACGAGCCGACCGGAGCCGGCCGGGCGGTGCTGTTCGCGTTCAACCCGCTGTTCCGGGCGTACAACGAGAGCGGGCTGCACCTGGTCGCCAACGCGCTGCTGGCGCCGTCGTCGGCGCCGTCGGTCGCGGCGTCACCGGGTGCCCGGGCGACGGCTCCGGCCGTACCGCCGGCCCGGGCCTCCGCAGCGGCGGCGCCGGCAGCGGAGAACCTGGGCGGCGAGTGGCGGCCGATCTCCCTCCGGGTCGCCGCCGCCGACCTGGACCGGACCCGGGCGATCGTCGCCCGGCACACCGGCGACGCGCAGGTCGCCACCGCCAACGGCACGGCGTACCTGACCATCCCGAACCCGGGGGGTCTGGCGTCGGACGAGCACCCGTTCCTGCGTGACCTGGTCCGCGAGATCCGCGCGGCGGGCATCCCGCTGCGGTCCGTTGTCGGCTAGCGACAGAGGTATCAGTGGAGGGTGGGAGACGACTCCCACCCTCCACTGTTTTCTTCGACGTTCCGGGATTCATTCCGGTGGGCCCTGCGCCGGCCTGTCGTTGGGCTGGTCCGTTCGTGCGCGCGGAACCCAGCCGAAGAAGCGGACGGCGAGTTCGGCGGAATCCACGTTCGGCAGGTCGTGCGTCGCCCGATGAAGCTGAGCGGCCAGATAGGTGAACAACCCGAGCCGGTTGTCGCGGAACGCGAGGAGCAGCGAGAGCCGGACCGGTTGGCACGGCCAGGGCACCCCGCAGGTACGGCACCGGAACGCCGGACGGACCGGCGTGTGGGCCCGAAACCGGGCATGTGGCCGCCAGATCTGGCCGTCGTCCGCCGGAACGGTCATACCCGCTCGATCCGACGCCTGCGGCCGGCCGGTTGCTCCGGCACTGGCTGACCGGTACGGCTGCTGGCCAGGTGTGATCGGTGCCGGTCGTCGCCGAACGACCGCTGATTTCTCGGACGGATGCGATTGGCGTGCAGTGCCTCGGGCGCTGGTGGCGTCGTGCCCGTGGGCCGGAAGCCGGGCCGGCATCGTGGGCCGGGCCAGCGGCGTCCGCAGGCGCAGAAATACCACAGGAAATACCATGCGCGGCGATGCCGTATTCCTGATCGGTGTCGGCGGGACATTGATCATTCCTCCCTCCGGAATGATGCGGTTTCGTCTAATCCACCCTGGACTGTGTCGCCGCTGGCCGGAAAGATGCAGTGGAAGCAACTCTGAGTAGTAAGGATTCGGTCGAGCGGCGTAAGGACGCGTGAAAATGAGTAAGCGACATGACTAGCTCACTGGCCCGGATCGTGCGGCACTTCCGGTCGGCCAAGGGACTTACCCAGGATCAGGCAGCCAGTGCGATCAAGGTCTCCGGATCGTTGATCGCCGCCTTCGAGACCGATCGCCGCATCCCCAAGCCGGACACCGCACAACGACTGGACGAACTCTTCGGCACGGGCAACCTTGTCGTGGGACTGGCGGCCGACGCCCGCAAGGGCTATGCCCCGGACTGGTTCCGGGCTTTCGGCGACTACGAGCGCGAAGCGTTGGCACTGCGGACCTACGAACCGTTGTATATCCCTGGACTGCTCCAGACCGAGGCATACGCCAGGGCGGTGCTGACAGCCGGGCTGTTGGACGCGGAGAAGGCGGAGGAGTTGCTCGCGGTCAGGTTCGAGCGGCAGGCTGAGATCCTGAACGGTCCACGCCCGCCATTGACGACTTATGTGATCGACGAGGTGGCACTGCTGCGTGGTGATCCGGAGATCATGCAGGAGCAGTTGCGCCATCTCCTCGACCTGGGAGGACGAGCGCGGATATCGCTGCACCTGGTGCCGTTAACCGCCGGCCTCTATGTCGGGCAGAGCGGTCCGTTCACTCTGGCGTCCATGGAGGACGGCTCCGACGTCGCATTCCTGGAGGATCAGTTGGCTGGTCGGGTGATCACCGATCCCGAGCAGGTTGCCGCACTGACTCGGGTATGGGACGGAGTACGCTCGGTGGCACTTCCTCGGGACTTGACCCGTGACGCGATCTCGAAGCTGGTGAACGGATATGGGCGGTAGTACGACCGGGTGGCGGAAGTCGTCGCGTTCGAACTCCAACGGTGGCAACTGCGTCGAGGTCGCCGCTGCTCTGGCGCCGGGGGTTGTCGGGGTGCGGGACAGCAAGGATCGGCAGGGGCCGGTGCTGACCTTCGAGCCGGCGGCCTGGCGTGCCTTCGTCCGGGGCGTCGCTACCCGCTGACCCCGCTCGACCCTGTGAGGATCCGCGTCATGCGAATGAACCACCTGGGCCTGCCGGTACGCGACCCGCAGCGCAGCGTGCGCTTCTACCACGCCTATTTCGGCTTCGACCCGGCTACGGCACGGCGGTACCCGGACGGCACGGTGATCGTCCGCGACGCTGACGGCTTCGACCTCGCCCTGCACGCCGTCGAGGCCGTCGACGCGCTGCCGGCGTTCCTGCACTTCGGCTTTCGGCTGGCCCGACCAGACGACGTCCGTACACTGCTGCGCCGCCTGGAGGCTGACGCCGTCGAGGTCGTCGAGCGGTACGACGACCCGGAGTACACCGCGTTCAAATGCCTAGACCCAGACGCCCATCGTGTCGAGGTCTACTGGGAGCCATCGTGAGCGTCACCCGTGATCCCGTAGCGTTCGGCTCGCCATGACCGGCCGGACGCTCCCTGATCACGAGGGCCGCCCGGCGAGGTGGATGGGTGGGGCGGTCGGGGCAGCCTGACCTCGTTGATGACCGGACCGCCCGACGACTACACCGCGACCCTGCCTCGCAAGCGGATGGGCGCGGGGCTGCTCTTCACTGATCCGGCCGGTCGGGTGCTGCTGGTCGAGCCGACCTACAAGGAGCACTGGGAGATCCCGGGCGGCTGCGTCGAGGCGGACGAGTCGCCGTACGCCGCCGCTCGGCGGGAGGTGGCCGAGGAGTTGGGACTTGTCGTGTCGCCGGGGCGGCTGTTGGTGGTCGACTGGGTTCCGCCGGGCTCGGGGCGTACCGAAGGGGTCATGTTCGTCTTCGACGGCGGCCCGCTCGGGCCCGACCAGCAGGCCGGGATCCGGCTGCCGGCCGCCGAGTTGCGCGGCTGGGCCTGGTGCACACCGGCCGAGACGGATGCCCGGATGTCTCCACTGTTGGCCCGCCGGGTGCGCGCCGCCCAGCATGCGCTCTCGACCGGACGGACCGAATACCTGGAGGACGGCCGCCCGACCCCCTGACCCGACACCACCTGCCCGGCAGACTGTCGAGCTGCCCCGCTTGTGCACCCACTGGTTCTGCCCCACTGTTCCGGCTGCCCCGTCTGTGCGCCCAGCTCGACAGTCTCCGTGTGAGGTAGTGTCGCGTCCCCCGTCTGTGCACCCAGCGCTACGGCCTCCGCGCCAGGGAACTGTCACCAGTTCGTCCCCAACCAGGGCCGTATCCGGCCAACTCGTGTCGTCGGCGACCGGTCCTCCTCGGGTTAGCCCGACCATGAAATTTGTGCCCAGCCCTACCGGAGATCGGGCAGGTGCCCGGCGTGTCTGACGGCGCCGCCGGGCCGACGCTGATGGGCATGGAGAGCAGCCTCATCAAGCTGACCGGCGTCGCCGCGCTCACCGCACTGGCGGTGCTCGCCGTGTCGACCGCGAGCGCGGCCTCGACCGCGAGCGCGGCCTCGACCGCGAGCGCGGCCTCGACCGCGAGCGCGGCCTCGACCGCGAGCGCGGCCTCGACCACGACCGCCGCGTCGACCGGTTCCGCCGGCCACCGCGGCACGGTGGTGTCGGTGTCGGACACTCCGGTCCTGAGCCTGACGCCGGAGCAGGTCGAGGAGTTCCTCGAACCCCTCGGGGTGTATGTGCCGGAGGCGCGGCACGGCGTGGACGCGTACCAGGTGGTCTACCGCGCGGTCGACGTGCTGCTGGCCAGGGCGCTGCAACGGGGTGCTGACCGCAACTTCTCCCTCGGCGCGCTGGCGCCGATCAGCGGCGCGTACCACCTCTTCGACGTCGAGTGGCCGGCCGCGATCGGCGGGGACGTGGACCCGAAGGCGGCGACCTACTACCTGGCGTACCTGACGGTGGCGTGGAACCGGATCTACCACCTCTACTCCGAGGAGTCGGAGGTGTTCCAGGAGCCGTACGCGGGACACGTCGCGACCCTCTTCGACGGCGAGCACACCATCGAGGAGTCCATGGCAGGACTGCCGGCCAAGCCGCCGGAGCTGCTGCGACCCGAGTACGCGGAACTGCTGCTCCAACCGACCGGCCGGCTGGCCGCAGCGGCGCGGATCAACGACGACGCGTGCCTCGGCTGGCGTCCGGCGGTGCCGGTCCGGATGTACGCCGCGCACGGCGACCCGGAGGCCGTCTACGCCAACAGCGAGCGGTGCCAGCGGGAGCTGCGTGGTGCCGGTGCCGACGTGATGCTGACCGACGTCGGCGACGTCGACCACATCACCTCGCTGGTGCGCTCCGTCCCGCAGGTCGCCACCTGGTTCGCCACGCTGCGGTGACCACCGTCCCTCGTCCGGCAGCCCGCCCCGGTCAGCAGGTCGGGGAGGGCTGTCGGGACGTGGTTACTGGCGGGTATGGTTCGGATATCCGGGGCGCGGTGCCGCCGGGGGACGAGTGCCGGGGAGGGCCGCGGTGACCAGTGAGCCGTCGTTCGACGCATACCTGCTGCCGGAGGAGCACCAGGCGATCCGGGAGGCCGTCCGGGAGGTCTGCGACGCCAAGGTCGCGCCGAACGCCGCCGAGGCGGACGAGACCGGCGAGTTCCCCAAGGCGTCGTACGAGGCGCTGAGGGCCGCCGACTTCCACGCCCCGCACATCCCCGAGGAGTACGGCGGAGCCGGCGCCGACGCGCTCGCCACCGCGATCGTGATCGAGGAGGTGGCCCGGGCCTGTGCCTCCTCCTCGCTGATCCCGGCAGTGAACAAGCTCGGCACCATGCCGCTGCTGCTGGCCGCCTCCGATGAGCTGAAGCGGCGCTACCTGCCGCCGGTGGCCCGGGGCGAGGCGATGTTCTCGTACTGCCTCTCCGAGCCGGAGGCGGGCAGCGACGCCGCCTCGATGCTCACCCGGGCGGTCCGGGACGGCGACCACTACGTGCTCAACGGCGTCAAGCGGTGGATCACCAACGCCGGGGTCTCGGAGTACTACACCGTCTTCGCGGTGACCGACCCGGCGGCCCGCTCCCGCGGCATCTCCGCCTTCGTGGTGGAGAAGTCGGATCCGGGGATCAGCTTCGGGGCCCCGGAGAAGAAGCTCGGCATCAAGGGCTCGCCGACCCGCGAGGTCTACCTCGACAACGTGCGGATCCCGGCGGACCGCATGATCGGCGAACCGGGCACCGGCTTCGGCACCGCCATGCGGACCCTGGACCACACCCGGGTCACCATCGCCGCCCAGGCGCTCGGGATCGCCCAGGGCGCGCTGGACTACGCCAAGGCGTACGTGCTCCAGCGGCGGCAGTTCGGCAAGGCGGTCGCCGAGTTCCAGGGCATCCAGTTCATGCTCGCCGACATGGGGATGAAGCTGGAGGCGGCCCGGCAGTTGACGTACGCGGCGGCCGGGAAGTCGGAGCGCGGCGACGCCGACCTGACCTACTTCGGCGCCGCCGCGAAGTGCTTCGCCTCGGACGCCGCGATGGAGATCACCACCGACGCGGTGCAGCTCCTCGGCGGGTACGGCTACACCCGGGACTACCCGGTCGAGCGGATGATGCGGGATGCCAAGATCACTCAGATCTACGAGGGCACCAACCAGGTCCAGCGGATCGTGATGGCCCGGCAGCTCCTCAAGGACTGACCTCCCGGGTGCGGGCACTGTCACGCCACGGCAGCGCAACGCTGACCGGTGGGGATGGCCTGCGGATAGGATGGCCGCATGAGTGCGGAGGCGTTCGGCAGGGCCCTGCCCGCCGTCGTCACGCTCGACGACCTGGCGGCCATGATCGCTGCCGACCAGCACGGCCATCGGTATGAGCTGAGCCCTGAGGGAGCCCTGTCGATCATGCCGCCGCCCGATTCCGAGCATGCCGCGATCGCCAGCCGCCTCCTCGTCTGGCTCGCCATGGCGGGTTGGCCGGCCGAGCAGGTACTACAGGCCGCCGGCATCCGGATCCCGGGCCCCGACAGCGACGGCGGCCGGATTCCCGACCTCACGGTCTGGGCGCGTGCCCAGTCACGGAGTGTCTGGCTCCCGCTCGCCGACCTGGTTCTGGTGATCGAGATTGTGTCACCCGGCTCGGCGGCGATGGACGAGGTCGTCAAGCGCAGCGAGTACGCGCACGCCGGGATCCCGCGGTACTGGATGGTCGAGCGGGACGCGGCGCAGACGGTCACGCTGCACGTCCTCGGCCCGGACCGGACGTACGAGGTGGCGGCGAAGATGCCGCTGGCCTGGCTGTTGCAGACCAACCCGGCCGACCACCAGATTGGCGACTGATTCGTCGACCGGCCCGGTCAGCGGCTCCGTCGACTCTCAGCGGATCAACGGAGCCTCAGCGGTCGCCGAGGCGGCGGGTCACCCCGTCCATGCCGTCGTCGTCCGGGCCTCCGGTGAACTGGGTGGTCTCGTCCGAGCGCCCACCGAACTGGGTGGTCTCGTCGCCGCTCGGCTGACCGGACCGGGGTGCCGGGGCCGGCGGCGTGAGCGGGCTGAAGGTGGGCGGCTGCGGCGGCGCGCTCGGCACCGGCGGGCCGGAGATCGGTGACCCCGGCGCCTGCGGCCCGGGTGGCCGTCCCAGGTTGCCCGGCACGCTCGGCGGGCCGTAGTGCGGTGCACCGGTCGGGGCGTTGTACGGCGGCGCCGAGGGCGTCTGGTGCTGCGGCGCGCCGGGTCCGTAGTTCGGCGGGACGGCCGGGCCGAAGTTCGGCGGCGCGGACTGCGGGTAGCTCGGGGCGACCGAGGGGCCGTAGTTCGGCGGGTGCGGAGTGCCGGGGAGGCCGGGGATGCCCGGTCCACCGGGCGGCGGGAACTGACCCGCCGGAAGCGGTCCGCCGGGCGGCGTCTGGGTGCCGGGCGGGAACTGCCCGCCGGGCGGCACCTGCCCCGGGGGCGGGTAGGACGGAAAGCCGGGCTGGCCGGCGGCGCCGGGGAAGCCGGCTCCGGCCGGACGCGGCGAGCGCCAGCGCTGGGGTACGAGCACGGTGGCGAAGAGCAGCACGGCGAGCAGGGTGGCGAAGGCCCCGGACGGCGCGGTGAGCGCGAAGTCGACGCCGAGGAAGGAGCGCGGCAGCAGGTCGCCCATCGAGCCGAGATCGATCATGGACCACACCGCCATCACCAGGAAGAGCAGGCCGGCGACCGCAGTACCGACCGGGGACCACCGGGGCAGCAGCAGCGCGGCGAGCAGCCCGGCGACGACCGCGATCACGATGAACCCGACGAGCGCGTCCCCGGTCTCGTCCCGGGTGATCCCGCCGTTGAGCTTTATCAATCCGATCCCGGCCAACACCCAGATGATCGGCACACTGACCAGCCCGAATACCAGCGATCCAAGGTGTCGCACTGCAACCTCCCCAACCGGGTGTCTCAGGGCACCGTACCCGGATAGGGCAATGCCGGCCACGGCGTGTCGGTCCGGGGCGGGCCGACCGAACGACCCGCCCCGGCACAGTCAGCTTGTCGTACTGTCGGCCGCGTCGTCGCGCTTCGTCGCGGTCCGGGGCGGCGCCGACCACGGCGACCCGGCCTCGCGGCGCGGTAGCGGCGGCAGCGGTTCGGTGTCCGGCTCCGGGTAGCCCAGGGTCGGCGGCTTGATGTCGCTTTCCGGCGGGTTGTTCAGCAGGGACCAGTCGGTCGGGGTCGGCTCCTCCACATCGGACGACGTCGGCGCGGGGGCGGGGGCTACCGGGCCGGGCCAGCGACGCCAGCGCTGGATGCTGAAGGTGGCCATCAGCAGCAGCACGCCGAGCAGGAACGTCGTGCCGTTGTCCAGCACGTTCACCAACGGCAGCGGGTCACCGAACACCTTCCAGTTCGCCGGCACCGCGTCGCGCACGGTGAAGGGGTCGACGAACAGCCCGACGTACGGGGCGACCAGCAGCAGGCCGGCGGCGAGTGGACCGGCCGGGGAGAGCCGCAGCGTGCCGAGCAGGCCGAGCAGGATGCCCGCGACTCCGAGGTAGACGGCCCCCTGGATCAGGTTGGCCGTGTTGAAGGTACCGACTTCCACCCAGCGGGTGACGGTGCGGGCGGACCCGTCCTGCCCGAGCGCGATCAAGGCCCAGGTCAGTGGCGCCGCCACCACTCCGGCGAGGAAGCTCCAGAGATGTCGCATCCGCGCACCGTACCGTCTCGGACGCCGCCCGGCAGCCTGCACTGGCGCGTCCAGCATCGATCTTGCCGACTGTCACGGAGAGGTGACCGGGGTGACCCGGGTAACCAACGCCACCGGCGGGGGCGGCGGCGCGGCGGGTCGCCGTACCGTTGCCGGCATGACCGAGCAGCTCTCGCCACCGCCGGCCGGCAAGCCGACCTCGTATTCGCGGGTCACGCTGAGCCGGATCATGACGGCGGTCGACGTCAACCTCTACGGCACCGTGCACGGCGGCGTGCTGATGAAGTTCGTCGACGACGTGGCCGGGGCGTCGGCGGCAAGGCACTCCGGCGGTACGGCGGTGACCGCCGCGATCGACGAGATCGTCTTCGCCGAGCCGGTCCGGGTCGGTGACCTGGTGCACGCACACGCACAGGTCAACTGGACCGGGCAGACCTCGATGGAGGTCGGGGTCCGGGTGGTCGCCGAGCGCTGGGACAGCGCCGAGGACGCCCCGATCGTGGTGGCCACCGCGTATCTGGTCTTCGTCGGGGTGGACGTGGCCGGCAACCCCCGGCCGGTCCGTCCGGTGCTGCCGGAGACGCCGGAGGACGAGCGCCGGTTCCGCGAGGCGGAGATCCGCCGGGCGCACCGGCTGGCCAAGCGCAAGGCGATCCAGGCGCACCGGGGCGCCGCCGACTCCTCCGTCGCCGGCTGAGCCACCCGGCACCGACCTCCGGACCACACGACCGGGGGCCGGCGGGCGTCGGCCGGCGGTGCCGGTGCGGCCGGGGCCGGCCCACATGATCCGGGGCCGGTCAGTGTGGGCCGGGCACGCGTACCGGCACGGCTTCCGGGCGGAGAATTGCGGGCCGGGGTACGGCAGTATGGCGACCGGGCCCGGCACAGCGGCGTGCGGGCCGTAGGGAGGAGCAGGACCATGGTGGGCGAGGTGCTCTGGACGCCGCCACCGGCCGGTGACGACCGGTCCCGGATCGGCGACTACCTGCGCTGGCTGAGCCGGCACCGGAGCCTCGACTTCGACGACTACGCCGCGCTGTGGCGCTGGTCGGTCACCGACCTCGACGGCTTCTGGCGTTCGATCTGGGACTACTTCGAGGTCCAGGCCCACACCGAGCCGACCGCGACCCTGGTCGACACCGCCATGCCCGGCACCCGCTGGTTCCCCGGCGCCACCCTCAACTACGCCGAGCACGTACTCCGGATGCCCGGGATGGCCGACGACGAGCCGGTGGTGATCGCGCACAGTCAGACCCGCGCCCCGGTCACCCTGACCGCCGCCGAGCTGCGCGAGCAGGTACGCCGGGTCCGGGCCGGACTGGTCCGGCTGGGCGTCGGCCCCGGTGACCGGGTGGCGGCGTACGTCCCGAACATCCCCGAGACCTTCGTGCTGATGCTCGCCACCGCCAGCCTCGGCGCGGTCTTCTCCTCCTGCGCCCCCGAGTTCGGCACCCGCAGCGTGCTCGACCGCTGGCGGCAGATCGCCCCGACCGTGCTGGTGGCCGTCGACGGCTATCGGTACGGCGACAGGCCGGTCGACCGCCGGGCCGAGCTGGCGACGATCCGGGCCGAGCTGACGTCGGTCGTACACACGGTGGTGCTGCCCTATCTGGAGCCGGACGCCGCGCCGCCGGACGGCGCCCTGGGCTGGGCGGAGCTGGCGGCCGGGACCGACGAGCCGCTGGACTTCACGGCGGTGCCCTTCGACCACCCGCTCTACGTGCTCTATTCGTCGGGCACCACCGGGCTGCCCAAGCCGATCGTGCACGGGCACGGCGGCATCCTGCTCGAACACCTGAAGATGCTGGCGCTGCACCACGACCTCGGCCCGGGGGACCGGTTCTTCTGGTTCACCACCACCGGCTGGATGATGTGGAACTTCCTCGTCTCCGGCCCGGCGGTGGGCGCCGCGATCGTGCTCTTCGACGGCAACCCGGCGGTCCGGGCCGAGTCGGGCCGCCCGGCCGAGCCGGACCTGGGCACGCTGTGGCGGCTGGCCGCCGCCACCGGCACCACCTACTTCGGCACCTCGGCGCCGTTCCTGCTGGCCTGCCGCAAGGCCGGGCTGCACCCGGCCGAGCTGGTCGACCTCTCCGCCGTGCGCGGGGTCGGTTCGACCGGTGCGCCGCTGCCGGCCGAGGGCTTCCGCTGGGTGTACGACTCCGTCGGCGCCGACCTGCGGCTCGACTCGATCTCCGGCGGCACCGACGTCTGTACCGGTTTCGTCGGTGGCGTGCCGTTGCTGCCGGTCGTCGCCGGTGAGATCACCTGCCGCTGCCTGGGTGCCCGGGTGGAGGCGCGCTCGGCCGACGGCGACCCGGTGATCGACCAGCTCGGCGAGTTGGTGATCACGGCGCCGATGCCGAGCATGCCGGTCGGGTTCTGGAACGACCCGGACGGCCGCCGCTACCGGGAGGCGTACTTCGACGTCTATCCGGGGGTGTGGCGGCACGGGGACTGGATCACCGTCTCCGAGCGGGGAAGTTGTGTGATCACCGGCCGCTCCGACGCCACCCTCAACCGGGGCGGGGTACGCCTCGGTACCGCCGAGTTCTACTCGGTGGTGGAGGGGCTGCCGGAGGTGACCGACTCGCTGGTGGTGCACCTGGAGGACGACGAGGGCGGCGCGGGCGAACTGCTGCTCTTCGTCGTACTCGCGCCGGGGCTGGAGCTGGGGCCGGAGCTGACCGCGCGGATCAACCGGGAACTGCGTACCGGGCTGTCGCCCCGGCACGTGCCGGACGAGATCCACCAGGTGGGGGCGGTGCCGAGGACGCTGTCGGCGAAGAAGCTGGAGGTGCCGGTGAAGAAGATCCTCACCGGCGCGCCGGTGGACTCGGCCGCCGCCACCGGCGCGCTGGCCAACCCGGAGTCGCTGCTCGCCTTCGAGCGTTTCGCCCAGCAGCGGACCGCCGAGCAGCGGACCGCCGAGCGGCGGAGCGTCGCTGAGCGGTAGTGGACCGCCGAGCGGCGGAGCGTTGCCGAACGGTAGCGGATCGTCGACCGGCGGAGCGTCGCCCGAGCCGCAGGCGGGGACGGCGCCGAGCGGCGCGGTGTGACGTCGGTTACGTCAGCCGAACCGTTACCTTCTCTGCCGCCGCCCGGTCGGCCAACCGGGCCGGGTCGAGGTTGCCGCAGAGCACCGTGCTGGCCCCGGCGGCCAGCGGGGCGAGCAGCCAGTCCACCGGGTCCGGGTGGCGGGCCGCGTCGACCAGCACCCGGTCGCCGGCCCCGATGCCCAGCTCCGCGCCGCGCTGGGCGGCCAGGTCGGCCAGTACCGGGTCCTGCGGGCCGGCGGCCGGATACGGCGTGAAGTGGTCGCCGTGCCCGCGTACCTCGATCACGTAGTCGGCCCAGCCGGGCGGCAGCTCCCGTACCGGGGCGGCGAGCGGGGCGAGCGCGAGGGCGTACCGGTCACCGGCCGACCAGGCCGTCGCCTCGCCGACCCGGTCGACCGAGGCGAAGAGCACCTCGACCGGCTGCGGGGCCGACTCGTCGGGCCGGGCACCGGAGACGGCCGACCCGGTCGACCAGCAGCCGAGCAGCACGGCGGCGGTCTGCCAGTGCGGCGGCAGCAGCACCCCGACGGGATCGCCCGGGGCCAGCCCGACCGAGTCGACCAGCAGGTTCGCGGTCTTGGCCACCCAGTTGGCCAGGGTCGCCCCGGAGAGTTCGGTGCGGTCTCCGGTCGCGTCGTCGTACCAGGTCAGCAGCGGTCGGGTCGGGTCGGCAGCGATCGCGGCGGCGAACAGCCCGGAGATGTTCTCGGTCATCGCCCGTGACGATACCGACCCGGCCGGCCGGCGATGGTGATCTCCGCCCCGCGTCGGTGATGATCTCCGAGCCGGCGGTCGCGGCGACGTCGGCACCCATCGTGACGCCTTCGTCGCGTACCTGTCTGAGTCACCGGAAAGACAGTTGCCCGACGGGTCGCAGTCGACGCGTCCGGGTCGGCGCGGCGTAGGCTTGGAGTCAGTGTTGTTCCCTACATCACACTCAGCCGAGGAGTTGCCCAGTGACCGCCGGTCGCCCGCCCCGCGTGCTCATTGACGCCACCAGCGTCCCCGCCGACCGGGGCGGCGTTGGCAGATACGTCGACGGCCTGCTCGGCGCCCTGGGCAAGGTGATCGGGCCGGGTCTGGAGCTGGCCGTGGTCGGGCTGCGCACCGACGCCGAGCGATACTCGCGGATGCTGCCGGCGGCCGAGGTTATCCCGGCACCGGCGGCGGTGGCGCACCGGCCGGCGCGGCTGGCCTGGGAGCAGACCGGGCTTCCGATGCTGGCCCAGCAGGTCGGCGCGCAGGTGCTGCACTCGCCGTTCTACACCTGTCCGCTCCGGGCCGGCTGTCCGGTGACGGTCACCGTGCACGACGCGACCTTCTTCACCGAGCCGGAGCACTACGACAAGTCGCGCCGGACCTTCTTCCGCAGCGCGATCAAGACCTCGCTGCGCCGGGCCGACCGGGTGATCGTGCCGAGCAAGGCGACCCGGGACGAGCTGATCCGGCTGCTGGACGCTGACCCGACCCGGATCGACGTGGCCTACCACGGGGTGGACCAGGCGGCGTTCCACGCGCCGAGCGACGAGGAGAAGGCCCGGGTACGCGCCCGGCTCGGCCTGGGCGGGCACAGTTACGTGGCGTTCCTCGGCTCCAAGGAGCCGCGCAAGAACGTGCCGAACCTGATCCGGGGCTGGGTGCTGGCGGTCAAGGACCGTCCGGAGCCGCCGGCCCTGGTGATCGCCGGTGGTCAGGGACACGACGACGACATCGACCAGGCCGTGGCCGACGTACCGGCGCACCTGCGGCTGCTCCGCCCCGGCTACCTGCGCTACGCCGACCTGCCGGGCTTCCTCGGCGGTGCGCTGGTCGCCGCCTACCCGTCGTACGGCGAGGGTTTCGGGCTGCCGATCCTGGAGGCGATGGCCTGCGCCGCTCCGGTGCTCACCACACCGCGGCTGTCGCTGCCGGAGGTCGGCGGCGACGCGGTGGCGTACACCAGCGAGGATCCGCAGCAGATCGCGACCGATCTCGGTGCGCTGCTGGACGACGAGGCGCGGCGGCTCTCGCTGGCCAAGGCGGGCTTCGACCGGGCCAAGGAGTTCACCTGGGAGTCCAGCGCCGAGGTGCACCTCGCGGCCTGGGGCCGGGCCCGGGCGTGAGGGTCCCGGGCGGAATTCGGGTGTTATCAGACGGTGTGTGCGTGCCGCCCCTGACGTCTCGGGCATGATGTGGCGATGTTCTACGCCGTGATTCCGGCCGGCGGCAGTGGCACCCGTCTGTGGCCACTCTCGCGCGCCGGCCGCCCCAAATTCCTCCTCCCGCTGACCGGCTCCGACGAGTCGCTGCTCCAGGCGACCGTACGCCGGGTCCGCCCACTGTCCGCCCCGGAGAGCACGTACGTGGTCACCGGCGCCGCCCACGCGGTCGCGGTGGCCCGGCAACTGCCCGACGTACCGGAGGAGAACGTCCTGGTCGAACCCTCCCGCCGGGACTCCTGCGCGGCGATCGGGCTGGCGGCGGCGATCATCGCCCGGCGGGATCCGGACGCGGTGATGGGCGCCTTCTCCGCCGACCACGTGGTCGGCGACCAGACCCGCTTCCTGGAGGTGCTCGGCGCGGCGATCTCGACCGCGCGGGACGGGCTGATGGTCGCCGTCGGCATCACCCCGACCCACCCGGAGACCGGCTACGGCTATCTGGAGTCGGGCGAGCCGATCGGTGACGGCCCGGCCCGGCAGGTGGTCCGGTTCAAGGAGAAGCCGGAGTACGACCTCGCGGTCAAGTACGTCGAGTCCGGCCGCTTCTACTGGAACGCCTCGATGTTCGTCTGGCGGGTCGACGTCTTCCTCGGCGAGCTGGCCCGGCAGCAGCCGGAGCTGTACGCCGGGCTGACCGAGATCGCCGCGGCCTGGGGCAGCCCGGACCAGGCGGCCGTGCTGGACCGGGTCTGGCCGGAACTGACCAAGATCTCGGTGGACTTCGCCGTGATGGAGGGGGCGGCCGAGCGCGGCCTGGTCGCCACCGTACCGGCCGACTTCCGCTGGAACGACGTCGGCGACTTCCACACCCTGGGCGAGGCGCTGACCGGCGACGACGCGAGCAACGTGGTGCTCCGGGAGGGACCCGACGGCACGCCCCCGGCCGGCCGGGTCGTGCTGCGGGACACCGAACGGACGGTCGTGGTGACCCAGTCCGACCGGCTGGTGGTGACCCTCGGGATCCAGGACACCGTGGTGGTCGACATGCCGGACGCGCTCTTCGTCTGTGACCGGTCCCGGGCCCAGGAGGTCAAGGAGATCGTCGCCGCGTTGGAGGCGGAGGAGGCGCACCCCTACCTCTAGCGCGCACCCCTACCGCTGGCGTTCACCGCCACCTCTGGCGCTCACCGGGTCCCGGTGACCTCGGAGACGTCGAGTGCGGGGCGCGGGCGGTTCCGCGCGTAGACCGCGAGCGCCGGTGCCACCAGTTGGGCGGTGGCGCCGGCCAGCGGCTCGGGGAGGGTGTCCGGCGGAAACCAGCCGAGCTCCACCGACTCGGCGCTGACCCGCTCCACCGCGCCGGCCGGGGCGACCGCGGCGAAGCGTACGTCGTAGTGCAGCGAGCCGCCCTGGCAGGAAACCTGGTGGATGTCCAAATCGATCGGGGTGGGGTCGAGCCACAGCCCGGCGATCCCGGACTCCTCGGTCGCCTCCCGCAGCGCCGCCCCGGCCAGGGTACGGTCGCCGGGCTCGCAGTGCCCGCCGAGCTGCACCCAGCGGCGGAACCGGCCGTGCAGGCAGAGCAGCACCCGGCTGCCGGTGGCGTCCAGCACCAGGGCGCTGGCGGTGACGTGGCCGGCCCGGTGTGCCCGGGTCAGCGCCGCCGGACCGGCCTCGTCGAGCAGTCGCAGCGTCCGGTCCAGTGCGTCCGCCGCCTCGGCGGTGGGCGGCTGCCAGGCGGTGAGCAGGGCCGACGTGTCGGCGTACAGGGCATCGGGCACAGCGCCACCCTAGTGCGGGGCTCGTAGCATCATCGGTATGACCTGCCTTTCGCACACCGTCGAACTGGCGGTCGCCGGCAACGAGGCGAGCGACCTGCTGCCGGTACGCGCACCCGAGGTGCTCGCCGCGTACGGCGCCCGGCGGGCGTTCTGGACCGTACTCGACGAGGGGCCGGTCGAGGGATGCCTGGCCCTGCTGGTCGAGCGGTACGACGGTAGCTGGTTGACCGTGCACGTGCCGATGGACGCCGGTGCCGAGAACGGCCGGACCGAGGACGGCGAGGCGCTGGCCCGGCACGACGGCTGGATCTACGTCTTCGGCTCGCACTTCGGCTCCAAGCGTGGGCCGTTGCGCCCCCGCCGTGCCTTCGTGGCCCGGTTCCGGGAGGCCGAGGCCGTCGCCCCGCTGCCCCGGCTGCACGTGGTACGCAACCAGTTCCGGCTGCACCGGGCGGTGAACGACGCCCTGCTGGCCGCCGGGATCGGGGTACTGCCGGCGGGGGAGCAGGTGCGGCACCTGTTCATCGCGGCGACCCGGGCCCGGGGCACCGCCCGGGCGAAGAGCTGGGTCGACCGGCTCACCGACGACGACCTGCCGGTCAACGTGGAGGCGGCGGCTTTCACCCCGACCGGCACGCTGCTGCTCGGGCTGAGGTTTCCGGTGACCGGGCGGGGCGAGCCGATCCTGGTGGAGCTGGCGGACGTGGCCGGGATGTTCGACCGGCGGAGCTGGCCCCGGGCCGTCGGGGCGTACGCGTTGACCGGGGTGACCCGGCCCGGCGAGCTGACCGGCTTCCGGGCGCTGTCGGCCCGGGACGACGGCGGGTACGACGCGGTGGTCGGCTCGATCGACGCCCTGGGCAAGCGGTCGGTGCTGCTCGACGACCACCCGACCGGCGGTGACGTGACCAGCCGGCACGTGCGGTTCCGCTGGCCGGCCGATCCGCCCGGGTCCACTGTCGCCGGTGAGCTGGTGGCGGACCTCGCCCCGCTGCACAACGTGGAGGGGCTGACCGAACTGGACGGTGCCCGCTACTACGTGACCGACGAGGACCACCGGGTCGCGTTGCTGATCGCGCCGGACCGGGAGAGCTGAACCGGCGGTACGCGCGCGTGGCAGCGGGGCGCCTCGTTGCGGAGCCGGCCGGCTGGTCGAGGAGCGGGACGGCCCGCCGCCAAGGAGCCGGGCGGCCGGTCGAGCAGCGGAACGGCCAGCCGCCAAGGAGCGGGACGGCCGGTCGAGGAGTCGGGTGGCGTGGCGGCGGAGCGGGGCGGCATGGAAGCGACAACCCGGACAGCACCCTCCGCGGACAACCGTCCGCGAACCCTCGTGGCGACCGTCCGGGTGTCGCGTTCCTCCCCTGCCCCCCGGCATGCCGCAGGGCCACCCGGCGTCCAGGACGCCGGTGACCCCGATATCGGCCTAGTGAGCATGCCCGCTGGCTCCGCCGGCCGTCGAGGTCTTTCAGTCCACGCTGAAAGACGCTGATAGATGGCACCCGGTAGAGTGCGACTGGTTGCCGGGCAAACCCCATCCGGCGATTCGGGGAGTGCGTGCCATGCTGCGGATCTTCTTCTCCAGCGAGGACATCGCCCGGACCCGGGTCGCCCCCGCCGCGGACCAGGTCTGGGAACTGGTCCTCAGCCTGCACCTGTTGCAGGGGCGCAGCCGGGACCCGATGATGGCGGGCTGGCGCCGGGGCGTCTTCGGCGGGCTTCGCCGGGACACCGCGCCGGGGCAGTTGCGGCTGCTGCTCGCCCTCAATCCGCCCCGCGGCTACTTCCCCGACTTCCTGACCCCCTACCACAGCATGTACGGCCTGGCGGCGGGGCTGGACGCCGTACGCTCCACTCCGGTCAACGCGCTGGAGCGCGACCTGAACGTACTGGCCGGGGAGAGCCCGCTGCCGCTGCCCAGTACCGCCAGCGCGTTGGCCCGGGGCGACGTCGAGGTGCTGGAGCACCTCACCGACTCGATGCGGATCTACCAGGCGACCGCGATCGAGCCGTACTGGGACCGGATCCAGGCGGCGGTGGAGGCGGACCGGGCACGGAGGGCCCGGGCCCTGCTCGACGGTGGGACGGAGGGGCTGCTCGCCAGTCTCCGTCCGGCGATGCGCTGGGATTCCGGGGTGCTGGAGGTGCCGGACTATCCGGCCGACCGGGAACTGCACCTCGACGGACGCGGGCTGCTGCTGGTGCCGTCGTTCTTCTGCGCCCGCATGCCGGTGACCCTGCTCGACCCCGAGCTGCCCCCGGTCCTGGTCTATCCGGTCGACCGGCTGGGCGGGCTGACGCCGGCTCCGGGTGAGGGCGCCGGTCCGACACCGTCCGCCGGTGGGGAGGAGAGCCGGGCGGCGCTGGCCGCGCTGATCGGAAAGACCCGGGCCCGGGTGCTGGAGGTGGTCGGTGACGGCTGCTCGACCGGCGAGGTGGCCCGCCGGCTGAACATCTCGGCGGCGGCCGCGAGCCAGCACACCACCGTGCTGCGCAACGCCGGACTGCTGGTCAGCCACCGCGACCGCAACACCGTGCTGCACAGCCTGACCCCGCTGGGCCGGGCGATGCTGACCGGCTGAGCGGCGGCCGGGGCGGGGCCGCCCGCCCGGGTGCCGCCGCCCAGGGGACGCTGCCGGACGACGTGGTGAGAGACCGCGCCTGCCGGCAGCCGCGGGGGCGGGTCAGAGCCCGGTGGTGGGCTCCGGCGGGATGCTGACCAGCAGGGTCGACCCGGCCGCACCGGAGGACGCCGGCAGTACGGCGGAGCCGAGGCCCTCGGCGGCCAGCGCGGCCCGCAGCCGGTGCAGGTCGGCGCCGAACCGGATCAGCACACCGGGGTCGGTGCCGGGCGGTCCGGGGGGCGCGCAGTCGAGCAGGACGCTGCTCCGGTACGCCCGGGGCGGTACCGACCCGCCGAGCCGGTCGCGTACCCGTCGCTCGTCGGTGACCAGCGTCCAGACCGTGCCGGGCGCGACGACCCCGGCGACGGTGCGCAGGGCCCGGTCCACCGCCGCCCGGGCCGGTCCGGTGTCGGTGCCGTCCAGCACCGCCGGCACCACGGACGGGACCGGCCCGTCGGCTGTCGACTCGGCCAGGGTGGCGGCGGCGCGCAGCCCGTCGGCGCGTGCCTCGGCGGTGCCGAGGGCGAACAGGTCGTGCTCGGCGTCCCGGACCAGCGCCGCCGCGCCGCGACCGTCGTCCGGATCGGCGGCACCGAGATAGCCCCGGACCACCGCGACCGGTACCTGGTCGCACTTGCCCTTGACCAGCTCGCCCGCGCCGGCCAGCTCGTCGACCACGGCCATCTGGGTGATGTTGAGCTTGTTGCCGTACGGGTCGACCTCGCCCCGGTGGTCGCGGACCGCCGGCATCCCGGCGACCCCCAGCGCCACGTCGGTGAGGCCGTTGCGCCACGGCCGGCCCATGGTGTCCGAGATGATCACCGCCACGTCGGCGCCGTGCCGCTCCCGGATCGCGGCCCGCAGCGCCCGCGCGGAGGCGTCCGGATCCTTCGGCAGCAGCACCAGCCGGGAGCGGTCCACGTTGGAGGCGTCGATCCCGGCGGAGGCCATCACGAAGCCGTGGTGGGTCTGGACGATCCGGGTCGAGCCGCGCTGGGCCACCGGGCGGGCGGTCTCGCCGGCCAGCACCTCGGCCCGGGCCGCCTCCCGCTCCGGCCCGTCGACCGGTACGTCGACCAGCCGGCCCTCCGCCTTGGAGACGATCTTGCTGGTCACCACCAGCACGTCGCCGTCCCGCAGCCAGGGCGCGGCGGTCGCGATCAGCGCCGACAGGTCGTCGCCCTCGGTGACGTCGCCGATGCCGAGCACCGGCAGCACCTCAAGTCTCATCCCAGCTCCACGACTCCCGCTGCCCCCACACCGTTCACACCAGCTCCACGCCGCTCACACCAGCTCCACGCCGCTCACACCAGCTCCACGGCGGTCCGGACCATGGTCGCGGTCGCCGCCTCGTCGGTCATCCACAGCGGGGCCGCCCGCACGGTCACCCCCTCGACCTCGGTCCCGGCGTCGGTGCTGTCCACCAGCCAGGCGTCCAGGATGCCACCGGCCGACCGGGCGCCGTAGAGCCCACCCACCCCGGCCGCGGTGCAGGGCACCCCGAGCACCGCCAGGCAGCGGTCGGCCATCCCGCGTACCGGGGCGCCGCCGATGATCGGCGACACTCCGACCACCGGCGCGGAGCCGGCGACCAGCGCGTCCCGCAGTTCCGGCACGGCGAGCACCGGCGCGATGCTCACCACGGGGTTGCTCGGGGCGAGCAGCACCAGGTCCGCGCCGGCCAGCGCGTCGAGTACCCCGGCCGCCGGCTTGGCCGCCTCCGCGCCCACGAAGACGAAGCGGGAGGTGGGCAGCTCGCCCCGGTGGCGTACCCACCACTCCTGGAAGTGGATCGCCCGCTGGGCGTCCGGGGTGTCCCCGTCCGGGTCGCGCACCACGACGTGGGTCTCCAGGCGGTCGTCGGTGGCGGGCAGCAGGCGTACCCCGGGCTGCCAGCGGGCGCAGAGCGCCTCGGTGACCGCCGAGAGGGGGTAGCCGGCGTTCAGCATGGTGGTCCGGACCAGGTGGGTCGCCACGTCCCGGTCGCCGAGCCCGAACCAGGTCGGCTCCGCGCCGTACGCGGCGAGTTCCTCCTTGACGGTCCAGGTCTCGCCGGCCCGGCCCCAGCCCCGTTCCCGGTCCGCCCCGCCGCCGAGGGTGTACATGACGCTGTCCAGATCAGGGCAGATCTTCAGGCCGTGCAGGACGACGTCGTCGCCGACGTTGACCACCGCGGTCACCTCGGCGCCGACCTGACGGGCGTACGCGCGGACGCCGGTCAGGAAGCGGGCACCGCCGATGCCCCCGGTCAATACCACGATGCGCATGGCTTCCATCCTCGCCCATCCGCTCCGGACAGGCGGCGGGCGGGCCGGCCGACTAGGCTCAGGCGACGCAGGAGTCCCGCCACCGTCTGAGGGGGAGAGTTGACCAGCCAGCCCGGGCCCGCGCCGAGCGACGCGCCGCAGGCCAGTTCGATAACCAAGCCGCTGCGCGAGCTGATCGCGCTGGTGCTCCTCGGGGCGAATGCCCTCTTCCTGTTCAGCGGTCTGATCGAGCTGTTCTTCGGCGGCTGGGAGGGCTCCGATTTCGGCGACCGCTCGCTGAGTTCCTTCTACGCGTTCGTCGGCCTGGAGCAGGTGGCGCTGCCGGTGCTCGCGGTGCTGCTCGCCACGCACGTCCAACCGGTGGTCGGGCTGGCCCGGGTGATCACCCTGGCGGCGCTCGTCGAGTACGCCGTCTCGGTGCTGTTCGGCGGGATCACCCTGCTCGCCGGGATCTTCGGGCTGCTGGCCGAGACACAGTTCCGGCAGGCCTTCACCCGGACACTGGTCTTCGTCGGGGCGTACGTGATCCTGCTGGCGGTGGCCTTCCTGGTCTTCCGGGTGTGGCGGGCGCTCTTCCACGTGTCGAAGCCGAAGCCGCAGCCCGGCGTCTACGGCCAGCCCCAGCCGTACGGCCAGCCCGGCGCCTATGGCCAGCCGGGCGCGTACGGCCAGCCCGGCGGGTACGGCCAGCCGACCATGTACGGCCAGCCGGGTGCGCCGTACCAGGGCCACCCGCCCGCCGGTCAGGCCGAGCCGCACGTCTACGGCCAGCCCGTGGTCTACGGCCAGCCGACCGACTACGCCCCGCCCGCCGGTTACGGCCAGCCCGGATACGCCCCGCCGGTGCCGTCGTCGGCCCCGCCCGCGCCGTCGTCCGCCCCGCCGGCACCCGCCTCCGCGCCCCCGTCGTCGGCCCCGCCGGCACCGCGCGCCGAGTCGTCGTCCGCCCCGTCGGTCGGTGCGGTCCCGTCGGTCGGGCCGGCGCCGTCGGTCGGCGCCACCCCGTCGGGTACGGCATCGCCGGAGCCGGACGAGGAGGAGACCGGGCGGACCCAGGTGATCCCGCAGCGGCCGCCGGTCGCCGACCTAACCCAGCGGATCAACCCGGCCAGCCAGCAGCCCTCAGCCGGCGCCCAGCCACCGCCGCCGGACCGGGACGACGACCCGACCCAGCCGCGCTGAGGCCCACCGCGACGGCGCCCCGGTGCCTGGCGGCGCCGGGGCGACCGGGGCTGTTCGGTCCGGCTTGACCGGGGCTGTTCGGTCCGGCTTGATCGGGGCTGTGACAGGTGCCACGCGGGTTCCGCGTCGGCGGTGGGTCCGGCGGGCGCGGTCCTGCCGGCGTTGCGCCTAGGCTGCACGAGTGGCTGATGGGACTGACCAACCGACTGTCGCGAGTCTGCGCCGGGCGCTGCGCCGGGCGGCCGACGGCCGGCCCCTCGACCCGGACGAGGCGGCCGCGCTGCTCGCCGCGCGCGGCGAGTTCCTCGACGAACTGCTGGCGGTCGCCGGCCGGATCCGGGATGCCGGGCTGGCCGACGCCGGCCGGCCGGGTGTGGTCACCTTCTCCAAGAAGGTCTTCGTCCCGCTGACCCGGCTCTGCCGGGACCGCTGCCACTACTGCACCTTCGCCACCGTGCCGCACCGGCTGCCCGCCGCCTACCTGGAGCGGGACGAGGTACTCGCGATCGCGGCGGCCGGTGCCGCGCAGGGCTGCAAGGAGGCCCTGTTCACCCTCGGGGACCGGCCGGAGGAGCGCTGGCCGCAGGCCCGGCAGTGGCTGACCGAGCGGGGCTTCGACTCGACACTGGACTACGTCCGGGCATGCGCGATCGCGGTGCTGGAGGAGACCGGCCTGCTGCCGCACCTCAACCCCGGTGTGCTCTCCTGGGCCGAGCTGCAACGGCTCAAGCCGGTGGCGCCGAGCATGGGGATGATGCTGGAGACCACCGCCACCCGGCTCTGGTCCGAGCCGGGCGGGCCGCACTACGGCTCGCCGGACAAGGAGCCGGCGGTCCGGCTGCGGGTGCTGGCCGACGCCGGTCGGGTCGGCGTGCCGTTCACCACCGGCATCCTGATCGGGATCGGTGAGACGCCCGCCGAACGGGTCGACTCGATCTTCGCCATCCGGCGCAGCGCCCGGGAGTACGGCCACATCCAGGAAGTCATCGTGCAGAACTTCCGGGCCAAGCCGGACACCGCGATGCGCGGCATGCCCGACGCCGAGCTGCACGAGTTGGCCGCCACCGTGGCGGTGGCCCGGATCCTGCTCGGGCCGGGCGCCCGCATCCAGGCACCGCCGAACCTGATCGAGGGGGAGTACGACCTGCTGCTGCGGGCCGGCATCGACGACTGGGGCGGCGTGTCGCCGGTGACCCCGGACCACGTCAACCCGGAGCGCCCCTGGCCGCACCTGGACGAGCTGGCCGCGCGTACCGCCGCCGCCGGGTTCACCCTGCGGGAGCGGTTGACCGTCTATCCCGAGTACGTCCGGCGGGCCGACCCGTGGCTGGATCCCCGGCTCGCCGCGCACGTCGCCGTGCTCGCCGACCCGGCGACCGGGCTGGCGGTCGAGTCGGCCCGGCCGGTCGGCCGCCCGTGGCAGGAGCCGGACGACGCTTTCGTGCCGGGTGGCCGTACCGACCTGCACGCCACGATCGACACCACCGGCCGGAACGCCGACCGGCGCGGCGACTTCGACTCCGTCTACGGCGACTGGGCGGAGGTCGGCGCGCAGGTCCCGACCGCCGCCCCGGCCTCGGCCACCGAGTTGCGGGCCGGGCTGCGGCTGGCCGCCGACGATCCGGCCGCGCTGCTGGAGCCCCGGCACGAGGCGGCGGCGCTGGCCCTCTTCGCCGCCGACGGGGCGGCCCTGGACGAGCTGTGCCGGATCGCCGACGACGTACGCCGGGACGCCGTCGGCGACGACGTGACGTACGTGGTCAACCGCAACATCAACTTCTCCAACGTCTGCTACGTGGGCTGCCGGTTCTGCGCGTTCGCCCAGCGGGAGCGGGACGCCGACGCGTACCGGCTCTCGGTGGAGCAGGTCGCCGACCGGGCCGAGCAGGCGTGGGTGGCCGGCGCCACCGAGGTCTGCATGCAGGGCGGCATCGACCCCAAGCTGCCGGTCACCGCGTACGCCGAACTGGTGCGGGCGATCAAGGCCCGGGTGCCGGGCATGCACGTGCACGCGTACTCGCCGATGGAGATCGTCACCGGGGCCGCCAAGGCCGGCGTGTCGGTCCGGGACTGGCTGACCGAGTTGCGCGACGCGGGGCTGGACACCATTCCGGGTACCGCCGCCGAGATCCTCGACGACGAGGTGCGCTGGGTGCTCACCAAGGGCAAACTGCCGGCCGCCACCTGGGTCGAGGTGGTCGGCACCGCGCACGAGCTGGGCATCCGGTCCAGCTCCACGATGATGTACGGCCACGTCGACCACCCCCGGCAGTGGCTCGGCCACTTCCGGGTACTGGCCGGGTTGCAGGACCGGACCGGTGGCTTCACCGAGTTCGTCGCGCTGCCGTTCGTGCACACCAACGCGCCGATCTATCTCGCCGGCATCGCCCGCCCCGGTCCCACCTGGCGGGAAAATCGCGTGGTGCACGCCATGGCCCGGCTGCTGCTGCACGGCCGGATCGACAACATCCAGTGCTCCTGGGTCAAGCTCGGCGACTCCGGCACCGCTGAGCTGCTCCGGAGTGGCTGCAACGACCTCGGCGGCACGCTGATGGAGGAGACGATCTCCCGGATGGCCGGTTCCGACCACGGCTCGGCGCGTACGGTGGCCCAGCTCGAACGGATCGCGACCGCCGCCGGCCGGCGGGCCCGGCCCCGGACGACCGTCTACGGGTACGCCGGCTGACCCTTCCGCCCGTCCGGTCGCACGCTTGCCAGGACGGTTCGTCATGGGCGCGCCGGACGCGCCACGCCGGATATCCGACGCAACTCGCCGTGCGGGCGTTACCCGCACCGGGTCTGAATCGATAGGGCAGGTGTTGCGAGACCCGATGACTCCCAGAGTCGTCCGGGCACGCGGTAGGGGTGACTCCACTTAGCAGGTTCGGCTTGACGACGCACGTATAACACACGTGTAATTTCAGTGGGGTCGTTCGTACGGAGCGCATCAAATCGCTACCGGACGGACAAACACGCCTTCCGCGTGGGGGGTTGCGCCGGCTGCCGCGCCGGTGCGCGATAAGGAGGCAACTGGATGGACGGCCGACTCGAGGTGGCCGACCTGCTCGGAAATGCTCCGGAGTGGCAAGAGCGGGCGCTCTGCTCGCAGACCGATCCGGAGGCGTTCTTTCCCGAGAAGGGCGGCTCGACCCGCGAGGCGAAGCGGATCTGCTCCCGGTGCGAGGTCAAGGCCGAGTGTCTGGAATACGCACTCGGACACGACGAACGGTTCGGGATCTGGGGCGGGTTGTCCGAACGCGAACGGCGCAAGTTGAAGCGTCGCGTCGCCTGAGCGGCCGCGCCCGGGTGGTGGGGGCCGCCCGGGTCAGGCCGACCTCTTCGGGATCGACGTGTGGCCGCCTGTCGGGGGGACGGGGTCTCAGGCCAGTTCGTCGGGATCGACGCCGAGCAGGTTCGCGACCTGCTCGATGATCACGTCGTGCACCAGGTCGGCGAGATCCTCGCGGTCTATCGCCCGGAACTCCAGGGGGCGGCGGTAGAGCACGATCCGGGGCGGCACCTCTTGGCGTCCGGGGCGCCCGGGCAGCAGCCGGGCCAGCGGGACCTCGCCGTCCTCAAGTACGTCCGAGTCGTAGACGTTCAGGTCCGGCGGTACGTCCTCGACCGCGAACTCGACTCCGGCCAGTTCCTTGGCGAACCGCCGCTCCAGCGTCTCCACGGTGTCCAGGACCAGGTCGTCGAAGATCTCCGATTTGGTACGGGCCAGCGGGACGGTCGCCGGAACGAGCCGGCCGCGCAGCCCGCGACCGTGCCGGTCCCGGTGCGACCGGCGCCCGGATCCCGGCCGGCGGTTCTCCGGACTGGTCATTCGCACCCCGCTTCACTAGTCGTGGACGACCGCCCACGACGACAGGGTAGACCTGATCCGACCAAGATCGGCTCGGGGATTCGGCCGTGTCGGCGCGGGCTGCCCGGAATGTGATCACCCCTACCGGCGTGTCGCATGCCCAAGCGTGGTGGCGGAGCCGGTAATGGAGATACCGTGCCGCCGTGAGGTCACCACGGCGTTGCTCCCGCAACGGCTGCCCCCGACAGGCCGTAGCCACGCTGACCTATGTCTACAACGAGTCCACAGCCGTGGTGGGCCCGCTGGCGGCCTTCGCCGAGCCGCACACCTACGACCTCTGCGAGCCGCACGCCCGAAGCCTGACCGCACCCCGGGGCTGGGACGTGGTCCGGCACGAGGGCGAGTTCGAGCCGCCCCCGCCGACCACCGACGACCTGGTGGCGCTCGCCGAGGCGGTCCGCGAGGCAGCCCGCCCGGCCCCGCCCCGGCCGGACGAGATCGAGAACGACCCGCACTCCGGGCCGCAGACCGGACGGCGCGGCCATCTCCGAGTCATCCCGCCCAGTCACTGATCCCCGGCTGCCGGCTCAGCGGTTTCCGGGTGCCACCGCGGCCAGCTCGGCCACGCTGCCGGCCATGATCGTCCGGACGTGTGCGGTGAGGTGCTCCAGCGGCCAGTCCCACCAGGCCAGCGCCAGCAGGCGGGCGACGTCCTCGTCGCCGTACCGGCGGCGGATCAGTCGGGCCGGGTTGCCGCCGACGATGCCGTAGTCGGGTACGTCGTCGACCACCACCGAACCGGAGGCGACGATCGCCCCGCTGCCGATCCGGACCCCGGGCATCACCATCGCCTGGTAGCCGAACCAGACGTCGTGGCCGACCACCGTGTCACCCCGACCGGGCAGGCCGGTGATCAGGTCGAAGTGCTCGGCCCAGGAGCCACCCATGATCGGGAACGGGAAGGTCGACGGGCCGTCCATCCGGTGGTTGGCGCCGTTCATGACGAACCGGGTGCCCTCGCCCAGCGCGCAGAACTTCCCGACGACCAGCCGCTCCGGCCCGTAGTGGTAGAGCACGTTGCGGGTCTCGAACGCGGTCGGGTCGTCCGGGTCGTCGTAGTAGGTGAACTCCCCGACCTCGATCAACGGGGAGGTGACCAGCGGCTTCAGCAGCACTACCCGAGGCTGCCCGGGCACCGGGTGCAGCACGGTCGGGTCGGCGGGAATCCCCGGCATGACGGATCAGCTCCTAGGGCGAGGGCGGGTCGGGCGAGGGCGGGTCGGGTGGCGGCGGAGTCGGGTGGCGGGCCGTCGTCGGCTGCCCGGCTGGCAGGCATCTCTCTCTAGGCGGTGATACCACCGAGTCATCATGATGACTCGGTGGTATCACGCTCGTCCGGCATATATGCCGGCCGGCGGCCCTGGGGAGCCTGGTCGGTGCCGGCCACGTGTGGACACTTCGGGACGTCCTGGTGACCCTTTCGATGCGAGCTACAGATCCCGAATCGCCGAGATGATGCGGTGCGTGTGTGCCGAGTTTGAGCAGTTCAAAGCCTTCTCTGGGCAGTTGGCCGTGTCGGGCGGACATAGATGTGCATCGTCGATATGTTGGCGCGGACGATCCGACCTCTCGAAGGGTGGCCCGGCGATGAACGAGGTGCTCCGGCTGGCGATGGCGACGGCGGGGGAGACCGCCGAGAACAGGTGGGCGTGGACCCGAAGACCGCCGGGCGGTGGCTCTTGCCCGGCCGCGTTCCGCATACCCGGACCCGGGTGGCGGTGGCCGCCATCCTCAAACGAGAACCGGCCGAGCTGTGGCCCGACCCGTACAAGCGTCGGGACATGCCTACGGCCACACCGCGAGTTCGTACAGTTGAGTCACCCCTCTGCCGTTCGCTTGGGACAGCCGGAGGTACCTGGCGTCGATTCCGGGCGGCAGGGTGACCGCCAGGAAACGCGGCTCGCCGGCCTCGGCCCGCCGCGACCAGGTGATTCCGTCGTCACTCGTCTCGATCACGGCCGGGCTCGAAACCGACAAGCGATGCGCGAACACCGCCGCGATCGGACGGCGGACGCCAAGGTCGATCTGGACGAAGGTGTTGGCCCGGCAGGGTTCCGCCGATTCGGTCGCCCGAGGGCTCGGCGAGGCGCCGGAGTCGCTCCTTTCCAGGCACGACCGGAGGCGATAGGGCCGCCCGTACGTGCCGTCGGTCAGGGAGCACGGTACGAGGGGTTCCGGCTCACCGCGGCGGCCGGCGACCGCGCATCCCGCGCCGCGGGACTGAGGCGGTTCGAGGGCTCCGACCAGGCCGACGCGCTGACTGCCGTACTGCGTGGTGAACTCCGTGCCGTCGTCCGTGACCTTGAGGGTGGCGGTGACGTGGAGGTGGCCGCGTAGATCCCCGATCGCCCGTGCGTCCAACGATCCGCCCGGCTTGACGCCGTCGGCGACCCACACCACGTCGTTGCCTTCGGTGCCGGAGGTCGCGGTGACCGTGTACCTCGGGGGTTTCCGGTTCTTCGGACCCGGACGGTCCGACCAGTCGAAGCTGACCCTGCTGGAGTCTGGCCGGACGACCAGGTCCGCCGGCTCCCAGAAGGTGAGGGGGGGAACGGTGATGGCAGTGCGACGGACCTTGAACCGGGCCTGGACGGCCGGCCCGCTGGCGGTCTCGCCCTCGCCCGGAAGCCGGGCGCTGATCGCCATCGTCGATGCGGTGTTGAACGTTCCCCGGGTATCCCGGCCGGTGAGCCGGAACGTGTAGGTGCCGGTACTGTCGGTCGTTGTCTTCCGGGCGTCCTTGCACAGGTCGACGGCCTCGGCGAGGCAGAGGAGTCCAAGACTCGTGACGGTGGCCAGGAGACCGCCGATGACCTCTCCCGCGTCGGGTTCCTTGAGCAACATGACGCTCACCCCGGTCGCGGGTGCGCCGTCGGCCCGGGTCAGCCGCCCGGAGATGGTCACCTCGGCGTCGTCCGGAACGCTGCTGCTGGTGGTGGTGCAACCCGCGACGAGCAGGGCGACCAGGGTGGCAACGGTGAACGACCGGCGGAGACGGGCGGGGCGGCAGGGGTGCATGGCGGGATCGTATATACCAGCGCACACCCGCGTGAGGCGTCGTACGGGCGCATGTCAGGATCTGCGTCTGAATGGATCTCCCGCGACGCCTTCGGCCAGCGGGTCGACCCGTAGGCCCCCGCCCCTCGGCACACGAACCCGGAGGAGCCGCACATGCGTGATCGCCCGCATCCCCTGTCGCCGCGGCTGCCCCGGCGGACGCTGCTGCGCGGCGTGGCCGGCTCGGCGGCGCTGCTGGCGACGACCGGGCTGGCCGGCTGCGGCACCCGAGGGGCCCGGCAGACCGAGGCGAGCTGCGCCAGCGAGGACCTCTCCGGCACCGAGAAGACGCTGGTCTTCTCCAACTGGCCGCAATATCTGGACGTGGCGGAGGACGACGAGTCGAGGCGGCCGACCCTGGAGGCGTTCCAGCGGCGGTCCGGGATCCAGGTCAGCTACACCGAGGACATCAACGACAACAACGAGTACTTCGGCAAGATCCGTAACCAGCTCGCCGCCTGCCAGCCGATCGGCCGGGACATCATCGTGCTCAGCGACTGGATGGCGGCCCGGGTGATCAACCTCGGCTGGGTGCAGCGGCTCGACGCGGGCCGGCTGCCCAACGTGGGCCGCAACCTGCTGACCTCGCTGCGCGGCCGCTCCTACGACCCCGACAACGTGCTCGCCATCCCGTGGCAGTCCGGGCTGGCCGGGCTGGCCTACAACGGCCGGGTCACCGGCGAGGTGCGTACCGTCGACGAGCTGCTCACCCGGCCGGACCTGAAGGGCCGGGTGACCGCGCTGGCCGAGATGCGGGACACCATGGGGCTGCTGTTGGCCGCCGACGGGCACGATCCGGCGAACTTCACCCCGGTGCAGTTCGACGAGGCGCTGGAGAAGCTGCGCCGGGCTGTCCAGAGTGGACAGATCCGCCGGTTCACCGGCAACGACTACGCGGCCGAACTGGCCAGGGGCGACGTCGCCGCCTGCGTCGCCTGGTCCGGCGACGTGATCCAGCTCGCCGCCGAGGACGCCCGGGTACGCTTCGTCGCCCCCGACTCGGGGGTGATGCTCTACTCCGACAACATGCTGGTGCCGAACCGGGCGACCCACCGGGCCAACGCCGAGGCGCTGATGGACTACTACTACGAGCCGGCGGTGGCGGCCCAGCTCGCCGCGTACGTGAACTACATCTGCCCGGTGCAGGGTGCACAGGCCGAGATGGAGAAGATCGACCCGGAACTGGCGACCAATCCGCTGATCTTCCCGGACGCCGCGCTCCAGGCCCGGTCGAAGGTGTTCATGTCCCTGGACGAGACCCGGGAACGCGAGTACGAGTCGAAGTTCCAACAGGTCATCGGAGGTTGACGCCGATGGTGGTCGAGGAGCCGTCCGGGGCGCTGCGGCTGGTCGGTCTCAGCAAGCGGTTCGGCGATGTCACCGCCGTGGACCGGCTGGACCTGACCGTGCCGACCGGCGCGTACTTCGCCCTGCTCGGGCCCTCCGGCTGCGGCAAGACCACCACGCTGCGGATGGTGGCCGGGCTGACCGAGCCGACCGGCGGCCGGATCCTGCTCGGCGACGCGGAGATCACCCGGCTGCGGCCGTACCGGCGGCCGGTGAACACGGTCTTCCAGAGCTACGCGCTCTTTCCGCACCTGGACGTCTTCGGGAATGTCGCGTTCGGACTGCGGCGCCGGCGGGTGCGAGACGTGGCCGGGCAGGTGCGCCGGATGCTGTCGCTGGTGCAGCTCGACGGGTACGAGCGGCACCGGCCGGAGCAGCTCTCCGGCGGGCAGCAGCAGCGGGTGGCCCTGGCCCGGGCCCTGGTCAACCGGCCCCGGGTACTGCTGCTGGACGAGCCGCTCGGCGCGCTCGACCTGGCGCTGCGCCGCCGGATGCAGGGTGAGCTGCGGCGGCTGCGTGCCGAGGTCGACGGCACCTTCGTGCACGTCACGCACGACCAGGAGGAGGCGATGACCCTCGCCGACACGGTGGCGGTGATGAACGCCGGCCGGGTCGAGCAGCTCGGCGCCCCGGCCGAGCTGTACGAGTTCCCGGCCACCGCCTTCGTGGCCACCTTCCTGGGCCGGTCCAACCTGCTCGCCGGCACGGTGACCGGGCGCGGCGGCGACGACCTGCTGATCGAGGCGTACGGGCGGCGCTTCTCGGTGCCGTCGGCCCGGGCCAGGGTCGACTCCGGCGCGGCACTGCTCGGGGTACGGCCGGAGAAGGTGCGGCTGGCCGGCACCCCGGAGCAGGTGCCGGCCGGGCACCAGTGGCTGGACGGGACGGTCGGCGACGTCGGCTACCTCGGGGTCGGCACCGAGTACTCGGTGCGGACCGGTGCCGGGGTCGAGCTGTCGGTCTTCGCCGCCGCCGACGGGGAGGCAGCCCGGATCCCGGTCGGTACCCCGGTGGTCGCGCACTGGAATCCCCGGCACGCCTTCCTGCTCGACGGCGGGGACACCTCGGCCCCCGACGCCGGCACGTCCGACCGGCCGGCGCCGGTGCCGGCGGGGCGGGAGTGAGCCGGCGCGGCCGGGCGGTGCCGTACCTCCTGGTGCTGCCCGGGCTGCTCTGGCTGGTGCTCTTCTTCCTGGTCCCGGCGGTGCAGCTCGCCGCGACCAGCCTCTACGACCCGACCGGCTCGCTGACCTCCGGGTACGCGATGACCTGGTCGTTTCACAACTACCCGGACGCGCTGGCGGCGTACGGCGGGCAGCTCGGCCGCTCCTTCGGGTACGCCGGACTGGCGACCCTGCTGGCGCTGCTGCTCGGCTATCCGCTCGGCTACGTGATCGCGCTGCGTGCCGGCCGCTGGCAGCACCTGCTGCTGGTCTGCGTGGTGGCGCCGATGTTCACCAGCTTCCTGGTCCGGACGCTGGCCTGGAAGACCATCCTCGCCGACGGCGGCGCCGTGGTCGGCCTGCTGCGCGACCTGCATCTGCTCGCCCCGGACGGCCGGCTGCTCGCCACCCCGGTCGCGGTGGTGACCAGCCTGACCTACTGCTACCTGCCGTTCATGGTGCTGCCGCTCTACGCCAGCCTCCAGCGGCTCGACCCCCGGTTGCTGGAGGCGGCCGGCGACCTGTACGCCCGGCCCGCCCAGGTGTTCCGGCGGGTCACCCTGCCGCTGTCGATGCCCGGGGTGGTGGCCGGCACGCTGCTCACCTTTATCCCGGCCACCGGCGACTACATCAGCGCCGAACTGCTCGGCACCCCCAACGAATACATGATCGGCAACGTCATCGACGCGGCCTTCCTGGTCCGGCTGGACTATCCGCAGGGCGCCGCCCTGTCGGTGCTGCTGATGGTGGCGATCCTGGCGTTGGTGGTCGGCTGGCTGCGCCGGGCCGGGCCTGCGGAGGTGGGATAGCGGTGGGGGGCAGGTTCGGGCGGTTCGTCGCCGACCACTGGGTGTTGGCGGTCGCCGCGCTGGTGCTCGGCTATCTGCTGCTGCCGGTCGCGGTGGTGGCCGGGCTGTCGTTCAACCAGCCCTCCAGCCGGCTGTCGTACGACTTCGCCGAGTTCACCCTCGACAACTGGCGGGACCCGTGCGCCGGCCCGGGGATGTGCGCGGCGGTGCTGCGCAGCGTACAGATCGGGTTCGTGGCCACGGCGGTCTCCACCGTGCTCGGCACGCTGATGGCGTTCGCGCTGGTCCGGCACCGGTTCCGCGGGCGGGCCGTGGTCAACCTGCTGGTGCTGGCCCCGGTCGCCACCCCGGAGGTGGTGCTCGGCACCTCGCTGCTCGCCCTGCTGGTCGCCGCCGGCATACCGCAGGGCTTCTGGACCGTGGTGATCGCGCACGTGATGTTCTGCGTCTCGTTCGTGGTGGTCACCGTCCGGGCCCGGCTGTCCGGGATGGACAGCCGGCTGGAGGAGGCGGCGATGGACCTGTACGCCAGCGAGTGGCAGGCGTTCCGCCGGGTCACCCTGCCGCTGGTGCTGCCCGGCATCGTGGCCGCCGCACTGCTCGCCTTCTCGCTCTCCTTCGACGACTTCGTGGTCACCAACTTCAACTCCGGCACCACCGTCACCTTCCCGATGTACGTCTGGGGAGCCAGTCAACGTGGCATCCCGCCCCAGGTCAACGTGGTCGGCACCGCGATGTTCACGGTCGCGCTGCTGGTGCTGGCCGCGAGCCGCCTCGGCCGGCGGAGTACCGGCCGCTCTGGCTAGGCTGGGCCGCCATGGAGCACCGTCACCTCGGCCGCAGCGGCCTGCTGGTCAGCGAAATCACCTACGGGAACTGGCTCACCCACGGCGAGCTGGTGGCGAGGGAGGCGGCGCTGGGCTGCGTACGGGCCGCACTGGACGCCGGGATCACCACCTTCGACACCGCCGACGTCTACGCCCGGGGCGCCGCCGAGGAACTGCTCGGCGAGGCGCTGCGCGGAGTACGCCGGGAGTCGGTGGAGATCGCCACCAAGGTCTGCCTGCCGGTCGGCGACGGCCCCAACGACCGGGGCCTGTCCCGCAAGCACGTGCGGGAGTCCTGCCACGCCTCGCTGCGCCGGCTCGGCACCGACTACGTGGATCTCTACCAGGCGCACCGCTTCGACGACCGGACGCCGCTGCCCGAGACGCTGCTCGCCTTCGAGGAACTGGTCCGGCAGGGCAAGGTGCTCTACGTCGGCGTCTCGGAGTGGACGGCGGCGCAGATCCGGGCCGCGCTGGACGTCGCCGGCCAGCTCGGGCTGCGCAACCGGATCGTCGCCAACCAGCCGCAGTACAACATGCTCTGGCGGGTGATCGAGCCCGAGGTGGTGCCGCTGTGCGAAGCGGAGGGGATCGGCCAGATCGCCTTCCAGCCGCTCGCCCAGGGGGTGCTGACCGGCAAGTACCGGCCCGGCCAGGCGCCGCCGGAGGGTTCCCGGGCGGCCAGCGGCGGCCGGGCGCCGACATTCATCCGGCGGGTACTCGGTGACCGGCTGCTCCAGCAGGTCCAGGAACTGCGCCCGCTCGCCGACGAGGCCGGCCTCTCGATGGCGCAGCTCGCGATCGCCTGGACGCTGCGGCGGCCCGCCGTCAGCACCGCGCTGATCGGGGCGTCCCGGCCGGAGCAGGTCACCGAGAACGCGGCGGCGGCCGGGGTACGCCTCGACGACGCGCTGATGCGCCGGATCGACGAGACGCTGGGCGACCTGGTCGAGACCGACCCGGGCAAGACCGCCCAGATGATGGCGGTCAAACCCGACTGGGCCGCCCCGGCACCGGCGCCCGCCGGATAACCCGCCGCCGGACCGCGGCACCGGATAACCCCGCCGCCGGACAGCGATGCCGGACAGCCTGGTGCCGGACAGCGATGCCGGACAGCCTGGTGCCGGACAGCGATGCCGGACAGCCTGGTGCCGCCCCGACGTCAGCCGACGAGTTCGCGGACCGTCCGGGTCACCGTGCTGAATCCGGTGGCGGCGAGGAAGGCCAGGTAGTCGGCCTGGTCGGCGTCGGCGTAGTCGAGCAGCCGGGTCACCTCGCCCAGCCGGAGCCAGACGGCGGCCTGGCCGAGCAGCCAACCGCCGATTCCCTGCCGCCGGTGCGACTCGGCGACCCACAGCTCCCCGACGTCCGCCCAGCCGCCGAGCCGGGACATCCGGGTCCCGGTGTCCAGGTTGGTGTCCACCTCGACGAAGCCGAGCACGGCCTCGTCCCGTACCGCCGAGATCCGGGTGCCGTTGCCGCCGACGGTCCGGACCGGGGCCAGTCCGGGCAGGGGCGGCGGGCCGGGCCGCAGCAGGTCGGCGACGTCGGCCACCAGCACGACTTCGGTACGCCCCTCGGCGCGGAACCCGGCCCGCCGGTAGATCGCGGCGACGTGCGGCCACTGCTCGGGTACGCCGTACACGCCGGGGGCGGGCAGGGCGCCGTCGGCGTACCGGGGGTTGGCGTTCCAGCGGGCGAACTGGGCGAGGCAGGCGGCGGCGAGCAGGTCACCGGCCTCCGCCGCGTCCGGCCAGTACGGCGCCTCCGGCCAGCAGACCAGCCAGCGGATCTCACCGGCACCCCGGTACCGCTCCGCCACGTCCTCGTCGCGCCGATAGCGCAGCAGCAGTGCCGCCGCCACTATCCGGCCGCGCTGCTCGGCGACCAGGGCCACCCGCTCGGCCACCCACGGGTCGACGACGAACTCGCCGGGCTCCCGTTCGAGTTGGCTGAGCAACCCCTGCACCGACACGGAAATGTTGGGGAGTACGGCACCGATGTGCGCGTTGACCAGGGCGGTGACCTGTTCCCGGTCGGAGCGGGCGAACCGGCGTACCGAAATCGACGACATGCGGACCTCCACGCGTGGACACGACGCGAACTGGGAGAACCCGCCACCGGTGCGGTACGCCGGCCAGGATATCAAGCGCGGCGGGTCGTACCCTCGGTGTGCGGGCGGCGCTCGGCGGCCCGGCGCGGCATTCGGCCCGGAGAGGCACGGCATGAAGGTCATCCTGTTCGGCGCGACCGGCATGGTGGGACAGGGCGTGCTCCGCGAGTGTCTGCGCGACCCCCGGGTCGGCAGCGTGCTCGCGGTCGTCCGCACCCCGACCGGCCAGCGGGACCCGAAGCTGCGTGAGCTGGTCTGGACCGACTTCCTCGACTTCACCGGTGCGGCGGAGGAATTCGCCGGGGCCGACGCCTGCTTCTTCTGCCTCGGGGTCTCCTCGTTCCGGATGAGCGAGGCCGACTACACCCGGGTCACCTACGACGTCACGATGGCCGCCGCCCGGGTACTGGCCGACGCCAGCCCCGGGCTGACCTTCGTCTACGTCTCCGGGCAGGGCGCCGACAGCACCGAGCGGGGCCGCACCATGTGGGCCCGGGTCAAGGGCCGGACCGAGAACGAACTGCTCCGACTGCTGCCGAACGGGTACGCCTTCCGGCCCGGCTTCATCCAGCCGCTGCACGGCATCCGGTCGAAGACCCGGTCGTACCGGGTCCTCTACGCGCTGATCGCGCCGCTCGCGCCGGCACTGCGGCGGGCGTTTCCGCGTGCCGTCACCACCACCGAGCAGATCGGGCTGGCGATGCTCGGCGTCGCCGAACGCGGCTATCCCCGGCGGGTGTTGGAGAACCGGGACCTGACCACCTTCGGCGACCGGCCGGACGGCGCACGGGAGTAGCAGACGCGGGAGTAGCGGGCGCGGGAGTAGCGGGCGCCGACCGACGGGACGGCTCAGTCGAACCAGTCGAGGTCGGCCGCCCGGATCAGCGTGGCCAGCTTCGCCCGGTCGTGGAAGGCGGCCTGGAGCAGCCCGCCCAGCCGCCGCAGGGCCTCCGGGTCGGTGCCGTAGGCGACGAAGGTGCCCGCCTCGGGGTCGTAGCCCAGCCGGTCGGCAAGCTCGGGGGCGTCGCTGCGCACCACCGACCTGGCCACCGCCGTCCAGTCGTAGCCGTTGCCGAGGTGCCCCTCCGCCTGGAAGACGTCGGAAACGTCGACCATCCTGACGTCGCTGAGCAGCTGTTGCCTCGACGCCGCTGTCCATGTCCTTACCAGATCGTGATCGGGCCACCCATTCGACCGGAGCGATCCCGGTCACTATTCGGCGCGCCGGTGGTCCACATCGAACTTCCCGGGCTGACCCTGATCAGGGTCCCGCGTACGTCGGTGCCGGCCGCCACCGGTCGCCGCGACCCGCAGGTAGTGGGGACCTGGCTGATGACCCGACTGGCCGATGAAGCCTGGATGCCGCACCCGACGCCGATGACAGTGACCGGCGATCTTTGACACAATCGCCGAATGACACTGCCACCCCGGCCGGCTGCGCCTGAGCCTTCTGATGAGGTTCCGCAGGACGCTGAGGTCGAGGCACCACCGACACCGAAGCGCAAAACCGCAATCATCGTCGGCGTGATCGCCTCGGTGCTGATGCTGTGCCTCTGCGGAGGATGCCTGGTCGTGGTGGGCGCCGTGACAATCTCCAGTCGCGCGGGTACTCCCGAGGCGCGCACTTTCCCCTACTCGGCCGCGCCAATAGAGGCGTCACCATCGAGGACAACCACTCGCCCCACGCCGACCCCGGATCCCACCCGCGAAGCGTTCGAGGGCATCTCGGCCGGCGACTGTCTGGACGCATACATGGATCCGTACGACGCCAGCGAGTGGAGCGAGGACGTGCCGAACGCCGTCGACTGCGACCGCACGGACGCCTACCTGCGGGTGACCAGCGTGGAGGACAGCGCCAGTGACTGCAACTCCGACGCCCTGGACGCGGAAACGTGGTGGAAATACTCCGCCGGAGGGGATGCGATCTACCTTTGCTTGGAGCGTCAACTCCGCGTAGGCGAATGCTTCCTGGCCGAGGTAAGCGAAGAGGATGCGAAACGCGTCGCCATCAGCCGCCACGGCCTGATGACCTCGTGGCAATGCGGCAAGGGCACCGTCCCCAGGGATTTCGACTACATACTCCAGGTCACCGCGCTCACCAACGGCGACTGCCCAAGAAACTCCCGTTCCTGGGACAACTTCCGCGGTGGCAAGCTGTGCGCCCGGATCGTCTGAGGAACCTCGGCGCCGAAACGGCGTCGTCCGTTCTCGCCCTCGGTAGGGCATTGCGGGAATGGCGTCCATAGTCGACGAGCAGGAACCCGATCCCCGCTGATGGCTGGGATGTGATGCTCGCCGGCTGCGACGCCGGGCGGTGCGGGATCAGGGCGTACCCGACTTGAGTCGGTGGATCTGTTGCCGCAGCGTCTCTTCGACCGACGGGGGCTGTAGGTCGCCTCGCTCGCGGCGCCATCGGGCGAACGCCAGGTCCAGCTGTGCGGCGTGTAGGCGTCTCATCCGCGTGTACGCCGCAGGGCTTGTCCACAGTAGGGCATCCAGCCGCATCCGGA
Source organism: Plantactinospora sp. CA-294935 (assembly GCF_050936445.1). Lineage (NCBI taxonomy): Bacteria > Bacillati > Actinomycetota > Actinomycetes > Micromonosporales > Micromonosporaceae > Plantactinospora > Plantactinospora sp. CA-294935. The sequence goes on from NZ_JBNJMU010000001.1 coordinate 3,421,079, forward strand.
ACCGACGCGGGGCGTCCACCAGCACGGAGACTTCGGCCGAAGTGATGGTGCCCAGCGGGTTGGCCGCTTCGGCCAGCAGTTGCCGGTGCAGCGACCGGGTTTCTTGGCGTAGCGCCATGATGACGAGGAAGAGCAGGACGGCGAAGGCCGGGCCCTTGAGGACGATCAGATTCACCGGCTGCACGACGAACAGTTGGAGCGTCGGATGGTCCGACTCCCAGTAGAAGTGGCCCATCGCGCAGATGTCCCAGACCAGGTGGACGGCGACGGCGAAGGCGAAGCCGCTAGCGACGCAGATGGCCCGCCGTCGCCAGCCGGTGAGCTGCGTGGCCAGTCCCACGCCGGCGCCGATGATCCCCGTGTACGTGGCGTGGCTGACCAGCAGCCCGGTGACCTGCCGGTACCAGTGCTGGTAGAGGACGGTGTCGAAGCCCTGTGCCATGTAGAGCACCGACTCGGCGAACTGGAATCCGAGGCCGACGCAGGCGCCGACGACGATACCGCCGAGCATGCCGTCGATCCGCCGCCAGGCGAGCAGCACGATCGCGGCGACGCCGGCGCCCTTGACGAGTTCCTCCGGGATTGCGGCGGCTGCCGAGTGGCCGATGATCGTCGCGGGGCCGGGCAGCACCTCCGCCGTGATAGCGATGTGCAGCATGACCTCGACCATCTGGGTGAAGTACGAGGCAACGAAGAGTCCCCAGGCGAAGGCGACGAGGACCAGCCACCACGGTGGCTTTCGGTTGCGCTGCAAGCGACGGAACGTCCACAGTCCAAAGAAGGTCGTGGGAATGCTCAGCAACGCGCCCCGCCAGGCGATCCCGATCTCCAGGACAACGGTGAGGACCATGAGGATCGCGGGCACGCCGAACACCACCCCGCTGCCGAGCACGCACGCCAGGAAGCGGGTACGCCGGGAGCTGCTTGACGCGAAGACGATGGCGACGGCGACCGCGACGCCGCCCGCGGCGAGCAGGGCGATGCCGATCACCACGAGGTTGATCGCGCCGAGGGTTCGGAGCGAGTTGTCGTCGTCCCGGACGACGGCGATGAGTGCTGCGGCGGCGATGAGCGCCAGCAGGCCCCCGCCGATCGCGACGGCGGCTCCGAGGCGGTCGAGCCGGTACGCCGTCGGATCCTGCGGCGTCGACGGCGGCGCGGGCGGTGTGGGTTGGGCGGGCGCGTGCGGTGCGGACAGCAGCGAGGTGGCGGTCGGCCGCGCGTGCACCGAGGGTGAAGGTGGCGCGTCCCCATGGGCCGGCGCGGGGGGCTCGGCTGGCTGCGCGGGGGGCTCGGCTGGCTGCGCGGCGGGCTCGGCTGGCTGCGCGGCGGGCTCGGCTGAAGCGGCCGGGCCGGCCGGCCCGGCCGCTGCCGGGGGCACCGACGGCCGCGGACCAACTGCGGTCATCGCTCGATCTCCACATGCACCCAGGCGAGCACCTCGACCACCCGGTCGTCCTCGACGGTGGCCAGCACGAACTGGTAGTCGCCGGGGGGCACCGCGGAGGTGGTGCTCAACGGCACCGGACCGCTGCGGAGCTTGCCGAGATCCGGCAGGTCGACGCTGTTGGTCTGGTGGCCGAGCGCGTCGTACCAGGTGGCTCGCACGGCTTTCCGGGGACCGGTGTCGACCGCATTCCCTTCCACCGTGGCAACCGGAATCTGACCTTTCTGGAATACCGTCCGTGAGACCTGCGAGAGGCGGCCGTTCGCCGGGTCGTATGCGTAGAACCGGATCGGCAGGTGAGAGGAGCGTTGCGGCGCGGTCGGCCAGCATACGGCGAGGACGACGGTCGCCGCGATGAGGACGACGGCCGCGACCAGGCCGAGGATCGTCATCACGCGGACTGGCGGGTCGGCCTCCGCTGGCTCAGGTCGGTCTGACATAACATCTTTCCCCTCACTCCGGTGGGTTACCCTAGCCCAGTCCGATGACGACTGATGCACATGTATGTCAGGTCAATATCGATATCCGGAACCGGGGGCGGCTGTGCTTCTCGACGTGCTGGCCGACGGTGTACCCATCGACTGCGGCGGGATGGCGGACGGCCTGACCGGCTGCTATGGGAAGCTTCCCGCGATTGGCATCGCCGCGGCCGCTGTGATGGCCGGCGCCGCCGTTGTCGGTCCCGCCGTGCTCGCCGTGTTCCTTCCGCAACTCCTCAACGCCATCGCGGGCGTTCCGGTCCACCCGCCGGAAACACCGCACGCGCCAGCCACCCAGGCCGTCGCCCAGACACTGACCGCCGAAACAGCGGAGAGCGCACCACCGCGCACCGACGTGGCGCAGAAGGGCGCGAAAGAGTTCGACCCGGTGGCACAGCCCAACCAACCGGAGCGCCCGCCCCGCACGACGCCGGCCGCGGGCCAGCTTGCCCCGTCTGCACCAGAGCTCTCGCAGTCCCAACCCGAAGGGGATCTCGACCGGAGCCCGGACGCGCACATCGACAAGCCAGACCTGCCGCAGCCCGATCCGGGGCAGCGTCCGGTGCAGTTCGGTCAGCCGCTCGGCGCGGTATCAGGCAAGCAGCCACCCCTTTTCGACGGCCCAGTAACCCGCGATCAGGTAGTCCAGGGCGACCTTGGTGACTGCGGAACGCTGGCAACGATCGGCGGGGTAGCCGGGCATCGGCCCAGCGACATCACGTCGGCGATCCAGCAGAATCCTGACGGGACGTACACGGTGACATTGCACAAGGCCGTGTTCCTCGCGCCGGATCGCACCGTGCCCACGGGACAGACGCTGGAGCTGACGGTTACGCCGGACGTTCCGGTCTACTCGAGCGACCAGACCCTGTCGGCATATGCCGATCAGACTGAGACTGGCGTCGCCTGGGCCTCCATTATGGAGAAGGCGATGGCGGGGGTGGATCAAACGTGGAATGCGCGGCGGGCGGCTCAGAGTTCGCCGGCGCGCGGATATGAGCGCCTCGACGAAGGAACCAACGCAGGGAATCGGGCGGAACTGCTGACCCAGCTCACCGGCCAGCCGGCGGTGGTTCGATCGTTGAATAAGACCCCGGGCAATGAAGCCGCCGCTGCCGCCGAACTACGAGCGTGTCTCGACAATCAGAAGCCGGTGATCATCGGCGTCCCGTCACCACCGCCGGGCGTTGGTCGTCTCCCGCACGACCTCGTCGGTGGCCACGCCTATGAGGTAACGTCGGTAGAGAATGGAATTGTAAAGATGCGTAATCCATGGGGCTTCAAGCACCCGACGCCGATGACGATGCGCGAGTTTCTGGACAACGTGCGCGACGTTTACACGACTTTGGAGTAGGAGCGAAGATGATTGAGTCAGCCGTACTCCGGCACGGTCGCGTGTGCAACCTCGGCGTCGGTCGCGTCGCGGTGCACTTTCTCAGCAACCCGGCGCTGGACGGTGAGCCGGTGCGGGTGGACCTGGTGGTCGTGCCGCGCAACGGCGTCGAGCAGACGTTGACCTTGCGTGAGGGCGAGCAATTCACCGTAGGTGAGACAGCATGGATCTTGGAAGGGGTCGAGAACGCCGGGACGTACGACTACGTGGTCCGGATAGCCCGCGCCGCCGGATAGAACTCGCGGGCCCCGAGGCGGAGTGATCGCCGTCGCTATTCGGCGCGCAGCCGGTCCAGATCGAAGTCGCCGGGGCTGACCCAGATCAGGATCGGGATATTTGCCGGTATTAGCGCGCCGTCTGGCCGGTCAAGGACAGCCTCAACGGCCAACTCGACCTGGAAGAACACGGCGGACGGACCCTCGCCGGCGTCCCGGTCCGAGTCGCCCAACGCCTGCCGGCCATGGCCGCCCCGATCTGGCACAACAACAAGACCGGCGCCCCGTCACCCGGTCACTGATCGCCTACGACCACTGATCCATTCGGAACCACTCGTCCAGGTGGACTCACCGACACCGGTCACCGGAAGACCTTCTGGAACGCCGCGAGGGTCGGCGTGCCACGCTCCCGGTCCAGCACGGCGAATACCACCCGCTCGAACCACGGACTCTCCCGGAGCGCCTCGGCGAAGGCCGTCGCCACGGTCGCCGGGTCGTTGCCGAAGACGCCGCAGCCCCAGGCGCCGAGGACGAGCTGCCGGTGCCCGTACCCGGCCGCGACCGCCAGCACCCGGGCGGCCCGCCGGCGCAGCATCGCCGGGACGTCCGTGACCCGGCCGGGCTGGTTGCGCCGCATCGCGGAGAGGTTGGGTGCAGCCGAGGTCAGGAACGAGACCGGGTACGGCGCCGCCAGCGGGGTGCCGTGGTCGTCCCGGAACACGGGTACGGCCGGCGAGTAGACGACCCGGTCGCTGTAGCCGAGGTCAGGGTCGGCCCGGTGTGCGAGGTAGAAGTCCCAGGCGGCCCGGAGACACGGGTAGAGCGCCGAGGCGCGGGCGATGCTCTCCTCCTGGGCCTGGGCGCCGTTGAGAAAGCCGCCGCCGGGGTTGCGGGCCGAGGCGAAGACCAGGCAGGCACGGTCCCCGTCGAGCCGGCGGCACGCCGCCAGGCTGGATTCGTCGGTCACCTCGACGGTGAGCGGGTCGGCCAGCGGCTGCGGCGCGGGCAGGGGCTCGTCGGGCAGGTGCAGCCGGGTGCCCGCCACCGCCCGGGCCACCTCGTCGCCGATGGCCACCTGAACGCCCTGCTCGGTCTGGTAGGACCCCCGGTCCAGCACCGCCACCGTCTCCTGGGCGATCGCCCTCAGCCGCCTGCTCACCCCGCCATCCTGCTCGATCCGGGCCGCCATCTCGACTCGGTTTCGTGGACCGGGCGGGCGGCCGGGGCGTCGGTGGACGGCGGGCGGGGTGTGCCCGCCCGCCGTCACCCTGTGCGCCGTCAGGGCTGGCTGCGCGGCCCCTCCGGGTCGAGACTGTCGATGAACTCGTGCGGGTGGTCCGCCTCGACACTGGTCCGGGCGGCCTCCGCCTCCGCCCTCATCTGCCCGGCGACCCGATCGGTCGGCACACCCGCCTGGCGGGCGCCGTCGACCACCTCGGCGTACGCCTGGTCGGCGTAGGCGTGCGCGGCGGCGTACCGGTGGCCGGCCAGGGCCGCCTTGGCCCGGCCGAGCAGCCGGTCCGCCGCCGCCAACTCGTCGCGGGCCCGGTACGACCGGGACGAGTCGAGCACGTCCGCGGCGAGCCGGTTGGCCGCCTCGTTGTACGCGGCCGTCAGGAACCGGTCGCTGTTGTCGTGGTCGAACTGGCTGAAGTCCCAGTTCAGGTCGATGTAGCTCATCATCGAGTTGGTCTGGTCACCGGCGCCCACGAAGTAGAACTCGTCGGCCGGCACGTAGTCCACTCCGGACGCGCTGTCGTAGCCGTCGTGCGGGTGGCTCATCCCGATGTGGTGACCCACCTCGTGGATCAGCGTCGTGGTCAGCCCGTACCCGGCCGCGACGATCTCCGGGGAGATGAACCCGAAGACGTACGTCTGGGTGCCGTCGACGTAGTTGTCGTCGGCGAAGCCGAGGGCCGGGGTGATGGTGCCCTCCGGTACCGCGTAGCTGAACATCGGCAGCTCGTAGTCGACCCGGCCCTGGTCGTCCTGGGTACGGGCCAGCTCCTTGCGGTTCTGGAGGTAGAAGTTGGCGAAGCCGGGGAAGCCGGTCTCCGGATAGCAGGAGACGCCCTCCTCCACCGCCAGCCGGTAGCAGCGCTCGGCCTCACCGCGCAACGGCAGGTCCTGGCTGTCGTAGTCGAGCTTGTTGCGCCAGCGCAGTTCGCGCAGTTCGGAAAGGAGCAGGTCCGGCTTGACGTAGTTCTTCGAGGCGTCCACGCCCGGCCAGCCCTCGTAGACGTTGCTGTCCAGGTTGATCGAGCGCGGGGGCTCGGCCGTGGGCAGCTCCGCCGGATAGAGCGGCGAGCTGGTGAAGAGCAGGTTCAGTGCGACGTACCGGGTGATCAGGCCGAGATCACCGGCGAGCTTGCCCGGCGCCCGGTAGCCACCGGCGGTGTATTCCCAGGTCGGCGGCATCCGGTAGTCCTCGACGCCGTTGCCGTCGAGGTCCGGCTCGTCCACGTTCCAGTTGGAGGTCCAGGACTCCGGGCCGGCCGACAGGTCGTGGAACCAGATCCGGTGGGTGGAGCCGAGCCCGTCCTCCTCGTCCCGCGCGGTGGTGCCGCCCCAGGCGATGATCTTGCGGCTGTCCCGCTCGACGCCGAAGTTGTATCCGGTGTCCGGGTCCGGCTCGTTGGTCTTGGTGTAGACGTGGAACCGGAAGTCGGACCGCCCGTACCAGTTGATGAAGAAGACCGTGTTCCGCCGGGTGTCCACCCCGGCCGGCGGGTTCGTCGCCAGCCACCGCTCGACGCTCGGCGCGTCGATCTGGTGGTTCGCGGTGATGTCGAGGACGTTGCGCTGCTGCGCGTTGTACTCCGCCTGGAGCGTGGTCAGCGGGGCGGGCCGGGACAGCCGGGTGAGTTCGCCGAAGAACCGGTCCTCGTACCGCCGGTCGGCGTAGCTGATCCGGTAGTCGTACGTGTAGTGCAGGCCCAGCTTCTCCCGGACGTCGTAGAGGAGCCGGGACCGGACCACCGGTTCGTAACCGCGCGGCAGCTCGGCCTGGTAGGCCGACCGCGACACCTGGTTCGGCTCGTAGCCGAGGAACACCACGTTGACCGGTACCCGCTCGGTCAGCCGTGGCTGGCCACCGGGGTTGAGGTGCGGATAGCGCGCGTTCGCGGCCTGGCTCGCCGGTGCCAGCGACAGCGACAGCACGGTGAGCACCGCCGTGGCGGCAGCCACGGCGATGGTGCGTCTGGTTCTCATTCCTGACCTTCCGCCGTCGAAGGGGTCGACGGCCCGCGCCGGACCCGGGAGGCGGATGGTGGGCCCGTCCCCGAGCCCGGCGGGCTCGTCGTGGAACTTGCGTCGCCCGAGCGTACGTCCCCTGTGGATGGCAAGCCATCCGTCGGCGTCAGTTTCTCCGGGTCCGGCGGCGTCCCTCGGCGGTCAGTTCGGGCTGCGCGGTGCGAGCATCGCCGCGACCGGCGTCTTCGCGAAGTCGGTGCTGCTGTCGTAGTCGGTACTCCGGCTGACGTCGGCCCAGGCGGTCGCCTCCCGGGAGCGGAACTGCGCCGACTCCTCGGCGAGGCGCAGCGCGTCGGAGCCGAGCAGCAGCCGTAGCGGCGGTACGGCGAGCCCGACGAGATCGGCGATCACCCGGGCGGCCCGCTCCGGGTCACCGGCCTGCTGGCCGTCCATGTCGCGGCGCAGCGCGTGCAGCCGTCCGACGGTCTGCTGGTAGTCCTCACCCACCTCGGCCATCCGCATCGACGCGCCGCCCCAGTCGGTCCGGAAGGCGCCGGGCTCGATGATGGTGACCCGGATGCCGAACGGCTTGACCTCGTTGTACAGCACCTCGGAGAAGCCCTCCACGGCGAACTTCGCGGTCTGGTACGCGCCCAGCCCCGGCGTGCCGCCGACCCGTCCACCGATCGAGGAGAACTGGAGGAAGTGCCCGGAGCGTTGGCCCCGCAGGATCGGCAGGGCCGCCCGGGTGACGTTGACGACCCCGAACAGGTTGGTCTCGACCTGCGCCCGGAAGTCCTCCTCCGGCGTCTCCTCGATCGGCGCGCTGTTGGCGTAGCCGGCGTTGTTGGCCACCACGTCCAGGCCGCCGAAGGTCTCCACGGCGGCCTGCACCGCCGCCCGCGCGGCGGCCGGGTCGGTGACGTCGAGGGCGTACGGCCGCACCTGGTCGCCGTACCGGGTGACGAAGTCGGCGAGCTGGTCGGGCTGCCGGGCGGTGGCGAGCAGGTTGTCGCCCCGGTCCAGCACCTCCTGGCTGAGCGCCCGGCCCAGACCCCGGGAACTTCCGGTGATCAGCCATGTCTTGGCCATGCTGTCGCTTCCCTTCGGCAGGGTCGTCCGGGTGATGCCGTCGACGGCTCCCCGTGCTCGACTCTGCTACGCCCGTCGCCACGGGCGCCGGAAAGCGGCTCGTCGCCACCCGTCCGGCTGATCCGCCGGTCCGTTCGGCCGGCGTGCTGAGCACCCCGCTCGGCACGGCAGCACCTCGGCCGTGCCCGGCGACCCCGGCGCAGTTCGACCTCTCGTTGAGCATGGCCGAGATCGGCGGCGAACTGGTCGGGGTCTGCGGCGCCGCTATCAGGACAGGAACTGGCCGGAATGCCGGCTAGCGTTCCGGCATGGCGAATATCCGGGTACTCGGCCCGCGAGCCCTCGGGCGGGCGACGCTGCACCGGCAACTGCTGCTGCGCCGGGTGGAGCTGCCGGTCGTCCCGGCCGTCGAGCGGTTGTTCGGGCTCAACGCGCAGAGCCCGAACCCGCCGTACCTCGCGCTGTGGAGCAGGTTGCGCGGCTTCACCGTCGCGGAGCTGACCCGGGCGATCGAGGACCGTACCCTGGTCCGCTCGACCCTGATGCGGGCCACCCAGCACCTGTTGTCGGTGCCGGACTTCCGGCTGGTCCGACCGGCCCTGGCAGCCCTGCTCCGCCGGGTGCAGCGCAACGCCTTCGGGAGCCGTACCGCGGGCCTCGACCTCGACGCGCTCGCCGCGCAGGCGCGGCGGCTGCTCGCCGACGGGCAGGTCCTGACCCGGCCGGAGCTGGGCCGGCGGCTCGCCCGGCACTGGCCGCAGTTCGAGCCGAACGCCCTCGGCTGGACCGTGCAGTATCTGGAACCCCTGGTGCACCCGGCCCCCAGCGGTACCTGGAACACCTACGGCGCCACCCCGTTCGCCCAGGCCGACTGGACCGGGGTGGCGGCGGAGCCGACGGCCGAGGGCCTGCGCGAGCTGGTCCGGCGGTATCTGGCGGCGTTCGGGCCGGCGACCGTGGCCGACGCCCGGGCCTGGTCCGGGGTGGCCGGGCTCCGCGAGGTCTTCGCCGGGCTGCGTTCCGAACTGCGGGTGTACGCCGACGAGTCCGGCCGGGAGCTGTTCGACCTGCCGGACGCGCCGCTGCCCCCAGCCGAGCTGCCCGCACCGGTACGGCTGCTGCCGGAGTTCGACGCGCCGCTGCTGGCGTACGCCGACCGGAGCCGGATGATGACCGACCCGGTGCGCCGGCAGGTCTGCGTCGGTGCGGCGGTGGCGCCCACCGTGCTGGTCGACGGCACGGTGGCGGCGATGTGGTCGACGTCCCGGGCCGACGGTACCGCCGCGCTGACCGTACGCCCGCTGCGCCGGCTCGCCCCGGCCGAGTGCGCCGAGGTGGAGGCCGAGGCCGACCGGCTGCTCGGCTTCACCGACCCGGACGCCACCACCCGCCGGGTACGCCTGCTTCCGCCGGGCTGAGCCCGCCGACCCAACCGAGCCGACCCGTCGGCGCCCGCCCCATCCCGGTACGCCCGGCGGATCGGGCCCGCCGAGGAGTTCGACGGCGGACTCGACATCCTGCTGCGCGGACTGCTGGACCCGCCGGCCCCGGTCGACCCGCCGGCCCCGGCTTCGGAGTGAGCCGGCCCGGTCAGCTCAGGGTCGCCCGGACCACCGCGTCCGGCTCGGGTCCCGCCTCGGCGACGACCCTGCCGTCCGGAGCCCAGATCCTCGACCGTCCGGCGGCGTCGGGGTAACCGCCACCGGTGGAGCCGGCGAAGCTGGCGGTCGCCACCCAGACCCGGTGTGCGGCGGCGACCCGACGGGCCCGTTCGTCCTGCACACCCCAGTCCACCGCCGAGTCCAGCACACCCGCGACGTACGCGTCGATGCCGAGCGCGGCGGTGTCGGCCGCGTGCCGGGGTACCCCGGTGTCCTTGCAGACCGCGAGCCCCAGCCGCCAGCCGGGCACCTCGACCACCGTCGGCGCGTTGCCCGGGGCGAAATGTTCCGGCTCGGCCCCGCCGAGCCACATCTTCCGGTACGCCACCCGGGCCCCGCCGCCGTCGACGGCCAGCACGCCGATGTGCGGCCGTCCGGTGTCGCCGGGCACCGGGGCGCCGGCCAGTGCCAGCGAACCGGTTTCGGCGCAGGCCGCCACGACCGGGGCGAGGCGCGGGTCGTCGGCGTCGACCGGGGCGGCGTCGAACTCGTACCCGGTGAGCGACATCTCGGGAAAGACCACCACCCGGGCCCGGGCGGCCCGGATCGCCTCGGCGTGGGCCCGGGCGTTCGCCACCACGTCGTACGCCCGGCAGCGCGGCTGGGCGACGGCGACGATCAGCGGCTCCCGCATCCGCCGATCGTAGTCTCGCCGCGTCGCCGACCGTCCGGGCGATATCCGGGGCCGGCGACACCCGGGGCCGGAGCCGGTGCGGCGTCCGGGCCGGAGGTGGTGGGGTCCGTCCGGCCCGGACGCCGCAGGGGATCAGACCAGAGTGGACCTCGGGGCCCCGGCGGTGACCGGGGTGGCCGCCTCGGGACGTTCGAGGGCGACCCGGGGCAGCCAGCGGCCCAGCCAGGACGGCAGCCACCAGGCGCGGGCGCCGAAGAGCTGCATCACCGCGGGGAGGATCAGGCAGCGGATGACGAAGCCGTCCACGAAGATCGCGACCGCCAGGCCGAGCCCGAACTGTTGCAGCATCCGGCCCGGGTCGAACAGGAAGGCACTGAAGACCACGATCATGATGGCGGCGGCGGCCGTCACCACCCGCCCGGTGGTGGCCAGGCCCTCCCGGATCGCGCCTTCGGCGTCCCGGTGCCGTTCCCAGTGCTCGTGCATCCGGGAGACCAGGAAGACCTCGTAGTCCATCGAGAGCCCGAAGACGATGGCGAAGATCAGTACGGGCACGAACGCCTCGACGGGACCGGGCTGGACGCCCAGGTTGCCGTACTGGAAGACGTAGGTGATCACGCCGAGGGCGGCGGCCACGCTGAGCAGGTTGAGCACCGCCGCCTTGACCGGGATGAGCAGGGAACGGAAGACGAGTACCAGCAGCAGCGCGGAGAGGCCCACCACCACGACCACGAAGAGCGGCAGCCGGTCGGAGATCGCGTCGGCGAAGTCGACCGCCGCCGCCGTACCGCCGCCGATCGAGACCCGTACCCCGGTGCTCCGCTCCACCGGTGGCAGCACCTCGGTACGCAGCCGGTCCACCAGGTCCATCGTCGCCGCGTCCTGCGGGGCGGAGGTGGGGAAGAGCAGCAGGGTGTGCAGTTGCCCCTCGGGCGCCGCGAACGGCGGGGTCACCGAGGCGACCCCCTCGACCCCGGCGAGCGCGCCGCCCACCTCGGTCGCGGCCGGCTGGCCGCCCTCGACGACCACCACCAGTGGACCGTTCTGTCCCGGGCCGAACCCGGTCGAGATCAGGTCGTACGCCTGCCGGCTGGTCGAGGTCGGCGCGTCGCTGCCGGCGTCGGCGAAGCCAAGCCGCATGTCCAGGGCCGGCACCGCGAGCAGCACCAGCAGCGCCGTGGGCAGCAGCAGGGCCAGCCAGGGCCGGCGTTGCACGAACCCGGACCAGCGCCGCCACACCGCGCCCTCGGCCCGCTTCGCCCGCGCCGCGCGGCGCCGGATGGCGCGCTCGACGCGACCGCCGACGATGCCGAGCAGTGCCGGCAGCAGGGTCAGCGAGGCGAGCATCGTGACCAGCACCGTCAGCGCCACCGCCACGGCCACGCCCTGGAGCGAGCCGAGGCCGAGGACGACGAGGCCGAGCAGGGCGATCACCACCGTGCAGGCGGCGAAGAAGACGGTACGACCGGCGCTGTCCAACGCGATCCGGGTGGCGGTGGCCCGGTCGGCGCCGTGCAGCAACTCCGACCGGAAGCGGGAGAAGACCAGTAGCGCGTAGTCGATGCCGACGCCGAGCCCGACCAACGCCATCAGCGGGGCGGTGTAGTCGGCGACCGTCGCGACGTGCGAGGCGAGTACGACCAGGCTGAGCGTACTGCCCACCGCGAAGATCGCGATCCCGATCGGCATCGCGGCGGCGAGCAGGGAGCCGAAGAGGATCACCAGGATGACCAGGGCAGCCAGCAGGCCGGCGCCCTCGGCCGGGCCACCCTCGCTCTCCTCGGCGGCCCGGACCGGGTCACCGGCCAACTCCACCCGCAGCCCGTCCCCGGCTGCCGCCTGGGCGGTCTCGATGACGGCCCGTACGTCGTCGGCCGGCACCTCCTCGCTGGGCCTGTCCAGGGTGACGGTGGCGTACCCGATGGTGCCGTCGGCGGAGACGGCGCGGCTGTCGTCGTACGGGCTGGTCAGCTCGGCCACCGAGGCCATCCCGCGCACCTGGCCGAGCATCGGCTCGACGCGCTGCCGGACCTCGGCGGTGTCGATGCCGCCCGGCTGGTGCAGGACGATCTGGAAGCTGCCCGCCGTCTGCCGTGAGCCGTGTTCCCGGAGCGTGTCCGTGGCGGCCTGGGACTCGGTGCCGGGCAGCGAGTGGTCGTTGTGGTAGCCCGTCCCGGCCGCCTGGGCGGCCACGGCGAGGCCGACCAGCACGACGACCCAGGTCAGCAGGGCAACCCACCGCCGCCGGTACGCCCACCCGGCCACCCGGGCGAAGAGACCGGCACCGGCCGGCCCGGTCCTGCCGGCGACGGCCGTGCCTGTCCCGTCCGGCACCTCGCCGTCGGGCCGGTCGGCAGGAGTTGGTTCGGTCGGCATTGTCGGCTCTCCTCGCGTTCTCGGGTCCACCCACTGGTCGCTCCGGGACCAGCCGTCGATGTGTTAGCAATCTACATGTAGGGTAGCTACATAAGCGAGGACGGTCCCGCTGGAGGCGCACGGGTGGCGGTGGACGGGCCTTCCGGTGCGCGGACGGGCTCGTCTGGGGTGGAGTCGACGGGCGCCAGGGCCGCCGTCAGCCGGTCTGCGGCGTCAGCGGGAGCGCGAGGTGGGTCGGGGTGCGGGGCTCAGCGGGAGGTCGTCGCCGCGCGTGCCGTCGCGAGGCAGCGTGCCCCGTTCAGCGCCACGAGAAGCATCGGCAGGATCAGGACGACCACCGCGATCGGCAGCCGGGCCAGGGCCATCGGGCCGGTGATCGGGCTGAAGGCCGCGAGCATCAGGCCGATCGTGCTGAACGTGGCCGCCACGGTGAAGGCGAAGATCCCGGTGAGCCGGATGCGCCGGGGATTGGCGCCGAGTCGGCGTACCCCGGTGCCGGAGGCCCAGACGGCGAGCAGCGCGACGGTCACCGCCAGCATCCCCAGCCAGCTCACCAGTGTGTCGAGGAACCCGGCCAGCCCCGGCAGTGAGTCCGGTTCGGCTGTCTGCCAGGCGACCAGGTGCCAGATCGGCGGCTGCGCGACGAGGCTGGCGAAGGCCAGCAGCGCCGTCCGCCGGCCCTGGGCCAGCGCGAGTTCGGCCTGGTATCCGGGGGCGATCCGGCAGACCTCGCCGAATTCGTCGACCGCTCGTCGGGCGGCCGCCTCGGGAGTCAGGCCGAGATCCGCGTACGCCTCGGTCGCGTCGACCAGACTGTCCCGGGCCTCCCGGAGCAGGCCGGCCTTGACCCGCCGTGGCCCTCGCAGGGCACGGTCGAGTTCGGCGAGGTATCCGTCTATCGCAGCGGTCACGGCTCACTTTCGCTGGGCACCGGTGTCCCAGTATGCCGGGCACGGCCCGCCGGACAGAACGCCCGCGGCCCCGATATTCCCCTGAACCGCACCCTGACGGCCGAACCGCAGGGCAGTCGGGGCGGTCGCGCCGCCCTGGCGAACGACGCCGACGTCGAGGTGGTCGCGGTCAACGACCTCACCGACGCCCGCACGCTGGCCACCCTGCTCGAGTGGGACTCCATCTTCGGCCACCTCAACGGCGTCGCCTTCGAGAGCGACGCGATCACGGTCCGGGGCAGACACATCATGGTCTTCGCGCAGCCCGACCCGGCCGCCATCCCCTGGGGTGACGTCGGCGCCGACGTCGTCATCGGATCCACCGGCCGCTTCACGGACGGAGTCACGGCTGCGGCGCATCTCAAGGGCGGCGCTAGGAAGGTCATCATCTCGGCGCCGGCCAAGGGGGACGTCCCCACGACGCCCCGCACTCCGACCTGCGCCGGGCCCGCGCGGCCGCCCTTTCGACCATCCCGACGTCGTCGGGCACGGCGAAGGCGATCGGCAAGGTCATCCCCGAACTGGACGGGCGCCTCACCGGCGCCGCGCTGCGCGTTCCCGTCCCGGTGGGCTCGATCACGGACCTCACCGTGGTCTTGCGGCAGAGTGCCGGCGTCGACGACGTCAACGCGGCGTTCCGCGAGGCGGCCGCCTCCCAGCGGCTGCAACGCTATCTGCAGTACTCCGAGGCGCCGCTGGTCTCGGCGGACATCGTCGGCAACCCCTGCTCGTCGATGTTCGACGCGCCGCTGACCGAAGCGGTCGGCAACCAGGTCAAGGTGCTCGGCTGGTACGACAACGAGTGGGGATTCTCCAACCGTCTCGTCGAGTTCTCCGAGCGGATCGCCGCAGTCGCCTGACGTCGGGCCAGGTGGGGCTAGGCATCCGGCGGCGTGCAGCACGTGGCGGGCTGGTCGAGACGCTGCCGATTGCCGCCGACCCGCCGGTGACCACCGGGTTCAGAGGTAGCTGACGCCGGTCAGTTCCTGGGCCGCCGCCCAGAGCCGCTTGCCGACGGCCGGATCGGCGGCCTCCCGGCCGAGCCGGGCCTCGGTGACGCGGCCCCGCGTCTCCCAGAGCCCGGACGGGCCGAAGAACTGACCGCCCCGCACTCCGGGTTCGGTCGCGGCGCGCAACTGCGGGAGCGCGCCCTGCGCCACCGACTGGGTGGCCAGCAGGCCGAGCCACGCTATCAACTGCCCGAACCGGCCACGGTGCTCCCAGGCACGCGGAGTCAGGTTGGTGCGGGTGAGACCGGGATGGGCCAGCACGCTGACGGTCGGCGATCCGGCGACGCGCAGGCGACGGTCCAGCTCGACGCCGAAGCTCGTGGTGGCGAGCTTGGACCGGCCGTAGGCGGCGGCTGCCCGGTAGTCACGCTCGAACATCAGGTCATCGAAGTCCAGGTGCGCGTTCTTGTGGGTGATCGAGCTGAGACTGACCACCCGGGCTTCCCGAGCCGCGGCCAGGTTGCCGAGTAACAGGCCGGTCAGCGCAAAGTGGCCCAGCATGTTGGTGGCGAACTGCAGCTCGAAGCCGTCGGTGGAGGTGCGGCGCGGGCCGAGCAGTACCACGCCGGCGTTGTTGATCAACAGGTCGATCGCCGGGTGGTCGGCGGCCAGCTTCGCCGCGAAGGCCCGCACGGAGGCGAGGGAGGCCAGGTCCAGCTCGCGGACCTCGACGTCGCCCCCGATCCGGCGGGCGGCCTCCGCGCCGGCGGCGGTGTCGCGTACAGCCAGCACGACGTGGGCGCCGTGGCGGGCCAGCTCGGTGGCGGTGACCAGGCCGAGGCCCGAGTTCGCGCCGGTCACGACGGCGACCCGGCCGCGCTGGTCGGGGATGCGGTCGGTGGTCCATCCGGTCATCTGCTGCTCCTGGAAGGGTCGGTGTGCTGGACCCACGACGCTAGGAGCGATCCGGGCCGGCTCGGTGGTTCTCGGTTGCCTAGGTCTCAGGGACCTACCTTCGGCGGTCCGGGCCGCGGCACACTTGCGGCATGAGCAGCCCTCATCCGTACGCTCGTGAGCTCGGTGACTTCCTGCGCGCCCGGCGCAGCCGGCTGCGTCCCCGCGACGTCGGTTTGGAGCCGGGCGGCCGGCGCAAGGTCACCGGGCTGCGGCGTGAGGAGTTGGCCCTGCTGGCCGGGCTGAGCACCGACTACTACCAGCGGATGGAGCAGGGCCGGGAGGTACGCCCGTCCGACGACGTCCTGGACGCGCTCGCCGGCGCGCTCGGCCTCGAGGACGAGGAACGCCGGCACCTGTTCACCCTGGCCCACGCCGCCCGCCGGCCGATGCCCGCCCAGGTGGACCACGGTCCGGAACGGGTGCCGGACAGCACACGGCGGCTGCTGCGGGTGATGGACACCCCGGCGGTCGTGCTCGGCCGGCATCTCGACCTGCTCGCCTGGAACCCGATGTCGGAGGCGCTGCTCGGCGACCCCGACGCCTACCCGCCCGACCGGCTCAACATGCTCCTGCTGATGTTCGACGACACGCTGACCGGCGAGCGGAGCTGCCCGGACTGGGAGCGGCAGGCCCTGGACTACATCGGCATGATGCGCGCCGCCGTCGCCACCGACCCCGCCCATCCCCGCGCCACGGCGATCGTCGGTGAGCTGAGCATTCGCAGCGCCGAGTTCCGGCGGCTGTGGGCCCGGCACGACGTACGCGAGTCGGTCAGCGGCACCAAGACCTTCCGGGTTCCCAAAGTCGGCGACATCGTCCTGGACTGGGACACGTACCCACTGCCGGGCAGCCCCGGCCCGATCATGCTGGTCTTCACCGCCGAGCCGGGCAGCGCCGACGCGGACCGGCTGCGGCTCCTGGCCTCGTTGCACGCCACCCGCTCGGCGCTCACCAACAGGCACTCCTCATAGGAAGACGCCTCCACAGGGAGACTGTCGGCGAGGGAAATCGCAGCACCGCTGAACTTGACCGTGACGTTGCCTGGGTTGAGCTGCGCCGATGCGCGGGCTGACCTCGTGTTCGAGCTGCCAAGGCGGTTGCAGGTCGGCGGTTCCGAACGGTGCTTCGTGCGCTGACGGCCGGCCCGTTGCCGGCGCTCGCACCATGCCCTCCGTATCGGCCAGGACGCATCAGATCCTGCGGGCGAGTTGTCGGAGTGTCCGCATGTCGGACCGGCGTACGTCTCAGGACCGTCTTCGCCGATGCGGTTGGCTGGCCATGTCTGCGCGGTGACCTCGTGTCTGCCAGCAGCGCGCACCGATGAGGTTTTCGCGCAGCGCCCGTCTGTACGTATGAGATCGACTTACGAGAGGCTGGCATGATGCGGAAACTGACCTTCGGCATGAATGTGACCCTGGACGGCTACACCGCCGCGCCCGGCGACGACCTCGGCTGGAGTGGCGGTGAGGGACCGGACTCGTCGCCGAGCGACGAGCTGTTCCAGTGGTGGTCCGACCGGGTGGGTGCGACGGGCCTGGCGCTGTATGGGCGCAAGCTGTGGGAGGCGATGAGTTCCCACTGGCCGACCGCCGACCAGCAGCCCGGCGCCACACCGGCGGAAATCGAGTACGCCCGCCGCTGGCGGGACATGCCGAAGGTGGTGTTCTCCTCGACGACCAGCACGGTCGACTGGAACACCCGCCTGGTCACCGGCGACGCGGTCACCGAGATCACCCGGCTCAAGACAGAGGACGCCGGCCCGATGGACATCAGCGGCGCGACGCTCGCCGGGGCGGCCATGCGGGCCGGGCTGATCGACGAGTACATGCTGGTCACCGTGCCGGTCCTGGTGGGCGGCGGCACGCCGTTCTTCACCGCGCTGGACAGCTGGGTGAACCTGAACCTCGTGGAGACGCGGACATTTCCCGGCGGTGTCGTGCTGACCCGGTACGAGACGAGGCGATGAGCACGGGCCAGTTGCTCGGTTCGTGAGGGCGGGTCGAAATCCTTCCTGACGTTCTTCGGGCATCAAGATGCCCCGCCGGCAACGCCGGCGGGGCGGTGGTGTTCGCGTTGTCGCGTTGGTGTTCAGCTGGTCGGGGTGCTCATTCCGCGGTGACTTCGGTGACGCCGGCCGTGGCGCTGGACTCGTCGACGACGGGGACCTGTCTGATCACAGTGTCGGGGGCAGGTCCAGCCATGGTTTGTCGGTGGCGTCGAATCCGGTGAGCTCGGCGATCTTCCCGTCGACGATGTGCAGGACCGCGATGGCGAATGGCCGGTACTCCGGGTCGTCGGGGGTGCGGAGGTACAGCGCGGCGGCGGGCATGCGGTTGACCGTCGTGGCGATACAGCGCCAGTCGTCGTAGCCGGGCTGGAAGAGCCCACCGGAGACCCAGCCGTCCACCGCGTCCTTGGCCGTGATGACCGAGGTGCCCGCCTCGGGCAGCATCACGAAGCGCAGGTCGTCGCGCAGCAGGGACATCAGCCCGTCGAGGTCGTTGCGCTCATGGGCGTCGATGTACGACTTCACCACGCCGCGCTCGTCATTCGACAGTTCGTGGGCGGCGGGGCTCCGCCAGTCGAGGCGGCGGTCGGGCAACTGCTCGCGCATCGTCACGCGCGCCCGCTGCAGTGCGCTGGTCACCGATGCGATGGTCAGATCGAGGGCGTCGGCGGCCTTCGACGCCGGCCAGCCGACGACGTCGCGCAGGATGAACACCGCCCGCTGCCGCGGCGGCAGGTGCTGGACGGCGACGATGAACGCCAGCTCGATCGTCTCCCGCGCCACCACCGATTCCTGCGGGTCCTCGGGGAGCATCCGGTCGGGGTACGGCTGCAGGTACAGCACCTCGGAGCCGGAGTCCGACAGCCCGGACGGTACGGGTGTGCGCTCATTGCGCTTCTCCAGGAAGTCAAGGCAGACGTTCGTCGCGATCCGGTACAGCCAGGTCCGCAGCGCGGCGTGGCCCTTGAACGACTCCCGCTTGTTCCACGCTCGCAGGAACGTCTCCTGCGTCATGTCCTGGGCGTCCTCGTAGTTCGCAAGCATCCGGTAGCAGTGCACCTGCAGCTCACGCCGGTGGCGCTCCGTGATGAGCGCAAACCGCGCCGTATCGCCTGAGCGAACCACCGCGATGAACGAGGCCTCGTCAGCGCCCAGCGGTCTAGCGTCGGTCATGGTCACCAATCCTTCCACCGGTGCGAGGGGGCTACCAGAACCGACGACGTGGCGGAAGAATTCTGATCGGTGACGCCGCTGACACCGGGCCGTTCGTCAGGGCGGATGGGTCGGGTCGATCCAGGGTAGGCGCTCCAGGTCAGACACAGGCCGCCGTAGTACCCGATGAACACCTCGTCCAGGACCCACATCAGCATCACCCGGGCCAGAAACCTGCCTTTCCACCACGCCATCGTCACCGGGCTAGCAACTTCACGCGGCCGGCGGAAACACTCAGACGAGGTGAGGCCCGATCAGAGTGCCGCACTTCGCAGCGACCGGCGAGTGGGCCAAATCAAAGATACCGCCCGACCCCGCAACCCAGACACCGGAGCCACTTCAGAATGCCGAACCGGGGCCACTTCAGCTTGCCGAAATCAGGCAGGACGCATGCCGGATGAGAGCCACACCAAATTACGGTGGGCAGCCGCGATAGGAGCGATCCCGCCGGTCACCTCGACCAAGCCTGGCCGGGCTGCGGTCGTACCGCCGGTCAACATGTAGCAGCGATCCCGGCGCGTTCCGCGCCCGTACATCGAGCCAACGCGAGGATGCCCCCAGCCGCTCGGCCGGGGGCATCCTTAAACGTCTACTCGAACGCGAAACTGGCCTCTACGATCAGTGATCGGCCGGTCGTGCTGCGCGTTTGCAGTTCTGTGACGTGCCCCCGGCAGGATTCGAACCTGCGCTCCCGCCTCCGGAGGGCGGTGCTCTATCCCCTGAGCTACGGGGGCTCAGCGACCCAGGAAGAGTAGCAGGCGTGGGCGCCCGGGCACGAATCGGTATCCGCCGTGTCTGTCCGGCCCGTCCTACCAGGGAAGACCCCCGTTATCGGCCGCAGCTCGGCAGTGGGTGCAGCACGATCCGGGGCGGGAGTCGGCGGGGCCACTCGGCCCGGGTGAAGGAGCCGTCGACCACGACGTGTACGGCGTCCCCCTCCGTCCCACTGAGCCGGAGCAGGAAGTCCCGGGGGAGGGCCGGATCGACGTTCGGGGTGGTGATGAGGAACCGCACCCGGCCGCGTACGGAGACGGCGGAGAGCACGTCGGCGGCGGGTACCACCCCGTGCAGGCGGGTGCGGCCGATCCAGCACAGCTCGGCCCGGTGCTCCTGGGCGGTGCGCACGATCGCTGGATACTCCCGTTCCACCCAGAGGGCCACCGCGTCGACGCAGAGCCCGCAGGCCCGCTCGGTGGGCTGGCGCGGGCCGAGGCCCCAGGCGCGCAGGTAGCTGCCGATCTCGGCGCTGTCGACGGGCAGGCCGTACCGGTGGTGTACGAGGCTGGCGACGCTCTGCCGGGTCCAGAGTTCGTCGTCCAGCCCGAACGTGTCGGGGTAGCTCCCGCGCAGCGTCTCGATCAGTTCCAGTTCCTGGTCGCGGCTGAGCGTCCCCGCCTCGCCGGACCGCTGTCCGCGTCGGACGGCCGCGACCGCGCCGTCCCCGCCGATGGTGTGTCGACGGCACCAGCTGGTGACCGACCGACGTCCGTCCCGGAGAGCAACCGTCATGTCTAGGACAACGACCACAGATCCCGACTGGTCACGTTATGTATGGAGAAAGCTCGTCAAAGCGGGCAAGTGGCCGAAGACGGGCTTAACGGAAACACCTGGCACCGGGTCGCCGCTGGAAACGGAACCGGCGGCCGTCCCGTCGGACGGCCGCCGGATCAGGCGGAACGGGTGGCGAGGGTCAGCGGGCGCCGATCCTGCCCTGGAGGGTCCGGACCAACTCGATCTCCTTCTTCTGCCCGGCGACCATGGACTCGGCCATCGCCGTCACCTGCTCGTCGCCGGAGAGGTCCAAAATCCCCTCGGCCATGTGGATGCCGCCGAGGTGGTGGTCGAGCATCAGCTTCAGGAAGAGGGCGTCGAAGTCGCGGCCGGTGGCGGCGCGCAACTCGGCCCGCTGGGCGTCGGTGGCCATGCCCGGCATCAGCCCGTTCTTGACCGCGCCCGCCCCGTCCGGCATCCAGGCCATCCGGGGCTGGCGGCCGGTCGGGCTCAGGCCCCACTCCGTCAACCAGGTCTGCATGATGCCGATCTGGGCCTGCTGGGTGAGTGCGATGTCCGCCGCCAGGGTCCGTACGTCCGGGTCGGTGGTCTTCTCGTGGGCGAGGATAGCCATCTCGACCGCCTGGGCGTGGTGCGACGACATGTCCCGGGCGAACCCGGCCTCGGGCGAGCCGTCCCCGGGCCGGAGCAGGCTCGGGGCGAGCAGTCCGCCCGCGAACCCGAGCAGCAGGCCCAGCAGGATGGCGAGGGCCAGCGCGGCGGTGCCGGCGCTCCACCTGCCCGAACCACGACCGGCGACCTCGTCCTCCGGGGCGGCGGCGGTCGCCACCGCCCCCGATTCGGCGGTCACGCCGATCAACCGCCCGCCGGGGGCACCGGCTGCTGCTGGTCACCGGGGACGTTGTCCCGCGGGGTCGTCCCGGTGGCGGTGATGCCGCCGGAGCAGGGGGCGCCCGGCTCCATGCTGGCGTTCTGCCGCAGTGCCTCGATGAAGTCGTCGATCCGGCCGTCGGTGGCGCTGTCGAGCTTGAGCTGGTAGCCCCAGGCCTGCAGCGAGATCGGCCGGTCGAGGTTCTGCACCGGGCTCATCAGCATGAACTCGTTGCCCCGGACCTTGCTGGCCAACTGCTCCACCTGGTCGGCCGGCAGGTCGGACTTGTAGGTGACCCAGACCGCGCCGTGCTCCAGGCTGTGCACCGCGTGCTCGTTGGCGATCGGTGCGTCGTAGACGTCGCCCATGCAGTTCTGCCAGGCGTTGTTGTGCGAGCTGCCGACCGGCGGGTTGACCTTGTAGGTGAGCGGGCCGGCCACGTGGGACTCCTTGCCGGGCAGCGGGTTCACCGCCGAGGGGTCGCTCTCCCGGAAGTTCACGATCCCGTCGATCGCGGCGGCCTTGTCCTCCCACTTCTTGCCGTTCTGGATCACCGCGTACGCGCCGTACCCGATGATCGCGACGGCGACGACGCCGACCGCGACGAAGAGGCCGATGGAGCCCCACGAGCGGCCCTGGCTGACCCTGACCGGGGTGACCGGACGGCGCTGCTGGGGCTTCTTCCCGCCTCCACCGCCGCTGCGTCCGGCCGGCACCCGGGCGCCCGCGCCGGACTTGCCGGCGGCCCCGGCCTTCCCGGTGGAGCCGGACTTGGCGGCCGTCCCCGCGGGCTTGGCCCCGGCCCCCTTCTCACCCTCGGCGGGCTTACCGCCGGCCGGCGCCTTCTTGCCGGTGCTGACCACGGACGGACGGCGTTGTTCGCCGCCCGAGGTGCTGATGCTCATGGTCCCTCGTCAGGTCGGTCGGTCAGGGGATGGCGGGCCGCACATGCGCAGGGTCGCCACCGAGTGACCGAGTCTACCCCCGCTAGCATGGTTCGGTGACTCCCGCCAACCTCGCCGAGGCCGTTCTCGCCGCCGCACACGCCGTCTTCGACCGGCGTGGTCTGGATCACTCGGTACTGCCCGAGTCCGTGCCGCTGGAGCGACCCCGGAACCCCGAGCACGGCGACTACGCCTCCACCATCGCCCTCCAGCTGAGCAAGCGGGTCGGGCTGCCGCCCCGGGAGCTGGCCGCCGCCCTCGCCGAGGAGCTGGCCCGGACCCCGGGCGTCAAGTCGGTCGACATCGCCGGGCCGGGCTTCCTCAACCTCCGGCTCGACCCGGCCGCCGCCGGCCAGCTCGCCCGCGAGGTGGTCCGGGCCGGTCAGGCGTACGGGCGGAGTGACCGGCTCACCGGGCAGCGGGTCAACCTGGAGTTCGTCTCGGCCAACCCGACCGGCCCGATCCATCTCGGGCACACCCGGTGGGCGGCGGTCGGCGACTCGCTGCGCCGGATCCTCTCCGCCGCCGGTGCCGAGGTGACCAGCGAGCACTACGTCAACGACGCGGGCGCCCAGATCGACCGGTTCGGCCAGTCGCTGTACGCGGCGGCGTCGGGCGAGCCGACCCCGGACGAGGGCTACGCCGGCGAGTACGTCAGCGAGATCGCCGAGCGGATCGTCGCGGAGCGCCCCGAACTGCCCGACCTGCCGGCCGAGGAGGCGGTCCCGGTCTTCCGGGACCGGGGCTACCAGCTCATGCTGGACGAGATGCGGGCCAGCCTGGAGCGGTTCGGGGTGCACTTCGACGTCTGGTTCTCCGAGCGCACCCTGCACAGCAGCGGCGCGATCGAGCACGCCCTGGGCCGGCTGCGCGAGCAGGGGCACGTCTACGACGCCGACGGCGCCATCTGGTTGCGCACCACGGCCTTCGGCGACGACAAGGACCGGGTACTGATCCGGAGCAACGGCGAGCTGACCTACTTCGCCGCCGACTCGGCGTACTACATCGACAAGCGGGAGCGCGGCTTCGACAAGTGCGTCTACCTGCTCGGCGCCGACCACCACGGCTACGTCAACCGGCTCCGGGCGATCGCCGCCTGTGCCGGGGACGACCCGGACTTCAACATCGAGATCCTGATCGGCCAGCTCGTCAACCTGGTCCGCAACGGCGTACCGGTCCGGCTCTCCAAGCGGGCCGGCAACATCATCACGCTGGACGAGATCGTCGACGCGGTCGGCGTGGACGCGGCCCGCTACTCGCTGGCCCGGTCCTCGACCGACTCGCCGCTGACCCTGGACATCGACGAGATCACCAAGAACTCGAACGACAACCCGGTGCACTACGTGCGGTACGCGCACGCCCGGATCGCCTCGCTGCTGCGCCGCGCCGTCGATCTCGGCATCAGCCGGGGCGACGAATTCGACCCGGGCCTGCTCAGCCACGAGAAGGAGAACGACCTCCTCAAGTCGCTGGGCGAGTTCCCCGGGGTGGTGGCCACCGCGGCCGAACTGCGCGAACCGCACCGGATCGCCCGCTACCTCGAGGAGCTGGCCGGCTCGTACCACCGGTTCAACGACGCCTGCCAGGTGCTGCCGCTCGGCCGCCAGCCGGTGTCGGAGCAGCTCACCCAGGCCCGGCTCTGGCTGGTCGAGGCGACCCGGATCGTCCTGGCCAACGGCCTGGCGCTGCTCGGGGTCTCCGCGCCGGAGCAGATGTGAGTCATCTCCGGCTCCCGGCGTAGCGGGCCGGTCGGAAGTACGCGCGTGGCGTAAGGAGAACGACAGATGCGCGCTCACGAAGCGGGGGCACTGCACGGCGACCTCGGGGTCCGAGGGCCGGCCTGGCTGCGTACCCCGGAGGACGTCAACGCGCTCGTGCCGCAACTGTGGCCGCGCAACGTGGCGCGTGACGCCGACGGCGCCCTGGTGGTCGCCGGGCTCGGCGTGCGCGAGCTGGCGGAGCGGTTCGGCACCCCGGTCTACGTGCTCGACGAGGACGACCTGCGGTCCCGCTGCCGGGACTTCCGGGCCGCCTTCCCGGACCAGGACATCTACTACGCCGGCAAGGCCTTCATCTGCCGGGCGGTGGTGCGGGTGATCGCCGAGGAGGGCCTGTTCCTGGACGTCTGCTCCGGCGGGGAGCTGACGGTGGCGCTGGCCGCCGGCATGCCGGCCGAGCGGATCGGCTTCCACGGCAACAACAAGTCCCCGGCCGAGCTGGCCCGGGCCGTCGACGCCGGGGTGGGCCGGATCGTCGTGGACTCGTTCCACGAGATCGACCGGCTGACCGCGCTGGCCCGGGAGCGGGGCGTCCGGCCGGAGGTGCTGATCCGGGTCACCGTCGGCGTCGAGGCGCACACCCACGAGTTCATCGCCACCGCGCACGAGGACCAGAAGTTCGGCTTCTCGCTGGCCGGCGGGGCGGCGGCCGCCGCCGCGTTCCGGATCCTCGACGAGGACGTGCTGGAACTGCGGGGACTGCACTCGCACATCGGTTCGCAGATCTTCGACACCAGCGGTTTCGAGGTGTCCGCCCGGCGGATCCTCGGCCTCCAGGCGCAGATCCGGGACGCCCGCGGAGTCGAGCTGCCGGAGCTGGACCTCGGCGGTGGCTTCGGCATCGCGTACACCACCCAGGACGATCCGTCGTCGCCGCACGACCTGGCGAAGCGGATCAACAAGATCGTCGACGGGGAGTGCGAGGGGCTGCGGCTGGCGGTACCCCGGCTCTCGATCGAGCCCGGTCGGGCGATCATCGGCCCGGCGGTCTTCACCCTCTACGAGGTCGGCACGGTCAAGGACGTGGACGGAATCCGGACGTACGTCAGCGTCGACGGCGGGATGAGTGACAACATCCGTACCGCGCTGTACGGGGCGTCGTACTCGGCGACCGTCGCCTCCCGGCGGTCGACCGCCGAGCCGATTCTGGCCCGGGTGGTGGGAAAGCATTGCGAGGCTGGGGATGTGGTGGTGAAGGATGAATTCCTGCCCGCCGACGTGCAGCCCGGAGATCTTCTCGCCGTGCCCGGAACGGGCGCCTACTGCCGGAGCATGGCCAGCAACTACAACCATGTTCCCCGGCCGCCCGTGGTGGCGGTCCGGGACGGCCGCGCGCGGGTGATCGTCCGGCGGGAGACCGAAGACGATCTGCTGGCATTGGATGTGGGTTGACCTTGACGAAGCCTGTCCGTCTGGCCCTGCTCGGTTGCGGCACCGTCGGCGCGGAGGTGGTCCGCCTGCTGCACGAGCAGGCCGCCGACCTGACCGCCCGGGTCGGTGCGCCGCTGGAACTCGCCGGGATCGCCGTACGCCGACTCGGCCGGGACCGGGGCGAGCTGCCGGTCGACCCGGCGCTGTTCACCACCGACGCGCTCGGCCTGGTCAAGCGGGACGACATCGACCTGGTGATCGAGGTCGTCGGCGGGATCGAGCCGGCCCGGGGCTGGCTGGTCGAGGCGTTGCGGGCCGGCAAGAGCGTGGTGACCGCCAACAAGGCGCTGCTGGCCGAGGACGGCGGGGCGCTGCACGACGCGGCCGCCGAGGGCGGGTCGGACCTCTACTACGAGGCGGCGGTGGCCGGCGCCATCCCGCTGCTCCGCTCGCTGCGCGAGTCGCTGCACGGCGACTCGATCACCCGGGTCACCGGCATCGTCAACGGCACCACCAACTTCATCCTCTCCGCGATGGACACCACCGGTGCCGGCTTCACCGAGGCGCTGGACGAGGCGACCGAGCTGGGCTACGCGGAAGCCGACCCGACCGCCGACGTGGAGGGCTTCGACGCCGCCGCCAAGGCGGCCATCCTGGCCTCGCTGGCGTTCCACACCCGGGTCACCGCCGCGGACGTGCACCGGGAGGGCATCACCGAGGTCACCGCCGCCGACATGGCCAGCGCCAAGGCGATGGGTTGCACCATCAAGCTGCTCTGCATCGCCTCCCGGGGACCGGACTCGGCCGGCGCCGAGTCGGTCAGCGTCCGGGTGCACCCGGCGATGATCCCGGTCAGCCACCCGCTGGCCAGCGTCGGTGACGCCTTCAACGCGGTCTTCGTCGAAGCCGACGCCGCCGGTGAGCTGATGTTCTACGGGCGTGGTGCCGGCGGCGCGCCGACCGCGAGCGCCGTACTCGGCGACGTCGTCGCGGCGGCCCGCAACCACCTGGCCGGGGTACGCGCACCGAGCGAGTCGGCGTACGCCGCGCTGCCGATCCGGCCGATGGGTGAGGCGGTCACCCGCTACCACATCAGCCTCGACGTGGCCGACCGGCCGGGCGTACTGGCCGCGGTCGCCGGGGTCTTCGCCCGGCACGACGTGTCGATCGCCACCGTGCGGCAGGCGCCCGCCCCGGCGGGCCCGGCGGACGGGGCGGCCGGACCGGTCGGCCGGGGCGGCGACGCGATCCTGGTGATCGTCACGCACGCCGCACCGGACGCCGCGCTCGCCGCCACCGTCGACGAGCTGCGCCGGCTCGACATCGTCCGGTCGATCGCCAGCGTGCTCCGGGTGGAGGGCGGCGACCGCTAGCCGGGGCGTACCGCCTGATCGGCCCTGTCCCGCCAGATGGTTAGCGGGTGGTGCGGGCACACCGGATCGGCGACCCTGGGTCACCGTGGAGGAGGTGCCCGCCGCCGACGGCCGGGGCGGGACCGCGACGCGAGGAGAGCGACATGTGGCGGGGCTTGATCGAGGCGTACCGGGATCGGCTGCCGGTCAGCGAGGCCACGCCGGTGATCACCCTCAACGAGGGGAACACCCCGCTGCTGCCCGCTCCGGTGCTCTCCGCACGGCTCGGCTGTGACGTCTATCTCAAGGTGGAGGGCGCCAACCCGACCGGCTCGTTCAAGGACCGCGGCATGACGCTGGCGGTCTCCCGGGCGGTCGAGGCCGGCAACAAGGCGATCATCTGCGCCTCCACCGGCAACACCAGCGCCTCGGCGGCGGCGTACGCGGCCCGGGCCGGGCTCACCTGCGCTGTGCTGGTGCCACAGGGCAAGATCGCGCTGGGCAAGATGGCCCAGGCGCTGGTGCACGGCGCCCGGCTGCTCCAGATCAACGGCAACTTCGACGACTGCCTGGCGCTCGCCGCCAAGCTCGCCACGGACTACCCGGTGGCCCTGGTCAACTCGGTCAACATCTACCGGTTGCACGGCCAGAAGACTGCGGCGTTCGAGATCGTCTCGGCGCTCGGCGACGCACCCGACATCCACTGCCTGCCGGTCGGCAACGCCGGCAACATCACCGCGTACTGGATGGGCTACTCGGAGGAGACCGAGGCCGGCAACGCCACCCGCCGCCCGAAGATGTACGGCTTCCAGGCCTCCGGGGCCGCCCCGATCGTCACCGGCGAGGCGGTACGCGAACCCTCCACCATCGCCACCGCGATCCGGATCGGCAACCCGGCGAGCTGGACCAAGGCGGTGGACGCCCGGGACGCCTCCAACGGGCTGATCTCGGCGGTGACCGACCGGGAGATCCTCGCGGCGTACCGGCTGCTCGCCCGCGAGGTGGGGGTCTTCGTCGAGCTGGCCAGCGCGGCCAGCGTCGCCGGGCTGCTGCAACAGGCCGCCGAGGGGCGGGTGCCGAGCGGCTCCACCGTGGTCTGCACGGTCACCGGGCACGGCCTCAAGGACCCGGAGTGGGCGATCTCCACCGCCCCCTCGCCGATCACCATCCGCAACGACGTGCCGACCGCGGCCCGCGCCCTCGACCTGGCCTGACCCCGCCCGGAGATCCCGCCCTCCGGGCACCGGGCACGGCGGAGCTGCTGAGAGGTGGCTGAGCCGGAGTTGTCCCCGGGCCCGGTCGACCCGCACGCTGCGGCCAGCGCCCCGACGCCGGGGCGGAGTTCCGGGTCAGGCAGACTCTCCCCTGCCGCGCCGAGTCGGGACTCGCGCGATCGCATTCTCGCGCCAACTCGATAACAGGAGTGAGCCGCTGATGTCGTTCCTCGCCAGACTCAGTCTCGCCAACCGAGGGCTTGTCGCGCTCATCGCGATCGTGATCACGGCGTTCGGCGTGTACGCCGTACCGTCGCTGAAGCAGCAGCTCCTGCCCTCGCTGGAGTTTCCGGCGGCCTTCATCATCGCGCCGTACCCGGGCGCCGGGCCGGAGGTGGTGGAGGAGCAGGTCGCCGAGCCGATCGAGAACAGCATCCAGGGGATCGCCGGGCTGACCAAGGTCACTTCCACCTCCCAGGAGGGCAGCGCCACCCTCCAGGTCGAGTACGAGTTCGGCACCGACCTGGACGACGCGGTCAACAAGATGCAGACCGCGCTGAACCGGATCGAGGCGCAGCTCCCGGAGAACGTCGAGCCGCAGGTGATCGCCGGCAGCACCGACGACCTGCCGGCGGTGGTGCTGGCGGCGGCCGGCAACGGCGACGAGCGGGCCCTGGCCGACAAGCTCGCCGAGACGGTAGTGCCGGAGCTGGAGTCGATCGACGGTGTCCGTACCGTCGAGGTGACCGGGGCCCGCGACGAGCAGGTGGTGATCACCCCCAACCCGGTCAGGCTGGCCGCCTCCGGCGTCGCGCCGACCGCGATCGGCGAGGCGCTGCGGGCCAACGGGGTCACCATCCCGGCCGGGGCGCTGACCGAGGCCAACCAGACCCGGACGGTCCAGGTCGGCGGCCGGATCGGCTCGGTCGAGGAGCTCGCCGGCATCTTCCTGCCCGGGCGGTCCGGCGGCCAGCCGGTCCGGCTCGGCGATGTGGCCACCGTGCAGCAGCAGCTCGCCGCGCCGACGTCGTTCACCCGGACCGACGGCGTCGACAGCCTCGGCATCATGGTCACCGCCACGCCGGACGGCAACGCGGTGCGGATCTCGCACGACATCCGGGACCGGCTCGCCGAACTCTCCGGCGCCTCCGGTGCCACCCTCACCGTGGTCTTCGACCAGGCGCCGTTCGTGGAGAAGTCGATCGAGAGCCTGACCACCGAGGGCCTGCTGGGCCTGGTCATGGCGGTACTGGTGATCCTGGTCTTCCTGCTCTCGGTCCGGTCCACCCTGGTCACCGCGGTCTCCATCCCGCTGTCGGTGCTGGTGGCGCTGATCGCGCTCTGGGTCGGCGACTACTCGCTCAACCTGCTCACCCTCGGTGCGCTGACCATCGCGGTCGGCCGGGTGGTCGACGACTCCATCGTGGTGTTGGAGAACATCAAACGACATCTCGGATACGGCGAGCACAAACGCACCGCCATCCTCGGCGGGGTACGCGAGGTGGCCGGCGCGGTCGTCGCCTCCACGCTCACCACGGTCGCCGTCTTCACCCCGATCGTGCTGGTCGGCGGCTTCGTCGGGCAGCTCTTCGCACCGTTCGCGATCACCGTCACGGTGGCGCTGCTCGCCTCGCTGCTGGTGTCGCTGACCATCATCCCGGTGCTGGCGTACTGGTTCCTCCGGCCGGCGAACGGTGGCGCGACCGAGGAGGCGGTACGGCGGGCGGCCGAGGAGAAGGAGCTGCGCAGCCCGCTGCAACGCGGGTACCTGCCGGTGATCCGGTTCGCGACCCGGCGGCGCTGGCTCACCGTCGCTCTCGGCCTGGTGGTGCTGCTCGGCACCTTCGGCCTCGCCACCCGGCTGGAGACGAACTTCCTGGACGACTCCGGGCAGGACACCCTGAGCATCAGCCAGGAACTCCCGGTCGGCAGCAGCCTGGCCGCCACCGACGCGGCCGCCAAGCAGGTCGAGCGGGTGCTCTCCGGCACCGACGGGGTGGAGTCGTACCAGGTGACCGTGGGCGGGGGCGGCGGCAACCCGTTCGGCGGCGGAGGCAGCGCCAACGAGGCGAGCTTCTCGGTGGCGCTGGCCGAGGAGGCCGACGCCGGGCAGGTCGAGGATGCGCTCCGGACGGAGTTCGACAAGCTGACCGGCGCCGGTGAACTCAGCTTCGGCGGGGCCGGCGGGCCCGGCGGCGGTGCGGTGAACGAGATCCAGGTGATCGTCCGCGCCGCTGACCAGGACGTACTGGCCCGGGCGAGCGAGCAGGTGAGCAGGGCGATGGCGGAGACGCCCGACGTCACCGACGTACGCAGCAGCCTGGCCGACAGCGCCCCCCGGATCGACGTCAAGGTGGACCGGGCCGCTGCGGCCCGGCTCGGGCTCTCCGAGGCGGCCGTCGGGCAGCTCGTCGCGCAGCAGTTCCGGGGCAGCCCGCTCGGCCAGGTGTCGCTGGACGGCCGGCAGCAGGACGTGGTGCTGCGTACTGGGCAGCCGCCCGCCGGGATCGACGCGCTCCGGGCCCTGCGGGTGGGGCCCCCCGGCCCGGCCGGTGCGGTGAAGCTGGACGACATCGCCGACGTGACCGAGGTGCAGGGGCCGCTCGCGGTGACCCGGATCGACGGCGAGCGCAGCATCACCGTCAGCGGTACGTCGACCGGCTCCAACCTTGGTGCCACCACCACCGCGCTGCGGGAGAAGCTGGACGGGATCGAGGTGCCGGGGGCGACGTTCGAGATCGGTGGCGTCAGCGCCGAGCAGCAGGAGGCCTTCGCCGACCTGGGGCTGGCGGTACTGGCCGCGATCGCGATCGTCTTCGTGATCATGGTGGCCACCTTCGGCAGCCTGATCCAGCCGCTGATCCTGCTGGTCTCCATCCCGTTCGCGGCGACCGGCGCGATCGGCCTGCTGCTGGCCACCGGCACGCCGCTGGGCGTACCGGCGCTGATCGGCGTGCTGATGCTGGTCGGCATCGTGGTCACCAACGCGATCGTGCTGATGGACCTGATCAACCAGTACCGGGCCCGGGGGATGGGCGTGGTCGAGGCGGTGGTCGAGGGTGGCCGCCGCCGGCTGCGGCCGATCCTGATGACCGCGATCGCGACCATCTTCGCCCTGCTGCCGATGGCGCTCGGGCTGACCGGCGAGGGCGGGTTCATCTCGCAGCCGCTGGCGATCGTGGTGATCGGCGGCCTGATCAGCTCGACGCTGCTGACCCTGGTGCTGGTGCCGACCCTCTACACGATGGTGGAGAACACCAAGGAGCGGATCCGGCGGCGCCGGTCCGGGGCGGGGTCGGCCGGCGGCGACGAGGCGGGCGTACCGGCCGGGGAGCTGGTGCCGGTCGGTGCCGGCGCCCGCGCCGGTGGTTCACCGGGCCCGGTGCCGGCGCATCCCGCGCCGTCCGGCGCGCTGATCGACGGTACCGACCAGTTCGAGGTGCTCCGGCTGCCGAAGAGCCGGAGGTCGCCGTTGCCGCCGACGGAGAGCTGACCGGTCGGAGAGCTGGCTGGTCGGAGAACTGATCGGTCGGAGAACTGATCGGCTGAGCTGATCGGTCGGAGAGCGCACGACGAGGACCGGTCCGCAGGGTGGCCCTGGATACCGCCACCTGTGGACCGGTCCTCGTCCGTGCTCGGGGGCCCGGCACCGGGCGGGTAGGGTTCTGGTACGTGTCGCCTGCCGTTTCAGTCCTTACCCGGAATCGAGACTTCCGCCGCCTCTTCACCGCCGAACTCGTGGTCTTCGGGGCCGACTGGTTCGTGATGGTGCCGCTGCTGGTGCTCCTGCCGGAGCTGACCGGCAGCGGGGTGTGGGGAGCCCTGGTGCTCGCCGTCGACAACGGCATCCTCGCCCTGCTGCTGCCGTACGCCGGCACGGTCGCGGACCGGCTGGACCGCAAGCGGATCCTGATCGCCTCGAACCTCACCGCGCTGGCGGCGATCGTGCTGCTGCTCGGGGTACGCGGTCCCGGTACCGCCTGGCTGGCACTGGTGGCGGTCGGCGCGGTGGCGGTCGCCAAGGCGTTCTACTCGCCCGCCGCCTCGGCCGCGCTGCCGAACGTGGTGGACCCGGAGGATCTGGCCGCGGCGAATGCGGTCGCCGGTTCGGCGTGGGGCACGATGAGCATCGTCGGGGCCTCCCTCGGCGGCGTGCTGACCGCCGCCGTCGGCCCGTACACCTGTTTCTGGGTGGCCCTGGGCGCCCTGGCGGTGGCGGCGGGCCTGACCTGGCTGATCCGCCGGCCGATGCAGCAGCCGCGCGACCACGACCTGCCGGCGCCGAACCCGTGGGCGGCGCTCGGCGAGTCGATGCGGTACATCGGGCACCGCCCCCGGGTGCTGGCGCTGGTCACCGTGAAGAGCGCGGTCGGTCTCGGCAACGGCGTGCTGACCGTCTTTCCGCTGCTGGCCACCCTCTACGGGGTCGGCCCGATCGGCACCGGCCTGCTCTTCGCGGTACGCGGTGCCGGCGCGCTGGTCGGCCCGCTGCTGATGCGTCGGGTGCTGAAGCACCGGTCCTGGCTCTTCACCGGCCTCGCCCTGTCGATGTCGCTGTACGGGCTCGGCTACCTCGGTGTGTCGGTGACCCGCTGGTTCCCGCTGGTGCTGGTCCTGGTCTTCGTCGCGCACCTCGCTGGCGGCAGCAACTGGGTGATGTCCAACTACGCCTTGCAGGGGGAGGTGCCGGACCGGTTGCGGGGCCGGGTCTTCGCCACCGACATGATGCTGGCGACCGTGGCCATCGCGCTCAGCCAGCTCGCGGTGGCCGGGGTGGTGGACCACGTCGACCAGCGGGTGGTGCTGGCCGGTTGCGGCCTGACCACCCTGGTGTACGCGCTCGGCTGGTGGGTCGCCACCCGCCGCCTCGACCCGTCCGAAGACGAGAGCCCCGCCCCCGCCGCCGGTACCCCCGTCACCCCCGCCGACCCACCCCGCGCGGCCTCCTGACTGTCTCGCCCGCGCGGCCTCCTGACTGTCTCGCCCGCGCGGCCTCCTGACTGTCTCGCCCGCGCGGCCTCCTGACTGTCCCGCCCGCGCGCCGCCTCCTGACTGTCCCGCCCGCGCGCCGCCTCCTGACTGTCCCGCCCGCGCGCCGCCTCCTGGCCGTCCCGCCCGCGCGCCGCCTCCTGGCCGTCCCACCGCGCGGGGCTCCCTGTGGGGTGAGTATCCGGGGAACGGGTGGGTAGAAGGGGGCATCGATACGGTGACGGGTGTTCGGGCGAGCAGCCGCCTCGCGCGGTGGCGCGGTGGCCGGGTACTGCATCCGCGCGGGCTATCGTTCACCGGCGAGGTCGAGCTGTCGGGGCCGCTCGCCGACCGCCTGGCCGGCGGTTCCGGCCGGTACCCGGGGACCGTGCGGCTCTCCCGGGGTACCCCGACCCCGGAGGGCTGGCCGGACCTGCTGGGGCTCGCCGTCCGGCTGCACGTTGCCGGTGGCCCCTTCGACCTGCTGCTTTCCAGCACCGGCCGGCCGCCGCTGCTCCGGCACCTGCCCGTGCCGCGCCGGGACTTCGCCGGACCGTACGGGAGCCTGCTGGCGTACCGGTTCGATGGTCGTCGGACGTACCTGCTGGCGCGTGCCGACCGTCCCCTCGGGTCTTCCCTCGACGAGGTGGCCGAGGTCGCCGCCCGCGACGAGGCCCGGCTGGAGCTGCTGGCGGCCGGGGTACGCGGCCCGTGGCGGGCCTTCGGCCGGGTTGTCTTCGGCACCCGGTTGCCCGCCGAGTTGGACGCCGCGCTCGCCTTCGACCCGGACGGCCGGCGCGGCTCGGAACTGCGGCCCAGGGGCCTGCTCCAGCGGCTGCGGGTGGTCAGTTACGCGGCCTCGCAGCGGGGTCGGGACGCCGCCGAGGACCAGACCCGACTGCCCTGACGACGTTCTGCCGGCCCGGTGTCGGAGTGGACTCTCTGCCGGCCCGGTGTCGGAGTCGACTCTCTGACAGCCCGGGGCCGGGTCGACGCGGTGGCGCTCGTTCGATATCCTAGTGATATCACATCGCTAGCAGGGAGATGTCATGGAACGAGCCGCCTTCCGGATCTCCGGGTTCATTCCGACCGCGCTCATGCTGGTCCTCGCCGCCGCCGGGGTGGCGAGCATCGTGCCGGTGCTCGACGAGCCGGGTGTCGACCTCCGGATCACGGTGGTCGCGGTCGGCTACGCCCTCCTCGCCGCGGTGGTCGCCACCGGATACACGGTGGTCAACCCGAACGAGGCTCAGGTGGTGCAGTTCTTCGGCCGCTACGTGGGCACCGTCCGGCAGGCCGGCCTGCACTGGACCTGGCCCTTCACCGCGCGGCAGAAGGTCACGCTCCGGGTGCGCAACTTCGAGACCGCCCGGCTCAAGGTCTCCGACGCCGACGGCAACCCGGTGGAGATCGCCGCCGTCGTCGTGTGGCAGGTGGTCGACTCCGCCAGGGCCGCCTTCGCGGTCGACGACCACGTCGAGTACGTCGCCGTGCAGTCCGAGGCGGCCGTCCGGCACCTGGCCACCAGCTATCCGTACGAGGCGCACGACTCCGGCCGGGCCAGCCTGCGGGACAGTGCGGTGGTCAGCGACGAGTTGACCTCCGAGCTGCGCGAACGGGTGGAGTTGGCCGGCGTGGAGGTGCTGGAGTCCCGGATCACGCACCTGGCGTACGCCCCGGAGATCGCCCAGGCGATGCTGGCCCGCCAGCAGGCGAGTGCGATCGTGGGTGCCCGGTTCAAGATCGTCGAAGGCGCGGTGGGTATGGTCTCGAACGCGCTGGAACGGCTGCGCGAGGAGCACGTGGTCGAGCTGGACGAGGAACGGAAGGCGCAGATGGTGGCGAACCTGCTGGTCGTGCTCTGCGGTGACCGGGCCGCCCAGCCGGTGGTGAACACCGGTTCCCTCTACGGCTAGGTTCGCGCGCCCATGGCGGAACGCAAGAAACTTCTGCTCCGGCTCGACCCGCAGGTCTACGAGGCGATCGCGAGATGGGCCGCGGACGACATCCGCAGCGTCAACGCCCAGATCGAGTACGCCCTGCGGCTGGCCCTGCGTTCGGCCGGCCGGGCGGCGAAGCCGGCCCGGGCCGGTGGCCCGGCCGGGCCACCGGCGGAGCCGGACAGCACCGGCCCGGACAGCAGGCAGCCGGACAGCAGGCAGCCGGACAGTACGGAGCGGGGCAGCGGGGTGCCGGAGGATTCCGAGCCGGCCTGACCTGCACGCCCGGTCCCGGGACGGTCGGCGCCGTCCCAGGTCCGGACGGTGGAGCCCGGCGCCGGCCCCGGGCCGCCTAGCATGAGCCGATGCGGCCGACCTTCGTTTCCGAACCGGTCCGGGTCCGGGTGCCGGCGACCAGCGCCAACCTCGGCCCGGGCTTCGACGCGCTCGGCCTGGCGCTGGCGCTCTACGACGACGTCAGCGCCCGGACGGCGCCGGGCGGCTGTCGGGTCGAGGTGACCGGAGAGGGCGCCGACGAGCTGCCGACCGGCGACGACCATCTCGTCGTCCGGGCCATGCGGGCCGGCTTCGACGCTCTCGGCGGTCAGCCGCCGGGGCTGGCCGTGGAGTGCGTCAACCGGATCCCCCAGGCGCGCGGCCTGGGCTCCTCGTCGGCGGCGATCGTCGCCGGGATCCAACTCGCCCGGGCCCTGGTCGAGGACGGGACGCGGCAGCTCGACGACGCGGCGGCGCTGCGGCTGGCGGCCGAGTTGGAGGGACATCCGGACAATGTCGCGCCGTGCCTGCTCGGCGGGTTCACCATCGCCTGGACGGAGTCGGACGGTACGGCCCGGGCGGTCCGGTTGCCGGTCGCGTCGCAGCTCCGGGCCACGGTCTTCGTACCCGAGGAGCGCGGGCTGACCGCGACGGCCCGGGCGGCGCTGCCGGCGACGGTGCCGCACGCCGACGCGGCCCGCAACGCCGGTCGGGCCGCCCTGCTGGTACACGCCCTGACCACCGATCCGGAGTTGCTCTTCGAGGCGACCGAGGACAGGCTGCACCAGCCCTACCGGGCGGCCGGGATGCCCGGCACCGCCGCGCGGCTCGCCGAGTTGCGTGCGGCTGGTGTGCCGGCTGTGGTCAGTGGGGCGGGCCCGTCGATTCTCGCGCTCACCGGCAGCGACGAGAATTTCCCGGCGGGAATGGGTTGGACTGCGCAAAGGTTGCCCATAGACGTAGCCGGGGCCTGGGTCGATAGGGGTAGACTGGGACACGCCGAGCGGGACCCTGTTGCCGCAGGTCGGAAGAGTTGATTACGCTCTAGACTTAGCACAGCCGCGAAGCAATGCGACTCCTGCGGGTCGGTGCACCCCCGAAGCTCTCGGCGGTCAGCCCGTCTCACCCCTGCCTAGGTCTACGCCGCACCGCAGTTTCCACAGGTCGCCGCAGGCGGCGAGACCTGCCCACCGATGTTGGTGGGTCGGGAAACCAACCGGCTGCTGTGTTACAGACTCCCGTGACGCGTCAAGCGAGACGGGTGTACCGAGGCCGCCCGGCCAGCCAGCACTTCGGGCCACGGGCAGCCCCGGCCTTATCGAGGGAAGGAATCCATTGAGCGACACCACCGACGTGACGTCGGATGTTTCCAACGTCGCTGGCGAAGCCACCGCAGGCGCCACCCGTCGTCGGCGGACCGGCACCGGGCTGTCGGCGATGCTGCTGCCAGAGTTGCAGAGCCTGGCCGCGTCGCTCGGCATCTCCGGTACGGCCCGGATGCGCAAGGGCGAGCTGATCGCCGCCATCTCGGAACGGCAGGCTGGTGCCACCAACACCACGGGCGGCGGTGCGCCACGCCCGCGTGCCGAGGTGTCGGCCGCGGCCGCACCGGCTCGCGAAGAGGTCCGGGCCGAGGTGCGGGACAGCGCCGACCGGCCGGACGGTGAGCGCCGGGCCGCCGAGCAGGTGCCCGCCACCGCCACCGCCGCTGGCGGCGAGGGTCGGGCCCGGACGTCGCGCCGGTCCAGCCGGGGCGCTACCGCCACCGCCGAGGTGGAGACCGAGGCGGCACCGGCGGAGCGGGCCGACCGTCCGGAACGGGCCGAGCGCGGTGACCGCGCGGAGCGGGCCGAGCGCGGTGACCGCGCGGAGCGGGCCGACCGCGGTGACCGCCAGGAACGGGCCGAGGGTGCCGAGCGGACCGACGGTGGCGAGCGCGGAGACCGTGCCGACCGGGGCGAGTCGCGCAACGGCCGGGACCGCAACGAGCGGAACGACCGGGGCGAGCGCGGCGAGTCGCGGAACGACCGTGGACAGCGTTCGGCGGACCGGGACAACGACGGCGACGACGACGGTGAGGGCGGCGGCCGGCGCAGCCGGCGGAGCCGCTTCCGGGACCGGCGCCGGGGCCGGGGCGACCGGGCGGAGAACGGCGAGGGCGCTGGCGGCCGGGAGCCGCAGGTCAACGAGGACGACGTACTCGTCCCGGTGGCCGGCATCATCGACGTGCTGGACAACTACGCCTTCGTCCGGACCACCGGCTACCTCTCCGGCCCGAACGACGTCTACGTGTCGATGTCGCAGGTCAAGAAGTACGGCCTGCGTCGCGGTGACGCGGTCACCGGCGCGGTGCGCGCGGCCCGGGACGGCGAGCAGCGGCGGGACAAGTACAACCCGCTGGTCCGGCTCGACACCATCAACGGGATGGACCCGGACGAGGCGAAGCGGCGTCCCGAGTTCTACAAGTTGACCCCGCTCTACCCGCAGGAGCGGCTCCGGTTGGAGACCGAGCCGCACATCCTGACCACCCGGGTCATCGACCTGGTGACGCCGATCGGCAAGGGTCAGCGGGCGCTCATCATGTCGCCGCCGAAGGCCGGTAAGACCATGGTGTTGCAGGCGATCGCCAACGCGATCACCCACAACAACCCCGAGTGCCACCTGATGGTCGTGCTCGTCGACGAACGGCCCGAAGAGGTCACCGACATGCAGCGCTCGGTCAAGGGCGAGGTCGTCGCGGCCACCTTCGACCGTCCGCCGCAGGACCACACCACGGTCGCCGAGCTGGCGATCGAGCGGGCCAAGCGCCTGGTCGAGCTGGGCCACGACGTGGTCGTACTGCTCGACTCGGTGACCCGGCTCGGCCGGTCGTACAACCTGGCCGCACCGGCCAGTGGTCGGATCATGTCCGGCGGTATCGACTCCACCGCGCTCTACCCGCCGAAGCGGTTCCTGGGCGCGGCGCGGAACATCGAGAACGGCGGCTCGCTGACCATCCTCGCCACCGCGTTGGTGGAGACCGGTTCCGTGATGGACACGGTCATCTTCGAGGAGTTCAAGGGCACCGGCAACGCGGAGCTGAAGCTGGACCGGAAGATCGCCGACAAGCGGGTCTTCCCGGCCATCGACATCCACACCTCCGGCACCCGTAAGGAGGAGATCCTGCTGGCCCCGGAGGAGTTGGCCATCACGCACAAGCTGCGCAAGGTGCTGCACTCGCTCGACTCGCAGGCCGCACTGGATCTGCTGCTGGACCGGCTCAAGCAGTCCCGGACCAACATCGAGTTCCTGATGCAGATCGCGAAGTCGACGCCGGGGGAGTGACACCTCCGACACCCTGAGGGCACGTTCGTGGGGCCCGGCCGAGTTCGGCCGGGCCCCACGGTGCGTTTCCGGGCCGGTTCAACGGAGCAGCAGGTCGATCACTCCCGTGTCACTCTCCGCGCCGTGCCCGTCGGCGAGCCGGCGCGCCATCAGGTCCAGGTACGGCGTCAACAGTTCCGTGCTGACCCCCTGCTCCCGGGCTGTGGTCAGCAGGGTCTCGTTCGCGGCCACCATCATCGCGAGGTTGGACTCGGTACCGGTGACGTAGTCGCCGCTGGCCAGTTGCGCCGCGGCCAGGCGCACGAACGGGGCCATCCCGGTGAGCCAGCCCTCCAGCAGCGGGGCGAAGTCCTTCGGCGGGATCTCCTCCCGGCGGATCAGCGCGAAGGCGTGCGCGACTCCGGCGAACATCCCGGTCATCGCGCTGAGCAGCGCCACGTCGTGCAGGGCGGCGAAGCCGGGATCCGCGCCGACGTACCGGGTGTCGGCCGGTACGGCGAGCACGTCCCGGTGTGCCTCGAAGAGGTCCCGGGAGCCGCTGTAGAAGACGTAGCCGCCGGAGCTGGCGACGCCGATCATCGGTGGTACCGCCATGATCCCGCCGTCCAGCAGCCGGGCGCCGCGCTGGTGCGCCCAGTCCGCGAGGGCGCGGGCCTGGCCGGGTGTACTGGTGGTGAGGTTGACCAGGTCCCGGCCGGTCAGGTCGGCGTCGGCCAGCGCCTGCCGGACCGAGACGTCGTCGAGCAGACAGGTGACGACGAGGCCGCTCGCGGCCACCGCCTCGGCAGCGGTGCCGGCGACCCTGGCGCCGTCGGCGGCCAGCGGTTCGGCCCGGGCTGCGGTGCGGTTCCAGACGGTCAGCGGATGCCCGGCGGCGAGCCAGGCGCGGGCTAGGGCGGTACCCATGGCACCGAGCCCGAGCAGGGTCAGCGGAGTTCTCGCGGCGGTGTCCTGTTCCATGCTCGTAGACTTGCCGCCGCCCGCCGGGCGCTCAAGTACGCACTGTGAAGTGGGTGGTTACCCCGGGGGAAGTGAGCTGGTGGGGAGGGGTGGCGATGCCGACGGTACGGCGGCCGGGAGCGCCGGGGGTGTACGTCTGCGGGATCGACGCGGCGATGGCCGTGGTCGGCGGCAAGTGGAAGGTGCTGATCCTCTGGGCACTCGGCGAACAGGTGTGCCGCTTCGGCGAGCTGCGCCGGCTGGTGCCGGGGGTGACCGAGAAGGTGCTCGCCTCGCACCTGCGGGAGCTGGAGGCGGACGGCATCGTGCACCGCGAGGTCTACGACGAGGTGCCGCCCCGGGTCGAGTACTCGCTGACTCCGCTCGGTGTCTCGCTCAACGCGGCGCTGGAGCCGCTCGGCGCCTGGGGCCGGGAGCACGTCCTCGGCGGCGGGTACCGGCCGGCCGGCGCCGACGTGTCGTCCGGTAACGGGACCCTGGGCGGCTGATGGAATTTTCCTTCGGTTCAACCGTCAACTATTGAAACTTCTATACGACGTCCGGTTGACTACCGGGCATGGTGACCCGCCGCCGAATCGCCCGCCTCGCCGGGCTGCTGCTCCTGGTGCCGTCCCTCACCCTCGTCGGTCCGGTCCCGGCGTACGCCGAACCGGTGCGGGTACCGCCGCAGCCCGTGCCGGCCGCCGGCACCGCGCCGGAGGAGGCTCCGGCCGCATCGTCGTACCCGGCACCGTCGTCCGCGCCGGTCCCGGCCGCCGCCGACGACGGGCTGGTGACCGACACCCGGACCCGGCCGGTCGCGCCCGGGCTCCACCTGACCTCCTTCGACCGGTACGACGCGAACGGCTGGCTGCGGGCCGACGCACTCACCGCCGACCTGACCGGCGGGCTCACCGTCGACTACGTCAACTCCGGCGAGGTCGCCCGGGCCGAACCGCTGCGCCGGGCCGTCGACCGGGCCGGTGCGGTGGCCGCGGTCAACGGGGACTTCTTCGACATCAACAACTCCGGCGCGGCCCAGGGCATCGGCATCCGCGACGGTGAGCTGGTCCAGTCGCCGGTCGCCGGGCACCACGAGGCGGTCGGGGTGACCGCCGAGGGTGTGGGCCGGGTGGTCCAGGTGCACTTCGACGGCACCGCCACCCTGCCGGCCGGACCGGTCACCCTCACCCAGTTCAACAACATGGTCGCGCCCGGCGGCGTCGGCGTCTTCACCCCGCTCTGGGGGTCGTACTCCCGGACCCGGGCGGTCGAGGGCGCCAGCCGGGTCACCGAGGTCACCCTGGTCGGCGGGCGGGTCGGCACGGTCACCCCGGCCGCCGGCAGCGGCCCGATCCCGGCCGGTACGACAGTCCTGCTCGGCCGGGAGGCCGGTGCCGACGCGCTCGCCGTACTGCGCCCCGGCGACCCGGTCGACCTGCGGTACGCGCCGAAGCCGTCGGACGGCAGCACGCTGCGCGCCGCGGTCGGCGGCAACCGGGTACTGGTCCGGGACGGTGTCGTGCAGGAGATCGGTGACGTCAACCCCGAACCCCGGACCGCGGTCGGGTTCTCCGCCGACGGCCGGAAGATGTTCCTGCTCACGGTGGACGGACGCCAGGCGGACAGCCGGGGCGTGACCCTGACCGAGCTGGGCCGGATGATGGCCGAACTCGGCGCGCACAACGCGCTCAACCTCGACGGTGGCGGTTCGTCGACGCTGCTCGCCCGCGAGCCCGGCCAGCCGGCTGTCCGGGTCGAGAACAGCCCGTCGGACGGCTCGGAGCGGCCGGTGCCGAACGGGCTCGCGCTCTTCGCCCCGCAGGGGAGCGGACGGCTGCGGGCGTACTGGGTGAAGACCGTGCTCGACCCGGTGGCGGCGCCGGGCGTCGGGCCGGTGCGCGGTGGACGCCCGGACCGGGTCTTTCCCGGACTGACCCGGCGGCTGTCGGCGGCCGGCTACGACGAGACGTACGGCCCGGCGGCCGGTGCGCCGAACTGGCGGACCGAACCGTCGTCCCGGGGCACCGTCGACTCCGCCGGAGTCTTCCGGGCCCGGCGCCCCGGCGAGGTGACCGTCAGCGCGTCCCGGGGCCGGGCGCGAGGCGAACTGCCGCTGACCGTGCTCGGCCCGCTGGCCCGGATCGACGGCACGGTCGACAAGGTCGGGCTGGCCGGCACGGGCGGCACCGGGTCGTTCGGCGTGGTCGGCTACGACGCCGAGGGGAACATCGCGCCGATCGAGCCGGCCGACCTGCGCCTGGAGTACGACCGGGACCTGCTGGAGGTCACCCCGGCCGCCGACGGCAGCCTCGCGGTGAAGGCCAGGGTGGACAGCGGGGCCGGGCTGGTCACGGTACGGGTCGGTGCGGCCAGCACGGTGCTGCCGGTGACGGTCGGGCTCACCGACGTACCGGTGGCGATGTTCGACGACGCGGCGAGCTGGCGGTTCAGCGCCGCCCGGGCTACCGGCTCGGCCACGCCGGTGCCGGGCCGCACCGGCACCGGCCTGAAGCTGGCGTACGACTTCGGCCAGTCCACCGGCACCCGGGCCGCGTACGCCGATCCGCCCGCGTACATCCCGGTGGCCGGGCAGCCGCAGTCGTTCGGGATGTGGATATACGCGAACGGGCACGGCGAGTGGCCCAGCCTGCACCTGCACGACGCACTCGACCAGCAGCACGTGCTGCGCGGCCCGTACCTGGACTGGACCGGCTGGCGCTACGTCGAGCTGGCCGTACCGGCCGGAGTGGTGTACCCGGTCCGGATCCGCCGGTTCTACGTGGCCGAGACCGACGCGGCGGCGGCGTACACCGGGGAGGTGGTGATCGACGACATCGTCGCCCGGGTGCCGTCCGAGGTGACCGCGCCGGCCGAGCCGCTCCGCACCGACCGGGTGGTGCTGACCGACGGCACCGCCGACCGGGCGCCCTGGCGGTTCGCGGTGCTCTCCGACGCCCAGTTCGTGGCAGCCGATCCGGACAGCGACCTGGTCGCCCAGGCCCGCCGTACGCTGCGCGAGGTGAAGGCGGCCCGGCCGGACTTCCTGGTGATCAACGGGGACTTCGTCGACACGGCCTATCCGGAGGACTTCGCGCTGGCCAAGCGGATCCTGGACGAGGAGTTGGGCGGCGCGCTGCCGTACCACTACGTGCCGGGCAACCACGAGATCATGGGGGCGCCGATCACGAACTTCCGGTCGGTCTTCGGCCAGACCTACCGGGTCTTCGACCACACCCCGCGCCGGGGCGGCACGCGGACCCGGTTCGTCACCCTGGACACCTCCACCGGCAGCCTGCGCGGCGGCGGCATCGGGCAGGTACTGGCGCTGCGTACCGCCCTGGACGGCGCGGCTCGCGACCCGGCCGTCGGCTCGGTGGTGGTACTGGAGCACCACGCGCCCCGGGACCCGACACCGGCCAGGGCGAGCCAGCTCGGCGACCGCAAGGAGGCGGCGCTGCTGGAGCGGTGGCTCGCCGAGTTCCAGCGCGAGACCGGCAAGGGGGCGCTCTTCGTGGGCGCACACGTCGGCAGCTTCTCCGCCGACCGGGTCGACGGGGTGCCGTATCTGATCAACGGCAACGCCGGCAAGAACCCGTCGACCGCGCCGCACCTGGGCGGGTTCAGCGGCTGGACGATGTTCGGGGTCGACCCGGTCAGTCCGGCCGAGGCGGCGGCGGCCCGGCGCGACCCGCTGGCCGAGGGGCCGGAGTGGGTGAGCGCGCAGACCCGGGCGCACGTGGACGGGCTGACCCTGGCCGCCCCGTCCAGCCTGGCGGCAGGGTCGACGGTCGCGGTCACCGCCACGGTGACCCAGCCCGGTGGCCGGCAGGTGCCGGTCGCCGCCCCGCTCTCGGCCGACTGGTCCGGCTCGCCGAACCTCCACATCGGACCGTCGCGTGGCCTACGGCCCTGGCACGCCGCCTGGTTCGACCCGGCCACCGGCCGATTGACCGGGCTGCGCCCCAGCGGTGCCGTCCAACTCGCCGTCACGGTGAACGGGGTGACCACCCGGACGGCCGTTCCGCTCACCCGCCGGTAGCCGGACGGCCGTTCCGCTCACCCGCCGGTAGCCGGACGGCCGTTTCGCTCACCCGCCGGTAGCCCGGCAGACGCGGGTGACGCTCCCCTCCACGCTCAGCATCCAGACGGACCTGGACACCAGAGGCGTTATCCGGCAGCGGTAGCGCCTCTGGTGTCCAGGTCGGCGGCGGGCGTCCGTGTGTGGCGGCGTGCGAGGGTGGGTGGCGGCGGGCGTCCGTGTGCGGCGGCGTGCGAGGTGGGTGGCGGCGGGCGTCCGTGTGTGGCGCGCGCGAACGTGTGTGGTGGTGGGCGTCCGAGGCAGCGGCGCCGGCCGTGCGTGGTGGGCGGCCGGTCGACGGGCTAGAAGTCGCCCTCGGCGACCTGGAAGACGGTCAGGCCGAGGCCGCGCCACATCTTGACCACCTGCATCCGGTCGTCGAAGACCCCGACCACCCGGTAGCGGTCGCGGATCTCCCGGTCGAAGATCTCCCGCTTGACCACCGAGTCGCGGCGCTGGTCACCGACCGCCCGCATGTGCAGGGCGAGGTACGGCACCCCGACGTGCTCGGCCAGCCACTGCTCGGTCGGCTCCCGGCAGGACGCGTCCCGCCCGGTGCAGAAGACCACCCCGTACCCGGCCGCGTGCATGGCCCGGACCGCCGAGATGACGGCGGGGTTGGGCCGGTCCTCGCCGACCCGGGTCATGTCGTACGGGCTGCGCCCGGACATCAACGCGACCGTGCCGTCGATGTCCACCAGTACGATCTCCGGCGCCTCGTCCGACGGCGGGGTGTAGACGGCCGCCGGCCCGCCCGGCTCGACGGTCGGTACCGGC
The DNA here is from genome assembly GCF_050936445.1 of Plantactinospora sp. CA-294935. Taxonomy (NCBI): domain Bacteria; kingdom Bacillati; phylum Actinomycetota; class Actinomycetes; order Micromonosporales; family Micromonosporaceae; genus Plantactinospora; species Plantactinospora sp. CA-294935. Next base: position 3,464,995 of record NZ_JBNJMU010000001.1, read on the forward strand.
AGCGGCAGTGCCCGCCCGGCGAGGTACCGCTCGTGCAGCCGCCGGATCGCCTCCTCGCCGACCCGGTCCTGCTCGGGCCGCTCGGCGTCGCGCCGGACGCACTCGTCCACCGGTACGTCGGTGAAGTCGTGCACCTCGAAGTCGGCCCCGAACCGCGCGGCGAGCTGCGCCCAGTCCCGCAGGGACCGGGACCGCAGGTTGGTGTCGTCGACGCAGACGTCCGCCCCGGCCCGCAGCAGCGCCTCGACCTGGGCCCGCTGCACCACGGTGACCTGGCCCTCGGCCCACTGGGTGAAGAGCCGTTCCCCGTGCAGCATCCGGCGCAGGTCGTCGCGGTTCACCCGGACCACCCCGGGTTGCAGCTTCCGGGCGAAGGTGGTCTTCCCGGAGGCGGGCAGCCCCCGGGTGACGATCAGTCGCGTCATGCTTCTTCCTTACTCCGCTCGTCGCCATCATGACCCCTGTCGACCGAGCGTCTGCGCCGACCTCGGGAACCCGTTTGCGTCGACCTCGGGCATCGGTTCAGCTGACCTCGGGAACCCGTTTGCGCCGGCCTCGGGCACCGGTTCAGCCGACCTCGGGAACCGGTTCACTCGCCGTGGTGCGGCGTCCAGTCTGCCGGCGGGCGGGCCTGCTGCCAGAGCAGTGGGCGGTAGTCGCGGCCGTCGAGACGCAGGAAGAGGAAGGCACGCTCCGGGTGCCGGGCGGCCCGCTCGGCGAAGTCGCGGCGGGTCCATCCGACGGGCAACCCGGCCACGAGCTCACCGTACGCCTGCTCGATCTTCGTGGCCCGGGCCTCGACGGTCGCGGTCAGCTCGGCCACGACGGAGTCGACCCAGCGGTGGAACTCGTCCGGCAGCGGCGCGACCCGGGCGGCGAGGTCCTGCTCGGTGACGAGGCACTCCCAGACGACCCGGGCGTTGAGCCCGAAGGTCAGCCGGTGCAGCAGGACGTACTCCGGATATTTGATCTTGACTCGTTCGTCGGTGTCCGGCCAGTGCACCACCAGCCCCTCCCGGCCGTCCCGGGCCGGCGCGGCCATCGCCTCGGCCAGCGTGCCGTAGGGCAGCCGCTCGACCACCGGGCCGGGCCAGTCCGGCACCGTCTCCGGGCCGAAGCTGCGCCCGGTGGCGATCTCCACCGTGCCGAGCAGTACCAGGTCGTCCAGGCCGCCGTAGTCGAGCACGATCCGGTTCGCCGGATAGACGATCTCGACCAGCACGGTCCGCCCCGGCGGCGGGGTGAAGCCGGGGTAGCGGGTCCGGAGTACGGCGGTGGCGTGCCGGGCCTGGTCGGAGGCGAACGAGCCCCGGGTGGCGACCGCGAAGCCGTCGCCGTCCGGATACAGCACACCGAGGCTTCCGTCGGCCTTGTCCGTTATCACCGCCGGTGCGTCCGGCCGGAGCGCAGGTGCGCCGGGCTGGTCGTGGTTGAAGAACTTCGGGTACGGCCGCGCCAGCACCGTCCCGGTCGAGTCGTCCACGATCAGCCCTCGGCAGGCCAACGTCACCGGCGTCCAGTTTTCCGCGTAGGTGCACGCCTCGGTGTAGTTGTAGATCGCGAGCGGGCGTTCCGGATGCCGCTGGACCCGCACCTGGCCGTCGGCGAGCGCGGCGGCCAGCGCCGCCGGATCGAGGATCTCGGCGAGCCGGGTGGCCGGGGCGAGCAGGGTGGGATCGGACGCGGAGGTGACCACGGGGTGTGCCTTCCGGCGGGGTGGGAATGCGGGAGGGAGGAGTGACGTTATCCGTCACGGATCACGTGTGCAGCCCGATTTCGGGGTGGCCCACCCGCCATGGCACACTGGTCAGTCGGCCACCGGTTCCGGTTCACGCCCGAGTCCGTCATCGCCCCGCGAGATTCCGATGTCGCGGTCGACGGATGCCGAGGGCGACCCGGCGACCATCCACGAAAGGACCGAGGCGACATGAAGCCCAACATCCACCCCGAGTACGCGACCACCGAGGTCACCTGCTCGTGCGGACACACCTTCACGACCCGCAGCACGGCGAAGGGCGGCTCAATCCACGTCGAGACCTGCAGCGCCTGCCACCCGTTCTACACCGGTAAGCAGCGCGTGCTCGACACCGCCGGCCGGGTCGCCAAGTTCCAGCAGAAGTACGCCAAGGTTCAGGCGAAGAAGGCCAAGTAGCCGCGTCGACGGCGCCCGCCTCCGGTTCGTCGCCGGGGGCGGGCGCCGTCGTGCCGTTACCGCCCGTCCCACGTTCCGGCAGAAGGAGTACGAGCATGAGCGGCGATCGGCTGGCCGGTCTCCTTGCCGAGTACGCGGAGTTGGAAGGGCGGCTCGCCGACCCGGCGATCCATTCCGACCAGGCCACCGCCCGCCGGGTGGGCCGACGGTTCGCCGAGCTGACCCCGCTGCACAAGGCCGCCGGTGAGCTGGAGCAGGCTCGGGAAGACCTGGCCGCCGCCCGCGAACTGGCCGCCGAGGATCCGTCGTTCGCGGCCGAGGCGGAGTCGCTGGCAGCGGCGCTACCCGCCCTGGAGGGCCGGCTCGCCGAGCTGCTCATCCCGCGCGACCCGCACGACGCCAAGGACGTGATCCTGGAGATCAAGGCCGGTGAGGGCGGCGAGGAGTCCGCGCTCTTCGCCGGTGACCTGCTCCGGATGTACCTGCGGTACGCCGAACGGCACGGCTGGGCGACCGAGGTGCTGGACGCGCAGGACTCCGACCTGGGCGGGGTGAAGGACGTCTCGCTCGCGGTCAAGGCCAAAGGGGTGCCCGAGGGCGGCAACGGGGTCTGGTCCCGGCTCAAGTGGGAGGGCGGCGTGCACCGGGTGCAGCGGGTGCCGGTCACCGAGTCACAGGGGCGGATCCACACCAGCGCGGCCGGCGTACTGGTGCTGCCGGAGGCCGAGGACGTCGACGTCACCATCGACCCGAACGAGCTGCGGATCGACGTGTTCCGGTCGTCCGGGCCGGGTGGTCAGTCGGTGAACACCACCGACTCGGCGGTGCGGATCACCCACATTCCGACCGGGATCGTCGTCTCCTGCCAGAACGAGAAGTCCCAGTTGCAGAACCGGGAGCAGGCGATGCGGATCCTCCGGGCCCGGCTGCTCGCCAACGCCCAGGAGCAGGCCGACGCCGCCGCCTCGGACGCCCGCCGCTCCCAGGTGCGTACGGTCGACCGGTCGGAGCGGATCCGGACGTACAACTTCCCGCAGAACCGGATCACCGACCACCGGATCGGCTACACGGCGTACAACCTCGACCTGGCGCTCGCCGGTGAGCTGGACGGCGTGCTGGACGCACTCGCCGAGGCGGACCGCTCGGCCCGGCTGGCCGGCGAGACGGAGCTGTCCCGCCGCTGAGCCACGCCCGGCTCACCGGGCTGGCGAGCCACGCCCGCCCGCCGCTGAGCCACGCCCGGCTCACCGGGCTGGCTGTCAGCTCACGCCGCGGCCGCGGCCCTGGCCCGGAGCATCTCCCGGTCGGCCAGCTCGAAGGCGACGCTCAGCGGGTCCCGCAGCTCGGTACCCGGACCGTGTACCTCGGCGAAGCCGACGCTCACCCCGACCGGCGCGCCCGGGACGATCGACTCCCAGTCCTCGGCGGCGACCGCCGCGCTGATCCGCCGGCCGACCTCACCCGCCTCGGTCATCCCGGCGCCCGGCAGCACCACCACGAACTCGTCGCCGCCGTACCGGGCCACGAAGTCGCCGCGCCGCATCACCCGGTTGATCACCCCGGCGATCCGTTGCAGCACCAGGTCACCGGAGTGGTGGCCGTGCGAGGTGTTCACCGCCTTGAAACCGTCGAGGTCGACCACGCCGATCACCGCCCGCTCGCCCCGGCCGACCATTCCGGCGACGTACCGCTCCAACCGGCGGCGGTTCGGCAGCCCGGTGAGCGGGTCGGTCAGCGCCTCGCCCTCGTAGCGGGCCGCCTCCCGGCGCATCTCCTCGTGCTCGATCCGAGCCGCGATGCCGTCGACGTAGACGTCCCGGAGCCGGTCGTTGCGCTGGGTCGCCAGCCGGAACGCGTACCGGTCGGCCCGGTGCGCCGCCGCGTGGTCGCCGACCCGGGCGTACGCCAGGCTGGAGAGCCGGGCGTGCTCGGCCGCGCCCAGCGTCTCGGCCGAGACCTGCACCGTCTCCAGCCGGGCCAGCGCCTCGGCCGGTCGACCGGCGGCGATGGCCAGGCACGCCCCGCCGAGCTGCCGCATGTCCCGGGTACGCGCGCTGTCCCCGCCGTTGCCGAGCAGCCAGTCGGGATCGAGTTCCGGTACGGCCGACCCGCCGGTGGCGGCGCCGAGGGCGGCCTGCCGGGCGAGCGCGTACCCGTACGCCGCCCGGCTGCTCGGCCGCAACTGGCCCGCGGTGCCGGCCCCGACGAACCGTTCCAGGTCTCCGCCGACGTCCCGGAGCACCCGCAGGCAGCCGTCGCTGTCCCCGTGGTGGTCCAGCGCGACCGCGTTGCGCAGCCGGATGCCGGGCGCGGCGAAGGTCTCCTCGGGAATGCCGGTGGCCAGCCCCAGATGGCGGGCCCGCTCGATGGCGCCGAGCGCGTAGCCGTGGAAGCCGAGGTAGGAGTAGGCCATCGCCAGGTCGTGCCAGCCCCAGGCGGTCTCCCGGTCGGGTTCGTGCACCGAACCGAGCGCCCGGGCGCCCCGGACCAGGTGGGTGACGCAGCGGTCCAGCGCGCCCTGGTTGTGCGCGGCCAGCGCGGCCAGCGCGTGCAGGTGCCCGTGCAGGTACGGCTCGGGCAGGTCCCGGGCGGCGTCGAAGGCCTGCTCCACCGCCCGGGTGTACTCCGCGGTACGGCCCAGGTTGAGGATCGCGGAGAGCCGCTGGAGCAACGCGTCGGCCCGGGAGTACGGGTCGTCGGTGGTGCTGATCACCTGCTCGAAGATCAGACAGGCCTCGGCGGATCGGCTGCTCTCCATGAGCGAACGGGCGTGTCTCAACTCCTCGGCCCGGTCACCGACCCGGTCGAGCCAACTCACGCACAACCTCCATCGCTTCGCCAGTCAGCCCCCGCTGAGCCGAGGAGCCGACCGGTCGCCCGGAGGCACGGTGCCCTCCGGGACGCTCGACCGGTCTGAGCATCCAGTCGATCCGGGGTGGAAACGCGCCCGCAACGCAATGATTCCCGGCCGACGTTTCATGATTATGTCGTGACGCGTATTCCCCGGCATCCCCACGAAGCGACAGAACGGACCCGACCATCGGTCGCGATCGCGGCCGCGACGTCCGCGCTGGCCCGGGCCGGCGTCGGGCCGGCCCGGACCGAGGCGGAACTTCTGTTGGCGTACGTCCTCGGCGTGTCGCGCGGTGCGCTGGCCGTGGCCGACCCGCTCACCGGCGAGCAACGGGACCGGCTGGCGGAGCTGGTCGAGCGGCGTACCCGGCACGAACCGCTACAGCACCTGCTCGGCTCGGCGGCGTTCCGGTATCTGGAGCTGGCGGTCGGCCCGGGAGTCTTCGTCCCCCGACCGGAGACGGAACTGCTGGCCGGTTGGGGCGTGGAGCAGGCCCGGCGGGTCGGGGCGGCGGGCGGCGGCGCCGACCCGGGCGGCGGCGGGCCGCTGGTGGTCGACCTGTGCAGCGGCAGCGGTGCGATCGCGCTCTCGGTCGCCGAGGAGGTGCCCGAGGCCCGGGTGGTCGCGGTCGAGCGGTCGGCGGCGGCGCTGGACTGGCTGCGCCGCAACGCCGCCGAGCGGGCCGGTGCCGGCGACCGGCCGATCGAGGTGGTGGCCGGGGATGTGGCCGACCCGGAGCTGCTGGCCGGGTACGCCGGCCGGGTGGACGTGCTGCTCTGCAATCCGCCGTACGTGCCGGACGGCACCCCTGTACCGCCGGACGTGGCCGGGCACGACCCGGCGGAGGCGGTCTTCGGCGGCCCGGACGGGCTGGCGGTGATCCGGTTGGTGCTGGACCGGGCTGCCCGGCTGTTGCGCCCGGGCGGGGCGTTCGGCGTCGAGCACGACGACACGCACGGCACCGCGGTCCCGGACCTGCTGCGCGCCGACGGCCGATTCGGCGACATCACGGACCATCCGGACCTCGTCGGACGGCCCCGGTTCGCCACCGCCCGCCGGGCCGACGCCCGCCGGTAACCGGCCGGAAGTCCCCGTGCCACGGTGGGCGCTCCGGCGTGGCAGACTGGCTCCTCGTGATGCTCTACGACTGCCGGTCACTGGCGGACCGTGACCGAGGCGTCGCCGCGGCCGTCGAGGCGGTCAAGAACGGCGAACTGGTCGTGATCCCGACCGACACGGTCTACGGGATCGGCGCGGACGCCTTCACCCCCTACGCGGTCAAGGCGCTGCTCAACGCGAAGGGCCGGGACCGGCAGCATCCGCCGCCGGTGCTGGTCGGCTCCCGGCGCACGCTGGACGGGCTGGTCTTCATGCTGCCGAGCACCGCCCGGGACCTGGCCGACGCGTTCTGGCCCGGCGCGCTGACGATCGTGGTCGAGCACTCGCCCAGCCTCCAGTGGGACATCGGCGACACCGGCGGCACCGTGGCGGTACGCATGCCGCTGCACCCGGTCGCCCTGGAGGTGCTCCGGGAGACCGGGCCGATGGCCGTCTCGTCGGCGAACAAGACCGGCCAGCCGGCGGCGGTGACCGCCGAGGAGGCCCGGGAACACCTCGGCTACGCGGTCCGGGCCTACCTGGAAGCGGGGCCGTGTCCGGAGCCGGTGCCGAGCACCATCGTCGATGTCACCGGCGAGGTGCCCCGGGTGCTGCGCCAGGGCGCGATCCCGCTGGAGAAGCTCCGCGACGTCGTACCGGACATTCAGGGCCAGGTGTTCTGAGTGCCGCCGTTCACGGTCCTGCACGTCTGCCTGGGCAACATCTGCCGGTCGCCGATGGCGGAGCGGCTGCTCGCGCTGGCCGTACGGGAACGGCTGGCCCGGCGGGCGGCGGACGCGGACGACGCCGACCGCCTGGTGCACAGCCACAGCGCCGGCACCGGCGGCTGGCACGCGGGTGAGGAGATGAACCCGCCGGCCGCCCGGCAGGTGCGTTCCCGGGGCGGGGACGTGGCGGATTTCGGCGCCCGCAAACTCCGCTCGGAGCACATCGACGCGGCCGACCTGGTGCTGACCGCAACCGCCGACCAGCAGGAGTACGTCGTGGCGCTGCGCCCCGACGCCGCCGACCGCACCTTCGTGCTCGGCGAGTTCGGCCGGCTGCTGCCCACCGTGGACGCCGCGGCCCTGCCTCCGGCCGACCCGAGCGACCCGGACGCGGTCTACGCCCGGGGCACCGCCCTGGTGGCCGCGGTGGCGGCGGCGCGCAGTGGCTCCTCCCCGCTGCCCGGCGACGACCTCGACGACCCGTGGGGCCGGGGCGACCAGTGTTTCAGCCGGGTCGCCGACGAGATCGAGGATGCCGTCCGGCCGCTCGCCGCCGTCCTGCTGCCCTGACCGGAGGAACCGCCGGCGAGGTGGGGAGATCTTCGCCAGGCGTACTCGACCGCCGTCACTCCGGCTTGTGAATCTGGCCCGGTTTGCCTTGAAACGGGTGCAGCGCCCGGAATGAGCCGTCAGGCTGACGGGGTCCCCGACCCGGCAGATTGTCCGGGTCGCGTCAATCGCTGTCTCGCCCGGGAGGTACGGCATGCTCCGGCAGCGGCTGAACCAGCTCTGGACCATGACCCTGGCCGGCATCCTGGCCGGGACGATCCTGGCCGCCGCCGCGCTACCGGCCTCGGTGCTCCTGGCGGTGGGGGTGAAGTCGATCGGCGCCCGCTACGAGGACCTGCCGCAGGACCTGCGTACCCCGCCGACCGCCCAGCGCTCCTACCTCTTCGCGGCCGACGGCCGTACCCCGATCACCTCGTTCTACGACGAGAACCGCACGAACGTGCCGCTGGCCCAGGTGGCCGAGGTGATGCGGCAGGCGACGGTGGCGGCCGAGGACGCCCGGTTCTACTCGCACGGCGGCGTGGACATCAAGGGCGTACTCCGGGCCGTGGTGGCGAACAAGGTGGGTGGCGAGGTGCGGCAGGGCGCCTCGACGCTGACCATGCAGTACGTCCGCAACGTGCTGAAGAGCGACCCCGACCTGACGCCGGAGCAGCGTGCGGAGGCGACCGAGACCAGTGCCGGCCGCAAGCTTCAGGAGATGCGGTACGCGCTCGCGCTGGAGCGCAGGCTCTCCAAGGACGAGATCCTCAGCCGATACCTGAACATCGCCTACTTCGGTGCCGGGGCGTACGGCGTCGCCGCCGCCAGCCAGCGGTACTTCTCCAAGTCGGCCCGGCAGCTGACGCTGGCCGAGGCCGCCCTGCTGGCCGGGTTGCTCCGCTCGCCGGAGACGGACAGCCCGATCGGCGGGGACGCCGACGCCGCCCTGACCCGCCGCGGCTATGTGCTGCGCCAGATGGCCGAGACCGGAGTGATCCCCGCCGAGACCGCCACCCGGGCCCAGTCGGAGCCGATCAGGCTGCGGCCCGGTGCCGAGCCGAACGACTGCGCCGGCATCCCGGACGGGCGCTCCGACTGGGGCTTCTTCTGCGACTACTTCCAGCAGTGGTGGAACGCGAACCCCGCGTTCGGGCTCACCGTCGACGAGCGGCAGCAGACTCTGCGCCGGGGCGGTTACCGGATCACCACCTCGCTCGACCCGGCCATCCAGGCCACCGCGCTGCGGCAGACCCTGACCGTGTACGACTACGCCGACCGCCGGGCCGCGCCGATGGCGGTGGTGCAGCCCGGCACCGGCCGGGTACTCGCGATGGCGGTGAACCGGCACTACCGGCTCGATCCCAACCCGCCGGGGCAGCGCAACTATCCGAACACCGTCAACCAGTTGATCGCCGGTGGCGGCGGCATCGACGGCTACCAGGCCGGGTCGACGTTCAAGATCTTCACCCTGCTCGCCGCGCTGGAGGAGGGGATGCCGCTCAGCTCGGGCTATCTGGCCCCGTCCCGGCTGCTGACCAGCTATCCGATCGACGGGCCGAACGCCTGCGGCGGCTACTGGTGCCCGGCCAACGCCAACCCGGGATGGATGGACGGCTACCGCACCATGTGGACCGGCTTCGGGCGCTCGGTCAACACCTACTTCGTGGCGCTGCAACAGCGGATCGGCGCGGACCGGGCGGTGCGGATGGCCGAGCGGCTGGGCATCGTGTTCCGGGCCGACGACGACGCCCGGCTGGCCACGTACGGGGCGGAGGGCTGGGGGGCGTTCACCCTCGGCGTGGCCGCCACCACCCCGCTGGACCTGGCGAACGCGTACGCGACGCTGGCGGCCGAGGGGAGGTACTGCAAGCCGCTGCCGGTGCTCTCGATCGTCGACTCCACCGGCCGGTCGCTGCCTGCCGCCGCGCCGAGCTGCGGAAAGATGCTCAGGGCGGAGGTGGCCCGGGCGGCGACCGACGCGGCCCGGTGCCCGGTCGGCGCCCAGTCGGCGTACGCCCAGTGCGACGGCGGCAGCGCCCCCGAGGTGGCGAGGATCCTCGGGGACCAGCCGGTGGCCGGCAAGACCGGCAGCGCGGAGGGGTACGCCACGGAGACCTTCGTCGGCTTCACCCCGCAGCTCGCGGCGGCGGCCATCGCCGCCAACCCGGACGACCCGAGCGACGCGGTCGGCCAGCCGGTGCAGCGGAAGGTCATCGAGGCGGTCGCCACCACCCTGGCCACGGCGCTTGCGGGCAAGCCGCGGCAGGACTTCACCCCGCCGGGTCGGGAGATCGCCTTCGGCGACGGCCCGGGCGACCTCGGCCCCACTCCGGCCGGGCCGGGCCCCGATCCGTTCGCCCCGGCGCCCGTCCCGACGCCGCCGGCCCCGGCTCCCACCGCCGTCGTCCCCCGGCCGACGCCACCGCCGCCGGTCCCACCCCGGCCCACTGCCACGGTGCCGGGACCGGTACGCCCGGTGCCGACCCCGTCCGGCCCGGTGGTGGTGCCCTAGCCGGGGAGGCCGTCCCCGGCCGGGTCCCGCGCTGACCCGCCGGTGCGCCGCGGCAGGTCGTCGGGCGGCGTCCCGGGTACCCCCATAGACTCGGACCCGGCCCAATGCCGAGCGCGACGAGAAGGTGCCGGGGTGAGCGAGCTAAGCGAGCGGGCGGGTCGGCTCGGTGCCGGGGAGCCGACGTTCTGGGGGCCGGACTTCGACGAGTTGGCCGGGACCGACCCGGAGATCGCCGAGGTGCTGCTGGACGAACTCGACCGGCTGCGCGGCGGGTTGCAGCTGATCGCCAGTGAGAACCTGACCTCCCCGGCGGTACTGGCGGCGCTCGGCTCCACCCTGACCAACAAGTACGCCGAGGGTTATCCGGGCCGGCGCTACTACGGCGGCTGCGCCGAGGTGGACCGGGCCGAGCAGATCGGCATCGACCGGGCCAAGGCGCTGTTCGGGGCCGAGCACGCCAACCTCCAGCCGCACTCCGGAGCGAGCGCCAACCTGGCCGCGTACGCCGCGTTGGTGCAGCCCGGCGACACGGTGCTGGCGATGGACCTGCCGCACGGCGGCCACCTGACCCACGGCAGCCGGGTCAACTTCTCCGGCAAGTGGTTCGCCCCGGTCGGTTACCAGGTACGCCGGGACACCGAACTGATCGACTACGACGAGGTACGCGAGCTGGCCCTCGCGCACCGGCCCAAGATGATCATCTGTGGTGCCACCGCGTACCCCCGGCTGATCGACTTCGCCCGGTTCCGGGAGATCGCCGACGAGGTCGACGCCTACCTCATGGTGGACGCGGCGCACTTCATCGGGCTGGTCGCCGGCCGGGCGATCCCGTCCCCGGTGCCGTACGCCGACGTGGTCTGCGCCACCACGCACAAGGTGCTGCGCGGGCCGCGGGGCGGCATGATCCTGTGCCGGGAGTCACTCGCCGAGCGGATCGACAAGGCGGTCTTCCCGTTCACCCAGGGCGGACCGTTGATGCATTCCGTGGCGGCCAAGGCGGTGGCGCTGCGCGAAGCGGCGTCTCCGGCCTTCCAGGCGTACGCTGCCCAGGTGGTTTCGAACGCGCAGGCGCTGGCCGCCGCCCTCGCGGCGGAGGGGATGCGCCCGGTCTCCGGTGGCACCGACACTCATCTCGCGCTGATCGACCTGCGCGAGGCCGGGATCACCGGCCGGGACGCCGAGGCGCGCTGCGACGCCGCCGCGATCACCCTGAACAAGAACGCCATCCCGTACGACCCGCAGAAGCCGATGATCGCCTCCGGCATCCGGGTCGGCACCCCGAGCGTCACCACCCAGGGCATGGGCGAGCCGGAGATGCGCCGGATCGGCGAACTGATCTCCCAGGCCGTCCGGACCGACCCGGCCGCGCCCGGCGGTACCGACGCCCTCGCCGCGATCGGCGCGGACGTCGCCGAGCTGGTGGCCGCGTTCCCGGCGTACCCCCGTGGCTGAGCGGGCGGAGCCGGTCGAGGTGGCGGACCGGCCGGCGGAGCCGGAGGTGGCCGCCGCGGGCGGGGCCGGCGGGTCGCCGTCGGCCGACGGGACCGGCACGGCGGACCGGCACTGGCGGCTGGCGCACCTGCCGGTGGTGCTCGGGGCGTCGGCGGGCCTGCTGGTCCTGGCCACCGTGCTCGGTGCCGTGCTGGGCGGCGGGATCGGCGCGGCCGGTGCGGCGGCCGGGGTCGGCCTGGTCACGCTGAGTTATCTGGCCTCCACGCTCGTGATCGCCTGGGCCGACTCGGTCCATCCCACCCTGGTGCTGCCGTTCGGCGTGGCGATGTACGTCGCCAAGTTCAGCGTGATCGGTGTGGTGATGGCCGGGGTCGCCGGCCGGGGCTGGGCCGGGCTGGAGCCGTTCGGCTGGGGAGTCCTCGCCGGGGTGGTGGCCTGGACCGGCGCGAACATCTGGTGGGTGGCCACCGTGCACGCCGTACGGACGCACCGGCCGCCTGAGGCGTGATCCGGGTCACCCGTCTCGGGTCGGACCTGCTCCAAGTCCCGTTGACGGGACGGCACAGGAAACTGTCAGTGATCGGTCATTTTCCCGGTGGCGGAACCGGAGTAGCGTGCCCACAGACGACGCGCCCGCCCAGACGCCCACACAACGAGGTTGTGCGGGGGGTGAGGCACAGCCTCGTATCCCCGGCTGATATCGTTCGGCCGTCATGACCGGTGACCAAACCCCCCAACCCCCCAGCGGCTCGGGCACTCCCGAAGCTGGTGAGGGTTGGACCGCGCTGGCATACCTCATCGGAGGTCTGGCGGTGTGGGGCTGCATCGGTTGGTTGGTCGACCAGTGGCTCGAAACAGGTGGCCTGGCCACCGGGATCGGGTTCCTGCTCGGCGGGGCCGGGGGCGTCTACCTGGTCATCCGCCGACTCGGCACCCCTAGCTAGGGAAGGGACGCGGTGATCGGAAAGTCGATCGTCCTCGCGGAGGACGGCAAGGTTCCGTTTCCACCCAGCGTGGAAGACTTCTTTCTGCCGAGCATCGTGCCGTGGGGCGGGCACAGTGTGTGGTTCACCAAGTTCACCGCACTCATATGGCTAGGTGCCGCCGCCACGATCATTTTCTTCCTGGTTACCTACCGGAAGCCGCAGCTGGTGCCGACCAAGAAGCAGTGGATCGCGGAGTCGATCTACGGTTTCGTCCGGAACAGCATCGCGGTCGACATGATCGGGCATCGGGGCGTGGCGTTCGCGCCGTACCTCGCCACGCTGTTCTGCTTCATCTTCATCAACAACCTGTGGCAGATCATTCCGTTCGTCCAGATCTCGCCGATGTCACACATCGCGTTTCCGGCGCTCCTGGCGATCATCAGTTACGTGATGTTCATCTGGGTGGGCATCCGGCACCACGGTTTCGGAAAGTTCTTCAAGCATTCACTGATGCCGCCGGCGCCGTGGTTCATGCAGCCGCTGCTGATCCCGATCGAACTCTTCTCGACGTTCATCGCCCGGCCGGTGTCGCTGGCGCTGCGGTTGTTCGCCAACCTGTTCGCCGGGCACATCATCCTGCTGGTCTTCACGATGGGCGGCTTCGTGCTGCTGAATTCGGAGTCGTTCTTCCTGAAGCCGATCTCGGTGCTCTCCTGGGCGGTTTCGATCGCGATCACCTTCCTGGAGGCGCTGGTCATCGTCCTGCAGGCCTACATCTTCACCGTGCTGACCGCCAGCTACGTGCAGGGCGCGCTCGCCGACGAACACTGACGCGTACCCGACGAACACCGACCCGCATACAACCGCACACCCGTTGTCGTCCCGCGTGAGTCCTCACGCGTGATTCCAGGAGGAACCAACCAATGTTGTCGTCGACCCTCGCCGCCGTTGAAATCACCGGCAACCTCAGCGCCATCGGCTACGGCCTCGCGGCCATCGGTCCGGGTATCGGTGTCGGCCTGGTCTTCAGCGCCTACATCCAGTCGACCGCCCGGCAGCCGGAGTCGTCCCGGATCACCCTGCCGTACGTCTGGATCGGCTTCGCCGTCATCGAGCTGCTGGCGCTGCTGGGCATCGCCTTCGGTTACGCCTTCAGCGTCTAGCCGTACTCCTCGAACCGGGAGGTTCTGATGCTTTACTGGGCTGCGGAGGGCGTTACCCACAACCCGATCCTGCCGGACTGGCGGGAGATCGTGATCGGGTCGATCGCCTTCGCCATCCTCTGCTTCATGCTGATGAAGTTCGTCTTCCCGCGGATGGAGCAGACCTTCCAGGCTCGGGTGGACGCCATCGAGGGCGGGATCAAGCGCGCCGAGGCCGCCCAGGCCGAGGCCAACCAGCTCCTCGAGCAGTACCGCGCACAGCTCGCCGAGGCGCGGACCGACGCGGCGAAGATCCGCGACGACGCCCGGGCCGACGCCGAGGGCATCCGGCAGGACGTCCTGGCCAAGGCCCGGGAGGAGTCGGACCGGATCATCCAGGCCGGCAAGGACCAGCTCGCCGCCGAGCGGGCCACCATCGTGCGCGAACTGCGCACCGAGGTGGGCACGATCGCGGTCGACCTGGCCAGCCGGATCGTCGGTGAGTCGCTGGCCGACGAGGCGCGGCGCAAGGGCACGGTCGAGCGGTTCCTGACCGACCTGGAAGGCGTCGGCGCCGGCAACGGCTCGGCCAACGGCTCCGCCGTACGGGCGAGCTGATGCAGGCCGCCAGCCGGGAGTCGTACGCCGCCGCACGGCAGCGTCTCGACGCGTACGCCGGCCAGACGGATGCGGAGCGGGTCGCCGCCACCGGTGACGAGATCGGGTCGGTCGCCAGCCTGCTGCGGCGCGAGCCGCGGCTGCGCCGGGCGCTCTCCGACCCGGCACGGGCCGGCGAGGACCGGGCCGCGCTGCTGGAGTCGGTGATCGGCGACAAGGTCGGCACGGACGCCAGGGAGCTGCTCGGCGTGCTGGTCTCCGGCCGCTGGTCGGCGCCGTCCCAGCTACTCGAGGGCACCGAGCGGCTCGGGGTGGAAGCGCTGCTGGCCAGCGCCGACCGGGCCGGCGACCTGGGCGAGGTGGAGGACGAGCTGTTCCGCTTCGGTCAGGTGGTCGCCGCCGACGCGGAGCTGAGCAACACGCTCTCCGACCCGATCGCGCCGGTGGCGCAGCGGGCCGAGCTGACCGGCGCGCTGCTGTCCGGCAAGGCCAGACCGGTGACGATCAAGCTGGTCGAGGTCGCGCTCGCCGGGTTCGGCGGGCGCTCCTTCTCCGGGGCACTGACCCGGCTGGTCGAGCTGGCCGCTGACCGGCGGGACCGTCAGGTGGCGTACGTCACCGTCGCGGCCCCGCTGGCCGAGGAGGAGGAGCTCCGGTTGGGGCACAAGCTCACCGAGCTATACGGTCGAGAGGTCACCGTCAAGCAGACGGTGGATCCGACCGTGCTGGGCGGGCTGCGCGTCCAGATCGGGTCCGATCTCTACGACGGCACGATCCTGCGCCGCCTCACCGACACCAGAAACGCGCTCGCGCGGGGCTGACCACCACCGACGCCTCCGCACAGCGCCGAGAAAGACATCCACGCCGTTCCGGTTAACCGGGCCCTGAATAGAGGAAGAAGAGGATGGCCGAGCTGACCATCTCGTCGGAGGAGATCCGCGGCGCGCTGGAGCGCTACGTCTCCTCCTATTCGCCCGACGTCTCCCGTGAGGAGGTCGGCACCGTCGCCGACGCCGGTGACGGCATCGCCCACGTCGAGGGCCTGCCCTCGACCATGACCAACGAGCTGCTGGAGTTCGAGGACGGCACCCTCGGGCTGGCACTCAACCTCGACGTCCGGGAGATCGGCGTCGTGGTGCTCGGCGACTACGCCGGGATCGAGGAGGGGCAGCGGGTCAAGCGGACCGGCCGGGTCCTCTCGGTGCCGGTCGGCGACGCGTTCCTCGGCCGGGTGGTCAACTCGCTCGGCCAGCCGATCGACGGCCTCGGCGACATCGCCAACGAGGGCTACCGCGAGCTGGAGCTGCAGGCGCCGAACGTGATGGCCCGGCAGAGCGTCAACGAGGCGTTGCAGACCGGCCTCAAGGCCATCGACGCGATGACCGCGATCGGCCGGGGCCAGCGGCAGCTCATCATCGGTGACCGGCGGACCGGCAAGACCACCGTCGCGCTGGACACCATCCTCAACCAGCGGGACAACTGGCGCTCCGGCGACCCGAAGCGGCAGGTCCGCTGCATCTACGTGGCGATCGGCCAGAAGGCCTCCACCATCGCCTCTGTCAAGGGCCTGCTGGAGGAGCAGGGCGCGATGGAATACACCACCATCGTCGCCTCGCCCGCCTCCGACCCGGCCGGCTTCAAGTACATCGCCCCGTACGCCGGCTCGGCCATCGGCCAGCACTGGATGTACGCCGGCAAGCACGTCCTGATCGTCTTCGACGACCTGACCAAGCAGGCCGAGGCGTACCGGGCGGTGTCGCTGCTGCTGCGTCGCCCGCCGGGCCGCGAGGCGTACCCGGGTGACGTCTTCTACCTGCACTCCCGGCTGCTGGAGCGCTGCGCGAAGCTCTCCGACGAGATGGGCGGCGGCTCGATGACCGGTCTGCCGATCATCGAGACCAAGGGCAACGACATCTCCGCGTTCATCCCGACCAACGTGATCTCGATCACCGACGGCCAGATCTTCCTGGAAACCGACCTGTTCAACCAGGGTGTCCGGCCGGCGATCAACGTGGGTACCTCGGTCTCCCGGGTCGGCGGCGCCGCCCAGGTGAAGCCGATGCGGAAGGTGGCCGGCCGGCTCCGGCTGGACCTGGCGCAGTACCGCGAGCTGGAGGCGTTCGCCGCGCTCGCCTCGGACCTGGACAAGGCGTCCCAGGACCAGCTCAGCCGGGGTGCGCGCCTGGTCGAGTTGCTGAAGCAGACCAACTACCAGCCGCTGCCGGTGCACGAGCAGGTGGTCTCGGTCTGGATCGGCACCGAGGGCAAGCTGGACGACGTCCCGATCGGCGAGGTCCGGCGCTTCGAGTCCGAGTTGCTGGAGTTCCTCCGCCACCAGTACAAGCCGACGTTGCAGTCGATCGCGGACAACAACTGGGACGACGACATCATCAACGCCCTGACCGAGGCCGTCGCCCGGTTTAAGCAGATGTTCCTCGGCAAGGAGGACGAGGTGCGGGTCAACGAGGCGCCGGCCGCGCCGATGGAGGGTGAGCAGGACCGCGAGACGGTCACCCGGTACCGCGACGGCGGCGAGTCGGCCCCGGCCGAGAAGCAGTAGGGCTGACCGGTGGCTGCCCAGGTACGCGTTCTTCGTCAACGGATCCGCTCGGCGAAGTCGATGAAGAAGATCACCAAGGCGATGGAGCTCGTCGCGACGAGCCGACTCGCCAAGGCCCAGTCCCGGGTCGCGGCGTCGCTGCCGTACGCCCAGGCCATCACCGGCGTGCTCACCGCGCTGGCGTCCAACGCGGCCATCGACCACCCGCTGCTCACCGCCCGGCCGAAGGTCCGCCGGGCCGGGGTGGTCGTGGTCACCAGCGACCGCGGCCTGGCCGGCGGTTACACCTCCAACGCGATCAAGGCGGCGGAGTCGCTGATCGCCCGGTTGAAGGCCGACGGCAAGGAGCCGGTGCTCTACGTCATCGGCCGCAAGGGTGTCGGCTTCTACCGGTTCCGGCAGCGGAAGGTGGAGGCGAGCTGGACGGGCTTCTCCGAGCAGCCGACCTTCGCCGACGCCAAGCAGGTGGGCGAGACGCTGATCAAGGCGTTCGTCTCCGGCGCGGACGACCTGGAGGGTGGCGATCCGGGGATCGACGGCGTGCTCGGCGTCGACGAACTGCACATCGTCTTCACCGAGTTCAAGTCGCTGATGTCGCAGACCCCGGTGGCCCGGATCATCGGGCCGATGGAGGTCGAGGACCGGCCGCGCTCCGAGGGGCTGCTGCCGGCGTACGAGTTCGAGCCGGAGGCGGACGCGCTGCTGGACGCGCTGCTGCCGAAATACATCAACACGCGGATCTACGCGGCGTTGCTCGAGTCGGCGGCCAGCGAGTCGGCGTCTCGTCGTCGGGCGATGAAGAGCGCGACGGACAACGCCGAGGAAATGATCGAAACCTACACGCGTGAGATGAACTCGGCCCGCCAGGCCGGGATCACCCAGGAGATCAGTGAGATCGTCGGCGGCGCCAACGCGCTGGCCGCGTCGGGAAGTGAAGTGTGATGACTGCTCCTTCAGAGACCAAGACCGCGACGGGCCGCGTGGTCCGGGTCATCGGCCCGGTCGTCGACGCCGAGTTCCCGCGCGACGCCATGCCGGACATCTTCAGCGCCATGCACGTCGACGTGACCCTCTCCGGGGGCACCAAGACCCTGACCCTGGAGGTCGCCCAGCACCTGGGCGACAACATGGTCCGGGCGATCTCGATGCAGCCGACCGACGGTCTGGTCCGGGGCACCGAGGTCCGGGACACCGGTTCCCCGATCACGGTGCCGGTCGGTGACGCGGTCAAGGGCCGGGTCTTCAACACCATCGGCGAGGTGCTCAACCTCAAGGAGGGCGAGACCTTCGAGGCGGCCGACCGGTGGCAGATCCACCGCAAGGCGCCGGCCTTCGCCGACCTGGAGCCGAAGACCGAGATGCTGGAGACCGGCATCAAGGTCATCGACCTGCTCGCCCCGTACGTCAAGGGTGGCAAGATCGGTCTGTTCGGCGGTGCCGGCGTGGGCAAGACGGTGCTCATCCAGGAGATGATCACCCGGGTCGCCAACAACTTCGGTGGTACCTCGGTCTTCGCCGGGGTGGGTGAGCGGACCCGTGAGGGCAACGACCTCATCCACGAGATGACCGAGTCCGGCGTCATCGACAAGACCGCGCTGGTCTACGGCCAGATGGACGAGCCGCCGGGCACCCGGCTCCGGGTGGCGCTCTCCGCGCTGACCATGGCGGAGTACTTCCGGGACGTGAACAAGCAGGAAGTGCTGCTCTTCATCGACAACATCTTCCGGTTCACCCAGGCCGGTTCGGAGGTCTCCACCCTGCTCGGCCGGATGCCGAGCGCGGTGGGCTACCAGCCGACCCTGGCCGACGAGATGGGCGAGCTCCAGGAGCGGATCACCTCGGTCCGGGGCCAGGCGATCACCTCGATGCAGGCGATCTACGTGCCGGCGGACGACTACACCGACCCGGCGCCGGCCACCACCTTCGCCCACCTGGACGCGACCACCAACCTGGAGCGGTCGATCTCCGACAAGGGCATCTACCCGGCGGTGGACCCGCTGGCGTCCTCGTCCCGGATCCTCGCGCCGGAGTTCGTCGGTGCCGAGCACTTCGCGGTCGCCTCCGAGGTGAAGCGGATCCTGCAGCGCTACAAGGACCTGCAGGACATCATCGCCATCCTCGGCATCGAGGAACTCTCCGAGGAGGACAAGCTCACCGTCGGTCGGGCCCGGCGGATCGAGCGGTTCCTCTCGCAGAACACCTACGCCGCCGAGGTCTTCACCGGCATCAAGGGCTCGTACGTGCCGGTCAAGGACACCGTCGAGGCGTTCAAGAAGATCAGCGAGGGTGAGTACGACCACTTCCCCGAGCAGGCCTTCTTCATGTGCGGTGGGCTCGACGACCTGGAGCGCAACGCCCGTGAGCTGATGAAGGACTAGTTCACCGGCGAGGACGCGTACGCCAGCCGCACCGGCAGTCGCCGGTGCGGCTCCGGCGTCTTCACCCGCTGTTCACCTGTACGCTCTGGTCGATTTGCTCGATCTTCATCCGGTTCCGGTGCTTTGGTAACCCGACTTTGCCGGGTACCGTCGTGGGCGGCCCGCAACCCCGGCTGACCGGCACGCCTCTGTCCAGTGGGCCCGTCCTGGTCACGGGGTGCTACGAACGGAGTGTCTGGTGGGTGAAGGCGGCAGCGGCGACGGTCGGTCAGGCGGCAGGACCCACCGGTTGGCCCGGCAGCGGCGGGGCGCCACGTCGGGTCACCCGGCCGCCGACGAGCCTGGCCCGGAGCGGCTGGGTCCCGGGCGGACGGGCTCGGGTCGGCGGCACGGAGGCAGGTCCAGGGCGCCGCGCTGGGCCCGGGTCTGCACCATGCTCGGTGCCCTTCTGGTGCTCGTCAGCGGCGCCGGGCTGGTCGGCTTCGAGGCGGTGCTCGCCCGCTACGAAGGAGCGGTGCAGGAGGCCGACCTCTTCGGCGACGAGGTGGCCGGCGCGGTGCCGGAGAAGAAGTCGGACATCAAGGGCCCGCTGAACGTGCTGCTGGTCGGGATCGACCCGCGGACGCCGGAGTGGGCGCCGTTGGCCGACTCGATCATGGTGCTGCACGTGAACGAGACGCTGGACTCGGCGTACCTCTTCTCGATGCCCCGAGACCTGCTGGTGGATATCCCGGCCTTCGCCAAGGCCGACTACGACGGCGGTACGGAGAAGCTGAACGCCGCGATGGCGCACGGCAGCAAGGTACCTGGCGGGGAGCTGCCGAGCGCGGCCCAGGGCTTCGAGCTGCTCTCCAGGACCGTCTCCGAGGTGACCGGCATCCAGCGGTTCGACGCCGGGGCGATCATCAACTTCAACGGCTTCCAGAAGATCGTCGACGCCATGGGCGGCGTCGACATGTACATCGACACGAACGTCAAGTCGGAGCACCGGCAGCCGAACGGCAAGATGCGCACGCTGAAGCCGGGTGGTGGCGGGTACACCGGGCCGCAGGCGCAGTACACGAAGGGCAACGCCCACCTCAAGGGCTGGCAGGCGCTGGACTACGTCCGGCAGCGGTACGGCCTGCCGAACGGCGACTACGACCGGCAGCGGCACCAGCAGCAGTTCGTCCGGGCCATGGCCGACCAGGCGCTGAGCAAGGACGTGGTGACCAACCCGATCAAGCTGGATTCGGTGCTCCGGGCGGCCGGCGAGTCGCTGATCTTCAACGGTCGCGGTCACGACCTGGTCGACTTCGCCTTCGCGCTGCGCGGGCTCCGGTCGGACTCGATTCAGATGATCAAGTTGCCGGGTGGTGGGGTGACCGAGGGCGGCTCCTACCGGGGCGAGAAGTTCCAGCCGATCGCGGACGAGTTCTTCGCCGCGATCAAGGCCGGCACCGTCGACAGCTTCGTCATCAACAACCCCGAACTACTGAACAAGGCGAAGTAGCCGCTCGGGGCCGGAGCCATCCGGGACGTCCGCGCTGGTGCGGCCGGGTCGCCGGGTACCGGCGGCACAGGCATCAGGATCCATGGCTAGTCTCTGCAACATTTCCGCCCCGTCGGCCCGTCCTTATTGACGGGCGCAAAATTCGCAGGGCGCGACGGATGGAGATGCAGTGAGCGAGGGTGGCAAGGGCGCTGGCCGGTCCACCAGGCGGACGGGTCGGTCGGAACGCGGCCGGGACGGCGGCGTCGGGCTGATCGGCGACGGTGGGGTGGGTGACCTGTCGGGCGGTGGACGGCCGATCATCCAGGGGCGGCGCAAGAAGTCGTCCGTGCCGACCTGGGCCCGGCTCTGCACGATCTTCGGCGCCGTGCTGGTGGTGCTCAGCGGCGGCGTGCTGGTCGGCCTGGAGGCGGTGCTGGCCCGGTTCGAGGGCGCGGTGACCGAGGAGGACCTCTTCGGCGACCAGGCCGCCGGTGCACCGGCCGCGGAGAAGAAGTCGGACATCAAGGGCCCGCTGAACATCCTGCTGGTCGGCATCGACCCGCGGAAGCCGGAGACCCCGCCGCTGGCTGACTCGATCATGGTGCTGCACGTGAACGAGACACTTGACTCGGCGTACCTCTTCTCGATGCCCCGGGACCTGCTGGTCGACATACCCCGGTTCGCCAAGGCCGACTTCCCGGGCGACCGGACGAAGCTGAACGCCGCGATGTCGTACGGCAGCAAGGTGCCCGGCCAGAAGCTGCCGAGCGCGGCCCAGGGCTTCGAACTGCTCTCCCTGACGGTCTCCAAGGTGACCGGGATCAAGCGGTTCGACGCGGGCGCGATCATCAACTTCGGCGGCTTCCTGAAGATCGTCGACGCCATGGGCGGCGTCACGATGTACATCGACCAGAACGTCAAGTCGGAGCACCGCCGCCCGGACGGTACGCACCGGACGCACAAATCCGTCGGGGAAGGCTACGTCGGCCCGCAGGCGCAGTACAAGAAGGGCACCCGGCATCTGGAGGGCTGGCAGGCCCTGGACTACGTCCGGCAGCGGTACCCGGAGAACGGGGTGACCGACGGCGACTACGGCCGGCAGCGGCACCAGCAGCAGTTCGTCCGGGCCATGGCCGACCAGGCGCTGAGCAAGGACGTGGTGACCAACCCGATCAAGCTGGACAAGGTGATCCAGGCGGCCGGCAAGTCGCTGATCTTCAGCGGCCGTGGGCACAAGCTGCTCGACTTCGGCTTCGCGTTGCGCAACCTGAGGTCGGACTCGATCCAGATGATCAAGCTGCCCGGGGGCGGTGTCGGCACCGGCAACAACTACAAGGGCGAGCAGTTCAAGCCGATCGCGCAGGAGTTTTTCGCCGCGATCAAGGCCGGCACGGTCGACAGCTTTGTGATCAATAATCCGGAGTTGCTGAACAAGGTCAAGTGAGCGGTACCGGTCGGAGCCACCCGGCTGGGAGCGGCGGCGGGAGCCGGACTAGACTTTCCACAATCCCGCCGCCGCAGCAAGGAGACAGCGTGGCACAGCTTCAGGTCGAACTCGTCGCCGTCGAGGAAAAGATCTGGACGGGCGAGGCCGAGATGGTCGTCGCACGGACGACCGAGGGTGAGCTCGGAGTGCTGCCGGGACACGCGCCGCTGCTCGGGCAGCTCGCCGAGCCCGGCCAGGTACGCATCAAGTTGGCCGGCGGCGAGCAGTTGACCTACGACGTGGACGGCGGCTTCCTCTCGGTGACCAGCTCAGGGGTAACGGTCCTGGCCGAGAGCGCCAGCCCGGTGACCGAGTCCTCGAGCCGCTGACCCGACACGTCGATGCTGGTCTTGCGTTGGATCGGAATCGGCGTCCTGGTGCTGCTCCTCACGGTTGCGGCACTCTTCGTTCGGCGGGCCCTGATGACCCGTTCCGGCGGCATCATCCGGCTCAGCGTGCGGGTCTCGACGATCCTCGACGGCCGCGGCTGGTCGCCGGGCTTCGCGCGGTTCGCCGAGTCCGAACTCCGCTGGTACCGGATGTTCAGCTTCGCGCTCCGGCCGAAGCGGGTACTCTACCGGCGCGGCCTCGCGGTGGAGCGCCGCCGGCTGCCCGAGGGGCAGGAACGGCTCATCATGCCCGCCGACTGGGTGATCCTGCGATGTGTCAGTCACCAGGCACCCGTGGAGATCGCGATGGCGAAGTCCACGGTCACCGGTTTTCTCTCCTGGCTTGAGTCCGCCCCTCCGGGGGCGGTTTCTCATCTGGTCCTCCGCGACTGAGCCGGATTCGCGGCGAGGCACCCGTCGGCCGGCGGCCGGTCACCGGTCGGTCCGGACACGACTCTGCGCCGGTGACCGGCGAAGTCGACCCTTCCGGCGGTCGCCAACCCGTCGTCGCCCGGCACGACTGCGCCCCGGTCGGCCGGATCGAGCGCGCGGCCGGGGCGGGGAGCGGACGGGAGATCAGGGGCGGCTCGGCTCCGGGCCGCGCGAGGCGGAGCGGGTTCCCGGGCGGACCGGTCCGGGGTGCCGACCGGGTCCGCCGCGCTCCTCGCCGGCCGGTTGCCGGATCGGCCGCCGGCAGTGGTAGACCACCGCGGGCGGCAGGTTGGCCCAGACCGTCCCGCCGACCACGACCTCCTCGAACAGTTCCCGGAGGTTCCGGTGCAGCCGCCGGGCCGGCGGCGACCAGCGGGCGTGCTGGTAGGCGAAGGTGGTGAAGACCCCGTCGTCGGCGAGCGCCGCGACGACGGCGGTGAGGATCTCCCGCTGCTTCTGCGCGCTGAACACGGCCCACGGCAGGCCGCTGACGATCACCTCGGCCGGCGGCAGGTTCCGCTCGGAGAGCAGCCCGGCCAGCGCTCCCGCGTCGGCCTGGAGCACGTCGACCGCCGGATGCTCCCGGGCCAGCCGGTCCGCGAAGGTCGAGTTGACCTCCACGGCGAGGTGTCGGCCCTGACCGGCCAGCCGGCGCTGGATCACCCGGGTGAACGCCCCGGTGCCGGGGCCGAGTTCGACCACCAGCGGCTGCCCGCTCCGGGGGATCGTCGCGGTGATCCGCTCGGCGAGCGGCGTTCCGCTGGGCGCGATGGCACCGACCGCCCGGGGGTCGCGGGCCAACTGGGCCAGAAACGAGATCATCTCGGTGGGCACGGACCGAAGCTAGGCGAACTGATCAATCTCGGATGTCATCCGGTCGGCCGGTGTACCCGGCCACTCGGAGGAGGCGCCGAGACCGGTGGCAGGAGTCGCAGCCGGAGTTGCGGCTCCGTATCGTTGCGGCGTGCGGGTGCGGCGGAGATGGTGGCCAGATGTGCTGATGGGCCTGGTCGGAGGCGCCTTCGGGCTGGCCAAGCTGGGCTGGCCCGTGGTGCGGAGCGAGCCGCTGCCACTGCTGCTGGCGGTGGCCGCCGGGCTGATCCTGGTGGCGGCCCGCCGGTGGCCCTGGCCGGTGCTGCTGGTCGAGTGCCTGCTGCTCAGCGTCGCCAACTGGACCACCCCGCTGGGCGGCGACGTCGCCCAGTTCGGCGCCCTGACCGCGCTCGGGATCATCGCGTACGCCGCGAACTGGCCGGCCACCGCCGTGGCGCTGGGGCTGGTGTACGCGGCGTCGCTGGTCCACCTGATCGGCCCCGACAGCGAGGGGCTGCTTCCCGGGCAGCAGGGGTTCGTCCAGCTCGCCGGCTTCTTCGGGATCTCCGTCGCCCCGGTCGCCCTGGCCCGCTACCTGGGCCGGGTGCGCCGGGTGGCCCAGTCGGCCGAGGAGCGCGCCCGGGAGGTCGAGGCGCAGCAGGAGGTGCAGACCCGGGCGGCCCGGCTGGCCGAGCGGGCGGCGATCGCCCGGGACCTGCACGACATCGTCGCGCACCACGTGGGGGCGATCGCGTTGCAGGCCGGCGCGGCGCAGTACGCGGCCCGGCGTACCGGCCGGGTGGACGACGCGGTGCAGGCGCTGGGGGAGTTGCGGGTCACCGCCGGCCAGGTGCTCGACGAACTGCGGGCGCTGCTGGAGGTGCTGCGCGACCCGGACGCGATCGTGGCGGGCGGACCGCCGATCGAGCCCGAGCAGTTGATCATGGATGCTGAGCAGCGGGTCCGGGCGGCCGGAGTGGCGGTCCGGATGAACCTGGCCGGCGACGTCGGCGAGGCGCCGCTGGTGGTGCGTACCACCGCCGCCCGGGTGGTGCAGGAGGGGCTGACCAACACGCTCAAGCACGCCGGACCGGGCGCGACCGCCTCGGTGGACATCCGGCCGGACGGTACCGGCCTGCTGGTCGAGGTGCTCGACACCGGCCCGGAGCAGCCCCGGCCGTCCCTGCTGCCGCCCTCCGGGCACGGGTTGGCCGGGATGCGGGAACGGGTCCGGCTGCTCGGCGGCACGCTGCTCGCCGGCCCCACCGGCAGCGGTGGCTGGCGGCTCGCCGCGCACCTGCCGATCCGGGAGAAGACGGCGGCGATCTGCGCGAAGCCGGCGACCCGGGCGATCGACGCGGAGCCGACCGGGCGGTCCCGGTGACCGTACGAGTCCTCGTCGTCGACGACCAGGCCCTGGTCCGGGCCGGCGTGACCCTGCTGCTCCGCACCGCCGGCGGGTTCGACATCGTCGGCGAGGCCGGCGACGGGCGGGAGGCGGTCCGGCTGGCCGAGCGGCTCCGCCCGGACGTGGTGCTGATGGACCTGCGGATGCCCCGGATGGACGGCATCGAGGCCACCCGCCGGATCCTCGACCAGCATCCGGCGACCCGGGTACTGGTGCTGACCACCTTCGCCGACGACGCCAACATCTACGGGGCGCTCGGCGCCGGGGCGATCGGCTACCTGGTCAAGGACGGCGCCCCGGAGGACCTGGTGGACGCGGTCGGCCGGGCCGCCCGGGGCGAGCCGCTGCTGGCGCCGGCCGTACTGGCCCGGATCGTGCACCGGGCGTTGCAGGCGCACACCGAGGACACCGAACGCGGCTCCGACGCCGTACGGCCGTCGGGGCACCGGCTGCTCAGCGGCCGGGAGCGCGAGGTGCTGGCCCTGGTCGGCGCCGGGCTCTCCAACGCCGAGATCGCCTCCCGGATGCATTTGGGGGTGACCACCGTCAAGACGCACGTCTCGGCGGCGATGGAGAAGCTCGGGCTGCGCAACCGGGTCCAGGCCGCGGTGGTCGCGCACCGGCTCGGTCTGGTCGACGACGACTTCCGGCCGATCGGCCTGGACGGACCCGGCCGGGACAGCACCACCCGCGACGACAGCAGTCCGGGTACCGTCCCGCCAGCGTTCCGGTGATCCCGACGGGGACTGACGCTAGGGGAGGGCCGCCGTGCACCGGCCAGTCGGCGGAGCCGGTGCGGCCCGCGGCACCACGCCGGCCGGCGGGCGCGTCAGGCACGGTGTAGGGGTGGATCCCAGCTTCGGGCTCGTCGACCGGCTCACCGGCCTGCCGCCGGGCTGGCTGTCCCTGGCCGCCGGGGCTCTGCTCGCCGCCGAGGTGGTCGGGCCGGCCGACCGGCCCGGTGGGGCGGCGGCCTGCCCCGGCGGGCCGGGAGGCGCCCGGCCGGTCAGCCGCCGGGGACGGGGACTGAGGAGGCACAGAGTTCCACCTCGAACCCGGACCCGTCGGTCAGGTAGCCGGCGTAGTTCTCCGGCCCGCCCGCGTACGGGTGGCGGTCGGCGAAGAGCAGCGACCAGCCGTACCCGGGGGCCAGCGCGACCAGCCGGTCCACGGCGGCTGGCGGGCCGGCGTGGAAGGCCAGGTGGTTGAGCCCCGGCGCGAGCCGGTCGTGCCGCCGGGACGACAGCGCGGGGGACTCCTCCAGCACCAGGTAGGTCGGGCCGTGCCGCCAGGAGCGGCCGGCCGGCCAGCTCTGGTACGGCGTCCAGGCCAGCTCGCCGAGGAGCCAGCCCCAGCTCGTGGTGGCCCGGTCGAGGTCCGGTACCCAGATCTCGACGTGGTGCAAGCCGCCAGGCGGGACGGGGGGCCGGTCGGGGATCACCCCGCTCGGCGCGTCGCCGGGACCGGTCGGGTCAGCGCTGGCCACCCGGCGCCCATAGCACATCTCCGGCCGGATTTGCGGTTCTTGCCAGGATGAACAGCAAATCCGAGAGGCGGTTGAGATACTTTGCCGGAAGAGTGCTGGTTCGATCTGGTTCGGAGCTGACCAGGGCCCATGCCGAGCGCTCGGCCCGCCGGGCGATCGTGCGTGCCACGTGCAGCAGGGCTGCTCCCGGAGTGCCGCCGGGCAGGACGAAGGAGTCGAGTTTGGCCAGTCGGGCGTTGTACCGGTCGCACCAGCCCTCCAGCCGCCGTACGTACTCCTCGGTGACCCGCAGCGGCGGGTACGCCGGCTCCGGCTCGACCGGGGTGGCGAGGTCGGCGCCGACGTCGAAGAGGTCGTTCTGGATCGTGCCGAGCACGGTGCGGAGATCCTCGTCGAGCTGCCCGAGGGCCAGCGCCACCCCGATCGCCGCGTTGCACTCGTCGACGTCGGCGTACGCGCCGATCCGCGGGTCGGTCTTGGCGACCTCTTCGTTGTTGCTCAGCCTGGTCGTGCCGGCGTCGCCGGTCCTGGTGTAGATGCGGGTGAGGTGGACGGCCATGACGAACAGCGTACGGACGTCGAGCCCGGCGACGCCGGCCCGGCCCGAGTCGGGAACCGGGCAGGGCTGGCCGGACGGCACCGGGCCGGGTGGGGCGGACGACTCTACGATTTGCGACGTGGACGTGATCAGAGTCAGTGGCGGCGCCCGGCTGGAGGGCCAGGTGCACGTCGTGGGTGCCAAGAATTCCGCGCTGAAACTGATGGCGGCGGCGCTGCTCGCCCCGGGGCGGAGCGTGATCACGAACGTACCCCGGATCACCGACATCGCGATCATGGCCGAGGTGCTGCGCCGGCTCGGCTGTGCGGTGTCGTTCGCCGACGACGAGGGTGAGGGTGCGGCGGGCGGGGACGGCGGCCCGCCCCGGTCCTGTTCGGTGACGATCGACGTGCCGACGGATCCCGGCACCGAGGCCGACTACGACCTGGTACGCCGGCTCCGCGCCTCGATCTGCGTGCTCGGCCCGCTGCTGGCCCGGCGCGGGTACGTCCGGGTGGCGCACCCCGGCGGCGACGCCATCGGCTCGCGCGGGCTGGACATGCACGTGGCCGGGCTGGCCCGGATGGGTGCGGAGATCTCCGGCGAGCACGGCTTCGTCATCGCCTCGGCACCCCGGGGGCTGCACGGCGCGACGATCTGGCTCGACTTCCCCAGCGTCGGCGCCACCGAAAACCTGGTGATGGCGGCGGTACTCGCCCGGGGCGTCACCGAGATCGACAACGCCGCCCGCGAGCCGGAGATCGTGGATATCTGCACCATGCTCACCCAGATGGGTGCCAAGATCGACGGTGCCGGCACTTCCATGCTGCGCATCGAGGGCGTCTCCGAGCTGCGCCCGGTCCGGCACGCCACGGTCGGCGACCGGATCGTCGCCGGCACCTGGGCCTTCGCGGCGGCGATGACCCGGGGCGACGTCACGGTGACCGGCGCGAGCCCGGCCTTCCTGGAGATCGCGCTCGACAAGCTGGTCTCGGCCGGGTGCCTGGTCGAGACCCGGACCGACGCGTTCCGGGTGCAACTGGACCGGCGGCCGTCGGCGGTGGACGTGGTGACCCTGCCGTTCCCGGGCTTCGCCACCGACCTGCTGCCGATGGCGATCGGGCTGGCCTCGGTCAGCGAGGGGGCCTCGCTGGTCACCGAGAACATCTTCGACGGCCGGTTCATGTTCGTGAACGAGATGGCCCGGCTGGGTGCGGACATCAAGACCGACGGGCACCACGCGGTGGTGCGCGGCCGGGAGCGGCTCTCCAGCGCCCCGGTGCGGGCCACCGACATCCGGGCCGGTGCGGGCCTGGTGATCGCCGGACTCTGCGCCGACGGGGTAACCGAGATCTCGCACGTGCACCACGTCGACCGGGGCTATCCGGACTTCATCGCCGACCTGCGGAGCCTGGGGGTCGAGGTGGAGCGGGCGACCGCTCCCGAAGAGCCGGCCTTCACGTTATGACCGGGCGGCGGCCGGCCAGTTCAGGAGGCGGATCGGGACTCCGGGTCCGAGTGCTCCGCGCAGGTGCCGGTCGTCGCGAACCGGCGCAGCGCGTCCGCGAGCTGCCCGAGGTCCAGCCCGTCGAGGTGGTCGACGACGTGCCGCCGGACGCTGGCCAGGTGGGTCGGGTAGGCCGCCTCCAGCCGGGCCAGCCCGGCGTCGGTGAGCACGGCGTTCCAGCCCCGGGCGTCCTCGGCACAGCGGATCCGCTCGATGAAGCCCTGCTGCTCCAGCCGGGTGACGATCCGGGTCATCCCGCTCAGCGAGAGGTCGCAGGCGGTGGCCAGCTCGTTCATCCGCATCCGGCGGTCGGGCGCCTCGGAGAGGTGCATCAGCGCGCCGTACTCGTTGATCGACAGGTGCTGCTCGCGGGTCAGGTCGGCGTCCAGGGCCCGCGGCACGACGATGATCGCCCGGCCCAGTGCCCGGACGACGGCTTCTTCCTCGCTGCTCAACGGAGGCAACGGGGCTGTCATGGAGAACACACTAGCACGGCGATTGCTTGACAAAGCAACTATCGAGTTATTTGCTTGACGCGGCAAGCACATGAGTGCTGCGCAATTCGGAGGGGAAAAACCGGCAATGACCAGAATTGGCATCATCCTGGGCAGCACTCGTCCCGGCCGCAACGGCGAGGCCGTGGCCCGCTGGGTGTACGACATCGCCCGGCAGCGCAGCGACGCCCAGTACGAGTTGGTCGACCTGCTCGACTACAAGCTGCCGCACCTCGACGAGGCGATCCCGCCGAGCATGGGCCAGTACGCGAACCCGCACACCCTGGAGTGGGCCGCCAAGATCGCCTCGTTCGACGGGTTCGTCATCGTGACCCCGGAGTACAACCACTCCACCTCGGGCGCCCTGAAGAACGCCATCGACTTCCTCTTCGCCGAGTGGAACAACAAGGCGGTCGGGTTCGTCAGCTACGGCTCGGTCGGCGGCGCCCGGGCGGTCGAGCACCTGCGCCTGATCGCCGGTGAGCTGATGATGGCCGACGTACGGGCCCAGGTGGCGCTCTCGCTGCACACCGACTTCGAGAACTACAGCGTCTTCACGCCCGGTCCGCACCAGGCGGACGCCCTCGGCGTCGTACTGGACCAGACCGTCGCCTGGAGCACCGCGCTCGCGCCGCTGCGCGCGAGCTGACCCGTCGCGGCCCCCGCGACGACCGCCGTCGGGCCGGCGGTACCCCGGACATGCCCCGGGGTACCGCCGGCCCGAACCTGTTACCGGCGGGTAGCGGTGGTCGGGTCGACCGTTAAGGTGCTCTGCGAGGACACAATCCAGCCGAAGGAGTGAGCACATGGCGGGTCGACTCGCGGTCATCGGGGCCGGTCTGATGGGTTCGGGCATCGCCCAGGTCGCGGCGCGGGCAGGCTGGCAGGTGACCCTGCGCGACCTGGACGACGCCGCCACCCGCCGCGGCCTGTCCGGCATCCGTATGTCGCTGGAGAAGTTCGCGGCCAAGGGCACGATCGAGGCCGACGAGGTCGAGGCGACGCTGCACCGGATCACCCCGACCACCGAGCTGGAGGCGGCGGCCGACGCCGACATCGTGGTCGAGGCGGTCTTCGAGCGGCTGGAGATCAAGCAGGAGGTGTTCCGGGCGCTGGACAAGATCTGTGCCCCCGGCGCGGTGCTGGCCACCAACACCTCGGCCATCCCGGTCACCCAGATCGCGGCGGCCACCGGCCGGCCGGAGTCGGTCGTCGGCACGCACTTCTTCTCACCGGTCCCGATGATGAAGCTCTGCGAACTGGTCCGGGGCTACAAGACCAGCGACGAGACGCTGGCCACCGCCCGGGCGTTCGCCGAGGAGATCGGCAAGACCTGCGTGGTGGTCAACCGGGACATCGCCGGATTCGTCACCACCCGGCTGATCACCGCCCTGGTGATGGAGGCGGTCAAGCTCGTCGAGTCCGGGGTGATCTCGCCGGAGGACCTGGACACCGCCTGCAAGCTCGGCTTCGGGCACGCCATGGGGCCGCTGGCCACCACCGACCTGACCGGCGCCGACGTGCTGCTGCACGCGACGAAGAACATCTACGCCGACACCGCCGACGAGAAGTTCTTCCCACCGGAGCTGCTGCAGCGGATGGTCACCGCCGGTGACCTGGGGCGGAAGACCGGAAAGGGCTTCTACTCGTACTGACCGGGCTGGTGCCCGACCGACCGCGCACCGGATCAGCCGTCGCGGCGGCTGGTCCAGCGGAAGGTGGTCAGGCAGAGCACCAGGCCGACGACGCACCAGAGGCCGAGCACCAGGGCGACCCGGCCCAGTTCGAAGGAGCCGGCCGGCTCCTGGGCGCCGAACGACTCGGGCAGGAAGACCGAGCGCAGGCCCTGGCACATCCACTTCAGCGGGAAGATCGCCGCGACCTGCTGCATCCAGCTCGGCAGGTCGGTGAAGACGAAGAAGACCCCGGAGATGAACTGGAGCACCAGAGCCACCGGGGTCACCGTGGCGGACGCGCCACGCCCGGTGCGGGGCAGCGAGGAGAAGGCGATGCCGCAGAGGGTGCAGGCGGTGATGCCGAGGGCGGAGATCCAGAGCAGGTCGAACCACTTACCGGCGGTCTGCGGCAGGGTGAGGTCGAAGAGCAGCGCAGCGACGGCCAGCAACAGCACGGTCTCGGCGAGGCCGATCACGGCGACCATGACGATCTTGCCGACGAAGTACACCCACTTCGGCATGGGGGTGCCGCGCAGCCGCTTCAGTACGCCACGGTCCCGCTCGATCGGGATCTGGATGGCCAGGCTCTGGAAGCCGACCGTCATCAGCCCGGTGGCGATCATGCCGGTCACGAAGTACTGCGTGAACCGGACCCCGCCGCCGATCTCGCCCTTGAAGATCGACGCGAAGATCAGGATCATCACCACCGGGAAGAGCATGGTGAAGACCACGGACTCGCGGCTGCGCAGGAACTGGCGTACCTCCAGCCGGCCCTGCCGCAGGCCGAGCGCGACCGGCCCGACCCGCCGGGCCGGCGCGGACTCCGGCGGCCTGCCGGCGGTCTCCGGTGCGGTGGTCGAGGTGCTCATCGGTGCCCGATCATCCGTAGGTAGACGTCCTCCAGGGTGGGCCGGGTCACGGTCAGCCCCGGCACCTCGCCGCCGAACCGCGCGGCCAGCTCCGCGACCAGCGCCGTCGGCGTCGCGCTCTCGACGCGTTCCACGGCGCCCTCCGGGGTACGCCAGGAGACCGTGGCCAGCGCCTCCGCCCGGTTGCCGAGTCGGGCCGGAGCGGCCACCTCGACCAGCCGCCCGCCGGTGATCACCGCGACCCGGTCGGCGAGCGCCTCGGCCTCGTCCAGGTAGTGCGTGGTCAGCACGATGGTGGTGCCGGCGGCGGCCAGGTCCCGGATCAGCTCCCAGAACTCGCGCCGGGCCTCCGGGTCGAAGCCGGTGGTCGGCTCGTCCAGGAAGAGCAGCTCGGGTCGGCCCACGATGCCGAGCGCCACGTCCAGCCGGCGCTTCTGCCCGCCGGAGAGGGTGTGGGTCCGCGCCGTCGCCTTGCCGGCCAGCCCGACCCGTTCGATTACCTTGTCCGGATCGTCCGGGTTGGGGTAGAAGCCGGCGAAGTGGTGCACCACCTCGGCCACCGTCAGGTCGTCGAACTCGCCGGTGCCCTGGAGCACGATGCCGACCCGGGACCGCCACTGCCCGTCCGCCCGGTCCGGATCGACGCCGAGCACGCTGACCTCGCCCGCGTCCCGGCGCCGGTATCCCTCCAGGATCTCGATCGTGGTGGTCTTGCCGGCACCGTTCGGGCCGAGCAGGGCGAAGACCTCGCCCCGGGACACGGCCAGGTCGACGCCGTCCACGGCGACCGTCCCGCCGTACGCCTTGCGCAACCCCCGTACGGAGATCGCGAGCTGCTCTGCCATGGGTCAACTATGCGTGACGGACCGGTCGTACCGGTCACCGGGTCGGGCGGCCCGCCGCTCCGTCCGGCGGCGCCGGCGCCGGCGTACCACCCAGACCACGAAGAGCGGCACGACCAGGAGGAAGAGCAGGACCAGCACCGGCAGCAGGATCGCCGACAGCGAGAAGACCACGCTGGTGGCGTCCTCGGCGGTGCTCGCCACCGGGGCACCGAAGCCGGCCGTACCGGCGTTGATCACCGGCCGGGCCGCCGCCTTGACCCCGTGCACGCCGAGCGCGATCAGCACGCCGATCACCACCGGCACCCACTGGTGAGAGCCGAAGAACTCGCCCGGGTCGCTGACCGTGACCGTCTCGGCCCCGGAACCCGCGCCGAAGGCGAGCCCGCCGGCGGTCGGCCGGACCACGGTCTGCACCACGTCGTTGACGTGGTCGACCACCGGCACCTTGTCGGCGACCACCTCGATGGCGAGCAGCACCACCAGGATCGCCAGTACCCAGCCGTTGGAGATCCACTGCCAGCCGC
Source organism: Plantactinospora sp. CA-294935 (assembly GCF_050936445.1). Lineage (NCBI taxonomy): Bacteria > Bacillati > Actinomycetota > Actinomycetes > Micromonosporales > Micromonosporaceae > Plantactinospora > Plantactinospora sp. CA-294935. The sequence goes on from NZ_JBNJMU010000001.1 coordinate 3,497,908, forward strand.
CGGGCAGGTTCACCACGTCGGTGTACCGGGCGAGCAGTCCCATGGTGAGCAGCGGAATGTACGCGTTGAGACCGGCCGATGCCGCGAGGCCGGTTCCGGTGAGGGCTTCCAGCACGGGTACCAGGATGGCACCGACGCGCCAGGACGGCGCGCCCGGCGGTACCGGACCCCTCCGCTACCCTCGTCGGGTGCGGTTGGTGATAGCGCGGTGCTCTGTGGACTACGTCGGACGACTCTCGGCGCACCTGCCGCTGGCGACCCGGTTGCTGATGGTGAAGGCGGACGGGTCGGTCTCGATCCACGCCGACGACCGGGCGTACAAGCCGCTGAACTGGATGAGCCCGCCGTGCCGGCTGGAGGAGGCCCCCGGGGTGTGGCGGGTCGTCAACAAGGCCGGCGAGGAGCTGCGGATCACCCTTGAGGAGATCTTCCAGGACACCTCGTACGAGCTGGGCGTCGACCCGGGGCTGCGCAAGGACGGTGTGGAGGCGCACCTCCAGGAACTGCTGGCCGCCGCCCCCACCGAGCTGGGTGACGGGTTCACGCTGATCCGGCGGGAGTACATGACCGCGATCGGTCCGGTCGACCTGCTCTGCCGGGACGGTGCCGGAGCCACCGTGGCGGTCGAGGTGAAACGGCGCGGTGAGATCGACGGGGTGGAACAGCTCACCCGCTATCTGGAGCTGCTCAACCGCGATCCGCTGCTCGCACCGGTCAGCGGGGTCTTCGCCGCCCAGGAGATCAAGCCGCAGGCCCGGGTGCTCGCCACCGACCGGGGCATCCGGTGCGTGGCGGTGAACTACGACCGGCTGCGCGGCATCGAGAAGGACGAGTTGACGCTCTTCTGACCGGTCAGGCGTGCGGGCCGACGGCCACCTCGCCGAGGGTGAGCCGGGCGGCGCCGTCCAGGATCTCGCCGATCCGCAGCACCTGTTCGTCGAGCTCGCGGAGCTGCCGGCTGCGCAGTTCCACCAGCGACTCCACGGTGACGTCGATCCGCCGGCCGGAGCGGCGGTGGTGCCAGACCCCGGCCACCAGGCCGTCGACCAGCAGCACCGGGTAGTTGCCGGCCTGGCCGCCGGCGAGCGCCCGGGCCGCGGCCGGGCCGGGGAAGACCTCCGTGCGGGGGAAGCAGTTCACCGGGTACGCGTCGAAGTACGGCAGCAGTCGCACCCCGTGCGGCGGCTCGGCCGGCACGTCGGTGTCGCCGGCCGGCACCCAGGCCGGAGAGCCCGCCATGCAGACCTCTTCCAGCTCTCCGCCGAGCGAGTCGAACAGCTCCGCCGCCCATCGCTTCGGCACCGCCAGCCACTGCGCGACGTGTGCCGGGGTGGCCGGTCCGTACGCGTACAGGTAGCGCCGGAGCACCTCGGCGAGGGCGGTACGGCTGTCGGCGGGCCGGAACCCGGGCAGCCACCGGGCCGGGTTCGTGTACGTCACCAGCCGGCCCCGGTTCGGGCCGAAGCACATCGCCCCGCGCCGGGTGGCCAGCGACATCGCCTCGACCCAGCGCGGCCACCAGCCCTGGAACGCCGCCATCGCCGGTTCTCCGGCCCACGGCCCGGTACGCGCGACCACCGCCTCGGTCAGTTCGTCGGTGGTCAGCTCCGCGTCCCGCAGCGCCTCGGCGATCGCCGCGACGACCTGCTCGGCCTGCTCCTCGGTGAGTAGTTGGAGCGGGCGTACCGGCAGCGCCGACAGGGCACCGGTCCAGATCGGCAGGTCGGCCGTGGCCAGCAGGTGCACGGTGAACCGGGGGCCGCGGGTCTTGACCAGGCGGCGCTCGTCCCAGAGTGCCGCCCGTACGTCGAGCCGGCTGGCCCCGGCGGTGCGCAGCCCGATCCCGAGTTCGGCGGCGGAGAGCACCTGGGCGTGCACTCCGCCGAGTCGGGCCACGACCTCGGCCGGGCCGGCTGCGGGCAGCGGCGTCGTCAGGCCCTGCCGGTCCAGGCGTCGGGCGCGGACCTGCGCGAACGAGAGCCGTCGCATCAGCGGAGCCGCGCGGGGCGGGTGTGCGACGGGTGGGTCTGGCAGGTCGTCATGCCGGGCACGCTAGCGGCTGTTCAGGTCAGTTCCTGACACCTGTTCGCCGGCCGTCGCGGCGGGAGGCTGTGGTGAACCCGGTCGCGAAGCTGAAGAAAACTTTCAGGAACATCAATTGACTGTGTGGATTTCCGCCGTAATAATTATCGTCAATATTGATCACCGTCGTTTCCCTTAACCCCCGAAGGGAGGACCGATCATGGTAGCTGTGACCGGAGAGGTGTCCTGGTTCTGTTGCGGCAGCGCCTGGGGTCCGTGCGCGTCGACCGGGCGGGGTGCCTGCGGCACCTGCACCTCCGGCAACTTCCAGCATGCCTGGCCGAACGCCTCGGCCGCCTGCCTCGCGATCACCCGGCCCGACGTATGCGGCACCAGCCTCGCACGCCGGACCTGCGGGTTCGTGCACTACACCACCAACCTCTGCAACGGAGCCCGGGTCGGCACCTCGATCGCCGACTGCGGACCGCAGACCGACCTGTTCTGCGGTGAGCGCGCCTGCTGCGGCTCGTCCTGCGGCACCAACCGGATCATCGACCTGACGCCGGCGGCGTACAGCGCGATCGCCAGCCTGTCCACCGGGCTCCGGCCCTGCTCTGTCGACTCGGTGTAGCGGAGGACTCCACGATGGCGACCACGATGGACCGTCGACGACTGCTCAGCACGGCCGTACTCGGCGGCGCCGGCATCGCCGGAGCCACCGCACTCGGCCCACTCGCCCCGGAGGCCGCCCTGGCCGCCGAACCGGTGAAGGTCTCGCCCGGCGAGCCGGACCCGAACTTCGCCGAGGGCCGGGTCACCTCGATCACCGGCACTGTGGTGCTGCTGGCCGGCTCGGACGGTGCGCTGCACCGGATCCAGGTCACCAACGGCACCAGCATCTGGAAGTTCCAGCCGACCACCTTCGACCGGCTCGAAAAGGGCGACGGCATGTACGTCCGGGGCGTACGGCTGCCCGACGGCACCCTCGCCGCAGACTCGCTCTGGGCCAACATCGTCAACCTGACCGCGCACATCGTCTCGGTGGGCCGCAACGTGCTGCACCTCGACCACCACGGCAGGCGGCTGGTCGGGCACGTCGTACCCGGCACCACCGCCGCGGTCTACAACGGCACCCCGGCCATCTCCGACGTCTCGCTACTCAAGGTCGGCGGGCACGTCCAGGTGATCGGCGCCTGGCACCCCGACACCAACGAGATCAGCATCGCCACGGTCTACGCCGCCAACTGACGGTGCGGGAAGGGTCCCTTCGCCAGCCGGAGGGGCCCTTCCCGACGCCTGGAACGAGAGGAGGGCATCATGCTCCAGTCCCTGGCGGCGCTCCAGTCCCTGCTGGTCGGCGTCGTGTTGATCTGGTCGGCCCGGATCAAGCTCGTCGACCGGCGGGCGGCCGAGCAGGCACGTACCTCTTCGCTCGGCACGCTGCTCGGCGCCGGGCGGGCGGTGCCGGCGTACCGGGTGCTCGGCGGAACCGAACTGCTGCTCGGCGTCCTGCTGGTGCTGCCACCGGCCCCGGTCGCCGAGCCGGTGGCGGCCGCCGCGCTGGCCGCCGGTTTCGTCGGTTATCTCGGGTACGCCCGCCGCGCCGCACCCGGCGCCTCGTGCGGCTGCCTGAGCGCCAAGGCCACCCCGGTCACCGGGCGCGGCATCGCCCGGGCCGGCCTGCTGGTGCTGGCCGGGCTCTTCGGTGTCGCGGCCGGTGGCACGTACTGGCTGCCGGCGCTGACCGGAGCCCCGGCCGCGTCGGCCGGGCTGCTGCTGGCCGAGGCGGCGCTGATCGTCGCGCTGTCGCCGGAGTTCGACGCGCACTGGCTGCTGCCGCTGCGCCGGCTCCGCGCCCGGCTCACCCATCCGCTGCGGGGCGGCTCCGGGGTGCCGCTGCTGGCCAGCGTGCAGCAACTCCAGCTCAGTGCCGCGTACCGGCAGGTCGCCGCACTGCTCACCTCGGACGTGCGGGAACACTGGCTGGAGGAGTCCTGGCGGATGGTCTGCTACTCGGCCCGCTACCAGGGCCGGCCGGCGACGGCGGTCTTCGCCGTACCGGCCGGGGAGGTGGCGCCGGACCGGGTCCGGGTTGCCGTGGTGGACGACTCGACCGGGGCCACCCTGGTCAGCCTGGCCGACCCGGCGTACGCGAGCTGACCCCGCCTCAGCCGCCGGTACGGACCGCGATCAGTGACTTGATCAGCCCGGCCAGCCGTTCGGCCCGGATCTGCGAGTGCGGGAAGTAGTGCCGCATCTGGGACCGGTCCACCAGTTCGGTCCAGAGCACCTGCTGGATCGCCGTCTCCCGGCAGTCCGGCCGGGTGTGTGCCAGCGGCCAGCGGCGGGCCAGCGCGATCCGCAGCCGGACCGGGGTGAACTGCATGCCCGGGGCGATCCAGTGCGGCTCGATCGGAAAGTACCGGTAGGGGGTCTGCACCCAGTGCGCGTCGGCGAGCGCGTGCACCGTCTCGGCGAACCGCAGCCGGCGTTCGTGCCCGCCGACGTGCTCCAGCACCGAGTTGGAGAAGACCAGGTCGTAGCGGCGGCTGGCGATGTGCCGGGGCAGCGCGCAGGCGTCGCCACGGTCCACCTCCGCCCAGTCCGGTACGTCGGCCGGGGCCTCCTCCAGGTTCACCACGTGTACGTGCTTCGGGCGTACTCCGGCCTGTGCCCAGGTGCTCACCCGGCCGCCCAGGTCGATGACGGACATCTGGGCCAGGTCCGGGAACGTCTCCGCGAGCCATCCGGCCCGGCGCGCGCGCCGCCGGCCACCCCAGGAGTTCTCGCTGTCGACCAGGCGGAATCGCAACGCGTGCAGCCCCATTGGGCGAACGGTACCGATGCGGGAGGCGGCCAGGGATGTCCTAGTCGTCCTTTTGTCCCTACGATCGGTCAGTCCAGGGTCACCGCCCGTACAGAATTTTGGCTGCCTTGACGATGCGCTCCACCTGGGCCGGAGTGCGCTCGAAGGTCATCGCCGGCAGCAGCGAGGGTCCGCGTCGTCTGGTCACCGCCTTGCTGCGGGCGAACTCGCGCAGGCCGTCGGCGCCGTGGATCCGGCCGAAGCCGGAGTCGCCGATCCCGCCGAACGGGAGTGTCGGCATCCCGACGAAGGTCAGGGTGGAGTTGATCGCGGTCATCCCGGAGCGCATCCGGCCGGCGATCTCGGCCGCGCGGCGCCGGCCGAAGACGGCGCCGCCGAGGCCGTACCGGACCGCGTTGGCGCGGTGCAGCGCCTCCTCGGCGTCGGTCACCCTGCTGATGGTGAGCGTCGGTCCGAAGGTCTCCTCCCGGACCGCGTCGGCCTCCTCGGGTACGTCGACCAGGATCGTCGGGTGCACGTACGGCGGCTTCACCGCCTCCGGTCCGCCGAGCACCGCCCGCCCGCCCCGGTCGATCGCGTCCTCGATGTGCCGGCGGATCGTGGCGATCTGGTCGGGCATGGTGATCGGGCCGAGGTCGGTGCCGTCGGGGCCGACGGTGAGCCGGCCGGCCTTCGCCACCACCCGTTCCACGAAGGCGTCGTAGACCGGGGCGGTGACGTAGGCGCGTTCGATGCCGATGCAGGTCTGGCCGGCGTTGGTGAGTGCGCCCCAGACGCAGGCTTCGGCGGCGGCGTCCAGGTCGGCGTCGTCGTCGACGATCACCGCGTCCTTGCCGCCGGCCTCGACGACGAGCGGGGTGAGGGTCTCGGCGCAGGCCGCCATCACCAACTTGGCGGTACGGGTGGAGCCGGTGAAGGCGATCTTGTCGACGCCGGACCGGCACAGCGCCGCACCGACGTCACCGAGGCCGTGCACGGCCTGTAACACCGGCTGCTCCGGGACGATCTCGGCGAAGGTGTCGACCAGCCACTGCCCGACCGCCGGGGTGTACTCGCTGGGCTTGAGCAGCACCGCGTTGCCGGCGGCGAGCGCGTAGCCGAAGGCGCCCAGCGGGGTCAGTACCGGATAGTTCCACGGCGCGATCATCCCGACCACGCCGTACGGCCGGTATTCGAGCCGGGCGGAGAACTCGGCCACCACCAGCCGGGACCGCATCCGGCGCGGGCCGAGCACCCGCTTGGCGTTCCGGGCCGCCCAGTCGAGATGGTCGATGGCGCTGAACGCCTCGACCACGGCGTCGGCGACCGGCTTGCCGGTCTCCAGGTGCGACAGCTCGGCGAGTTCGGTGATCCGGTTGGCCAGCAGCGCCCGCCAGCGCAGCAACCGGCTCCGCCGGCCGGCGGAGCCGAGCCCGGCCCACCACTGCGCCGCTTCCCGGGCCCGTGCGACGGCCCGAACGACGGCGTCGGCGTCGGCGACCGGGAACCGCCCCGCCAGCTCCCCGGTGGCCGGATTGGTGGAGACCAGCTCGCCGTCGGAGATTCCGGGTACGCCGGGAGCGTTCACGGTCGTCATGGCGGAAGTCTAGACCCGAAGATTACCCACGGGTAGGCATGCGGATCGCCGGGGCCCGATGTCCCATCGGCCGAACCGGCGAGCCCGGATCCACTCCCCGGCCAGCGCGACTCGAACCGGCAGGACGTGGAACCGGGCGGGGTCGGGTGGAAAGCTAGCCCGGGGGCCGACGTTGCCGCGTCGGTGGGGGGCGAAGCCGGATGGAGAAATCCATGTCCGACCAACTTGATCTGTTGCCGATACTGACCGTGACCAGTGGGCCACTGAGGGGTGCCAGCTTTCGGCTGCGTCCCGGGGTACGCCGGATCGGTCGGGAGGACGGCGTCGACGTACTGCTGGACGATCCCAAGGTCAGCCGCTGGCACGCCACCGTCGAACTCGCCGCCGGCCGGGTGCTGTTGACCGACACCGGGTCGACGAACGGGACCTGGCTCAACGACGAGCGACTCTCCGGACACACCGAGTTGCGGGACGGGGACCGGATCCGGCTCGGCAACCTGGAGCTGCGGTTCTTCGATCCCGGGGCCGCCGCCACCGACCAGTTGGGTACCTTCCGCCGCTTGCTGGCGCCACCCGCGCCAGCCCCGGTTCCCGCCCTGGCGGGCGGCCCGACCCCCCGCGCGCTCGCCGAGCCGACCCAGTTGATGGGTACGCCCGCGCGGAGGTCCCGGCGGATGCTGTTGATGATCGGCGGCTGTGTCGCCCTCGCCGGCGGTATGACCTGGGCCTACCTCGCCTTCCAGTGACCGCGGGCCGCCGGCCGGGGACACCTCGCCGTGCAGACTGTCGAGCTGGGTGCACAGACGGGGCGCCCATTCAGTGGCGTCCAGCCGGTGTCCGGCCTCGGGATATGGCGGGCGGCCACATGTCCGCGAGCGGTGGCGACTGGCATCATCGCTGCGATGGAGATCCGGCGACACGAGATTTCGGCGAACGGCATCCGGCAGCGGGTGCTGGTGGCGGGCCCGGAGGACGGCCGCCCGGTGCTGCTGATCCACGGCAACTGCTCCTCCGCCGACTTCTGGCAGCCGTTGGTCCGGCACCTGCCGACCGACCTCCGGCTGGTCGCCCCCGACCTCCGCGGCTACGGCGGCACCGAGGTCGCCCCGGTGGACGCGACCCGTGGGCTGGGCGTCTTCGCCGACGACGTCGCCGCGCTGCTCGACGGGCCGGCCCTGTTCGGCGCGGCGGGCGCCCGGCCGGTGCTGGTCGGGCACTCGCTGGGCGGGGGAGTGGCGATGCGGCTGCTGGTCGACCACCCCCACCGGGTGGCCGGGCTGCTGCTGGCGGCTCCGGTCTCGCCGTACGGCTTCGGCGGCACCCGGGACCTGGCCGGCACGCCGACCACGCCGGACTTCGCCGGCACCGGGGGCGGCACGGGAAACCAGGACTTCGTCGCCCGGCTGGCCGCCGGTGACCGGAGCGCCGACGAGCGGACCAGCCCGCGTACGGTCCTGCGCACCGCGTACGTCGCCGACCCGGCCAGCCTCGGCGCGGACGAGGAACTGCTGCTCGACTCGGTGCTCTCCACCGCGACCGGCGACGACAACTACCCCGGCACCATGGAGCGCAGCGACAACTGGCCGGGGATGGCGCCGGGGGACCGGGGCGTGCTGAACAGCCTGGCGCCGAAGCACTTCCGGATCGCCGACGAACTGGTCGCGGTGGCGGACAAGCCGCCGATCACCTGGGTACGCGGCGACTCCGACGTGATCGTCTCGGACACCTCCCTTTTCGACCTGGCCCAGCTCGGCGCGCTCGGCGTGCTGCCGGGTTGGCCGGGTGCGCAGGCGTGCCCGCCGCAGCCGATGATCGGGCAGACCCGCGCGGTGCTGGACCGGTACGCGGCGGCGGGCGGCAGTTACCGCGAGATCGTCTTCGCGAACTGCGGCCATTCGCCCAACATCGAGCGCCCCGTCGAGTTCGCCGCCGCCCTGCTGGACCTGCTGTAGGCGGGACCGGTGTCCGGGGCGTGACCGGTGTCCGGGGCGGGACCGGTGTCCGGCTTCCCGGCCGGCGGTACCGGCACCGGGCCGAGGCGCCCGGACGATCCGTGGCAGACTCGCCGCAGGTGACCTAGCGGCCGTTCAGCCGGCCGCCCGGGACAAAGCGGGAGGTCAAGGGGTGGCAGGCGAGACGACCGGTGCCGGCGGCACCATCTCCACCGTCGGCGTCGTCGGACTGGGCACGATGGGCGCCGGCATCGCGGAGGTCTTCGCCCGCGGCGGTCTCCGGGTGGTCGCCGTCGAGATCACCGCCGAGGCGCTCGAACACGGCCGGGCCACCCTCGCCCGCTCGACCGACCGGGCGGTGGAACGGGGCCGGCTGAGCGCCGCCGACCGGGACGGGCTGCTCGGCCGGATCACCTTCGCCGTCGGGCTACCCGCGCTGGCCGAGGTCGACCTGGTGGTCGAGGCGGTACCCGAGCGGCTCGACCTCAAGCGGCGGCTCTTCGCCGACCTGGACCGGATCTGCCGGCCGACCGCGATCCTGGCCAGCAACACCTCCTCGCTGAGCGTCACCGAGATCGCCGTCGCGACCGGCCGGCCGGACCGGGTGGTCGGGATGCACTTCTTCAACCCCGCGCCGGTGATGAAGCTGGTCGAGGTGGTCCGGACCGTGACCACCTCGACCGAGGTGGTCGGCGCGGTGCAGGCGCTCTGCGCCAGGCTGGGCAAGGTCGGGGTGACCATCGGCGACCGGGCCGGTTTCATCGCCAACGCCCTGCTCTTCGGCTACCTCAACCAGGCCGTCGCGATGGTCGAGTCGGGGTACGCCAGCCGTGCGGAGATCGACGCCGCGATGCGGCTCGGCTGCGGGCTGCCGATGGGGCCGCTGGCGCTGCTCGACCTGATCGGCCTGGACACGGCGTACGAGATCCTGGACACCATGTACCGGCGGGGTGGCCGGGACCGGCGGCACGCCCCGGTGCCGCTGCTGCGCCAGATGGTCACGGCGGGACTGCTCGGCCGCAAGTCCGGCCAGGGCTTCTACCGGTACGAGCGGCCCGGTTCGGCCGCCGTCGTACCCGACGGGCAGACCCCGCTGGCGGCGCCGCCCGACGGCGCCCGGCCGGTGCGCAGGGTCGGCGTGGTCGGTACGGCTGACGCCGTCACCGGGCTCGGCGAACTCTTCGGCCAGGCCGGCTACGACGTGCTGGTGGTGTCCCGGGACGCCGGGCGGACCGGCGGGCTGGCCGGGCTGGCCGACGCCGACCTGGTGGTGGAGGCGGTGGCCGACGAGCTTGCGGCCAAGCAGGCTCTCTTCGCCGAGCTGGCCGAGGTCTGCAAGCCGGAGGTGCTGCTCGCCACCACCACCGGCACGCTCCCGGTGATCGACATCGCGATGGCCGCCCGACGGCCGGCCGAGGTGGTCGGGCTGCACCTGATCGATCCGACCCGGGCCGGGGCGGTGGTGGAGATCGTGCGTACCGTCCGGTCTTCGGCGGAGGCGGTCGCCACCGCCCGGGCGGTCTGCGCCGGGTTGGGCCGGACCGGGGTGGTCTGCGGGGACCGGGCCGGGTTCGTGGTGCGGGCGCTGCTCTTCCCGTACCTGAACGACGCGGTGCGGATGCTGGAGGCGTCGTACGCCTCGGTGGACGACATCGACCACGCGATGACGCTCGGCTGCGGCTATCCGGCCGGCCCGTTCGAGGTGCTGGACAGGCTCGGCCCGGAGGTGGTGCTGCGGCTACAGCGGTCGCTCTACCGGGAGTCCCGGGAACCGGGGCTCGCCCCGGCGCCGCTGCTCGAGCAGTTGGTCACCGCCGGCCGGCGGTTCCGCGACCGAGCCGCCGGCTGACCGCTGGCGGCCGTGCCACCGGCCCGGGCGTCAGCGGGCGATCCGCAGGCTGACCGCCGCGTTGCTGGTCCGGCCCGAGTCGGTGAGCCGGTAGACGAACCGGTCGGTGCTGGCCTTGTGGTGCGGGTACGGCCGGTAGATGACGGTACGGCCGGTGGTGACCTGCACCGTGCCGTGTGCCGGACCGGTGACGATGCTGACCCGGGTGCCGTTGGTGGCGAAGTCGTTGGCGAGCACCGGGATCCCGGTCGCCCGGACCGCGCTGACCCGCGGGTTGTCCCGGACAGCCGTCGGTGCCCGCACGAAGGTGCCGGTGCCGGTGCCGATGAAGACGCTCCGCACCCCGGTCACCTCGCTGGTGGTGCGGACGTCGAGGATGCCGTCGCCGTTCACGTCCGCCACCGCCACCGTCCAGAAGTCGTCGCCGTAGGTGTCTCCCTGGAGGTCCACCACCGTTCCGTTGTCCAGCACCACGACCACCCCGGTGAAGTACGTGCCGCATCCCTCCGCGTACGCGAGGGTCACGTCCATCGCGCCGTCGGCGTCGAAGTCGGCGAGCTGGTACTGCGGCCGGCCGGAGCAGTACCGCACCGGGCCGGGCGTCAGGGTGCCGGTGCCGGTGTTGAGGTAGGTGGTGAAACCGTCGCCCTGGTCGGTCCACTCGTAGACGTCCTGCCGGCCGTCGCCGTTGAAGTCGGCCGTGCCGATGTAGCTGGGCTGGGTGATGGTGTCGAAGCCGGCCGAGATCGCGAAGCCGTCCAGCACCAGCAGGGTGTCGTCGATGGACGGCGGCGGCCCGGAGAACCAGGTCACCGCCAGCTCGTTCGCGGCGTCGCTGTCCAGGTCGAGGCCGACGCCCATGTCGGGGCAGTAGAGCGCCGACGTCAGGTAGCGGTAGGACCGGGCCGGGCCGTAGCCGCCGCCGGTTCGGCCGAGCTCGACCTGGACGGCGCAGTCGGAGGTGCCGGGCAGGGTGCCGAGGGCGTTCCGGTCGGCGCGGCCGTCCCCGTTCACGTCCGCGATGATCGGCTCGTCCTGCCAGCCGGCCTGGGCAGCCGGTGCGGCCAATCCGGTGGCGGCCACCATCGCAACGGCGAAGGTGCTGATGCGTCGGCCCCACATGGTGCCTCCTCGGACCTAGTTCCCCCGCCGTGCCTGGATGTTCTCAGCAGGAGATTAGGGTGCACACATCGTCATGTCGCGTGCGCTGACCGTAATCTGACAAGGTGTTTGGCGGGCCTGCCGCGGGGGTAGGAAAGCCGGCCCGGCGGTCCGAGCGACCGCCCCGGAGGCTCACGGAGTGATCCTGATCGACACCGCCGCGTCGCTGGTGCGGCCGTCCTGGCTGATCCGGTAGACGAACCGGTCGACCGGACCGGGATCCGGGCCCGGGCGGTACACGATCACCCGGCCGGCACCGATCTCGACGGTCCCGTTCGCGGGCGCGACGAGCACGCTCAGCCTGGCCCGCCGGCTGGCCCAGTCGTTGTGCAGTACCGAAATCCGGACCGAGCCGCCGGCAACGACCGTGACGACGTCCCGGGTCGCCAGCGGCGACCGGACGAAGGTGCCGTCGCCGGCGGCCAGGAAGGTACGCCGCTCCCCGCTGGGCCGGTGGTACGTCAGCACGTCCGGCACGCCGCTGTGATCGGCGTCCAGGACGTGCATCGTCCAACTCGACCGGTCGCCGGCGTCGCGCTGGAGGTCGACCACCCGGCCGTCGCCGTACACCACCACCACCCCGTGCGAGTCGTCCGCGCAGCCGTCCACGTACGCGATGGCGACGTCGGCGGCGCCGTCGGAGTCGAAGTCGGCGAGGCGAGGGGTCAGCGGGCCGGCGCAGTATCGCACCGGGCCGGGCGTGAGGGTCCCGGCGCCGGTGTTCAGGAAGCTGGCGAAGCCCTCGCCCTGGTCGGTCCAGAGATAGACGTCCCACCGCCGGTCACCGTCGAAGTCGGCCAGCCCGATGAAGTTGAGCTGCCGCAGCGCCGGCAGGGCGGCCACCACCCGGTAGTCCCGCAACACCAGCAGGTCGTGGCCGGACCGACCGGGGTTGCCCTCGTACCACCCCACCACCAATTCCGCCGGCCCGCGGGCGGCGTCCAGGTCGACCGCCACCCCCAGGTCAGGACAGGCGGTCGGGGCGCCGGCGCCGGGGAGCCGGTACTGGTGGCTGCGCACCGGCAGGTAACCGCCCTCCGGCCGGCCCGACTCGACCAGTACGGCGCAGGTGCGGGCCGCGGTGCCGAGCCGGGCGCGGTCGAGCAGGCCGTCGCCGTTCAGGTCGCCGTACAGCGGATCGTTCGGGCCGGCAGCCCCGGCGGGCGGCACCGCCGTGGCCATCGCGAGGATCGTCGCCGTGGCGGTTCCCGCCACGATCGGTCTTCTCCACATGGCGCTCCTCCGTGTGGGTCGAGGGGCCGGACGGCCAGGGCCTGCGCGGCCCGGTCAGTCGGTGATCCTCAGACTGACCGCGGCGTTGCTGGTCCGGCCGTCCTGGGTGAGGCGGTAGACGAACGTGTCGCTCGCGCCGTGCGTCGGGTCCGGGGTGTAGATGATCGTGCGATTCGTGGTGACCTTGACCGTGCCGTGCTGCGGCGGGGTCCAGATGGTCACCCTGGTGCGGTCGGTGGCGTAGTCGTTGGCCAGCACCTGGATGCCGGTCGCCTTGCTGCCGCTGACCGTGGGATAGTCGCGGATCGCCACCGGCGACCGGACGAAGGAGCCGTCGCCGAGGCTGATGAAGGTGCCGATCTCCCCGGTCAACTGGTTGTAGGTGGTCACGTCGACCAGGCCGTCGTGGTTGGCGTCGCCGGTCTCCAGCGTCCAACTCGCGAAGCCCAGCACGTCGGAGTGCAGGTGGAACAGGCTGCCGTCGTCGCGGACCACCACCACGCCGCTGAAATACGCGCCGCAGCCCTCGATGTACGCGATCACCACGTCCATCGCCGCGTTCCGGTTGAAGTCGGCAAGCTGGTGGTGCAGCGGGCCGGAACAGTGCCGGACCGGGCCGGGCACCAGGGTGCCGGCCCCGGTGGCGAGATAGCTGACGAACCCCTCGCCCTGGTCGGTCCACTCGTAGATGTCCTGCCGCCGGTCGCCGTCGAAGTCCGCGGTGCCGATGAAGCTGGGCTGGAAGATGGTGTTGAAGCCGCGGGTCACCCGGAAGTTGTCCAGCACCAGCAGGGTGTTGGGGACGGTCGTCGGCGGCCCGGCGAACCAGGTCACCGCGAGTTCGGCGGCGACGTCCGCGTCCAGGTCGAGCCCCACGCCCATGTCCGCGCAGTTGGGCTCCTCCGCCGGCAGGGTCAGATAGTCGTACGCCTGCGGCGCCGCGAACCCGCCGCCGGCCTGTCCCAGGCTGACCACGACCCGGCAGGTGGTCGCGGCTCCCACGGTGAGATCGAGTACCACCCGGTCCGGTCGGCCGTCACCGTTCACGTCGGCGACGACGGGCTCACCCGGGCCGCCCGCCCAGACGTGCGGCACCCGCATGCCCACGCCACCGGCCGTCGCCATGATCGCCACCGTTATCGCGGCGATCCCTCTACCCCTCATGGCACGCTCCTAAAGGCTCGCCAACCCACCCGGATCGGGCTATCCGCTCCACCGGATGTACACGACCGCGCTGCTGCGGCGGGTGCCCTCGGTGAGTTGGTACGTGAACCGGTCGGTCGCGCCATGGTTCGGCCGGGGTGTGTAGATGATCCGTCCGCGGCTGATGACCCGGGCGGTCCCGTATCTCGGCTGGACGGTGATGCTGACCTCGGCCTGGCTGGTGGCGAAGTCGTTGTCCCGTACGGTGATCGTCACCGCCCGGTTTCCGGTGAGCCGTACGACGTCACTGTTCGCCTTCGGCGACCGGACGAAGTGGCCGCCGCCGGTGCCGATGAAGTAGTCGATCGCCCCGGTCAGCCGGGAGGTGGTGCGGATGTCCGGGAACCGGTCCCCGTTCACGTTGACCACCCGGGTCGTCCAGGTGTCGATTCCGACCGGATCGTGCTGCAACTCCTGCGGCGTGCCGTCGTCGAGCACCACCGCCACCCCGCTGGCGAAGGTCGCCGAGAGACAGCGCTCGACGTAGCTGTTCACCAGGTCGGTCCGGCCGTCCAGGTCGAAGTCGCGTAGGTCGTACTCCAGCGGCCGGGCGCACCATCGCTCAGGGCCGTGCGTCAGCGTGCCGTCGCCGAGGTTGAGGTACGTCTCGATCCCCTGGCCCTGGTCGGTGACCGAGTAGACGTCCTCCCGCCCGTCGCCGTTGAAGTCGGCGGTGCCCAGATAGTAGGGCGCGAAGACCGCCTGGACCAGGCCGAACGACGGCTGGAACGCGGTGTTCAGCACCATCAGGTTGTACGGCACGGTCGGCGGCGGGCCCGGATACCAGGCCACCACCAGTTCCTCGCTCCGGTCCGCGTCGAGGTCCACGGCGACGCCGAGTTCGGGGCAGCGGGTGCCCATCCCGGAGCCGCCCGGGCGGAGATAGACGTACGCCACTGGCGGGCGGTAGTCGCCGGACGCGGTGCCGTACTCGACGATCACCGAGCAGTAGTCGGGCTGGACCAGACCGAGGGTGACCAGGTCGGTGAAGCCGTCGCCGTTGACGTCGCCGAGGACCTGCTCGCCCCGGCCGGCGGCCCAGGCCGGACTCGGCGCGGCGCCCACGACGCCGCCCACGGCGGCCACGACCACCATCACCACCACCATCGCGGTGCGTCTGCGCCACATGGTCCCTCCCTGATGCCTCGACGTTCGACCGGATCAGCTCGGGAACCGGATGGTCACGGTGGCGGTGCTCCGCTTGCCCTCTTCGCTGAGTTGGTAGCTGAAGTGGTCGGTGCGGCCGTGGTCGGCCCGGGGGCGGTAGACGATGCGGCGGTCGGATTGGATCTGGGTGGTGCCGTACCGGGGTGGGGTGGTGACGGTGATGTCGGCGTACCGGCTGGCGTGGTCGTTGCCGAGGACGTCGATGGCGAGGGGTCGGGTTTCGGTGAGGTCGACTCGGTCGGTGTTCGCGTCCGGTGAGGGGACCAGGGTGCCGGGGGCTTCGGTGCCCTGGTTGACGAAGTAGTCGACCTCGTCGGTGCCGTTCTCGGCGGTGCGGACGTCCAGCCAGCGGTCGCCGTCGGCGTCCACCACCCGGGCCGTCCAGGTCGTCCGCCCGACCGGATCGAGTTGCAGTTGCTGGACGGCGCCGCTGTGGTGGATCCGCACCACACCGCTGCTGCCGGTCGTGCCGGGCTCGCAGCCGTCGGTGTAGCTGACCAGCACGCCGTGCACGCCGTCCCGGTTCCAGTCGGTGAGCTGGACGGTCGGGGCGGTCACCGAGCAGTAGCTGATCGGGCCGGGGACGATCGTGGAGCCGTCGACGATCAGGTTGATCACTCCGCCCGGCCCCACCCCGTAGGGGCTCTCCCGGCCGTCCTGGCCGAACCGGCCGGCGCCGATGAACGTCGGACGGGTGATCGGCGAGGTGTAGAAGGTGCTGGGGACGAAGGCCGGCGGCTGGAGCACTATGCGGCTGAAGTCGACGGTGGCCGGCGGGCCACCCGTCCAGCCGATGTAGAGCTCGTCGACCGGGTCGTCGTCGACGTTCAGCGCGACGCCGATGTCCGGGCAGTTGGGCGTGCCGCCGCCGTTGGGGGTGAGGTAGGTGTAGGCGACCGGGGGCAGGTAGACGCCGGACGCGCTGCCGTACTCGACGATGGTCGAACAGAGGTTCGGGGCGATCCGGCCGAGGGTGGCCGAGTCCTGGAGACCGTCGCCGTTGAAGTCGCCGAGCAGTGCCTCGTCGCGCGTCCCGGCCCAGGACTCCGGGCCCGGCAGGGTCAGTGCCACGCCGGTGAGCATGACGGTGGTCAGGGCAAAACACTTGCTCCACATAGTGCTCCCCCTATGTAGTGCTATGGCGGACCAACCCGCATTTGGGACGCTAGACCGAGTTTGCCGGCATTGGCCGGTGCTGACCACGATCCGACACCGGACTGGCATGACGGAACCGCAGCTCAGGGGGTATGTCGTGATCAGCTCGGGAACCGGATGGTCACGGTGGCGGTGCTCCGCTTGCCCTCTTCGCTGAGTTGGTAGCTGAAGTGGTCGGTGCGGCCGTGGTCGGCCCGGGGGCGGTAGACGATGCGGCGGTCGGATTGGATCTGGGTGGTGCCGTACCGGGGTGGGGTGGTGACGGTGATGTCGGCGTACCGGCTGGCGTGGTCGTTGCCGAGGACGTCGATGGCGAGGGGTCGGGTTTCGGTGAGGTCGACTCGGTCGGTGTTCGCGTCCGGTGAGGGGACCAGGGTGCCGGGGGCTTCGGTGCCCTGGTTGACGAAGTAGTCGACCTCGTCGGTGCCGTTCTCGGCGGTGCGGACGTCCAGCCAGCGGTCGCCGTCGGCGTCCACCACCCGGGCCGTCCAGGTCGTCCGCCCGACCGGATCGAGTTGGAGCTGCTGGCTCTCGCCACGATCGCCGATCCGGATCACGCCGCTGCCGCCGTCCTGACAGCCGTCGGTGTACGTGACGATGCTGCTCGCGACCCCGTTCCGGTTGAAGTCGGTGGGCTGCACGACCGGCACGTCCACCGTGCAGAACCCGACCACCCCGGGCCGTACCGTGCTGCCGGAGACGACGAAGCTCTGCACGCCGCCCGGGCCGACGTCGTACGGGCTGAACCGGCCGTCGTCGCCGAAGGTCGCGCTCCCGATGTAACTGGGGCGGGTGATGGGCGAGGTGTGCCGGGCGGCGGGCGTGAAGCCGGGCGTCTGCAACACGATCCGGTTGAAGTCCAGGGCCGGCGGTGCACCCTGGCTCCAAGCGATCCAGAGCTCGTCCGCCGGGTCGTCGTCGAGGTTGGTGGCGACGCCGATGTCCGGGCAGTTCGGGGTGCCGCCGTTGGGCCGCAGGTAGGTGTAGGCGACCGGCGGCTGGTAGACCCCGGCGGCGGTGCCGTACTCGACGATGGTGGAGCAGAGGTCGGGGGCGACGATACCGAGGGTCGCCCGGTCCGGCAGGCCGTCGGCGTTGTAGTCGCCGGCCAGCTCGGCCCCGGGCTGGGCGGCCACCGCGACGGTGGGCGGCATGGCGACGGTCGTACCGGCGACGGCGACGGCGACGGCGACGGCGACGGCGAGGAAGAGTGCTGGCGTTCTGGTCCACATGACGATCTCCGGGTTGCTCTGCTCGGGTCAGTGAACTAGCTCCAGTCGTTGCACCAATCCCTCTGGACCGCACACGGCGCGGCTGGCGTACGCGCGCTTCTCGTCCCCCTTTCCGACCCCTCCGGGCGGCGTCCGGCCGGATCAGCTCGGGAACCGGATGTTCACCGCCGCGCTGCTCCGCTTCTCCTCCCGCCGCAGTTGGTAGCTGAACCGGTCGGTCCGCCCGTGGTCCGGATCCGGCCGGTAGAGGATGCGCCGGTCCGAGAGCACCTGCACGGTGCCGTACCGGGGCGGCACCGTCACCACCACGTCGGTGTCGGCGGCCACGTAGTCGTTGTCGAGTACGTCGATCGCCAGCGGCTTGACGCTGGTCAGGAAGACGGTGTCGGTGTTGGCGTCCGGCCCCTCGACGAAGCTGCCGTCGCCGCGCCCGATGAAGTGGCTGATTTCTCCGGTGGCCAGGTTCTCGGTGCGTACGTCCGGGAACCGGTCGCCGTTGGCGTCCAGGACCCGCGTCCGCCAGGTGGTCGAGCCGGCCGGATCGAGTTTCAGGTGCCGGGTCGTGCCGTCGTCGAGCACCACGACCACCCCGTTGGCCCCGTCGGCGCACCCGTCGGTGTACGCGAGCACCGCGTCCGTCGCCCGGTCCCCGTCCAGGTCTCGGAGCTGGAAGGCCGGGGCGCCCGCCGAACACCATCGTTCCGGGCCGAGCTGACCGACGCCGTTCACGATCACATAGGTGGCGAAGCCGCCGGCCCCCACCGAGTACGCCGTCTGCCGACCGTTGCCGATGAAGTCGGCGGTACCGAGATAGCTCGGAGTGATCGGCGAGCTGAAGGTGAGGATGGTCCGGAGGTTGTCGTCGATCACCAACCGGTTGTAGGTGAGCGAGGGCGGCGCACCGGTGCTCCAGCCGAGCCAGAGTTCGTCACCGGCGTCGCCGTCGGCGTCGAAGCCCACCCCGATGTCCGGGCAGGAGGTGCCGCGACTGTCCCCGGGCCGGGCGTAGACGGTGGCCACCGGCGGCAGGTAGACGCCCGGACTGCTGCCGTAGCGCACGATGACCGAGCAGAGGTTCGGCTCGACCGAGCCGAGTACCACGATGTCCTGGAGCCCGTCGACGTTGAAGTCGCCGGGGATCGATTCGCCCGGGCCGGCGGCCCGGGCGGGTGATGCCGTGACCGTGACGGCCAGCAGGACTATCCCGGCGGCGGTGACGATCCGTTCGCTCCACATAACTCCTCCTGCACCGGATCGATCAGCTATCCGACCGGTCCTATTTGCGGACGTTAACCCCGTTCGTGCGCTCGGTGGCGGTGCTGACCGTGATCCGACAGCCCGGCCGGCATGGAAGTATTCGCAGCTCAGGGCCGTTCCGATGGTCTGCCGCGACGGTCCTCGGGCCTTCCGGCGGCAGCGCGGAGCAGGTGTCCGCTGTCTGTGATCCGTGTGATCGGCCGTCGCTGTCCGCCGGCTTCCGTGGCCTCGTACCGGGCGGCCGGGCAACGCGGGGTAACCGAGGCCGCCATCTGCTGGCCCGGATCCGCGCCCCTCGTTATCGGGACCGATCACGCTGTCGATTGGTCACTAAATCATCACTGTGAGTAGTTTGTCGCGATGTCGTGCCCCGACGGCCACAGCCGACCGGGCGGGTGTGGCGTCCCGGGGCGCGCTCCCGCCCGCGCCGTAGGCTGGGGAACGTGAGTCCGCGTCGCAACCGTCCACGTCCCGACGACGCCCCGCCGCTGGACCGTACCCGGCTGGAGCGCGGGGTCGGCTCGGTGCAGACCTGGCGGGACGGCGAGTGGCAGGTACGCAACATCCCGGGCAGCGCCGCGACCAAGACGTACCGCTGCCCCGGCTGCGTCCAGGAGATCCGCCCCGGGGTGGCCCACCTGGTCGCCTGGCCGGTCGACGGTCAGGGCGACCTGACCGACCGCCGGCACTGGCACGCCGGCTGCTGGCGGGCCCGGGACCGGCGCGGCCCGGGGGTGGAACGCTCGCGCAGCGCCCCCCGCCACGGCTGACCCGCCGTGCACAACCCGTCCGTCCGGAACGGCTTACCGGGCCGATCCGAGGGATCTTCGTCACGCCGACCCGGGTTCGCTGCCCTGCCCGGCCGGACCGGGTAAGACTGATCCCTGTGAGTACAGCGATCCGCGCCGCCAGCATGCTGCCCGCCCGCCGGGAGGAGATCGAGCTGCACACCGCCGACGGCCTGCGGCTGGTCGGCGAGCTGGCGCTCCCCGCCGACCGGGACCCGGTCGCCACCCTGGTCTGCCTGCACCCGCTGCCCACCCACGGCGGGATGATGGACAGCCACGTGTTCCGCAAGGCCGCCTGGCGGCTGCCCGCGCTGGCCGACCTCGCGGTGCTCCGCTTCAACACCCGGGGCACCAGCAGCGTGCGCGGCACCAGCGAGGGGACCTTCGACGGCGGCGACGCCGAGCGGTACGACGTCGCGGCCGCGATCGAGTACGCCGAGTTCGCCGAGCTGCCGAACATCTGGTTGCTGGGCTGGTCGTTCGGCACCGACCTGACCCTGCGGCACGGCTGCGACCCGGGAATCGCCGGGGCGATCCTGCTCTCCCCGCCACTGCGCAGCAGCACCGAGGCCGACCTGGCCACCTGGGCCGAATCCGGCAAGCCGCTGACCGCGCTGGTCCCCGAGTTCGACGACTACCTGCGGCCGGACGAGGCCCGGCGGCGCTTCGCGGCGGTGCCGCAGGCCGAGGTGGTCGGCGTGCCGGGGGCCAAGCACCTCTGGGTCGGCGACGCCGAGACCGTACTCGACGAGGTGGTCCGGCGGGTCAACCCGGCGGTGTCGGTACCGCTGCCGTCGGAGTGGGACGGGCCGATGGAGACCGGCGACGCCAGCGCGTACGCCGACCGCACGGTGGCGGCCTTCGCCGACCTGCCGGTGCCGGGCGAGGTGCGGGACTGAACCGAGGGCTCAGCCGTCGGTGTCGGTGCTGCCGCGCGGGCCGGGCGGCACCGGCTCGGTGACCTCCACCGGGGGCAGTCCGGCCGCCGGTGGCCAACCGGCCAGCCAGGTGCGGCGCTGCCGCCAGACCTCCCGCCAGTAGCCGGCCCGGCCGGTCAGCCGGGCTGCGGTCGCCCGGGCGGCGATGCCGATCCGCAGCAGTGTCCGGCCCAGCGCCGCCCGGCCGGGTGTCCAGCGCAGCCGCTGGAAGGTGACCTGACCGCGCAGCAGCATCACCCGCTTGCCCGCGCTGGTCGAGGCGGCCCCGCCGACGTGCAGTACCCGGGCCGCCGGCACCAGCACCGGGCGGGCCCCGAGGGCGGTCGCCCGGAGGCAGAGGTCGAGATCCTCGCTGTACATGAAGTAGTCCGGGGTGAAGCCGTCGAGCTGCTCGAAGAGAGCCCGCCGGACCAGCAGCAGGCAGCCGGAGGCGGCCGGCACCCGGACCGGCGCGGACCGGTCCAGCCAGGGCAGCGCCTCCCGGTTGAACAGCCGGGACCGGGGGAAGAGCTTGGACAGTCCGGTGGCGAAGCAGGTGAGCGTCCAGAGCGAGGGCGGCCCGAAGACCGAGCGCCCGTCGTCGCTGCCGTCCGGCGCGAGGGTCCGCCCGACGTAGATGCCGTGCCCGGGCCGTGCCCGGGTGAAGGCGAGCAGTTCGCCGATGACGTTGCCGACCGGTTCGGTGTCCGGGTTCAGCAGCAGCAGCCAGTCGCCCCGGGCCCGGGCCGCGCCGACGTTGACCGCCCGGCCGAAGCCGACGTTGCGGGCCAGCCGCACCACCCGGGCCTCCGGGAAGTCCGCCGCGACCGCCGCCGCCGACCCGTCGGTCGAGGCGTTGTCGACCACGATCACCTCGTACGGCTCGGCCGGGCAGGCGGTGCGCAGCGTGGCCAGCGCGGTCAGGATCAGCTCGCGGGTCTGGTAGGAGACCACGACCACGCTCACCACCGGCGTCACGGCGCCGCTCCGGTCACGCCGTCGGCCTCGGCCGGTCCCGGGGCCCGGCTGGATTCGTCGCGTCCCCACCGGTCACGGACCGCCGGTCGCCGCGCCGCCCCGGCGGCCAGCAGGGTCAGCCCGACGTAGCAGACCCCGGCCGGCAGCAGCCACGGCCGGGGCAGCACCACGTCGACCAGCCAGGAGGTGCGGCGGGCCCGGCGTACCCCGTCGTCGGCGGCGCGCAGGCTGGCGTTGCCGGCCCGGACCCGGCCGAGCCGGCGCAGCAGGTCGGCGGTGCGCCGGGGCGTGGCCACCACGGTCGCCACCTCGGCCACCTCCCGCTTCTCCGCCTCGGTGAACTGCCCGTCCAGGAAGAGGTCGTCGGCGACCACGTCGGGAAACCGGCCGAACCGGGCCCGGCCGGCCGCCGACAGCGCGATCGCGCCCCGGCCGAAGAGCGCGTTCCGGTACGCCGGATGCCGCCCGTTGATCGCGTAGTAGGCGCGTACCAGCAGGGGCCGACCGGTGGTGTCCAGCCGGCGGCGCGGCGCGGCGGCCAGCGTCCCCGGCGCGGCGACCGCGGCGGCCAGCGCGCGGGCCCCGGCGGTGTCCAGTGTGATGTCGGCGTCGAGGTAGATCCGGGGAAAGCCGCGCACCGCCTCGTCGCCCGCGTTCAGTGCGGCCGGCTTGCCCGGCTCGGGAAGCTCCCGCACGACGACCCCGGGCACCGACCGGGCCACCGCCGCGGTGGTGTCGGTGCAACCGTTGGCCACCACGACCACCTCGAACTCGCCCGGCTCCGCGTCGGCGAGCAGGGTCCGCAGGGTCCGGCCGAGCACCGCCGCCTCGTCGTGTGCGGCCACGACCACGCTCGTCACCATGGCGCCCGCCCGGTCAGTGCGAGCCGGATCCGCCGGGTGGCGTTGCGGCGCCGCAGCCGCCAGCCCTGGTATTCCCGCAGGTCGAGCGGGGCGGCCTGGACCACCCGGGCGGAGTGCCGCATCTGCTGCGTCCACTCCGCCACCGTCGTCACCCCGGTACGCCGGGCCGACAGCGGTCGGCGGGCCATGAAGTCGGCGTCGGTGCGATAGATGGTGTGCGGGCTGCGCGGGTCGTCCATGTGGTCCTCGGGCAGGAACGGGTGGTACCAGCCGTTCAGCCAGCCGAGCCGGGCGGCCCGCAGGCACCAGGCGGTGAACGTCTCGTCGCCGCCCAGCGGGCCGACCTGGGCCAGCGTCTCGCGTTTCATCAGATAGCCGCTGCCCTGCACCCAGTGGTTGCGGAACAGTTGGTGCCCGTTCGGGTAGTCCGCCAGCTTCGCCGCCACCAGCGCCTGGTCGACGTCCTCGGCGGGAAACCGCCAGGTGCCGATCACCCCGAACCCCGGCACGTCCTGGTGCGCCCTGCGCAGGATGGTCAGCCAGTCCGGGTCGGGCAGGCAGTCGTCGTCCACCTTGCTCAGGTACGAGCCGGTCGCCTCGCTCCACAGCCAGTTGGTGGGCTCGGTCAGCCCGGCGTTGACCGGGCTCTGCCGGAACCGGTGCACCCGCGGGTGGTGCCGGAGTTCCTCGACCGCCTCCAGCGTCGGCTGATCGGTGCCGTTGTGCCAGAGCCACACCCGGGCGTCCGCCGGGCAGGTGTCGAGCAGGTGCGGCAGCGACAGCCGGACGTACTCCGGCCGGTCATACGTGATCATGAGGATGTCGATGCCACCGTCGCCGGTCATCGGACCGCCCACCTCCGCTCGGGTCGACGGAGGTGGCCGCTGCCCGCGCCCCGCTCCGTCATGCCTGCGCCGCCGCCGGCACCGGCTCGGCTTCGTCGGGTTGCCGGACCGGCCGGCCCGACTCGATCCGGTTGGTGCGTTCCGCCCTGGTCAGCCGCCACAGCGCCCCGGTCAGGCCGAGCAGCACGTGCACCGTGATGAAGAACGTCGTGAAGTACATCGAGTCGAAGGTGAACCCGGAGACGCCGGCCACCCCGATCGCCACCGCCAGCACCGCTGCCAGGTCCCGGTCCCGGTCCGTACGGGCGAATCGGCGTACCCGGCCGGCGACCACCACTCCGGAGAGGAAGAGGACGGCGAGCCCGGCCACCCCGATGATGCCGCCCTGGACCAGGGTGGTCAGCCACTGGTTGTCCAGCAGTTGGTAGAGCTCCGGCAGGAAGGTGCCGACCCCGCGCCCCAGCCAGGGACGCTCCCGGATGAACGGGGTCACGTAGTCGTAGTCCTCGATCCGGGCCTGCACGCTGGGATCGTTCTCCCCGGCCAGCAGCAACGACTTGATCGCGGCCAGCAGGCCGGGCCGGGCTACCTGGATCAGCGCCGTCAGGAAACAGCCCACCACCAGCACGTTGAAGGTGGTCCGCAGCGGCCAGACCAGGACGAAGAGCAGGATCGCGGCGCCCAGCGCGAGTACCCCGGTGCGGGACAGCGAGATCGGGATGACCGCGGCCTGGAACATCGCCAGCGCGCCGTAGATCTGCCGGTCCCGCCGGGTCGACGAGAACCGGGCGAAGTGGATCGCCACCACCAGGCCGATCACCATCAGCACGCTGAACTCGATGTAGTGCCCGGCGGTGCCGGCGACCCGGACCAGCCCGTCGCCGCCCCGGTCCCGGAACCCGACCACCTCCTTGTGGAACGTCAGCAGCGGCGGCAGCTTCATGTACGTGGTCAGGTCGATCCGGGTCACGAACTGGACCAGCGCGACGAAGGCCATGAAGCTGGCGCCCCAGCAGAACCAGCACAGCACCTTGTCGATGCGTTCCCGGGTCAGCACGCCGTCGGCGGCGGCGAGCAGGATGCCGGCCCCGGCGAGCGCCATCAGCAGGGTCCGCTCGGCGCCGTTCGCCTCCAGTACCGGCATCCCGCGGCCCTGCCCGGCGACGTACGACAGGAAGAGGGTGACCAGGTAGATCGCCATCGCCCAGCGCATCGGCTGCTGGCCCCGGGTGACCAGGGTGGGGTGCAGCCGGCTCAACGCCCACCAGACCAGCAGGCCGAACCCGACCATCAGCCCCGGCTTGCCCAGGTCGCTCAGTGGCGGGAAGACCAGCCGGAAGGGGAGCAGGTAGGCAAGCATGATCGACGCGATGACCGCGGCGGTGGCATCCGGGAAGTGGCGTACGGCGGGGGTAATGCCGTCGTACACCGTGTCGGACCGCCGCGCGGATAGATAGGTCGGCACGTCGCTCGTCTCGTCCGTGCGCCGTCAGCCGGCGCTCGTGGGCTTCCCGGGGATCATCGGCCGGGATCGTCCACGACGTTCCGGGCGGTGGTGGTGAGCAGGATCGTCTCCTCGCCGGTGGACGCGGCAGCCCGTCCGTTGCCGCCCTGCCCGGCCCCCCGGTCGTGCGGCAGGTGCGCGCCGGCCCGCTCGTTGACCGGCGGCCCCGGGTAGCGCTCGTCGGCGGGCGGTCCGGCGTGCCGGTCGTCGGCCGGGGAGCCGGGGTAGCGGTCGTCGACGGGCCGCGGGGCGACTACGCCGTCCGGGGCGTATGCGCCGCGCCGGGAGACGGGTTGGGTCGCCTCGCGGCCGGGACCCGGGGAGACCGGCGCGGCCCGGGCCACCGGGGCCGGCGAGACCGCCCCCGGCCGCGGCGCGCCGACCACCGCCTGGCCGGCATTCACCGCCGGGCCGGCGTTCCAGGTCATCGGGGTACGCGCGTCCCGGCGCTGGCCGAGCCGGGCGCTCGCCCGCCGGCGGGCCACCGCGTCGTAGACCACGGCGCCGACCGCGGCCAGCAGGATGCCGATCGCCGTGATCACGACCTGTGCCCGCAGCACGTTGGAGCGGGACTGCACGATGTTCAGCCCGGGGTCCAGCACCTCGGTGGTGATCTGTTCCCCCGGGTTGGGCCGGTACGGCGCCTGCTGCCCGGCGACCTCGTCGTGGATCAGTCGGGTCACCGCCTCGACGGTCTTCCGGGCGCTCTCCTGGCTCGTCGCCGTCACCGCCACGGTCAGGATCGAGCTGCGGGTCACCAGCCCGACCTCGTAGTCGGGGTCGCCGCCGGCCGCCGCGATCCGGCTCCGGGCGTCGTGCGCGGAGGTGGAGATCTGCACGGCCTGGGCCATCGCGTTCTCGCCGATCCGCAGCCACGGGTTGCCCGGCCGGGGTGTCGCGTTCGGCTCCGGGGCCGCCGCCGAGGTGGTCGGCGGGACGAGCAGGATCGCGACCTCGGTCTTGTATTCGGGCTGGATCGCCAGTCCGAATCCGAGAGCCGCGCCGAGCGTCACGACGACGATCGGAGCCGAGACGTACCACCGCCGAAACATGAGCTTCAGCAGGTCGAGAAGGTCCATCGGGCGGCCCTTTCGAAAGGCGCGGAAGTGCTGTGCGGATGGTCAGGTCGGCAGACGCGCGGCATCGGCCCCGTTACCGTGTGGAACTTCGTTGTAGTCGCTGAGCGACGGGCGGAGCAATCGATCCCAGAGTCGGATGTACGACTTCACCTGGTGGTCCCAGGCGAGTTCATCGACGAACCGCTGTCTCCCGGTCGCACTCATCGCCGCCCGGGCCTGCTCGTCACCGAGGAGTTGATCGATGGCCTTGGCGAACTCGTCCGGGCTGCCGGTCTCCACATAGCTCGCCGCCGCCTCGGCGGTACGCCGGGTCTCCAGCAGGTCGACCGCGACCACCGGTACGCCGCGGGCGACGTACTCCACCGTCTTGGCCATCGTGTACATCTCGGACATCCGGCTCGGCCGGTCCGGCTGGATGGCGATCGAGGCGGAGCAGAGCAGTGCGTCGACCTCCTCGGCCTCCAGCCAGCCGGTGAACCGGACGATGTCGTCCACGCCCCGTTCCGCGGCCAGCCGGCGCAGCTCCGGCATGCTCTCGCCGTCCCCGGCGACCACCAGTTCCCAGTCGTCGGTGCCGCGCAGCCCGGCCAGCCGCTCGGCGGCCAGTACGGTGGCTTCGACGTTGTCCTGCGGGTTGATCACGCCGACGTAGACCACCTTCTGCCGGGGACCGTCCGCGTCCCGGCCGTCGCCGTGCCGCACCTCCGCCAGGGCCGGGCCGTTGCGCACCACCACCACCTTCTCGGGTGGGCAGCCGCCCCGGCGCAGCGCCAACTCCCGGAACGACTCGTTGGTGGCGACCACGGCGGTCGCGGTACGCCAGGAGAGCCGCTCGAAGAGCCGGAGCATCCACAGCACACTCGGTCGGGGTCGCCCCGCCTTGCACTCGTAGAGTTCCGGGCTCAGGTCGTGGTGGTCGAAGACGAAGGGTCGGCCCAGGGCCCGCATCAGCAGTCCGACCACCCAGAAGACGTCCGGCGGGTTGCATGCCTGGACGGCGTCCACCCGGGTCCGCAGCATCAGCCCGAGCAGCCGGGTGGTGACGGCGATCAGTGCCCAGGCGAACTCGGCCGCGAAGGAGAGCACTCCCTTGCCCGCCAGCGGCTGGGGGAACGAATAGATCCCGGTGGCGGCGGTGCCGGGCAGCACCGTGAGTCGTCGTGGCCCCCGTGGGCAGATCACCGACGCCCGGTAGCCGGCCGCCTCCAGGGCCTGGCACTCCCGGATCACCCGGCGGTCCCGCTCGGCTGGCAGATTTACCACCACGATGACCACGTGGGGGCGTTGATCGGCCATCTCTAACTCCCATCCGCGCAGCTCGGACGACGTTTTCGATGGAAGGTCGCGGCGTACGCAATTACGCCGCGACCCGAATGAGCACGCTCTCGCACCGGGCTATCCCTTACCGGCCCGGTGCCTACCAAGACATTGCTCTACCAACCCGGCCCGGGCAAGGACCGTGGATTGGTGGTTGTGTCGAGTTACTTACAAGGTCGCGACCGATCGTACGATTGTTCCTTCACCCGCTCATCCGCGTACCGGGGCGCAACGGCACGTCACTGCCCTGATCAACACCAATTCAGCGGCGTCGGGGAGAACCGTCGGGAGAGCGCGGTTTACGTGATCTTCGTCCGGATTCGCGATTTGACGCGGCCGGGTGGCAGGTGTTGCGCCGAAAACTACTCTGTGCCGACAAAGGTGAGCCGCCGTTCACAGCCGGGTCCGGAACTGCCGCTCGCCCCAGGGAGAGGAGTGGGCCACCAGCCGGCCCTGGCCAACGGCACCTCGATCGTGTTCCGCCCGGACGGTTCGTAACCCTTGGTGCTCACTCAAGGTGAGCGCTGCCGTCCGCCGATTCTTGGCCGACAGGTCCGGGTGCCGGCTGTGCGAACGGTTGACCAGGGAAGATGATCGGTCGTTAAGGAGCGCCCGGTCGGTTAACCGCCCTGGTCAACCTCGCGACAGCCCGCTTCGCTACGGACGGTGATCCTGGAGCGCGGCAGTCGCCGACGGTTCGGCGGCGCCGTGGAGGGAGGCCGCCATGTCCCGAGCGGTACGGCGAACCTGGGCACTGAACCTGGCACTCGTGCTGGGCGTACCGGTCGTGGTCGGGCTGTCCCCGCTGGAACCCGAACCCGCGGCGGCGATCCCGCCCGGCTTCACCCAGCAGGTGGTCTTCACCGGGCTGACCCGCCCCACCAAGCTGGTCTTCGCCCCGGACGGCCGGGTCTTCGTCGCGGAGAAGAGCGGCATCGTCAAGGTCTTCGACAGCCTGGCGGACAACACCGCGACGGTCTTCGCCGACCTGCGCCCGAAGGTGTACGACTACGAGGACCTCGGCCTGATCGGCCTGGCCCTGCCGCCGAACTTCCCGACCGACCCGTACGTCTACCTCAGCTACACCTACGACGGCGTGGTCGGCGGGTCCGCGCCGACCTACCACGACGACTGCCGGACGGTCGGGACCTGCAAGGCCAGCGCCCGGGTCTCCCGGCTGCGGGCCGGCGGTGACGTGATGACCGGCAGCGAGCAGGTGCTGCTGCACGACTGGTGCCACCAGATCGAGAGCCACTCGATCGGTGACCTCGCGTTCGGCCCGGACGGGGCGCTCTACGTCGCCGGTGGCGACGGGGCGTCGGCGACCTTCACCGACTACGGGCAGGCGGGAAACCCGTCGAACCCGTGCGCGGACCCGCCCGCGCCGGCCGGGAGCGCGATGACGCCACCGAGCGCCGAGGGCGGCGGGCTGCGGTCCCAGGACATCCGTACCCAGGCCGACCCGACCGGGCTCTCCGGCACGCTGATCCGGATCTCACCGTCGGACGGGGCCGCGCTGCCGGACAACCCGCTGGCGGCCAGCACCGACCCGAACAACCGGCGGATCCTCGCGTACGGGCTGCGCAACCCGTACCGGTGGACGTTCCGGCCGGGCAGCAACGAGGTCTGGATCGGTGACGTCGGCTGGCGTACCTGGGAGGAGATCAACCGGGTGGTCGACCCGGCGGTCGGACCGGTCCGCAACTACGGCTGGCCGTGTTACGAGGGGAACGCGCCGCAGGGCGGCTACAACGCGGCCAACCTGTCGCTCTGCGAGACCCTCTACCCGCAGCCCGCCGGCACGGTCACCTCGCCGTACTACACCTACCAGCACAGCCAGCAGGTGGCGGCCGGCGACGGCTGCCCGACCGGCGGGTCGTCCCCGGCCGGGGTGGCGTTCTATCCGGGTGCCGGCGGCAGCTATCCGGCGGCGTACGCCGGGGCGCTGTTCTTCGCCGACTACTCCCGGGGCTGCATCTGGGCGATGCGGACCGGCACCAACGGGCTGCCCGACCCGGCCCGGATCGTGCCGTTCGCGATCGCCCCCGGCGTCGCGGACCTGCGGATCGGGCCGGAGAACGACCTGTACTACGTCGACCTGCTCGGCGGCACCGTACGCCGGTTCCACTACAGTTCCGGCAACCAGCCGCCGGACGCCGTCGCCGAGGCGACCCCGACCAGCGGAGAGGCGCCGCTGGCCGTCTCCTTCGACGCCGTCGGCTCGACCGATGCGGACCCGGGCGACATCCTCGAATACCAGTGGGACTTCACCGACGACGGCACCGTGGACGCGACCGGGCTGAACGTGACCCACCGGTACCCGTCGGTCGGCACCTATACCGCGCGGTTGCGGGTGGTCGACTTCGCCGGGCTCAGCGACACCGCGACGGTGCAGATCAGGGTCGGCACGAGTGCGCCGGTGCCGGTGATCGAACAGCCGACCGCCGCGCTGCGCTGGGCGACCGGCCAGACGGTCACGTTCAGCGGTGGGGCCACCGACCCGCAGCAGGGTGCGCTGCCGGCCTCGGCGCTGCGCTGGACACTGGTCAACATGCACTGCAGCACACCGGAGAACTGCCACAGCCATCCGGTGCGCGAGGTGGCCGGGGTCGCCTCCGGGACGTTCCTGGCCCCGGACCACGAGTACCCGTCCTATCTGGAGCTGACGCTGACCGCCAGGGACAGCGGCGGGCTGACCGGCAGCACCACGCTCCGGCTGGACCCGAAGACCGTGCAGCTCAAGCTCGCGACCAAGCCCTCCGGGCTGCGGGTCAACCTCAACGGCCGGAGTCTCACCACCCCGAACGCCGTGCAGGTGATCGTCGGTTCGACCAACACCCTCAGCGGGCCCGGGCCGCAGCGGCTCGGTCCGGGTACGTACACCTTCCAGAACTGGTCGGACGGGGGTGCCGCGACCCATGTGATCACCGCGCCGGCCGCCACCACCGCGACCTACACCGCCAACTACGACGGCGCGCCGGGTAGCTGCGCGGACGGCTTCGGCTACGCGTGCACCACACACTCCGGCCGGGCGTACCTGCCGGCCGGTCCGACCGAGCTGCCGCTGACCGGGGACAACGACACCGCATCGGTGGTGCTCCCGTTCCCGTTCCCGTACTACGGGCAGGCCCACTCCAGGGCGTGGGTGGACGTGAACGGCGTACTGTCCTTCGTGGACCCGCGCGGCTCCTGGCCGGCGAACCGGGCGCTGCCGTACGCCGGCACACCGAACGCGGCGCTCTATCCGTTCTGGGACGACCTGGTGATGCACCCGGAGTCGCGGGTCCGGACCGCCGTGCTGGGCGCCGCACCGGACCGGCAGTTCGTGGTCGAGTGGAAGGACGTGGGACTCTCCGGCGCACCCGCCGCACGGATCACCTTCCAGGCGGTGCTCTCCGAGTGGGGCCAGATCGCCTTCAACTACACCGCGCTGAACGCCGGACGCGAGTTGGGCAACTCGGCGACGATCGGCATCGAGAACCCGACCGGTACCGACGCGGTGCAGTACTCGGTCAACCAGTTGGTGCTGGCCAACGGCAAGGCGATCGTCTTCACCCCGCCGGCCGCGATCGTCGCCGCGTCGTCAGCCGACCAGGGCCTCACTCCGTTGATCAACTGACCATGCTCAGGTACCTACGTCCGGCCGCTGTTGATCTTCCACGTTACCTCCACACCGATGTGTTTGGATGCTCTCACTCGTCGATGGTTGGAGGGGTCGGGAATGAACGGCGGGGTCTGGCGTCGCACCGGGCTCATCGCGGCATTGGTGCTCGCGATGGTGTTGCCCACCGGCGGAGTGGCGCTCGCCGCCGCTCCGCTACCCATCATGGTGGTCGGCGACTCGATCACCCAGGGATCGTCGGGCGACATCACCTGGCGCTACCACCTGTACCAGCATCTGCTGAACGCCGGGGTCTCGTTCGACCTCGTCGGTGACCGCACGGACCTCTACAACAACATCACCAACCAGCACGGCGACCAGACCTACGCGTATCCGTTCGACCGGCACCATCACGCGCAGTGGGGACGGCCGGTGACGTCGGAGAAGGACACCATCCAGGCCGCTGTGTCGAGCACCGGAGCGCAGGTCGTCCTGGTCCTGCTGGGCATCAACGACCTGATCTGGTTCGCGCACAGCCCGGCCAGGGTCGCCGACGACATGCGCACCTTCGTCAGCAACGCGCGCGCGGCCAACCCCTCGGTCACCATCGTCATCGGGCACACCCTGTCCCGCTACGACATCTTCGAGAAGGTGTACCTCAACCAGGCCGACACGGCTGACCTCAACGCCCGGTATGACGCCCTTGCGGCGTCGATGTCGACCTCCGCCTCCAGGGTGGTGACCACCACCGACCCGGCCGGCTGGGATCCGGCGGTACACACCTGGGACGGCACGCACCCGAACTCAACCGGTGAGGCGCGGATCGCGGCGGCGTTCGCCAACGCGCTGAACCGCGTCGGCATCGGCCGCAGCTTCACCGGACCGACGAATGTGGCGTGGCCGTCGCCCGGTCCGGCGGTGAGCACCACGTCACTGAACCGGGCGGCCCGGCTCAACTGGTCGGCGACGCCGGGTGCCACCGGCTACCTGATCGAGCAGCGGATCGTCAAGCCGTCGAACGAGTCGACCTTCACCCGGCTGCCGTACCCCGTCGCGGACACCACATGGACCACGGAGGGCCTGGCCGGTGCGCAGGTCGACTACCGTCTCGTGCCGACCAAGGGGCTGATGACCGGCCAGCCGGGCAACCATTCGCGCGCCGTGTTCGGCGGTGTCGCGCCGGGGCACGTAACGCTGAATGGCTCGCCCGGCCCCACCGACAACGATTCTCAGTTGTGGTGGTCATCTACCGCGGAGGCCACCGGTTACTTCATCGAGGTGATCGACCTCGCGCGCAACCCTGCCAGCTGGACCCGGCTGCCCTGGGCGGTTTCCGCGACGTCGTTCAACCCCGGGCTGTTGTACCCCGGAAACTGGTACCGCTGGCGTGTCGTGCCGGTCAACGGGTTGTTGGAGGGGCCGGCCTCCGTGCCCATCGAGATACGCACCACCGGCGTGCCGCAGTACACCAGGTTCTTCGCGCTGGGCGACTCCTACTCGGCCGGGATCGGCAACCAGGACTCGAAGGCCGACCCGCAATGCGGAGTCTCGCCCAACACCTGGGCCTACCTGGCCAGGTCACCGTGGGACCCGCAGCCCGAACTGCTCGCCTGCTCCGGTGCCACGACCGTTGACGTGGACCTGTACCAGAAGGGCCTCATTCCGTGGCACGCCCCCGGCCCCACGCTGATCACCATGACGATCGGCGGCAACGACGCCGGGTTCGCACCGGAGTTGACCAACTGCATCCTGCTTCCGGTGCAGTGCACCCACCGGGAGCCGGCGCTCAACGCAACGGTCGACGCTCTCTACAACCCGCTGCGCCTGCTCTACCGGGACCTCCGGCTGCGGGCGCCGGGCGCCGACATCTTCGTGGCCGGCTATCCGCAGCTTGTTGCGCCAGGTCTGCCCTGCCCGCTCGCCATCAACGCGCCGCTCGACGACGACGAACGGCGGATGATCGTGCGACTCGGCGTGCGGTTGAACAATGTGATCCAGCAAGCCGCCTTCGACGCCGGCGTGGTGGCGTTCACCGGCGAGGTGACGGCCCGGTTCGCGGGCAACCAGCACGCCGCGTGCGGCAACGATCCGTGGATCAACGACCTCGTCTTCAGCTACCGGGAATCGTCGTTCCACCCGTTCGAGCCCGGGAATCTGGCGTACGCGCTGGCGCTCAACGACCGGCGTGTGCTGGTGAACACCCACGGCGCGGTGCGTCGCGTGCTCTGAGGTACGTGTGTAGCCGACGACACGGGTAGGGGGCCGGGACCTTCGAGCGGCGGGAGCAGGCCGAGACCATCCAACGGTGCCGAGGGTCTGCTGCTCATCTGCCGGTGGCGCCGCTCCCGGCGGTACGGCGGCGGGGGAGCCGGGCCAGCACCAGCCGGCGCAGCCGGGCGTCGGTGGCCCAGAGCAGCACCCCGGCGGCCAGCCCGGCCGTCCCGCCCAGCACCAGCAGCTCGACCACCGGTCCGGCGTCCAGGCCGGTCCGGGCCACCGCCAGCGGCACCAGTGCGGCGGCCACCGCGGCCAGGATCGCCGGCACCGTCGGGGCGAGGAAGGCCGCGATCGACGCCCTCGCGGCCCGGCGCACGGTGACCCAGACCGCGAGGGCGGTCACCACGACCTGCATCCCGACCCCGGCCAGCGCCACCGCGGTCGCCTCGGCCACGTCGCCGTACCCGGTGAAGAGGGTGCCGAGGCCGGCCAGCGTCGCCACCCCGAGTACGCCCCGGGTCCAGAGGATCGCGGCGAGCTTGCCCGGCTGGCCGATCGCCTGGAGCGCCGGACCGAGCAGCACACCGTACACGTTGACGGCGCCGAAGAGGCAGAGCAGCCGGAGCGGCACCTCGGTGCCGGCCCACTGCGGACCCAGCAGCGTGACCAGCGGATGGGCCGCCGCCGCCAGTACGCCGAGCACCGGCAGTCCGGCCAGCGCGCCGAGGTGCTGGAGCTGGCCCAGGTGTGCGGCCAGTGCGGCCCGGTCCCGCTGCAACCGGGACAGCGACGGCAGGGCCACCTGCTGGAGGGAGCGGACCGTCACGTCCACCAGCATGTCCGGCAGCCGGGCCGCCAGCCGGTAGATCCCGGTCGCCACCGGCCCGAAGAAGAGGCCGGTGAAGAGGACGTCCGCCTTGGAGCTGAGCATCAGGCCCAGCCCGGCGTTGGCCGAGTGGGCGGAGAAGACCAGCAGGTCCCTGATGCCGGCCAGCCGGGGCCGGCGGCTGGGCCGCCACGGGCAGACCCACCAGAGCACCACCAGACCGACCGCCGCGTTCACCAACTGCTGCGCCACCAGGGCCCAGATGCCCGCCCCGGCCAGCGCCAGCACCACCCCGACGACGCCGCTGAGCAGCGAGGCGAGCAGGGTACGGATGGCGACCGCGCGGAACCGCAGCTCCCGGCGCAGCACCGCCTCGGGCACGATGGAGAGCCCCTGCAACAGCACCAGCGGGGAGAGCGCGACGCAGATCGCGGTCAGCTCCGGAGCCCGGTTGACCATCGCCCAGAGTGGACTGGCGGCCGCGGTCAGCCCGCCGATCACCACCCCGGCCAGCACCAGCACCACGAACGCGCCGTCCAGGTGCTCGGGGGTGAGCCTGTCCCGCTGCACGATCGCGGAGACCAGCCCCTGCTGGATCAGCGTCTGCGCGACCGTGATGAAGACGGTGGCCATCGCCACCAGGCCGAACTCGCTCGGCCCGAGCAGCCGGGCGAGCAGGAAGGTGACCAGGATCGACGAACCGATCCGGCCGGCGGTGAGCACGTACGACCAGCCGATCGCCGAGCGCACCCGACCGGCGCTGCCCGACGGGGGCGATTCCGGGTCATCTGCCGGGGTGCTGGCTGGCTGTTCCGGAGCCGTCCGGGCGGGCTGGAGCGCGGCCACCCTAGGCGCTGCCCTTCGCCGCGCTGGTACGCCGACGGACCAACCGGCGGCGCAGCCGGCCGAGCCGGACCCGGACCCGGCGGGCCCACCAGGTGGCCAGGAACGCCACCGCCGAACTGAGCCGGGTGCCGAGCGGCTCGGAGCCGGTGGAGAGGGTCCGCAGCGTCTCGGCGAGCATCCGCAGCCGGGGCGCCCGGACCCGCTTGCCGCTCTGGGCGAACCAGGCCAGTGCCGAGGCCGGGGTGGCATCCCTGGCCTGCCGGGTGGAGGCGCCGTGCATCCGGCGCAGGAAGAGCGGCTCGGCGACCTCGTGGATCTCGCCGAGCCGGGCCACCTCGGCGATCAGCGTGTAGTCGGAGGAGAGGAACGGGCGGATCATCCCGGTCCGGCGCAGCGCCGACATCCGGAACACCCCGAAGTGCGCGTGGCAGAGGTTGATGTTCTTCGCCACCCCGGCCACCCGGCGCCACGGCCGCCGGTCGCGCAGGTCCAGCCGGTCGGCGTACGGACCGATCACCTCGCCCGCCTCGTCGATCAGCACCGTACGCGGATAGGCGAGTACGGCGTGCGGCCCGGCCGCGTCCAGCGCCGCCACGCAGGTGCGCAGGTACGCCGGCAGGCAGACGTCGTCGTACGCCACCCACTTGAACAGCTCGCCCCGGGCCAACTGCACCACCCGGGCGTAGTTGACGTGCCCGCCGAAGTTGCGCGGGTTGCGGTAGAGCCGGACCCGCGGGTCCTTCGCCGCGTACCGCTGGCAGATCTCCCAGGTCCGGTCGGTGGAGGCGTTGTCGCTGATGATGATCTCGAAGTCGGGGTAGTCCTGGGCGAGCAGGGCGTCGAGGCAGCCTTCGAGGTAGCGCTCGGCGTTGTAGAGGGGCACGCCCAGACTCACCCGCGGCGCTGGCTCCATCATCTCCTCCGCTCAGGCGACCAGCAGCTCGGCCTGCACGCCGAGCTGGCGCAGCGCGGCGTCGATCTCGTCCCGGTAGGCCGGATTGGTGATGATCACCGATCGGGTGCCGGAGCCGGCGAGGGTGGCCGGATCCCGCACCTCGTGCCCGGTCACCGGCAGGTAGCGGCCCCACTTGCGGGGGTTGACGTCCACCACCGCGGCGAGCCGGCGGTCCGGGTCGGCCAGGTGCAGGAACTGCACCCCGCGCGAACCGGCCCCCCAGAGCACCGGCCGGTCGCCGGCGGCCAGCAACCGGTCGATGGTGCCGCGCCAGCGCTTCCGCTCGGCTGCGTGCCGGTCGGCGAAGCCGGCGATCGAGCCGAGCTGGCGGTCCCGGTCGGCCCGGCCCGGCGACTCGGCCCCGGGCAGTTCGGCCCCGGGCAGCTCGGTGCCGGTCACCGGCGGTGCCGCGTTGACCGAGATCTCGACGTACCGGAACATGCCCGAGAAGAGCCGCCCGGTGGCGACCACCCGCCAGCCGGCCCGCTCGACGATCCGGCACAGCGAGTACCCGTCGAAGTAGGAGACGTGCGGGTAGATCACCTCCCAGCCGGCGGTGGCCAGGTCGTAACCGGCGTCCGGCACCTCCAGATAGCCGTACACCGGCCGGTCGCCGGCCAGCTCGCGGAGCCGGACCAGGAAGGCGTACGGGTCGTCCAGGTGCTCGAACCAGTGCCGGGAGGTGACCAGGTCGAACTCGGGGGTGTCGGCGTCCAGCGGCGCGTGCCCCCGGTGGAAGGTCGCGCCGGACGGGTCCGGGCCGGGTGTCCCGGCATACATCGCGTCGTAGCCGATGCCCCGGCAACCGGCGACGTGACACAGCTCGCGGAGGAACTCGCCCTGGCCGCAGCCGACGTCCAGCACCGTGCCGCCGCGCAGCGGGAACCGCCCGGCGAGGTGCTTGACCAGTTCCGCCGAGAAGACCCCGAACGCGGGCGAGTGGTGCAGGTTGGTGTCCATGGTGGTGTCGTAGACCAGAACGGCCGGGTCGAAGGCGAGGTTGCGCACGTACCCGCACTCCGGGCAGTACGCCAGCCACATCCGCCCGAGCGGGCTGGCCAGCGCCTCGGCCCGGCTGGCCCAGTGCACGCCGCAGTAGACCGGGATCTCGCCCAGGTCGGCGAAGGGCACCAGGTCGTGCCGCCCGCAGGCCGTGCACCGGTGCACCGGCTGCCGGCCGCCGGAGCCCTCGGCACCGGTCACCGAGCCCTCCAGCGCAGCTCGGCGTCGAGCCGGCCCGCCTCGGTGAGCGCCCGGATCCGGCGCAGCCGCTGGTGCCGCTCGCCCCGGAACACCTCGATGGTCAGCCCGTACCGCTGGTACGCCTCGACCAGCTCCTCGATCCCCTTGCGTACCGTCCAGCGGGGCCGGAAGCCCGGCACCTCGGCGGCGACCAGGTCACAGCTCACCCGGTAGTTGCGGGTGTCCGCCGACGCGCCCCCGGCGAAGGTCACCCGGGACCCCGGCACCACCTCGGCGACGAGTTCGGCGACGTCCCGGATCAGGTAGTTCTCGGCGGTGACCCCGATGTTGTACGCCCGGCCGTGCACCGTGGCCCGGTCCGCCTCCAGCAGGGCCAGGAAGGCCGCGCAGATGTCCTCGGCATGCACCAGGGGCCGCCAGGCGGAGCCGTCGGAGAGCAGCCGCACCTCACCGGTGAGCAGGGCGTGCGCGGTGAGGTCGTTGACCACCAGGTCGCCGCGGAGCCGGGGCGAGAAGCCGTACGCGGTGGAGTTGCGCAGGAACACCGGGGAGAAGTCGTCGTCGGCGAGCGCGGCGAGGTCCTGCTCGGCCCGGATCTTCGACTCGCCGTACGGGGTGACCGGCGCGAAGCCGGCGGTCTCGTCCAGCGGGCGGTCGTCGGTGCCCGCGCCGTAGAGGCTGCACGAGGAGGAGAAGAGGAACCGGGTCACCCCGGCCGCCTTGGCGGCCTCGGCCAGCCGCACCGTCGCCCGATGGTTGATCTCGTAGGTCAGCTCCGCGTTGAGGTTGCCGATCGGGTCGTTGCAGAGCGCGGCGAGGTGGCAGACCGCGTCGAACCCGGCGAGGTGCTCCGGCCGGACGTCCCGCAGGTCCATCGCGAGGGAGGGCACGGCCGCCGGTGCCGGGCCGAGCAGGCAGTCGGAGTAGTAATCGGTGTCCAGGCCCGTCACGTCGTGCCCGGCGGCCCCCAGCATCGGGGTGAGTACGCCGCCGAGGTAACCATGGTGGCCGGTCACGAGAACACGCACGGCAAAGCTCCCGTCGTCGACCGGGTGAGAAGGCGAGTTTATGGGTGCCCCCCTGGCCGGCCGGGCTATTGTCGGACTTTTTACTCAACCGCTCCCGCCGCGCCGGAGTGCTGGTTAGCGTGGCGCGCAGGCGGGCGGGCGCCGCGCCGGTATTCCGATCATATCGGGGTGGGTGGGGCATGACCGATGCCAAATGCCGGCTGTGTGCGGCGGTATTGACCGAAACGTTTGTCGACCTGGGCATGTCGCCGCTCTGCGAGAGCTATCTGAGCGCCGACCGACTCGATTCGGCCGAGACCTTCTATCCACTGCACGTCCGAATCTGCTCGAACTGTCTGCTCGTGCAACTTCCGGCGTACGTGTCCGGAGAGGAAATCTTTTCCGACTATGCCTATTTCTCGTCGTATTCCGACTCCTGGGTGGCGCACGCCAGGCGGTACGCGGACACGATGACCGAGGCGCTCGGTCTCGGGCCCGACAGCCTGGTGACCGAGGTGGCGAGCAACGACGGATATCTGCTCCAGCACTTCGTCGCCAGCGGCGTACCGGTGCTCGGGGTGGAGCCGGCCGGCAACGTCGCCGAGGTGGCCCGGCGCCGTGGCATCCGGACCGAGGTGCGGTTCCTGGGTGCGGAGACCGGTGCCGAGCTGGCGGAGCGCTACGGCCGGGCCGACCTGGTGGCCGCCAACAACGTCTACGCGCACGTGCCCGACCTGATCGGGTTCACCGCCGGGCTGGCCGCGCTGGTCAAGCCGACCGGGCTGGTCACCTGCGAGGTGCCGCACCTGCTGCGGCTGATCGAGCGCCGGCAGTACGACACCATCTACCACGAGCACTATCAGTACCTGACGCTGCGTACCGCGATGCGCGCGCTGGCCACCGCCGGCCTGATCGTGACCGACGTCGACGAACTGTCGTCGCACGGCGGTTCGCTGCGGGTGTACGCCCGGCCGGCCGCGGCGGCGGGGGAGCCGTCCGGCAACGTCAAGTCGGTGCTGGACGCCGAGACCGAGGCCGGGCTGCACACCGTCGCCGGGCACCTCGGCTTCGCCGACGCGGTCTTCGACATCAAGCGGGAACTGCTCGACTTCCTGCTCACCGCCCGGGCCCAGGGCCTGCGGGTGGTCGGCTACGGGGCACCGGGCAAGGGCAACACGCTGCTCAACCACTGCGGCATCCGCTCCGACCTGCTGGAATACACCGTGGACCGCAGCCCGCACAAGCAGGGAAAGTTCCTGCCCGGCACGCACATCCCGATCCACCCGCCGGAGCGGATCGCCGAGGACCGCCCCGACTACGTGCTCGTGCTCCCCTGGAACCTGCGCACCGAGATCTCCGCGCAGCTCGCCTACGTGCGGCACTGGGGCGGGCGACTCGTCTTCCCGATCCCCGCCCTGGAGGTGGTGTGATAACGCCTCCCCATGGCTGGGAGCCGGGGGATTTCTGGCTCGGACCGCACCCGAGCACCGTCTCGGAAGGAGGTGATCGCATGTCTTACGTCGTCGGCACCAGCACGGTCGCGTTCTGCCATGGTGAGGATTACCCTCGCGGCGTTCCGGTCGCGGCAGGCGGTGTGTCCGCAGGTGTCGCACCGGAAGACTCTGACCCCCAGCCCGAGGCGGTGCTTGGCTCTCGTACCGCACTGCGAGCAGGTCATCGTGGTGTAGGCGGGCGGTACCAGCATCACCTTCCGGCCCGCCCGCGTGCCACGGTTGATCAGTTCCCGCTTCGCGGCGCCGATCGCCGCGTCGGCGGCCTTGCGGGCCATCCGGGACCTGGCCAGGAATGTCGGCTTGAAGTCCTCGACGGCGATGGTCGCGTGGTTGTCGACGACCTTCTTTGCCCAGACCCGGGCGTCGTGGGCGTTCTGCCGGGCCGCCCTCCTTGCGACCCTCGCCGCCTGCCGCCTGGCCCGAAGGTACCCATTCGACGGCTTGACACCCTTCGCCCTGCGGCGGCGGGCCATCCGGCGCTGGAGTCTGGCCAGCTCGGCGGCGCACCGTTTCCGGTGGCCGAGGTACGGCAGGTCGTAGGCGGGGTCGGTAGTCGTCGCGGTCGTCGTGACGCCCCAGTCGACACCGATTGCGCCGTCGGCGTCGGGCGCGGGCGTGGTGTCGCGGTGGACGACGAAGGAGGCGTACCAGTGCCCGAGCGTGTCCTGGTAGACGCGGACGCTGGTCGGGTCAGACGGCAGTTCGCGGGACCAGACGACGGGAATGATGACGCCGCCGGGCAGCCGCAGCTCGCGGATCGAGAAGCCGCGGGTGGTGTATTCCAGGCTGGGCAACGTGTCTTTGCGCCGTTTCGGTCTCGGCCCGCCCCGTCCCTTCACTCTGAAGGAGTGCTGGAGGGCGAGGGCGTAGGTACGCAGCGTCTGCTGCTGGGCGACCTGGGACCCTTCCCGCAACCACGACGAGCGGGCCCGCGCCCCGGTCAGCAACTTCGACAACTTGCCGAAGGTCGGCCTACGCCCGGTCCTGTGCTGGTGGACGGCCTCGTTCCACAGCCAGCGGCACCGCCCCCACTCGGCCAGCAGCGTGGCCCGCGCGGTCGCGCCGGGACGCAACCGGTAGGTGTACCGCACTGTCTCGTCCACGCCGGCAAGCATCCCAGCCGCATCCGACAGGTTTTGCCCCGCAGAGGAGTCGACGCCGTGTCGAAAACCACCACCACGCCCGACCGCCCTGTCCTCCCCATGGCTAACGCCAGGGGTTTTTCGGGCGGGTCTTGATGAAGGTCGTCCTCTTCTGCGGCGGCCTGGGGATGCGGATGCGCGAGGACGCGGCCTCCGCGCCGAAACCGATGGCGATGATCGGGGACCGCCCGCTGCTCTGGCACGTGATGCGCTACTACGCCCACTTCGGGCACACCGACTTCATCCTCTGCCTCGGCTACGGCGCCGTCGCGGTCAAGGACTACTTCCTCCGGTACGACGAGACGCTCTCCAACGACTTCAGCCTCTCGATGGACGGCCGGGACGTGCGGCTGCACTCCGCCGACATCACCGACTGGAACATCACCTTCATCGACACCGGCCTCGGGGCGAGCATCGGCGAGCGGCTGATCCGGGTCCGCAGGTACGTCGAGGACGAGCCGATGTTCCTGGCCAACTACGCCGACACCCTGACCGACGCGCCGCTGCCGGAGATGGTCGACCGGTTCCGCCACACCGACGCGGTGGCCAGCCTGCTGGCCGTACCGGTGCAGTCGACCCACCACGTCATCGACATCGCCCCCGGCGACCAGGTCACCCGGGTACGCCCGATCCGCGAGCTGATGCAGTGGGAGAACGGCGGCTACTTCATCCTGCGCCCGGAGATCTTCGACGTGCTGCGCGAGGGGGAGGACCTGGTGCCGCAGGCGTTCGACCGGCTGCTGCCGGAGCAGCGGCTGATCGCCCAGCGCTACACCGGCTTCTGGCGGGCCGCCGACACCTTCAAGGACCGGGCCGAGTTGGAGCAGCTCTACCACTCGGCCCGCTGCCCGTGGATGCTCTGGGACGCCAACCGCAACCGGGGCCGCCGGCCGGCGACCCTGGAGCCGGTGCTCGCCGCCGCGGGCAGCGCCGGGGGAGCCCGCGAGCTGGGGCTGACCGGCCGATGATGCCGTTGCGTCTCTCCGCGGCCCGTTCGGTGGTGTTGCTCGGGGCACATCCGGACGACATCGAGATCGGCGCCGGCGGGCTGCTGCTCGCCCTCGGCGACGTACCCGGACTCCGGGTGCACTACGTACTGCTCACCGGTACCCCCGCCCGGCAGGCCGAGGCCCGGTCCGCGGCCGCGGCCTTCCTGCCCGGCGCCCGGCTCAGCTTCGCCCTGCACGACCTGCCGGACGGCCGGGTACCGGCCCGGTGGGGCGAGGCGAAGGAGATCGTGAACACCGCCGCCGCGACCCTGGACGCCGATCTGGTGCTGGCGCCCGGCCCGGACGACGCGCACCAGGACCACCACACACTCGCCGCGTTGGTGCCCACGTCGTTTCGGGACGCCACGGTGTTGTACTACGAGATCCCCAAGTGGGACGGGGACCTGGGCCGGCGCAACGTCTATCTGCCCCTGACCGAGGAGCGGGTGCGCCGCAAGGTCGAGCTGCTGCACGCGAGTTATCCGTCCCAGAAGGCCCGGGACTGGTGGGACGACGAGGTCTTCCTCGGGCTGTCCCGGCTGCGGGGGATGGAGTGCCGGTCCCGGTACGCCGAGGCGTTCCGGTGCGAGAAAGCGGTGATCGAGCAGTGACCGAAGCGACCGAGGCGACCGAGGCGAGCGAAGCGCCCGAGGCGAGCGGGACGACCGGGTCGGGCGCCCGGAGCAGGGCGTTGTCGGCCTGCCTGTTCGGGGTGCCGGGCGCGCACCTGAACCTGGGGGTCGGCGCGCTGCGGGCGGCCACCCTGGGCGGACTGCTGGCCCGGGAGCCGGGCGCGGACGTGACCGTCTTCGACGACGGCTGGGGGCAGCGCGCCGGGCACACCTTCGTGGCCGGCCGGCCGGTGCCGATCTCGCTGGCCGGTGCCCGGCACTCCCGCCGCTACCACCGGCCGGAGTCCTACCTCAACATGCGGATCAGCGCGGCGCTGGGCGGGCTCGGCAACGCCGGGCTGGCCCGGATCGACGC
The DNA here is from genome assembly GCF_050936445.1 of Plantactinospora sp. CA-294935. Lineage (NCBI taxonomy): Bacteria > Bacillati > Actinomycetota > Actinomycetes > Micromonosporales > Micromonosporaceae > Plantactinospora > Plantactinospora sp. CA-294935. The sequence goes on from NZ_JBNJMU010000001.1 coordinate 3,540,120, forward strand.
CGCCGACGTGGTACTCGACGTCAGCGGCGGGGACAGCTTCAGTGACATCTACGGTGAGCACCGGTTCCGCACCGTGGCCTGGCCGAAGCGGTTGGCGCTGCTCCGGCGCCGCCCGCTGGTGCTGCTGCCGCAGACGTACGGGCCGTTCCGGTCGACGCGGCTGCGCTCCGAGGCCGCGGCGCTGATCCGGGGCGCTCGGATGGCCTGGGCCCGGGATCCGGAGAGCTATGCGGCCCTGGCCGACCTGCTCGGGCCCGACCTCGACCCGTTGCGGCACCGGGAGGGCGTGGATGTGGCCTTCGCGCTGGAGCCGAGGGCGCCGGACGAACCGGCGTACCAGCGGTTGGCCGGGTGGTTCGAGGCGGATCCGGGGCCGGTGGCCGGGATCAACGTCAGCGGACTGATGTCCCGGCCGGAGGGCCGGGTCCAGTTCGGACTTGCCGGGGACACCTCCCGGGTCGCCAACCGGCTCTGCGAACGCCTGCTGGAGCAGTCGGACACCCGGGTGATCATCGTCCCGCACGTACTCACCCCGAACGGGGCCGACGACGACCGGGTGGCCAGCGAGCGGCTCTACGCCGCCCTCGCACCCCGGTACGGCGACCGGGTGGCGCTCGCCCCGTCCGGGCTGGACCCGCACCAGAGCAAGTGGGTGATCGGGCATACGAGCTGGTTCTGCGGGATGCGGATGCACTCCACGATCGCCGCGCTCTCCTCCGGGGTACCGGCGGCGGTGGTGGCGTACAGCGACAAGGCGCGGGGCGTCTTCGCCAGCGTGGGGCAGCGCCGGCACGTCGCCGACGCCCGCCGGCTCGCCGACGACGCGCTGCTCGACGCGCTCTGGACCTCCTGGACCGGCCGGGCCGAGACCGCAGCCGTGCTGGCTGTCCGGACCCCGGCCGCGGTCGGGCGGGCCGCCGCCCAGATGGACGAGTTCGTGGCGCTGGCCCGGGCCGAGCGGGACCGCCGAGCGCCGGCCGGGGTGTGCTGATGGTGCGGCCCCGCACCGTGCACGACGTGGCGTCCGGCAAGCTCTGCACCGGGTGCGGGGTCTGCGCGTACCTGGCGCCGGACGAGGTGCGGATGGTCGACGTGCTCGACCACGGCCGGCGACCGTTGCCGATCACCCCGGTCGGGGCGGCGGGCAAGGGCGCGGCGGCGGCGCTGGACTGCTGCCCGGGGGTGCGGCTGGCGCACGGCAGCAGCCGGCCGGCGCCGGGCGAGATCCCCGAACTGCGCGCGGCCTGGGGCCCGGTCCGGGCCATCTGGGAGGGGTACGCGGCGGACCCGCGGGTCCGGTACGCCGGCTCCAGCGGCGGCGTGGCGACCGCACTGGCCGGATACTGCCTGACCGGCGAGGGGATGGCCGGGGTGCTGCACATCGGCGCCCGGGCCGACGTGCCGTACCTGAACGAGACCCGGCTGTCCCGCACCTCCGCCGAACTGCTCGCCAACGCCGGCTCCCGGTACGCCCCGGCGAGCCCCTGCGACCGGCTGGACCTGGTCGAGTCGGCCGAGGCGCCGTGCGTCTTCGTCGGCAAGCCCTGCGACGTGGCAGCGGCCCGGATGGCCCGGCAGGTCCGGCCGGAGCTGGACCGGAAGCTCGGGCTGACCATCGCAATCTTCTGCGCCGGCACCCCTACCACCAGGGGCACCCTGGAGATGCTGGACCGGCTCGGGGTGGCCGACCCGACCCGGCTGGAGTCGGTGCACTACCGGGGCGCCGGCTGGCCCGGATCGGCCCGGGCCCGGCTCGCCGACGACCCGCCCCAGGTGCGCCGGGAACTGAGCTACGCCGAGTCCTGGGGCGAGATCCTGCAGAAGCACCGGCAGTGGCGCTGCTACCTCTGCGCCGACCACACCGGCGAGTTCGCCGACGTGGCGGTCGGCGATCCGTGGTACAGGCCGACCGGCGACGACCCGGGCCAGTCCCTGGTGCTGGCCCGCACCGAGCGCGGCGTACGGCTGGTCGAGGCGGCCATCGCGGCCGGGACGCTGGTGTTGACCCCGGTCGGCGCCGACATCCTGCCCGCCTCGCAGCCGAACCTGCTCCGGGCCCGGGGTGCGGTGTGGGGGCGCCTGCGCACGCTGCGGGCCGCCGGCCTGATGACGCCCCGGCTGCGCAACCTGCCGATGGCCGGGATCTGGTGGCGGCACCTGTCCACGGTCGAGAAGCTCCGCTCCACTCTCGGCACCCTGCGCCGGATCGGTCGCAAGCGGCTACGTGAACCGGCCGCGCTGGAGGCGTACCGGCCGCCGACCCGGGGCGGGTCGCCGGCTGTTCCGGCACCCGGGCCGGCCCCGTCGGCCGACTCCGCTCAGACCACCGGCTGACCGTTGTCGAAGTAGACGTTGGTGGGCCGGTCCCAGGTGACGCCGGGCCGGTTCCAGCCGGAGACCACCCCGTACCGGTAGTCGCGGCCGTACTTGTTGTTCCGGAACAGGATGTTGGAGCCGATCAGCCGGGGACTGATTCCGATCGAGTAGTTGCCGCCGTTGCAGTAGTTGTCCTCGAAGGTCAGGTTGGTCAGCGACGGGCTGGTCTCCGAGCCGATGGTGAGGCAGGAGTTGAACGGGTCCCGGGTCACCGGGTTGTACGACAGCAGGGTGTTGTGCCGGACGATGATGTTGTTGCCCCCGGTGCTCTGCAACACGTCGTTGTGCGAGCCGGCGACCCGGGCCAGGCTGTGCAGGTACGAGTCGAAGATCCTGGTGTTGTCGGCCAGCCGCGGGCCGTCGATCATGTTGTAGACGTTGCCCCGGCGCAGCGTGTAGTTGCCGCAGCAGATCGAGGCCGAGTTCTTCGCCATGCCGTTGATCTCGACGTCCTGGATCAACAGGTTGGTCGCCCCGGCCAGGGTCCGGATCGAGTACGTGGGGCTGTTGCAGGTGATCCGGGACCGCAGGATCTGCACGTTGGCGGCGGCGACGGTGACGCAGCCGACGATGTTCAGCCCGCTCACCACCTGCCCGGCGGTACGCAGGCTGAGCGATCCGGAGTTGCGCAGCGCCGTACCGGCCGGCACGCCGGTGTTGCCCGGCCCGGGCCAGTACGTGATCGGGGTGGGCGGCGCGCTGGCCGGCGCGTACGGCGGCCGCTGCGCCATCGCCCGTGAGTCGGGATCGGGGTCGGGGGGCGGAATCGGGCCCCCGGTCGGGCCGCTCGGCCCCTCGATCCGGTACGGCTTTCCGTCCTGCGAGGACTCGACGACGGTGGCCGGGTTGCCGTCGGTCTGCCGGAACGCCTGGCGGCAACCGTTGACCCGGACCCGTAACGCCGAGTATCCACCCGGCACCACGCCGTCGGTCCCGGCCGAGGTGCATCGGATCTCGGTGTCCTCGATCAGCGTGCCGACCACCCCGGGCCGGATCACGATGGCGGCGGCGCCGCCGGTGCGTACCTTCACCCGCCGGATGGTCACGTTGTCGGCCGCCACCTGGATCGGGCGGTCGACCGTCTGTCCCCAGAGGACGGTGCCGGGCCGGTCGAGCACCATCGGTGCGGCCCGGACCGGCTGCCCCGCGACGTTGAGCACGAGATAGCCGCTGGCGGCGAGGAGGGCGGCCGTGACGCCGAAGATCCCGATGACGGTCACGCGGCGCCGGTCGCGGTGTGGCTGGCGGACGGGATTCGCTGGCTCGATCGGAGGTCCGGCGTTGGTGTCGGTCACGGCTACCCCCCACGGGCGCGTCGCAGACGGTGGTGGCCCACAGCTCGTGCCGCAACGAGGGCCGCTCCACCGCCGATCCGGCCGGGTGCGCGCCGACTCCCCCCGAGCCGACACGATCGCTCGATCGAGACACCTTCCCAGGTCAGGAGGGGTGCGATTCCGATCGTCTCGATCTACTGGCCATGAATGAATACTACAAGCCGTGTTGAAGGGGTTACTATTCTCGATTCAGACGGATTACGGACAGAAGTTGCGGCTCAGCGGTGTTGCTGCCGGGGCAGCACCACCTCGCGGAGCACCAACTGGATCGCGGCCACCGCCGGGATCGCCACCAGCGCGCCGATCACCCCGAACAGGGCCACCCCGAGCAGCGCCGCGACGATCGCCGCCACGTCGTTGACCTGCACGGACCGGCGCATCACCCGGGGATAGACGAGGTAGTTCTCCACCTGCTGGTAAATCAGGAAGAAGACCACGCAGGCGATCCCGGTCGGCACGTCGGTGGCGAAGCCGACCAGGCTGATCACCACCGCTCCGATGGTCGCGCCGATCTGCGGGATGAGGTCGCAGATCGCCACCACCACGGCGAGCGCGAACGGGTACGCCAGGCCGACGACGATGGCGAAGACGAAGGTACTCACCCCGGCCAGCAGCGCGATGGCGAGTGCCCCCACCATGTAGGCGCCGACCTTGGCGAGGATCTCGTCGCCGATCAGCCGGACCCGGTCCCGCCGGGTGGCCGGGACCAGGCCGTAGCCGAGGTCGCGGAGCCGGTCGAAGGTGGCCATGAAGTAGATGGTCAGCACGATCACGGTGACGATGTTGAACACCGCGCCGAAGATGAACCCGGCGGCCCCGAAGACCCCGCCCAGGGCCCGGGTGATGTTCTCCGTGGTGGCCGCCGACTCGATCCTGCCCGCCAGGTCGTACTGGACGATCAGGTCGTTGACGGTGTCGTTGCGGCGCAGTTGGGTCACGTAGTCGGGCACCTGCCCGATCAACTCACCGGTCTGGCTGACGATCGGCGGGACCAGCGCGTACACCGCGCCGGTGATGACCGCGAGCAGGGTCAGGGTCACCGCCGCGACGGCGAGGCCACGGGGCAGCCCCCAGGACCGCAGCCGGACCACCGCCGGGTGCAGGCCGATCGCCAGGAAGAGCGCGATGAAGACCAGCACCAGCACCGAGCCCGCGTTGCGGACCGCGAGGAAGATCGCGTACGCCAGCAGCACGCCCAGCCCGCCGGTGAGCCCGACCAGGAACGGGCTGAGCCGCAACGGCTGGCCGGGCCGGCCGAACCGTCCACTGCCGGCGGACTCCGTCGTGCCGGAACCCGGAGCCGGGTCGCTGTCGGCCGGGTCGCTGTCGACCGGATCGGCGTCGATCGGGCCGGCGTCGGCCGGATTGGCGTCGGCCGGATTGGCGTCGATCGGGCCGGCGTCGGCCGAATCGGCGTCGGCCGGATTGGCATCGGCCAGGCCGGCATCGGCCAGATCCCCGTCGACCGGGCCGGCCGGCCGGGGCACGCGCTCCGGCGCGTCGCCGTCGCGCCGCTCGTCGTGCACCGATGGCTGCTCGCTGCCCACCCCGACCTCCCCCGACTGATCGTCTCGGCGAAGGTTAACGGGCCGGAGCAACGGCCGCGACGGGACGGGCCGGCCCCGGTCCGGTTAGTCGGAGTCGACGGTGACCTTGTTCGACTTGGTCCCCTGGTCCTCGACCGTCGGCTTGCCGCTGCGCTTCCCGGAGTCGCCGGTGCTGGTGATCCGGGTCGGCATCGGCTCCCGGCCGCCGGTGCCGGGCACCGCGGCCACGGTCGGCTCGCCGTCGATGCTGCCGCCGTCGGCTCCGCCGGTCACCGGCTCGGTCACCCGGGTCGCCCCGGACTTCCCACCGCCTGTCGATCCGGCGTGCTGGTCGGCGGCAACCTGCTCGGCGGCGGCCTCGACGATCTGCTGCATGTCCGCCTCGGCCTGCGCCAACTGCTGCTCGGCCTGCTGGGCCGACTGCTCCGTACCGGTCAACCGGTCCTGTTCACCGGCGAGCTGGTCCCGCGCGGCGGCCAACTGCCGCTGGATCCGGTCGGACTCCTGGCGGGAGGCAACCGTCTCCTGGCGGATGTCGGCGAGCGCCTGCTGCGCCTCGGCGATCTCCTGCATCACCTCGGCCAACTGCTGCCGGCCGGCGGCCGCCTCCTGCTGGGTACTCGCCAGGTGCTGCTGCGTGGTGGCCAGGTGCTGCTGCGCGGTCGCCATGTACTCCTCGAACTGGCGGCGGGACGTCGCGGCCTGCTCGTCGGCCTGCCGCTGCAACTCGGAGAGGCGCTCCTCGGCCTCCCGCCGGATCACCACGGCGTGCTCGTCGGCCTCCTGGCGCACCCGCTCGGCGTACTCGTCGGCCTCCAGGCGGACCCGGTCGGCGCCGCCCTCGATCTCCGCCCGGCGGGTCTCGTACGACTCCTCCAGCTCCGCCCGGCGCTGCTCGAACTGCTGCTCCAGCTCGGCCTGTCGCTCCTGGAACTGCTGCTCCAGCTCGGACTTGCGCTGGTTGAACTCGCGGTCGGCCCCGGCCCGGTAGGCGGCGAGTTCCTCCTCCAGCGCGGCCCGGCCGGCGGCGAGTTCCTGCTCGGCCGCGCTCCGCAGGGCAGCGATCTCCGCCTCCGCGGCGGTACGGCGCCGGTTCATCTCCTGCTCGACACCGGCCCGCCAGGCGCCCAGTTCCTGCTGCGTCTCCGCCCGCACCTTCTGGGCGTAGTCCTCGACCTCGGCTCGGGACTTGCGGACGTACTCCGCCGTCTCCTCGTTGATCCGGGTCGCCTCCTGCTGGGCCTTGGCGTGCGCCGCCTGCCCGGCCTCGCGGAGCTGGGTGGCCTCGTGCTTGGCCTTGGCGTGCAATCCCTGGCCGGCCTCGCGCAGCCGGGTGGCCTCCTGCTTGGCGATCTCGATCATGCGGTCGGCCTCCTGGCTCGCCGCATCGGTGAGCCGCTGCGCCTCCTGCTGGGCCTTGACGTGCGCCGCCTGGCCGGCCTCGCGCAGCCGGGTCGCCTCCTGCTGCGCGGCGTCGCGCAGCCGGTTGGCCTCGTGCTGGGCCGCGTGCCGCAGCCGCGCGGACTCCTGGCGGGCCCGCTCGACGACCTGCTGGCTCTCCCGCTCGGTCCGCTCGGTCAACTCCCGGGCCTGCTGGTTGGTCAGCTCGGTGAGCCGGTTCGCCTCCTGCTCGGCGGTGTCCCGGAGCTGCTTCGCCTCCTGTACGGCCTTGGCGTGCGCCGCCTGGCTGGCCTCGCGCAGCCGGTTCGCCTCCTCGGCGGCCCGGTTGCGCAGCTCGGAACCCTCCTGCTTGGCCTTCTCCAACGCGGCCTGCGCGGCCTCGCGGAGCCGGGTGGCCTCCTCGGCGGCGGCGGTGACGGCGGCGTCCGCCTCGGCCCGGCGGGCCGTGTTGACCTTCTCCTCCTCGGCGCGGCGGGCGGCGAGCGCGAGTTCGAAGTCGCGCAGCGCGTCGGCGGCCTGCGCCCGGGCGTCCTCGAGCACCTGCTCCGCCTCGGCCCGGCGGGCCTCGATCTCCTGGAGCGTGTCCCGGTGGATGATCTCGGCCTGTTCCTCGGCGAGCGTCAGGATCTGTTCGACCACCGGACCGAGGTGCCGGAACGACGCCCGGTCGACCACGCCGACCTGCCGGCGTACCGCCGCGAGGTCGCGTTGCAGCACCTCGACCTGCCCGGCCAGATTGTGGATCTGGGTGTACGCGTGCTCACGCTGCGCCGCCAAAGTGGCGATCTCGTTTTCGGCGCGAGCGACGTATCGGTCCACCTGCCCCTTGTCGTAGCCCCGAAAGGCCGGCTCGAAGCTCGGCTCCGTAGCCACGTCCCCGTTCAGGGCAAACAGTTCCTCGCCGTGCGACATACTCCCATCCTCACACGCGGTGGCTGGTTCTGCGGCGATACCCGGCGGGGCTGATGGGACGAAGCTCACTGGTGGTGACATTGCCCGACCTATCGGACCGTACGCCGGGCAGCACTCGGGGCCGTACCGGAACGTCCGGTACGGCCCCGGCCGTGCTGCTGCCCCGCAGTCCGACCCGCGAGCGTCCTCGGGTCAGCTCGCCGCGTCGGCGGGAACCCGCTCCTCCGCCTCGGCCTTCTCGGCGGTGGCCGCCGCCTTCGGCGCCTCGGGCTTGGCGGCCGCCCCACCCACACCCGGCACGATGCCGGCCAGGCCGGAGAGCATCTGGCCGAGCTGCGAGGTGACGGCGTCCTTCTGCCGGGTGAGGTCCTCGACCTCGCGGCGGGCCGCCTGCGTGGTCAGGTCGGCCTCGGTACGCGCCTCGGTGAGCAGGCGGTGCGCCTCGGCGCGGGCCTCGTTGAGGGTCTTGTCGGCGAGCGCCTTCGCCTTGTCGATGGTCTCGTTGGCGTTCCGCTCCGACTCCACCCGGCGGGCCTCGGCGCGCTGCTCGATCTCCTTGGCGCGGTCCTGTGCGGCCCGGGCCCGCTGCTCGGCCTCGGCGACCAGCTTCTGGGTCTGGGCGACCTGGGCGGCGTGCCGCTCCGACTCCTCGCGCTCGGCCTTCTCCCGGCGCTCGGCGAGCTGGAGCTCCAGCGCCTGGAGGTCCTTGTCACGCTTGTCCCGGGCGTCGGTGAGCAGCTTGGTCGCCTCGGCGCGCTTCTCCTCGGCCTCCCGGGCCGCCTTGGCGCGCTGCTGGGTGATCTCCCGCTCGGCGGTGGCCCGAAGGGTGGCGACCTCCCGCTCGACGGTGGACTTCAGCTCGGCGACCTCGTGCGCGGTCACCGTACGAAGCTGCTTGGTCTCCCGCTCGGCGTCGGCACGGAGGGTGTCCGCCTCCCGGCGGGCCTGCACCCGGACCTCGGCGGCCTCCCGCTCGGCGGCGGTGCGTACGCTGCCCGCCTCCCGCTCGGCGGAGGCCTTCATCGCGGCGGCCTCGGCACGGGCCTTGTCGGTGATCTCCCGCGCCTCCAGCCGGGCGGCCGAGAGGATGCCCTCCGACTCGCGCTTGGCCTCGCCACGGTGGTCGTTCGCCTGCTCCTCGGCGAGGCGCAGGATCTGCTCGACCCGGGTGCCCAGGCCGGAGAGGGTGGGGCGGTTGTTCTCCTCGAGCTGCTTGTTGGTGTCGGTGAGCTTCTGCTCGACCGACGTGAGCCGCTGCTCGGCCTGGCGGAGCCGACGCTGTGCGTCGTTCATCCGCTGCTCGGCCTCGGCACGGGCCTGCTCGGACTGGTTCAGAGCGGCGTTCAACCGGCCCAGGTGGCTGTTGACCTGCTCACGGTCGTAGCCACGCAGGGCAACCGTGAAGTCTGGCTGCGAGTTCGCGTTGTCGAAGAACGCGAGAGGGGAGGACTGCTGCTGGGGCATTGGGACATACTTGCAGACTTACCGGGGTGCTTCGCAAGGCCCGAGCCGTACTATCGCGCCCAGTTCACAAGGTCAACTCAACTCGCCGTACGACGATTTCTGTTTGCCGGTTCTACCGTCCCCGAAGGACCTCCCGGCAGTGGTGTCGGGGCCGGTTCCGCACCCCGGTGGTGCGGACGGGATCCGGTGTGGTCATCGGCCCGCCAGCCGGGCCACGATCGGGGCGGCGGCGTCCAGGTTGCCGCCGAGGTGCAGATAGCTGACCCCGTACCGGTCGCGGAGCGCGAGGAGCTTGTCGACGCACTCGTCCACGCTGCCGTGCAGCACCGCCGGCGAGTTGGTCAGCGCGGCCGGGTCGACTCCTCGGGCGTGACTGGACGAGGCGCGGTGCGCGACGCCCCGGTGCACCACCCGCACGTCGAACATCCGGGACTGGAACTCCAGGTCGGCAGGGTCCCGCCCGGCGGCCGTCGCGGCGTCCCGGGCCCAGGCCACCTTCCGGGCGAAGCGCTCCGGACTCAGCTCGGCGACCGCGGCCAGCGGGTCGACGTCCGGGGCGAGCCGCGGGTTGATCCCGACGATGTCGGCGCACCGGCCGGCGAGTTCGAGGACCCGCCGGCTGCCGCCGCCGACCAGTAGCGGGGGATGGGGGCGCTGCACCGGCTCCGGCAGCCCGAGCAGTCCGCTGATCCGGTAGTGCCGGCCGGTGAAGTCGACCGGCCTGTCGCCGAAGAGCCGGAGCAGGATCTCGATCGACTCGGCGAGCCGCCCGACGCGTACCGCCGGGGGGTCGAACGGCAGCCCGGCCGCGTCGTGGTCGTCGCGCAGCCAGCCGGCGCCGAGGCCGATCTCCACCCGGCCGCCGGAGAAGACGTCGAGGTTGGCCAGCGCCTTGTGCAGGAGTACCGGATGCCGGAAGTCGTTGCAGAAGACCATGCCCAGCACCCGGAGCCGGGTGGTGGCCTCGGCGGCCACCGTCATCGCCACCAGCGGGTCCATCGCCCAGCCGCCGGTGAAGTGGTCGGAGACCGAGACGGAGTCGAAACCGAGCTCCTCGATCCGGCGGATCTCGTCGCGCCACCGCGCCGCCGGCCGGTCCAGCCCGGGCATCGCGGCGGTGAACCGGAACGGGCGTACCCGGACGGGAGCGGCTCCGGCCGGGACGGCGGACGACCCGGTACGCGGGGCCGGCGTCGCCGGGGCGGCGGGCGCGAGGGGCTGCGCGGGCGGCATCGCCCGACTCTATGTGCCGCCGGACGCCGCATCCGGCCTTTCCGGCCGGGTACCGGGGCGAAGTCGGATTGTCGACACGGGCCCCGGCCCGACCGGACGGCGCATTCCGGGTCGCCGGCTCGCGGCCTACCGTGACCGCTGCGCACACCCGGCGTGATCCGCTGGGCACAGACCTACCGGGAGCTACCGCAGGAGGCCGCAGTGACGGTGCTGCACTTCGACTCGCCGATGTCCGACGACGAGCGTCGGGAACGGCTCTTCGCCGGGGACCTGTTCGTCTACTCGCCGACGCCGCACTCGATGGCGCTGGTCGCCTTCGCCCGGCAGATGACCGAGACCGCGTTCGCGCCGCACTTCCCGCCGGAGGCCCAGCACCACCTGGCCGGTCCGGACTACGTCTCGGTGCTGGCCGAGCTGAAGCCCAGCTTCATCAACCACCCGCGCAGCGCCGAACTCGTCCGGGGGCTCCTCGCGGACCTCGGCGCCGACCCGGTGCAGACCTACTTCGACGTGCCCCGGCTGCGCTCGATGACCAGCGAATACCTCAACGCGGGGCTGACGCTGCAGTTCGAGTCGCATCGGGACACCTGGTTCTCCGCGCCGCTGTCCCAGCTCAACTTCTGGATCCCGGTGTACGAGGTGACCGAGGCCAACGTGATGGCCTTCCACCCGAGATACTTCGACACCGGGGTGCGGAACAGTTCCCGGGACTACAACTACGCGCAGTGGGTGGCGCACGGCCGGACCGCCGCCGCCGCCCAGGTGCACGCCGAGACCCGCAGGCAGCCCGGGCTGGAGCAGGAGCTGGAGCGGGAGCCCGACCTGCGGGTGATCACGCCGCCCGGCGGGGTGCTGGTCTTCTCCGGCGCCCAGCTACACACCACCGTGCCGAACACCTCCGGCCGGACCCGGTTCTCCATCGACTTCCGCGCGGTGAACCTGCACGACGTGCGGGCCCGGGCCGGTGCCCGCAACGTCGACTCGGAGTGCACCGGCACCACCCTGGGCGACTTCCGCCGGGCCACCGACCTGGCGCCGCTGCCGGCCGAGCTGGTCGAGGCGTACGACACCGTGCCGGCCTGAGCCGGTGCCGGCCGCCCGACCCGGGTCAGGTGGCAGCGGGTTCGACCAGTTCCACCAGTACGCCGCCGGCGTCCCGGGGATGCACGAAGTTGACCCGGGAGCCGGCGGTACCGCGTTTCGGCGTCTCGTAGAGCACCCGTACGCCCCGGTCGCGCAGGGCCGCGCAGGCGGCGTCGACGTCCGCCACCCGGTACGCGACCTGTTGCACCCCCGGCCCGCTGCGGTCCAGGAACTTCGCGATGGTGGAGTCCGGGGTCAGCGGGGCCAGCAGTTGCACGCAACCGCCGGCCGGCGTCGGGCCGACCCGGAGCATCGCCTCCCGGACCCCCTGCTCGGGGTTGGTCTCGGTGTGCACGCAGCGCATCCCGAAGACCCGCTGGTAGAACTCGATCGCCGCGTCCAGGTCCGGCACGGCCACCCCGACATGATCGATGCCGAGCAGTCCGATGCCTGTGAGATAGTCGGCAGCGGGGGCATCCGGGTTGTCGTCGTCCACCAGGCTAGTCTGACCTAACTGACGTTAAGGCGCTTGGCCAGGTCCCCCCGGAGGCGACAGTTCCCATGGCATCCGTGATCGTCAACGGCGCCCGTACCCCGATGGGTCGGCTGCTCGGCAACCTCAAGGACTTCCCGGCGACCAAGCTCGGCGGCATCGCCATCCGGGCCGCCCTGGAGCGCTCCGGAGTCCCCGCCGACCAGGTGCAGTACGTGATCATGGGGCAGGTGCTCCAGGCCGGCGCCGGACAGATCCCGGCCCGGCAGGCGGCGGTGGAGGCGGGCATCCCGATGTCCGTACCGGCGCTCACGATCAACAAGGTCTGCCTCTCCGGCCTGGACGCGATCGCGCTGGCCGACCAGCTCATCCGGGCCGGCGAGTTCGACATCGTGGTGGCCGGCGGCATGGAGTCGATGACCAACGCCCCGCACCTGCTGCTCGGTCAGCGGGCCGGCTACAAGTACGGCGACGTGACCGTGCGGGACCACATGGCGCTGGACGGCCTGACCGACCCGTGGGACTGCTGCGCGATGGGCGAGTCCACCGAGCGGCACAACGCCCGGCACGCGATCAGCCGGGCCGAGCAGGACGCCTTCGCCGCGGCCAGCCACCAGCGGGCCGCCGCCGCGCAGAAGAACGGCGCGTTCGCCGAGGAGATCGTCCCGGTGACGGTGCCGCAGCGCAGGGGCGACCCGTTGGTGATCAGCGAGGACGAGGGCGTACGCCCGGACACCACCGCCGAGTCGCTGGCCCGGCTGCGCCCGGCGTTCACCCCGGACGGGACGATCACGGCCGGCACTTCCTCGCCGATCTCCGACGGTGCCTGCGCGGTGCTGGTGATGAGCAAGGCGAAGGCGAAGGAGCTGGGACTGACCTGGCTGGCCGAGATCGGCGCGCACGGCAACGTCGCCGGTCCGGACAACTCGCTGCACTCGCAACCGGCGAACGCCATCGCGCACGCGCTGCGCAAGGCCGGGCTCGGCGTCGGCGACCTCGACCTGATCGAGATCAACGAGGCGTTCGCGCAGGTGGGCATCAAGTCGACCCGGGACCTCGGTGTCTCCGACGAGATCGTCAACGTCAACGGCGGCGCGATCGCGCTTGGCCACCCGATCGGGATGTCCGGGGCCCGCCTGGTGCTCACCCTGGCGATGGAGCTGCGCCGCCGGGGCGGCGGTACGGGCGCGGCGGCGCTCTGCGGCGGCGGTGGCCAGGGCGACGCGCTGATCGTGCACGTCCCGGGACAGGCCGGCGGGCGGGAGTGACCGCAGCGTCGGCCGGGGACCGGCCCGCGCCGCAACCGGCCGGGTCGCAGCAGTCGGGGCCGGATCCGGCGGGACAGCGGCCGGCGGAGCCGCGCCGGGCGGGACAGCGGCCGGCGGAGCCGCGCCGGGCGGGGCAGCAGCCGGCCGGCCCGGCCGGGTCGGTGCGGCGCAGCCGGGACGTGCCGATGCTGGTGGATCGAGCCCGACAGGAGGATCCCCGGGCGGTGGCCCGGCTGATCACCCTGGTCGAGTCCGGTGACGAACTGCTGCCGCAGGTCGCGGCGGCACTCGCGCCGTACACCGGGCGGGCCCAGGTGATCGGGCTGACCGGGTCGCCCGGGGTGGGGAAGTCGACCACCACCAACGAACTGGTCCGGGCGCTCCGGGCCCGGGACCACCGGGTCGGGGTGCTCGCGGTCGATCCGTCCAGCCCGTTCACCGGTGGGGCGATCCTCGGCGACCGGGTCCGGATGCAGGACCACGCCACCGACCCCGGCGTCTACATCCGGTCCATGTCCAGCCGGGGACACCTGGGCGGGCTGGCGGCGGCCACCCCGCAGGCGGTCCGGGTGCTGGAGGGGGCCGGCTGCGACGTCGTACTGGTGGAGACCGTCGGCGTCGGCCAGGCCGAGGTGGAGGTGGCCTCGCTGGCCGACACCACCCTGGTGCTGCTGGCGCCGGGGATGGGCGACGCGATCCAGGCGGTCAAGGCCGGCATCCTGGAGATCGCCGACGTGTTCGTGGTCAACAAGGCCGACCGGGACGGCGCCGACGCCACCGTGCGGGACATCAACGGCATGATCGCGCTGGGCGAGCGCGGCCCCGGGCAGTGGCGCCCGCGCGTGGTGCGCGCGGTGGCGGCCCGGGGCGAGGGGATCGACGACCTGGTCACCGCGGTGGAGAAGCACCACGGCTGGCTGGTCGAGCACGGCGAGCTGCGCCGCCGACGGGAGGCGCGGGCCGCCGCCGAGGTCGAGGCGATCGCGCTGGGCACCCTCCGGGACCGGATCGGCTCGCTCCGCGCGGGTACGTCGCTCGCGGCGCTCGCCGCCCGGGTGGCCGACGGCTCGCTCGACCCGTACGCGGCAGCCGGTGAGCTGCTGGACCAGCTCGGCCGGGCCACCGGCTGACGGCACTGGCGGTCAGGGGTGCAGGACGGCACCCTTCAGCACCTTGTCGACGGCGTTCTTCGGCCCGTGCACGGCCAGCCCCACCAGGTCGAGACGGTCCCGCCCGACCGCCCGGACGGCGGCCCGGTTGTCCCGGTCGTTGCCGGTGCCGAAGAGCTGCTCGGTGAAGACGGCGACCCGCATCCCCCGGTCGACGGCCCGCCGGTGCGCGCCGACCAGGACGTCCCGGCCGCCGGTGAAGACCAGCACCGGCTGGCGGAACATCGGTAGGTAGCGGGTGCCGTCGGCGTCCAGGTAGTCGGCGCCGAGCAACTCCGGCTCCGCCCCGGCGACACCGCTGGTCAGGAACGCCGTGACGTTGAGCCGTTGCCAGGTCGCGAGGTCGTCCCGGAGCAGTATGGCGATCTTGGTGTCGAAGCGGACCCGGGCCGGCTCCGGTCCGGCCGTCGGGACGGCTGCGGTCATCGAGGATCCTCCTTGGTCGGTCGGTCGGACCGATCCTGTCCCGGTTCCGGCGGCCGGTCTTGTACGTTCCTCGCACCCGCCCGGCACGGTCGCCGCCGGTCGGGTACCCGGTCGCCGTGCGCCACGCCACCCGTCGGCGGCTCGCGGGCCAGACTCGACAGAGCCGAGAATGTGTCAGGTCCGCCGCTGGTTCGCCCACGGCGGATAGGCTCCGTCAACGCCGACGGCGCCGTGCAGGCCGTCGAGACCAGGGGAGAGAGACGAGAATGACCGAGGTTCAGAACGATTCCGGCCAGGCCCCGGAGACCGCACCGGCGGCGGCGCCGAGGGGCGGCACCGAAGTGTCCGAAGAGGTCATCGAGAAGATCGCCGGTACGGCGGCCCGCTCGGTGCCCGGCGTCGCCGATCTCGGTGGCGACGTCGCCCGGTTCTTCAACAGCGTGCTGGACAAGGTCGGCCTGGACGAGGTGGGTGACGCCGGGCGGGGCGTCTCGGCCGAGGTGAAGGGGACCAGCGCGACCATCAAGATCGTGCTGGTGATCGAGGCCGGTCACGTCGTACAGGAGGTGACCGAGGCGGTCCGGGCGAAGGTCATCGAGGCGGTGGAGAAGTACGGCCTGACGGTCGCCGAGGTGAACGTCAAGGTGGACGACATCGAGCTGAACAACCCGCCGGCCGCCGGAGCCTGACCGCGGTGGTGGCCCGGCCGCGATTGCCGTGATCGGGGATCTTCCGCCCGGAAACCGTACCGCCCCCGGCTGGAAGGTCCCTCGATCGCGGGTTACCGCAGCCCCGATCGCGGGCTACCTTAGCGATCGTTCAGGGTCCCCTCTACACTCGGGCTCAGTCGAGGAGCGCGAGGAGGCCCCCTGCGATGAACGCCGAGGAGATCGCCGCCGGTCGAGCCCGCTGGCAGGCCCGGTACGACGCGGCACGCAAGCGGGAGGCGGACTTCACCACCCTCTCCGGGATGCCCGTCGACCCGGTCTACGGCCCACCCGAGGGGAGCGCCGACCCACGGTTCGCCCGGATCGGCTGGCCCGGCGAATACCCCTACACCCGGGGGTTGTATCCGACCGGTTACCGGGGACGGACCTGGACGATCCGGCAGTTCGCCGGCTTCGGCAACGCCCGGCAGACCAACGAGCGCTACCGGATGATCCTCGGCGCGGGCGGCGGCGGGCTCTCCGTCGCCTTCGACATGCCGACCCTGATGGGCCGGGACTCCGACGACCCGCAGGCGCTCGGTGAGGTCGGGCACTGCGGCGTCGCCGTCGACTCCGCCGCCGACATGGAGACCCTGTTCGACGGCATCGACCTGGCCGCCGTCACCACCTCGATGACCATCTCCGGGCCGGCGGTGCCGGTCTTCTGCATGTACCTCGTCGCCGCCGAGCGGCAGGGCGCGGACATCTCCACACTGGACGGCACCCTCCAGACGGACATCTTCAAGGAGTACATCGCGCAGAAGGAGTGGCTCTTCGACCCCGAGCCGCACCTGCGGCTGATCGGCGACCTGATGGAGTACTGCGCCCGGGAGATCCCGCGCTACAAGCCGCTGTCGGTCTCCGGCTACCACATCCGGGAGGCCGGGTCGACCGCCGCGCAGGAGTTGGCGTACACCCTGGCGGACGGGTTCGGCTACGTCGAGCTGGGGCTGAGCCGAGGGCTCGACGTCAACGTCTTCGCGCCCGGGCTGAGCTTCTTCTTCGACTCGCACGTCGACTTCTTCGAGGAGATCGCCAAGTTCCGGGCCGCCCGCCGGATCTGGGCCCGCTGGCTGCGCGAGGTGTACGGCGCCACCGACGAGCGGGCGCTCTGGCTGCGCTTCCACACCCAGACCGCCGGGGTGTCGCTGACCGCGCAGCAGCCGGTCAACAACGTGGTGCGTACCGCCGTCGAGGCGCTGGCCGCGGTGCTCGGCGGCACCAACTCGCTGCACACCAACGCGCTGGACGAGACCCTCGCGCTGCCCACCGACTCGTCGGCGGAGATCGCGTTGCGTACCCAGCAGGTGCTGATGGAGGAGACCGGGGTCGTGAACGTGGCCGACCCGCTCGGCGGCTCCTGGTACGTGGAGGCGCTGACCGACAAGATCGAGGCGGAGGCGGAGGAGATCTTCGCCCGGATCCGGCAGCTCGGCGGCGACGGCCCGCACCCGATCGGCCCGATGACCTCCGGCATCCTGCGCGGCATCGAGGACGGCTGGTTCACCGGCCAGATCGCCGAGTCGGCCTTCGTCTACCAGCAGGCGCTGGAGAAGGGCGACAAGAAGATCGTCGGCGTCAACTGCCACACCGGTACGGTCGCCAAGGAGCTGGAGATCCTGCGGGTATCCCACGAGGTGGAGCTGGAGCAGCGACGGATGCTCGCCGACCGCAAGGCCGGCCGGGACGCGCGCGCGGTCACCGAGGCGCTGACCCGGATGGTCGAGGTCGCCCGGACCGGCGGGAACCTGATCCCGCCGATGCTGGCCGCCGTACGCGCCGAGGCCACCCTCGGGGAGATCTGCGACGCGCTCCGCGCCGAGTGGGGTGTCTACCGCGAACCGGCCCGGTTCTGATTCGCCGGGTTGGCATCTGTCGGGCAGCGGCGGTTGGGCGGGGTTCGCGACGCCGCGTGCGAGACTAGGGAACCATGAGCGACCCACGGATCACCTCGTCGATCTTCACCCGCGGCGCGGTCGACCTCGGCGCGCTGCGCGCCGCACAGACACCCGCGAAGCCGGCGGCAGCAGCCACCCCGTCGGCCGGTCCCGGCGTCCCCGGCGGGACGCCGCCGAGCACACCTCCCGGGAGCGGGGGTGGAGTCGCGGTGATCGACGTCACCGAAGCCACGTTCCAGTCCGAGGTGCTGGAACGCTCCCTCACCACCCCAGTGGTGATCGACTTCTGGGCCGAGTGGTGCGAGCCCTGCAAGCAGCTCTCCCCGGTGCTGGAACGGCTGGCCGTCGAGGGCGCCGGTGCCTGGGTGCTGGCCAAGGTCGACGTCGACGCCAACCAGCGGCTCGCGCAGATGTTCCGGGTGCAGAGCATCCCGATGGTCTACGCGGTGGTGGGCGGCCAGCCGGTCGACGCCTTCGCCGGAGTGGTGCCCGAGGCGCAGTTGCGGCAGTGGATCGGCGCCGTGCTCAAGGCCGGCGGGGTCTCGGTGGAGGCACCGGAGGACCCCCGGCTCAGCGAGGCCGACGAGGCACTGATCAGCGGCGACCTGGACGCGGCCGAGCGGGCATACAAGAAAATCCTCTCGGACGCGCCGTCGGACACGGCGGCCGAGGCCGGTCTGGCGCACGTCGCGCTGTCCCGCCGGGTGAGCGGTGCGGACCCGGCGGCGGCGCTGGCCGCGGCCGCGGCGGGCCCCGACGACGTACCGGCACAGTTGCTCGCCGCCGACATCGAGGTGCTCAGCGGTCAGGCCGAGCAGGCGTACGCCCGGCTGGTCGACCTGGTCCGTCGGACGGCCGGCGATGACCGGGAGGCGGCCCGGCAGCACCTGGTGTCCCTGTTCACCATCGCCGGTCCGGACGATCCTGCGGTGGCCAGCGCCAGGAGGGCGCTCTCACGTGCGCTCTTCTAGACAATAGGCAGTACGAGCGCGCGTGCCGGCCTGGCAGCCGCGATACCGGACGGGAGCACAGTATGCGCCGGATCGCCGTCCTGGACGCCCCGTCCAACCTGGGCCTGCGTCCGCCGACCCCCACGTCGGTGCCGGGCTGCGCCAAGGCACCGGGCGCGCTGCGTGACCACGACCTGATCGCCCGGCTCGCGGCCCGGGACGCCGGCTGTCTCACCCCGCCCCGGTACGACCCGGGCGACTGGCGTCCCGGGGACGGGGTGTGCCACGCCGGCTCGATCGCGCACTACTCGATGGAGTTGGCCGAGCGGATCGGCGGCATCATCGACCAGGGCGAGTTCCCGCTGGTGCTCGGCGGGGACTGCTCGATCCTGCTCGGCTCGGCGCTCGCCATGCACCGGCTGGGCGAGTCGGTCGGCGGCCGGATCGGGCTGGTCTTCGTGGACGGCCACTCCGACTTCCGGCACCCGGGCAACGCCTCCTACGTGGGTGCGGCGGCAGGTGAGGACCTGGCCCTGGTCACCGGGCGGGGCCAGGCCGACCTGGCGGCGATCGAGGGGCGCCGGCCGTACTTCCGGGACATCGACGTGGTGGTGCTCGGCATCCGCGCCCACGACGAGTACCGGCTCGACCTCCAGGCGGCCGGTATCGTCACCCGGCCGGTGCCGGCGCTGCGGGTCGAGGGGGCGTCCCGGACCGCCCAGTGGGCGCACGACCAGTTGACCGACTGCGCCGGCTACTGGGTCCATGTCGACGTCGACGTGCTCGATCCGGCCGTGATGCCGGCGGTGGACGCGCCGGACCCGGGTGGGATCGCCTTCGCCGAGCTGGAACTGCTGCTGGCCGGGCTGGTCGACACCCCGCACTGCCTGGGAGTGGAGATCACCGTCTTCGACCCTGACTACGACCCGGAGGGGGGCTACGCGGCCGAGATCGTCGACACGCTGGTCGCCGGCCTGGCCCCGGTCGCCGCGCCCGAGGCGGTGCCGCCCCGGCTGCCCCCGGGCCGACCGACCACCCCCGGCCTGGGCCCGACCGTCCCGGGGCCTCGTACCGTTTCCCCCGTCATGCCGACGGTGCCTTCCCCCACCCTGCCGACGGCCCCGGCCACCGCCCGCCGGGGAGTACCGGCGGTGGAATTTCCCGCCTTCTCCCGACCCTCCCCGGCCGCGACGGCGCTCGGCGCGGTGCCGGTACCGGAGGCGGCCGAGCCTGCCGAGTCACCGGTTGCCGGGTCGGCCGGTGCGCCTCTCGGTGAGTCGGATGGTCCGCCGGACGCGCGGGCGGGACGGGACGAGTTCGGCACCGACCTCGAGCCGGAGGATCGTGCGGCGGTTCGATCGGCTGCGGAACCCATGCAGAGTGCCGGGTCGAACGGCGCCAACCGACGCCGGTCTGAGGTACCCGATCTGTCCGCTCGCTGGTCGGAGCCGGTCGGCCCACCCGCCTCGGCCGGTCCGGGCCGGCTCCGCCGCAACCCGTCACCTCCGGTCGAGGAGTCGGCCGCCGAGGCTCCGCCGAGCCCTGGTCCGGCCGACGATGAGCCCGCAGCGCCGGGTGAGGCGCCGATCCGTGACCCAGGGCCGGGGTCGGCGGCGGAGATTGCCTGAGGTCGGCGGCTCACCATTGGCCGGCCAGATGGCCGGTGGCCGGCCAGATGGCCGGTTACCTCGCCGGCCCGTCGATGGGCGGTGAGCGCCGGGCCGGGCTTACCCGGCGGTCCGACTGTCGAGTTGGGTGCACAGACGGGGCATCGGAACGCTGCTGGTCACAGTGGTGCCAGCCGGCTGAGTCGGCTGATCTCACCGTGTGCCGCCCGCCGGACGGTGGCGGCGGCCGGTTGACAGGAGCTGGCTATGCTAACTAGCTTCTAGGCTATGGAAGATAGCAAGTCGCCCTGTCCAGGGAAAGCGTCGCCCTGTCCAGGGAAAGCTTGGCACAGGTCGCGCGGTGCCTAGGGTCGGACTCTCCACGACGGCCGTGGTCAGCGCCGCGATCCAGGTGATCGACGAGCAGGGCGTCGATGCCCTGACCCTGGCGGCTGTCGCCGCACGCACCGGAGTCGCCCCGCCCTCGCTCTACAAGCACGTCGCCGGCCTCGCCGAGCTGCGCACCCTGGTCGGGATCCGGGTGATCACCGAGATGACCGACCGGTCCGTGGCGGCCGTGCTGGGCCGCAGCGGCGACGAGGCGGTGGCGGTGCTGCTGCGCACCTACCGCGACTACGTCCGGGAGCACCCGGCCCGGTACGCCGCGATGCCGCCCGATCCCCTGCACGATCCGGCCATGGTCGAGGCCGGTACCCGGATGTTGCAGGTCTTCCTCGCCACGCTGCGCGAGTACGGGCTCACCGACTCGGCGGCGATCCACGCCACCCGGTGCGGTCGGGCCATCGCGCACGGATTCGCCTCGCTGGAGGCCAGCGGTGGCTTCGGGCTGTCGGAAGACCTGGACGAGACGTACGAGCAACTGATCGCGATGTACGTCGGCAGTCTGCCGCGCCGCTGACTTTTGGCTGATCGCGCCCGGGGCAACCGGGGCAGCGGAGCCGATCGGGTTCCGGTAATGTGCGCGAACGTTCATCTTTCCTGAGAATGTCCTGAGAGGAATAGACCATGTCCACAACCGCCGCCGGTCCGGCCGTCGGGCAGAAGTCCTGGCTCGTCGCGGTGCTGCTCTGCCTCTTCCTCGGCACCATCGGCGTGCACCGGTTCTACGTCGGCAAGATCGGCACCGGCATCCTGATGATCCTGACGTTCGGCGGCTTCGGCATCTGGACGCTGATCGACCTGATCATGATCCTGGTCGGCAAGTTCAACGACAAGCAGGGTCTGGCGCTCGCCCGCTGAGGCGACCCGCACCGACGGCCGGGGCGGTCCGGGAGAGATCCCGTCGACCGCCCCGGCCAGCGCGTTTCGTGGGCCGCGCGGCTGCTCAGCCGAGGCTGCGGAGGAATTTCTCGGCGATCGGCACGGCGGTCGCCGTACTCGACCCGCCCTTCTCGACGAAGACGGCGAACGCGACGTCCCCCTGCCAGCCCACGAACCAGGCGTGGGTGTGCGCCGGGTTGTCGTCGTACTCGGCGGTGCCGGTCTTGCCGTACACCGGGTCGCCCGGTACGTCGGCCAGCGCGCTGCCGGTCCCCTTGGTGACCACCTCGCGCATCATCGTGCGAAGCGGCTCGACCGAGCCGGCCTTCAGTTGCGGGCCGGGCGGCGCGGGCTCACCCGGTGCCGGCTCCAGCACCAGCTTCGGCTGTTGCCACTGGCCACGGGCGACCCCGGCGGTCGCCGCGGCCATCGCCAGCGGGCTGACCACGGTGGTGCCCTGGCCGAAGGCGGCCGCCGCCCGCTCGGCCGCCGACCCGCCCGCCGACACCTTGCCGCTGAACGCGTCGATCCCGAGCTTCCAGTCGGCCTCCAGCCCCAGGCTCCGGCCGGCGTTCGCCAGCCCGTCCGGCCCCAGTTTCGGGGCCAGCGCGGCGAACGCGGTGTTGCAGGAGCGGGCGAAGTCGGTCCGGAACGGCACCGTGCCGAGGGCGAAGTTGTCGGAGTTCTTGAACGAACGGCCGTCCACGGTGAACGTCTTCGGGCAGGCGACCGGCCCGTCCAGGCTGACCGCCCCGATGTCGAGCAGGCCGAGCGCGCTGACCATCTTGAAGGTCGAGCCCGGCGGGACCTGGGCGGTGAAGGCCAGGTTCTCGGCGCTGCCGCCGTTCGCCGCGGCGAGTACCGCGCCGTCGCTGATTCGTACCGCGACCAGGGCGGCCCGCTGCCGGGACCCGCGCACGGCGTCGTCGGCGGCGTTCTGCGTCGGCACGTCGAGGGTGGTCTTCAGGGGTACGCCGGCCTGCGGCTCGCGCCGGAACACCTCGGTACCGGTTGGCGTGACCGTACCGTCCGGGCGCTTGCTGGCGATGATCACGCTCAGTCCGACCCCGCCACGCAACTGCTTGTCGTACCGACCCTGTAGGCCGCCGTGGCCGACCAGGTCACCGGACTCGAAGAGCCCGGGGTTGGCGGCCATGTCGTCGGCCAGCACCGGGTCGACCGAGCCGAGCAGTGCCCGGGCGAAGTCCCGGGTCGGCGCGAGTTCCCGCTGCTCGTCGCGGAACTTCGTGCCCGGCAGGTCGTAGATGCGCGGTTTGATCTGGAGGTACGCCTCCCGACGCAGGGTCACCACGTCGACGAAGGCGTCCGGTTTCGCCTCCCGCATCCGGGTCGGCAGGTCGGTCAGGTCGACCGGCGGGGTGATCGGCGGCCGGATCGCCTTGAACGCCGCGTCGAGCTGCCGCACCAGGCCGGGTACGTCGGTCACCTCGCTGGGCTGTACACCGACGAGTACCACCGGCCGGGGCGCCACGATGGGCTTGCCGGCCCCGTCGGTCACCGCCGCGCGCGTGGCGGGAAGCCGGCGCACGGCCAGCTCGTCTCCGCGGGTCAGGCGGGGCTCGACGACCTTCGGTTCCCAGATCACCTGCCACTCGTCGTCCTCACCACGCTTGAGGTGGATCTCCGACGGGTACGTCCAGTGCGTGTCACCAGGCAGCGTCCAGTCGACCCGTACCGTCGCGGTCGCGGTGTCTTCTGTGATCTTCGCCTCGCCCTCCCGGCGGAGCTTCGGCGGCGTCTCGGCCAGTTCGCCGGAGAGCTGCTTGATCTCCTCGGCCACCTCGTCGGCCGGTACCCGATCACCCGCCGGGTTGCGGAATCCGACCTTGTTGAGATCGCCACCGAGCCAACCGGTCAGGAACGTGTCGACCGCGCGGTCCGGGCCGTCCGAGTCCGAGCATCCGGCCAGGGCCCCGGCGGCGAGCAGCACGCCGGTCAGCACGGCGGCCGTCCCCCGACGGGTGGTTTGTCGGGACAGCGGGCGTTGGGACGGGTTCGGGAAGCGCATGCCGCGATTACCTTCCAGGTCGGCGCACCGCCGGAGGTTCCTCCGGCAGCAGACCGACGGTAGTACGCGGTGCCGAATCGCGGCTGCCCCGGTGCTGTCCGCGAGGTTCGCGCCACGCCCGCTTCGGGCGATGCGGTGCTGGTCAGAGCAGATATGGCCGTCCGCTTCGGTCGGGATCGCGGGTCCGGCGGGGCGGATCGGGTGATGGCCGAGCGTGCGTGGGTACTCCGACGCGGGCGTGTCGGGCGTCCGCAACGGATGAAAGGACAGATCCCAGATCCGACATCCGGCCGCCGGTCCACCGGCAGAGAGGCTTATCGGTAGGGCCTAGTCTGGGGCGGAGAGTGACCCACGGCGTGGTGGGTCGAGGGGAGTGGCACGATGGACCGGCGTCCGGCGATCACACCGGAACCCGTTCTCCGGCCGGCGAATGCCAGCCGAGACGACAGCTACGACGCGGCGATCGACGACGACGGGGCGGGCTCTCGACTCGCCTCCGGCGCGACCGGCGTGCCGGGGGCCAGCATCGACACTCTCTACGATCTCGGACTGCCCCCGGAGGCCCTCGTCGACGACGTCGAGGACGCGGATCTGGACGAACCGGTACCGAACGCCGAGCGGCTGGTCGCCCAGGCGGTGGCGCTGGCCGGCGACGACCACGACGCGGCCACGCTCGTCGACCGGTTCTGGCGGTTCGCCCCGGACGAGGAGCTGATCGGCTTCACCCCGGCGGAGATGCTCGCCGCCGCGAAGGCGCACCGGGAACTCGCCCAGCAGCGGGTGCCGGGCGAACTCAAGCTGAGGATCCACGAGCCGGACGAGGAGCAGCAGCACACCGTAATTGAGATAGTTACGGACGATATGCCGTTTTTGGTGGACTCCATCACGGCGCTGCTGACCGGGCACCACCTCGACGTGCACATGCTGGTGCACCCGCTGGTGGTGGTCCGCCGTGAGCCACTCGGCAGGTTGACCGAGGTCGCCGCCGACGTCGAACCGGACGACGCGATCGACGGTGACATCGTCGAGAGTTGGATGCGGATCGAGATCGATCCGGTACGCGGCGCGGCGGACCGGGACCGATTGCGCGCCGAGTTGCAGCGGGTGCTCACCGACGTACGCGAGGCGGTGGAGGACTGGCCCAAGATGCGGCAGCGCGCCCTCTCTCTCGCCGACGAGCTGGCCGCCGCACGGACCTCGGAGAACCGCCCACCCGTACCCGAAAAGGACATCACCGACTCGGTGGAGCTGCTCCGCTGGCTGGCGCACGAGCACTTCACCTTCCTCGGCTACCGCGAGTACCGGCTGGTCGACGCCGACGAGGGGAGCGCGAGGAGTGAGCTTGCGAGCCCCGCAGTCGCGACCGAAGACAGGCACGGTCCGGCGCTGGAGGCGATCCTCGGCACCGGGCTGGGCATTCTGCGCCAGGACTCCACCACGCCCCGGGCCCTCTCCTCGATGACCCCCGAGGCGCACCAGAAGGTGACCGAGAAGCGCCTGCTCATCATCACCAAGGCCAACTCCCGGGCCACGGTGCACCGGTCGGCCTATCTGGACTACATCGGTTTCAAGGTGTTCGACGAGCGCGGCGAGGTGGTGGGTGAGCGCCGTTTCCTGGGCCTGCTCGCCACCGCGGCGTACCGGACCAGCGTCCGCGAACTGCCGGTGGTCCGGCGCAAGGTCGCCGAGGTGCTGGACCGGTCCGGGCTCAGCCCGCGCAGCCACTCCGGCAAGGACCTGTTGCAGATCCTGGAGACCTATCCCCGGGACGAGCTCTTCCAGATCAAGACCGACGACCTCTACCACGCCGTCGTCGGGGTGCTCCGGATGGCGGGCCGCCGCCAGCTCCGGGTCTTCCTGCGCCGCGACGGGTACGGCCGGTTCATCTCCTGCCTGATCTACCTGCCCCGGGACCGGTTCACCACGCAGAACCGGCTGCGCATGCAGGAGATCCTGCTCCGCGAGCTGAACGGGATCGGGGTGGACTACACCACCCGGGTCACCGAGTCGATGCTGGCCCGGGTGCACTTCATCGTCCGGACCGATCCGGCCAGCCCACCCGGCGAGGTGGACGCCGACCTGCTCGCCGAGGAACTCGCCGACGCGACCCGGCTCTGGGACGACGACTACCGGCTGGTGCTGGAGCGCAAGCTCGGTGACGAGCAGGCCAAACGGCTCTTCACCCGGTACGCCGACGCGTTCCCGGAGGGCTACAAGGACGGGCACACCCCGTACGAGGCGATGAAGGACCTCGCCAAGCTCGAACTGCTGGAGGAGCCGGGCCAGCTTGAGATGCACATGTTCCGCAAGCAGCAGCCGGTCCGGCCGGGCGGCCCCGCCCCGGCCACCGCGGTCGAGGACGTCCGGTTCAAGGTCTACCGGTACGGCGAGCCGATGGTGCTCTCCGCGGTGCTTCCGGTGCTGCACTCCCTCGGCGTACGGGTAGTCGACGAGCACCCGTACGAGGTGGACCGGATCGACGGCCGGATCTACCTCTACGACTTCGGCCTGGAGCTGCCGGACGGCGCCCGGGACCTGGCCGAGGTACGTCCGCACGTGGAGAACGCCTTCTCCGCCACCTGGCGCGGTGAGGCCGAGGTCGACGGCTTCAACGAGCTGGTGCTGCGCGGTGGCCTCACCTGGCGGCAGGTGGTGGTGCTGCGGGCGTACGCGAAGTACCTGCGGCAGGCCGGCACGGTCTTCTCGCAGGACTACATGGAGTCCACCTTCATCGCGTACCCGCAGGTCGCCGCCTCGCTGGTGGAACTCTTCGAGGTGCGGTTCTCGCCGACGATCGGGCTGGGCGCGGAGGAGCGCAACCTGCGCGGCAAGGAACTGGTCACCTCGATCAACCAGCAGCTCGACGACGTGAGCAGCCTGGACCAGGACCGGATCCTCCGGTCGTACCTGACGCTGATCCAGGCGACCCTGCGGACCAGCTTCTACCAGCGGCGCACCGACGGGCGACCCAAGTCGTACGTCGCGTTCAAGCTCGACCCGCAGATGGTGCCGGACCTGCCGGCGCCCCGGCCGAAGTACGAGATCTTCGTCTACTCGCCGCGCTTCGAGGGCGTACACCTGCGGTTCGGGCCGGTGGCCCGGGGCGGTATCCGCTGGTCGGACCGGCGGGAGGACTTCCGGACCGAGGTGCTCGGCCTGGTCAAGGCGCAGATGGTGAAGAACGCCGTGATCGTGCCGGTCGGCGCCAAGGGCGGCTTCGTGCTCAAGCAGAAGCCGGGCGACCGGGACGAGGCGGTCGCCTGCTACCAGGGCTTCATCTCGGCCATGCTGGACGTGACCGACAACCTGGTCGGCGGGCAGGTCGTGCCGCCGTCCGACGTGGTCCGGCACGACGCCGACGACCCCTACCTGGTGGTGGCGGCCGACAAGGGCACGGCCAGTTTCTCCGACACCGCCAACGAGATCTCGGTACGCAACGGCTTCTGGCTGGCCGACGCGTTCGCCTCCGGTGGCTCCGCCGGCTACGACCACAAGAAGATGGGGATCACCGCCCGGGGTGCCTGGGAGTCGGTGAAGCGGCACTTCCGGGACATGGGGATCGACACCCAGACCCAGGACTTCACGGTGGTCGGCGTCGGCGACATGTCCGGGGACGTCTTCGGCAACGGGATGCTGCTCTCCGAGCACATCAAGCTGGTGGCCGCATTCGACCACCGGCACATCGTGCTGGACCCGGACCCCGACCCGGCCACCTCCTACGCGGAGCGCCGCCGGCTCTTCGACCAGTCGCGTTCCTCCTGGGCGGACTACAACGCGGAACTGCTCTCCGAAGGCGGCGGGATCTATCCGCGTACCGCGAAGTCGATCCCGATCAGCCCGCAGGTCCGTGCGGTACTCGACCTCGGCGACGGCGTCGAGTCGATGTCGCCGCAGGAGCTGATGAAGGCGATCCTCTCCGCCCCGGTCGACCTGTTCTGGAACGGCGGGATCGGCACCTACGTCAAGGCGTCGTCGGAGTCGAACGCCGAGGTCGGGGACAAGTCCAACGACGCGATCCGGGTGGACGGCCGGGACCTGCGCTGCCGGGTGGTCGGCGAGGGCGGCAACCTGGGCTTCACCCAGGTCGGCCGGATCGAGTACGCCCTGGCCGGCGGCCGGATCTTCACCGACTTCATCGACAACGCGGCCGGGGTGGACACCTCGGACCACGAGGTGAACATCAAGATTCTGCTCGGTGCGGCGGTGGCCGACGGCGAGCTGAGCGTGCCGGACCGGGACGCGCTGCTGGCCGAGATGACCGACGAGGTCGCCCAGCTCGTGCTCCGGGACAACTACGATCAGGCCCGGGCGATCGGCAACGCGCTGGCCCAGGCGGCCTCGCTGCTGCCGGTGCACCGCCGGATGATCTCCGACTTCGAGCGGGCCGGTCACCTCAACCGGGAGCTGGAGGCGTTGCCGCCGGACGAGGAGCTGGCGACCCGCACCGACACCGGACTGACCGCGCCGGAGTTCGCGGTGCTGCTGGCGTACGTCAAGATCGTGCTGGAGCGGGAGATCCTGGCCGACCGGTTGCCGGACGAGGAGTGGACCTTCGAGGTGCTCTCCAACTACTTCCCGACCCCGCTGCGCGAGCGGTACGCCGACCGGATGCCGGAGCATCGGCTGCACCGGGACATCGTCACCACCATGCTGGTCAACGAGGCGGTGAACCGGGGCGGCATCTCGTTCATCTACCGGGTGGTGGAGGAGACCGGCGCCACCCCGGCCGACGTGATCCGGGCGTACGTGGTGGTCCGCGAGGTGTTCGGGCTGCGGGAGATCTGGGCCGACATCGAGGCGCTGGACAACAGGGTGCCGACCGAGGTGCAGACCGCGGTCTACCTGGACACCCGGCGGCTGCTCGACCGGGCCGTCCGGTGGCTGGTCACCAACCGCCGTTCGCCGATCGACGTGCCGGCCGAGACGGCTCGGCTGCGCGACGGGGTCTCCCGGCTCCTGCCCGAACTGGGCAACCTGTTCTACGGCAGCGAGCGCGAGGCGCTGGAGGCGCACGTCGAGATGTGCGTGCGGCGCGGCCTCTCCCGGGACCTGGCCGAGCGTGCCACCCGGTTGATGTACAGCTTCGGCCTGCTCGACGTGGTGGAGACGGCGAAGGCGACCGGGCGGGACGTCGGCGAGGTGGCGGCGGTCTACTTCGTGCTCTCCGACCGGTTCCGGGTCGACTCGCTGCTGTCGAAGATCTCGCTGCTGCCCCGGGAGGACCGCTGGCAGACGCTGGCCCGGATGGCGCTGCGCTACGACCTCTACGCCGCGCTGGCCGCGCTCACCGCCGAGGTGCTGGGCGGGACCTCCGCCGACCTGCCGCCGGACGAGCGGGTGCAGGAGTGGGAACGGTCGAACTCGATCTCGATCGGCCGTACCCGCAAGGCGATGGGGGAGTTCGACGAGTCCCGGGCCGACCTGGCCGCGCTCTCCGTACTGCTGCGGCAGATCCGTACCCTGGTCCGAACCTCGGCGGCCGGCTGACCGGACAGCCGCGTCGGCGGCGTACGGGGCCGTCGGTCCGAGTACGCCGCCGCCCCGGCCGGTCGCCGGGACGGCAGGAGGCTCGGTCAGGGAATCCGGGTGGCGGAGACGATCACGTTGTTGCGGTAGCTGCGTTTCTTGCGGTCGAAGGTGCCGCCGCAGGTCACAAGCTGGAGCTGGGCGGTGTCCGCCGCGCCGTAGACCAGTTCGGACGGAAACGACGTCTTCGGGTACGACTTCACCGCGTCCACCGCGAACCGGACGACCTTGCCGTCCTTCCGGGTGACCTCGACCCGGTCGCCCCGCTTGAGCGCGCCGAGCCGGAAGAAGACCGCCGGGCCCGTCACCGCCGAGTCGACGTGCCCGACCAAGACCGCGTTACCGAACTCGCCGGGGCTGGCCCCCGCGTTGTACCAGCCGGCGAGCTTGGCCTGCTTGAGCGGCGGCACCTGCACGGTCCCGTCGTCGTTCACTCCGACCGACATGATCTTCGCGTTCACCTTGATCTTCGGAATGGTGATCCTGACCGGCTCCGAGCGCGGCAGTTCCGCCGGCTGGGGCGGCTCGGCGGTCGGGGTGCCCGGCTGGCCGGACGGTGCGCCCGGGACCGGTGACGACGACGGCAGCGGTTCCGGAGTCCACTCGGGCTGCGGCGTCGCCTCGCCGGCCTCGGTCTGGGCGGGCTGCGGCGGCTGCGCCGGCGCCGGGTTCAGGCCGGCGGTGAGCAGGGCGGTCCCGCTGAGTGCGAGCAGGACGACCAGGGTGACGCCGGCGGCACGCCACGGTTTCCCGTGCCGGCCGCCGGCGCGCCTGGTCGGCACGTCAGGCGAGTGAGCCATCGGTACGACGCCGGCGGATCATCAGGAAGCCACCGATCGCGGCCGCCCCCAGCAGGCCGGCTCCGGCAGCCGCCCGGCCCGAGTCGGTGCTGGCACCGCCGTCACCGCCGGGCACGGAACCGCGGGGCAGCACCACGATCTTGCCCGTTCCGTTGCACGCCCCCCAGGCCCGGTAGTGCCCGGGCTTGGTCTTGTGCGGCACCTTCGCCCAGGCCCAGTACTTGGCCTCGCCGTCGTTCGTGGCCTGGCCGCCCTCGCCGCCGGGCTGCTCGTCGCCCGCCTCCGGCTGGCCACCCTCGGGCAGCGGGGGCTG
Source organism: Plantactinospora sp. CA-294935 (assembly GCF_050936445.1). Taxonomy (NCBI): domain Bacteria; kingdom Bacillati; phylum Actinomycetota; class Actinomycetes; order Micromonosporales; family Micromonosporaceae; genus Plantactinospora; species Plantactinospora sp. CA-294935. Next base: position 3,569,937 of record NZ_JBNJMU010000001.1, read on the forward strand.
CCCACCCTCAGGCAGCGGTGGCTGCCCGTCGTCCGGCGGGAGCGGTGGCTGTCCGCCGTTCGGCGGGAGCGGTGGCTGTCCGCCGTTCGGCGGGAGCGGTGGCTGCTCGCCGTTCGGCGGGAGCGGTGGCTGGCCGTCGTCGTCCGGCTGACCGTCGTCCGCGGGCGGGCGCTGCCTCTCCGGTACCCGGTCGCCATCCTTCGTGACGGGCTTGAGCCAGAGCTTGCCGGTGATCTTCGACGAGACCCAGGCCCTCTCCACCGAGTGCTCGCACTTCAAGATGATTTTGAACTTGTGTCCCGGCTTCACCCCCTTCGGCACCGTGTAGATGTGGCCCTTGTTCTCCCGCTCGTGTGGGGCGTCGTCCGCCAGAGCGGTTCCGGGCGCGCAGACCAGCAGGGACGCGGCACCGATGCCGGCGCCGGCCATCACCTTTCCCAGCAACTTCCTACTCATGACTCGTAGTCACTCCTTCCCCGTTGGTTTGCTCGGCGGCCAGCCGAGCCAGAACCGACGCTAGCTAGTTTGTGAGGTGATGTCGCGATTATGGGTGTTCTTTCCGAAAGCTCGCTTATGAGTGGTAGAGAGTGCTTCACGTCAAAGATGTCCGCATCGCCGGGCGGGCACCTGCCCAACGTGACGGGGGACAGCGGCGCACCGCTGTCCCCCGAGGCCCGGACCTGCCGGGCGAGCGCCGTCCCGGCTACCCGGCGAGCCGGGCGAACGCGATTACGTTGTCCGGATAGGAGCCGACCCGCTCGTCGAAATCCCCGCCACAGGTCACCAGGCGCAACCCCGGCTCGTCGGTCGGGCCGTAGACGAGTTCGGTGGGAAAGGCCGTCTTCGGGTACGACTTCACGCCGTCCACCACGAAGGTGACCAGGCTGCCGTCCTTCCGGATCACTTCGATGGCGTCCCCCGGCAGCAGGGCGCCGAGCTGGAAGAAGACCGCCGGTCCGATCTCCTTCGAGTCGACGTGGCCGACGATCACGGAGTTGCCGGCCTCACCCGGGGTCGGACCCGGTTGGTACCAGCCGGCCAGCTCCGCTTTGGCCAGCGGTGGTACCTGCACCATGCCGTCCGGGGTGAGCCCCACCGGCATGATCGTCGCGTCCACGCCGATCTTCGGAATCGTGATCTTGATCGGTTCCGACCTGGCCAGTACCGGTGTGGCGCTGGTGCCGCCTTCCGGTGCCGGCGTGGCTGACGGTGAGGTACCCAGATCCGAGCCGGTCGCCGCCCGGTCCAGGTGGTTCGGTGCGGCACCGGCGCTCGGCTGCGGCGCCGAGGTCGGTTCCGGCGCGTTGAGAGCGGCCCCGATCAGGCCGGCGCCGACCAGGGCCAGGAGGGCGACGAGGACGGTGCCGGCGACCCGCCACGGTTTCCCGTGGCGGCCGCCGGCACCGCTCGCCGTCGCGTCAGGCCGCCGACTCATCGGTACGGCGCTGCCGCATCAGCACCAGTCCGCCGAGTCCGGCCAGCCCGAGCATCCCGACACCCGCGACCGCGAGGTTGTCGCCGCTGCCCGAGGCCGCCCCACCGTCACCGCCGTCGACCCAGCCCTTCGGCAGGATGATCAGCTCACCCTCGCCGCACGAGCCCTTGAGTTCGTACGATCCCGGCTTGGCGTCCCAAGGGATGGTGACGCTGTTCCAGTACTCGTGGCCGGCCTTCCTGTCGGTCCAGCCGTCCTTCTCGTGCGTCCAGCCGTCCTTGCCGTCCTCGGCCTTCCCGCTCTCTTCCCAGCCGTGCTTGCTCGGCTCGGCCTTCTCCCAGCCGTGCCTGGGGTCCTCGGCCTTCTTGTTCTCTTCCGAGTTGTGCTTGCCTGGCTCGGCCTTCTCCCAGTCGTGTCCGGAGTCGTAGGCCTTCTTGTTCTCTTCCGAGTTGTGCTTGCCTGGCTCGGCCTTCTCCCAGTCGTGTCCGGAGTCGTAGGCCTTCTTGCTCTCTTCCCAGCCGTGCCCACCGTCGTCCCGCGCCATCCCGCCGGTACCGCCCGGCGCCGCCGGTGCCGGTTGCCCGTTCGGCGGCTGGTAACCCTCGGCGGGCTGCTGAGGCGGGCCGCCCACCGAGGGGGACGGTACCGAGTCGGCCGACGGGCCAGGTGCCGCCGGTGCCCTCTCGGCGGTCGACGGAGCGGATTCGGCACGGGGAGCCCCGTTCTCCGTCGGGGCCGCCCCCTGCTTGTGCTCCTTGTAGCGGCGGTACTCCTGGTACTCCTGGTACTCCTTGTACCTCTGGAACTCCTGGTACTCGCTCTCCTTCTTGTAGTCCTCTCCGCCCTGGTGGCCGCCTGAGTCCTCGGACTTGTCGGCGTATCCGCCGTCCTCGGCCTTCTTGTCGTCCTCCCAGCCGCCCTTGCTGTCTTCGGCCTTCTTGCTGTCTTCGGCCTTCTTGCCGTCCTCCCAGCCGCCCTTGCTGTCTTCGGGCTTCTTGCTGTCTTCGGGCTTCCTGCTCTCCTCGGGCTTTTCGGCGGGCTTGTAGTCGTCCTTGTGGTCTTTGGGCTTCAGATCCACCTTTCCGGTGATCTTCGACCACAACCAGGCGTGCTTCTGCGCCTCGGGGCAGACCTCGACGAACTCGACCTTGTCCCCGGGCTTCGCCGCATGCGGTTTCGCGAAGACCCGACCAGAGCTGTCCTGCTGGTACCCCTCCGGGTGGTAGCCGCCGTCCGCGAGGGCGGCCGAGGGGGAGAAAACGAGTAGCGAAGCGCCGCCGAGGGCGGCTCCAGCGATCATCTTGCCGAGGAACTTCTTGGACATGACTTTCGTCATCCTTCCCTCTTGCCTCAGCTCGCCGGGAGACGAGCCATGACCGAGATTAACGAATTTGTGAGCTTTCATCGGATTTTTTCGGCTTTTACCCGAACGGGTGGGGAAGGCATCCGGAGGCGCTGCCTGGGAAGCTCTGGTGGGTACCGGACGGCGCGCACCTGGCTGCGTCCGCTAGGCGGGACAGCGCCGATTCCGCTACCGGGTCCTCGCTCGGGGGTAACGGGTGCCGAGCGGCGGTTGTGCCGTGATCGGGCCGGTCCGGGGGATCGGGTGCAGTCCATCCGGTTCGTGCCCGCCCGCCGTCGGGCCCGCGATGCCTCCCGACCGGTCACGCTTCCGCTGTGCACGGGTCCGTCGGTCGCCCGGGGCGGCCGGTCGACCCGTTCACCGCATAGCGGGCACGGCAGATCCCGGCGCCGGTCATCGCACCGGGTAGACCGGCTCCCGAGCCGGGACCGGGGGCGGGGGTGCGGGGTAGGATCCGGTCCGGAGTCGGTCCACTGTGCCTGGCCGGCCGTGCCACCGCAGGTCGCGGCCGACGACGGGCGACGGCCGGCGCGAGCAGGGAATCGTCATCCATCACTGTCGGGGTGTTGTGGTGGAAGCGCTCCCATGCAAGAATTCATCCACTGTGCTGGGGGAGCCACACCGCGCAGCAGACGCCGAGGGCAGCCGGTTCACCGGACGGCGTCAACACGGCCGCTGACCGCGGTCGGCACCACCACCAGTTGCGCCCGTCCGGGTCGGGCATACCGCAGTCCCCCATGGCGTCCACGGACGTACCCACCTGACGCGAGTCCGTGTTACCGCCGCGCCGGTCCGCCTGACGTGACCGGCTGGCCCAAGGAGATCAGTGGCATGAATTTACGGAGTAGATTGTCCGTCCGGCAGAAAGCCGTCGCGGTGGCCGGTGCGAGCGCTTTGGTCGCCGCCGGTCTGGTCACCATCCCGGCTTCGGTGGCCCAGGCGGCCCCCGGGTGCAGCGTCACCTACAGCACCAACCAGTGGCAGGGTGGTTTCAGCGCCAACATCACCATCCGGAACGTCGGTGACGCGATCAACGGCTGGACCCTCCGCTTCAGCTTCGCGGACGCGAACCAGCGGGTGACCCAGGGCTGGTCGGCCAACTGGACCCAGTCGGGCACCCAGGTGACCGCGACGAACGTGTCGTGGAACGGCAACCTGGCCACCGGCGCCTCCACCGGCATCGGGTTCAACGGTTCCTGGAACGGCAGCAACCCGGCGCCGACGTCCTTCAGCGTCAACGGGACGGCCTGCAACGGCACCACGCCGACCGACCCGCCGACCGGCAACCCGACCAACCCGCCGACCGGCAACCCGACCAGCAACCCCGCGGCGCGGGTGGACAACCCGTACGCGGGTGCCAGCGGCTACGTGAACCCGGAGTGGAAGGCCAAGGCGGAGAGCGTCTCCGGCGGCAACCGGATCTCCAACACCCCGACGGGCGTCTGGCTGGACCGGATCGCCGCGATCGAAGGCACCCCGGATAGCAGCTCGAACGGCCCGATGGGCCTGCGGGACCACCTGGACGAGGCGCTGGCGCAGGGTGCCGGCTACATCCAGGTCGTCATCTACAACCTGCCCGGCCGGGACTGTGCGGCGCTGGCCTCGAACGGCGAGCTCAAGGCCGACGAGCTGCCCAAGTACAAGACGGAGTACATCGACCCGATCGCGGCGATCATGGCTGACTCGAAGTACAGCAGCCTCCGGATCATCACGATCATCGAGATCGACTCGCTGCCGAACCTGGTCACCAACGTGGCGCCGCGGGAGACCGCGACGGCGCAGTGCGACACCATGAAGGCGAACGGCAACTATGTCAAGGGTGTCGGCTACGCCCTGGCCAAGCTCGGTGCGGTCCCGAACGTCTACAACTACATCGACGCCGGTCACCACGGCTGGATCGGGTGGGACGACAACTTCCGGGCCTCCGCGCAGATCTTCGCCGAGGCCGCCCGCGCCGAGGGCAGCACCCAGGCCAACGTGCACGGCTTCATCGCCAACACCGCCAACTACTCGGCCACGCTGGAGCCCTACCTCAACGTGACCGAGCAGAACCGGCTCTCGAAGTGGATCGACTACAACCGGTACGTGGACGAGCAGCGGTTCGCCCAGGCTCTCCGCACCGAGCTGGTCTCGCAGGGCTTCTCCAGCGGCATCGGCATGCTGATCGACACCTCGCGTAACGGTTGGGGCGGCTCGGACCGGCCCACCGGCCCGGTCACCTCGGGCACCGTCGACGAGCAGGTCGACGGTTCCCGGATCGACCAGCGGATCCACCTCGGCAACTGGTGCAACCAGAGCGGCGCCGGCCTCGGCGAGCGGCCGCGGGCAGCTCCGGCCAGCGGGATCGACGCGTACGTCTGGATCAAGCCTCCGGGCGAGTCGGACGGCTCCAGCACCGAGATCGAGAACGACGAGGGCAAGGGCTTCGACCGGATGTGCGACCCGACGTACACCGGTAACCCGCGTAACCAGAACAACATGAGCGGCGCGCTCTCGGGCGCCCCGATCTCGGGTGCCTGGTTCCCGGCGCAGCTCACCGAGCTCATGCAGAACGCCTACCCGGCGCTCTGATCGGCTGGTAGCAACTGGGGCAGCAACACAGCGACACCACAGGGCGGTCCCCGTCCGGCGCGTCACACGCCGGGCGGGGACCGCCGGTGCTGCTCCGGCCGGCTGCTCCGGCCGGCTGCTCCGGTCAGGGCACCGTCTTCTCCACCGCGGCCGCCGTACCCTCCCGGTCCAGTTCCTCGCTGGCCCGCCGCACGTTCTCCGGGGTCGGGTCGCGGCCCTGCGCCATCGCCAGGTCCTCCGGGTCCCACGGCTGTTCGGCCCCGGTACGCGTGTCGCCCGCGCTGCCCGCGCCCTGCCCGTGCGGATCGCCGAGCAGGTCGTCGGTGGGCGGAAAGTCGCCGGGGACGTCCTCCGGGTCCACGAAGTCCGGGTTCTCGGCCCTCGGTCCGCCGTCGGAGGCGAGCTGCGGTACGGCGGTGTCGTCCTCGATCGCGGCGGCCACCTCCGGGCTCTCCTCCAGCGGCCGGTTGCGGGTCGGATCGCGCTCCGTCATGTTTGCTGCCCTCCTGTCCGGATGCGACGTGCGGCTGACCGGTCCTCCGGTTCGACTACCCCGGACGACCCGCGCCATGCCTTTCCCCACCCGTCACCACCCACCCCGGTCCGGTCCGGGCCCGGCGGCACGACGTCACTCCCGGTCGATCGGGCGCAGCCACTGCCAGAGCAGGAAGCCCAGCCCGAGTGCCAGCATGGCCAGTCCGGCCCAGAGGTTGATCCGGATGCCCTGGGCCTTCTCCACCGCCGACGCGCCGTCGAAGACGCCGACCAGTCCGACGATCACGCCGTACGCGACGAACAGCCCGCCGATCACCCGGCGGATGTCGAACAGCCGGGCGGCCGCCGACTGGCGCTCCTGCTCGGCGGAGTCCGGCGGCGCTCCGCCCGGCGGCCGGTTCTGGTCTTCCATCGCCTCGTCCCTTCTCGCTGTCGGCGTCGACCGTCCCGGTTGGACGCCTGCGGTGCGGCCCCTCAGAGCACCGGCAGGTAGAGCAGTGCGGAGAGGGCCAGCGCGATCCCGCCGAGCAGCAGCGGCGAGCGGTACCAGCGGGCGTCGCCGGCCAGCAGGGCCTGCCGGCCGTCCGTGCCGGCGAGCCCGTACACCAGGCCGCGAAGCTCGTCGTCGGGCTTGCGGGAGGTCAGCGGGGTGAGGATCGCCGCGACGATCGCGACCAGCACGAACGCGACGCCGGCACCCCAGAAGCTCTCCTCCAGGTCGGAGTCGAACGGCAGCACCCCGGCCTTGTAGAGCAGGTAGGTGGCGAGCGCGCCGAGGGTGCCGGTCAGCAACGACCAGAACCCGGCCCAGGCGGTCATCCGCTTCCAGAACATGCCGATGATGAAGGTCGCGAAGAGCGGCGCGTTGAACAGCGAGAAGAGCACCTGGATGTAGTTCATGATGTTGTTGAACCCGGCCGCGATGAACGCGGTGCCGATCCCGACCAGCACCCCGGCGACGGTGGCGATCCGGCCCACCCGCAGGTAGTACCCGTCCGGCCGGTCCTTCCGGACGTACGCCTGCCAGATGTCGTAGGTGAAGACGGTGTTGAAGCCGCTGACGTTGGCCGCCATGCCGGCCATGAACGAGGCCAGCAGGCCGGTCACCGCCACCCCGAGCACGCCGGTCGGCAGCAGGTCGCGCATCAGCAGCGGGATCGCGTTGTTGTAGGTCAGGTCGCCGGTCTCGGCGCCGAGACCGTTGACGGTGACCACCGCGACCAGGCCGGGGATCACCGTGACCAGCGGGATCACCATCTTCGGGTACGCCGCGATGATCGGCGTACGCCGGGCCGCGCTCATGTCCTTCGCCGAGATCGCCCGCTGTACCTCGGCGAAGTTGGTGGTCCAGTAGCCGAACGAGAGCACGAAGCCGAGCCCGAAGACGATGCCGATCCAGCTCGCGCCCAGCGGGTTGGCGGTGCTGCCGGTGTCCGCCCAGGTGTGCAGTCCGGCCTCGCCCAGGTCCGAGCCGCGCACGGCGTCCCACAGCCCGTCGATCCCGCCGACCTTGGCCAGCCCGATCACGGTGATCGGGACCAGGCCGGCGAGGATCACGAAGAACTGGAGCACCTCGTTGTAGATCGCCGAGGAGAGCCCGCCGATGGTGATGTAGGCCAGCACGATCAGCGCGCCGACCACGATGGAGAGCCAGAGCGGCCAGCCGAGCAGGGCCTGCATGATCAGGGCGAGCGCGTAGAGGTTGACCCCGGCGATCAGCACCTGGGCGACCGCGAAGCTGAGCGCGTTGAACAGGTGGGCGGGCCGGTTGAAGCGCAACCGGAGGTACTCCGGCACGCTGCGTACCTTGGAGCCGTAGTAGAAGGGCATCATCACGATGCCGAGGAAGACCATCGCCGGTACGGCGCCGATCCAGTAGTAGTGCAGCGTCATCAGGCCGTACTGGGCGCCGTTGGCGGCCATGCCGATGATCTCCAGCGCCCCGAGGTTGGCCGAGACGAAGGCGAGCCCGGTCACCCAGGCCGGCAGCGACCGGCCGGAGAGGAAGAAGTCCACGCTGGTCCGGATCGCCCGGCGGGCCGCGATGCCGACACCGAGCACGGTGCCGAAGTACAGCGCCAGGATCAGATAGTCGAGGGCGTTCATGTCCAGCCGCAGGCCGCTGTCCACACCGTCACCTTCGTCCGTACGCTCGGTCCGTCCGTTACCCGGTGCACACCTTCCGCCGGGGGCGAGGGGCCTACTACCCGAGGTGAAGAGTTTTCACGCCTCTGCCCGGTGGTGACTCCGGATCGCCGACGGCTCCCCGGCGCCCACCGTCGTCGGCGGGCATCGGGGAGCCGTCAGGGGGCCGGGCTACCGGCCGAGCAACCGGTCCAGGAAGTCCCGGTGCCGGCGTACCACCATCCGCAACCGCTCGGTGTCGGTCCCGCCGTCGTCCTGCCAGCCGGCGAGTTCGTCACGCTGTCGGGACAGGGCGGCGGTGACCGCCTCCACGGACTCCCGTACCAGCCGGTGGGCCTCCTCGGTGGCACCCGGCGGGTCGTCGACGAACCGGAGTTGCACCTCCCGCCAGCGGTCCCGGAAGCCCTGCACCGCCTCCTGGTCGAGGATCGCGACGATCGGCTCGGCCGGCGCGGCACCGGGCGGCAGCCCGCCGTCCGCTGTCCCGCCGGAATCCGTCGTGGCGGTCTCGCCTGTCGTGGCCGTCTCGTCCCGTCCACCGGCCTGCGCCGGGGCGCGGGTTCCGCCGGTCAGCGCGTCGGGATTGCCCGCGCTGAGCACGTCCGGGTTCACCGGGTGTGCCACCCCGACCGCCGAGCCCTCCGGCACGGGCCGGCCCAGCGGGTCGACCGGCGGATCGGGCTCGACACCGCCGGACGCCGGCGCGCCGGTCCGGGTGGCGGTGGCGGCGTCGGCCGCACCGAGGCTTCGGTCCGGTACCCCCTGCCGGGCGACCCCCTCAGCCCGTTCGTCGCCAACCCCCTCGGCCCGTTCGTCGCCGACCCCGTCGATCCGGTCGTCGGCCGGCCCGTCCCCGGCGCGGACCGTGTCCTCGTTGCGGGGGTCGCGGTGACTGCCGGCCAGCGCGGCGGCCGCCGCCGCGCCGCCGACGGTGGCGGCACCGAAGCTGGTGGGCAGCGGCGCCGGCTCGTGGAACTCCGGTGTGCCGGAGTCGTCCCGGGCGTCGCCGCGCTCCTCGTCGGCGTCGCCGGCCCGCTCCGGCCCGTCGATCCGGGCGGTGCCGTCCGGATCGACGGCCGCGTCCTTGCCGGTGGTGTCCGCCCCGGCCGCGTCCTTGCCGGTGGTGTCCGCTCCGGCGGTGGCGTAGACCGTCCCGGTGGGCTCGGCGGCCGGTTCGTCGGGGCCGCCGGCGGCGTCCGCCTGACTGGCGTCGGCCAGGTCACCCCGGTCACCGGTGCTTCCGGTGTCGTTGTCGGGGTCTCCGGTGCGGCCCGTCGCTGAGCGTTCGGGCAGCGCGTCGTCGTCCAGCGCCGCGTCCTCGGCCCGGTCGTCCGCCGACCGGCTCTCGCCGCGCCGGTCGTCCCGGGCGCGTGCGGCGGCGGCCGGGTCGGACGAGAAGGCCGGTCCCGAGCCGCTGGTGGCGAGGTCGTTGTCGTACGAGCCCCGCTCGTCGAGCGCGTCGGGACCCTGGTCGCCGGTGCCCTCCGGATACCGGCTCCGCCGATCCTCGGTCTCGCCGGCCTCGGCCCGACCCGGGCCGGTCGCCGTTACCGGCGCGGAGCGGGTCACGTCGGCGTCGCCGTTGTCGGTCTGCTGTTGACGCATGGCAGAGTGCCTCCTCACCGGCTCGGTACGTCCTGCGGGGTGTCCGGACGGGTCCCGTCCGAGGGCTGGCGTACGGGCTCCTCGCCGAGCAGGTCGGCGAAGAGTTCCCGGTAGTGCACGACGGCCTGGCGGAGCTGCTCGGTGCTGGCCTCGCCGCGCTCGTTGCGGAGCTGGATCTCGTGCGCGTCCCGGTAGTGGGTCAGGGTGCGGGCGTGCTCGACGGAGAGGTGGGCGAGCTGGTCGTCGTACTCGCCGATCGGATAGCCGCGCTCGGCGATCAGCCGGGTGACCAGTTCGTCCGCCGCCCCCACCGCCTCGGCCGGGGAGTCGACGAACCGGGCCTGGATCTCCTCCCAGTCGGCCGCGTAGCGCTGGCGGGACTCGGCGGAGAGCGGAGTGAGCGTCAACTCCGCGTGCCGGCGTTCGCGCTCCCGCAGTTCGTGCTCGGCGGCGGACCGGCTCTGCTGCTCGGCGACCACCCGGTCGTACTCCGGGCCGAACCGGCTGCGCAGGGCGCGGCGGCGGCTGGCCACCCAGATGGCCGGTACGGCTGCCGCGACGGCGAGGACCACTAGGACGATGAGGACGACTTCTATGGGCGACATGGCTCCTCCTTCGTCTCCTGGTATTCCCGCTGTGCCCTGATCACCAATCCAGATCGGGCACACTTTCGTGCCGGCCGGCGGGAACCGGCTCGCAGCGGTAGGAACCGCCCGTAGGGGGCCTGAGCGGGAAAACTGTCCGGAACGGCCGGGCGGGGACGCTTGTCCGGCTCGCCGCCGAGCACGCCGAGCACGCCGAGCACGCCGAGCACGCCGAGCACGCTGAGCACGCTGAGCGCTCCGAGCGCTCCGGGCACGTCGGGCACGTCGGGCACGCCGGGCACGCCGGGCGCTCCGAGCACGTCGGGCACGTCGGGCACGTCGGGCCGGCGGTCGGCTGTGGCCCGCCGCGCACCCCGTGCGGACCCCTCCGGTGTCGAGATCGCTTGCCGGGACGGATCTGGCTGCCCGCCGGTTGGCCCGGACTGTCGCCCCGCGCCCCGCCCGGGGCGCATTTCCCGACTGCCACCGAGCCTGCCGACCGCCTAGACTGCCCGCATGACGCACCGACATTAATTTCCCGCCGGAGGCCGGCCCGGCCCGCGCTGCCGGGGCCCGCCCGGGACGTCCGTGACCCGATTTCCGAGTCCGGATCGTCCCCGTGGGAAGGCCTCATGCCCGTCATCTCGTCACCCGCGCCGACAGCTCGCGCGCGTCGGTTGACCACCACTTTCTACCTTTACGCGTTCCTGGACGACTTCGTCCTGCTCTACCCGGTGTACGCGCTGCTCTTCACCGACACCGGGCTCTCCGTCGCGCAGATCTCCTCGCTCTTCGTCATCTGGTCGCTGACCGGGATCGTCCTCGAGATCCCGTCCGGGGTCTGGGCCGACGCCGTGTCCCGGCGGCTGCTGCTCGGCGCTGCCCCGCTGCTCGGCGCCGTCGGCTTCGGGCTCTGGGTCGCGGCACCCTCCTACTGGGTCTTCGCGCTCGGCTTCGTGCTCTGGGGCGCACGGGGTGCGCTCCAGTCCGGCGCCTCCGAGGCCCTGCTCTACGACGAACTCGACCGGCTCGGCCTGGCCGACCGGTACGGGCGGGTGATCGGCCGGGCCAGCACCGTGAGCCTGCTCGGCGCGCTGCTGGCCATCGCGGTCGCCACCCCGGTCTTCGCGGTCGGCGGCTACCCCGCGGTCGGGGTCGCCAGCGTGCTGGCCAGCCTGCTCTGTGCGGCCGTGGGGCTGGCACTGCCGGAACACCGGGCACCGGCACCGACCGCTCTCCGGCCCGCCGGGCCGGAGACCGTGGACCCCGGGTCCGGTGGAGGGCTCGGCGGCAGCGCCGGGGCATCCGGTGACCTCGTACGGCTCACCCCGGCACCGGTCGCCGAGACCGGGGCGCCCGGCCAGCTCGCGATCCTGCGGGTGGCGCTGGCCGAGGCCCGGAACAGCCCGCCGGTACGCCGGGCCCTGCTGCTCCTGCCGGCGATGGTCGGCATCTGGGGCGGACTGGAGGAGTACGTGCCGCTGTTGGCCGGCGACGTCGCTCCGGCGGCCGGCGTGCCGCTGCTGGTGTTGCTGGTCTGGGCCGGGGTGATGCTGGGCGGGCTGCTCACCCCGCTCGGGCAGCGGCTGACGGCGCGACGGTTCGCCGGCACGGTCGGGGCGGCCTCGATCGCCCTGGCCGTGGGTGCGCTGACCGGCCGACCGGCGGGCTTCGTACTGGTGGCGGCGGCGTTCTGCGCCCTGCAGATGGCCAGCCTGGTGGCCGACGTACGCCTCCAGGAGAGCATCGGTGGGCCGGCGAGGGCCACGGTGACCTCGCTGGCCGGGCTCGGCACCGAACTGGTCACCATCGGGGTGTACGGCGGGTACGCCCTCGCCTCGACGGTCGCCGGGCACGGTGTGGTCTTCGGACTGCTCGCCCTGCCGTACCTGGCGCTGGCGGTCGGGCTGCGCCGGGCCGGAGCGGGGCGGCACCGGCGGTAGCCGGTCGGCCGGTGGCCGGGTGGGCCGCGCCGCCGCCGGTGACGCCCGGGATCGCCGTCCCGGAGTGATATATCCGGCAGGAATTGCTGGTGGGGGTGGGTCGGTCCGATCGGCCCATCCCCGGTCACCGCAATGGCCATCCCGGTTGTCGGGGCGGCCGACCCGGCCCCGGCCCTGGCCCGGCCGTCGCCGCCACGGCGGCCGTACGGGCGCGTTTCCGGCGGTCACCCGGCGGATCTGATCGGCATGTCTGGATGGGATCGGCGGCGCCCCTGGCCGACCCCATCGATGGGTGTCGAGATCAATTGAGGAAGACAGTCATCAATCTATTTTCCAGATTGGATCAACTAGAAGCCCCTCGTGCGGTAGTGCACACGGCGTGGATTACGTATCCTGCCGAAGGCACGCGCGCCCGTGACCCTCGGACTCTGGCCGGAGCCGCCGGGCCGCCGGTGCGGGTGTCGACCCTGACATATCCCCTTCCGGCGAGGTCTGATGAAAACCCAGAACTGGCCGATCCGCTCGAAGATCGTCGCGCTGGTCGCCGTGCCGATCCTCGCGTTGTCGGCGCTCTGGATCTTCGCGACCACGCTCACCATCGGGCCCGCGTCGAGTCTGCTCGCCGCGCAGACCCTGCTGGACGAGGTCGGGCGGCCCGGCGAGGCGTTGGTGGTGGAGTTGCAGCAGGAGCGCCGGATCTCGGTCCGGCAACTGGTCGACCCGACCGCCACCACGGCCCTCGCCGACCAGCGGACCCGTACCGACCGGGCGATAGCCGAGTTCCGGCGCCGGACCTCCGACGCCGACCTGCGGGACACCACCGGCGCGCTGCTCGACGCCCGGATCGACCAGTTGCTCACCGCGATCGACGCGTTGCGGTCCGGACGGGTCTTCATCGACCGGCGCACCGTCGACGCCAGCGGAGCGCTCGGCCTCTACAGCGGCGTGATCGATGCCGCGTTCCGGACGTTCTCCGCACTGAACACGCTGCCGGACGACACGCTCTCCCGGGAGGCGCGGAGCCTGACCGAACTCGGCCGGGCCCGCGAGGTGATGGCCCAGGCCGACGCGCTGCTCGCCGGGGCGTTCACCGCGGGGCGCTTCGCGCCGGGCGAGCACGCCCAGTTCGTCCAGATCGTCGGCACCCAGCGGTTCCTCTACTCGACCGCGACGGCGGAGCTGCCGGACGCCGACCGGGTGGCGTACCAGCAGCTCACCGAAGGGGACGGGTACGTCCGGCTGCGCCGGTTGGAGGACGACCTGATCAGCCGGGGTGGCGGCAGCACGCTGCCGGTCGACGCCCGGACATGGCAGAGCAGCTACGACTCCGTCCAGCGGCAACTGCGCGACTTCGAGCTGAGTGGTGCCGAATCGCTCACCGAGCGCAGTCGGCCGGTGGCTGCCGGCATCCTGCTCCGGTTGGGGCTCGCCGGCCTGCTCGGCTTCGTCGCCGTACTTCTCTCGGCGATCATCGCGTGGCGGATCGGCCGGTCCCTGGTCCGGCGGCTGACCAGCCTGCGCGCCGCCGCGCTGAACATGGCCGACGAACGGCTGCCCGACGTCGTCGGGCGGCTACGCAGGGGCGAGGAGGTGGACGTCGAGGCCGAGGCGCCACCGCTCGACTACGGGCAGGACGAGATCGGCCAGCTCGGCCAGGCGTTCAGCGAGGTGCAGCGCACCGCCATCGCATCGGCGATCGACGAGGCCGCGCTGCGCAGCGGTCTGCGGGACGTCTTCCTCAACATCGCCCGGCGCAGCCAGACCCTGCTGCACCGCCAGCTCGCGCTGCTGGACCGGATGGAGCGGCGGGCGGCCCAGCCGGACGAGCTGGAGGACCTCTTCCGGCTCGACCACATGGCCACCCGGATGCGGCGGCACGCCGAGGACCTCGTCGTGCTCGCCGGAGCGGCGCCGGGCCGGGGCTGGCGCAACCCGGTCTCCATCGTGGACGTGATCCGGGGCGCGATCTCCGAGGTCGAGGACTACGCCCGGGTCGACCTGGCCAACGTGGCACCGGCGGCCACTGCCGGCCGGGCGGTCGGCGACGTCATCCACCTGCTCGCCGAGCTGATCGAGAACGCGACGTCGTTCTCGCCGCCGCACACCCGGGTACAGGTCACCGGGCAGGTGGTCTCGAACGGGTACGCGATCGAGATCGAGGACCGGGGCCTGGGGATGGCCACCGAGGCGATCGAGCAGGCCAACCGCCGACTGGCCGACCCGCCGGACTTCGACCCGGCGAACAGCGCCCGGCTCGGGCTGTTCGTGGTCGCCCTGCTCGGCGCCCGGCACGGCGTACGGGTCCAGTTGCGTTCCTCCCCGTTCGGCGGCGTCACGGCGGTCGTGCTCATTCCCGGTGACCTCGTGGTACCCGACACCTCCACCTCCACCTCGACCGGTGACCGGGGCGACGGGTCCGGTGCGGAGCCGGACGCTACGACCCGGCGCACCGGCCCCGCCGGCCGGATCGCCGGTGGCGCGGACGGCTCGGAGACGATCGAAGTGCCGGCACGGTCCGGGCGGACCGCCCGGGTCTCCGCCGACGGCGACGAGCCGCCCGTGGAACCTGGCTCGACCACCGGGCTCGGGCCGCGGCGCAAGGCGGGCGCGGCCCTGGCGGCGCTGGTCGCCGCCAGCCGCCCGGAGACACCACAGCCGACCCCGGCGGCCGACGGCGCAGCGGAGCCGACGGCCGTCCGGACCGCGCCGGAGGCGCCTACCTCCGACCAGGCCGACTCCAGCGCCGACCCGGGCGCCGTCGATGACGGGCCGGAGGTCGCCCGGCGGTCCGGAGCACGGGCGCCGAAGGCCGGTACGCTGCGGCGGCGCGGCGTCGATCCGACCGCCGCGAACCCCACCGCGACCAGCACGACTCCGGCGACCGCCATCCCGACCGGCGCGGGCACGACGTCGCCGACCGCCGCCCCGGCCAGCACGACGCCGGCCGGGCCGGTGCCGCGTCCGGCGATGGACGACGACACCGTCGTCCTCCCGGTGGTACCGGCCACTGGCGGCGCGGTACCGGCCACTGGCGGCGCGGTACCGGCCACTGGCGGCGCGGTACCGGCCACTGGCGGCGCGGTACCGGCCACTGGCGGCGCGGTACCGGCCACTGGCGGCCCGGCACGCCCGGCCGCCGGCCCGGTCGGCGCGGACGGCCTGCCCCGGCGGATCCGGCAGAAGAGCCTCGCGCCGCAACTGCGCAACGGACCCGTGGCCGGCCCGGACCGGTCCGCGGGTTCCACCGCTGCTGCCGGCGCAACCGCCGACGGGGAGCCGGACGAGCCGCAGCCGCGTACCGCGGAGCAGGTCCGGGCGGTGATGGCCGCGTTGCAGTCCGGCACGGCGCGGGGACGGCGGGACGCCGAGGACCTGACGCGGCCCGGCGACACCTCCGAAGCCACCTCCCGGGTCACCGATCCGGGTGTCACGAATTCTGAAGGGGACGGGTGAGTGGTGCACACGACGAAGCCGGGTGCGGACCTCAGTTGGCTGCTCGACGACCTCGTGGAGCGCGTACCGTCCGCGCAGCAGGCCGTACTGCTCTCCGCGGACGGCCTGCTGATGGCCGCGTCGCAGGACCTGGGCCAGGAGGCCGCCGAACACATGGCGGCGATGGCGGCCGGCTTCCAGTCTCTGGCGAAGGGGGCCAGCCGGCACTTCCAGGCGGGGCCGGTCCGGCAGACCGTGATCGAGATGGAGTCCGCCTTCCTCTTCGTCACCGCCGCCGGTCAGGGCGCCTGTCTCGCCGTACTGGCCAGTGCCGCGTCGGACATCGGCGTCATCGCGTACGAGATGGCGATGCTGGTGACCCGGGTGGGGCAGAACCTGTCCGCGCCGAGCCGAACATCCCGGGCGCCGGCAGATGCGGAGTGACGCGCCCGGACCGCACCACGACTGGCTGGACGACGACGCCGGGCCGGTGGTCCGGCCGTACACGATGACCGGTGGTCGGGTCCAGCCGTCGGCGGGCCGGTTCGACCTGATGGCGTTCGTGGTGGCCGGGCCGCCGGACGAGGACGGCGACGACGGCCCGCAGCCGCAACCCGAACAGCGGGCGATCATCGCGCGGGCGCAGCAGCCGATCACCGTCGCCGACCTCGCCGCCGACCTCAACCTGCCGGTGGGTGTGGTCCGGGTCCTCCTCGGCGACCTGCTCACCAGCGGCCGGATCCTGATGTACGACCCACCCACCTCGCGCCAGTTCCCCGACGACGACATCCTCAAGGCGGTGGTCAATGGACTCCGGGCTCTCTGATCAGGGGACGGCGAAGCGGCGGATCCCGCTCGCCCTGAAGATCCTGATCGCCGGTGGCTTCGGGGTCGGCAAGACGACCCTGGTGGGCGCGGTGAGCGAGATCCGTCCGTTGCAGACCGAGGAGGTGCTCACCGACGCCGGGGCCGGCACCGACGACCTCTACGGCGTGGAGGGCAAGCAGACCACCACCGTCGCGATGGACTTCGGTCGGATCACCATCAACTCCGATCTCCAGGTCTATCTCTTCGGCACTCCGGGGCAGGACCGGTTCTGGTTCCTCTGGGACGAGTTGGCGTTCGGCGCGCTCGGCGCGGTGGTGCTCGCCGACACCCGCCGGCTCGCCGACTGCTTCCCGTCGGTCGACTACTTCGAACGCCGGGGCATCCCGTTCGTGGTCGGGGTGAACTGCTTCGACGGGGCCAAGCGGTTCAGCGTCGATGCGGTGCGCGGCGCGCTCGACCTGGACCCGGACGTGCCGGTCGTGCTCTGCGACGCGCGCAGCCGGCAGTCCGGCAAGGTCGTGCTGGTCACCCTGGTGGAGCACGTCGCCGCCCGCCGCGCCGAGCGGGTCTCGGCGAACTGACCACCCGGCCCCGCCGGTCGCCGGCCGGTGTCGGTCGGTGGCGGGCGGTCCGGGGCCGCGTTGCCGCGCGCCGTGCCGGCCGGGACCGCCGGCCGGGGTTCAGCCGGTGACCACCAGCACGTCCAGCCGGCGCGGCCCGTGCACGCCCTCCACCCGGTCGAGTTCGATATCGCTGGTGGCCGACGGCCCGGAGACCATGGTGATCGGCCGGGTCGGGTCGGTGAGCCGGGTGAGCGCCTCCGGCACCCCGCCGACCACCTGCGCGGCGTGGACCACGCAGAGGTGGTGGTCGGGTACCAGGCTGAGCAGCCGGCGCCCCTGGTCCGGTCCGCCGTCCAGCAGCAGCGTGCCGGTCTGCGCGATCGCCACCGCGCAGCCGGTGACCACGGCCACGCCCGGCGCGTCGAGGTCGGCCACCGTCAGCGGGTCCGGGTCGCCGTCCCGGCGGGTCCGGCCGAGGTACGCCGACAGCCACTCGGCCGGCGCCTGCGGCGGTACGACCACGGTCGGCACCTCGCCCAGCAGCTCGGCGAGCGCTCCGGGCAGCTCCTGCGGCCCGCAGCGGCGGACCGTGGCCCGGTAGTCGACCAGCCGGTCGACCAGCAGCTCGATCAGCTCCCCGTCCGGCGCCGTCCCCGTCGCGGTGCCGGGCGGTGGTGCGGTGCGGTAGTCCCGGGGGACCGGCACCACTCCGCTGGGCCGGACCGCCCGGATCCGGGCCAGGATCTCCTCCCGGGCCGAGCCGGGTACGGTCACCACCGGTCCTCCTTCTCGTTCGTGCGGCCCCGCCCGGCCCACCAGTCCCGGAACGTCTGGCTGGCCGGCAGCGGGGCGTCCCGGCTGGCGGTCCAGGCCGACAACGGCCACGGCAGCCGGCGTACCTGCCCGCGTGCGCCGGCGACCAGGCGCAGCGGGGCGGCACCGCGCCGGGCGGCCCGGAGCGCGGCAGCGTACCGGCGGCGGTCCCGCATCACCCAGGACAGCGCCCGCATCGCGGTGCGTTCCGCCGACGGCCGGCCCCGGCGCGCGTCCACGCCCCGCTGCCGCAGGTGCACGAGTACCTCGGGGATGTCGATCCGGACCGGGCAGGCGTCGAAGCAGGCGCCGCAGAGCGTCGAGGCGTACGGCAGGGTGCGGTTCGCGCCCGAGTCCGGCCCGGTCAGCTGCGGGGAGAGGATCGCGCCGATCGGGCCCGGATAGACCGACCCGTACGCGTGCCCGCCGACCCGCTCGTAGACCGGGCAGACGTTCAGGCAGGCGGAGCAGCGGATGCAGCGCAGCGCCTGCCGGCCCACCGGATCGGCCAGCGTCTCGGTACGCCCGTTGTCGACCAGCACGATGTGCAGGTCGTTCGGCCCGTCCCCCGGGGTGACCCCGGTCCAGAGCGAGGTGTACGGGTTCATCCGCTCCCCGGTCGAGGAGCGGGGCAACAGTTGCAGGAAGACCTCCAGGTCGCGGAAGGTCGGCAGCAGCTTCTCCACACCCACCACGGAGATCAGCGTCTCGGGCAGGGTCAGGCACATCCGGCCGTTGCCCTCGGACTCCACCACCACCAGAGTGCCGGTCTCGGCGACCGCGAAGTTGGCGCCGGAGATCGCCACCCTGGCGCTGAGGAACTTCGCCCGCAGGTGCCGGCGGGCCGCCTCGGCGAGCGCGGGCGGGTCGTCGGTGAGCGCGTCGAGGTCGACCCCGGGCATCCGGCTGGCGAAGATGTCCCGGATCTGCCGCCGGTTGTAGTGGATCGCCGGTACCAGGATGTGCGACGGGGTGTCGTCGGCGAGCTGCACGATCAGCTCGGCCAGGTCGGTCTCGACCGCCGCGATGCCGGCCTCGGCGAGCGCCTCGTTGAGGCCGATCTCCTGGGTGGCCATCGACTTGACCTTGACCACCTCGGTGCTGCCGGTCCGCCGGACCAGCTCGGTGACCACCGCGCACGCCTCGGCCGAGTCCCGGGCCCAGTGCACGGTGGCCCCGGCGGCGGTGGCGGCCGCCTCGAACTGTTCCAGCAGTTCCGGCAGGCGGGCCAGCACGTCGTCCTTGATCGCCGCGCCGGAGCGGCGCAGCGCCTCCCAGTCCGGCACCTCGCCGACCACCCGGAGCCGCTTGTCCCGGATGGTGTGGGTGGCCCGGCGCAGGTTGGCCCGGAGCTGCCCATCGGCCAGTTCGCGCCGGGCCGCCGTCGGAAACGGCAGCGGCGCGACGATGTTCCCGGTACCCGCGGTCATCCCCGCTCCTCGTTCGGTCCGGCGCCGCCGGGTGTCGACGGCGCCCGCTGCGGCCCGGTACCCCGCCGACCGCGCCCGGGCGCCGACCCGGCCCGCCCGGTCACGGCCGCTCCCCGGTGCTCGCCAGGATCTCCGCGTAGTGGATGGCGCGGGGGCCGCCCGGCCCGGTGCCGTCACGCCGGGACAGGCCGCCGCCGATGTGCGCCAGGCAGGAGTTGTCCGCCGCCGCCACGTACGCCGCCCCGGTGTCGCAGACCGCCGCGCACTTGTCGGCCAGCATCGCGGCGGAGACGTCGGCGTTCTTCACCGCGAAGGTGCCGCCGAAGCCGCAGCACTCCTCGGCACCGGCCAGCGCCACCAGGTCGAGGCCGCGTACCGCGCGCAGCAGCCGCAGCGGCCGGTCACCGAGCCGCAGCATCCGCAGGCCGTGGCAGGTCGGGTGGTAGGTCACCCGGTGCGGGAAGGCGGCACCGACGTCGGTCACCCCGAGCACGTCGACCAGCAGCTCGGAGAGTTCGTAGACCCGGGGCGCGAGGTCGGCGACCGCCGCCGCCAGGCCCGGGTCCGGACCGGCGAGCCGGGGGTACGACTCCCGCACCATCGCCACGCACGAACCGGACGGGGCCACCACGGCGTCGTACCGGCCGAAGGTGTCGACGAAGCCCCGCACCAGGGGCAGTGCCTCGGCCCGGTAGCCGCTGTTGGCGTGCATCTGCCCGCAGCAGGACTGCTCCACCGGGAACTCGACGGTGTGGCCGAGCCGCTCCAGTACGCGTACCACGGCCCGGCCGGTGGCCGGGTAGACCAGGTCGTTGACGCAGGTCACGAAGAGAGCTATCCGCATCGGGTTCCTTCGAAGAACGGCAGGTGCCGGTCGGCGGCGGCGAGCAGGTGGTCGCGGATGGCGGCGCCGGCGGCGTCCGGGTCGCCGGTGCCGACGGCGTCGACGATCCGCAGGTGCTCCCGGGCGCTGGTCCCGTAATGCGCGGTGGGGAAGTGCAGCCGGAACAGGTGCAGGTGGGCGCGGAGCCGGACCACCGCCGAGTGCAGCATCCGGTTGCCGGAGCGTTCGGCGAGCAGGTGGTGGAAGCGCGCGTCCTGCGCGGTGAAGGCGGCGATCGCGGCGAAGCCCTCGGTGCCGGGTACCTGGTCGGGCAGCTCGGCCTCGCGGCGGAGTTCGGCCAGCTCGCCGGCCGGCCCGCCGGACCCGTCGCCGTCACCGTCCCCGCCGTCGATGGGTCGCCGGGCGAACCGTTCGGCCACCCGCCGCGCCGAGGCGGTCTCCAGGATCAGTCGCATCTCCACCAGCTCGTCGAACTCGGCCCGGGTGAGCAGCGGTGCGGCGGTGTAACCGGCCAGCGGCCGTTTCCGGACCAGCCCGTCGGACTCCAGTCGGGCCAGGGCCTCGCGGACCGGGGTCGGCGACACCTCCAGCCGGCGGGCCAGCGCGTCGATGTTGATCCGCTCGCCGGGGGCCACGGCGTGGTCCATCACGAGGGTCCGCACCGACTCGTACACGTCGTCGGCGAGGGTGGTCCGGCGGGCTGGCCGGAGCAGGCCGTTCATGATCGAAGATCCTATAGGAAACCGTCGGCGGCCGGAAGATCGTCGAGCCCGGCCGGACGTGATCGTCGCTCCGGCGGAGGCGGGTTCTGGTTTGATCGTGCCGGAGCGGCGTGACCGGGTGCGGTCGGCCGGGAACGGGAGCGGGCATGTCCGACGGCGCGGGGATCGTCTACATCGGCTGCTACACCGGGCAGAGCGGCGGCCGTGGTACGGGCATCGTGGCCGCCCGCCGGGACGCCGCCACCGGCGGGCTCGACGTACTCGGCGTGGTGGCGAGCACGCCGTCGCCGTCCTTCCTGGCCCGGCATCCCCGGCTACCCGTGCTCTACGCGGTCAACGAGCTGCCGGAGGGCACGGTCAGCGCCTGGACGATCCACTCCGGCGGTGCGCTGACCCCGCTCGCGGTCCGGTCCACCGGTGGCGCCGAGCCGTGTCACCTCGCCGTCGACCCGGGCGGGGAGTTCCTCTTCGTGGCGAACTACGGCAGCGGCAGTGTCGCCGTACACCCGTTGGACCCGACCGGGGCGCCGGGTGACCGGACCGACCTGGTCAGGCACGACGGGCGCGGGCCCGTACCGGACCGCCAGGCCGGGCCGCACGCGCACATGGTCTCGCCCGACCCGGCCGGTACCGGGCTGCTCGCGGTCGACCTCGGCACCGACTCGCTCTACCGGTACGACCGCGACCCGCAGGGGCGGCTGCACCCCACCGGCCGGATACCGACCCGGCCCGGCACCGGCCCCCGGCACCTGGCCCGGCACCCGGACGGGCGGCGCTGCTTCCTCGTCGGCGAGCTGGACGCCTCCGTCACCGCGTACGCCTTCGACGACCACGGCCGGCCGGTCGAGCGGGCCCGGGTCGCGGCCAGCCGGCGGCCGGGCCACGTCCAGCCCTCGGAGATCGCGGTCGGCCCGGACGGCCGGTTCCTCTACCTGGCCAACCGGGGCGTCGGCACGGTCGCGGTGTTCGCGCTGGACGGCGAGTCGCCCCGCTATCTGGCGGAGGTCTCCGGCATCGGCGACTGGCCCCGGCACCTCGCCTTGCTCGGCGGGCACCTCTACATCGCGGAGGAGCGGGCCGACGCGGTGGCGGTCTTTCCGGTCGACCCCGACTCCGGGCTCCCGGCGGCGTCGCCCGGCCGGGTCGCGGTGCCGAGTCCGACGTGTGTACTCGGCGACCAATCCTTAATTTTGGGATAAATATCTATAAGATCTTTTTGGCGCGTGGTGGGCCGATGAGGCCCCGTTGGCCGGTATTCTCTACGTTCTGAGTCCGCTCGGCTACCTGAAGTGAACGCTTTTCAGAAAGTCTTTGCTGCCTCGGTAACATTCGGCCGTTCGCCCCTGGCACGACTTCGCAGAAGCCCTCAAGATGGTCAGGTGCCTGGCCGCCATCGCATGCGTAGAAATATCCGAGGGGCGGGCGCCATCGCCAGCGCGATGGCGCTCGTTCTTGTCGCGGTTGGAGGGTGGTATGGCTATCAGCAGTGGGCAGGCTCCGACTGCTCGGGCGAGCTGAAGCTCACCGTCGCCGCGGCGCCCGAGATCGCCCCCGCCGTCGAGAAGGCTGCGGCCGACCTGAGCGCCGACGAGACCGAGGTCGACGGCCTCTGCGTCGCCGTCGAGGTCACCGCCAGCGAGTCCGTGGACGTGGCTGCGGCCGTCGCCGGGCAGCACGGTGTGTCGCTGTCCGGGGTCGGACAGGCCAGCGGCAGCGCCGTACTGCCCAACGTCTGGCTGCCCGACTCCTCCACCTGGCTGCTGCGGCTGCGCCAGCAGGCTCCGGCGTTCGCGCCGCAGAACAACACCTCGGTGGCGCGCAGCCCCGTGGTGGTGGCCATGCCGGAGCCGCTCGCCGCCACGGTGGGCTGGCCGCAGAAGAAGCTCGGCTGGAAGGACCTGCTCGGCAGGATCACCACCGGTACCCAGCTCAAGACCGGCCTCGTCGAGCCGAGCCGGGACGCGGCCGGGCTGTCCGGGCTGCTCTCGCTGGCCATCGCGGCCCAGTCCGGCGGCGGGGTCCGGGCCCAGCAGGCGACCACGGCCGCCCTGCGGGCGCTGGCCACCGGCGCCTCGGCGGTCCGCGAGGAGCTGATCGCCCGCTTCCCCCGGGCGACCGACCAGACGTCCATCGCCCGCGGGCTGGGTGCCGCGGCACTCTCCGAAGAGGACGTCATCGAGTTCAACGCGACGAAGCCGCCGGTTCCGCTCGCCGCCCTCTACCTGGAGCCCGCGCCGATCTCGCTCGACTACCCGTACGCGGTGATGCCTGGCACCGAGCCGGCCAAGGGTGCGGCGGCGGAGAAGCTCTTCGCCGCGCTGGACACCGGGGCGTTCCGCCGCCAGTTGGCCGCGCAGGGGCTCCGGGCCCCGGACGGCACCTGGGCGGACGGCTTCGCGCCGCCCCGGGGCGCGCCGAGCCCGGCGGGCACCCAGCCGACGCCGACCACCCCGGCACCCAACCCGGGTGGCACCGCCGGTGGCGGTGACGGTGCGACGATCGAGCGGGTGCTCTCCAGCTGGGCCGTCGCCACCCAGTCCGGCCGGATGCTGGCGATCATCGACATCTCCGGCTCGATGTTCGAGAAGGTGCCGACCGCCAACAACGCCACCCGGATGCAGGTGACCCTGGAGGCGGCCAAGCGCGGCCTCGCGCTCTTCGACGACTCCTGGGCACTCGGCCTCTGGGTCTTCTCCACCGAGCTGAACGGCTCCCGCGACTACCGTTCGCTGGTGCCGATCGGCCCGATGTCCGCCCAGCGCGAGCGGCTGGAGAGCCAACTCGCCGGCATCACACCCAAGCGGGGCGGTGACACCGGCCTCTTCGACTCGATCCTCGCCGGCTACAAGGCCGTGCAGGAAGACTGGCAGCCCGGCCGGGTCAACTCGGTGGTGATGCTCACCGACGGCAAGAACGAGGACGCCAACGGGATCAGCCAGGCGCAACTGCTCGCCGAGCTGAAGCGGATCAACGACCCCGACCGTCCGGTCCAGGTGATCATCATCGGTATCAGTGCCGAGGTCAGCAAGGCCGAACTGGACTCGATCCCCAAGGTGACCGGCGGGGCCGCCTTCGTCACCGAGGACCCGGCGAAGATCGGCGACATCTTCCTCCAGGCGATCGCCCGCCGGCCGACCGCTCCGCGCTGACACCCGCCCCGGTCGGGCCCGCCGGCCGGGACCCCGCTCGACCGCGCCCGCCGTACCGGCCACCCGTGCCGGTACGGCGGGCGTCGCGCTGTCCGGTCGGCGTCGGAGTTCTGCGGCACGCCCGGAGGGCGCCGCCGAGACCTGGTCGACCGCGTCGCGTCCCGGCGCCAGCCCCGGGTACGTGAGCAGCCGGAGCACCGGCGACGCAAACAAGTGACAGTAATCCGTCGGAAGCTCTCGGTGATGCCCCCGGTAGGTGAAGATGTCGGGGTGCCTCCGGGCCGCTCCGTCAGGGCAGCGAGCGGCTGATCGGGTGCCCCCTGGAGCGAGGGAGGGCCGGTGACGTCGGCGACATTGCTGAGCCCTACCACCATGCCTCCGGAGCCGACCTCGGGGGCACCGGCATCGTCGTACCGGACGCGGCAGCGCGGCTACATCCGCGAACTGCTCGTGCTCGACACCGCCATCCTGGTGCTGGCGGTGATCGGCGGCTACTTCGCCCGGTTCGGTGGCGACGAGCCGCGCGGTTCCGACATCCCGTACGTGATCGTCGGCCCCGCCCTGGTGGTCGCCTGGCTGGTCTCGCTCAAGGCGTTGCGCTGCTACGACCACCGGGTGCTCGGCTACGGCGCTGACGAGTACCGCCGGGTCACCTCCGCCAGTCTGCGGCTCGCCGGTGGAGTCGCGATCGCCGGCTATCTCGCCGACGTCGGGGTCTCCCGGGGGTTCCTCGGCATCTCGTTCGCGGTCGGCACGGTCGGGCTGGTGATCGCCCGGTTCGCCGCCCGGAAACGACTGCACTGGTCCCGGTCCCGAGGGGCCGGCTGGTCCAGGCGGGTGCTGGCGGTCGGCGACACCGCGCACGTACTGGAGCTGGTGCACACGCTGCGCCGCGAGCCGTACGCCGGCTACCAGGTGGTCGGCGCCTGCATCCCGGACGCGCTGCTCGCGCCGGTGCCGCAGCGCCTCGGTGACGTGCCGGTGCTCGGCTCGTTCCGGGCGATCGTCGACGCCGCCGTGGCGATCAACGCCGACACGGTCGCGGTGACCGCCTCCAACGAGCTGACCGCCACCCGGCTGCGCCGGCTCGGCTGGCAGTTGGAGGGCACCGGGATCGACCTGGTGCTCGCCCCGGCGCTGACCGACGTCGCCGGGCCGCGGATCCACACCCAGCCGGTCGCCGGCCTGCCCCTGATCCACGTCGAGGCGCCCGAGTTCCGGGGTGCCCGGAAGGTCGTCAAGGCCTTCGTGGACCGGGCACTGGCGGCCACGGTGCTCGCGGTCGCCCTGCCGCTGCTCGCCGTCATCGCGCTCGCCATCAAGCTGGACAGCCGGGGGCCGGTGATCTTCCGGCAGATCCGGGTCGGCCAGGGCGGCCGGGAGTTCGGGGTGTACAAGTTCCGGACCATGGTGGTGAACGCGGACGCGCTCCTGGCCGAGCTGGCCACCAAGAACGAGACCGACGGCCTGATGTTCAAGATGCGGGTGGATCCCCGGGTCACCCGGGTCGGCCGGATCCTGCGCAAGTGGTCCCTGGACGAGCTACCGCAGCTCGCCAACGTGCTGTTCGGGCACATGAGCCTGGTCGGGCCGCGCCCGCCGCTGCCGTCCGAGGTGGCCCGCTACGACGGCGACGTCGCCCGCCGGCTGCTGGTGAAGCCGGGCATGACCGGTCTCTGGCAGATCAGCGGCCGATCCGACCTGAGCTGGGAGGACGGCATCCGGCTCGACCTCTACTACGTGGAGAACTGGTCGCTCGCCGCCGACCTGACCATCCTGTGGAAGACCTTCGGGGCGGTGGTCCGGACCCGGGGCGCGTACTGACCCCGGGGCCGGGACCTCCCCGCCCCGCCGGTGACCCGGGTCAGCTCCCGTACCAGTCCAGGCAGACCACCACGGCGTCGTCCACCAGATCGCTGCCGACGAACGCCCGCAGGTCGCCGAGGAGCGACCGTACCGCCTCGAGCGGTGCCATCGACCTGGTCCGCCGGACGGAGCGGTAGAGCGCGGTGTCGCCGTACCGGGCGGTCCGGGAGGAGGCGTCGAGGACGCCGTCGCTGACCACGAAGAGCCGGTCGCCGGGCGCCAACCGGAAACTCTGCGACTGGTAGATGGTGCCGTCGAACATGCCGAGCGGGAACTGGTCGTCCAGCGGCTGCTCCAGCACCTCGCCCTCGCGCAGCACGAGCAGCCGGGGCGAGCCGGCGTCCACCGCCGTCACCACCCCGGTGCGCAGGTCCAGCTCCAGCAGCAGTGCGGAGAGGTGCTGGATGCCCTGGTGGTAGGCGTAGATCGCCTGGTCGGCCAGGGCCGCCTGGTCGGCGAGGTCGAGGCCGGCGCGCCGGGCGTTGCGCAGCGCGTTGGTGCCGAGACAGGTGAGCATCGAGGCGGTCACCCCCTCGCCCATCCCGTTCATCGTGGAGAGCCAGAGCCGCTGGCCGTCGTCGGCCCAGTCGAAGCTGTCGCCGCGCACCGCGTACGCCGGTTCGAGCTGACCGGCCAGGCTGAACGAGGGACGGATCCGGCTCCGGCCGGGGAGCAGTTCCCACTGCATCTCGGCGGCCAGGGTCAGCCGGCGGGTCCGGGCGCCGACCGCGTACTTGTCGGTGCCGGGCCGTACCGCGACCAGCTCGTGCGCCAGCGCCGTGGCCGCCTGTGCCAACTCGTCGTGCCGGTCCGGGTCCTCCGGTGCCGGGGTGAGCCGGAGGACGCCGAGCCGCTCGCCGCGCACCGTGACCGGGAGATACACCACCCCGTCCTGGAGCACCTCGGTCTGGTGGTCGAAGCACCGCCAGGCCGGGGTGCCGGCCCCGACCACCGGGTCGCCACCGTGCAGCGGCACCAGGGCGGCCAGCCGGTAGTCGACCTGGAGCAGCTCGGTCTCCGTCGTCCCGTACACCCTGGTCAGCTCGGTGCCGAGCCGCTCGACGACGAGATCCGCCGGGGCCTCGGCCAGGGTACGGCGGATGTCGACCGGTCGGCCTGTCATCCCCGGCCCGCCGCTCGGGAGGCCGTACCGGCGTACCGTTCCCGGCGGTCCGGACGGGCTGTGCGGGCGCGCACCGGTGCGGTCAGTCGGGTGGCGGCGGTAGTGTCAGGATCACCATGGCTGAATCCGGCGGTCCTGGCGGACCGGATCCGACCCTCGCCACCGCGGTGGACACCGCCGCGGCGGCGTTGCTGTCGGTCTGGGACGCTGCCCGGGAACGGACGAGCGGGCGACTCTCCAGCTCTCAGTTGCGGGCCCTGATGGTGGTCGAGCAGTTCGACGGGATCAACCTGCGGGGACTGGCCGGGATCCTCGGCATGCTGCTCTCCTCGGCGAGCCGGCTCTGCGACCGGCTCGTCGCGGCCGGGCTGCTCGAACGCGAGCCGGGCCGGGCGGATCGCCGGGAGATCTCGCTGCATCTCACCACGGTCGGTCAGAAGCTGCTCGTGGAGATCCGCGCCGACCGCCGGGAACGGCTGGCCGAGACGCTCGCCGGGATGAGTCCCGCGGGCCGGCAGGCGCTGCTGCGTGGGCTCATCGAATTCGACCGGGCGTTCCGGGCCAACGTCGAGCCGACCGAACGATCGGCCTGA
This sequence comes from Plantactinospora sp. CA-294935, assembly GCF_050936445.1. NCBI lineage: Bacteria > Bacillati > Actinomycetota > Actinomycetes > Micromonosporales > Micromonosporaceae > Plantactinospora > Plantactinospora sp. CA-294935. Next base: position 3,597,441 of record NZ_JBNJMU010000001.1, read on the forward strand.
GCCGGCCGCCGGCTGCCCGTCGGCGCGGTTCGGGCGCCGGGCGGCGGCAGAGCCGGCGGCCCGGCCGCCGGGTCGTCGAGGTGTGCGCATCGGCGCTGGCACTCCTGTCGGCACAGAGTGGACCTGGTCAACCTCTGTTGCGGGCCGTGCTGGCCGAAGCCGGCAGTCGGGCGCACGCGCCACGCTGTTCGGGTTGACGAGGGTCCAATGGTTGATGATCGGAATAGTTGTCTGGGGGCAACAATAGCGAGCGGTCCTCGGCCGCGTCGCCGCGGTCGCCCTGGTTGCCGTGGCCGATCCCATGGTGCCCGCCGGGAGCCGGCTCGCCGGGCCGGAACCGGTGACGAGTGCCCCGATCGGTCCCCGCGCGCGGCTACCGGCCGGCCCGGCCGAGCCACCGGGCGGGCTGCTCCAGCACGGTACGGACGACCGAGCCGGCGGCGCCGAGCGCGGCCGCGTCCCCGCCGAGCAGGGCGGCCCGGACGGTCACCGGTGACCAGGCGGCGGTCAGCACCCGCTGGCGGATCTCGGCCTCCACCGTCGGGGCCAGCCAGCGGGCCAGCGGTGCGTAGACGCCGCCGAGCACCACCGTGTCCACGTCCAGCAGGTTGATCACCCCGGCGACGGCGACCCCGAGTGCGGTCGCCGCCTCGACCAGTGCCCGGTTGGCGGTCGGATCCTCCCGGGCGGCCGCCTCGACCAGTCGGGCGACCGCCGCGCCCGGGGTCGGGATCGCCGGTGGATCCCGATTCGGGTCGGTGCCGACGGTGGCCGGGTCGGTGCCGACGGCGGCCGGGCCGGTGTCGACGGCGGCCGGGCCGGTGTCGACGGCGGGTGGGTCGGCCAGGCGGGCGGCGGTCAGGATGGCTTCCTGGCCGGCGTACTGCTCCAGGCAGCCGCGGCCGCCGCACCGACAGGGCCGGCCCTCCGGGTGTACGGGCACGTGGCCGAGTTCGCCGCTCCAGCCCCGGGCACCCCGGAACAGGGTGCCGTGCAGCACGATCCCGGCGCCGATGCCGACCTCGCCGGAGATGTAGATGAAGTTGCCGCAGTCCGGCGGGCCGGCGTGCAGCTCGCCGAGCGCGGCGAGGTTGGCCTCGTTGTCCACCCCCAACCCGCGCCCGCCGAGCACCGGATGCCCGCCGAGCAGCGCCGGCACGTCCACATCCCGCCAGCCGAGGTTCGGCGCGAGCCGGACCAGCCCGGTGGCGGTGACCAGGCCGGGCACCGCGAGCGCCGTACCGGCCAGGGCCAGGTCCTGCCGGTCCGCCTCGGCGCCGGCCTCGGTGATCAGCTCGCCGACCAGTGCCAGGGCCTCGGCGGGGGGCACCGGCCGGAGGTCGACCCGGCGTACCGCGCGGTGCCGTACCGTCCCGGCGAGGTCGACCAGGACGGCGGCCAGGTAGTCGACGTTGATCTCCAGGCCGAGGCCGGCCGGGCCGTGACCGGCGAGCGTGAGGCCGACGGCGGGCCGGCCGGCGCCGGACCGGGGCATCGGGGCGACCTCGGTGAGCAGCCGTCCGGTGATCAGGTCGTCGACCAGTGCGGAGACGGTGGCCCGGGTCAGGCCGGTGGCGGTGGCCAGGTCGGCCCGGGACGGCGGGCGCTCGGCGGTGGCGATCTGCCGCAGCACCAGGGCCAGGTTGTGCTCGCGCAGGCTCGCCTGGCGGACGGCGGTTACCGTCGCGCCGACCGGCACCGCCGCGGGTTGCGCCACGGTATTGACAATGCCATACCGCGATCAAATAATTCAACCGATAAACAAATCGGCCGGGTTGCCGGGGCGTCAACCCGGGATGTCGGCCCAGCCCCTCACCTCAACGTCGAGTCGGTTCCCCTGGAGGTCAGCCATGGCAGCCCAACCAACCCCTGCCGACAAGTTCTCCTTCGGCCTCTGGACGGTCGGCTGGACCGCCCGGGATCCGTTCGGAGAGGCCACCCGGGAGGCCCTGGACCCGGTCGAGGCGGTCAACCGGCTCGCCGAGCTGGGCGCGTACGGGATCACCTTCCACGACGACGACCTGATCCCGTTCGGCTCCGACGACGCCACCCGGGAGCAGCACATCTCCCGGTTCCGCAAGGCGCTGGAGGAGACCGGTCTGGTGGTGCCGATGGTCACCACCAACCTCTTCGCCCACCCGGTCTTCAAGGACGGCGGCTTCACCAGCAACGACCGGGACGTACGCCGGTTCGCGCTGCGCAAGGTGCTGCGCAACATCGACCTCGCCGCCGAACTGGGCGCGCACACCTTCGTGATGTGGGGCGGCCGGGAAGGCTCGGAGTACGACGCCGCCAAGGACATCCGGGCGGCGCTGGACCGCTACCGCGAGGCGGTCAACCTGCTCGCCCAGTACGTCATCGACCGGGGCTACGGGCTGAAGTTCGCGATCGAGCCGAAGCCGAACGAGCCGCGCGGCGACATCCTGCTGCCGACTGTCGGGCACGCGCTCGCCTTCATCAACGAGCTGGAGCACCCGGAGCTGGTCGGGCTGAACCCCGAGGTCGGGCACGAGCAGATGGCCGGGCTCAACTACATGCACGGGATCGCGCAGGCACTCTGGGCCGGCAAGCTGTTCCACCTGGACCTGAACGGGCAGCGGGGGATCAAGTACGACCAGGACCTGGTCTTCGGCCACGGTGACCTGCTGAACGCGTTCGCGCTGGTGGACCTGCTGGAGAACGGCGGGCCGCAGGGCGGGCCGGCCTACACCGGGCCCCGGCACTTCGACTACAAGCCGTCGCGCACCGAGGACTACACCGGGGTGTGGGCGTCGGCGGCGGCGAACATGCGGACGTACCTGCTGCTCAAGGAGCGGGCGGCGGCGTTCCGGGCCGACCCGGAGGTGCAGGAGGCGCTGGCCGCCAGCAAGGTGGCGGAGCTGTCGACGCCGACGTTGAACCCGGGCGAGACGTACTCGGATCTGTTGGCGGACCGGAGTGCGTTCGAGGACTTCGACGTGGACGGGGTGGCGGCGCGGGGGTTCGGGTTCGTGCGGCTGAACCAGCTTGCGGTGGAGCATCTGCTCGGGGCTCGCTGATTCTTGTCCGCCCGCCGTCCGTCGTGGGTGGGATCGGGCCTTCTGGCTCGCTGCCCGCCGTGGCTGGGGTTGGGGCCGGATCGCCCGCTCTGGGCGGTCAGGCCCGATCCCGACGCGGGCGATCCGGCCCCAACCCCTGACCCGGTCGGGGTGCGTGACCAGGCTTGCGCTCCCGATCGGGTACGACCGACCGCCCGGTGCTGCTGCCCCGCGACAGCGTTGAGACCGGGACCGCGACACCGTTACGTGAGCCCAGAGACGTGAGCCCAGAAGGAGGGCGTGAGATGGCGCTCGTTGCCGGGGTCGACTCGTCGACCCAGTCGTGCAAGGTGGTGATCCGGGACAGCGAGACCGGCGCCCTGGTCCGCAGTGGCCGGGCGGCGCATCCGGACGGGACCGAGGTCGATCCCCGGGCCTGGTGGGAGGCGTTGCAGTCGGCGATCGCCGAGGCCGGGGGGCTCGACGACGTGGCGGCGGTGGCCGTCGCCGGGCAGCAGCACGGGATGGTCTGCCTCGACGAGGCGGGCGAGGTCGTCCGGCCCGCGCTGCTCTGGAACGACACCCGGTCGGCGGGGGCGGCGGACGAGCTGGTCGAGGAGCTGGGCGGCGGTGAGACAGGGCGGCGGGCCTGGGCGGAGGCGGTCGGCAGCGTACCGGTGGCGAGTTTCACCGTCACCAAGCTGCGCTGGCTGGCCCGGCACGAGCCGGAGAACGCGGCGCGGGTGGCCGCGGTCTGCCTGCCGCACGACTGGTTGACCTGGCGGCTGGGCGGCGCGGCCGGGCTGGGAGCACTGCGTACCGACCGGGGGGACGCGAGCGGGACCGGATACTGGTCGCCGGCGGTCGGTGAATACCGGCCGGACCTGCTGGAGCGGGCGCTCGGGCGCGCGGTGGCGGTGCCAACCGTGTTGGGGCCGGCGGAGGTGGCCGGGCGGTTGCCGAGCGGCGCACTCCTGGGTCCGGGGACCGGGGACAACGCGGCCGCCGCACTGGGGGTCGGCGCGGTCGCCGGGGACGTGGTCGTCTCGATCGGTACCTCGGGGACGGTGTTCAGCGTCGCGGACACTCCGGCGGCGGACTCGTCGGGTGCGGTGGCCGGGTTCGCGGACGCGACCGGGCGGTTCCTGCCGCTGGTCTGCACCCTGAACGCGGCCCGGGTGCTGGACGCGGCGGCGGCGATGCTCGGGGTCGGCCTGGACGAGTTGGCCAAACTGGCGTTGAGCACGCCGGCCGGTGCCGACGGGCTGGTGATGGTGCCGTACCTGGAGGGCGAGCGGACGCCGAACCGGCCGCTGGCGACGGGCGCGGTGCACGGGCTGACCCTGCGGACGTCGACCCCGGGGCATCTGGCCCGGGCCGCCGTGGAGGGCATGCTCTGCGCACTGGCGGACGGGCTGGACGCGCTGCTCGCCGAGGGAGCGACGGCGAACCGGATCATCCTGGTGGGTGGCGGGGCCCGCTCCGAGGCGGTACGCCGGATCGCGCCGGAGGTCTTCGGGTGCCCGGTGCTGGTGCCGGAGCCGGGGGAGTACGTCGCCGACGGGGCGGCCCGGCAGGCCGCCTGGGTAGTCCAGGGTGGGGCGGAGCCGCCCGTCTGGTCGGCCGGCGAGTCCCAGGAGTACGTGGGCAACGCCGTCCCGCGCATCCGTGAGCAGTACGCCCGCGCCCGTGATTCGGTCCTGGATCGGCCGGTGGACTAGGGATCTCCGCGCGGCAGCTCTTCGTTCCGTCGATACACCGCTCCATAGGCATTCAAGTTTGCCTATGGAGCGGTGTATCGATGTTTGGCACACTGCCTGTGGCCGGAGTTCCGGCCGGATCTGTGTGCGAGCGTGAGAGGACTGTCGATGGACGCGCCGGCGGCCGGCGAGCTGCGGGAGGAGTCGGGGGAGCGGACGGAGTCCGAGGAGCCGGCCGACGAACCTCGGGTGCGGCCGGGGCGGGTGGAGCCGGATGCGCCGCCGGGGCGGTCCGGTGGTCGGGTCGCGGCGGTGCTGGACTGGGTGCTGATCGGGGCCGGGATGCTGCTGTTGGCGGTCTATCCCCGGCCGCCGATGATGGGGGACGGGCTGGTCCGGTACCAGGCGTTGCTCCAGTTGCTGGAGCAGCGGCAGATGCCGGAGACGGCGTACTCGTTGATCGGCCCGCTGTTCGCGGCTCCGCTGTGGATGGTCGGCCGGTGGTACGGCGACCCGCAGCCCGTGCTGGCGCAATACAATCTGCTGCTCTTCGGGTTCGGGCTGGTGGCGCTCCAGCTGCTGCTGCGCGACCGGATGGACCGCCGGCTGCTCCGGCGGTTCCTGCTGGTGCTGGTCGCCGGGAGCATGGCCGCCGCGCACGTCCAGGACTTCTACGGCGAGATGTTCACGGCGACGACGGTCGGGGTCGGGCTGCTCGCCGCGACACTGCCCGGGACGGGCCGGCCGACCCGGCTCGCCGGCTGGGCCGCGGTGGTGCTCGGGGTCGCCAACACGCCCGCGTCGGTGGTGGCGCTCGGTCTCGTCGTCGGGGTGCTCTGCTTCCGGGAGCGGCGGTTGCGCTACCTGTCGGTGCTGCTGGCGGCCGGGGTGCTGATCGCCGGTGAGGCGTGGCTGCGCCTCGGCGACCCGCTGCACCGGGCGTACGCGAACAACGGCGGCGGGCAGACCGTGATGCCGTACTCGGGCGAGCCGGGATTCTCCTATCCGCTGCTGCTCGGGGTGGTGGCGATCCTCTTCTCGTTCGGCAAGGGGCTGCTCTGGTTCACGCCGGGGCTGTTCCTGCCGGCTCGGCGGTGGTTGGCGGAGCGGGCCGGCCGGTGGGTGGCCGGAGTCTGGCTGTTGTGGCTGGTCTTCGTGGCCGGCCTGGTGCTGGTCTACGCCTCCTGGTGGGCCTGGTACGGCGGCCTGTACTGGGGGCCGAGGTTCTTCCTGCTCGCCATCCTGCCGGCCGGCCTGGCGCTCGCCGTACGGCTGGGAGCGGTGGAGGCGGGGCCCTGGGCCAACCTCGCCACCCTCGCCGTAGCAGTGCTCTCGGTCTGGGGTGCCGCCAACAGCCTGCTGTACGCCCAGCTCTGGCCGTGGACCTGTTACGACAACAACTACTACCTGGAGTCGCTCTGCCACTTCACGCCGGAGTTCAGTCCGCTGTGGTACCCGCTGGTGGAGCGCCCGGCCCTGACCGGGGTGCAGCGGGTCGCGCTCGCCGGTTACGCCGTGGTGCTGCTCTGGCTGGTCGCGCCGGTGCTCGGCCGGCTTGCCCGGCAGGCGGCTGCGGCGGTCCGGAGCGACCGGTGGGTCTGGTCGCCGCGCGACTGGCGCTGGTAGCCCGGGCGGTTCCCGGAGTACCCCGCTGCCGTCCGGTCGGCAGGTGATCGTGCGGAGCGGGTCGGTCGGTGCGGGTCGGTCGGTGCGGGAGCGCCAACAACAGACACGGTGGGTAGTCGGATCGCGGCGAGGTGTGTAGCTTCCTTACGGGCTGGTGAAACTGTCCGAGGAGGCCGCTCATGGAGGAGACCGAACGCGTCCGGCGCGCGGCGGTGTGCCGGGACGCATTCGAGTTGTTGCTGACCGGTGAGCCGGAGTCGGCCGCCGCCCAGCTCAAGGGACTGACGGAGGCGGCACCCGGCGCGCCGTACCGGACCGAGGCGGCGTTCCTCCTCGCGTTGGCGAAGGCGGTGCCGTACACGCACCGGCAGTTGGCCGACGGCGTGGAGGCGCTGCGGATCGCCGCCGAGGGGGACCACCCGATCTACAGCCCGGCGGCGAAACTGCTGCTCGCCGGGCATGCCACCCGGGTCGAGGACTACGAGTTGGCAAACCGGTTCTGGAACCAGCTCGCCGGGCCGTACCGGCTGGGGTACAGCGCGGTGGCGTGGTTCCACATCGCCCTCAACCACGAACGGGCGGGTGAGCCCGACCGGGCCCGGGACGCCATGGCCAAGGCGCGGTCCACCAGCGATCCGCAGTACGCCCCGAAGGCGATGAGCTGGATGATCACCTACTACAACAACCGGGGCCGGCATGACCGGGTGGAGGCGCTGGCCGAGATCGCGTTCGACTTTCCGGACGATCCACTGGGGCTGGACCGGTACATGCAGCGGAACCAGCACGTGGTGATCGGCCGGCAGAAGCTGCTCGACCTGGCCGAGCCGGCCGGGGTGCTGGCCGGTGCCCAGATGCTCGCCCAGGCCAACGGCATCGAACACGACCCGCTGCCGGTCGCGCTCGCGGGCGACCTCCAGTTCCAGCCCACCCCGATGGCCGGCGTCGACCTGCCGTGGTTCGAGCCGTACCTGCGGCACCAGCCCGGCACCGAGGCGCTCTACACCGCGGCGCACCAGGCGCTCGCGTACGCCGACTATGTCTGCACCCAGGCCGCCATCCAGTACCTCGAACGGAACAACGGGCCGGCGAACACGTTCCGCAACATGGTGCAGTACCCCACCAGGTTCCCGTGGGGACCGGTGATGCACGAGAGCATCCGGCAGCGCCTGCTCAACGTGCTGCACGCGCCCGACCACTTCATCCCGACCGACTGGGCGACCGTGCGCGACCGGGACTGACCGGGCCCGGACCGCCGGGTACCCGCGCCTGACGACACGAAGATCGTTTTACCGGGCGGAAATCGATCCGTATCGTAGCGTCAACATCAGAACCGTGTGCTTCCAAGATCCCCCTCACGCCCCGGGTGTCCGTGGGTCGCCCGGGCGTGGCCTCATGGAAGGGCGTGCAGGTGCATCAATCCGCTGTGCCGATCCGGCCGCGATCCGCGTTCCGGCTCGTCGTACTCGCCACCGTCCTGCTCAGCATCGCCGCACTGGTCGCCACCTCGCTCGGCGTACCGTCCGAGGCGACCGGGCGGCACCGGCCGTTCCCGTTCGACCTCGAACGGGCCGGTATTCCGCAGATCCGCGAGGCGCTGGCCGCCCGGCGGATCACCTCCGAGGAACTCGTCCAGGCGTACCTGGAGCGGATCCGGACGCTGAACACCAACGGCCCGGGCCTGAACGCCGTCCGGGTGGTCGCCCGGGACGCGGTCGCGCAGGCGAAGCAGGCCGACCAGGAGCGTCGCAAGGGCCGGGCGAAGGGACCGATGCACGGCATCCCGGTGCTGATCAAGGACAACATCGACCTGTCGGGGCTGCCCACCACCGCCGGGGCGATGGCCCTGGCGAAGTCGTACCCGGCGAAGGACGCCTTCCTGGTCACCCGGCTGAAAGCGGCCGGGGCGATCATCCTGGGCAAGACGAACCTGACCGAGTTCGCCAACTTCACCACCAACGGGATGCCGTCCGGCTACAGCGGACTCGGCGGCCAGGTGCTCAACCCGTACGACGTCAGCCAGACCCCGAGCGGGTCCAGTTCGGGTTCCGGCTCGGCCGCGGCGGCGGCGCTGGCCACCGTCACCATCGGTACCGAAACCTCCGGCTCGATCCTCAGCCCCTCGGCGGCGAACTCGCTGGTCGGGGTGAAACCGACGGTGGGTCTGGTCAGCCGGACCGGGGTGGTGCCGATCGCCGCCAGCCAGGACACCGCCGGCCCGATGACCCGGACCGTCTACGACGCCGCCGCGCTGCTCAGCGCGCTGACCGGGATCGACCCGGAGGACCCGGTCACGGAGACCAGTTCGGGCGTGGTCGGCACCGACTACACCCGGACGCTCTCGACGGCCGCGTTGCAGGGCAAGCGGGTCGGCGTCGCCAGCAGCCCGACCGGCAACCAGGGGGTGCTGTTCACCGAGGCGCTGGACGTGCTGCGGGCCCGGGGCGCCACGGTCGTACCGGTCACGGTCAACACCGGCGGCCTGCCGCCGAGCATCCTGAGCTACGAGTTCAAGCGGGACCTGAACGCCTACCTGGCCCGGCTGCCCCGCAGCGCACCGATGGACACCCTCGACGACGTGGTGACGTGGAACCTGGCGCACGTCGACGAGGGCACGATCAAGTTCGGCCAGACCCAGCTCGTCGCCTCGAACGAGGTCGACCTGGCCGATCCGGTGGCGAAGGCGGCGTACGAGACAAACCGGGACACCGGGATCGCCGGGGCGCGAGAGCGGATCGACTCGGTGCTGGCCGCCGAGAACCTTGACGCGATCGTCTTCGTCGGCAGCGGGTCGGCCGGGATCGGCGCCCGGGCCCAGTACCCGTCGGTCGCGGTCCCGATCGGGTACGACCCGGCGAACGGCCGCCCGGTCGGGATGTCCTTCCTGGGTACCGCCTACACCGAGGCCCAACTGCTGGCCCTGGCGTACGACTACGAGCAGGCGGCGCGGAAGTGGCGCCCGCCCTCGCAGGTCAACCCGTCGCTGTTCCGTTGCGCCGACTTCGGTGACCGCGACCCGAGTTGCGCGCCTTGACGTCCCCTCCGGATGACCGTCCCCTCTGAAAGACAGGGCGTTAGTCAGGGCGTTTGGGCTAGTGCCGAACGCGGATCTGAGCTGAGATGACGAAGCCCCCGGACCCGGATATTCCCCGGGCCGGGGGCGTTTCGTCGACTTGGGGCCGGCTGCGGCCGGGCCCTGGTGGGCGGTTCCGCGACGTCACGGTCCAGGGTGGAGGGCAGACGGAAAGCCATTACGGCGGCCCGCCTCACCATGCCGGGGGCGTGGCCCGCAAGATCCGCCCTAATGGTGGGTCATCTTTCCGTCAACGGGGGCGGTCGCTCGCACAGGACACGAGCACCGCCCCCTTTTCCGTTCTTTACCGGAACGGGAGGACAAAAGAATGAGACAGGTACGAGGAACCAGACTCCGCCATCGACGGGCCTGGGTGGCGCTTCTGCCGGTATTGCTGGTGTGGACACCGATGGATCTGCCCCGACTCGGATCCCAGCGTGTGCTCCTACTACCCCCGGCGGGGTAGTAGGAGCACACGATCGGCGGGTGCCGACACCGCACCCGCCGAGGGTGCGTCCCTGACGGGCGCCGAGAGCCGCCGGGCGGTCCGGGTCGCCACGACCGATGTCAGGATTGCCCGGGAAGCACGGGCCGGGCACGAAGAAGCGCCGCCACCCCCGCCCCCGGGACCCCCGCGGCCGGAGGAGTCACAACGCCCGTGGATGGATTTCCCCGACCGCCGCAACGCGGCCCGGCACGACGGGTGGAACGGGCCGACCCGGGCGCACCTGGCCAACGGCCGAGCGGGCGGCCTGACTCCAGCCCAGCGGCACCGAGCCCAGCGGCACCGAGCCCAGCAGCACCGAGCCCAGCAGCACCGAGCCCAGCGGCACCGAGCCCGGCATGCCGAGCGGGTGTAGACCCATGATCGGGCCATGGGTGCGGTGGGAACGGCACATCGCCCGACGGCGGGTACGTGAGAGCCAGGCGGCCGGGCAGCACGTCCCCACGGACACGTACGCCTGCCGAGAACGCGAACACGACTGACCCTGCGCGCCGGCCCGCCTGGCACTACTGATCGGCTTCGACGGTGACCGGACAGGGCTCATGATGTACCTCGCCGCACACCTCGCCCGCGCCCTGGAGGCGCTGCCCGACCGGCATCCCGCACTGATTGTCGGCCAGATCATCTACTGGGTGCCCCGGCGTCGTTGGCGCCGGTCCGGCAGCCCCCGAAACGTCGGCACCGGCCTCCGCTTCCCCGCGCATGACCCGGGGCCGGCACCGACACGGAAGCACCCCGGGGCCGCCGTTATCCCTTCGGAGCGGCCTCGGGGTGCGACCCGGACAGGGTGACGGGGTTGGTCGCTGTCGGAGCCGACGGCGGTTCGACCGGCAGCGGCGGCTTCGACCGGGCCAGTCGCGATGTTTCGGCAGGCCAGCCCGGTGTGACGATTCGTCGGCTCGGCGACTGGGTAGCAGGACCAGGACAGCCAAGCATCCCCCCCACGAGGAGGCGTGTCATGGGTATCGGCACCAGCATCTTCCTGATCGCGCTCGGAGCGATCCTCACCTTCGCGCTGAACGTCAGCCTCGGCGGCCTGGACCTCGACGTGGTCGGCTGGATCCTGATGGCGGCCGGCGTACTGGGTCTGATCATGACCACGGTGATCTGGAACAACCGGCGCCGCTCGGTCGTGACCACCACGGAGCCGACCGAGTACCGCCACGTCACCACCACCGAACCGACCGAGTACCGCCGGGTCGAGGAGCGGCGGGACGTGCTGCCGCCCCGGTGACCGGCGGCCTCGCGGGTCCGGTGGCCGGGCCCGGGTCCGCCCCGATCGGCCCGACCTCGGTCGACCGTCATGTCGACGGAGCCGCGACACGAATACGAACGGCGACGGGCCGGCTGGGGTGCGGCATCGGTGGCTGGGGACACCGGGCGCACGCCCCACCCCAGCCGGCTACTCGGATAGCGCCGCCGGCCCGGTGCGCGTCACAGCCTCCGGCGTAGCCTCGTCCGGACAGCCTCCGGGCGGGGCTCGTTCGTCCGGCTCGGTGTCACCGGCCGGCGGAGGACCGGGCGGCCCTGGCGGCGGCCCGCGATCTCGGGGCCGACGGCCGGCGGGCCACCGCCCGGGGAGCCGGTGCTGCCGGTCGCGGCTGACCACGCCAGCTCCGGATCAGCAGCGCGAGCCGTTTCGGGCGGTCCTGGTCGCTCAGCACCCAACAGATGGCGCCCACCGCCATCGCGCTGACCGCGAAGAGCGCGAGCAGCACCGGCCAGTCCACCAGCGACAGGCCGGTGACGAGCCCGCCGCCCGCCGCGACCGCGCCCGCCCGGCGTAGCGGCACGGCTACTCCGCCTCGACCCGCGGCTGCCGCAGCGCGCGCCGGAGCGCGAACATCGACAGCAGCAGGCGGGTGGCGTAACCGAGCTGGTGCAGGCCGCTCAGCCTGCTCAGTTCGGCCCGGAACTCCTCCTGGTAGCGGGGGCGTTCCGGGGCTGGCAGGGCCTGCACGACGAGGCCGATCAGGCGCGTCGCGGCGGCGCCGGTCCGGGCGGCGATCCGGCGGCGGACCCCGCCGGGCAGCGCCGGGGAAGGCGGAATCCGGGCGGCCACGGCAGCGGCTGCCGCCGGCCTCGCCGCCCGGACGGCCTCGTTGCCGAGGCGCCATCCCCGCAGGTAGTTGCTGGTGTTCCGGGCAATGGCCGAGGCTTCCCGGACGGCCGGAACGAGGGGCTGGTCCGCCCATGGCGCATAGGGGCCGGGGTCGAGACCCGGCACCCGGCGCGGCAGCGGCCAGTCCGACGTCGCACGGTGCGGCTGCGGGCCGGTCCGGGGCCCGTCGGCCGCGCGCAGGCCGGCCAGGACCCGCAGCACCACCTCGTCGGCGGTGTCGGCGTGCCGCAGGGCGTTGCCGACCGTGATCTCGTACGCCTCCGCCGGCTGCTCCGGCCCGGTCACGACTGCCCTCCGGCGAGTCCGGGCCGGAGGGTGCCGGGCTTGGCCACCCGCGCGTCCGCCTGGGCCAGTGCCCGGTGAGCCTGGACGGCCCCGTCGGAGGTGAGGGAGTAATACCGGCGGCGCGGCCGACCGGCCTCGCGCGGGTCCAGATCCTCCCAACGGGATCGCAGCCAGCCGAGACTCTCCAGCCGGGCCAGGATCGGATGGATGGTGCCGCTGGCCAGCCCGGCGGCGGCGCAGAGTTCCAAGCCGTAGAACTCGCGCGACGGATGCTCCAACAGGGTACGCAGCACCGCCCGGGTGGGCAGCGTCATCCGGGGGGTGGGCATGCTCGTACTCTACCAAGCCCTAGCTAGAGTTCAACCTAGTGTTTGCGCGGGTACGCCCACCCGGCGCCACCGTCACCTCGCCGTTACCTGATCCTGGTTGAGTGCCGGAGATGACGATCGGTGGCCAGCGAGTCGCCCGAGGTGGGGGCCCGGTCCACCGGTTCTACAGCGTGGCGGTCTTCGTGGTGCTCGCCTCGCTGGACAACGTCGCGATCGGGCTGGTGCCACCGCTCTACGGCTCCATCGCCCCGGCACTCGACGTCCCGGTCGGCGCGATCGGCGCGGTCACCGCGACGAGTTTTCTGGTCAGCGCGGTGGCCGCGGTCGGCTGGGCGTACGTCGGGGACCGGGCCAACCGTAAGCCGCTGCTCATGGTCGGCACGCTGCTCTGGGCCGCCGGGACGGCCGGCAGCGCCGTCGCCCCGACCTACCTGGCGTTCTTCGGCGCGCAACTACTGGCCGCGATCGGGCTCGGCGCGGTGGGTTCGGTCGGCTTCTCCGTGGTCACCGACCTGGTCAGTCCGCGCCGCCGGGGCGTGGTGCTGAGCTTCTGGGGACTCTCCCAGGGCATCGGCACCCTGGCCGGCACCCTGGTCGGCGGCGTGCTCGGCGCGCAGGACTGGCGGCGTCCGTTCCTGCTGCTCAGCGTCGCCGGCCTGGTGGCGACCGTGGCCTACCTGCTCACCTACGACATCCGGCGCGGCCAGAGCGAGCCGGAGCTGACCGGCGCGCTGGCGGTCGGCGCGGACTACGACTACCGGATCAGCCGGGCCGACCTGCCCGGAATCCTGCGCCGCCGGACGAACCGGTGGCTGGTGTTGCAGGGGCTCACCGCGCAGGTGGCCTTCGGCTCGCTGGTCTGGCTGCCCGCGCTGTTCCGGGAGCGGGCCGAGGCCCAGGGGTACTCGTCGGCCACCGCGACCGTGGTGGGCAGCATCTTCGCCGTACTCTTCCAGCTCGGCGGGGTGCTCTCCATCGTCGGTGGGCTGGTCGGCGACGCCATGCAACGGCGTACCCCTCGGGGCCGGGCAATGGTCGCGGCGATCGGGGTGCTGGCCGCGGTGCCGTTCTACGCGGTGCTCTTCTTCGTGCCGATCCGGATCGACGTGCCGGACGGCGCCGGTGCCGGTGCGGTGGCCGCGGCCGTGCTCGGCAGCGTCCTCACCGAGCCGACGGTCGGGCTCAGCCTGCTCACCGCCCTGTTCGCGCTCGGCCTCACCTCGGCCAACTCGCCGAACTGGTTCGCGCTGATCGCCGACGTCAACCCGCCGGAACACCGGGGTACGGTCTACAGCCTCGGCAACCTCGTCAACGGGGTGGGTCGGGCGGCCGGCAACGGGCTGATCGGGGTGGCCGCCTCGGCGCTGCGCGCGGCGTTCCCGCCACCGCTGAACTTCGCCGTCGGGCTCGCCGCCTTCCAACTCTTCTTCCTGCCCACCGGGATCATGTACTGGCTCGCCTCGCGCAGCGCCCCCGAGGACATCCGCCGGGTGCACGAGCTGCTCACCGTACGGGCCGAAGAGGTAGCCCCGGACGACCGGCGCGTCGGCTCGGCACCGCCGCCCACGGGCCGGTCGGCATGAGCCGGCCGACCGGTGGCCTCCGCACGGCGCCGGGCCGGCCGGGGATCCCCGCCCGGCCGGCCCGGTCCGCCGGCTAGTGAACCTTTTTCGACCTTCCCTTGCGGTCCGGCGGACCGCAGGGGTCGGACGCGGTGCGTGAGCGCCGCGCGGTTCAGGTTGAAAAGGTTCAGTGGTTGTATTCGCCGTAGTAGAAGCCGATCGGATGCCGGGAGTCCCATTCGAGTTGGCAGTCGCTCTTGTACGGCCAGTCGTTCAGCCCCCGGTGGATGTAGCACGCGTCCAGGCTGGAGAACGGCCCGTACTCGACGTACATCATCGGGCTGACCGAGGCGGTTCCCCGGCCGTCGGTGGCGGCGCTGGCCGGCGAGCTGGCCGCGAGGCCGCCCAGGACGAGGCCGCCGGCCAGGGCGGTGGTCAGGGCGAGCCGGCGCAGTCGGGTGATCATATGTTCCCCCCAGGTCCCACGGGTGTGTCGACCGCTCCAGTAGACCTGCACCGGCTGTCAGATCGCTTTCACCGCCCGGTCGCCGCCGCCGACCTCTATCGGGTACCGGCCTCCTCGGCGACCCGGATCCAGACCGTGACGTCGGTCGGCACCCGGCCGTCGGCGTCGAGCGGACCGCTGGCGTGCACCAGCTCGGCACCGGCCGGCAGTTCGACCGGGGCGGCGCCGAAGTTGGTCAGCACCCGCAGCTCGCCGTTGCGGAAGTAGAGCACGTCGTCCGGGCTGGTCAGCCAGTACACCGTGCCGGAGCCGAGCCGCAGCTCCCGGCGCAGCCGCAGGCTGGTCCGGTACAGCTCGTACGTCGAGCCGACCACCCCGCGCTGCCGGTCCAGGGCGTACTCGGCCCAGAGCGGAGGCTGCGGCAACCAGCTCGCGTCCCCCGGTCCGAAGCCGTACGACGGGGCGTCCGCCTCCCACGGGATGGGCACCCGGCAGCCGTCCCGGCCCCGCTCGGCGTGCCCGCTCCGCTCCCAGGTCGGGTCCTGCCGGGCCTCGTCCGGCAGCGTGGTGTGCTCCGGCAGCCCCAGCTCCTCTCCCTGAAAGAGGTAGGCCGAGCCGGGCAGCGAGAGCATCAGCAGGGTGGCCGCCCGGGCCCGCCGCAGCCCGACGACGCCGTCCGGCTGCGGGTCGTCGATGCCGATCCCGCGGGGCCGGGGCGTGCCGACCGGCAGCCCGAGCCGGCTGGCGTGCCGCAGCACGTCGTGGTTGGAGAGCACCCAGGTGGTGGGGGCGCCGACCGCCTCGTTGGCGGCCAGCGAACGGGTGATCACCGCGTACTGGATCGGGGCGGTCCAGGCCGCCTCCAGGTATTCGAAGTTGAACGCCTGGTGCATCTCGTCCGGCCGGACGTACGCGGCCAGCCGCTCCGCCGACTGCACCCACGCCTCGGCGACCAGGATCCGCTCGCCCGGATACCCGTCCAGTACCCGCCGCCAGTCCTGGTAGATCTCGTGTACCCCGTCCTGGTCCCACATCGGCGGCCGGGGGCCCTCGGTGCCCTCGCCGGTGACCGGCTCCACCGGCGGATGCCAGTCGGCCAGGTCGGCCTGCTTGACCAACCCGTTCGCCACGTCCACCCGGAACCCGTCCACCCCCCGGTCCAGCCAGTACCGCAGGATGGCGCGGAACTCGGCGCGCACCTCGGGCAGGTCCCAGTTGAGGTCCGGCTGGCCACGGTCGAAGAGGTGCAGATACCACTGCCCGGGGCTGCCGTCCGGTTCGGTCACCCGGGTCCAGGCCGGGCCGCCGAAGACGCTCTGCCAGTCGTTCGGCGGTTCGGTACCGCCGGGGCCGCGACCGTCCCGAAAGATGTAACGCTGCCGCTGGGGGCTGCCCGGCTCGGCCGCCAGCGCGGCGGTGAACCACGGATGCGCCGAGGAGGTGTGGTTGGGTACGAGGTCGACGATGAACCGCAGGCCACGGGCGTGGGTCTCGGCGATCAGCCGATCGAGGTCCGCCAGGGTGCCGAAGAGCGGGTCCACCCCACGGTAGTCGGCCACGTCGTAGCCGGCGTCGGCCTGCGGGGAGGGATAGAACGGCGACAGCCACACCGC
The DNA here is from genome assembly GCF_050936445.1 of Plantactinospora sp. CA-294935. Taxonomy (NCBI): domain Bacteria; kingdom Bacillati; phylum Actinomycetota; class Actinomycetes; order Micromonosporales; family Micromonosporaceae; genus Plantactinospora; species Plantactinospora sp. CA-294935. The sequence continues at coordinate 3,613,736 of NZ_JBNJMU010000001.1, forward strand.
GTCCACGTCCAACTCGACGAGGTGGTCCAGCCGGGCCGTTATCCCGGGCAGGTCGCCGACACCGTCGCCGTCGGAGTCGGCGAAGGAGCGCGGATAGATCTGGTAGATGACCGCGTCCCGCCACCACGGCCCGGCCCGGGTCGGCCCGTCGCCCGGGGCCGGCTCGGCGGCGGTGACGGAGGACATCGTCTCGGTGCTGTTCAGGGTGCTCTCCCATCGGTCACGACGCGCGGGCGGGCCCGGCGTACGGATCCGGTCGGTCGAGGTCCAGTCTTCCGGACGATCGAGGCCCCGTCCTGCTGAGGATCGCGACCCTCGTCCCCTCCGGGGGATCGAGGTCCGGTCTTGCCGAGTCTTCCGGGGGGATCGAGGTTCAGTTCTCCCGAGCCGGACCGGTCGAGTCGCGTACGACGAGTTGGGCGGGCAGGATCACCGGGTCCGGCTCCTCCCCGGTCCGGGCCCGGCCGGCCAGCGGGCCCAGCAGGACACCGGCGGCGAGCCGGCCCTGTTCGGCCGCGGGCTGGGCCACGGTGGTCAGGCCGAACGCGCCGGCCAGGTCGTGGTCGTCGATGCCGATCACGCTGACCTGCTGCGGCACCCGCACCCCGGCCATCCGCAGCGCGATCAGCACACCCATCGCCAGCTCGTCACCGTTCGCGAAGATCGCCGTGGGCAGCTCGCCCTGCGCGATCAGCCGTTCGGTGGCCGCCCGGCCCCCCTCGGCGTCCGCCCGGACCTCGATGTCGAGCCGGGGATCGGGGCTGATGCCGGCGGCTCCGAGCGCCTCCCGGTAGCCGCGATGCCGCTCCAGATGGGCGGAATGCCCGAACTCCTCGTCCGGGTCGCCCCAGACGCAGGCGATCCGCCGGTGCCCGAGGCTCAGCAGGTGCTCGGTGGCGGTCCGGCCGGCCGCCTGGTCGTCGATCCGGATGCTCGGCCAGCCCGGCACCACCGTGCCGGAGCTGACCGTGACGCCCGGCAGCGCCAGGCTGGCGATCGTGGCCAGGTCGTCGGCGCGCATCGGCGTCGCCACCAGCATCACCGCGTCGACCCGCTTGGGCAGGTTGGACTTGTGCAGCAGGCGCGTCCGGGCGTGCTCCCGGCCGCCGATGTTGTAGAGCAGCAGGTCGTACCCGGCGGCGTGCAGGACCTCCTCGGCGGCCTCCACCACGGCACCGACGAACCAGGGGGTGATCCGGGGGACGATCACGGCGACGGTGCCGGTCTTGCCGCCGGCCAGCCGGGAGGCGCTGGGCGACACGGTGTAGTCGAGTTGCTCGGCGGCGAGCAGTACCCGGATCCGGGTCGTTTCGGAGACCGTCGGCAACCCACGCAGCGCCCGGGAGACGGTGGCGGTGGAGACCCCCGCCAACCGGGCCACGTCGTCGATGGTGGTCACAGTGCCATCCTGATCCGGCCGTACCGCCGGCCACGGCTGCCGGGCCCGGATCCCGGCCGCCGGGCGGTCCGCCCGCCCGGCAGCCGTCGACCCGCGACGGCCGGTCAGCCCTTGACGCCGCCGGCGAGCAGGCCACGCACGAAGTAGCGCTGGAGGGACAGGAACACGATCAGCGGTACGACGATCGAGATGAACGCGCCCGAGGTGAGCCGCTGCCACTCGTTGGCCCGGGTACCGGCCAACTCGGCCAGGCGTACGGTCAGCGGTGCCGTCTCGCTGCCGCCACCGGCGAAGATCAGCGCCACCAGCAGGTCGTTCCAGACCCAGAGGAACTGGAAGATGCCGAACGCGGCCAGCGCCGGCACGATCAGCGGCAGCACGATGGAGCGGAAGATCTTCGGATGGGTGGCGCCGTCCACCCGGGCCGCCTCCATCAGGTCCTTCGGTAGCTGCGAGATGAAGTTGTGCAGCAGGAAGACGGCGACCGGCAACGCGAAGCAGGTGTGTGCGAACCAGACCTGGACGAACTTCTCCTCGTCGTCGAGGTTCCACGCCGGCATCAGCTCGACGCCGCCCAGGCTGACCCCCTCGGAGAAGAAGCTGAGCAGCGGTACCAGCGCCATCTGCAACGGCACGATCTGCAGGGCGAAGACGGCGATGTAGATCCAGTCCCGCCCCTTGAAGTTGATCCAGGCCAGCGCGTACGCGGCCAGCGCGGCGAAGGCCAGCGGGAAGAGCACCGACGGGATCGTGATCACCAGCGAGTTGATGAAGTAGCCGGCGAGCTGCCCGGAGGAGGCCGAGCGGCCGAAGAGCACCTCCTGGTAGTTCTCCAGCGTGAACTGCGGGTTGGTGAACGCGGTCCACCAGCCGGTGGTCTTGATCTCGTCCTCCGGCCGGAACGACGAGACGAACAGGCCGAAGGTGGGTACCGTCCAGAGCACCGCGATCAGGATCGACGCGCCGGTGGCGATCGGGCTGTTGAGCCGGCGGCGTACCCGGCCGGCCCGGGTGACCGGCGGGGTGGCCACGGACTGCGTACCGGCCAGCGCGGGAGGAGTCGTGGTGGTCATCTCAAACCTCCCGTTGCTTGCGCAGGTTGCGGACCTGGTAGATCACGATCGGGATCACCAGGACGAAGAGGAAGACGGCCAGCGCCGACCCCTGGCCGGTCTGGCCGAACCGGAACGCCTGGTTGTACATCTCGTTGGCGATCACGCCGGTGTCGAAGTTGCCGTTGGTGGTGGTCCGGACGATGTCGAAGACCTTGAGCGTGGCGATCGAGACCGTGACCACCACGACGATCAGGGCCGGCCGGATGCTCGGCAGGGTGATCTGCCAGAACATCTGCCAGGGGTTCACCCCGTCCAGCCGGGCCGCCTCGACGACGTCGGCCGGGATCGCCTTGATCGCGGCCGAGAGCACCACCATCGCGAAGCCGGCCTGGATCCAGATCATGATCACGATCAGCAGCAGGGTGTTCAGCGGGGGGTTGTTGAGCCACTGCTGCGGCTCGCCGCCGAGCATCACCCAGACCTGGTTGAGCAGGCCGATCTGGTCGTACTCGCCGGAGCGGTAGGCGTAGACGAACTTCCAGATGATGCTGGCGCCGACGAACGAGATCGCCATCGGCATGAAGATCAGTGCCTTGGCCGCCGCCTCGAACCGGGCCCGGTCGACCAGGACGGCGTAGAGCAGCCCGATGGTGGTGGCCACCAGCGGCACCAGGACCACCCAGATCAGGGTGTTGGTGAGGATGCCGAGGATCTCGTCCTGGGCGAACATCCACCGGTAGTTGGCCAGCCCGACCCAGTTGTTGCTGCCACCGTCCATGAAGGACAGGATGGTGGTCCGGACGGCCGGTACGACCAGGCCGATCGCGAGCAGTGCCAGGGTGGGCAGCAGGAAGAAGAGCGCGAGCGCGCCCTCCGGGCGGTTCACCACCGACCGGCGGCGCGGCCGGGGACCGGCGGCGACCGCCGGGCCCTGCGCCGAGGCCGCGACCAGGGCCGCCTCGCGGCGCCGGGCGAACCAGTTGGGTACGACGTCGAGCAGCACGAGCAGTCCGCCGACCACGACCGCGAAGGCGATCAGGCCGTAGAGCAGCATCAGCAGCTTTGGTGCCTCGTCGGCGAAATCCATCAGCGCCTCCAACGCCAAGACGTTCGGGAAGCCGAACGGTCCGGCCCGCAGTGGCGCGGGCCGGACCGTCGGGGTGTCACTTCGGCCAGGAGCCTTCGACGAAGTCGAGGGTGCTCTTGGTGTCCTTGCCGTTGACCCAGTCGATCATGCCCTTCCAGAGGGTGCCGGAGCCGACGGCGGCGGGCATCAGGTCGGAGCCGTCGAACCGGAAGACCGCGCTCTTGTCGAGCAGGACCTCCATCGAGAGCTTGTCGACCGCCTGCTGGACCTTGCTGACGTCGAGCTTGTTGTTCGGCGTGATCCAGTTGCCCAGTCCGGCCCGGGAGTTGGCGTACTCGCCGGTCATCAGGTACTGCCGGACGGCCTGTACCGCCGGGCCGTCGGTGAAGGCCACGGTGAACTCGCCGCCGCCGAGTACCGGCTTGCCCTTGGCCGGGTCGACCGCCGGGAAGTAGAAGGCGTAGATGTCGCCGTCCGGGCCGATCTTGGTGCCCTCCGGCAGGTAGTTGGCGTAGAAGTTCGCCTGCCGGTGCATCGAGCACTGGCCCTGGAGGATCGGCAGGCCACCCTCCTGGAACGGGGTGGTGGTCAGGCTCTTCACGTCACCGTAGCCGCCGTTGACGTACTTCGGGTTCTTCAGGACCTGCCCCGCCTGGTCGACGGCCTGGAGCACCCGGGGGTCGTTGAACGGGATGCCGTGGGTGGTCCACTGGTCGTAGACCTCCGGCGTCTGCGTACGCAGCATCAGGTCTTCGATCCAGTCGGTCGCCGGCCATCCGGTGGCGTCGCCCGACTCCAGCCCGACGCACCAGGGCTTCTGGTTCTTCGCCGCGATCTTGTCGCTGAGCTCCATCAACTGCTGCCAGGTGGTCGGCACCTGGTAGCCGTTCTCGGCGAACGCCTTCGGCGAGTACCAGACGAAGGACTTCACGTTGGCGCCGAGCGGGGTGCCGTAGAGCTGCCCGCCGACGGTGGCGTACTTCAGCCAGTCGGCCGGGTAGTTGGCCTCGGCCAGGGTCTTCTGCTCCGCCGTCATCGGCTTGAGCTTGTTGGCCTGGGCGAACCGGGCGAGCAGCCCGGGCTGCGGGATGAAGGCCAGGTCGGGCGGGTTACCACCGTCGACCTGCACCTGGAGCTGGGCCTCGAACTCGCCGCTGCCGTCGTAGTCGATCTCGATGCCGGTGCAGTCCTCGAACTGCTTCCACGACTGCCGCAGCAGGTCGGCCTCGGCGTCCCGGATCGACGCGTAGATGGAAACGCTCTCGCCGTCGTGACCCTGGTAGGCCGAGTACGGTGCGCACTCCGCCGAGTCGGGGTCGAGCCCGCTCTCACTGTCGCCGGAACAGGCGGTGGCGCCAAGTGCCAGGGCCAACACACTGGCGATCGCGAAGGCCTGGCGTGGTCTGGACTGGACCGCCATGCCGTCCTCCTTTCGTGCCGGCGTCCGGTTGCCTGTGGCTTCCGAGCCGGCCTGTGGGCGTCACCACATGTAAGCGCTTGCAGCCAAGGTCGTCCAGACCCGCTGAGCCACGAGGCCGTAACGATTCGGAAACCCGGCCTCTACCGCCGGGCCGACCGGACGCCGCCGGCTACTCGGACGCCGGGGCCGCCGGTACGGCCTCGGGCTCGTCGAGGATCGCGGCGAAGCGCTGCTCGGCCAGGTCGAGTTGGCCGAGGATGTGTGCCCGCGCCTCGGCGGAAAGCGGGGTGTCCGGCCGGGTGACCAGGTCACGGAAGAGCGGCACCAGGGGCCGGTATTTCCGGGCCGAGCGGTGCACCTTGTCGCCGGTGGTGTGGATGACCCCCACACCGTTGTCGGTGAAGTCGGACACCTTGATCACCCGGGCCCAGGGTTCCCGGTCCAGGCTCACCGCCAGGTGCGCGCGGTACTGCTCGTCCCGGTCGCGGCCGGGGTCGTACTCCGGGTTGGTGACCGCCGCGATCAGCCGGGCGACCCGGGGGTTGAACCGCCGGGCCGCCTCGGCCAGCGCCGCCTCGGTGGCCGCCGGCCCGGTCGTCCCGGCGGGCAGGCCGGCGAGTTCCGCCGGGTGGTCCTCCACCGCGTCGTGCAGCAGCGCCGCCACGATCACGTCGACGTCGGTCACCGAGTAGTAGCAGATGATCCGGATGGCCACCCGGAGCAGGTGGTTGAGGTAGGGCTCGCGTACCCGGCGGTCGTCGCGGTGCAGCGTGCCGGCGAGGTCCAGCGCCGCCGCCAGTCGGGTCTGCTCCGCCGGGGTGAAGCGTTCGGCCTCCAGCCGGAACCGGTCCCGCAGGCCGGCTTCGCCGTAGACCTCGGTCACGGCGTGCAGCGGCATGCTCTTCAGGTACGTCGGCGAGGCCATGTCGTCCAGGTATACCGGATCGGCCCCGTTTGCGGGTCCTCCCGGGGCCCGGTTCCGCTCTTCCACTGGCTGAAGTTTTCTGCCACGCTCAATTCATACATGGAAAAGTTTCGCCATGGGAGGTCATCGTGCGCTTCCGCCTGTCCGCTTCCGTCGGTGCCGGCCTGCTGCTGGCCGCCGCGGTGCTGGTGCCGGCCTCGCCGGCCGCCGCCGCACCCACCTTCAAGGTCCCGTTCCCCTGCGGCCAGTCCTGGTCCGGGCAGACCCGCACCAACCACAGCCCGGCGTACGCCGTCGACTTCAACCGCACCGACGACCAGGGCGACCCGGTGGTGGCCAGCGCCCCCGGCACCGTCGACGTCGTCGCCGACCTCGGCGGCAGCAGCTACGGGAAGTACGTCCGGATCAACCACGGCAGCGGGTACACGACCTACTACGCCCACCTGAACAGCTTCAACACGGCCGTCGGGCGGACCGTCGGCTACGGCACCGTCATCGGGTACGTCGGCACCACCGGCGGCTCCACCGGCCCGCACCTGCACTACGAGCAGCGGCTCAACGGCTCCGACATCCAGGTGCGGTTCAACGGCACGCTGGCGCTCTACTGGGGCACCCGCACCTACACCAGCGACAACGCCTGCTCCGGCGGCGGCACCGGATCCGGCACGGTGAACACCGCGGGCAGCCCGCTGACCGTCCGGTCCGGCCCCGGCACCGGTTACTCCTCGGTCGGCACGGTCGCCGACGGGGCGGGGGTCACCATCTACTGCCAGACCACCGGCACGACGGTGACCGGCACCTACGGCACCAGCAACATCTGGGACCGGATCGGGACCGGCCGGTTCATCTCCGACGCGTACGTCCTCACCGGTTACGACGGCTTCATCCCCGGCGTGCCACGGTGTTGAGCGCCGGCCGCCGGTAGGCCGGCGAAGACAGATCGCCGGGACGCCGGGCCCGGGTCGTCCAGGGGGAGAGAGGGAGACCCGGGCGCGGCGCCCCGGCTTGCCTGTCGGGGGTTCTTCGGTACGGACAGGGATTCTTCGGCGATGCAGGGCCGGCGCTGCGCCAACGTCGGCCTCGCGTCAGTTGAAGAGGCTTACACCGCCGGGGCCGACGAGCAGTCCGACGATGATCAGCACGACGCCCCAGAGGATCTGCCGCCGGAACAGTGCCAGCACACCGGCGACCACCAGTACAACCGCGAGGATCCAGAGCAAGAATTCCATGGCTCAGGAACTACCCCCGGCGCTGATCGCGGAAACCTTGCCCGCGGTGGCTCCGGCAAAGGGCGGGTGCAGGTGGAACACGCTGTACGCCTGCTTGATCACCGGGTGCGCGACGTTGCGGACGCGTACCCCGCCCGGGGTGGTGCCCCGCTCGCTGCCGGCGTGCGCGTGACCGTGCAGCGCCAGCTCGGTCGGCGCCGAGTCGATGGCCTGACCGAGCAGGTACGAGCCGAGGAACGGATAGATCTCCGGCGGCTCCCCGGCCAGGGTGTCGGGCACCGGGGAGTAGTGGGTCAGCGCCACCCGTAGGTCGCAGTCCATCTCGCGCAACGCCTCGCCGAGCTGGTCGGCGATGGCGCTGGTGGTCCGGACGAAGGCCTTCATCTCCGGTTCGCCGAACTCGCTGGCGCACCGGCCGGCGAAGCCGCCGCCGAAGCCCTTCGCACCGGCGATGCCGAGCCGCACCCCGGAACACTCCAGCACCACGTTGGTGCCCTCCAGCACCAGGATGCCGGCGTCCTCCAGCACCCGGATCACCGTCGGTACCTCGTCGCAGTGGTGGTCGTGGTTGCCGAGCACCGCGACCACCGGTACGCCGAGGTTGCCGAATTCGGTCGCCACGCAGCGGGCCTCGGACTCGGTGCCGTGCCTGGTCAGGTCACCGGCCAGCAGCAGGACGTCGGCGCGCTCCGGCAACTGTTCCAGGGCCGGCCGGAACCGCCCGACCACGTCCCGGTCCAGGTGCACGTCGCCGACCGCCGCGATCCGGATCACCATGTCGTCGCCTCCCTCACCGCAGCTCCTCCACCTCGGTCGGCGCCTGGGTACGGATCAGTCCGATGTCCACCGTCACCGGCACCTCGGGGAAGTGCTCCAGCACCAGGCGGAGGATCTCCTCGCGGCGCTGCGCGCTCTCCACCTCGCCGCAGAGCACCACCGAGTGGTCCCGGCGGGTCACCGTGATGCCCTGTTCGGCGATTTCGGTGCGTTCGGTGAGCAGGCGCTGGATAGCCGCCTCCAGATAGTCGTCGGGCGGCTCGGTGCCCGCCGTGCCGCGCTGGTTCATGTCGCCACCTCGCTCCGCTCGTCCATGCCGGTCATTCCCTTCTCCTCCCCGGTCGAGGAGGAGTAGCGCTTCTGCTCGCCGGCCGGGTAGCGCTTTTCCTCGCCGGCCGGCGAGTAGGGCACCACGTCCAGCCGGTCCAGCAGCACCAGGAAGGCCTCGGCGTACGGGGAGTGCGCCGTCTCCTTGCGTACCCGGTCCCAGTCGATCTGTTCCCGGAGCGAGCGGGCCAGCGGCAGCCCACGGGCGAAGTCGCAGTAGTGCTGCGAGAAGCTGAGCAGCTTGTGCACCATCAGATGGGTGGCCGACAGCACCGGCATGTGGATGGCGTCGACCGGGCGTACCACGGTGTCCCGGAAGGTCTCGTCGGTGACCGGGGTCTCGATCGGCCGGTGTATCAGGTCCACCATCCGGTCGTTGTCCCAGACCTTGACCAGCCAGTCCTCCGGGGGGCGTTCGGCGGTGAAGCCGGCCTCGACGAGCGCCTCCAGGGCGCGCTCGGTGTCCTGCTCGCGGATGAGGAAGTCGACGTCGTGGTCACTGGAGTGGCCGCCGTGCGCGTACACCGCGAAGCTGCCACCCAGCGCGAAGGGGATCTCGGACTGCTTGAGGACGGCGGCGACCCGCTTGAGGGTGGCAAGGAGGGTCTCGTCGCCGCTGTGATCCATCGGGTCTCCCGGGTCGGTGATCATTGGGCATCTGGTCAACGGGGTGGAGATTTACCGGTACCCGGCACTTCGTTCCTTCACACCTGGGTCGGGATCCGGTGGCGGTGGCCCGGGGCCGGAAGCGGCACCGCCGAGCGGGAACCGGACGTACCGGCACGGAGAGCGTGGCCAGGCCGGCGGGACGGGCCGGCCGGAACGGCTCATCCCGCACAGCCCGGACGGCGGCGGCTTTGTCGGGCCGGGGGGCTGCGCGGGCCGGGTACCGTTGCTGAGCGTGGCCCGAACTCTTCAGGAGCGGCGGAACGGGGGACGGCTGCGGGCCGTGGCCCTGGTCGGAATCGACGGCTCGGGCAAGACCACCCAGGCACACCGGCTGGCGGACGCGTTGACCGAGGCCGGCATACCGGCGACGTACTGGCAGAACGCCGGCGGGCGGCGGTGGTTCGGCCGGTTGGCCCGCAAACTGGGCCGGCGGGACGCCCAGCGCCTGCTAGGCCGGGACGGGATGCTGCTGGCCGAGTCGGCGCTGCGCTGGCTGGCCATCGCGCGGGCACTGCTCCGCTCCCGGCTCCGCTCCCGGGTCGCCGTGATGGACCGCTACTCGGTCTGCCAGTACGCCAGCATCCGGGCGCACGGCGGCGGGCGTCGCTGGGAGACCCTCGCCCGGCTGCTGTACCGGATCTTCCCCCCGCCCGACATCACCATCCTGCTCGCGGTGGACCCGGGTGAGGCGTACCGGCGGATCGAGGCTCGGGGCACCGACCACGAGAACATCACCTACCTGGCCGCCGGAGCGGCGGCGTACCGCTCGCTGCCGGAGTTCGCCGGGTTCGTGGTGGTGGACGCCAACCGCTCCCCGGACGAGGTGACCCGGGCGATCCAGGCCGGTGTGCGGGATTGGCTGCCGGCCGACCGCCGACCGCCCGGGTTCGGCAGCCCGCCACCGGTACCGTCCGGCGGATCCGGCCCCGTGCCGGCCGTCGCGGACTCCGGGTCCACCGGCCCCGGGCGGGCCCCGGAAGCGGCACCGGCCGTCGGTGCTCCGGACCCAGCCGAAACCGACCCGACCGGCTCGGCCGGCACCCGCTCACCCGGCCCGACCGGCTCACCGGACCCGGCGGGCGCACTCGACCCGACCGGTTCGCGGGGTGCCCAGGATCCGCTGGGTACGCCGGATCCGGCCACCCGGTCGTCCGGACCGGACGGGGTCGAGCCGGCCGGGGCCGGGTCGGTCAGGCCCGGCCGTACACCGGTACCGTCGCACCGCTCGTCGGCGCCGACTCGTCACTGGCCAGGAAGCGGATCACCCCGGCGATCTCCGCCGGGGCCACCCAGCGGGAGTGGTCCGCGCTGGGCTGCGCCGCCCGGTTGGCCGGCGTGTCGATGATGCTCGGCAGCACCGTGTTGCACCGCACGCCCGACTGCCGGTATTCCACGGCTACCGCCGAGGCGAAGGCGAGTACCGCCGCCTTCGCGGTGACGTAGCCGGCGGCACCGGGGAACGGGGCGAGCGCCGCCCGGGAGGAGACGCAGACCACCGATCCGCCGCCGGCCTCCAGGAGGTACGGCAGCGCGCTGCGGGTGACCAGGTAGGTCGGGCGCAGGTTGCGGACGATCATCTGTTCGAAGTCGGCGACCGGGGTCTCGTGCACCAGGCCGCCGGCCGCGTACCCGCCGGCCAGGTTCACCACCGCCCGCAACGGCGCCTCGGCGGTACCGCCGGCCACCTCGACCGCTGCCGCGACCTGTTCCGGATCGGTGAGGTCCGCCGCTACCCGCAGCACCCCGTCACCCGCCTCGCCGGGGAGGGCCGCCAGTTCCGCCCCGCCGGCCGGCCGTACGGGTACGACCACCCGCCACCCGGACGAGACGAACGCGGCGGTGACCGCCCCGCCGAGCCCGCCCGCTCCACCGCTGACGAGCACAGTGCGATCCGCCATGCCTGCCACGCTACCGGCAGCACCGGGCGCGTCGCCGGCACATCGCCCCCGAGCCACGCCGGTAGCCATCCGCGGGACGGACGGTCCGATCTGGACAACCCGATCGGCCCCACCACCCGGCGGCACCCGAGGTCGGCGACGCCTCCGGCCGGCTGCCCTGGCAGTGGGTCGAGCCAAGCGGGCCGGTGCCCGGACCCGAGCCGCCCGTTCGGCCGGCCGCGCCGCCCGTCGTACGGTGGGAAGTGGTCCCGTGGTCGTCGGGCACCGGTTTTCCGCCCGGCCCGCCGGCCCGCCGCCGGGGCCACTCCGGTAGCCTATCGATGGATGACTATTCATCCGGATGCCGTCCAGCGTTGCGGGCTCGGTGACCCTGTCGAGACGAAGGTGTGGTGGGAATGGCACGCTCGGCTGGCCGGACCGGCCGCAATTTCCCACCCGTTGGGCGTACTTTCGCAGGTGTAGCGCGTCACGGTTGACGCTCCCGCCTCCGTGAAAGTAAGTTTCATCCGTGGTGAAGACTGCGAAGGTTTCTGCGAGTCACGAGACGAGTGGGCTGATTGTCCATATCAGCGGCCTGCTCCCGTCGCTGTCGCCCGCCGAGCAACGGGTCGCCAGACTCGTCGTGGCAGATCCCGCCGACGCCGCTCGCCGGACCATCACAGACCTCGCGACCGCCGCCGAGACCTCCGAGGCCACCGTCATCCGGTTCTGCCGGTCGGTCGGCATGGACGGCTACCCGCAACTGCGGATCCGGCTCGCCGCCGAGGCGGCCCGCCGGGTGGAGCCGCCGGACGCCCGGGTCGTCGGCGGCGACATCCCGCCCGGCGCCGACCTGGCACAGATCATCGCGACCATCGCCTTCAGTGACGCCCGGGCGGTCGAGGAGACCGCGGAGCAGCTCGACGCGGCGGTCTGCGAGCAGGTGGTCGAGGCGATCAGCGGCGCCGGCCGGGTCGACATCTACGGCGCCGCGGCGAGCGGTTTCGTCGCCTCCGACTTCCAGCAGAAACTGCACCGGATCGGCCGGACCGCGTTCTACTTCCCGGACGTGCACACCGCGCTCACCTCGGCGGCCCTGCTCGGCAAGGGCGACGTGGCGATGGGCATCTCGCACACCGGCACGACGCTGGACGCGATCGAGGTGCTGGAGCAGGCGCGGGCCCGGGGGGCGACCACGGTCGCGCTGACCAACTTCCCACGGTCGCCGATCACCGACGTCGCGGACTACGTGCTCACCACGGCGGCCCGGGAGACGACGTACCGGTCCGGCGCGATGGCCAGCCGGCTCGCCCAGTTGACGGTGGTCGACTGCCTCTTCGTCGGGGTCGCGGCGCGCAACCGGGCCAGAGCCAAGAAGGCACTTGAGGTCACCGCCGAAGCGGTGCTCGCGCACCGGGTCAAGGGGAGGCGGGCATGAGAAGCGGGCGGACCGGCCGGTCCGGCGCGACGGTGTCGCACTGCGGCGCCGTGCGCGGCGAGGCGACGGTATGAGTCACGGGCGCTGGCCGCGGCGAGGCGGCGGCGGTGCGAGTCCCGGGCTCTGCGGTGGTCGAGGCGCTGGGGGACGGATATGACGGCCGGACGGGTCGAGCCCGGTGCGCTATCTGCCGCCACCCCGCGTCCGGATTCCGACGCGGGGTCCTCTTACCCGCCGACCGGGCCCGGCCACCGGCCGGAGGACGGCGGCGGGCGGCCCGGAGATCCCGGCCCGACGGCGGGCGTGGCCGAGGGGCGGGAGCCGCGGGCGGTGGTCCGGGTCAGTTCCCCGACCGAGCTGCGCAACCCGCGCAGTCTCGACCTGGACGTGATGTCCGTCCGGGACGTCCTGAAGGTGATCAACGAGGACGACCGGCGGGTACCGGCCGCCGTGGCCAAGGTGCTGGACGAGATCGCGGTGGCGGTCGAGTTGGCCGTGACGGCGCTGCGGTCCGGGCGCCGGGTGCACTACTTCGGCGCGGGCACCTCGGGGCGGCTCGGTGTGCTCGACGCCGCCGAGCTGGCGCCCACCTTCAACGCCCCGGACCGGTGGTTCTGCGCCCACCTGGCGGGTGGGCCGGACGCGATGTGGCGGGCCGTCGAGGATGCCGAGGACGACGAGGCCGGCGGTGCCGAGGAGGCGCGGTCCTGCGTACGCCCGGGTGACCTGGTGGTCGGCCTGGCCGCCAGCGGGCGTACCCCGTACGTGCTCGGGGCGCTGCGCGCGGCGACCGACCTGGGCGCGGACACCGCACTCATCTGTGCCGATCCGGGCGCTGCGGCGGCCCGGTCGGTGACCGTGTTCATCGGGGTCGAGACCGGCCCGGAGGTGGTTACCGGTTCGACGCGGATGAAGGCCGCGACCGCGCAGAAACTGGTGCTGAACGGGTTTTCCACCGCCGTGATGGTGCGGCTGGGGCGGGTCTACTCAAACCTGATGATCGACATGGTCGCCACCAATGCGAAACTGCGGGGACGGATGATCTCGATCCTCGTGGAGGCGACCGGCTGTGCCGAGGAGGTCGCGCAGCACGCGTTGACCGAGGCCGACGGTGACCTGAAGGCCGCCCTGGTGTCGCTGCTGTCCGGTGCCGCCCCGGCCGACGCCCGGGCCGCGCTGGACCGCTCGGCGAACCAGGTACGCGGCGCGATCGCCCTGCTCGCCGGCTGACTCCCGGGCGTCTGCCGACTCCCCGGGAGTCCGGTTCCGGCCGGCCCGGCCCGGGCCTGGCGGAGGGCGGCGCCGGGAGTGTCGAGGACCCGACGTACCGGCCCCGGGACTGTCTCCGGGCTCCGGATTGTTGGGCAGGCGGAGGGGTAACCCTGGGGCGGCGGGATGAACCGACTGGCCGCGCCGTGCGTATATCGAAGCGTGACGAGTATCGCAGCAACCTGGTGACGTGGATCGCTGTGTGTCGTTGTGCGGCGATGATGCGATAGCCGGTGGAGAGCCGTCGCAGGCCCCGTAGCTGCGGTGTCGCCGGCTCCGACATGCCCCGATCGAGACGACTGACAGCAAACGTCGATCGTGCTTTCAGCAACTACTCAGGCATTCGTGACACTTTCGACTCACCAGATGGAATCCCTAACGCGTCTCAACTGTTGTGTAGGTGTCAGCACCGCGGGGCACAGCGGAAGTTACGGGGAGGGCTGATGAACGTGGGGATGGCAGGAGCAGGAACCCGGGCCACCGGGAGGAACGACGAGGGGACCGTGGGGAACGTGGAGAAGAAGATCGTGATGCGGACCGACGAGGTCGCCGAGGAGCGCGACCTGGTCGGCGTGTACCTGCACGAGATCTCCCGCACACCGCTGCTCGACGCCGCCGCCGAGGTCGACCTCTCCAAGGCCATCGAGGCTGGCCTCTACGCTGAGCACCTGATCGACTCCGAGAAGCTCCCGGCCGGCGTCAGCCGCGCGGAACTGGAGCGGCTGGTGGTCGAGGGGGAGCGGGCGAAGGACCTCTTCATCCGGGCCAACCTCCGGCTGGTCGTCTCCATCGCCCGCCGGTACGTCCGTTCCGGGATGCCGATGCTGGACCTGATCCAGGAGGGCAACACCGGTCTGGTCCGGGCGGTCGAGAAGTTCGACTACGAGCGGGGCTACAAGTTCTCGACGTACGCGACCTGGTGGATCCGGCAGGCGATCAGCCGGGCGATCGCCCAGCAGGAGCGCACCGTACGGCTGCCCGTGCACCTGGTCGAGGACGTCAACCGGATGCGCAACGTGGCCCGCCAGCTCACCCGTGAGCTGGGCAGCGACCCGGAGCCGGAGCAGATCGCGGCGGCGCTGGGCGTGCCGGTGGAGCGGGTGCACGAGCTGGTCCGCTGGTCGCAGGACACCGTCTCGCTGGACACGCCGGTCGGTGACGACGGGGACACCAACCTCGGTGACCTGGTCGCGGACAGCGACGCCCCGTCGCCGGAGGAGATCGTGCTCACCGGCCTGGAGCGGCAGCGCATCGAGGGCCTGTTGAACCACCTCGACGACCGGTCGGCCGGGATCATGCGGGCCCGGTACGGCCTGGAGGACGGCCGCGAGCACTCGCTGACCGAGGTCGCCTCCCGCTTCTCGCTCTCCCGGGAGCGGATCCGGCAGCTCGAGATCCAGGCACTGGGCCGGCTGCGCGAGCTGGCCCGGGCCGAGGGGCTACAGGCGGCCTGAGCGAGCAGGGCTGACTCCCGGCGGCAGGCCGCGGGTCGGCAACTTCGACGAACCGGTGAGCGGCCGGCGTCCGACTCCGGACGCCGGCCGCTCGTCGTGGTACCCGGGACCGGACGCCGGGTGCCTGCGGAGCGCCGTACCAACATCAACCATTAGGGTGACCGGCACCACGACAGTGAGTTCCGCTCGCGTCGGGAGGCGCGCCGCCGGCGGACGGTGGCGTGCCCACCACCGACGGAGGAATCCGGGGAGGACTCCGTGCCGATCAGTCCGACCGCCCGGCGTCGCCGGCTCGGCATCGAGCTGCGTCGCCTGCGCGAACGGGAGCAGCTCACCCTTCTCCAGGTCGCACAGCGGATGAAGTGCTCCGATGCCAAGATCTCCCGGATCGAGGCGGGCAAGCACTCCACCCGGACCCGCGACGTCCTCGCCCTGCTCGACATCTACCGGGTGGCCGACGAGCGTACCCGCGAGGTGCTGGCGACCCTGGCCAAGCAGTCGACCCAGCGCGGCTGGTGGGTCACCTACGGCGGCGCGATCCCGGACTGGTTCGAGGTGTACGTCGGACTGGAGTCCGAGGCGACCGAGATCCGTACCGTGGAGACCCATCTGGTGCCCGGGCTGTTGCAGACCGAGGCGTACGCCGCCGCGCTGATCCGGTCCACCCAGCCGCTCGCGCCGGCCGAGGAGTTGACCCGGCAGGTGGAGCTCCGGCTGGCCCGGCAACGGCGGTTGCAGGAGCACGACCCGATGCGGCTGCGGGTGGTGCTCGGCGAGGCGGTACTGCGCTGCCGGGTCGGCGACGAAGCGATCATGCGCGACCAACTCGGCCATCTGGCGGTGCTGGCCGAACGGTCCCACGTCGAGCTGCGGGTGGTCCGGTTCAGCAGTCCGGCGTACACCGCCTTCGGCCGGCCGTTCGCGATCCTCGGCTTTCCCGAGCCCACCGATCCGGGCCTCGTCTACACCGAACATCGGACCGGCGCGCTCTACATCGACGAGCCGGCCCAGATCGCCTCCTTCGCGCTTGCCTTCGACCACCTGGTTGCGGCAGCGTTGTCGCGGAAAGAATCGGCGCGGCTGCTCAGGGAGACGGCGGCCTTCTGGACGTGAGGGAGGACCGGACGGGATGCGGCCGGACGAAAGCATGCTGACCTGGCAAAAGAGCAGCCGATCTGGCGGTGAGGGCGGCAACTGTGTCGAAGTGGCCCGGCTCGTCGCCGGCGTCGCTGTACGTGACTCCAAGGACACGGCCGGCCCGGTACTCCGGTTCGTGCCGACCGCCTGGGTGGCCTTCCTCACCGTCCTCGGCTCCGACGGCCGGGTCCCCGGCTGACCCGGTGATCCCCGGCCGCTGATCACCCCGGCGGCCCGCTCCTCAGACCAGCGCGGGCACCAGGACGCCGGCCAGCAGCGCCGCCAGGACGGCGACCAGCAGCAGCAGGCTCCGGGGGTTGCCGAAGTTGAGGGTCCAGCCGACGCCGATCCGCTTCTGCACCAGGATCGCCGGGTCGTCGCGGTTGACGTAGCAGAGGCCGGCCAGCCGCCAGTGCCGGTCGTCGTCGGGGTGCGCGGCGTCGGGGCGTTCGGCCGGCGGGGCCGGGACGGTGGCGATCCGGCTGCCGCCCTGGCCGGCGCGTACCGCCACGACGATCACGTAGACGGTGCCGAGCAGGGCGGAGAGCAGCATCGCGACGGTGGCCAGCGGACCGGGTGCCCGTCCCTGCCACATCGGCAGGACGGCGCAGAGGATGGTGAGGTTTCCGCAGGTGGCGAGCACCAGCAGGGCCCGGGAGATGCGCCGGAGGAAGAGCCGGTGCTGGCTGGCCGAGCGCTTCGGAGCGGAGGGCTCCAGATCGGCCCGGCTCCGGTACGACCAGGCGAGCAGGGCGATCAGCAGGACCGTGGTGGCCAGTTCGATCGCCACCGGTACGCCGACCACCCACGGCGACTTCGCCTGCCAGGCCACCACGGTGGAACCGTTGGTGCGGGTCGGTACCCGATCCGGCATCTCCGGGTAGGCGGCGATCCCGGCGGCGAGCGTGACCAGCGGGACCAGCAGCGCGGGCAGCATCCACGGCCAGGGCAGCCGCTCCGGCCCGGTACGCAGCGACGTGTCCACCGTGATCCGCTGAGTGACCCCGGTGTACCAGCCGTCCTCGGCCTTGACCCGCTGGATCGCCCGGCGGGCCCGCAGATAGAAGAGCGCGACCAGCAGCATCAGTGCCACCATCGGGGCCAGGCCGACCAGCGCGACGGTGTCGTCGTCGCCGTTCCCGGCCACGGCCAGCGTGAGGGCGACGCCGGCCAGCAGTCCGACCAGTCCACTCGCGGCGACCCTGCTCCGGAAGGTGCGGATCTGACCGGCGATCGCCGCGTCACCGGCCCGCTGGGCGGGCACCCGTACCCCGAACGGCAGGGTCGGTCGCTGGACCGAGGGCATCATCCAGGCGGAACCGGCGACGGTGAGCAGCGCGACGTTGACCAAGGCGACCGTCATCATCGCGACTCCTCCTGGCTCTCGCCGAACGTGGTCAGGACGGTGCGGCAGATGTCGAGCACCTCTTCCCGGCTCAGGCCGTGCGCGGTCGCCTCGGCCAGCAGGGTGGTGGCCCGGGCGGTCCAGTCGGCGACGAACTCCGGTGCCGGCGGTCCCGAGTTGCCGTCCCGGAGCACTACTGCGCCGGACTTCCGGTTGATCCGCAGCAGGCGCTGCTGGCGCAGCAGGTCGTAGCCCTTGTTGACGGTGTGGAAGTTGATGCCGAAGTCGGTGGCCAGGGCCCGGGTGGAGGGCAGCGGACTGCCCTCCCGGAGCGCACCGGTGGCGATCGCCTCGACCACCCGGTCGCGCAACTGCTGGTAGATCGGGACCTCGCTGTTCGGGTCCACCTCGATTATCACGCCGGCCGCCCTCCTGTTCCACAAGTTATAGAACAGTTCGTCATCCACTGCAAGCTCGCCGCGTTTCGGTGGCGCTCAGTCCTCGTCTCCCTGCCGTCGCGCTCGACTGGCGCTCGCTCTCGGTCCGAGTATCTGCTATACAACTTATAGAACAGATAGTTGTCCTGGCCAGAAGCGGCGCCCCGGCGGCAGCGACTGGCGGAGGGCGCGACGTTCGGTCGGACCTGACCGACCACGACGAGGAAACGCGGGTGGAGCAGATGGCGACGATGAGGATCTCCGGCGACGCGGTGGCCTTCGAGTTCACCGGCCTGGAACGACTCTGGCTCGGTCGACGGGCCCTGACCGTGCCACTGCGCGCGGTACGGCGGGTGGCGTACGTCGAGCGGCCGCTCCGGCTCGCCGCCGGCGCCCGCCGAGGGCTGGTGGTCACCGGCATTGCCAAGATCGGGGTCTGGGGCCTGTTCGGCGGCCCGCGCCAGTTGGTGTACGCCCGCCGTGGCATGCCCGGCCTGCACCTGCGGCTCGATCGGAGCACGGTGGACGGCGCCTTCGACGAGGTGGTCTTCGCCACCCCGGACGCGGGCCGGCTCGCCGCCGCCGTGCAGCGTCACATCACCGGCGCCGGGGACCGGGCATGAGCCGGGCGGGCGTCCCGGTCGAGGTGTCCCGGCTGACCAAGCGGTTCGGCAGGGTCATCGCGGTACGCGAGCTGAGCTTCACCATCCGGCCCGGGGCGATCACCGGCTTTCTCGGGCCGAACGGCGCGGGCAAGACGACGACGATGCGGATGATCCTCGGCCTGGTCAGGCCGACCTCCGGTACGGCGACGATCGGCGGCCGGCGTTACCGGGAGCTGGACCGGCCCTCCGGCACGGTCGGCGCGGTCTTCGACGCCTCGGCCTTCCACCCCGGACACACCGCCCGGGACCACCTGCGGACGTACGCCGCGATGGGCGGCTACCCGGACGGTCGGGTCGAGGAACTACTGCGGCTGCTCGGGCTGGCCGACGCGGCCCACCGCCGGACCCGGACCTTCTCGACCGGCATGCGGCAGCGGCTGAACCTCGCCACCGCGCTGCTCGGCGATCCGCCGGTGCTGCTGCTCGACGAGCCCGGCAACGGGCTCGACCCGGAGGGCATCGCCTGGCTGCGGGACTTCCTCCGCGAGCTGGCCGGGCAGGGCCGGACCGTGCTGATCTCCAGCCACGTACTGAGCGAGGTCCAGCAGATGGTGGACGACGTCGTGGTGATCCGTGGCGGACGGCAGGTGGTGGCCGGCCGGCTCGCCGACCTCGTCGGCGCGTCGGGAAGCCTCGAACAACTCTTCCTCCGGCTCACCTCGACCGCGCCGGACACCGCCGGCGCCGGTGACCGTGCCGATGCCGGGCAGGGGATCCGATGAACCGCCTGGTCCGGGCCGAGTTCCGTCGCCTGCTGGCCACCCGGCTCTGGCTGGTGGCGCTGCTGATCGCCGTGCTCTGCGGCGCCGGTCTGATCGGCCTGCTGACCCTGCTCGGGCCGGAGAACTTCGACCCACCGATGCCGGGGCTCGACACCGGGACCGGGGTACGGGCGGTCCTCGGCATGGTCGGCTACACCATGTTCGTTCCGGCGGTGCTGGGCACCCTGGCGGTCAGTGCGGAGTACCGGCACCGGACCGTCGACTTCACCTTTCTGTTCGCGCCCCGGCGCTGGCAGGTGCTGGTGGCGAAGCTGGTCGCGTACGGCGTCGCCGGACTGGCGTACGGGCTGGTGCTCACCGGCTCCGGCGCGGCGGTGTTCTTCACCGCTGCGGCGGCCCGGGGCGTCACCCCGGGGCTGTCCACCGGGTCGATCCTGGAATTGTTCGCCCGGCTGGCCGTCTCGATGGCGGTGTACACGCTGCTGGGAGTCGGGATCGGCGCGCTGGTCGGCAACCAGGTGGCGGCGGTGGCCGTGGTCGTCGGCTACTTCTACCTGCTCGAACCCCTGCTCGCGATCGTCCCCGGGGTGAGCCGGCTGTATCCGTACCTGCCGGCCGGGGCGACCGCCTCGCTCACCGGGTTCAGCTACGTCGTCGACGCGGCGGCCGAAGGGCTGGGTACCGCACCGGTCCAGCTCGCGTCACCGCTGGGCGGCGGGCTGCTGCTCGCCGGCTACGCGGCGGTGGCCGCGGTGCTCGCCGTCGCCGTACCCCTGCGGCGGGACGTCACCTGAGCCGTGCCAATGGCGGTCGAGGGCGCGCGGGCGTCGAGGGGCTCAGCCGTCGAAGCGGGCGACCAGGTCGCCGATCCGCGCCGACGGTGAGGCGTCGCAGAGCTGGTCCACCGCCGTCATCACCAGCGGACTGTCCACTCCGGAAATGCCCTTGGCCAGCCCGATCTGGCGGATCGCGGCGACCCGCTCCTCGGGCGGCGCCTGCTGGTATTCCCGGCAGGTCGAGTCGGCGGTCAGCCCACCGGCGTCGGTGAGCCCGTCGAGCACCGCACGGACGACCAGGCCGCCGACCACCAGCAACAGCACGACCGCGCCGAGCGCGATCCACGGACCGTAGCGGCGCGGCCGTCGACCACCGGCCGATCCGGGTACGGCGTCAGCCGCCGCCCCGACCGGCTCCCCGGTCTCCGGCCACGTCGCCGTGCCGGCGGCCGTCCGATTCGCCGGGACCGGCGCACCGGCCTCGGCCGGCAGGGCCTCGACGGCGGCGGCCAGCTCGGCGGCGTACCCGGGATCCTCGGTGGCGGCGGTGCTCAGCAGGCGCTTGACCAGTGAGTTGTTCCGGGGCGCCCGGACCAGGTCGGCCAGCGCCTCCGACTCGTCGAGGGTACGCAGCCGCTCCGCCACCAGGTCGTAGAGCCGGCGCCCCGGTCCTGCCGGGCCCGGCTCACCGGCCGAGGCGACCTCGGGCAGGTACGGGGCGAGGCGGTCGAGCACCGCAGCGGCGAGTGTGCCGGCCTCCGACGGGGTCATCCCGGCAGGTTAGCGTCTGACCGGGTGCGGCGCCGGTTCGGGCACGACCTCGGCTCGCGCACCGCTCCCGGGAGGAGGCCGAACCGTTCCCGCACCCCGCCTTCACAAGAACCGCACAGACTCCTCCTAGGCTCACCCAACGTGATCAAACTCGGCGGAGCGGGCGGCCTGACCCCACTCGCGGAGGCGGTGGTCGACCTCGACGCGATCGCGCACAACGCCCGTACCCTGTCCGGACGGACCGGCGCGGAGCTGCTCGCGGTGGTCAAGGCGGACGGGTTCGGGCACGGCGCCCTGCCGGTGGCCCGGACGGTGCTGGCGGCCGGCGCGCGGTGGCTGGGCGTGACCTCCCGGGCCGAGGCGCTGGCCCTGCGGGCCGGCCGCGTCGACGCACCGGTGCTGTGCTGGCTGCACGCCGAGGACGAGGACTTCGCCCCGGTCGTCGCGGCCCGGATCGACCTGTCGGTGCCCTCGGTGGCACACCTGCGCGGGATCGCCGCCGGGGCGGCCCGGGCCGGCGTACGGGCCGAGGTGCACCTCAAGGTCGACACCGGGCTCTCCCGCAACGGTGCGAGCGACGAGGAATGGCCCGAGCTGGTACGCCTGGCGCGCGGCTTCGAGAGCGTCGGGCGGATCCGGGTTCGCGGGCTCTGGTCCCATCTGGCCGGCGGGGAGTTGCCGGCCGACCCCCGGGACACCGCGCAGCTACGGCGGTTCGGTCGCGCCCTGGCACTGGCCCGGACCGCCGGGCTCGCACCCGAGCTGGTGCACCTGGCGAACTCGGCCGCCCTGGTCGGCCGGCCGGAGACGCACTTCGACCTGGTCCGGGCCGGCATCGCGGTCTACGGCGTGGAGCCGCTGCCGGGGCTGGCCGTCGGACTGCGGCCGGCGATGACCCTGCGGTCCCGGGTCATCCTCACCAGGCGGGTCGCGGCGGGCACCGGCATCTCCTACGGGCACGACTACGTCACGGCCGCCCCGACGACCCTGGCGCTGGTGCCGGTCGGCTACGCGGACGGGATCCCCCGGGCCGCCGCCGGAGCGGCCCAGGTGTGGATAGGGGGCCGCCGGTGCCGGGTCGCCGGTCGGGTGACCATGGACCAGATCGTCGTCGACGTCGGCGACCTGCCGGTACGTACCGGCGACGAGGTGCTGGTCTTCGGGCCCGGTGACCGGGGCGAGCCGACGGTCGTCGAGTGGGCCGGTTGGGCCGGTACCAACCCGCACGAGATCTTCACCGGCATCGGGTCCCGGGTCGGCCGGCGCTACCTGCCGGTGCGGGCCGAGCGGCACAGCGGACGGGAGCGGGTCAATGTCTGAGTCGACGATCAGGATCGCGGTGCTCTACGGCGGGCGCAGCGGGGAACACCGGGTCTCCCGCCAGTCGGCGGCGAGCGTACTGGAGAACCTGGATCCGGCGCGCTACCGGCCGGAACCGGTGTTGATCACCCGGACCGGGCAGTGGGTCTTCGGCACCGGAGCGCCGGTCAGCGTCTTCGAGGCGGTCGACCGGCTGCGTACGGTCGACGTGATCTTCCCAGCCCTGCACGGCCCGTACGGCGAGGACGGCACCCTCCAGTCGGTGCTGGAGCTGACCGGCGTGCCGTACGTCGGCAACGGCGTACTGGCCAGCGCCGCCGGGATGGACAAGGAGTTCACCAAGAAGCTGCTCGCCGCCGAGGGGATCCCGGTCGCCGACGCGGTGGTGTCCCGGCCGACCGACCCGGACGGCGTGCCGCCGGAGGCGGAGCTGCGCCGGCTCGGTCTGCCGGTCTTCGTCAAGCCCGCCCGGGCCGGCTCCAGCCTCGGCGTGACCCGGGTGACCGACTGGGCCGAGCTGCCGGCCGCCCTGGAGTGGGCCCGGTCCAGCGACCCGAAGGTACTGGTCGAGGCGGCGGTCCCCGGGCGCGAAATCGACCTGGCGGTACTCGAACGGCCCGACGGCCGGATCGAGGTCGGTCCGCCGCTGGAGATCCGGGTCCCGGGCGACCGGTCGTTCTTCGACTACGACGCCAAGTACGACGACCCGGGCACGGTCTTCGAGATTCCGGCCCGGCTGGACGCCGCGGTCACGGCCGCACTTTCCGACCTGGCGCTACGCGCGTTCCGGGCGCTCGGCTGCGCCGGGCTGGCCCGGATCGACTTCTTCCTCCGCGACGGGGTGGCACCGGTACTGAACGAGGTCAACACGTTCCCCGGCTTCACCCCGGTCTCGCAGTATCCCCGGATCTGGCAGGCCGCCGGGCTGGACTATCCGGAGCTGCTGGACGTGCTGGTCCAGAACGCGTTCGCGCGCCGGACCGACCGGTCCGGCGCGCGAACGACCCGGGTCTGCTAGCGGACGCGTCCGTAGCCGTACGGGCTCATCATGTCGACGCTGGCGAGCTTGACGGTCTCGCCCGCCTGCGGTGCGTGGATCACCTTGCCGCTGCCCACGAAGAGCGCCACATGGCCGAGTCCACTGTAGAAGACGAGGTCGCCGGGTTTCAGTTCACCACGGCTGATGTGTGCCACCTTGTCCCACTGCATCGCGGCGTTGTGCGGCAGTGACTTGCCGGCGGCCCGCCAGGCGGCCAGGGTCAGCCCGGAGCAGTCGTAGCCGTTCGGGCCCTCGGCCGCCCAGACGTACGGCGTGCCGATCGCGTCGTAGGCGTACCGGACGGCGACACCCGCCTTGCCGGAGACCGCCGGGACGCTGCCGGTGTACCTGCTGCCGGACGAGGTCGCCGACCCGTACGCCTCGCGGCGCATCTCGTAGAGCTTGGCCAGCTCGCCCTCGATCCGCTTCTTGCCGGCGGCCAGTTGTTTCGCCTGCGCGGTCTGCCGGGCCAGCGTGGCGTCGAGCCGGGCCTTCTCCTCGGCGTACTGGCGCTGGGTCGCGTCGAACCCGGCGATCTGCCGGTCCCGGTCCCGGGCCAACTGCTCCAGCGCACCGAGCCGGCCCACCAGGGCGCTGGCGTCGCCCCGGTTCAGCAGCGCGCTCGCCGTGCTCAAGCCACCGAGCTTGTACGCCCGGGTGGCGAGCTCGGCCACCTCGGCCCGGCTCTGCTCCGCCTGCTGTTGCAGCGGTCCTATCCGGGCGCTGAGCGTGGCCGCGGCGGCCTTGCTCTCCTTGATCTCCTCGTTGAGTTTGTTGTACGACTCGACGACCTTCTCCAGTTCGGCGGAGGCCTTGTTGATCCGCTGCGTGAGCTCGCTGGCCGAGGGTTCGGCCCGGGCCGCCGACATCGGGGCGAGAAGCGCCGCCGAGAGGCCGGCCGCGACGAGGGTACGCAGCAGGATCCGCACCGAAGACAACGTGTGCAGAACCCTTCTTCCTCGCGCCGCCGGGACGGAACGGGCGGCGCTCTTACGCCACCGCGAGTGCTGCCTGCGGCGGCACCGGACCGGCGCCACCCGGAGGATGACTGACGACCGGGCCAGCCGGTTCAACGTAGCCCGGGCCCGGGATTACCGACAGTGGCCGGCGGGTGAGATGCGGCAGTGGCGAGCGATAACCCGAATGTCGTGATCACGAATCGTGCCGACGCATGCTCCAGGAGTGATATTGGCTGGCGGCGGACGTGTTGCCCCGGCACTCCCTGATCCTTCGCCCGATAGGTCGGTCTTGGCGGATAGCGGTTCTGGCTGAGTATGGGCAAACCACCATGCAATCGGGCAGAGGGCGACGAGCGGGCCGGGTGCCGCCTGGAAATCAGCCAGGTGGCTGTCTGCGTCCCTTCCACTTGCTGGTGTGCCCTTCGCACAATGAATGCAGGGAGCCGACAGGCTCTCCGGGGGCCCGGCGCAGCAGTACCCGGCGTAGTCGCCAGCAGGGGGGCGAGGTCGCGTGCAATGAACCAGCCATAGTTCCCGGGCCTTCGCGTGCGCCCAGACCGCCCGCAAGACGATCGGCATCCGGCTGCCACCAGATGCCGATCTCTACGAACCATCCACACCAGCCCGCCTCAGGAGCCGTTGGAGGCAAGAATGGAGCCTACTCGCCCTCCCGTCCACCTGCCAGACGCGTCATTCGAAGTATCTGGACTGGCCCGCCCCCGTCCGGTCGACCTCTACCGGGCACCCGGCGTGCGGATCACCAACGAGGCCTTCATCGTCGCCGGCCGCAAGTTCTCGATCTCCGGACTCACCCACCTGCAAACCGCCCGCGGGCCGCACGACCGACTGACGCTGCGCGCGGTGATGGTCACCGCCGCGGTACTGGTCGGCATCGGCGTCGCGCTGGGCTACACCGGTGACCTCTACCGGCTCCCCGCAACCACGTACGCCGGGCTCGGGCTCGCGGCGTTCGTGCCGGTCGGTCTCGCCCTGATGGGCCACCGGTGGCGGCCGCCGGCGTACGAGCTGTGGGGGCGGTACAAGGGGGAGACGGTGCTGCTGTTCAGCTCCGACCACGAGCGGCAGTTCGGTCAGGTGACCCGGGCGCTGATCCGGGCCCGGGAAGCCGCTCGGCTGGGCGGGCTGGCGTTCCCGCCGGCCTCGGACACCCCGTACGAGCCGATGCCCTAGGGAGTGCGTCCAAGGCGGGCCCGCCGGACCATCGCCGGTCCGGCGGTGCCGCCCCGGCTGGCCGACGACCGGCCGATCCGGACCGGCGTGCGCGGCGGAGGAGCGCCCGTCAGTCGGTCAGGGCGGCGGCGATCTCCGAGATCCGGCGCAGCGAGTCGGCCGGGGTCAGGGCCGCCTCGCGGAGCCCGGTGAAGGTCCGCAGGTGCGCGGTCACCGCCTCGGGGTCGTCGAGTACGTCCTCCAGGCCGGTGCTCTCCAGATAGACGACGTCGGCGTCCTCCCCGGCGGCGAAGCGTACGATCACGAACTGCCCGAGCGGGGTGTAGACGGTGGAGGTGAACGGCAGCACCTGGACGGTGATCCGGCCGGAGTCGGCGAGGCCGACCAGGTGCAGGAGCTGTTCCCGGATGACGGCCGGACCGCCGGTCTGCCGGTGCAGTGCCGCTTCGTCGAATACCACGACAATGTTCGGCGGATCGGCGCGGCCGAGCATTTCCCGCTGGCGACGCAACCGCAACGTGACGGAGGCCTGTGCCTCCTCGGGATCGTCCAGTTTGGGAATTACCGTCTTCAGAACCGCCTGCGCGTACGCCTCTGTCTGGAGTAGTCCGGGCATGCCGACGGACTGGTAGAAATAGAGTTCCGAGGACTCCGCCTCCAGCCCGATGTACGAATAATAGGCGGGCCGCAGTGCGTCACGATATTGCGACCACCAGGCGCGTTGCCGGGACACCCGGGCCAGTTGCACCAGTTCGGCGACCTGTTCCGGATCGCGCACCTGATAGTGATTGAGCAACGCCTTGACGTCGTTGGTGGAAATCGAGACGTATCCCGCCTCTATCCGGATCAGCTTGGAGAGCGACCAGTCCATCGCGACGGCCACCTGCTCCTGGGTGAACCCGGCAGCCTCCCGGGCCCGTCGGATCGCCGAGCGGAGCTTGCGGCGACCCACGGTCGGGCCGTACGCCGTTGTCATCGGGAACGCTCCCTTCAAACGGCGCCCCGGCGGCCGAGCGAGGGTCGATTCGGCTCATTCTGATCCCGGCAACCTGCCACCTGGCTACCGGCTACCTGCCAGATCGCCAGACTTTTGTGCAGGCTACACGGGCACGCTGCGTTCCACCAGCGTCCCTGCTTGCCGCGACGACGCCATCACCGGTTGTGTCCATTGTCGACGGGTACATCATAATCGGAATATTGCGGGCTGTGCGGAATGCGGTGGCGAGGGTAGCCTCTCTCCCTGTCGCGGCACCTGCCGCTACGCTATTAGGTGCCGGGGAGGGCGCATGTCACAGACTGGTTCCGCCGAGCTCGACTGGCGGAAGAGCACCCGATGCGAATCGCAGCATTGTGTCGAGGTGGCTCAGGTCGGGGGCGGTGCCGCCGTCCGCGACTCGGTCGATCCGGAGCAGTCGCTGCTGTTCGGTGCGGGTGCCTGGCGGGCATTCGTGGACGGTCTCCGCAACGCGTGAAATCCGACCCCGACGGCGTGATTCATTCACGTCCCGGCCTATCGGGCACCGCTGAGCATGGTGCTTGACCTCGCATATCGCGAGACATTCAAATGAATGAGCTCATTGCTGGAACGGGGCGGCTCGCGGTCGGCGACCGCCCCGGCGCGGCGGTTCAGCCGGCCACCGGCTCCGGCTGGCGCACCTGGCGGGTGACCGCCCGCTCGGCGAAGAACGAGACGAACGGGATCGTCCCGGCGAGCATGACCAGCACCATCCGGCTCAGCGGCCAGCGCGCCCGGCGCCCCAGGTCGAAGGTGGCCAGCAGGTACACCATGTAGAGGAAGCCGTGCGCCGGGCCGACCGTCTCGACGACCACGGGGTCGTTCCAGAGGTACTTGAGCGGCATGCCCACCACGACGAGCGCGATCAACACGACGCCGACCACGTAAGCGACCACACGGTAGCGGGTCAGGGCTGCGCCCACGGTTCATCCTTCCTGCTGCCGGCCCAGGCCGGGATAGTCGGCGGGGCGAGCGCCCGGATTGGCGTTCAGCCATCCGAGGTAGTGGTTGTATTCGGTCAGAGCCGGGTCCTCCGGACCCTCGGCGGCCAGCCGTGGCCGGGCCGTGCGCACCGGTCGGCGTACCCCCGGAGTGCTCGGCCGGGCCGGCGGAGCGGCCGGCTCGGCGGCCGGTGGCCGGCCACCGCGCAGCGTGTAGCGCGCCTCACGCACCCAGAGGAAGACGACGAACCCGGCGAAGATCGGCCACTCGAAGGCGTACGCCCAGCTCAGGGTGTTGCCCGCCAGGGCCCGGCTGATCTGCCACCAGCCGAGGGCCAGGAAGCCGACGACCAGTGCGACGGTGAGCACGTGACGCAGGATCCACGCCGGTGTGCACAGCCGTTTCATGCCCACGAGCGTACCGGGCGGGTCGGTCCCGTCTCCGACGCGGCGTCGTAGTGTCGCGCGGCCGGTCGGGGTTTGGCGCTACCCGGTTTGGGCAACCGTCTAGTCGTCCACCCAAACGAGTTATCGGGGGCGACGATGTCCGAATCAGTACGCCACGACGAGTTCTCCCCGGCCGACGTCGGGTCGCCGATCGACGCCAGTCCCGAACAGCGGATCGGCCAGTGGGACGGTGACCCGGTCCGGCGCGGCGGCACGGCCAGCGACTTTGTGGCCGCCGAGGAGGAGGTCCTCGGCATCGACCCGGTCGAGCTGAGCGACGAGGACCTGTTGCGGGAGATGCACAGCCTGCACCGGACCAGGCTGGACACGCTCCGGCACGCCGCCGACACCGCGCTCGGCCATCACCTGCGGCGGACCGCCGAACTGGAGACCGAGTACCTGACCCGGCATCCGGGCCGGGAGGTCGACCCGAGCCGCCTGCGGGACGGCGCGTGGTGACGGCCCGTGCCGAGCGGGGCATCTCCGCCCCACCGGAGGTGGTGTTCAGCACCGCCACCGACCCGGACCGGGTCTCGGCCTGGCTGCCCGCTCCGCTGCGCCAGGACGGCGTGCCGGGAGCGGAACTGACCGCCGCCGACCTGCGGGCCCGGTGGCGCAGCACCGGGCGCCCCGACTGGTCGGCTCAGTTGCAGGTGTCACCGATCGACGCCGGTGGAGCCACGGTACGACTCGAACTGGAGGCCGATCCGCCGGAGCGGCGGCTGCACGAGATCGCGGACGAGTCACTGGCCAGCCTCGCCCGGGAGGTCGACGACAACCTCACCCCGGGGTGAGCGTGCCGGTGCCCCGGGATGGACGGCAGGCGGCAGCGGACGGCAGGCGGCAGCGGACGGCAGGCGGCAGCGGACGGCAGGCGGCAGCGGCAGGCGGAACGCGGAACGAGGCGGGATGAACGTACGGAACAGGGTGGCGCGACTTCGGCAGGCGTACGCGCCCGACGAGCACCGGCCGCTCGGCGGCTACCTCGCGGCGATGGGCACCTACGCCGGAGCGGCACTGGCGCTGGCCGCCGCGGCGAAGACGACCGGGCGGCGGGCTCCGGACCGCCCGACCACCTCCGACGTCGTACTGCTGTCGGTGGCCACCCACAAGCTCAGTCGGCTGCTCTCCAAGGACGCCGTGACCAGCCCGCTGCGCGCGCCGTTCACCCGGTACGACCGGCCGATCGGCAGCGGCGAGGTGATGGAGCAGGTACGCGACCAGGGCAGCTCGACCAAGCATGCCGTCGGCGAACTGCTCAGTTGCCCGTTCTGTCTGGCCGTCTGGGTCGCCACCGGGCTGACCGGCGGCCTGGTGCTCGCACCCCGGCTGACCCGGCTGGTGGCGACGGCTCTCACCGCCGTCGCCGCCTCGGACTTCCTCCAGATGGGCTACGCCGTCGCGCAGCGCGCCGCCTCCCGGCCGTAAGCTGCGCCTCCACCCAGGCGCCGCCTCCGGCCGTAAGCTGCGCCTCCGCCTCCGCCCAGGCGCCGCCTCCCGGCCGTAAGCTGGGTGCGCCTCCGCCCAGCTCAGCGCTGCATGCCGGACCAGCCCCGGGGCGACTCCGGTTCCCGTTCGGTGTCGCTGCCGGTGATGATCTCCTCGTCCACCGCCGTCTTGTCGTGTTCGGCGGTGAAGTCGGGGTCGTCCCGCGGCTCGGTGTCGCCGGGTGCCTGGCCCAGCGGGGCCAGGCGGGCCCGCTGCGGCCGGTCGTCCTCGGTCATGGGTTCTCCCTCCTCGCCGTCCGGGGTCAGCCGGCCGTACCGCCGAGCAGGTCGGCGACCTCGTCGACCGCGTACTCGCCCTGTGGGAGCGCGGTGATCCTGGTCAGCAGTTCGGCGGACACCTCGGCGGCGACCGCCCGTCGCTGGATCTCCGACTGGGTGAGCCGCTCCTGACCGGCGTACAGGTCGTCGAGGAGCGCGTCGAGTTCCGGACTGGCCGAGTCGTCCCGGGGTGGTTGGTCGGTCACGGAGATCAGCTACCCGGTGCCGAATCGGCCAAACCCGCCCGGATGACGGCCGGCCGTCCGGTTCGCCGTACCACCCCGGCCGCCGTGCGGCGGTGACTCGTACTCGGGACGAACGGGTGACGTCCGTCACGGTAAAGGACGGAACACCGGGCCCGGATCCGAGGTTGACTACGAGTGTCGGTGTGTCCAGTGTCCCCGGGCCTCACCTAATTGCCTTCGCGGAATACCGTCCGGCTGGAGCCGCGTCGTGCCACTCGCCGAGAGGCGACCTGCACACCGACACCCGCGCCGCCCATGGCCTCGCCATGGGCGGCGTATCCATTTCGGGTCCGACCCTCAGGACGCCGCGGCCGGGACCCGGGGAGACCGGCGCCGCCCCGGCCACCGGGCCTCGCCGGGATGGCAACCCCGAGCGGAACTGGGCCGAGCCCGCAGTTCGGCCGAGTCGCCCGGCGGGGGACGTCAGCCGCGTCGGCCGCCCGGGACGCCTCCGGAGATGCCGCCTCCGGTCGAGGTCTGACCGCCGCCGGGACCGCCCCGACCGGGACCGTTCGTCGAGGACTGGCCGTTGCTGACCCGGAGCATCACCACGCCGCCGGAAACGGTCCGGCCGTCCGGATCGGTGCCGGCGACCGTACCGTCCGGGCAGTTCGAGGCCACCCGGTTCGGGTCGACCTCCACCGTGAACCCGGCGTCGCGCAGCGCGGCGGTGGCGTCGTCGACCGAGCGGCAGGTGACCGACGGCACCGACTTCTGGTCTCCGTACACCAGCTTCTCGTCCGGCTTGGGGAAGTCCTTCTTCGGCTTCCCCTTCATCGCGTCGGCCAGCGTCTCGTAGACGGCCGGGTTCACGATGTCGTGGTCCATGTTGGTGGTGGTCTCCGGCCAGTCCGGGTTGGCCATGATGCCGGCGACCGCGAGCGTCGTGGTCATGGCCACCAGGGAGGCGGTCCGCTCGCTGTCCGTGGTACCGGTCTTGCCCGCCACCGGGTGGTCCACCACCCGGTGCGCGTCCGCCTCCGTCGCGCCACGGCACCTGCCGTACGCGGACTGGTCGCCGACCGGGCACCGCGCCGCGTCGATGGCCGCCCGGGCCACCTCGGGTTCCACCGCCTTGTCACAGCGCGGCGAGGCGATGTCGAGCGCCTTGCCGGCGCGGTCCTTGACCTCCTGCACCGGGATCGGCTCGCAGTGCCTGCCGTCGGCGGCCAGCGTGGCGTACGAGTTGGCCAGGTCCAGTGGGGTGGTCGCCGAGACACCGAGGGTGAACGATCCCCAGCCGTCGGCCTGGGCCGGGTCGTTGGCCATCGCCGCCTCGCCCGGCTGCCGGAACCGGATGCCGAGCCGCTGCGCCGCGTCGACGACCTTGGCCGCCCCGACCCGCTCCTCCAGCGGTACGAAGTAGGTGTTGACGGAGCGGCCGAACGCGCTCCACATGTCGTGCATGCCGGCCATGCTCTCGTTGTCGTTACCCGGGCACCACCGCTCGGTGCCGGCGCAGGCCGAGTCGGTGCCGCGCTCCGCCGAGTACTTCGACGGATAGCGCTGCGGGGCGTTGTAGCTGTGGCTGAGCGGGTAGCCCTGCTCCAGCGCGGCCACCATGGTGAACATCTTGAACGTCGATCCGGCCTGGTATCCGGCGACGTCACCGCCACCGGTCAGCAGCGGGTTGGTGGTACGCGGATAGGTGGCCCGCATCCCGGCGTCCGCCTGCTTCGGGTTGCTGGAGACCGGGTTCTTCGGCTTCGCCGGGTCGTCCAGCCCGAACGTCCGGTTGGTGGCCAGTGCGCGCACCCGGCCGGTGCCCGGCTCGACGGCCGCCACCATCAGGGCGTCCTTCCGCCCCGTGGGCAGGTACTGCTGCACGTTTTTGTAGGCGGCCTTCTGCACGGCCGGGTCGAGGGTGGTGACGATCCGGTAACCGCCGCCCTTGAGCCGCCGTTCCCGGTCGTACGAGGTGCTGCCGAACGCCTCCTGATCCATCCACCACCGGTAGAAAGAGTCGCAGAAGAAGCCCCAGTCGTTGTGTACCGAGCTGGTGCAGCCGTTGGCCGGCCGCTGCCCCTTGACCTTGAGCGGGGTGGCCAGCGCCGCCGCCTTCTCCTGCTCGGTGATCGCGCCGGTCTCCTTCATCTGCCCGATCACCCAGTCGCGGCGGTCCACCGTCCGGCCGTAGCCGGGCCCCGCGCTGTCCAGCGCGTCGTAGTAGCTCGGCGACTTGACCAGACCGGCGATCATCGCCGCCTCCGGCACGGTCAGGTTCTTCGGCTCCTTGCCGAAGTAGAACCGGCTCGCCGCCGCCACCCCGTACGTCCCGTGGCCGAACGGCGCCATGTTCAGGTAGCGCTCCAGGATCTGGTCCTTGGTCAGCTTGTTCTCCAGCGCCGCCGCCTGGCGCATCTCGCGCACCTTCCGGACGTTGGTGTCCTCGCTGGCCGCCACCACGTCGTTCGGGTCGGTCGCACCGTAGGTGATCGACATCCGGACGAGCTGCATGGTCAGCGTCGAGGCGCCCTGCCGGGAGTTGCCGGTGAAGTTCGAGATCAGGGCCCGCATGAAGCCCTTGACGTCGACCCCGTTGTGCCGGTAGAACGCGTGGTCCTCGGCGGCGATCATCGCGTTCCGCATCGCCGGGGAGATCTCGGCCAACGGGACGTCCTGGCGGTTCTCGTCGTAGAAGGTCGCCATCAGCGTCTTGTTGTCGGCGGCGAAGACCTGGGTCGCCTCCGGCACCTGCGGCACGGTCAGCTCGGTGGGCAGGTCCTGGAACGAGTCGGCGCCGGCCTTCGCCGCGAGCCCGGACATGGCCACCGCCGGGAACGCCGCCCCGGCGACCACCACCCCGGCGAGCAGGGCACAGA
The DNA here is from genome assembly GCF_050936445.1 of Plantactinospora sp. CA-294935. Taxonomy (NCBI): domain Bacteria; kingdom Bacillati; phylum Actinomycetota; class Actinomycetes; order Micromonosporales; family Micromonosporaceae; genus Plantactinospora; species Plantactinospora sp. CA-294935. The sequence goes on from NZ_JBNJMU010000001.1 coordinate 3,646,260, forward strand.
TGAGCAGCGTGGCAGCCTTCGTCAGGCTACGTCGGCGGAGTTTCGGCATGATCGCGTGAACCTCTGGGTCTGGCGGGCAGGTCGCGGGCGGGCGGCCGGCGCGAGCACAACCGTACGCGCGCTTTTCGCCCTATTGATCCAGACGCCGCACCGAACCGCACGGTTGCGTCGCGGTAGATCTTCCAACTGACTGCTACGTCACACCGGGCATCTCGGCGGCGGCCCCGAGCGGCCGCCGCCGATCCGGACAGGTCAGCCCAACGTGGTACCCGCCGGTGCCGCCACCCGCCGGGCCCGGACCGCTGCCGCCAGATCCGCCAGCACCTCCTCGGTCTCCGGCCAGCCGAGGCAGGCGTCGGTGATCGACTGCCCGTACTCCAGCGGCCGGGTCGGGTCCAGGTCCTGCCGGCCGGGTACCAGGAACGACTCCAGCATCACCCCGACGATGCCGCGCTGGCCGTCGGCCATCTGCCGGGCCACGTCGGCGGCGACAACCGGCTGCCGGCGGTGGTCCTTGCCGCTGTTGTCGTGGCTCGCGTCGATCACCAGCCGCTCGGGCAGCCCGGCCGCCCGGAGCAGCGAGAGCGACGCCGCCACCGACTCGGCGTCGTAGTTGGGCTCGCCCCGGCCGCCGCGCAGCACCAGGTGGCAGTCCGCGTTGCCCCGGGTGTGCATGATCGCCGGAGCCCCGGAGACGTCGATGCCGGGGAAGACGTGCGGCACCCCGGCGGCCCGGATCGCGTCGACCGCCGTACCCACGCTGCCGTCCGGGCGGTTCTTCATCCCGATCGGCATGGAGAGGCCGGACGAGAGCTGCCGGTGCACCTGGCTCTCCACCGTACGGGCCCCGATGGCACCCCAGGCCACCGTGTCGGCGATGTACTGCGGGGTGATCGGGTCCAGGAACTCGCAGCCGACCGGCAGCCCCAGGCGGAGTACGTCCAGCAGCAGCGCGCGGGCGGCCCGCAGCCCGGCGTTCACGTCGCCCGAACCGTCCAGTCCCGGGTCGTTGATCAGGCCCTTCCAGCCGACGGTGGAGCGGGGTTTCTCGAAGTAGACCCGCATCACCACCAGCAGGTCGTCGGCGTGCTCGGCCGCCGCCACCCGCAGCCGTTGCGCGTAGTCCAGGGCCGCCGCCGGATCGTGTACCGAGCAGGGGCCGACGACGACCAGCAGCCGATCGTCCTCCCGGTCGAGCACCCGGGCGACCGATCGTCGGCCGTCCAGTACGGCGCTGGCCAACGGCTCGTCGAGGGGCAGTTCGTGGTGCAGCAGCGCCGGGGTGGTCAGCGGCACGATCCGGTCGATGCGCTGGTCGCTGACCCGACCCATCCCAGTGGTGGTCATCGTCGAGGCTCCCTCTCTGCCGACCGCCACCCCGGGGCCGGCGCCCGGGAGCCGAGCCGGCCGTTTCCACGAAAAAAGCAGGGACGATGTCCCTGCTTCAGCCGGCTCTTGCTGGATGGTGACGTCAGGTCATGGCTGAGTCACCGGCTCCGGAGCCGGCTGACTAAACCATCGATACGAACGCGCCACGGAGAGAACCATACCCGACGACGGTCCGTGCCGGACCGGGTGTCCAACTCCTGGTACGCGCGGAATCACGCCTTGGTACGGCGAAGCGGACGCGCCACCGTAAACCGGTCAGTCCTTGTCCTCAGGTTGGGCCGGACGGGGTGGGGTGGCGGGGTCAGGCGGTCGCGGACTGCTTGGCGAAGCGGACGAACGCCTGCCACCGGCCGGGAGCGAACGCCAGCGTGCCGCCCTCGCGGTCCTTCGTGTCGCGGACGAGGACTACGCCGGACAGGTTGTCGGCGACCTCCACACACGCGCCGCCCGACCCGTTGCTCCGGCTGGACTTGCGCCACTCGGCGCCGGTCTGGTCACTCATCGCGCATCTCCTTGCCGATCATCGCTATCAGGTCGGCCGACCGGGCCGGATCGAGTGCCGCCTCTTCGATCGCCCTCCATGCCTTAGCGTACGCCGCAACTTCCGCCGGCTTGTCGAGGTAAAGCGCGCCGGTCAGGGACTCGCTGTAGACCGTGGTGGGTTCGGGAGTCCTGATGCCGAGCGGGGGGAACTCCAGGATGATGAACTGCCCGCCGGTCAGGGCGAAGCTCGGCGCGGCGGATCGCGGGACGACTCGAATGCTCGCCACTCCGGCCGCCGCCTGGTTGTGCAGGTGGGCGAGTTGGCGTGGCATCTCCGGGGCCTTCCGGCGTAGCACCCCCTCGTCCACGATGACCTCCAGGCGCGGTGGCTCGGGCTTCTTCCGGGTGAGGATTTTCTGGCGCTCCATCCGGACCTCGACCAGGCGCCCGACTTCGCGGGGCGGAAGGTCCGGATGCGACCGCAGCAGGAACTCGGCGTACTCCCTCGTCTGTAGCAGGCCGGGTAGTGCGGCGGGTTCCCAGTGCCGGAGGCGGGAGGCTGCGGCTTCCAGGCCGACGTACAGCTCGAACCAGGCCGGCAGGGTGTCGCCGTAGGCGTGCCACCATCCCTTCGCCTTGGTCTGGGCGGCCAGCTTCTTCAGCGCCTCGGTCATCTCGCCGGAGATGCCGTAGAGCCGGCACATCGCCTCGACGTCACGTGCCTTGACGGCGGCCTGGCCGCCCTCGATCCGGTACATCGTGGAGCGCGACCATTCGAGGTCGGCGCCGGCGGCCTCCAGAGACAGCCCGGCCTGTTCGCGAGCCTGCCTCAGGAACCGGCCCAGTTGCCTGCGCGGTATGGACGATCCCACGTCCGTCATCGCCGGACCTCCTGTCTCAGATTGAAGCAATCAGTCGATCGATTCTGGGACTGTTTCCGGTGGATTGTGAAGAAGGAACGACTAGCGAGCGATGCGTCAGCTTAGACCGTTGCATGTCCCTTGTGGGGGCACCGAGAGTGGCAGCAGCAGGACCGCTCGGTGACCGCCAAGCGCCCGGGTGGAACTCGCACCGGGAGCCGGTCTCAGCTCCCCCCACTGAGATCGGCTCCCGCCAACTACCCGAGGAGGTACGTGATGAGGAGACTCCACCGGTTGCCGACCGACGTCCTGGTCGGCCCACGGGCACGACATCGGCGGGACTGGCGTCGCCTCTGGCGCTACTGCCGGTGCGGCTTCCGCTGGCGGTGCCCGGACTCGGTCGAACCGGTCCCGATGCCGTACGCGCCGAAGGTGCCGCCGCTCACTCCGGCCACGTACCGGACGGCCGCCCGCGCCTCGGCACCCGTGGTCGTCGCGGCGGACGGCCCGCCGCCGGTCGCCCGGCCCCGGGTCCGGAACACCCGCGATCTACTGTGGAACTCGCGATCCGGACGACATGGGATCGGCCGGGTTGGTGCGCCGACACCCGGACAGGCCGCGCGGGCACGCCGAGCCGAGGAAGCCCGATCGGCGCTGCCATGATCGGCCGCGAGGAGCGTTGGCGGCGGCACGTCCCGGCGCATCCGTCGTACCGGTGCCGGGCCTGCGGCCTCGACTGGCCCTGCCAGGACGCGCGGCTGGCGCTGCTGACCGGCTTCCGGGGTAATCGGGTCGGCCTGATGGTGTATCTCGGTACCCACCTCGCCCGCGCCCTGCGAGAACTGCCCGACGCACACCCCGCGCTGCTCGCCGACCGGTTCCTCCACTGGGTACCGCGCCGCCGCTGACCGACCCTGGCGTACGCCCCGGCCCTGCCGTGGCAGTCGCGGTGCCTCGACCTGGACATCAGAGGCGCTACAACTCTCCGGTAGCGCCTCTGATGTCCAGGTCAGCGTTCACCCGCCGGCTCGTAGTTCGGCGACGCTGGCGCCGAGGCCCGATCGTCCGAGTCGGTCGAGTACGTCGTCGACACCGCCAGGTGGATTCCGCCATGAGCCGACGGTCTGTTGGACGGCGGCGTACACCACGCGTCGGTCCAGGCTCATCCGGTCCCGGACGAACTCGTCCGGAGACTTGGGGTCGAGGTCCCGGGCGGGGAACTCCTCGCCCGCCCCAGCGGTCTCGCGACCACCGGCCGGCGACACCGCCCTAGCGCAGGTAGGTGATGAGTTCCGCCCGCCACTGCGCGAATCGTTCGCGCATCCCACGGATGTGAGCGGAGTCGGCGCCGTAGGCGGCGAAACGCCGGTCCGGATAGCGTTCCAACATGGCGAACAGGTCCGCCAGGACCCGTCGGTCGAACCCCGCGTCGGACTGTTCGGCCAACTCGCACAGTCGCATCCGGCTGTAGCGACCGGTGGTGACGGCCGCGTCGATGTCCAGAAAGTCCCGAGGTTCGGCCCGTGTGTACAGCGCGGACATCTTGCCCGCGACGACATCGTCGGCGTGCAGGACCGGACCCACGTCCGTCATCACCGGCGGCAACGCACGCCAGTTGGCCGCCAGTTCGACCTTGTACGGCTGCTCCGGGTGAGCGGGATGCGTTACTGCGAGCCGGGCGAACGTGTCGAACCGCTGCGTCACCTCGACCGAATACCCGCCGTCGCGGTAACCGTCGATGACGGCGTCCACAGCGGCAGCGAATTCATCCCGTCGCTCCCACGCCGTGAACAGGTCGATGTCTTCGGTGGGGCGGTCCAGGATGCCGTGGGCCTGTACGGCGAAGCCGCCGGCCAACGCAAATCCGTAACGGGCAGCGCACCGCAGCCCGATCTCCGCCAGTCGGAGTTGTGCCGGGTCCACCCCTACCCGGCCATCGACTGGGGCGGCGTGGTCAGTTCGGGAAAGCGTGCCTGCCACAGCGCCCGCAGTCGAGCGGGGAGCCAGAGGCTCGGCCACAGCCGCCGCAACGTCGGACCGTCCAACCACCGGCACAGGTCCGTGACGGAATTGGCCTGGTTCAGCACCGTCTGGTACATCAGTTGGAGGTCACCGGGATCGTCCAGGTCGTACGTGCGGTCGCCAGACCAGTCGAGCGACCGGTCGAGGGTCACCACCGAGCCGACGGGACCGCGCAGGTCGGTGAGGTTCGTGGCGACGACGAAATGCCGCTGGTCCACGTACCGCGACCCCGGCGGCGCACCGTCACCTCGGACCATTCCTCCACCTCCTGACCTCGATCGTACGTCTGAACCGACGCTGTCATCGACGGACAGGGTTTGCCGCGCCGCGGACGAGGCACGGGTGTGCGCGGGGCCCCTCCTATCCGGAAGATCCGATAGGAAGGGCCCCGCACACCTCGTCAGAGGACCAGGAGCGTCCCGCTGGTCAGGTTGATCTCCTGCGTGGCCAGGCCGGTCCAGTCGGAGGAGAGGAGCAGCCGGTCGCCCTCGGTCAGGGTGACCGCGACGCTGTCCCTACCGCCGAGCTTGTCACGGTCGGTGCCGGTGATCCGGAGGGTGAGTCCGGTGGCCACCGTGACCGGGCGGCGGGAGTCGGTGACGTCGTACAGGCCGGCTCGGGTGCGCAGGTCGAGGCGGTCGGTGCCGCCGCTGGACCGTACGCCGAACGAGTCGAGCCCGAAGCCCCGGATCTCGTACCTCCGACCCTCGGACCGGAACGACAGGACCGTCGTACCGGTGCCGCCGAGCCGGGTCTGCGCGACCAGGACGCTGAGGTCCACCCGGGACTTCGGATCCACCGGGTACGCCCCGGCCGACCTGGTCGGGGTCACCGAGCCGCCGCCGAGCACCACCCGGGTGTCGGACCGGGCCACCTCGACCCACGCCTTCGTGCTGCCCGCGTAGTTGCCGCCGAGCGTGACGGTCACCTCGTGACCGCCGGTCGGCAGACTCGCCGTGCAACTCGCCAGCGAGGCGAAGTCGCCGGTGCCGAGCGGTGCCGGTACGTCGGTGCAGAGCGTCCGGCCACCGGCGGCGAAGGTCACCGTGGCGGTCGAGACGTCACCCGGCCACGGCTCGGCCCCGGTGTCCGGCGAGATCTCCCGAAGGGTGGCCTGGAGCAGCACCTCCGCGTTCCGGCCCGACCCGGAGACCAGGGTGTCCCCGGTGTACGCCAGCTCCGCCGCCTCCGGCTCCACCCGGACCAGGAACGAGACGGTCCCGGTCAGCCCGTGCTGGTCGGTGACGGTCACCGTCACCGGATAGTCGCCCGGGGCCGCCCGGTTGTTGCCGACGACGCCCCAGACGGCGGGCTCGCCGTTGCCGTCCGGTTCCTCCGGCGTCCTGGCGCCGAGCAGCAGGCCGGCGGGGAGCCCGGTCGCGGTCGCGGTGAGCTGCCCCGGGCCGCCGTCCGGGTCGGTGGCCGTGACCCGCACCTCCGGCAGGATCGGGTCGCTGTACTGGACCGTCACCACCTCACCCGGCCCGCTCAAGGTCACCTTCGGGGTGGCCCGGAGCGCGAAGTCGGCATCGTTGAGGTCGAAGAAGACGTTGCCGACCGCCTCGATCCTGATCCGGGCCGCCTTGGCGCCGACGTTCGGCAGGGTCACCGTCTCGGTGCCGTCGTTGGCGGTCCGCTCCGCGAGGACGTACCCGAAGGTCTTGCCGCCGTCGACGGAGAGCGAGATCTTCACCTCGCTGACCCCGATCGGCGCGGCGTCGGTGCCGGCGACGTCCCAGCTCACCGGCAGGTCCGTGCCGCCGACCAGGGTGTCGGCGGTGGCCTGCGAGGTGACCAGGAACGGCCCGGCGGCCGGCGCCAGGGTCAGCGCGGTGTCGGCGCTGCCGATCCCGCCCGCGCCCGGGTGCCCGTCCCGGGCGGTGAGCCGGAAGTGCAGGGTCCGGTCACCGGTGAAGCCGACCCAGTCGGCGGTGGGCAGGAACTCCGAGTAGCAGTCCACGATCTCCGGCGGCACGTTGCTCGCCCCGCCGCTTACCGGTGGCGGCGGCGCGGCCGGGCAGGTGCCGGTCTTCGCGTTGGTGTTGTTCGCGGCGATCTGGGCCAGGTCCGGGAAGACCCGGGTCGGGTCGGTGGTGACGGCGTTCAGCCCGGGGGAGTGGTATTCCAGGGTGTCGGTCGGGCCGACGATCGCCGCCGTGCCGAACTGCCGGAACAGCGGGCCGTTGGTCTTGGTGTTGCTGACCAGCGCGGTCCCGGCGGTGCTGCCGCCACTGAGGCCGCCCCGGTCGTTCTGCTCCCAGAGGTACGTCACCGTGTCGCCGTCCGCGTCGGTGGCGCTGCCGGTCAGCGCGAACGGGGTACGGACCGGAATCGTGTACGCGGCTGGCGCGGTGACCACCGGTGCGGAGTTGCCGGTCTGCTCGACCCGCCAGCCGCCGTTGTCGATCGGGCCGCCCTTGACCGTCTCGCCGACGAACCCGGACGTGCCGGTGGCGTTGGTGACGGTGAGCGCACCGACGTCGACGGCCGCGACCGGGCCACCGGCGAAGGTGACCTGGAACCCGGTGTCGTCCAGCAGGCCGGTGCCGCCGAACGGCGCGACGGCGACGATCGCGCCGGCCGGCCAGCCCGGGATCGCCTCGATCGCCGCCCTGATCCCGGCCGCGCTGTAGTTGCCGCCCCGGACGATCGGCGCCGACTCGGCACCGCCGTAGCGCAGCGTGAACGAGTCGCCGTCGGTGTCGAACTCGCGCAGCGAGACGTTCTGCACCTCGTTGACCGCCGGCCGGGCCGAGCCGACGTACGTGGTGATCTCGGTGTAGCTGCGCTGCGACCAGTACGGGTCGCTGTGCGGTTGCAGGTTGTCCTGCTGGCAGATGCCGGCGTACGCCATGATCGACGAACCGCTGCCCGGCTCGTACGAGTTGGTGGCGCTGCGGTTGCCGCCGGAGCAGTTCCACTGGGTGCCGTTGAAGGTGTGGTTGCCGGCGAACTGGTGGCCGATCTCGTGCGCGACGTAGTCGACCGCGAAGAAGTCGCCGACCGGGGTCGGCAGGCCGGTGCAGCCGCGCGCCTTGTTCGCCCCGCCGACCACGCCCAGCCCGGCGATGCCGCCGCCGTTCACGCCGAGCCCGATGTGCCCCACGTCGTAGTTGGACGCCCCGACGAGCTGGCCGAGCACGATGTTGTTGCGGCTCAGCGTGCCACTGCCGCAGGAGGAGATCTGCGCCGCCGTGTAGCAGGGCGCCGCCCCGCACGGCCCGTCCGGTCCGGTCGCCTCGGCCGGTGTGTTCAGGTTGGTCTTGTCGGTCTCGTCGACCAGCACCAGCCGGATCGCGGTCTCGTCTTCGTAGATCTGGGTCACCCGGTTCACCAGGGTCACCTTGGCGGCCGTCACGTTCGCCGCACCGAAATAGCTGGCGTAGGACGGGTCGGTCACCAGGGCGAGCCGGTACGTCCGCAGTGTCACGTCCCCGCCGGCCGCGCCCGGGGCCGCCCCGAGCTCGTCGGCGTGCGCCTCGGCGGCGTGCGCCACGTCCTCCCGCTCGACGAACGGCCCGTCCGGGTTCGTGGCGTCCTTCACGTAGTAGCTGGCGTACCGGGCCTGGTCCTGCCGGCTGTACGGGTCGACGTACCAGACGCCGCGCTCGGACCGGACGGAGGCGTGGAAGCCCAGCGGGGTGAGGTCGGCTCGGACGGTCGCGGTCGGATCGTCCAGCCCCCTGCCGGCGTACGTGCGGATCTCCGGGTGCCGGGCGGCCAGGCCGGGCGCCATCACCGGCGAGTCGACCAGCGTGAACCGCTGGAACGTGCCGTCCGGTGCGGGCAGCGCCACCACCAGGGACTGGGCCGGGGCGGTGCCGCCGCGCTCCTCGGGAGCCCGGTCCAGGGCGGCGGCGAGGCTCGCCCGGTCCAGGGCGTACCCGGTGAACCGGCTGACCCGGACGTCGGTGGGCCCGGCGGCCCGGGCGGCGCTGGAGCCGTCGGCGAGCCGGGTCCACGGATTGGCCGGCTGGCCCGGCGCGGAGCTGGCCGGGGCGGGGGTGGCCAGCATCGGCAGTACGCCGGCGGCGAGGGCGGCCACCGCGAGGGTGGCCAGGCGTCGGCGGGGTGCCGCCCGACCGCGGGTGGCGGCGGATAACGAGGGGGTCGTCAACTCTGTCTCCTTGGGACTACTCCGGCGCCGGTCGGTCGCGCGGGCGTTCCTGCCACCCGGCCAAGTCCATCGAGCAGTTGCGGGGGTGATCGCACGATAGGCGCCCGGACCCGGCGGTGAACAGCCTCCGGCGGGGTTGTCCGCGTCGGGGCGGGTCGATCGGATAGCGTCGTGGCCATGCCCGAGACCGGTTATCCCTGGCCGATCGAGACCACCCGGCTGGACAACGGCCTGCGCGTGGTCGTCAGCGAGGATCGCACCGCCCCCGTCGTCGCGGTCAACCTCTGGTACGACGTCGGCTCACGGCACGAGCCCGACGGCCAGACCGGCTTCGCCCACCTGTTCGAACACCTGATGTTCGAGGGTTCGGTCAACGTGGCCAAGACCGAGCACATGCAGTTGGTGCAGGGCTCCGGCGGCTCGCTGAACGCGACCACCAACCCGGACCGGACCAACTACTTCGAGACGCTGCCCTCGGAGCACCTGGAACTCGCGCTCTGGCTGGAGGCGGACCGGATGGGCGGCCTGGTGCCGGCGCTGACCCAGGAGACCCTGGACAACCAGCGCGAGGTGGTGAAGAACGAGCGGCGGCAGCGCTACGAGAACGTCCCGTACGGGGACGCCTGGCTGCGCCTGCTGCCGCTGCTCTATCCGCCCGGCCACCCGTACCACCACGCCACCATCGGCTCGATGGCCGATCTGAACGCCGCCGACCTGGCCACCTTCCAGGCGTTCCACACCACCTACTACGCGCCGAACAACGCGGTGCTGACAGTGGCCGGGGACGCCTCGGCCGCGGAGGTCTTCGCGCTGGCCGAGCGCTACTTCGGCAGGCTGGTGCCGCAGTCGGACATCCCACCGGCCCCGGACGGCCACGTGCTGCCGACCATCGGAGCCCCGGTCCGGGAGACCGTCACCGCCGACGTACCCGCGCCGAGGGTCTATCTGGCGCACCGGACCCACCCGTTCGGCGGCCCCGGCTACGACACGGTGACGGTGCTGGCCACGCTGCTCGGCAGCGGCCGGGGCAGCCGGCTCTACCAGCGGCTCGCCGACGGGGCCCGGCTCGCCCAGCCGGACAGTGTGGGCGCGTTCGGCGTCGACCTGGCGTACGCGCCGGCTCCGCTGCTCGTCACCGCCACCGCCCGGGACGGGGTGACCGCCGAGGAGTTGGAGGCCGGGCTCGTCGAGGTGCTCGACGGGCTGGCCGACGGGGTGACCGGGGCCGAACTCGACCGGGCCAAGGCGCTGCTCACCACCGGCTGGTGGCGGCAGCTCGCCAGCGTGGACGGCCGGGCCGACCTGCTCGGCCGGCACGCCACCCAGCTCGGCGACCCGGCCCGGGCGGCCGACCGGCTGCCGGGCTGGCTCTCGGTCACCGCGGAGCAGGTGAGCGGGCTCGCCGCCGAGCTGCTCCGGCCCGAGGACCGGGCGACCCTGACCTACCTGCCGGAGACCCAGGAAGAGGCGTCATGACCGAGCCGGGACCCACCCTGATCACGGAACGGCCGCCGACCGGGGCCGCCCGGCCGTACACCTTTCCCCGAGTGGTCCGCAAGGCGGTGGCCGGTGGCAGGGTCGTCGCCGCCCACCTGCCGGGGCACCACCTCGCCGTCGCGGTGCTGCTGCTCGACGGCGGCGCCGGGCGCGAGCCGCTCGGCCGGGAGGGCCTCTCCGGGGTACTCGCGAAGGCGCTGGAGGAGGGGACCACCCGGCGCGACTCCACGGCGTACGCGCTCGCGCTGGAGGGGCTCGGCACCGAGCTGACCATCAGCACCGACTGGGACGCGTTCCAGGTCAGCGTGCAGGTCCCGGTCGAGCGGCTGCCGGCCGCGGTGGAGCTGCTGGCCGAGGCCGTCCGGACGCCGCGGCTCGACCCGGCGGACATCACCCGGGTACGCGACGACGAGGTCACCGCGCTGCGGATGTACTGGGCGAACCCGGGGCCACGGGCCGACGCCGCGCTCCGCGCCGACCTGTTCGGGGCCGACCAGCGGCCCGGCCGCCCGATGGACGGCGACCCCGACTCGGTGGCCGCGGTCACCGTCGACGACGTCACGTCGTTCCACGCCGCCTGGCTGACCCGGTTCGGCACCCTGCTGGTCGTCGGCGACCTCGACCGGATCGACCTCGACGTGCTCGGCACCACCGCGTTCGCCGGTGCGGACGGTGCGGTGCAACCGGCCGGCCCGCCGCTGGAGGTGCCGGTACGCGACGAGCGGCGGATCATCCTGGTCGACCGGCCCGGCTCGGTCCAGTCCACGCTGCGGCTCGGGCACCCCGCTCCGCACCGGGCACACCCGGACTACGTGCCGATGACGCTGGCCGCCACGGTACTCGGCGGCGCGTTCACCTCCCGGCTGAACCACCTGATCCGGGAGGTACGCGGCTACACGTACGGGATCCGGTCCGAGTTCGGCCACTCGCGGCGGTTCGGGCGGTTCGTGGTCAGCTCCGGGGTGCAGACCGCGGTGACCGCGCCGGCCCTGGTGGACGCGGTGGGCGAAATCACCCGTACCCGGGACGCCGGGGTGACCGAGCCGGAGCTGGCGGTCGCCCGGGCCTGGCGGGCCGGGCAGCTCTCGGTGGAGTTGCAGACGCCCCGGGCCATCGCCAGCGCGCTCGCCACGCTGGTCGTGCACGACCTGCCGGACGACTACCACGCGACGCTGCGCGAGCAGTTGCTGTCGACCGCCGAGCCGGCGGTGTCGGCGGCGGCGGCGACGCACCTGCACCCGCAGGGGCTGACCCTGGTGATCGAGGGCGACGCGGCGCTGATCCGGGACGAGCTGGTCGCCAGCGGGCTCGGCGAGGTGGTCGACGCCGCCGGCTGACGCCCCGCGTCGGCCGCCCGGATGCTGGGCGGTGCGGTAATCGGCTTGCCGGGCCGCCGGAGCGGCTGGGTAGCCTCGCGGTATGAGGATCGGCATTGTGGGGGCCACCGGGCAGGTCGGTGGCGTGATGCGGCGGATACTCGCCGACCGCCAGTTTCCGGTGGACGAGCTGCGGCTGTTCGCCTCGGCCCGGTCGGCGGGGCGCAGCCTGCCCTGGCGGGACGGCGAGGTCACCGTCGAGGACGCCGAGACCGCCGACTACGCGGGGCTGGACATCGCGCTCTTCTCGGCTGGAAAGGGTACGAGCAAGGCACTCGCCCCCCGGGTCGCCGAGGCCGGCGCGGTGGTGATCGACAACTCGTCGGCCTGGCGGATGGATCCCGAGGTGCCGCTGGTGGTCGCCGAGGTCAACCCGCACGCCGCCGCCGTACGCCCCCGGGGCATCATCGCCAACCCCAACTGCACCACCATGGCGGCGATGCCGGTGCTGCGCCCGCTGCACGCCGAGGCCGGACTGCTCAGCCTGGTGGTGGCGACCTACCAGGCGGTCTCCGGCTCCGGGCTGGCCGGCGTCGCCGAGCTGGACGAGCAGGTCCGCAAGGTCGCCGACGGTGCCGCCGCGCTCGCCTTCGACGGCCGGGCCGTCGAGTTCCCGGCCCCCCGGCAGTACGTCCAGCCGATCGCCTTCAACGTGCTGCCGCTGGCCGGCTCGATCGTCGACGACGGGTCGGCGGAGACCGACGAGGAGCAGAAGCTCCGCAACGAGAGCCGCAAGATCCTGGAGATCCCCGAGCTGAAGGTCTCCGGCACCTGCGTCCGGGTGCCGGTGTTCACCGGGCACTCGTTGCAGGTCAACGCCAGGTTCGCCGGGCCGCTCCGCCCGGAGCGAGCCCGCGAGTTGCTGGCCGGGGCGCCCGGGGTGGCGCTGGCGGACGTACCCACCCCGCTGCTGGCGGCCGGGCAGGACCCGACGTACGTCGGCCGGTTCCGGGTCGACGAGACCGTCGAGCACGGGCTGTCGTTCTTCTGCTCCAACGACAACCTGCGCAAGGGTGCGGCGCTGAACGCCGTACAGATCGCCGAACTGGTGGCCGGCGAGTCGCGGTGACGTCCGGCTCCGCCGGCCGAGTAGGGTTGGAGCGATCTTGCTCGGGAGGTGGGCGTGACGGACGGCCGGACGGAACAGGCGCTGCTCGGCATCATCCGGGACGGGTCGCTCGGCGTGCTGGCGACGATCAAGCGGGACGGCCGGCCGCAACTGTCCAACGTCAACTACACCTTCGACCCGGAACGCCGGCTGATCCGGGTCTCCGTCACCGACGACCGGGCCAAGACCGCCAACCTGCGGCGCGATCCCCGGGCGAGCTTCCAGGTCAGCACCCCGGACGGCTGGGCGTACGCGGTCGTCGAGGGCACCGCCGAGCTGACCCCGGTGGCGGCCGAGCCGGCCGATCCGACGGTCGAGGAACTCGTCGACGTCTACCGGGCGGTCCAGGGCGAGCACCCGGACTGGGACGACTACCGCCGGGCGATGGTCGCGGACCGCCGACTGGTGCTGCGGCTCCCGGTCGAGCGCGTGTACGGCGCACCGCCGCGCGGCTAGCCGACTCTGGCCGGCACCGGCGCCCGGGGGTCGTCGCCGATCGCACACCGAGGCCCGGGCCCGGCACGTCGAGGGGTAGTTCGATGAGAATCTGCGTCACCGGAGCCAGTGGCAAGGCCGGTCGGGCCACCGTGGCACACCTGCTGGCGTACGGCCACGAGGTGGTCGCCACCGACGTCGAGCCGGCGCCGGCCGACCTCGGGGTGCCGCTGCTCCGGGCCGACCTGACCGACTACGGGCAGGCGGTCGAGGTGCTGCACGGCACCGAGGCGGTGGTGCACCTGGCGAACATCCCCGCCCCGGGGCTGCGGACTCCGGCGCTGACGCTGAGCGCCAACACCACGATGAACTCCAACGTCTTTCTCGGCGCGGCCCAGCTCGGCCTCAGCCGGGTGGTCTGGGCGTCCAGCGAGACCACGCTCGGGCTGCCGTTCGACACCCCGCCCCGGTACGCGCCGGTGGACGAGGCGCACTTCCCGGTGCCGACCACGACGTACGCGCTCTCCAAGGTGGTCAGCGAGAGCCTGGCCGAGCACATCGCCGGCTGGTCCGGCATCCCGTTCGTCGGGCTGCGGCTCTCCAACATCTTCCTGCCGGAGGACTACCGGCGGGTGCCGTCGTTCTGGGCCGATCCGCAGAGCCGGAAGTGGAACCTCTGGGGCTACATCGACGTACGCGACGTGGCCGAGGCGTGCCGGCTCGGCCTCGAAGCGCCGGTCGCCGGAGCCCGGAACGTGATCATCGCGGCGGACGACACCATCATGGACCGGCCCTCGGTCGAGCTGCTCGCCGAGGTCTTCCCGGAGGTGCCGCTGAGCCGGGAGGTCGGCGAGTTCGAGACCCTGCTCGCCATCGACGGGGCCCGGGACCTGCTCGGCTTCGTACCCCGGTACTCGTGGCGCGACCACGTCACCGGAGCCGACCGGCCCTGACCGGCCCGGTTCTCGGTACCGACAAATCGCCTAGACGCGTTGTCAGGGTCATCCGCCGCGCCGGCCGGTGTCGGGGATACCTGCCAGGTCCCTCTCTGCGGTGTTACGTCGAGGTCTGCCCGGGTAGACCGGGTCCGGCCGACCTTGAGAGGGGAGCAGGATGACGACCGTCGGAGAGTTCATGACGACCCGCTTGGTGACCATGGACGGCGGCGACACGCTCACCGCTGCCGCCCAGGAGATGCGGGACAGCGCCATCGGCGACGTGATCGTGACCAACGGGGACAACGTGATAGGCATCGTCACAGACCGCGACATCACGGTGCGCGGGGTGGCCGAAGAGTTGAACCCGTCGAGCGCCACGCTGAGCCAGATCCTCACCCAGGACGTGGTGACCGTGACGCAGTACGACGACGCGGTCGCCGCCGCAGACCTGATGCGGACGTACGGCGTACGGCGGTTGCCGGTGGTCGAGGACGGCCGACTGATCGGCTTGGTCTCCCTCGGCGACCTCGCGGTCGAGCGGGAGCCGCAGTCCGTGCTCGCCGACATCAGTGCCGATGAACCGAACAACTGAGACTGGCCCGACGGGCCCGGGCGACAACGGCGTCCCCGGGCTCGTCGGGCTACGCCGGGCCGTCGAACCGTACCCGGAGGTCGTCGGGCCCGGGTGACGGCGCCGGCTCCGGCAGCCGACCGGGCCACCGGAGGACGTCTCTCGGGCAGGCGAGGGAGGGCAGGGCGATGGATCCGACCACGGAGTTCTTCGAAGGGCTCAACCACCGGCCACCGGACCCGCTGCTGGGCAAGATCCGGGGAACGGTCCGCTTCGAACTCGAGTCGGGCGCGGACGTCGACACCTGGCTGCTGGTGCTCAGTGCCGGCAGCGTGAGCGCCACCCAGACGGACCGTACGGCGGACTGCACGGTCCGGACCGACCGGGAGTTCTTCAACCGGGTCGCCGCCGGCGAGGCGAACCCGCTCGCCGCGTTGCTGCGTAACCGGGTCACCGTGGAGGGGAAGCTGGCCCTGTACGGCTACCTGAACCACCTGGTGCCCGGTCCGCCGGGCGCGCACGAACCTCAGGAATGGGTACGGCAGCGGGGGCAGCGGCGATGAAACCACTGGTCAGCATCCTCGACGGGAACACCTTCGTGGTCAGCGACAACCGGGGCGACATCGACCCGTCGCCGACCTTCCCCACCGGACTGTTCTCGTTCGACACCCGGTTCCTGTCGAAGTGGGAACTGACCGTTGACGGAAACCGGCTCAACGTGCTCTCCGTCGATGACCTCCAGTACTTCGAGTCGCAGTTCTTCCTGGTCCCGGGCGAGCCGACGCACTACGTGGACGCCAAGCTGTCGATCATTCGGCACCGGACGATCGGCGGCAGCTTCGTCGAGGAGCTGACCGTGCTCAACCACCAGGACCAGGCGGTCGAACTGACGGTCCGGATCAACGCGGCGAGCGACTTCGCCGACCTGTTCGAGATCAAGGACGTCAGGGAGAAGGTCGGCGGCACCACCGTGCTGGTGGAGCAGGACCGGCTGCGACTCTGCTACCAGCGGGAGACCTTCCGGCGCGAGGCGGTCATCACCTCGACCGCGCCGGCCGAGTTCGACCACGACGGGCTGACCTTCGCGTTGCGGATCGGGGCGCACCAGCAGTGGCAGACCCGGTTGCGGGTGGAGACGCTGGTGGAGGGGGCCGGCGGCCGGGACATCCGGCTCAGCATCCAGCGGCACCGGAGCCGCTCCCCGCAGGAGCTGCGCCAGGACCTGGACGCCTGGTTGGACCGGGCGCCGAAGCTCACCAGCGACAGCGAGGCGCTGACCGAGACGTACCGGCGCAGCCTGGTCGACCTGGCCGCGCTGCGGTACACGCCACTGGTCGCCGGGCCGCCGTTGCCGGCCGCCGGCCTGCCCTGGTTCATGACCATGTTCGGCCGGGACAGTCTGATCACCTGCCTCCAGTCCCTGCCGTTCACCCCGGAACTCACCGGACCGACGCTGCGCTACCTGGCCCTGTCCCAGGGGGTCAGCCTGGACGACTTCCGGGAGCGCGAGCCCGGGAAGATGCTGCACGAGATCCGGTACGGCGAGTCGACGGCGTTCGAGGAGCAGCCGCACTCGCCCTACTACGGCTCGGCCGACTCGACCCCGCTCTTCGTGATCCTGCTGGACGAGTACGAGCGGTGGACCGGGGACACCGAGCTGGTCGAGACGCTGGAGCACGAGGCCCGGGCGGCGCTGAACTGGATCGACCGGTACGGCGACCTGATGGGCAACGGCTACATCTGGTTCGAGCGGCGCAACCTGCGCAACGGGCTGGAGAACCAGTGCTGGAAGGACTCCTGGGACGCCATCTCGTACTCCGACGGGCGGCTGCCGGCGTACCCGCGGGCCACCTGCGAGCTACAGGGCTACGCGTACGACGCCAAGATGCGCGGCGCCCGGCTGGCCCGGCTCTGCTGGCGCGACCCCGTCTACGCCGACCAGTTGGAGCGGGAGGCGGCGGAGCTGAAGCAGCGGTTCAACCGGGACTTCTGGGTTTCCGACGGCGAATACTACGCGTTGGCGCTGGACACCGAGGGCGGCCAGGTGGACGCGCTCTCGTCGAACATGGGGCACCTGCTGTGGAGCGGGATCGTCGACGAGGACCGGGCCGGGAAGGTGGCCGAGCATCTGGTCGGGCCCCGGCTCTTCTCCGGTTGGGGGGTGCGGACCCTGGCCGAGGGGGAGGGCCGGTACAACCCGATCGGCTACCACGTCGGCACGGTCTGGCCGTTCGACAACTCGCTGATCGCCTGGGGTCTGCGCCGGTACGGCTTCCGGCACGAGGCGGGCCAGATCGCCGAGGCGATGATCGACGCGGGGCGGTACTTCGACGGCCGCCTCCCGGAGGCGTTCGCCGGCTACGACCGGGCGCTGACGAAGTATCCGGTCCAGTACCCGACGGCGTGTAGCCCGCAGGCCTGGTCGACCGGTACCCCGATGCTGCTGATCCGGACCCTGCTGGGCCTGGATCCGCACGGCGAGCACCTGGTCGTCGACCCGGCCCTGCCGGCGGGGATGGGCCGGATGGAACTGCTGGACATCCCGGGCCGATGGGGCCTGATCGACGCCTTCGGCCGGGGCCGGGCGGAGCACAGCCGGACACCACCGAGGCTGATGGAGTGACCGGGATGCCCGCGGCACCCGCGGGTGCCGGACGAGTCCGGGAGGGAGGCGTCATCCGATGGCGGATCCGACCGCCGAGTTCTTCAGCCGGATCGAGGAGCGCGGGCCGGACCTGCTGCCGGCCAAGGCCAGGGGAACGCTCCGGTTCGACCTCGACCGGGACGGCCAGGTCGGTCACTGGTTCGTCGCGATCAACCGGGGCAACGTGCTGGTGTCGCACGAGGAGCGGGAGGCGGACTGTGTGGTCGCCACCGAGAAGGAGTTGTTCGACAAGCTCGCCACCGGTGAGGTGCAGGTGCTCGCCGCGTACAACCGGAACGACCTGACCGTGCGGGGTAACCTGCCGCTGCTGCTGGTCTTCCGCCGTGCCTTTCCCTCGCCGCCGGGCACCCGGGACCCCCGGGAGCGGATCCGGGAGCGGTTCGCCGGTCGCGGCCGCGTCAGCTACCGGGAGCGCCGGCCGTGAAGGACCTGGTCAGCATCCTGGACGGCAACACGTTCATGCTCAGCGACTCCCGGGGCGACGTCGACCCGTCTCCGGAGGTACCGTCCGGGCTCTTCGCCTGGGACACCCGGTTCCTCTCCAAGTGGGTGCTCACCATCGACGGCGAGCGGCTGCACGAGCTCTCCATCGACGACCTCCAGTACTTCGAGTGCCGGTTCTTCCTGGTGCCCGGCGAGCCGACCCACTACGTGGACGCGAAGACCTCGGTGATCCGGCAGCGGTCGCTCGGCGGGGTGTTCGAGGAACAGTTGACCGTGCTCAACCACCGGGACGAGTCGGTGGTGCTGACGCTGCGCATGGAGATCGACTCCGACTTCGCGGACGTCTTCGACGCCCGGGAGGCCCGGCCCCTGCTGGGGCGGACGGCGAAGTTCGTCGAGCAGGGTCGGCTGCGGCTGCACCACCAGCGGGACCGGCACATCGCCGAGACGATCGTCACCAGCAGCGAGCCGGCCGAGATCGACGCCGAGGGCCTGACCTTCCGGATCGAACTCGACGCGCACGGGCAGTGGTCCACGACCATCCGGGCGATCGGCACCATCCAGGGCGCGGGCGGCCGGGACGTCCGGGAGAACCTGCGCGGTTACCAGGAGGTGCGGCCGGAGAAGGGGCGCGAGCTGCGGGAGTGGCTGGACCGGGCGCCGAAGCTCACCTGCGACTCCGAGACCCTGGAGGACGCGTACCAGCGGAGCCTGATCGACCTCGCCGCGTTGCAGTACGTCGGGCTGGCCAGCCCGATGAAGCTGATGGCGACCGGGCTGCCCTGGTACATGACGGTGTTCGGTCGGCACAGCCTGGTCACCGGCTTCCAGACGCTGCCGTTCATGCCGCAGATCGCCCGCAGCGCGCTGTGGATGCTCGCCCTGCTCCAGGGCGGTCGGGTGGACGACTTCCGGGACGAGGAGCCGGGCAAGATCATGCACGAGATCCGGTACGGCGAGCCGGGCGGCTTCGAGGACACCCCGTACACCACCTACTACGGCTCGGCGGACTGCACGCCGCTGTTCGTGGTCCTGCTCGACGAGTACGAGCGGTGGACCGCGGACGCCGACACGGTGCGGCTGCTGGAGTACGAGGCCAGGTCGGCGCTCGCCTGGATCGACACGTACGGCAACCTGATGGACGACGGCTACGTCTGGTACGAGCGCCGCAGCCCCGGCGGACTGGAAAACCAGGGCTGGAAGGACTCCCGGGGCGCCATCATGTACGCCGACGGCCGGCTGCCCGGCAGCCCCCGGGCGACCTGCGAACTACAGGGCTACGCGTACGACGCCAAGGTCCGGGGGGCCCGGCTGGCCCGTACCTTCTGGAACGACCCGGCGTACGCGGACCGGCTGGAGCGGGAGGCGGCCGACCTGCGCAGCCGGTTCAACCGGGACTTCTGGGTCGCCGATCGGGGCTACTACGCGCTCGCGCTCGACGCCGAGGGCGGCCAGGTCGACGCCCTCGCCTCGAACATGGGTCACCTGCTCTGGAGCGGCATCGTGGACGACTCCCGGGCCGGGCAGGTGGCCGAGCAACTGCTCAGCCGGCCACTCTTCTCCGGGTGGGGTATCCGGACGCTCGCCTACGACCAGGCCGGCTACAACCCGGTCGGCTACCACACCGGCGCGGTCTGGCCGTCGGACAACTCGCTGATCGCGCTGGGGCTGCGCCGGTACGGCTTCGCCGACCAGGCGGCCCGGCTGGCGGTGACGATGGTCGAGGCGTCCCGGTATTTCGGCGGCCGGATGCCGGAGGCGTTCGCCGGTTACGACCGCCGGCTCACCAGGTATCCGGTGCAGTACCCCCGGGCGTGCAGCCCGCACAGCTCGTCGGCGGGCACGATACTGGTGCTGCTGCGTACCCTGCTCGGCCTGCGGCCGCACCACGACCACCTGACGATCGACCCGGCGATCCCGGAGCGGCTCGGCCGGATCGAGCTGATCGGCATTCCGGGACGGTGGGGCCGGACCGACGCGTTCGGCCGGGGCCGGGTGCGGTTGGAACCCGAGTGAACCTTTCTCCACCTCCCCTTGCGCTCCGCGGTGGGTGCAGGTGAGGTCGGGGCCGCACGCGCCGCGCTGTACAGGTGGAAAAAGGTCAGTGACCGGCCACCGTGGACAGTGGTCGGCGACCGGCGGAATGGAAATGCGGGTGGTGGAAGGCGAACCGCCGTGATAGCGATATGCGATGGCGGATCCTGACATGGTGGAGGGGGCCGCGTTGGCCCGGGTGTTGCGCCAGGCCGGCGGCGCCGAAATCCTGAACATCCTGGGCGTACGGCTGTCCGGCTCGGATTTGGTCACCCTGCTGCTGGCCGCGTTCCGGACCCGGGCGGGCTTCCTGACCCCGGCCGACGTACTGCGCCGGTACACCGAGGACCGCTTCGTCGCACCGGCGCAGGCCGGGTTCCGCAGGCTGCGCCGGGCCGAGGACCTGCTGCTCTCCGCCGTCCCGGACCGGTACGAACTGCTCACCCTCGCCCCGGTCGCACCGCTGGGCACCCATTCCGTGGTCGCCGGGGTGAACCAGAACAACGTGCTCGCCACGGTCCGGGGCAGTGAGGTGGCGGCCGACCCCACCAACGGGCTGGCGCTGGAGGCGGCCGTCCGTCGCCGGGAACTGCTCGCCCGGGACGGCCGGTCGGCCCCGCCGGTGCGGCTGGCGACCCTGCAACGGGTGATCCGGGCCCAGCGTTTCGCCGGGGCCGGCCGGTTCGCCCACTTCAGCCTCCTCGCCCTGGTCACCGCCGGTCGGGACACCGGCAGCCTGGCGTTCGAGCGGCGTAGCTGCGGTGAGCAGTTGCGGATCCTCTGCGCGGCGCTGGAGGCGGCCGGGGTGGAGACGATCGAGATCGCCCTCACCGTGCTCGACCCGGCGGCGGCGCCGATCGCGGAGGCGGCCCGGGCCGCCCTGGCCGACCACCCGAAGATCCTGGTACGCGACGACCCGGACCGCTCCGGCGGCCGGCGCTACTACAGCGGATGGTGCTTCAAGATCGGAGCGGTGCTCGACGGTGAGCGGATCGAACTCGGCGACGGCGGTTTCGTCGACTGGACCCGCCGGTTGCTCGGCAACCACAAGGAGCGGCTGCTGATCAGCGCGATCAGCGTCGACCGGCTGGCCCTGTTCCTCGACCCGCCCGCCCCGGGCCCCGAGCACTGAGCGGGCCGCACCGCGCGGTGCCGCGCCGGACGAGTTCGGGACGGCAGCCGGGCCCCGTTCCTGTGTCGGGCGGCTCGGCTTACGTTCCTGTGTCGGGCGGCTCGGCTTACGTTCCTGTGTCGGGCGGCTCGGCTCACGTTCCTGCGTTGGGCCGCCCGGCTCACGCCCCGGCCGGAGTGGCCGCCGGTCGTCGGGCGGCCAGGGCGAGGACCAGCCAGGCGAGTCCGATCGTCAGCGGGGCGATGGCGAATCCGGCGGTGGCACTGCCGGTGCCGTCCAGCAGTGGACCGGTCGCCACCGCGCCGAGCGCGCTGCCCACCGAGAAGGCGGTGGCGGCCCAGGCGAACGCCTCGGCGGCGGTACCGGCCGGCGCGATCCCGTCGATCCCGACGAAGGTGATGGTGAGCAGCGGCGGCAGGGCCAGCCCGCTGACCGCCATCAGCGCCAGCATGGCCGGCGGGTCGGGGGTGAGCAGCAGCAGCAGGTAGCCGAGCGCCAGCGCCGCCGCCGCGCGGGGCAGCGTGCCGTACCGGCGGGCGGTGCCGGACCGGACGTAGAGCAGACCGCCGGTCAGCGCCCCGAGCGCCTGGGCGGCGAGCAGCCAGCCGGCCCAGGACCGTCCGCCGGACGCTTCGGCGTAACCGGTCGCCGCCACCGCCACACTGCCGACGCCGGCACCGATCAGCACCAGCGCGCCGAGGATCACCCGTAGCGGGCCGGAGCGGAGCGGGCCGGCCCAGTGCCGTACCGCCGGCACCCCCCGCCAGCCACGGACCACCGGGGCGGTGCCGAACCAGACGGTGCCGGCGGCCTGGCAGAGCGCGGCGGTGGCCAACCCGCCGGCCGGGCCGAACGCGGCGACGGCGCCGAGGGTGAGCACCGGCCCGACCACGAAGATCAGCTCCTGGGTCGCGGTGTCCAGGGTGTACGCGGTGTGGATCCGCTCCTCCGGCAACAGGTCCCGCCACAGCACCCGCAGGCACGCCTCGAACGGCGGCGCACCGAGCCCGGCCAGCGCGGCGGCGCCGACCGTCAGCGGCCTGGCCAGCGGCGCCGCGACCAGCGCGAAGCCGGCGGTGGAGACGGCGACCGCCAGCCAGAGCACCGGCGGCTGCCGCCAGCGGTCGGCGAGCCGGGCCAGCATCGGCTGCCCGACCGCCATCCCGGCGGTGTACGCCCCGACCAGCAGCCCGGCCAGGGTCAGCGTCATCGTCTCCCGGGCGAAGACCAGCAGGGCCAGCGGTGCCGCGCCGAGCGGGATCCGGCCGAGCAGGCTGGCCGCGAGTACCCGGGCGGTCTGCGGGGTTCTCAGGACGGTGAGTGCGGAGGTGTCGACGGTCGAGGACACGATGGATCGCTCCCGGAGGGGGTGGAGGTGACGGGCCGGTGGACTTGGCGGAACCGGCCGGTCAGGGAGCGAAGTCGGCGCGCTCGTGGTCGTTGCCGTAGAGCGGCAGGTCAGGAGTGATCCAGGTCGCGTACGCGGCAGCGGCCGCCTCCAGCGGGATCACCCGGACAACTCTACGGCGCCAGCGGGCTCATTCGAACCTCAGGTGCCGGCGCTGGCGCAGCCGGATTCCGGAGGCGGTCGCCACCACGGCGGTGAGCGCCAGGGTCAGGGCAACGCCGTGTACCAGGCCGCGGGCCAGGTAGCCGCTGTCGGTGTGGTCGATCGCGTACGTACCGATCTCGCGGCTGAACCAGAACGGCAGCGCCCGGGCGGCGGTGTCGGCCGGGTCCATCACCATCTGGAGCCCGACCACGATCAGCAGCACCAGGGTGCCCTCCAACTCGCGGGGGAGGATCGCGCTCAGCGCCAGCCCGAAGGGGACGGCGGTGGCCACCGTCAACGCCATGATCAACGCGATGGCGCCGTACCGGACGTCGTCCTGGTCGAAGCGGACCAGCAGGAAGTACGGCACCGACAGCACGGCACCGACCGTCCAGAGCGCCAGCAGCCGGCCCAGATGCAGGTGGTGCGCCCGATAGCCGGAGAGCCGCAGCCGGGGCTCGATGCCCCGGGCCGCGCTGCCGGCGAAGAGCGCGGCGGTGCTCAGCGCCCAGCTCAGCCCGAGGCAGACGAACCGGATCGACTGGCCGGCGTGGTCGTCCCGGCGGCTCAGGTAGAAGGCCAGCGGAAACACCAGCAGGATCAGCAGTACGCCCCGGCGGCGGACCACCTCGCGCAGGGCCAGCTCCGCCACCGTCCAGATCTTGGTCATGCCGACATCTCCCGGGCCGGGGTCAGGTCGAGCACGGTGTCGACCCGGTCGAGTTGGTTGAGCAGGTGGGTCACCACGACGATGGCCCGGCCGTCCGCGCGCCAGCGCCAGAGCTGCTGCCAGAAGTCCAGATAGGTGCCCCGGTCGAAGCCCTGGTAGGGCTCGTCGAGCAGCAGCACGTCCGGTTCGCCGAGCGCGGCCATCACCAGGTTGAGCTTCTGCCGGGTACCGCCGGAGAGGTGCCGGGCCTGGGTCCGGCCCGCCGGCTCCCAGTCCAGCGCGGCGGCGTGCGCCCGACCGGCCGCCCGGGCCTCGGCCCGGCGCAGCCCGCGCCCGGCGCCGACCAGCACGAAGTGCTCCTCCGGATAGAGGAAGTCGGCGGTGCCGCCGGACTGCGGGCAGAAGCCGAGGGTGCCGTGCACCCGGACCTGGCCGGAGTCGGGGCTGAGCAGGCCGGCGCAGATCCGCAGGAAGGTGCTCTTGCCGGCGCCGTTCGCCCCCACCACGGCGGCGATCTCGCCGGCCCGGACGGTCAGGTCCACGCCGGTCAGCACCGGGCGCCGGCGGTAGCGCTTGGTGATGCCGCGTACCTCCAACCGGACCGGTCCGGGAGGCTGCGGCGAGCGGCCCGGCGTGCCCACCCGGGCCACCCCGACGCCGCCGTTGGCCCGCGGTGCGCCGACGCTCTCCGCGACGGCCGTCGCGTACGTCGCGGGCGGGCCGAAGACCTGCAACGGCGGCTCGCCGCTGTCCCGCAGGTGCGTGGCGGCTTCGGCGACGACGTGCCGGGCGAGGTCCGGATCGAGGCCGTGCCGGTGCAGCTCACCAGCGAGCGCCTGAAGCCATCCGTCGGAGTTCAACGTGTCTGCACCTCCCGCAGGACCGTCCCCACCCCACGGGCGAAGGCGTCCCAGTCGACGGCGGTCCGGCGTAACGTCTCGGCGCCGGCCGGAGTGATCCGGTAGTACTTGCGGGCCGGGCCGGCGGCGCCCTCCCGCCACTGCGCGCTCACCAGGCCGGTCCGTTGCAGCCGGAGCAGCACCGGATAGAGGGTGCCGCCCTGGATCGGGCCGATGCCGCTCGCGTCCAGCGACTGGGCCAACTCGTATCCGTAGGACTCCCGGCGGTGCAGCAGGGCGAGAACGCACAGGTCGAGCACCCCGCGCAGCCACTGGCCACGGCGCTCCTGATCCACGGCGAAGAAGGTAGCACAGTCAGCTAGCTGGCACAGCAACCTAGTTACCGACGGTACGCTGCCCGAGGTTCACGGGTGCGGGAAACGGGGGGAACGATGATCCTGCGGACCGAGGAACTGGACGTCGGCTACCGCGACCAGGTGCTGCTCCGGGGACTGCGGCTCGCCGTCGACGCCGGAGACGTGCTCGCGGTCACCGGACCGAACGGCGCCGGCAAGTCCACCCTGCTGCGCTGCCTCGCCGGGCTGCTCCGCCCGCTCGCCGGTCGGGTACTCGTCGAGGGCGCACCGGCCGACGAACGCTCTCCGGCGTTCCGGCGTACCGTGGCGAGCCTGCTGGAGAACGCCGCCTGGTATCCGAACCTGACCGCCGGCGAGCACCTCGAACTGGTCCGGCTCGCCAACCGGCCGGTACCGCCCGGCTGGTTCCCCGCCGACGAACTCGCCGCCCGGCTCGGCGTCACCCGCTTCGCCTCGGTGCTGCCGGGACGGCTCTCCACCGGCCAGCGCCAACGGCTGGCCCTCGCCCTGGTGCTGGCCCGACCCAGCCGCCTGCTCCTGCTCGACGAGCCCGAACGGCACCTCGACGAGGCGGGCCGGACGGCCCTCGGCGGCCTGCTGCGGGAGTACGCCCGCCGGGCCGGAGCAGTCGTGCTGGCCAGCCACGACCCGGTGCTGATCGCGGCGGCCGGAGCCGAGCCGCTGACCGTACCGGCCCGGCATGCCTGACCCGGTGACCGCGCTCCCCGCCGCCCCGGTCCGGGCCTGGCTGCGCGCCCGGGCCCGGGCCGGGACGCGCCCCGGCGGGTACGCCGAGCGGGCGTACCTCTGGCTGCTCGCCGTGCTGATCGGCGGCGCCGTACTGGCCGGCAACGCACCCCGGCTCGTCGCCCTGCTCACCCAGGGCCGGCCGGTCACCCCGGCGCCGGGCATCCTGCTCGCCGTCGGCCTGCTCTGGTACGCCGCCGTCCTGCTCGGGGCGGCGCGGCTCGGACCGCTGGCCGCCGCACCGGCCCGACTCGGCTGGCTGCTGCCCAGCCCGACCAGCCGGCGTGGCCTGCTCCGGCCGACCGCGTTCGCGGTGCTCGCCCTGGCCACCGCCGCCGGGCTGCTGCACGCCGGGTTCGTGGCCTGGGCGTCGGTGACCCCGACGGAGTTGCCGGTGCTGCTGGCCGGCGGGATCGCCGGCCTGGCCGTCGGCGGGCTCGCCACCCTCGCCCAGACCTTCACCGACGGGCCGTCCGTGCTGCTGGAACGCTCCGCACTGCTGCTCGGCGCCGTCGCGGCCGCGCTGACCGTGCTCGCCCCGTCGGGGCAGTTCACCGCCGCCGCGGCCCTCGGCCCGTGGGCCTGGCCGCAGGCGGCGGCCGACGGCATGTCGCCCGGCGCGCTGGTCACCGTCGGCGTCGCGGCCGTCGGCGTCGCGGCCGTGGCGCTGCTCCGCCTCGATCGGGTACGCCTGACCAGCCTCGCCGCCGGCGGCACCCTCGCGCAGACCGTCTCCACCGGTGTCGTCACGCTCGACCTCGGCACCGCAGCCCGGGCCGTCGAGGAGCGCCGGTGGGCCGGCCGCTCGCCCCGGCGTACCGGCCTGCCCCGGTTGCCGGGCCGGTTCGCCGTACTCGCGCACGACGTCGCGGCGCTGCGCCGGTCGCCGGGGCGGCTGGCGGTGGCCGCCGCCGCGCTGCTGCCGGCGGCACTGCTCGCCGGGATCGCCGGCCCGGGTCCGGTACTCGCCGGCACCTGGCTGCTCTGCGGATTCGTCGCGCTCGGCGCGGTGACCGGCAACGCCCGCCGGGACCGGGACCTGCCCGCCCTGGGCCGGCTGCTCGGCCTCTCCGGCCGGGCGCTGCTGACCGGCCGGCTGGTGCTGCCGGTCGTCGTCGGCGCGGGCTGGGCCGCCGGGTCGCTGGCGCTGGTCGCCGGTGACCTGCCCGGTGCCGGCCCGGCCTGGCCGCTGCTCGGTGCGGTGGCCGGTCCCGGGCTCGCTGTCGGCGCGCTCCGGGCCGCCCGCCGTGGCGCGGTCCGGCACGACCTGCCGCCGCTGGTCACCCCGATGGGCATGGTGCCGACCGGCCCGCTGCACCGACTGGTCACCGGGGTCGACCTCGGGCTGCTGTGCACCCTGCCCGTGCTGCTGGCCCTCGGCACCGGCGATCCGGCCGGTGTCCTGCCGGCGCAGACACTCGCCTCGCTGCTCGGCGTCGCGGGCTTCGTCGCGGTGGCCGGCGCGGACCGGCGGCGCGGCGCTCACTGACGATTGCCATCCGGGACGGCACGGCGCCGACGCCCCGGCTCCACCTGCGGTTACGACGGACCGCGAGGGACGGCTGAGAAAGGGTTCACTAGGCTGACCGCATGCGGGTGCTCTTCGCGTCGGCGCCGTTGCTCGGACACGTGTTCCCGATGGTGCCGCTCGCCGAGGCGTTCCGGGACGCCGGTCACGAGGTGCTGCTCGCCACCGGCGGTGACGGACTCGCCGTACGCCGGACCGGGCTGCCAATCGAGGACATCGCCCCCGGGTTCCGGTTCGACCGGATCGCCCGGCGCACCATGCTGCGCCACCCGTTGGTCGCCCGGGCGGAACTGGCCGGCCGGGCCGGCACCCGGGGTGTGGGGCTGCTCTTCGGCGCGGCCAACGAGCAGATGATCGACGGACTGGTCACTCTGGCCGACCGCTGGCAGCCGGACCTCGTCGTGCACGAACCGCTGGCCGTGGCCGGGGCGCTCGCCGCCGCCCGCCGGGCGGTGCCGGCGGTACTGCACGAGAACTCGCTCTTCGACGGCGCCGAGCTGGTCCGGGTGACCGCGGCCCGGCTGGTCCGGGCACAGCAGCGCAGCGGCATCGGCAGCCTGCGTCCGAGCGCCGCCACCCTGACCGTCGCCCCGCCCAGCGTGGTCGGCGAGCGGGCCGGCTGGGCGCTGCGCGGCGTACCCGCCACCGGGGTCGGCGAACTGCCGGAGTGGCTCCGGGAGCCGGGCGGGCGGCCGAGGATCCTGGTCAGCCGCAGCACGGTGGCCGGCCCGGGCGGGGGAGCGCTGATGACCGCCGTGGTCCGGGCCGCTGCCGGGGTGGACGCGGAGTTCGTGCTGGTCCGCCCCGACCGGCGGGTGCTGCGGCACGGGCCGCTGCCGGAGAACGTCCGTACCGTCGAGTGGATCCCGATCAACGCGGCGCTGCCGCACTGTGCCGGGGTGGTGCACCACGGAGGGGCGGGTTCGGTGCTCGGCACGTTCGCCGCGGGCGTACCGCAGCTCGTGGTGCCCGGCCCGGGCGACCGCCGGCACAACGCCGAGCTGGTGGCGGCCCGGGGTGTCGGACTGGCCGTACCCGAACGGGCGATCACCGGAGCCGAGCTGGCCCGACTGGTCGGCGACCCGCGTCTCGGCTCGGCCGCCGACGAGGTACGCCGGGAGATGGCCGCGATGCCGGCACCGGCGGAACTGGTACCCCGGCTCGAAGCCCTGCTCGGCTGAGCGCCGGCCCGGCGCGCGCTCGCCGGGGCGTCCCTGCCCAACCGGGCCGAACTACGCCCGGCCCGGCAGCGCCGCGCCCGTTGCCCGGTCGGACGGTCAGCCGGGCAGGTTGGCGTCGAGGAAGGCCGCGATCACGGCGCGGATGTCGGGCCGGTCGAGCGGCAGGGCGTGTCCGCCGTGTGTGACCAGCGAGTGCACCGGGTGGCCGGCCCGGAGCAGTGCCGAAGTCAGCGCGACCGCCTGGCCGACCGGTACGGAGGCGTCCGCGACACCGTGCGCCAGCAGCACCGGTACCCGGTTGCCGACGTGGCTGTGCGGAATCGCGTCCACGGTCGCCGGGTCGCCGGCCGTGGGCCGGTGTCCCAGCAGCGCCTCCCACGGGTTGTCCCCGCGACGTGCCCGGAGGAACTCCTCGTCCAGCGGATCGATCGGCGCCCAGAAGGCGAGTACGCCGTCGACGTCGTCAGGCTCGGCCACACCGCGCAACCCGAGGTGCAGTGCGAGGTGGCCACCGGCGGAGTCGCCGGCCACCAGGAACGGCAGCCCGGCCGCCCGGGCCCGGGCCAGCGGCTCCCGCGCCGCCGCCCGTACGTCGGCTAGCTGGGCCGGCCAGGTGGCCTCGGAACTCAACCGGTAGCGGCCCTGCACCACCGTCAGCCCGTGCCCGGCCAGCGCCGCGCCGTCCTCGTCCGACCAGCCGCGCCAGCCGCCGCCCGGCAGCCACAACACGACGCCCCGCTCCGACATCGGCCAAGCATGGCCGCCGGACCCCCGGCCGGGCCAGCCGAAAGCGGCGACTCCGCTGACGGCGTAACGCCGTCGGCTCCAGTCGTCGGCTCCGGTCGTCGGCTCCGGTCGTCGGCTCCGGTCGTCGGCCGCCACGGGCCTGGACAGCGGGAAGCCGGCGTGACCAGGGCCGCTCCGGCTCGACGAGCGGTTCCGGGCGACCCGAGGTAGTTTGGGGTTCGTGCTATCCGTCGCGCTGGTCCGCCCCGTGTGGTGGATTGCGTGCCGGTCGGTGCGGTTCGTGACCGCCCTGGTGTTGATGGGCCTGCTGCTGGGTGCCGGTGGTGCCCGGACCGGGCTTTCCGACCCCGCCCTCGCGGCGGGCGGGGCACGACCCGCCGCAGAGTCGATTGTGGAGGATGTCCGGGCCGCCGGGGCCGAGGCGCCGACAACCGCCCCGGCCGTGTGGATCGGGCAACGTGCCGAGGCCGACGGCGGGCAACATCCCGAGGCCGACGGGGCGTCCGGTGCCGCCGACGAGCCGCCCGTCGCGGTGGCCGAGCAGCCCTCGGAGGCGCTCAAGGGTGCCGTGGCGACCGACGAGCGGTCCGTCGCGACCGGCTCGGTGGTGCCGACGCTACTGGTCCGGGCCGACGTGCTCGCTGGGCAGCCCGACCGGCCGGTGGTCGGTCCGGCGGCCGGGGTGTGGCCGGCCGGCAACGCGTACGCCCGGGTGGTCGGGCCGCGCGCACCGCCGCTCGACTGAGGACCGGTCGCGCTCGACCGCTTCCGGTCCGGTCCCGTCGACTTCCTCGTCCGCATCGTCCACCCGTGAGGTGCCGTAATGGAAAATTTGCTGTTCGACTTCCTGATCGAGGTGACCCGGTCCACCACCCTCTGGCTCGTACTGCTCGGGCTCGCGCTGGCCGCCGGCATCTGGCTGGTCGTGCGTCCGCAGGCGGCCACCACCGACCGTCGGGACGAATCCGGTTACGACGTGGCGGTCCGGGATGCCGAGGGACGCCGGCAACGGCTGGTGGCCCGGGCGACGGAGCTGCACCGGTACGCCGAGGAGGTGGCGGTCGCCGCCGAGCGGTCGGCCGTGACCGCCCAGCGGCGCCGGGACGAGTGGCTGGCGGCGCAGGAGGCGGTCGAGGCGGCCTGGCAGGCGTACGAGACGGCGGACGCCGCAGCCCGCCGGGTCACCGCCGCCGCCGTACTGCCCGAGCCGCGCACCCCGCGCACCCCGGCCGAGTACGCCGACCGGGAGCGCTTCCTGCACCGTGCCGCGATGGTGGCCTGCACCCGGCAGGAGCTGACGGTACTGCAACTGAGCGACGCGCTGGCCAACCGGAACGGCTGGGACCCGCGCCGGCACCCGGCCGAACAGGAGATCGTGCTCCGGCGGGCGGCCCGGGACAGTCTGCTCGCCGCGCACCGGGCGGCGGAGGAGCGGGAACGGGCCGCCTGGCGAGACGCCGAGGTGGCCGCCGCGGCGGCTCGCAGCCTGCGGGAGGAGGCGTTCGCCGCCGCCAGCCGTGCGGCTCAGCTCCGGCGCTGGCTGCCGTCGCCGGCCGGCAAGGCTCGCGGGTCGGCGCGCCAGGAGGCCCGGCAGCGGGGTACGGCCCGGCGGTGGCGCGCGGCCCGGGCCGGCTGACCTTCGGCGGGCCGCCGGAGGGTCGGCCCGGGATCGGGCCCGGGCCGACGTCGAAGGGGCCTCGGTGACCACATAGGAGTCCGTCGCCGTCGGGATCGGACGTTCTTCCGGGTGGTCGGGTACGGCGTCTCTTCCGGGTGGTCGGGTACGGCGTCGTCCCACCGCACCGGCCGCCGCACTCGCCGGGTGCAGGGTTGCCCGTAGAAACCACCGGTCGTCGTCATGGCCGGGCTTTGATCACCCCGGTTAGGGTGACGGTATGCCGTTGGTGCCGCGGGGATATGTGCCCGGCCGGAGCGCGCTGATCTGGTCAGGCACCGATCACGGGTGGCGCCAGGCGAACCTGTCCTCCAGATTCGGGCGGCTGGTACCGCGGGTCCTGGCGGCGCCGCTACTGCTGATCGGCCCGTTCCTGGTGTGCGCCGCCGCGTTCCTTGCCACTGGCGAGCCCACCGGCAACCGGTGGATCATGGCCGTCGCCGGGGTCGCGGTCACCGTGTCGTGTGTCAAGCTGGTCCTGCATGAGGCGCGGCTGGCTGACCGGGCCCGCCGGGATCAGCGCCGGCTGGAGGCGATCGGCGTCCCCGCGACTGCCGAGATCACAGCGGTGCGGCCCACCTCGCTGGGCGAGGAGAGCGGGATCGAGCTGAGCCTGCTGATCAGTGGGTTCGGGTTCGAACCGTTCGAATCCGTCTCGTCGTGCAAGGACCACCCGGACCTGAGGGTCGGGGCGCGACTCAACGCCGTGGTCGACCCGACCGACAGGCTGTACGCGATCGTGCCCTGAACCCCAGAGCGCCGGGTGTCTTCAGCTCGCCGGGACACTCGACGAACTGATCTCTGACCAGCGTCGGACCTGACACCGATCCGACATCGGACCTCAGACTCCGTCACGCCTATGAGGCCTCTACAGGGGGCCCGGGGGAGTCGGCCGTCAGGTGGACGGCTTGGTCGGCGCGACGTTGCGGAACCGCTCGTGCGCCGACTGCCGGCTGATGCCGAGCGCGTTGCCGATCTCGGCCCAGGAGAGCCCGGCCTCCCGGGCCGCCGCCACGGCCCGTTCGATCAGCGGCCGTTGCCAGCGTTCCACCTCGGCGAGGATGCCCAGCGCCTGCAACGGCCAGGTCGTGGCCAGCTCGGCGACGTTGTCCCGGAGGGTGTCGGAGCGGTTCAGCAGCCAGTCGGGCGGGGTGGCGGCCAGGATCGGCCTGACGTGTCCGCTCCACTCGGAGGTCGCCATCCAGCGTCCCTCGTCGGCGGCCGGATAGTCGCCGGTGCCGACCCAGCCGCAGGAGCAGCGGGCCCGGTAACCGACCGTGCCGGCGGGCTCGGTGGCGGCGGTGCTCACCGCCCCGTCCGGCAACCGGAACCCGATCAGGTTCGCGTGCCCCGGGACCATCTCCTCCGCCATCTCGCAAGCATATGTCTGTCAGGTTTCCCTGACTGATGATGTCAGGATACCCTGACACAATTGCTCGGGCGGGTCGCCGTCCGGGCTCGACCCCCCGAAGGGAAGAGTGCGATGTCCGTGGTCAGCGGCACCGTGGCAGCGGGTTACGAGCCGGTCCGGGAGGCGTTCCTGGCGAACTTCGAGACCCGGTCGGAGATCGGCGCGGCCGTCAGCGTCTACCGGCACGGCCGGGAGGTGGTCCGGCTCTGGGGTGGGACCGCCGATCCGACCACCGGTCGACCCTGGCGGGCGGAGACTCTCCAGGTGGTCTACTCCACCACCAAGAGCGTGCCGGCGGCCTGCGCGCACCTGCTGGTCCAACGGGGACAGCTCGACCTCGCCGCCCCGGTCGCCGAATACTGGCCGGAGTTCGGGGCGGCCGGCAAGGACGGCATCCCGGTCCGCTGGCTGCTCTCCCACCAGGCAGGGCTGCCCGTGCTCGACCGTCCGGTCCCCCGGGCGGAGGCGCTGGCCTGGCAACCGGTCGTCGAGGCGCTGGCCGCCCAGGCGCCGGTCTGGGAGCCGGGCACGGCGCACGGCTACCACTCGCTGACCTACGGCTGGCTGGTCGGTGAGGTGGTGCGCCGGGTCTCCGGCCGCAGTCTGGGCACGTACTTCGCGGACGAGATCGGCAAGCCGCTCGGCCTGGACTTCTGGATCGGTCTGCCCGCCTCGGAGACACACCGGGTCAGCCGGCTGGTCGAGCAGCCGGCCACCGCTCCGGCCCCCGAGACGGTGCCCGAGCAGATGCGCGAGGTCCTCGCCACGTACACCGATCCGGCCTCGCTGCTGGTCCGGTCGGTGTCGGTGACCGACCCGCCGCTCGACCTCGCCGACCCGGCGACCTGGGCGGCCGAGATACCGGCCGTCAACGGCATCTGCACCGCGTCGTCACTGGCCCGGTTCTACGCCGGTCTGATCGGCGAGGTCGACGGGATCCGGATCCTCGACGCGGCCACTCTGGCCGCCGCCACCGCCGAGCAGGCCAGCGGCGTCGACCGGGTGCTGATGGTGCCGACCCGACCCGCGCTCGGCTTCGGCCTGCCCCTGCCGGACCAGTCCTGGTGGTCGCCCACCGCCTTCGGCTTTCCCGGTCACGGTGGCTCGCTCGGCTACGCCGACCCGGCCAGTGGCATCGCCTTCGGGTACGTGATGAACGGCCTGCGCGTCACGATGACCCCGGACCCCCGGACGGCCAGCCTGGTCGAGGCGGTCCGGGCAGTGGCGTCCCGCCAACCGGACTGAGCACGGCCGGTGGTACCGAGCACGGCCGGCGTACCCGATCCCGACCCGGCGCGGCGCGGACCCGGCGGCTCAGTCCCGGGTCCGTCGCCGCCAGCCGGTGCCGGGGTGCCACGACTCGATCACGAGATGGTCGGCGGGCGTGCCGACGTACGTCAGCACCAGTTCGGTGATGTCGATCCGGAAGAACCCGGCGCCCTCGTGCGGGTTGTCGGCCGGTGGCGGGATCGCGACGACCCGGCCGGCCAGCTTGGCGTCGCCCGGCCAGCTCTCCGGCGCGTCCGCGGGTGGCTCGATGGTCGGGCTGTGTACGGCGATCCGTGGGTCCCGCCGCACGTCGAGCAGCTTCATCGAGCCGCCCATCATGCCGAGCGTGACCTCGCCGTCGCCGAACTCGAGTTCCGAGGCGCTGATCCGGGGCGAGCCGTCCCGGCGAAGCGTGGCAATGGTCTTGTTGGTGCCGGCCGAGAAGCGTTCCCGGACCCGCGCCGCGAAGTCCGGTGCGTCCCGTTCGATCTCCCGCCAGCTCGCCACATGATCCTCCGGGGTCCGGCCGGCCCGTTCTCCGTGCGGGCCGGAGGTCCGGCCGAGGCACGCCTCGGCCACGGCCTCCAACCTACCGCCGACCGGCCGATCCGCGGCCGACCGTTTCGTGGCCGATCCGCCGCCCACCGTTCGTGGCGGATCCGCCGTCGACCGTTCGTGGCGGATCCGCGGCCGACTGTTCGTGGCCGATCCGCGGCCGACCGTTTCGTGGCTGATCTGCCGTCGACCGTTTTCGCGGACCGGTCGTGCCGATCACGGCGAGGACCCTGGGGATGATCACCCGGATCGGAGTGTCGGATAATCAGGACTCCCGGAGATCGCGAAGGCAGATCATGACCACCGAGAACGACTGGCTGACCCGGCGGACCGGTGTGCTGCCGACCGCCCCGCCGACCGAGCGGCTCAGCCCGAAGAGCGTGCTGGACGAGGCGACCCGGCCGACCGCACCCGAGCCGCCGCCGGAGGTCACCTTCACCCATCAGGGCCGGTACGCCGGCCGGCACCTGGTCGACGTGCACGACCACTACCGGGCGGAACTGCGCCAGGTACGCGACATCCTCCGGCAGGTCAAGGAGGGCACCTCCCAGATCGGCGACGCCCGCGACCAGCTCAACGTGATGACGATCCGGGCCAACGACTGGACCCTGGGCGGGGTCTGCCAGGCGCAGTGCCGCGCGGTGGCGACCCACCACACTATGGAGAGCCAGGGCATCTTCCCGCACCTGCGGCGCAGCCAGCCGGATCTGGCGGCCGTACTCGACCGGTTGCACGAGGAGCACCTGGCGATCCACGAGGTGCTGGAGGGGGTCGACGCGGCGCTGGTGCACCTGGCCCGCAACCCCACCGACTACGGCCCGATCACCGAGGCGATCGACCTGCTCACCGACACCCTGCTGTCGCACTTCGCGTACGAGGAGTCGCAGTTGATCGGCCCGCTCGCCCGGCACGGCTTCTATCCGGGACAGGTGTGAGCCGTCCGGCAAAGGCTGACCAGGCGTCCGGCGGTCAGCTCCGGCCGGTGAGGTAGGCCAGCACCGCGACCACCCGGCGGTTGGTGTCCTCGGTCGGCGGCAGGTCGAGCTTGGCCAGGATGTTGCCGACGTGCTTGCCGACGGCCGCCTCGGAGACCACCAGCACCCGGGCGATCGCGGCGTTGGAGCGCCCCTCGGCGACCAGCGCCAGCACCTCCCGCTCCCAGGCGGAGAGCCGGGCCAGCGGGTCGCGCCGCCGGCGCAGCAGTTGGCGTACCACATCGGGGTCGACCACCGTGCCGCCGGCCACCACCTGGCGGAGCGCGCCGACGAACTCCGGCACGTCGACCACCCGGTCCTTGAGCAGGTAGCCGACCCCGCGACCGCCGTCGGAGTCGAGCAGGTCGGCGGCGTAGCTCTGCGTGACGTACTGGCTCGGCGCCACCACGGCCAGTCCCGGGTGGGCGCGGCGCAGCCGTACCGCCGCCCGCAGCCCCTCGTCGCCGCCCTCCGACACGCCCGCCGGTAGCACCGGCACGCTCCGACGGATCCGTTCCCGTCAAGGCTGACTTGACGAACGATTCTGTCAAGGATAGCTTGACGGCATGGACAGATTCGTGGAGACCGCGCTCGCCGTCGACATCGCCCCCGCCGCCGTCGCGGCCGCCAACGCCGCCGTCAACGAGGCGAGCCGGCAGGCCGACCTGTTGATCGGTGGCCGTCCGGCACCCGGCAGTCCGGAGTGGGCGGCGGAGCAGGAGGGGTCGGCCGGGCGGCAGCGCGAGATCGCGTCCCAACTGCTGCATTTCCGGATCGTCCTGGCCTCCGGTGTCGATCCGTTCGCCAGTGTCGTCGGCCTGCGTCGGTGGGGAGTGACCTGGGAGTTGATCGCGCGGGCGGCGGGGGTCACCCGACAGGCGGCACACGAGCGCTGGGGTCGGCGGGTGCTGGAGGTCCTGGATCCGTACGGGACCGGCGAGCTCGGCGGGCCGGTCGCCGACGACGAGGCAGATCTGCGGGGTACCGGCGGGGGCAGCTCATAACCCCATAGGGGTTATAGTGGGGTCGGCCCACGGTGCCGACGAAGAGGAGTCCGGCGATGCCGAAGATCAACGTCTATCTCCCCGACGAGCTGGCCGAGGCGGTGCGGGTCGCCGCAATTCCCGTCTCGGCGGTCTGCCAGCGCGCCCTCGAACAGGCCGTACGCCGGGTGACCGCGATCCGGGAGACCGCCCTCGGCGATCTTGACGACGCCGACCTGGCCGCCCGGCTGCCGAACTTCACCCCCCGGGCCCGCGCGGCGGTGCTGCTCGCGGTCGACCGGTCCCGGGGGGACGGGGCGGCGGCGGTCGGCAGCGCACACCTGCTCGGCGGGATGCTGGCCGAGGGGACCAACCTGGCCCTGCACGTGCTGCGGGCCGAGGAGATCGAGCCGGACCGGCTGCTCCAGGAGCTCACCGCCCGGCCCGTCGCCGAGCCGGGCGGTGACCCCGACGACACCCTGCACTTCAGCGGGCCGGCGGCGAACGCCCTGGAGTTGGCCGTGACCGAGGCGACCGCGTTCGGCCACAACTACGTCGGCTGCGAGCACCTGCTGCTCGGGCTGATCGCCGAGCCCGACGGCGTCGGCGGACAACTGCTCCGGTCGCTCGGCGCCGAGCTGCGGCTGACCCGCCGGGCCGTGGTGGCGGCCCTGGCCGGCTACGTCCACCTGCGGGCCCAGACCCCGCCGCAGGCCGACCCGGCCGGCGCCGCCGGACCGTCACCCGAGGTCGCCGCGCTGCTGGCCGCCGCGGTACGCCGGGAACTCCAGCCGATCGTCGCCCGGCTCGAACGGCTGGAGGAGCGGGCCGGCGGGACCGACGCCGACTGACCGGCCGCCGAGATGCGCAGGATCGTGCCGGCGGTCGTCGCGATGCTGACGTTCCTGCTGGTGCTCGGGTTGCCGTTGCTGACCGACCTGCCCTAGCACGGGCCCGGACCGGAGGGATCGGACATGACCAGGCGGGTGCTGCTGCTCGCGACCAAGGACACCATCGCCTACTCGACCAGCCCCGGACGGGAGCGCGTCGCGTCCGGGGCGGAACTGCTCGACGCGATCCCGCCGGACCGGCTCGCCGCCGACGTGGTGGTCGAGGACGTGCTCGCCGAGCCGAGCTGGGACACCAGCCCGGGCACCATGCTCGGGCTGGCCCGGCGGGCCCGGTCCGCCATCCTGGCGGACGGATTCGACGGCGTGGTGGTCAGCCACGGCACCGACACCCTGGAGGAGACCGCCTACCTCGCCGACCTACTGGCCGGCCCGGCCGCCCAGCGTGGCGCGATCGTGTTCACCGGCGCGCAACGGCAGCTCGACGAGCTTTCCGCCGACGGCCCGCGCAACCTGGCGTCGTCCATCGCCGTCGCGGCTGATCCGCTGCTGCGCGGGGCGGGCGCGGTGGTCTGCGTGGACGACGAACTGCACGCGGCCCGCTGGGTGAGCATGGTCGACGCCACCACGGTCCGGGCGTTCTCCTCGACCCCGTTCGCGCCGCTCGGCCGGGTCGTCGGGGAGCGGGTCGAGGCGATCGGCCCGGCACCGCCCCGGCCCGCCGAGGCGTACGGTGAGCCGGAGTCGGACGTGGCGCTGCTGAAGACGTACCCGGGAATGGACTCCGGGCTGCTCACCGCGGTGGTGGACGCGGGTGCCCGGGGTGTCGTACTGGAGGGGACCGGGCCGGGCAACGTCCCGGCCGGCCTGTTCGCCGCGATCGCCGAGTTGACCGGGTGGGACGTCCCGGTGGTGGTCGCCTCCCGAAGCCGTACCCGGACGATCGGACTGGCGGAGTTGCCGCCACCCGCCGGGTTGGCCGCCCGGGTCGGCGCGATCGGGGCCCGGGGTCTGCCCGCCGGCAAGGCGCGGGTCGCGCTGATGGTGGCCCTCGGCGACGGCGGTGGGGTGACGGCGGCCCGGGACTGGTTCGACCGGCTGGCCCCACCGCCCGGTGGGTGAGCCGGCGGCGGCCCGGGTCACTCCACTCTGGCCGGACGACGAGGCCGAACCGGCCCGACGCCGGGACGGTGCCATCGGTCGATGTTCGCGTAGGCTGCGGCGATGACCGGCACCAATCCGCAGGCGGCCCGGAGCGGGCGTGGCAGGGTGCTCACCGTTGCCAAGATCGCCCGGTTGGCCGGGGTCTCCGCCCCGACGGTCTCCCGGGTCATCAACGGACAGACCGGGGTGGCGCTGGAGACCCGGAAGCGGGTCGAGGCGATCCTGCGGGAGCACGGCTACCGCCGGCCGGGTGGGTCGACCTCGGTGGCCATCGTGGAGCTGGTCTTCCACGCGCTGGAGAGCCTCTGGGCACTGGAGATTATCCGGGGTGTCGAGAAGGTGGCCCGGGAGCACGACCTGGCCGTCGTACTCACCGAGATGCAGGGCCGGCTGACTCCGGGGCGGGCCTGGACCGAGCAGGTGCTGACCCGGCGGCCGATCGGGGTGATCGCGGTCTTCTCCGAGCTGACCGTCGCGCAGCAGTCACAGCTCGCCACCCGGTCGATCCCGCTCGTCGTGCTGGATCCGACGGGGGAGCCGCTGCACCAGACCCCGTCGGTCGGTGCGACGAACTGGAACGGCGGGCTGGCCGCCACCCGGCACCTGCTGGACCTCGGGCACCGGCGGATCGCCATGTTGAGCGGGCCGCCGGAGTGGCCGTGCTGCCGGGCCCGGCTCGACGGTTACCGGGCGGCGATGGACGCGGCGGGCGTACCGGTCGATCCCGACCTGGTGCGGATCAGCACCCTGTACGTCGAGGGCGGCCTCGCCGACGGCCGCGAGTTGCTGGCGCTGCCCGACCCGCCCACCGCGATCTTCACCGCCAACGATCTCCAGGCACTCGGGGTCTACGAGGCGGCCCGCCGGGCCGGGGTACGGATCCCGGACGAGCTGAGTGTCGTCGGCTTCGACGACCTCTCGTTCACCCGCTGGTCCGGGCCGCCGATGACGACGATCCGCCAGCCGCTGGAGCAGATGGGGGTGACCGCCGCCCGCATGATCATCGACCTCGCGGCGGGCCAGTTCCTGGACCAGCACCGGGTCGAGCTGGCCACCGAACTCGTCGTACGGGAGAGCACCGCCCCGCCGGCACGCGGCTGAACCCGCGCGGCTCCACGCCGGGAGTTCGGTTTCGCCGGCCCTACACCGTCGTCACGAACTCATGTCAGTCTATGTCTTGTGCGGTGAAACATTCCCATCGATACTTTGGGATGTTTCAACTGGCAGGACGCCCCGGATCGCCGTCCGTGATCGCGCCTCGCCGGGTCGAGAGAGGATCAGGATGGGACGACTCGTACGCGCACTCGCCGTCGCGGGCAGTGCGGTGGTGCTGGCCGCCGGCCTGGTGAGCCTGACGGTGGCCGCCCCGGCCTCGGCGGCGGCGCTGACCGAGGTGACCAACTTCGGCACCAACCCCAGCAACCTGCGGATGCACCTCTACGTGCCGGACCGGTTGGCGACGCGTCCCGCGATCCTGGTCGCGGTGCACTACTGCACGGGTACCGGCCCCGCGTTCTACTCCGGCACCCAGTTCGCCTCGCTGGCGGACCGGTACGGCTACATCGTCATCTACCCCTCGGCGACCCGCAGCGGCCAGTGCTTCGACGTCTACTCGCCGCAGGCGCTGCGTCGCGACGGCGGCAGCGACCCCGTCTCGATCATGTCGATGGTCCGGTACGTCCAACAGCGCTACAGCACCGGACAGGTCTTCGCCACCGGTGTCTCCTCCGGCGCCATGATGACCAACGTGCTGCTCGGCAACTATCCGGACGTCTTCGCCGCCGGGGCCGCGTTCGCCGGTGTGCCGCACAGTTGCTTCGCCACCACCGGCGGCTCCACCTGGAACAGCGAGTGCGCCAACGGTCAGGTCATCCGCACCGCCCAGCAGTGGGGCGACCTGGTCCGGGCCGCGTACCCCGGCTACACCGGCGCCCGGCCCCGGATGCAGTTGTGGCACGGCACCAACGACGAGACGCTGCGCTACCCGAACTTCGGTGAAGAAATCAAGCAGTGGACCAACGTGCACGGACTGAGCCAGACGCCGACCTTCACCGACACGCCGCAGTCCGGCCACACCCGTACCCGCTATGGCGGCAGCGGCCCGACGGCACCGGTCGAGGCGATCAGCATGCAGGGGGTACCGCACAACCTGCCGGTGAACGCGGCCGAGGCGATCCGGTTCTTCGGGCTGGACAGCACCACTCCGCCCACCGCCACGCCGACCGGGACCCCGACGGCCGTACCGACCACCACGCCGCCGCCGACCCAACCGCCTACCGAGCCGCCGGCCGGTGGCTGCGCGGTCAGCTACACGGTGAACGCCTGGAACGCCGGGCTGACCGCCGCGATCAGCATCACCAACCGGGGCACCTCCGCCATCAACGGCTGGACGCTCTCCTTCACCCTGCCGGCCGGGCAGACCATCACCTCGGGGTGGAACGCGTCCTACAGTCCGGCCAGCGGTGCGGTGACCGCCCGCAACGCCAGTTACAACGGCACCATCGCGCCGAACGCGTCGGTCGGGATCGGCTTCCAGGCCAGCCACACCGGCAACACCGGCAGGCCGGCGTCGGTCAGTCTCAACGGGACGGCCTGCACGTTGAGCTGACCCGGTTCCGTACCCGATCGACCCCTAGTCGTTATCGAAGCGCGACGGGCCGCGCGAGGGAGAGGCGGGTTGCCGGCGGAGGATCCCCCGCCGGCAACCCGCCGGCCCCTCTTCTCCGGTCCGGTCAGGCCGGTGTCGTCGGGGCGCCGGACGCCGGGCCGTCGTCGGACGCCGGGCTGCCGGCCGGGCCG
Source organism: Plantactinospora sp. CA-294935 (assembly GCF_050936445.1). Classification (NCBI taxonomy): domain Bacteria; kingdom Bacillati; phylum Actinomycetota; class Actinomycetes; order Micromonosporales; family Micromonosporaceae; genus Plantactinospora; species Plantactinospora sp. CA-294935. Next base: position 3,686,650 of record NZ_JBNJMU010000001.1, read on the forward strand.
GCCGTCGCCGCGAGGGTACGCAGCGCCTCGACCAGTTGCGCTCCGGAGGGCGCTCGTTCCGGGTCGAGCAGCCACTGCCGCCGTACGGCCCGGCCGAGTTCTGCCTGCGCGCCGTCACCGACGCGGCCCGGCCAGCCTGGCGCCGGGAGCCGGCCCGACACCGCACCGGAGCCCGCCGTACTGCCACCCGGACGGCGATCGACGCGCCGCGTGGACGGCGACGCGTCGATCGCCGTGTTCACGGCCAGTCTTCCAGGAGTAGCGCCATGACCTCGTGTCGGGCGACCGGGTCCAGGCTGCCGTCCCGCCCCGGATGTCGCGCGGTGACACGCTCTGCCAGAGTGTCGCGCCATGGGCGGACTACTCGACGACGAGACACTGGCATCGTCGGCCGTGGTGGCGAACTCGGCGATGAACCGGGAGCGCCAACTCGACGGCGTCAACAGCTACACCCGGGAACTCGGATTCCACCCGCTGGACTGGCTCGTCGCCCGGGTCCAGCCCGGCGACCCGGCCGAGCCGGGCGTCCCGCCGGTGGGCTGGCTCGACCTGTGCTGCGGCAGCGGCCGGGCACTCGGCCAGGCCGCGCGGCGGCTGCACCGGGCCGGCCTGGCCGACCGGGTGGCGATCACCGGGGTCGACCTGGTCGACTTCTTCGACGCCGACGCCGACGCCGACGCCGACGCCGACGCCGACGCCGACGCCGACGCCGACGCCGACGCCGACGCCGACGCCGACGCCGACGCCCGCGACCCGGAGCGCGGGCGGGACGACCGGAGCCCGGTCAGCGTCGGCGCACCCCACCTGGTCTGCGCCCCGATCGGCACCTGGACGCCGCCGCGCCGCTACGACCTGATCACCTGCGTGCACGGGCTGCACTACGTCGGCGACAAGCTCGGCATGCTGGCCCGGATCGCCGGCTGGCTCGTCGACGACGGCCGGTTCGTCGCCGACCTCGACCTGAGCAGCGTGCGGCTGGCCGACGGGAGGGCCGCCGGTCGCCGGCTGAGCAACCTGCTGCGGTCGGCCGGGTTCGCCGTCGACCCGAGACGGCGGCGGATCAGTCGCACCGGGCCGGTGGCGCTTTCGTTGCCGTACCGCTATCTCGGTGCCGACGACCGCGCGGGCCCCAACTACACCGGCCAGCCCGCCGTCGTCTCCTACTACGTGCCGGCCTGATCGATCGGCGCAGGCCGCGCTCGGTCGGCCTCGGGGGCGCGGGCCCTGCTCAGTCCGCCTCGGCGGCGCGGCGGGCGCGGGCCCGGCGCTTGCCCTCGTGCATCGCCTGCACCCGGGCGATCGGGATGGTGTGCCCCTCGGCGACCAGGTCGGCGGGGAGCCGCTGCGGTTGCGGCATCCGCTCCGTCCACGGGTCGTGCCCGTCCAGCAGGCGCGGCACCGTACGCAGGGTGAAGTCGGCCGGGGTGACCCGGTCCAGTTCCTCCCACGGCACCGGGAACGACACCGGCACCCCCGGCCGGAGCCGAGGACTGTACGCCGAGACCACCGTCGCGCCGCCGGACCGGGTCGAGTCGACGAAGACCCGGCCGCCCCGGTCCTCCCGGATGAAGGCGGTGGTCGCCAGTGCGGGATCCAGCCGTTCCGCCCGGGCCGCCAGTGCCCGGGTCGCGGCGGCCACGTCCTCGATCGGCGCTTCCGGGTCGACCGGTACGAAGATGTGCACCCCCTTCGCCCCGCTGGTCTTCACCACCCCGGACAACCCCGCCTCGGCCAGTACCTGCCGGACTAGCTGGGCGGCGCCCACGACCAGCGGAAAGGTGTCCGGGGCCGGTGGATCGAGGTCCAGCACCAGATGGGTGGCGCGGTCCCGCCGCTGCGCCGTGACGAGGGTGGGGTGGTATTCGACGGCCCGCTGGTTGCCGAACCACAGCAGGGTGCGCCGGTCGTTGCAGAGGGCGTACGACACCTCGCGGCGGGACGCCTCCGCCCACAGGGTGACCGTCGAGACCCACGCCGGGGTGTAGCGCGGCACGTTCTTCTGCATGAACGGCGGCTGGCCCCGGAGCACCCGGATCACCGAGAGCGGCCGGTCCCGCAACTGGCCGATCAGCGGGTCGCGGACCTCGTCGAGGTAGTCCACCAGGTCCCGCTTGGTCGCGTCCGCCCCGTCGAACAGGGGCTGGTCGAGGTTGGTCAGGGAGACCCCGTCCCGTACCTCGTCGGCTCTGCCCGTCATCGAACCACTCTCCAGGGGTGCCGCCGTACGGTCAACTCCGCCGGGCCGGGCGCCGCCCGCGAGCCGGACATGATGGCCGTGGTGTGGGGCGCGATGGCCGTGGTGTGGGGCGCGGACGGCACCCCGTCAGCCGAGCACCAGCCGGACGCTGTGTCCGGACTCGTCGTGCCGATAGGCGATCGTCCCGAGCAGGCCGGTCAGCTCGCCGGTCCCGGTCCCCGGCACGATGTGTCCGAAGGTACGCGGAGTCTCGGCGTCCAGCCCGCCGTGCTGGAAGACCACAGTCCCGTGCCGCCCGTCGATGCTGCCGGTGAAGCGCTCCGACGCCACGTACCCCCGGTTCGCGGCGGTCAGCAACTCGGTGACGCTGGTCCCCTCGATCACGCCCCGGAAGGTCTTCCGCACGGTCACCCGGGCCAGGGTGCCGCCCTCGGCGGGCTCGTCGTAGGGCCGCTCGTCCCATCCGGTCACCTCGAACTCGGCGGTGAACTCGGTGCCGGGGGCGAGGGTGGTGTCCGTCTGTCGCGTCATGCCGGAATCGTAGGTCGGGCCCCGGACAGCGGATTGGATATTTGCGTCACGGCTTCCGGGCCCGCGGTGACTCCGGGCCGACCTCGGCGACCGTGCCGACGCCCGGCCGGTCGTACCCTGGGTCGGATGGAGCGCGATCTCGACGACCGGCGGGGAGTGCTGCGTACCGCGCCGCACGGTGTCGAGCCGCTGCGACGGCGTGCGCCCGCCCCGGAACTGCTCCCGTACGTCGCCTGGTACTGGTCGGTCTGCTGGGACCTGCGCGGCCGGCCCGCCCACCGGCAGTCGACCCTGCCGCACCCTTCGGCACATCTGACCGTCGAGGAGGGCCGGGCCTGGCTGTACGGGCCGCCCCGCCGCCGGTTCGACCGGCTCCTCGCCGGGCAGGGGCGGGTGGTCGGCGTCCGCTTCACCGCCGGTGGTCTCGCCGCGTTCCTGGGCCGCCCGGCGGCGGAGGGGCCGGTTCCGGCTTCGCTGCTTCCGGGCCTCGACGCCGCACATCTGGCCGCCGCTGTCACCGCCGCCGCAGACCTCGACGCGGCCGGCCCGCTGCTGGACCGGGCGCTGACGGCGATCATGCCGGGCCGGCCGGACCCGGCGGTGTTGACCGTGGAACAGGCGGTCCGGCTCGCTGGGGAGGACCGGTCGATCCTCCGGGTGACCGACCTGGCCGAGCGCCTCGGCCTGCGGGTCCGCGCCCTGCAACGCCTCTTCGCCGACCAGGTCGGAGTCAGCCCCGGCTGGGTCATCCGGCGCTGCCGCCTCCAGGAGGCAGCCCTGCGGGCCACTGACGGCGGCCCGATCGACTGGGCGGGTCTCGCCGCCGATCTCGGCTACTACGACCAGGCCCACCTGATCCGGGAGTTCACGGCCGCTGTCGGAACACCACCCGCCCGGTACGCCGAGGGCGTGGACAGCGGGCCCGACGCGCACCCTTCCCGCTAGCCGGAGACCGCTCCGGACCGCCCCGACAGCCTGAGGCCATCCGCACCGCGGCGGGTCTCAGAACTCGTGGTACATGACGTGCAGGCCGACCCGGCCCAGGGTCGGATGGGCGAAGGCGCCCGGCACCGTACCCACCACGGCGAACCCGTGCCGCCGGTACAGCGCGACGGCCCGCTCGTTGGACTCGGCGACGGCGTTGAACTGCATGCCGGCGTACCCGCGCCGCTTCGCCCAGTCCAGGGCGTACCGGCACAGCGTCGTACCCACGCCCCGGCCCCGGGCGTCGGCGGCGACCATGAAGCTGGCGGTCGAGACGTGGCCGCCCGGACCGGGCCGGTTCGGGCCCATCTTCGCCGTACCGATCAGCCGGTCGTCCTCGACGGCCACCACGGTCAGCCCCGGCGCCGACTCGACCCAGATGTCGTACGCCTGCTCCGCGGTCATCCGAGGGTCGTAGGTGAAGGTCTCCTCGGCCCGTACGACCTCTCGGACGATCGGCCACACCCGGGGCCAGTCGGCCGCGGTGAACTCGCGGATCTGCACGCCGTGACGCTAACCGTGCAATCCGGGGGCGGACAACCGGGATACGAACCCGGTCGGTGCGGCCCGGCCGGGTGGGATCCCGCCGGCCCGCCTGGGTCAACCGGTCGTACCGGCGGACTCGGAGACCCGGCCGGTGCCACTGACCACCCGGTCGATGAAGCCGTAGTCCCTGGCCTCGGTCGCGGTGAACCAGCGGTCCCGGTCGGCGTCCCGGACGATCTGGTCGTACGTCTGCCCGGTGTGCTGGGCGATCATCTCCAGCAGCATCTGCTTGGTGTGCAGCATCTGCTCGGCCTGGATCGCGATGTCGGCCGCCGTACCGCCCATCCCGCCGGACGGCTGGTGCATGATGATCCGCGCGTGTGGCAGCGCGTACCGCTTGCCCGGGGTACCCGCGCAGAGCAGGAACTGCCCCATCGACCCGGCCATCCCCATCGCCACGGTCGAGACGTCGTTGTCGATGAACTGCATGGTGTCGTAGATCGCCATTCCGGCGTAGACCGAGCCACCCGGCGAATTGATCCAGAGGTTGATGTCCCGCTCCGCGTCCTCGGCCGCGAGCAGCAGTAGTTGAGCGCAGATCCGGTTGGCCACCTCGTCGGTGACCTCACTGCCGAGGAAGATGATGCGCTCCCTCAACAGCCGGCTGTAGACCGAGTCGTCGAGGGTGCCGTGCGGCTGCTCTCCGCCGCGAGCCTGTGGGGTGTGCAGGTCAGTCATGCCAGCAACCTAGTGACGGCTACCAGGAAGAATCGACGCCTTACGCTGTCAGCGCACGGCTTCAGCCGTCGGCGGAATTGCGGTCTGGCGGACCGCAAGGTCGGACGCGGTGCGTAAGCGCCGCGCGGTTCAGGTTGAGAAGGTTCATTGCTGCAGATTTCCGGTGGCGGCTGATCCGGGAGCATCGGCATCGGCGGCGCTCGGTGGTTTGTCGCGGGACAGGTCGGCATAGACCGTGACTTGGTGCGCCAGGAACAGCAGCATGAGAATCTCCATCGCCACCGCAGCCGTCGACAAGATCGATAAATTGCCGTGCATGCACCGAATGATGACGGCGATCATTCCGGGCAGACAGAACGTCGTCAGGTCGATGGCCAGTTGGAATATCTTCCGACTGCGACGACGCCGATCGGAGCGGTGGCTGCCCTCCCACTGGAAGACCGGTTGGCCGGCACCGACCAGGGCTCCCAGGCGTGGCCCGAGATCGGTCCGGATGTACCGCCCGATCGCGGAGACCTTCTCGTCGTTGACCAGGTACGTCCAGCCGAGCACCACGCAGACCGGAGGCAGCAGCAGGAGGAGGTCCACACTCTCCACCTGGTACGTCCCGACAACCACGCCCGCGATCGAGACAAGGGTCGCGTACATGAGATTGTCGCGGGTGCCGATCCGGTGGTTCTGCTCCTCCTTGAGTCGGTCGTACTCCTGCGCCAGTAGTACGCCGAGACTGACCTCGTCCCACCTCAACCCGTTCAGCTCCGACCTGGCCGAGATCAACACGAGCGCCTCCGATAACGGTGGGATTCCAGTATCCCGTAGCGGCCGGCTCGGGTACAGCGACGAAATTTCGGCAGAAGTTGCAATCCGGCTCGGTGGTCAACGATGTCGGTTGCCAAGGTCGATTGTGATCCGCTTTTCCGGGTTTGCGTTCCGAAGGTGGAACGCGATTCGGCTGCCGGGCCTTCGTCGTTGCCGGACGGACGGCTCCGCCGTCCCGGTGAGCGCGTCGGAGGGCGGTGAGCGCGGCGAGGCAGCGGTGCCGGGCGACCGGACGTCAGACCGGCCCGGACGGCGGCGGTGGCTCGGGCCGGCCGTGGGCCCGTAGGAGGTGCGCCCGGCAGGATTCGAACCTGCGACCAACTGCTTAGAAGGCAGCTGCTCTATCCGCTGAGCTACGGGCGCGGGCGTGGTCGTGTGCCCCAGCAGGCTACCGCTGCCGGGACAACGGTCGGCGAGGACGTGACGATCTGGCCTGCACATACTAGGTTTCAAAGCGTGCAGTTGACGAGCACAATGTTTCTGCCGCTGCTGGTGTCGACCGAAGACACCAGGTACGGCGAGAACCACCTGCTCGAAGACTTCACCGAGGACCTCGACGTCGGCTACTCGTTCGGACCGCCGTACGGTAATCGCCTTGTCACCTGGGATGACCTGGACGAGCTTGAGGTCAGCCAGGCCGAGCTGCGGCAGGTGGCCGTCGACAATCTCTACCGGCTGTTGCCGCGGTTGCGGATCGACGGGCAGCCACCCGCGCCGATGCTCTCGTTCGGCGGGCTGGAATCCACCGTGCTGCTCGCCGCCGAGGTCTGGGAGGACCTGGAGCGGTCCGTGCCGGGCGAGCTGGTCGTCGGCGTACCGGCCAGGGACGTGGTGATCGTCACTGGTACGGCGTCCCGGCCTGGCATGGCGAAGGTGCGGCGGGCGGTGGACCGGATCTTCTTCGCGGGCGACCAGAATCTGCTCAGTCGCGAGCTGCTGGTGTGGCGGCAGGGCGGCTGGTCGGCATATCGGACGACGCCGGAGGCCGAGCCAGAGCCGGATCGGTGGGAGGAGCCGGCTGCGGAGCCGGGTCGCCGGGGGAATCCGGAGCGGGACCGTGACCTCCGGGCGGGTCCGGAGCGGTTTCGGGAGGCTCCGCGTGAGGGTCCGGAGCGGTTCCGGGAGACTTCGCGTGAGGGTCCGGAGCGGTTCCAGGAGCCGGGGCGCTGGCGGGGCGCGGCCCCGGAACCGGAACCTGAGCCGGACCGGTGGCGGAGCGGTCGCCGAGCGGAGGAGCCGGGTCCGGGTCCCGGGCGGTGGCGAGGTGACTCTCGGCCGGAACCGGAGTCCGCGCCCGAGCCGGACCGCCGGCGGGACGACCCCCGGCCGGGATCAGGGGCCGGTCGGGCCCGGTGGCATGGTGGTCCTCGGCCGGAGCCGGAGCCGGAGTTGGACTCGGAACCCGAGCCGGACCGGTGGCGGGGCGCGTCGGGCTCGGAGCCGGGCCCGTACCGTCTGCCTCGGCAGCGGTCGGGTGACGGAGGGACGACAGACTGGCCGGAGCGGCCGCCGGTGCGGGGCTCGAAGCGACGTAAGCCGAGGCCCAGCGGGCCAACTCGGTGAACACCTGCTGACGTACGGCCAGCCCGGACAGGGTGAGGTCGTGCAGAGCGCCGTCGAAGCGGATGAGCGTCACGTGCCGACCCAGCTTCGGCGCCCAGCGGGCGATGTGCTCGACGTCGAGTACGGCGTCCGACAGCGCGGCGGCCTCGTGCCAGGCCCGCCCCCGGAAACTCCGGTCCGAGATGCTCACCAGGATCGGCACCGGGATCTCCAGCCCGGCCTGCAGTTGCCGCTGCGCCCGCCGGATCGCGGCGAGCCAGCCGACCCGGATCGGGAAGCCGTCGACCGGCTTCCAGGTGAGGTCGTAGGTCCACTCGCCCCGGTGTTCAGCGTGCAGGCTGTGGCCGTACACGGCGGAGAGCCGGCGGGGGACGGTCCGGTACGGCATCCGATGGCTGACCCGCGCGAGCATCGCCAGGGCCGGCCGGCGGACCAGCCAGGGCATGTTGAGGTCGAAGAACGGGCTGTTCAGGAATAGTCCGTCGACGATTCCGGCGGATCGGCGCGCGTGCGCCCAGAGCGCGGTGACCAGGCCACCGGTCGAGTGTCCGTTGACCAGCAGCGTCCGGTTGCCGTCCGTCTCGCGGATGATCCGGGCCGCCGCGTCGAGTTCCGGGAAGTACTCCGTCACGTCGTGGCAGAAGTTCGGTGTCTGGTGCGGCAGCAGGCTGCGCCCATGTTTGCGCAGGTCGATCGCGTAAAAGTTCCAGCCGTGCTCGACGAAGAAGTCCGCCAGATGGGTCTGGAAGAAGTAGTCGACGAAGCCGTGTACGTAGAGCACGGCCCGATCACTCGGCCGGCTGGCCCGGCGCCGGACCAGGGTGGCCAGCACGGGCCCCTCCTCGTCGCGACCCAGGTCGATCGTCTGCCGCTCGTAGGGCGGTCCGAGCAGGTCCGGTTCCACCTCTCCGACGCTACTCGGCAATACCAGACCAGTCCTTGATCAGGGCGTTTTCCACAGGGCACGCGGTTGTCCACAGTCGGCCCGGCGGCGGTGGCGGCATGTCGGGTACGGCGGCGACGCTGTCGGTCGAGTCGGCTCGGACGGGAACAACTGGATCCCTGTGGAGGGACGATGTTCGATACTTACGTAACTGTTGTCGGCAATGTGCTGACGACTCCGGAATGGCGACGTACCACCCAGAGCGGCACCCTGGTGGCCAACTTCAAGGTGGCCTCGACCGCCCGTCGCCTCGACCGGGAGAGCGGGCGGTGGGTCGACGGCAACAGCCTGCGCGTCAGGGTGAACTGTTGGCGGAAGCTGGCGGAGGGCGTCGCCTCCTCGGTGATGGTCGGCGACCCGGTCGTCGTGGTCGGCCGGCTGTACACGCGGGACTGGACCGACGACGCGGGCAACCACCGGACCATGTACGAGTTGGAGGCGGTGGCCGTCGGTCACGACCTGTCCCGGGGAAGGGGAAGGTTCGCCCGCAACCGGCCGTCGATGGCGACCTCCTCGATGGAGGAGGCCGAGGCCGAGGCCCGGGTGCACGGCGAGACCACCGAGTCGGTGTCGCCCGAGGAAGCGCCGGTGCTGCCCGACGAGCGCCCGCTGGACGACGACGGCGAATACCGTGGCCTGCCGGTTCCGCCAGGCCAGGGCTTCGGTTCGGCTCACCTGCCGGCCGACCCCTTCGACGGCCGGATCGACCTCGACGGGTTGCCTGACGGAGACGTGACCGGCCCGGGCGAGGCGGTCACCTCGTCGACCGGCGGCGCCTACGGTCCGCTGAGTGGTGACGAAGGGCGGGACGGCATCGACGCGGTTGATGTCGGGGACGGCGAGATCGACCTCGGCGCCGACGGTGGGGACGAGGACGACCAGGAGTTCCGCGACGAGAACGACGCCGACACCGCAGACCTCGGCAAGACCGGCGGCGCCGGGCGCGGCCGCCGTGGCCGTGGCCGACTGCCGGTCTCCGTCTGAACACATCCGGCCCAGGCGCTCGTGGCTGGAAGGGGTCCGGCCCGAACCCGCCTGGTCCGGCGGTCCGGCCCCGCTAGGTGGCCGGACAGCGGGTCGCCCGGATCGACGTGGTGGTCGCCTCCCCACCGCCATCCGGGCCGACCAAGGGTGGGGAGGTCGGTCGCGGCACCGGCCGATCTCCCCACTCCACCGTGAAGCAGCCGGCTGTCTGTCGCTGCGGATGCCGTGGGCGCTGTGGGCGCTTGAGGGTGCTGCGAATGCCCCGGGGTGCTGTGGGTGCTGCGAATGCCCCGGGGTGCTGTGGGGCTCGGGGAGTGGCGGTGCGGTCCGGGGCGGCGGGTTGCACCGCGTGGGCCGGCCGTGCAGGGAGATTCCGCACCCTCCGGTCTCCGAACTAAGCCGTCGCTCGGGGGCGGCTGTCGAAATCGTCCCGGGATTGCTGGCCACGGCGAGGTGCCGGCACCGCCCCGGCAGCCTTTCCGGCTGGCCCCGCCCCGGCAGTGTCTCCGGCCGGCTCCGGCCGGGCAGTGTCTCCGGCCGGCTCCGGCCGGGCAGTGTCTCCGGCCGGCTCCGGCCGGGCAGTGTCTCCGGCTGGCCCCGGCTCGGCAGTGTCTCCGGCCGGCGCCGGCCCGGTGTCCGCGGTCGATTCACGCGGTTGCTCGGGTTGTCGCTGACGTACGACGGTGGATCGCGGCGGTGCGGTTCGAGGCCGGCGTCGAGGACTGAGGAGACGCATCGCCGGTGTCTCGACGAACCGGAAGAGCAACCAGGCGGCGGCGAGGCTCACCAACAGCAGGGCGATCGCCACGGCCGGGCCCTGCCAGCCGGGAAACCCGCCGGTGTGCCCGGCGAAACGGAAGATGGCCTTGATCAGGAACACATGGACCAGATAGAACGCGAACGACACCTCGCCGAGCCAGACCAGCGGTCGGGACCGCCACGGCGACCAGCGGCCGGTGGTGTCCGCCCGGGCCGCACTCGCGATCACCAGTACGTAACCGAAGGCAAGCACGGTGGTCCAGAGCTCGGCCCGGATCCACTCCATCGACGCCACCCAGATCGCGACGAAGAGGCCGGTGGAGACGAGCAGCCCCGGCCCTCGCCACTTCCCCCGCAGCATGAGCTCGGCGGCGGCGACGCCCATCCAGAACTCGAAGGAGCGTACGACCGGGAAGATCTGGGTGAACCACCAGCGGGCGGTCTCCGGCAGCAGTTGCTGGCCCGGCCACATCGCCAGGATGAGCAGCGGCATGGCGATGAGGACGGCGTAGAGCTGCCATGCCCGCATCCGACGGATCAGTGGGAGGACGAACGGCAGCGAGAGATAGAAGAACATCTCGCAGGCCAGCGACCAACTGACGTTGTTGATGCTGTAGAAGTAGCCGTCGACCGGGATCCAGGCCTGCACCAGGAACAGGTTGGCCAGCGCCGCCTTCACGTTGACGGGGTCGGCCCAGTACAACGCGAGTGCGATGACCACGGCCCAGGTGACCAGGTGGTTCGGATAGATTTTCGCGGCCCGACGCCGCCAGAACGCACGCTTCGTGTCACCCGGCCGGGCGGACCAGACCAGCACGAAGCCGCTGAGGATGAAGAAGAACTGCACCCCGGAGAGGCCGAGCGTGAAGGCCCAGTCGACGATCTGGCGATACCCGGGCTCGGCGACGATCTGCATGGTGCCGATGTGGAAGCCGAAGACCAGCATCGCGGCGACCCACCGCAGCCCGGTCAGGGACGGCAGCCGGTGCAGCGCGCCGTTCGCGCGACCTCGTCCTGCCTGGCTGGCATCCGTCGTCTGGCTGGCATCCGTTGTCTGGCTGGCGTTTGTTCGCTCGCCGACATTTGCTGCCCCGCCGGCCTGCTGCACCGTGCCGGCCTCCTGCACCCGGCCGGCCGCGGCCGATCGGTTGACAGCTTCCTCGGTGACGGGCGTCACACTGGTCATCGGACCTCCTCGATGGGCACATCGATGGCCAGCACTTACGCCTCCCGTCGGCCGGATTGTGCCGGGATGTCCGGTCCTGCGGCGCCTCCCGGCTGCGTACCCCCGCTGTCGCGGGTCCGCCCGCGACCCTATCCGGTGCCGCGGTGGCCCGTCGTGGGCGCGGACACCGCCCGATCCGCCGTACCGGCAGAGGCGCTGGTCAGTGACGTGTTGATCGTCCTCGTCGCGGCCACGACTAGGCTCCGCGACAGGGGAGGTGGTTGCCGTGCGGCCAGATGGCAGGTTGTCCGGAACCGGCGACGCGGTGGGCTGGCGCGGCAGGGGACGACCCGGCCGGACGCGTCGGACCGGCGGTCGGGGCAGGGCGCCGGGGTGGCTGGGCGGCGGCGCGGCCAACGCCGCCGGGCTGGCCGCCGGCTACGCACTCGACGCGCTCTTCGGTGACCCTCGGCGGGGTCATCCGGTCGCCGGGTTCGGGCAGTTCGCAGGCGCGCTCGAACGCCGGATGTACCAGCCTCGGCGTACGTCGGGTGCCGGGTTCGCAGCGCTCGCGGTCGGCGTACCGGTGGTTCTGGGTGGGGCGGCGGCGGTCGCCACCCGGCACCGACCGCTGACCCGCGCGGCGCTGGTCGCCGCCGCCACCTGGACGGTGCTCGGCGGACGGACGCTGCGGCGGGAAGCCACGGTCATGAGCCAGGCACTTCGTCGGGCGGACGTGCCGGCGGCACGGCAACGGCTGGGCCACCTCTGCGGGCGGGATCCGGCCGCGCTGGACGAGCCCGAACTCGCCCGGGCCACCGTCGAGTCGGTGGCGGAGAACACCTCCGACGCGGTGGTCGCGCCGCTGGTCTGGGGCGCGGTGGCCGGGTTGCCCGGTCTGCTGGGCTACCGGGCGGCGAACACCCTGGACGCGATGGTGGGGCACCGATCGGAGCGGTACGCCCGGTTCGGCACCGCCGCCGCCCGCCTCGACGACCTGCTCAACCTGCTGCCCTCCCGGCTGACCGGGTTGCTCACCATCGTCGCCGCCCCGCTGGTCAGGGGCGACCGGACGCGTGCCTGGCGGGTCTGGCGTCGCGACCGGGCGGACCATCCCAGTCCGAACGCCGGGCAGTGCGAGGCGGCGATGGCCGGTGCGCTGGGCGTCCGGTTGGGCGGCCGCAACGTCTACTTCGGACGTTCCGAGGTCCGGCCGTTCCTCGGCGACGGCCCCCGGCCGGAGGTGCGACACATCGATCGGGCCGCCCGGCTCTCCGGAGCGGTCGGGCTCGCCGCACTGGGCCTGGCGGTGGCGTACGCGGCCACCAGCCGGCCGCGCCGGGTCACAGCCGGTTGGCTCACCCGCCGGTTGCCACGACTCGCAATGCCCTCCGGGATGGAGCGGACGTCACCGGAGCCGATCCGGGTAGCCGACCAGCGGGCCCGGTCAGCCCGGTGAGCCTGACGAAACCGGTGAGCCAGGTGAGCCCGATGAGCGGCGGTCTGCTGGTCGCCGGCACCACCTCGGACGCCGGCAAGAGCGTGCTCACCGCCGGCATCTGCCGCTGGCTGCACCGCCAGGGGGTCAGGGTGGCGCCGTTCAAGGCGCAGAACATGTCCAACAACTCCGCAGTGGTGATCGGGCCGGACGGTCGGGGCGGCGAGATCGGTCGGGCCCAGGCCATGCAGGCCGCCGCCTGCGGGGTGCCACCTGACCTGCGGTTCAATCCGGTACTGCTGAAACCCGGTAGTGACCGGTCGAGCCAGGTGGTGCTGCTCGGCCGGGCGGTCGACACCGTCACCGCCGGCAACTTCCGTACCCTGCGTCCCCGGCTCGCCACGGCCGCCTTCGAGGCGCTCGCCGAGCTGCGCGGCGAGTACGACGTGGTCGTCTGCGAGGGGGCGGGCAGCCCGACCGAGATCAACCTGCGGGACACCGACTACGCCAACATGGGCCTGGCCCGGCATGCCCGGCTGCCGACGATCGTGGTCGGCGACATCGACCGGGGCGGCGTCTTCGCGTCGATGTTCGGCACCGTGGCCCTGCTGGACGCTGCCGACCAGGAACTCGTGGCCGGCTTCGTGGTCAACAAGTTCCGGGGCGACCTGGATCTGCTCCGCCCCGGGCTCGGCATGCTGACCCAGCTCACCGGGCGACCCACGTACGGGGTGCTGCCCTGGCACGTCGACCTGTGGCTGGACGCCGAGGACTCGCTCGCCTACGGGCGGGTGCTCGGCCGACCGGCACCGCCGAAGGGCCGCGAATGGCTGGACGTGGCGGTGGTCCGGCTGCCCCGGGTCTCCAACGCCACCGATGTGGAGGCGCTGGCCACCGAGCCGGGGGTACGGGTCCGGCTGACCGTCGAGCCGGCCGAGGTGGCGGCGGCCGATCTTGTCGTACTGCCCGGCACGAAGTCGACCGTGGCCGACCTGGACTGGCTACGCCACACCGGGCTGGCCGAGGTGGTGCACGCACACGTGGCGGCCGGGCGGCCGTTGCTCGGCATCTGCGGCGGCTACCAGATGCTCGCCCGCAGCATCGACGACGAGGTGGAGAGCGGGCGTGGCCGGGTCGCCGGCCTCGGCCTGCTGCCCATCGAGATCACCTTCGGCGCCGCCAAGACCGTGACGCGATCGGAGGGCACGGCGTTCGGCTCGGTCCCGGTCCAGGGCTACGAGATCCACCACGGGTACGTCTCCGGTGCCGACCCGGCACCGTCAGCACTGATCCACTACTCGGACGGCCGGCCGGAGGGCGCGGCGGTAGGCCACCTTTTCGGCACCCACTGGCACGGCGCGTTCACCTCGGACCGGTTTCGTCGCCGGTTCCTCACCGAGGTAGCCCGACTCGCCGGCCGGCACGGTTTCCAGGTCGCCCCGGACACCTCGTTCGGCGCGGCCCGGCAACGCACCCTGGACCTCCTCGGCGACCTGGTGGAGGAGCACCTCGACACCACCGCCCTGTGGCGGCTCGTCGAGCAGGGCCCGCCGGCCGGGCTACCGTTCGTCCCGCCGGGCGCACCGTCGGCACACACCCCGGCCCCGCCCGTTCCGGCGAGATAGCCGTCTTCTCCGACAGCAGGTGCCTCCCGGCCCGGCACGCCGACGCGGGCCGGTCACGCCGACGGCAGGTGCCGTCCGGCCGGTGACCCCGACGGCAGGTGCCGCCCGGGTCTGGCACGCCGACGTGCGGCGGAGTCACCTCCGCACGTCGGCCGGGTCGTCGGCGCAGGGCAGCCCGGCTCGGCGCCAGGCCTCGAAGCCGCCGATCAGGTCCGTCGCCCGCCACAGGCCGAGGGATCGGAGGCTGGCCGCCGCCAGGCTGGAGCTGTAGCCCTGCCGGCAGACCACTACGATCTCGATGTCGTAGCCGGCCGCTTCCGGGATCCGCGACCCGCTCGCCGGATCGAGCCGCCACTCCAGCACGGTGCGGTCGATCACCAGCGCCCCCGGCAACTCGCCCTGCTCCGCCCGTTGCGGGTCGGTACGGGTGTCCACCAGCAGCGCCCCGCGCCGCGTCGCCGCGAGCGTCTCCAGCGGCGTCAGGCGGCGTACTCCGGCACGGGCGCGAGCGAGCAGCGCGGCCACGCCCCGATCTTGATCCGACACTGGATCATTGTCTCCCGGCCCAGCTCAGCCGGGAGTAGGGTCGGCCGGATGTCACCCGTGGTCGAGTCGTACGCCGAGTTGGCGGCGCGGATCCTGCGCCAGCCGGCCAGGCTGGGGCGGACCCGACTGGTCGCGGTCGACGGGCCGAGCGGAGCCGGTAAGACCGTCTTCGCCAGCCGGCTGGCGGGTGCGCTCGACGCCGCCACACCGGTGCTGCACACCGACGACCTGCTCGACGGCTGGGCGGACCAGTTCACCTTCTGGCCACGCCTGGAGGAGTGGGTGCTCTCCCCGCTGCGCGCCGGTCGGCCGGCGCGGTACCGCCGGTACGACTGGACCCGGGGCAGCTTCGGACCGGGCTGGACGGTGCTGCCGCCCGCCCCGGTGGTGATCGTCGAAGGAGTCTCCAGCGCCCGCGCGGTCATCGCCGCCGAGCTGAGTCTGGCAGTCTTCGTCACCGCATCGGCGGAGCTGTGCCGGGACCGTACCCTGGCCCGGGACGGCGCCGCGCTGGCAGCTCAGCTCACGGTCTGGCGTCGCGGTGAGCGGGCGCACTTCGCCGCGGACCGTACCGCCGAGCGGGCCGACCTGGTGGTGGACGGTGCCGCCGGCCCGGCGCTGGCGAGCAGCGCCTTCGTCCGGCTCCGGTGACGGACTGACCGCCGGGTCTGGTGACGGACTGACCGCCGGGTCTGGTGACGGACTGACCGCCGGGTCTGGTGACGGACTGACCGCCGGGTCTGGCGACCGACATCTGGGTCCGGTGACGGACTGACCCTGGTCCGCTTATGGACGTATCCGGATCGCTGCGGCACGATCGGCAGGACAGGCCGACGCAGCGGCGGGCGGGGGAGACCATGACGGCAGGCGGTACGAGTGGCACTCCCGCCCGACGGCGGGTGGTACTCGGCGGAATCAGCTCCCGGGCCTGGGAACATCCGGCCGACCGCGGCGCACTGACCGCGCTGCGCGAGTTGCGCGGCTTCGACGACGTGGTCAAGGCGTTCTTCGGGATGTGGAACGAACGCGGCTTCCGGCTCTCCTATCTGGCCGCCGCGATCCGGGTCGACCACCGGCAGTACTCGCGGGTCTACCGGCTCTACGCCGAGGCGGGCGCCGCGCTGGACGTGGCCGAGCTGCCGGAACTCTTCGTGACCCAGTCGCCCTGGCTGAGCGGTGAGGCGATCGGTCTCGACCGGCCGTTCATCGTGATCACCTCGGCCTGTGTCAACCAGCTCGACGACGACGAGCTCCGCTTCCTGCTCGGTCACGAGCTGGGGCACGTGGGCAGCGGGCACGCCGTCTACAAGACCATCCTGACCATCCTGACCCGGTGGGCGGCCAACCTGAGCTGGCTGCCGGTCGGCGCGCTCGCCCTCCGGGCGATCATCGCGGCGATGCTGGAGTGGTGGCGTAAGGCGGAGCTGTCGGGTGACCGGGCCGGGCTGCTCGCCGGCCAGGACCCGGCGGCGGCGCTGCGGGTGCTGATGAAGCTGGCCGGCGGCGGCGACCTGAGCCAGATCGACACGGCCGCCTTCCTGGAGCAGGCCTCCGAGTACGACGGCGGCGGCGACCTCCGGGACAGCCTGCACAAGATCCGGATGACCGCCTGGAGTACCCACCCGGTGCCGGTGGCCCGGGCTGCGGACCTGCGCAGGTGGGTCGACTCCGGCGAGTACGCCCGACTGCTCGGTGGCGACTATCCGCGCCGGGAGGACGACGACCTGACCTCGGTGTCCGCCGAGATCAAGGCGGCGGCGGAGTCGTACCGGGAGGCTTTCGGACGCTCCCAGGATCCGCTGGTCGGTCTGCTGCGCCGGCTCGGCGACGGCGCCAGTGACCTCGGTGAGTGGGCCGGCGGCAGCGCGGGCCGGGCGCGCTCCTGGATGAACGCGGCGGGCGAGGCCGCCGCCCGGGCCGCCGGCCGTACCCGCCGGAGCGGCAAGCCGGGCCCGACCGGTCCCGCCGGCCCGGGCGCCGACGGCGACGCACCGGAACCTCCGGCCGAGGAAGCCCGGTAGCACCCGGGGACTCGGACGATCACGCCTGCTCGACGCCGCCTACGATCTTTTCCATGACCACGACTATCCGCACCGAGTCCGAACTGCGCGCCGCGATCGAGCGGGAGCTGCCCGGCGTACGGGCCGACCTGGAGCGGCTGGTCCGGATCCCCGGCATCGCCTTCGACGGCTTCGACCACTCCCAGGTCGAGCGTTCCGCCGAGGCGGTCGCCGAGCTGCTGCGCGGCTGCTCCCTCGACGTACGGGTGGTCCGGTCCGGCGGCCAGCCGGCGGTGATCGGCCGGCGTCCCGCGCCACCCGGCGCGCCGACCGTGATGCTGTACGCGCACCACGACGTGCAGCCGGTCGGCGACCTGAGCCTCTGGCAGAGCGACCCGTTCGAGCCGGTGGAGCGCGACGGCCGGCTCTACGGACGGGGCGCCGCCGACGACAAGGCGGGAGTGCTGGCTCACGTCGCCGCGTTGCGGGCCTTCGGCGACGCGCTGCCGGTCGGCGTGGTGCTCTTCGTCGAGGGTGAGGAGGAGTACGGCTCCGACTCGCTGGAGCGGCTCCTCGCCGAGCACCGGGACGAGATCGCCGCCGACGTGATCGTGATCGCCGACTCCGGTAACTGGGACATCGGCGTACCCGCGCTGACGACCTCGCTGCGCGGCATCGTCAACTGCTTCGTGGAGGTCCGTACCCTCTCCCAGGCCGTGCACAGCGGCATGTTCGGCGGAGGCGTACCGGACGCGCTGACCACGCTCTGCCAGCTCCTCGCCACCCTGCACGACTCGGCTGGCGACGTGGCGGTGGAGGGGCTGGTCAGCACGGCTGGGGCCGCCGTCGACTATCCGGAGGAGCGGCTGCGTACCGAGGCCGGGATGCTGGACGGGGTCTCGTTCATCGGCACCGGCCGGCTGACCGACCGGTTCTGGAACAAGCCGGCGATCTCGGTGATCGGGCTGGACGCACCGCCGACCGCGGAGGCGCCGAACGCGCTGGTCCCGTCGGCAAAGGCCAAGTTGAGCGTCCGGCTGGCCCCGGGCGACCAGGCGGCGAAGGCGTACGCCGCCCTGACCGAGCACCTGCGCCGGTACGCCCCGCACGGGGCGAGGGTCACCGTGACCCTGGAGCACGACGGCGAGCCGTGCGTGATCGACGCCTCGGGCCCGATGTACGACGCGGCCCGGGCCGCCTTCCGGACCGCCTGGGACGGCGTCGAGCCGGTGGACATGGGTGTCGGCGGTTCCATTCCGTTCATCGAGACGTTCCGGCGGATGTTTCCGGACGCCGCGATCCTGGTGACCGGCGTCGAGGACCCGTACGCGCGGGCGCACGGGCCGAACGAGAGCCTGCACCTGGGCGAGTTCGCCCGGGTCTGCCTGGCCGAGGCGCTGCTGCTGGCCAAGGTCGCCGAGGCGGCCGCCGCCGGCTGACCTGCCCGGCCCGACCGCCGGGTTCCCGTCGGGACCGGGTGTGCCGGGGACCCGGGGTCGGACGTCCAGGGGGTCGGACCGGATTGGCCGGTCACGACCCCCTGACGCGTCGACGCGCCTGCGCGGCGCCGGTACCGGTTACTCGGAGGGCGGGGACGCCGTCGGCCGGCGCCGCCGGCCGAGTAGCAGCAGCACCGCGCCGAGCAGCAGGGCGCTGCCACCGACGGCGGAGATGGGGCCGGTCCGGACCCCGGTGATCGGGAGCCCGTCGTCGTCCGCGCCGCCACCACCGCCCGGCTCGTTGATCAGGAGCTGGGCGGTGTTGCTCTTCGGACCCGTCTCCGTCGACGGGCCGAGGCCGCGGATCGTGATCGTGCCGTTCGTGCCCGGCGCAGACTTGATCTTCACCCGGACGACCGACGAGACCACGCCAGCGCCGGAGGCGGTCGCCGGCCACTGGCTCTCGGTGCCGCAGTCGACCTCGGTCAGTTCGGCGACCGGCTCACCCTGCTCGTCCCGGAACGTGCACCCCGGGCTGGGCAGCAGCACGGTGCCGCTCGGCGCGACGATCCGCCAGGCGGCGCCGCCGTCCGACGGCCCGTGGTTGGTGATGGTGTACGGCAGTTCCACGGTGTCACCGACCGAGCCGGTGACCGAGGTGGCGCGTACCTCGAGATCGTGGTTGTTGGGTTTGGTCCAGATGCTGAACTCGGCGACGTCGGGCTCGGCCGCGGCGGCCACCCGGGCCGGGTCGGCGTCGCCGGTGGTGGCCTGCCGGCCCGGCGTGGTCCGCTGTTCGCTCCCGCCGGCCTGCTCCGGGGTGCGGGGTGTGACCAGGGACTGTTGCCCGGTCCCGGCCCGCTGCTCCGCCCTGGTCCGCAACTCGGCGAGCTTGTCGGCCAGCGACGGGCCGTCCGGTGCTCCGGCCCGACGCTGGGCCTCGGGTAGCGGCTCGGCCAACTCGCCGGCCTCGAACCGGCCGGCCGCCTCGGCGGGTCCCGGCAGGTTCTTGCCGAAGACGACGTTGAACGCCGCGTCGCCGGAGACCGGATCGGAGAAGCCGACTCCGGCACCGGGCTCCAGGATCAGATGCATCTGGCAGGTCACCTGCTGCGGGCCGTAGACGTAGCCCGTCGGTGGGTCGCCGGGACGGTCGCCGCCGTAGACGCAGTCTGCGTAGCGCTCGGCGAAGGTCGCCCCGAGCGGGAGGGTGATCGTCAGCAGGAAACCGGGCAGCGTGCTGTTTCCGAAGTTGAACACGGTGGCGTGCAGCGGACTGCGGTCGCCGCCGCCGACCCGCTGCTGCGCGGAACCGAGGTCGTCGACCTCGGCCACCAGGCCCGAGCCGGTGGCCCGGATGCTCACCGGAAGCTCGTACGTCGTCGAGACCGTGCCGTCGGGGCCCTGGGCCGAGACGCTGACCCGGACGATCCCCGCCGGGCCCGGCCGGGCGTCCTCGGTGCTGCGCAGCATGATCGGCTGGACGAGCCGCTCCTGCCCCGGCGCCAGGTCGCCGTGCTGGCAGTCCGCCGCCTTGCGGGACTGGCGGCAGTCCTCGTCCCCGGACGGGACCGAGAAGATGACGTCGCCGGTGGTGGAATGGGCGTCGTAAATGGCGCTGACCCCGGTGGCCGGTGCGTCCCCGGCGTTGCGGAGGTGGAAGCCGATGGTGGTGCCGGCGGTGTCGATCGTCGCGTCGACGGCGCTGGAGATCTGCAACTGTGGCTGCGCCGCGGCGTGTGCCGGGCTGGGGGCTGCCGTGAGGGCGAGCGTCGCGAGCACTGCGGCGGCAGCCGCGCCGACCCGTTTGCCTGGGCGGAGGATGGCGTTCGTCATGACTCTCCGGTTCTCGCCGGAGCCCGGGTCCGGGAACGGACCGCGTCTGGCTGGAGGGGAGTGTGGACAGAGGACGGATGTCCGTAGTCGAAAGATAGCCCACTTGTCCCACCGGCGGAGGTCCGCGGGAAGAAAGTGGAGAAAGCGCCCGGCGGGATCGTCGAGGCGGTAAGATTTCGAACATGAGTACGAACGAGGCCATCGCGCGGCTCGACGCCGCGGTCAGTGCGCTGCGGGACGTCGACGTCTCCGCGTGGTCCGAGGATGCGCTCCGGGACCAGCTCGGCGAGCTTTCCACCGTTCTCTGCGCGCTCGACGCCGCCCTCGCCCGGGTGGCCGACAGCGTGCGTGCCCGTGGCCTGCGCATCGAGGAGCCTGCCCCGGCCTGACCGTCCCCCGCCCAGCTCAGCCGGGGGACGGGAGCGGGCCGGCCGGAAATATGTCGGCGGTGGCTGCCAGGATGGAGCCGTGCGCTTCGTTGACCTGGCAGCCACCTCCACCGCCGTCGCCGCCACCTCCGGGCGGCGGGCCAAGGTCGAGCTGCTCGCCGAGGCGCTGCGCAAGCTCGCCCCGGAGGAACTCGTCGCCGGCTCGGGCTACCTGGCCGGAGAGCTGCGCCAGCGGCAGACCGGAGTCGGCTACGCCAGCCTTCGCGAGCTGCCACCGGCGGCCGAGCAGCCGACCCTGACAGTGGCCGGCGTCGACGCGGCGATAGCCGAGCTCGCCGAGGTGCGCGGGCCGGGCTCGCAGCAGCGCCGTCGCGAGCTGTTGGCCGCCCTCTTCGGCGCCGCCACCGTCGAGGAGCGGCGGTTGCTGCTCGGCCTGTTCAGCGGGGAGCTGCGGCAGGGCGCCCAGGCCGGCCTGCTGGCCGAGGCGGTCGCCCGCGCGGCCGAGGTGCCGCTGCCGACGGTCCGCCGGGCCCTGTTGCTCGCCGGTGACCTGAAGACGGTCGCGGCGGCCGCGCTCACCGGCGGCTCGGGCGCGCTGACCGGGTTCGCGTTGCAGGTCGGCCGTCCGCTCGCGCCGATGCTGGCGCAGAGCGCGGCATCGGTCGAGGAGGCGCTGACCACCGTCGGTCTGCCGGCGGTGGTCGACGTGAAGCTCGACGGCATCCGCATCCAGGTGCACCGCTCCGGCGACGACATCGCGGTCTTCACCCGCAGCCTCGACGAGATCACCTCGCGGGTTCCCGAGGTGGTGGCGGCGGTCCGCTCGCTGCCGGCCCGTGAGCTGGTGCTGGACGGCGAGGCGATTGGGCTCGACGCCTCCGGCCGGCCACGACCGTTCCAGGAGACCGCGAGTCGGGCGGCCACCAGGGGAGCCCGCCGGGCCGTCCGCGACGAGGTCGCCCGCGCGCCGGCCGACACCGAGGCCGCCGAGGTTGACCGCACGCGGCGCGAGGCGACGGAACTCGTCGACGGCGCCCCGGGCCCGTCGGGAGCGGTCGACGGCGCGTCGGGCCCGTCGGGAGCGGTCGACGGCGCCCCGGGCCCGTCGGGAGCGGTCGACGGCGCGTCGGGCCCGTCGGGAGCGGTCGACGGCGCCTCGGGCCCGTCGGGAGCGGTCGACGGCGCGTCGGGCGGGCTGAGAGCTGCCACCGGTGCGGGCGGCGGCGCCGACGCCGACGGGGGTGGCACCCGGAGTTTCGGCGCGGCGCCGGTCGCGCCGTCGACGGCCGGGTCGGTGCGGTCGGTGGGGCCGGTGGACATCTCCGAGGTGCCCCGGATCGGCACCTCCGGAACGGCGCCCGCCGAGATCCCCGGGCCGGAGCGTCCGGCGACCGTCGCCCCGTCGGTGGTCGCGGCGGCGAACACCAGCGGTGGGGTCGTGCTGACGCCGTACTTCTTCGACATCCTGCACCTGGACGGCGTCGACCTGCTCGACGTGCCGGGGCACGAGCGCTGGGCCGCGCTGGCCCGCACCGTCTCACCGGCGCAGCTCGTCGAGCGGATCACCGTCGACACCGTCGAGCAGGCCTCGGCGGCGTTCGCTGCCGCGGTCGACGCGGGGCACGAAGGCATCGTGGTCAAGGCGCCGGAGGCGGCGTACGACGCGGGCCGGCGGGGCGCCGCCTGGGTCAAGGTGAAGCCGAGGCACACCCTCGACCTCGTGGTGCTCGCCGTCGAGTGGGGCAGTGGCCGGCGCAAGGGCTGGCTGTCGAACCTGCACCTGGGGGCCCGTGACCCCGAGACCGGCGGCTTCGTGATGCTCGGCAAGACCTTCAAGGGGCTGACCGACGAGTTGCTGCGCTGGCAGACCGAGCGGTTCCAGGAGTTGGCGGTGGAGCGCGGCGACTGGGTCGTCCGGGTGCGGCCCGAGCAGGTCGTGGAGATCGCGTTCGACGGGGTGCAGAGCAGTCCGCGCTATCCGGGCGGTGTGGCGCTGCGCTTCGCCCGGGTGCTGCGATACCGCGACGACAAGACCGCGGCGGAGGCGGACACCATCGATACGGTACGGGCCATCCACGCAGGTCGGCGCCCCGACTGACGCCGTCGCGGGTCCCACTCCGACTGGTCACTGGTTGCTACGGTTCGGCAATGATCTTCCGGAACGCGCTCTACCGGCTCTACGCCCGCCGCCTGCGGGCGCAACTGGTCACCGGGTCGCTGCCCCGGCACGTGGCGATGGTGATGGACGGCAACCGGCGGTGGGCCCGGAAACAGGGCTTCGAGAACCCGAGTGTCGGCCACCGGTACGGCGCGGAGCACGTCGACGAGGTGCTCGGCTGGTGCGCCGACCTCGGCATCGAACACGTGACGATCTTCGTCGCCTCCACCGACAACCTGCGCAAGCGGCCGTCGGAGGAGGTCCGGTACCTGATGGAGGTGGTCGAGCGGATCGTCGCCGCCCGGCTCGCCGAACGTCCCGGCCGGTGGCGGCTACACCTGGCCGGGCGGCTCGACACGCTGCCCGACTCGACCCGGCACGCGCTGAAGCTGGCCCGGGACGCGACCGCCGACCTCGGAGCGCGGTTCCACCTGACGATCGCGGTCGGCTACGACGGCCGGGCGGAGGTCGTCGACGCGATCCGCTCCCTGCTGGACGAGGCGGCCCGGGCGGGTACGACCCCGACGGAACTGGCCCAGCGGCTCAGCGCCGAGGACATCGCGGCACATCTCTACACCCAGGGGAGGCCGGACCCCGACCTGATCATCCGGACCAGTGGTGAACAGCGGATGTCGGGTTTCCTGCTCTGGCAGGCGGCCTACTCGGAGCTGTACTTCTGCGACGCGTACTGGCCCGGCTTCCGGTACGTCGACTTCCTGCGCGCCCTGCGGTCGTACGCCGGCCGGCAGCGCCGGTACGGCGCCTGACCGCCGTGCGGCCGACCGGCGGTCAGATCGCGGCCAGCGACCGCGCGTAGTTGACCTGCTGGTGGATCTGCTGGACCTGGAACTGGTCGGTGACCGGGATCCGGGCGACGTACTGCCGCAGGCCGTTGGTCACCGTTACCTGCACCGTTCCACGGTGGACGGTCTCCTTGACCAGCAGGAACAGCAGGCTGAACACGGTCAGTACGCAGAAGCCGACCACCGCCACCACGATCGCCCAGGTGGGCGTCTTCTGTTCGCTCTGCCAGTAGTCCGCGACGTGCCACTGGGAGCCGGCCAGCGGAAGGTCGCCGCTCGGGGTGCGTACCGTCGACGAGGTGACCGCGATCTCGCCGATCTGCGCGACCACCGGCTCCGGCCGTACCGGGGGTGACCACGGCGTTCCCCCGTCGGGCTGGCCCCCGCCGGGGTACGGCAGCGCCGGCGCGGGATAGGACTGCGGAACGCCCGGATAGGACTGCGGAACGCCCGGATAGGGCTGCGGAACGCCCGGATAGGGCTGCCCGCTGACCGGATCGGGCTGTCCGGGATAGCCGGGAGTCGGGGTCGGCGGGTCGTCCGGGGTGGGCGGGTCGTCCGGGGTGGGCGGCGGCGGATAGCCGGGCGAGACCGAGGCGTCGGTCGGCCACGGATCGGTCGGTGGTGGCGGAGGTACGTCTGGCGCTCCGCTCGGGTTCACGCTCATGCCGGCTCCTCCCCAGTGCCACACCGGCCGCTCCGCAGACCTTAACCCGGACCGTGACCGCCGCCACCCCGAGGTGCACCCGGTACGTCGATGCCCGAACGGTGGTCGGCCGGGACGGGCACAGGCGGAAACCCCGAGATCGCCGGCAGGCTCAGGCGCTCAGGGGTTCAGGGGTTCGTGCCCTCAGGCCCTCACGGGCTCAGGCCCTCACGGGCTCAGGCCTCACGGGCTCAGGCCCTCACGGGCTCAGGCCCTCAGGCGCTCGGGTGCTCGGGGGCTCAGGTTCTCAGGCGCTCGGGGTGGCCGGGGCCGGCTGGTCCAGCCGGTCCTGACCGGCCCGGTCCCGGCTGCCGTCGCCGTCCGACGTGTCGCCGCGCGCCTCCCGGCGGGCCGCCCAGCCGAAGCCGACCAGGGTCAGCAGCGCGAAGAGCCACCACTGGACGACGTACCCGCCGTTCTGCCAGTCGTTCTCGTGCCGGATCGGTATCGCGGAGAAGGCCGGGTCGGCAGCCGGGGTCTGCTCGTCCAGCAGCAGGTACGCGGAGTAGACCGGATATGGCAGCTCCCGGGCCAGCGCCGGTACGGCGATCCGCCGGGTCTCGATCCGGCCGTCCCGCCGGGCGACGGCGTCCGGCTTGCTCTCCGACAGGTGCACCCGGCCCACCACGGTCACCTCACCGGACGGTACGGCCGGGATCTCGGGTCGGGCGAGCGCGCTGCCGCCAGCGGCCGGCGGAATCCAGCCCCGGTCCACCAGGATGGCGCTGCCGTCGGCCAGCCGCAGCGGGGTGAGTACCTCGAAGCCGACCCTGCTCTGCACGGTACGGCTGCGGATCAGGATCAGGTTCGTGCTGTCGTACCGCCCGGTCACGGTGACCCGGGTCCAGGCCGCGCCGGCTGGCGGCGCCTGTCCGACCGTGCCGGCCGCGCCGTCCGGCCGGGGCAGCACCTGGTCCACCGGCACCGGCGCCAGCGTCGCGGTCTCGTCGATCCGCTCGTTGATCGCGGCCCGTTCCTGGTAGCGGCTCAACTGCCAGTTGCCGAGCAGCACCATCACCGTGGCCGCTGCCAGGGTCAGCGCGAGGATGCCCAGCCAGCGGGGCGTGAGCAGGAACCGGTACACAGCACGAGGCTACCCGGGCGGTTCCGCCGGTTTCCCAGGTGGCCGGCTCGGCGGGCCGGCGCGGCGCCGGGTGCCGGGTATCCTCACGCGCGTCGGTTCGATCGACGGGTCGGGCCGGGCCGTCCCTCGCACCACCACCGTCCGTACCAGAACCTTCGCACCGCCCGTACCGGGGGCGGTGACCGCGCCCCGAGGAGCCGACCATGATCGACGCGCCGCGCGTAGTGGTGAGCGCACCGTCGTCCGGACACGGCAAGACCGCCATCGCGGTCGGCCTGCTCGCCGCGCTCGCCGCCCGAGGGCTGGACGCCGCCGGGTTCAAGGTCGGCCCCGACCACACCGACGCCGCCTATCTCGGACTCGCCGCCGGACGGCCCGGCCGCAACCTCGACCCCCGGCTGGTCGGCTCGCAGCGGATCGCCCCACTCTTCGCGCACGGCTCCGCCGACGCCGAGATTGCGGTGGTGGAGGGCACGATGGGCCTCTTCGACAGCCTGGCCGGCCGGCCCGAGGTCGACTCGACCGCCGCGATCGCCACCACCCTGCGGGCCCCGGTGGTGCTGGTCGTCGACGTGGGCTCGATGGGCCAGTCGGTCGCCGCGCTCGCGCACGGCTTCCGGGCGTACGACGAGATGCTCTGGCTCGGCGGCGTGATCCTGAACCGGGTCGCCTCGGACCGGCACGAGCAACTGCTCCGCGACGCGCTGGACGACATCGGCGTACCGGTCTTCGGGGCGCTGCGCCGACGCGACCTGCCCGCCGTCCTGCCGTCCCGGCAGCACGGTGTGGTGCCGGTGATGCAGCGCGGCGTGGAGGCGTACCGGGGGGTGCGCCGGCTCGGCGAGGCGATCGCTGGAGCCGTCGACCTAGACCGGCTGCTGGCGCTGGCCCGTTCGGCGCCCCGGGTGCCGGTGACCGCCTGGTCGGCCGCGGAGGCGCTCGCCGAGCTGGGCCCGGTCGGCGAGGCGCCGGTCACCCGTACGGTGGTGGCGGTGGCCGGCGGGCCGGCACTGTCGTACTCGTACGCCGAGACCGCCGAACTGCTGGCGGCGGCCGGTGCCGAGGTGGTTGCCTTCGACCCGCTCCGCGACGAGGTGCTGCCGGCGGGTACCGGTGCCCTGGTGATCGGCGGCGCGCTGCCCGAGATGTACGCCGAGGAGCTGTCGGCGAACCGCCGCCTCTGCATCGCGGTCGCGGAACTGGCCCGTACGGGTCGACCGGTGATCGCCGAGGGGGCCGGGCTGCTCTGGCTGGCCCGGGAGTTCGACGGGCGCCCGATGTGCGGGGTGCTGGACGCCACCGGGGCGAGCCTGGACCGGACCGTCGTCGGTTACCGCGAGGCGACGGCACGGGCGGACACTCCGGTGGCCCGGCTCGGCGCCCGGGTGGTCGGCTACAAGCAGCATCGCGGGGTACTGACCCCACGGGCCGGGCAGACCCCGGCGTGGAGCTGGGGCGGTGGCCCGCCCGAGGGCTTCGTCTGGCGCCGGGTGCACGCCTCTCAGTTGACACTGCACTGGGCTAGCAGCCCGGTGATCGCCAGCCGCCTGGTCGCCGCCGCCGCATCGGCCGGTACGTCCGCCTCGGCCGGTCCGGCTGCCGTGCCGCCGGCCGTCCCGGTTGCGCCGGCCGGCGCGGCGCCGTCAGCGGTCCCGGTCTCGCCGTCCGCTCCGGTCTCGCCAGCGGGCCTGATCAATCCCACCGCGCCGGTGTCACCGGGTCTGGTCGGGTCGTCGGCCCCCGTCTCCCCGTCGGGCCTGGTCGGACCGGCGGCTCCGGTGTCACCTCCGGCACCGGCCAATCCGTCCGCTCCGGTTCTGCCGTCCGCTCCGGTCTCGCCGTCCGCCGCTGGCCGACCTGCCGTTCCGGTCGGTCCGGATGCGGTCACGTCCCGGCAATCGGCGTCCGGCACCGCGTCCGGTGCTGCCGCGCCATCCGGTGGTCCTGCTCCGGCTGGCGGCTCTGGTCCGGCTGGCGGCTCTGGTCCGGCTGGTGGGGCTGGTCCGGCTGGTGGTCGTGCTTCGGCCGGTGGCGTCGCGTCGGCTGGTGGGGCTGGTCCGGCCGGTGGTCGTGCTTTGGCTGGCGGCCCTGGTCCCGCCGGTGGTCGTGCTCCGGCTGGTGGTCCGGCTCCGGCCGGTGGTCGTGCTCCGTCCGGCGGTCCGGCTTCGGCCGGTGGCGTCGCGCCGTCTGGTGGTCCGGCTCCGGCCGGTGGTCGTGCTCCGGCCGGCGGTCCGGCTTCGTCCGGTGGCGCCGCACCGGCTGGCGGCGCGGCGCAGCCCGCTCCGATCCGGCCGGGCGCGGTTCCGCCGGGCGCCCCGGCGCCGAGGGGCGCCGGCCCCGGCCCGGCGGCCGGCGCACCGGTTCGACCGGGACCTGCGGGGCCACCCTCGGCCGCGCCGGCATCGCCGGCCGGACCGTCTGCCGGCCAACGGGCTGCCGGCCCGGCCGGCGGTCCACCCCAGGGAGCGACCAGCACCCCGCCGTCCGGTGCGCCGAGGTCCGCCACCGGCATGGCCGGGACAGGACCGGCACCGCAGGCCCGGCCGAGGCCGACCGGCGGAGGCGAGGCTCCCGGACCGGTGGCCGCGCCACGTCCGAGGCCGGTACCCGTCGCCGAACAACCGGTGCCGGTCAGGGCCGGCGACGGCTCGGGTGTGGCGCCCGCGGCGAGCCGGCCGGATACCGAGGCGGCGGCGGAGGTCGCCGGACCGGGCGAGGCGGCTGGGTCCGAGCCGGTGGCCGGCGCCGTGCCGAGCAGTCCGGCCGGTGGACCGGTGGCGTGATCCGGTCGACGACCCGGACCGGCGGCGTGCCCGCAGACCCGGGCGGGCGTCCTTGGGAGCGTCCGGAGCGGTGTCCTTGGGGAGCGTCCGGGTCTGCGTCCTTGCGGAGCCTCCGGGGCGGGCGGCGTCGCGGATGATGTCGGGCCGGCGGGCATGAGCCGAGATGAGGTGGCGGGTGTGACCGGATGGGCGGTTCGGCACGGCCGGATCGGCAGCGGGCCGGGCCGGTGGAGCACGGTCGGGAGGCGGTCCGACGGCGAGCGGGGGGAGTCGGCGGAATGAGCGGAGAGGTGGCGGTGCGCCGCTTTCCGACCCTGACCGTGTCGACGCCGCGGGTGCACGTACGACCGCTGCGGGGGTCGGACGCGAAGGCGGTTTCGGTGATCTTCGCCGACAAGCAGACCCAGCGCTGGCTGCCGTTCCAGCGCGAACTGGGACAGATCGATGCCGACGCCTGGTGCACCGAGATGGCCCAGGAACGGCGGGACAGCGGTAACGGGGACCACTACGGCGTGATCCGGCGCGAGGACGAGCGGCTGGTGGGCTGCCTGTGGACCAAGCGCACCGACTGGGGAGGCCGGGTCACCGAGGTGTCGTACGCGATCGCGCCGGAGGCGCGCGGGTTCGGCATGGCGGCGGAGGCGGTCGACGCGATTGCCGTCGCGTTGATCCTGGAGCACGGTTTCCAGCGCCTCGAGTTGCGGGTGGCACCCGGCAACACCGCGTCTCGACGGGTCGCCGAGAAGGCCGGGTTCACCTACGAGGGGCTGCTGCGCAACGCCGGGTACGTGCACAGCGGCCGGGTCGACCTGGAGGTCTGGTCCCTGGTCGCCGCCGACCTGCACTCACCCGGCCACTGACGCTGTGCGGCCTCGCCCGGTCAACTGGTGATCTCGTCCGAGGGCGGATTGAACTGGCGTACCGGCTGGTCCTTCAGCGCGCCCTTGAGGAATCCGGCGACCGCGTCGATCGGCTTGTTCGCCGGGCCCGAGCCGACCGGGTTCATCGGGCTGTCCGGGTCGGAGAGGAAGCTCGCGACCGCCAAGTCGGGGGTGTAGCCGACGAACCAGGCGGCTCGGTCGCTGTCGGTGGTACCGGTCTTGCCGGCCACCGGCCGACCGACGATGCCCCGGACCCGGTCGGCCGTGGACCAGCCGCCGCAGGAGCCCCGGGCCGGGGTGTCCCCGGTCGGGCACCGGGCGGCGTCGGTGGCGGCCCGGGCCGCGTCGGCGCTGACCTCCTGGCTGCACCGGGGGAGCGCGATCTCCAGATCCATCCCGGACCCGGTCCGGTACGTCGCCGGCGCGCCGTCCGGCCCGACGATCGAGGTGACCGGCAGCGCCTCGCAGAACCGTCCCTCGGCGGCGACCGTGGCGTACGCGTTCGCCATCTCCAGCGGGGTCACGTCGGAGACCCCGAGGGTGAACGAGCCCCACTTGTTCGCCTGGCTCGGCGACGCCTGCCGCTTGTCGATGTCGGTACGCCACTGCAGGCCCAACCGTTCGGCCAGCCGGACCACGTTCTCGGCGCCGACCTTCTGCTCCAGCCAGACGAAGTACGTGTTGACCGACTTGCCGAAGCCGGACCACATGGTCTGGTTGCCGCTCATCGCACCGCTGGCGTTCGACGGGCACCAGTACCCGCCGCAGTCCGTCGGGCCACCGCTGCCGTCCGGGTAGATCGAGACGAACCGGTGCGGTGAGTTGAACGCCGTGCTGAGCGGCAGCCCGGCGTCCAGCGCGGCGAGCATGGTGAACATCTTGAACGTCGATCCGGCCTGGTAGCCGGGGAGGTCGCCGCCACCGAGCAGCGGGACCACGGTGTTCGGGTAGTTGCCCTTCATCCGGTTGCGCTTGCTCGGGTCGGAGTGCGGACCGTTCTCGTCCTGGTCCAGCGAGTAGGTCCGGTTCACCGCCATCGACTTGACGTACCCGGTGCCGGGTTCGACCGCGACCAGGCCGTGCCCGTACGGACTGCCGTTGGACTCCCCGGCCTGCACCTGCTCGTCGGCGACCTCCTGCATCTTGGGGTCCAGGCTGGTGACGATGGTGTAGCCGCCCCGGCGCAGCTTGTCGAGGCGCTCCAGGGAGTTGCTGCCGAACGCCGGCTGTACGGCCCACCAGGCCTTCAGATAGTCGCAGAAGAAGCCCCAGCTGTTGTGCTCCTCCGGCACCGACATGCAGTCGTTCGGCGGGTTGCTGAGCCGGAGCTGGATCGGCTCGGCCTTTGCCGCCGCCGTGGCCTGCGGGGACAGGAAGCCCATCGCCTGCATCCGGTCGAGTACGTAGTTGCGTCGGTCGGTGGCGGCCTTCCGGTCCGAGCTGGCCGGGTCGTACGTGGTCGGCGCCTTCACCAGCCCGGCGAGGGTGGCCGCCTCGACCGGGGTGAGGTCCTTCGGCAGCTTGGAGAAGAAGATCTCCGACGCCGAGTAGATGCCGTACGCCCGGTGGCCGAAGTATGCCGAGTTGAGGTAGCGCTCCAGGATCTGTGACTTCGTCGTCTCCTTCTCCAGATCGAGGGCGAGTCGCATCTCGCGGAGCTTGCGCAGCGGCGTCTGCTCGGTGGCCTGCCGCGCCTCCATCGGGGTCTTGGCACTGTCCCGCAGGGCCATCCGGACGTACTGCATGGTCAGCGTCGAGGCGCCCTGGGAGACCCCGCCGGCCTGCTGGTTGGCGACGAACGCCCGGAGCACGCCCTTGGGGTCGACGCCGTTGTGCTCGTAGAACCGGGAGTCCTCCGAGGCGACGATCGCCTGCTGGATGTACGGCGACATCTGGGAGAGCGGCACGTACCGCCGGTGTTCCTCGTAGAAGGTGGTAATCAGGGTCGTCCCGTCGGCGGCGTAGACGTAGCTGGTCTGCGCGGGCGTCGAGGCGAGCAGATCGGCCGGGGTCTTCTCCACCAGGTCGGCGCCGGCCTTGGCGGCCAGTCCACCGACCGCGACGAACGGGAACAACGCCGCCGCGACGACCACGCCGGCGATCAGTCCGGCACGGAGCAGGGGTACGAGTCGACCAGGGGCAGGGCGGGTGGTGGGGTTGGTCACGTTTCCAAGCTAAGATAAATCCCGGTAAAACATGATAAAGATTCGCGAATGTGCGAGCCTTCGTACCGTCGGGTTCGACCATTCCCGATCCGTTCCGGGGCGCCCGCTGGCCGCCGCCGCCGGCTGCCCGGCAGGATCATGCCCATGCCTCGGCCCGCACCTGCACCGCCTTCCGTCGGGCCCGATCCCGGCCCGCAAGGGCCTGACCAGCTCGGCCGCCACCGGCCTGATCAGCTCGACCAGCAAGGGCCCGACCAGCTTGGCCAGCAATGGCCCGACCCGCTCGGCCGCCGCCGGCCTGATCAGCTCGACCAGCAAGGGCCCGACCAGCTCGACCAGCAAGGGCCCGACCAGCTCGGCCGCCGCCGGCCTGATCAGCCCGACCAGCACGTGCCCGATCTCGGCCACCACGGCGACGTCGAACTCGCTCCCGGTCTGGTGGATCTCGCGGTCAACGTCCAGCGGCACCCGATGCCGGCCTGGCTGCGGGAACCGATCGTCTCCTCGCTGGAGACGCTGACCGCCTATCCCGACCCGGCCCCGGCCCGGGCCGCCGTCGCCGCCCGACACCGCCGGCCGGTCGACGAGGTGCTGCTGACCGCCGGAGCCGCCGAGGGATTCGTGCTGCTCGCCCAGGCACTACGCGGAGCGCGCCGGCCGGTGGTCGTGCATCCCCAGTTCACCGAGCCGGAGGCGGCGCTGCGGGCGGCAGGACACCGGGTCGAGCGGGTGCTGCTGCCGGCGGAGACCGGCTTCCGGCTGGACCCCGAGCGGGTACCGGCCGACGCCGACCTGGTCTTCGTGGGCAACCCGACCAATCCCACCTCGGTACTCCACCCGGCCGACGTGCTGGCCGGCCTGGCCCGCCCCGGCCGGGTACTGGTCGTCGACGAGGCGTTCGCCGACTCCACCATCGGCACCGACACCGGGCCCGCCGGGGCCGGACGTGTCGGGATCGGCTCCGGAGGAGCGGTCGGGGGACCAGCCGAACCGGAGTCCCTGGCGACCCGGCGCGACCTGCCGGGGCTGGTCGTCGTGCGGAGCCTCACCAAGACCTGGGGACTGGCCGGACTCCGCATCGGCTACCTGCTCGCTCCGGCCGAGCTGGTCGAGCGGTTGGCGGCGGTACAACCGCTCTGGGCGGTCTCGACCCCCGCGCTCGCCGCGGCGGCGGCCTGCGCCACGCCCGGTGCCGTGGAGGCGGAGCGCCGGATCGCCGCTCGGCTCGCCGTCGAGCGGGCGTACCTGGTCCGGCGGCTCGGCGAGCTGCCCGGGGTACGCGTCGCGGGCACCCCGGCCAGCGCGTTCGTCCTGGTGCACCTGCCCGAAGCGGCGCGGGTACGGCTGGCCCTGCGCGACCGGGGTTTCGCGGTACGCCGGGGAGACACCTTCCCGGGGCTGGGCCCCGACTGGCTGCGCCTCGCGGTACGGGACACTGCCACCACCGACCTGTTCGTGGCCGCGCTGGCCGGAATCCTGGAGGAATGATGTTGGACGCCACCCTCGCCGAGATCGGTCCCCTCGACGAGGCGGCCATGGCCGCGGCTCACGACCTGCACGCCAGGCTGACCAAGCCGGCCGGTTCGCTGGGCGCCCTGGAGGAACTCTCGATCCGGCTGGCCGGGCTGGCCGGCGCCTGTCCGCCGCCGTTGCCCGAGCCCGCCGCGGTGGCGATCTTCGCGGCCGACCACGGGGTGCACGCCCAGGGGGTGACGCCGTGGCCGCAGGAGGTCACCGCGCAGATGGTGGCCAACTTCCTCACCGGCGGTGCGGTGGTGAACGCGTTCGCCGGGCAGACCGGCGCCACGGTCACCGTGGTCGACGTCGGGGTGGCCACCCCGCTGGCTCAGCCGAGGGTGCCGGCGCAGCGTCCGGGGCGGTCGGCTCCCCGGCTGGTCAGCGCGAAGGTCCGGGCCGGCAGCCGGGACATGAGCGTGCAACCCGCCCTGACCCGGGACGAGGCACGCAGCGCGGTCGAGACCGGCATCCGGGTGGCACACGAACTGCTCGACTCCGGCGCCGGGATCCTGCTCACCGGGGACATGGGGATCGGCAACACCACGGCGGCCGCGGCGCTGATCGCCGCCTTCACCGGGATCGACCCGGCCGAGGCGACCGGACGGGGCACCGGGATCGACGACGCCACGTACTCCCGGAAGGTGGCCGTGGTGCGGGCGGCGCTGGCCCGGCACGTACCCGATCCGGCCGATCCGCTCGGGGTGCTGGCCGCGGTCGGCGGGCTGGAGCACGCGGCGCTGGCCGGCTTCGTCCTGGGCAGCGCCGCGCGGCGTGTCCCGGTGTTGCTGGACGGGGTGAGTGCGGTCGCCGCCGCGCTCGCGGCGGCCGCCTTCGCCCCGGACGCGGTGGGCGCGATGGTCGCCGGGCACCGCTCGGCCGAGCCGGGCGCGACCGCCGGGTTGGACCGACTCGGCCTGCTGCCGATAATCGATCTGGGCCTACGGCTCGGCGAGGGCACCGGCGCCCTGCTTGCCTATCCGGTGGTCGCCAGCGCGGTGCGGGTACTGCACGAGGTGGCCACGTTCGACGCGGCGGGAGTGTCGGAGAAATGATCATGTATCCGCTTGCGCTGCGGCTCGCCGGCCGGCGTGTGCTGGTGGTCGGTGGCGGGGCGGTGGCGACCCGGCGGGTGCCGGCGCTGCTGGACGCGGAGGCCCGGGTGGTGGTGGTCGCCCCCGAGCTGACCCCGGCGCTGCGGGCACACGTCGACGCGGGCCGGCTGGAGTGGGTCGCCCGGGAGTTCGCGCCGGGCGACCTCGACGGGGCCTGGCTGGTGCAGGTGGCCGTGGACGATCCGGCCGCCGCCGAGGCGGTCAGCGCCGCCGCGCTCGACCGGCAGATCTTCTGCGTACGCGCCGACGACCGCGACGCCGCGACCGCCTGGACCCCGGCGGTCACCCGGTACGGCCCGCTCACCGTCGCCGTGCTCGGCGGGGGTGACCCGCGCCGGGCCGTGGCGGTCCGGGACGCGATCCGGGAGCAATTGATCACCGGATCGCTCTCCGGTGTCGCGGCGGAGCCGCCGCTACTGCCCCCACCGGACGGGTCCCCGCCCGGCGGCGCCGCCCCGGCGGAGGGGAGCGCGCCGAACGGCAGTGTGCGGGCCGGCGTCGGCGGCGGGCCGGACGCCACCGTCGCCAGCGACACCGGGGAGACGGGGGGCAGCGGCGACGCCGGGAACACCGGGAGCAGCGGCGACGCCGGGGACAGCGGCGACGCCGGGTACACCAGGGACAACCGCGATAGCGGGGACAAGGGCGACGCCGGGGACAGCGGCGACACCGGGGACCACGGCCACACTGGCGACACCGGCGTGTCGACGGAGCGGACCGTTGCCGACGGCCGGGCTGTGGACCCGGCCGTCCCCGTCGGTCGGCCGGAACGGCCAGTCGGGCGGGTCGCGCTGGTCGGCGCGGGTCCCGGCGACCCCGAACTGATCACGGTCCGCGGCCGGCGGCTGCTCGCCGAGGCCGACGTGGTGGTCGCCGACCGGCTGGTCCCCGGGCTGCTCCTCGACGAGCTGCGGCCCGAGGTCGAGCTG
This sequence comes from Plantactinospora sp. CA-294935, assembly GCF_050936445.1. Lineage (NCBI taxonomy): Bacteria > Bacillati > Actinomycetota > Actinomycetes > Micromonosporales > Micromonosporaceae > Plantactinospora > Plantactinospora sp. CA-294935. The sequence continues at coordinate 3,721,231 of NZ_JBNJMU010000001.1, forward strand.
GTGGATGCCACGAAGATCCCGCACGGCCCGGCCGCCGCGCAGGAGGAGATCAACAAGGTACTGGTCGACCGGGCCCTGGCCGGCGCCCGGGTGGTCCGCCTCAAGGGTGGCGACCCGTACGTCTTCGGTCGAGGCGGCGAGGAGGCGCTGGCCTGCGCCGCCGCCGGGATACCGGTGACCGTGGTCCCCGGGGTGACCAGTTCGGTCGCGGTTCCGGCTGCGGCTGGCATCCCGGTGACCCACCGGGGCGTGGCGCACGAGTTCACGGTGGTCTCCGGACACCTCCCGCCGGAGCATCCCGACTCCCTGGTCGACTGGTCGGTGCTGGCCCGGCTCCGCGGCACCCTGGTCGTGCTGATGGGGCTGAACAACCTGCCGGCGATCGCCGCCGCACTGCGGGCGCACGGCCGGCACCCGGAGACTCCGGCGGCGGTGGTGCAGGAGGGTACGACCGACGGTCAGCGGGTGCTCCGGTCGACCCTGGACGCGGTCGCGGCGGAGGTGCACGCGGCGGGTTTCCGCCCCCCGGCGGTGGTGGTCGTCGGCGACGTGGCGACCACGTTGGCCGGCACCGGCGTACCAGCCGGTCTGTCGGGCCGGACCCGGCTGGCCGCGGGGTCGACGCCACCCGTGGCGCCGTAGGGGAGCGATTCCGGAGGTAGGTAGTGGCCCCACCGGCCAGGTGAGGCCACTACCTCGCTGGAACAGCGCCTACCTCAGTACGCGCGTCGCGCCCGCACCGGTCAGGACTTGACCATGTTGTCCAGCAGGAGGGCGCAGCGGATCAGGCCGAGGTGGCTGTAGGCCTGCGGGTGGTTGCCGAGGCCGCGCTCGGAGATCGGGTCGTACTGCTCCGGAAGCAGGCCGGTCGGGCCGGCCGTGTCCACCATCTGGGTGAACAGCTCCTCGGCGTCGGAGCGCCGGCCGGTACGCAGGTACGCCTCGATCAGCCAGGCCGTGCAGATGTGGAAGCCGCCCTCCCGGCCCGGCAGCCCGTCGTCCCAGCGGTAGCGGTAGACCACCGGACCGCTGCGCAGGTCGGCCTCGACCTTCAGCACGGTGGCCAGGAACCGGGGGTCGTCGTCGGGCAGTAGCCCCGACAGGCCGATCCAGAGCGAGGAGGCGTCCATCTCCTCGTCCCCGTACGCCACCGTGTAGGCGCCGGCCCCGGTGTGCCAGCCGAATTCCAGCACGTTGTGCCCGATCCGGTCGCGCAACTCGACCCACTCCGGCCGGTCGCCGTCGCCGTGCCGCCGGACCACGTGCAGCGCCCGGTCCACGGTCATCCAGCACATCACCTTGGAGTAGACGTGGTGCCGGGGTGGCAGCCGGGCCTCCCAGAGGCCGTGGTCGGGCTCGTGCCAGCGCCGGGCGACCGCCTCGACCATGTTCTCCAGCACCCGCCACTCGGTGTCGCGTACCTCGCCGCGCAGGTCGGCGACGGCCGCCAGCAGGTCGGCGATCGGCCCGAAGACGTCGAGCTGGAGCTGGTGGTTGGCGAGGTTGCCGACCCGGACCGGCCGGGAGCCGGCGTACCCGGGCAGGGTGTCGATGACCGCCTCGGCGCCGAGTTCGTAGCCGTCGACGGTGTAGAGCGGGTGCAGCCGTTCCGGGTGCCCGCCGGTGCGCTCGACACAGCCGTCGACCCAGCGCAGGAAGCCCTCGGCCTCGCCCAGCGAGCCGAGGTCGACCAGTGCCCGGGCGGTCATGGCGGCGTCCCGGAGCCAGCAGTACCGGTAGTCCCAGTTGCGTACCCCGCCCAGCTCCTCCGGCAGCGAGGTGGTGGCGGCGGCCAGGATCGAGCCGCTGGCCTCGTGCACCAGCCCGCGCAGGGTCAGCGCGCTCCGCCCGACCAGGTCCCGGGCCGAGGTGGGCAGCCGCAGCCCGGCGACCCAGTCCCGCCACGGCTGCTCGGCCATCGCCTGCCGCTCGTGCACCGGTACCCGGTGGTGGTCCAGGCTGTGCGAGCCGAACCGCAGCTCGCAGGTGACCTGGCCACCGGCGGCGGCCAGGTCGACCACCGCCCGGGCGGTCTCGTAGCCGCCGTCGTTGACGATCTGCCACTCGACGCCGGGGGAGTAGAGCGCGATCGGCTCGTTGGAGCCGAGCACCAGCAGCCCGTCGCCGAGCGGCTGGAGCTGCACGGCGACCTGGCCGAACTCGGGCCGGGGCGCGAAGTCCAGCCGGACCCGGCCGGCGCCGCTGAGCACCCGGACCAGGGTGGAGTCGCCGCTGATCACCGCCGAGCCGCTCGGCACGCCGTCGGTGGACGGCCGGTCCAGCCAGTCGGTGACGGTCAGCCCGGACCAGCGGGTCTCCACGGTCATCGTGCCGGGCCGGTAGCGCTGGCCGAGCGGCAGGCCGCCGCGTTCCGGGGCGATGCTGAAGTAGCCGGCCGGGTTGCCGCCGACCAGGTCGGCGAAGATCGCCGGGGAGTCGGGCTTGGGGTGGCAGAGCCAGCTCAGGCTCGCCTCCGGGGTGACGAGTGCGACGGTACGCCCGTTGGCCAGCATCGAGTGCCGCTCGATCGGTACCGCCCGCTCGCCGAAGAGCCAGTTCCGGCGTACCTCCAGCAGCAGTCCGAGCACCCGGGCGGCGTCGACCGGCTCGGCGATCCGGAACGCGGCGCGGGTCTCGCCCGGACCGATCTTGACGCCGACGTCCGGCCCGTGCAGCTTGGCGAAGGCGTTCTCGTCGGTGACGTCGTCGCCGAGGAAGAGCGCCGCGCTCGCCGAGAGCTGGGTACGGAGCTGTTCGAGCGCGGTGCCCTTGTTGGTCGGGATCACCGACAGCTCGATCACCTCCTTGCCCCGGGTCACGGTGACGTCCGGCCAGACGGCGGGGCCGGCGTCCACCGCCGCGATCACCTCGGCGGCCACCCCGGGGTCGGCGCCCCGGGTGTGTACGGCGATGCTGGCCGGCTTGGTCTCCAGGCGTACCCGGGCCCGGCCGGCGATGATCTGGCGCAGCTCGTTGCGGAGCCGGGTGCGTACCTCGATCAGCTCGGGGGAGAGCCGCTCGACGAAACCGATATCGAACTCGGAGCCGTGGCTGCCCACCAGGTGCACCTCGCTGGGCAGCCGGGAGAGGGTGGCCAGGTCGCGCAGGGCCCGTCCGGAGACCACGGCGACGGTGGTCTGCGGCAGGGCGGCCAGCGCGCGTACGGCGGCGACCGACTCGGGCAGCGGCACCGCCCTGGTCGGGTCCTCGACGATCGGCGCGAGCGTGCCGTCGTAGTCGCAGGCGACCAGGAGCTGTGGTACCCGGGCGATCCGACCGATCGCGGCCCGCAGTTCGGGGTCGATCGAGTCGAGGGTGCGGGGACCCCCGTCGAGTAGGGAGCCGGACTTCACTCGTCCTCCGTCTCGGGTACACCCAACTCGTTGAGGAAGGACCGGGCCCAGTGTCCGACATCGTGGGTACGCAGGTGGCGCTGCATGATGCGCATGCGGCGCCGGGCCTCGACCTTGTCGACGTGGACCGCGCGCAGCAGCGCGTCCTTGACTCCGTCCGGGTCGTGCGGGTTACAGAGGAATGCCTGGCGCAGCTCGGTGGCGGCGCCGGCAAACTCACTGAGCACGAGGGCGCCGCCCGAGTCGGCGCGCGTTGCTACGTACTCCTTGGCCACCAGATTCATTCCGTCTCGCAGCGGGGTCACCATCATCACGTCGGCCGCGCAGTAGAGCGCGGCCAGTTCACTGCGACTGTACGACTGATGGAGGTAATGGACGGCCGGTACACCGACCCGGCCGAATTCGCCATTAATTCGACCAACTTCGCGTTCTACCTTGACCCGGAGTGCCTGGTAGTGCTCCACCCGTTCCCGACTTGGCGTAGCAACCTGCACCATAACTGCGTCGGGAACTGTCAACTTTCCGTCAGACAGCAACTCGCGGAACGCCTTGAGTCGAAGCTCGATCCCCTTGGTGTAGTCGAGCCGGTCCACCCCGAGGATCACCGTCTTCGGGTCGCCCAGCTCGGTGCGGATCTGCTTGGCCCGGGCCTGCACCGCCGGGTCGACGGCCATCCGCTCCATCTCGGCCACGTCGATCGAGATGGGGAATGCACCCGCCTTGACCTGCCGGCCGTCCACCTGGATCATCTGGCCCTCGTAGCGGAGGCCGAGCAGGTGCCGGGCCAGCCGGACGAAGTTCTGCGCCGCCAGCCGCTGCTGGAAGCCGACCAGGTCGGCGCCGAGCAGCCCGCGCAGCACCTCGGCGCGCAGCGGCATCTGCATGAAGAGTTCGATCGGCGGGAACGGGATGTGCAGGAAGAAGCCGATCCGCAGGTCGGGCCGGAGTTCGCGGAGCATCGCCGGCACGAGCTGGAGCTGGTAGTCCTGCACCCAGACCGTCGCGCCCTCGGCGGCCACCTCGGCCGCGGCCTCGGCGAACCGGGCGTTCACCAGCCGGTACGCCTCCCGCCAGCGGCGCTTGTAGGCCGGGGTCTCCACCGCGTCGTGGTAGAGCGGCCAGATCGTGGCGTTGGACTGGCCCTCGTAGTAGCGTTCGAGTTCCTCGGCGCTCAGCGGCACCGGGTGCAGCCGGATCCCCTCCAGGTCGAACGGCTCCGGCGCGGCGCCGACCCCGCCGGCCCAGCCGACCCAGGTGCCCTGGTGTTGGGCGAGCACCGGATGCAGGGCGGTGACCAGTCCCCCCGGGCTACGCCGCCACTGGCGTCCCTCGGGGGTGGTCACCTCGTCGACCGGCAGGCGATTCGCAACGACCACGAACGAGCTACGTACGGTCACAATCAGTGCACCTCCGGTGATGACGGGTGTCCACCGCTGAGCGTACTGAGCGTAGCTGCGGTGCCTAACCCCCAGTGCCACAAGTACTGCCCTGCGGGATGCGACGGAAAAACCCAAAGGTGATCATGACCACCCGAACGACCCGGCAGAGCCTCCGGCGGAGGGTGATGTGGGCGCGGCGGGCCGGACCTGTCAGGATTGACGACGGCGTTTCCGCCGCACCGCGTGGCCGGCGTGACCCGACACCGCGGTCGGAGAGCAAGCCCGACGTCGTGGTCGGTCGTAAGCACGGCATTCGGGGACATCACATCCGTGGGAGGTAGGCCGCACCGTGGCCCAGTACATCTACGTCCTGGAGAAGGCGCGCAAGGCGCACGGCGACAAGGTCGTGCTGGACAACGTGACGCTGAGCTTCCTGCCGGGGGCCAAGATCGGTGTGGTCGGCCCGAACGGCGCCGGCAAGTCCAGCCTGCTCAAGATCATGGCGGGCCTGGACCGGCCGAGCAACGGCGAGGCCCGGCTGATGCCCGGCTACACCGTCGGGCTGCTCGCCCAGGAGCCGCCGCTCAACGACGCCAAGACCGTGCTCGGCAACATCGAGGAGGCGGTGGCGGAGACCAAGGCCAAGCTGGAGCGGTTCAACAAGATCGCCGAGCAGATGGCCACCGACTACTCCGACGAGCTGATGGCCGAGATGGGGCAGCTCCAGGAGGAGCTGGACCACGCCGACGCCTGGGACGTCGACTCCAAGCTCGAACTGGCGATGGACGCGCTGCGCTGCCCGCCGCCGGACGCCGACGTCACCCAGCTCTCCGGCGGCGAGCGGCGCCGGGTCGCGCTCTGCAAGCTGCTGCTGGAGGCGCCCGACCTGCTGCTGCTGGACGAGCCGACCAACCACCTGGACGCGGAGAGCGTGCAGTGGCTGGAGCAGCACCTCGCCAAGTACGCCGGCACCGTCATGGCGATCACCCACGACCGGTACTTCCTCGACAACGTGGCCGGCTGGATCCTCGAACTCGACCGCGGCCGGGCCGTCGGCTACGAGGGCAACTACTCCACCTACCTGGAGAAGAAGGCCGCCCGGCTGGCCGTCGAGGGCCGCCGCGACGCCAAGATGAAGAAGCGGCTCAGCGAGGAACTGGAGTGGGTCCGGTCCAACGCCAAGGCCCGGCAGACCAAGTCCAAGGCCCGGCTGGACCGCTACGAGGAGATGGCCACCGAGGCCGAGAAGACCCGGAAGCTGGACTTCGAGGAGATCCAGATCCCGCCGGGTCCCCGGCTGGGCAGCACCGTGATCGAGGCGCACGCGCTGCGCAAGGCGTTCGGCGAGCGGGTGCTGATCGACGACCTGAGCTTCTCGCTGCCCCGCAACGGCATCGTCGGCATCATCGGCCCGAACGGTGTCGGCAAGACCACGCTGTTCAAGACGATCGTCGGGCTGGAGCAGCCGACCGCCGGCTCGGTCAAGGTCGGTGAGACGGTCAAGCTGTCGTACGTCGACCAGAACCGGGAGGGGCTGGCCGGCGACAAGACCGTCTGGGAGGTCGTCTCGGACGGGCTGGACCACCTGATGGTGGGCAAGGTCGAGATGCCGTCCCGGGCGTACGTGGCGGCCTTCGGGTTCAAGGGCCCCGACCAGCAGAAGCCGACCAAGGTGCTCTCCGGCGGCGAGCGCAACCGGCTCAACCTGGCGCTGACCCTCAAGATCGGCGGCAACGTCATCCTGCTCGACGAGCCCACCAACGACCTGGACGTGGAGACCCTCTCCTCGCTGGAGAACGCGCTGCTGGAGTTCCCCGGCTGCGCCGTGGTCATCTCGCACGACCGGATGTTCCTGGACCGGGTGGCGACGCACATCCTGGCCTGGGAGGGCGACGACGAGGACCCGTCGAAGTGGTTCTGGTTCGAGGGCAACTTCGAGGCGTACGAGAAGAACAAGATCGACCGGCTCGGCGCCGAGGCGGCCCGGCCGCATCGGGTCACCTACCGCAAGCTCACCCGTGACTAGTCCGGCCCAGGCCCGGCCGGCGCAGGCGGAGCAGCTCGACAGCCGGCGGTTCGGCTACGACTGCACGCTGCGCTGGTCCGACCTGGACGCGTACGGGCACGTCAACAACGCCCGCTTCCTCACCCTCTACGAGGAGGCCCGGGTGGCGCTGATGTTCGCCGGCGGTCGGGCCTGGGGGGTCGGCTCGTTCGCCGACGGCGTGGTGATCTACCGGCACGAGATCGACTACCTGCGCCCGGTCGAGTACACGCTCGATCCGGCCACCGCCGAGAGCGCCCCGAAGGTGCACATCGAGATGTGGGTCGAGGATCTGCGGCAGTCCCGGTTCACCATCGGCTACGAGCTGTTCGACCGTACGGTGCTGGCCAGCCGGGCCCGGTCGGTGCTGGTGCCGTTCGACCTGGAGGGGCAGCGGCCCCGCCGGCTGACCGACGAGGAGCAGGAGTTCCTCCGGCGCTATCTGGTCGAGCCGGCGGCCCGGGACAAGCCGGCGTAGGGAGCGATTCAGTGCCCGCTGCGGAGAAGGTTACGGGTGGTGCCGGAGTGGCGAGCGGGAACGGGCACGGGCTCTCCGGCCTGCCGGACGCCGGTGCCTTCCTGGCCCGGCTGACCCGGCTCGACCCGGGCGCGGTGGTCCGGCTCCGCTCCGGGGCCCCCGGTGCGGCGGCCGGCGCCCCGGACCGGACCGTGCTCTGGGCGCGGCTGCCTTGGGACGTGCTGGTGGGCCGGGTGGTCGCCGGGGCCGGCCCCGGCGACGCCACGGTCTCCGCCGCCGAGCTGCTGGCCGAACTCGGCCGAGGTGGTGCGGCGCTGCCGCGGCGGCGGGACGCCGACTGGCGGTGGCCGGTGCCAGGCGGGCCCGGCACGGTGGTGGAGACGATCGCCGGTGCCGAGCTGCGCCGGATCGCGGCGGCGGCGGCGGAGACCCTGCGGGGCGCGGCCACCGAGGGCGTCGCCGGCCGGGCGGTGGGCCAGCGCGCGGTCCGGGACGCCCTGCTCGACCACGTCGCGGTGGTGGTGACCGGACCCCCGTCGAGCACCGATCCGGTACCCGGTCCCGGCGCCGCCGGCACCGATCCGGGACGTACCGGCAGCCGGATCGAGGTCTCTCAACGACTGGTCCAGGCCATCGTCCGGATGGGCTTTCTCGGCTCCTCCGGCCCGCCCGGGCAGGACGCCGTACAGGTGCGGATCATGGGTCGTTGGGTCGGATTGGCCGCACCATTCGGAGTGACATGGTCACAGAAAGTCAGTCAGCTTGCGATAAAACCGGCGCGTGATCACCCGAACGGTTGATGAGGCATGGTCCATCCGTCTTGGGGCTGCAGTTGGGGGGGTGCTTCGAGCCGGCTGTACGGGTACCGTCGGGCCTCGGATCCAACGCAACGTAGGCATGTGGATCCGCTGGGGAGTGAGGTGCTCAAGCGATGCCGTGGTGGTCATGGCGCCCCGGCCACGCCGGTGGCGGCGAGCCGGGAACTCGAAGCAGGATCCCGTCGGACGGTGCCGTCCGGGTCGGGCCGCCGGCGCCCCGGGAGCCGGAACACGACTCCCGACCGGAACCCGATGCCAGGGCCGGCGACCGGGACTCCCGGCCCGGAGACCGGGCTTCGATCAGGGAGATCCCCCCGGTGATCGCGCCGGTGACGCTACGCCGGGTCGGCGACGCGCTGGACCTGCTCGACGTGCGTTATCTCGCCGACGGCGACGGCAGCCTGCTGGCCATGTGGGAGCGGCACGCCGTGCTGTTCGCCCTGGAGGGGCCGGACGACGAGATCCTCGTCATGCGGGCGCGTCCACACTCCACGGTCCCGCCGGACTGGGCCGACCGGGCCTACCGGGTGGTCAACGAGTGGAACCATACCCGCCGGTTCTGCAAGGCGTACGTCGGTGACCCGACCGAGCGCGGCCAACTGCCGATCTACGCCGAGTTGCAGGTGCCGTTGAGCGCCGGCGCGCACGACGCCCTGCTCGTCGAGATGCTGGACTGTGGAGCCGCGGTGGCGACCACCTTCGTCGACTGGCTGCACGACGAGGGCGCTCTGCTCTAGGTGGCGTCCCCGCCAGGGCCACCGCTCAGTGCGCCGGCCCGGGTGTCTCGTCCATGGTGTTGACCATGAAGTACGCGGCCCGTTCGAGGTACTGCCACAGGGTCTCGTCCTGCTCCGGCGCCAGCTCCAGCCGGTCCACGGCCCGCCGCATGTGTCGCAGCCAGGCGTCCCGCTCGACCGGCCCGACCCGGAACGGCGCGTGCCGCATCCGGAGCCGGGGATGCCCGCGCTGTGCCGAGTAGGTGTTCGGGCCGCCCCAGTACTGGATCAGGAAGAGCGTGAGCCGTTCCGCCGCCGGGCCGAGGTCCGCCTCCGGGTACATCGGCCGGAGCACCGGATCGGTGGCGACGCCCGCGTAGAACTCGTCGACCAGCCTCCGGAAGGTCGGTTCGCCGCCGATCTCGGAGTAGAAGGTCGGCGACGGGCGGGTCTGCTCTCGCTCACCTGCGGGATTCACCGCTCCATCCTGCCATCCGGCGCGGCGATCGACCGCAGCCGGAGCCGTGGCCCTGGTGCGGGCTGGCTCACACCGCCGGACGGTGCGGCGGCTCAGACGGCGCCGATGCCGGCCTCGGAGGAGGGCGGCCGGGGGTTGGGCGGGGAGGTACGCGCCGGCGGCTGCCCCGGCCCGGTCGGCCCGACCGCCGCCTCCCGGTCGGCGGAGCGGCGCCGGGCCTCCGCGATCGCCGCGTCGAACCGCTCGGCCCGCGGCCACCGCAGGGCCAGCAACAGCATCAGCAGCACTCCGGCGGCGCTCCACAGCCCCACCACCCGAGGGATGGTGAACCGCTCGGCCAGCAGGCCGGTGGCGAGTACCGCCACGCCCTGCATCACCTGTACGCCGGTGTTCATCACGCCGTTCGCCCGGGCCCGGTAGCCGTGCGGCAGGGCGAGCACGAACAGCCCGTTCGTCACCGGCATCAGCCCGGCGACCGCGAAGCCGGCGACCGCCGCCAGCAGCGCGACCACTCCCGGCGGCGGGTCGAACAGGGCGGGCACCAGGGCCAGCGGGGCGAGTACCGCGAACGGTCGCACCAGGGACCGGCGGAGGTCCGGCCGGAGGCCCCGGCCGACCAGCAGGCCACCGAGGATGAAACCGGCCGGTGCGGCGACCATGATCAGTGCCTGGGTGGCGCTCCGGTCGGCGCCCCCACCCGCGAACTTGGTGGCCCAGGCCGCCGCCAGGCCCTCGGGCACGATCGCGAACAGCATCGCGCAGAACACCATGATCGCGATGGCCCGCAGGACCGGGGTGCCGAAGACCAGGGCGAAGCCGGCGCCGGTCTCCCGGAGCAGGTGCCGCCGGCCCTGCTCGGGCGGCACGGCGGGCCGGTGCCGGACGCCGAACCAGATGATCAACGCGGAGAGGCCGAAGGCGGCGGCGTTGAGCAGCAGGGCCAGGGCCGGGCTGTAGAGCGCGATGCCGGCACCGACCGCGTAGCCGAAGACCTGTGCCGCCTGTGCCGTGCTGCCGTGCAGGGAGAGCGCGACGACCAGCCGGTCTCCGGTGAGCAGCAGGGGAAGCATCGCGGACCGGGCCGCCTGGCTGGGCGGATTCGCCAGGGTCGCCGCGAAGAGCAGTGCCAGGATGACCGGCGTGTCCAGCCCGTCGATCGCGATGGCCGCGTACAGCGGCAGCCGGACGAGGTCGCAGATCACCATGACCGTCCGGTACGGGTACCGGTCGGCGAGGGTGGTGAGCAGCGGACCACCGATCAGCCACGGCAGGTAGCTGGTGGCGAAGGCGGCCGCCGAGAGGGCGACGGACTCGCTCTGCTGGTAGACCAGCAGCGTGACGGCGGCCTTGGCGAGATAGTCGCCGGTCCAGGTCAGTACGGTGGCCGCGAAGACCGCCCGGTATTCACGTTGGGCGAACACTTCCCGAAAGGTTGCCGGCCGTTCGGGAGTGTGTGTCTCTTCGGACACCGGTGGGCCTCCATCGTTCTCGACCGCTGACCAAATGTGATGGGGCTGCCGGGAACGTCAGACGTTCGGATCAGCAAGGTCTTCGTCACGCTCCGGGAGGGAGCTAGTTCTGGATTCTGCCCGATCGTATGACGACTGGCTAGGGCGAACGGATAGATCGTCGCATCTCCGACTGGTCGAACGGACGATACCCGACCGCCCGCTCGGTACGCGACCCCTGACAGCCGGCCCTCCACCAGGGCCGTCCGGTACGTCCACGGCACCGTCCGGCGTACCCGGCGCCGACCCGTACCGGCGGTGGCTCCACCGCTCGGCGGGACCGCCGGGCGCGCTACGCCGACGGGCCGATCACGCTGGGTGGCGTGACGTCGGGCGGCTCAGGTCGCTCCACCCTGGCCGGTCTCCCCGTCGGCCGGCGGGGTCGAGGGCCGGGGGAACATCCTGGTGGCCGCGATGCCGGCGGTGATGCCGGAGTTGTCCAGCGCCTCGGCCAGCCGGCGGCGCAGTTCTCGGGAGACCGGGAACTGCCCCTCGGCGGTGGTCTTGGCGATCGTCCGGATCACCGACCCGTCCACGGTGATCTGCTCGACCCCGAGCACCTCGGGCGGCTCCACCAGCTCCGGCGCCAGCTCCGGGTCGAGCGCGACCGAGGCGGCGGCGGTCCGCAGCACCGCGGTGGCCTCCTCGGTACGGGCGAAGCCGATCGGCATGTCCACCACCACCATCGCCCAGCCCTGGCTCTTGTTGCCGACCCGGATGATCTCGCCGTTGCGGATGTACCAGACCACCCCCCGGGCGTCCCGGACGGTGGTGATCCGCAGGCCGACCGCCTCGACCACCCCGGTCGCCTCGCCGAGGTCCACCGTGTCACCGACCCCGTACTGGTCCTCCAGCAGCATGAAGAGCCCGGCCAGCAGGTCCTTGACCAGCGTCTGGGCGCCGAACCCGAGGGCCAGGCCGGCGATGCCGGCACTGGCCAGCAGCGGGGCCAGGTCGAAGCTGAGCTCGCTGAGGATCTGCAGCACGGCGATCGCGAAGACCACCGCCGTGGTCATGCTGCGCAGCACCGAGCCGATCGCCTCGGCCCGCTGCCGGCGCCGTTCGGGTACGACCGCCGACGGGTCGGGCGCGGCACTGGGGATCCGCTCCCGCAGCGGCCGGAGCACCGCGGGGATGCGGCTCTCCGAGGTGCTCCGCACCAGCCGGTTGATGGTCCGGTGCAGCAGGAAGCGGAGCAGGATCGCCACCAGCAGGATCAGCACGATCGTGGCCGGCTTGATCAGGAAGAGGTTGCTCCCCTCGGCGAACCACGCCGACTTGGTCACCCGCCAGACCTGGTCGCAGACGGGGTTGTCCAGGCAACTCGGCTTGGGCTCCGGCGTCTCGGGCTGCGGCATTCCGAGCACGGCGGCAGTGATCAGCGTCGCGGGGTTCACGAGTGCCTTCGTACCGTACCGGTGTCCGGCGGTCTCGGCCGACCCGCCGGCACGTGGCGGACGCCCCCTCCCGCGGCCGACGTCCCCGCCGCCGTCGGACGGGGTGACGGGACGGAACCGGTCATCTTGCCACGGGACGTGAAAGCTTTCTGCGGGACCCCGGATTAGTACGTGCAATCGCGGCAGCTATCGGGGACTATTGGCGCACGGACGCCGGTGATCTGCCGGCGTCGGCCGTGGTCTTGGCCTCCGGTCGGTGCCTGCTGCCGACCGGCGCCGGGGGCGGGGCCGGCACCAGGCGGGCGAGGGAGCGGACGAGAACAACCGAGAGGGTGAGCGCGATGCCTGACATACGACCCACGGTGGGCTCCGGAGCGTTGGTGCTCAATGCCACCTATGAGCCGCTGTGTGTCGTTTCAGTGCGTCGAGCCGCCATCCTGGTTCTCTCCGCCAAGGCTGTCTGCGTGGCCGACGGGGAGGGGATCCTGCACAGCGCCCGCAACTCCCTGCCGGTGCCGTCGGTAGTCCGGCTGACCCGGTTCGTCCGGGTGCCGTACCGGACGCACGTCGGGCTCTCCCGCCGGGCCATCTTCGCCCGGGACAACTGGCGCTGCGTCTACTGCCGAGGCCCGGCCGAGACCATCGACCACGTCTTCCCGCGCAGCCGGGGTGGCCGGCACGCCTGGGAGAACGTCGTCGCGGCCTGCGCCAAGTGCAACCACACCAAGGGCGACAAGACCCCGGCGGAGCTGGGCTGGCGGCTGCACTCGCTGCCGGCCGCGCCGAAGGGCATCGCGTGGCGGGTGCTCGGCCACCGGGCGCCGGACCCGCGCTGGGCGGACTGGCTGGACCTGCGCGAGGCCGAGGCGGCCTGAGCCGGCGGACGTTGCCGCCGGCGGACGGCCGCCGCGACGAGGTTGGCGCCGGCGGGTGCGGGGCGACGCCGGTCGACGGTGCGGCAGGGCTGGCCGACGACTGCGGCAGGCCGGTCGACGGTGCGGCAGCGGGCTGGGTGACGGTGCGGCAGCCGGTTGGGTGACGGTGCGGCAGGTGCCCGGCGCGGGCTCAGGTGTGCCGGGCCGAGACCAGGGACGCGAAGACGATGACGTTGTCGGCGTACCCGGTGGAGCCGCCGACCCAGCGGCCGCCGCAGGTGATCAGCCGGAGTGACGGCCGGCTGAAGTCGCCGTAGACCCGGTCGACCGGCAGTTCCGACTTGTTGAACCGCTTGACGGAGTTGACCTCGAAGACCGCCACCGACTCGTCCTCCCGGTCGACCTCGATCTTGGCCCCGGGGCGCAGCCCGGCCAGGTCGTGGAAGACGGCCGGCCCGGTCCGGGTGTCGACGTGACCGACGATCACCGACGGCCCGTACTGGCCTGGGGTCGGGCTCTGGCTGTACCAGCCGGCCTCGTCGCGCCGGTCCGACGCCGGTACCTCGATGGTGCCGTCCCCGGCGACGCCGACCGGATGGACCGGTGCGGTCAGGTCGAGCGACCGGATGCCGATCCCGACCGGCGGGCTCGACTCCAGCACCGGAAACCTCCGGGGCGGCGCCGGAGCGCCGAACGGCATTCCGCTGGGCAGCAGGGTGATCCCGGTGACGCTCTGCACCCCGAACAGGGTGACGAGCAGGCCCAGCAGCAGGGTGATCACGGGTACCGGTCCGGGGCGGCGGGCCCATCGGCGCCGGCTCGCCCGCCGGGTCGGCCGGTACGGTGCGGCGTCCAGGGTGCCGGGCGGGGTGCCGTCGGCCGGATCCGGGCTGGTGATGCTCGCTGCGGTGGCCTGCCGGGCGAGCCGGGCCGTGCGGCGCCGCCACCGGCCGGTACGCGCCCACCACCGGCCGGTCCGACCCCGCCACGTGCCATCGCCCGTGGGGAAGCGGAACATGCCCCGTCCGCGGGTCAGCTACTCGGTTCGGTACGCCGCCGCCGGCCGGCCACCCCGAACCCGATGGCGAGCACGACGATGCCGAGACCACCGGCGATCATCAGCGTCCCGCCCGGGCCGCCGGCCGTACCGCCGCCACCCGCGGCCGGCCCCTGGCTGCCCTGACTCATGTTCACCACGGTCAGCGTGGTGGTGGCGTTGTTGCCGTTCTGCTGGCAGCTCAGGTTGACCGCGTACGCCCCCGGCGCCTTGCTGCCCGGAATCGTCACCGACGCGGTGAGGAAGCCGTTGTCGGGACGTACGATCACCCGGCCGAACGCGTCCGAGTGCACCGTGGCCTGCTGGTTGTTCGCGCCGTCGCAGCTCGCCCGGATGTTGACCCGGCTACCCGCCTGCGCCGTGTTCGGGGTGACCTCCACGAAGGTGTTCGGTCCGGCCTGTACCGCGCTCACGTTCCCGAACAGCGGCCCGGGGACCAGGGCGGCGACGGTGACGCCGGCGGCGATCGTACGGCCGACGACCTTGGCAGTGAGCATGACTTCCCTCCCCGGCGGTGCATCCCTCAGCCGGCACCCGTCGCGTCCGCGCGGTCGGGTGCCGACCCGTCTCGTCGGGGAACGTGTTCCCACCGACCCGCCGCGCACACGCTCCCGGGTGGGCCGACAGCCGGACGAACGCCCTGGTCAGGTACTTGACGCGGGGGGAATCGGGAGCACCGGGTGCCAGTCCAGCGGACTGGAGAGCACCATCGTGCTCGACGGCTGCCCGTACGGGGCGAGACGGTCGATGACCTGCTCGAACGCCTCGATCGACTCGGCCGCGACCTTGAGCATGCTGCAGGCGTCCCCGGTGATCCGGTGTATCTCCAGGATCTCCGGCCAGTCCGGCACCTCCGGGTCCCGGAGGATGCACCGCGCCCCGTAACAGGACATCCGGATCATCGCGACCACGTTCCGGCCGGCCCGGGCCAGGTCGACGTGCGCGTGGTACCCGGTCACCACGCCGGATTCCTCCAGCCGGCGGACCCGTTCGGCGACGGCCGGCGGGGAGAGGTGGACCCGGCGGGAGAGTTCGCTGAACGAGAGCCGGGCGTCGGCCTGGAGTTCTCGCAGCAGTGCCCAGTCCATCTCGTCCATAACCGCTCACTCTCCGTGACATGATCGCGAATCCCGGATCGACCTTTCAAACGTTAAGCCACTCCGTCGCCGAACCACACAACCACCGGATCTCGCCGCGTACCGCCGTTGGTCCGGCATTCCGTTCGGCGGCGGAGCGGAGAGATCATGACGGTAGCGCGTAACGGAACGGAGGCGACGGTGGAGAGGACCCAGCGGCAGCGGCGACCCGGCCGACCCCGGGTACGCCCGGCGAACGCCGCGCAGCGGGCCGCCCGGGCGGCGGCCAACGGTGGCGAGCCGACCCTGGAACCGGTCGAGCGGACGCCGTACGACGCGTACGTGCACGCGAGTACGCTGCACCGCCTCCAGCAGCCGCTGAGCCGGGATCCCGGTGAGATGTCGTTCCTGATGGTCAGCCAGATCATGGAGCTGTACTTCGGGCTGACCTGCTTCGAGCTGCGTGAGGCGCGGCAGCGGCTGCGCGCCGACGACCTCTGGGCCGCGCTGGCCCCGCTGCACCGGGCCGCCCTGCACCTGGAGGGGCTGAACGCGGCCTGGCGGGGGCTGCGCTGGATGACCCCGGCGGACTTCAACCGGTTCCGCAACCTGCTCGGCGAGGGCTCCGGGTTCCAGTCCGCGATGTACCGGCAGTTGGAGTTCCTGCTCGGGCTGAAGTCCGCCACCCTGGTCCGGCCGTTCCACCGGCAGCCGAGGGTCTACGCCGAACTGGTCGAGACGCTCCGGGCGCCGAGCCTCTGGGACGAGGTGACCGCCCTGCTGGCCCGCCGGGGCTTCGCGCTGCCGGACGCGCTGCTGCACCGGGACTTCTCCGCCGAGGCCGAGCCGAGCGCCGAGCTGACCGCCGCCTGGGTGGAGATCTACGCCGACACCGGGCCGGACAACCACCTGCGACAACTGGGTGAGACTCTGGTGGAGATCGCCGAGCAGTTCGACGACTGGCGCCACCAGCACCTCAAGGCGGTACGCCGGACCATGGGCGCGAAGGTCGGCACCGGGGGGTCGGCCGGCGCGGCCTGGCTGCGCCGGAGCATGGCCAGGGAGGTCTTCCCCGAGTTGTGGGCCGCCCGGACGGACATGTAGTCCGGACCGTTACCGCCCCGGAGCGTGCGGGGGGCCGGCGACCCAGGAGTACCGCCCCGGTGTACCGGGGGGCGAGCGACGCAGGAGTACCCGCCCCGGGGTGCCGGGGGCGAGCGACGCAGGAGTGGGCCCCCGGAGTGCCGGGGGCGAGCGACAGAGGAGCAAGAGCGGATGATGACCCCCGAGCAGGAGGAGGCGGCCCGGCGCCGCGACGAGGCCGACCCCGGTCACCGGCACCTGTTCCACGTGCCCCCGGCCGAGGGCGGCCGGTACGCCGAGGCCGCCTACCTGGTCGGCAACTCCCTCGGGCTGCAACCCCGGGCCGCCCGGGCCGACCTCGACGCCGAGTTGGAGACCTGGGCCCGGCTCGGGGTCTCCGGCCACTTCGCCGGTGACCGGCCCTGGGTGCCGTCGTACCGCTCGCTCACCGGGCCGAGCGCCTCGCTGGTCGGCGCGCTGCCGGCCGAAACCGTGGTGATGAACTCGCTGACGGTCAACCTGCACCTGCTGATGGTGTCGTTCTACCGGCCGACGGCCGGCCGGGACCGGATCCTGATCGAGGATGCCGCCTTCCCGTCCGACAGCTACGCGGTGCGCAGCCAGGCCCGGCACCACGGGTTGGACCCGGACGAGACCGTCGTCCGGCTGCGCCCCCGCCCCGGCGAGGAGACCCTGCGTACCCAGGACGTGGTCGACTACCTCGACCGGGAGGGGCAGCGGGTGGCACTGGTCCTGCTCGGCGGGGTCAACTACCTGACCGGCGAGCTGATGGACATCCCGGCGATCACCCAGGCGGGGCACCGGGCCGGCGCCCTGGTCGGCTGGGACCTCGCGCACGCGGTCGGCAACGTGCCGCTGGCGCTGCACGACTGGGACGTGGACTTCGCCGCCTGGTGCACCTACAAATACCTGAACTCCGGTCCGGGGGCGTTGGCCGGGGCGTTCGTGCACGAGCGACACCTCGGCGACCCGGCGGTCGACCGGTTCGAGGGCTGGTGGGGCACTGACGAGGCGACCCGGTTCGAGATGGCCCCGGTCTCCCGGCCACCGGCCACCGTGGAGGCCTGGCTGATCTCCAACCCGCCGGTGCTGGCGATGGCGCCGATGCGCAGCGCCCTGGCCATCTTCGCGCAGGTCGGAATGCCCGCGCTGCGGGCCCGCAGCGAGCGGTTGACCGGCTATCTGGAGGGACTGCTCGACCAGCTCACCCCGAGCCGGCCGCTCACCGTGCTCACCCCGCGGGAGCCGGACCGGCGCGGCTGCCAGCTCTCCGTCCGGATCGGCCGGGGCGGGGCCGCCGCGCTGACCAAGCGGTTGTCCCAGGAGTACGGGGTACTCGTCGACGACCGGGAGCCGGACGTGATCCGGCTGGCCCCGGTCCCGCTCTACTCGACGTACCACGACTGCTGGCGGGCGGCCGAGGCGCTGGCCCGACTCGTCGACGAGACGTGATCCCGACCGTCCTCCGGCCCGAGCGGCCGGGCTCCGGGCGACCGCGAGCGGGCCGGATCGGCACCCCGAGATCTGGTGGGCCTCGGTTTCCGATACCGTGAACGGCGACCGGGTCGGTCGGGTGGACAAGGTCGTCACCTGCGCCGACCGGGCACGATGATCCCGTTTTCGCCTGGGGGCGTTGAGGTTGTCTGTTTCCGACACGTTGCTGGTCTTCGTTGCCATCCCGGCTGCTGCGGTGCTCGTGATCACCGTGCTGGCCCGGGCCGGCAAGAGCGGCCGTAACGCCCGGCGGTACCGCCCGGGGCGGCCCTTCGAGTTCACGCCGGTCTGGTTCCTCTCCTCGCCCGAGCACCTGACCGAGTCCGCCCGGACGGCGCTGCCGGCCGGCGCGGAGGCCCGGGCGCTGACCAGCGGCGAGATCGAGACCATCAGCGCGCCGAAGCGCGCTGGCGTGACAGGGGGCGCAAGTGACCGCTGGTAAGAGCGTGGCGACGGCCGAACGGCCCGAGGCCGAGGTCGGGCCGAGCGCCACCCCCCGGCCGAACGTGCTCGACGGGCCGTTCACCACCCGCCAGCTCCTCCGGATCGACGAGGCGCTGCGGATCGCCGACGAGTCCACCGGCCTGGTCTTCACCGTCTACGTCGGGCCGCTGACCGAACCGGTACGCGAGCACGCGCAGCGGCTGCACCTGGAGCTGGCGGACCCGGCCCGCGCCGTCCTGGTCGCGCTCTCGCCGAACCAGCGGGTGCTGGAGGTCGTCACCGGTGCCGAGGCGCGCAAGCGGATCCCGGACCGGGATGCCAAGCTGGCCGCGCTCTCCATGGTGGCCGCCTTCGGTGGCGGCGACCTCACCGGCGGCATCGTCAGCGGCCTGGACCAGCTCGCCACCCGGGCCGGCCGCTCCGCCTGACGTCGCACCCGCCCGGCCGGCGACCCGCCCCGAGTGGGCCTCCGGCGGCCGGTCAGGGCAGCGAGACCTGGTGTCAGGGCAGCCAGGTGCCGGGGGCGACCTGGACCGGGAAGGGCAGCTCGACCAGCTCCGTGCCGGTCGGCCGCCTCGGCGGGCGTTCCGGCTGCTGCGGGAACGGATCGGTGCAGCTCGTAGTGGCCGGCGGGGGCGCGCAGGTAGAGGTGGGCGACCGGGCCCCGCTCGGCCCGTTCGATCCGCCAGTACGACTCGATGCCGGCCTCGGCGTACAGGCCGGCTTGGGCCGACGGTCGCCCCGCACCGCCGCTGGGCCAGAGCCGGTGGACGGAACCGCTGGGACCGAACTCGCGATCGGCCCGCCGGGCCCGAGTCGGCGAACGGAGCGCCGGGCCGCCCGGTGGCCGTACCCGAATCGTTTCCGGACGTGACGACGGCGCCGGGCGCCGGATCGGATCCGGCGCCCGGCGGCGGTCAGTTCGACGGCCAGGTCAGGACGGTGACGCGGCGTCCTTGGCCCGGGCCTTCAGCGCCCGCACCACTCCGTCCCGGCCCTCGGCGACCAGCCGGCGCAGCGGCGCGGGATGCCCCGACTCGGTCAGCCAGGCGTCGGTCAGCCGGATGGTCTCCTCGGTGATCTGGTACGCCGGGTAGGCCAGCATGACGAACTCCTGCGCCGGCTCGCTGTCCCGCTTCTTCCAGATCTGGCCGACGACCTGGAAGAACCGCTCGGCGTACGGGGCGGCCAGCTCGACCTGCGCCGGATGCTGGAAGCCCTGGAGCAGCGCCCGGTGCCGCCAGTTCGGCAGCGCCTCGTCCCCGGTCAGGGTGCGCCACACCGTCGTCTTGTTCTCGGCGGTGGGCACCAGCGCGTGCGCGAGCGCGGCCTCCCGCTCGCCGCTCGACGTGCGGTCCGCGGCCAGCTCGGAGTCGATCTCGGGGCGCCCCGCCGCGCCACCCGCGACCAGGGCACGCAGCACCGTCCAGCGCAGCTCGGTGTCGATGGTCAGCCCGTCCGGCACCCCGGCGCCGTCCAGCCAGCCCCGGAGCACGGCCAGCTCCTCGTCGCTACGGGCCGCCGAGGCGTAGGTCCGGGCCCAGGCCAGTTGCAGACCGCTACCCGGCTCGGCGGCGCGCAACGCGGTCGCCGCCGTACCGGCGAAGTGCGCCCAGCCGGTCGGTGCCCACTCCGGCGCGGCGTACGAGGTGAGCGTGGCGGCGACCTGCCGCAGCGTCGCGGTGACCAGGTTGATGTCGGTCTCGGCGGGCAGCCCGGCCAGCGCCAGCGCCACGTAGTCCCGGGCGGAGAGTTCGGCGTCCCGGACCATGTCCCAGGCGGCGGCCCAGCACAGGCCCCGGGCCAGCGACGACTCGAACGCGGCGATGTGCCGCACCACCGTCGCCATCGACCGATCGTCCAGCCGCAGCTTGGCATAGGTCAGGTCGTCGTCGTTGAGCAGCAGCACGTCCGGTGCGGCCACGCCGGTGAGCTGGGTCAGCTCGGTACGCTCGCCGGCCACGTCGACCTCGATCCGGTCCCGCCGGACCAGCCGGTCGCCCCGCAGGTCGTAGAGGCCCACCCCGATCCTGTGCGTACGCAGCGTCGGGTGCTCGCTCGGCGCCTCCTGCCGGATCACCACCGACTCGTACGTGCCGTCCGGGCCGATCGACACCTCCGGGCGGAGCGTGTTGACCTGGGAGGTCTCCAGCCACTCGGCGGCGAACTTGCGCAGTTCCCGGCCGGAGGCCGCCTCCAGCTCGCTGAGCAGGTCGTCGAAGGTGGCGTTGCTCCAGGCGTACTTGCCGAAGTAGCTGCGCAGGCCCTCCAGGAACGGTGCCTCCCCGACGTACGCCACGAGCTGCTTGAGCACGCTGGCGCCCTTGGCGTACGTGATGCCGTCGAAGTTGACCTCGACGGCCTCCAGGTCCGGCATCTCGCAGTAGACCGGGTGGGTGGAGGAGAGCTGGTCCTGCCGGTAGCCCCAGTTCTTGCGGATGGAGAGGAAGGTCGTCCAGGCGTCGGCGAACCGGGTGGCGTTGGTGTTGGCCCAGTGGCTGGCCCACTCGGCGAACGACTCGTTCAGCCACAGGTCGTTCCACCAGCGCATGGTGACCAGGTCGCCGAACCACATGTGGGCCAGCTCGTGCAGGATCGTGTTGGCCCGCTGCTCGTACTCGAAGTCGGTCTCCTGGGACCGGAACAGGTAGTGCGCCTCGGCGTGCGTGACGCAGCCGAAGTTCTCCATCGCGCCGGCGTTGAAGTCCGGCACCCACACCTGGTCGTATTTCGGCAGCGGATAGCGGACGCCGAACTGCTGGTGGAAGAAGTCGAAGCCCTGGGTGGTGATCAGGTTCAGGTCGGCCGAGTCGAGGTACGGCGCCATGCTGGTCCGGCAGAAGTAGCCGAGGTCGACACCGTCGTGGGTGTACCGCACCTCGTGGTAGGGGCCGGCGCAGAGCGCGGTGATGTAGGTGCTCATCCGGACCGACTCGGCGAAGTGGACCGTCTTGGTCTCGGCGCCGGCCGACTCCTCGCCGCTGACCGGCATGTTGGAGATGACCCGCCAGTGCGCCGGCACGGTGGCGTGCCAGGTGAAGACGCTCTTCAGGTCCGGCTGGTCGAAGCAGGCGAAGACCCGCTGCGCGTCGGCGGTCTCGAACTGGCTGTAGAGATAGGTCTCGCCGTCCACCGGGTCGACGCTGCGGTGCAGCCCCTGACCGCTGGAGGAGTAGAGGAAGTCGGCATCGACGACCAGGGTGTTCTCGGCGGCCAGACCGGTCAGGGTGAGACCGTCCTCGGCCGACCAGCCGGAGAGGTCGACCGGGGCGCCGTTCAGCGTCGCGGCGCGTACCGAATCGGCGGCCACCTCGATGAAGGTGGCGGCGCCGGGCTCGGCGCACCGGAACCGGACCTCGGTCGTCGAACGGAAGGTGCGGCCGTCCGCGCCCTGCCCGGCGGACGACAGGTCCAGGCGGATGTCATAGCCGGTGACGTCGAGCAGACGACCCCGCTCCGTCGCCTCGACCTGGGTCAGGTTACGCACTCCTGGCACGTGAATCTCCATCCGGTCTTCCCGCTGGCTATCTCCGTTGACAGCGTCGAGCCATCCCCACGGCTCGACGTCGAGTGTTTCATGCCGGCGGGATTGCCACTGGTGCTCCAGGTCACGGTCTCATCCCGCTGTCGGTGGCGGGTCCCTGGGGTGAAGATCTGTAACGGTGTCGCCGATTCCGGCCTCCCCGACGACGAAGGGAGTCGCGCCGTGTCCGAGCGCGCGTCCGTGGACATGTTCTTCGACCCGATCTGCCCGTGGGCCTGGATCACCTCCCGTTGGCTGCTGGAGGTGGAGAAGGTCCGGGCGGTCGACATCCGGTTCCGGGTGATGAGCCTCTCGGTGCTCAACGAGGGCCGGGAGGACCTTCCCGAGCAGTACCGGGAGGGACTGAAGACCGCCTGGGGCCCGGTGCGGATCTGCATCGCGGTCGAGCAGCGGCACGGTTCCGAGGCCGTCGCCAAGCTCTACACCGCGCTCGGCAACCGGATCCACCTCGCCAAGGAGGACCGCGGGCCCGAGCTGTACCGGGCGGCGCTGGCCGACGTCGGGCTGGACCCGGTGCTCGCCGAGGCCGCCGACTCGACCGAGTACGACGAGGCGCTGCGGGCCAGCCACAACGCCGGGATGAAGCCGGTCGGCCAGGACGTCGGCACGCCGGTGATCCACGCTCCCGGCCCGGTGCCGGGGGAGACCGTCGCGTTCTTCGGCCCGGTGATCACCCCGGCCCCGAAGGGCGAGGCGGCCGGCCGGCTCTGGGACGGCGTACTCCTGGTCGCCGGCACCCCCGGCTTCTACGAGCTGAAGCGGACCCGTACCGAGGCGCCGAGCTTCGACTGAGCGCACCCCGGGCGGCCCGGCCGGTACGCCACCGGGCCGGGCCGCCCACGGGGTGGAAACGGTCGGGGTATCCGTACGCCGGGTCCGGCACCGCCGGTAGCGTTCCCGCACATGACGGTCGTGCATCCGATCACCCGCGCCTGGGTCACCACTGGCGGCACCGGCGCCCAGAACTACGACGAGTTCGCCGACGACGCCGAGATCACGGCGATCATCCGGGACAACCCAGCCAGCGCACTCGCGATCGAGATGCCGCACCGGGCGCCGGAGAGCCTCGGGCGGTCGTTCACGGACGCGCTGCCCGACGCGGTCACCCGGTTGGCCCAGGCCCGGGCCGACGGCAGCTACACCCCGGCCGAGCAGGTCGTGGTGCTCTACCGGATCACCGCGCCCGGCGAGGAGCCCGGTTACGGAATGTTCGCCATGGTCGACACCGACCAGATCTCCACCAGCGCGGACGAGCCCGGGCTGGTGATCCGGAACGAGGACGTCTTCATCGCCAAGGTGCGGGAGCGGGTGGCGCTGGCCGAGGCGACCGGCCATCTCCTCTCACCGGTACTGCTGCTCCAGACCGGCAACCGGGCGGGCGGCGGTGAGGCCGGCGGCGACGACGGTCCGGGGCGGAACGCAGGCGAGGCGCTGCACCGGGCACTGGCCGAGGCCACCGACGCGGCCGGTGCGCCGGCCGCGACCGACATCGACCAGGCGGGGCGTACCCACGCCATCTGGCTGCTCGGGCCGGGGCCCGGCCAGGACGAGTTGCTGGCGCTGGCCGGCGGCGGTGAGCTGGTCGTCGCGGACGGCAACCACCGCAGCCTGGCCGCGCAGATCGGTGAGCTGCCCCGGTTCCTCGCGGTGATCACCACACCCGCCTCGGTGGCGATCCAGCCGTACAACCGGCTGGTCAGCGAGCTGACCAGCACCCCGGACGAGCTGCTCGACCGGCTGCGCGCGGCCGGCGCCCGGGTCGAGCCGGTGCCCGGTCCGGCGGCGGTACCGGACTCCGGCGGCACGATCCAGCTCTACGCGGCCGGCACGACCTACGCGGTCACATTCCCCGCCGGTTCCGGCGGCGGAGTGGAGAATCTGGACCACGCGCTCGTCGAGCGGGTGCTGCTGCGGGACGCGCTCGGGCTCGACCCCGGCGACAAGCGGATCACGTACGTCGGTGGGGACTATCCGGCGCGCTGGCTGGTCGGCGAGGTCGACGCGGGCCGGGCGGAGCTGGCGGTCCTGATCGCCCCGGTGACCGTGCAGGACTTCGTCGCGGTCAACCTGGCCCGGCAGAAGATGCCCCGGAAGAGCACCTGGTTCACCCCGAAGGCCCGGGCCGGCCTGGTCCTGGCCGAGCTGGGCCGGGAGGCGGCGGAGGCGCCACCCGGCTGACGGCGGGCGGGCTGACGGCATGGGGCTCCGCGCCCTGTGGCCGGGCGCCTGGAAGCTGTTCCGGGCGCCCGGGTGGCATCCTCCGGCCGGATCACGCTGTGATCTGTCCGGCTGTCGCCGTGCCTGCCGGCGGGTGGCCGTGGCGGGCTGACAGACTGCGCGGTATGCGCGTCTACTTGGGATCCGACCATGCCGGCTACGAACTGAAGGTGCACCTGGCCAACCACCTGGCCAAGCAGGGCTACGAACTGGTGGACGTCGGGCCGTTCCTCTTCGACCCGGACGACGACTACCCGGTGTTCTGCCTGCACAGTGGCGCCCGGGTGGTGGCCGATCCGGGCAGCCTGGGCGTGGTGATCGGCGGCTCGGGCAACGGCGAGCAGATCGCCGCCAACAAGGTGGCCGGGGTACGCGCGGCTCTCGCCTGGAACGTCGAGACCGCCCAACTCTCCCGGGAGCACAACGACGCGAACGTGGTCGCGATCGGTGCTCGCCAGCACACCCTGGACGAGGCGACGGCGATCGTGGAGGCGTTTCTCACCACGCCGTTCTCCGGCAACGAGCGGCACGCGCGACGGATCGGGCAGGTCGCCGAGTACGAGCGCTCCGGCGCGCTGCCGGCACTGCCGGCGTCGTAGCGGGGCCGAGCCGCCCGCCCCGCTGGCCGGCGGCGGGCGCTCAGCGGCCGCCGCGCGGCAGCTCGTCCCGGGGCACCCAGTTGCGCCGGACCAGCACCAGCCGTTCGGCCGCCTCGGCGAGGTCGGCCTCGGTCGGTCGGGCCGCGTCCCGGGCCCGCATCGCCGCCCCGACACTCACCTGGGAGGCGCCCGAGCCGATCAGCCCGCGCAGGCCGCGTTCCGCGTCGCGGTCGTCCCCGGCTCCGGGTCCGGTGCCCGGGTCACCGCCGCGACGGCCCTCCGCGGGCTGGCCGCCGCCACCACTCGACGGGTCGTGCCGCAGCCTCCGCCGCCGACGCTCCGGATCGGTCATGTCCCCTCCTCGCTCCGCTCGGTCATGCCGCCTCCTCGCTCCGCTCGTCGACGTCATGACCTTTAAGGCTGGGCTGGCTGATGCCCTCGCTCCGCTCGAACATGCCGCCTCCTCGCTCCGCTCGTCGACGTCATGACCTGTAAGGCTGGGCTGGCTGATGCCCTCGCTCCGCTCGAACATGCCGCCTTCTCGCTCCGCTCGTCGGCGTCGTGAGTGGCAGGTTCGAGCCGGCCGGGACCCTGGCGCGGACGGTCACGTGCCGACCCTACCGGCCGGCGCCATCCCGCTCGCGGGATCGGAAGCTCGCCGGGCGGGCGGCACGGGGTGCCGGCCGAAGGGGGCGGCACCGGTCGATGCTGGCTCGGCGCGGTGTGTACCGGCTGGCTACCCTCGGAACTGGGACGGGTTCCGGGCCCGAGCCGATGGGGAGGACAGGACAGATGGCAGACCAGACGCAGCCGTGGGCCGAGCGGACCGTCGAGATGCCGCCCGGTGCGGAGGGACCGGGGATGCCGCCGGGTCCCGAGGGCTTCCGGCGGGGTGTGGCGCAGGTCGGGGTGCCGCGGCCGCGTACCGAGCCCGAGGCGCCGCACGAGCCGACCGGTACCGGGTGGCCGGTGGCGGAGCAGGAGCGGCAGCAGCTCCCGCCGGGTTACCACTGGCGGCAACTCCGCATCGGGCGGCACTGGAGCATGCTGGGGGGTCTCTTCGCCTTCGTCTGCTGGGGGATCTGGGCGATCTCGGCCCGGGGCGACCTGACCAGTCCGGTGGTGACCTTCGTGCTCACCCTCTTCGTCGCGGTCGGCCTCTTCGGGCTGGCCCGGCTGGTCGGCCGGGTGGTCTGGGAGCGCCAGCTCGGCCGGGTACGCCGCAGTGCCCGGGGCGCGCACCTGGTCACCGGGCTCTTCCTGGCCGGGGTCGGGGTGGCGTACCTGCGCCAGACCGAGTGGGTCGTCGACCTGTGGAACTGGGTGGCGGGGCTCTGAGCGGGGCCGTACCGGTCTCCGGCCGGGACCGTCGGTCGGGATCAAGGGTCGATTCGGACAGGTGTCGATCGAAACGACAAATCACAATTTGGTCACTCGATAGTTACTGAGCGCGTGGCGGCCGATTACTCGGCGCTACTATTCGGTCTCCGTCCTCCACCGGAGGTTGCCACGGTGACCCTGCTCAGCGTGATAGTCCCGGTCTACCAGGTGCGGGAGTACCTGGCCGACTGCCTGGACTCCATTCTCGACACGTCCTTTCGCGACCTTGAGCTGGTGGCGGTGGACGACGGTTCCAGCGACGGCAGCGCGGCGATCCTGGCCCGGTACGCCGAACGCGACTCCCGGCTGGTGGTGGTCACCCTCGACCGCAACCAGGGGCTCGGGGCGGCCCGCAACGCCGGCCTGTCCCGGGCCACCGGCGAGTACGTGTGGTTCGTCGACGGCGACGACTGGCTGCCCGAGGGAAGCCTCACCGCCGTCGCCGAGCGGCTGGCCCGAACCCGGCCGGACCTGCTGGTCACCGCATACACCCGGTACTACCCCAACGGCGGGACCCGGCACCTGTCGCTCTCCCAGGTCGGCGCCGGGAGTCCGGTGCCGGAGACGTTCACGCTGGGGGAGCGACCGGCCCTGCTGTCGGTGCTGCACATCACCTGCAACAAGGTGATCCGGCGCCGGTTCCTCCTCGACCTGGGCCTGACCTTCGGCCCCGGCTGGTACGAGGACGTCTCGTTCAGCTTCCCGCTGATGCTCGCCGCGCGGCGGATCACCCTGCTGGACCGGTGCTGTTACGCGTACCGGCAGCGCCCGGAGGGGGCGATCACCGCGACGGTCAGCGAGCGGCACTTCGAGGTCTTCGGGCACTGGGACCGGGTCCTGGCCGGCCTGGACGCCGACCCGGCGGTGCCGGCCGAACTGCGGCACCTGATCTTCCAGCGGATGATCTGGCACCTGTTGCAGGTGCTCGGCCATCCCCGGCGGGTGCCGCCGAGCCGCCGTCGCGAGTTCTTCGCCGAGATCGTCACCCGGTACCGGGCCCACCTGCCACCGGCCGGCTACCAGCCGCCGGGCGGCGCCGCCGGGCTCAAGCACCGGCTGGTCGGTCGCGGCGCGTACGGGCTCTTCACCGCGCTCCAGGCGGCACGGCGGGCGCACGCCGGCGTGGTGACCCGGGCCCGGCACCCGCGATCCGGCGCGCGGCAGGCGGCCGGCACCACCGGGTCGGCCGCGCCGGCCGTACCGGGCAGCCGCGCCGAGGCGGTACCCGGTGAGGTGACCGACCGGGTGGGCTGAGCACGCTCCCGGTAGCGGCGTGGAACTCGGCGCGCCGGTCGAGGGCTGCCGCTGGGGGTCTCGACCAATCGGCGCGCCGGTCGGGGGCTGCCGCTGGGGGTCTCGATCAACGGGCAGCGGCTGACCGTACCCCCGGAGGCGATCGCGGGCTGCCGGGTCAGCCGTGTTCGCCGAGCGGGCCGACCCGCCAGCCCCGGCGGAGGCACTCCTCCAGCAGGTACGGCAGTGCGGCGAGGCTGGCCCGCCACGCACCCGGTGCGGAGGTGCAGTCGGAGTCGTGCAGCAGCACCGTTCCGCCGCCGGCCAGCCCGCCGCGCAGCGTGTCGAGTACCGAGGAGCGGGTCGCCGACCGGGTCCAGTCCCGTCCCCAGCAGGTCCAGAGCACCGGGGTCAGGTCCAGCCGGCGCGCGGCCATCAGGGCGGCGGCGCTGAGCACCCCGTACGGCGGGCGGAAGAACCGGGGTACCCGGCCGGTCACCGCACCGATCAGCTCGCGGGTCCGGGCCAGGTCGCGGTAGGTCGCGTGCGGGCCGCGGAGCAGCAGGTTCTGGTGCGCCCAGCCGTGCACCGCCACCTCGTGCCCGGCGGCGGCGAGGTCCAGGCCGAGTTCCGGTGCCCGGGCCAGCATCGACCCGAGCAGGAAGAACGTCGCGCGGGTCTGGTGCGCGGCCAGGGTCTCGACGAAGAGCGGGGTGGAGGCCGGGTCGGGGCCGTCGTCGAAGGTGAGCGCGACGTGCCCCGGGGAGCCGCGTCCGCTCAGCCGGGGGAAGAACCGCAGCCGTACCCCGGGCAGCACCGTCAGGGCCGGCACCACCTGGGCGGCCAGCGCGGCACCGACGGTCGTCGCCGGTACCGCGCGTCCGCGCACTCGTTCCTCCACCCGCCGCACCATCGCGGACGCGGTTACCCGCGCGGCCGGTCTTCATCCTCACCCGGACGGGTGGCTTGCCCCGGTTGCACCGGTCTTCCGCGTCTCCGGTACTCCGTGCCGTCCTGCCCGATCGGCGGAGTTTGTCGGAGCTTCGGTCGGGTAGCCGGCGCCCGGCGATCCGGGGAGGTTCGGGACGGGGGAGCGGGATGCGCGGGCGACCTGCGGCGCGGGTAGCGGTGATCACCGGAGCGAGTGCCGGGGTGGGCCGGGCGACGGCCAGGCTGCTGGCCCGCCGGGGGATGCGGCTGGCCCTGCTGGCCCGGGGTGGGAGCGGCCTGCGGGGCGCGGCCGAGGACGTCCGTGCGGCCGGGGGTGTGGCGCTGCCGATCGAGACCGACGTGGCCGACCACCGCCAGGTCGAAGCGGCGGCGGACCGGGCGACCAGCGAACTCGGGCCGATCGACCTGTGGGTCAACAACGCGATGGCCTCGGTGTTCGCGCCCTTCACGGAGATCGGGCCGGAGGAGTTCCGGCGGGTGACCGAGGTCTGCTACCTCGGGTACGTCCACGGCACCCGGGCCGCGCTCGACCGGATGCTGCCGCGCGGGACCGGCACGATCGTGCAGGTCGGGTCGGCACTGGCCTACCGGTCGATCCCGCTGCAGTCCGCGTACTGCGGCGCGAAGCACGCCATCGTCGGGTTCACCGAGTCGCTGCGCTGTGAACTCCTGCACGACCGGAGCCCGGTCCGGCTCACCATGGTGCACCTGCCGGCGCTGAACACCCCGCAGTTCGACTGGGTGCTGTCCCGGCTGCGCAACCGGGCCCGACCGGTGCCACCGATCTACCAGCCCGAACTGGCGGCCCGGGCCATCGTGTACGCGGCCGACCGGCCGGGCCGGCGGGAGTACTGGGTCGGCGCCTCGACGGTCGGCACCATCCTCGGCAACCGGTGCCTGCCCGGGCTGCTCGACCGGTACCTGGCCCGGACCGGGTACTCCGGCCAGCAGACGGAGCAGCCGGCCGACCGGAGTCGACCGGCCAACCTCTGGCACCCGGTCGACGACGGCACCGGGGCGGACCCGGGCGCGCACGGCGCGTTCGGCACGCCGTACCGGACACGGAGTCCGCAACTCTGGCTGTCCCAGCACCGCGGCGTGGTGACAGCGGGTCTCCTCTCGGCCGGTACGGTGGCCGGTGTGCTGTTCGGCACAACACCCTGGCGCAGGCGGTGACCGGAGAATCACCGAACGACCATCCTGGACACGTTTCCGCACGTCGGAGGGGTGGGAACGCGCATGGTAAATAGCCGACAGCAGCTAGTCGATAATGGCGGGCAAAGCACGTCCTTCGATGCCTCCGACACGCGGTGATTACTGATAGTCGTTGCCTGGCAACGCCTTTAGCCGCGAACGGGTCTTGCCATTCCGGAAGTGAAACCGGGTATGCTGTCTGCCGTTCATAGCCGCCGGATACCGCGTGGTCCGGCGCTGATCGCCGCCTAATCGCCACACGGCGAGCCGGGGACCCACGCACCCCTGGGGTGAATCCGCGAGAGCGGTAGGGACCACTTCCATCCCGAACCCGTCAGCTAACCCGGTCGGCGGCCGACGGAAGGGATACATGTGAGGGCACCCCTACGCCGAAGGCTGGCGACTGCCCTGGCACTGCTCACCGCCGCAGCTCTGGTCGTGGTCCCGTCGGAGGCGTCGGCGGCGCCCGCGCCGAAACCGGCCCCTCAGGAAGAGGCCGACTCGCCGGTGCTCGGAGACGTGCTCGCCAGTGCCGGCAAGCGGCTCGCCGAGGCGAAGGCCGAACGAACCAAGTCCCAGCGGCGGCAGCAGCAGCTCGGCAACCAGTTGAAGCAGGCGGAGGCCCGGCTGGCGGCACTCACTCCGGAGGCGAGCGAGATCGCGGCCGAGTCCTACCGCAGCGGCAAGCTCAGCGCCATCGCGATGCTGCTGAGCAACAACTCTGCCGACTCCTCGTCCAGCGCGTTCATGGAGCGGGCTTCGGCGCTCAACGAGCTGAACCTGTTCAACAACAGCAAGCTCCGGGCGCTCAACGAGGCGCGGGACGCGGTCGGCACGGCCAAGAAGGCGATCGACGAGGAGGTCGCCAAGCAGGCCGCGCAAGAGAAAATCATCAAGAAGCAGCAGTCGGACGCGAAGAAGGCGCTCGCCCTGGTGGGCGGCAACTCGCGCCCCGACAAGGGCCTGGTGGCGGCCACATCGCCGGTCGCCCGTCCCGGGCCGGGGATGGCGGACGGCTTCCCGGGGTTGCCCTGCAACCGGGACGACCCGACCACCGGCGGCTGCATCACCGCCCGGACACTCCACATGTACAACGAGGTGCGCCGGGCGGGCTTCAAGAGGTTCGTCGGCTGCTTCCGGCCCGGTGGGCCGTTCGAGCATCCGAAGGGCCGCGCCTGTGACTGGTCGCTGCGCAACTCGGGGTTCAGCCGGGCCGCCAACGACGACCAGATGAAGTACGGCAACGACCTGTCCGCGTTCCTGATCCGTAACGCGGACCGGCTCGGCATCCTCTACGTGATCTGGTACAAGGAGATCTGGTTCCCGGACGAGGGCTGGAGTTCCTACAGCGGTCCGAGCGACCACACCGACCACGTGCACGTCTCCATGCTGTAGGCCCGAGCCAACTTCGACCGCCCCGTCACCTGCCCGCCAGGTGGCGGGGCGGTCGCGTTGTGCGGACAGCTCGCGCGCCGGCTGGCATCATCGGCGGATGGCCATCATCGACGTCGTCCGGGGCGACATCACCCGGGAGCGCGTGGACGCGATCGTCACCGCGGCCAACGAGTCGCTGCTCGGCGGCGGTGGTGTGGACGGCGCCATCCACCGGGCGGCCGGCCCCCGGCTGGCCGAGGCGGGCGGGGCGATCGGCCCCTGTCCACCCGGCGAGGCGGTGGCGACCCCGGCGTTCGACCTCGACCCGCCGGTCCGGCACGTCATCCACACCGTCGGCCCGGTCTGGGAGGGCGGCGGGTACGGCGAGGCCGAGGTGCTGGCCTCCTGTTACCGCCGCTGTCTGGCGGTCGCCGACGAGGTGGGCGCGCGCAGCGTCGCGTTTCCGGCCATCGCCACCGGGGTCTACGGGTTTCCGGCCGACCGGGCGGCGCGGATAGCGGTCGACACGCTCCGGTCCACGCCGTCGGCGGTCGAGTCGATCCGGCTGGTCGCCTTCGACGAGCAGACCGGCACGCTGCTGCGGGCGGCCCTCGACGAGCCCAACCCGGCCACACCGACAACCGACTGACGGTCCCGCTCCGGACGTCGCGAGAACCGGAAACCGATCGTCGTCAACGGGTTCCAACGGCCCGTCGGTGCCGCCGGTCCGTTCCTCCGCGCGCCGGTCATCCGCGCCGTCCGGCCCCGCCGGCAGGCAACGATCGCCGCAGCCCTCGCCGGTGTACCGTCCGAAGTGGCGCCCCGGGGTAGGGCCTGGGGCGCCACCACCCCAGCCCCACCTGGGAGTTGATCGACATGGCCGACAGCATCGGCGCGCGCATTCGGTACTGGCGTCTCCGGCGCCACGGCATGACACAGTCCGTACTCGCCGGCCTGGCAGGAGTCTCGCAGTCGTACATCTCGCAGGTGGAAGCCGGTCACAAGGGCATCGACCGGAGGTCGACCCTGGTCGGGATCGCCGCCGCACTCCAAGTCACCGTCGCCGACCTGCTCGACCAGCCAGGCGACCCGACCGACCCAGCAAAGGCCGGCGCCGCCGACGCGGTCCCCGCGATCTGGACCGCGCTGATCGAGATCGAAGAAGGCGAGCGACGCACACCGACCCGCCCCGCCGACCAGCTCGCCGCCGCGATCGACCGCAGCGCCGCCATGCGCCTCAGAGCCGACTACGCCACCATGGCGCCGCTCCTACCGGGCCTGCTATTCGACGCCGCAGCGTACGGCGGCAGGAGCCTGGCGCAGGTCGGCTACCAGGCGTCGACCTGCCTCCGACACCTCGGCTACCGGCATCTGGCCCTCACCGCGGCAAAGGTGGCGTTGGCGGCGGCGGAGGATGCGGGCGACCCGGCCTGGATCGGCGCATCCCGGTTCGCGTGCACCCAGTCGATGCCGATCGAGGCGGCCGATATCACCGCCCGTGTCGCTGCCCGCGCTCTCGCTGACCTTCAGGCGGCGGCCGTCGCGCCGGACGCACGGCAGACTCTCGGACAGTTGCATCTCGCGGCGGCGTTCACCTGCGCGGTAGGCGGCCGCTTTGACGACAGCCAGGCGCACCTCGCCGAGGCGAGCCGGGAGGCGGACAGCCTCGGCGACCCCGAGGACGGGGCTGGCTTCAACGCCGGGTGCTTCGGCCCGACCAACGTGATGCTGTGGCGAATGTCGATCGCGGCAGAGTCGGGCGAGTACGGCCGGGTAATCGAGCTGGCCCGCACCGTGCGGCCGGAGCCGCTGGCAATGGCGAACCGGCACCAGTCGTACTGGATGGACCTCGGCCGGGCGTTGGCCCACTCTCGACGCGACCGGGAGGCCGAAGTGGCGTTCACCCGCGCGGAGCTGGCCGCGCCCGTGCCGTTCAGCCTGAATCCGCTGGCCAGGGACGCAGTGGTGACCATGGTGCACCGCAGTCGACGGAACGCCGTGTCCCCCAGCTTGCGAACCCTGGCCCGTAGATTCCGAATCGAGCACCTATAACCGCCGGTAATACCCGCATCAACCACTCCCCGTAGCGTCCCGATCACGGGCGCCTGCGATGCGCTGTACGGCGCATCACCCGTGCGGGCGTCCCGGTCGGTCGGGTCGGACCTCCCTGTGCTCGGCCCGACGCGGCGCGGCTCAGGTTGAGAGTGGCACTCCGTGATCGGTGATCCGGGGCGCCATGACCGGACGGGAGGGGGCGCGACGGTGACAGGCGCGGACACCCTGGCCCAGTGGTGGGTCGACATCCAGATCGAACGCCAGCACCGGGGCGGCGGCCGGTGCATCGAGTGCGCACCCCGGGGTGGATGCATGCGGCTGCTCGGCGCCGTGCGCCGCCGCGTCGACCGGATGGAGAGCACCGGTGGGATCCGGCACGGCCTCGGGCGGCTGATGTGATCCGGATGGTGCGGCGCTGGCTGACCGTCGAGTGGCCGGTGCCGGTCGAGTGCGCCTTCGCCCGCCTGGTCCTCGGCGTGCACGCGCTGCGGGAGTGCGGCCGATGCGGGCCGGACGGCTGCCCGCTCTGGGGCTGGGCGGTCGAGATCCATCGCCGGGAGCACGCCGTGCGGGTACTGCTCGGCGGGGCGCTGCCGGCGGCGGTCACGGCCGGCGACGTCCGTGCGGCGCTGGAGCGGGTCCGGTGAGCATGGTGCCGGAGAGCGCGCCCGGCCTGGCGGTGGACTGGGCGTGGGCGACGATCACCGCGCACGCCGAGGGGCGGCACTGCGGTGGCTGTCGGGGCACCTGGTGCCCGACCGCCGAGTGGGCGCTGTGGGTCGTGATCACCGACCGGATCGTGCCGGCGGACCGGCGGAAGCTCGTCACGGTGGTGGCGCGGCAGGTGATGACGGCGCACTGGCCGCGCGGGATCGATGGCTGTCGGCCGTGCGCTTTGCCGGACTGCGGCCGGATCCAGCTTGCCGGGACGTGGCTGGAGGTCGTCGGTGACGAGGCAGTGCCGGACTCGGTGAAGATCCTGCGGTCCACGCCGACGGCGGATGACCTACGCCGGATCACCGGCATGGGCGGGCCGCCTACCGAGCCCGGGGCATGATCGGGCGCCTGTCCGCCGGGGTAACGACACGGGCTGCGTGACCACCAGATGACGGACCGGCAGCCGCCGGTCCGTTCTTGATGTTGTTACGAAACGGCCACGAAATGTTCTGTCATGCAGAACCAAGAGAGGGGAGCGTTGCTACGAGCGGAATCGAATTGTAGCGTCCGGCTAAGCCTCGGGCCGGGGTTCCCGGCCGACGGGCGGATCCCGGACGGGTCGGGCGAGCACGTGACGACCCCATAGGGCAAGGGAGTCCAGGATGCTCAGCCGGCCTCGTCGATCGTCCGAAGGAACACCGCGATGCTCCGGGTGATCGGTGCCCGGCTGCTCCAGATGCTGGTCGTCGTCCTCTGCGTGACCGCGCTCGGCTTCGGCCTGGTCAACATCCTGCAGGGCAACGTCGTCTACGCGATCCTCGGCGACTTCTACACCCCGGAGGCCGCCGCCGAACTCACCGCGCAACTCCGGTTGGACGATCCGCTCTACGTGCGCTACCTGGACTGGCTCGCCGCCGCGGTGCAGGGCGACTTCGGTACCTCGGTCATCACCCACCAGCGGGTCGGCGAGGCAATCTGGCTGGCCCTGCCGCCGACCGTCGAGCTGCTGATCGGCGCGCAGCTCGTCGGGATCACGCTGGCCCTGCTCACCACGCTGCTCTCGCTGCGGTTCCGCTGGGCCGACCGGTTCGTGACCGTACTCGGGCTGATCGGCAACTCGGTGCCGGCCTTCGTGGTGGCCCTGATGCTGATCGTGGTCTTCGCGACCAGCCTGCGGATGGTCTCCTCGATCGGCTGGG
This sequence comes from Plantactinospora sp. CA-294935, assembly GCF_050936445.1. Taxonomy (NCBI): domain Bacteria; kingdom Bacillati; phylum Actinomycetota; class Actinomycetes; order Micromonosporales; family Micromonosporaceae; genus Plantactinospora; species Plantactinospora sp. CA-294935. The sequence goes on from NZ_JBNJMU010000001.1 coordinate 3,755,855, forward strand.
TCGACCCGGCCACCGGCGGCTGGGGCGCCAACCTCAAGGCGATGATCATCCCGTCCGTCGCGCTGGGCGTGTCGGTCTTCCCCGAGTACATGCGGGTGCTGCGCAGCGAGATCTACGAACAATTGGAGAGCGAGGAGTACGTCACCCTCGCCCGGATGAAGGGCCTGTCCAACACCCGGGTCCTGGTGCTGCACGTGGCCCGCAACTCGGTCGGCGGGCTGATCACGCTGATCGCGCTCACCACCGGGTTCCTGCTCTCCGGCGTGGTCATCGTCGAGGAGGTCTTCTCGATCCCCGGCATCGGCCGGCTGGTGCTCGGTGCCATCAACAACCGCGACGCCACCCTGCTCCAGGGCGCGATCGTGCTGATCGCGGTGGGTGTGGTGGTGGCGAACCTGATCGGCGAACTGGTCCAGATGCGACTCGACCCCCGGGTACGCCCCGGTGCGCGCCGCCGTGCCCGGGCCGGCTGAGGCGATGGCCGGAGCAGCGGTGTACGGCGACAGCGCGCGGGCAGGCCGCGCGGAACAGGTGGCGACGAGGGCGAGGGAGAGGCGAATCCGATGACCGTTGACGTACCCCAGCGGCCCGTACCCGGGCCGGCGCCGGACGCGGCGGTCGCGCTCGCCGCCGACGACGAGGCGTGGATCGCGGCGCCGCGCCGGGACCGGCACCTCGCCCGGCTGGCGCAGCTCGGCCGGGCGCTCCGGGCCCCGGCGGTGGGCATCCCGGCGGCGGTCTTCCTGCTGGTGGTGCTGGCCTGCTTCGCCGGGCCGGCGCTGCTGGGCCTGCCGTCGCCGGTCACCGGCGACCTGGCCGACGCGATGGCCCCGATGGGCTCGCCCGGACACCTGCTCGGCACCAACGAACTCGGCAACGACGTGCTGTCCCGGCTGCTGCACGGCGGCCGGGTGTCGATCGTCGTCGGTCTCGGCGCCACCGCGATCAGCCTGGTCGCGGGCGCCCTGCTCGGGGTGACGGCCGGCTTCTTCGGCGGCTTCTACGAGACGTTCGTGATGCGGCTCTTCGACACCCTGCTCGCCTTTCCGGGGCTGATCCTGGCGCTGGTGATCGCCGACTACCTCGGCCCGAGCCTCACCAACACCACGCTGGCGATCAGCCTCTTCGGGGTCTCCCGGTTCGGCCGGCTGGCCTGGTCGCAGACCCTGACCGTGCGGCACCGGGACTTCGTCACCGCCCCGCGCAGCGACGGCGCCGCCGCGTACCGGGTGATCTTCGGACACATCCTGCCGAACGTCCTGCCCCCGCTGCTGGGCTTCGCCCTCTTCACCATCGGCACCGCGATGATGATCGAGGCCGGGCTGAGCTACCTCGGACTCGGCGTACCGGAGCCGGAGCCCACCTGGGGCAACCTGATCGCCTCCGGCGACGCGTACCTGAGCAGCGATCCCCGGCTGGTCGTGCTGCCCAGCATGGCGCTGTTCGTCACCGTCCTGTCCCTGAACCTGGTCGCGGACGGGCTCCGCGGTCGGCTGACCGAGGAGCGCTGATGACGGAGAACGGCGCCGTCCGAGCCCCGGCGGCCACCCCGGTGGTCGAGGTCGAGGACCTCACCGTACGGGTGCGGCGCGGCTCGACCCTGCTGACCCTGGTCGACGGGCTCTCCTACCGGGTGGCTCCGGCCCGGTCACTGGCGATCGTCGGCGAGTCCGGTGCGGGCAAGTCGATCGGCATCCGGGCGGTGCTCGGGCTGCTGGACCCGCGCCGCTTCGAGGTCACCGGCACCGTACGCCTGGACGGCGTCGACCTGGCCACCGTGCCCAAGGCGCGGCGGCGGAGCTTCGTCACCGGCGTCGCGTCCCTGGTGTTCCAGGACCCGACCCGGTCGCTGAACCCGACGATGCGGGTCGGACCGCAGATCGCCGAGGCGATGCTCGCCGGGTCGGGCCGACCGGACGAGGCGGCCGGTGAGCCGCCGCTGGGTCGGGCGGAGGCGCGCCGCCGCAGTGTCGAGCTGATGCGCGACGTCGGGATCGCCGCACCGGAGGAGCGGTACTTCGGCTATCCGCACGAACTCTCCGGCGGCATGCGGCAGCGCATCGTGATCGCGATCGCGCTGGCCTGCCGGCCGAAGGTGATCTTCTGTGACGAGCCCACCTCGTCGCTGGACGTCACCACCCAGGCGGCCATCATGGACCTGCTGGACGGGCTGCGCGAGTCCCGGTCGATCGGCACCGTCGTGGTCACCCACGATCTCGCGCTGGCCGCCTCCCGGGCCGAACAGGTGCTGGTGATGTACGGCGGGCAGGCGGTCGAGACCCTGCCCGCCCGGGGCATCGCCCGGGCGTCCCGGATGCCGTACACCCAGGCGCTGGTCCGGGCGGTGCCGGACGTCGGTACCCCGGGCCGCCCGCCCCGGCCCATCGAGGGCCTGCCGCCGGATCCGCGTACGCCGCTGCCGGGCTGCGCCTTCGCGCCCCGCTGCGACCAGGCACGGGACGACTGTGCGCAGGAGCGCCCGCCACTGGTCGAGCTGTCGGCCGGGCATTCCGTCCGCTGCTGGCACCCCGGAGCGGCAATCGAGCAGGGGCCGGCAGCCGCAGCGGCCACCCCGCGACCGGAGGTGACCCGATGACCACTGAGCCGACCGAGCCGACGGTGCTGGACTGCGTCGACGTGGTGCAGGAGTTCAAGGTGAAGGGGCGCCGGCCGTTCCGCCGGGCCACCGTCTCGGCGGTCGCCGGGGTGAGCTTCACGATCGCCCGGGGCGAGACGTTCGCCCTGGTCGGCGAGACCGGCTCCGGCAAGTCCACGCTGGCCCGTACGGTGATCGGCGCACCCGGCCCGGTCAGCGGCCGGGTCACCGTCAGCGGCCGTACGGTGGGCCGGCGGCGCCGGCCGGAGCGGGACGGCCGGCGTACCGGCGGCGTGCAGATGGTGTTCCAGGATCCGTTCTCGGCGCTCGATCCACGCTGGACGGTGGAGCGGAGCGTGACCGAGCCGCTGGTCACCGCCGGGGTCCGCTCAGTGCCGGAACGCCGTCGCCGGGTCGCCGAGATCCTGCACCTGGTCGGGTTGGGCGCCAGTCGGTTCGCCGGCCGGCGGCCCCGGGAACTCTCCGGCGGCCAGGCTCAGCGGGTGGCGATCGCCCGGGCCCTGGTCTCCCGGCCGGACCTGGTGATCCTGGACGAGCCGGTGACCGCGCTCGACGTGTCGGTGCAGGCCCAGGTGCTCAACCTGCTCTTCGAGCTGAAGCGGCGGCTGTCGCTGACCTGCCTGCTGATCGCCCACGACCTGGCCGTGGTGCGTACCCTCGCGGACCGGACCGGGATCATGTATCTCGGCCGGCTCTGTGAGACCGCACCGACCGACGAGCTGTTCGCCAACCCGGCGCATCCGTACACCGCCGCGCTGCTCTCGGCGATCCCACCGGCGCTGGACGCCGAGACGGTCCGGGAGCGGATCCCGGTGGTCGGCGAGCAGCCCTCGCCGCTGAGTCCACCGTCCGGCTGCCGGTACCGCACCCGCTGCGTCTACGCCCAGCCGACCTGTGCCGAGTCGGTGCCGGAGCTACGCGAGATCGCCCCGGGGCACCGGGTCGCCTGTCACTTCCCCCTCACCGGCGCCCCGTCGGCCGGCGCCCCGTCAGCCGCCGCCCCGGCCGGCTCCGCGTCGCCGGCCGGCTCCGCACCGGCGGTCCCCGCCGGTCAGGGCTCCGTACCCACTCACCGAACCGTTGCCGGAGAACAAGGGTGATCTCTGTGGAATCCGTGAAGATATATTTCGACCCCCGGTGTCCGTGGTGCTATCTCACCAGCAAGTGGGCCTGGCGACTGGCCGAGCTGGGCGAGATCGAACTGGACTGGGGCCTGTGCTGCCTGGAGATCCTGAATCTCCCGGAGGGCGCCGACCCGCTCGAACTGGAGGCGATCTCCGGTCCGGCGCTGCGCTGCGCGGTGGCGATCCGGGAGAAGGCCGGCTCGAAGGCGATCGGTCCGTTCTACAAAGCGCTGGCCCGGCGTACCTGGGAATCCCGGCCGCCCGCACCGGACCTGGTGGTGGCGGTCCGGGAGTCGGTGGTCGAGGCCGGCTTCGAGGCCGAACTCTTCGACGCCGCGCTGGCCGACCCGCAGACCTGGGCGGCGGTGGTCGCCGAACACCGGGCGCTGATCGACCGGGCCCGCAGCATCGGGGTACCCACCATCGCACTGGACGGCGGCGACGGCCCGATGATCTTCGGCCCGGTACTCAACCGGATGCCGAGCGACGCCGAAGCGGTCGAACTGTGGCGGCACGTCTCCTGGCTGGTGCGCTACGACAACTTCTCCGAACTCAAGCGCGGCCGGCTCGGCCCGCCCACGCTGCCGGCGGTCTTCTTCGACGACGGCGTCCGGACCCCGTGGTGGCCGTGGGGCCAGCGCCCCTGGGCCGCCCCCGAACCCGACCCTGACCCGGCGAAGCAGCCACAGCCGGAAACAACGACGACGGAGACGGCGGGGACCGGAGAGAACGGAGCGGGAAGATGAGACGGCGGAACGTACTCCTCCGACTGGCCCTGGTCGGATGCGTCGGCCTGGCCACGGCGGCCTGCGGCGGCTCCGGTGACGACGGTGCCACCGGTGCCGGCGGGGCGAACGGCCGGATCACGGTCGGCGGCTACAACTACAAGACCCTGGACCCGGGCGGCACCGGTTACATCAGCAAGTCGGTGCCGATCTCGCTGGACATCTACGGCTCGCTCTTCGACCCGCCGACGTCCCCCGACGGCGACTTCGTGCCGGACCTGGCCACCGGCTACAAGTACAGCGACGACCTGAAGACGCTCACCATCGAGCTGCGCCAGGGGGTGACCTTCGCCGACGGTACGCCGTTCGACGCCGAGGCGGTGGTCTACAACTTCGAGCGGTACAAGCAGGCGGAATCGCCGAACGCGCAGTACTTCAGGCAGATGTCCTCGGTCACCGCGACCGGCGCGCACCAGGTGACGATGACCTTCACCGAGCCGACCGCGACGATGATCGCCTTCCTGACCTACACCCCGGCGACGCTGATCGGCTCGCCGACCGCGCACCGGAAGGCGGGCCAGCAGCAGTTCGGGCTGAAGCCGGTCGGGGCCGGGCCGTTCGAGGTCGTCAGCCACAAGCCCGGCGAGGAGCTGGTGCTCAAGCCGTTCGAGAAGTACTGGGACCGGGCCAACGTGCACCTGGCCGAGGTCAAGTTCATCAACACCAGCCCGGAGGCGCAGGTCTCCTACCAGCACGTCGCCTCCGGCTCGATCGACAGCGTGCAGGTCAGCGGGGTCTCCACCCCACCGAACGTGCTGGACGACGCCAAGGCGAACCAGAAGATCGCCACCATCGCGGGCGAGAACACGCTCTACGCCTTCCTGCCGATCAACACCTACAAGCCGCCGTTCAACCGGCCCGAGGCGCGGCAGGCGATCAACTACTGCACCGACCGGGACTCGATCGCCAAGAACGTGCAGCGCGGCTGGGTCACCCCGGCGTACGTGCTGGCCGGCGCGGACAGCCTCTACTACCCGGATGGCGGGGTGGACGGCGCGAAGGCGCAGTTCCCGTACCCGTACGACCCGGTCAAGGGCAAGTCGCTGGTCGACCAGCTCGGCGGGCTGGAGTTCACCCTGCTCAACATCGGCGGCCACTCGCAGGTGATCTCGAACGCGCTGGCCCAGCAGTGGCAGCAGTGCGGGATCAGGGCGCAGGTCAAGGCGGTGCAGGGCCCACAGCTCAGCGAGGCGTACTCGGACGGCACCTACCAGATGGCGTACGCGTTCAGCGGCGGCATCAACGACCCGCAGTTCTACACCTCGTTCCAGTCGCCGAACACCCCGCAGGGCAAGCACGGCTTCGCCCGGGAGCACCCGGAGGTCCCCGAGCTGATCCAGTCGGCGAACCGGACCGTCGACCTCCAGGTCCGCAAGACCACCTGGCGCAAGGTCTGGACCTCGATGAACGACCTGGCCGTGGACATCCCGATCATCAGCGGGCCGAACTACACCTTCCAGAACAAGTGCCTGGCCGACGTGGACTTCGCGGCGGTCGGCGCGCAGTTCAAGAGCGCCCGACTGACCTGTTAGGAGACTGCGTGATGGAACTGCGCGACGAGCTGGACAAGGCTCTGGAGACGTTCGGCAAGCGGCTGGCGGCGGTCGGCCCGGACCAGTGGACGGCGGGCACCCCGTGCACCGAGTGGGACGTGTCGGCACTGGTCCGGCACGTCGTCGAGGGGAACGCGCACTGCGGCCAGCTACTGCGCGGCGAGGAGGTGGACCGGAGCCCGGTCACCGGCGACCTGACCGAAGCCTGGTCGGCCAGCGTCGAGGTGATCCGGTCCGCGTTCCGCGAGCCGGGCGCGATGACCGCCGAGGTACGGCTGCCGAAGCGCACGGTCAGCGGCGAGGAGTTCCTGATCATGCGGATCAGCGGGCTGGTCGTACACAGTTGGGACCTGGCCCGGGCGATCGGGGCCGCCGAGGAGATGGACGAGGGCCTGGTCCGGCTCGCGTACGGGTTCTTCGCCCCGGCGGCGGCCGAGGGGAGCCTGCCGGCGGACCGGTTCGGGGCGCCGCTGCCGGCGGCCGAGCCCGAGGCCGACCTGCTGACCCGGCTGCTGCTGGCCTGCGGGCGCAACCCGTGACACCACCGGCCCAGATGTGTTAGGAATTCTCGTGGACGAAACGTGGATGGGTCTCGTTTCTGCTCTCCAAAACTCGGGCCGGAGTGATCGGGGCCGATGCCCCGGTCGCGCCCGGAATGTGCGGTGATCGATGTCTGACACCCTCACCCGGTCACCGGGCTGGCCACCCCGGACGCCACCGCGCCCGGGCCGGTTGCCGGGCCTGCTCAACCGGCCGGCGCGGCTGCTCGGCCGCTCGCCCGCGGTACGCGTCGCGATCAAGCGGGTACTCCAGGCCATCCCGGTGGTCTGGGGCGCCACCTTCATCACGTTCTGCCTGATGAACCTGCTGCCGGGCAACGCCGCCGTCGCGCTGCTCGGCGACGACGCCACCCCGGAGCAGGTGGCGGCGCTGTCGGCACGGCTCAACCTGGACGAGCCGTTCCTGATCCGCTACCTCCAGTGGCTGGGCAACGCGCTCACCGGCGACCTCGGCAACTCCTTGCAGAACAACGAGCCGGTCACCACGATCCTGGGCCGGGCCCTGCCGGTCTCGCTGGAACTGGTGGTGCTGGCCTTCGCGCTGGCGCTGCTGGTCGCGGTGCCGACCGCGGTGGTCGCGGCGAAGCGCCCGGGCGGGTTCGCCGACCGGATCGGGATGCAGATCAGCATGTTCGGGCTCTCGGTGCCGAACTTCGTCTTCGCCCTGGTACTGGTGCTGATCTTCGCGGTCGGCCTGCGGGTACTGCCCGCCGTCGGGTACGTCCCCCTCGGGCAGGGCCTCGGCCCGAACCTGCGGGCGATGGTGCTGCCGGCCACCGCGATCGCGTTCGCGCTGTTCTGCGAGTACACCCGGGTACTCCGGGCCGACATCGTCGACCAGATGCTCCGGGAGGACTACATCACCACCGCCCGGGCCAAGGGGGTCGGGAGCTGGCAGGTGCTGATCCGGCACGCGCTGCGCAACTCGGTGTTCAGCCTGCTGACCATCGTCGGGCTCCAGTTCGGGGCGCTGATCGGCAGCACCGTGATCATCGAGCAGATGTTCGGCCTGCCCGGCATGGGGCAGGGGCTGCTCCAGGCGATCAACAACCGGGACGTCCCGGTCGTCCAGGCGTACGTGGTGGTGATGGCCTGCTTCGTGGTCGGCGCCAACCTCGTCACCGACCTGCTCTACGCCGTCCTCGACCCAAGGATCCGCCATGGCCGTCCAGCCGCCTGACCTCGCCACCGTCCGCCCCGGTGCCGATCCGGCCGCCGACCCGCTCGGCGCCGCCGCGACGGGCCCCGCCCGGGCGAGCCGGCGCCGGCGTACCGCCAAGGGCCTCTGGATTCCCGGCACCATCCTCGGGCTGATCGTGCTGGCCTGCTTCGTCTGGCCGCTGGTCTACCGCGACCTGCCGTCCCCGACGGCCGGCTCGCTGCTGGCGGCCAACCTGCCGCCGTTCTCGCCCGGACACCTGCTCGGCACCGACCCGCTCGGCAACGACATCGTCTCCCGGCTGCTGCACGGCGGGCGGGTGTCGCTGGAGGTGGGAGTCACCTCCAACGCCATCGGACTGCTGCTCGGCGGCTCGGTCGGGATGTTCGCCGCGTTCCGGGGCGGCTGGCTGGAGACGGTCACCATGCGGCTGCTGGACATGCTGATCGCGTTCCCCTCCCTGGTGCTGGTGCTGGTCGTCTCGACATACCTGACGCCGAGCAAGCTGAACGTGATCTGGGCGATCTCGTTCTTCTCCATCCCGACCTTCGCCCGGCTGGCCCGGGCCGCCACGCTCCGGCTGCGCGAGCAGGTGTACGTCGTCGCCGCCCGGCTCGCCGGGCAGCGGGACAGCGCCATCCTGTTCCGGCACATCGCCCCGAACGTGCTGCCGCAACTGCTGACCTACAGCCTGCTCTGGGTCGCCGCCGCGATCGCCATCGAGGCGTCGCTGAGCTTCCTCGGCTTCGGCGTACCGGCCTCGGAGCCGAGCTGGGGGATGATGATCTCGCGCGGTCAGGCGTACATCTCCAGCAATCCGGAACTGGTGCTGATCCCGAGCGCCTGCCTCTTCCTCACCATCGTCTGCCTCAACACCCTCGGCGACGCCCTGCGAGCCCGGACCGGTACGCCATGACGATCCAGAGCCAGCCGGACACCGCGACCCGGACCGCCGACCCGGACGAGCCGCTGCTGACCATCGAGAACCTGGAGGTCACCTTCCGGACCCGGGACGCGGCGGTGCACGCCGTGCGCGGGGTCGATCTCACCGTGCACGCCGGCCAGACGCTGGCGGTGATCGGCGAGTCCGGCTCCGGCAAGACCGTCACCTCCCGGGCGGTGCTGGGGCTGCTGCCCCGGACCGCCACGGTGCGCGGCTCGATCCGGCTCGGCGAGCGGCAGATGGTCGGGCTCGGCGAGAAGGAATTGCGGCGCTGCCTGGGCCGGGAGGTCGGGATGATCTTCCAGGACCCGGCCCGGTCGCTGAACCCGACCATGCGGATCGGCAACCAGCTCACCGAGGCGATCCGGGTGCACCTGCCGATGAGTCGCCGCCAGGCCCGGGAGCGCGCGGTCGAGCTGCTGGCGATGGTACGGCTGCCCGCGCCGGCCCGGCGGTTCCACGAGTACCCGCACCAGCTCTCCGGCGGGATGCGCCAACGGGTGATGATCGCGATCGCCCTGGCCTGCCAGCCGAGGCTGCTGATCGCCGACGAGGCGACCACCGCGCTGGACGTCACCACCCAGGCGCAGATCATGGACCTGCTGCTCGACCTGCAACAGCGGTTCGCGATGGGGCTCGTCCTGATCAGCCACGACATGGGGCTGGCCGCCTCCTACGCCGACCAGATCGCGGTGATGTACGCCGGCCGGGTGGTCGAACGTGCCCCGACCCGCCAGATGATCGCGCACGTCCGGATGCCGTACACCCGGGCCCTGCTGGACGCGACCCCGAGGCTGGAACGCCCGCCGCACGCCACGCTGCCGGTGATCTCCGGCCGCCCGCCGGACCTGCGGGTCGTCGACCCCGGCTGCGCGTTCGCCCCGCGCTGCTCCCGGTCCCAGGACCGGTGCCGGCAGGAGCGGCCGGTACTGGCCGAGCGGGAACCCCGGCACGAGTGGGCCTGCTTCTTCCCCTGCGGGGACGAGCTGCCCGGTGAGGACGAGAGATGACGGCGGGAAACGGGACCGGTCGGCCACTGCTGGAGGTCCGCAACCTGGTACAGGAGTTCGTCGTACGCGGCCACGGCGGGGTACGCGGCGGCGTGGTGCACGCCGTCTCCGACGTCTCCTTCGAGGTACGCCCGGGGGAGACCCTGGGGGTGGTCGGCGAGACCGGCTCCGGCAAGTCGACGATGGTCCGCTCGGTCCTCCAGGCGCCGCCGCCGAAGTCCGGCGAGGTGTGGTTCCAGGGCGTCGACCTGGCCAGGGCGCGCAAGCGGCGGGACCTGGTCGCGGCCCGCCGGCAGATGCAGGCGGTCTTCCAGGACCCGTACGGCTCGCTGGATCCGAAGTGGACGGTCTTCTCGATCGTGGAGGAGCCGCTGGCCGCGTACCGGACGGGGGACCGGCGGCAGCGGCGGACCCGGGTCGAGGAGGTGCTCGACCTGGTCGGGCTGGACCCGGCGGTCTTCGGTGACCGGAAGCCGGGGCAGCTCTCCGGCGGCCAGTGCCAGCGGGTGGCGATCGCCCGGGCGCTGACCCTGGCCCCGGCACTGATCGTCTGCGACGAGGCGGTCTCCTCGCTGGACGTGCTGAGCCAGGCCCAGGTGCTCAACCTCTTCGAGCGGCTGCGCGCCGAACTCGGGCTCTCCTATCTCTTCATCGCGCACGACCTGGCCCTGGTCAAGCAGGTCAGCGACCGGGTCGCGGTGATGTACCTGGGTACGCTCTGCGAGGTCGGCCCGGCCGAGGAGATGTACCGCAACCCGCTGCACCCGTACACCAGGGCGCTGCTCGACTCGATCCCCAGCCCGGACCCGGAGCGGCCCCGGCCGAGGGTGCCGGACGAACTCGCCGGTGAACCGCCGTCCCCGCTCGACCCGCCGAGCGGCTGCCGGTTCCGCACCCGCTGCCCCCGGGCGGCCGAGATCTGCGCCGTCGAGGCGCCGCCGGTCCGGGCGGCCCGGCCGGACCACACCGTGGCCTGTCACTTCCCGCTCTCCCCGGCGGCCCCGCCCCCTTCGCCCGTTGCCGTGACGGGTGACCGGGGCGTCGGCGGCGCGGCCCACTAGAGACGAGGTACCCGGATGGAAAAGATCACCTTCCTCTTCGACCCGCGCAGCCCGTGGTGCTACCAGACCTCCCGCTGGGCCCGCCGGCTGGAGGCGCTCGGGGAGATCGAACTCGACTGGGGGCTGCTCTCCCTGGAGGTGGTCAACCTGGCCGCCGACGAGGACCCGGCCGCGCTCGACGCCGAGTACGGCGCCGCGCTGCGTACCGCGATCCTGCTCCGGGACCGGCACGGCCGGGCGGAGATGGGGCGGTTCTACTCGGCGCTCGGCGCGCTGATGTGGGAGCAGGCGCCGCCGGCCGCCGGCCCGGACGGGCCGGCCCCGGCACCGTCGGTCGCGGAGAGTTCCCGGGCGGCGCTGACCGCGCTCGGCCACGACCCGGGCCTGGTGGACGCGGCCACCGCCGACCCGGCCATCTGGACCGCCGTACTCGCCGAGCACCGGGACTGGATCGACCGGGTACGCGCGTTCGGCGTGCCGACCCTGGTCTTCGACGGCGGTGCCGGGCCGGCGGTCTTCGGGCCGGTCATCCGGGAGTTGCCGGACGACGAGACCTGTGTCGAGCTGTGGCGACACTTCTCCGGACTGGCCCGTTACGACTATCTCTTCGAGGTGAAGCGCCGCAAGGAGCTGACCCTGCGGGCCGAGTTGCCGGCCGCGGTGTGGCGGGCCGACCTGCGGGTCCAGGCGATGCGCGCCGCCCGGGAGGCGCAGCGCCCGGGCGGCCCGTACGAGGGAGCGAGCCTGGAGTGGGCGATGGCCGGCCTCCGCCGCGCCGGCACCTCCTGACTCAGTACGCCTCCAGTTCCGCCGGGGTGACCAGCTCGGCGTCCGGGGAGTCGACCAGGGCCAGGCTGCTGTCGTAGCGGGGGCGGTGCCGGGGTGCCGGGCCCGGGCGGCCGGAGACACGGGTACCGAGCTGCCGGGCGACCTCGGCCAGCACGATCGCCGCCACCAGCCGGTAGCGGTACGGCACGTCCGCGGCCGGCACCTCCAGCCGGGCGAACTCCACCCGTGGGCCGAGCCGGCGCCAGTCCTCGGCCGGCCCGGTCGCCTCCTCGTCCGGGATCACCAGCAGGGTCTCCGGGCCGCCGGTCAGGTCAACCCGGTGCAGCGGCGGACCGGTGACCCGCAGGCCGGCGACCACCACCCGCCGGGCCGGCATCGGCCGCTCCGCCGGCACGGGTACCACCCGGAGCGGATTGCGGGAGCTGCGTGCGGCGGCCCGGGCCTCGGTACGTACCGGCCGGGGCGTGCCCCACCACACCTTCGCCCGGTCGTCCAGCCCCACCGTCTGCCAGCCGAAGGCGGCGGCCGAGCGCAGCGTGCTGCCCGCCTCGACGTGGTCACCGGGCCCGAGCAGCAGTACGGCCGGTCGTCGCGACCCGGGACGGGCGCCCCGGACGGTACGCCGGCCGGACGCCGCCACCAGGTAGTGCAGGGCCACCGCGGCGGCCGAGGCGACGTTCAGGGTGTTCACCCCGCGTCCCGCCATCGGGATCTGTACGCACCGCGCGGCCGACCGCAGCACGTCCGGCCGTACGCCGAGACGTTCGTTGCCGACCACCACGGACGGCCGTCCAGGCGGGAGGGCGGTACCGAACACGGATGTCGCGCCGGGTGCGTTCTCGACCGCGACGATCGGGGTCGACGGGTCCAGCAGCTCCGGGCTGCCGATCATGTCCAGCGGCCCGCCGGCCCGTTCGGCGGACCAGTGCCCGGCCAGCCCCCGGCCGTCCCGGAACAGGCACGGCACCCCGAACATGGCGGCGGCGTCCCGCAGCGCGTACGCGTTCGCCGGGTTCTCCAGGCCGTCGCCGACCAGCCGGGCGCGGCTAGCCACGAGCCGCCGCCGTACCGGTCGGATTCCGAGCCGCCCCGGAAGCGGTGGCGACTGCCCAGCGCCGCCGGCAGCGGGCCGCGAACTCGTCCGCGCACCGCTCGTGGTCGGCGGTCCGGCGTACCCGGACGGTCCGCTTGCCGGTGCCGTGCTGCACCAGGTGGTGGCCGATCTCGTGCAGCAGGCCGTCGAAGAGCACGAAGTCGCGCAGTGTCGTACCGGGCCAGTCGATCCTGGTCAGCGTCGCGGCGGACTCGACCCGGGCACCGGCCCGGACCAGCCGGGCCCGGGACCGCGGCAGCAGCCGGCCGGGAACGGTCCACGGCGGTCGCGGCTGCTCGTGCAGGATCACCACCCCCGGCACCAGCAGCGTCGCGAGGAGCGGCCCGGGCCGGTCGGCGCCGACGGCGTGCCGCAGTTCGACGGCCCGCAGCCCGTACCGCAGCTCGGGGCCGAAGAAGTCCAGCAGCCGGGCGATGTCGCGGGCGGTTGCCGGATGCAGGAACCCCGGCCGGGCCGGAGACTCCCGGATCGGGAGCCGGGGCGGGGAGTACGGGATCGGGAGCCCGGTCTCCGGCTCGGGCCCCGGCCGGCGGGCGCGGCGGCGCCGCACCCTCGGCTCGGCCGCGCGCCGGCCCCGCGGCGCGTCGAGTCGGCGGGCGGCACGGATCGGGTACGGGTCGGTGTGCAGGCTACGACTCACGCGGTACGGGATCTCGGTGTCGGCACCCGCTCTTGGTACCAGGGTCCGGGTGGGCGGTTCCACCGGATTTCGCGCCGCTCCGGCGACATTGACCAGCCTCGCTACCCTTCGGTCATGTCACTCGGCGTGGTCCGGGCCGCCGCCATGGCGCTCGGCATCGTTGCCTTCCTGAGCCGGTTCGTGGTGGCCCGGTGGGTGGAACCGGTGACCGACCGGATCGAACCCTCCGGCCTGGGCCTGCTGGTCCAGTTGCTGGCGCTGGTCGTCGCCGTGGGGATGCCGCTCGTCGTCTTCACCCGGGTCGTCGCGCCGCTGCGGCTGCGTCCCGCCACCTTCCAGGTCGACACTGCGGCCCGCCGGTTCGTCGTCGGGGCGTTCCCCCGCTTTCAGGGGATCCTGACGATCATGACGCTCTGGGGAGCAGCAGGGTTCGTCGTGGTCGAGCGCGGACCGGAGCGGGTAGGGCTCGGCTTCAACGAATGGCCGTCCCAGACGTACCACCTGGTCCTGTTCGCCGTCGTCGTCGGATGTGCGCTGGCCATGCCGTTCGTCCAGCGGGCGGGTCTCGTGCTGGACCCGACCGGGATCTCCGTGCGCGGGGCCCGGGGCGACACCACCATCGACTGGGACGAGCTGGCGCCCGGCGGACCACCGCGACCGGCGCCGGTCAGCCCCCACATCACGCTCTACCGCCGGGGCTGGCATCCGTGGTCGGGCCGCCCACCGCGTACCGAGGAACTGCCGGTCGGGCAGTTGAACGTGCAACCCGACTTCCTCGCCTCGGTGATCCGGGAGTACGTCGCACATCCGTCGTTCCGCGCCGGGATCGGCACCGCGACCGAACTGGCCCGGCTGCACGCCGACCTTCCCACCCGACCCGCCGACCTTCCCACCCGACCCGACGGCCGGTCCGGAGCCAGCGACACCCCGCCCGGTCGGCTCAACTGATGCCGAGGCCGGCCAGGCTCACGGCGGTGGCGGCGGCGATGTCGGCGATCCGGCGGTAGTCGAGGGTATCGGGGGTGTCGCTGGGCTGGTGGTAGTACGGGTTGCGGAAGTCGGCGGTGTCGGTGATCTGGATCGCCGGTACGCCGATGTCCCAGAACGGCTGGTGGTCGCTGCGCGCGAAGTGCTCGGTGCTCGGCAGGTACCGGCGCAGCAGCGGGCCGGCGAGGCGCAGGTCGAGCGCGTCCCGGGCCAGTAGCGCCGTACCGGGTCCGGCCAGCTGGGTCAGGCACTCGGCGAAGAGCCGGGCCAGCCGCCCCGCCGACTGCCGGTACGCCACCAGCGTCCAGTCGCCGCGCCAGCCGCGCTGCCGGATCCGGCGGCGCTGTCCCGGGTAGACCAGCCCGGCACCGGACGGCAGCACCTGGCTGCCGGGCAGGGCCGAGTAGAACCCGATGCACTCGAAGACCACGACCGCGGCGGGGCGGCCGAGCGTACCCAACTCGCCGGCAAGCGCCCGCGAGCCGTGCAGCCCGGTCTCCTCCTCGTCGAAGACGGCCAGCCGGACGTGCCGGGCCAGCCCGAGTTCCGGCAGTATCCGGGCGAGTTCCAGCAGGCAGGCCACCCCGGAGGCGTTGTCGTCGGCACCGGGACTGCCCGGCACGGTGTCCAGGTGCGCGCCGATCAGCACCGTCGGCCGGCGCGGGTGTGTGCCCTCCTCGGTCGGTGGCTCGGCGAGCAGGTTGACCCCGGCGAGCGAGTCGCCCGGCACGGTGAACTCCCGCCGGTCGACCCGCCAGCCGGCCCGCTCCAGCTCCCCGGCCACGTACGACTCGGCCCTGGTCATCGCCGGTGCCGCGTGGTAGCGACCGCGTGGCGCGTCCAGCCGCTCCACGTGCCGGCGCAGCCGCGCCTCGTCGACGCCGGTTCGTACCGTGGCCAGCCGCTCGGCCGTCGCGGGTGGCAGCGGGCGCAGTCGTGGCTGGGCGGTGAGGAGCATCCATGCCTCCGTAGGCAACGTCGCCGGTACCGTCCCCTGCGATCATGGCTGCCCGCCGCAACCCGCGATCGATGCCGGCACGGCACCGCAGCTCGGCGGCGCGGAACGGATGACCGGTCGGTGTCGGTGGCCCCTGTTAGGTTGCCGGCGTCGGTCGTCGCCTGGTCGGCGGGGCGCGGCGGGTCGCGCCACGGCGACCGGGGAGACGGAGGGGCCGGCATGGGGATCGTCGCGCTGCGGCCGGTGCGGGACGCGGACCTCGACGCGCTCTTCGCGCAGTCACGTGACCCGGTGTCGGTCCGGATGGCGGCCTTCACCAGTGAGGACCCCGACGACCGGGCGGCCTTCGACGCGCGGCTGGCCCGGCTGCGCGGCTCCGCCGACGTGGTGCTGTTGGCGGTCACCTGGAACGACGCGCTGGTCGGCAGCGTCGGCAGCTTCGTCGTCGACGGCGACACCGAGATCACCTACTGGATCGACCGGAGGGTCTGGGGGCGCGGCATCGCGAGCGCGGCGCTGGCGCTCCTCCTCGACCTGGTCACCGTCCGGCCGCTGCACGCCCGGGTCGCCAGCGACAACGCCGGCTCCCTTCGGGTACTCCGCAAGGCCGGCTTCGAGGTCGTCGGAGTCGAGACCTCCTTCGCCAACGCACGGCAGGCCGAGATCGAGGAGACCCTGCTGCGCCTGGACCAGTGCCCCGTCTTTGACGGTTGACCCGACCTCGCCGATCGGTCGATCCGAACGGCACCTCGTGCGCCGTCTCGGCAACCCCGGCTTTCCGTGCCCCGCCTGTGCACCCAGCTCGACAGTCCACGCACCGACCGCCTACTCCCCGGTCGGCCGTCGGGTCGGTCATCCCCATTGGCCGGCCGCACCGGCCGGGAGTCGGCGGATCTCGTCCTTTCTGGCATTGAATTGCATCGGTCGGAGGGCTTGGTTTGTCGTCCGTGTCTCAGTGACGGCGACACGGACTGCGGTGAATAGCTGAGGGTTAACTGCCCGGCGTCGCATAGTGACCGAACGATCCGGTGCTGCGGACGGGATGCTGTGGCAATCTCTCGGGCGTGCTCGTTCCGGTCACGCCAGATTCAGTACGGAGACAGTGATGACCTCTCCCGATCACCCCGGCCAACAGTCGCATTCTCAGCCAACCGATCCATACGCCTCGTACGCATCCGGTCCTCCGACCACGCCATTCGGGTCGGCGTCGCCGCAGCCCGGCCCTCCGCAACCGCCGTTCGGATATCCAGGGCCCCCGCAACGGAGATCCAGCGGCAGACGTTGGCTGATTCCGAGCCTGATCGGCGGCGGTATCGCGCTCGTGCTGTGCTGCGGTGGTGCAATGATCGCGGCGGGCTCGGATCCGCAGCAGACCAGTGAGGTGGGCAAGGCATCCGGCTCCGACCCAACGCCAACCGGCTCCGCTGGGTCGACCGCCGAGCCGACGCCGGCTGCGCCCACGTCGCGGGCGGCCGCAGCCGAGCCGGAGCCCGAGGCGACGGTGAAGGTCTACCGGACTGGCCAGCGAGTGCGTGGTGGGGACTTCGAGTTCATCGTGCACAGCGTCAAGTGCGGTATATCGCAGGTCGGCGACTCGTTCCTCAAGAAGAAGGCGCAGGGTACGTTCTGTCGTGTCGTCGTCTCCGCAAAGAACGTCACCAAGAAGGCGCACATGTTCCACGCCGACGGCACGGTGACCGCGCGCGACAGTCGCGGCCGGGAATACGAGGCGGACGGCGAAGCGAATATCTACGGCAATCCAGGTGGCGCCGGATTCCTCGACGAGATCAACCCCGGAAACTCTGTCCGAGCCTCCGTCTATTTCGACGTGCCGAAGGGTACGAAACTTTCGAAGATCGTCTTTGACGCGGGACTGTTCACCCTGGCTGAGGACGCCGTCGTCTCGCTGTGAAAGAGGCGAGCCTTCGGCGTACCGGGCGGTCAGCCGAACAGTGCCGGGCGGGTCAGCCGAACAGTGCCGTCGCCTCGGCGACCGAGGCGCCGGACCGGACCGCCGAACGCAGCTTCGGCAGTGTCTCCGGCATCCCGAAGGCCAGTGCGGCGCTGAGTCGGCCGCCGGTGTGGCGTACGGCGACGAACCGTTCGCCGTCCGGGGCCCGGTGCAGCACACTGCTCTCGTCGTCCGGTCCGGCCAGCCCGACGAGCTGCACCTTCAGCCCGTAGTGGTCGGTCCAGACGTACGGCGTAGCGGCGGTGACCCGGCGCGCGGCGGGCGGCCGGACCAGGTTGTACGCCACGATCCCGGCCTGCTCGACCGCGCTGGTCCAGTGCTCGACCCGGCGTGGTTCGGTGTGCCCGGCGACCGGCCACCGGGCCACGTCGCCGACCGCCCAGATCGCCGGGTTGCCGGTGGAGACGCCGGTACCGTGGCAGCGGATCCCGTCGGTCAGTTCCAGCGAACTTCCGGGTAGCCAGCCGGTGTTCGGCAGTACGCCGATCCCGACCACCACCAGGTCGGCGTCGAGCAGCGTGCCGTCGTCGAGTTCGACCGCCCTGACCCGGTCACCCCCGTGCACGGCCCGGACGGCGTGTCCGGTGTGGAACCGGACGCCGTGCCGGCGGTGCAGGTCGAGCAGGGCGGTGCCGGCGAGCGTACCGAGTTGGGCGGCGAGCGGGTCGGGGCGGGGCTCGACCACGGTGACCGGCAGCCCGCGCCGGGCGGCGGCCGAGGCGAGTTCGGTGCCGATGAAACCCGCCCCGACCACCACGACCCGGGGAGCGGTGTCGAAGGCGTCCCGGATCGCCACCGCGTCGTCGAGCCGGCGCAGGTCGTGCACGCCGGTGGTCGGGGTCGGGAACGGCCAGGGCCGGGGTGTCGCCCCGGTCGCCACCACCAGGGCGTCGTAACCGATCCGCGTACCGGAGCCGAGCACGACTGTCCGCGCGTCTTCGTCGAGGGCCACGGCCGGGTCGCCGAGCAACACCTCGATGCCCCGCCCGGCGAGCTGCTCGGAGCTGGCCAGCCGGGTCCGGTCCGGGGCCCAGTCGCCGAGCAGCACCTGCTTGGACAGCGGTGGCCGGTCGTACGGCAGCCAGGGCTCGGCACCGACCAGGGTGACGCCGCCGGTGAAGCCGGCCCGGCGCAGGCCCAGCGCGGTCCGGACCCCGGCCAGCGACGCGCCGACCACCACGACCCGGTCCGGTTGCTGGTCGACCCCGGCCTGTCCGGCGGTCACGCCGGGCCGACCTCGATGGCCTGGGCCGGGCAGAGGAACTGGGCGTCCGCCAGGTCGTCGGCGAGGTCGTCGCCGGCTTCGGGCAGGTGGTCGAGGTCGCCGCCGTCGGTGAACCGGAACACCGACGGGACCCGTTCGACGCACTGGCCGTGCAGCTCGCAGTGCGTCCGGTCCACCGCCACCCGCAGGGTCACGACGGCTCCCCGGTTGGCCGGAACACCAGCCGGGCCGGCAGCGAGGTCGGGCCGTGGTTGATGAAGCTGGCCAGGTACGGCACCTCGTCCCGAGGGGTGAGCAGGGTGATCCCGGCGACCCGGTCGAGCAGCGTCTCGACCACCACGACTCCCTCCAGCCGGGCCAGCGAGGAGCCGATGCAGGCGTGCGGGCCCTTGCCGAAGGCCAGGTGCGCCGAGGCGTTGGGCCGGTCGAGCTTGAGGTGCGGGCACTGCTCCCAGGCGGCGGGGTCCCGGTTGGCGGCCTGGTAGAGCACCAGCAGCCGGGAGCCGGCCGGGATCTCGGTGCCGCCGACCACCGAGTCTTGCAACGCGAGCCGGTAGAAGCCCTGGATCGGCGATTCGAGCCGCAGCGACTCCTCGACGAACCGGGGGATCAGCGCCGGTTCGGCCCGGAGCCGGTCGGCGAGCCCGTCAATCTCGGCGAGCAGCTTCATGCTGCTGGCCAGGTGGTGGGTGGTGGTGATGTTGCCGGCGATCAGCAGCTCGATGGTGAAGCTGACGGCCTCGCGGCGGGTCAGTTCGCCGGCCCGGTCCGCCGCGACGATGGTGGAGAGGACGTCGTCGCCGGCCCGGCCGTCGTGCCGGTTCATCAGCTCGTCCATGTAGCCGGTGAACTCCCGCTGCACCCGGTCCCGCTTCTCCGGGTCGGCGGCGTGCCCGCCGAGCGACCCGGTGATCTCCTCGGACCAGGCCCGGAACTTGTCCACGTCGTCGGCGGGTACTCCGAGCAGCGCGCTGATCACCCGTACCGGCAGCGGAGCGGCGATCCGTTCGACCAGGTCGACGGTGTCGGCGTCGCGCAGCGCGTCGACGTGCTGTTCGGCGATCCGCCGCACCACCGGCTCCCAGCTACGCACCTGGGACGGGGTGAAGGCGCGGTTGACGATGGAGCGCCGGGTGGCGTGCACCGGGTCGTCGGAGAGCAGCAGCAGCGGGCGGAGCCGGTTGGGGTCGTCGGTCGGTGACGGTGGCGGATTTCCGACAGTGATGGTCGAGGAGAACCGCTTGGCGTCCCGGAGTACCCGGCTGACGTCGTCGTGACCGGCGACCACGTACGCGTTCACCTCGGGGGCGAAATGCACGCCTTTCGCCCGTAGCTCGTCGTAGACGGAACCCGGGTCCCGGAGCGCGTCCGGGGCGAGTCCTACCAGGTCGGCCAGTGACATGGAACAATCTCCCATCGACCAACGGCGCGATCTGCTCGGAATCTGCGCCGGAGTTGCGGAGCACCCCCGGTGCTGGCGCTCGAACGCGTCGCGACGCCGGGTCGTGGGTAGCGCGGGTGGCCGGTGCTCTCCGGCAGAAACCTACGTCGCGAGTCTGCACAGTAGCAAGACCCTGGCTATTATTCCGCCATGAAGAATGAGCCGGCCGTTCCGCCGTATCACATCGCCTCGGTCGACCACGCCCTGCGGCTCCTGCTGCTGCTGAAGACCAAGCCGAGCATCCGGGTCGCCGAGGCGGCCGACGAGCTGAACGTCGCCCGCTCCACCGCGCACCGGCTGCTGGCCATGCTCGTCTACCGTGGTTTCGCGGCGCAGAACCCGACCACCCGGGCGTACCACCCGGGGCCGGTGCTGATCGAGGTCGGGATGGGCGCGCTGTCCAAGCTCGACGTCCGGCGCAAGGCCCGGCCGTACCTGGAGCGCCTGGTGGCGACGACCGGCGAGACCGCCAGCCTGCAGATCCTGGAGGGCAACCACGTCCGGTTCGTGGACTCGGTCGAGTCGGCGAACGCCGTCCGGGTCGCCTCCCGGGCCGGGGTCAGCCTGCCGGCGCACGCCTCGTCCGGCGGCAAGGTGCTGCTCGCCGGCATGTCGCTGGAGGCGGTGCAGCGGCTCTATCCGCACGAGAAGCTGGAGCAGGTGACCGAGGCGACCAACACCGACCGGGCCACCCTGTTCGAGGAGTTGGCCGAGGCCAGGGCGCAGGGTTACTCGGTCAACCACGGGGAGAGCGAGCCGGGGCTGGTGGCGGTGGGCGTACCGTTGCCGGATCGCAGCGGCATCCCGGTCGCCTCGCTGACCATCGCCGGACCGACCGCCCGGATGGGGCCGGAAGGGGTGAACCGGGCCGTCGAGGCGCTCCGGGAGGCGGCGAAGGAGCTGAGCGAGAGCCTCTACCGCTGAGTGGGAGCGCCTCTACCGCTGACCGGGAGTGCCGCCGCCGCTGACCGGGAGCGCCATTGCCGCTGAGCTGGACTGTTCCGCTGATCAGAATAATCATCCCTGCTATTCCCTGGAGCGATGCATCGGGGCTAGCGTGTGAGCACTGCGTGGTCGCACCCGGCGTCGTCGCCGCCGTGCCCGGGCCTGCACCCGGGCGCGCTGCCGGCGGCGCCGACGGCGACCGGCAGGCCACCGCGGTTCCCACCACCCCGGGGAGAGGCACATGTTCATCGACGTCCACGGCCACGTCAGCGCGCCGAGCGAGCTGTACGCGTACAAGGCAGGCCTGCTGTCGCACCGCGGCGCGCACGGCCGGGGCGGCGCGGGGATCAGCGACGACCGGCTCCGGGCCGCGCTGCACGAGCCGAACCCGAGCTTCGGCGGCGAATCCCACCTGGCGCACCTGGCCGCCGCCGGGATCGACATCCAGCTCATCTCGCCCCGGCCGTACCAGTCGATGCACAGCGAGTCGCCGGCCTTCCTGGTCGACTGGTTCACCGCCGAGACCAACGACGTCATCCACCGGGTCTGCCAACTGGAACCCGGGCTGTTCCGGGGCGTCGCCGGGCTGCCGCAGAGCATGGAGACCGACCCCGCCGCCTGGACCCGCGAGCTGCGCCGCTGCGTCCAGGAACTCGGCTTCGTCGGCGCGATGCTCAACCCCGACCCGTACGAGGGGACCCGCCAGCCGCCCGGGCTCGGCGACCGGTTCTGGTACCCGGTCTGGGAGGCGCTCTGCGAACTCGACGTACCAGCGCTGATCCACTCGGCCGGCTGCCGCGCGCCGGCCCGGGAGAGCTACTCGCTGCACTTCATCCAGGAGGAGACGCTCGCCGTCATCGGCCTGGTGCAGTCCAGCGTCTTCACCGACTTCCCCGACCTGAAGATCATCGTCTCGCACGGCGGCGGCGCCATCCCCTACCAGCGGGGCCGGTTCGCCCCGGGCGCGCTGCGTAAGGGCCAGCGCTTCGAGGACAACCTGCGCAGGCTCTGGTACGACACCTGCCTCTACACCCGCGACTCCATCGAGCTGCTGCTCAAGGCGGTCGGGGTGGACCGGTGCCTGTTCGGCACCGAGAAGCCGGGCACCGGTTCGATGCGCGACCCGGAGACCGGACGCTGGATCGACGACATCCACCTGTTGATCAACGACATCGAGTGGCTGGACGACAAGCAGCGGACCCAGCTCTTCGAGACCAACGCCCGCGAGCTGTTCCGGCTGTAGCCGGGACGCCGCACGCGGAGAGGAGCAGCCATGGCAGAGATCGTGGTGGGGATCGGCACCTCGCACGGGCCGCTGCTGAACACCCCGCCGGACCAGTGGGAGCAGCGGGCCGCCGCCGACCGGCGCAACCCGGCGCTGGCGTTCCGGGGCGAGGACTACACCTTCGCGCAGCTCGCCGAGGTGCGCGAGGACTTCACCGCCGAGAACACCCCGGAGGAGCGCCGGGCGCGGCACAAGCGCTGCCGGGAGGCGATCGACGCGCTCGGCGACGTGGTCCGGGCCGCCGAGCCGGACGTACTGGTGGTGGTCAGCAGCGACCACAAGGAGACCTTCACCGACGAACTGTTGCCGCAGTTCGCCTTCTACTACGGCGCCACCATGCGGCACGAGCCGTTCAAGCCGGAGCACCTGGCGGCGATGCCACCCGGCCTGGCCATCGCCGAGGTGGCGAACGTGCCGGCCGAGAGCACCATCCGGCGCTGCCACCCCGAGCTGGCCCTGCACCTGATCCGCTCGACCAGCGAGCAGGGCTTCGACCCGAGCGCGTCCAAGGAACTGCCGGCCGGCAAGTACGGCGACCACGGCATCCCGCACGGCTGGGGTTTCGTCTACCAGAACATCCTGGGCGGCTCCGGCGACATCCCGTTCGTGCCGCTCTTCGTCAACACGTTCTGGGAGCCGAACCCGCCGAGCGCGGCCCGGTGCTGGCAGTTCGGCCTGGCGCTGGGCCGGGCGATCGCGTCCTTCCCCGGCGACCTCCGGGTCGGGCTGGCCGCCTCCGGCGGGCTGAGCCACTTCGTGGTGGACGAGGAACTGGACCGGGCCTTCCTCGACGCGCTGCTCCGGGACGACGGCGAATATCTCGGTGCACTGCCGGCGTCGCTGCTCCGGTCCGGCACCTCCGAGCTGCGCAACTGGATCGTGGTCGCCGGCGCGCTGCGGGGCAGCGGGTTGACTCCCCGGGTGGTCGACTACCAGCCCTGCTACCGCTCGTCGGCCGGCACCGGCAACGCGATGGGCTTCGTGGCCTGGGAGTCCGGCGTCCCGGCCGGTGCGGCATGACCGGCGCCACCGTGGGTACGACCGACGCGCTCCGGGACCGGATCGCCCGGCTGGACAGTTGCGCGCTCTCCGACGCACTGGACACCCTCGGGCTGGCCGGGGCGACCACCGGAATCCATCCACTCTGGCCGGTCCGGGAGGCGGTGGTGGGTACGGTCCGCACCGTACGGGCCGGACCCCGCCGGGACGGTCAGCCGGCCGCGCACATCGCGGCGGCGGCGGTCGACTCCGCCGGCCCCGGCCAGATACTCGTGATCGCCAACGACGGCCGGCTCGACGTCTCCTGCTGGGGCGGAATCCTGGCCCTGGCCGCCACCCGGCGCGGCATCGGCGGCGTGGTGATCGACGGTGCCTGCCGGGACATCGGCGAGAGCGAGGAACTCGACCTCCCGGTCTTCGGCCGGGCGGTGGTGCCGGTCAGCGCCCGGGGCCGGATCGTGCAGCTCGGCATGGACGAGCGGATCGACGTGGCGGGCGTACCGGTGCAGACCGGGGACTGGGTCGTCGCGGACCGCAACGGGGTGGTCTTCGTGCCTGCCGCCGGGGCGGACCGGGTCGTCGCGCTCGCCGAGCGCATCGTCCGGCGCGAGGAGGGCATGGCCGAGGCGGTCCGGGCCGGTAAGCCCGTCGACCAGGTGATGCACGACAGCAGGTTCCCCTCGGTGGAGGAGTGACGGTGGCGCGGGACAGATCGACTCGGGCGGGACGTCCCGGGCACCGGGCAGCGAAGCGGAGTGCCGGCATGAGCGAGCGTAGCGAGCGAATCAGCCAGCTCAGTGCGGATGTGCCTCATGACGGCACGCAGCGAAGCGGAGTGCTGGCATGAGCCACCCCCTGGCGGCGTACTCGACCGCGACCGTCTCCGACGCGCTCGACCGGCTCGGCCGCCCCGGCAGCCTGCTCGGCATCGCACCGCTCGCCGACGGTGCCCGGCTCTGTGGACGCGCCTTCACCGTCCGGTACGTCACCGCCGGTCACCCGGCCGGCAGCGTCGGCGACTATCTCGATGACGTGGCGCCCGGACAGGTGGTGGTGCTGGACAACGGCGGGCGTACCGACTGCACGGTCTGGGGAGACATCCTCACCGCGATGGCACACCACCGGGGCGTGGCCGGCACGGTGATCGATGGGGTCTGCCGGGACGTCGCCCGGGCGTTCGAGGTGGGCTACCCGATCTACTCCCGGGGTCGGTTCATGCGGACCGGCAAGGACCGGGTCGAGGTCTCCGACGTCGGCCGGCCGGTGACGGTCGGTGGGGTGCAGGTGGCCGCCGGGCAACTGCTGCTCGGCGACGCCGACGGCGTACTGGCGGTGCCGCCGGACGTCGAGGACGAGGTGCTGGCGCTGGCCGGTCGGATCCACGCCACCGAGGAGGCGATCGTGGCCGAGATCCTGGCCGGGACCAGCCTGGCCGAGGCCCGCCGCCGGCACGGCTACCACCAGCTACAACGCCGGGTGGAGGCCTGATGTCGACGCCGGCCGGGCCGACGACAGGCACCGGGCAGGCCGTCTCCGACGAGGTGGCGGCGGAACTGCTCGGGCTCGGCACCGCCACCGTCTACGAGGCGTCGCGGCTCGACTGCTTCCTGCCGTACACCCTGCGGCCGGCCTGGCCCGGGGCCCGGCTGGCCGGTCCGGCGCTGCCGGTGCGGACCGCGGCGGCCGACAACCTGCCGCTGCACATCGCCGTCGAGGCCGCCCGGCCCGGCCAGGTGCTGGTGGTGGCCGCCCAGGGCGAGCCGTGCGGCTACTGGGGCGAGGTGCTCACCGTCGCCGCGCAGCAGCGCGGCATCGGAGGGCTGGTGATCGACGGCGGGGTCCGGGACACCGCCGCGCTCGCCGCCCGCGACTTCCCGACGTTCAGCAGTTCGGTCGCGGTGCGCGGCACGGTCAAGGCCGATCCGGGTACGGTCGGCGCCCCGATCGTGCTCGGCGGGGTCACCGTGTACGACGGCGACCTGGTCCTCGCCGACTCCGACGGTGTACTCGTGCTCCCCGCCGACCGGGTCGACGCGGTGCTCGACGCCGCCCGGCAGCGCCAGGCCGACGAGCTGCGCTATCTCGACCGGATCCGGCGGGGCGAACTGACCCTGGACATCTACCGGCTGCGCGACCGGTACGCCGCCGACTGACCGCACCCGCGTACCTCCACCCGGTCGGCCATGGGCCGTCCGGGCGGTGCCGGTTCGGCCGGACCGAGCACAGTGGCCGGCGGCGCTCGGCACCTGGTCAGGGCAAGTGTTCCGGGTTGCAGAATCTCTACTCCATCTCTTCCGGTAATTAGAATCGTGGCTACGATGACAGGCATGTCCATGACGATTCCGACCGACGTCGCGGCGCCGGTGCTCGTCGTCGGGGCCGGTCCGGTCGGCGTGACCGCCGCCGCGGAGTTGGTGCGGCACGGTGTGCCGGTCGTGCTGATCGAGGCCGAACCCGAGCCGAAGACCGACTGGCGGGCGTCGACCTTCCACCCGCCGACCCTGGAACTCCTCGGCGAACTCGGCATCGTCGACCAGATGATCGCCGAGGGCCTGGTGGTGCCCCGGTTCCAGCACCGGGACCGGGACGCCGGCCTGGTCGCCGAGTTCGACTTCGGCCTGCTCCGCGACGAGACCGCCCATCCGTACCGGTTGCAGCTCAACCAGCAGCACCTGGTCCGGATGCTGGTCGGGCGGCTGCGGGCGGCGGAATCGGCCCGGCTCGTCTTCGGCGCCCGGGTGCTCGGCGTACGCGAGGTCGACGGCGGGGTGGCGGTCACGGTCCGGACCGGCGAGGGCGAGACCGAGATCCGCGGATCACACCTGATCGGCGCGGACGGCGCGAACAGCACCGTCCGGCAGACCCTCGGCATCGGCTTCGAGGGGCACACCTATCCCGAGCGGTTCCTGATCGTCAGCACCTCGGTCGACCTGCGCGAACTGATCCCCGGGCTGGCCGACGTGAACTACGTGGCGGACCCCCGGGAGTGGCTGTTCCTGTTGCACACCAGGGAATCCTGGCGGGCGGTCTATCCGGTGCCGGTCGACCAGCCGCGCGAGGTGGCGCTCGACCCGGCCACCCTCCAGACGCAGCTCCAGAAGATCGCGCCCCGGGCCGAGGACTATCCGATCGTCGACCGGCAGATTTACAACGTGCACCAGCGGGTGGCCGACACCTTCCGGCTGGGCAACGTGGTGATCGTCGGCGACGCCGCGCACATCAACAGCCCGGTCGGCGGGGTCGGCCTGAACAGCGGCATCCACGACGCGATGGACGTGGTGCGCCGGCTGGTCCGGATCAGGGCCGGCGCGGACGCCGAGGCGGAGCTGACCGCGTTCGCGACGGTGCGCCGGAGGGTCGCGCTCGACTACGTCCAGGCGGACACGCACCGCAACACCGAGCGGCTCAAGGAGACCGATCCGGCACGTCGCCGGGCCAACCAGGACGAGCTGCGGGCCATCACCGCCGACCCGGACCGGCACCGGAGCTGGGTCCGCCGGGCGTCGCTGCTGGAGAGCGTACGGCGGTTCGGCATCGCCCGCCTCCCGGAGGCGACGTCCGGTTCCCCGGAGACGTTCGCCGGTTCCCCGGAGACGCTCGCCGGCTCCCCGGAGGCGACCGCGACCGACCGTCCCGAACCGGCCAGCGCCGCATGACGCACATCGACCACACCGACTCCGGTGCCGTTCGGAAGTCCCCGGGGAAGGGGACGAGGGGGCCATCATGATCTCTGACAACTCCGCTGGCGTGCAGGACGCCACCGGCGAGGAGCTGGAGCGGCTCTACCGCGACCTCGACGCGCTCGACCTGCATCCACTCTGGAACATCACCGGTGAGCTGCTGACCGAGACGCCGCGCCCGAAGGCGGTGCCGTGGCTCTGGAACGGTGCCCAGCTCCGGGCGCTCGGCGAGCGGGCGATCGATCTGGTACCGGTCGAGCGCGGCGGCGAGCGCCGGGTGCTCAGTCTCGGCAACCCGGGCCTGGGCGGCCGGCCGTACGCGGTCGGCACGCTCTGGGGAGCGATCCAGTGCCTCGGCCCGCACGAGACCGCCCCCGCGCACCGGCACTCGCCCGGCGCGATCCGGTTCGTCCTCGCCGGCAGCGGGGTCTGGACCACTGTGGACGGCGACGCCTGCGACATGCACCCCGGCGACCTGATCCTCACCCCGAGCATGCACTGGCACGACCACACCAACGGCGGTACCGAGTCGATGGTCTGGTTCGACGGGCTCGACCTGCCGATGATCGAGGCGCTGGACGGGGTTTTCTTCGAGGAGTACCCGGAGTTCGCCCAGCCGCAGCCGGCCGTGCGCAACGCCTCCGAGGCCTCGCACACCGGGCATCCGGGCCGGTTCCGGGCCGGCGCGGTCACCGACGAGCTGGACCCCCGGTCGTCCCGGCTGCTGGTCTACCGCTGGACGGAGACCGACGCCGAGCTGACCCGGCTGGCCGCCGAGGCGGACCAGGCGCCGGTGAGCGTCGAGTTCACCAACCCGGATTCCGGGGCGAGCGTGCTGCCGACGCTGAGTTGCAGCATGCACCGGCTGCCGGCGGGCCGGCCGACCCGGGCCCGGCAGCAGACCGGCAACGCGATCTGGGTGGTCTTCCGGGGCGAGGGGCACAGCGTGATCGGCGGCCAGCGTTTCGACTGGGCGCCCGGCGACATGTTCGTGGTGCCGTCCTGGGTGCCGGTCGAGCACCACGCGGCCACCCCGGCCGACCTGTTCCGGCTGACCGACGCGCCGGTACTGCGGGCGCTCGGCATCTACCGGGAACGCGCGCTGGACGACCCGCAGCCGGTCACCGGCACCTTCACCGCCCGGACCGTCGCCGGCCCGGTGCCCGCGACCACCTCCGGGGAGCTGCTGTGAGGCTCTGTCTCTTCGACGACCACCGGATCGGTGCGGTCCGGCACGGTGGCCTGGTCGACCTGACCGGCGCGCTGCCCTGGCCGCACGATCCCGATCCGGAGACGGCGGGCGGCTGGCGCCGGCTCTGCCGGGACTACGCCGAGCTGGCGGACGGCCTGGCCGAGGCGGCCGAGACCGGCCCGGTCCTCCCGGCCGACCGGGTACGGCTGCGCGCGCCCGCACTGAACCCCTCGAAAATCATCGCCGCGGCCAGCAACTACGCCGAGCACGTGCACGAGATGCACGCGGTGCAGGAGCGCACCCTCGGCAAGGTCGAGGAGTGGATGATGTCGTTCGACGTCTTCCTCAAGGCGCCCTCCTCGCTGGCCGGTCCCGGTGAGCCGATCGTGCTGCCGGCCGAGATCCTCGCCGCCGGTCACGAGGTGCACCACGAGTCGGAGTTGGTGGTGGTGATCGGCCGGGGCGGCCGGAACATCCCGGCCGACCGGGCGCTGGAGCATGTCGTCGGCTACAGCATCGGGCTCGACATCACGGTACGCAGCCCGGGCGACCGGTCGCGGCGCAAGAGCTACGACACGTTCAGCCCGCTCGGCCCGTGGCTGACCACCGCCGACGAGGCCGGCCCGCCCGGTGAGTTCGAGATCGAGCTGTTGGTCGGCGGCGAGCGGCGGCAGCGGGTGAACACCGCCGACATGCTGGTGGCGGTGCCGGCGATCGTCGAGCACGCCTCCCGGGTGATGACGCTGCGCCCCGGTGACCTGATCTTCACCGGGGCGCCGCCCGGAGTGGGCCCGATCGAGCCCGGCGACGAGCTGGTGGCCACCATCAGCGGCCTCGGCGAGCTGCGGACCAGTGTGATCGCCGGAAGCGACCCGCGATGACCAGCCTCGATCGCGTGGTCGAGCCGGGGCTCGACGAGCTGGCGGAGGCGCCGGTCGGGCCGGTCCCGTCGGGAGAGCGCGCGGCGGGGGAGCGCTCGCTGCTGGACGTACTGCTGCATCCGGAGAGCCTGGCGATCATCGGGGCCTCGGACAATCCGGTGAGCCTGGGCGGCCGGCCGCTCGGCCTGCTCGCCGCCGCCGGCTACGCCGGTCGGGTCTATCCGGTCAACCCGACCCGGACCACCGTGCAGGGGCACCCGGCGTACCCGTCGGTGCGGGAGCTGCCCGAGCCGGTCGAGGTCGCCATGGTGATGGTCAAGGCCAAGCTGGTCCCGGCGGTACTGCGGGACTGCGCCGCCGCCGGGGTACGGGTGGCGATCGTGCTCAGCTCCGGCTTCGGCGAGGGCACCGGGCACGGCGCCGAACTGCGCGACGAGATCGCCGCGATCGTGCCGACCACCTCGATGCGGATCCTCGGCCCGAACTGCGAGGGCCTGGCCAGCCTGCCGGCCTCGGCACCGCTCACCTTCAGCCCGGTGCTCGACGCGGCCCGTACCGGCCAGGTGGTGCTGCCCGGCCGGGTGGCGGTGCTGTCGCACAGCGGCGGGCTCGGCTTCGCCGTGGCACAGTGGGGTTCCCGGGCCGGGATCGGCTTCAACTACCTGATCAGCACCGGCAACGAGGGCGATCTCGACGTACTGGAGCTGGCCGACCGGCTGCTGGTCGAGACCGACACCGCGCTCGCGGTACTGGTGCTGGAAGGGGTGGCCGAGCCGGAGCGGCTCACCGCGCTGGCCCGGCAGGCCCGGCAACTCGGCAAGCGGCTGCTGGTGGCCCGGCTCGGCCGCTCCGACGCGGGTGCCCGGGGCAGCCTGGCGCACACCCGGCACGACGCGACCAGCCTGGACGGGCTGACCGCGCTCTGCGCCACCGAGGGGATCGTGCAGGCCGGCGGCGAGCGGGAGCTGATCGACGTACTCCAGGCGCTGGACAAGGTGCCGACGCTGGCCGGGCGCCGGATCGGCATCCTGGCCACCTCCGGCGGTGCCGGGGTGTGGCTGGCCGACGCCTGCCGGGACGCCGGGCTGGCGGTACCGGAACTCTCGCCGGAGCTGCAACAACGGCTCGCCGGCTTCATGCCGGAGTACGGCTCACCGGTGAACCCGGTCGACCTGACCGCGCAGTTCATCGCCACCGGCTCGTTCGCACCGGCGATCGAGGCGCTGGCCGGCTCCGGCGAGGTCGACGCGGTGGTACTGGCCACCTCGCTGGCCTCGGCCGGTCGGCTGGAGCAGGACCGGGAGGCGCTGGCCGAACTGCTCCGCCGCGACCTGCCACCGCTGGTCGTCTACACCTACACCCACCCGGCCGAGTCCTGCGTACGCATCCTCGAAGGGCTCGGCCTGGCCTGGTACACCAGCTCGACGGGGGTGGCCCGGGGCCTGGCCGCCGTCGCCCCGGCCCCGGCCACCCCGGCGGGGTGAGGCCGATGCCCATCCGGCGGGAGGAACGTTGACCACGGCAATCGGTGATGTGATCACCTCAAGGATCTCCGACCGGAGCCTGCTGCGCACCGACGCGTACGTCGGCGGCGAGTGGGTCGGTGCGGACAGCGGTGCCCGGTTTCCGGTGCACGACCCGGGCACCGGCGAACTGCTCGCCGAGGTACCCCGGTTCGGCCGGGCGGAGACGGCCCAGGCGATCGAGGCGGCCCGGCGGGCGCTGCCGGAGTGGCGGCGGCGGACCGCGATCGACCGGTCGGGCATCCTGCGCCGCTGGGCCGAGCTGATCCGGTCCCACGTGGACGACGTCGCCACGGTGCTCACCGCCGAGCAGGGCAAGCCGTTCCCGGAGGCGCGCGGCGAGGTGCTCTACAGCGCCGCGTTCCTGGACTGGTTCGCCGAGGAGGGGCGGCGGGTCTACGGCGACGTGATCCCGTCGCACTCGCCGACCGAGCGGATCCTGGTCTGGAAGCAGTCGGTCGGGGTGGTCGCCGGGATCACCCCGTGGAACCTGCCGGCCGCGATGATCACCCGGAAGGCGGCGCCCGCGCTGGCCGCCGGCTGCGCGCTGGTGCTCAAGCCGGCCGAGCAGACCCCGCTGACCGCGCTCGTCCTGGCCGAGCTGGGCCGGCGGGCCGGGGTGCCGCCGGGGGTACTGAACATCGTCACCGGGGCGGCGCAGGACGCGCCGGAGATCGGCCGCGAGCTGACCGGCAACCCGGTGGTCCGCAAGCTCAGCTTCACCGGCTCGACCGAGGTGGGCCGGCTGCTGATGCGGCAGTGCGCGGACGGGATCAAGAAGGTCTCCCTGGAACTCGGTGGGAACGCGGCGTTCGTGGTCTTCGACGACGCCGACCCGGAGCTGGCGGTCGAGGGGATCTTCTCGGCCAAGTACCGCAACGCCGGGCAGATCTGCACGGCGGCGAACCGGATCCTGGTGCAGGAGGGGATCCGGGAGCGGTTCACCGAGGCGCTGCTGCGGCGTACCGAGGCGGTGCGGGTCGGCACCGGCTTTACCGAGGGCGTGGAGATGGGCCCGCTGATCGACGTGCAGGGCCTGGCGAAGGTGCGGCGGCACGTCGCCGACCTGGTGGACCGGGGCGGTCGGGTGCTCACCGGCGGCCAGCCGCACGAGCTGGGCGGCACCTTCTTCCAGCCGACCGTGGTCGACGGGCTCTCCGCGGCGGCGCTGGCCTGGCGGGAGGAGACCTTCGGCCCGGTCGCGGCGATCCGCGGCTTCACGACCGAGGACGAGGCGGTCGCGCTGGCCAACGACTCCGAGTACGGGCTGGTCGCCTATCTCTACGGGCACAACCTCGGGCAGATCTGGCGGACGGCGGAGGCGATCGAGACCGGCATGGTGGCGGTGAACACCGGCCGGGTCTCCGGCGAGCAGGCGCCGTTCGGCGGGATCAAGCAGTCCGGCAACGGCCGGGAGGGTTCGAAGTACGGCCTCGACGAGTGGCTGGAACTCAAGTACGTCAACCTGGCCGGGCTGGACCGGTGAGTACCGCCCGGGACCGGCCGGTGAACCTGCTGGCCGGGGCGGCCGAACTGACCGGCCGGGTCGCCATCGTCACCGGCGGGGCGATCGGGATCGGCCGGGCCATCGCCGAGGACCTGGGTTGTGCCGGTGCCCGGGTGGTGGTCGCCGATCGGGCCGGCGCGGCGGAGACCGCCGCCGAACTCCGGGACGCCGGGATCGACGCGCTCGGGTTGCCGGTGGACGTCTCGTCGGAGGCGGCGACCCGGGAGCTGGCCGTCGAGGTGGTCCGGGCGTACGGCGGGATCGACATCCTGGTCAACAACGCCGGCATCTTCACCACGCTCCGGCCGGGGCCGCTGGAGGAGATCGACGTCGCCGAGTGGCAGCGGGTGATGGACGTCAACGTGCTCGGGTCGTACCTCTGCATCCGGGCCGTGGTCGGGCCGATGCGGGACCGCGGCGGCGGCCGGATCGTCAACATCGCCTCCACCACCGCGTTCAAGGGCGTCTCGCACCTGCTGCACTACGTCGCCAGCAAGGGTGCGGTGATCGCGATGACCCGGGCGACCGCCCG
This sequence comes from Plantactinospora sp. CA-294935, assembly GCF_050936445.1. Classification (NCBI taxonomy): domain Bacteria; kingdom Bacillati; phylum Actinomycetota; class Actinomycetes; order Micromonosporales; family Micromonosporaceae; genus Plantactinospora; species Plantactinospora sp. CA-294935. The sequence goes on from NZ_JBNJMU010000001.1 coordinate 3,788,337, forward strand.
GGAGCTGGGTGAGGACAACATCCTGGTCAACGCCGTGGCACCGGGCTTCACGGTCAGCGACGGCATCCTGGACGGTGGCGCCGACCTGGCCGGGTTGCGCCGGGCCGCGCCCGGCAAGCGGGTGCTGGCCCGCGAGCAGCGTCCCCGGGACGTGGTCGGGGCGGTGCGCTTCCTGGCCGGCCCGATGTCGAGTTTCATCACCGGCCAGACCGTCGTGGTCGACGGCGGCGCGTTCTTCCACTGAAACCCGGGGTCCGGGCCTGCCCGGGCAGCCGCAGAATCCGCAATGGTTCTGCAATACAGAACTATACGAGCAGATCTAGCGCCACGAGAAATCCGTTCGTAATGTACGAGCAACTGAGAGGGAAAGATCCTCTCCCGATACCCATCCTATGACCCGGTACCGCCCGCAACGTTTCCGCAGCTAGACGGCTTGGTCGACCGGCCCGCCCGCTGCGCGGCGGCGGCGGAGATGGAACAGGAAGAAGACCGAACTCATGGATCTGGGCCTGGCGGACAAGAGAGCCATCGTCACCGGCGGCAGTGCGGGCATCGGCAAGGCGATCGCCCGGGCCCTGGTGGCCGAGGGCGTGCACTGCGCCGTCTCCAGCCGCAGCCTCGACCGGGCCTGCGCCGCCACGGCGGAGTTGTCCGGCCCCGGCCGGACCCTTCCGGTACAGGCCGAACTGCGGGACGCCGACTCGGTCGAGGCCATGGTCCGGCAGGTCACCGAGGAGTTCGGCGGGGTCGACATCCTGGTCAACAACGGCGCGGTGGTCAGCGGCAACCAGGCCGAGGACTTCGACCACGTCAGCGACGAGCTGATCCTGACCTCGTTCGAGGAGAAGTTCCTCGGCACGATGCGCTGCTGCCGGGCGGTGGTGCCGGGGATGCGGGCCCGGGGCTTCGGCCGGATCATCAACATCGCCGGGCACAAGGCCCGGGAGGGCGGCGCCATCTCGGCCGGCGCCCGTAACGCCGCGATCGTGCACCTGACCCGGTCGCTCGCCCTGGAGCTGGGCCGGGACGGCATCACGGTCAACGCCGTACACCCGTTCACCACGGTCACCGAGACGTTGGAGTCCCGGATGGCCGAGGTGGCGAAGCGCCGCGGGGTGACCCTGGCGGAGCACCTGGCGCACGTCGCCGGGCGTACCGCGCTGGGCCGGCTGGTCACCGCCGAGGAGATCGCCGCGTTCGTCGCCTTCCTCGCCTCGCCGCTGTCGGTGGCGATGACCGGCGAGGTGGTCGCGCTGACCGGTGGCGTGGATCGAGCCGTCCATGGCTGAGCCGCACACCCCTGCCCCGGTACTGGTGGCGGTGGACGGGCCGATCGCCACGGTCACCCTCAACCGCCCGGCGGTACGCAACGCGATCGACGACGCCACCCGGGCCGCGCTGGTCGAGGCGCTGGCCGAGGTCGGCCGGGACACCGAGGTCCGGGTGGTGATCCTGACCGGTGCCGGTACGGCGTTCTGCGCCGGTGGCGACATCCGGGCCATGGAGCAACGGCTGGCCGCCCCGCCCGGTGAGGTGGCGATCCGGGGCTGGCAGCGCCAGCACGGCACGTACGCGCTGACCGCCGGGCTGCACCGGCTGGACCAGGTGACCATCGCGGCGGTGAACGGGCCGGCCGCCGGGCTCGGCATGGACCTCGCGCTGGCCTGCGACTTCATCGTCGCCGACCCGGCGGCGTCGTTCGTGGCCAGCTTCGTGCTGCGCGGCCTGATCCCGGACGGCGGCAGCATGTACCACCTGCCCCGCCGGGTCGGCCCGCAGCGGGCCAAGGAGCTGCTGCTCTCCGGCCGCCGGGTGCAGGCCGCCGAGGCGCTGGAGATCGGCCTGGTGGACCTGCTCTCCGCGCCGGGTGCCGTGCTCGGGCACGCCGTCGAGTACGCGGGCCGGTTCACCGCCCGCTCCCGGCCGGCCCTGATGCTGGCCAAGTCGATCATCAACCGCAGCTTCGAGTCCTCGCTCGACCAGATCGCCAGCCTCGGCAGCCAGGCCCAGGCCATCTGTTACACCACGGATGAACATCGGAACTCTGTGCGCTCCTTCCTCGACCAGCGGGGCGGGGCGGCTGCCGGCGGGGCCCCGACGGGCTCGACACATCCACCGCCAGTACCACCCAGAGAATGAGGAACACCATGAACAGGCGAAGGAAAGGCGTCGTCGCCGCGCTTGTCGCCACTCTGGCGCTGGCCTCGGCCGCCTGTGGCTCGGGCGGCGCGCCCGGTGCCGCCGCGACCGGCGCACCGAAGCGGGGCGGCGAGCTGACCGTCCTGGTGTCGGAGGGCGGGCTCGCCCGCTGGCCGACGCTCGACCCGGTCGCCTCCGGCGTCGCCAACCACGAGTACCGGAACGCCATCTTCGGCCAGCTCTTCACACAGGGGCCGGACAACAAGATCGAACCTTCCCTGGCCACCGGCTACACCTTCGCCTCCGACCAGCTCTCGGTGACCATCACCCTCCGCGAGGGCGTCAGGTTCTCCGACGGTACGCCGTTCAACGCCGCCGCCGTGAAGGCCAACCTCGACCGCTCGCTCGACCCGAAGAACGCCTGCCGCTGCGTACCGTTGTTCAAGCCGGTGCAGTCGGTGGAGACCGACGGCGACAGCAAGGTCGTCCTCAGGTTCTCCCGGCCGTTCCCGCTGGTGATCGCGTCGTTCGTGAACGAGGCCCCGAACTGGGTACCCTCGCCGGCCGCGTTGCAGTCGATGGGCGCGGACGCGTTCGGGCAGAAGCCGGTCGGGGCCGGTCCGTTCGCGGTGGTCAGCAACGTGGCCAACCAGGAACTCGTGCTCAAGCGCAACGAGAACTACTACGACACGTCAGCGCCGTACCTGGACAAGCTCACCTTCAAGACCATCGGCTCCGACCAGACGGCGTACGCGGCGTTGCAGTCCGGCTCGGCGGACGTGCTGGAGGGGATCACCACCGTACCGCTGCTGACCCAGGCGAAGCAGCAGTTCACCCTGGCGCCGGTGGCGGCGGTCTCGGTGTGGCAGTTGCAGTACAACACCCTGAAGGCGCCGCTGAACGACCAGCGGGCCCGGGAGGCGTTGTCGTACGCCACCGACGCCGACACCATCAACAAGGTGCTGTTCGGCGGGCTGAACGAGAAGGCGGAGACGCCGACCGCGCCGGGTGGGCTCTTCTACCAGGCCGGCGTCGACGGCTACCGGGGCTACGACCAGGCCAGGGCGAAGGAGCTGGTGCAGCAGCTCGGCGGCCTGGAGGTCGAGATCATGCTCGGCGGTGCCCAGGAGGAGATGCAGGTCGCCGAGGCGATCAAGACGATGTGGGCCGAGGCGGGGATCACCGTCAAGGCGATCAACCAGGAGCCGTTGCAGACCCGCAACGACAACTTCGCCTCGAACAACTGGGTGCTGGACTTCGCCTTCGTCGGCAACTACGACCCGGCACTGGGGCTCAGCATCGACCGGTACTTCGGCTCGGACGGGCTGAACAGCGGGGTCAAGGACCCGGCGCTGGACGCCGTACTGGAGCGGGGCCGGCAGGGGAAGGACGAGGCGGCGCGGGCCGCGGCGTACCAGGAAGCGTTCAAGATCATTAACGACAAGGCGTACAACAAGATCCTCTTCACCCGGCAGACGTTCAACGTGGCGGCGAAGACGGTCCAGGGGCTCGACCAGGGCGTGCCCTGGGTGGCCTGGGAGAAGGTCTCCCGCAGCAGCTAGCGGCGCGCGGTCGCGCCGGACCGACCAGGTCCGGCGCGACCGTCCACGGAGGAGAAGAAGCCAGATGGAGAAGGTCACGTTCTACTTCGACCCGCGCTGCCCCTGGTGCTACCAGGCCAGCCGGTGGGCCCGCCGGCTGGAAGCGCTCGGCGAGATCGAACTCGACTGGGCGCTGTACTGCCTGGAGGTGGCGAACCTCGCCGAGGGGGCCGACCCGGTGCCGCTGGGCGAGACCGCCCGATCCGCGACCGCGCTGCGGGCCGCCGCCGCGATCGGCCGGAAGGAGAACTCGAAGGCGATCGGGCGGTTCTACCAGGCCCTCGGCAACCGGGTCTGGGAGACCAGCGAGCCGGCCAAGGATCGGGACCTCGCGGTGGCCGAGTCGGTCGAGGAGGCCGGCTTCGACCGGTCGCTCTTCACCGAGGCGCTCGCCGACCCGGCCACCTGGCTGGACGTACTCGACCAGCACCGGCACCTGGTCACGGAGAAGGGCGGGATCGGCCTGCCCACCCTGGTACTGGACGGCGGCGCCGGCCCGGCCATCTTCGGACCGGTACTCAGCCAACTGCCGGACGACGAGGACGCGGTCAAGATCTGGCAACATCTCCGCTGGCTCGCCCGGTACGACAACTTCTTCGAACTGAAGCGGCACCGCACCGAACAGCCGAACCTGCCGGGCTGGCGGGTACAGCCGTCCAAACTCACCTTCGGGTCGAGGCCGTGGCTGCCACCCGTACCCGATCGGCCGGCACCCTCGGACGAGTCGGCACCGGCCCCGGCTCCGGCGGGCTCCGTGACCCCGCTCTGACCCACCCGCCCGGCGGCTCGGCGGGCCGCTGAACGCGATCACCCCGAACTGTCGGTGGTCGATCGGGGCCGGGAATTTCGACAACTGTCGCAATCATGGCCGGTCATGTCTCTGGTTGAATGTTAGCGATCACATCGACACCGACCTGCCGAGAGGTGACGAGGCGTCACCGAACGCCCCGGGACGTCAGGTGCCGCAACGGATCGGAAGTCAGCCAGCACGTCGGTGCCTGCCGCGCCGCGATCGGCGGGACGGGCGCCGGAGACACCAGAGCCACCACCGAGGAGGTTGACAGTGGTCGCAGACCAGCACCCACTTGACCGTCGCCGTTTCCTGCGGACCGTCGGCGCGGTGACCGCCGGCACCGTCGCCGCGACCCAACTGCCGGTCGGAGCGGCTTCGGCCGCACCCGCCGAGGTGGCGCCGGCCCGCGCCGCCGTACCGGACGGGGCCGCGGTGACCGCCGCGACGCTGTCCCAGGGAGACTTCTACGACCGCAACCCGCGCTGGGTGGTGAAGCCGTTCGGACTGGACCAGGTCGAGTTGCTCGACGGTACGCTCTTCGCCGAGAAGCGGGACCGGGTGCTGAACCTGCTCCGGGGGTACCCGGCCGACCGGGTGCTGCACAACTTCCGGGTCACCGCCGGGTTGCCGCTGCCGGAGGGGTCGAGCCCGCCGGGCGGCTGGGACGACGCCACCGGCAACCTGCGCGGTCACTACAGCGGGCACCTGATCACCGCCTTCGCCCAGGCGTACGCCTCCACCGGCGACTCGCTCTTCGGAGACAAGGTGGACTACATCGTCGCCGAACTGGCTGCCTGCCAGGCAGCGATGGCGGCGAGCGGGAAGTACAGCCACCCCGGCTTCCTGGCCGCTTATCCGGAGGACCAGTTCGTCCGGCTGGAGTCCTTCGCCACGTACCCGACGATCTGGGCGCCGTACTACACCTGTCACAAGATCATGCGGGGCTTGCTCGACGCGTACCTGCTGGCCGGCAACGCCCAGGCGCTCGCCGTGGTCACCGCGATGGGCGACTGGGTGCACAGCCGGCTCTCGGTGCTGCCCCGGGAGACCCTGAACCGGATGTGGGCCATCTACATCGCCGGCGAGTACGGCGGGATGAACGAGGTGATGGCGGACCTGCACGCCCTCACCGGGGACCCGAAGTATCTGGCCACGGCGAAGTGCTTCGACAACCGGCAGTCCCTCTTCGACGCTTGCGTGGAGGACCGGGACATCATCACCCGGCTGCACGCGAACACCCACGTGCCGCAGTTCGTCGGCTACCTGCGGGTCTTCGACCAGGGGGCCGAGGAGACGTACCACGCGGCGACCGAGAACTTCTGGCACATGGTGGTGCCGCACCGGATGTACGCGCACGGCGGCACCAGCGGCACCTGGCCGGCGACCCCGGACCTGCCGGCGAACACCAACGCCGAACTGTTCCAGCCGAGGGGGAACATCGCCAACTCGATCGCCGGGAACGGCGCCGAGACGTGTACGTCGTACAACCTGCTCAAGGTGGCCCGGAACCTGTTCTTCCACGACCCGGACCCGACCTACATGGAGTACTACGAGCGCACCCTGCTCAACCACATCCTCGGGTCCAAGCGGGACACCGAGAGCGCCACCACCCCGAACGTCACCTACTTCCTGCCGCTGACCCCGGGCAGCACCCGGGGCTACGGCAACACCGGCACCTGCTGCGGCGGGTCGGGCCTGGAGAACCACACCAAATATCAGGAGTCCGTCTACTTCCGGTCCGCCGACAACTCGACGCTCTACGTCAACCTCTACGTCGCGTCGGTGCTGACCTGGGAGGCGAACGGGTTCATCATCCGGCAGGAGACCGACTATCCGCGCAGCGAGCAGGCCAAGCTGACGGTGCAGGGCCGGGGCCGGCTGGACATCCGGCTCCGGGTACCGGGCTGGGCGAAGGACTTCTCGGTCAAGATCAATGGGGTGACCCGGAAGGGCAAGGTCACCCCGGGCAGCTACCTGAGCATCCAGCGGAACTGGAAGCCCGGCGACACCATCGAGGTGATCATCCCGTTCGTACTCCGGCTGGAGAAGGCGCTGGACGACCCGGACGTCCAGGCGGTCTTCAACGGTCCGGTGCTGCTGCCGGCGCTGGGCACCGGAAACACCTTCAAGGAGTTCTCGCTCTACCGGCACTTCACCCTGGCCGGTGACCTGTCCCGGGCGGTCGTACCGGCCGGCGACGGCACCTTCGCCACCAACGAGCACACGCTGCGGCCGCTCTACGTCGGCGACACCCAGGCGCACCACGTCTATTTCCGGCGTTCCGAGCCGGCGATCGTGTTCGGCTCGCACGACTCCGGTGTGCCGAACCGGGAGCGCCCGGACGGTACGTCGTTCCTCGACGAGGTCTGGGCGGCGGCGCCGTTCAAGAACCACAGCCAGTTCATGACCAGGGTCTCCCGGATCTCCACCGAGTGGGTGCAGGCCGGGCTGATCACCCGGGACGAGCGCTGGGACATCGTCACCGCCGCCGGCAACGCCGAGGACGAACTGAAGTCCTGAGACGGTTACCCGACGACCTGGCGCCACGCCCCCGGCGTGGCGCCAGGTTCAACCGCGTGGCGCCAGGTTCAACCGCGTGGCGCCAGGTTCAACCGCGTGGCGCCAGGTTCAACCGCGTGGCGCCAGGTTCAACCGCGTGGCGCCAGGTTCAACCGCGTGGCGCCAGGTTCAACCGCGTGGCGTCGGGGTCTAACCGTTCGGGCGCGACTCGATCGCCTGCAACGACCAGCGGTTGCCGTCCGGATCGCGGAAGTAGACGAAATTGCCCCATGCCTGCGCGTCGACCTCGCTCGCCTCGACGCCCGCTTCGCGCAACTGCCGGCGCGCCGCCTCGGCGTCGGCCACCACGACCTGGATCTCCTGCGTGCCGGGAGTCTTGTCGGTGATGCCGTCGCCGATCACGATCGAGCAGGCCGAGCCGGGCGGGGTCAACTGCACGAACCGCAGGCCCTCGTGCACCCTGTGGTCGTGGTCGGCGTTGAACCCCACCTTCTCGTAGAAGGCCTTGGCCCGGTCGACGTCGGTCACCGGAACGGGGATGAGTTCGATCTTCCAGTCCATCGGGCCAGCGTAGGGCGCGGGTACGACATTCGCGGCTCCGTGCCTGGTCGCGCGTAAGGGCGGCAATGCCGTGTCCGTTGCCTGTTATCCTCTCATGACATGCAGGCAGGGGACCGGATCGACCGCGGCTCGCCGCTGCCGATGTATTACCAGCTCAAGCAACTGATCGTCCGGGACATCGAACGGAGTCGCCGCCAACCGGGCGACCGCCTGCTCGGCGACCACGAGCTGTGCGCCAAGTACGACGTCTCCCGTACGGTCGTCCGGCAGGCCCTGACCGACCTGGAGAACGAGGGCGTCATCGAGCGGGTGAAGGGCCGGGGCACCTTCGTCGCGCATCCGAAGACCGCCGAAGGGCTGGTGCAGTCCCTCACCGGGCTCTTCGAGGACGTCGCCGCCCGGGGCGGCCACCTGCGCAGCGAGGTACGCCGGGCCGAGGTGCTGCCGGCGGACGCCGCCGTCGCCGCCGACCTGGAGATCGCGCCCGGCGATCCGGTGATCCACCTGGAACGGCTGCGTCTCGTCGACGACGAGCCGTGGGTCTGGACCGTGACCCACCTGCCGGCCGGTCTCGCCCCGGGACTCGTCGACGAGGACCTCACCGACCGGTCGCTCTACCAGGTGCTCGAATCGTCGTACGGGGTGCGGCTGGTCCGGGGGGTGCGCTCGGTCGAGGCGGCGGTGGCCAGCGCCGCCCAGGCGAGGCTGCTCGGCATCCGGCGCGGTGATCCGGTGCTCGCGCTGCGCAGCATCAGCATCGGGGAGTCCGGCCGACCGGTGGAGAGTTTCCTCGCGCTGCACCGGGGCGACCGGAGCCGGTTCCAGGTCGAGCTGACCCGGACCACGGCCAGCGGCCGACCCGGCAGTCCGCTGGTACTCGTCAAGTCCTGACCTGGTAGTCCGGTCGGCCGGTTGTGCGGCACGGCCCCCGCCGACGTCGTCGAGCGCGCGCCCGGCGTCGGGGAACGCCCGGCCGCCGCCGCGTTCGCCCCCGCCGCCCCCGCCGCCGCCGCGTTCGTCCCCGTCCCCGCCGCTGCCGCGTTCGTCCCCGTCCCCGCCGCCGCCCCCGCCGCTGCCGCGTTCGTCCCCGTCCCCGCCGCCGCCCCCGCCGCGTTCGCCGCCGCCCCCCGCCGCGTTCGCCGCCGCCCCCGCCGCGTTCGCCGCCGCCCCCGCCGCGTCCGCCCCCCGCCGCCGCGTTCGTCCCCGCCGCGTCCGCCGCCGGCCGTGCCCGTCCCTCCGCCGGTGCCGCGTCGCACGACGGTGCCGACTGCCGGACCAAGATTCTTGGCGATTTGTGGTTCGTCACGAGCCCTAATTCGACAAGAATCTTGGCCCTCCCACCAGCGCCACCGGCGGCGGGGGAGCGAGAAGCGGCTTCGATAGAAGCCTTGACATCCTGTAATGACAGGACGACAGTGTTTCGAAACACGACGGAACGGGAGACGACGTGACTACCAGCGCGACCCCGCCGATCCAGCCCTTCGCGATCAGCTTCGGTGCCGACAACGCCACGCTGGAGCCGCAGGGCCAGGTCCTGACCCGGCGGATGTCGGACCTCGAAGGGCTGTTCGCCGACGGTGACGCCTGGGCGCGGGCGGTCGCCGACGGTGATCCAGTGGTCTACACCGTCGTCTCCTCACCCGTCCCCGAGGTGCCCCGGGAACTGCCGCAGTCGATCACCACGATCTATCCGGGCGAAACCGGTGGCGAGTTCTGGATGACCAAGGGACACCAGCATCCCGACCCGCAGGGCGAGATCTACCTCGGCCTGTCCGGCCACGGCGGCTTGCTGCTCTTCGACGGCGAGCGGGCCGAGTGGCTGGAGATGAGCCCGGGGACCATCGGCTACATCCCGCCGGGCTGGGCGCACCGCAGCGTCAACGTCGGCGACGAGCCGTACCGGTTCCTCGCCGTCTATCCGGGCAGCGCCGGACACGACTACGGCTGGGTGGTCGAGCACGGCATGGGTCTGCGGGCCCGCCGGGTCGACAACGGTCTGCGGGCCCGGCGAGCCGACAACGGTCTGCAGGCCCGGCGAGCCGACAACGGTCTGCAGGCCCGGCCGGTCGACGACGGTCTGCAGGCCCGGCCGGTCGACGACGGTCTGCAGGCCCGGCGGGCCGACAACGGTCTGTGGGCCTGCCGGGTCGACAACGCCGCTCGGCCCGCCGCCGCCCGGGTCGACCTCGTCCCGTTCGGCGCCCCGGCCGGCAAGCCCCGGACCGGCAAGCCCTGACCCACCGCCAGCTTCCACGGATAGGAGACCCCATGGCAACGAAGAGCGTCTCACTCGGCGCGGCCGGGCTCGCCGCGGTCGTCACCCTGGCCGTCGGCGTCGTCGCCGGCCGGGCCTTCGGCGGCGGCTCGGACGACGGCGGCGGCGGGAACGCCGGTACGGCGGCAATCGCCGGTACGAAGATCGACGTCATCGTCAAGGCCACCGAGTCCGAGTTCTGGCAGTCGATGCTGGCCGGCGCCAAGAAGGCCGGCAGCGACCTCGGCGTCGAACTCGACCTGTTCGGCCCCACCTCGGAGGCCGACATCGAACCGCAGGTACGCCTGGTCGAGGATGCCATCTCGCGCGGCGCCAAGGCGATCGTGCTGGCGCCGAACTCCTCCACCGCGCTGAACGGGGTGATCGACCGGGCCCGGTCCAGCGGGATCAAGGTCGTCATCGTCGACAACGCGGTGCAGACCAAGAGCGACGGCTTCATCGGCACCGACAACGTCAAGGCCGGCGCCCAGGCCGGGCAGCGGCTCTGTGAGCTGATCACCCAGGCCGGCAAGCCGAACGGCAAGGTGCTGCACGAGTCCGCCGTCTCCGGCGTACAGGTGCTGATCGACCGGTTCGAGGGGTTCAAGCAGGGACTCGCCGAGAAGTGCCCGCAGGCGACGATCGTGCAGACCCTGGTCAACGACAACGACCTGAACAAGGCCGTCGGCCAGGTCAACGACGCGCTGACCCGGGTACCTGACCTGGCCGGGATCTTCGCCGACAACAACACCTCCGGGGTCGGCACCGCAAAGGCGGTGCAGGAGAAGGGTGCCGCCGACCGGGTCGCGGTGGTGGCGTTCGACTCCGACCCGGCCGAGGTGGAGGCGGTACGGTCCGGCGGGATCGACGCGATCGTCGTACAGAACCCGTTCTTCTTCGGCTATCAGGGCGTGGTCGAGGCGGCGATGGCGGTGGCCGGCAGCAACGCGCCGCAGCGGCTCGACCCGGGCGCCGTACTCGTGGACAAGTCAAACGTGGACGCCGAGGAACTCCAGGCGCTGCTGAACCCGCCGAAGACCAAGGGCTGACCCGGACCTCGGGAGGTGTGATGAGCGACGAGCCGGTGGTGCGGCTGCGCGGGGTCACCAAGACGTACGGGCCGGTGACGGCGCTCGGCGACGTCGACCTGGACCTGCTCCCCGGCGAGGTGCACTGCCTCGCCGGGGAGAACGGGGCCGGCAAGTCGACTCTGATCAAGGTGCTGACCGGCGCGGTGGCCCGGGACCGGGGCGAGTATTCGGTCGCCGGGGTGCCGCTCGGGCCGCGCCCGTCCCCGGTGCAGACCCGGGACGCCGGGATCGGCGTCGTCTACCAGGAGCTGAGCCTGCTGCCCGATCTCAGCGTGCTGGACAACCTGACCATGGGGCGGTTTCCGCGCCGGCTCCTCGGCATCGTGGACCGGGCCGCGCAGCGGCGCACCGCGCTGGACCACCTGGACCGGGTCGGCCTGGCCGACCTCGACCTGGACCAGCCGGTACGCGCCCTGCCGACCGCCACCCGCCAGCTCGTCGAGATCGCGCGGGTCCTCGGCACCCGGGCCAAACTGGTGATCTTCGACGAGCCGACCACCGCGCTCTCGGAACGGGAGGCGGCGGCCCTGCTGGACCGGGTCACCGCGCTGCGCGACGCCGGGCACACCGTGCTCTACGTGACCCACCGGCTCGAAGAGATGTTCGAGGTCGGGGACCGGGTCACCGTGCTCCGGGACGGCCGGGTGGTGGCGACCCGGCCGATCGCCGAGTACGACCACGACTCGCTGATCCAGGCGATGGTCGGCCGCCCGGTGCAGAACCTCTATCCGGGGGAGCGGCACGAGATCGGCCCGCCCCGGCTGGAGGTACGCGACCTGCGGATCCCCGGTTTCGCCGCACCGGTCGAGCTGACCGTGCACCGGGGCGAGATCGTCGGCCTGGCCGGGCTGCTCGGCGCCGGCCGCTCGGAGATCGTCCGGGCGGTCTTCGGCGCCGATCCCGTTGACGGCGGCGAGGTCCGGGTCGACGGGGCACCGATCCCCGCCGGCTCGCCCCGGGCGGCGGCCCGGCACGGCGTCGCGCTGCTCACCGAGGACCGCAAGGAGTCCGGGCTGCTGCTGGAACTCTCCATCGAGGCGAACGTCTCGATCGCCAGCCTCGGCCGGGTCGCCAGCGGACCGGTGCTGCGCGCCGGCCGGGAGCGCCGGCACGTCCGGCAGGCCGTCGAGGGGCTGCGCCTCAAGTACGGCTCCTTCGACGACCCGGTCACCTCGCTCTCCGGTGGCAACCAGCAGAAGGTGCTGTTGGCCCGCTGGCTCGGCACCGGCGCGAAGGTGCTGCTGCTGGACGAGCCCACCAAGGGCGTCGACGTCGGCGCCAAGGCCGACATCTACCAGGCGATCGCCGAAATGGCTCGGACCGGCATCGCCGTACTGGTGGTCTCGTCGTACCTGCCGGAGCTGCTCGGGCTCTGCGACAGGATCGTCGTGGTACGCGAGCGCCGGATCGTCGGCGAGCTGCCGGCGGCCGAGGCGACCGAGGAGGGAATCCTCCGACTCACCAGCCCGGCGACCTCCGCCGCCGACCTGTCGGCCCCGATGTCCCCGCCAGCCCCTCTGGAGCCCCGATCCCCGCTGGAGTCCCGATGACCCGCGACAGCAACGCGACCCAGGCCGCCGGACCGCCCTCCCCGACCGGGACGGAACCGGCGGCGGAGCAGAGCAGCACCGACCAACCGACACCCACCGGGAAGGGGGCCGCGCCCGAGCCGGAGGTACTCGGGCTGGGCAGCCTGCTCGGCCGGGGCTTCGGCGGCCTGCCGGTACTCGTACTCCTGGTCCTGGGGTTGAGCCTGGCCACCGACACCTTCCTGACCGGCACCAACCTGGACAACCTCGGACGTCAGGTCTCGATCTACGCGATCATCGCCATCGGGCAGCTCCTGGTGATCCTCACCGCCGGCGTCGACCTCTCGGTCGGCTCGGTGGTCGGCCTCTCCGGAGTGATCGCCGCGAAGGCGGTCTTCGACACCGCCGGCAGCGGGTCGGTGCTGCTCGCCGTCGTGCTGGCGCTGCTCGCCGGGGCGGCGATCGGGCTGGTCAACGGGATACTGGTGGCGATCCTGAAGATGCCGCCGTTCATCGTCACCCTCGGCACCCTGGGTATGGCCCGGGGGCTCACCCTGCTCTACACCGACGGCCGGACCATCCAGCCGCTGCCGCGCTCGTTCACCTCGATCGCCGGAGGCGAGTTCCTCGGCGTCGCCAACCTGATCTGGCTGACCGTACTGATCGCGCTGCTGGTCGGCTTCGGGCTGCGCAGGACGGTCTGGGGCCGCTACGTCTACGCGGTCGGCTCCAACCCGGAGTCTGCCCGGCTGACCGGGGTACCGGTCCGGGCGGTGCTGCTCAGCGTCTACGCGCTGGCCGGGACGCTGGCCGCGCTCGGCGGCCTGCTGCTGGCCTCCCGGCTCGGCAACGGGGTGCCGACCGCCGGCACCGGCTACGAACTCCAGGCCATCGCCGCCTGCGTGATCGGCGGGGCGAGCCTCTTCGGCGCCCGGGGCTCCGCGCTCGGTGCCCTGGTCGGGGCGTTGATCGTCGGACTGCTCAACAACGGCGGCACGCTGCTCGGCGTCGACCCGTTCTGGTTGCAGGTGGCGATCGGAGCACTGATCCTGGTAGCGGTGGGGGTCGACCAGTTGCAGGGGCGCCGGCGGGTCCGGCGGGGGGCCTGAGCGATGCTGATCGCGCACGATCTCGGCACCACCGGCGACAAGGCGTCGCTGCACACCGACACCGGCGCGCTGGTCGGCGCGGTCACCGTGAGCTATCCGACCCGGTACGCCCCGCTTGGGATCGTCGAACAGGATCCGGCGCACTGGTGGACGGCGCTGACCGACGCGACCCGGCAACTGCTGGACCGGCACGAGGTGGATCCCGCCGACGTACGGGGGCTGGCGATCTCGGGCCAGATGATGGGCGCGGTGCTGCTCGACGCGGCGTACCAGCCGGTGCGGCCGTCGATCATCTGGGCGGACACCCGCAGCGGTGCCCAGTGTGCCGAACTGGTGACGCGGATCGGGGCGGAGCGGGCGTACCGGCTGCTCGGGCACCGGCTGAACCCGACGTACTCGATAACCAAGGTGATGTGGGTCCGCGACCACGAGCCGGAGACGTTTGCCCGGGTCCGGCACGTCTGCCTGGCCAAGGACTACGCGGTGTACCGGCTCACCGGGAGGCTCGCCACCGACCCGTCCGACGCCTCCTCCACGAACGCGTACGACCAGGAGCGGGGGACCTGGTCGGACGTGGTGCTCGGGGCGGCCGGGCTCGATCCGGCGCTGCTGCCGGAGATCGTCCCCGCCACCGCCGTGGTCGGCACGGTGACCACGGCGGCGGCGGAGGCGACCGGGCTGCGGGCCGGCACTCCGGTGCTGATGGGCGGCGGGGACGGCCCGCTGGCGGCGGTCGGCGCCGGGGTCGTCTCGCCGGCCGACGGCGCGTACTGCTATCTCGGCTCGTCGTCCTGGGTGTCGCTGGCCGCGCCGCGCCCGCTGCACGACCCGGCGATGCGGACGATGACCTTCGACCACGTGGTACCCGGGCACTACGTGCCGACCGCCACCATGCAGGCGGGCGGGGCATCCCTGGAGTGGATCGCCGACCTGCTGGAGCCGGCCGGCGGCGGGGACCGGTTCGACCGGCTGGTCGAGGCGGCCGACACCGCCACGGCGGCCGGGGACGGGCTCTACTTCCTGCCACACCTGCTCGGCGAGCGGTCGCCGTACTGGGATCCGGACGCGGCCGGGGCGTTCGTCGGGCTCCGCCGGCACCACGACCGGGCACACCTGGTCCGGGCCGTGCTGGAAGGGGTGGCGTTCAACCTGCTCACCTGCGTCGACGCGTTCCGCGAGCACGGTGTGCCGGTGGACCGGGTGGACGCGATCGGCGGCGGTGCGGCCAGCGACGCCTGGCTGCGGATCCTCGCGGACGTCTGGGGCGCCACGGTCCGCCGACGTTCCATAGTGGAGGAGGCGAACAGCCTCGGCGCGGCGGTCACCGCGGCGGTCGGGCTCGGCCTGGTCGACGACTTCGGCGCCGCCCGGAATCTCTCCGAGGTCACCGCCGAGTTCACCCCTGATCCGGCCCGGCACGCCGACTACCGGCGACGGCACGCGATCTTCCTCGACGCGTACCGGCGGTTGGAGCCGTGGAACGCGGCTCGTGGCGGCGAGTCAGCGGGCGGCGGGTTGGCGGGCGGCGGGTCGGTGGGCGGCGGGTCGGTGGGCGGCGGGTCGGCGGGCGGCGAGTCGGCGGGCGGCGGGTTGGCGGGCGGCGGGTCGGCATGAGCGGGCGGAACGTGCTGGTCACCTCGCGGTCGTTCTCGTCCGGCTCCCGGGACCTGCTCGGCGAGCTGCGCGCCGCCGGCCTGACGGTGGTACGCGGCCCGACCGACCACCGGCTCGACGAGCTGCGTCCACTGCTTGCCGGAGCCGTCGGCTGGATCGCCGGCACCGCGCCGGTGACCGAGGCGCACCTTGCCGCCGCCCCGCAGCTCGCGGTGCTGGCCCGGCACGGCGTCGGGGTCGACGCGGTGGATCTGACCTCGGCGGCGGCACTCGGCGTCGTGGTGACCAACACCCCGGGGGCGAACACCGAGGCGGTCGCCGACCTGACCGTCGGGCTGCTGCTCGCCGTACTGCGCGGCATCCCGGCCGGGGACCGCCGGGTCCGGGCGGGGGAGTGGAGCGTGTCCCGGGGCCGGGAACTCGGCGCGTCGATCGTCGGGCTCGTCGGGTACGGCCGGATCGGTCGGGCGGTGGGGGAGCGGCTGCGCGGGTTCGGTGCCACGCTGCTCGCGTACGACCCGATGTTGGACGCGGCGGCGATCCGGGCGGCGGGTGCCGAACCGGCGGACCTGGCCGACCTGCCCAGCCGCTGTACGGCAGTATCCCTGCACGCCCCCGGCGGCGGCCGGCCGCTGGTCGACGCCGAGTGGCTGGCCGGGGCCCGGGACGGGCTGCTCCTGGTCAACACCGCCCGCGCCGACCTGGTCGACGAGCCGGCCCTCGCCGAGGCGCTGCGCACCGGCCGGCTCGCCGGGTACGCCGCCGACACCCTCGACACGGAGTCGACCGGTGCCGGTTCGCCGCTGCTCGCCGAGGATTTGGCCGACCGGATTGTAGTGACCCCGCACATCGGGGCGCAGACCGTGGAGGCGATCGACCGGATGGGCTCGCTCGCCGTGGCCGACCTGTTGGCGGTGCTCGGCGGCGCTCCTCCGAAGCATCCCGTCCGGACGGCCGGCGGGCCAGGCTCGGGCTCAGGGTGAGCGGCCGGCGGCGGTGACCAGGCGCAGGCGCGGGCGCAGGCGAGGGCAGGAGGGGGATCAGCGGTGGACGCGAGGGTTGACGGGGCTGGACGTACCGGATCGGTCGACCGGGGGTCGGACGGCGCCGGCTACATGGGTTTCGTCGGGGTGACCACCGGCGGCTCGTCGATCAACCGGGTCTTTCCGAGGTGGGCGGAGATCCTCGGCCTGCCGACCGACCGGCTGGTCGGGCACGATCTGCCGTTGGACGCCGACGACGCGCAATATCGGGATCTGGTCAAGCGGATCCGGGACGACCCCGCGCACCGGGGAGCGCTGGTGACTACCCACAAGCTCCGGCTCTACCAGGCGGCGCACGACCTCTTCGACGAGGTGGACGACTTCGCCCAGCTCTGCGGCGAGATCTCCAGCATCGCGAAGCGGGACGGCCGGCTGGTCGGCGGCGCCAAGGACCCGCTGACCGCCGGCCTCGCCGTGCAGGACTTCCTGCCGGACGATCATTTCGCGGCGACCGGCGCCGAGGTGGTCTGCCTGGGCGCGGGCGGCGCCGGGACGGCGCTGGTCTGGTACCTCGGCCAGCGGGCCGACCGGCCGCGCCGGATCGTCTGCACCGACACCGACCCGAGTCGGCTCGCCCACCTGCGCGAGGTTGTCGAGCGGGGCGGCCTGCCGGCGGACCTCGTCGGGTACCTGCCGGTCACCGATCCCGGCGAGATCGTGGCGCTGCTCGACGCGGCGCCGGACGGCAGCCTGGTGGTCAACGCGACCGGCCTTGGCAAAGATCGGCCTGGGACGCCGCTGCCGCCCGGGGCCCGGCTGCCCCGGAACGGCTACGCCTGGGACTTCAACTACCGGGGCAGCCTGGAGTTCCTGCACCAGGCCATTACGCAACGGGACGAGCGCGGGCTGACCGTGGTCGACGGCTGGCGGTACTTCGTCCACGGCTGGAGCCAGGCGATCGCCGAGATCTTCGACGTACCCGTGGATCCGCCGACGGTGCGGCGGCTGTCGGCGGCGGCCGAGGCGGTGCGGTGACCGGGGTGACGTGGTGAGCTTCGTCCGGACCGTGCTCGGCGACGTGCCGCCGGAGCTGCTCGGGCCGACCGACTACCACGAGCACCTGTTCCAGGTCACTCCTCTGCTGCCCGGCGACGAGCTGGACGACGAGCCGGCCAGCCAAACTGAGACCGGGCTGCTGTTCGCCGCCGGCATCACCGCGATGGTCGAGGCGACCCCGGTCGGGCTGGGCCGCGACCCGGCGGCGGTGGCCAGGATCAGTGCCGCCACCGGGATACGGGTGGTGGCGACGACGGGCGCGCACCGGGAGGCGCACTACGGTCCGGACCATCCGCTGGTCACCGCTTCGGAGGTAGATCTCGCCGCCCGGTTCCGGGCGGATCTGGTCGACGGCTGCCCGGTCCGCGACATCGGATCAAAATCTGGGGGTATGGCGAGCGCGTCGGACGCTTCCGGCGGTGCGGGTGTGGCGCTGGACCCGGAAGGGCGGCCGGTGCGGGCCGGGCTGCTCAAGGCGGGGATCGGGTACTGGTCGATCAGTCCGTTCGAGCGGCGGGTGCTGGGGGCGGTGGCTGCCGTGCATCGGTCGACGGGTGCTGCGGTGATGGTGCATCTGGAGCATGGGAGTGCTGGTCACGAGGTGCTTGACCTGCTGCACGCTGATGGCGTCGAGCCGGGGCGGGTGGTGTTGGCGCACGCGGATCGGAATCCGGACCCGGGGCTGCACGTGGAACTCGCCCAGCGGGGTGCGTACCTCGGCTACGACGGGATGGCCCGGCACCGGGAGCGGCCGGACAGCGCGCTGATCGAGTTGATCGCGGCGGTGTGCGGGGAGGGGATGGCCGGACACCTGCTGCTCGGCGGTGACGTCGCCCGCCGCAGCCGATACGTCGGGTACGGCGGGATGCCGGGACTGGCGTACCTGCCGAATCGGTTCCTGCCCCGGCTGCGAGCGCGACTCGGCCCGGAGGTCGTACGGCAGATCATGGTCGACGCGCCAGCCCGGGTACTCGTCTGGAGCACCACCGCCGACACGGCTCACGCAGGTCGTGGTGGAAAGAATCCGCATCTTCCTGAGGTCCGATTACCGGTGAAGTGAATTACTGCCGATTCATCTGACGGCTTGCCCGGTGGGCCGTCATTTTCCAGGATGATGGCCTGTCCGTCGAAGCTGGACGTACAGGGCTGCCCGGATGGCGGCGAAGGACACGCCTGGCGCAGCCGGGCTGAGGAAACAGACCCGGTGACCGGTTCCAGTAGTCACAGGGGCGCCTCGGCAGGGGCGGACACTAGAGATTCTCAGGCAGCCGACGGCCGACTGCGGTCGGTCTGCCGGTCCGACGAAAGGACTCAGCGAGCAGGCGGAGTGCAAGTACGGTGATCCAGGTCCAGTCGACGGCGATCATCAGGCGTTGGATCAGGCCGCTCGACGGATGGTCGGTTTCCCACGCCGTACCGAAGGTGACGAACAGCGCCATGCCGGCGAGTCCGGTCAGGAGGTCGTACCCGAACCAGGCGCGACCGGTCGGGCGGCCGGCGGAGCGGCGGGCCAGTACGAAGCAGGCGACCGGCACCGACACGAACACCACGATGCCGAGATTGTCGTGCAATACGCCCGGCAAGCTCGTGGCGATCCCGTCCAGCGGCGCACCGGGCGGATAGCCATGGGCCGGATCCATCACGAAGACGCCGGAGAGCAGCAGCCCGAGCCCGAACACGCCCACCGCCAGCGGCCCCCAGAGGTCGGCACGTCCCGGACGCAGCGTGCGGCGCAACCCGACGGCGAAGCCGATCAGCAGCACCCCGGTCAGTACGAAATTGGTGATCTGGATCCACCCGCGCGGGCCGAGACTCAGCGCGCTCACCGGGTGGTACGTCGGGTCGTAGCCGGCCCGGGTGGCGCCGTCCACCAGGAACACCAGGATGAACAGCGGCGGTCCGACCACTCCACACCAGAGCAGCACGCGAGTCAGCCGACGCGGTGACATGTTTCCTCCAGGAGTGATACATCCGGCGTCGAGGCCGGTACGGACAACCGCTCGACGGGCACATCGGCGATCAGCGGGGCGAGCAGGCCCGGTACCACCTGCTCGGCGAAGGCGACCACCGTCCCCGCAGGCATGTCCACCGCCGCGTACTGGCCGTGGCCGGCTGCGGTGGTCGCGGTCAGGGTGGCGAGGCCGAGGCGTCGTTGCAGCACCGACTGGCGCAGCCGCCAGCCGATCACCGCCGGTCGGGACAGCGCCGCCGTACTCCGGCTGACCAACCCGGACCGGACCACCAGGTACTCGCCGACGATCCCATGCCCGAGCGCCCGATACGCCACCACCGCCGCCCCCAGCGCCACCGGCAGCAGCCCCACCCCGACCACCCACAGCCAGGACGGCAGCGCGTCAACGATCCCGCCCAGCCAGGCCAGCAGCCCGGTGACAGCGAGCGTGACCAGCACCGCCCAGCCGAACCGGCGGCGCAGCGCGGCCGGCGGATGCCGACGCGGCGGTACGGCGAACGGGCTGGCCCCGGCATCGAGGTCGAGCATCCGGGCGGCCACCGACCGCGCCACGCCGACCGGGCCGCGCGGCAGGATCGTGGTGGCCGGCGTCATGCTCCAGATCGAGAGCCCCGTCGAGATCACGTTGGTGTCCGCCATCCCCATCCACCGCCAGAGCAGCGGCTCGGAGATCTCGACTCCACGCAGCCGGCTGACGTCCCGGTTCACCTCCCGGGTCCGGAACAGCCCCTGCGACGTACGCAGCACGGCGCCGGTCGGCGTGTCGAGGCGTACCAGCCGGAAGGACCAGTTCTCGGCCACGAACGCGACCGCCATGCCCAGCGCCCCGAGCGCGCCGACGCCGACGAACGCGATCGCACCGGTACGCCACGGGCCGAGGGCCCGCCAGTCGAGCAGCCCGGCGACGAATCCTGCCCCGTCGAACCCGAACGACTGCGCCAGCCAGTAGCCGCCCCAGAGCAGCCCGGCCGCCGTGACCAGCGCCCACACACTGAACACGTTGTAGCAGATCCACGACCAGCGGATCCGGGCGAAGACCCGCTCACCGGGCGCCTCGACGACGACACCATCCTCACCACCACCGGACGCTACCTCCGCCGAGCCACCGGCCAGCAGCTCCCGGCGGAGTTCCTCGGCGGCCGTCCGGGTGACGGCGTCGAGCTGCAACGCCTCGTACCCGGCCGCGCCCGGCTGGCCGACCCCAACCGTCAGCACCCGCAGCCCGGCGAGCCGGTGCCGCAGCCGCGCGGTCGTACTGACGGTGCGGATCCGCTCGCGCCGCAGCGCGCGATTCCGCCGGACCAGCAGGCCGGTGCGAAGTTCCACCAGCTCCTCGGTGAGCCGGTACCGGGTCTTGGCCCAGCGCAGCGTGTCCCGGGCCGCGCCGACAACCCCACCCACGGCCACCGCGAGCACCGGGACCAGCGTCGAGGCGTGCGGCTCGTCGGTGACGAGCAGAGCCAACCCGGCGGGTACGAGCGACAGCAGCGCATACAGCCCGTCGACCCAGATGATCCGGGCGTCGAGCCGCCGCCACGGGATCTCCGCCGCCGGGGTCGTGTCGCCCGCCGAAGCCGTCTCGGACGGTGGAGCCGTCTCGGCCGTCTCGGACGGTGGAGCCGTCTCGGCCGTCTCGGACGGTGGAGCCGTCTCGGGAGCCGGGCTCATGTCGCGTCCCCTGCCGTCTGCCGGACGATCTCGGTGAGCCGTCCGGCGGTCCGCGCGGCGAGGTCCGCATCGAGTCCCACCAGTACGACCGGGCCGCTCGCCGAGGCCGTCGTCACGGTCACCGTGGCCAGTCCGAAGAGCTGTTCCAGTGGTCCCCGGACCGTGTCGACGGTCTGGATCCGGGAGATCGGGGCGGCCCGCCACTCCCGGACGAACCACCCCGACACCGCGTACACGGCCTCCGGAGTGACCTCCCAACCGTGTACGGCGTACCGCCAGGACGGCACCACAACCAGGTACGCCAGCCAGGCCGGTACCAGCACCAGCAGGATCGGGCCGAGCCAGCTCCGCGCGGCGGCGGGCAGCACGGCGTACCCGATGGACAGGAGCGTGACCAGCGGCGCGACGCCGAGGATCACCCGGGTGCTCCACCAGCCGACGGCCCGGCGGTCGACCCGGTGCCGCAGCGGGCGCAACCCCATCGGCCCGGCCACCCCCCCCGGGCCTGGCTCGGCGGGCTCCACCGGACACGGCGGTGCTGCGGTCGAGGCGGTCGGGCTGGTCGGTGCGGTCGGACCGGCCGGGCCGGCGGTGGTCGGGTCGTCCGGGTCGTCTGCCGGGTCCGGGTCCGGGGCGGCCGGCGGTCGGTCGGTACGCGGTTGTTGCTGTCCCATCCCCAGACGTTGCGGTACGGGCCCGGCCGGGCGCCGCTGCCGGTCGGCCATCGGTTCTGGTCGGCTGGCCAGGGCTGTTGGCCGGTCGACCAGACCGGCGGCGGGCCGACCGTTTGTAGTCTCGGCACATGGAGCTGGCCCGACGCCTTCGGTGGCCCGGTCGGGGCCGGACCGCCGCGCCATCCGGGACCGCCTACGCCGTCCCCGGTGATAAGACGCGGCGCACCGTCCGGGACTGGGTCGTGGATGTCGTGCTGTTCGGCCTGGCGGTGCTTGCCTGGGCGTGGACCTGGCGCAGCGCACCGCTGCACTACGTCGACGCGATCCCCGGCTGGATGGTCACGATCGACCCCTGGGTCGGTGCCGTCGGCTGCCTGGCCCTGTGGTGGCGGCGGCGCTTTCCGATCCTCCTCGGCGTCGCGATGGTGCTGGTACTGGCGCTGGCGTCGACCGGGCTGGGCGCGGCCCTGGTCGCGGTGCTCACCGTCGCGGTGCACCGCAACTGGCTGCCGGCGACCCTGGTCACCGTGCTGCACCTGGTGCCCTCGCTGTTGTTCGGCTACGAGAATCCGCCGCCCGGCGTCACCCGGTGGGCGTACCTCACGCTGATCCTGCTGATGTACCTGGTCCCGCTCGGCTGGGGGATCGCGGTCCGGGCCCGTCGGGAACTCATCGCCAACCTGCGTCGCGAGGTCGACCGGGCGCGCGACGAACACCGGCAACGGCTGGCCGGGGCGCGCCGGGCGGAGCGGGAGCGGATCGCCCGGGAGATGCACGACGTACTGGCGCACCGGATCTCGCTGATCTCGGTGCACGCGGGCGCGTTGGCGTACCGGACTACCCAGGCCGACGCAGGGGCGGGTGCCCCGCTCAAGCCGGGAGAGGTCGGCGGGGCGATCGAGGTCATCCGGGACAACGCCCGGCAGGCCCTGGTCGAGCTGGGCGACGTGCTCGCCGTACTGCGGCCGGAGCGGGGTGACCGCAACGACGTCGAGCAGCCGGACCCGGAAGCCGGCACGGCCGAACAGTCGGCGCCGCACCGGTCGGCGCCGCAGCCGAGGCTGGCCGACATCTTCCGGCTGGTCCAGGAGGCACAGGCGGCCGGTCAGCGGGTGGCGTTCGAGATGGTGTGCGCGCCCGGTGCCGCCGAGTCACTCCGGCCGGCGGTGCAGCGTACGGTCTACCGCACCGTCCAGGAAGGACTGACCAACGCCCGGAAACACGCCGGCCAGACCGAGGTGACGGTACGGGTCGAGGTCGATCCCGGCAGCGGTGTCGTCGCCACGATCAGCAATCCGCTGCCGCCTGCGGATGCTCGCCGACGGCTGGCCGATTCCTCCCCGCGTTCGGCCGCCGACCTGCCCGGGGCGGGTGCCGGGCTGACCGGGCTCGCCGAGCGGCTGGCCCTGGACGGCGGGACCATCGAGCACGGCGTGGTCGGCGGGACGTTCCGGCTCTGCACCCGGCTACCCTGGCCGGCATGACTCCGGGCGACGCACCGGGCCGTCAGCCGGCCGCCACGGATGCCGACCTGGCCGCGACAGGTGTCGACTCGCCCGCGCCGGGTGCCGAACCGGCCATCCGGGTACTGCTGGTGGACGACGACGCGCTGGTCCGGACCGGGCTGCGGCTGATGCTCGGCGGGGCGCCCGACATCGAGGTCGTCGGCGAGGCGGCGGACGGTGCCGACGTCGCCGACGCGGTGACCCGGCTGCGCCCGGACGTGGTGCTGATGGACGTCCGGATGCCGCTGCTGGACGGCATCGCGGCCACCCGGGCGATCACCGCCCGATCCGGGCAGCGTCCGGAGGTCATCGTGCTGACCACCTTCGACGCCGACGCGACGATCCTCGACGCGCTCCGCAACGGCGCGGCCGGATTCCTGGTCAAGCACACCGCGCCGGAGCAGATCGTCGACGCGGTACGCCGGGCCGCCGCCGGTGAGCCGGTGTTGTCCCCGACGGTTGCCCGTACCCTGATCGACCACGTGGCGGGCGTCGCCCCGCACCGCCGTCCCGACCAGCGCCGCCAACGGGCCCGGGAGCGGTTCGGGCTGCTCTCCGAGCGGGAACGGGCGGTCGCCGTCGCGGTGGCGGAGGGGCTGTCGAACGGCGAGATCGCCGACCGGCTGTTCCTGTCCGTCGGCACGGTCAAGGCGTACGTCTCCAGCGCGCTGGCCAAGCTCGACCTGGACAACCGGATCCAGCTCGCGCTGCTCGCCCACGACGCAAGCGACGAGTAGGCGGCCCGCGTCCGAGTGCTGACGCGCGGAGAGACAGGCAGGTGACGGTGGGCAGGGGCGAGAAGTGGCCGGACTGGCGGCGGGACGTTTTCGGCGATCCGTACCTGGTCTGGCACGACGGTCCGGACTTCGCCCGGCTGCTGAGCGTCGCCCGGGACGAGCCGGAGGTCGTGGCTCGGATGCTCGGCGTCGGCGTTGCCGCCGCCGACTCGCTGGCGGCCGAGTCGATCGCCGCGCTGGCCGGTGCCGGACTGGCCCCGTCCGGCGCCGAGGCGCTGCTCCGGGCCGCGCTGCCGGCCGCCTCCGGCACGTTCCAGGTCCGGGTGGCCCAGGCCCTGCACGTACTGACCGGCGACGAGTCGTGGGCCGAGCCGGTCGCGTCGGTGCTGGCCGAGGGGGCGCACTGGGGGGAGCGGATCGACGCGGCCACCGCGCTCGCCGGGTTCGCCCCGACCCCGCGACTGGTCGAGGCGCTGGCCCGGGCGGTACGGGACCGGCACTACCTGGTCCGCTACCACGCCGCGAACACCCTGCTTCGGTACGCCGGTCGCCGCACCGACGTCTCCACCCACCCGGCTCTCTTCGCGCTGATCCGCTCGGGCGACGACGACACGGAGCCCGACGCCGAGGTGACGGCGCAGCGCGCCGAGGCCGCCCGCCGACTCTCCGCCGCCGCGCTGTCCCGGCAGTCGGTAGATCCCGACCGGAGTTGAACCCGTCGATCCGTTCGTGCGTGTCTTCTCGCGCGACCAGTGCCCTCCGGCACTGCGACAGACTCAGGAGTACGGATGGAGACACCCGCATGATCCGACGTAATGTCCTGACCGGCTTCGCCGCGCTGGGGATAGCCGCCGCGGTCGGCACTCCGGAGAAGGCGAGCGCACACTCCCCGAGCGCACAGTCACCGGGCGGACATCCCCGGAAGCGGTTCCCCGACACCTTCGACCTGCCCGACGGTTGGATGCCGGAGGGGATCGCGATCGGCGCGCTGCCGTACGCGTACTTCGGCTCCCGGGCCGACGGTTCGATCTACCGGGTCAACCTGGCGACCGGCGAGGGCCGGGTGCTCAGTCAGGGGCCGGGGGAGGGTTTCCCGTCGATCGGGCTGAAGCTGGACGGTCGGGGCCGGCTCTTCGTCGCCGGCGGTACGGCCGGCACCGGGCGCATCGTGGACGCCTGGAGCGGCCGGCTGCTCGGCGACCTCACCTTCACCACCGGTACCAGCTTCGTCAACGACGTGGTGCTGACCCCGCGGTCGGCGTACTTCACCGACTCGCAGAACCCGGTGCTCTACGTCGTGCCGACCGGCCGGCGCGGCGGCGTACGCGGGCTGCCGCTGACCGGGGACATCGTCTACACCACCGGCAACAACGCGAACGGCATCTGCCGGACGCCGGACGGTCGGGCACTGCTGGTGGTGCAGTCCAACACCGGCCTGCTGTTCCGGGTGGACCCGTCCTCCGGGGTGGCCCGGCAGGTGGACCTGGGCGGGGAACTCCTCACCAACGGCGACGGGCTGCTGCTGGAGGGTCGGACCCTGTACGCCGTGCTCAACCGGCTCAACACGGTGGCCGTACTGCGGCTGGCCTCCGACGGCCGCTCGGGGCGGGTCGTCGCGCGGTTGACCGATCCCCGGTTCGACATCCCGACCACGGTCGCCTCGTACGGCAATCGGCTCTACCTGCCGAACGCGCGGTTCAGCACCCCGCCGACGCCGGAGACCACCTACACGGCGGTGGCCATCCCGAAGCCGTAGCGATCGGCCGTACCCGGATTCATCTCCGACGCCGCCGGTGAGCACCCGCTCGCCGGCGGCGTCGCCGTTCGTGCGGCGGCCGTCGGTGGCGGCGCTATCCCGTGCGGCGCCCGTCGGTGTGCCGCCGCGGCGCGGCCGGTTCCGGGGCCCGATCCGGAGGGGTTTGACAGACATCATTAGATGGATTTCTATTGATCGATGGTGATCGGGCCCATCCGCCGGTCGCTTCGTCGATGGTGTCCTGGGGGTAGACATGCGGTTTCGGAAGGTCGGCGCGACCGCGGCGGCGGTGTTGTTGCTGCTGCCGCTGGCCGCCTGCGGAGACGACGGCGGCGGTGGTGACGGGAAGACCCTCACCTACTGGGCCAGCAACCAGGGGCCCAGCCTGGACGAAGACCGGAAGATCCTGCAACCCGAACTCGACAAGTTCACCCAGCAGACCGGCATCAAGGTCGAACTCGAGGTGATCGGCTGGCCGGACCTGCTCAACCGGATCCTGGCCGCCACCACCTCCGGGCAGGGCCCCGACGTGCTCAACATCGGCAACACCTGGTCCGCCTCGTTGCAGGCCACCGGCGCCTTCCTGCCGTTCGAGTCGGCCGAGTTGGAACCGCTCGGCGGCCCGACCCGGTTCCTCGGGCCGAGTTTCGCGGCGACCGGCGCGGCCGGTCAGCCGCCGACCTCGGTGCCGCTCTACGGCCTGGCGTACGGGCTCTTCTACCACAAGCGGCTCTTCGCCGAGGCCGACATCACCAGCCCGCCGAAGAACTGGACCGAGTTCGTCGACGCCGGCAAGAAGCTGACCAAGGGCGACCAGTGGGGGCTGGCGGTCGAGGGGGCGAGCTACACCGAGAACGCGCACCACGCCTTCATCTTCGGCCAGCAGCACGGCGCGGAATTCTTCGACAGCGCCGGCAAGCCGCAGTTCACCGGGCATCACCACGTGATGGCGGTGAAGCAGTACATCGACTTCATGGCGACCGACAAGATCGTCAACCCCAGCAACGCCGAGTACAGCACCCCGACCCAGCCGATCGGCGACTTCGCCAAGGGCAAGGCCGCGATGCTGCTCTGGCAGAGCAACGCCGTCAGCGTGCTCGCCGCCGCCGGAATGAAGCCCGACGAGTACGGCGTCGCGCCGATCCCGATCGCCGACCCGCTGCCGCCGGGCGGCAAGCGGGTGAACAGTCACGTGGCCGGGATCAACGTCTCGATCTTCAAGAACACCGACAACAAGGCCGGCGCGCTGGAACTGGTGAAGTTCCTGACCAGCAGCGCGGAGCAGCAGATTCTCAACAAGGCGTTCGGGTCGCTGCCGGTGGTCAAGGACGCCTACTCCGACCCGGCCTTCCAGACCCCGCTGATCAAGGTCTTCCAGGACGTGCTCGCCAACACCGCCGGGCCGCTGCCACAGGTCCCCGAGGAGAGCAAGTTCGAGACCACGGTGGGCAGTGGGATGCGGGACCTGTTCGCCAAGGTCGCCAGTGGGCAACCGGTCGGCGAGCCGGAGGTCGCGGCGGCGCTGGAAAAGGCCCAGCAGGAGATGGGTACCGGTGGCTGACCGCCCCGGGGCGACCGGGGCAGCGCGCCGGGCCGGTGCCGGTTGGCACCGGCCCGGCCTGGCGTACCTGCTGCTGCTGCCCGCACTCGCCCTGGAGTTGCTGGTCCACCTGGTGCCGATGGCCGTCGGCGTCTGGATGAGCTTCCGGGAGCTGACCCAGTTCTACATCCGGAACTGGGCGGCGGCACCCTGGGCGGGGCTGCGCAACTTCCGGGTGGCGCTGGACGTCGACTCCGCGATCGGCGCCTCGCTGCTGCGCTCGCTCTGGATCACCCTGGCGTACGCCCTGCTGGTGGTCGCCGGCTCGTGGCTGCTCGGCTTCGTGGCCGCCCTGCTGCTCCAGCGCCCGATGCGCAGCCGGGGACTGCTGCGCACCCTCTTCCTCGTCCCGTACGCGCTGCCCGCGTACGCGGCGGTGATCGCCTGGAACTTCCTGCTCCAGCGGGACAACGGGATGCTCAACCACCTGCTGGTGGAGAACCTGCACGTCACCGACGACCGGGCGTTCTGGCTGCTCGGCGACCGCAGTTTCGTCGCCGTCGTGTTGGTCTCGGTGTGGCGGCACTGGCCGTTCGCCTTCCTGATCATCATGGCCGGGATGCAGAACATCCCGACCGACCTCTACGAGGCGGCGGCGATCGACGGTGCCGGGCCGGGCCAGCAGATCCGCCGGGTGACCCTGCCGATGCTCCGACCGGTCAACCTGGTGCTGGTCCTGGTGCTGTTCCTCTGGACCTTCAACGACTTCACCACCCCGTTCGTGCTGTTCGGCGCGGCGACGCCGGACCAGGCCGACCTGATCTCGGTGCACATCTACCAGAGTTCCTTCGTGACCTGGAACTTCGGGCTCGGCTCGGCGATGTCCGTGCTGCTGCTGCTCTTCCTGCTCCTGCTCACCACCGGATATCTGCTGCTGACCGCCCGGAGGCGCCGCCGTGCTGTTTGAGCCCCGCTGGTTCCGCTGGGTCCGCTGGGTGGGCCTGGCCTTCTTCGCCGCCATCGTGCTGCTGCCGCTGTATGTGATGGCGACCTCGGCGGCGAAGCCGCTGCGGGACGTGCAGGGCGAGTTCCACTGGTGGCCGACCGAGCTGACGCTGAGCCCGTTCGCCGACATCTGGCGGACCATCCCGCTCGGCCGGTACTTCCTGAACAGCGTGCTGGTCTCCACCGCCGCCGCGGTCTGCTCGGTGCTGGTCGCGGTCTTCGCCGCGTACGCGATCAGCCGGTTCCGGTTTCCCGGCCGGGCCCTCTTCTCGGTGACCGTGCTCTCCACCCAGATGTTCCCGGGCATCCTCTTCCTGCTGCCGCTCTTCCTGATCTACGTCAACATCGACCAGTTCACCGGCATCACCCTGTACGGCTCCCGGCTCGGCCTGGTCATCACCTACCTGACCTTCTCGCTGCCGTTCTCGATCTGGATGCTGGTCGGCTATTTCAACTCGATCCCCCGGGAACTCGACGAGGCCGCCCTGGTCGACGGTGCCGGGCCGGTCGGCGCGCTGCTCCGGGTGGTGGTGCCGGTCGCCACCCCGGGGATCGTGGCGGTCGCCATCTACGCCTTCGTGACGGCGTGGAGCGAGGTGCTCTTCGCCTCGATCATGACCAGCGAGCAGAGCCGTACCCTGCCGGTCGGGCTACAGCTCTACTCCACCCAGGCCGGCGTCTACTGGAACCAGGTGATGGCCGCCTCGTTGGTGGTCAGCGTCCCGGTCGCGGCCGGATTCCTGATGCTGCAACGCTTCCTGGTCCAGGGCCTGACCGCCGGCGCGGTGAAGTGACCCAGCCGTCCGGCCGCTCCGTCCCGGTCGGTCCGTCCAGCATCGTGATCAGAAACCCCGGAAAACCGGGCTGTGCGCCGAGGGTCCGTTCAGTACACTCGTGACCAGCCCAGCGCGATCTTGGCCTGACCGGGCCGGACGCGTGCGACGACGAGTGAGGGGAGCCGGCCGTGCGCTACCGCACCGCTGTCGTCATTCCCCAGTCGCTGCACCGGGTGATCCTGGCGTCTTCCTGACGTCCGGTGCCGGCCCGCGCGGCCGCACCGGAGATCCGTGACGCACCCCTGAGCCGCTTCGCCGACCCTGGCCGTCGCCGGGGTCGGCCGGCAGGTCCTGGCGCACGTCGATACCGGCTTCCGGCATCCCGTTGCGTCCCGATCCGGTCCCGCGACGCCGTCCCGAGCGGTCGCGTCGACCGGTCGGTCCAGGCTGCCGGCTCGGGGAGTACCCGCCTGGCCACATCCTGCCGGGCGCGTCCGGAGCAATCGCGCCGTCCGAGACGAACAGACCACCCAGAAAGGCCGTCGGCCGTGCGTACCGAGCTGCACCGTCCCGTTTCCCACCCCCTGACCCGGCTGCGTAACCTGGGCATCCTCGCCCACGTCGACGCCGGCAAGACCACCACCACCGAGCGGATCCTCTACGCCACCGGAGCCACCTACAAGCGCGGCGAGGTGCACGACGGGACGACCGTCACCGACTTCGACGCCCAGGAGCGCAGCCGGGGCATCACCATCTTCGCCGCCGCGGTGAGCTGCGACTGGGCCGGTCACCGGATCAACCTGATCGACACCCCCGGACACGTCGACTTCGCCGACGAGGTCGAGCGGGCCCTGCGGGTGCTCGACGGCGCGATCGCGGTCTTCGACGGTGTCGCCGGAGTGGAGCCGCAGAGCGAGTCGGTGTGGCGGCAGGCCGACCGGCACGGCGTACCACGGATCGCCTTCGTCAACAAGCTGGACCGGGCCGGCGCCGACCTGGACACGGCGGTCCGGTCGATCCGCGACCGGCTCCGGGTCACCCCGCTGGTGGTGCAGCTACCGATCGGTCGGGAAGAGAACTTCACCGGCGTGGTGGACCTGGTGAAGATGCGCTCGCTGGTCTGGGCCGACGGGGAAGCGCCCGTCGAGGGCCCGGTCCCGGACGACCTGCGGGAGGAGGCGGAGCGGCGTCGTCGGGTACTCGCGGAGACGGTCGCCGAGCGGCATCCGGCCGCGCTGGAGGAGTACTGCGAACGGTCGACGCTGGCCGCCGAGACGCTCCGGAACGCGCTGCGGGACCTGACCCGTACCGGGGACGGACTGGTGGTGCTCTGCGGCTCGGCGTACCGGAACCGGGGCATCGAGCCGCTGCTCGACGCGGCCGTCGGCTACCTGCCGTCGCCGCTGGACATCCCGGCGGTGCGCGGCAGCACCTCCGGCGGCGAGCTGCGGGAGCGGCCCGCCGACCCGGCGGCGCCGTTCACCGCGCTGGTGTTCAAGGTCAACTCGACCGGCACCGGTCGGCTCAGCTACCTGCGGGTCTACGCGGGCAGCGTCGAAAAGGGAGGCGTGGTGCTGGACGCCGGCGCCGGGCGTACCGAGCGGATCAGCCGGATCCTGCGGGTGCAGGCCGACCGGCACACCGAGGTGGACCGGGCGGTGGCCGGCGACATCGTCGCGGTGGTGGGGCTGAAGTCGGCGCGGGTCGGTGCGACGCTCTGCGCCCCGGACGCGCCACTGCTGCTCGAACCGCCGACCGCCGCCGACCCGGTGGTCTCGGTCGCCGTCGAGGCGCGCCGGAGTACCGACACCGGACGGTTGGCCTCGGCATTCGCCCGGCTGGTCGAGGAGGACCCGTCGCTGGCCGTCCGGACCGATCCGGAGACCGGCCAGACCGTGCTCTCCGGGATGGGAGAGCTGCACCTGGAGGTGGCAGTGGAGAAGATCCGCCAGGACGTCGGGCTGGAGGTCAGCGTCGGCCGGCCGCAGGTGGCGTACCGGGAGACGGTCGTGCGTGGCGTGACCGGACTGGTGTACCGGCACGTCAAGCAGGACGGTGGCGCGGGCCAGTGGGCGCACGTCGTCCTCGACGTGACGCCGCTGGACGGTGACCCGATGGCGGGCGGCGGCGACGTACCGGACTTCGAGTTCGCCTCGACGGTCGTCGGCGGCCGGGTCCCGAAGGAGTACGTCCGGGCGGTCGAGGCCGGCTGCCGGGACGCGCTCGCCGACGGGCCCCTCGGCGGACACCCGGTGATCGGGCTGCGGGTCACCCTGACCGACGGTGCCACCCACGTGAAGGACTCTTCCGAGCTGGCCTTCCGGACGGCCGGCCGGCTCGGGCTGCGGGCGGCGCTTCAGGCCAGCGAGCTGGTCCTGCTGGAACCGGTGGTCGAGGTGACGGTGACCGTGCCGGACGACGCGGTCGGTGCGGTGCTGGGCGACCTGGCCGCCCGGCGAGGCCGGGTCGTCGGCTCGACCGCCCGGGCCGGCACGGTGGTGGTCACCGCGACCGTGCCGCTGGCCGAACTGTTCGGCTACGCGACCCGGTTGCGCAGCCGTAGCCAGGGCCGGGGCACGTTCAGCACCCGGGCCGCCGGCTACGGCCCGGTGCCGAGCGCGATCCACGGCCCGTCGTCACCCCGGTGACGCCGACCGTCGTCGACTCGACGGCACCTGTGGGTGACGCCGACCGTCGACGGCTCGACGGCACCTGAGGGATTACCGGTGGCTCGACGCCGGCCCCGTCCGTACCTCGGGCGGGGCCGGTGCCGGTGCCGTCCCGCCCGGGTGCCGTCCCGTGCCGTCTCGTCCCGCCTGGGTGCCGTCCCGTGCCGTCTCGTCCCGCCCGGGTGCCGTCCCGTCCCGTGCCGTCCCGCCCGGTGTCGTCCCGCCCGGTGTCGGAGGCTCTTCATCCGGGGTTCACCACGGGGCCGTGGCGGCGCAGACCGGCCCGGTTACGGTGCGGATCGATCCATGATCGACTACACAGGAGGCGAACGCGATGAAGCGTCGCATGCTGGGCTCCCTGGTGCTGGCCGGCGCCGTCGTGGGCCTCGGCGCGCCGGCCGCCCAGGCGGCCGGCCCGGCCCACGGCCACGCCCCGGACGCCGTCCGAAGTGGACGGGCCGGTGGGAGGGTCCGTCCACTGCCGCAGGCCCACGCGCACAACGACTACGAGCACGAGCGCCCGTTGTTCGACGCGCTCGACCACGGCTTCACCAGCGTCGAGGCCGACATCTACCTGGTCGACGGCGAACTGCTGGTCGGCCACGATCCGGAGGACGTGGTACCGGGCCGTACCCTGAGCAGCCTCTACCTCGAACCGCTGGCCCGGCGGGTGCGGGCCAACCACGGCGGCGTCTTCGCACACAGCCACCAGCAGCTACAACTGCTGGTCGACCTCAAGAACACCGGTGCGGACACCTACACCGAGCTGCACCGGGTGCTGCGGGGCTACCAGCGGATGCTGACCACGTACTCCGGCGGACGGGTCCGGCAGGGCGCGGTGACCGTGGTGGTCAGCGGGGACCGGCCGCGCGACCTGATGGCCGCCCAGCGGGTCAGGTACGCCTTCTACGACGGCCGGGCCGCCGACCTCGGCTCCGGGGCGCCGGCCTCGTTCGTCCCGCTGATCAGTGACAACTGGACCAACCTCTTCACCTGGCGGGGTGTCGGGGCGATGCCGGCGGCGGAGCGGAC
Source organism: Plantactinospora sp. CA-294935 (assembly GCF_050936445.1). Lineage (NCBI taxonomy): Bacteria > Bacillati > Actinomycetota > Actinomycetes > Micromonosporales > Micromonosporaceae > Plantactinospora > Plantactinospora sp. CA-294935. Next base: position 3,820,921 of record NZ_JBNJMU010000001.1, read on the forward strand.
CAGGCTGCGTTCGTTCGTCCGGACCGCGCACCGCGACGGCCAGCGGGTACGGTTCTGGGCCACGCCGGACCTGCCCGGTCCGGAGCGGGACGCGATCTGGCGGGAACTCCGGGCCGCCGACGTCGACCACATCAACACCGACGACCTCGCGGGCCTGGCCGACTTCCTCCGCTAGTCCCCGCATTCCCGGTGTACGAGCACGGGAGAGGGGCTGCACCGGCAGCGGCGGTGCAGCCCCTCTCCCGGTCACCCGGATATGGCCACGGAACGGGCGGGCGGGTGACGGCCGGGAACGACCGTCGCCTACCGGGGGTCCAGCCGGGAGAAGACGCCGATGCCGTTGGGCACCGGCCGTTCCGCACCGCCGGACGGATGGTTGCGCACCTCGACGGCGGGCTCGGCGACGGTCCGGGTGACCAGGGTGCTCGACCCGCCGCCGTCGAGGTTGACCGCGCCGGCCGCGCCCAGCTCGCGCAGGGTCAGGGCAAGGTCGAGGATGGTCAGGCCGGGCCCGGCGCCGTCCACGGCCAGCAGGTAGAGGCGGCGGCCGTCGGCGCTGACCCCGGCGGCGGTACGGATGGCGGCCGTCCGCCCGTCCAGTCCGGCCAGCGGCTCGCCGTCCCGGAGGATCGGGAAGCCGCCGACCGCGAACCGGAACGGCAACCGGGTGTCCGGCACCAGGTCGTAGTCGACGCGTACCCGGTCGCCGACCTCGAACCGGCGCAGCGCCTGGGCGCCCTGCTCCCGGCCGACCAGCACCACGGTGTCCCGGGCGATCGCCCCGGTACCCGGCTCGGTGCCGGTCCGGACCACCCGGCCGTGCCGGACGCTCAACTCGTACGTGTCGGTGCTGCACGGCGCGGCGCGGTCGGTGTCGGTGCCGCAGGTGGACCGCTTGCGGGAGACACCGCCCCAGTCGCTGTCGAACACCCCGACCCCACCCACCGGCAGGGCGTACTGGTTGAAGCCGGTGACCGGGAACCGTTCCCGGCCGGCCGAGACCGTGCCCTTCAGGCTGACCCGGGCGAGCCGGCCGACCCGGTCCACCCCGACTCCGAGGACGTCGGAGGTGGCCGTACCCGGCGGCAGCCCCGGGCCGAACCGCTGCCCGTTCGGTACGGCCGCCTTCAGTTCGTCCCCACCGGAGATCGCCGGGCCGACCGCTGATCCGGTCACCTCGACCCCGGGCTGGGTGTTGCTGATGTTGAAGAAGTCGCCGTTGACCGCGGCGATCGCCCGCCGGCTGTCGGCCTGCGCGGAGATCGGAGCCCGGGCCGCGACCGCACCTGCCGTGATCAGATCCACCGTGACCAGGGGATTGCGCAGGTCCACCTCGACCAGATGCAGCGGCACCTCGACTCCGGCAGTGGGCCGGGTGAACTCCCGGTAGGTCACCCCGGGTGCGAGGGTGCCCGGCGCCGCCGAGATCGCCGGTACGGTGCCGGCGGCCGGACCGGCGACGGCCGGGGTGGCGCCGCCGACCAGGGCCAGCGCGAGGCCGAGGGCCGACGCGGCCAGCAGCTTACGAGGATGGCGGGAACGGTCGGGCGGGAGCAACGCCGGTGGGTGGGAACGGTCGGCTGAGAGCAACGCCGGTGCCTCCGAATCGTGACGGGGAAACACCAGCCAGACTTCCGGCCGAGGTGATCGAGGTCAAACGAACATCAACTGGACGACCGGTTACCCCGCCTGGTCGAGCTGGGGGCCTGGCCCGGGCCGCCGGAGCCGGCCACGCCGTCTAGCCCGGGGGGCGGCGGTATCTCGGCCGAGTCGGTGACGGCCATGGTCAGCCGTACCCGGACGCCGTTGGTGCCGCTCTGCACCTCGATCGAGTCGGCGAGTTCCTGGGCCAGCCACAGCCCCATCCCACCGTTCGCGGACGGCCGGGGACGGCGGGTCGGGATGGTCGGTAGCGGGTCGGCGAAGCCCCTCCCGTGGTCCCGGATCTCACAGACCAGGTGCCGCCGCTGCCAGATCCGCAGCTCGCCTCGCCCGCCGCCGTGCCGGACCGCGTTGGTCATCGCCTCGTTGACCGCGGTCACGAAGTCGTCCAGCCGCTCCCCGGCCAGACCGGCCGCGAGGAGGCGCTCGGTGAGCGTCCGCCGCACGTCGGCGACCTGCTCCGCGTCGAAGTCGGCCTGGAGCAACAGGGGGCCATGCTGTGTCTCCGTCCGTTGATCGTGCAACGGACCGTCCGTCATGGCGCCTCCAAGGTCACCGGACCCGTCAGGGTACAGCGCGGACCGTACCCACCGGTGGCCGAGTCAATCAACGACGAGCGGGATTTCCGGCCCCGGCCGGGCGTGACGCCGTCGCTCCGGGAGGCTCACGCACCTGTCATCACTAACTGCTGATGGCACAGTACAGAGCGTAGGCGACCTGTTGACCGCTGACGTCGCCGTGCGACCTGATGAACCTGTCCGCTTTCAGGTTGAACACCCGACCCGGCCGGAACTGGTAGCCGCCGCCCACCTCCAGCAGCTCGACGCCGGGCTGGACCGCCTCGGGCGTCTTCAGCGCCCCGTTGCGGCCGATCCCGCCGTACGGGTCGTCGGCGTCGCCCAGCCCGGCACCGGCCTGCCGGGCGAGCCGGGACGCCGCCGCGTACGCCAGGCCGACCGCCCGGTCGTTGACGGTGTGCGTGACCAGCATCGGCCCGGTCAACCGCCGATCGGCCAGCAACGGCCGGAACAGCCCGTTCTCGCCCCGGCCGTTGAAGTCCACGGCGAACGCGTGGTGGCTGAACGCACCCTGCATCAGCGTGTAGGAGTGCAGCCGGGGTTGCCGTACGGCGGCGGCGGCCAGTGCCCGGGCGCCGAACGAGTGGCCGGCCAGGTGCAGTCGTACGCCCGACGCCGACGCCCCGGCCAGCTCGGGCAGCAGCGCGGCGATGCCACCGGAGCCGACCTTCCCGGCCCGGTCCTTCATCGTGTAATAGGTGGTCACGTTCAACACCCCGCGCGCCTTGGCCAGCACGCTGTCGAGGTCGAAGCCGAACCCGGCCGCCCCACCGGCAGCGGTGTCGGCGGCTCCGCCGGCCCGCTCGGGCAACCCGAAGTCGACCTCGGGACCACCCACTGCCTGGAAGACCGTCTCCGCGTCGCCGTGCAGCAGCGCCGCCGGCGGCGGATCCTCGTCCACCTCCGTGACGCCCGGGGACGGCTGGGCCGGGATCTGCTCCCGCAGCGCGTCGAGGAACTGCTGCCGGGCCTCGGCCGAATCCGTCAGCCTCGGCACCAGCCGGGTCAGCAGCGCCGCCCGGGCCGGATCCTCGACCCGGGTCGCGATCGCCCCGATCAGTGCGGCGGCCTCGTCGCCGACCGCGACCCCGCCGCCGGCCACCTCGTCCTCGTCCGACCAGCGGATCGACGGCCAGAGCGCGCCGACCACGGCCAGGGTCCGGGACGCCGCCCCGGGCACCGCCGGGCGCACCGCCGCCAGGCTGTCGGTGAGCCGCTGGTAGAGGCGGCGGGCCTGCGGGATGTCGTTGTTCCAGCCGTGGCAGAGCACCAGTACGTCGGTGGCGCCCGAGGAGGCGACCAGCTCCACCGCGGCCCGCCGCTGGGCGTCGTCGTGGATCGCGCCGGTGGACCGGATCTCCACCTCCGCGTACGGGAACTGCATCTCAACACCTCACCGGAAGGCGACGGGTCAGACCGACTGGAGGGCCCGCATCGCGTCGACGAGCCCACGACCCTGGAACGAACGGTCCCGACCGAGGTCGGTGGCGGAGTCGAGCAGCGCCCGCTTGACCCGGTGCGGGCGGCCGATGAACTCCTGGTGCACCGACATGAACGCCGCCGCCACGCCGGAGACGTGCGGTGCCGCCATCGAGGTGCCGGAGTTCTCCACGTAGGTCGCGCCGGGCACGCTGGTGAGCGCCTGCTCCAGCAGCCGGCCGGTGCCGGCGCTGATCACCCGCTCGCCCGGCGCCACCAGGTCCGGCTTGGCCCGGCCGTCCCCGGTGGGGCCCTTGGAGGAGAAGTAGGAGATCCCGGAGGCGTGCGGCCGGCACGAGGTGGCGCCGACCGTGATGGCCAGTTCGGCGTTGCCCGGGTCGTTGATGGTCAGGTCGAACGCCGTGCGCATCCGCCGGCCACCCGCGTCGATGACGTAGCCGTACCCGGTGTTGCCGGCCGCCGCCACCACGACCACGCCGGACTGCACCAGCCGGTCGACCTCCCGGCAGATCGGGCTGAGCCCGGTGGCGAACCAGGTCGGGTCGAACGGGTAGCCGACCGAGAGGTTGACCCCGTGCACCAGCAGTTCCCGGCCGTAGTCGTTGAGTTCCTGGATGTATTCCAGTGCGGCCAGCACCGCCGCCATGTCACCGGAGCCGTCGTCTCGGAGGATCTTGCAGGAGAGCAGCCGGCAGCGCGGCGCCATCCCGCTGATCGACCGCAGGCGCAGCCGCTCGGTACGCACGTCGCCCGCGTCCGGCTGGTAGAAGGTAGCGGCGGTCAGCGGGTTCTCGTCGTCTCCGACGATCTGCTCGCCGGCCAGGATCCCGGCCACGTGCGTACCGTGTCCGGCCAGGTCCTTCGTCGCGTCGGCGTCGCTGTCGCCGACGAAGGAGCGGTGCGCCAGCGGCGGGGTCAGCGCCAGATTGGCGTGCCGTTGGAAGTGCGCGTGCCCCTCGTCGATGCCGGAGTCGAGCACCGCCCAGACGATGTCCTGACCGTACGCGTTGAAGGCGCGGTGCGCCGCCTGGCACTTGGTGGTCACCACGGAGCGGTGGATGAGCGGCTGGACCTCGAAGTTGGGCCAGATCCGGTGGATCGCCGAGCGCGGGGCGGGACCGGCGCCGACCGTCGACGTCGACGGCTCCTCGGTGGCCGGGCCGGACCGGGCCGCCTGCTCCGCCAGCCCGGCCTCCAGCTCCGCCTGCTCCTGGGCGACCTCCTCGGCCTCCTCGGTGTCGGCGGCCACTATGGCGCGGATCTGCGCGGCGGTGAGGGCGCTGCTGACGTACGAGCCGATCGGCCAGACCGGCGTCTCGGCGTCGGCGACCTGCCGGATCAGCTCCCGGACCCGGGCCTGTGCCCGGCGCACCCCGCCCAGATAGCGGGTACGCAGCTCGATCACCACGCCGATCGGCTCGTCGCCGGAGGACCGCATCCGCTCCTGCAACGGCCGGGCGATGACCGAGTCGGTGACCAGGCTCGGGGAGGTGGGCACCGGCGACAGCGGGCTGGCCCGGTCGCCGCCGTCGGCGTTCTGCTCGGCCGAGCCGAACTCGGCGGGCAGTGGTTCCGCCGGGCGGCCCGGGTCGGCGCTGTCGGAGTCCATTGATTCCTCCCGTGACTTCCGGACCATCGTTTCCGCACGGGCGGCCGGAGGAGAAGCGGCGGACGTGGATCTGACAGTCGTCGTCGACCGTGCTACCGACGGGTCGGCGACGACCGGTCGGGGAGCCGGGTAATCATACGGCCACGATGGGTCGGGCGGGGGGACCCTCCGGCGCGCCCGGACGGTCACCGCCGGCCCCGGCCGGCAGGGTCGCGGTGGGCCGGGACCATCCGGTACCGGTGCCGGTGCCGGTGGAGTGCTGGCCAGCGGCACCCGTGACGGGGCTATCCGGTACCGGTGCCGAACGGCGCGCCGGCCAGCGGCACCCGTACCGGCTGGCGCCCGTTGAACCGGAAGCGCAGCAGCTCGGCCGCAGCGACGACCGCGTCGCCGAGGTCGGCGCCACGGCGGGCGGCCACCCAGTCGACCAGTGCGGCCGGATCGCGCAGCGGCCCGGTGAAGTGGACCAGGGTGGCGTACCAGATGTCCCGGGAGAAGCCGGCCTCGAACCAGGCGTCGTCGCCGAGTTCGACGGCGAGCCGCGCGGCGAACTCGTCCGGCGCCGCGTCGACCGGGTACGCGCAGGCCATCACGCCGGACGGGGTGAGCGTCAGGCCGCGCAGGGCCAGGCGTACCGGCCGGCACGCCGCGGCGGCCCGGCGCAGCGCCGAGCCGGCCCGGACCACCAGCGGGTCGCCGTCCGGCACGCTGCTCCGGTGCGCCTCGAGTGCCCGTACCGTGAAGTGCGCGGCCTCCGGCGCGCCGGTCGGCCAGTGGTCCGGGCCGGCCACGGCGAGCGCCTCGGCGGTCACCGCCGCCAGCCGGCCGGCGCACGGCGGATCCGGCGGCAGCACCACCGAGAGCCCCCACCGGCCGCCGTCGACCGGCGGGGAGTCGCGGTAGTGGGTACCGGCCAGCACGGCGTCGCGGCCCCGGGCGAAGAGCCGGTCGAAGGCGGCGCCGTAGCCGGCGGCCGGCCCGGCGACCCTGCGTTCCGGGCTACCCACGGTCGCCGAACAGCCGGCGGAGCAGTTCGGCCTGGTGGGGGAACTGGAAACCCGCCCCGCCCTCGTGCCCGTTGTACGGCCACACCGTGATGTCCTTCCGCTCGCCCGCGTAGTGGTTGAAGGCGGCGTAGACCGTCGACGGCGGGCAGACCGCGTCCATCAGGGCGACGGAGAAGAGCGCCGGAGCGTCGGCCCGGCTGGCGAAGTTGACCCCGTCGAAGTAGCTGAGGGTCCGGAACGCCTGCTCGACGTCGCCCCGGTGGGTCCGCAGGTACGTCACCAGTTCGTGGTACGGCAGGGCGTCGGTGATCTCGGTGGCCCGGCGGTAGTGGCAGAGGAACGGCACGTTCGGCAGCACCGCCGCGAGCCCGTCGACCAGGCCGGAGACGGCGATGCTGATCCCGCCGCCCTGGCTGGTGCCGGCCACCACCACCCGGTCCGGGTCGACCCGGGGGTGTGCCCGGGCGGTCTCCACGGCGCGGACGGCGTCGGTGAAGACCCGGCGGTAGTAGTAGGCCGACGGATCGGTGAGGCCGCGGGTCATGAAGCCGGGGGTCTGCGGCAGGCCGACCGGGTCCGGGTCCGGGGTGTCGCCGACCAGGTAACCGTTGCTGCCCTGGCCCCGGGTGTCCATCACCAGGTGGGCGTAGCCGGCGGCGCTCCAGGTCAGCCACTCGTGCGGCAGCCCGCGCCCGCCGCCGTACCCGATGTACTCGACGACGCAGGGGAGCCGGCCGGTGCGGTGCCGGGGGAGCAGGAACCAGCCGCGTACCGGCTGGCCGGCGAAGCCGGAGAAGGTGACGTCGAAGACCTCCACCGTGGACAGACCGGCGTCGTACGGCTCGAACCGTGCCGGGGTGCCAGCGTCCCGCGCCTGACCCAGGGTCTTCGCCCAGAAGGTATCGAAGTCTGCCGGTTCGTCGCGCTCCGGCAGGTAGTCGCGCAACCGGTCCAGCGGCCAGTCGACAAGCATGGCCCGTCTCCTCTCGTCGTCGCGGGCCGGGGGTGCGGCCCGGCGGGCGGCCCCGGCCGCGAGCCGGGGCGTCCCGAAGCCGGAGGGTAGCGTCCGGGCCGTGGCCGGCGACCGGCTGGTCGGCCGTGTCCCGAGCGGCGTACCCAGGAGCGCCCCGCCCGCCGCCCGCGTCCGTCGCCTGGTACGGGCCCGGGCGCCGCCTCCGGGCGAAGCACCGGTATTGACGATTGCCCTGATATCGATGGCCCGTTAGGTTCTAGGTCCCGGCGGAGGCAGCACGCGCCTTGCCTCCACCGCCGGCACGGTGGGGAGGCGTGGCTTGTCTGATCTGTGGCAGGTGTTGGGTGACCTCGACCGGTTGATGGAGTCCGTCCAGCGCGAGGCGGACGCGGCCCGGGACCGGCAGCAGGCGGACCGGGAGCCGACCACCGGCAGCGCGCTGGACGGCCGGGTACGCGTACGGCTCGCCGCCGACGGGCGGGTGGACGAGATCCGGCTGACCGACGACGCCATGGGACTGCGGGCCGATCAGTTGGCCGAGGGCATCGCGCGGGCGTTCAACCAGGCCTGGCTCGCCGCACGTTCCGACGACGAGACGGCCGCCGCGGCCCTCGCGGTGGATCCGGCGGCGCTGGCGGAACAGCTCCGCGAGGTCCGCGAGGAGGGCATGCGGAGCATGCGGGCGATAACCGACTCGCTGAGCGACGCCATGGCCCGGATCGAGCGGCGGACCCGGTGACGACGACTGAGGTCTCGCCGGAGGGGCTGCGCAACTCCGCCGACGAACTCGCCGGGGTCGTGGAGCGGACCGACGCCCTGCTCCAGACGTTTCAGCAGCGGCTGGACTCCATCGGCGCGCCGTGGGGCAACGACGAGCTGGGCGCCACCATCGCCGACGTCTACCAGGGCGCGCACGCGATGGTGATGAACTGCTACACCTCCAACCTCGACACCATCGACGGGTACGTCGAGCGGCTGGACATCGTGGCGTTCCTCTTCGAAGAGGCCGATCAGGACAGTAAGGCAGAAGCCCGTGCCCTCCTGGACAGCCAGGGGTGGCCCCAGCCCTAGGGAGCCCGCGATGGGGATCCAGTTGCCGCCCAGTCTGGTGGAGCTCCTCGCCACCATCGGCTTCCACTGGCCGGAGAGCGACGAGACCAAGCTGTTCGAGTTGGGCCGGACCTGGGGCGACCTGTCGAGCCAGCTCGACACCGAGGTGAAGGCCGCCAACAGCGCGGCGGCCGGCGTCTGGACGGCGACCCAGGCCGAGGCGGCGGACGTGTTCCGGACCAGTTGGACCAGGGACGCCGCGCCGGCCCAGCGGCTGGCCGGCGGTGCCACCGGCGCGGACATCGTCGGCACCGGGCTGCTGACCTGCGCCGCCATCGTCCTGGCGCTCAAGCTCAACATCATCGCCCAGGCCGCCCTGACGGCGCTGGCGATCGCCGCGGCGATCGCCAGCGGCGGTCTGGCGGCCGCCGGGGTCGCCCTGCTGCGCGAGGCGTTGCGGCGAGCCCTGGACTGGCTGCTCAACGAGGCGATCATGAAGATCGCCAATGGTTAGACGCCGGGTACGCCGGCGACTCGCCGGTGCCGCCGCCAAGGGCGTGATGCGGTCGCTCCGGTCGGTCGTCCGGGACGGTGAGAAGCTGCCGCCCGTCGCCAAGAGCGTCCGTGCCAAGCTGCGCCGGGATCCCTACCGCCGGCCGAAGACCTTCCGTCGGGGCGTACGCGACAAGGTGTGGCAGGCGAACAAGGGCCCGGACGGCAAGGTCCGGGACCCGTTGACCGGCAAGGTCATCCGCCGGTGGACCCGCTGGGACATGGGGCACAAGCCCGGGTACGAGTTCCGCAAGCACCAGGCCAGCGCACGCCGGCGGCGGATCGGCCGCGAGAAGTTCCTCGACGAGCACAACGACCCGTCGCACTATCGGCCGGAGCTACCATCGTCGAACCGGGGTCACGCAGGTGAGGACCATACCGACGACTACCTGGGGCCGTGACATGCCGAACGTCAGCAACGAGAACAAGGTGATCGCGAAGACCGTCGCGGCGGTCTTCGGCGGCAGCCCACGGGTCGTCGAGTACCTCGACGCCGACGGGGCGAGCAAGGTGGCGATCTTGCACTCCACCGACCACCCCTGGCCGGACGTCACGGCCTACTGCACGATCGGCCTCTCCGAGGTCGCCATCCCCCGGGACGTCGCCCCGCCGCTCGGCGTCGAACTGCTCGCCGTCGCCGACTCGACGCTGCATCCGCGGTTTGCCGAGGCGCTGAGCACCGCCGCGTTCTTCTGGATCAACGACGGCTGGGAGCCGGAGCCGGGCGCCTGCTTCCGGGAGGTGCTGCGCATGCACCTGCCGGACACCCGGTTACCGCACTTCTTCCTCACCGATCCCTACCTCTGGGATCGGGAGTTCGGCTCGATGGTGGTCGGCAGCAGGACGGTGGCCTGGCTGCTCGCCGTACCGGTCAGCGAGAGCGAGGCCGACTACGCCGAGGAGAACGGCCCCGAGGCACTGGAGGAACTCTTCGAACGGCACGAGGTCGACATCACCGACCTCGACCGGGCCCCGGTGGTCTGATCCGCCGGACCGGTCGGTGCCGAACCCCCCGCCACCGGGGTCAGGTCGCGGGGCCCCGTTCGTCAGATTCGGTACGCCGACCATCCGCGACCGGGTCCACCGAGGCGAGGATCGGATCCTCCGGGCCCCGGCCGGGGCGGACCCGTGCTCGGCAGGCGGCCGGACGGGAACTGCCCCGGCCAGCCCGGGACCGCCGCTCAGTCGGCGAGCGGCAGGTCGATGGTGTGCGCGGTGTGGTTGGCCTTCGTCTTCAGATATCGGGCGTTGGCGGCGGACAGGTGCACCCCGGTGGGAACCCGCTCGGCGACCTGCACGCCGAGCCGGCCGAGTTGTTCTGCCTTGTCCGGGTTGTTGCTCAGCAGCGCGATCCGGTCCGCGCCGAGGGTACGGAGCATCTGCGCCGCCACCGTGTAGTCGCGCTCGTCCTCGCCGTGTCCGAGTGCCACGTTGGCCTCGTAGGTGTCCAGCCCCACGTCCTGCAGGGCGTACGCGTCGAGCTTCGCGTACAGCCCGATGCCCCGGCCCTCCTGCCGCAGGTAGAGCAGGAACCCGCCATGGTCGCTGATCCGCTCGACCGCCTCCCGCAGTTGCGGGCCGCAGTCGCACCGCTGGCTGCCGAACACGTCACCGGTCATGCACTCGCTGTGCGGCCGCACCAGCGGCGCGGGCGCGCCGTCGACGGACTGGCCGAGCCTGCCCCGCCAGTCGCCCAGGCCGAGCGCGAGATGCTCCCGGCCGTCCACCAGCCCGTCGAAGGTGAAGACGCGCGCGGTGGCGGTGTAGCCGTCGGCGAAGCGGAGCGGTACGGTCACCTGCCGGCGCACGGCGGCGGCCGGAAGCGGCCCGGGCGCGGTGAGCGTTTCGGGCGCCTCAGCGGTGGTTACCTGGGGCGGTGTGTGCGGCATCAGTTCTCCCTCTTGGGGTCGGTGCGTACGCCCTGACGATCTAGGGTGCCTCCGTCGGAGTTCCGCCCGCGAACGCATCGAAAGAGCGTGGAGGCTGGTACCCGGTGCGCGGTCATCCGATGCGGGCCACCCGACCGGCATCGGGGCGAGGTCGGCGGGGACGGGCGCCGACGATGCGGAAGACTGGTCCACCGCGCGGGCTGTTCATCGACGGAGAGGTGCGATCAGTGGGCGACCGGCCGTACGTACTGCTGAGCTGCGGCATGTCAATCGACGGCTACCTGGACAATGCCACCGGGTCGCGGCTGCTGCTCTCCAACGACGCCGACTTCGACCGGGTCGACGCGGTACGGGCGGAATGCGACGCGATCCTGGTCGGTGCGGGTACGGTCCGGCAGGACAATCCGCGCCTGCTGGTCCGGTCGCCGCAACGCCGGGCCGAGCGGGTGGCCCGGGGGCTGCGGCCGACACCGGTGAAGGTGACCGTGACCGGCCGGGCCGACCTGGACCCGACCGCCCGGTTCTTCGTCACCGGCGACATCGACAAGCTCGTCTACTGCGCGAGCGCCAGCCTGGACGAGGCCCGCAAGCGTCTCGGCGAGGTGGCGACCGTGGTGGACAGCGGTGACCCCGTCGACCTCGAACTGGTGCTGGCCGACCTGCACGCCCGGGGGGTGGCTCGGCTGATGGTCGAGGGTGGCGGGACGATACATACCCAGTTCCTCACCGCCGGCCTCGCCGACGAGTTGCAGTTGGTGGTCGCGCCCTTCTTCGTCGGTGACTCCCGGGCGCCGCGCTTCGTCGGCGACGGCCGGTTCCCGTGGGGACCAGACCGCCGGGCGGAGCTGGCCGAGGTCTGCCAGATCGGCGACGTGGTGCTGTTGCGCTACGCCCTCTCGGAACGGTTCGCCGCGACGTGACCGGTCAGCGCGGCGCGCAGCGACCCGGCCGCGAGCGGGCACGGCCGCCTGGCCGGCCGGGGCGGCGCAGGGCGTGCGGCAGGTGGTACCGCCGGTCACGCGACCGCTCGGGGTAGCCGGAGCGCCGCCGCCCGGTTGGCAGACGTCCCCGTGGGGACGGGCGTCCCGGTGGCGGCCGGCGTCCCGGTCGTGCGGAGCCCGCCGATCCAGCGCGCGACCAGTACCGCCGCCCCGGGCAGGCTCGCGACGAAGGCGAGTACCCCGTACACCACGGCGACGGTGAGGCCGAGCGAGGCGCCCAGCCCGGCGGCGCCGAAGGCCCAGGCGGTGACGCCCTCCCGGGGCCCCCAGCCGCCGACGTTCAGCGGCAGCGCCATCGCGATCAGGGCCAGCAGCATCAGGGGTACGAGCCGGGTGAGCGGCGCCGACGAGCCGGCGGCCCGGGCCGCGACGACGAACGTGCCGAGATGGCCGGCCAGCACCACGGCGGACGAGAGCGCGATCCCCGGCCAACTGTGCCGGGCGAGCAGCCCGAGCCGTACGTCGGAGACGGCGGTGCGGCACGCCCGAACCCACCGCGAGCCAACCGGCCGGTCCGGGTCCGGGTCGGTGCCGTCCGGAGCGGGACCGCCCCGCCCGGCGACGAGAGTCTGCCCGTCCCGGCGGCGGGGCCGGTCGAGCCGCCGTCGCGACCGCCGGACGAGCCAGCCGGCGAGACCGAGCACTCCGGCCACTGCCAGGACGGCGGCCACCAGCGGTCCGGTCCGGCCGAGCCCGGCCCGGGCCAGCAGCGGGGCGGGATAGGCGAGCAGCAGCACCACCAGCCCGACGGTGACCAGCACGATCTGCCCGGCGGAGCGTTCCAGCACCACGGCCCGGACACCCCGGCCGACGTCGTCCACGTCCTTGCCGTGCCGCACCGCCCGGTGCACGTCCCCGAGTACGCCGCCCGGCAGGGCCGCGTTGAGGAAGAGCCCCCGGTAGTAGTCGGCGATCGCCCTGCCCAGCGGCAACCGGATGCCGAGACCCCGGGCCACCAGGCACCAGCGCCAGGCGCTGAACACCGTGGTCAGCAGCCCGATCCCGAGCGCGGCGAGCAGGGTGCCGGCGTCGATCACCCGCAGCCCGTCCAGGAACGCACCGGTGCCGAGCCGCCACAGCAGGAAGCCGAGGATGGCGGCACCGCCGAGCAGGCGGGCCCAGGCCCAGAACGTACGCCTCACGACGCCGCCCGGTCCGCCGGAACTGCCCGCCATGCCGTCCTCGCCCCGCACATCCGCCAGCCTCCTTCACTCGGTTCTCGCAGTTATACGAGGCAACCGGGGCTGCGGTTCATCCGTTCGCGGCGAGCGGCCCGGCGCGGGGTCATCGGTACGCGGCGAGCGGCTCGGCGCGGGGTCATCGGTACGCGGCGAGCGGTCCGGCGCGGGGTCATCGGTACGTGGCGAGCAGGTCGGCATGCCCGACCACCACCCGCAGCTCACCGGCGGTCGCGGCGGCGAGCCGACGTTCCAGGTAGCCGGCGGCCGGGGTGGCCAGCTCCGGCCGCTGCTCGACGGCGGCGGCCACCCAGCCGCGCAGCCACTGCGCGGTCAGCTCCGCCTCCGCCGGGCCGAGCCGCCACGGGCTGGGCCGGACCCGCACCTCCGCCCCGAGCCGGCGGAACGCCTCGGCGGTCGCCTGCACGGCGTCCGGACCGAGCAGCCGCTGGCCGCCGGTGCTGCGCCGCTGGTGCGCGTTGAACGCGGCGGCGATCTCGGCGTCGAGCGGATCGGCCGGGGAGAACTCCACCTCGCCCAGCACGGAGAGGGTCAGCAGCGCCGGGCAGCCGGCGTCGACGCAGGCCGTGACGAGCCGCTCCACCTCGGCGAGGCTGAGCAGGTCGAGCAGGGCGGACGCGGTGACCAGCGACGCCCCGGCGAGGTCGTCGGCGGTCAGCCGGGTCAGGTCGCACTCCCGGGTCCGCACGCTGACCGGCGAGCCGTCGGCGGCGGTGGCCGGCAGGTGGTCCCGGGCGTGGTCGAGCAGCCCGGCTTCCCGGTCGTACAGCACCCAGTGCTGCGGACCGGGCAGCCGGCCGGCGAGCCAGCGCCCCATCGAACCGCTGCCGCAGCCCAGGTCCCGGATCACCGTCGGACCGGTGCCGGCCGGCAGGCCCCGCAGCGGCTCGACCAGCTCACTGGCCCGGGCCCGCGCGTCGGCCGGCTCCCGCAGGCCGAGCCAGGCCAGGCTGTACGGAGAATCGTCGTCCCCGCCGTCGGGTTGCCCGGTTCGCTCGCCGCGTTCAGTCATGGTTTCCCTTCACGTCTGCGTCCCACGGATCGTCGCCGGTCCGTGGTGACGGATCGTCGCCGGCCGGTGGCCGCCGAGGCGGTCCCGGTTGCCGGGCCAGCGCGCTCAGCACCTCGCCGAGGCGGGCGGCGGTGACCTCCCAGCCGGGCAGGTCGGCCCGGCGGTCCTGGGCGGCGGCCCGGAGCCGGTGGCGCAGCTCCGGCTCGTCGAACCAGCGGCGCAGCGCCCCGGCCAGCGCCGCCGGGTCACCGGGCGGCACCAGTAGCCCGGGTACGGCACCGTCCGGCGTTCGCCCGACCGCCTCCGGCAGCCCGTCCACCGCGCTGCCCAGCACCGGGATGCCCCGGGCCAGCGCCTCGGTGACGACCATGCCGTACGGCTCGGCCCGGGACGCCAGCACCAGCAGGTCGGCGGCGGCGTAGTCGGCGGCCAGCTCGGTGCCGGTACGCGGCCCGACGAACCGTATCCGGTCGGCCAGCCCGGCCGCCCCGGCGAGCCGGCGCAGCCGGTCGACGTGGCCCGGATCGCGGTCGACGGGGCCGACGCAGCGGCAGATCCAGGGCCGGTCCGGCATCGTCGCCAGCGCCTCGACCAGTACGTCGTGCCCCTTGCGCGGGATGACCGAGGCGACGCAGAGCAGGCTCGCGGCGCCCTCCGTACCCGTTGCCAGCGGTGCGGCCGCGACCCCGGGCGGCACGATGTGCACCCGCGCGGCGGGCAGCCCGTGCCGCTCCACCAGCCGGCGCCCGGTGTCGGCGCTGGTCGCCACGATCGCCGGGGCGGCCCGCAGGGTCTGCCGTTCCCACTCGTCGAGCCGGGCCGCCACCTCGGGCGGCAGCCCGGTCTCGTCACCCAGCGGCAGGTGTACCAGCACCGCCACCCGGAGCCGAACGGCAGCCGGGCCGACGACCTCCGGTACCCCGCAGGCGACCAGCCCGTCCAGCAGCACCACCGCGCCGTCCGGTACGCCGGCGAGCGCGCCGGCCAGCGCCACCCGCCCGGCCTCGGCGGGCCGGGGCCAACTACCCGGTACGGCGAGTTCGCGCACCCGCCAGCCGAGCCCGGTCAGCCCGGTGATGACCTGGCGGTCGTAGTGGTTGCCGCCGCTCGGGGTGGCCGGATCGTCGATGTCACCGGGCAGCACCACGTACGCGGTCCCGGCGCTCACCGTGCCGGCCATGTCCCCGGACGCACCCGGCCAGCCGGGATCCGGTCCGGTCACAGGGTCCGCTCGTAGCTGGCCCAGGCGATGTGCGACTCGTGCAGGGTGACGGTGATCCCGGTCAGCCCGCGCGCTCCCGCACCCAGCGAGCCCGCGTGCACCCGCTCGGCCAGCCGGTCGGCGATGATCTGGGCGAGCGCCTCGGTCGAGGTGTTGATCCCGGTCAGCGACGGCTCGTCGTCCAGGTTGCGGTAGTTGAGTTCGCCCAGCACCTCGGCCAACTGCGCGGAGGCCAGCCCGATGTCCACGACGATGTTGTCCGCGTCGAGTTCGGGACGGCGGAACGTGGCGTCCACCACGAAGGTCGCCCCGTGCAGCTTCTGCGCGGGGCCGAAGACCTCGCCCCGGAAGCTGTGCGCGATCATGATGTGGTCACGAACGGTGATGCTGAACAAGGATTCTCCTCCTGGTGTTTCCCGCTCGGGATGCGTGGTGACGGCTACCGGTCGGTGGTTGCGTCACCGTAGTCGACCCGGTGGCACAGGGCGGGCAGCTCGCCGCTGACCAGCCGGGGGAGTGTCTCCGGTAGCTCCTCGAAGTCGCACGCGCCGGTGATCAGGGCATCGAACGCCGGGTCGGCGAGCAGCTCCAGGGCGAGCCCGAGCCGGTCCGCGAAGGTACGCCGTCCGCGTACGTTCGGTGACACCGTGCCCACCTGACTGCTCCGGACGACCAGTCGGCGGGAGTGGAAGTTCTCGCCGAGCGGCACGCTCACCTGGCGGTCGCCGTACCAGCTCAGTTCGACCACGGTGCCTTCCGGGGCGAGCAGCTCCAGCGACCGGGTGAGCCCGGCCGAGGTGGCGCTGGCGTGCACCACCAGGTCACGGTCGCCGGCCGCCTCGGCGGGCAGTGCGAAGTCGACGCCGAGCGCGGCGGCGACGTCCGCCCGGCTGGGGTCCGCGTCGACCAGCTGCACCCGGGCGCCGGGGAACCGGGCGAGGACCCCGGCCACGGCGCTGCCGACCATCCCGGCCCCGACGACCGCGATCCGGTCGCCGACCAGGGGCCTGGCGTCCCAGAGCGCGTTCACCGCGGTCTCCACGGTGCCGGCGAGCACCGCCCGGGCCGCCGGCACCCCGTCCGGTACGACGGTGACCGCCGAGGCCGGCACGACGTACCGGGTCTGGTGCGGGTAGAGGCAGAAGACGGTACGGCCGACCAGGCGCTCCGGCCCCGCCTCGACGAGGCCGACGTTGAGGTAGCCGTACTTCACCGGGCCGGGAAAGTCGCCGTCCTGGAACGGGGCGCGCATCGTCGCGTACTGGCTGGGTGGCACCTTGCCGGCGAAGACCAGCGTCTCGGTGCCCCGGCTCAGCCCGGAGTGGAGGGTGCGGACCAGTACCTCGTCGGCACCGGGCGGCGCCAGCGGAACCGGCCGGATCTCGCCCCTGCCGGGTGCGGCAAGCCAGAAGGCCCGGGCACGCACTGTCATCAACTCCTTTCCCGGCGCGATGAACCGAACGCGGATGTTTTCCGTTTCCACGGGGGTGGGCAGCGGCAACGATACGCGGCGCGCTGATCGTGCCAAACCGTAACGGAGGAACGTTGACTGTCAGTGATCATCCGATCGCAACATCCCTGGTCCGGCTGCGTCCCGTGCGGCACCGGACAGTGTCCGCGCCGCTCGTCGACGGCCGCCCCGTACCGGTCCAGGTGGGCTCGGCGGCCGAGGTGGACGGGCCGGCGGTGGGGCTGGCCGTCCAGTTCGTCCTGCTGGCGGCGCTCTCCGCCACGGTCGGGCTGGGCCCCGCCGGCTGGTTGGCCGGTTCGGCGTACGCGGTGGTCACCTGGCTGCTGCTCGGTCGTGGAATGCGCCGGTCCGGCGCCCGGATGCTCGGCGCGGCCAACCAGGTGACCCTGGCCCGGGCCACCCTGGTCGGCGCGGTGACCGCGCTGGTGGCGGCCTCCTTCTGGTCGCCGGCCCCGGTCGGGCTGCTGGTCGCCGTGGCGGGGGTGGCGCTGGCGCTGGACTGGGTCGACGGTCAGGTCGCCCGGCGTACCGGCACGACCTCCGCGCTCGGCGCCCGGTTCGACATGGAGGTCGACGCCTTCCTCATCCTGGTGCTGAGCGCCTATCTCGCGCAGTCCCTCGGCGCCTGGGTACTCGCGATCGGCGCCCTGCGGTACGTCTTCGTCGCGGCCGCCTGGGCGCTGCCGTGGCTCAGGGCGGCCCTGCCGCACCGGTTCTCCCGGAAGACCGTCGCCGCGATGCAGGGCATCGTGCTCGCGGTGGCGAGTTCCGGCCTGCTGCCCGGTTCGCTGGCGTACGCCTCGGTCGGGCTGGCGCTGGCGCTGCTCTGCTGGTCTTTCGGCCGGGACGTCGGCTGGTTGTGGCGGGCCCGCCACCGGGACCCGGTGCCGACCGGCTTCCGCTGAACCTCTCCCACTCCTCCTCGCGGTCCGTGCTGGCCGCAGGTGACGGGCGGGGCGAACGCGTGGCGCCGTTCGGGTTGACGGGCTGCACCGATCCGGCGGGGGTCGGGCGGTGCGCGGCCGGTTGACGGGCTGCACCGATCCGGCGGTGCGCGGCCGGGCCTGCGCCGCGGTGCCGGCTGGTCCGCACCGCCCTTGAACGACTGTCAGCCGGGCGGCACCTGCCGCGTCCCGGCACGGTCGGTCAGCGGAAGCGCTCGATCGTCACCGGGATCAGCCCCGCCATCCTGGCCGCCGTGGTCAGCTCGCGCAGCAGCGGACCGATGGCGTCGTCGCGGCTGCCGGCCAGGTCGGCCGTCAGGTCCAGGCACCAGGCGGCGCCGGCACCGATCCGGCGTAGCTCCCAGGTGAAGGCGTCGGCGCCGATCCGGCGCCGAGCGGTGCCGACGACTCCGGCCAGGACGCCGGTGCTGTCGTGGCCGGGCGTCATCCGCCAGGTGGCGAGCAGTCCGGTCAGCTCGTCCGGGTCGAGCCCGGCGGTGAAGAGGACCCGGTAGACCCGGGTCTCGGCGAAGCCGGCGGTGGCCCGGGCGGGGTTCAGCCGCAGCGGCGCCGAGGTGGGCAGCCGGATGCCGGCGTCGAAGTATCCGCGCAGCACCTCCTCGCCCGGTAGTTCGCCCCCGCCGAGATGGCGGTAGACGAACTCGACCTCCTGCCGGTTGGCGCCGACGACCCGGTCGCGCAGTGCGGCGTCGGTACGTATGCCCCGGCTGAACGCCGAGGCGCCCCGCCAGCGGGAGCCGCCGGCCGTCCACCCGGTGCTGTCGAGCCGGACTGCCGAATGGTCTTCGCCCAACCCGAACTCCTCGACGAGGATCCCCGCCGGCCCGGCGAAGTCCCGGTTGTCGGGCCGGACCAGGTAGTAGTCCAGGTTCGATGCGGCGACGAGGGGTCTCGCCGCCGACCCCGGCCGGGATACGGCTCGGGACGGCCACCGGGCCGCACCGTCCGGTCTCGCGGATAGCGTCGACATGTCATGCATTCTCGGCCGGGGATCCGCTCCGGCGGCTGCGGCTCGCCCGGAGCGGTCGCCGGAAATGTTCCGAGTGGGTGGGCCTCGGAAAACTCAGCGGACCTCGGGCACGGTCGGCTCCTGCGCGTCGTAGCGGCCGAGGGTGCGCTGCCAGGCGGCCTGCCAGCGATCGTCGGCGATGATCCGCCGCAACGTCTCGGCGAGCCAGGCCCGGAACGGCTCGTCGTCCCGGCGCAGGCCGATCCCGTACGGCTGCGGGGCGAATGCCTGGCCCACCAGCCGGAATCCCGCGTCGCTGCCGGCGATCAGGCCCACCAGGGCCGGCCCGTCCCCGGTGATCGCGTCGACCCTGGCGCTCAGGAGCGCCTCCGCGCACTCCTGATAGCTGCCGAGCGACGTCATTGCCAACGACCGGCCGAGCTGCTCTGCGAGCCGGCTGCCGTGTGGAGTACCGGTGACGGTGCAGATCCGGCGGCCGGCCGGTATCGACTCCGGGCCGGTGATCGCGGTCTCGTCGGCGCGTACCAGCAGTCGCTGCCCCGGTAGGTGGTACGGACCGGCGAAGGCGACCCGTTGGGCGTGGGTCTCGGTGATGGTGTAGGTGGCGATGACGAGGTCGACCCGGCCCTGCTCGACGAGCTGCTCCCGGGCCGCCGACGGAGCCTCCGTCCACTGCACGTCGGCGGGGTCGAGGCCGAGTTCGACGGCGACCAGCCGGCCGATCTCCACGTCGAACCCCGTCATGGTCCCGTCGGGTTCGCGGTAACCGGTGCCGGGCAGGTCGAACCTGCTGCCGATCGTGATCCGCCCCGCTGCCTGCAACCGTCGCATGGTGGTGCCCTCGGCGAAGGTCGGCGACGCCTGCGCGCCGGGCGTGGGGCCGGCGGCGCCGTCGTCGGGCCAGTTCCACGGGCGCAGCACCACGGTGCCGACCAGGATGACCAGCAGCAACATTCCGGTGAGCAGGACCCGGCCGCGTTCCCGGGACGGCGCCGACCGGCCCGCAACGCCGGCCGACGGGTGGCTCCTCGACGCGGGGGCGGGCGTGCCGGGTACCGGCGCCGCGGGGCCGGCCGGTCGTGCCGCAGGCCCGGGCGGTGGCGCTGGAGCGGCGGCCGGTCGTGCCGTAGGCCCGGGCGGTGGCGTCGGAGCGGCGGGCGGTGCGGGGGCCGGGCCGGCCGGCAGCATGTCGTCCGGCGGCACCGCGAGGGCGCCCTCGGCCACCACGAGTTCCGGCTGCTCGGTGACGACCGGCGCCACCCCGAGGGCCCGGTGCAGCAGGGTGGCCGCCAGCGGGATCCGGCTCGCGCCCCCGACCAGGACGACCGTGGTCGGTCCCGCTCCGGGGCCGGCCGAGCGGACCGCCGCCACCGTCACCTCGACGGTGCGGTCCAGCACCACCCGGGCCAGTTGTTCGAACTCCTCCCGGCCGACCGGCACCGACTCGTCGAAGAGCGGGACGTGCAGGTAACCGACCGAGGTACGGCTCAGGCTCTCCTTCGCCCGGCGGGCCTCGTCCCAGAGACTCTGCGCGGCGCGGCGGTCGGCGTCGTCGTCCGGTGCGGTCAGCCGCCGCCACCGGACCGGATCGCGGTCCGCCAGCAGTCGGCCGACGTGCCCGACGAGCGCCGCGTCGAGATCCAGCCCGCCGGTCTGCGGCAGCCCGCTGGTGGCCAGCACGGTGAAGCCGCTCGTCGCGGTACGGCGGACCACGGTCGCGTCGAAGGTGCCCGCGCCGAGGTCGTAGATGGCGACGTGACCACCGGCCGGTACGGCCAGTTCACCGGCCCCCACCAGGTAGCTCGCGGCGGCGACCGGCTCGGCGGCGAGCCGGGGCTCGGGCAGGCCGGCCTCGACGGCGGCGGCCACCAGCAGCGACCGCCGGGTCGGCCCCCAGGTGGCGGGCACGGTGAGCAGCACGGACCCGAGTTCGCCCGGCCCCGCGACCCGGGCGGCCTCGTCGGCGACCCGGGCCAGCGTGGCGGCCACCAGCGAGGTGGCGGAGACCTCCCGGTCACCGAGCCAGAGAGTGCCGTCGCCGATGCGCCGCTTCGGGTGCGGCTCGAAGCCCTGTGGCCGCCGCCGGGCGGCGCCGGTGGCGTCCTGACCGGACAGGACCGTGCCGCCGTCCTCCACACAGGTGGCCGAGGAGAGCAGCGGCGAACCGTCGAACAGCAGCGGACGGGTACGCCCGTCCGGCCAGCGCAGCACGGCCACCGTGTGCGACGTGCCGTAGTCCACACTCAACCGGAACCCACCGTCCGCCACCCCGGCAGCCTAGTCGGCCGTCGGCGATGCCTGATGCCCTGGCGCGGTCGTGGCGCCGTCGGCGAGGGCCGGTGCGGGCGACAGAGGTCGAGAACGGGACGGCGGCTCCGACCTCTGCTGCGTGGTGCCCCGCCGGGGTGCCGCCGCGCCCCGTCGACGAGGGCGCGACATCGTGACCTGGAAAGGAAGATCATGGGACAGCAGGTGGTGCACTTCGAGATCATCGGCACCGATCCGGCGGCGCTCCGCAGCTACTACGGTGAACTCTTCGGCTGGCGGTTCGGCGTCGGCGACGCCGCCACCGAGGCGGTCTCCGCGCCGGGCGAGTACGGCTTCGTCGACGCAAGCGCGACCGGCGACGGCACCGGGATCAACGGCGGTGTCGGCGGCGGCGCCGGATACCAGCGCCGGGTCCTGGTCTACGTGGGTGTCCCCGACGTCGAGGTGGCCCTGCGCAAGGCCGAGAGCCTCGGCGGTACCCGGGTGCTGGGTCCGGCCCCGGCCAGCGGCTGACCGCTCGCGGTCGGGCACTTCACCGATCCCGAGGGCAGCCTGATCGGGGTTGCCGGCCCGCCGCGCTGACCGGCGACCTCTGACGGCGCCGTCCGACGTCCGCCGGACGGCGCCTACGGCGTGCGGCCGCGTCCGGTGCCGCCGCTGCCGGGCCGCCTGGGCTACCCCGGCGGCAGCAGGGCGGCCGCGTCCGGCCAGACGCAGCGCAGCTTGGCCGGCCTGCCGTTGAGCCGGCCCGGCACGTCGCCCGGCGGCCGGGTGTACGACCGCTCGGCGAACCGGCCGCCGAGCGCGGAGTAGAAGCCCCGGGCGGCGGTGTTCTGCTCCAGCACCCACAGGTACATCGCGTCCGTGGCGCCGCGCTCCAGCACCGTGCCGGCCGCCCGGCGCATCAGCGCGGCGCCGACGCCGTGCCGGTGGTGTGCCCGGGCCACGTGCAGGTTGTCCACCAGGGAGCCCCACCGGGCGTCGTCGTCGAGGACGACGTGGACGAAGCCGGCGAACTCGGCGGCGATCTCGGCGAGCACCGTGACCGCCTGCGGTGCCGGGTCCGCCAGCCGGGCCGACCAGACCGCCAGCCGGTCGGCGAACACGTCACCGTCCAGGTAGGAGTCCGTGTACGCGCCCCGGTAGTGCCGGCGCCAGCTCTCGGCGTGCAGCCCCGCGACCAGCTCGGCGTCGCCGGCTGTCGCATCCCGGAACGACACGGCCGCCACGCTCATCCGCCACCCTCCGTCGCGCCGGCCGCCCGCACGCCCGACCTTGCCCCGTCGACCACCGGACGCTACCAGCCGGCCTCACGCGGCTCCCGCGCATTCTGCCCCGGCCGGGGACAGGCCGGGGCGGGTGCCTGCCCGGAACCTTCGTCAGGTCCGGTGGGACGACTGTCCGGCTGGGACGCCCGGCCCGCCGGGCGGGTGCCCGTCCGGAACCTTCGTCAGGTTCGGTGGGACGGCTGTCCGGTAGGGACGCCCGGCCCGCCGGGAGGGCCCAGGCCGGCGATCCGGGCGCGTACCCGCGCCGCGTCGGGGTGGCCGATGTCGGTGAGGATGGCCAGCGCCGCCCGCCACGCGCTCAGTGCCGCTCTCGGGTCGCCGGCGTCGAGTTGGGTGTCGCCGAGACTGGTCAGCGCGTCGGTCTCGCCGTACCGGTCGTCGGCGGCCCGGAAGAACTCGACCGCCCGTTGATAGCAGGCGATGGCGTCCGGGTGGTTGCCCAGCCCGTGGTACGCGTACCCGAGGCTGTCCCAGGCGTTGGCCAGTCCACTGACGTCCTTCTGTTCCTCGTGCAGCCGGACCGCCTCCCGGCACCGCTCGAGCGCGACGTGGTAGTCGCCGAGCTGCGCGTGGTACCACCCGGTGGCGTTCAGTGCGCTCGCCGTGCCCACCCGGTTACCGGCGGCCCGGAACAGTTCGAGTGCCTTCTCGGTGTGCGCCAACGCCCGGTCGTGCCGGCCCTGCCGGGCGTACGCGCGCCCGATGCCGCGCTCAGTACTCGCCTCGCCGGCCGGGTCACCGAGCTGACGGAACAGGGCGAGGGCCTGCCGGAGCTGCTCGTGCGCCTCGTCGGCCCGGGACATCCGCAGGTAGACCAGGCCCAGGAAGCGGTGTGCCTGCGCCTGCCCGAGGTCGTCGCGGTCCGCGTTCGACTCCAGGGCCCGCTGCTGCACGTGCACCCAGTCCTGCCAGTGCACCCGGCGGTTGAGGAACATGCTGACCGACCAGGCGAGCTGCCAGGTGTGGGTGGACCGGCCGGCGTCCGCGGCCAGGTCGATCACCCGGAGCAGGACCAGCCGTTCGGCGTCGAACCAGGCGAGTGCCGACTTCTCGTCGGCGAACCGCTCCGGCTCGGCCCCGGGCGCCGGCTCGGCCGGCGTGATGGAATCGCTGCGGACGTAGAGCCGCCGGTCGGCCTCGTACGCGGCGTGCAGGTAGTGGTCGAGGATGCGGTCCAGCGCCTCCGCGCGCTCGGCCGGCGGGGCGTCGGCCTCGGCGAGTTCTCCGGCGTAGGCCCGCAGCAGGTCGTGCAGGGTGTACCGGCCGGGCTCGTCGGTGGCGACGAGGTGCGCCCGGTGCAGTTCGTCGAGCAGGCGCCGGACGGTCCGGCGGGTGGTACCGAGCAGGCTGGCCGCGGCCGGCACGGTGATAGTCGGCCCCGGGTGCAGCCCGAGGTGCCGGAAGAGTCGCGCCCCCTCGACGCTCAGCGTCCGGTACGAGCAGAAGAAGACCGCCCGCAGGTCGGTGGCCGGGTCACCGGCGCTGAGGGTGTCGAGGTCGCCGGCCTCCGCCAGCTCGGCGGCGAGCGAGGCCAGCGACCGTCCCGGGTGTGACACCGCCAGCGCGGCGGTGACGGCGAGCGCGAGCGGCAGCCGGGCGCACCAGCCGATGAGCTGCTCGACCGCCTCCGGCTCGGTGCCGGTCCGGTCGTCGCTGATCCGGTCGGCGAGGAAGTCCCGGGCCTCGTCGAGGGTGAACAGGCCGAGCGGGACGGGGTGCGCGCGGTCGGTGGCGACCAGTCCGCGCAGGCTGTCCCGGCTGGTGATCAGGGCCATGCTGCCGGTGGCGGTGGGCAGCAGCGGCCGGACCTGCTCGGCATCCCGGGCGTTGTCCAGCAGCACCAGCAGCCGGCGGTCGGCGATCAGGCTGCGGTAGAGGCCCTGCTGCCCGAGGTAGCTCTCCGGGATCCGCTCGGGGCGTACCCCGAGGGCCTCCAGGAAGGCGCGGATCGCCGCCGCCGGATCGAGTACGGCGCCGGCCCGGTCGTATCCCCGGAGGTTGAGGTGGAGCTGCCCGTCCGGGAAGTGCGACGCCACCCGGTGCGCCCAGTGCACGGCGAGGGTGGTCTTGCCCACCCCGGCCGTACCGTGGATGAGCGCGACCGTCGCGCCCGGCTCGTCGGCGGAGAGCAGCTTGTCCAGCGCGGCCAGCTCGCCGGTGCGTCCGACGAACGCCGCCACCCGGGTCGGCAGTTGCGCGGGCGGCGGTGCCGGGGGCGGGGCGTCCCGCTGGTCGTCCCGGAGCGCGTGGTCGAGGGCCGCCGCCAGCTCGGCACCCGGATAGAGCCCCAGCTCGTCGTCGAGTCGGGCGCGGATCCGGTGGAACGCGTCGACCGCGGCGGCCCGCTGGCCGGATCCGGCGAGCGCGCGGACCAGTCGCGCGTGCAGCGGCTCGTGCACCGGTTCCAGCTCCACGAGTACGCCGAGCCGGCGCACCACCGCCGCCGCCTCCCCCTCGGCCAGGGCCAGGTCGGCGTAGTCCAGCGCGGCGGTGATCCGGCGCTGGTGCAGGGCGACCGCCGCCGGGTGCTGTCCGAGCTGGTCCGGCAGGTCGGCGCCGACGGGGCCACGCCAGCAGTCCAGCGCCTCGGCCAGCCGCTCGACGTCCGGCCGGCCAGTGCCGGTGTCCTCGGTGAGCTGTCGGAACCGGAGTACGTCGAGCTGCCGGGCGTCGGCGGAGAGCCGGTAGCCGACGGCCGTGCTGTCGATCCGCGGCATCCCCGGCCCGGCCGGCAGCAGCCTGCGCAGCCGGGCCGCGTACGTGTGCAGCAGGTTCTGCCAGGTCGCCGGTGGGGTGTCGGGCCACAGCACGTCGGCGATCTCGTCGCGGCCGACGTCGCTGCCGGGCTGGACGGCGAGCAGGGCGAGCATGCAGCGCGGTTTCGCCGCGGTCAGCGGCACCGGCTGGCCGCCCCGGCTCAACCGCAGCGGACCGAGCACGGCGAGCCGTACCGAGCCGGCCGGCTCATCCGGTTCCGGCTGGCCGAGGTCGTCGTCTCCGCGCAACCCCAGGGCCCTGGCGAGTTGATGGACCGAGGCGCCCCGGTCGGCGCCGGGGCGCTCGCCCTCGACGTTGCGTACCGTCCGCACGCTCAGCCCGGCACGCCGGGCCAGCTCCTCCTGGGTCCAGCCCAGTTCCTTGCGCCGGCTCCGCACGTACTGTCCCCAGGCCACGTCCCGCACTGACCCTGCCCCCCACCGACCGGCACCGATAACGCCGGCTGCGTCGCCGATGCCGGATACGCTCCATTCTGCCTGGTCATCGACGAGCCGCACTGCCGGTTCCGCTCCTGATCCGCTCCACGACGCCTCGATACGTTTTCCGTGTCCACATTGGTTCGGGCCACGACCGGGCGGCGGGGGCGTTCGGTGACGGACGGAACGACTGGTGGTCGGCTCGCTCAACGGGGGGTGGCGCCGGCCGGTTCACCGCCCGGTCGTCGGTCCGGACCAGCCGCCCTGTCACGCATCCGACTCCGTTCCCGGGCGTGGCCCGCGCAGGAGCGCCAACCTGAGCCCGTGCCCGGCGCGCGCCGTGACAGGGCGCCGTCGGACCGACGACCGGAGGGCGGACGACCGGAGGGCGGACCGATCCGACGAACGAAGGAGCGGCGATGACAGCCGGAGCAGACCAGCGGGTGTCCGGGAGCCGCTCGTGGGTCGGGGCGATCAGTCGATCCGGGCAGGGAACTCCGGTCGACGGGTTGGCGGCGACCCGCTGACGTGAGGTTGCCCGGGACGGGTGCGGGCGGGGCACCCGGGCAGTGGGCGGGGCACCCGGGCAGTGGGCGGGGCACCCGGGCAGTGGGCGGGGCACCCGGGCAGTGGGCGGGGCACCCGGGCAGTGGGCGGGTCCGGCCCGGACCGCGGCGGTCCGCCTAGACTTGGCCGCGCAACGCGGAGGAGAGTCGTCGTGCCCCTGACCAGTGACACCCGTCCGGCGCCGACCGGCGAGGCCCGGCCCGCCGAGGGCCAGCCCGAGACCCCGTTCCTGGTGGTCGACCCGGAGCGGGTGGGCCGGAACATCGTGCGGCTCCGCTCCCGGCTGGTCGGGTTGGGCACCCCGCTGCGGCCGCACGTCAAGACGGCGAAGTCGCTGGCGGTCGCCCGGCTGCTCTTCGACGGCGAGCCGGGGCCGATCACCGTGTCGACGCTGCGCGAGGCGGAGGTCTTCGCCGCGCAGGGCTACACCGACATCCTGTACGCCGTCGGGCTCGCCCCGCAGAAGCTGGACCGGGTGGTGGCGCTGCACCGCGCCGGGGTGCAGCTCCAGGTGCTGCTCGACAGCGTCGCCCAGGCCGAGGCGGTGGCCGCCGTCTCGACCCGGACCGGGGTACGCGTCCCGGCGCTGATCGAGATCGACTGCGACGGGCACCGGGGCGGGTTGCGCCCGGACGACCCGACGGCGGTGCGGATCGCCGAGACGCTGGAGCGGGGCGGAGCCGAAACCCGAGGTGTGCTGCTGCACGCGGGCGGGTCCTACCACAGCCGCTCCCGGGCGGAACTGGTCGCGGCGGCGGAGAACGAGCGGGCCAGCGGTGTCCGGGCCGCCGCCGGGCTCCGGGCCGCCGGCTTCGCCGCGCCGGTGGTGAGCGTCGGCTCGACCCCGACCGCGCACTTCGCGGCCGACCTCACCGGGGTCACCGAGGTCCGGGCCGGAAACTTCGTCTTCTTCGACCTGGTGATGGCCGGGATCGGCGTCTGCACCGTCGACGACCTGGCGATGTCCGTCGTGGTGACGGTCATCGGGCACCAGCCGGAGAAGGGCTGGATCGTCACCGACGGCGGCTGGATGGCCACCTCGCGCGACCGGGGCACCTCCGCGCAGCCGGTCGACCAGGGTTACGGCCTGGTCGCCCGGCTCGACGGGCCGCTCTATCCGGACCTGGTGATGACCGACGCCAGCCAGGAACACGGCATCCTCACCGTCCGCCCGGGCAGCCCCGCCGCGCTGCCCGACCTTCCGGTCGGTACCCGGGTTCGGATCTTGCCGATCCATGCCTGCGCGACCGCCGCCCAGCACGACGAGTACCTGGTGCTCGACCCGGCCACCGGCACCGTCACGGAGATCTGGCCCCGGCTGCGCGGCTGGTAGCCGAGGCGGTCGTCACCCGCGTCAGCACGGCCCGGCAGGCCGGCTCCCCGCCGCCGACCGGGGTAGATGAATATCGGTGCAACTGGCCGGTGCGCCACCGGTGCCGGCCCGAGCCACGGGGTGGGGTCGGCTGACCCGGATTCCTGACCCGGATTCCTGACCCGGCTGCCGGGAGTTGCCGGCCCCGACCGCCGCCCGGTGGCCGATCAGTCGAGGAAGGCGAGGACGACGACTCCGAGCCCCAACGGCACGTCCAGCAGCATGCAGAACTCTGCCAGCGACCGGGGTACGACCTGGTTGCGTCGGTAGTGGACGAGGTCCCACACCGCGTGGCTCGCCAGTAGCAGGCCGGCCAGTACGAGTCCGGCGCGGGGCGCGACGGCGAGCGTGGCCACGGCGAGGCCGCCGTACCCGATCAGGGCCCCGACCTGCGCGGTGAACGCGGGACGGGGTGCCCGGCCGAGCAGGCCGACCAGGACCAGCGCGACCGCCGCGATGCCGAGACCGGCCCACCAGGCCAGTCCGGTGATCTTGCTGACCGCGATCACCAGGCTCCCGCCCGGAATTCCCGCCCAGGCCACCCACGGTCGGTCGAACGCGGCGGCGCCGAGGTAGCAGAGCGTGGCCACACCGACCACGATGGCCACCGACTCGTGATCCGCGCCGAGCACCAGTTGCGGTACGGCGACCGCCAGTCCGAGCAGGCTCGGCCAGCGGTGCAGGACGGCGTGCCAGCGCGGCCCCCCGGCCCGGGCGGTACCTACCGACGAGCGATCCACGCCCTGGCCTCCTTACCGCCGGCAGTTCTCCGGTCCGTCCCTCCGACCGGGGTAGCGGTCCGGTTTCGCCGCCGACCGGCTCCGTCCGTGTCCCCGGTTTCGCCGCCGACCGGCTACCTCCGCCCGCTGAGTCTGACGGTCGGCGGCTTCAGATCGGCTTCATGCCGTCCCGGGACGATCAGCGCGGTCTTCGGTTCGTCGGCTCCGCTCCGAAACAGGCCAGTGACCTGCCACTTCATCGTCACCGAAGAGTTGCCGAAACCTCGCCGGCCACCGTTGTCGGCAGTTGCCCGGGCCGACCGTCGACCCGGAACGAGAAGGGAACAAGGCGATGACTCGCACGAACCGCTGGTTCGCCCTGGCCGGTGCCGCCGCGATGGCGGTGGCCGCCCAGGCCGGGATCCAGCTTGCCGGCGCCGGCCCGGCCGCGGCGGTGACCGGCATCGAGAAGGTGACGTCGCCGCTGTCGGCGATCGACTCGCAGCAGACCCACACCGCCCGGGCCCAGTGCCCGGCCGGCAAGTGGGTGATCGGCGGCGGAGGATGGGCCTTCGCGGTGGCCGCCGCAGACAGCGCCAAGGTGACCCTGGTGCAGCTCTTCCCGGAGCACCGCACCGACGGTACCCGGGACAGCTACGTGGTGACCGGCTCGGAGACCACGGCCGCGATGACCGGCGACTGGTGGGTGCAGGCGTACGCCATCTGCGCCAGCCCGTCCGGACTCTCCGGCTACGGCGTCGTGGGTACCCAGAACTCGGCGACCTCGTCTCCGGTCGAGTTGGAGGCGCGGGCGGTCTGCGGCACGAGGCGGGCCCTCGGCGGGGGCGCCCGGATCGTCAACCCGGGGCGTGACGTGGCACTCCAGGTGTCCCGGGCCTCGGCCAGCGGCGACATCTTCCGGGCGACCGCGCACGAGGACGCGGACGGTTACGCCGGCAACTGGACCGTGGACGCGTACGCGGTCTGCGTGAACCAGCCGGCCGGCTACCAGGTGGTCACCACCGCCTCGGCGCAGAGCGACTCGGAGTCGGAGAAGATCGCGTTCGCGCACTGCCCGAGCGGTACCCGGGTGCACGGTGCGGGTGCGGCGATCTCCGACACCGCCCCCGGTGGCGTGTCCCTCCAGGTGGTCTACCCGGCCAACGCGCTCGACGACGTCGAGGCGTTCGCGGTGGAGAACACTCCGGTCAGCCAGGACTGGGACTTCATCGTCAGCCAGGCGATCTGTGCCTCCTGACCCGAGCGGGCCGTCGCCGACCAGGGCGGCGGCCCGCGCAGCGGCTTCCGGTCCGGGCGCAGCGGCTTCCGGTCCGGGCGCAGCGGCTTCCGGTCCGGGCGCAGCGGCTTCCGGTCCGGGCGGAGCGGCTTCCGGTACGGCCGGTCGGCAGGCACGGGCGCCGGCTGGCCGCCGTCAGCTCCGGTACGGCCGGTCGGCAGCCATGGGCGCCGGCTGGCCGCCGTCAGCTTCCCGGAGGCCGGCCCGGCCCGGCGGCGTCCGGCCGTCCGGCGGCACGGACGGCGGTACCCGCGGAGAGTACGCTCTGCACCCGGCCGGCCTCCTGCACCCCGAGCAGGAGCCGGCGGACCCGGTCGGCGTCCGGATGGCCCATCTCGTCGTACAGCACCAGGGCACGTGTCCACGCCTGCACGGCGGCGGGGATCTCGCCGCCGCCGTCCAGCGCCTCGCCGAGGCAGGTCAGCGTCTCGGCGGCGCCGGCCCGGTCGCCGACCTCGGCGAAGAGGTCGAGCGCGCGACGGCAGCCGGCGACGGCCGCCCCGAACGCCCCGGCGGCGCATTCGAGATAGCCGAGGCTCTGCCAGTTCGTTGCCGCCCCGTGCCGGTTGCCGATCTCCTCGTTGAGCCGGAGCGCCTGCCGGCACAGCTCCCGGGCCTGGTCGTACTCGCCGAGCCGGGTCAGCATGCAGGCGATGTTGTTCAGCGACCGGGCCTGTCCGGTCAGGTGACCGGCCTCGCGATAGAGGTCGAGCGAGCGCCGGTCGTGGTGCAGCGCAGCCAGGTCACGACCCTGCTGTTCCAGGATCCGCGCGATGTTCACCTGCGTCTGCGCCTGGTTGGCGCGGTCGCCGACCGCGACGAACAGCCGCGCCGCCTCGGCGAGGTGGGTCCGGGCCTGGTCGAGGCGGCCGAGCTGGGTCTGGGCCCGGCCCAGATTCCGGTGTACGTGCGCCTGCGCCGCCTCGTCGCCGATCCGGCCCGCCGCCTCCAGCGCGGTACTCTGCACGGCGACCTGGTCGTGCCAGTACCCGCTGAGGTTGAAGAAGCTGGTCAGGCTCCAGGCCAGCTCCCAGCAGTGCCGGTCGAACCCGGTCCGGCCCGCCCAGTCGACCAGGGCGTGCAGGGTCGGGTGCTCGGCGCGCAGCCACGCTCTCGCCCCGGCCTGGTCGGCGAAGGACTCGGGCCCGGCACCCGGCACCGGCTCGGCCAGCACGATCGGATCCCGGTGCGGATAGAGCAGCCGGTCGGCCGCGTACGCGGTGTGCAGGTAGTGGTCGAGCAGCCGGTTGGCCGCCGTACGCCGGTCGGTGGCGGTCTCCTCCACCTCGGCCCGTTCGGCGGCGTACGCCCGCAGCAGGTCGTGCCTGGCGTACCGGCCCGGCGACCGTTCGTCGAGCAGGTGCGCCTGGGCCAGTTCGGTCAGCGACCGGCGTGCCGCCCCCACCGGCAGGCCGGCGAGGCTGGCCACGGCCGGCGCGGTCAACTCCGCTCCGGGGTGCAGCCCGACCAGCCGGAACAGTCGTGCGGCGGTGGGGTGCAGCGCCCGGTACGACCAGGAGAAGACCGCCCGGACGTCCGCCGCCGGTTCGCCGCCGTCGAACGGGTCGAGGCTGCCGCCGGCGGTCCGCAGCTCGGCGGAGAGGTCGGCGAGGCGGAAGCCCTGGTGGGCGGCGGCCCGGGCGGCCACCACGGCCAGCGCCAGCGGCAGTCGCGCACACCTGGCCACGATCTCGTCCACCGCGGCCGGCTCGTCGGCCACCCGGTCGGCGCCGAGTCGCCGGGCCAGGAAGCGGCGGGCCTCGGCCGGCCGGAACAGGTCGACGGTGACCGGCCTGGCACCGTCGATCGCGACCAGGCCGGCGAGCCGGTTCCGGCTGGTCACCACGGTGGCGCAGCCGGGTGCGCCGGGCAGCAGCGGGCGCACCTGCGCGGCGTCCCGGGCGTTGTCGAGGACGACCAGCATCCGCCGGCCGGCAACCAGGCTGCGGTAGAGCGCGGTCTGCGCGGCGAGCCCGACCGGTATCCGCCGGGCGGCGACGCCGAACGCGTCGAGGAAGCCGCGCACCGCCTCCGCCGGGTCCACCACCACGCCGTCCGGGTCGAAACCGCGCAGGTTGACGTAGAGCTGCCCGCCGGGGAAGCGGCCGGCGCTGCGGTGTGCCCAGTGCACCGCGAGCGCGCTCTTGCCCACCCCGGCGGAGCCGGAGACCACGGCCGTGGCGCCGATGCCCGGGCCCGGGTCGACGAGCCCGTCCAGCTCGGTCAGCTCGTACTCCCGGCCGGTGAACGCGGCCGGCGGCGCCGGCAGTTGCCGCGGCACGGACGGCGCTCCAGTCGCGGCGGTGCCGGCCGGTGCCGGTTCCGGGGCCGGCACCGGCGGGCTCTCCAGCGCCGGGTCGCTGGTCAGGATCCGCTGGTGGAGCCGTTGCAGCGTCGGCGCCGGGTCCATGCCCAGCTCCTCGGCCAGCCGGGACCGGACGTCCTGGTAGTGCCGGAGCGCGTCGGCCTGCCGGCCACAGCGGTACAGCGCGGTCATCACCTGCCCGGCGATCCGCTCGTCGAACGGGTACGCGGCGGCGCGGGCGGCCAGCCCACCGAGGAGTTCGGCATGCCGGCCGGCGGCCAGGGCGAGATCGGCCAGGTCGAGTTCGGCGGCCAGCCGCTCGGCCGCGAGCGCGGTACGGATCCCGGCCAGCCAGGGCGTGTCGAGGCTGCCGAAGGGTTCGCCCCGGCACAGCGACAGCGCCGTTTCGAACAGTGCCGCCGCGGTTTCCCCGCCGGTGTGCGCCGCCGGCGTTCCGCCGCTGGTGCGCGGCCCCTCGGGCCGGGCGAGGGCGCGGGCCCGGGCGAGCAGCCGGTGGAACCGGTGCAGGTCGACCGCGTCCGGGTCGACAGTCAACAGGTACCCGTCGGACCGGCGGGTGATCGCGAGCCCGCCGCTGCCGCCGAGCAGGGTACGCAACCGGGACACGTACCCGGACAGGGCGTTGCGGGCGTGCCGGGGCCGCTGCTCGCCCCACACCCGGTCCAGCAGCCGGTCGGCCGGCACGATCCGGTTGGCGTCGACCAGCAGCGCCGCCAGTACGCACCGCTGCCGCGCGTGCCCGAGATCGACCTGCCGCCCGTCGACCCGGGCCCGCACGTCGCCGAAGAGCAGCAGCTCCACCGCCATTGCCGGCCGTACCTCCTGACCCGGGCCACGTTCCGTGACGCCGTGACAGCAGGATGCCGCACCGTACCCGCACCCAGCAGCCTATTTCGCGACTGCCGCCCGGTCACCGTCCCCGCCCGGTCACCGTCCCCGCCCGGTCACCGTCCCCGCCCGGTCACCGTCCCCGGCCGGTCACCGGGACGCGCCGGCCTCGCCGGCCGGTGGCTTGGCCGGCGGGTGGCGTGGCCGGCGGCCGGCGGCCGGCGGCGCTGGGCACGGTCAGCACATGAAGTGCGGCAGCAGGGTGCTGAACCGACCCGGGGCGGTGTCGCCGACCAGGCGTGCGCAGCCGAGCCGGAGGCGCCGGTAGCCGAAGGAGAGCGGGATGAGGCCGGGGACGAGGACCCGCACCACGGAGATGCCGCAGTCGGCCAGCTCCGGCGGGGTCAGGTCGCAGGAGTAGCCGGACAGCCCATTCCCGCCGAGGACCCCGAGCACTGTGTCGAGCGCGTGGCCCGGACTTGGGCCGGGCCGGCTGCGGCCGGTGCCGGAGACGAGGGTGTCCGCGAGGAACGCCCGGAGCACGTCGTGCAGCGGCCCGTCGTCGTAGAGCGCCGCATGCTGCTCGGCCCGGCGTACCTGGTCGAGCGGCAGGTGCGGATAGCGGCCCGTCCGCGCCCCGGGACGCAGCGCGGAGCCCAGTTCGACGACGGCGTGCTCCGCCGCCGCGTCTGGATCCGGATGGGTCCCCAACCCGTACCGGAAGGCCCGGCCGCGCAGCGCGATCGCCAGGAAGGTGGGGACGGCGATGTCCCGGTCGACCCGGGCCACCCGGCCGACGTAACCGGTCCGGGCCAGTTCGGCCATGGCCCGGGCCGCGGCCTCCGGCAGCTCCCCGAGGGGTACGACGGGTGCGGCCGGGCGGCGGTGCCAGAGCAGCATCGCCGCGTCCCGCTCCACCACCTCGCAGAGTGCCGCCAGGCGGGCCCGGCCCGGCTCGGTGTGCGCGGCCGATCCGCTCGACGTCTCGGCGACGAGTGCGGGCCGGCCGAGCGGGGCGCGCGGATGGACGAACTCCACCGGCACCAGCCGCCGGGCCCCGGTGACCAGGTCGGCGACCGGCAGCCACTCCAGCGGCGCCCGCGCGTCGAAGGCGGCGAGCCCGAAGCCGGGCTGCCGGTACTGGGCCGGGGCGTAGAGGCCGAGGTCGGGCGGGTACAGCGCCACGTCGCCCAGCCCCGCGTAGCTGTCCCGGGTCACCGAGGCAGCGCAGCGGCCGAACTGTGCCCAGCGTTCGGCGCACTCCAGCGCGGCCACCAGCCGGGCGTGCGCCGGGGTGGGCGCGGCGCCGAAACCGTCGACGACCTGCCCGCCGACGGCGATCCTGGCGTGCGCCGTGGCGGCCGCCGGGCGTACCGGGCCGGTGCGGGTACCGTCGCTGACCACCATGCCGAGCCGCCGGACCAGCTCCGCCACCCGCCCGTCCACTCAGGACCGCCCGTCTGGCGGCACCGGCTCGGCGGTCCGCCCGCCGTCAGGGGTGTCCGGGGCGGGGCCGAACGCGATGGCGTACACCACGGTCTCGGTCGGGTACGCCAGCCCGGCCGCTCCGGCCGCCGCCTTCTCGTCGTACCCGCAGTACGGCCGCCCGGCGACGCCGAGCACGGTGCCGAGCAGCAGCAGGTTCTGTGCGATCTGCCCGGCCTCCAGCAGCGCGAGCCGGTACGCCCTGCCGCCGTACCGGGCCAGGCTCGGCCGGGCGAAGTCGACGGTGAGCAGTACGACCGCGGCGGTGTCGCCCGGTGGCAGGTCCGGCAGCCATCGGGCCGGTTCCGTCATCGGGGTCGCCGCCGCCCGGCGGGACAGCGCGTGCGCGAGTGGCAGGTACCGGTATCCGGCGGCTGGCAGCCCCGCGACCCGGACCGCCACCACGTGCGTCTCGACCGGGTAGAGCCGGCCACCGGACGGATATGTCCGGCCCGGCCCCGCCCATTCGCTCCCGGCCGCCCCGCCGACCCGCTCCACCACCCCGCCCGCCCCACCGCCCGGTGTCGTCGGCCCACCCGGATCGGCGCCGGCGGTGGCGTTCGGCGCGGCGTGCGTGTCGGCGGTGGCGTTCGGTGCGGCGTGCGTGTTTGCGGTGCCGTTCGGTGCGGCAGGCAGGCCGGCGGTGCCGTTCGTTTCCGGGCCGGTGTCGGCGGTGCCGGTCGTCCCCGCGCCGGCGCCGAGGAGGGTGCCGAGCATCGCCAGCGGGACCGGTCCGGTGCCGAAACGCCCGGCGGAGCGCCGGTCCCGCAGCGCCCGGCCGAGCGGCGCGGCACCCGGTGCGGGCGGCGGCAGCCGGACGATCGGCCCGGTACCGGCCTCCCGGGCCAGGAAGGCGCTGTCGGCGCCAGGCACCGCAGGCAGCTCCAGGTGACCTCCGACGGTCCGGCCGTGCAGGTCCAGCAGGTGTCCGGTCAGCGGGTCGGCGAGCACCGCACCGTGCCGCTCCAGCAGTGCCAGCAGGTGCCGTACCGCCGTCGGTGCCCCGGCCAGCTCCCGCCGTGGCCACGGTCTGGTCGACCATCCGGCCAGCCACTCGGCGGCCGGACCCGCACCGGGTACGTGCAGCACCTCGGCACCGTCCCGCAGCAGCACCGCGTCGCCGTCCCGGACCAGTACCGCCATGTCGTCGGCGAGCCGGGCCAGCGCGGTCACGGCGGCACCGCCGCGGTCCCGCCCGCCCGGGCCGCCGCCAGCAACGCCTGGAGGCAGAACGCGGCGGTGGCCGTCGGGCTCCGGTACGACACCCTGCCGTCCCGGGTCGGGAACTCGATCCACGGCCCGGCCGGCCAGCCGCCGTCGACCCGCTGACCGGCCCGTAACCACCCGGCTCCGCCGGCGATCGCGTCCCGGCATCCGTGCGGGTCGAGGGCGCAGAGCCCGAGTACGGCGAACGCGGTGGACAGGCTCGCCCGGTCACCGTCGTCCCAGCCGCCGTCGGGGTGTTGCCGCGCCAGCAGGAAGTCCCGGGCCCGGCCGCACTGCTCCGGCCAGCCGGGCACCGCCGCCAGCACCGTCGAGGCGCGGAACGTGCCGTAGTACGGACCGGCGTACCAGGCGCTGGTCCAGGAGCCGTCGGGCTGCTGGGCACCGGCCAGGTAGCGGGCACCGGCGGCGACGACCCGGCCGTACCGGATCGGATCGGTGCGGTGCAGCGCGACGAGCAGGTTGGCGACCACCTCGGGATGCGCGCCGCCACCGCCGACGACCTCGACGTACCGGGCCATCTCGACGTCCCGCGCACCGCCCCGGCGGTGGTCGACGATCCAGGTCGGTACCGCCCCGCTGCCGTCGCCGCCGTCCAGGGCGACCCGGACCGCCTCGTCGCAGGCGGCGGCGAGCGGCCGGCCGCCCAGCCGGGCGAGGGCCTGCATCACCTGGGCCAGGTCGTCGGTGTCCGGTGGCAACTCGGGGAGGCTGCGCAGGTAGTTCCAGCCGCCCCGCACGTCGGGGTGCTTGCCGAGCAGCAGTCCGACGGCCTCGGCGCAGAGCACGCCGTGCGGGACCGGCAGCCCCGCGTCGTACGCGTCGACCAGCGCGTCGAGGGCGACCGCCCGGGCGAAGACCAGGTCGGAGTGGGTCTCGGTCCGCTCGGCGCCGACCCGGCCGCGCGGCAGGGTGAGCGCGTGCCGTGCCCCGGGGTGGCCGCCGGCCCGGTCGACCAGCAGCCGGGTCACCGCCGCCCGGGCCGCCCGGCCGTCGGCGCCGGCCAACTCGACCGGCGGTGCGGCCCGGCGTTCGTCCTCGTCCCAGCGCAGCCACCGGGTTGCCACCTCGGCGGCGAACTCGTCGTCGGTCCCGCCGGTCGGCCGGACGATCGCGCCGAGTTCGGCGGCGGCCCGGTCGATGGTGGCGTAGACGGCCGGGTCGGAGAGCCAGCCACCGTCCGGCCAGCCGCGCAGCAGGTGCAGGTTGGGCCGACCCGCGCGGGCATCGTCCACCAGGTCGGCCAGGTCGTCGGCGAGGCAGAAGACCAGGCCGAGCCGCCGGGCGGCCCGGTGCAGGATCTGCGGCGGCGGGTCGTCGGCACGGTGGGCCAGGGCCACCATCTGGGCGATCGCCGTCGAGGGCCCCGCCGACTTGAGCCAGGTGGCGGCCAGCAGTCCGGGTACGTCCCGTGCGGTGCCGCCCGGACCGCCCTGAGCGCCCGCACCGGTCACCGCGCGCTGCGCCTCCAGCAGCGAGTGCAGCGTGCCGCGCAGCCTGGTCCAGGCCGGCGTGTTTCCGGACCGCCCCAACACCCGGCCGGCGAGCGCCGTCCAGGCCCCCATCAACTCTACGGCGGTACGCGCCGACGGGTGCCCGTACGTCCGGCGGCGGAACGCGTCGAGCGTCGCCGTACGCCCGTTCCCGCCGCCGAGCAGCGACCGCAGCGCCGGTGGGGTCAGCGCCGCGAGAAGGCGCCGGTCACCGGCGTCGCCGACCGTGTCGATGGTGGCGATGGTGGCGTTGAACAGCCCACCGAGCAGTCCCACCTCGCTCGCGGTGTCGTCGTCGGCACCACCGGCGATCCGGTGCAGCAGCCGGGCGTGCCGTTCGCCGATCGCCAGCATCGCGGGGAGCCGTTCGGTCACCGGGCCGGTGGTCTGCCGCCACGCCGCGTCCAGTTCGGGCCAGCGGGCCGGCAGCACGCTGCCGACGAGTTCGTCCCGGCGGACCACCTCGGCCGCGACGCTGCGGCCGAGCGTGGCCAGGTCGGGGCGGAAGCCCCGGGCCGACAGCGCGGTCCGGGCCACCGCGGCGACGTGCCGGGTCGACAGTGCCCCGCCGTAGCGGCTCGGGACCCAGCCCGGGGCAGCCACGGCGGAGCCGCCGCCCGACACCGCGGACGGGACGGTGGTCATGACCAGCAGTTGCCGTAGGTCGGTGGCGGTGGGGGCTGCGGGCAGAGGCTCGCCCACATCGACTCGTAGTAGTCGGTGTTGCCGTAGAGGGTGTAGTAGCCGGGTGCGCCGACGCCGAAGTTCTGGCCGTAGCCGATGTACATGTCGTACCAGCCGTTACCGGCGTTGGCGGCGGCCACGCTGAACCAGGCGTTCAGGATCGGTGCCTGGGTGTTGCAGTCGAAGACGTGGATCCACATGTCGACTCACCTCCGCTCTCGACCGCGCTTGGCCAGTCCGCCGACGCTGGGCGAGGCCGGCTGGGCCTCGTCCGGCCGGAATCCGGCGAGTTGGAGGATCTGTTTCCTGTCGATCTGCGGTGGGTCGCCGCGCCGTTCCGCCTTGGCCTCCATCAGGGTGACCGCCGGCATGTTCGGCCCGTACGGCTCGCGCTGCCGGGCGCAGGCGTCGGCGACCTTCGCCACGAAGTCCTCTTCGGACTCGATCGGGAAGTAGAACTCGGGCATCAGTTGCGGGAGGTGTTCGACGGGGATGTCCTGGCTGCCGAGCCGGACACCGCTGCTGTCGATCGCCGCCTGGAGCGTGCTGGCCTCCTCGACCGGGAACCGGAGCCGGCTGGCCACGTCGACGACGGCGCGCAGCCCCTGCGCGACCCCCGGAAACGCACGTAGGGCCAGGTTCAGGTACCGGAGATCGTCCGGGGTGAAGTCCTCGAAGTCGTTGGGCGTCACGAGTGGCCTCCTTGGGGTCACCGGATCGGATGACGGTGGTCAGGCAGGCGGCGCGGCGCGCCGGATGCCTCCGACGTGCACCCGGGGGGTGCCCGGGTGGTAGAGGTCGAACAGGCAGTCGCAGACCGCGGTGACCGCATCCCAGTCGCCGCGGTCGATCGCCTGCTTCATGTGCCGGAGCATCGTGCCGACGGTGGCCCTGGTCGCGGCCGGAAAGCGGCCGGCGACGGCCTCGCGCCACAGGTCGAGTGCCCGAGGGTGGCCGACGAACTCGAAGGCGTGCGTGACCACGTCGAGGGCGTCGATCCGGTGGCGGTCCGTCTCGTCGACGGTGGGGTCGGTGATGGTGGCCTCGAGGTCGGCCAGGATCTCCTCGATCGACCTGCCCGGGCCGGTGGGGCGGCCGCCGGCCCGCCGGTTCGCTCCGGTGCTCGGCGGCGACGGCGCCCGCAGGCCCCGGGTGGCGAGTAGTTCGGTCGTCTTCCGGACCAGATCCTCCGCGGAGCTGATCGGAAAGAAGAACCCGGGGATCAGCGCTGCGGCGAACCGCGTCTCGTAGGCCACGCCGCGGAATGTGACCTGCGGGGCGCGGGACATCTGCTCGACGAACTCGGACTTGGTCGCTATCGGATATTCGAGCTGAGATTCTCTCGCGATTCTCGCCAAGTCACTGTCGGGCATTCGGATCACCGTCCAGACGTTTCGCTGGCCGACGGCCGGCGACGCCCTGAAGCTATTTTTCGCCGAATGTCAAATCAATACTCAATCGCGTCCGTGTCCCTGATCCGACGAAGGACCGTCAACGATGTTGGAGCGGCATCGTCACGCCGGGCATAATCCGCGCGAAGAGTTCCCGGTCGGTCAGCCGGCGGGCCCGCTGCACGACCGTCCGCCACTGCCCGATCCCGGCCTCCGCCAGCCAGGTACGCACCGGGTCCGACAACGGCTCGAACGGCCGTTGCAACACCTCGACCGTACGGTGCTCGAAGACGCTGCGCAGAAACGCGAGCTGGTTGAACTCGACGTGGTCGTAGTAGACCGGATAAGGGAAAGTCTTTCGGGAAAGGTGCCCCACCCGGGCGTCGGCGACACAGCGGGCGCCCAGTCCGGCGAGCCAGGCCCGGGCCGAAAGGTCCTGCTCGTCGGCGCCCCAGACCCGGAAGAGCGGCGAGAAGCCGCCGAGGGTGTGATAGCCGCTGCGCAGGATCATGTAGCAGGCGCCGAGCACCATCGGCACCTCGGCGGCGCCCGGCCCCGGGTGGCGCACCCGGTGGCGGGGCCGAAAACCCGGGCTGCGCCCGGCGGCGTAGTCGCGCTCGCCGCACCACTCGAAGTCGGCGCCGTAGAAGCCGCCGACCGTACGCTCGTAGTCCCAGAACGACGCGCACAGCAGGGCACCGGAATCCACGTGGTCCAGCATGAGCGACAACCAGTTCCGGTCGAAGGTCATATGCGCGTCCAGACAGACCAGCACGTCTCCACCGGCGAGTGCGAACCCCTGCCGCCGGGCCCGGGAGACACCGGCCGGCACGGTATTGCGAACAATTTCCACGCCCGGCCCCAGTGAACCGACCGGCTCGACACTGCCGTCGTCGACGACCACGATCTCGCGTTCCCGGCCCGGGCTGGTCGCCCGGAGCCCGTCGACGGTACGCCGGAGCACGTCCGGTCGTTCGTCCCGGGCACAGATCACGAAAGAGATCACCCGAGAATTGTCCCGCGAATTCGCCGGCCGGAAAATGGCCGGGCCGGCCGGAAAATGGCCGGGCCGGCGGAAAACAGCCGGACGGGTCAGCGCAACTGGGTTAGTGCAACTGGGCCAGCGGCAGCGGTCCACGGGTCTTCACCGTGCGGATGGCGAAGGTGCTGCGGGTATCCACGACCGCCGGGATGGCCAGGATCTGGTCGATCAGCAGCCGCTCGTACGCGGCGAGGTTGGCCACCGCCACCTCGACCAGGAAGTCGGCGGAGCCGGAGATGACGTGGCAGGCGACGACCTCGGGAATGCCGGTCAGCACCGACTCGATCCGGGCGGCGGTCTCCCGGGAGTGCTGCCCGACCTTCAGTTCGATGAAGACCGTCAGGTCCAGCCCGAGCCGGGCCCGATCGAGTTCGGCCCGGTAACCGGCGATCAGCCCGTCCTGTTCGAGGGCGCGTACCCGGCGCAGGCAGGCCGACGGCGACAGCGCGACCGCCTCGGCGAGGTCGACGTTGGCGATCCGCCCGTCGGTCTGGAGGCGGTCCAGGATCGCCCGGTCCGTGGAGTCGTACGCAGCCATCGGCACATGCTGCCGCAAATCGCTTCTCCAGCGCAACTATCTTGCGTGCCGGGCCGGGCCAGCGCGCACATTTGCCATCGTGTGCCGCGCCCGCGCTGCCAGACTGCACCGCATGACCAGCCTGACCCGCCAGCGCGATCCCGTCGTACCCGATCTTGGTGTGCCGCGCGGCGCCGCGCTCTACGTCGGGGCCCTGCTCGGGCCGGGCCTGCTACTGCTGCCCGGCCTGGCCGTGACCCTGGCCGGACCGGCGTCGATCCTGGCCTGGGCCGGCCTACTGGTCGCGTCCGGCCTGTTCGCGGTCGTCTTCGCCGCCCTCGGCGTACGCAACCCGTCGGCCGGCGGAGTCCGGGCGTACGCCGAGGCGGGCCTCGGCCCCCGGGCCGGACGCGCGGTCGCCTGGTGCTTCCTGGCCGGAGTGGTCAGCGGCGCGCCGATCGTCTGCGTCACCTGCGGCAACTACGTCGCCGACCTGCTCGGTGGTGACGTCCGGCTCGCCTCCGCCACCGCGGCACTGCTGCTGCTCGGCACCCTCGCGGTGACCCTGCGCGGCGTCCGTACCTCGGCCACCGTCCAGTTCGGCCTGGTCGTGCTGCTCGTCGCGATCGTCGTCGGCGCGGTCGCCGGGGCCGCACCGGCCAGCAGAGCCGCCAACTGGACGCCGTTCGCACCGCACGGCTGGACGGCGATCGGCCCGGCGGCCTCGACCCTGATGCTGGCCTTCGTCGGCTGGGAGGCGATCGCACCGCTGACCAACCGGTTCGCCCGGCCCGGCCGGCAACTCCCGGTCGTCATCGGCATCGCCTTCGGCACCACCACCGTGATCTACCTGGCGCTCGGCACCGTCACCGTGGCCGCGCTCGGCCCGCAGGCGAACACGTCGGTGCCGCTGGCCGCGCTGCTCACCCTCGCGGTCGGTCCGGCCGGGCAGGCCATCGCCGTCGTCGGCGCGGTCGTGCTCACCGTCGGCGCGATTCTGGCGTACCTCGCCGGCGCCGGCAGCCTGGCACGCTCGCTGACCCTCGGCTCCGGGACCGCGCCGACCCTTGGCTCCGCGGCCGCGCCGACCCTTGGCTCCGGGACCGCGCCGACCCTTGGCTCCGGGACCGCGCCGACCCTTGGCTCCGGGACCGCGCCGACCCTTGGCTCCGGGACCGCGCCGACCCTTGGCTCCGGGACCGCGCCGACCCTTGGCTCCGGGACCGCGCCGACCCTTGGCTCCGGGACCGCGCCGACCCTTGGCTCCGGGACCGCGCCGACCCTTGGCTCCGGGACCGCGCCGACCCTCGGCTCCCGGATCGGCCTCCCCGGCTCCGGGCCGGGAGGCGACTCGAAGCGCGCGGCGGCCGCCCGGGACACCATGCCACCGTGGCTGCTCGCCGCCCTTCTCAGCTCGGGGGCAGTGCTGATCGGGCTGCTCGGTGCCGGCGTGGTCGACCTGACCACCCTGGTCAACGTGCCGACCACGTTCTTCCTGGTGGTCTACCTCGGCTGCACCGCCGCCGCCTGTCGGGTGCTGACCGGGCCGCTGCGGGCGGTCGCCGCCGTCGCGTTCGTCGCGGT
Source organism: Plantactinospora sp. CA-294935 (assembly GCF_050936445.1). Lineage (NCBI taxonomy): Bacteria > Bacillati > Actinomycetota > Actinomycetes > Micromonosporales > Micromonosporaceae > Plantactinospora > Plantactinospora sp. CA-294935. The sequence goes on from NZ_JBNJMU010000001.1 coordinate 3,862,801, forward strand.
CGTCGTGGTGCTGGCCTTCAGCGGGTACGCCCTGATTCCCGCCGCCGCCGTGACCGCGTTGGCGATGTCCGTCCGGCGACGCCGCCCGGCCGCTTTCGACGAGCGCGTCAGCGGCTCCGTCGCACCCGGCGATGCTGCTGTCGGCAGCCGTCGGTCTGATACTGGGGGACATGTCTGACCTGGCCCTGCCGATCCGTACCGAGCGCCTGCTGCTCCGCCAGTACCGAGCCGACGACGTCGACGCGCTGCACGCGTACTACAGCGACCCGGTGGTCGCCCGCTACATCCCCTGGGAGCCGTGGACGCGTGAGTTCACGGCCGAGATGGTCGGCAAGCGGATCCACCACACGAGCATCACGGGAATCGGCTCCCGCCTGGCGGTGGTGGTGGAGCACCGGGGCGAGGTCGTCGGCGACCTGATCCTGTGGCCGGCCGACGAGACGCTGTCCCGGGGCGAGCTGGGCTGGGCCTTCCACCCGTCGGCCTCCGGCCATGGCTTCGCCACCGAGGCGGTACGCGCGTTCCTCGGTGTCGCCTTCGAGCACTGCGGGATGCACCGGGTGATCGCGCAGCTCAACGCGTTGAACGGGGCGTCGGCCCGGCTGTGCGAGCGGGTCGGCATGGTCAAGGAGGCCCACCTGCGCCGGGACTACTGGACGAAGGGCGTCTGGGCGGACAACGTGATCTACGGACTGCTGGCGGAGGAGTGGCAGGGCCGGTAAGCCGGATTGGGCGGCGGTGGGCCTGTCGGCTGGCCGTGCCCGGATGAGGCGGCGTGGGAATCGGGCTCAGTACCGCGTGGGTTGCGCGGCCGGATCGACCTTGACGACCACCGTCTTCGCTGGCTTGTCGTGCAGGCATTGCCGGTAAGGCTTGTCCCACAGGCACCACAGCGGGTCCAGTAGCCCGATGTAGCAGTTCGACAGCAGGTTGAAACCCAGCATCACCAGGTACCGGTAGGTCAGTTGTCCGCGGCGGAGCGGAGTACCCGCCTCCAGCGGCGTGACTGCGACCTTCAGCATTCGCTTGCCTGGGGTCTGTCCGTTCCAGCGCAGCGGGATTTCGACCTCATATGCGTACTGGAGGCCGAGGACAATCGCGATGATGCCGACAACCGCCGTGATCGGCAGGATCGGCGAGTCCTCGCCGATGGCGGTGGAGAGAAGCGCGACGCCGCCACCGATGACGAGCCCGGCCACCACCAGCAGGGCCAGCATGACGATGATCGAATCGATGATTCGGGCGCCGAGCCGCTGACCCAGACCGGCCAGCGGTCGTCCATCCGGGGCGACCGGCACCGGGTGGGCCGGCTGGGACATCTGGTACTCCGCGGACGGCTGGGGGTATTGCCGAAGCTGCTGGTATGACGGCTCGGGCTGCTGCGACGGGTATGGAGGCTGCTGCGACGGGTATGGAGGTTGGTCGGTCACGTTGACACTATTAGCAGGGCACCCGCCACAGAAGAACTCCGGCCCCCGCCGGGTTCACCACTGCACCTTTTCAACCTCCCCTTGCGATCCGTCGGAGCGCAAGCTCGGACGTGGGGTGTGAGCGCCGCGCGGTTCAGGTTGAAGAGGTTCACCGCACGCCAGCCGCCGACTGGTGCGTTCACCGTGTCGACGCGTGCAGTGCCGCCAACGCCCGTCTCTCCAGCAGCCGGAAACCGCAGGAGCCGGCGATTGCCACGGCCTGCTCGGCGGTGTAGCTCGCCGAGGTCGGGTCATCCGCCGAGAGCCGGGCGGTGGCGAGGCCGACCAGTGCCCGTGCCGCCACGAACGGGTAGGTGTGGTGCGCGATCGTCACGCAGCGCTCGAACCACTGGGCCGCCGTTATGGTGTTGCCGAGCGCGAGGTATGCCTCCGCCACAGTGGCCGAGGTCTGTGCGGTGGCCTTCCTGTCGTGCACCGCGACCGCCATCTCGTGCGCTCGGCTGGCCACCTCCAGCGCGGTGGCGGCGTCACCGCGCTGTCTGTAGAGGTGACTCAATTCGTCCAAAGTGGACAGCTCGCCGCGCTGGTTCGATCCCTTCCGGTACGCCGCGAGCACGTCGACGAGCAGTTCGGAGGCGCGCGCCTCCGCACCGAGCTGACGTAGCGCGCTCGCCAGGTTGCCCCGATTGGCCAGCGCGGACGTCTTCCGGCCGGTCACCTCGTTGATCTTCAGCGCCGCGTTGAGCAGGTCGGCGGCGTCCCACAGCTCGCCCTGGCACATCCGCATCACCCCGAGTCCGTTGAGCGCGACCGCCCGCACGTGGCCGAGGTGGTCGTCCTCGGTCAACTCAAGCGCGCGGTGCAGCCACTGCTCCGCGTCGGCGAGCTTGCCCTGCTCCAGATAGAGCCACCCGATGTGATGGGACAGGTACGCCGCGGCCGTCGTCCAGCCGGTGGTCACCGCGAGCTGCTCGCCGGCGAGGCAGTCGGAAAGCGCCTCCTCGTTCCGACCGACCGACCACAGTGCCTGGGCACGACTGATCAACATCGCGGTCCGCGCGACGTCGTCGCCGGCGCTGGCGGCCGCGTCCAGACCCGCCTCCACCGCGGGCAGCCAGCCGTCGACGTGCTGGCGGATCAGGAAGTACCCGCGGAGCTGGTCGGTGATCCGCCAGGACAGCGCAGGGTCGGCGGACCCGGCCGGGTGCCTGACGACGGCGACCAACGCGGGCAGCTCGACGTCCAGCCAGGCGAGCGCGTCGGCCTCGGTGGCGAAGAACCTGTCCCGCTCCGCATGCGTGTCGAGCCGGACGAGCTGCGGGTACACCCACTCCATCGCGGCCGTCACCGCGTCGGCGTACCAGGTGTACAGCCGGGAACGCGCGGCTTCGACCTCGGTGTCGTCGGCGAGCAGCCGGCGGGCGTACAGGCCCAGCAGGTCGTGGAACCGGTAGCGGTCCGTCGCGTACTGCATCAGCATGTTCGCCTCGAGCAGGTCCTCCAGCACGCGGTCGGCCTCGGCCGCCGGCATCGCCAGCAGGACACCGGCGCTGTCGGCGCCGAAGTCGTCGCCGGGGTGCAGACTGCACAGCCGGAACGCGCGCTGGGCCGCAGGGCTCAGGTCGGCATAGCTGAGCTGGAAGCTGGTGAGCACGCTCGACTCACCGGTGGACAGCTCGGTGAGTCTGCGGTTGTCGTCGTGCAGCCGGCGGGTCAGGTCGCCGATGGTCCACGCCTGCCGGGTGGCCAGTCGGGCGCTCGCGATGCGCAGCGCGAGCGGCAGCCGGGCGCAGGCCTCGGCGAGCGCGCCGGCCGCATCGGGATCGGCGTCGATCCGATGGGATCCCGCGGTCGCGGCGATCAGGGTGATCGACTCCGCCGGGTTGAGCGGTTCGAGGTGGACGACGCTCGCACCGGCGAGGCCGAGCATCCTGCGCCGGCTGGTCACGATCAGGTCGCTGCCGCCCGCACCCGGCAGCAGCGGCCGGACCTGCTCGGCGTCATGTGCGTTGTCCAGCAGCACCAGCATCCGCCGGTCGGCGAGCTCGCTGCGGAACAACGCGGCCGCCTCGGTCTCGTCGGTCCCGATCCGCCTGCTCGGCACGCCCAGCGCGCGGAGAAACCGGCCGAGCACCCGCATCGGTTCCGGCGCGGTCGCGGAGGTGCCGCGCAGGTCGGCGTAGAGCTGACCGTCGGGGTACCTCGCACGCAACCGGTGCGCGGCGGCGAGCGCCAGAGCGGTCTTGCCGACTCCGGCGATGCCGTCGATCAGGACGATCCGGGACGAGGGCGATCCGGCCTGCTGGCCCGCCCTGGCGAGCGCAGCCTCGATCACGGCCATTTCGTCCGCCCTGCCGACGAAGTCCGGCGGCGGGGCGGGCGCCTGCTGGACCGCGATCCGCCCCACTGTCCGTCGGGCCTGCCGCTCGCGCTGCCGGAGCACCGCGAGCTGGGCGGAGCGCAGCCGCTCGCCAGGATCGATGCCGAGCTGGTCGGCGAGTGCGGACCGGATCCGGTCGTACGCCGCGAGCGCCTCTGCCTGCCGGCCGCTCGCGGCCAGGGTCAGGATCAGCTCGACGTGCAGCGGCTCGTCCAGCTCGCGCCGATTCGCGAGCCGCAGCACCGGTCTCAGCGCCCGCTCCGGCTTGCCGAGATCACGCGCCAGAGTGGCGAACGCCTGGACGGCGGCGGCGTACTCGGTGGCTACGGCGGTGTAGAGCGGGCTCGACGCCACCCGCTCCGCGTCGATCTCGCCGCGCCACAGCGCGACGGCTTCGGCGAGCCGGGTCAACGCCGCCTCCGGCGCGTCGTACGCCGCCCGCGCGGTGAGATCGCGGAACGCCAGCAGGTCCAGTTGATCGGCGGTGACTGCGAGCCGGTACCCGGTCTGACCGCCGACGAGCACGCTGTCGGCCCGCAAGTCGGAGTCAAGCAGCCGCCGCAACCTGGCGACGTGCGTGTGCAGCAGGTTCACGGGGTTCTGGGCTTCGCCGTGCTGCCACAGGAGTTCGATGAGTTCGTCCTGGGCGACCGCCGCGCCGGCGCCGAGTGCGAGCCGCCCGAGCAGCGTGCGTTGTAGGTCGGAGCCGAGGGATGCCTGGACATCGCCGTGCCATACCTCGATCGGACCGAGTACACGGATGCGCAGCGGGCCGCCACGGACCGGACCGGCTTCGGCGCGCTGTGCGCGATGGGCCTCGGCGGCGGCGTGAAGTTGCTCGACGTCGGGCCCGCTCAACCCGAGTGCGGTGGCGATGGCCTGGACCGAGTCCCGCTTCGGGCTTCTCGTCCTGCCCTGTTCCAGATCGCGGATCGCGCCCGCGCTCATGCCCGCCCGGTCGGCGAGTTGCCGTTGCGTCACTCCGGTACGGCGGCGATGGGCTCGAAGCAGCCCGCCGAAGCTTGTCGCCGTCACTCGTACCCACACTGGGTGGTCAGATCGTTGCACTGCGATCTTCGCGGCACCGGCCCATCCTATGTGCCGCTGACCAGCACAGGAAGACGTGCGCCGATCCCGGCGTCCTGGCTGGAACAGGACGCCGGGACCGGTGTCCCGGTGCTTCGCCGATCTGGCGGAGGAACTACGTCACCCGCTGGCGACGTCCGAAACGCCAAGGATGCGGTAGGCGGCGACCAAGCGGCTGCTCCACCACGAGGTGTTGGCGTGGAAACCGACGGGAACCCCGGGGCTGTGGGCGTCGTAGAGGGTGTTGTCCCCGGCCCAGAAGGCGACGTGTGTGATGAAGCGGCCGTTGTCGGCGGTGTTCGTGTAGAAGAGCAGGTCACCGATCTTCAGGTCCGCAGCCGAAACCTGCTTGGCGTACTTCTTCGCGGGGGAGGTGTGTGTCCGAGCCCAGTTGTAGATCTGCTCTGCGGTACGGACACTGTTCATGTCGAAGTCGGGGAGGTTCCCCACCTGGTTGTAAGAGGTGAGCACGAGCCCCGAGCAGTCGTAGTCCGGACCCGTACCACCCAAGAGGTAGTCGGCACCCTGCTTGTCCACGGCTTTCCGATAGGCAATCCTGGTCCAGTTGAAGATGTTCCTCTCCTTGAAGCAGGCGGTCCCCTGCTCGGTCGTCCCGTTCTGGACCCTCACCGTAAGGTGATTGATGTCGGCGAGGTTGCTGGGGTTCCAGTCGGACTTGAGGCCGACCTCGTGGGTGCCGTTACCGGACTTGAGGATGTAGTAGGCGTTGTCGCCGGGGAAGACGAAGGGCGCCGCGGTGTGGTCGGAGTCGTGGGCCTGGATCCGCAGCACCGGAGAGAAGTTGGCCGCCGTACCGGTGTCGTCGACGCGCCACCGGACGGTCACCATGTTCGCGCCTTTCCAGTCGACCTGGATGAAGGCGTCGGCGCCCGGGCAGGAGACGGTGAGCGTGCCGCTCGGGTTGCTCAGACCGTCGGCGGACGCCGGAGGCGCGGCCACGAAGACGGCACTGGAGGCCGCGACGAGGAAGGCCACGATCGACGTCGTGATTCTGGGTCTCAGATGTTTTCTCTGCACGGTGGGGATCTCCTTTTCATCGCGGGGTCGGCGAGACTCGCAACCCCTGGCGTCCTGTCACTTTCGACAGAAGATCGGGAAGGTGAAGTCAGGCGTCGCCGCAGGTCCACGGCTGCCAGCCCCGAGCCCGGTACAGGTCGTAGGCGGCATGGATGTTGTCCGCCGAACTCAGCGCCCTGTCGATCTGCACCGCCACGGTGCTTCCCGGCAGGTACTCCTGCAGAGTTCCGCCGGTGTTGAACTGAAACACCCCGACATCCTTGGTCCCGTTGGTGTTGAGGCCGACGGCGATCGGGTTGAGCCCTGACTCGCACCGGGCGACCCGGACCGCTTTGTTCGCGATCGATTCCGGGAAGACGGCGCGGATCTGGCTCTCCACCGTCGAGTCGCAGGCTACGGCGAGCTCCTCGTCCGGGTTGGCGAGCTTCGAGCGGGTCGCCGGCCCGACCTCCCCGGTCATGGTCAGCCGGTTGCGTCCCTGAAACGCGAACACCCGCATCCGCGTCGCCGCACCGAACGCCCCGTCGACGGCGAGCTGGTTGCCGCAGTTGAGGCCCAACTCGTTGAGTCGCCGCTGCAACCGCTCGACGCAACTTCCCGATTCGCCGTACTCCAGATCCACATCGCACAGGGTCACCGCGCTCGTACCGACGTCGGCGGAAGCCGGCGACATCGGCCACAGCACGATCGAACCGAGCGACACCAGTGCCGCGCCCATCACCGTCGCCACTCCCACTCGAAGCCGGTTGGCTGTCGAGCGCGGCGATCGCTTCGCAAACCCCGTCCTCATCACGTTCCCCTGTCGTTCCGGCAGCGCAAGCCCGGTTTCCGGGCGGCGTGGTGGGAACGGTAAGAATGATCGCTGGCACGGCACTGTCCGTACTCCGCCCGTACCGCGGCGCGCGCCGCCCGTACCGGAAGGTGCGGAGCGGGTGTCGCACGTCGTGCCAGAGGAGGCAGCGGGCGTCACCCGGAGCCAGCTCCCGTTGTGCCTGGTCAGCGGTGGAGTGCCGTTGGCCGCTCCTGCCCGTTGGTGATCGCCTGCGGCACGGGCTTATGGCACGTGGCTGGCACGGCTCGTGCCTCGGTGCGCGGCCAGCCGGCGTCGTACGGCTTTCCGCCCTGGCCTTCGGACCGGGGCGGCTTGCCGTGGCGCCGGGTCACCGCGCACCCAGACCACGTACTCCGGTGGCAAGCCGCGCACCGGCGCGGCAGCGATCGCCCAACCCCGACGGCGGCCAACTACCCTCGCGATCGTCACGGGCTTTCGTGCGGCGGGCTGGCCTGAACCGGCTACCCTTCCACGCGTGCGTGATGATCTATTCGTGCTCACCTGGCAGCAGCGACGGCAGGCCCGCACTGCTTGGCGCCGGGTGAGTGGCCCAGCAGCGACGTGAGGCCGTATTGCGGGCGAAGGAGGGACAGTCAGCGTCGGATCCCGGCGTATCCGAAGCCGCCCGCAAGTACGGGGAGTACCTGCTGCATAAGAGCCGTTCGAACCGCCTTCCTCGATGGCTACAGCCTGCGGCGGGCGCTCTGATGGCCGTCGTCGGAGTTCTCCTGTTCGCTGGTGTTGTCTCCTTCCCCCGGTAGCCAGAAGGTCGGCGTGCTGTGGATCGTCGGCGGTCTCGTGGTCTTCCTTCTTGGACTGCTGAGCTGGTCCCAGCGCAAGTGGGGTCAGCTACTCATTGCGGCGAACCCACCGGAGTAGCCCGTGCCAGTCTGGCCCGCCGCGCCGGCCGATGCCGGCCGGAGGCCGCCAGCAGGCCGATTCTCGCGGTGGCGGCCGGGGAGCGGGTGACCGAGGTCGCGGCCAGGTTCGGGGTGTCGCGGCAGAGTGTCCACGCCTGGTTGGGCCGGTATGCCGAGGGTGGGCTTGGCCGGTTGGTGGATCGGTCGCGGCGGCCGGTGTCGTGTCCGCATCAGGCGTCGCCGGAGGTGGAAGCGGCGGTGTGTGAGTTGCGGCGGGCGCATCCGCGCTGGGGTGCCCGGCGGATCGTGTTCGAGCTGGGTCGGGCTGGTTGCCCGGATCCGCCGTCGCGGATGAGTGTGTATCGGATCCTCGCCCGGCATGGCCTGGTCGAGCCGGTGGTTCGGGGTCGGGGGCGGAAGGACTATCGGCGGTGGCAGCGGGCGGTGCCGATGGAGTTGTGGCAGATGGACATCGTCGGCGGTGTGCTGCTGGCTGACGGGTCGGAGGCGAAGGTCGTCACCGGGGGCCTTCTTCGATACCGGTCGAGAGAGACAAAGAGACCTCTCGCCCGGTATCTGAGGAGGGGGCGCCACCCTGATCGAGCTTGCTGTCCATTCCGGGCGCGGGACCTTCGGCAGTTGCTGCTGTCGACCGATACGGAAGGCAGTCACGTGGCGTGACGGCTCCCGATCGGGCGGCCGCACACGGACGACGGCAAATCCGGATGTCGGATCATGACGCTGCCAGGCATCATCATCGCGTGGATGCCCGCCGAACGATCGTTCTGGTCGATGACCTCCGTTCGTTCGTGGATGGCCGTAGCGCCGAGGTGGCCCGCACCAGCGCCGCCGCAGTTGAAATCCTCGATCGGTACCGGGACCGGCGCCTGGACGAGCTGTGGCTGGACCACGACCTAGGCGGGGACGACACGATCTGGCCGGTCGTGGAGGTCCTGGAACGGGCGGCCTTCGACAAGCGCCCCTTTGACGTCGGCGTCATCAATGTCCACTCCGCCAACCCGGCCGGCGCCACGAAGATCGCCCAGGTCTTACGACACTGGGGGTATCACGTCCGCGTCGCGTCGGGCTCCACGGACGTCGGCTACCTCGACGGCCCCGCGTGAGCTGACCGGGAACGCGCCGACCGACGGCCGCCACACTCGGACGGCGGCTAGATCCGGATGCCTGATCAAGCCTGCGTCAGTCTCCGGCTGGGCGAGGTCATGGCACAGGTTGGAGCTGGACGAGGATCATCCAATTGTTGCCATCGGCGGGTTGCGTCGCTCGGACCCGGCATTCACTCGGGCGCAGATCCATCACGAGGTGGTTGTCGGGCTCCAACTTCGTCCCGGGCCCTCACCAGGTTGTCTTATACGCGGCTGCCCAGCGCAGGAACAGCCGTTCCGAGGGCAGGTACGTCGTCGGTGCCGGCTCGTCGCCTAGTACCAGCGCCTGCCGCTGGCCGATGGCGACCACCCCGACGTAGCCGTCGATCGCGCACGCCCGGTCGCAGTCCCCCGAGCTCTCTAGGGATTCATCCGTGCTGTCGACACCGGTCCACAGCGACAGTGCCGATTGCGGAGCGACGAGCAGCGGTCCGCCAGCCGACGAGACCCACGTGTAGTGCAGCGACCCCATTTCCCCACCAATCTTGCCAGGCCGGCAACACGGGTGCGCGCCGAGACGCGGCGGAACGTTGTCGTGGCCGGAGAGTCATCGTCACATAGCGACGGTCGCCGGATCGCCGCCCGGCTGTGCGCTCGTAACGACCTTCCAGCCGTTCTCAGTCGGTCGTCCAACCAACTGAGCGCTGCCAGTCGGTTCCGGGCAGTTCGGCAAGTTGCTGTGCCTGTACCCGTCGAAGGGAGATCTGCGGTGCCAGCGGCGCGAGGCTCGGCATTTGTGGGTCAGGTCGTACGTGCATTTCAAACCCCTTCTCCGCCAAGCAATAGACCAGGGCCCCGTCGTTGGACACAAGTCGGTCGTCCGCGCGCCCCCAGCACGACACCCTTCCAGAGGTCGGGTAGCCAGCGCCTGCCGTCCTCTGGACGAGTACGGTGACCGTGCGGCCGTAGGGCCTGGCTGGTCGATCGGAGAGCTCGAGAAAGAGGTCCGGATGCCCCGGCTGGCCAGGATACGCGTACGTCAGTTCGAAGCCGGGGATCTCCGGAACAACCAGCGGCACGCCGAGAATGCGAAAATCGTCGACTCGCCACCGCAGTTGACTGGCTCGCTCGATGCCGACGACGGCGACGAACATGGCCGCCACAGCGAGCACGGCGCCCACTCGGGCCAGGCCAGGCAGCCGCCGACGAGTCGCCAACGCCAACGCGAGGTGCACACACAACGTAAACACGGCCCAGTAGCCGGTGGTTTCCCACTGGTCGCGTACCGGCCCGCCGATGGCCACCCCAACCGGGATCAGGACTACCAGCAGGATCGGCACCAGGGCATGCGTCAGATAGGCTCCAAGTCCCCGCCGTCGCATCACCAACATCGATAACAGCGGTGACAACGCGGTGATGACACATACGGCGCAGAGTGACGCGGCGAGGGAGATGAACATCGGACCTATTGACATGGTCCAGTCCTGGTCTACCGTCCACAGCCCGACAGCCAACACGGCCGCGACCGAGACGGCCCCACATGCCAACGCATGGAGCGTCACGATCCGCAAGGCCGGAACGTCGACGCCGTCGCCGCTGAGGTCCGTCATGTCTTTACCACCCCTCATTCTGAATGTTCAGCCGTCCCGTAATAAGGGATGTCTCGTAACTTGGTGAAGGCGTTGCCTGGCAAGGGTGCTGGTGTCAGCCCGCGAGGATGATGTTGTGAAGGTGGGCGATGTCGGAAGCGGTGTGGGTCAATGTGTGGGCGGCGCGGCGGTAGTCGCGCAGGATCTTGAAGCACTTCATGCGGGCCAGGGCGTGTTCGACCTGGGCTCGGACCCTACGGTGCTGCTTGTTCAGGTTGGCCTTCCAGTCGGGTAGCTCGCTGCCGTCGGCGGGTTTGCGGTACGGGATGATCACCTCGGGGTTGCCGCGGTAGGCGCCGTCGGCCATGACGGTCCGTCCGGCCAGTTTCTGGTCGATGCCGGAGGTGCGGTAGACGATGGTGTCGTTGCGGTTGCCGGGTTGCGGGTCGCCGAGGGCGACGACGAGGCGGGTGTGGGCGTCGATGGCGACTTGGAGGTTCGTCGAGTAGCGGTAGTTCTTGCTGCGGGCGGCCAGTCGGTGGTCCCGGGTCGGGATGAGGGTGCCGTCGACGATGGTGATCTGGTCGACCCGGCGCCGGCGCATCGGTGCCAGGGCGAGGAGGGGGCCGAGGGTGTCGATGACCCGGTGGGCGGCGGAGTGCGACACCCCGAACAGCGGGCCGATCTGCCGCATCGTCAGGTTCGTGCGCCAGTACGCGGCGACCAGCAGCACCCGGTCCGGTAGGTCGAGGGACCACTGCCGGCCCGGCCGGCCGTCGGCGATCGCCTCCCCGCCGCGCTCGGCGACCAGCCGGACCAGCTTGCGGAACTGAGCGGGCTGCAGTCCGGTGAACGGGAAGATCCACTCCGGGCGGGCTGCCGAGATCACCTGCACCCCAACATGATCCACCATGGACCATCAGAGAGTTACGAGACATCCCTCAGGCAGGGAGGCCGATCGAATCATCCGATTATCTCGGAGGCCCACGGGCGCACCCTCAACCTGTCACTTGCGCCTTGGGATGGCCCGCCGACGACATGGACCGTCGCATCGCCAAGGCAGAACCAAAGCCCAAGAAGACGACCCACGAGCACCGCAAGGGTACTGACCCGGACGACGGGCCAGCCGACGTGCTGGCCTGGACCGGCTGATGGCCCGCGAATGGCCCCGCAAGATCGGTTAGAGCCGGAAACAGAACGGCCCAGGCTCGGCGAAACCATCGCTGACCTGGGCCGGAGGGACTGGAGCGGGCGACGGGAATCGAACCCGCACCGTCAGTTTGGAAGACTGAAGCTCTGCCATTGAGCTACGCCCGCGCTCGCCCCGATCATCTCAGGGCGCGACGGATAGCCTAACGGGTCGCCCCGGCCCCTGGATACCGGCATCCCGCCGGCGCCCCCAGCCACGGACCCACCCACCCCTCCACCCGCCAGCCCAGCAGGCACAAACCCGAAAGCGCCAGCCCTCACGTACCCCAAGATCAAGGTCGTTCGGGACGACACGGAGACCGGGCGGGCGCGGCTCTGACCGGACGGCATAGACTCTTCACCGCCACGGGGTGTGGCGCAGCTTGGTAGCGCACTCGCTTTGGGAGCGAGGGGCCGTGGGTTCAAATCCCGCCACCCCGACTGTCGCCCGCGGCTGCGGGGTGAGCCTGGCCACCCCGCGCCGTCAGACGCCTCCGCCGGCTCGCCTACACTCGATGGGCTGAAGACCGGCCCAGAATAAAGATCGAGATCCGTCAAGGAGTACGCCTGTGAAGAGCACCGTCGAGACTCTGAGCCCGACGCGCGTGCGGCTCGCCATCGAGGTGCCGTTCGTCGAGCTCGAGCCGAGCCTCAAGAAGGCGTACCGGGAGATCGCCTCGCAGGTCAACGTCCCGGGCTTCCGGCGCGGGAAGGTGCCGGCGGCCGTGATCGACCAGCGGGTCGGCCGCGGCACGGTGCTCAACGAGGCCGTCCAGGACGCCATTCCGGAGAACATTCTTGCCGCGGTCCGCGAGCACGACGTGAAGACGCTGGGTCGGCCCGAGGTCGAGATTACCGAGTTCAACGACGGTGACGCGCTGAAGTTCACCGCCGAGGTCGACGTCCGCCCCGAGATCACGCTGCCCGACCTCTCCACCGTCGAGGTGACCGTCGACGAGCTCCAGATCGACGAGAGCGAGATCGACGCCCAGGTTGCCAGCCTGCGGGAGCGCTTCGCCACGCTCAAGACGGTCGAGCGGGCCGCCCAGGAGGGCGACTACGTGCAGATCGACCTGGCGGCGACCGTCGACGGCGAGGAGGTGCCGGGTGGTTCTGCCACCAACATCTCGCACGAGGTCGGCAGCAAGCAGCTCCTGCCGGGGCTGGACGAGGTGCTGGTCGGCCTCTCGGCCGGTGACGCGGCCACCTTCCAGACCCAGCTCGTCGGCGGCGACTTCGCCGGCCGGGACGCCGACGTCTCTGTGACGGTCCGCACCGTCAAGGAGAAGGAACTCCCCCCGCTCGACGACGATTTTGCCCAGCTCGCCAGCGAGTTCGACACCCTCGACGAGCTGCGCGGCGACATCCGCGAGCGGGTCAGCCGGTCGAAGAAGATCGAGCAGATCTACGCCGCCCGGGACCGCGCCCTGGAGCAGATGGTGGCGACCGCCGATGTGCCGGCCCCGGAGGGGGTCGTGCGCGAGGAGGTCGAGCACCGCAAGCAGGCCATGGTCGACCAGCTGGAGCGGATCGGCGCCTCCCTGGAGGAATATCTCAGCTCCGAGGAGAAGACCGAGGAGCAGATCGACACCGAGCTGAAGGACGCGGCCACCGAGGGAGTCAAGATCCAGCTTCTGCTGGACACCCTGGCCGACGCCGAGCAGGTGCAGGTCTCGGACGACGAGTTCGGGCACGAGATCGTGCACCGGGCGCAGCGCGCCGGGATGGCCCCGCAGCAGTACTACGACCAGCTCGTCCGCTCGGGCGCGGCCGGTGCGGTCTACGGCGACGTCCGGCGCGGCAAGGCCCTGGCCATGGTGATGGAGCGGATCAAGATCACCGACTCGGCCGGCAACCCGATCAGCATGGAAGAGCTGCGCGCCGCGAGTGGCGAGGAGCACGACCACCAGCACGACCACGACCACGAGCACTGAGCCGCGCGGGGTCGTGACCGCCGGGCCCGGACGCCACGTCCGGGCCCGACCGGCTAGAACCCCATCGGGTACGCCCCGGGCGGTCAGCGCGCCGTCGGCAACTGCGCTGTTAGCGAACAGTGCCCGGACCGGGACGTTACGACCCCGGTCAGCGGTTAATGTCGGGCGTAAGACGCACGGAGAGCGAAGGGCTGCCATGACTGGTTCAGACTTCTCAGCTATGCCCCTGCGGGTGACCGAAGCCCGCGGTGCGGACGCACTTGGTGGCAACCTCGACGACTCGGTCTACAACCGGCTGCTCAAGGAGCGGATCATCTTCCTTGGCAGCGAGGTGACCGACCAGGTCGCCAACCGCATCTGCGCACAGCTGCTGCTACTCGCCGCGGAGGACCCCAGCCGCGACATCAACCTGTGGATCAACTCGCCGGGTGGCTCGGTCTACTCCGGCATGGCGATCTACGACACCATGCAATTCATCGACAACGACGTCTCCACGGTCGCCATGGGCATGGCCGCCTCGATGGGCCAGCTCCTGCTCTGCGCCGGCACCAAGGGCAAGCGCTACGCCCTGCCGCACGCGCGGATCATGATGCACCAGCCGTCCGGCGGCATGGGCGGTACGGCGTCCGACATCGCCATCCAGGCCGAGCAGATGCTCTACACCAAGCGGATGTTCCAGGAGCGGGTGGCCTTCCACACCGGCCAGGAGCAGGCCCAGATCGAGGCCGACTCGGACCGGGACCGCTGGTTCACCGCCACCGAGGCCAAGGACTACGGCTTCATCGACAAGGTGATCACCGGAGCCGCGCAGGTTCCGGAAGGCGCCGGGACCCTGAGCTGAGGAGCGGAAAGATGACTGACCCGACCCTGCTTGCCGGTGGCGGCTTCCAGCCCGTGCACAACCGGTACGTCCTGCCCTCCTTCGTCGAGCGCACCTCGTACGGCGTCAAGGAGTCGAACCCCTACAACAAGCTCTTCGAGGACCGGATCATCTTCCTCGGCGTCCAGGTGGACGACGCGTCGGCCAACGACGTGATGGCCCAGCTGCTGACGCTGGAGGGCACCGACCCGGACCGCGACATCATCATGTACATCAACTCGCCCGGTGGCTCGTTCACGGCCATGACGGCGATCTACGACACGATGCAGTACGTCCGGCCGGACATCCAGACCGTCTGCCTCGGGCAGGCGGCCAGCGCCGCGGCCGTACTCCTCGCCGCCGGTACGCCCGGCAAGCGCATGGCGCTGCCGAACTCCCGGATCATCATCCACCAGCCGGCCACCGAGGGCGGCTACGGGCAGGGCTCGGACATCGAGATCCAGGCCCGGGAGATTCTCCGGATGCGTACCCAGCTCGAGGAGATGCTCTCCCGACACTCCAACCAGCCGATTGAACGAGTCCGTCGTGATATCGACCGTGACAAGTTCATGACCGCCGAGGAGTCTCGTGAATACGGCCTGGTCGACACCATCCTGACCAGCCGAAAGAAGGGCCTGCTCGCGGCGAACGCCTCGAGCTGATCATTCTGGGTCAGAGGCCGGCCGACCCGCTGCCCGGTGGCCGGCCTCTGACACACCCGTTTTGGGGGTCGGAGAAAGCCCGCGCAGCGGGTAACGTCGGTCCTGCACCGCCCACGGCCGGTCGGGACCGGCCGGCGAACACGACCGACGGGGTGTACCGTCCGCAGGCCAGTGCCTCTACTCAGACAGGCTGGCCGATGAGCGCAGGGAGAACGTAGGTGGCACGGATCGGCGACGGTGGCGACCTACTCAAGTGCTCCTTCTGTGGCAAGTCGCAGAAGCAGGTCAAGAAGCTCATCGCAGGGCCTGGGGTCTACATCTGTGACGAGTGCATAGACCTCTGCAACGAGATCATCGAAGAGGAACTGGCCGAGTCCGGCGAGGTGAAGTGGGAAGAGCTTCCCAAGCCGATGGAGATCTGCCAGTTCCTCGACCAGTACGTCGTGGGTCAGGACCAGGCCAAGAAGGCTCTCGCGGTAGCGGTCTACAACCACTACAAGCGGATCCAGGCCGAGTCCGCCGGCGGGCCCGGCTCCGCCGACGGGGTGGAGCTGTCGAAGTCCAATATCCTGCTGATCGG
The DNA here is from genome assembly GCF_050936445.1 of Plantactinospora sp. CA-294935. Lineage (NCBI taxonomy): Bacteria > Bacillati > Actinomycetota > Actinomycetes > Micromonosporales > Micromonosporaceae > Plantactinospora > Plantactinospora sp. CA-294935. The sequence goes on from NZ_JBNJMU010000001.1 coordinate 3,878,345, forward strand.
TCCGACCGGGTGTGGCAAGACACACCTGGCCCAGACCCTCGCCCGGATGCTGAACGTGCCGTTCGCCATCGCCGACGCGACCGCGCTGACCGAGGCGGGCTACGTCGGCGAGGACGTCGAGAACATCCTGCTCAAGCTGATCCAGGCCGCCGACTACGACATCAAGCGGGCCGAGACCGGGATCATCTACATCGACGAGGTCGACAAGATCGCCCGTAAGTCGGAGAACCCGTCGATCACCCGGGACGTCTCCGGCGAGGGCGTGCAGCAGGCGCTGCTCAAGATCCTGGAAGGCACGGTGGCGAACGTGCCGCCGCAGGGCGGCCGGAAGCACCCGCACCAGGAGTTCATCCAGATCGACACCACCAACGTGCTGTTCATCTGCGGTGGCGCCTTCGCCGGCCTGGACCAGATCATCGAGGCCCGTACCGGCCAGGGCGGGCTCGGCTTCGGCGCCCACCTCCGGTCGGTCTCCGAGCGCTCGACCGACGACATCTTCGGCCGGGTCATGCCGGAGGACATGCTCAAGTTCGGTCTGATCCCCGAGTTCATCGGCCGGCTTCCGGTGATCACCAACGTCCGGAGCCTCAACCGCGAGGCGCTGGTCCGGATCCTCACCGAGCCGCGCAACGCGCTCGTCCGGCAATACCAACGCCTCTTCGAGCTCGACGGCGTGGAGCTGGAGTTCGAGCCGGCGGCGCTGGAGGCGATCGCCGACCAGGCCATGCTCCGCGGCACCGGTGCCCGGGGGCTGCGTGCCATCCTCGAAGAGGTCCTGCTCTCCGTGATGTACGAGGTGCCCAGCAACCCGAACGCGGCCCGCGTCCTGATCACCCGGGGTGTCGTGCTGGAGAACGTCAACCCGACGATCGTGCCGCGCGAGTTCACCGGGCGCCGCGCCCGGCGCGAGCGTGAGGAGCGCTCGGCCTGACGGTCCGCCGACCTCCCCCGGTAAGCCTGGTCACCGGGGGAGCGTCCCCGTAGGCTCTCCGCATGCGCGTCGCCGTCTGCCAGCTCAACGCCCGCGACGACCGGAAGGCCAACCTGACCGCCGCCGGCGAGCTGCTCGGCCGGGCTGCGGCCGCCGGGGCGGACCTGGCGATCCTTCCGGAGTACGTCGACTACCTCGGCCCGTCGCGTGGGATGCCCGCCCCCGAACCGGTGGACGGCGAGTTCGCCGAATTCTTCGCCGAGGCGGCCCGGCAGCACGGGATGTGGGTGCACGCCGGCTCGTTCCACGAGACGGGCCCGGATCCGGAGCACACCTACAACACCTCGCTGGTCTTCGACCGCTCCGGCGCGCTCGCCGCGACGTATCGCAAGATCCACCTGTACGACGTGGAAATCCCCGGTCGGGTCTCCTACCTCGAATCCAAGACCGTCGCCGCCGGCTCCGACCCGGTCACCGTCGACGTCGACGGGGTACGCGTCGGCCTGTCGATCTGCTACGACCTGCGCTTCCCGGAGCTGTACCGGCAACTGACGGTCGCCGGAGGGGCGCAACTGCTGGTGGTGCCGGCCGCCTTCATGCTGCACACCGGTCGGGACCACTGGGAGGTGCTGCTGCGCGCCCGGGCGATCGAGAACCAGTGCTACGTCGCGGCGGCGGGGCAGATCGGCGACCACGATCCGGGGCGTACCTGCTTCGGCCGCAGC
>NZ_JBNJMU010000001.1:3885000-5212500 GCF_050936445.1 Plantactinospora sp. CA-294935
GACGTGAAGGGACTTGCTCCTGGAGCGTTGTATGGCCGCAGAGAGCAGGGGGAAGCGACTGTTTACTAAAAACACAGGTCCATGCGAAGAAGTAATTCGATGTATATGGACTGACGCCTGCCCGGTGCTGGAACGTTAAGGGGACCGGTTAGTCTTTCGGGGCGAAGCTGAGAACTTAAGCGCCAGTAAACGGCGGTGGTAACTATAACCATCCTAAGGTAGCGAAATTCCTTGTCGGGTAAGTTCCGACCTGCACGAATGGCGTAACGACTTCCCCACTGTCTCAACCACAGGCCCGGCGAAATTGCAGTACGAGTAAAGATGCTCGTTACGCGCGGCAGGACGGAAAGACCCCGGGACCTTTACTATAGCTTGACATTGGTATCTGAATTAGCTTGTGTAGGATAGGTGGGAGCCGGTGAAGTCCATACGCCAGTATGGGTGGAGGCAATCTTGAAATACCACTCTGGTTGGTTTGGGTATCTAACTTCGGGCCCTTATCGGGTTCAGGGACAGTGTCTGGTGGGTAGTTTAACTGGGGCGGTTGCCTCCTAAAATGTAACGGAGGCGCCCAAAGGTTCCCTCAGCCTGGTTGGCAATCAGGTGTTGAGTGTAAGTGTATAAGGGAGCTTGACTGTGAGACTGACGGGTCGAGCAGGGACGAAAGTCGGGACTAGTGATCCGGCACTTGCGTGTGGAAGCGGTGTCGCTCAACGGATAAAAGGTACCCCGGGGATAACAGGCTGATCTTCCCCAAGAGTCCATATCGACGGGATGGTTTGGCACCTCGATGTCGGCTCGTCGCATCCTGGGGCTGTAGCAGGTCCCAAGGGTTGGGCTGTTCGCCCATTAAAGCGGTACGCGAGCTGGGTTTAGAACGTCGTGAGACAGTTCGGTCCCTATCCGCCGTGCGCGTAGGATACTTGAGAAGGGCTGTCCCTAGTACGAGAGGACCGGGACGGACGAACCTCTGGTGTGCCAGTTGTCCCGCCAGGGGCACGGCTGGTTGGCTACGTTCGGGAGGGATAACCGCTGAAAGCATCTAAGCGGGAAGCCTGCTTCAAGATGAGGTATCCCACCCCAGTGATGGGGGTAAGGCTCCCAGTGAGACGACTGGGTTGATAGGCCGGAGATGTAAGCCAGGTAACTGGTTCAGTTGACCGGTACTAATAAGCCGAGGACTTGACTACAAAGCTGCTACGCGTCCACTGTGTGATTCACAGCAAACGAACAACGAGTGGTTCCCTTGCGTGTGGGTGAGGGAGTTGTTGTTTGTGTTGTTGATAGGGTTACGGCGGTTATGGCGGAGGGGAAACGCCCGGTTACATTCCGAACCCGGAAGCTAAGCCTTCCAGCGCTGATGGTACTGCACTCGGGAGGGTGTGGGAGAGTAAGACGCCGCCGGACATCTTCTACGAAGTGGCGCCACCCTCAAAGGGGTGGCGCCACTCGTGTTTTACCCGGCCGGTCTACAGGGGTGGGGATTGGCCGGTTCCCACGGCCCCGACCACACCCCGCAGCAGATCAGTCCCGGCTCTGTACGGTCTCCCGGATATCGCGGAGCAGCGCCGCGGACTCGTCGAGGGAACGGCCCGGGAACATGCCCATCGCGATGCTGCCGTGGTCGGCCCAGCCACAGAAGACGAGCTGCCCGTCCCGGATCGGGGCAGTACCGCACTTCATCACCCCGCCGAGTGCACCGGCATCCACCTCGTGGACGCCGGCGACCGTACTGTCCTCCTCGGAAGCCAGGTCGAAAAGGCGGTCCAGATCCCGTTCGGGCTGCCAGACGAGGGTCGTACCTCCGAAGAGCAGGACGCTGCGGTCCGGGCCGGCCGGGTCGGCGTAGACGGCGCCGAAGCTCTCGGCGAAGTTGATCTCGGCGTTGACGGCGGTGCGGAGGTATTCGATGGTCGCCCGGGCACCCTCGCTCTCGTCCCGGGTGAGCCCGGCGACCTCGACCGGAGCGGCGAGGGTGGCGTCCTTCTGCTGCAGGATCCGCCAGCTCACGCTGCCGAAGACGGCGGCTCCGGCGAGGGTGACCGCGAGCACCGAGCCGAGGACGATTTTCCGACGCCGGGACGACGGCCGGCCACCCGGTCCGGCGGGGCCAGGCTCGGCATCGCGCGCCGGAGTGATGTCGACCGCCTCGGCGTCCCGGCTGACCGAGTGGTCCAGCACGATCGGCTCCGACGTGATCTCGATGGCGCCGGAATCGGCCGTGGCTTGCCGATCGGTGCGGGGGGCATCGGACATAGCCGCCACCGTACGCGACCGGGAGGTGGCGCACGACGGGCCTGGCACGCAGGCTCGTAGACTTCGAGGGTGACCGAGACTCTGGATGCGAACCGCGCCCCGGCCCCGACCCTTTCCGCCCAGTACCAGCCGGGCGAGGTAGAAGGTCGGCGGTACGAGGAGTGGGTAGCGGCCGGGCGTTTCCGGGCCTCGGCCGACACCGACAGGCCGCCGTTCACCATCGTCATCCCACCGCCGAACGTGACCGGCTCACTGCACATGGGCCACGCCTTCGAGCACACCCTGATGGACGCGCTCACCCGGCGGCGACGGATGCAGGGTTACGAGGCGCTCTGGCTGCCCGGAATGGACCACGCCGGCATCGCCACCCAGAACCTGGTCGAACGCCAGCTCGCCGGCGAGGGGCTGTCCCGGCACGACCTGGGCCGGGAGAAGTTCGTCGAGCGGGTCTGGCAGTGGAAGGCCGAGTCGGGCGGCAAGATCCTCGGCCAGATGCGCCGGCTCGGCGACTCCGTGGACTGGGACCGCGAGCGCTTCACCATGGACGAGGGGCTCTCCCGGGCGGTACAGACGATCTTCAAGAAGCTGTACGACGACGGCCTGATCTACCGCGCGGAGCGGATCATCAACTGGTGTCCGCGCTGCCTCACCGCCCTGTCGGACATCGAGGTGGAGCACACCGACGACGACGGCGAACTCGTCTCGATCCGGTACAGCGACGAGGTGGTGGTCGCCACCACCCGGGCCGAGACGATGCTCGGCGACACCGCGGTCGCGGTGCACCCGGAGGACGAGCGGTACAAGCACCTGATCGGCACCGAGGTGGAGCTGCCGCTGACCGGGCGGCGGATCCCGATCGTCGGTGACGAGCACGTCGACCCGAGCTTCGGCACCGGCATGGTCAAGGTGACCCCGGCGCACGACCCGAACGACTTCGAGATCGGCCAGCGGCACGACCTGCCGTCCCTGACGGTGATGGACGAGCGGGGCGTCATCACCGCGCCCGGCCCGTTCCAGGGACTCGACCGGTTCGAGGCCCGGCCGGCGATCGTCGCCGCGCTGCGCGAGCAGGGTCGGATCGTCGCCGAGAAGCGGCCGTACGTGCACGCGGTGGGGCACTGCTCGCGGTGCCGTACGACGGTGGAGCCGCGACTGTCGTTGCAGTGGTTCGTCAACACCGGTCCGCTGGCCCGGGCGGCCGGCGACGCGGTGCGGGACGGCCGGGTCAAGATCGAGCCCGCCGACATGGCCAAGCGGTACTTCGCGTGGGTCGACAACATGCACGACTGGTGCATCTCCCGGCAGCTCTGGTGGGGGCACCGGATCCCGGTCTGGTACGGCCCGGACGGCGAGGTGCGCTGTGTCGGCCCGGACGAGGAACCGCCGACCGGCGACGGCTGGCACCAGGATCTCGACGTGCTGGACACCTGGTTCTCCAGCGCGCTCTGGCCGTTCTCCACGCTCGGCTGGCCGGAGCAGACACCCGACCTGGCGAAGTTCTATCCGACCAGCGTGCTGGTGACCGGCTACGACATCCTGTTCTTCTGGGTCGCCCGGATGATGATGTTCGGCCTGTACGCGATGGACGGCCGGCAGCCGTTCGACGTGATCGCCCTGCACGGCATGGTGCGCGACCAGTACGGCAAGAAGATGTCGAAGTCCTTCGGCAACGTAGTCGACCCGCTGGACTGGATCGAGCGGTACGGTGCCGACGCCACCCGGTTCACCCTGGCCCGGGGCGCCAACCCCGGCCAGGACGTGCCGGTCAGCGACGAGTGGTGCCAGGGTTCCCGCAACTTCTGCAACAAGCTCTGGAACGCCACCCGGTTCGCCCTGATGAACGGCGCGCACGTGGCCGGCGAGCTGCCCGAGCCGGCCCGCCTGTCGACCGTGGACCGGTGGATCCTGTCCCGGTTGCAGCAGGTCACCGCTGAGGTGGACGAGCAGTTCGAGGCGTACGAGTTCGCCAAGGTCTGCGACGTGCTCTACCACTTCGCCTGGGACGACGTCTGCGACTGGTATGTCGAGCTGGCCAAGCCGGTGCTGGCCGCCGGCGGCGAGCCCCCCGAGGTCACCCGCCGGGTGCTCGGACACGTGCTCGACCGGCTGCTGCGGCTGCTGCACCCGGTGGTGCCGTTCGTCACCGACGAGCTCTGGACCGCGCTGGCCGGTACCGAGAACGCCGGCTCCGGCCCGGCCGGGCCGTCGGTGATGACCGCCGCTTGGCCGGTGGCCGTGCCGGCGCTGCGCGACGAGGCGGCGGAGCGCGAGGTGGCCGAACTCCAGCGGGTGGTCACCGAGATCCGCCGGTTCCGTTCCGACCAGGGGCTGCGCCCGGCGCAGCGGGTGGCGGCCCGGCTCGACGGGCTCGCCGGAGCCGGCATCGCCGCGCACGAGCCGCTGATCCGCTCGCTGGTCCGGCTGGACGAGGCGGCCCCGGACTTCCGGGCCAGTGCCACCCTCGCCGTCTCCGGCGCGGTGACGGTGGCCCTGGACACCCGGGGTTCGATCGATGTCGCCGCCGAGCGGGCCCGGCTGACCAAGGACCGGGCGGCGGCGGAGAAGGAGATCGGCCAGGCCCGGGCGAAGCTCGACAACCCGGCCTTCCTCGACAAGGCGCCGGCCCCGGTGGTCGACAAGATCAGGGACCGGCTGGCGGCGGCCGAGGCGGACCTGGAGCGGATCGCCGCCGCCCTCGCGGCACTCGGTTGACCGGTAGCGGGGTGCGGACCGAGAGCGGGCGGACGGTGCGGGCGCGGATGCCGGTGCCGGGTGCGGATGCCGTGCCGGTGCGAGCGGGTGCGGGTGTGCGGGCGCGGACCGAGGGTGTACGGGTGCGAGAAGGCGGTGTGCGGGTGCGAGACGGCGGTGTGCGGTGGTCAGGGCGCGGCGGTCGAGTACAGGGCGGTCGAGGGGTTGGCGGTCGAGAGTGTGGCGGTCCGGCGGAACGGGCGGGGGGCGTACGGTGCGGGGGCGAGGGTCGCGGTGAGTGAGCGCGCGGAGCGGGCGGCCGAGTTCGCCCAGGTCGAGGCGGAACTGTCCAGCCGCGGCTACACCCGGATGGTCTTCGACCTCGGGCGGATCGAGGAACTGCTCGACGTGCTCGGCAGCCCGCAGCGGGCGTACCCGGCGATCCATCTGACCGGCACCAACGGCAAGACGTCGACGGCCCGGATGATCGACTCGCTGCTCCGGGCCTTCGGCTTGCACACCGGTCGGTACACCAGCCCGCATCTGGAGACCGTGCGGGAGCGGATCAGCCTGGACGGCGAGCCGATCGGCGAGGACCGTTTCGTCTCGGTCTACCGCGAGGTGGCGCCGCTGGCCCGGCTCGTCGACGAGCGCGCCGACGAGCCGCTGACGTACTTCGACATGACCACGGCGCTCGCCTTCGCCACCTTTGCCGACGCGCCGGTCGACGTGGCGGTGGTCGAGGTCGGCCTCGGCGGTGCGGAGGACTCCACCAACGTGTTGAGCGCCGGAATCGCGGTGATCACCCCGATCGGGCTCGACCACACCGAGTGGCTCGGGGACACCATCGGAGACATCGCGCTGGCCAAGGCGGGGATCATCCACAAGGGCGCGACCGTGATCTCGGCGGTCCAGCCGGAGGAGGCCGCCGAACCGATCCTGGAGCGCTGCGCCGAGGTCGGCGCCACCATCGCTCGGGAGGGCGGCGAGTTCGGCGTACTGCGCCGGAGCATGGCCGTGGGCGGCCAGGTGCTCTCGTTGCAGGGCCTCGGCGGGGTCTACGACAACGTCTTCGTACCCCTGCACGGGGCACACCAGGCGCAGAACGCCGCGATCGCGCTCGCCGCCGTCGAGGCGTTCCTCGGCGCGGGCGCGTCCCGCCAGCTCGACGTCGAAGCCGTCCGGCAGGGCTTCGCCACCGCCGACTCACCTGGCCGGCTGGAGCGGGTCCGGTCCGCCCCGACGATCCTGCTGGACGGGGCGCACAACCCGCACGGCATGGCGGCCACCGTCACCGCGCTCCAGGAGGAGTTCGCGTTCAGCCGGCTGATCGCGCTGGTCGGCGTACTCGACGACAAGGACGCGGCAAGTCTGCTCGAACTGCTCGAACCGGTGGTCGACGCGGTCGTGGTCACCCGGAACAGCTCGCCCCGGGCGATGCCGGCCGCGGAACTCGGTGAACTCGCGGTCGAGGTCTTCGGGCCGGACCGGGTCGAGGTGGCTCCGGATCTGCCGGACGCGATCGAGGCCGCCGTGGCGCTGGCCGAGTCGGACGTGCAGGGAGAGTTGAGCGGGGTGGGTGTGCTGGTCACCGGATCGGTGGTCACCGTGGCCGACGCGCGACGGCTGTTGAAGCGATGAGCGCCCCGGACGAGGCGGCGAACCCGGCCGGTCGTACCGGGCCGGCAGCCGGCTCTGCGGAGCCCTCCGGCCGGGGCGAGGACGACGGGCCGGCCGGCACGGCCAGCTCCGCCGGCTCGACTGGTACGGCCGCCGGCTCGACGGGTACGCCTGGCGGCCGGCCTTCCGGACTGCGGAACCCGGACCGGGCGGTACGCGGCCTCGGCGCCCTCACGCTGAGCGTCGAGACACTGGTGCTGCTGCTCGCGATCCAGCCGATCAGACTGCTCGGCGGCGACCTGGGCGGCAGCGCCATCGGAGTGGTCGTCGGGCTCGCCGTGCTCGCGGTCGTACTGGCCGGCTTCCTGCGCCGGCCGTGGGCCTGGCACGCCGCCACCGTCCTGCAGGGGCTGTTGCTGCTCGCCGGCTTCCTGCACTGGTCACTCGGCGCACTGGGGCTGATCTTCGCCGGGGTCTGGGCGTACGTGCTGCACGTCCGCCGGGTCATCCTCGGCTGACCCGGCCCGCCGGTTCAGCCGGTGGCCCGGCCCCGCCACTGGGTGAGGGCGATCCCGTGCCCGTCCGGGTCCCGGAACGCGGCGGCCCAGAGTTCGAGTTTGGCGCCCCGGTTGACCGCCCGGGGGGCGTAGGTGAACTTCACGCCCTTGGCCAGGAGTTCCTCGTAGAACGAGGTCACGTCGTTCACCTCGAGATTGAGGTGGACCAGCCGCCGGTTGATCGGGGCCACCTCACGGATCGCCCGCAGAACCAGCCGGGTCGCCCCGGAGGCGAGGATGGCGTTGCCCTCGCCGCCGTCGATCTCGAAGAACCCGAGCAGGTCCCGGTAGAACGCGATCGACCGTTCGAGGTCGGTGACCAGCAGGGTGATCCCGACCCCGGCGATCGGGCCGGACCCGCCGAGCCGGGCCGGCGGCTGGGTGGCGATCAGGTCGGCCAGGATCGCCTCGTCGTCCGAGGCGGCCGCGAGGTCGTCCCGCGGCGCCGCGCCGGCCCGCGGGTCGAGATCCGGGTCGAAGTCCGCGTCGGCGTCGAGGTCCGGGTCGGGATCGTCCAGCGGGATGTCGATCTCGTCGGTGTCGCCCGGACCGGTGGCGCCGGTACCGGGGCCACCGGCGGCGGTGGCCGACCGGCCGGAGTCCGCCGCCGCGGGCTCGGGGGCGGGTCGGGGCGACTCCAGGTCCGGTTCGGCCGGTGCCGGGCCGGCCGGCGGGATGTCAGCGGACCGGGCCTCCGGGATCGGCGGCGTCTCCGGCCCGGTGCCGTCGCCGCCGGGCCCCGTCGCCGGCACGTCCGGCTCGGCTGAGCGCGGCGCCGGCGGCGCGTCGGAGACCGGCGCGGCGGCGGCCGTGGCGCTGTCCCGGGTGGTCGAACCGGGCGCCGGGCGGGGGCGGCGGTTCCGGCCGCCCGGACCGGGGGTCGGCCGGGGGCGACGGGGCAGCGGCGCGGTGGACGGCGGGTCGACCAGTGTCCCCTCCAGCACGATCGTCCCGCCCGGGGTCTGCCGCATCACCACCTGATCCTCGCGGGGCGTACCCCGGTCGTCCCGCAGTGGCTCCAGGTCGTCCCGGAGCGGGGCGAGATCGTCCTCGGTCAGGTCCTCGGTGGCCGGCGTGCCGCCGGGCGGTGCGGCGGCGTACGGGTCGTCCCGTCCGCCCCGCGCCCACGGCGGCGCCTCCTGCTCGATCAGGATGTCGTCGTCACCCGGGTCGAAATCGTGGAACTCCGGCGGCAGGTCGCCGCTCGCCGCCGCCTCGGCGTGGGTCAGCACCTCGTCCCAGAGGATCCGGACGTGCCGCTGGTCGTCGATCGCGACCATGATCGGCAGGGTGGCGCCGGGATCCGGCCACTTCGACACCGGTACCCGGGGATCGCGGATCCGCACCGAGCGGCCCGGCACCCCCGGCGCGTCGATCACGATCTGGAGTTCACACCGGCCGAAGGTCGACGAGGCGGGCGGCTCGGTGACGCTGTGCACGTGCCCGATGCCGGTCACCCAGGCCCGGGGGCCGCTGCGTACGGCGGTGAACGCGACGAGCGCGATGGCCAGGGCGAGCAGCGCCACCCCGAGTACGGCGATCGCCCAACTGCGCATCCCGAAGCCGAACAGGATGACGAAGGTGGCGAAGGTACCCAGCACAGCGGCGACCAGCTTGCGCACCGGCGCGACCTGGCGGCGACGACCATCTGCCACAGTGGACCTCCCTGGTTAAGGCCAGGCTAGGCCGGATCTGGCGGGAATGGAACGACCCGCGGCCGGTGTGCGGCCTTCGCCGCCGGATCAGGCGGCCGTGAGCTGGCCGAACGTGCCGACCTCCGGCGTCGCGGCCGAATGGCGCCGACATACGCTGGCGGTGCCCAGCTCTCCGGCCGTACCGAGGGATGTCCGTGGTCAGCAGCGAGTCCGCCGAGCGTACCCTCGTATTGATCAAGCCCGACGCGGTGCGGCGGCGGTTGGTCAGCGAGATCCTCGGCCGGTTCGAGCGCAAGGGCCTGGGCATCGACGCGATGGTGCTGCGCCGGATGGACGACCGGCTCGCCGACCTGCACTACGCCGAGCACGTGGCGGAGCCGTTCTATCCGGCGCTGCGCGAGTTCATGACCTCCGGGCCGCTGGTCGCGGTGGTGCTCTCCGGCTCCGGCGTGGTCGAGATGGTCCGCGGTCTGGTCGGCGCGACCGACGGGCGTCGGGCGGTCCCCGGCACGATCCGGGGCGACCTGGCCTGCTCTTCCCGGGAGAACCTGGTGCACGCGGCCGACTCGGTCGAGACCGCCCGCCGGGAGATCGCGCTCTGGTTCCCCGAGCTGACCTGACCCGAGCTGACCTGACCCGCCGGTTCCCCGAGCTGACCTGACCTGACCCGAGCTGACCTGACCCGCCGGTTCCCCGAGCTGACCTGACCTGACCCGAGCTGACCTGACCCGCCGGTTCCCCGAGCTGACCTGACCCGTCGGCCGGTCGGCACGAATCGGTTGTCGGGTGGCGGGTGCGCCGGTCGGCGGCGGTGCCGCAGGCCCGGCGGTGGAGCCGGACGGGGATATCGGGTGGGGGGCGGCGCGGGGGTCGAGTATCGTTGACGGGCACAGGCGTCGACCCGGCCATCACCGGCGAGCCTCCGGAAGAACAGGTGGAAACACCCCAGTAGAACCGGACGGGACCGGCCCGTCACAGCCGGCCAACGAGCGGGTGGTCGATCACCGACCGCCAAGCGGGGTGGTACCGCGGGCCCACCGGCGCGCCGGCTTCCGGCGTACCAGGGCTCGTCCTCGCAGACCACGGTCAGTGAGCTGCGACGAGGAGAGCGACCCGCGATGGCGTACCCGAAGAACGCCCCCGCCGGCACGGGCGTGCCGGCCAGTCCCGAGCTGCCGGCGGTCGAGCAGCGCGTGCTCGACCACTGGGTGGCCGACAAGACCTTCGAGGCCAGCGTCGAGGCCCGCGACCCCGGCCCGAACGGCGGCAACGAGTACGTCTTCTACGACGGCCCGCCGTTCGCCAACGGCCTGCCGCACTACGGCCACCTGCTGACCGGCTACGTCAAGGACCTGGTGCCGAGATACCAGACGATGCGCGGCCGGCGGGTGGAGCGGCGCTTCGGCTGGGACTGCCACGGCCTGCCGGCCGAGGTGGAGGCGGAGAAGCAGCTCGGCATCACCACCAAGGCGGAGATCCTCGACCTCGGCGTGGGGCGGTTCAACGACGCCTGCCGGACCTCGGTGCTGGCCTACACGCGCGACTGGGAGCGGTACGTCAACCGGCAGGCCCGGTGGGTCGACTTCGGCAACGACTACAAGACGCTCGACCTCAGCTACATGGAGAGCGTCATGTGGGCGTTCCGCCAGCTCCACGACAAGGGGCTGGTCTACGAGGGGTTCAGCGTGCTGGCGTACTGCTGGCGCTGCGAGACCCCGCTGTCGAACACCGAGACCCGGATGGACGACGTCTACCGGGACCGGCACGACCCCGCCCTGACCGTCTGGTTCGCGCTGACCCCGGACGAGTCCGCCCCGGATCCGCTGCGCGGGCCGGTCCGGGTCGGGGTCTGGACCACCACGCCGTGGACGCTGCCGTCGAATCTCGCGCTCGCGGTCGGCCCGGACATCGAGTACGCGGTGCTGGAGCGGGACGGCCAGCACTACGTCGTCGGTGCCGCCCGGCTCGGCGCGTACGCCAAGGAGCTGGACGGCTACACCCAGGTCGGCACCGTGTACGGCCGGGACCTGGTCGGCCGCCGCTACACCCCGCTCTACGACTTCCTGGTCGGCCCGGGCGGGCCGAACGCCTACCAGGTGCTCGGCGCGGAGTTCGTCACCACCGAGGACGGCACCGGGGTGGTGCACCTGGCCCCGGCCTTCGGCGAGGACGACCAGAAGGCGTGCAACGCGGCCGGCATCCCGACCGTGGTGACCGTGGACGACCACACCCGGTTCACCGCGCTGGTCCCGCCGTACCAGGGCCAGCAGGTCTTCGACGTGAACAAGTCGGTGATCCGGGAACTGAAGGAGCGCGGGGTGGTGCTCCGGCAGGACACCTACACCCACGCGTACCCGCACTGCTGGCGCTGCGACACCCCGCTGGTCTACAAGGCGGTCTCCTCCTGGTTCGTGGCGGTGACCAAGGTCAAGGACCGGATGCTGGAGCTGAACCAGCAGATCGACTGGACGCCGGCACACGTCAAGGACGGCTCGTTCGGCAAGTGGCTGGCGAACGCCCGGGACTGGTCGATCAGCCGCAACCGGTTCTGGGGCTCGCCGATCCCGGTCTGGAAGTCGGACGACCCGCAGTACCCGCGGATCGACGTCTACGGCTCGCTCGCCGAACTGGAGGCCGACTTCGGGGTCAAGGTCACCGACCTGCACCGGCCCGGCATCGACGAGCTGACCCGGCCGAACCCGGACGACCCGACCGGGCGCTCCACCATGCGCCGGGTGCCGGAGGTGCTGGACTGCTGGTTCGAGTCCGGGTCGATGCCGTTCGCCCAGGTGCACTACCCGTTCGAGAACCGGGAGTGGTTCGAGCACCACTACCCCGGGGACTTCATCGTCGAGTACGTCCCGCAGGTGCGGGGCTGGTTCTACACCATGCACGTGCTGGCGACCGCGCTCTTCGACCGGCCGGCGTTCCGCAACGCCGTGGTGCACGGCATCGTGCTCGGCTCGGACGGGCGCAAGATGTCCAAGAGCCTGCGCAACTATCCGGACGTCTACGAGATGTTCGACAGCTACGGCTCGGACGCGATGCGCTGGACGCTGATGTCCTCGCCGGTGCTGCGCGGCGGCGACGTGGTGGTCAGCGAGACGACGATCCGGGACTCGGTACGCCAGGTGCTGCTGCCGTACTGGAACGTCTGGTACTTCTTCTCGCTCTACGCGAACGCGGAGGGATACGAGGCGGTCCGGCGTACCGACTCGACGCATCTACTCGACCGCTACGTGCTGGCCAAGACCCGGGAGCTGGTCGAGGCGGTGCAGGGGCAGCTCGACGTCTACGACATCTCCGGCGCCTGCGGCACGGTCCGGTCGTTCCTGGACGCGCTGACCAACTGGTACGTCCGGCGGTCCCGGGACCGGTTCTGGTCCGGTGACCGGGACGCCTTCGACACCCTCTACACGGTGCTGGAGACGGTGAGCCGGGTGCTGGCCCCGCTGGCCCCGCTGACCGCCGAGGAGGTCTGGCGCGGGTTGACCGGGGAGCGGTCGGTGCACCTGACCGACTGGCCGGACGCCGCCGAGTTCCCGGCCGACCACGAGCTGGTCGCCGCGATGGACGCCATCCGGAACGTCGCCTCGGCGGCGCTCTCGCTGCGCAAGGCGAAGGGCCTGCGGGTCCGGCTGCCGCTGCGGTCGCTGACCGTGGCCACCCCGGCGGCGGCCGCCCTGCGGCCCTTCGCCGACCTGGTGGCGGACGAGGTGAACGTCAAGGCGGTCACCTTCAGCGACGAGCTGGCCAGCTACTGCGAGCAGGTGCTCACGGTGGTGCCCCGGGCGCTCGGCCCCCGGGTCGGCAAGCAGGTGCAGGCCGTGATCAAGGCGGTGAAGTCCGGCGCCTGGGCGCTGGTGGACGGGGTACCGGAGGCGGCCGGGGTGCGGCTGGAGCCGGGCGAGTACGAGCTGAAGCTGGTCCCCGCCGACGCCGAGCACTCCGCACCGCTGCCCGGTGGGGAGGGCGTGGTGGTGCTGGACACCGCCGTCACCCCGGAACTCGCCGCCGAGGGGCTGGCCCGGGACGTCGTACGGGTGGTGCAGCAGGCCCGCCGGGACGCCGGGCTGGACGTGTCGGACCGGATCGACGTGTTGCTCGCCGCTCCGGCGGAGGTGGCCGCGGCAGTCGAGGCGTACCGGGACTTCGTGGCCCGGGAGGTGCTGGCCGACTCGATCGGCTTTGCCGACCAGGCTGACCCCGCAGCCCTCGCCGACCGGGGCCACAGCTTCGCCGGTGAGGTCGGCGAGGGCGACCGGGTGACGGTGGCGGTACGCCGCCGCTGAGGATTCCCGGTGCGTCGCCGGGTGCCGCCCGACCGGTCCGGGTGGGTGATCGCGACGGTCACCTACGCGGACCGGTCGGGCGTCGGTTAACGTGACAGCGCCCGACTACCTTGACCGCCGGAGGTCCCGTGCCGCTGCTCTACACCATCGGCCAGTACACCGTGGGCACCGCGATGCGGGTTGCCTGGCGTCCGACCGTGGAGGGCCTGGAGAACGTCCCCGCGACCGGCGGCGCGATCTTCGCGGGCAACCACCTCTCGGTCGCCGACGAGTTGTTCCTCGGCTCGGTGGTGCCCCGGCACCTCGCCTTCTGGGCCAAGTCCGAATACTTCACCGGCACCGGGCTGCGGGGCTGGGTCACCCGCTCGGTGATCAGCGGGCTCGGCGCGATCCGGGTGGAACGGGCCGGCGGCCGGGCCGCGCTCTCCGCGTTCGACGGGGCGATCCCGGTGCTCCGCGCCGGTGACCTGGTGGCGATCTATCCGGAGGGCACCCGGTCACCGGACGGGCGGCTCTACCGGGGGCGTACCGGGGTGGCCCGGCTGGCGCTGGCCGCCGAGGTGCCGGTGATCCCGGTCGGGATGATCGGCACCGAGCGGGTACAGCCGATCGGGGCCCGGCTGCCCCGGCTCGGCACCGGCAAGGTGATCGTCCGGTTCGGCAAGCCGATGGACTTCGTCGGCCGCCCGACGGACCGGACCTCGCTGCGGCAGATCACCGACGAGATCATGACGGAGATCCAGAAGCTGACCGGGCAGGAGTACGTGCCCCGGTACGCGCCGGCCCGCAACGGGGCCGAGAACGGCGGTTCGTAGGCCGCCGTCGGTCCGTGGCTGCCGGCTGTCCGTGGCTGCCGGCTGTCCGTGGCTGCCGGCTGTCCGTGGCTGCCGGCTGTCCGTGGCTGCCGGCCGCCGCCCGTCGGTGCGGCGGCGGCCGCTGGGAGCGGGCTCATCCCGTACTGGCGCTGCCGCTGCCCGAGCCGACCGGGTCACGCACGATGATGCTGTCGCGCAGCGTGCTGAGCAGCTCGGAGCTGTCCGCTATCGACAGCCGGGTGAACAGCGCGGTGGCCGAGCTGCCGTGGTCCGCCCACGTGCAGACCACCACCTCGTCGCCGTCGGCCCTGCCCGTGCCACAACTGCGGTACTCGCCGCGGACGCCGGTCGGCACCGACTCGACCGAGGTGACCGCGTACTCGTTCTGGAGCCGGGTGACCTCCTCCTGCACCGCCGACTCGGGACTGAGCCGGAAGCCGGTGCTGCCGAAAATGACCACCCGCTTGCCGTTCGAGGCCCGGTAGACCCCGGCGAACGCCTCGCCGCCGGTGAACCAGCTCCGCCCCTGTACCTCCCGCTTCAACTGATCGGCGGCCTCCCGGCCGGCCGCGTTGTCCAGCAGCCGCAGGTCCAGTACCTCGCTCGGCAGCGGATCCACCGGCGAGGCCGGGTACTGGTCCCAGATCGGCTTGGCGTAGTACGCCGGAACGCCGCAGCAGCAGGCGATGGTGAGCAGGGTGAGCGTGAACATCACCCTGGGCCAGCGCCGGCGGCGGCGTACCGGAGGAAGGGGGGCGGGCGGTGCCTTCCGGACCGGCGGCGCCTCCGGCCGGCGCCGCTGTTTCGCCGGTCGGGGCGGAGCGACCGGTGGCGGCGGCTGCTTCCGTGGTGCGGGCGGGGCCGGCGGTCGGGCGGCCCGCGCCGGTGGTGGCGGTGGCGGTGGCGCCGCGTGTGGTGGCGCCGCGTGTGGTGGCGCGGCGTGTGGTGGCGGCGCGTGTGGTGGCGCCGCGTGTGGTGGCGGCGCCGGTGGGCGTGGCCCCGTCGGTGGGGGCGCCGTCGTGCGGGGCGGTGGCGGTGGACCGGTCGGCGCGGGGAACCGCCGGGTCACCGGCAACTGTCGGGCCGGCGGCGGGCTGACCGGTGGGTCGTAGCCGACCGGCGGATGACTCGCCGCTCCCTGGTGGCCACCGACCGGCGGGTACGCGTCCCACGGGTCGTCGGCGGCACCGGCCCAGGGGTCGACCGGGGTGGGGATCTCGTCCTCGTCCGCCTCGACCTCCGGCATCCGCAGGGTCGGATCGGCCGGTCGGGTACGGGCCGTCGGTGCCGCCGGAACGTCCGCCTCCTCGGCATCGCTCCGGAGCCAGCGACGCTTGCGCGGCCGGGGCGGTGGTACGGCCGCAGAGCCGGTCCAGCGTGGCGCTGCGACCCGGGTCGGGGCCGGCCCGTCGTCCTCGGACGGCGACGCCGGCACACCGCCCTCGGCCGGAACCGAGGAGCCATCGTCGTCGACGGGCCGGTCGATCCGGGTGGCGTCGGGCGGCGGGGTACGGCGGGTGGGTGCGTCGTCGTCGGCTGCTGGTGGTCCGTCCGGTGCCGCATGCTCGGTGGCGGCTGCGCGCGGCGAGTCTTCGACCGTCGGGCGTTGGGCGGTGGCGTCGGGCGGCGGGGTACGGCGGGTGGGTGCGTCGTCGTCGGCTGCCGGTGGTCCGTCCGGTGCCGCATGCTCGGTGCTGACTACGCGCGGCGAGTCTTCGGTCGCGGCACGTTCGGTGGCGGCTGCGGGCTGTGGCTTTTCGGCTGGGGACCCTTCGTCGCCGACGGCCGGTGCTGGCGCGGCGTGCACGGAGTCGGCCGGTGACGTGGGGTACGCGGTGACAGTGGCCTCGGGCGGCGGCGTGGGCAGGGTCGGTCGGTCGAGGTCGGCGTCGCCGGACCCGTCCGGTTCCACCGGGACGTCCACGGCCGTGTCGTCCGGCTCACCGGCGTGACCGTGCTCGTCGCCGGCCTGGCCGTGCTCGTCGCTGGCCTGGCCGTGCTCGTTGCCGGCGGCCTGACCGTGCTGCTGGTCGCCTGCTCGACCGTGCTGCTGGTCAGCGGCTCGGCCGTCCTGCTGGTCAGCGGCCCGAGGGTGCTGGTCGCCGGATGCCACGGTCGCCGATCCCTCGGCCGGGGGCGGCCCGGCCGGCGTGGCTCGGCCCGCCGGTGCGGTTTCCTCCGGCTGCGGCTGGGACATTGTGCGGGTCTCCTCTCGCGCCCGTTCGAGGTTAGTACCGCCCGACCAACCGGTCGTTCCGCGCCGGATCGTACGAGTGTCGCCGACGGCGGGGGAAATCGCGGCGAGCCGGCATGCGGGGGGCTTTCCGGCGGAAACTCCGCACCCGGCGGGGGCGGGGACTACCGGACCGGGGCTCGGGCGTGCCGCGTACTCTGGATGGTTGGTGTTCCAGCGGAGTGTCCCGGGAGGTCCCATGAGCGCCGCGTCGTCCGCCGCGGAAAGGTCAGCGGCGATGACGGTCTGGCCGCAGCTCGAGCAGTTGCTGCCCCAGGTCAGCAAGCCGATCCAGTACGTCGGCGGCGAACTGGGCGCGGTGGTGAAGGACTGGGAGTCGGCCGTCGTCCGTTGGGCGCTGATGTATCCGGACGCGTACGAGGTGGGCCTGCCGAACCAGGGGGTGCAGATCCTCTACGAGGTGCTCAACGAACTGCCGGACGTACTGGCCGAGCGGACGTACGCGGTCTGGCCGGACCTGGAGCGGCTGATGCGGGCCGAGGGCGTGCCGCAGTTCACCGTCGAGGCGCACCGGCCGGTCGGCGCGTTCGACCTGTTCGGGATCTCGTTCGCCACCGAACTCGGCTACACCAACCTGCTCACCGCGATCGACCTGGCCGGCATCCCGCTGCTCTCCGCCGACCGTACCGACGAGCACCCGGTGGTGGTGGCCGGCGGGCACGCCGCGTTCAACCCGGAGCCGATCGCCGACTTCCTCGACGCGGCGGTGCTCGGCGACGGCGAGGAAGCGGTCCTGGAGATCACCGAGATCGTCCGGGCCTGGAAGGTGGAGGGCAGCCCTGGCGGGCGGGACGAACTGCTGCTCCGGCTGGCCCGGACCGAGAGCGTCTACGTGCCGGGCTTCTACGACGTCGACTATCTGCCGGACGGCCGGATCCAGCGGGTCGTGCCGAACCGGGCGGACGTGCCGTTCCGGGTACACAAGCGGACGACGATGGACCTGGACGCCTGGCCGTACCCGAAGAAGCCGATCGTGCCGCTCGCCGAGACGGTGCACGAGCGGTACGCGGTGGAGATCTTCCGGGGTTGCACCCGGGGCTGCCGGTTCTGCCAGGCGGGCATGATCACCCGGCCGGTCCGGGAACGCTCCATCACCACCGTGGGCCAGATGGTGCGGGACGGCCTCGAATACTCGGGCTTCTCCGAGGTGGGGCTGCTGTCGCTGTCGTCGGCCGACCACTCGGAGATCGGCGACATGTGCTCCGGCCTGGCCCAGCAGTACGAGGGCACCAACGTCTCGCTCTCGCTGCCGTCGACCCGGGTCGACGCGTTCAACATCGACCTGGCCCAGGAACTGTCCCGCAACGGCCGGCGTACCGGGCTCACCTTCGCCCCGGAGGGCGGCTCGGAGCGGATCCGCAAGGTGATCAACAAGATGGTGTCCGAGGAGGACCTCATCCGCACCGTGGTCACCGCCTACACCAACGGGTGGCGGCAGGTGAAGCTCTACTTCATGTGCGGGCTGCCGACGGAGGAGGACGAGGACGTCCTCCAGATCGCCCGGCTCGCGCACGAGGTGATCAAGGCCGGTCGGGCGGCCACCGGCTCCAAGGACATCCGCTGCACGGTCTCGATCGGTGGGTTCGTGCCCAAGCCGCACACCCCGTTCCAGTGGGCCCGGATGGAGCGGCCCGAGGTGATCGACAACCGGCTCAAGCTGCTCAAGCAGGCGATCAACTCCGACCGGTCGCTCGGCCGGGCGATCGGTTACCGCTATCACGACGGCGAGCCGTCGCTGATCGAGGGGCTGCTCAGCCGGGGTGACCGCCGGGTCGGTGCGGTGATCCGCCGGGTCTGGGAGAACGGCGGCCGGTTCGACGGCTGGAGCGAGCACTTCTCCTACCAGCGCTGGGTGGACGCCGCGGCCGAGGTGCTGCCGGCCTTCGGGGTGGACCTCGACTGGTACACCGTCCGGGAGCGGGAGCAGGCCGAGGTGCTGCCCTGGGACCACCTCGACTCCGGGCTGGACAAGGACTGGCTCTGGCAGGACTGGCAGGACGCCCTGACCGAGTACGAGCAGGACGACTGCCGGTGGACCCCGTGCTTCGACTGCGGCGTCTGCCCGTCCATGGACACCGAGATCCAGATCGGCCCGACCGGCAAGAAGTTGCTGCCGCTGACGCCGGTGAACACCGGCCTGCGGATGCCGGCCGGCACCGGACACTGACCCCCGACCGTTTCCCCGGAGCTGCCCGCTCCCGGGGGAGCGGCCCACCCTGACCATTATCCGAGGAGCGGCACGATCAGCAGGAAACCACAGCCGGAGGGCGGCCAGGCGCCGGTCGTACAGCGGATCCGGATCAGGTACGCCAAGCGTGGGCCGCTGCGGTTCACCTCGCACCGGGACTTCGCCCGGGCCTTCGAGCGCGCGTTGCGCCGGGCCGGCGTACCGGTGGCGTTCTCCCAGGGCTTCACCCCGCACCCGAAGATCTCCTACGCCAGCGCGGCCCCGACCGGGGTGGCCAGCGAGGCGGAGTACCTGGAGATCGGGCTCCAGCGGCCGGTGGATCCGGCCGATCTCCGTGCCGCCCTGGACGCGGTGCTCTCGCCCGGACTCGACGTACTGGACGCGGTGGTGGCCGGCGGCGGCAGCCTGGCCGACCGGATCGACGCCTCGCGCTGGCGGGTCGAACTGCCCGGTGTCGGGCCGGACGTCGCCCGTGCCGCCGTGTCGACCTTTCTGGCCGCCTCCGAGGTGCTCGTCGAGCGGATGACCAAGCAGGGCCGACGCGTTTTCGACACCCGGGCCGCTGTCACGGCCATCGATGTGATCGAGAGGACCGAGGCACCTTCCGGGGTCGCGGGCGTACCGTGTGCGATACTCGAAGTGGTCGTGCGGCAGGTCACCCCGTCCGTACGACCCGATGACGTCCTTTCCGGCCTCCGCGTGGTGGCCGACCTGGAGCCGCCGGTGCCGCCGAGGGCGACCCGGCTGGCGCAGGGCACGCTGACCGCGCAGGGGGAGATCGTCGATCCGTTGGAGGCGGATCGCGACGGGACCGCCATCGGCGAACGCCAGCCGGAAGTCCGGCCGGCGGTCAGGTAGGCAGACTTCGGCGACCCGGTCACCTCGACGCGTCACCGGAAATACTTTGCGGCAACCCTGCGTGGCAGCGCTCACCCGCGCCCGGGGAAGCCAGAACTGGAGAACGTCCATGCTCGAGAACGAGCCAGAGGGCGGAGAACGGACCGGCGCGCAGCCGGCCGTCGACGCCACCACCGCAAACGGCAGCACCGAGAGCACGAGTGCGCAGAGCGCCACCGGAGAGAGTGCGGCCGCGCAGGGCGGCAGTGCGGAGAGTGCGGCCGCGCAGGGCGGCAGTGCCGAGGCGCCCGCGCGGCGGCGTACCACCCGGCGCCGTACGTCCAGCACGACGAGTGAGTCGGCGCCGACCGGCGTACCGGCCGAGGCGTCCAGCACGGCCCGGACGACCAGCGGAGAGGCGTCCGACGCCGAGGTGCTGGCACCGGTGGCCGCGGACATCGAGGCCGCTCCGAAGGCGACCCGCCGGCGCCGCAAGGCCACCACGACGGAGAAGAAGGACGACACCGGACTTCCGGCCGCCGAGGCGAGCGCGGCCACCGACCCGGGTACGCCCGCGGTCGACCCCGACGACGCGGCGGTCGAACCCGTACCGCCGGTGAAGGTCACCCGTACCCGTCGGAAAAAGGCGGCGTCACCTCCCGCCGAGCCGACTGAGACGGCCGTCACCCCAGCCGGGGCCGCCGAGAGCGACCCGGCGGCCGGCGAGGTCCCGGTGACCGGCTCCGACGTCGGCGCTCCCGCCACCCCGGAGTCGACCGGCGGAGCCGGTCGCCCGGTGGCCGCCGGGCCCGCCGAGGCCGAGCCGGCGGCCGAGGAGGCCCCCCGGGGACGCCGGCGCCGCGCCGCGCTCTCCGCACCCACCGTGCTGTTCATGGCCCCGGAGCCGGAGACTCCGCCGGCCCGGGCCGGCGTGGTCGAGCCCGTTCCGTCGACCCGGCCGACCGAGGCCGAGGCCGAGGGTGAGCCGGTCGAGCCGGTCGAGGGCGTCCGGCGGCGCCGCCGGGGCCGGCGTGCCGGCGAGCCTGCGGTGCTGGAAGCCGAGCCGGAGGCCGAGGCCGAGGGCGTCGCCGACGAGGAGGCCCTGGACGTCACCGACGCCGAGGAGGACGAGGACGAGGAGACCGCGGCGGCCCGGCGTCGTCGGCGGCGCGGTCGCCGGGGTCGGGGCCGGGGCAAGGGCACGGCGGACGACGCCGAGGAGGGTGACGAGCCCGAGGCCGGGGTCGAGGCCGGGGCCGACGAGGACGAGGACGACGAGGGCGAGGCCGGTGACGGGGTGACCCGGCGCCGCCGCCGACGGCGGCGCAAGGGCGCCGGGGACACCGACGGTGCGGCCGACGACGGCGTACACACCGTTATCAAGATCCGCGAGCCTCGCAAGACCGTGGACGAGGTGCAGGGCGTCTCCGGCTCGACCCGGCTGGAGGCCAAGCGCCAGCGCCGCCGGGACGGCCGTGAGCAGCGGCGTACCCGGCCGCCGATCCTGAGCGAGTCGGAGTTCCTGGCCCGCCGGGAGGCGGTCGACCGGGTGATGGCGGTACGCCAGCGCGGCGACCGGACCCAGATCGCCGTACTGGAGGACGGGGTGCTGGTGGAGCATTACGTCACCCGCGCCTCCGCCGGCACCATGGCCGGCAACGTCTACCTGGGCAAGGTGCAGAACGTGCTGCCCAGCATGGAGGCAGCCTTCGTCGACGTCGGGCGCGGCCGCAACGCGGTGCTCTACGCCGGTGAGGTCAACTGGGACACCACCGGCCTGGAGGGGCGGGCCCGCTCGATCGAGCAGGCGCTGCGCTCCGGCGACTCGGTGCTGGTGCAGGTCACCAAGGACCCGATCGGTCACAAGGGCGCCCGGCTGACCAGCCACATCGCGCTCTCCGGGCGGCACCTGGTGTACGTGCCGCACGGCAACGCCTCGGGGATCAGCCGCAAGCTGCCGGACACCGAGCGCAAGCGGCTGCGCGACATCCTGAAGAAGCTGGTCCCGGACGGTGCCGGTGTGATCGTCCGGACCGCGGCCGAGGGCGCCAGCGAGGACGAACTGGCCCGGGACGTGAAGCGACTCCAGGCGCAGTGGGAGGACATCCAGGCCAAGGCGGCCGAGGGCGGCGCCCCGGTGCTGCTCTACGAGGAGCCCGACCTGGTGATCCGGGTGGTCCGGGACCTGTTCAACGAGGACTTCCGCGAGCTGGTCGTGCAGGGCGACGAGTCGTACGACATGGTCGAGTCGTACCTCTCGCACGTCTCGCCCGACCTGGTGCCCCGGCTGCGCCGGCACACCGGTGCGGGGGACGTCTTCGCCGAGCGGCGGATCGACGAGCAGATCCTCAAGGGGCTGGACCGGAAGGTCTTCCTGCCCTCCGGCGGCCACCTGGTGATCGACCGCACCGAGGCGATGACGGTGATCGACGTCAACACCGGCAAGTACACCGGTGCCGGCGGCAACCTGGAGGAGACGGTCACCCGGAACAACCTGGAGGCGGCCGAGGAGATCGTCCGGCAGCTCCGGCTCCGCGACCTGGGTGGCATCGTCGTGATCGACTTCATCGACATGGTGCTGGAGTCGAACCGGGAACTGGTGCTGCGCCGACTCACCGAATGCCTGGGCCGGGACCGGACGAAGCACCAGGTGACCGAGATCACCTCGCTCGGCCTGGTCCAGATGACCCGGAAGCGGATCGGTGCCGGGCTGCTGGAGGCGTTCAGCGAGACCTGCGACTGCTGCAAGGGCCGGGGCGTGATCATCCACACCGAGCCGGTGTCGGAGAAGTCCCGCTCGGGCGCGGGGGACAAGGTCAAGGCGGTCGCCTCGGCCACCGGTACCCCGGCACCGGCCTCCGAGGCGCCGGCCGTCGGCGGTCGGCGCCGGGGCCGCAAGGCGGCCGCCCCGGAGCGGGTGGTCGTCGAGGTCTCCGAGTACGAGGACACCATGGGATACGACCTGTCCCGCTACGAGGCGGAGACCCCCGAGGCCGACGACGTCGTCGAGGCCGCGACGGCCGAGTCGATGCGGCTGGCCGGTGCCGGCGACCCGGACGGTATCGAGGACACCGGTGACCTGGACGCGGAGGCCGAGGCCGCGGAGATCGGCGGCGGTCGTCGCCGGGCCCGGCGCGGCGGCACCCGCCGCCGTACCCGTCCCTGATCCGGCGCTGCCCGGGGAGACGGGTTTGGTCCGCTGACACCGGCGGTGGCTACGCTGGTCACTCCCTCACGGTCCCCGACCGGTCGCCGACCACCGTCGGCGCCGGTCGTGTGGGCCAGCCGCACCCCCGGAGGAGAAGACCATGCGACGCCTGCTGGTGACCGCCGCTATCGCCGCCGCGCTGTTCGCGGCGGCCGGCTGCTCGGGTGAGCGGGACGGCGCCGCCGCACCCGGCCCGTCCGGCGGCCCGTCGGCCGGAGCGCCGTCCTCGGGTGCCGCGACGCCGGGCGCCAGCCCGGGCGGATCACCGGCGGTGGACACCAGCCCGGCCGGGGGCAACGGCAAGGAGGTCTGCGAGGCCGCCACCAAGGCCGCCACCTCCTCCGTGCAGACCTTCGTCTCCGAGCTGGGCAAGTCGCTCCAGGCGGCGAGCACCGGCGACACCGCCGGGGCGCAGGCGGCGCAGCGCAAGGCGGAGGCGGCATTGCAGACCTGGGGCAACGCGATGCGGGAGCAGTCCGCCCGGGCCACCGACGAGCGGCTCAAGACGGTACTGGCCGAGATCGCGACCGAGGTCGGCACGATGAAGGCCACCGTCGAGTCGGTCGACGAGAACAAGCTCCAGGAGTTGCAGCAGCGGCTGGAGGCGCTCTGCCCGAGCTGACCCGACCGGCCCGGTCAGGGCTGGCCGCTCCGGCTCTCGCCCGGCGAGGTCTCGTCGGGCGCGGGGAGGGCGGCGAGCCTGCTCACCGGCGCCTCGACCGGCCCCGGGAGCGGGCCCGGTTTGGGTGAGCGGCCCGGCATGGCGTACGCTAGCCTGCGGCGCTCATTACGTGCCAAGTTCTCGCGTGCCCGCCCCGCACCCCAGTGCGGTCGAGTTGGCCGTCGCGAACACCCACCCGCAGCCTCAACGACAGGGAGTCCGCGTCCGATGTACGCGATCGTCAAGACCGGCGGCAAGCAGTACAAGGTCGCCGAGGGCGACGTGATCGAGGTCGAGAAGCTGGTCGGCCAGCCCGGCGACGCGATCAAGCTCGCCGCCGTCCTCCTCGTCGACGGGGACAACCTGGTGACCGATGCCGCGCAGTTGGCCAAGGTTGCGGTGTCCGGCGAGATCGCCGCACACACCAAGGGTCCGAAGATCCGGATCCACAAGTTCAAGAACAAGACCGGCTACCACAAGCGCCAGGGTCACCGCCAGCCGCTGACCCAGGTCAAGGTGACCGGCATCACCAACGGCAAGTAAGCCCCAGCGGAAAGACAGGTCGTCCTCAGATGGCTCACAAAAAGGGTGCGTCCAGCTCGCGGAACGGTCGCGACTCCGCGGCGCAGCGACTCGGCGTCAAGCGGTTCGGTGGGCAGGTCGTCAGCGCCGGCGAGATCCTGATCCGGCAGCGGGGCACCAAGTTCCACCCCGGTGACCTGGTCGGTCGCGGCGGCGACGACACGCTGTTCGCGCTGGCCGCCGGTGCGGTCCAGTTCGGCACCAAGCGCGGCCGCAAGGTCGTCAGCATCGTGCCGTCCGAGCGGTAACGTCAGCTTTCCGGCGGAGCGGGCCGCGGACCTGGTGTCCGGGCCCGCTCCGCCGTTTCTCGGGCACCGGTCGACCCGTGCCCGGCCCTCCCGGCCGGGCGGACGACCTGTGCCGTATCCGGCGCCGCCGGTCGGCGCCGATGAAAGGATTGGCAGCGTGACGACGTTCGTTGACCGGGTCGTACTGCACCTGCAGGCCGGGGACGGCGGGCACGGTTGCGTCTCGATCCATCGGGAAAAGTTCAAGCCGTTCGGCGGGCCGGACGGCGGCAACGGCGGGCACGGCGGCAGCGTGTCCCTGGTGGTCGACCCCCAGGTGCACACCCTGCTCGACTTCCACTTCCGGCCGCACGTCAAGGCCGAGAACGGCAAGGGCGGCGCCGGCTCCAACCGGGACGGTGCCAACGGGCAGGACCTGGTGCTCAAGGTCCCGGACGGGACGGTCGTGCACGCCGTGGACGGCACGGTGCTGGCCGACCTGGTCGGCGCCGGCACCACCTTCGAGGTGGCCCGGGGTGGCCGGGGTGGCCGGGGCAACGCCTCGCTGGCCAACGCCCGGCGCAGGGCGCCCGGCTTCGCCGAGCTGGGCGAGCCGGGGGACCGGCTCGACGTCGTACTCGAACTCAAGAGCGTGGCCGACGTCGGCCTGGTGGGCTTCCCATCGGCCGGCAAGTCCTCGCTGATCTCGGTGCTCTCGGCAGCCAAGCCGAAGATCGCCGACTACCCGTTCACCACGCTGGTGCCGAACCTCGGCGTGGTCCGGGTCGACGAGCACACCTTCACCGTCGCCGACGTGCCGGGCCTGATCCCCGGGGCGGCCACCGGCAAGGGGCTCGGGCTGGAGTTCCTCCGGCACATCGAGCGCTGCGCGGTGCTGGTGCACGTGGTGGACGCGGCCAACCCGGAGCCGGGGCGCGATCCGCTGGCCGACATCGATGCCATCGAGGCCGAACTCTCCGAGTACGGCGGGTTGGCCGACCGGCCTCGGCTGGTCGTACTGAACAAGATCGACATACCGGACGGGCGGGATCTCGCCGAGATCGTCCGGCCCGACATCGAGGCCCGTGGCCTGCGGGTCTTCGAGGCCTCGGCGGTGACCCGGGAGGGGCTGCGCGAGTTGACCTTCGCACTGGCGGAGCTGGTCGAGCAGTCCCGGGCGGTGGCGCCCGACCTGGAGCCGACCCGGATCGTGATCCGGCCGGTCGCGGTCGACGACGCCGGCTTCACGATCGAGGCGGCGCCGGACGGCGCGTACGTGGTGCGCGGGCAGCGGCCGGAGCGCTGGGTCAAGCAGACCAACTTCGACAACGAGGAGGCGGTCGGCTACCTGGCCGACCGGCTGGCCCGGCTGGGCGTCGAGGAGCAGCTCGGCAAGGCCGGTGCCGAGCCGGGCAGCCTGGTCCGGATCGGCGAGCGGGAGTTCGACTGGCAGCCGACGCTCTACGCCGGTGCCGAGTACGTGCCGAGCGCGCGGGGCACCGACAGCCGGCTGGCCGAGAAGGTGACCCGGCCGACCGCGGCCGAGCGGCTCGCCGCCCGCAAGGCCCGCCGGCAGCGACCGCCGGAGGAGGTGGCCGGGGAGTCGGCGCCGGACGGCACCGTGGACCGGCCGGGCGGCGGTACGGCAGAGGGCGCGGATTAGTTCTCTACGCTCCGTATCGGGGCCACTTGGCCGAAACCTTGTTGAAATGCCCGGTGGTTAGCGTCGATGGTGTGCTGATCGAGTCGCGTGCGTCGTCGGATCCCGAGCTGGCCGCCCTGGTGGTGGCTCAGCAGCGTGAGCTTCGGGAGGCCGACGGCGGTCTGGACGGGCAGGTGTTCATGCCGCACGACGACGCCCGCTACCTGGTGGGTGTGGTCGCCGGCCGGGCGGTCGCCTGCGGCGCGATCCAGGCGCTGGACCGGGACACCGCCGAGGTCAAGCGGATGTACGTGCGGCCGGCGCAGCGGGGCCAGGGCTTCGCCCGGCAGATGCTCGGCGCGCTCGAAGAGCTTGCCCTGCGGGCCGGGTACACCGTGCTGCGGCTGGAGACCGGCAGCTACCTTCCCGGCGCGATCCAGCTCTATCTCTCGTCGGGCTACGTCGAGATCCCGGTCTACGGCGAGTACGTCGACAACCCCTACAGCGTCTGCTTCGAGAAGCGCCTGCCGGGTGCGGGATCGGCCACTTCAGGGATGCAGTGGCTTGCCGGACGGGCCGAGGCCACCGCCTCCCTGACGTAGCGCGCTTTCCCGACGCGGTCGGCCGGCTCTTCAATGAACCTTGCCAACCTCCCCTTGCGGTTCGTCGTGCTCCCCTTGCGGTTCGTCAACCTCCCCTTGCGGTTCGTCGTGCTCCCCTTGCGGTTCGTTAACCTCCCCTCGCGGTTCGTCGTGCTCCCCTTGCGGTCCGTCGTGGCCCCAGGTGGAGGTCGGGGCGGACCCGCCGCGCTGTCCCGGTTGACGAAGGTTCAATGGCTGAGTAGGCCGATGGCGTGTTTTGCCCGGTGGACCGTGTCGGCGGCGTTGTCCCGGGCCCGTTCGGCGCCGTCGGCGAGTACCCGCCGGACGTAGCCCGGGTCGCGGGCCAGTTCCGCGTAGCGGAGCCGGATCGGCCGGAGCATCGCCTCGACCGCCTCGGCGACGGCGTTCTTGAGCTGGGCGTACGACCGGTAGTCGGCGGCCAGAGCCGCGGGTGAGCCGCCCAGGCAGGACGCCAGGATCTCCAGCAGGTTCGCCACGCCGGGCCGGTGCCGCGGGTCGTACCCGACGGTCCGGCTCGGGTCGGTCACCGCGCGCAGCACCTTGCGGCGGATCACCTCGGGCGGATCGAGCAGGAAGATCGTGCCAGCCCCGCTGGCACTGGTCTTGCCCATCTTCGCGGTCGGATCGGCCAGGTCCATCACCCGGGCCGACACCGCCGGATGGACCGCCCGGGGCACGGTGAAGGTGTCGCCGTACCGGGCGTTGAACCGGGTCGCCACGGTCCGGGTGAGTTCGAGGTGCTGGCGCTGGTCGTCGCCGACCGGCACCTCCTGCACGTCGTGCAGCAGGATGTCGGCGGCCATCAGCACCGGATAGCTGAGCAGGCTCAGTCGCACCTGCCGGTGCTGCGCCGACTTCTCCCGGAACTGGATCATCCGCTGCACCTCGCCGTAGCCGGTGGCGGATTCCAGCAGGTAGTGCAACTCGGTGTGCTGCGGCACCTGTGACTGCACGTAGAGCAGCGCCCGGTCCGGGTCGAGGCCGGCGGCGAGCAGCACGGTTGCCTGTTCCAGGGTGAGCGCCCGGATCTGCGCCGGCTGGTGGGTCACGGTGAGCGCGTGCAGGTCGGCGAGGAAGACGATCGTCTCCGCCCGGTACTGGCCGGCGACGATCGGCCGGATCGCACCGACCAGGTTGCCCAGGTGCAGGTGCCCGGTCGGCTTGAGGCCGGTGATCCGGCGTACCGCCGGGGTGTTCGGGGCGAGCGCGGTGGCTGCCGGAAGTGGCGAGGTCGGGGCCATGGGGTGCTCCTTACCGGTTTGGCCGCCGCCCCCGGGTGAGCACATGCGAAACGGCCGCCCGGAGGGCGGCCGCTGGCTGTTGTTCGGGTACGCGGATGCGTGGGCCGCCCGTCAGGGCAGCCACCAACCGTTCGAGGTCATCCGCACACCTCCACGGTAGCAGGGACCGGGACCGCCCGGCGGCTTCCGGCGACCGGTCGGGGACGGTCGTCCGCCGCCCCCGACCGGTCGCCAGAACCGTGATCATCGGTTCAGCCGGTCGGCACCACGCCGACGTTGAGTTCGGCGACCGAGGTCCACCGGTTGCCGCTGACCTCACCGAGGGCGCGGAGCCGGATGTACCGCCCGCTGGTCGGCGGGATCGTCACCGTCTGTTCCGCCGCGCTGTTCGGGAAGGTGCCGGTGGCCACCGGCGTACCCCAACTGCTCCGGCTTGCCGAGACGTACACCTCGTAGCCGGTGATCCGGCCGGCGGTGTTCGAGCCCTGCCGGGGCAGGTAGTACAGCCGGTTGACCGTCCGGGCACTGCCCAGGTCGAGGTCGATCCAGTGCGGGTGGGACGAGTTCGACAGCAGCCGCTGGGTGTGCCAGATCGACGACGTGTTGCCGTCCCGTACGTTGGTCGCCCGGCCGTTGACCAGCAGCGTCTCCTGGCTGTCCGCCCCGGCCACGGTCCACGCCGACTGCGGCAGCCGGACGCTGCCGGACTGCGGGTTGTAGCTGGCGGTGTAGCTGGTCGGGCTGGTCGGGGCGGTGAGCACATGGGTCTGTGCCCCACCGTCGGACCAGGAGCCGAAGACGTACGGCACGCCGCCGAGGGTCTGCGGGGTGACCGCGCTGACGGTGTTGCTCGACCCCTGGATGACGGTACGGGTGAACGGTGCCGCCTGTGCGGTCGCGCCGAACACCAGTTGCAGGCCGGCCGGACTGGAGTTGAAGGTCAGGTCGACGGTCTTCGGGTCGAGCCGCACGCTGGTGCTGTGCGACAGGCCGCCGCTGTCCGTGGCGGTCAGCACCAGCTCCAGATAGGACGGATACTCGTGGTCCGGCCCGAACATGCTGCCGCTGGTGCCGGTGAAGTCCTGCAACGTGTGGATGTGGCAGTTGTCCAGCGTGTAGCAGTGGTGCAGCAGCATCCGCCAGTGCAGCGCGCTGGCCGGCAGGGTGCCCTGGTCGGGGTCGGTCGCGTGCCCGGTGAAGCTGATCTGGTCGTTGACCGCCCAGGTGAAGGCGCTGCCCGGGGTGTCGATCACCGCGGTCGGCATGCTGTTGCCGGTCTGGATCGGCACCGTCTGGGTGCCGGCGGCGTTCAGCGTGTCGTAGACGGTGAGCCGGGCGGTGTACGGGCCGCCGGCCGGGTAGGTGTGCGAGGCCGTCGGCGTGGTGGCGTCGACGGTACCGTCGTTGGTGAAGTCCCACTCGTAGCGCAGCCGGCCCACGTCGGCCGGGTCGGCGTCGGAGGAGCCGGTGCCGTCGAAGTTCACCGTCAGCGGGGCCGTCCCGGAGGTGGGGGAGGCGGCGATCGACGCGACCGGCGGCTGGTTGCCGGGGAAGTACCGGATCCGGCGTACCGAACCGGCGTGGTCGACGTAGTAGAGGTCGCCGCCCGGCCCCACGGCCAGATCGACCGGGTTCGCGGCGGCGCTGCCGAAGGTACGCCGGTTGGTCGCCACCGGCAGCCCGCCGGGTGCGGCGGGCAACATGGCCCAGATGCAGTCCCGGGAGTAGTCGGAGAAGAAGAGCGCGCCCGCGTACTCGGCGGGGTAGCTGCCGCCGGCAGCCGGGTAGAAGGCGGCACCGGAGACCGAGGAACCGCCGGTCGGGCAGGCCTCCCCGGCCACCACCCGGGCCGCGTGGTCGTACGTGTAGAACGGTGCGGTCTGCCCGGCACCGCTGTAGAGGCTCTCGCACATGTCGAGGTTGGCGCTGTCGTAGCCGCTCTGCCGGCCGGCGCCCTCGAAGCACGGCCAGCCGAAGTTGGCCACCCCGGCGGTCGGGTCGACCACCCGGTTGACCTCCTCCCACCGGGTCCAGCCCACGTCGCCGAGCCATACCTCGTTGGTGCCGGGCCGGATGGTGAACCGGAACGGGTTGCGCAGCCCCTGCGCGACGATCCGCCGGATGTTCGGGTCGGGGCTGGCTGCCGACGGGTTGCCGGACGCGGCGGCGCCGGTCAGCGGGTCGAGCCGGAGTACCGTGCCGTCCAGGCTGGTCGGGTCGGCGGTGGTCCGGGAGTCCTGGGAGCGCAGCGCGCCGCCCTCGGCGGTCGGCGCGGACATCGTGCCACCGGGCGGGTCGGCGCAGGGGTTCGGCGGGTTGCCGAGCTGGCCGTAGTCGACCAGGTCGTAGCTGGCCCCGTCCCCGGCGGTGGCGTAGAGCATGCCGTCGGCACCGAACCGCAGGTCACCGGTGGCGTGGCTGGCGTACTGCTGGCACCAGTCGTCGATGAACACCTGCTCGGTGCCGGTCATCGTGTTGCCGGCGGCGGTCAGCCGGGAGAGCCGGCCGGTGACGATGCACCGCCCGCCGTTGGTGCCGCCGACCGAGGCGCAGTTGTCGTTCCAGTACGGAGCGGTCTGCCCCGGCGGGGCGTCGTAGGCGTAGAGCACGTAGACGTACGGCTGGGTGGGGAAGCCCGGGTGCAGGGCCAACCCGAGCAGCCCTCGGTCGTGCTGGTTGTGCACGTTCGCCGAGAGGTCGGCGAAGACGGTCGCGGTGGTGTCGGCGAGGTCGTCGTACACCTTGATCCGGCCGCCCTTCTCGGCGACGAAGATCCGCCCGTCCGGGGCGAACTCGATGTTGGTCGGCTGGTTCAGACCGGTGAAGACGATCTGCTCCTGGAAGCCGGTCGGCAGCACCACCGCGGCGGCGGGTGCCGTACCGGAGATGGGTGCGGCCAGGGCGGCGACCAGCGCGACCGCGACTCCTGTCCGCAGCAGGCGGGCGACCGGTGACGGTCGTGCGGAAGATGGCATTCGTTCCCCTAACTTGGCGCAGCTCCAAGCAGTGCACGGTGCGACCTTCGCGCCCCGCCGCGAAGAGCCCGAGCGCGGCCGGTGCGGGACCGGTGCACAAAGGACCTGTCACGCTAGGGGTAGGGGCGGAGCGCGGCAGCCCGGTCCCGCCCGGAGTGAGCAATTCGTGATTACGGGCTAACGGTACGTCACCTGATGTTTGGGGATGATGCCGTCCGGACCACGACGCACCGCCTCGGCGGATCATCGGAGAGTGTCCGGCCGGTCGGGCGAGGAGAATCACCCGACCGGCCCGCCTACACCGTCCACACCGGTCCCCGCCGGGGCGGGGTGCGGTGTGGACGGGTCAGCCCTTGACGGTCAGCAGGGGCCGCAGCTCCGCCACCGGCTCGGCCACCCCGGCCCGGCGCAGGCTCCGCACCACCGGGCCCACCTCCTTGTACGCCCACGGCGCCTCCTGCTTGAGGTCCCGACGCCAGGCGTCGACGATGTCCCGCCGCGCGGCGACCGCCGGATCCCGGTGGTCGACCGGGGTGACCACCCGGAACTCCCGCAGAAAGGCGTCCAGTTCGGCGTCTCCGCCCCGGGACGCCGCGCCCCGCGGGATGCTCCGACCGGCACCGTGGCAGGCACTGGCCAGCGCCCGGGCACTGCCCAGCCCCCGGAGCAGGTAGCTCGGCGCACCCATCGAGCCCGGCACGATCACCGGCTCGCCGTACAGGTCGGTCGGGCGCTGGCCGGCACCGCCCGCTCCGGCGGCCGGGGTGGCGCCCTTGCGGTGCAGTACCGTGCCGTCCGGCTCCGGCCACAGCAGGTTGTGCGGTGCGTCGTAGACCAGCCGGGACCGCAGCTCACCGGCGACCTCGGCCAGCCCGGCCCGGAGCATCAGGGCCAGGAAGAACCGGTTGCCGAGCGCGAAGTTCGCCGCGTTGCCGAAGGCGGTCAGATAGCGCTGCCGGGCCGGTGCGGTGCGCTCGTCCAGCGGGATCGGCAGGATCCGGTTCCGGGGCAGCGGCACCGCGCGCGGCCAGGCGGCCCGGGCCAGGTCCCGCCCGGTGGCGTTGGCCTGGTGGCCGAGCGAGAGCGAGCCACTGTGCACCATCAGCACCACCTGGCCCGGGGCCAGCCCCCAGGCGTACGCGGTGGCGCCGTCCCGGACGTCCGATACGTACTGCAACTCGGCGAAGTGGTTGCCGCCGCCGACGCTGCCGATGATGCTGTCGTAGCTGGTCCCGCCGCCGCTGGTGATCCAGTCCCGGAAGTCCTCGGCGGAGTCGACCGGGAAACCGGCGGCGTGCAGCCGGCCGTCGAGGCCGGCGAGATCGTCCGGCCCGACCTGCCGCCAGGCGCCCACCGGGTCGGCCGGTACTCCGTCGGCGAGCAGCCCGGGCAGCCCCTCGCGGAGCAGCCCCTCGCGCTGCCCGGGGGTCAGCCCGATCCGGCGGCCACCGGCGAAGAACAGGTGCCGCAGCCGGCGTTCGAGCCGGTCGAGGTGCGGGCGGAGTTGGTCGACGGTGAGCGAGGTCGCCTCGACCCGCATTCCGCAGTTGACGTCGTTGCCGACCGCCTGCGGGATCAGCGCGCCGACCGTGCGCAGTACGGTGCCGATCGGGATGCCGGCACCCTTGTGGAAGTCCGGGGTGCAGACGACCCGCTCGACCCGGGGCTCGGGGTCCAGCCCCGGAACGGCCCGGGCCAGCGTGTTCAGGGTGTCGGCGGTTTCCAGCACGGTGAGCAGTTCGTCGACCGCCACCGGTTCGACGGGTACGTCCGGCCCGGCGCAGATCTCGACCGGGACGTCGTACGGGTTGGGCAGGCGCAGCCAGGAGTCGTCGACCCTGACCAGGCGTGGATCATGTCGGTTCGCCGCTGATATCGGCACGTGTAGAGACCTTTCGCAGGCTGCTGTGAGTGAACCCTTTCCACCTCGCCTTGCGGTCTGGCGGACCACAAGGTCGGACGCGGTGCGTGGGCGCCGCGCGGTTCGGGTTGAAAAAGGTTCAGTGGGTACGAGCCATCGGCACGCGGTCGTACGCGTGCGGGCTCGGCGGGGTGGTCCCGCGTTCTCCGGTTGTGGTGCTCGACGGTTCAGCAGCCGCGAGGTCAGGATCAGGCTAGGACCCGGCCGGTCGGGCGGCAATCGAATTGCCCCGGCGCCCGACGGCGGGTCCGCCGCCCGTGCGTACCTAGTCGAGGTCGAACTCGCCGTCCTGGGCGCCGGCCACGAAGGCGTCCCACTCGGCCTGGGTGAAGACCAGCACCGGACCGTCCGGTTCGGCGGAGTTGCGCATGCCGATCAGATCGTCGACGAACGCGATCTCGACCGCGCCCTCGGAGTCGTCGCCCTCGGCACGCTGCCACACGGCGCGCGACAGGTCGAAATCGCCCTTGGGGTGCTGCGCCATCGTCGGTTCCTCCATCGGTGAATCTGCCCGGGACCGAACCGTCCACGGACCCATCGTGCAGGATAAGCGGATGCCGAGCCTGACCCGGGTAGCGGCGGGGGAACGCGCCGCCCTGCTCACCGTCGAGTCGTACGACATCGAACTGGATCTCACCGGGCCGGCGGAGCGGTTCCGGTCGACCAGCACGGTCCGGTTCCGCGCGGCAACCCCGGGC
Source organism: Plantactinospora sp. CA-294935 (assembly GCF_050936445.1). Taxonomy (NCBI): domain Bacteria; kingdom Bacillati; phylum Actinomycetota; class Actinomycetes; order Micromonosporales; family Micromonosporaceae; genus Plantactinospora; species Plantactinospora sp. CA-294935. Next base: position 3,917,944 of record NZ_JBNJMU010000001.1, read on the forward strand.
GCCGGCACGTTCGTCGAGGTCAGGCCGGCCCGACTGCTCGGGGTACGACTGAACGGCGCGGAACTCGATCCTGCGGCGCTGGACGACAACCAGTTCCCGCTGACCGGGCTGGCCGCCGAGAACACGCTGGTGGTCGAGGCGGAGATGGCGTACTCGAACAGCGGGGAGGGGCTGCACCGGTTCGTCGACCCGGCCGACGGTGAGACCTATCTCTACGCGATGTCGGGGATGGACAACGCCCAGCGGATCTTCGCCTGCTTCGACCAGCCCGACCTGAAGGCGCCGGTGACCCTGACCGTCGTCGCGCCGCCGGAGTGGACCGTGGCCGGCAACGGGCGGCTCGGCACCGGGCCGGTCTCCGGACGGTGGGTGTTCGCCCCGACCCCGCCGCTGGCCACCTACTTCGTGACGCTGGTCGCCGGGCCGTACTCGGTGCGCCGGGCCGAGCACGACGGCATCCCGCTCGGCCTCTACTGCCGGCGGTCGCTCACCGAGCATCTCGACCGGGACATCGAGGAGATCCTCACGGTCACCCGGCAGTGCCTGGACCGGCTGCACCGGCTCTTCGGGGTGCGCTACCCGTTCGACAAGTACGACCAGGCGTTCGTGCCGGAGTTCAACATGGGTGCGATGGAGAACCCGGGCCTGGTCACCCTGCGGGACGAGTACCTGCCCCGGTCGGCGGTGACCGACGCCGAGCGGGAGCGCCGGGCGAACGTCATCGCGCACGAGATGTCGCACATGTGGTTCGGCGACCTGGTCACCCTGCGCTGGTGGGACGACCTGTGGCTGAACGAGTCGTTCGCCGAGTACTTCGGCACCCGGGTCACTGCCGAGGCGACCCGCTTCGACCGGGCGTGGATCACCTTCGCGCTGCACCGCAAGGCCTGGGGGTACGCCGCCGACCAGCGGCCCTCCACCCATCCGGTCGCGCCGGCCGAGGTGGTCGACGCCGCCGAGGCGCTGGCGAACCTCGACGGCATCTCGTACGCCAAGGGCGCCTCGGTGCTCCGCCAACTCGTGGCCTGGCTCGGCGACGACGCGTTCCTGGCCGGGCTGCGGGAGTACTTCGCCGCACACCGGTTCGGCAACGCCACCCTCGCCGACCTGCTCGCGGCGCTCGCCACCAGCAGCGGTCGCGACCTGACCGGCTGGGCGCAGGTGTGGCTGCGCCAGCCGCGGCTCAACACCGTGCGCACCGAGGTACGGCTGCGCGACGACGGGCACTACGCCGAGGTGGCCCTGGTGCAGAGCGCCCCGCCGGAGCATCCGGTGCTGCGCCCGCACCGCATCGGCGTCGGGCTCTACGACACCGAGCCGGCCGGCGAGGGGATCGCGCTGTGGTTGCGGGACCGGATCGAGGTGGACCTCGACCCGGCGGTGGACGGCGGTCGGACAGTACTCGACGGGCTGTCCGGTCAGCCGGCGGCCCGGCTGCTGCTGCCCAACGACGGCGACCTGACCTTCGCCAAGGTACGCCTGGACGCCGGCTCGGTCGCCGCCGTGCCGGCGGCCCTGTCCGAACTGGCCGATCCGCTGGCCCGGGCACTGTTCTGGGCGGAGGCGCTGGACGCGGTGACCGACGGGGAACGGCCGGTCGCCGACCTGGTGGCGCTGGTGGTGGCCGCCCTGCCGGCCGAGACCGAGGTGGCCGTGGTGCAGGACGTACTGGCCCGGGCCCGCAACCTGCTCGACCGCTATCTCGACCCGGAGGTCCGGCCGGCCGCCCTGGAACAGCTCGCCGGGGCCTGTGCCCGGCTGCTCGCGGTGGCGCCGCCCGGCGGGTCGGGCCAGCTCGCGGCGGCACGCGGGTGGATCTCCTCGACCGTCGACACCGCCCGGGTGGCCGGCTGGCTGGCCGGCAAGGACGTACCCGACGGGCTCGCGGTCGACGCCGAGCTGCGCTGGGCGGTACTGCGCCGGCTGGCCGTGCTCGGCGCGGCGGGCGAGCCGGAGATCGCCGCCGAGCAGGCCGCGGACCGCAGCGCCAGCGGAGCGGAGTGGGCCGCGACCTGTCGGGCGGCGCTGCCGGACCCGGCTGCCAAGGAGCACGCCTGGCGGCTGCTCGTCGGCGGGACGAGTCTGTCGAACCGGCTGCTGGAGGCGACCGCGCGCGGGTTCTGGCAGCCGGAGCAGGCCGGACTGACCGACTCCTATGTGGAGCGGTACTTCGCCGAGATGCCGGCGGCGGCGCGGCGGCGTACCCCCTGGGTGGCCGACCGGGTGGCCGGGCTGGGTTATCCGCGGTACGCCGTCTCGGCGCGGACCCGGGAACTGGCGGCGGCGCTGCTCGCCCGGGACGACCTGCCGCCCGGGCTGCGCCGGGTGGTCGTCGACGAGGACGACGACCTGCGCCGGGCGCTCGCCGCGCGGCGGTGAGTACCCGCCCGCCCACCAGCCCGCCTGCCCACCAGCCTGCCCACCAGCCCACCAGCCCACCAGTCCGGCCGCCCACCAGCCCGGCCGCTCGGCAGATCGGTAGATCGGCCGGAAAGTGCGATCTGGCTCATGCTCCCCGGAACGGGCGGCGGGTCCGGGCCTACGATCAAGTCGTGGAGGCAGACATCCGGCGGATAGGGATCATGGGGGGCACTTTCGACCCGATCCACCACGGGCACCTGGTGGCCGCGAGCGAGGTGGCCGACCGGTTCGAGTTGGACGAGGTGGTCTTCGTGCCCACCGGCCAGCCGTGGCAGAAGGCCGACGAGCCGGTCAGCTCGGCCGAGGACCGCTATCTGATGACCGTGATCGCGACCGCCTCGAACCCGCGGTTCCAGGTGAGCCGGGCCGACATCGACCGGGGCGGCCCGACCTACACCGTCGACACCCTGCGCGACCTGCACTCCGAGTACGGCCCGAAGGTGCAGCTCTTCTTCATCACCGGCGCCGACGCGCTGGAGAAGATCCTCTCCTGGAAGGATCTCGACCAGATGTTCGAGTTGGCCCACTTCATCGGGGTCACCCGGCCCGGCTTCGTCCTCTCCGACGCCCACCTGCCGGCCGACACGATCAGCCTGGTCGAGGTGCCCGCGCTGGCCATCTCCTCGACCGACTGCCGCGCCCGGGTGGCCGCCGGTGGGCCACTCTGGTATCTCGTCCCCGACGGTGTGGTGCAGTACATCGCCAAACGGGGGCTCTACCGGGGGTGATTCCGCCCGGTTTCATGCTCGTCGTTCGTTAACCGCCGGGCCGTACGGTGCCACCGTGTGAGAGGCTAGGAGGGTCCGACGGTTGATCGAAGGAGAATGGTGACAGCTTCCGACCGCGCCCGTGAGCTGGCAACGGCTGCCGCACAGGCCGCAGCCGACAAGAAGGCGCAGGACATCGTCATCATCGACGTGGCGGACCAACTGGTGATCACCGACGCGTTCCTGCTCGCCTCCGCGCCCAACGAGCGGCAGGTGACCGCGATCGTGGACGCGATCGAGGAGGCGCTGGTCGGTCTGCCCGAGAAGGCCAAGCCGGTCCGCCGCGAGGGCGAGCGGGCGGGCCGCTGGGTGCTGCTCGACTACGTCGACCTGGTGGTGCACGTCCAGCACACCGAGGAGCGCGAGTTCTACGCGCTCGACCGGCTGTGGAAGGACTGCCCGACGATCCCGTTCGTCGATCGCGACCTGGTGGAGGCCGAGGCGGGCATCGCCGAATGACCCGGCTGATCGTCTGGCGGCACGGCAACACCGACTGGAACGCCGCCAACCGGGTGCAGGGCCAGCTCGACGTACCGCTGAACGACCTCGGCCGCGAGCAGGCCGCCGAGGCCGCGCCGCTGCTCTCCGCGCTGCGTCCGGACGCGATCGTCGCCAGCGACCTGCGCCGGGCGGCCGACACCGCCGCCGCGCTGGCGGCGCTGACCGGCCTGCCGGTCCGCACCGACGCCCGGCTGCGGGAGCGGTTCTACGGGCAGTGGCAGGGGCTGCTGATGACCGAGGTGGCGCAGCGGTTCCCCGCCGAGTACGCCCGCTGGCGGACCGGTGACCCGGATCCCGGCAGCGAGGTGGAGAGCCTCGACGACCTCGGCAAGCGGGTCGGTACGGCGTTGCAGGAGGCAGCCGACGCGGTACCGGGCGGCACGATCGTGATCGCCACGCACGGCGGTGGCGCCCGACAGGGCTGCGGCTACCTGCTCGGCTGGGACTCGACCGTGCTCCGGTCGGTCGGCTCGCTGAACAACTGCCACTGGACGGAGTTGCGGCACGACGAGGTACGCGGCTGGCAGTTGCGTGGGCACAACGTCGGCCTGGTCGCCCAGGGCCCGGCACCGGCAGCCGTCTGAGCCGTTCCGCTCGGCCGCCCGCTGCGGCGGTCTGCCGGCCGTCCGGCGGTGTCTGTCATCCGAGGCTGCCTGCCGTCGGGCTTCGCTGGCTGCCTGCCGTCGGGCTTCACTGGCTGCCTGCCGTAGGGCTTTGCTGGCTGCCTGCCGTAGGGCTTCGCTGTCCGGGCCGCCGCTCGCTGGGTGGTCGGTCGTCCTGCCGCCGGTGATCGGCTAACGTGCCGGAATGCCTGTCGCGGTTGTCACCGACTCCACCGCCTACCTGCCGGCCGAGCTGGCCGAGCGGCACCCGCTCACCGTCGTGCCGCTGATCGTCGTGCTGGACGGGACGCAGGGCCGGGAGGGCATCGACGTCGGGCCGGCGGACGCGGCCCAGGCGCTGAGCGCCCGGCGGTTCGCGATGAGTACGTCCCGGCCCGCCCCGGAGGAGTTCGTCGAGACGTACCGCCGGTTGCTGGCCGAGGGGGCCGACGCCGTCGTCTCGGTACACCTGTCTGCCGAACTCTCCGGCACGGTGGAGGCGGCCCGGCTGGCCGCCGCCGAGCTGGGTCCCCGGGTCGGCGTGGTCGACGCCCGGTCGACCGGGATGGGTCTCGGCTTCCCGGCGCTCGCCGCCGCCGAGGCCGCCGCCCGGGGTGCGGGCCTGACCGAGGTACGCCGGGCGGCGCTGGACGCCATCGCCCGGACCAGCACTTTCTTCTACGTCGACACCCTGGAGTTCCTTCGGCGGGGCGGCCGGATCAACGCGGCCGAGGCGTTGCTCGGCACCGCCCTGTCGGTGAAGCCGATCCTGCACGTGGCCGACGGTGGCATCGCGCTGCGGGACCGGGTCCGCACCGCCGGACGGGGACTGGCCCGGCTGGTCGACCTCGCCGTGGAGGCGGCCGGCCCGGGTGAGGTCGAGGTGGCGCTGCACCATCTCGCCGTACCCGCTCGGGCGGCCGACCTGGCCGAGAAGTTGGGCGCCCGCCTGGGTGACCGGCTCCGGGCCACGTACGTCACGGAGGCCGGAGCGGTGATCGCCACGCATGCCGGGCCGGGACTGGTCTGCGTCGTGGTGCACCGCCGGTAGGTGACGTCCCCGGCTCTGCATCCTGCTGGCTCTCCGCGTTGGTGGATCCTCTCCGCCCGGCTGGCTCTCCGCATTGGTGGATCCTCTCCGCCTTGGATCTTGCCCGTTGGTGGAACGGTGGCTTTTCGCGCGGTAGGCGTTGACTGGGATCGATCTGGATGATCCTATTGGACAGTAAACCTTCCTAAGAGTTCAGGTCGTCCGTCATCCCCGCCGGCCCCCGCGAGCAGGAGGAGCACCGTGTCCAGATCCCGTCCCCGCCCCAGAACGCTCCGGATGATCGCCGCCGGGCTACTGCTGTCGACCGTCGTGATCGTCCCGTACGCCGGGCCCGGCGCCGCCGCACCGGCAACCGCGTCGGCCGGTCAGCCCGGTGCCGAGGTGCGGATCGCGGCGCCGCCCACCTTCACCCACCCCGGCGTACTGGTCAGCCGGCCGCAGCTCGACTTCGTCCGTGGCCGGGTGACCGCCGGAGCGCAGCCCTGGAAGGGCGCCTACGACCAGATGATGGCCAGCGGCTTCGCCTCGCTGACCCGTACCCCGAAGCCCCGGGCGGTCGTCGAGTGCGGCTCGTACTCCAACCCCAACAACGGCTGCACCGACGAGCGGCAGGATGCGCTGGCCGCGTACAGCCTGGCGCTGGCCTGGTATGTCACCCAGGACAGCCGGTACGCGGAGAAGGCCATCCAGATCATGGACGCCTGGTCGGCGACGATCCGGGACCACACCAACAGCAACGCACCGTTGCAGACCGCCTGGGCCGGGTCGAGCTGGCCCCGGGCCGCCGAGATTATCCGGTACACCTACGGCGGCTGGTCCGCAGCCGGTGTCAGCCGGTTCGGCACCATGCTGCGCGACGTCTACCTGCCCGAGATCATCAACGGCAACGCGACCAGCAACGGCAACTGGGAACTGAGCATGATGGAGGCGTCGCTCGGGATCGCGGTCTTCCTGGAGGACCGGGCCGTCTACGACCGGGCGGTCGCCAAGTTCCGCGACCGGTTGCCGGCCTTCCTCTACCTGACCAGCGACGGGGCGTACCCGCGCGGCCCGGTCGGCAGCAGTATCGACACCCGGGCCGAGATCGTCTCGTACTGGCACGACCAGCAGGTCTTCTCCGACGGCCTCTCCCAGGAGACCTGCCGCGACTTCACCCACACCGGGTACGGCATCTCGGCCATCTCGCACGTCGCCGAGACGCTCCGGCACCAGGGCCAGGACATCTACCCGGAGATCCAGGACCGGTTGCGGCACGCGCTCGGCTTCCACGCCAAGTACGAACTGGGCGACGCCGTCCCGTCGACGCTCTGCGGCGGCAGCCTGACCCGGGGGCTCGGCCCGGTCACCGAGGTTGCCTTCAATGCCCTGAACAACCGCCGGGGCATCGCGATGACCCGTACCCAGCAGCTCACCGAGCGCCAGCGTCCGGCCGGGACGAACTACCTCTTCGTCGCCTGGGAGACCCTGACCCACGCCGGCAACCCCCACTGACCCGCCGGGTCGCCGGCCGGCGAGCGGGTCGGCCGGCGACCCCCCGGTGCACGGGGCAGCCCATAGCACATGTTTGCTTGATCAGGGCGTTGTCCACAGTGGCGTTGGTTGTCCACAGCCGGCGGTGTACGGCCGGGGCGAGGCCGGGTCGGTCACCTACCTTCGCCGGGTGTCCGACGACGACGAAACACTGGTGCGGCAACGGCTCTCCCGGCTGCTCGGCGGCCGCACCCCGGCGGAGCGGTTGCCGGCCGGCACCGTCGCAGCGCCGTCAGGATCGACGGCAGCGGTCGCCACCGAGATCACCTGGCTGGACAGGTTCGGCGGTCCGGGCGAGGGCCTCCTTGCGCCCGCCGGCCCCATCCCTGCCAGTACCGGGTCGGATCCGTCGGCGGAGACCTCGGTGGAGTCGGCCCGGCTGGCCGGTCCGGGTGCCTTCGACCCGGGACGACGCGGCGTCAAGGCCCTCGCCGTGCTGGCGGTGGTCGTGGTGCTCGGCGCGGCCGGTTGGGCCTGGGCGTCCCGGCCCCGGACCGAGCCGGTCGTGTCCGTGCCCTCGTCGGCGCCCGCGTTCGTGCCGACACCGTCGGCTCCCGGGTCTGCGGTCGGCGCCGCCGAAGTGGTGGTCGCGGTGGCCGGCAAGGTGCGCCGCCCCGGTCTGGTACGCCTGCCCGCCGGTGCGCGGGTCGCCGACGCCCTCGAATCCGCCGGTGGCGTGCTGCCCGGCGTCGATGTGGCGCTGCTCAACCTCGCCCGCAAGGTGACCGACGGCGAACTGATCCTGGTCGGGGTGACCCCGCCACCCGGAGCCGGCCCGGCCGGCGCCGGGGCGCCCGGGGCGCCGGCCGGAGCCGCCGGCACCCAGCCGGGCGGCGGGAAGGTCAACCTCAACACCGCCACCGTGGCGCAACTCGACGCCCTGCCCGGGGTCGGGCCGGTGCTCGCGCAGCGCATCGTGGCGCACCGGGAAGAGCACGGCGGATTCCGTTCGGTTGCCGACCTGCGCCAGGTCACCGGCATCGGCGACGCCCGCTACGAGGACCTCAAGGATCTGGTGACGGTGTGACGGTCCGCCACCACCGGCCGCCCGTTCCGGCGAGCCCGCCCGATCCGACCGCCGTACCCGGCGTGGGAGACGTGGCCGATGGCCGTCGGCGGCTGCCGGATCTTCGGCTCGCCGGGCTGGCGGTGGGGGCCTGGCTGTCGGCGCTGGCCGGGCTCCTACTCGGGACGGGCCCGACCCTGCTGGTCGCGTCGCTGGGCTGCGTCGCCGCGCTGGCCCTGTCGTATCGGCTGGCCCTGTGGCGTCGACTGGCCCCGCGGCGTCGGCCAGCCGTGGCGTATCGGCTGGCCCCGTGGCGTCGCCTGTCGCCGTCGCGTCGGCCAGCGGTGGCGTATCGGCCAGCGGTGGCGTATCGGCCAGCCCGGCGGTGTCGGGTGGCTCAGGCACATCGGCCCGGCTCGTCGCATCGGCCAGCCCTGACGTCTCGGCTGGCGCCCTCACACCGGCCCGCTCCGTCGTTTCGACCGGCCCGCTGGGCGTTCGTCGTACTGAACCTTTTTCGACCTGGACCGCGCGGCGCTCACGGACCGCCTCCGACCGTACGGTCCGCCGGACCGCAAGGGGAGGTGGAAAAAGGCTCACTGGACCGGCACGGCTGGGTGGTGGTCACCGTACTCCTCGGCGTGGTCTGCGGCAGCGTGGCCACGGCCGCCCGACTCGGGGTGCGGGACGCCCCGCCGGTCAGCCAGTTGGCCGAGGCGCGGGCCAGGGTCAGCGTCGAGCTGATGGTCCGGGACGATCCACGGTCGATCGGTGGCGTCGCCGGCCGGCCGGCGACCTATCTGCTGTCGACCCGGCTGGTCTGGGTGGCCGAGGAGGAGGGGAGCAGGGTCTGGGTGCCGGCCCGGATCCTGGTGCTGGCCACCGATCCCCGCTGGCGTGAGTTGTTGCCCGGCCAGCGGGTGGCCGCCACCGGCCGGCTGGCGGAGCCACGCGGCGGGGACCTCACCGCCGCCGTGCTGACGGTCAGCACCCCACCCGTGCAGCGTGGGACCCCGTCCTTGGCACAGCGGGCGGCCGGCTCGTTGCGGGCCGGGCTGCAACGAGCCTGCGCGCCGCTGCCCACCGAACCGGGCGGGTTGCTGCCGGGGCTGGTGGTCGGCGACACCAGCCGGCTGGAACCGGCGGTCGAGGAGGACTTCCTGACCACCGGCATGACCCATCTGACGGCGGTCTCCGGGTCCAACGTGGCGATCGTGGTCGGGCTGGTGCTGCTGCTGGCCCGGTGGGCCCGGGCCGGCCCCTGGCTCGCCGCCGTCCTCTGTGGGGTCGCGCTGGTCGGTTTCGTCATCCTGGCCCGGCCGTCGCCGAGCGTCGTCCGGGCCGGCACGATGGGGGCGATCGGTCTGCTGGCGCTGGCCGTCGGACGGCCGCGGGCCGCCCTGCCAGCGCTGGCCAGCACGGTCACCGTACTGGTGGTCGTCGACCCGGAGCTGGCCGGTGACGCGGGGTTCGCGCTCTCCGTACTGGCCACCGGCGGTCTGCTGCTGCTCGCTCCCCGGTGGCGGGACGCGCTGCGGCGTCGGCGCGTACCGGCCGGTGCGGCGGAGGCGCTGGCCATTCCGGCGGCGGCACAACTGGCCTGCGCGCCGGTGGTGGCCGGACTCTCCGGGACGATCAGCTTGGTGGCCGTACCGGCCAACCTGCTCGCGGTGCCGGCGGTGGCGCCCGCCACGGTGCTCGGGGTGACGGCGGCGGTGCTGTCCCCGCTCTGGCCCGCCGGTGCACAGCCCGTGGCGTGGCTCGGCAGTTGGCCGGCGTGGTGGCTCGTCCTGGTGGCGCGGTACGGCGCACGCCTGCCGGCCGGGACGTTGCCGTGGCTGGACGGGGTGGCCGGTGGACTGCTGCTCGGGGTCCTGACCGTGGCCCTGCTGGCCGCCACCCGTCGGCCACTGGTGCGCCGGCTCGTCGCGGTGGTCGCGGCTGCCGTGCTGGTCGGTGCGCTGCCGGTGCGGGTGGTCGCCACCGGATGGCCACCGACCGGCTGGGCGGTCACCGCCTGCGCGGTGGGCCAGGGCGACAGCCTGGTGCTGCCGGTCGGTGCCGGCCGTGCGGTGGTGGTGGACGCCGGTCCGGACCCCGGGGCGGTGGACCGCTGCCTGCGCCGGCTCGGCGTACGGGCGGTGTCCCTGCTGGTGGTGAGCCATTTCCACGCCGACCATGTGGGCGGGGTGGACGGGGTGTTCCGGGGACGGCGGGTGGACGCGGTGGTGGTGCCGCAGTGGCTGGAGCCGGCCGAGGGACGGGCCACCGTGGAGCGCGCCGCCAGCCCGAACGGCGTACCGGTCGGCACGGTCGGTGCCGGCTGGACCTACGCGGCCGGCCCGGTGGCGTTGACCCTGCTCGGCCCGCCGTACCCGATCCGTGGCACCCGGTCGGATCCGAACAACAACTCGCTGGTGCTGCGCGCCGAGGTACGCGGCGTCAGCATCCTGCTCACCGGGGACGCCGAGATTGAGGAGCAGCAGGCCCTGCTGGACCGCGTGCCGGTCGCCCAGCTCCGGGCGGACGTGTTGAAACTCGCTCACCACGGCTCGGTGTACCAGGAGCCGGCGTTCCTCGACGCCGTACGTCCGGCGGTGGTGCTGGTGCCGGTCGGTGTCGACAACGGATACGGGCACCCCAACTCCGGAGTGCTGGCCCGGCTGTCCCGGTCCGGCGCCCGGGTGCTCCGGACCGACCAGCACGGGGATGTGGCGGTGGTGCGGCCGGCTGGGGGAGGGCTGTCGGTGGCGGTCCGGGGCCTCGATCCCGGCGACCCGTCCACCCGGTGATCTCCCAGGTGTACCCGTTGGAATGGACCGGACCCGGCCCGCGTGGTGACTCCGTCACCGTCGGTTCTGGCGGTAAGCTCCAATCGGTTACCCCAACCACTGGCGAAGAATGCCAGGGTTAAGATAAATGTCTGGATTTGCACTAAGTGCGGGGTCAGCCGCAGCGAGCCGGGTGACCAGGCCCGATGGACGCACGCCACGTGCGACGATGACCTCGTGACCCCCGCTAGCCTTCCCCCCGTCGTACTCGTGCTCGGTGACGAAGAACTGCTCGCCACCAGAGCGGTCGCCGGAGTGGTCGACGCGGCCCGAGCCGCCGACCCGGACGTCGACGTACACGACCATGAGGCGGGCGCGTTGGGGCCGGGGGAGATCGCCGAGCTGCTCGGACCGTCCCTGTTCGGCGGTCGGCGGATACTTGTCGTCCGGGCTGGACAGGACGCCAAGAAGGACCTGGTCGCGGCGCTGCTGGCGTACGCGAAGAATCCCGATCCCGAGGTGCAGTTGGTGGTGGCGCACCTCGGCGGGGCCAAGGGCAAGGCATTCGCCGACGGCTTGCGGGCGGCGGGCGCGGAGGTCGTTCCGGCGGCGAAGCTGAAGGGTCACCGGGACCGGGTCGCGTTCGTCCGGGACGAGATCCGGCGCGGCGGCGGCCGGTGCACCGACGACGCGGCCGAGGCGCTGATCGCGGCGGTCGGCAACGACCTGCGCGAGCTCGCCTCCGCCTGCTCCCAGTTGCTGGCCGACACCGACGGGCGGATCGGCGTCGACACGGTGGCCCGGTACTACCGGGGACGGGCCGAGGTCAGCGGGTTCACGGTCGCCGACGCGGCGATGGCCGGTGACGTGCCGGGCGCCCTGGAGGCGCTGCGCTGGGCGCTGCACGTGGGGGTGGACCCGGTGCCGATCGCCGACGCGATCGCCGACGGGGTACGCACGGTGGCCCGGGTCAGCTCGGCGGGCCGGGGCAGCGCGTACCAGTTGGCGAGCAGCCTGGGCATGCCACCGTGGAAGATCGAGAAGGCGCAGCGCGTCGGCCGGGGCTGGACCCCGGAAGGGCTGGCCGACGCCATGTACGCCGCCGCCGAGTGCAACGCCGCCGTCAAGGGCGGCTCCGACGACCGGGGCTATGCCCTGGAACGTGCCGTGGTCGCGGTCGCGGCCGCCCGCAGGGCGAGCGCCTCGCGATGACTGCGGCGACGGCGGTGCCGGCGGACGAGGAGCGGCTACGCCCGCTGTACGCCCGCGTGCTGCGGCTCCGGCACGTCGACCCGGGCGGGATGCTCTGCTTCGTCTTTTTCGAGGGCACCGTCTCCCTCGGCCTGCTGCTCGCGCTCGCCGAACTGGTGAGCTGGTGGGGCGTACTCGTCCTGCCCGCCACCGTCGCGGTCATGGTGAAGGTCAACGACGTGGTGGCCGCGGCGGTGCTCCGCTCGGCGGCCCGGGTGCCCGCCCAGGAACGGGAACGGTTCCGTCGGCAGATCCAGCCGGCGGTCGGCCGGGCCAGCGTGCCCAAGCGGTCGCTGGTCGAGTCCGGACAGACCCACCGGCTGACCACTCCCGGAACCGGCGCCTCCGACACCCCGAACCGCCGGGCCCTCGGTAACCGGCTGCCGGCCCGGTTCCTGGTCGCCCGCCCGTTCAGCATGACGGCGGTCGTCCGGGCTCGGCTGGAACTCGGCGGGCGGCGTCGACCCCGTGCCGACTCGGCCGGGCCGGACCGGGCCGACGGCGGCGGGGCCGACAGCGGTGGGGCCGACGCCCCGGGGTGGGAGGCCGGTCGAGCGCGCTCCGGATTGCCGCAGACCCGGCAGGCCGCACCGCCACCCTCCGCCGCGGCAACCTCGCGGGCCCGCAACAGCGGTCTGGCCGAACGCCTGGACCAGCGACCGGACCGGCGCTGGCTCTCCCGGAAGGATCCGATCGACATCAGCCGGCAGTCGGCCAGACGCCGCTACCGCTGACCATCCCCGGAAAGAAGCATGCTGGCCCGGGGAAGAAGCGGGCCTCAGGAAGAAGCACGTATGGCCCTCAAGCCGGCCGGCTTGAGGGCCACACGTCAGGTGTGTGGTGTTCCGCCGTCAGGCGGAGAGCGACTGGAGCCGCTTGGCGATCGCCGACTTGCGGTTCGCCGCCTGGTTCTGGTGGATCACGCCCTTGCTGACCGCCTTGTCGAGCTTGCGCGAGGCGTCCCGCATGAGCTCGGTCGCCTTGGCGCTGTCTCCGCTCTCGGTCGCCTCGTGGAACTTGCGGATGGCGGTCTTCAGCGACGACTTGACCGACTTGTTACGCAGCCGGCGCTTCTCGTTCTGCCGGTTGCGCTTGATCTGGGACTTGATGTTCGCCACGCGACAGCCTCGTCCTGGTAGCTAGGGTTACGTTTGCCTTTGATGCGCGGGCGACGACGCACGTCGGAGTGCGGCCGTGTCGGCACGCGCGAAGAGCCACGTTACCAGGTACGCCGCGTCGGGGCCAAAACAGCTCACTGCCGTCGCACCGCGGCTCCGCCCTCTCCGCTCTGGCTCCCGCCCTTTCCGCTGCGGGTCACCGCCGTCCCGACGCGGTTCAACGCCATCCCTGGCGTTCGGCCAGCCAGCCGAGCGCGGTCTCCCCACTCCAGCGCTGGTGCGCCCGGATGTGCGGCGAGCCGGTGCCGGTGCCGGCCGCCGCGCGTACCAGCCAGTATCCGGAGAGCGCGGCGAGGGCCGCGTCCAGCCCGTCGGCCGGAGCGTCCTGCGCTGCGGGATGGGTGTCGAACAGGGCGTCGGCGTCCAGCCCGCTGGCGTACCCGGTGACCAGCAGGCTGGCCAGGTCGAACCAGGGCGGCCCGTAGCAGAGCCACGTCCAGTCGCAGAGCCAGGCGGCGCCGGTCGGGTCCAGCAGTACGTTGTCCACCCGCAGGTCGCCGTGGATCATCGAGGGCACGTCGGCGTACCCGGGAAGCCGGGCCTCCAGCGCGGCGAGTTCGGGCAGCCGGTGCCGGGCGACGGCGGGGACGTCCGGCAAGGTCTCCCGGCCGGTGGCCAGCTCGGCCCACCAGGCCAGGTCCGCCCGGGCGAGGTCGGCGAGCCGGGGTACGCCCAGCGCCGCCAGCTCGACCGGGGGCTCCCGGAGCGCTGTCGCGACGGTCGCGTACGTGCCGAGGGTCGCCGCCAGCTCGGCCGGCGCCCAGGGCAGCCCGGGCATCCGGCCGTCGATGGCGTCCAGGCAGATCACGTGGTACCCGGCGGCGGTCAGTGTCCAGCGGGGGCGGGCGACGGCGAGCCCGGCCGGCAGTACGGCGGTGATCGCCGCCTCCCGGGCGTACCAGTCGCTGAGGTGCCGCTGGTCGACCAGGGAGGCCGCCTTGACGAAGATCCGGTCCCCGGCCACCGTCTGCAGCACCCCGGCGAACCCCCGGGTGAACCCGCCGCCGGCGGTACTGGCCCAGTTGACCCGGGCGCCCAGCCGGGCGGTGATCGCCGCCCGCAGGTCGGCGGGGAGATCGGCCCAGCCCGGCCGGACGGCGGTCGCGTCGTACGGTCGCGGCGGTACCGAGATGGCGGCCATGTCACCAAGTCTGCCCTGGTCCGGTCACATCACCGGGATTTCGTCACGCCGCCGGGTCACCGCGTCGCCCGCCGCCGTTCGCGCCCCGGCCGACGGCTCGGTACTCCCGGGTCCTGCCGGGCGTGGTGACGGAACTCGCGGTGGTGATCCGGCGGCCTCGGCCGGGCACCTCCCGGCGGCATGGGAACATAGAAAGCCCATCGTCGTCAGCCAAGCAGAACGGACCGCCGTGCCACCGACGCCCGACTCCGGCGCGAACTCCCCTGGTGCCACCGACCCCGGCCGCATCAGGAACTTCTGCATCATCGCCCACATCGACCACGGCAAGTCGACGCTGGCCGACCGGATGTTGCAGCTCACCGGCGTGGTCGACCCCCGGCAGATGCGCGCGCAGTATCTCGACCGGATGGACATCGAGCGGGAGCGCGGCATCACGATCAAGAGCCAGGCGGTCCGCATGCCGTGGACCGTGCGGGAGGGTGACCAGCAGGGCGAAGAGGCCGTGCTGAACATGATCGACACGCCTGGGCACGTGGACTTCACCTACGAGGTGTCCCGGTCGCTCGCCGCCTGCGAGGGGGCGATCCTGCTGGTCGACGCCGCCCAGGGGATCGAGGCGCAGACCCTGGCCAATCTCTATCTGGCGATGGAGAACGACCTGCACATCATCCCGGTGCTCAACAAGATCGACCTGCCGGCCGCCCAGCCGGACAAGTACGCCGAGGAACTGGCGCACCTGATCGGCGTGGATCCGAGCGACTGCATCCGGGTCTCCGGCAAGACCGGCGAGGGGGTGCCGTACCTGCTCGACGAGATCGTCCGGCAGTTCAAGCCGCCGGTCGGTGACGCGACCGCGCCGGCCCGGGCCATGATCTTCGACTCCGTCTACGACGTGTACCGGGGTGTGGTGACGTACGTCCGGGTGGTCGACGGCCGGATCGAGGCTCGCGACAAGATCAAGATGATGTCCCTCGGCACGGTGCACGAGCTGCTGGAACTCGGCGTGATCTCCCCGGAGATGCAGAAGGCCGGCGCGCTCGGGGTCGGCGAGGTGGGCTATCTGATCACCGGCGTGAAGGACGTCCGGCAGTCCCGGGTCGGTGACACCGTCACCATCAACGCCCGGCCGGCGAGCGAGGCGCTCGGTGGCTACAAGGATCCGAAGCCGATGGTCTACTCGGGTCTCTACCCGATCGACGGGTCGGACTATCCGGCGCTGCGGGACGCGCTCGACAAGCTGAAGCTCAACGACGCGGCGCTCAACTACGAGCCGGAGACCTCGGCCGCGCTCGGCTTCGGCTTCCGCTGCGGCTTCCTCGGCCTGCTGCACCTGGAGATCATCGGTGAGCGGCTGGAACGCGAGTTCAACCTCGACCTGATCTCGACGGCACCCAACGTGGTCTACCGGGTCGTCCTGGAGGACGGCAAGGAGGTCACGGTCACCAACCCGAGCGAGTACCCCACCGGCAAGATCGCCGAGGTGTACGAGCCGGTGGTCCGGGCCACCGTGCTGACCCCGAACGACTACGTCGGCGCGGTGATGGAGCTCTGCCAGGGGCGGCGTGGCTCGTTGCAGGGGATGGACTACCTCTCCGCCGACCGGGTCGAACTGCGCTACACGCTGCCGCTCGCCGAGATCATCTTCGACTTCTTCGACCAGCTCAAGAGCCGTACCAAGGGCTACGCCTCGCTGGACTACGAGCCCTCCGGCGAGCAGCACTCCGACCTGGTCAAGGTCGACATCCTGCTCAACGGCGAGCCGGTGGACGCGTTCAGCGCGATCGTGCACAAGGACAAGGCCTACAACTACGGCGTCTCGATCGCGGCAAAGTTGCAGAAGCTGATTCCCCGGCAGCAGTTCGAGGTGCCGATCCAGGCGGCGATCGGCAACCGGGTGATCGCCCGGGAGACCATCCGGGCGATCCGCAAGGACGTGCTGGCCAAGTGCTACGGCGGTGACATCAGCCGGAAGCGCAAGCTGCTGGAGAAGCAGAAGGAGGGGAAGAAGCGGATGAAGATGGTGGGCCGGGTCGAGGTGCCGCAGGAGGCCTTCATCGCCGCCCTCTCCACCGGAGACTCCGGCGACGGCAAGGGCGGCGGCAAGAAGTGATCCCCCGGGGGTACGGCCCCGGCGCGTCCTTCTGTCCCCGGTGTGCGGCGGCACTGCCCGGCCCCGCACCGACCACCTGCGCCCGGTGCGGCTACCAGCTCTTCGTCAACGCCCGCCCGACCGTCGGCCTCGTCATCCTGGACCGCGCTCCGTCGCTCGGGCCGACCGGTCCCGGGGCGGGGCCCGACGTCGCGGATCTGCGCTTCCTTGCCCTGTGTCGGGCGGCGGAACCGATGATCGGCCGCTGGGAGACGCCGGGCGGGTTCTGCGACGGCTGGGAGCACCCGGCGGAGGCGGCGGTTCGGGAGGCCCGCGAGGAGCTCGGGGTGTCGATCACCCTTGGTGACCATCTCGGCATGTACGTCGGCAGCTACGAGTTCCAGGACGAGACTCTGCCGGTCCTCGACCACTTTTTCCTGGCCACCCTGGACGATCCGAGGGTCGTGCTCGATCCGGCCGAGTCTGCCGAGCTGAGCTGGTTTTCCCTGGTGGATCCGCCGCCGCTGGCCTTCGGCACGATGGATGCGGCGGTTCGGGATGCGGCGCGACGTCTGGGCGTCTAGGTCGGTTTGAGCTTTTCAGCCTTC
The DNA here is from genome assembly GCF_050936445.1 of Plantactinospora sp. CA-294935. Classification (NCBI taxonomy): domain Bacteria; kingdom Bacillati; phylum Actinomycetota; class Actinomycetes; order Micromonosporales; family Micromonosporaceae; genus Plantactinospora; species Plantactinospora sp. CA-294935. The sequence continues at coordinate 3,934,860 of NZ_JBNJMU010000001.1, forward strand.
GGGAACCTAGCAGTCACCACAACAACGTGTGACGCATCCGAAGGAGGACGGCCGTGGAACTCACCGTCTGGGGTATTATCACCGCGCTCATCGTCGGTCTTGTCATCGGCGCCCTCGGTCGTCTGGTCGTACCAGGCCGCCAGGACATGCCGATCTGGCTGACCATGCTGATCGGTGTCGGTGCCGCGTTGCTCGGCACGGTCATCGCCCGGGCCGCCGGCATCGCGACCGAGACGGCCGGCATCGACTGGATGGAACTGCTGATCCAGGTCGCACTGGCCGCCATCGCGGTGGCCCTGGTGGCCGGCGTCGGCCGCCGTCGGCGAATCAGCCGGTACTGAGCAGCCCCCGCTCTCCGGTAGCAAGGGCGCCGGCCGACTCGGCCGGCGCCCCGCCGGCGTTTCGGCCGGCCCGTCGGCACGCCGACTCCGCTGCCGACCGATACGTCGACGCGGACGGTCTGGCGCCGACTGCCTCGGACCGCTAAATTCACCACGGCCGTACGATCGACTGTCGTGATCGACTAGCCGGCATCGCCTATAGTTGTGATCGTTCATTCACATTTGCTCAAATGATCTCCCCATGTTACGCTCTGTAAGTGTCCACGGACTCTCTCCCGGGAAGCGTCAGGGTGTCACCTCTACAGCTTTCGGATCGGCATCCCAAGGTCGCGCTGTACCTTGAGGCGTACACCCCCCTGGTCGAAGAGTGGTTCCAGGCGCTGCGGGATTCCGATGCGCTGACAGAATTGCGCCGTACCGCATCGGGGCGGGACCTCGTCGACAATCTGCAAAGGCTCGACCAGCTTTTCCGGGACCTGGTCGACGGCATGTTCGCGCACCCGACGCCGGTGCTGGAGCGCGCCGTCGCGGTCGTGGCCGTGCACCGGGAGGCGGTCGTCTGGGAGGACCAACTGGTGCCGCGCCCCGGTGCCGGTGCCGAGGAGTTGGCGGCCTCGCTGCGACACAAGTTCAAGCGCAACATCAGCCTCGCCCTGCTGGAGGCGTTGATCTGTCTGGAGTCCGCGCTGACGTACGCGCGGGAGGCCCTGGGCCTGTCCGGGGAGGAACTGGCGGACACCCTGCGGGGCAGCACCTCCATGCTGGCCAGCCTCTCGGTCCTGCACGACCAGCAGGAGATGGCCCGGATGAGGCAGTTGACGGGCGACCCGACGGAGATCCAGCACCCGAAGTTCACCGTCGCGGACATCGTCCGGGGTGCCTTCCGGATCGGGCCCGACAAGTTCCGCGCCGTCGGCCCGGAGGGCCAGCGGAGGATCCGGTTCGGTAGCGTCCCGCCGCACGGTGTCGAGCTGGCCAGCCCGACCATGAAGTGCCCGGCGCATCGGCTGACCAATGACGAGGGCCAGCCGTTGAATAACGAGTTCTGGGCACTTCTCGTCGACATCTACCGGATGTCCGGCCGGCTGGGCTAGCTCCACCGAACGGTGGGTCCGGCCATCGGCCGAACATGAATGGTTTGACGATTCCGTCGCGTTGGCCAACGCTTCCGTTGTCGAATACTCGCCGACTGCGTCACCGTCGCTGCCCGCCCGGACCGGCACAACGGCCCCGTTCGGCGCATGGTGTGTGCCAGGCCACTCCGGATGGCATCGGCAAAAGTGCCAGTGCTGTCGAGGAATAACCCACGGTTATGTGCCGGTGTCATTAGGCAAAGGGGTCCTGCGGACGGGACAGGAAATCACCGGCAGGCCGTCCGATGGCTTTGTCTCGACCGCGCCCGAAAACAAAGCGGCGGCTCCGCCGGCCCGGACCGGACCGGCGGAGCCGCCACTGCCACGTCGAAGACGGTCAGCGCAGCCAGGGGATGCTGCGGTCGAGCAGACCGCGCTCCTTCAGCTCCTTGCGCAGCGGGATCTCGTCGTCGACGTACCCGTTCCAGTTGATGCCCCAGTAGTTGGCGGTGTGCGTACCCTCACCGAGCAGTTGGCGCTGCACCGGGGTCCGGTTCCGGTACCACTCGCCGTCCTTGTCCGGGTGCAGCTCGTCCAGCGGCCGGATCCACCGGTAGGTGTAGCCGACGAAGAGCATCTTCCGGGTGATCGTGGAGAGGTTGGTGGACCGGGAGTGCCACTGACGCCGGTCGAAGATGAAGGCGTCACCGGGATTGGCGGTGATCTCGACCGTGCCCTCGGGGTCCGGGTTGTGCACCGTCAGGTCGGCCGGGCGCGGCAGCGAGTTCCACAGGTGGCTGCCCGGGATGACCTTGGTCGCCCCGCGGCCCTTCTCCGACAGGTCGGAGAGCACGTACGCGACCTTGAGCGAGAACATCGGCCGCGGCAGGTTCGGATCCATCGTCTCGGGGTCCGAGTTCTGCCGGTAGCCGTCCTGGTGCCAGCCCCAGTACGGCTTCTCCGGCTCCAGTGCCGGCGGCGTGACGTCCAGGTGGTTGTGGTGGGTGTAGATGTTCCACCCCGCGAGACCCCACATGTAGGGGAACGCGATCGGGTGGGTGAGCAGCTCGCCGAAGAGTTCGTCCCGCTCCAGGAAGCCCAGCAGGTGCAGCGTGCCGTCCTTGGTGGTGTTGCCGGCCGCCTTCTCCTCGGCGTAGACCCGGTCGACCGCGGCCTCCAGGGCCGCGCGGTGGTCCTCGGTCAGGACGTTGCGGAGCAACAGGAAGCCCTGCTCGTGGAACTCCTTGCGATCCGTGTCACTGATCGGCTCGTAGCCAGTGCGGCCGCCGTAGTCGAACACCGCGTCCCCTCCCCATAGGGTGAAACTCTTTCTGAGCACACAGGCTGCCGATCGTAGCTCCCTCCGCAAGATCCGCATCTCGACGCTCCGGCGTGCGTCCGGCGCCGGCCATCCGGAGGTACGCAGGGCAGCCGGGCCATGACAGCACGCAATAAATCCGTCGAAAAATAGGGGTATTCGAGCCGATCTGGCCGTTTGTGCAATCACTGCCAGTTAGCGGTGGCCCGGTCGTGCAACAAAATCGCCGGCCGATCGGTGCCGCTCGCGGCCCGAACAGACTCAGTCGGTGAAGACCTCGGCGACCACCTGGTGCGGGGTCGGCGGCGCGCCCTTGACCGGCGCCCAGGTGCCGTCGTCCGCCGTCCACTGGAGGTCGCCGAAGCGCACCGTCTTCACCCCGTGGTCGTCGGCGTGCGACACCAGCCAGTGCGCGTAGCGCCAGCCCACCTGCTGATCCGTCGTCGGTACGGCCAGACCGGTCAACTCGGCCGGAACCGACGTCTCCAACCGGCCCCAGTCCAGCTTCAGCCCGGCGGTCAGCGCCGTCGCCGCCGCGTTCCCGCGCATCGCCGGCTCCCGGCCCACCGTGCAGGCCACCGCGCCGGTGGCATTGCCCAACAGTGCCCGGGTCAGCACCTCGGACTCGTCCGCCCACTGCTGGTACGCCCGCGGATAGGCCGACCGCTGCACCCGCTGCGCCGCGACCGTGACCTCCATCTGCTCCCAGCCGCGAACCTTCTTCAGCGCGTTGTAGAACTTGGTCGCGGCGTAGCGCGGATCCCGGATCTGCTCCGGCTTGCCCCAACCCTGACTCGGCCGCTGCTGGAACAGCCCCACCGAGTCCCGGTCACCGCCGGCCAGGTTGCGCAGCCGGGACTCCTGGAACGCCGTGGCCAGCGCCACCACCACGGCCCGTTCCGGCATGTCGCGCCGGACGCCCACCGCGGCGATGGTCGCGGCGTTCGCCATCTGCTCGGCGTTCAGCGTGACCCGGCCGTCCGCCTCCACCACGCAGCCGGGGGCGGCGCTGGGGATCGGCAGGGTATGCCCGAACTCGCGCGCGCCCAGGTAGACACCGAAACCGGCAACCGCCGCGAGCGCCACCCCCGCCGCCACCATGGCCCGAGTCTGCACCGCCACCCCCTGTCCGATAGCCGGACACAGCCTACTTCGAGCGCCCAAAATCCCGACCCGGTTCGGCCGGGTCGGCCGGCGGAGCCGGAGTCAGTTGCCGGGTACCCACCGGGCGGGCCGTTTCTCGCCGAACGCCGCGACGCCCTCACGCCCCTCCTCGGAGTGGAAGTACCGCACCGACAGGTCGCGCAGCTCCGCCAGGTCGGCCCGGAAGCTCTCCGCCGAGCCGCGCCGGAGCAGTTCCTTCGCCCCGGCCAGCGCGCCGGGCGCACCACGGACCAGCGCCAGGCAGTAGGAGGCGACGGTCTCGTCCAGCGCCTCGGCCGAGGTCACCGTGGTGACCAGGCCGATCTCGGCCGCCCGACGACCGTCGAAGACGTCCCCGGTCAGATACAGCTCGGCGGCGGCCCGTGCTTGCAGCCGGGGCAGCACGGTCGCCGAGATCACCGCCGGGATCACCCCGAGCCGTACCTCGGTGAACGCGAAGGTCGCCTCCTGGGCGCAGATCGCGATGTCGGCCGCCGCGACCAGGCCGAGGCCACCGGCCCGGGCCGGCCCGCCGATCCGGGCCACCACCGGCTTCGGGCACTCCCAGATCGCCGCGAGCACGTCACCCAGCATCGCCACCGGCACCGTGCCCTCGCGGTACGCCGCCGCCGTCTCCACCAGGTCGGCGCCGGAGCTGAAGACCGGCCCGGTGTGCGAGAGCACCACCACCCGGACGTCGTCGTCCGCCGCCGCCGCGCCCAGCGCGTCGAGCAGTTGCCGGAGCAGGGTGCTGGAGAGCGCGTTGCGGTTGTGCGGGCTGTCCAGGGTGAGAGTTGTCACTCCGTGCGTGGTGGAGACCCGGACGAGTGGATCAGGGGCTGAGGTCATGCCCGCACACTAGTCATATGCCTGGAGAGCTCCCAGTGGGCGAGCCCGTACCCGTCGACGGGGCGCTGCCCGACGCCGCCCTGGCCACGGTCGGCGACCGCGGCTTCGGCGTCTACGTCCACGTACCGTTCTGCGCCAGCCGCTGCGGCTACTGCGACTTCAACACCTACACCGCGACCGAACTCGGCGGGACGGCCGGCCGGGACGGCTATCCCGACCAGGTGCTCGCCGAGCTGCGGTTGGCCGCCCGGGTGCTGGCCGACCGGCCGCCGGCCCGGGTCGACACGGTCTTCGTCGGCGGCGGTACGCCCACCCTGCTGCCCCCGGACGACCTGGCCCGGATCCTGGACGGCATCGACCGGACCTGGGGGCTGGCCGCCGACGCCGAGGTCACCACCGAGGCGAATCCGGAGTCGGTGACCCGGGAGTCGCTCAAGGAACTGCGGGCCGCCGGCTACACCCGGATCTCCCTGGGCATGCAGTCGGCCGCCCCGCCCGTGCTGGCGATCCTCGACCGCCGGCACACCGCCGGCCGGGCCACCGAGGCCGCGCAGGAGGCCCGGGAGGTCGGCTTCGCCCACGTCAACCTGGACCTGATCTACGGGACGCCGGGGGAGCGCGCGGAGGACTTCGCGGCGTCGCTCCAGGCGGTGCTGGCCGCCGGGGTCGACCACGTCAGCGCGTACGCCCTGATCGTCGAGGACGGCACCCGGCTGGCCGCCCGGATGCGGCGCGGCGAGCTGGCGTACCCGGACGACGACGTGGCGGCGGACCGCTACCTGGCCGCGGAGGCGGCGCTCTCCGAGGCGGGTTTCTCCTGGTACGAGGTCTCCAACTGGGCCCGCACGCCGGCTGCTGCCTGCCGGCACAACCTGCTCTACTGGGCCGGCGGCGACTGGTGGGGCCTCGGTCCCGGCGCGCACAGCCACGTCGGCGGGGTCCGCTGGTGGAACGTCAAGCACCCGTCGAGTTACGCGGCCCGACTCGGCGCGGGGCAGTCCCCCGGGCAGGCCCGGGAGGTGCTGTCGGCGCGGGAGCGGCGGGTGGAGGAGGTGCTGCTCCGGCTCCGGCTCGCCACCGGGCTGCCGCTGACGGCGCTGGACGACGCGGGGCGGGCGGGTGCGTCCCGGTACCGCGAAACCGGGTTGCTGGACGGGGCGGCGTACGACGCGGGGCGGGCCGTGCTCACCCTGCGCGGGCGGCTGCTGGCCGACGCGGTGGTCCGGGACCTGCTGCCCTGACCCGGCCCCGACAGTGCGATGGCCCGCGCCGGATCCGGCACGGGCCAGCACGGCGCTGTCGGCACTACTTGATCATGCGGATGGACATCGGGTAGCGGTACAGCACGCCCTCGTTGGCCTTCATGCCGGCGATGATCGAGAAGATCAGCACCACCAGCCAGGCGATCAGCGGCAGGAAGAACAGCACGAGGGTGCAGGTCCCGACGATGAGCGAGACGATCGAGATGATGCCCCAGGTGATCTGGAAGTTGAGCGCCTCGACCGCGTGCGCGCGTACGGTCGGCGACTCGTTGCCCTTGGCGAGCAGCGCGACGAGCGAGGCGATGAAGCCGACCACGATGCCGCCGAAGTGGGCGATCAGGGCCCAGGTCTTCTCGTCGCTGTTGGCGTAGCCGGACGGTGCCGGTGCGCCGTACGGGTTGCCCGGTGGCGGGTAGCCGCCCGGTGGCGGGTAGCCGGCACCCGGGTACCCGCCCGGGGGCTGGCCGCCGGGGGGTGGGTAACCGCCGCCGGGGGGTGGGTAACCGCCGGGCGGCGGGTAGCCCCCGGGCGGGGGATAACCGCCACCGGAGGTCGGGTAGGTCCCGCCACCTGACGTCGGGTAGGTCCCGCCGCCCGAGGTCGGGTACGTGCCGCCGCCGGAGGTCGGCGAGGGCGAGCCGGGCGCACCGTACTGGGGTGCGGCGGGCGGGGGGTACCCCTCGCCTGGCGTCGGGTATTGGCCCGGATTCATCGGGGCGGTCGGGTCCGGGGGCGGACCGCCGTATTCTCCGGGAGGGCGAGGCGGTTCAGTCATGGAGGTCACGGTAGGACTCCCGCTCAACCGGCGCCAGCCGCCCCCCGGATTGAACCTTTTTCAACCTGAACCGCGCGGCGCTCACACACCGCGTCTGACCCTGCGGTCCCACGGACCGCAAGGGGAGGTTGAAAAAGGTTCATTGAATCTGGACAATGGCCGACCGTGCCTGCTAGGCCGACCGGGGTAGGGTGTGCTGGCAAGCCTGTTGTCCGGGTTCGGATAGCCCTTCCAATCGATCATCGCGCCGGGTACGCCTTGGTCGTAGACTGGCACTCGCTACAGTCGAGTGCCAGGGCGGACCTGGCCCGACCGTCGTGGCCGCCCCGGTCGTTTCGCCCAGCCGGGGCCGGGACGTCGCAGGGAGGTGAGGATGGGTCTCGACGACCGCAAGCTCGACGTGCTGCGCGCGATCGTGGAGGACTACGTCGCCACCCAGGAACCGGTCGGCAGCAAGGCCCTGGTCGAGCGGCACCAGCTCGGGGTCTCCCCGGCCACCGTCCGCAACGACATGGCCGTGCTGGAGGAGGAGGGTTACATCCGGCAGCCGCACACCAGCGCCGGCCGGGTCCCCACGGACCGTGGCTACCGGCTCTTCGTGGACCGGCTCTCCCGGGTCAAGCCGCTCACCCCGGCCGAGCGCCGGGCGATCGAGCGCTTCCTGGTCGGCGCGGTGGACCTCGACGACGTGGTGCACCGTACGGTCCGGCTGCTCGCCCAGCTCACCCGGCAGGTGGCCGTGGTGCAGTACCCGAGCCTGGCCCGGTCCTCCGTCCGGCACCTGGAGCTGGTGCCGATCTCCACCACCCGGCTGATGCTGGTCATGATCGCCGACACCGGTCGGGTGGAGCAGCGGCTGGTCGAGCTGCCGACCCCGATCAGCGCCGACGACGTGACCGACCTGCGCCGGCTGGTCAACGAGCGGCTCGGCGGCGAGAAGCTGGCCGAGACCCCGCCGCTGGTCCAGGCGCTGGTCGACGAGGTGGCCCCCGGGCTCCGCCCGGCGATGACCACGCTCGCCACGGTGCTGCTGGAGACCCTGGTCGAGCGGCACGAGGAGCGGATCGTGATGGCCGGCACCGCCAACCTGACCCGGGGCGGGCTGCTCGACTTCCAGGGTTCGCTGCGGCCCATCCTCGAGGCGCTCGAGGAGGAGGTCATCCTGCTCAAGCTGATCGGCGAGGTGGAGCCGAACACCCTCCAGGTACGCATCGGCGACGAGAACGAGATCGACAATCTGCGGGCCACCTCGGTGGTCAGCACGGGATACGGTCCGGGTACGACCATCGTCGGCGGACTCGGCGTGTTGGGTCCCACCCGGATGGACTACCCGGGCACCATCGCCACGGTGCGGGCCGTGGCACGCTACGTCGGCGACGTGCTGGCGCAGAACTGACCACCAAAGCTCACCCTGACGACCGGCGGACGGTAACGCGAGACAGACATGAGGACACGGAACGCAGTGGCCAAGGACTACTACGGGATTCTCGGCGTCAGCCGGGACGCCTCCGACGACGACATCAAGCGCGCCTACCGCAAGTTGGCGCGGCAGTACCACCCGGACGTGAATCCGGATCCGGAGGCACACGAGAAGTTCAAGGACATCAACGCCGCGTACGAGGTCCTCTCGGACGACCAGAAGCGGCAGATCGTCGACCTCGGTGGCGACCCGCTGGCCCCCGGCGGCGGCCCCGGGGCCGGCCCGGGCGGTGCCGGTGGGCCGTTCGTCGGCTTCCAGGACATCATGGATGCGTTCTTCGGGGCGGCGGGTGGCGCGCGCGGGCCGCGTCCGCGTACCCGGCCCGGTGCCGACGCGATCCTGCGACTCGAACTCGACCTGCACGAGACGGCGTTCGGGGTGGAGGCGCCGATCGCGGTGGACACCGCCGTGCTCTGCACCACCTGCTCCGGGGCCGGCACGGCGCCCGGTACCCATCTCGCCACCTGTGAGGCGTGCGGCGGGCGGGGCGAGGTGCAGTCGGTGCAGCGGACCTTCCTCGGCCAGGTCGTCTCGTCCCGGCCGTGCACCGTCTGCCAGGGGTACGGCACGGTCATCCCGCACGCCTGCCCGACCTGCGCCGGTGACGGCCGGGTGCGTACCCGCCGCTCGCTGACCGTCAAGATCCCGGCCGGGGTCGAGGACGGCATGCGGATCCGGCTGGCCCAGCAGGGCGAGGTCGGCCCCGGCGGCGGTACGGCCGGCGACCTCTACGTCGAGATCCACGAGCGGCCGCACGACGTCTACTCCCGCAAGGGCGACGACCTGCACTGCCGTGTCACCGTGCCGATGACCGCCGCCGCGCTCGGCACCCGGCTGACCATCAAGACGCTGGACAGCGAGGAGCCGGTCGACGTCAAGCCGGGCACCCAGCCGGGCTCGACGCTGCGGCTGCGGGCCCGGGGGGTGCCGCACCTGCGCGGTACCGGCCGGGGTGACCTCTACGTGCACCTCGACGTGCGTACCCCGACCAAGCTCGACGCCGAGCAGGAGCGGATGCTGCGCGAGTTCGCCAAGACCCGGGGCGAGGAGGTCGCCGAGCTGACCAAGCAGGGCGGCTTCTTCTCCCGGATGCGGGACGCCTTCAACGGCCACGCCTGACGGGCGCGTCGCCCGGCCGGCGAGCCGTGCCGGGCGGACGACCCGCTAACCTGCTCGCCGTGAGCGCGCCGCTGTTCCTGGTCGAGTCGCTGCCGCCCGGCGACTCCGTCACGCTGGACGGTCCGGAGGGGCACCACGCCGCGACCGTGCAGCGGCTGCGTACCGGTGCGGAGCTACTGCTCGCCGACGGGCGCGGCGGCACCCTGACCGCCGTGGTCACCGCCGTCGGCCGGGGCACCCTGACCGCCTCGGTCACCTCCCGGCGGTACGCCGACCCGCCCGACCCGCGCCTGGTGGTGGTGCAGGGCATCGCCAAGGGTGACCGGGCCGAGTTGGCCGTGCAGGCGATGACCGAGGTCGGGGTGGACGAGATCGTGCCGTGGGCGGCCGAGCGTTCGGTGGCGCAGTGGCGCGGCGACCGGGGCGCCCGGGCCCGGGACCGCTGGGTGGCGACCGCCCGCGAGGCGACCAAGCAGGCCCGCCGGCCCTGGCTGCCGGCGATCGCCGGGTCGGCGCAGGCGCCGGACGAGTCGACCCGCGCGGTGGCCCGGCGGATCGCCGGGGCGGCGGCCGGTTTCGTGCTGCACGAGGAGGCGGAGGCCCGGCTCGGCACCGCCGAACTGCCCGCGACCGGTGACGTCGTGCTGGTGGTCGGCCCGGAGGGCGGCGTGTCGCCGGCCGAACTGGAGACGCTGGCCTCGGCCGGCGCCGTACCGGTCCGGCTCGGGCCCGAGGTGCTGCGGACCTCGACCGCCGGGGTCGCGGCACTGGCCGTGCTCTCCACCCGACTCGGCCGCTGGTGACCCCGGGTCCACGATCCGTCCGGGACCGGCTTGCCGGCCGGGACGGCCGACGTCCCGGTGCTCGGGCAGTGTCCGTCCAAGATCCTTGTAGATCTATGGTTCGGAGCTGACCACAGATCTACCAGAATCCTGGCCGGCCTCCCCGGCGGGGTTGGGTGAGGGGGCCGGGTCAGCGGTCGAGGGCGGCGGTCAGGCGTGGGTCGGCGACGCTGCGGCCCGCCTCCACCCGGTACCGGCCGGACCGGGTCCGCCAGCCCTCCGGCTCCCAGACCTGGAAGGTCCGCTCCGGCAGCGGCACCCGTACCGTCACCGCCGCGCCGGGAGCCGCACCGGCAGCGGCGAAGCCGGCCAGCCAGCGGGCCGGACGGTCCGGATCGGTGGCCTCCGGGCCGACGTACACCTGCACCACCTCGCGGCCCGGGCGGGCGCCGGTGTTCCGGACCGTGACCACCGCGACCGGCCCCTCCGGCCCGACCTCGACGGTCAGCGACTCGTACGCCCAGTCGGTGTAGCCGAGCCCGTGCCCGAACGGGAAGAGCGGTGCGGCCCGCCAGCCCCGGTAGCCGACGAAGACCCCGTCGGTGTAGTCGAGCACCCCGTCGACCGGGGTGGTGGACAGCGCCGGGCAGTCCCCGGGCCGGCGTGGCCAGGTGGTGGGGAGCCGTCCGCCCGGTTCCGCCCGCCCCAGCAACACGTCGGCGAGCGCCGCCCCGGCCTCCTGGCCGGGAAACCAGGTGAGCAGGATCGCCGCCACCTCGTCGGCCCAGGGCATCAGCACCGGCGAGCCGGCGTTGACCACCACCACCGTCCGGGGATTGGCCGCCGCGACCCGGGAGACCAGCTCGTCCTGCCGGCCGGGCAGCGCCAGCGTGCTCCGGTCGAACCCCTCCGACTCCACCTCCTCGGTGGTGCCGACCACCACCACCGCCACGTCGGCGCCGGCGGCCGTCCGGACCGCCTCGTCGAGCAGTTCGTCGTCCGAGGCGGCCGTGGGCTCGGCATGCCCGAGGGTGAACGACACGAAGCCCGGGTCTTCGCCGTCGACCATCCGGCGGGTGAGCCGCACCTCGACCGGTTCGCCGGCCCGGACGGAGATCTCGAACCGGCGTTCGACGGTCGCCCGGAAGACCGTCCCGGTCTCCTCGGCCGGGTCGTAGAGCGGACCGTCGAAGAGGTCCACGCCATCCACGGTGAGGGTGAAGACCCCGAAGCCCTCGATCGAGAGCCGGGCGGTGCCGCTGGTCAGCGGCGTGTGTACGGCGGTGAGGTCGACGCTGGCCAGCTCGTCCGGCGGCAGCCCGTCCGGCAGGTCACCCATCCAGCGCACCGTCGCCCGGTCCAGCTCCGCCCGGTGGCGCTCCCGGCCGTCGGCGTCGCGCAGCGTCGCGGTGATCGGGGTCCAGGCCACGCCGCCGGCCGCCGGTAGCCGGAGCCGGGGGTCGGCGCCGACCGCGTACCCGAGGTCGGTGTCGGGGAGCGCGGCGGCCAGCCCGGCGAGCGGGGAGATCGCGTGCGGCGGCGCGACCAGGGCACTGCCGCCGCCCTGGATCCGCGCGTCGTCGGCGAGGGCGCCGAGCACCGCGACCCGGCGCAGCCGGCCCGGGTCGAGCGGCAGCAGGTCGCCGTCGTTGCGGGCCAGCACGAAGGAGCGGACCGCCACCGCGTGCGCCAGGGCAGCGCCGTCCGGCGGGCGCGGCAGGTCGGCCGGGTCCACCACCGGGGGTACGCCGTCGAGCAGCCCGACCCGGCCGGCGAGCCGGAGCACCCGGCGTACCTTCTCGTCCACCTCGGCCTCGGCGACGGTGCCGGCCCGCACGGCGGCGACCAGCGCGGCACCCCACGGATCGCCGACGGCCGGCATCACCACGTCGAGCCCGGCGTTCGCGGACGCCTCGGTGCTCTTCGTCGCCGTCCAGTCGGAGACCACGATCCCGTCGAAGCCCCACTCCCGCCTGAGCAGGTCCCGGAGCAGCCCGGCGTGCTCGGTCATGGTGTGCCCGTTGACCCCGTTGTACGCCGCCATCACCGCCCAGACCCCGGCGGCGACGATCCGCTCGAACGGGACGAGGTAGACCTCCCGGAGCGCCCGCTCGGAGACCCGGACGTCCACGGTCATCCGTTCCGTCTCCGAGTCGTTGGCGACCAGGTGCTTGACCGTGGCGCCCACGCCGAGGTCCTGCACGCCGGTGACATAGCCGACGCCGATCTCGGCGCTGAGCAGCGGATCCTCCGAGTAGCACTCGAAGTGCCGGCCGCCGAGCGGGCTGCGGTGCAGGTTGACGGTGGGGGCGAGGAGCAGGTGGATGCCCTTGCGCCGGCACTCGGCGCCGAGCACCCGGCCGGCCTGCCGGGCCAGCTCGGGATCCCAGGTGGCGGCGAGCGCGGTCGGGCTGGGCAGGGCGGTGGACGGGTCGTCCGGGGTCCAGCGGACGCCGCGTACCCCGACCGGGCCGTCCGACATCACCAGCGAGCCGAGCCCGATCGAGGGTACGGCCGGCAGGGTCCAGAAGTCCTGGCCGGAGAGGAGCCGGACCTTGGTCTCCAGGTCCAGCGCGGCGAGCGCCCGTTCCCGCACCGCGTCGTCCCCGCCGACCGTCGCCGCGTCGTCCCCGCCGACCGTCGCCGGGTCGTCCCCGCCGACCGTCTCCGCGTCCCGCCGATCCACCGTCATCGTCGCGCTCCCTCCACCGGCCGGATATCGATCATCCTGCCAGTCGGAGCCACCTCCCGCTGCCCGACGAGGACCGCCCCGACCCCGGGCGGCACCGCCCGGCGGCCGGCCGGCGGCTCAGGTGCGCAGGTAGGAGGCGCCGTTGAGGTCCACAATGGTGCCGGAGGCCCACTCCGCCTCGGGCGAGGCCAGCCAGTGCACGGCGGCCGCGATCTCCTCCGGCCGGGCGACCCGGTTGAACGGGCTCTGCGCCCGGATCGCGTCGCCGCGCGGCGCCTTGAGGTGCTCGTTGGTCATGTCGGTCTCGACGAAGCCGGGCGCGACGGTGGCGACGGCGATGCCGTACGGGGCCAGGGCCACCGCGAGGGACTGGCCGAGCGCGTTCAGCCCGGCCTTGCTGGCGCCGTACGCCGGCTGGGTCGGCTCGCCCCGGAACGCGCCCCGGGACGAGACGTTGACGATCCGGCCGCCCCGGTCCCGCAGGTGCCGGGCGGCGCACCAGATGGTGTTGGCCGCGCCGAGCAGGTTGACGTCGAGGGTCCGGCGCCACTGCTGCTGCCACTGCTCGTAGGAGGAATCGAAGACCGGGTGCCCGGCGTCCGCGCTGCCGAAGACCCCGGCGTTGTTCACCAGTACGTCGAGTCCGCCGAGCCGTTCGGCCGCGTCGTCGACCATCGCGCGTACCCCGTCCGGGTCGGCGAGATCGGCCTGGACCGCCACGTGCCCCTCGCCGGGCAGGGCGGCGACGAGTTGCTCGGCCAGCGGGGCCGAGTCGCGGTGGTGCACGGCCACCCGATCGCCGTCGGCGGCGAACGCCGTCGCCACCGCTCGCCCGATTCCCCGGGACGCCCCCGTCACCAGCACCGCTCGTCCAGCCATCCGATCATGATGCCGGGCGGCTCCCGGACCCGGACGCCCGGGCCGGCCATCCCGGGGTACGCCCGGGCCGGACCGCGCCGGGAAGCGGCAGCCCCTACGATTTCGATGATGGAGACCGACTGCCTGTTCTGCCGGATCGTCGCGGGCGAGATCCCGGCCACCGTCGTCCGGGAGACCGACACCACGCTGGCATTCCGGGACATCGACCCGAAGGCGCCGGTGCACGTGCTGGTGATCCCGAAGGAGCACTACGCCGACGTGGTGACCCTGACCGAGGCCGATCCCGGGCTGGCCGGCGACGTGCTCGGCACCGCGGCGGTGGTGGCCGAGACCGAGGGACTGGCCGCCGACGGCTTCCGGCTGATCTTCAACACCGGCCCGTACGGCGGGCAGGAGGTCTTCCACGCCCACGCCCACGTGCTCGGCGGTGAGCCACTAGGGCCGATGCTGGCCCGCTGAGCGGCCCGCAGCGCGGTACGCAGCCGGTCGACGCGCATCCCCTCGCCCCCGTTCGACGGTCCGGGCCGCACACCGGGCGGTAGCCGGGCCCAGGTCGGCGGGGCCGCGGCGCAGGCCGGCGGGCGGCGCAGGCCCGCGGGCGTAAGATCCGTGATCTTGGCGAGGGGACCGTGGGCGAGGGGGGATCATGACCGGGGGAAACCGGCAGTTCGAGCGGCTGGTCCGGCAGGCGCAGGCCGAGTCCCGGATTCCGGCGGTCTCGGCCGCGCTGCACCGGGCCGACCGGCCGATGCAGACCTGCACGGTCGGCACCACGGGCAACGACGCCCCGTTGGGTCCGGGCACGGCGTTCCGGATCGGCTCGGTGACGAAGACCTTCACCGCCGTACTCGTGTTGCAGTGCCGGGACGACGGACTGCTCGACCTGGACGACCCGATCGGGGCGCACCTCGACGTACCGGCACACGGCGAGCTGACCGTACGTCGGCTGCTGTCGCACACCTCCGGGGTGCAGCGCGAGCCGTACGGCGACGTGTGGGACACCCTGCACACCCCGGAACTCGACGAGTTCCTCGCCGACCTGGCGCGGGCCGAACGGGTACTGCCGCCGGCCCGCCGGTTCCACTACTCCAACCTCGGCGCCGCGCTGCTCGGCCAGGCGGTTGCCCGGCTGCGCGGCGGCACCTGGGCGGAGGTGCTCGCCGACCGGGTACTCGGCCCGCTCGGGCTGGCCGACACCGTCCCGCACCCGCCGGCGGGTGCGGCGACCGGCTTCCTGGTCGACGCCTACTCCGACCACGCCCGGCCCGAGCCGAACACCGACCTGGGCGCGGTCGGGCCGGCGGCCCAGCTCTGGAGTACCGCACCCGACATGGCCCGCTGGGCGGCGTTCCTGGCCGACCCGGCGGCGCTGGACCCGGCCGGTGCGGTGCTCCGGCCGGGCACCCTGGACGAGATGCGCTGGCCGTTGACGGTGACCGACGAGTCGCTCTGGACCGCCGGGTTCGGGCTGGGCCTGATCCTGCTGCCCCAGCGGGACGCCTCGGGAGCCGCCGAGCGGATCGTGCACGTCGGCCACGACGGTGCCATGCCCGGCTTCCTGGCCAGCGTCTACGGCCGGCGGGGCGGTTCCGGCACCCCCGGGGCGATGGGCTGCGCGGTGCTCGGCTCCTCCGGTACCGGTGTCGCGGTGAACGAGCTGGCGCACCAGATCCTGGCCGCCTCGGCGCAGGACGATCCCGCCGACATCGCGCCGTGGACCCCGGGCGAGCCGGCTCCGGAGCCCTACCGCGGGCTGCTCGGTCGCTGGTGGGGCGAGGGTTTCGAGTACGTCTTCTCGTGGCGGGACGGCGCCCTGCGGGCCCAGGGCGCGGCGGACCCGGCCGGCAAGCCGCCGGCCGTCTTCGCGCCGCTGCCGGACCGGCCGGACGTGCTGCGTACGGTCTCCGGGCGGGAGGTCGGCGAGCTGCTCCGGCTGACCCGGGACGACCGGGGCGAGGTGGTCAGGATGCACTGGGCCACCTACCGTTTCACCCGGAGCCAGGAGACTTTCGACCGCTTCGACTTCCGGGCGAGCTGACGGTCCCGCCCGCCTACCGGGCTCACCGCATCCACCCGTCCGGCACGGTCCCGGTCGTCGCGTTCCGAGGGGCGCCCCGGAAGGCGGCCGGTCGGCGACCTGTACTCCGGGAGGCGTCACGGCCGTCCGGTTACGCCCAGGATGTCCAGCTCGGCGGCTGACCGGGCCCCTTTCGGTGAGGGCGCCCCTGGTCGGTCCGACGCGGCGGGGCCGGGTCGGCGGGACGCGGACGCGGAGCGGTTGTGGGACGACCTGCCCAGGTCGGCGGAGAGCGGCGGAAATGGGCAGCGTGCCGTCGGCGTTGAACGGATACGATGACTCCAACGTCCGCACGTCGCGCGACCAGCCGGGAAGCTCCCGGTGGCACCGCGGCACCGAGATCGGAAGCAGGTGGCACAGGGCCTCGGGCCCGACCCATGACCGGTACCCCACCCCCGGGGCAGGCCCGGGTGCAGACCAGGATCACGGTTCCTGACCCCAAGATCATGGTTAACCTGCTCGGCGCGGGCGACGAGATCCTGCGACTGATCGAGCGGTCGATCCCCAGTGACGTGCACGTCCGGGGAAACGAGATCACCCTCACCGGTGCCCCTGCCGACAACGCCTTTGCCGAACGGCTTTTCACCGAGCTGCTCGAGTTGATCGAGAAGGGCGAGACACTGACCACCGACGCCGTGCGGCGTACCCTCGGCATGATCGAGCAGGGCGGCACCGAGCGCCCCGCCGAGGTGCTGACGCTCAACATCCTGTCCCGGCGCGGCCGGACCATCCGGCCCAAGACGCTGGGCCAGAAGCGGTACGTCGACGCGATCGACGGGAAGACCATCGTCTTCGGCATCGGCCCGGCCGGTACCGGCAAGACCTACCTCGCCATGGCCAAGGCCGTGCAGGCGCTCCAGGCCAAGCAGGTGAACCGGATCATCCTGACCCGGCCGGCGGTCGAGGCCGGCGAGCGGCTCGGCTTCCTGCCCGGCACCCTGCACGAGAAGATCGACCCCTACCTGCGGCCGCTCTACGACGCGCTGCACGACATGCTCGACCCGGATTCCATCCCGAAGCTGATGGCCGCCGGGACGATCGAGGTCGCGCCGCTGGCATACATGAGGGGTCGGACGCTCAACGACGCGTTCATCATCCTGGACGAGGCGCAGAACACCACGCCCGAGCAGATGAAGATGTTCCTCACCCGGCTGGGCTTCGGCTCCAAGATCGTGGTGACCGGTGACGTGACCCAGGTCGACCTGCCCGGCGGGACGACCAGCGGCCTGCGCGCCGTGCGGGACATCCTGGAGGGCGTGGAGGACGTGCACTTCTCCCAACTCTCCAGCTCCGACGTCGTGCGGCACCGGCTGGTCAGTGACATCGTGGACGCGTACGCCCGCTGGGACGCCGAGCGGGAGTCCCAGCAGCAGGGCCAGGGCGTGCACGCCGTACCGGGGCGGACCGCGCACGGCGGCCGGGCCGGCCGGCGCCGCTAGTCCGTCCGACAGTGCAGTCACCACAGCTTTCCACAGTCCATCAGGGGAACCAGTTGTCCATCGAGATCGCCAACGAGTCGGGGAGCGCCGTCGACACCGACGCCGTGCTCGCCGTGGCCCGGCACGCCCTCGACGAGATGGGGGTGAACTCCCTCGCCGAGCTGTCGGTGCTGCTCGTCGACGTCGACTACATGACCGAGCTGAACCACCGCTGGATGGGTGGCGACGGCCCGACCGACGTACTCGCCTTCCCGATGGACGAGGGCAGCGTCGACCACGGGCCCGGCGAGGTCAACGGCGGTGAGCCGGCACTCCTCGGCGACATCGTGCTCTGCCCGGAGGTCGCCGCCAAGCAGGCCGCCACGGCCGGGCACTCGGCCGCCGACGAGCTGCACCTGCTGACCGTGCACGGCGTACTGCACCTGCTCGGCTACGACCACGCCGAACCGGAGGAGGAACGGGAGATGTTCGCGCTACAGGCGCGGCTCCTGGATAGCTGGCGCGCGACCCGGACCCAGTGATGCCTGACCATTTAGCCGCGCTGCCCGCGTCGCTGGCGTCGTCCGCCAGTACCCCGGGCGGCCTGCCCGATCTCCAGTTGCTGTTCTTCGCCGCCGGTCTGGTGGTGCTCGCCGGGATCTTCGCGATGGCCGACGCCGCGCTCGGTGCCGTCTCCCCGGCCCAGGCCGGCGAGCTGGCCCGGGACGGCGTACGCGGCGCGCGTACCCTCCAGGTCGTCGCCGCCGACGCGGTCCGGCACATCAACCTGCTGCTGTTGCTGCGGCTGCTCTGCGAACTGACCGCGACCGTCCTGGTCGCGCTGGTCGCGGTGGACACCTTCGGCGCCGGCTGGACCGCCGCCCTGGTCACCGCGGGCGCGATGACCGTGGTCAGCTTCGTGGTGGTCGGCGTGGCGCCGCGCACCATCGGTCGGCAGCACGCCTACACCGTCGGCCGGGTCACCGCGCCGCTGGTCCGCTGGCTGGGCCGGGTGCTGAACCCGCTCGCCTCGCTGCTGATCCTGATCGGCAACGCGGTGACCCCGGGGCGCGGCTTCCGGGAGGGCCCGTTCGCCACCCAGGTCGAGCTGCGCGAGCTGGTCGACCTGGCCGAGCAGCGCGGCGTCGTGGAGCACGGCGAACGGCAGATGATCCACTCCGTCTTCGCGCTCGGCGACACCATCGTCCGCGAGGTGATGGTGCCGCGTACCGAGATGGTCTGGATCGAGGCGCACAAGAAGCTGCCGCAGGCGCTGGTGCTCTTCCTCCGCTCCGGCTTCTCCCGGATCCCGGTGATCGGGGACAGCGTGGACGACGTGCTCGGGGTGCTCTATCTCAAGGACGTGATCCGGCAGACCCAGGGCGACGACCCCGCCGCCGCCGGGCGGCCGGTCTCCGAGGTGATGCGCACCGCCACCTTCGTGCCCGAGTCGAAGCCGGTCGACGACCTGCTCTCCGAGATGCAGGCGGCCCGCACCCACATGGTGATCGTCGTCGACGAGTACGGCGGCACCGGCGGGCTGGTCACCATCGAGGACATCCTGGAGGAGATCGTCGGCGAGATCACCGACGAGTACGATGTCGAGCGCCCGCCGGTCGAGCGCCTCGACGACGGCCAGGTGCGGGTCACCGCCCGGCTGCCGGTGGAAGACCTCGGCGAGCTGTTCGACGTCGAGCTGCCGACCGACGAGGTGGAGACCGTCGGCGGGCTGCTCGCCCAGGCCCTCGGCCGGGTGCCGCTGCCCGGCGCCTCGGCCGACGTGGGCGGGCTGCGGCTGATCGCCGAGGGCACCACCGGCCGGCGCAACCACATCGACTCCGTACTGGTCCGCCGGCTCACCGCGGCCGACGAGCCGGAGCAGACCGTTACCGACCCCGAGGTCCGGGGCGCACAGAGCACCCGGGAGCAGCACTCCCGGGCCGAGGAGAGGCAACCCGCCGATGCCTGACCCGTCCGCCGTGCCGACCGCCCCGGTCGGCGGGCACACGCCGTCGGTGACGGTCGAGCTGACCGCCGAGGACACCAAGCTGGTGGTCCTGGCCCGGGGTGCCCGGGGCCGGGTCGGTGCGGTGGAGGGCGCGGCAGTACGCGACCAGGACGGCCGGACGTACGCCGCCGCCAGCGTCTCACTGCCGTCGCTGACCATCACCGCGTTGCAGCTCGCGGTCGCCTCGGCGGTCGCCGCCGGGGCCACCCGGCTGGAGGCAGCTGCGGTGGTGACCGAGGCGTCGACGCTGGACGGCGCCGGGCACGCCGCCGTCCGCGACCTCGCCGCCGACGCGCCGATCCACGTCGCCGCCCCGGACGGCACCCTGCTCGGCACGGTGCTGGAGTGACCGCAGCAGACTCCGGCCACCGCTCGACCCGGCAGCGGTCGACCGGCCAGGCAGCCGGCCAGCGGTCGCCCCGCGAGGCGGCCGGTTACCGGGCCGGGTTCGCCTGCTTCGTCGGCCGGCCGAACGCCGGCAAGTCGACGCTGACCAACGCGATCGTCGGGCAGAAGATCGCGATCACCTCCAACAAGCCGCAGACCACCCGGCACGTGATCCGGGCCGTACTGCACCGGCCCGACTCGCAGCTCGTCCTGGTCGACACCCCGGGCCTGCACCGGCCGCGTACCCTGCTCGGCGAGCGCCTCAACGACCTGGTCCGGCAGACCTGGAGCGAGGTCGACGTGATCGGCCTCTGCATCCCGGCGGACGAGCCGATCGGCCGGGGCGACCGGTTCATCACCGGCGAGCTGGCCGAGCTGAAGGCCACGGTGCTGGCGGTGGTGACCAAGACCGACCTGGTGGACCGGAAGCGGCTGGCCGAGCAGTTGCTCGCGGTCAGCGAGCTGGGCGACTTCGCCGAGGTGGTACCGGTCAGCGCGGTCTCCGGCCACCAGGTGGAGACCCTGGTCGACGTGATGACCGGCTATCTGCCGTCGTCGCCGCAGCTCTACCCCGACGACATGCTCACCGACGAGCCGGAGCAGATCCTGGTCGCCGAGCTGATCCGGGAGGCGGCCCTGGAGGGGGTCCGGGACGAGCTGCCGCACTCGATCGCGGTGGTGGTCGAGGAGATGATCCCCGAGGACCGGCTGATGAAGATCTACGCCGACGTCTACGTGGAACGCTCCAGCCAGAAGGCGATCGTGATCGGGGCCCGGGCCAGCCGGCTCAAGGAGGTCGGCATCCGGGCCCGGCAGCAGATCGAGGAGCTGCTCGGCACCCGGGTCTATCTCGACCTGCACGTCCGGGTCGCCAAGGACTGGCAGCGGGATCCGAAGCAGCTCCGCAAGCTCGGCTTCTGAGCCCGCGCGTCGATCGGCCGGGGGGAGGGGAGGCGCGGATGCCGGCACGGCTACTGGTCACCGGCTCGGCCGGGCGGGTCGGGCGGCTGCTCCGGCCCCGGCTGGCCGGCCCGGAGCGGATCCTGCGGCTGCTCGACGTCGCCGACCAGCCCCCGGCGGCGCCCGGCGAACCGGTGGAGATCGTCCGCGCCGACCTGCACGACCCGGTGGCGCTGGCGGCGGCCTGTTCCGGGGTCGACGCCGTACTGCACCTGGCCGCGATTCCCGGCGAGGACACCTTCGCCGAACTGCTCCGGGTGAACGTGGCGGGCACCAGGAGCGTCCTGGAGGCGGTCCGCACGGCGGGGGTACCCCGGGTGGTGCTGGCCTCGTCGATCCACGCGGCCGGCTGGTACCGCCGGGCCGGCAGCAGCCCGGAGCCGGCCGGCGTACCGGCACCGACCGGGCCGGACGGGGTGCCGGCGGCGGTACCGCCCCGTCCGGACACCTACTACGGCTGGTCCAAGGCGGCCGTCGAGTCGCTTGGCAGCCTCTACGCGGACCGGTTCGGCATCACCGTCTTCGCGCTGCGGCTCGGTGCCTGCTTCCCCGAACCGCCCGGGATGAGCGGGCTGGAGAACTGGATCTCCCCGGACGACTGCGCCCGGCTGGTCGACGCCTGCCTGCGGGCGGACGCCACCGGCTTTCGGCTGCTCTGGGGGATCAGCCGGAACAGTCGCCGCTGGTGGTCGCTGGCCGAGGGGCGGGAGATCGGGTACGAGCCCGAGGACGACGCCGAACACTACGCCGACCGGGCACGCCCGCTCGACGGCGAAGCCGCCACCGCCGGTCTGGTCGGCGCCCAGTTCTGCGGCTACCCGCTGGGCGAACGGCGCTGAGGCCCCGGGACGGGGTCGGGTCGGCGCGGCGATTCTGCGGCTAGCCGCTGGGCGAACGGCGTTGAGGCTCCGGGGCGGGGTCGGGTCGGCGCGGCGATTCTGCGGCTAGCCGCTGGGCGAACGGCGCTGAGGCCCCGGGGCGGGGTCGGGTCGGCGCGGTGATTCTGCGGCTACCCGGCTCGGCGGACGGCGCTGACCGACGGCCGGGGCCGACTGCGAACCCGGCGGCGTCCAGGCCGGGCCGGCGAGCGAAATCGGTGTCTGTCGAAGGATCGGACTGGGTAGGGTGCGGACCCATGGGGAAAATCCTCTCGGTCAACCTGGCCGTGCCCGAGCCGAACAGCGCCAAGGCGGTCGGGACCACCGGCATCAACAAGCGCCCGGTGGACGGGCCCGTGCTGGTCCGGGCGCCCGGACCGAAGACCGTCGGACTGGGCAGTGGCCTGGTCGGTGACCAGATCTTCGACGTGGCGCACCACGGCGGCGACGACCAGGCGGTGTACGCGTACGCCCGGGAGGACTACGACTGGTGGGAGGCGGAACTGGGGCGTCCGCTGCCCGGTGGACTCTTCGGGGAGAACCTCACCACGGTTGGGCTCGACGTGAACGGGGCGGTCCTCGGCGAGCAGTGGCGGATCGGCGCCGAGCTGGTGCTGCAGACCACCTTCGGCCGGATCCCGTGCGCCACCTTCCAGCTCAAGATGGGGGTGCCGCAGTGGCTGAAGCAGTTCACCCGGGCGGCCCGGCCGGGGGCGTACCTCCGGGTGGTGCGGCCGGGTCAGGTGCGGGCCGGTGACGAGGTGACGGTGCTGCACCGGCCGGAGCACGGGGTGACCGTCGCCGAGGGGTTCCGGGCCTGGATGTCCGAACCGGAACTGCTGCCCCGGCTGCTGGCCGTCGAGGAGGCACCGGAGGGGCTCCGGGAGCAGGTACGCCGGAGGTTGGGCGTTTGATCCGGTAGGCGTACCCGAGTGCGGGTCCGGGCTATTCGCCGCCAATTTCCGGAAGGTTCATCTCACCACCTTCCCGGAATCCGTTGCAGCGGCGGAGATGCGGGGTAGGAAGGCACCTGCCCCTGCCCCGCCGACCAAGTCAGGCTGATGCGAAACCGGTACTACGACCTACTGCGCTGTCTTGCCATCGTCCGTGTCGTCGTCTACCACGTCACCGGTTGGGCCTTCCTCACCCTGGCGTTCCCGGCCATGTCGGTGATGTTCGCGCTGGCCGGTGCGTTGATGGCCAACTCCCTCGACCGCTGGGGTACGGCCGCCGTCGGCCGCCGGCTGCGTCGACTCCTGCCCTCGCTCTGGCTGGTGGCGCTGCTCTTCGTACCCGCCATGCTGCTCACCGGACTGGCGCCGTCCTGGCGGCTGGTGTTCTGGGTGCTGCCGTTGGCCGACCCGCCGGCCAACTCCTGGGGCGCGCTGGCCCTGAGCGTGGTCTGGTACCTGCGCGACTACCTCTGGTTCGTGGCGGTCTCGCCGCTGGCCCGCTGGCTGTTCCGGCGCTGGCCGGTGCCGACGCTGCTCGCGCCGTACCTGCTGCTCGGGGTCGTCGAGTTCGGCTATCCGGACGCGCCGGGACTGCTCCGCGACTTCGGGCTCTACTACGGGGCCTGGCTGCTCGGGTTCGCCCAGCACGACGGGCTGCTGCGGCGGATCCCCCGCCGGCTGCTGCTGGCGGTCGCGGTACCGGTCGGCGCGGCCGGCCTCGGCTGGATCCTCACCCACCAGGGGGCACGCGGCTACGACCTGAACGACGTACCGCTGGGCAACGCGCTCTGGTCCGTCGCCTTCGTGCTGCTGGTCTTCGGGCTGGCGCCCTCGGCCGTCGCCTGGGTCGACCGCTGGGCGCCGCTCGACCGGGCGGTGACCGTGCTGAACAGCCGGGCGCTGACCGTCTATCTCTGGCACATGCCCTTCGTGATCGCCCTCAACGAACTGCTCTCCGGGCTGGGGCTGGCCCATTCCTCCGCGCTGGGCCTGGCGGCCCGGCTGGCCGCCGTCGCGGTGCTGGTGGCGGTCGCGGTCGCGCTCTTCGGCTGGGTCGAGGACCTGGCTGCCCGGCGCCCGCCGTGCCTGCTGCCCGGCGGTACCGCCCGGGCGCCGGCCGGCGTCGCCGCGCCCCCCGTCGGACCGCCGGCCGGCGTCGCCGCACCGCCGGTTCCGGGAGATCCCGCGCGGAGTACGCCGGCCGGCGAGCCCGCCGGCCTCAGCTCGATCGGACGGTGATGGTGCCGCTGCCGGTCTGCAGGTCGAGTACGGACGTGGCCGCCGGGTCGTTCGGCACCTGCACGTCGGTGTCGCCCGAGTCGGCGTGCGCCGTCACCCGGTAGCCGCCGGCCGGGACGGTCAGGTCGATCGAGCCGCTCGACGCGCTGGCCTGGACCGAGGTGGCGGCGGCGAGGGTCAGCGAGATGTCGCCGGAACCCGTCTGCGCGGTCACCTTCCCGGCGCCCAGCGAGCGTCCCTCGATCGACCCCGAGCCGGCCCGCGCCGAAACGGTGCCGGGCACCCGGTTGAGGGTGACGTCCCCGGAACCGGTCTCGACGCGTACCGAGCCGCTGGCGTCGGTCACCGAGATGTCGCCGGAGCCGACCTTGAGGTCCACCTCGGTCAGCGCGGTCAGGGTGACGTTTCCGGAGCCGTTCTCGCCGCGCAGTGCGACGCCGGCCGGGGCGAGGACGTCGTACGACACCCCGCAGTGCCGGCCGCAGTCGGTGTCCAGGACGAGCTTCGTGCCCTCGATCCGGTAGGTGGCGTCGTTCGGTTCGGGACCGCGGTACTGCACCACCCGTTCGATCCGGACGTTCTGCACGGCTCCGGTGCGTACCACCACGTCTCCGGCGCCGGGGGATATCTCGATCTCGGTGATCTTCACGTCCTCGGTGCGGTCGTAGGTGAGGCGCTGCTCGGCGAGGCCGTCGCAGCCGGCCAGGGCGATCAGGGCGACCAGGGCGAGCCCACCGGTCAGGGCGGTGGTCCGGGAAACGAGCATGGCCGAAGGCTATGGCCGCGGCGGCCCGCCGGACATCCGGGTCCGCCACCGACCCACCCCGATGCCGACCCTGAGAACGGTCTCAGGGTCGCCGATCGGGAAACCCGGTCGCCGGACCTGGACGGCCCCGGACCGGGCGTCCGGCCGGATGCGCCGGCAGGCAACAATGGGCGGGTGCCCGGGTACCGCCGACAGCTCTACCGCGACGACGCGGTGGTGTTGCGCGTGCAGAAACTCGGCGAGTCCGACCGGATCATCACCCTGCTGACCCGCCGGCACGGTCGGCTGCGGGCGGTCGCCCGGGGGGTACGCCGGACCACCTCGCGGTTCGGTGCCCGGCTGGAGCCGTTCGGCCACGTCGACATCCAGATCGCCGGCGACCCGAAGGGCGAGCAGGGCAGTTCGCTGCACTCGATCAGCCAGGTGGAGGGGATCCAGCTCTACGGTAAGGCGTTCGTCGCCGACTATCCCCGCTACACGGCGGCGAGTGCGATCGCCGAGACGGCGGAGCGGCTCACCCCGGTCGAGCGGGAGCCGTCGCTGCGGCTGTTCCAGCTCACCCTGGGCGGGCTGCGCGCGCTGGCCGACGGGGAGCACGCCAGCACCCTGGTGCTGGACGCGTACCTGCTGCGCGGGATGGGGCTGGCCGGCTGGGCGCCGGCACTGGTCGCCTGCGCCGTCTGCGGTACGCCGGGCCGGCACGGCGCGTTCTCCGTACCCGCCGGGGGGTGTGTCTGCCCGGACTGCCGACCGCCCGGCGCCGCCCATCCGGCGCCGGCCACCCTCGACCTGATGGCCGCGCTCGCCTCCGGGGACTGGCCGACGGCGGACGCCGCCTCCTCGCCGCACCGCCGGGAGTGCAGCGGGCTGGTGGCGGCGCACCTGCAATGGCACCTGGAGCGGGGGTTACGCTCGTTGCCGCTGGTCGACAGGGGCTCGACCGGTGAGCGTACGGAACGGGCGCGACACGTCCCGCGCCCCGACCCGGCGGACGTAGCGAAGGAAGCACAGTGATCCGAGCGATGACCAACCGAGCCCGTCGGAAGCCGGTGCCACCGACCCCGCATCCGTCCGGGGCGCGGCCCCCGGCGTTGCCGGTGGAGGCGCTGCCCAAGCACGTGGCGGTGGTGATGGACGGCAACGGGCGGTGGGCCAAGCAGCGCGGACTGCCCCGGACCAAGGGTCACGAGCAGGGTGAGTACTCCCTCTTCGACACCATCGAGGGCGCGATCGAGCTGGGCGTCCCCTATCTCTCGGCGTACGCCTTCTCCACGGAGAACTGGCGCCGCTCGCCGGACGAGGTGCGCTTCCTGATGGGCTTCAACCGGGAGGTCATCCGGCGCCGCCGGGACCAGTTGGTCGACCTCGGGGTCCGGGTGGTCTGGTCCGGGCGGGCCGGTCGGCTCTGGAAGAGCGTGATCTCGGAGTTGCAGACGGCCGAGGAGATGTCCCGGGGCAATTCGACGCTGACCCTCCAGTTCTGCGTCAACTACGGCGGGCAGGCCGAGATCGCCGATGCCGCCGCCGCGATCGCCCGGGACGTCGCGGCCGGCAAGGTCCACCCGGACAAGGTCAACGAGAAGATGATCTCGCGGTACCTCTACCACCCCGAGGTGCCGCCGGTCGACATGTTCCTCCGCCCCTCCGGCGAACAGCGCATCTCCAACTTCCTGCTCTGGCAGAGCGCGTACGCCGAACTGGTCTACCTGGACACCCTCTGGCCGGACTTCGACCGCCGGCACCTCTGGTACGCCTGCGAGCTGTACGCCCAGCGGGACCGCCGGTTCGGCGGCGCCCTGCCCAACCCGGTCGCGCCCGGGCCGGCGCACGGCTGACCGCCGGCCCGGCAGACCCGGCTCGACTTCGACCCGGAAAACGGGTGCGCCCGGGGCACGGTCCGGGTTATGGTCCAGGGCATGCGGTACTGACGCCCCTTCATCCGAGCCCACCCGCCCGCCTGTTCCGCGCGGCGCGGGTGTGAGCGCTCCGGGCGTCCGTACCGTTCCGCCTTCTCCGGCGACCAGTCACCTCTCGGTGACACCTCCGCGAACGGACTCCCGGGATCCCCGTCCCGCGCGCCGCTGCCGCCGTGCAGGCGGAGCGGCCGACCAGGAGGAGAGAACACCGTATGCCTGCCAAACGAAAGTCCAGGAAGACCACCGGCTCCACCGGATCCGGCTCCCCGGCCCGGGCCGGCCGGCCGAAGGACGAGTCGATCGAACTCGGTACCCCGATCGTGCTGCCGGGTGACGACACCCCGGCGCCCCAGCGACCGGCGGCACCGAAGGCCGGTCCGATCGTCCGCAACGGCGGTGGTCCGGGCGGGGTCGGACACGGTCGGGGCGCCGCGTCGTCCCGCCGGTACGCCTTCCGGCGTAGCTGAGCCGACCCGCTCCCGGGCCGCCGTACGCGTGGGGCCGGCAAGCGCCGGCCCCACGCGTGCCCGCCGTCCGGTAGCTCCGGCTGGTACCCGGGGATCGCGCCCGGCGTCTCCGGTCGCTCTCCCGGGCCGCCCGGCTGCTGCGCGTGCCGGGCGGCCGGCGGTTACCGGTGGTCCGCGCAGCAGGGAGTCGGGTCGGGCACCTCGAAGGGCCCGATCCGGTTGCCCGCGACCGGCGTGGTGACCAGGGTCAGCCGCCCGTCCAACCACTGTGGACGGACAAAGTCCCGGGTCTCGACCGGAGTGTCCGGATCCGGCGCCCCGGCACCGAGCACGGTCACCCGCTCGATGGCGCTCACCTCGATCAGCTCGGCGACGGTGAGGGTGCCGACCAGCAGCTCGACACCGGGATAGCGCACCGCCCGGCCGGACCGCCGGGCGAGGTGCTCGGCGGCGCCGTGCCCGGCCGCCTCCCGCAGCTCGGGTGCGGTGACCGGCAGCTCCGGCAGCGCCGCACCGGGCAACCGCACACTGATCGTGACGTGCGGGTACGGCGTGGCCGTCAGGTGCGTGCAGGCGACCAGGTCGGGACGGCCGAGCGGCTGCACGTACTCGCGCAGCCAGTGTTCGGCCTCCCGGTCGGTCCGGTGCCCCAGGCTGAGTCCGAGCACCGGGCCGGCCCCCGCGTCGGAGCCGGCCCGGGTGACGCCGGGGTGCCGGCCGGTCAACTCGGCAGCACCCAGATCGGGTTGGCGTAGAACCACAGGTCCTGCCACGGGTCGGCGGCCCCGACCACGTCGATCGCCGGTCCGTGCGGGTCCACGGCGGCACCCATCAGGCCGGGCGCGCTGCGCCTGCCGTCGGTGCCGCGCAGCCGGACGTAGAACGGCTCGTCGACCCGGCCGAACGAGTAGCTGAACGAGACCCGTCCGGTGCCCCTGCCGACCTCGTACGACTTCACCACCTTGGCGGTCGGGGCGGTGAACGCGTCGCGGTCGCGGACCGGGCCGGTGACCCGACCCGTGATCACGTCGACCCGGGCCAGTACCGGCACGAACTGCGACCAGTTGGGCGTGTTCGCCAGGTCGATGTCGATGGTCAGCTCGACCGGGGTTCCCCGCCGGACCCGAAGCGTTCCGCCGAGCGGGGTGCCGGAGTCCTTCCGGCGGTCCCCGGCCACCCGGGCGCGTACGTCGAGACCGCTGATCAGGCCGCCGTGGTCCACCCACACCCGGCCGGAGCGCAGCCCGTCCATCACCGCGCGGTAGCTGAACGAGGTCGCACCGACATGCGTCCGGCTGTACTGACCCGGCCAGTAGTCACCGGCCTCGGTCAGCAGCGGCCCGTACACCGGGTCCGGGTAGCGGCCGTCGGCGTCGAAGTTCCCGCCCGGCCCGCGCTGCGAGGTGTCCAGGTAGTTGACGTGCGAGTCGGAGTTGGCGCTGATCCACCACGGCTTGCCCTCGGCGAGCAGGCTGTCCCAGAGCCCGCCGACGGTGGCGGTCATCCAGTCGAAGCCGCCCCAGGTGCGGTAGCTCTCCAGCGGGTAGCCGGGGAACGACGAGGCGGACGGGTTGTTGTCGTAGTAGCCCCGGGCCCGGCCGGCGGTCAGCCTCGGCAGGCCGGCGGCCTGGTGCCCGGGGGCACCCTCCATCCCGATCGCCACGGTGGGGTCGGCGTCGCGCCAGCCCCTTACCTCGTGCGGCGAGTCGATGCCGCGCCGGGCCGGGTGGTTGGCGAGGAAGAGCGCACCCTCGACCCGGCGGCGCCGGACCGCCTCGCCGAGGAACTTGATGCCGGCGATCGCCAGTGCCTCGTTCGCCGGGGTCGGGTCGCCCGCGCCCTTCACGCTGCCGTCGAAGGCGTTCTCGAACTCCTTCAGCACCGTCACCTCGTTGCGCCCCGGCGCGACGAAGACGGTGGCGTGCTCGGCGGCCGGGATGTTCCACTCCAGGCCCTGGTAGATCAGCAGGTCCTTGAGCCGGCTCCGGGCGGCGACGATGTCCGGGTTGACCTTCTCCACGCCGATCTTCGCGTGTGCCACGCTGCCGTGGTCGGTGACGACCATCCAGTCCAGCCCGTACGCCCGGGCGTGCCGGGCCTGGTCGATCACCCGGTACTGGGCGTCCGAGCTGTACTGCGTGTGGATGTGGTGGTCACCGGCGAGCCACTGGAAGCCGCCCTGCCGGTCCCGGTCGTCGCCGTGGCCGCCGTGGCCGCCGTGGTCGCCGTGGTCGCCGTCCGAGCCGTGCGCGTGGGCCAGTTCGGGGGTGGCCAGTACGGTCGCGGCGGCACCGGCGCCGAGCAGGCCCGCGTTGCGCAGGAAACCCCGCCGGGAGCGGTCGGCGGGCGACAGCTCCTCGTCCGGTACGCCCAGGTCGACGGCGGCGGGCAGTTCACCGCCGGTGCCGTGGTCGTGACCGTGGTGCTGCTCGTCGTGGTGGTGCGGGTGGCCGTGGCCCATGAGGTCGCTCTCTCTTCTCGAGTCAGTGCAGGTGGCCTAATCTCGCCCGGCTCGGGAAACAACAGATGGCCTGTTCAGGGCACCCGTGCAAACATGCTGACGCGGACATGGGTCGACCGGTGGACCGGGTCGACCGGCGGGTCGCATCCGACCGGCCTGCCGATGGAGCTGGTCCGATGTGATACTTACTCGACTTCCGGCAACGGGGGGTGGCTGGTCCGCGGGGCGGTGGAGGGTCGGGATGACGGGCGAGGCTGCCGGGGTACGACCGCTCCGGCCCACCGATCCACGCCAACTCGGCCCCTGTGAGCTGGTCGGTCGGCTGGGCGAGGGCGGCATGGGCACCGTCTACCTGGCGCGGCTGGCCGGCGGGCGTACGGTCGCGGTCAAGGTGATCCGGCCGGACCTGGCGTACGACGCGGAGTTCCGGCGCCGCTTCCGGGGCGAGGTGAAGCGGGCCCGCCAGGTGCCACCGTTCTGCACCGCCGAGGTGCTCGACGCCGATCCCGACCACGATCCGCCCTACCTGGTCGTCGAGTACGTCGACGGCCCCAGCCTGTCCACCGTGGTCGCCGATCGCGGCCCGCTCACCCCGGGCAACCTCTACGGGCTGGCGATCGGGATCGCGACCGCGCTGACCGCGATCCACGGCGCCGGGGTGATCCACCGCGATCTCAAGCCCAGCAACGTGCTGCTGCCGCCGGGCAGCCCGAAGGTGATCGACTTCGGGATCGCCCGCGCGATGCACGGCACCGCCGCCGGCACCCGGACCGACCAGGTGATCGGCACGGTGGCGTACATGGCGCCGGAACGGTTCGAGTCGGCGACCAAGGGCGTACTCACCCCGGCCGCGGACGTCTTCGCCTGGGGCGCCGTGGTGGCGTACGCCGGCACCGGGCGTACCCCGTTCGCGGCCGAGACGCAGGCCGCCACCGCAGTACGGATCATGACCGAGGAACCCGATCTCGACGGGTTGACCGGACCCCTGCGCGAACTGGTCGAACTGGCGCTGGCCAAGGAGCCGCACCGCCGGCCGGCCACCCGTGACCTGCTGGACCGGCTGCTGGCCGGTGGGCCCGGCCGGAGCGGCCACGTCGCCGAGACGCTGGTCGGGCAACCTGACCTGCTGGCCGCGGTCGAGCGGGCCCAGGCCGCCACCGACCGGCGCCCGCTGGCCGAGACCGCGCTGGCCGCAGGTCCGGCCGCCGGATCGGTCACCGGCACGACGGCGAGTCCGCCTGGCACGACGGCGAGTCCGCCCGGCACGACGGCGGGTCCGTCAGCGATCCCGGACCGGTCCGCCGGCAATCTGGTCGGGCGGGGCGGCTCGCGACCCGTCACCGCCGGCTCGGCCCAGACGGCCGTTGCCCCGCCGGGGGCACCGGCCGGAGCGGTCCGCCCGGCGCTGTCCGGGCAGCCGGCGGTGCCCGGGCAGCCGGGTCGCCGGGGAGGCGGCCGGTGGGGCATCCTCGCCAGCGCGCTGTTCGCGCTGGTAGGACTGCTCGGCGCGGCGGTCACCGTCGGTTACGCCAGCGGGATGTTGCCGCCGGGCGGGGACCGGGGAGCGGCCAGCCAGCCGCCACCGGGTCCGGTGGCCAACGCGGGACCGGACGCCACGATCGGTGGCCCGACCGCGCCGGCCGGTTCCACCCCGACCGGTGCCGGCCCGTCCGCCGGGACGCCTCCGCCCGGCCGGGTGGTGGTGGCCGACCCGCTGACCGGGTCGGGCCGGTGGTTGCCGAGGACGGACGAGCGGCACCGGGTCGGGTGCGAGTTCGACGGCGGGCTGGTGGTGTCGAAGCGCAGCGACGGCCCGTACCGGTGCCCGGGGCCGCAGGAGACCTGGACCGACGTACGGGTGGACGTCGACGTGACCCTGGTCGAGCCGAGCAGCTGCGCCGGGATCTGGTTCCGGTTCACCGACGCGCAGGGCGGTTACGTGCTGCGGGTCTGCGCCGACGGGTACCACCTGATGCGGCACGGGTCCGAGACGGCGAGCGAGGCCGGCGACTTCCCGTACCCGCCGGATCGGCGGCCGGACGGTCGGATCCGGGTCGGTGTGGTCGCCGAGGGTGAGGACCTGCGCTTCTATCAGGACGGCCGGCAGATCGGCACGACGCAAGACGCTGCTCCGGCGGCTGGCCGGGTGGTGCTCGGCATCTTCTCCGATCCCGTCTCCGACCAGGGTCCGGAGCCGTCCTACCGGGTCACGTTCGGAAACGTCGAGATCGCCACTCTGGACTGACCCGCACCAGCCGCCCGGCGGAGCGGACCGGCACCGAGCCGTCCGAGATGGCCCTCCGGTGTCTCCTCGACCGGGTTCACCGGAAAGCCGAGCCGACCGGCTCAGCCGACCAGTGGGCGGAAGGTGCCGAGCACGACGCTGACCGCGAGCGCTCCGCCCGCCAGCGTCGCCGCCCCGACGACCAGGGCGGCGTCGGCACCGGTGAACCGCTGCCGGCGCGCCGACGTGCGCGGCGAGCCCGAGTCGAAGCCCCGGGCGTCCATCGCGGTGGCCAGCCGGGTACCCCGGCGGATCGCCCCGACCAGCAGGGCGAACGCGGTCGAGCCGAACAGCCGCAGCCGGGTCAGCGGATTCCGTCCGGCGTCGATGCCCCGGGCCCGTCGGGCCAGGCTCAACATCCGCCACTCCAGTGCGAGCAGCGGCACCAGCCGGAACGCGGCCAGCGCCCCGATGGCGAACCGGGGCGGTGCCTTGACGTTCTGTACCAGCGCGTCGGTCAGGTCGGTGGGGTCGGTGGTGGCGAAGACCATTACCCCGGGCAGCGCCACCGCGATCACCCGGAGCGCCATGCCGAGCGCGGTGACCAGTACTCCGCTGGTGACCTCCACCGGCCCGGCCTGCCACAGCAGGCTGCCGGTCCGCTCGGCGGCGAAGAGCACCAGGGTGCAGAGGATGCCCAGCGCGCTGAGCAGCAGTGGCCAGGCCCGCCGGGCCAGTGCCGCGTACCGGAGGCCGAAGAGCGGCACCACGGCGAGCTCGAACCCGATCGCCACCGCCGGCGCCACCGGGTCCACCGTGGCGATCAGCGCGACGGAGACGACCAGCGCGGCGGCGACCTTCGCCACCGGGTTGCGCCGGGCCAGCGGTGCGTCGGCGGCGGCGATCGGCTGGTACGGAATCATCCGGCCCGCCCCGCCGATCCGGTCTCGGCCCGGTCCGCCGGCTGCCCCGGCCCGTCGCCGCCGAGCCGGATCGTCCGGTCGGCCAGCGCGGCGACGAAGTCGGCGTCGTGGGTGACGGTGACGATGCCGTGCCCGCCGTCCCGCAGCCCGGCGAGCAGGTCGACCAGTTCGAGCCAGGTGCGCCGGTCCTGGCCGAAGGTCGGCTCGTCCAGCACCAGCAGCCGGGGGGCGGTGGCCAGCGCCGTCGCCACGCTCAGCCGCCGTGCCTGGCCACCGGAGAGGGTGTACGGGTTGGCCGCCGCCAACCGGTCCAGCCGGAGCCGGACCAGCAGCTCGTCCACCACCGACCGGACCACCGCCTCGGGCCGGCCGGTCCGGCGCGGCCCGAGTGCCAGCTCCTCGAAGACCGTGCTCCGGACGAACTGGTGCTCCGGGTCCTGGAAGACCGAGCCGATCCGGCCGGCCAGCACCGGCGCCCGCCACCGGTGCGGTGCGGTGCCGGCGTGCCGGCCGGCCAGTGCGGGGGAAGCCGACAGCCGGCCGGTGCCGGGCCGGAGCAGTCCGCCGAGCAGCAGCGCCAGGGTGGACTTGCCGGCACCGTTGGGACCGAGTACGGCGAGCGCCTCGCCGGCGCGTACCCGCAGGTCGGTGCTTGCCAACCGGGGCGGCAGGCCGAGCCGGTCGGCGGTGAGCAACAGGTCACCGGGGCCGGTCGCGGCCCGGCGCGGTGCCGGCGGCGGCCCCGGCACCCAGACCCCGGCGGCGGCCAGCGCCGCGCCGTGCGCCGCGAAGACCTCCGCCGGGCGGCCGTCGGCCCGCACCCCGGCACCCGGTTCGAGCACCACCACCCGGTCGACCAGCGGCAGCGCCTCCGACACCCGGTGCTCGACCAGGATCAGCGTGGTGTCGTCGTCGACCGCCGCCCGGACCGCGCCCCGGACCAGGGCCGCGCCGGTCGGGTCCAGGTTGGCGGTCGGCTCGTCGAGCAGCAGCAGTCCGGGCCGCAGCGCCAGTACCCCGGCCAGGGCGAGCCGCTGCTGCTCGCCGCCGGAGAGTGCGGCGGTGGACCGGTCCAGCCCGTACCGGAAGTCGACCCGGGCCAGTGCCTCGGTGACCCGGGGCCAGATCTCCTCCGCCGGAACGCCCCGGTTTTCCAGGCCGAACGCCACGTCGTCGCCAGCCCGGGCCATCACGAGTTGGGTCTGCGGGTCCTGGAAGACGATGCCCACCCGCTCCCGGGCCTTGCGCGGGTCGAGCCCGTCGATCTCGACGGTGCCCTCCTGCTCGCCGGAGTCCTCGGCGAGCAGCCCGGCCAGCGCCGCCAACAGCGTGCTCTTGCCGGCACCGGAGGCGCCGAGCAGGAGTACCCGCTCGCCGTGCCCGATCCGCAGGTCGAGGTCGCGGACCGCCCAGGCCCGGCGGCCGGCGTGCCGCCAGCCGAAGCCGCGCAGCCGTACCTCACTCATGCCGGCACTCCGCTGCGCTCCGTGCCGTCATGAGGCTCATCCGCACTGAGCTGGCTGATTCGCTCGCTCATGACGTCGCCACCGGCTCACACGGCGGTACGCTCGCGGCCGGCCGGGAACCGGTCCAGCGCTCCGGTCTGGGCCAGCGCCCGGGTGAGCGCCCAGCCGCCGGCACCGGCCAGCACCGCCGAGCTGAGCACGGTGAACAGGAAGACCGGCAGTCGGAACGAGTCGAAGTCGTACTCGGAGTAGTAGCGGATCTGGTCGAAGATCGCGGCAGCGAGACCGGCCAGCAGACCGGAGCCGACCGCCACCGGCAGCCGGAACGAGCGGTACCCGACGGCGAGGAACGCCGCCTCCGCGCCGACGCCCTGGGCGAGCCCCTGCAGGATCGCGACGGTGCCCCACTGGCTGCCCAGCAACACCGAGACGAAGGCGGCGAGGAACTCGCAGTACAGTGCCGCACCCGGCTTGCGGATCACCAGGCCGCCGAGCACACCCGGCACCAGCCAGATGCCGTAGATGACGGCCTGGGCCGGCGGGAAGAACGTGAACGCGCCCTCGGTGGCGCTCCACACCAGGTTCCAGGCCCAGAAGATGACCCCGAACGCGACCGCGATGACCGAGGCGACGACGATGTCGACGGTGCGCCATCTGGTGGTGGTGGACGGACTCATGAGCGTGCCTCCCAGTCGCGTGGCGAACCAGGCAAGACGCACGCCGCAACCCGGGACGGCCCGGACTGCGGCGCGGCTGGAGACTCGACCGAACTCCCTGCGCTGGCATTACCCAGATCAGGTTCGAGGGTCTGCGGGTGTGTCACCCGCACTCTCAGCGCTGTGCGCTCCCCTGTCGGATGTGCTGTTGTTGCGCAGACGGTACACCGGATGCCGCTGTGCCGACAGCGGTGGAGCCGGTGGATGTGGTGGTGCCCACCATGTCACGGGATAGGGTGGATGGCCCAGATCAACATCTCGAAGGGACGCGTGCGGCGTGACACTCAGCCCCGAGGGCTATCTCGATGTGGTCACCGAGACGATCGGGCGGGTGGCGTACGCCGCCCGGGACGGCGTACGCCGGGCGGCCGACCTGGTCACCGACGCGCTCCGGGCGGGTGGCGTGGTGCAGGCGTTCGGCACCGGCCACTCCGAGGCGCTGGCCATGGAAATCGCCGGCCGGGCCGGCGGACTGGTCCCGACGAACCGGATCGCGCTGCGCGACCTGGTGCTGCGCGGTGGCGAGCCGGTCGACATCCTCGGCCCCACCCTGGAACGGGACCCGACCGTGGCGCGCCGGCTCTACGAGCTGACCCCGATCGACCCCCGGGACGTCTTCGTGATCGCCTCGAACTCCGGGGTGAACGGCACCGTCGTCGAGTTCGCGTCGCTGGTCAAGGAGCACGGCCACGGGCTGATCGCGATCACCTCGCAGCAGCACTCGGCCCGGGTGGCGTCCCGGCATCCCTCCGGACGCAAGTTGAGTGATCTCGCCGACGTGGTGCTCGACAACGGCGCCCCGTACGGCGACGCGACGCTGCCGCTGCCCGGTGGCGGTGCGGTCGGCGCGGTGTCGTCGATCACCGCCGCGCTGCTCGCCCAGCAGGTCGTGGTGGAGGTGGTCCGTCGGCTGGTCGAGGCGGGGGAGACGGCCCCGGTCTACCTCTCGGCGAACATTCCGGACAGCGACGAGCACAACAACACCCTCGAAGCCCGGTACGCCGGCCGGATCCGCCGGGGCGGCTGACCCCCGGGTACCTCAGATCTCCGGCGCCGTCCGGTTTGCCACCGGTACCGCCGCCGCGTCCGCTGTCGAGGCTTCCTCGCGTTTCACGTACGGCCGGTTCGGGCACACTGCTGCGAACTTCGACCGGAACGGGAGGTGGCCCACGTGGCCGTCGAGACGGAGAAGCAGCGTTGGCAGCGCAACTTCGCCGACCTGTTGCAGGAACTGCGGGTGGCACAGACCGGGGTGCAGATCCTGTTCGCCTTCCTGCTCACCCTGCCCTTCAGCAGCGGCTTCCCGCGAGCCACCACGTTCCAGAAGGACACCTATGTCGTCGCGCTGCTGTCGGCGGCAGCCGCCACCGCGTTGATCATCTCGCCGGTCGCCTTCCACCGGGCACTCTTCCGGCAGGGGCGCAAGCCGGAACTGGTCCGCTTCGCGCACGGCATGGCGACCGGCGGGCTGGCCTTCATGCTGGTCTCGATGGTCAGCTCGGTGCTGCTGATCACCGACTTCCTGCTGCCCCGAGCGGTGGCGTTCGTACTCAGCACGCTGACCGGGGCCTGGTTCCTGACCTTCTGGGCCGTGCTGCCGTTCCTGCGTCGCAACTGGGGCGAGGCCGACGAGGACGACGACGAGGAGCCGGTCGCCGCCCGCCCCGACGCGGTCGACTGAACACACCTCGCCGGGCCGTCAAATGTTGCTCTGCGTAATCCATACTGGACAGTATCTATGATCATTCGATCAGCCCGTCTACTGTGGCTGATCGGAGGAAACGCACCAGCTAGTCGCCACTTTTTTGATCATCGGCATCTTCGCCCGGGCGGGTCGCCCCCTACACAGAGGCCCTTGACGGAGAGTTATACCCGGAACGACAAACTACGGACCGCGAGAGGCGAGGATGAGCGAGGTTCTGGGGGGACTGTCGACCGGGAGCTCGGTGGCAGTGCTGGTGGGCCTGGTCGGGGGGCTGGGGCTGCTGGTTCGGGGCTTTCTGCGGCACCGCAGCCGGGTGCAGGCGGAGCGGGAGTGGTCGGCGCGGACCCGGGCCCGCACCATGGGCCTGATCCGGCTGGCCGACGGCCGCTCCACCGACGTACGGATCGACGAGCGGGACCGCGACGGGCACCGGGTCGTGGAGCTGCGGGGTCTGCGTCGAACAGACGGGGGCGAGGCGGCATGAGCGAGCGAATCAGTCTGCTCGGTCGCGCGGCTCGGGACGGCGCCGAGCGCAGCGAGGTGACGGCATGAGGAGCGGGGACAACGCGGTGGTGCGGGCCGAGTCGGCCGCCCGGTTGGGGGACCGGGGCCAGGCCGAGTCCGAGGTGAGCTTCGAGGCGTTCTGCCAGCGGAACTTCGTGCTGGTCGAGCGCTTCCTGCTCGCCCAGTGCGCGGACCGGGGGCTGGTCGAGGACGCCGTACAGGAGGCGTTCATCACCGCCCGGGACAAGTGGGAGCAGATCCGGGACTACGAGAAGCCGCTGGCCTGGATGTACAAGACCGCCCGGTACAAGCTGCTGGTGCTGCACCGGCGCCGCCGGCAGGACGTGACGGTCAGTCTGGAGGAGGTACCGCCGGAGCGGCTCGCCGAACCGGCCGACCCGGCGGAGGCCCGGGAACTGCTGCGTGGCTGGTTGCCGAGGCTGCCGCCCCGCCAGGCCGAGGTCTTCGTACTGGCGCTGGACGGCTGGTCCGACCACGAGATCGCGGCCATCCTCGGCATCGCGTACAACACGGTGCGGACGTACCGGCAGGAGGCTCGGGGTCGGCTGAAGGAACTCGCCCAGCAGGCGGGCTTCGAGACGCCGTCCGGGAGGGATCGGGGATGAACCTGGACGACATCCTGTCCTTGGCCTCGGACCGGACGTGCAGCGAGCTGGAACGGGCCCGGGCACGCCGGGCCACCCGCCGGGTGCAGCAGGAATACCAGCGGGCGCTCTCCGAGGGCCGCGACCTGACCGGCGACATCGAGGTACGCGACCCGCTGACCGCCGACACCGACGAGGCGGCCCGGATCACCCGGGCGGCCCAGTTGGCCAAGCTCGGCACCGTGACCTGGATCCGGGCCAGCGGCGAGCTGACCTGGTCGGACGAGATGGCCCTGATCCTCGGCTACCCGCCCGGCACCCTCCGGCACTCGGTCGCCGCGCTGGCCCGGTTGGTCCACCCCGACGACGTCGACGGGGTGCGCCGGGTGGTCGAGTCGGTGTGGCGGGACCGGACCGTCCGGGAGACGACCTGCCGGGTGATCCGTCCGGACCGGGTCACCCGGTACGTGCACTGCCACCTGGAATACATCGTCGATGCGGAGAACCGGCCGTACGGCATCATCGCCACCGCCCGGGACATCACCGAACTCGAACTCGCCCGCCAGGAGCAGGCCCGACTGGCCCGCCGACGCGAGACGGTGCAGGCGGAGCTGGCCGGCCGGGACCCGGTCACCGGGCTCTTCCACCGGGCCAGGTTCGCCGACGAAATCGACACCGCGCAGCGGGGCGGGCCGGGCGTGTTGCTGGTGGTGGCCGTCGAGCCGGTCGGCCCGGCGGTCGACCCGGACCCCGGCGTCGAGGGCGAGCCCGGCGGTGCCGACGAGCAGGAGCGGCTGGCGGTGGCGGTCGCCCAGGTCGTCCGCCGGGTCGCCCGCCGCTCCGACGTCTGCGGGCTGACCGGTCCGAACGAGTTCGGGGTACTGATGCAGCGGACCACGCTGAGTTCGGCCACCGCGCTCGCCGAGGCGATCATCGACGGCATCCGGTCCCAGTCCTTCGTGCTGGGCCGGACCCGACTGGTCGACGCCTGGGGCGGCCTGGTCCGCTACCAGGGGCGGGACGGCAGTCGCGGCGTCGACCTGATCGTGGACGCGGAGACGGCCTGGCGCCAGGCCCGGGCCACCGGCGTCGCCCGGGTCGCCCTGGACCAGCCGGCGGCCGAGGACGAGCGCCGGGAGCTGTGCCGTAGCCGGGTCCGGGCCACGGTGGCGGAGAACCGGTTCACCCTCTACACCCAGCCGATCCTCGACCTGCGGCTCAACCAGATCACCCGGCAGGAGATCCTGCTCCGGGTGGTCGACGACGGCGGCCGGGCGCACTCCGCCTCGACCCTGCTCGGCGACGCGGAGCGGCTGGACGAGATCCTGCCGATCGACCGGTGGGTGATCGACCGCACCATCGAGCTGATCGCCCGCGGCCCGCGTACCTCGCACTATCAGGTGAACCTCTCCGGGCGCTCGCTCGGCGACCCGCACCTGCTGGAGCGGGTGCAGCAGCGGCTCCAGCAGTACGACGTCGATCCCGGCCAGATCACCTTCGAGATCACCGAGACGGCGCGGATCGGCAACCTGACCGAGGCGCACAACTTCGCGTACGGGATCCGCCAGCTCGGCTGTCAGCTCGCCCTCGACGACTTCGGATCCGGGCACGTCCCGTTCGCCTTCCTCACCTACTTCCCGGTGGACCTGGTGAAGGTGGGTGGCGAGTTCGTCGCCGGCATCGAGCATTCGGTGGCGAACCGGGGCATCGTGCGGTCGATCGTCGAGATGTGCCGCGCGTTGGGGATCCGGACCGCTGCCGAGCACGTGGAGGACGAGGCCACCATGAATCTGCTCCGCGACTACGGGGTGGACTTCGCCCAGGGGTACCTGGTCGGCAAGCCCAAGCCGGTGACCAGCCCGGCGCGTACGCCGGTGGCGCCGGCCGAGCCGCAGGTCGATTCGGAGCGGGAGCTGCGGGCCGCCACCGGATAGCCGGACGGACCGTCGGCCGGCTCGGCGCGGGGCAGCCCGGCACCGGGCCGACCGGCGGTCCATGCAACGTCCCGGGTGCGGTGGCCGTCATTAAGGGGCGTGGAAGCCCGAGCAAGGCCGCTACCAGCGGTGGACAGGCCGACCGCGCCACGGATCCGGAGCGGTCCGGCCGGGCGGGGGCGGCTGGCCGCGACAGTCGTCCTGCTGGTCGTGCTGGCGGTCGCCGGCCTCACCGCCGGCTGCGGTGCCGATCCGGCACGCCGGCCCCCGGCCGGCCCGGAGGCCCGACTGACCGCGAGCGGTCCGGCGGACCGGCCGGTGACACTCGACCTGGCCCTGCTCCAGCCCAGCGGGTTGGGCACGGGATGGCGGCAGAGTCCGCACCCGCCGGAGCAGCCGCCGTGGCCGTGGCTCCAGGCCGACTGCCCGGCGTACCGGGAGGGGGACTACCCCGCCCAGCGGCACCGGACCGGCGCCGTGCAGCGCCGCTACCGGCACGAGCCGTCCGAGCTGGTCGCGACGCAGGTCGTCGAGGCGTACGAGCCGGGCTGGGCGGTGCGGGCCCTCGACGACGTACGCCGGGTCGTCGAGACCTGCTCCCGGTACGACGCCTACGGCGCCAGCATCTCGTTCACGCCGCTCGACATTTCGCTTCCACCCGCCGACGGGCTGGTGGTGCAGGGGCGGATCGACTCTCCCGGAGCACCCGCCCGGTCCACGCTGCTGGTGGCGGTACGCCGCGACGACCGGCTCTCGACACTTAACGTTCCGGGTCCGGTGGACCGGGCCACCGCGTACGCGGTGGTGAAGAAGTTGGCGGACCTCCTTGACTAGCCGGCGCGGGCCGAGGCGCCGGGAGCTGCTCGCCGCCACCGCCGCCGCACTGCTCGGCGCGGGCGCGGCCGGCACCGGGCTGGCGTACCGGTGGGCGGGTTCGGCGGATGCCGGCTCGCAGCCGGGGGCGGCGGCCAGCCCGGCCCGACCGACGCCCAGCCCGACCCCGGACTACCCGGCGCTGGCCCGTACCCGGATCGAGCGGTACCTGCGCGGAGTCGGCGGCCGGGTCACGCTGGCGGTGCGGGACCGGACCAGCGGCCTGGCGGTCACCGCCGGCAACCGGCGGTACCAGACCGCCAGCATCGTCAAGGTCGACATCCTGGCCGCGCTGCTGCTGCGCCGCCAGGACCAGGGGCGCAAGCTCAGCGCGAACGAGCGGCAACTGGCCCGCTCGATGATCGTGGTCAGCGACAACGCCGCGGCGAGCAGCCTCTACGCCACGATCGGCTACCGGACCGGACTGACCGCCGCGAACCGGACTCTCGGACTGCGCCAGACGACGCCCAACTCCAGTTGGGGGATGACCACGACCACGGCGGCCGACCAGCTCCGGCTGCTGACCGCGGTCACCGACCCGGCCGGTCCGCTCAGCGACGGCAGCCGCGACTTCCTGCTCGGGCTGATGGCCCAGGTGGACAAGGAGCAGGACTGGGGGATCACCGCCGCCGCCGGTCGGGCCGGCACCGCCAGGTACGTCAAGAACGGCTGGACCACGGTCGACGCCGACAACGGGCTGTGGCTGGCGAACAGCATCGGCCGGATCGTCGAGCCGGGCCAGGACTGGCTGATTGCCGTACTCTCCGACCACCACTCGACGCGGCAGAAGGGGATCGCGGCGGTGGAGAAGGCCGCGAAGTACGCGCTGACCGAGCTGCGTGCGATCCCGCCGACCGGTGCGCCGGCACACTGATCGCCGCGACGGCCGTGACGCGGAGCTGTGCGGGTTTCGCTAACCGACCCGGTTGCCGTTGCGCAGGATGATGGTGAACTTGCCGCCGAAGGACTGCTTGCCCAGTCCGTTCGCCTGTCCCGGTGCGGTGTCACCGGAGTAGTAGTACAGCGGCCAGGAGGAGTACGTCGCCTGCCAGGTGCCGTTGCCGAGTCCCTGCCTACCGCCCCGCTCCGACGGGTCGTCGGCGAACGTGGGCTCGCCCACGGTCAGCAGCGGTGGCCACTCCTCCGCGCAGGCATCCAGGCAGGTGACGTTGCCGTGGCGGTCACCACTGAAGGTGTAGAGCGTCCGGCCGTTCGCGTCGACCAGCGCCTCCGGGTACTTCGGCAGGCCGAACTTCAGCGCCGCCGCCTTCCCGCCCGGGGTGGTGGCCGTACCCGAGGTCGGCGCCGAGGTTGTCGGGGCCGCCGAGGTGGTCGCGGGGGCGGGAGTGTCGTCGGCGTCACCGCCGGAGCATCCGGCCGTCAGGAGAAGTACGCCGACCATGGCCAGCACTGCCGGCCGGAGCCGGATTCCAGACCGGTGCGTCACGCCGCCCTCACCACCATCGTTCGCCGGGTTCGGTATCCGTCTAGTGGTATCACACGATGGCAATGTGGACGGTCGGGCCGGGCCGGTCGTCGGTGTCAGGCCGGGTCGGCTCGCCGGCTCGACCGGAGGTTGCCGATGCCCACGTCGAGCG
Source organism: Plantactinospora sp. CA-294935 (assembly GCF_050936445.1). Classification (NCBI taxonomy): domain Bacteria; kingdom Bacillati; phylum Actinomycetota; class Actinomycetes; order Micromonosporales; family Micromonosporaceae; genus Plantactinospora; species Plantactinospora sp. CA-294935. Next base: position 3,976,651 of record NZ_JBNJMU010000001.1, read on the forward strand.
CGGCCTCCAGGTGCGTGATCCCGCCCGTCGCGAGCATCACCACGACACCGCCCTGGATGCCGGCGAGCAGGGCGGCGGACGTCTGTTCGGCGTCGAGGCCGGGATCGATCTCGCCGATCTCCTGCATGTGCCGGATTCCCGCGCTGATCTCCGCCTGCCAGGCGCGGAGGAGTTCGGTGACCACGGCCCGGGCGCCGGGGGTGCTGCGGCCGAGGTGCGCGACGAGGCCGTTGAGCGGGCAGTCCATGCCCTGGCCGCGATAGCGGGCCACCACCCGGTCCCGCCACGCCCACCACGCCGGCCAGGAGGTGAGGTCACCGAGCTGCGGCTGCTGGTCGGTGAGTACCCGGTCGGCCTCGTAGCGGGCGACGGCCAACAGCAACTCGTCCTTGCCGTCCGGGAAGTAGTGGAAGAGCTGGCTCTTGCTGGTGCCGGTCCGGGCCCGTACGTCGTCGAGGGTGGTCGCGGCGACACCACGCTCCCGGATCTCCGCCGCCGCGCCCTCGATGATGCGTTGCCGGGTGGCGGCCCCTTTATGGGTTAACGTCCGATTCATGTCCATCCGATTCTTTGGACTATCGGGTCCACTCTATCCCGGATCACCGCGCGTTCTTTGGACTTGCCGGTCCAATTTTTTCGAAGCAGGGTTGCGCACATGAACGACTACTACCTGCTCGGCCGGTCCGGGCTGCGGGTGAGCCGGCTGGCGCTGGGCACGATGAACTTCGGCACCTCCGGCTTCCACGCCGCCTACGGCAAGACCGAGGCGGAGGCCGAGCCGATTCTCCGGGGCTATCTGGAGGCCGGCGGCAACTTCGTCGACACCGCGGACTTCTACACGGCGGGGGAGAGCGAGCGCATCCTCGGCAAGTTGATCGCCGCCGCCGGAGTGCGGGACAGGATCGTGCTGACCAGCAAGTTCACCAACAGCATCGATCCGGCGGACCCGAACGCCAGCGGTAACGGCCGCAAGCACATCGTCCGGGCCCTGGAGGCGACGCTGCGCCGGCTCGACACCGACTACCTCGATCTCTATCTGCTGCACACCTGGGACCGGATCACCCCGGTCGAGGAGGTGGTGCGTACCTTCGACGACCTGGTGCGGGCCGGCAAGATCCGGTACGCCGGCCTCTCCGACGTCCCCGCCTGGTACGCCGCCCGCGCACAGAGCCTCGCCGAGGCACACTCGTTGAACCCGATGATCAGCCTCCAACTGCCGTACTCGCTGATCGCCCGGGGGATCGAGCCGGAGTTCGTACCGATGGCCCAGTCGCTCGGGCTGGGGCTCACCGCGTGGAGCCCGATCGGCGGCGGGCTGCTCACCGGCAAGTACCGGCGGATGGGTGACGGCGTGACCGGCGAGGGCCGGCTCGGCGCGCCGGGCGGGCACCAGCGGCCGATGGACGAGCGGGAGTGGCGGGTCATCGAGGTGCTGGCGGGCGTGGCGGCCGAGCTGGGCCGGAGCATGGCCCAGGTGGCGATCAACTGGGTGGCCAGCCGGCCCGGGGTCGGGTCGGCGATCATCGGCGCGAGCAGCCCCGAACAGTTGGCGAGCAACCTGGCCGCGCTCGACTTCGAGATCCCGGCGGAGGCGCGGCGCCGGCTCGATCAGGCCAGCGCGGTCCCGCTGGCGGGGCCCTACTCGATGTTCACCCCGGAATACCAGTCCTGGATCGTCAACCCCGGGCTGGGCATCGGCGACAAGCCCGCTGGCTACGCCCCGCCGGTGTGGAACGGCGCAGCCCAGCCGGTCGGCTGACGCCGCTCCCGCTGCTGGGGGCGGGGCGAGTGGGACGCCGGCTCGGCCGGCGGCGGGTATTCGCGGTGCTGGCGGCGGGTATCCGTGGCGCAGACTGTCGAGCTGCCCCGTTTGTGCGCCCGCCCAGGGCGCTGCCCGCCATGCCGCCGCTATGCCGCCGGCCCGTGGCTGGTGGCGGCCGTCGACCCGGCCGTTGGTGGAGGATGGCGCCCGTCGTCCGCCCGGTCCGCTGTGGTCACCTGGACATCAGATGCGTTACGGCAGCCTCGTAGCGCATCTGATGTCCAGGTCGGTGTCTGCGGCGGCCGTCGCGGGTCAGTGGGTGCCGACGGTGTGGACGAACGGCACCGGAGCTACCTTTGTCGATTCCTGGGCGTACCGTAGGGGTTCCTGACCGGACGGTGAAGTCCGCTGGTGAGGTCTGTGGAGAGATTCCGGATGTCTGTCGAACCCGGTGGCACGGCTCCCGGGGCGCGGAGATGTCGACATCCGCATATTCAGTGCTACCGACGGGTAACAAAACCGGGTAGCGTGGGCCGTGTACCAGGCCGCAGCACGTCAGGGGGTTGCCCGCTCCGCTGCACGGAGTGATGAGCGCGGTTACCTCCTTGGCGCCGTACTCGATCGAGGGGGTTGCCGTGACCACCACAGAGCAGAACAGGCCGGCGGCGGGCGGGTCGGACGGAGTCGGGCCGCTGCCGAAGGAGGCCGGGCAGGTCACCGAGCGTGAGGCCCGGCAGGTCGCCGAGGCCGCCCGGGAGACGGAGTGGGGCAAGCCGAGCTTCGGCAAGGAACTCTTCCTCGGCCGGCTCCGGCTGGACCTGATCGACCCGTGGCCGCAGCCCGATCCCGAACGCGCCGCCCAGGCACAGGAGTTCCTCGACCGGCTCGACAGCTACGTCCGGTCCGAGGTGGACGGCGCGGCGATCGAGCGGGACGCCCGGATCCCCGACGAGGTGTTCGCCGGGCTCGCCCGGCTCGGCACCTTCGGGATGAAGATCGACCAGAAGTACGGCGGCCTCGGTCTGAGCAACCTGCACTACTGCCGGGCGTTGACCCTGGCCGGCTCGGCCAGCCCGGCGATCGGCGCGCTGCTCTCGGCGCACCAGTCGATCGGGGTGCCGCAGCCGCTCAAGCTCTTCGGCACCGACGAGCAGAAGCAGCGCTTCCTGCCCCGGCTGGCCGCCGGCGAGGTGTCGGCGTTCCTGCTGACCGAGCCGGACGTCGGCTCCGACCCGGCCCGGCTGGCCACCACCGCCGAGCCGACCGAGGACGGCACCGGTTACCGGCTCAACGGCGTCAAGCTGTGGGCCACCAACGGGACGGTGGCGAGCCTGCTGGTGGTGATGGCCCGGGTGCCGAAGGCCGAGGGGCGGCGCGGCGGGATCACCGCGTTCGTCGTCGAGGCGGACTCGCCCGGGATCACCGTCGAACGCCGCAACGCCTTCCTCGGGCTGCGCGGCCTGGAGAACAGCCTGACCCGGTTCTCCGACGTCGTCGTACCGGCCGAGAACGTCATCGGCGGCGAGGGACGCGGCCTGAAGATCGCGCTGACCACCCTGAACACCGGCCGGCTCTCGCTGCCGGCGATGTGCGTCGGCGCCGGCAAGTGGTCGCTGAACGTGGCCCGGGAGTGGGCCGCCGAACGGGTGCAGTGGGGCCGGCCGGTCGGCGGGCACGAGGCGGTGGCGAGCAAGCTCGCCTTCATCGCCGCCACCACCTACGGCATGGAGACGATGCTCGACCTCTGCTGCCTGCTCGCCGACGACGACACGAACGACATCCGGATCGAGGCTGCCCTGGTCAAGCTCTACGCCAGCGAGATGGCCTGGAAGATCGCCGACGAACTGGTGCAGATCCGGGGCGGGCGCGGCTACGAGACGGCCGATTCGCTGACCGCCCGGGGCGAGCGGCCGGCGGCCGTCGAGCAGATCCTCCGGGATCTGCGGATCAACCGGATCTTCGAGGGGTCGACCGAGATCATGCATTTGCTGATCGCCCGGGAGGCGGTCGACGCCCACCTCTCGGTGGCCGGCGACATCATCGATCCCGACGCCGAACTGGGCCGGAAGGTCCGGGCCGGGGCCAGGGCGGGTGCGTTCTACGCCAGGTGGCTGCCGACCCTCGCGGTCGGTCGCGGTCAGAACCCCGGCGGGTACGCCGAGTACGGCCCCCTCGCCGGTCACCTGCGGCACGTCGAGCGGTCGTCCCGCAAACTGGCCCGGTCGACGTTCCTGGCGATGTCCCGCTGGCAGGGAAAACTGGAGCACAAGCAGGGGTTCCTCGGCCGGATCGTGGACATCGGCGCCGAACTGTTCGCGATGTCGGCGGTCTGCGTACGGGCGAACGCCGAACGGGAGACCCGGCCCGAGGGCGTGGAACTGGCCGACCTGTTCTGCCGCCAGGCCCGGGTGCGGATCGCGGCACTGTTCCGGGCGCTCTGGGAAAACACCGACTCGGTCGACACGGCGGCGGCGAAGCGGATCCTCGCCGGCCGGTACGCCTTCCTGGAGGAAGGTGTGGTCACCCCGCCGGCCGACCTGCCCTGGGTCGCCCCCTGGCAACCCGGTCCGTCGACGGTCGACGACGTGCGACGCCGGATTCCGAAGCCGGACGGCGCGTGAGTGGGGGCCTGGGGTGGCGCTGGCCACCCCGGGCGACCCGCCCCGTCAGTACAGCCAGGACTCCTTCGGCGCGGCGAGCGGGGCGAGGGTCTCCCACAGTTCGTCGGGGATCTGCCAGGTGGCGAGTCGGGCGGTCTCGCCGATCCGCTCCGGGCGGGACACTCCGACGATGGTGGAGGTGATCCGGGGGTCGCGTAGCGAGAACTGGAGCGCCGCCGCCGCGAGCGGTACGCCGTACTCCGCGCACGCCGCCTCCATCGCCCGGATCCGGGCCAGCGTCGCGGCGTCGGCCTGCCGGTAGGCGTACTTGGTGAACTGGGCCGGGCCCTTGGCCAGGATGCCGCTGCCGAAGGGGGCGGCGTTGACCACGCCGACGCCGAGCGAGACCGCCTCGTCGATCAGGTCACCGGCCGAGCGGTCCACCAGGGTCCAGCGGTTGTGCGTGATCAGCGCCGCGAAGTGCCCGGTACGCAGGTACTGCGCCATCAGCTCCACCGGGCCGCCGGCCACTCCGAGGTGCTCGATCACCCCCTCGCGCTGCAATTCGAGCAGTACCTCGACCGGGCCGCCCGGCGCCATGCCAGCGGAGAAGCTGATGTGCTCGGGGTCGTGCAGATAGACCAGCGGCAGCCGGTCCAGGCCGAGTCGTTCCAGGCTGCCCTCGGCGGAGCGGCGCGTCTGATCGCCGGAGAAGTCGCCGGTGGTGAAGTCCCGGTCGACCTTCGTGGCCAGCACGAAGCCCTCCGGCACCCCGCCGATCCGGCGCAGCGCGGCACCGACCCGCCGCTCGCTCTCCCCGTCGCTGTAGCCGGCGGCGGTGTCCAGGAAGTTGAACGGGCCGGTCAGCGCGGCGAGCGCGGTCTCGGTGCCGCGTTCCGCGCTGACGTCGTACCCGAAGAGGCCCGGCATGCTGCCCAGGGGGCCGCCGCCGATGCAGACCGGGGTGACGCGCAGCCCGGTGCGGCCCAGCGGGCGGCGCGGGAAGTCGTCCGGCGATTGCTGTTTTCCGTACACGGACATCCTCGACTCGCGGGGCGGCGGTGTGCCGGCAGGCCGCACCGGCGGACGATCATGTTACCCGCCCGCACCTTTGACCGCCTGAACCAGCAGTGTCGTGGTCCGAAATGGACTAAGGGCGAGTGAGACTGCTGGCTGCTCGGGTGCTGCCTTCCCGCCTCGGCGGCGGTGCACGTCGGCCGCTGTTCGTCGGTGTACGCCTCCACAGTGGACGCGCCGTCAACCACTTGCCGTACCCCGGCCGAGCCGTCAAGGTAAGCTCGACACTGTCGGACCAGCCGCCGTTCGCCGCGACTCGAAGTACCTCAGCTCGATGCCGTGTTCCCGGCTCGCCGACGTCCCGCCGGTGTACGGCGTCAGCGTCGTACCGGAGCGGCCCGCAACCCGAGCGCCCGCAGCTCCAGCGCCGCCAGCGCGTCCACCGCCTCGGCGTCACCCCGTCGCCACGCCTGCGCCACGTCCGGGTCGATCCGGGTCAGCTTCCGGATCGGCTGGTTCGCCAACGCCCGCAACGCCAACAGGTCCCGGCCGGCCGGCGCGGACCGCAACGCCCGGGCCGCACCGGCCCGCCGCATCCACCGGACCCGCAGCGGCAGCCAGCCCAGCAGCACCACCCCGAGCGGAAACACCAGCAGGGTCAGCGACAACGCCAACGCCAGCTCCCCGACCAACTCCTGCTGGTCGCGCCCGGCGTCCGCCATCGCCCGGGCCGCCCCGGCGGCCTTCTCGAACGGAGAGGTCAGCTCGTCACCCACCACCGGCACCCGGCCGATCTTGCCACCGGCGTCGGCCAGGTTGTCGGCGAGTCCACCGCCGGCCCCCTCCAGCTTCTCTCCGGGTACGGCGAGCTTCTGCACCAGGTCGTGCAGCCACATCGCGGCCCGGATCCAGAGGTAGATCCAGGCGACGACGAGCAGATCGGTGAGGAGTTGACGGGCGGCGGTCGGAACCCGATCGGCATAGAACTTCATGCCGGTCAGAGTGGCGTACGTCAGCGACCCGCGCACTCCGGGCAGGTGCCGAAGATCTCCAGGGTGTGGCTGACGTCTTTGAACCCGTGCTTGTTGGCGACCCGGTCGGCCCAGCTCTCCACGGCCGGTCCCTCCACCTCGACCGTACGGCCGCAGGCCCGGCAGACCAGGTGGTGGTGGTGCCCCTCACTGCACCGCCGGTAGAGGTGCTCGCCGCCCGGCGGGCGCATCACGTCGATCTCGCCCGCGTCGGCGAGCCCTTGCAGCGTGCGGTAGACGGTGGTCAGCCCGACCCGCTCGCCCCGGCTGCGCAGCATCGCGTGCAGGTCCTGGGCGCTGTGGAAGCCTTCGACCTCGCCGAGCAGTGCGCTGACCGCGCTGCGCTGTCGGGTGTTGCGTACCGCCGCGCCGCTGTCCGCCGCTACCATCTCGCCCTCCTCGCGTCGTGTCAGGTGCCTCCCGGACGTCCCCGTCAGGTGGCTTCCCCCGAATGGCTCACCGCGTCCGCCACGATATGCGCGATGTGCTCGTCGACCAAGGTATAGGCGATTTCCCGACCGCGTCGCGAGCCGCGTACCACCCCGGCCCCGCGCAGCACCCGCAGGTGTTGGGAGACGAGCGGCTGCGGTGCGCCGAGGCTTTCCACCAGCTCGTGCACGCACCGTTCGCCGTGCGCGAGCTCGCTGACGATGGCGAGCCGGATCGGTGCGGCGAGCGCTCGTAGCAGCTCACCGGCGCCCGTATAGGCCTCGTAGGCGTTTGTGCTCGTCACCCTGTAACGGTAACCGTTGTTAACGGCGTACCGCCGTTCGGTGCGCGGTTCCAAGGTCAACCGGCGCCGGCCCGACCGGTGGGGTGGCGTCCGGGGCGGTCCGCCGGGCGGCGTCGAGTATCACGTCGCAGGGCTCGACCTGTGGCTCCGGCCCGGGTACGGCGCGCCGGCGGGCCAGCCCCCGGCGTACCGCCACTCCCACCGACACCACCAGGAACAGCCCGATCGCCAGGATCACGATGGTGGCTCCGAGCGCGGTGTTGGCGGTGCCGGCCAGCCACACCCCGGAGCCGGAGGCCAGCAGTCCCAGCCCCATCGCGGCGAGCATGGTGCCGAGGAAGCCCCGGGTGAAGAGCTGCGCGGTGGCCACCGGCACCACCATCAGGGCACTGATCAGCAGCAGCCCGACCGCCCGCATCGCGATGGTCACGGTCACCGCCGTGGTCACCGCCAGCAGTATGTTCAGCGCCCGGACCGGCAGCCCGGAGACCCGGGCGTACTCCTCGTCGTGGCAGATCGCGAAGAGCGCCGGGCGCAGCGCGACCATGGTCACCAGGACCACCGCCGCGAGGGCCACGATCACCACCAGATCCTGCGGCGACGTCGTGGTCAGCGAGCCGAAGAGGTACGCCATCAGGTTGGCGTTGCTCCGGCTGCCGGAGAGCCCGACCAGCATCACGCCACCGGCGATGCCGCCGTAGAAGAGCATCGCCAGGGCGACGTCGCCGGATGTCCGGCCGCGTTCCCGGATCAGTTCGATGGCGACCGCGGCGACCGCCGCCACGATCACCGCCGTCAGCACCGGGGACTGGTTGAGCAGCAGCCCGACCCCGACCCCGGTCAGCGCGACGTGCCCGACCCCGTCGCCGATCAGCGACATCCGGCGCTGCACCAGATAGATGCCGAGCGCCGGGGCGGTCAGCCCGATCACCAGTGCCCCGACCAGGGCCCTGATCATGAAGTCGTACTGGAAAAGGCTCACGGCCGACTGCCCCACATCCCTGTCGACTCCTCCGGCGCGTGCGGGTGGACGTGCTCGTGTCCGGGCGCCGCGTGGTGCCCGGCCGGCTCCGGCACCGCGCCGTCGTGCGCGATCGTTCCCTCGTGTACGACCACCGCCCGGGTGATCACCCCGGCCAGGGGCCCGAGTTCGTGCGCGACCAGCAGCACCGTCCCGCCGTCGGCGACGAACCCGCGCAGCGCCTCGGCGAAGGCGTCCTGGCTGGCCGAGTCGACCCCGGCGGTCGGTTCGTCGAGGACCAGCAGTTCCGGCCCGCCGGCCAGCGCCCGGGCGATCAGGGTGCGCTGCTGCTGGCCGCCGGAGAGGGTGGCCACCGGGTCGCCGGCCCGGTCGGCGAGCCCGACCGCCGCCAGCGCCTCGGTCACCGCAGCCCGGTCGGCCCGCCCCGGCGGCCGGAACACGCCCCGCCGGGCCAGCCGTCCGGAGGCGACCACCTCGGCCACGGTGGCCGGTACGCCGCTGCCGGCGCCCATCCGCTGCGGCACGTACCCGATCCGGGCCCACTGCCGGAACCGGCGCTGCGGGGTGCCGAACAGGGTGACCGCACCGGCGGCCAGCGGCACCAGGCCGAGGATTGACCGGATCAGGGTCGACTTGCCGGAGCCGTTGGCGCCGAGCACGGCGACCACCTCGCCGGGGTTCACCCGCAGGGAAACGCCGCGGAGCACGGGGCGATCGTCGTAGGCGACCACCCCGTGCTCCACGGTGACGACTGAACCTTTTTCCACCTCCCCTTGCGGTTCCACGGACCGCGAGGTCGGACGCGGTGTGTGAGCGCCGCGCGGTTCAGGTTGAAAACGGTTCACAGGTTCGGTCATGAACATCCCAGTGCGGTCTTCAGGGCCCCGAGGTTGTTGCGCATCACCGAAAGGTAGTCCCCGGTACTGCCGGGTTGCAGGCCCTCGATCGGGTCGAGTACGGCGGTCTTCGCCCCGACCTCCCGGGCGATCGTCTCGGCGACCTTCGGGCTGACCAGGGTCTCGAAGAAGATCGTGGTGGTCTTGTGCTCCCGGGCCTCGGCGGCCACCTCGGCCAGCCGCTGCGGGGCCGGCTCGTCCTCCGGGGTCAGCCCGGAGATGCCGATCTGCTCCAGTTGGTAGCGCTCGGCGAGGTAGGCGAACGCGGTGTGGCTGGTCACCAGTTCCCGCCGCTGGCAGGTCTTCAGGCCCTGGGTGTACTCGGAATCGAGGGCTTCCAGTTCGGTGCGGAGCGCCTTCGCCCGGGCGGTGTAGTCGGCGGCCCGGTCCGGGTCGACCGCGCCCAGCCGCTCGGCCAGCTTGTCGGCGATCCCGGCCAGCCGGGTCGGGTCCAGCCAGACGTGCGGGTCCTTGCCGTTGGCCCCCTCCGCGTGCTCCTCCTCGGCACCCGGCTCCTCGGTCGCGTGGTCCGCGCCCTCGCCCTCGTGCTCCCCCTCGCCCTCGTGCTCGTGCCCGCCGGCGGTCGCGGCCAGCAGCGGCTGCACCGTGGCGACGTCGAAGGCCCGGTCGCCGGCCTGCTGCTGCACCGCCTCGTCCACGCTCGGCTGGAAGCCGGCGAGGTAGACGACCAGTTCCGCGTCGGTGACCTGGCCCACCTGGCCGGGGTTGAGTTCCAGGTCGTGCGGCTCGGCGCCGGGCTTGGCGAGGTTGGTCACCCGGACGGCGTCCCCGCCGACCCGCTCGGTGACGAACTGGAGGGGATAGAAGGCGGCGACGACGTCGACCCGGTCGGGGTCGGCGCCGCTGCCGTCGTCACCACAGGCGGCGGCGCCGGCCAGTGCGAGCAGGCCGGTGGCGGCGAGGGCGACGGTACGGAGGGCGGAGCGGATCACCATGCCATCCACTCTCCGCGCCAATGAGAATGATTGTCAAAAACGCATGCTTGCATGAAACCGCTTCATGCGCTCGGCCGGTGGCGTGGGGACGTCGGGAGGAGGTCGGTCATTCGAGGATCTTCATCAACGCGGCGCCGACCAGCAGGGTCAGGATCACCAGCCGGAGGATCCGGGTCGCCGGGCGCTGCACCGGCCAGGTAGTGAGCAGCAGCGCGGCCAGCCCGGCGGCGAGCGCCAGCAGCAGTGCGCCGCCGACGATCCCCGGCGCGAAGAGGCCGACCAGCACCAGCACCAGCGCGGCGAGGAACACGCCCGTGGGGTTGACCCGGGCCAGGCGGGTCAGCAGAACGCTCTGCGTACGCTGCATTCCACAGACTCTACGAGATCTCGATGCTCCGGCCGGTGAGCTGTTGCCAGCGACACCCCAGCTCGCCGGGCCGGCGGCCGACGGCAGGAGGCGTACGTGCTCGTGACCAACCGGTTCGTGGTGGCGGAGGAGAGCGCCGGAACCTTCACGGAACGGGCCCACGCCGCGCTGGCCGCCCTCGCCGCTCGGCCGGGATACCGCCGGGGCCAACTGCTTCGGGCCCTCGACGACCCCCGGCACTGGTGCCTGGTCACCGAGTGGGAGTCGGTCGGCACCTACCGGCGGGCCCTCGGCGCCTTCGACGTCAAGGTCAGCGCCACCCCGTTGCTCGCCGAGTCGCTCGACGAGCCGTCCGCGTACGAGACGCTGGCCAGCGCGGAACCGGACGGTCAGGTCGAAGTCACCCCGAGTGACCGGGCCGCTGACTCCGGCCGGTGATGACCCGGGCACTACCCTTTTCCCATGACCGTTCCCGGACCGCCCGGCGGGCCGTCGTCCCCACCCGAGTCCGTCCGGGCTGACGACCCGGCCCCACCCGGTGGACCCGTGCCGCCGCCCGGCCCGCCACCGCCGTCCGGGTACGGGCAGGCGGGCCCGCCGGTCCCTTCCGCCGGCTACGGGCCGCCCGCCGCCGGCTACGGGCCGCCTCCTCCGGCGGGGTACGGGACCCAGCCGGGCGGATACGGGACGCCTCCTGCCGGGTACGGGACGCCTCCTCCTGCCGGGTACGGGACGCCGCCGGCCGGGTACGGGACACAGCCGGTCGGGTTCGGTCCGGTGCCGCCGAGCGTGCCGGCGCCGCCACCGGGGCCCGGCGTCGAGCCGGTGTTCGCCGCGCCGCCCAGCGAGGGGCGTGGTGCGCGGTTGTGGCTCGGGCTCGGGGTGGCCGCCCTCGCCGTCGTACTCTTCTGCGGCGGTGGCGGAGCGGCGCTGGTCGGCCTGCTGATCTCCGGCTCCCAGGCGTTGAACGAGCAGGCCAGGACGGTGGTCACCGACTACTTCGACGCGGTCGAGGACGGGGACTTCGGCAAGGCGTACGACCTGCTCTGCGAATCCGCCCAGCAGCGGGAGTCGCCGGCCGAGTTCGAGCGTCGGGTCGGTGCCGAGCCGGAGATCGCCTCGTTCCGGATCGGCGACGTGTCGCTGACCAGCGAGTTGAGCGTGCCGGTGGACGTGACCTACGCCAGCGGGGGGCAGGACAACCTCGAGGCCCTGCTGGACCAGGACCAGACCACCGGCGGATTGCGGGTCTGCGACATCAGGTGATCCGTGGACGGCCCGCCGGGCGGCGGCGGTACGGCCGCCGAGGTGGAGTAATCTGCTGGGCTCGGGCCGCAGGTGACCGTACCGTTGTGCGGAGCACCGCCCGATCCAGGTCCGAGTGCCGTCCCTGACCGTTGTCCCCGTTGACCGCCCCGAGGATGTCCCCGCCGGCCGCCAGCCGGTGTAGGAGGTAACCATGCCAGCCGACCGTATCGACGCCGTCGTCAGTCTCGCGAAGCGTCGAGGCTTCGTCTTCCCCTCCAGCGAGATCTACGGGGGCACCCGGTCGGCCTGGGATTACGGCCCGCTCGGCGTCGAGCTGAAGGAAAACGTCCGGCGCCAGTGGTGGCGGACCATGGTGCAGCAGCGGGACGACATCGTCGGCCTCGACTCGGCGGTGATCCTCGCCCGGGACGTCTGGGCCGCCTCCGGCCACCTGGACGCCTTCGTCGACCCGCTGACCGAGTGCCAGTCCTGCCACAAGCGGTTCCGGGCCGACCACCTCGAAGAGGCGTACGCGGAGAAGCACGGCCACCCGCCGGCCTCGCTGGCCGAGCTGAACTGCCCGAACTGCGGCAACAAGGGCACCTTCACCGAGCCTCGGATGTTCAACGGCCTGATGAAGACCTACCTCGGCCCGGTGGAGAGCGAGGAGGGCCTGCACTACCTCCGGCCGGAGACCGCACAGGGCATCTTCGTCAACTACAACAACGTGGCCGCCTCGGCCCGGAAGAAGCCGCCGTTCGGCATCGCCCAGGTCGGCAAGTCCTTCCGCAACGAGATCACCCCGGGCAACTTCATCTTCCGGACCCGCGAGTTCGAGCAGATGGAGATGGAGTTCTTCGTCGAGCCGGGCACCGACGAGGAATGGCACGAGTACTGGCTGCGGGAGCGCTGGAACTGGTATATCGACCTTGGCCTCTCCGAGGAGAACCTGCGGTTCTACGAGCACCCGCAGGAGAAGCTCTCGCACTACTCGAAGCGGACCGTGGACATCGAATACCGCTTCCGGTTCGGTGGCACCGAGTTCTCCGAGCTGGAGGGCATCGCCAACCGCACCGACTTCGACCTCTCCACGCACAGCAAGCACTCCGGTGTCGACCTGTCGTACTTCGACCAGGAGAAGCAGCAGCGCTGGGTGCCGTACGTGATCGAGCCGGCCGCCGGGCTGACCCGGGCGGTGCTCGCCTTCCTGCTGGAGGCGTACGACGAGGACGAGGCGCCGAACACCAAGGGCAGCGTCGACAAGCGGACCGTGCTCCGCTTCGACCCGCGGCTCTCCCCGGTGAAGGTGGCCGTGCTGCCGCTCTCCCGCAACCCCTCGCTCTCCCCGAAGGCGAAGGACCTGGCCGCCGCGCTCCGCAAGCGCTGGGTGGTCGAGTTCGACGACTCGCAGGCGATCGGCCGCCGCTACCGCCGGCAGGACGAGATCGGTACCCCGTTCTGCGTCACCGTCGACTTCGAGACCCTGGACGACAACGCCGTGACGGTTCGTGAGCGGGACAGCATGTCCCAGGAGCGGATCTCCATCGACCAGGTGGAGCGGTACCTCGTCGAGCGCCTGCCCGGCTGCTGACGGCGACGTCCGTCCGGCCGCCACGCCTGATCTCGGAAGTCCGGACGGACGTGCCATGCTCGAACGCGTGACCCCGACCGACCGCACGCCACCGGCCGCTGCCCGCCCGCTGCACCTGGGCGGGCACCCGGTGTGGCCGCCGGTCGTGCTCGCCCCGATGGCCGGGATCACGAATGTCGCCTTCCGGCGTCTCTGCCGGGAACAGGGCGGCGGCCTCTACGTCTGCGAGATGGTCACCACCCGCGCGCTGGTCGAGCGGAACCCGAAGACCCTGCGGATGGTGGCGTTCGGCGGTGACGAGCGGCCACGCAGCCTCCAGCTCTACGGGATCGACCCGGAGGTGACCGCGGCGGCGGTCCGGATGGTGGTCGAGGAGGATCTGGCCGACCACGTCGACCTCAACTTCGGCTGCCCGGTGCCGAAGGTCACCCGCAAGGGCGGTGGGGCGGCGCTGCCGTGGCGCCGCCGGCTCTTCGCCCGGATCGTCCGGGCGGCGGTCGAGGCGGCCGGCCCGGCCGGGGTGCCGGTGACGGTCAAGATGCGCAAGGGCATCGACGACGACCACCTGACGTACGTGGAGGCGGGGCTGGCCGCCCAGGAGGCCGGGGTGGCGGCGGTCGCCCTGCACGGGCGCACGGCCGCGCAGCGGTATTCCGGTACGGCGGACTGGGACGCGATCGGCACGCTGAAGCAGGCGCTGGACGTGCCGGTACTCGGCAACGGCGACATCTGGGAGGCCGACGACGCACTCCGGATGGTGGCGCACACCGGGGCGGACGGTGTGGTGGTCGGCCGCGGCTGCCTCGGCCGGCCCTGGCTCTTCGCGGATCTGGCGGCGGCTTTCGACGGCCGCCCCGTACGCCGGCTGCCGGTCCTCGGCGAGGTCGCCGCGACCATGCGCCGGCACGCCGAACTGCTGGTCGACTGGTTCGCCGGGGGCGACCGGCCGGACACCGCCGAGCGGGACGGCTGCGTGGACTTCCGTAAGCACGTCGCCTGGTATCTCAAGGGTTTCCCGGTCGGCGGCGAGCTGCGCCGGGCCCTGGCGATGGTGAGTGGCCTGGCCGAACTCGACGACCTGCTCGGCAAGCTCGACCCGGCCGAGCCGTTCCCGCTGGAGACGCTCGGCCAGCCCCGGGGCCGGACCAATTCGCCCGGCAAGGTCTTCCTGCCGGACGGCTGGCTGGCCGACCGGGACAGCGCCGAGGTGCCGGCCGGCGCCGAACTCGCCGACTCCGGTGGTTGAGCCGCGCCGATTCCGGTGGTTGAGCCGCGCCGACTTCGGTGGTTGAGTCGTGCTGGCTTCGGTGGTTGGGGCGCGCCGGCCGGAGCCGCACCGGGCCGCGCCCGGCCGGGCGCGGCCACGGCCCGGTTAGGCGATCGGTACCGACTGGTCGTCGGCGGGCGGCGGGCCGCTTCCGGGTGCCGGGTCGGCCGACGCACCGGCGGCGCCCGCCGTCGATCCCGCGGACCGGGGCTCGGGTACGACCGGGCTGCCCGCCCACGGCACCTCCGGCGAGCGGTGGAAAGTGATCCCGGCCGTGCTCCACCGCACGCCCTGACCGGCCAGCCGCAGCCGGAAGTCCGCCCAGTCCCGGGCCTGCGCCGGTGACCAGCCCAGCTCGGCGATGGCCGGCAGCCGGGGGAAGGTCATGAACTCGATGTCGCCGACCGTCCGGATCGTCTCCGTCCAGAGCGGCGCCTCCACCCCGAGCACCGCGTCGGCCGGCACCCCGGCCAGATAGTCGCCGGGATCCCAGTCGTACGCCGCGCGGACCTCGACCAGCCCGGCCCAGTCCTTGCCCAGCGGGGTCGCCGCCGAGTACTTCATGTCGAGGTAGCTGCGGTTGCCGGGGGAGAGCAGCAGCTTCGCGCCGTCCCGGACCGCGGCGGCCACCACCGGGTCCTCGGTCGAGGTGCCCCAGTACTGGACGACCCGCCCGGGGCTGTGCTCGGCGACGGCGAGCTGGTGCCAGCCGAGCACCCGCTTACCGTGCCCGGTGACGATCCGCTGGACCCGGTTCATGAACCGGGTGTAGTCGGGCCGGTCGAGGGTGAACGCCTCGTCGCCGCCGATGTGCAGGTAGCGGCCCGGGGTGAGCGCGGCGATCTCGCCGAGCACGTCGTCGATGAACTGGTACGTCCGCTCGTTGTCGACGGCGACCGCGCTGAACCCGACGTCGGTGCCGGTGTACTCCGGCGGCGCGACCCCGTCCGGAGCGAGTTCGCCGTAGGCGTTCAGTGCCGCGTTGGTGTGCCCGGGCAGGTCGATCTCGGGCACGACGGTGATGTGCCGGGCGGCCGCGTACGCGACGATCTCGGCGTACTGCTCCTTGGTGTAGTAGCCGCCGGGGCCGCCGTCCACCTCGGTGGAGCCGCCGACGCTGGCCAGCCGGGGCCAGGAGTCGACGGCGATCCGCCAGCCCTGGTCGTCGGTGAGGTGCAGGTGCAGGTGGTTGAGCTTGTACCGGGCCAGGTGGTCGATGAAGCGCAGCACGTGCGGTACGGCGAAGAAGTGCCGGGCCACGTCGAGCATCGCGCCCCGGTAGCCGAACCGGGGGTGGTCGTCGATCACGCCACCGGGGATCGCCCACGGACCGGGCTGCCGCCGGGCGGACTCGATCTTCGGTGGCAGCAACTGCCGGAGCGTCTGTACCCCGTAGAAGAGCCCGGCCGCGGTGCGGGCCCGGACCACCACGCCGGAAGCGCTGATCTCCAGCCGGTAGCCCTCGCCGGAACCGCCGCCGGTCGCCGGCCTGCCGAGCCGGCCCGACGGGGCCTCGTCGCCGGTCAGCAGCAGGGAGATGCCGCCCGGCACCTCGGCCTGGCCGGCGGTGACCACTGGCAGCGGATAGCCGGTGGGGCGGCGCAGCAGCTCGGCGAGGTGCCGGCCGACCGCGCTCGCCTCGGGGCTGGGGGTGGTCCGGATCGTCGTGCCGGGGGTCAGGATGAACTCGACCCCGGCGGCCGGCTCGACCCGGGCCGGGGCGGGCAGCACGTCGGTGAGCCGGGGCGGGGTGTCGCCGGTGGTCGCGAGGGTGGACCGGGACTGGAAGGTGATAGGTCGCACGGCAGATCTCTCCGGGGGGAGCCGCAGGTGATTTCCGGGCAAATCTCATGAAACGTACGTTCGAAATGGCCAGGTGTCAAGGGTTGGTCACCCTGTGGTACGAGCCTTCCTTCGCACCTGGTCGATCCAGCCCAACGCCGAGGCGACCCCGATTTCTTCCGTTGACTGATCTTGCTCATGGGATCGTTCCCACACAACCTCGCGAACACGTACAGCCTTCGCAACTGTGCGGATTGTCACCGAACGGTCCCAACCTGCCCGTCGGTCGCTTAGCCTTCGCCCACCAGCAGCCGGCGGTTTTCCGCTGGTACGGGCAACCGTCCCCTGGGTACGTACAGAGCGGCTAAACCTTCGTTCAGTGTCGAACGGCGCACGTGGGAGGGTCCGTTGACAGCGCAGCAGACGGCGGGACACAAGTACGTTTACGACTTCACCGAGGGCAACAAGGACCTGAAGGACCTGCTCGGTGGCAAGGGCGCGAACCTGGCCGAGATGACCAACCTCGGGCTGCCGGTTCCGCCGGGATTCACCATCAGCACCGAGGCCTGCCAGGCGTACCTGAGCACCGGGAGCCAGCCCGCAGGGCTGGCCGACGAGATCGACGCGCACCTGTCCGCGCTGGAAGCCGGCATGGGCAAGCGGCTGGGCGACCCGGTCGATCCACTGCTGGTCTCGGTCCGCTCCGGGGCCAAGTTCTCCATGCCCGGGATGATGGAGACGGTGCTGAACGTCGGGCTCAACGACGCGAGTGTCGAAGGACTCGCCCGCCAGGCCGGCGGCGTGGCCGACCAGGTCGGCTCCGCCGACGGCGAGCGGTTCGCCTGGGACTCCTACCGCCGGCTCATCCAGATGTTCGGCAAGACGGTCTGCGACGTGCCGGGCGAGGACTTCGCGCACGCCCTCGACGACGCCAAGCGGGCCAAGGGTACCGAGAACGACCTGGACCTCGACGCGGCCGACCTGCGGGCGCTGGTGGACGCGTACAAGACGATCTTCCGTAAGCACACCGGCCGGGAGTTCCCGCAACAGCCGCGGGAGCAGCTCGAACTCGCCATCAACGCGGTCTTCGAGTCGTGGAACGCCGAGCGGGCCGTGCTCTACCGCCGGCAGGAGCGGATCCCGGCCGACCTCGGCACCGCGGTCAACGTGGTGGCGATGGTCTTCGGCAACCTCGGGCCGGACTCCGGCACCGGGGTGGCGTTCACCCGCGACCCGGCCAGCGGCGCGCAGGGCATCTACGGCGACTACCTGGCCAACGCCCAGGGCGAGGACGTGGTGGCCGGGATCCGGAACACCGTACCGCTGCAACAGCTCGAAGAACTGAACAAGCCGGCGTACGACGAGCTGGTGGCGATCATGGCCCGGCTGGAGGGGCACTACCGCGACCTCTGCGACATCGAGTTCACCATCGAGCGCGGCAAGCTGTGGATGTTGCAGACCCGGGTCGGCAAGCGCACCGCCGCCGCCGCGTTCGTGATCGCCGCCCAACTCGTCGACGAGGGCCTGATCGACCTGGACGAGGCGCTGCACCGGGTCAACGGGGCCCAGCTCGCCCAGCTCATGTTCCCCCGGTTCAAGCTCGACGCCGACCCGACCCCGCTGGCCCAGGGCATCGGCGCCTCGCCGGGCGCCGCCGTCGGCAAGGTGGTCTTCGAGGGGCGGCGGGCGGTCGAGCTGGCCGAGGCCGGCGAGGACGTCATCCTGGTCCGCCGGGAGACCAACCCGGACGACCTGCCCGGCATGATCGCCTCGCGCGGCATCCTCACCTCGCGCGGCGGCAAGACCAGCCACGCCGCCGTGGTCGCCCGGGGGATGGGCAAGACCTGCGTCTGCGGCGCCGACGCGCTCGACGTTGACGTCCGGGCGCGGAAGTTCACCGTGGACGGCCAGACGGTCTCCGAGGGGGACGTGGTCTCGATCGACGGCACCACCGGCAGGGTCTACCTCGGCGAGGTGCCGGTCTGGCCCTCCGAGGTGGTGCGCTACTTCGAGGGCAGCATGGACGGCCGGACCACGGACGATCCGCTGGTGGCCGCCGTACACCGGATCATGACGCACGCCGACGCCCTACGGCGGCTGGGCGTCCGGGCGAACGCCGACACCGGCGAGGACGCGGCCCGGGCCCGGCGGTTCGGGGCCGAGGGGATCGGCCTGTGCCGGACCGAGCACATGTTCCTCGGCGACCGGCGCACGCTGGTCGAGCGCCTGATCCTGGCCCGGTCCGACGACGAGCGGCAGGCGGCGCTGGCCGAACTGCTGCCGTTGCAGCGGGCCGACTTCGGAGAGGTCTTCCGGGCGATGGACGGCCAGCCGGTCACCGTCCGGCTGATCGACCCGCCGCTGCACGAGTTCCTGCCCTCGCTGGAGGAGCTGGCGGTGCACGTCGCGGTCGCGCACGAGCGTGGCGAGGACGCGGCCCGGGACGAGGCCCTGCTCAGCGCGGTACGCCGGATGCACGAGCAGAACCCGATGCTCGGCCTGCGCGGGGTCCGGCTCGGGCTGGTCATCCCGGGCCTGTTCGCCATGCAGGTCCGGGCGATCGTCGAGGCGGCGGTGGAGTGCGCCAAGGCCGGCGGCACCCCGAAGCCGGAGATCATGGTGCCGCTGGTCGGCGCGGTCCAGGAACTGGAGACGGTACGCGCCGAGGCCGAGAAGATCATCGCGGAGGTGACCCGGGAGCAGGCTGTCGAGGTGCTGATCGGCACCATGATCGAGGTACCCCGGGCGGCGCTGACCGCCGGGCAGATCGCCGAGGCCGCCGAGTTCTTCTCCTTCGGCACCAACGACCTCACCCAGATGGGCTGGGGCTTCTCCCGGGACGACGTGGAGGGCGCGTTCTTCTGGCGCTACCTGGAGCTGGGCATCTTCGGCATCTCGCCGTTCGAGTCGATCGACGCCGACGGGGTCGGCCGGCTGGTCCGGATCGCCACCGAGGAGGGCCGGGCGGCCCGGCCCGGGCTCAAGCTCGGGGTCTGCGGCGAGCACGGCGGCGACCCGGACTCGGTGCACTTCTTCCACGACGTGGGACTGGACTACGTCTCCTGCTCGCCGTTCCGGGTGCCGGTGGCCCGGCTGGAGGCCGGCCGTGCGGTGGTCGAGTCCACCGGCTCCGACAGCCGCTGAGACACCCCGCACAACCTCTCTGCAGGCTGTCGGCCCGGTACCGGTGGTGAGCAACGGCGTTCACCACCGGTACCGGGCCGACGGCCGATCACGGTCAGTGGGCGATCGCCGGGCTGAAGGTCAGTGGGCGACCGCCAGGCCGAAGGGCACCGGCCCCAACGCCGCCACCAGCGGCCGGACCATCAGCACGAAGCTCTCCGGCCACCAGGCCGTCGACAGCGCGCCCAGGTCGACGATCCACTCCGCCGGCCAACCCAGCCAGCCGAGGAGATCGACGGCGACCGCCTTCGCCGCCGGGTCGTCACCGGACAGGAACGCGGACAACGGCGCCGACAGACTGGTCGGGTCCGCCATCAGCTCGGCCGGGCCGACCGTGTTCAGCGTCTTGACCACCCTGGTCTCCGGCAGCGCCCGCTGGATCTCCACCGCCAGGCTGCTGCGCGGATAGCGCAGGGCGGTGGCGATGCCGTCCGGACCCTGCTCGACCGCGTTGGCGACGTCGAGCAGTACCGCACCGGCGAGGGCCGGGCGCAGCCCGCGCAGCACCGGTACCGACACCGCGCCCGGTAGCGCGTTCACCACGATCCCGGCCGAGGCCGCCTCCGCCAGCCCGGTCCGGCGTGGCCCGTCGGACCGGCCGTCGGTCGAGCCGTCGGGCCCGCCGTCGGCCCAGGACAGCTCGCGGCCCGGGTCGCGTACCCCCACCAGGACCCGATGACCGGTCCCGTGCAGCCGGGTCGCCAGTGCCCGACCCACGTTGCCGGAGCCGAGAATTCCGATCGTGCCCATCCGTACCGCTCCCTCCCGTCGGCGGCGACTGGTCGCACCGCCCCGGCCAAAGCTAGGTTCGGCGGGCAGGACCTGGGAGTACGCACCTCAAGGTGCCCAAGGTACGCGGAGGTAGCCGATGACCACCCAGACCGCCGCGCAGCGCAGGGCGCGGGACCGGGCCGACCACCGGGAGCGGCTGGCCGCCTGCCCGACCCAGCGGGTGATCGCCGTGCTCGGCGACAAGTGGGTCGCCCTGGTGCTGAAGGAACTCGCCGCTGGTCCCCGGCGCTCCGCCGAGCTGGCCCGGGCGGTTGCGGGGGCGAGCCAGAAGATGCTCACCCAGACCCTGCGCGGACTGGAACGCGACGGCCTGGTCGCCCGGACCGTCGAGCCGGCGGTCCCGGTACAGGTCGGCTACCGGCTCACGGAGCTGGGGCGGAGCCTGCTGCCGGTGTTGTCGGCCGTCACCGAGTGGGCGGACCGGCATGCCGCCGACATCGAGCTGGCCCGCAGCCGCTACGACGACCGGCCGCTCGGCTCGCCGGCCGGGATGTGACGCCCTCCGGGGTGCCGGCCGGGATGTGACGCCCTCCGGGGTGCCGGCCGGGATGTGACGCCGTGCCGGGCGCCGGCCGGTCACTGCCGGCCGGGGGAGCGCCGGTCCCCGGAGGAGGACCAGAGGCCGGCGGGAAGGGCGGCCATCGGAGTACGGGTGGCCAGCGGCGCGCCCGGGTCGGTGGCCGGCGGGATCGCGGTCGCCACCGTCGGCTGCCGGACGGCGTCCCAGAGCGCGCCGAGCCGCTGGGCGGTCGAACGGGCCTCGGCGTGCAGCCGGACCAGGTCGGTCTCCGGGTGCACCACGATGGTCAGGATCGCGTCCTCACCGGCCGGGTAGACGACCACGCAGCCTTCGGCGCCCCGGACCACGGACTCCCGCAGCGACCCGTGCCCGACGAGGTTGGCGAAGCGACCACCGATCCCGAGCCCCGCCGCGGAGAGGGCGGCGATGTGGTGCGGGTCGACGCCGGGCAGGTCGCTGACGACCAGCAACCCGTCCACGGCGGCCAGTACGGCACCTGATATCTCCGGCACCGCGCGGCGGAGCCGGTGCAGTTCGGCCAGCAGGGCGGCATCAGTGTTCACTGGTGACTTCTCCTTGGCGTTGGTCCGTGCCGCTGGACTTTGCTTGGTGCCGTCGCTTCCGTCGGTGGCTTCGTTGCCGCTCGACGTCGCTTCCGTCTATGGGGTTCGTTGCCCTATGGAGTTCGCTGCCGCTCGACGTCGCCGGCTACTCTCCGGCGGCGCCGCCAGGTCGCCGCCCGGCGCGGTCCGTGCCGCCGGGGGTCGGGGCTGCCGCCCCGGTGGAGCGCCGCCCGCTGCTCGCCGACCGCCGCCGGGGTCGGTGGTTCCCCGCCCGGTAACCTTCCGACTCCGGCACGCTACACCGAGCGAGGTCGCGACGCCGTCCCATGACCATCAGCGATCGTCCGGCAACTCTCGGCTGTTTGGCGGTTGCGTGCGGAGGGGCAGGTCAACCGGCTGGTGTGTCGGACGTTCGTTGGTGCACCCGAGTCGGGAACCCCGGCGTAACCTGATCGACACGCGAACTTCGTTTCCCTCGTGACGGAGGTGTGGCCCATGGGCAGCGTGTGGGAAAACCTGGTGGTCGATTCCGCCGATCCGGCCCGGCTCGCGCGCTGGTGGGCCGAGGCGCTCGGCTACCAGATCGTCGCCGAACTGCCGGACGAGGTGGAGATCCGCCGCACACCCGACACGCTGCCCGGCCTGGTCTTCGTACCGGTGCCGGAGGGCAAGGAGACGAAGAACCGGCTACACATCGACCTCCGCCCGACCGATCGGGAGGCCGAAGTCGAGCGGCTGGTCAACATGGGGGCCCGGCACGTCGACGTCGGGCAGTCGCCGGACGACACCTGGACGGTGCTGGCCGACCCGGAGGGCAACGAGTTCTGCGTACTCGCCCAGCGGGGTTGACGGGGCCGGGGTCGGCCGGGTGAAGATCGGTGGCGTGATCAGCCAGCCTGACGCGGAGCGCCGGGTGGCCGAGCCGGCGAAGGACAGCGGCTACGGGCGGAGCCCGTACCAGCGGGACCGGGCCCGGGTGCTGCACTCGGCGGCGTTCCGACGGCTGGCCGCGAAGACCCAGGTGCACACCGCCGGGACCGACGACTTCCTCCGTACCCGGCTGACCCACTCGCTGGAGGTCGCCCAGATCGCCCGCGAGATGGGCGGCCGGCTCGGCTGCGACCCGGACATCGTGGACGTGGCCGGGCTCGCGCACGACCTCGGGCACCCGCCGTTCGGGCACAACGGCGAGGCCGCGCTCGACGTGCTCGCCGCCGACTGCGGCGGCTTCGAGGGCAACGCACAGACGCTGCGGGTGCTGACCCGGCTGGAAGCCAAGGTGTACGGCCCGGACGGCACCTCCGCCGGGCTCAACCTGACCCGGGCGGCCCTCGACGCCACCTGCAAATATCCCTGGCCGCGCCGGCCCGGACAGCGCAAGTTCGGGGTGTACGCCGACGACGCCGACACGTTCGGCTGGCTGCGCCGGGGCGCCCCGGACGGCGACGTCCGCTGCCTGGAGGCGCAGGTGATGGACTGGGCGGACGACGTGGCGTACTCGGTGCACGACGTCGAGGACGGCATCCACGGCGGCTACCTGCGACTCCGGCTGGCACAGTTGCGGGCCGACGCCGACGAGCGGGCCGCGCTCTGCGCCGACGTCGCCGGGCGGTACTCGACCGAGTCAGCGGACGACCTGGCCGAGGTGCTGGCCGGGCTGCTCGCCGACCCGGTGCTCGGCCCGCTCTGTGACTACGACGGCAGTCACCGGGCACTGGCCGCGTTGAAGGCGAGCACCAGCGTGCTGACCGGGCGCTTCGTCGCGGCGGCGGTCGAGGCCACCGAGCAGCGCTACGGCACCGGACCGCTGCGCCGGTACGCCGCCGAACTGGTCGTCCCCCGGCGGATCCGCGCCGAGTGCGCGCTGCTGAAGGGGATGGCGCTGCGCTACGTGATGCGCCGCCCCGGCGCGCAGGACTGGTACGAGCGCCAGCGCGAGATCCTGACCGAACTGGTGACGGCGCTGCTGACCCGGGCACCGGACGCGCTCGACCCGGTCTTCGCGCCGTTGTGGAAGGCGGCGCCGGACGACGCCACCCGACTCCGGGTGGTGGTGGACCAGGTCGCCTCGCTGACCGACCCGGCCGCGGTGACCTGGAACCAGCGGCTTCGTACGGGTTGAGGGGTACGGCCCTCGTCCACCACTCCCGGGGTACGTCGACCTCGTAGACGCCGGCGCTGGGACGGCCGGGTTCGAGGACGTGCACGGGTTGCAGCGAATGCTCGCAGTGACGGGGGCCCGGTCTTTGTCGAAGAGTTCGAACGGCGTCGCGATAAGGCGCAGGGTGGATCTGTGTCGGTGGCTGGAGCCACAGCAGAAGATCACAGTGTCGGTGGTCGTTTGAGGCCGGATGACCTGGTGAAGGGTTCCGACCGGCGGCACCGTGCCGGTCTTGCTACAGACCTGGATTAGTCTCGATATGGCGAGGCGTCTCGGCCGCCCGCCGGAACCCTTCTGAATACTGAACCTTTTCAACCTCCCCTTGCGGTCCGTCGGACCGCAGTGTCGGACGCGGTGCGTGCGCGCTGCGCGGTTCAGCTTCAAAAAGGTTCACTGGTGGGCTCGCCTATCCAACTGTCGCCAGTTCCCGTGGAACCCACTCCGCTGGTGACCGTGTGTGGTCGCCAGGGAACAACCAGAGGGAATCACGGCTCGTCGCGGGGCTGTCGATGACTTCGTCGCCGATTTCGGGCGTGAGGTGTCCCTGGGAATCACCCGAAATGCCGCGCTGGTTGAACCTGGGCCTGGTGTCGTGGAGCATGAGTTGGTCTCGGGTACCGAGTGTGGGCGCGGCATGACGGTGTCTAGGTCAGGCCCACCTGCGCCAGATGGGTCGGCAGGGTCGGTGATCTGGTCCGACGGGTCGGCTTGCCACTCAGTGCCTGGCAGATTCTGCGACCAACTGGTGGAGGGATGAACGTGTTCGGCTGGTGGAGGAACAGGCGTGCCAAGAAGCTCATGGCGTCGATGTCGGCGCAAGAGAAGGTCGAGGTCCGCGCCATGATTGTTTTCCATCTGAGCTTGGCCGCACCGGTTCATATGATGACGACCAGCCAGGTGAGTGCGACCGAACATGCTGACGTTTTCGAGGCAGTTGGTCGAAGGCAGGGTGTCTCGGTCGGCCGACTGTCGGCGGAGGACTCGTCTGAGGACAGGTCGGTAGCTGGCCAGGCCAGGATCGTTGTGGGTCCGCTGAGCGAGTTCCTCACAGACTTCACGCGCGAGGACGATCGGGAGAACTCGGTTCGAGACAAGTTCGCGGTCGTTGAAGGAGAACCTATCTCGGCGGCGCTGCCGATGCTGGCTCAATATCGAGAGATTCGGGTCACCTGACCGCGGACCGCGTCGAGGAACTCAATGATCCGTTTCACCACGGAAGCCGGCACGCGACCACCGCGACGGCCGGGGCGGTGGAGTCTTCGCGCCGCCACTGTGGAGTCTTCGTACCTCCACTCGCGGCAGTTGGAGCAAGACATCCGATGGTTCGTAGTTGTCAAGTGCGGTGCGTCCCGGTCACGACCCTAGTCATGTTTTCGGCAGGCATCTGGGCAGCGGCAATCGCTACCCGCAACCGGCCGCCGGTCGGCGCACACCCGAGGGCGTACGTCGGCCGGCAGCCGGTGCGGTGCTCACCAGTCGGAGTTGGAGCCGTCCACGCCGAGGATGATCTGGTCGAACGAGTTGCCGTCGTTGTCGTCGGTGTAGCAGACGCTGATCTCGCCCCACGGCGACGAGGTGAGTGCGATCTGCTCCTGCCGACCCGTCGTGGTCTGCCCGAGCACCTGACCGGGCAGCCGGCCGGTCCCCGTACCGTCCGGGTTGAAGCCCCGGGCCGCGATGTCCTGGGCGGCGGTCGCCACGGTCCAGCCGACCACCGCGTTGGCCTGGTCGTCGAGGCCGACGGTCGGCGCGACCGCCCCCTCGGCGGTGGAGACCTGGACGTCGTCGTGCCGGGCCGCCGCCGCACTGGTGAACGAGCGCAGCCACACCCCGGCGGTGCCGGTGTGGTCGGACTCCCAGGCGACGGCGAAGTCACCGGTGAAGTTGGCCGCGATCGCGGGCCGGCGCTGCTGGCCGCCGCTGGCCGAGTTGGTGATCCGGCGGGACAGGTTCACCGCGCCGTTCGACCGGGCGAACCGGGCCAGGCCCACGTTGTACGACCCGTTCGCGTCCCCGTCCTCGTCCCAGACCACCAGCGCGTCACCGGAGGCGGAGACCGCCACGTCCGGGCGGTGGTGCTCGCCGGTCGACTGGCTGGCCAGCACCTCGTACGCCTTGGTGGTGTTGTTGGTGTAGCCGGCGACCCGGACGGTTGCCGGCGCGGTGCCCTGGACGTCCTCCCACACCACGCTGAAGCCGACCGCCGTGGTGCTGTTCGGTGCGCCGTCCGGGTCGACCGCCACCTTCGGGTAGAGCTGCTGGCCGTCGGCGGAGGCGTTGGCCCGACCCGAGGCGAGCACGCTGCCGGTGGGCGAGACCACCCGGTACGGCACGTTGTAGAAGCCGTTGCCGTCCGGGTCGTCCGCCCAGACGACCACGACGTTGCCCCGGTCGTCGATGCCGACGTCCGGGGTGACGTGCTTCCAGTTCGTCCCGGCGGTGCCCCCGGCGGAGAGCTTCAGCTCGTAGACCGGGGTGCCGTTGTGGAACACCCGCAGGTAGATCTCGGAGTGGACGTCGTCCTCCGGTGCGGTGCTGTCACGGTCGTCCTCCCAGACCACCGCGACCCGGCCGTTGCGGTTGGCGGCGACGGCCGGTACGTCCTGGTCGCCGGTGGCGGTGCTGTTCGCCGTGGTCCAGGTGACCGGCGCGGCCGCGACCGCCACGCCGCCGGGGGCCGGCGGGACCGTCCGGGTCGGCGGCGCGGGCGTGGCCGTACCGGTGGGGGTCGGCGTCGGGGTGCCGGTCGGGGCCGCCGGGCGCCCCGGGGGCGGTCCGGCCGGGCTGGTCGGCGTCGCCGGGTCACCCGGGGGCGGCGTTGCCGGGGTGGCAGGGGTCGGGCTGCCGGGGGTCGGGGTGGTGGAACCACCCGCCGGGCGCGGAGCCGTCGGGCTCACGGCCGGCGTCGGGTTCACAGCGGGCGCGGGGTCGAGAACGGACGCCGGGCCGGCCGGCACCGGTACCGCCAGCAGGGTCGTGACGAGCAGTGAGGTGACGGGGGTCAACGGGGGTACTTCCTCTCAGCCGGCCTGGAGGCCCGGGCGGCCCTCGGCGATGACGAACGAACCGACGGTGGAGACCGGGGCACCGTGCTCGGTGACGCTGGCCACCGCCCGGAAGTCGGCCCGGAGTTGGGTCCGGCCGATGGTGGTACGCACGTAGCCGCGCCGGTTGGAGAAGAACCTGATGTGCGGGTTGACGCTGGCGTTCGGGATCGCCGTGTCGGCGGAGCCGTTGCCGCCGGACGAGATCGAGGTGCAGACCAGTTCGGTGCCGATCGTCGCCGAACCCGGGTTGGCGTAGTCCGCCTTGAGGTCGTTGGCCCACGCCTGGTGCACGTCGCCGGTGAGCACCAGCGGGTTGCGTACGCCGCGCTGGACCCAGCCCTGCTGGATGCGGGACCGGGAGGCGCGGTAGCCGTCCCAGGAGTCCATGTTGGCGGCGCCGGCCGCGTCGAGCTGCCGGGCGAAGAAGACCTGCTGGCCCAGGATGTCCCAGGTGCCGAGCCGCTGGCCGAGGCCGTCGAGCAGCCACGCCTCCTGAGCGGCGCCGGTCAGGGTACGGCCGGGCAGGTCGGCGTCGGCGCAGACCTTGCGGCCGTCCCCGCAGGCCTGGTCGTCCCGGTACTGCCGGGTGTCGAGCATGTGGAAGGTGGCCAACTGTCCCCAGCGGACTCGGCGGTACAGCGGAATGCTGTTGCCGGACGGCGCGGAGCTGGGCCGCAGCGGCAGGTTCTCGTAGTACGCCCGGTACGCGGCGGTGCGCCGGGCGGTCCACTGTGCGGCGGTCAGCGCCGGGGTGTTGTTCTCCCGCAGCGTGCCGGCGTAGTTGTTCTCCACCTCGTGGTCGTCCGGTACCAGCAGCCACGGCGCGGCCGCGTGCGCCGCCTGGAGGTCCGGATCGGACTTGTACTGGGCGTACCGGCGCCGGTAGTCGGCCAGCGAGACGATCTCGGCGCCGGCGTGTTCGCGTACCGAGCCGGTGGTGGTGGCGTCCTCGTAGAGGTAGTCGCCGAGGTGCAGCACCAGCCCCGGGTTGTCCTCGGCCATCCGCCGGTACGCGGTGTAGTAGCCGGACTCGTAGTGCGCGCACGAGGCGAAGGTCATCACCAGGTCCCGGCCGAAGCTGCCGGCCGCCGGTGCGGTCCGGGTACGCCCCACCGGCGAGATGTGTCCCTGGGCCCGGAACCGGTAGAAGTAGTCGGCGTCCGGGGCGAGGCCACCGGCGACCACGTGCACGGAGTGCGCGTCGGCGTACCGGGCGGCGACCGAGCCGGAGGCGACCAGCGAGCCGAACCGTTCGTCGGTCGACACCTGCCACTCGACGGTGACGTCCGCGTTGGCCATTCCGCCCTGGCCGTCGGCGTTCAGCGGCGACGGGGCGAGCCGGGTCCACAGCACGACGCTGTCCGGTGCCGGTTCGCCGGAGGCGACGCCCAGCTTGAACGGGTAGGGGATCGCGGCCAGGGCACTCCGCAGCGGTAGCGCCGCCGTACCGGCGGCACCGAGTCCAGCTAGGACGAAGACGCGGCGATTGATCTTCCTCATGGCCGGTAACCTTGGGGCCCCCGGATTAACGGGGCAAGCACCGTCGCGAAACCCCAGATGACAGCGGGCTGTCGCATCGAGCCGGGCGGATGCGACGCTGCCTCGCTCGCGGCCCCGCCTCATCCGGTCCCTTGTGGACTGTGCACCCTCGGAGCCCTCGGAGCCCTCGGAGCCCTCGGGACCCCCGGGAGCCCTAGGTCCGGCGGGCGGCCGGAGGAGTGCCGTCAGCCGACCGTCGCCGGCGAGTTCGGCGGTCGCGCCGGTGACCAGGATGATCCGTCGGTCACCGGCGGGAGTGGAACTCGTCGGCACGGCCGCGGTCCTCCGTCACGGTGAGAGCTACCGGGTACGGTGAAAGCGAACCAGGTGATTGTTACCTTGTTCACTATTGCTGCGGGAAGCATTTCCGGGAGGGACACCGATGTCGAGCCGAGCCGAACCGCCGGCCGACGACGACGCCGTACGCCTCGGGCAGTTGCTCGGCAGCGCCTGGCGTACCTTCTCCCGGCTCGGGCAGGCCCAGTTCGCCGAGTCGGGTCTCTCGGCCGCCCGGGTCCGGCTGCTGCTCGCCCTGGCCGCGGCCCCGAGCAGCCGGATGGGCGACCTGGCCGCGCAGCTCGGGGTCACCGCCCGCGCGCTCACCCCGATCACCGACGCGCTGGAGTCCGAGGGACTGGCGGTACGGGTCGTCGACCCGGCCGACCGGCGTGCCTTCCGGCTGCGGCTCACGGAGGCGGGCACGGCCCAGGCGGAGCGGCTCGGCACACTTCAGGCCGAGATCAGCGACCGCATCTTCGGCGGGCTGGACGGCCCCCAGCGACGGCAACTCGCCCGCCTGCTGACCGCGTTCCTCGACTCCGCCAAGCTCGACCAGCCAGCCGATCCCTGCTGACCAGCCAGCCGATCCCTGCTGACCAGCCAGCCGATCCCTGCTGACCCGCCGGGCGATCCCTGCTGACCCGCCGGGCGATCCCTGCTGACCCGCCGGGCGATCCCTGCTGATCGGCGGGCGATCCCTGCTGAGCCCGGTCACGGGGCGGAGATCGCCGCCGCCGATTACCCGATCATGGCCGCACGCCCGCGCCGCAGGTGGAACGCTCCTTGATAGGACCGCGTCGTCGACGAGGAACTGGAGTGGGCATGGATGCCAGGACATTCGTGGTGGACGGCGGCACCAGCGGGCTCGGCAAAGAGGTCGCCCGGATCCTCTCCGCCGACCACCGGGTCGTGATCCTCGGCAACGTCCCCGACGAGGTGTCCCGGAGCCGTGACGAACTGGGCTGCGACGGCATCGTCTGCGACATGTCCCGGAGCGAGCAGGTCCGGGACGCCCTGGCGGAGATCGTCGCCCGGTACGGCTCGATCGACGGACTGGCACACTGCGCGGCGATGTGGGCCGGCGGAAAGCTGGAGGAACTCTCCCCGGAGATGATCCGCCGGGCGATCGAGGTGAACGTGCTGGGTACGGCGTACCTGATGCACGAGGCGCTGCTCCGGATGCGCGAACAGGGGTACGGCAACATCGTCTACGTCAGCGCGCTCGCCACCGACGTGCCCCGGCCCGGCATCCCGCTCTATCGGGCCACGAAGAGCTTCGGCACCAGCCTGGTCGAGTCGCTGGCCGAGGCGCAGGGCACGAACAGCATCAAGGTGATGGAGATCCATCCCGGCCCGATGCACACCAAGCTGCAGGAACGGGTCGGCGCCGACTTCCTCGACACGATCTTCGCACTGCCCGAGCAGGTGGCGACCGAGGTCGTCCGGCTGCTGCTGCTCGGCGCCGACGACCTCTACGTCTCGGGGCAGAGGGTGCTCCGCGCCGACGGACGTTGGTAACCCGGGGCGATGGTCAGCGCCGGGCCGGCTTCCGCCGAGCCACCACCCTCGGCGTGGGCACCACTGCGGGTGGCGACCTACCGCAGCCTCTGGGTGGCGATGCTGGTCGCCAACATCGGTACCTGGATGCAGACCGTCGGCGCCCAGTGGCTGCTGATCGACGAACGGAACGCCTCCACCCTGGTCTCCCTGGTGCAGACCGCCAGTACCCTGCCGATCCTGCTGCTCGCACTGCCGGCCGGCGCGCTGGCCGACACCCTCGACCGGCGGCGGCTGCTGATCGCCGTGCAGTTCTTCATCGTCGGGGTGGGGGTGGCGCTGACCCTGCTCACAGCGACCGGGCGGATGCCACCGGCGCTGCTGCTCACCCTCACCTTCGCCTTCGGCGTCGGGCAGGCGCTCACCCTGCCGGCCTGGGCCGCGGTCATCCCCGACCTGGTGCCGCGCAACCTGCTGCAGTCCGCCTCCGGGCTCGGCTCGATCAGCGTGAACGTGGCCCGTTCGGTCGGCCCGGCGGTGGCCGGCCTGCTGATCGCCTGGACCGGCGTACCGCTGGTCTTCGCCCTCAACACGCTGGCCTTCCTCTTCTTCGCGCTCACCCTGATCCGCTGGCGGGCCGGGAATTCCCGCTCGGTCGAGGTGCCGGAACGGTTCACCGCGGCGCTCCGGGCCGGCGGCCGGTACGTCCGGCACTCGCCGATCGTGCAGCGGCTGCTGCTCCGGGCGCTGCTCTTCCTGGTACCCGGTAGCGCGCTCTGGGCGCTGCTGCCGCTGATCGCCAACCAGCGGCTCGGGCTCGGCGCCGGCGGGTACGGCGTACTGCTGGCCGCGCTCGGCGTCGGGGCGGTGGCCGGCGGGCTGGTGCTGCCCTGGGTCCGGGCGAAGCTCTCGCCGAACCTCTTCCTGCTGGCCGCCGGGCTGATCTACGGGGCGGCCATGCTGGTGGTGGCGCTGGTCCCGATGGAGGCGGTGGTGCTGGTCGCGCTGGTGCCGGCCGGTCTGGCCTGGGTGACGGTGCTCTCCAACGTCAACGCCGAGATCCAGCTCTTCCTCCCCGGCTGGGTACGCGCCCGTGGCCTCGCCGTCTACCAGGTGGTGTTCGCCGGTGGACAGGCTGTCGGCGCGCTCGCCTGGGGCATCGTCGCCGACACGGCGAGCCTGGTCCTCGCGCACCTCGCCGCCGCGCTGCTGATGATCCTTGGCGCGCTGACCGTGAAGATGTGGCCGCTGCCGGACCTGCGCGCCGTGGAGCGGGACCCGGCGACGCACTGGCCCGACCTCGAGTTGGTGCACGAGCCGGACCCGAGCGTCGGGCCGGTGATGGTGGTGCTGACGTACACGGTCCGGGAGGAGCAGCGGGAGCGGTTCGTCGCCGCGATGGAGGAGGTCAGGGCGGCCCGGCAGCGTACCGGCGCGTCGCGCTGGGGCCTGTTCCGGGAGGGCGAGTCGGCGGACCTCTTCGTGGAGGTCTACGAGCTGCCCTCCTGGGACGAGCACCTGCGCCAACACGGCGGCCGGCTGACCAAGGCGGACCAGGCCGCCGAGCTGCGGGCGCTGGAACACGCCGAGGGGGTACCGCAGGTGAGCCACCTGCTGCCGGCCGAGGCCAACCCCTGACGCGTTCTCCCGCCGAGCCGGCGGCGGGGGTGGGTCAGGACTCGACCGGTTCCCGGGGGCCGATCGGCTCGCGGACCAGCGCGCCGTCGACGTAGCAGTACTGCCACTCCTCGCGCGGCTCGATCGAGCGGATCAGCGGATGCCCGGTCTCGGAGAAGTGCGCGGTCGCGTGCCGGCCCGGCGAGTCGTCGCAGCAGCCGACCGCGCCGCAGGTCAGGCACATCCGCAGGTGCACCCAGTCCTCACCGGCGTCGGCGCACTCGCGGCAGATGTCCCCGTCGGTCTCGGTGATCTGGATCCGGTCCAGGTGGGTGCAGGCCGTACTCATGGTCTCCTCGCGGACGTAGCGCCAGCGGGACCGGAGGAGCTGGTCCGGGATGACCCGGGCCAGGTAGCGGGACTGCGCCGCGAACATCGGGCTGAGCACCGCGAGGATCAGGACGTACAGCGCGACGAAAGGTCCGATCCGGTCGTCGAGCCCGGCGCCCAGCGCCAGGGTGGCCAGGATCAGCGAGAACTCGCCCCGGCCCAGCACGGTCAGCCCGACGTTGGCCGCGCCGCGCTGGTTGAACCCGAAGAGCGAGCCGGTGATCAGGCCGGAGCCGATGTTCACCACGATCGTCACCGCGACCGCGATCGCCACCGGTACGGCCACCGAGCCGAACGCCCCGACGTCGATGCTCAACCCGAATCCGACGAAGAAGACGGCGGCGAAGACGTCCCGCAGCGGCAGTACCAGCCGCTCCACCCGTTCCCGTACGGCGGTCCGGGCGACGACAAGGCCGATCATGAGCGCGCCGATCGCGTCGGAGACGCCGACCTCGGCCGACAGGCCGGCGACCAGCACCACCAGCCCGACCATCCCGATGGCGAGCAGTTCGTCCTCGTGGCTGCCGATCAGAGCGCCGACCGCCCGGGCACCCCACTTCGCCACCGCCACCAGCAGCAGCAGGTAGCCGAAGCTCATCCCGATGTGCAGGGCGATCTCGCCCGGGGAGGAGGCGCCGGCCAGGATCGGGGAGAGCAGGGCCAGGTAGAAGGCGAGGAAGAGGTCCTCGATCACGATGATGCCGAGGATGATCGGCGTCTCGGCATTGGCCAGCCGGCGCAGCTCGATGAGCAGCTTGGTGGCGATCGCCGAGGACGAGATGCCGAGCGCCCCGGCGATCACGAAGGCCTCGGGGGTGCCCCAGCCGAGGGTGAAGCCGAGCGCGAGTCCGGCCCCGACGTTCAGCCCGATCGAGCAGCCGGCGGCGATGAAGAGGCGCTTTCCGCTGCCGAACACCTGCCGCACCGGGAACTCGACCCCGAGGTTGAACAGCAGCAGCACCAGGCCGATGGCGGCGAGCAGGGCCAGGTCCTCGGGATGCTCGACCAGCACCGGGCCGGGGGTGGCCGGCCCGAGCAGGATCCCGGTCAGCATGAAGAACGGCACGCTGGGCAGGCCGACCCGGCGGCCCGCCCGGGCCAGCAGGCCGGCGACCAGCACGATCGCGCCGAACCCGATCAGATCGGCGTGCATGGGGTCTCCAATCGGGTGGCGTCGCGTCGGGCGGGGAACCCGGTGACGTCAGGCGAACGGCGTCAGGCGAAGGGCGGGCGGAGGCCAGCCGGGCGGCATCAGGTGAAGGGTGGGTGGAGGAAGGTCGGCCGGAGGCGTCAGGCGAAGAAGGTCCCGCCGAGTACGGCGCCGACCTTGCGGGACTGCTCCTCGGAGAGTTCGACGACCGCGGTGGGCTCGTCGGAGCGGGAGGTGAAGACGTAGAGGTCGCGGGTGCCGTCCCGGCGTACCACCACCGAGACGCGGGTGCCGCCGTGCCCGAGATCGATGTCGTACCGCTTGCCGATGCCCGGCAGCTCCTGCACGTGTACGCCCTGCCCCATGACCTCTCCCCAGACGAGTGGCCGCCCCCGCAGGCGGGCCGATGGTCGGCGACCGGCCGGTCAGGGGGTGGTCCGTGTCGCCAGCCTACGTCCCCGATCGGCGGATCGGCGGCCCCGGGCACCCGGAGTTCGGTGACTTAGGCTAGCCTAAACTAATGGCGGAAAGTTCGAACGGCTCCGGGGTCAGGTACGCCACCGTACTCCGCACGGCGTGGCTCACGCCGCACATGATCCGGGTGGTGCTCGGCGGGGACGGGCTGGCCGGGTTCGCGGCCGACACCTACACCGACCACTACGTGAAGTTGATCTTCCCGCCGGCCGGTGTCGACTATCCGGTGCCGCTCGACCTCGACCTGGTCAAGCGCGAGCTGCCCCGCGACCAGTGGCCCCGGCTGCGCACCTACACCGTGCGCGCCTGGGACACGGCGGCCCGGGAGCTGACCCTGGACTTCGTCTACCACGGCGACGAGGGGCTGGCCGGCCCGTGGGCCGCCGGCGCCCGGCCCGGGGACCGGGTGATGTTCCGGGGGCCCGGCGGCGGGTACGCCCCGGACCCGGCGGCCGACTGGCACCTGCTGGTCGGCGACGAGAGCGCCCTGCCGGCGATCGGTGCCGCGCTGGAGCGGCTGCCGCACGGCGTCCCGGCCCGGGTCTTCCTGGAGGTCTCCGGCCCGGACGAGGAGCAGCATCTGGCCACCAAGGCGTCCGCCGAGATCGTCTGGGTGCACCGTGCCGGCCGGGTCGTCGGCGACGCCCTGGTCGAGGCGGTACGCGCGGCCACCTTCCCGTCCGGCGAGGTGCACGCCTTCGTGCACGGTGAGGCGTACTTCGTCCGCGAGCTGCGCCGGATGCTCCGCGGCGAACTCCGGGTACCGAGGGAGCGGCTCTCCATCTCCGGCTACTGGCGGCGGGGCGACGACGACGAGAGCTGGCGCTCCGCCAAGCCGGACTGGAACCGGCAGGTCGAGGCCGAGGAGTCGGCGACGGTCGGCTGAACCGCGCACCGCACCGCCACCCCCTTCGCCGGTCAGGTCGGCCCGGCAGGGCAGGATGTAGCCCGGAGGGGGTGAGGCGGTGGCCGGGCGGATCCGCGACGAGGACATCGCGCTGGTACGGGAGCGCACCTCGATCGCCGACATCATCTCCGAGACCGTCACGCTCAAGTCGGCCGGCGGCGGCAACCTCAAGGGACTCTGCCCGTACCACGACGAGAAGACCCCGTCGTTCACCGTGGCGCCTGCCCGAAATGTCTACTTTTGCCACGGCTGCGGGGCCGGCGGCGACGCCATCAAGTTCCTGATGGACGCCGAACACCTGACCTTCGTCGAGTCGGTCGAACGCCTCGCCGACCGGGCCAACATCCAACTGCGCTACATCGAGGCCGGACCCGCGCCGGTCCGGCCCCAGCAGGGGCAGAAGCAGCGCCTGGTCGCCGCGCACGCCGCCGCCGCCGAGTTCTACGCCGGCCAGCTCGGCACCGCCGGGGCCCGGCCGGCCCGGGAGTTCCTGGCCCAGCGCGGCTTCGACCGTACGGCGGCCCAGACGTACGGCTGCGGCTTCGCACCGGACGCCTGGGACCTGCTCACCAAGCACCTGCGGCAGAAGGGCTTCACCGGTCAGGAACTGGTCACCGCCGGGCTCGCCCGGGAGGCGCGCTCCGGCTCGCTGATCGACCGGTTCCGGCGCCGGCTGCTCTGGCCGATCAAGGACCTGACCGGCGACGTGATCGGTTTCGGGGCCCGCAAGCTCTTCTCCGACGACGACGGCCCGAAATACCTGAACACCCCCGAGACGCCGCTCTACAAGAAGTCGCACGTGCTCTACGGCATCTCCCAGGCGAAACGGGAGATCGCCCGGCAGGGGCGGGCGGTGATCGTCGAGGGCTACACCGACGTGATGGCGTGCCACCTGGCCGGCGTACCGACCGCGGTGGCAACCTGTGGCACGGCGTTCGGCGCGGACCACATCTCGGTGCTCCGCCGGCTGCTGATGGACACCGACGCGGTGGCGGGCGAGATCATCTTCACCTTCGACGGCGACGCCGCCGGACAGAAGGCGGCACTGCGGGCCTTCGAGGACGACCAGCGGTTCGTCGGGCGTACCTTCATCGCGATCAGCCCGGACAACATGGACCCGTGCGAACTGCGGCTGGCAAAGGGCGACCTGGCGGTGCGGGACCTGGTCGCCCGCCGCGAGCCGCTGGTCGACTTCGCGCTGCGCCAGGTGCTCAACCGGTACGACCTGGACACCGTCGACGGCCGGGTGGAGGCGATGCGCCGGGCGGCGCCGCTGGTGGCCAAGCTCAAGGACCGGGAGAAGCGCCCGGAGTACGTCCGCAAGCTGGCCGGCGACCTCGGCATGGAGATCGAGCCGGTGCAGCGGGCGGTACTGAACGCCGCCGCGCAGCAGGGGACCGGGCAGTCGCGCCGGGGCAACGGCGCCGGGCCGCCCCCGTCGCAGCGGCCGGTGGTCGAGCCGGTGGTGGACAACCCGCAGTCGCTGGTCGAGCGGGAGGCGCTCAAGCTCGCCCTCCAGGTGCCGGTGCTGGCCGGCCCGATGTTCGACGCGCTCGCGGCGGAGGTCTACCTGCATCCCGTACACCGGGTGGTGCGGGCCGCGATCGAGGCGGCCGGCGGCGCGGCGGCGGCGACCACCGGCGCGGTCTGGATCGAGCGGGTCCGGGACGCCTGCGGCGACCTGGCCGCCGCCGCGCTGGTCGGCGAGCTGGCCGTGGAGCCGCTGCGACTCGACACCGATCCCGACCCGCGGTACGTCTCGATCACCCTGGCCCGGCTGGAGTGGGGCTCGGTGACCAGCCGGATCCGGGAGCTGAAGTCGAAGGTGCAGCGGGTCAACCCGACCGCCAACAAGGACGAGTACTTCGCGCTCTTCGGGGAGCTGCTCTCCCTGGAGCAGCACGCGCGAGCCCTGCGCGAGCAGGCGATGGGGGGGCTGTAGCCGGTGGAGGCGTTCAACCTGTTCCGTCGTGGGCGGAAGCTGCCGGCCGATCAGCGCCCCCGACTGGAGCCCGGCGAGCGGGTGCTCGACTGGGCCCGGGTGGCCGACGGCGAGGAGATCGTGGTGGTCACCGACCGCGGGCTCTGGCTGCCGGGCGAGGCCGCCCGGCTGGGCTGGCACGATGTGCACAAGGCGGTCTGGTCGGGTCGGGACCTGGCGGTCACCCCGGCCGAGCTGGTCGAGGAGCGGGCCGACTACCGGGTGGTGGCCGACGGGACGGTACACACGTACCTGCTGCTCGACCCGCGTGACGTGCCGCACCAGGTGCGGGCCCGGGTGACCCGGTCGGTGGCGTACACGGCACACCACCGGCTGCCCGACGGAGGTCTGCGGATCGCGGCCCGGCAGGTGCGCGGCGTCGACGGCCTGACCTGGACGGTCCGCTACGACCCCGGTACGCCGGTCGACGACCCCGCCGTGCTGGCCGAGACCGACCGGCTGGTGGCGGCGGCCCGGTCCGGTACCGACCCGGACCTCTGAGCCGCCCGCCCGTCCCCGCCCGTCCCCGGCCATCGCCGGACCGGCTGTCGAGCGGGCTGGCTGTCGAGCGGGCTGGCTGTCGAGCGGGCTGGCTGTCGAGCGGGCTGGCTGTCGAGCGGGCTGGCTGTCGAGCGGGCTGGCTGTCGAGCGGGCTGGCTGTCGAGCGGGCTGGCTGTCGAGCGGGCTGGCTGTCGAGCGGGCTGGCTGTCGAGCGGGCTGGCTGTCGAGCGGGCTGGCTGTCGAGCGGGCTGGCTGTCGAGCGGGCTGGCTGTCGAGCGGGCTGGCTGTCGAGCGGGCTGGCTGTCGAGCGGGCCGGCTGTCGAGCGGGCTGGCTGTCGAGCGGGCCGGCTGTCGAGCGGGCCGGCTGTCGAGCGGGCCGGCCGTCGAGCGGGCCGGCTGTCGTCGGTGATCCGAGCCGGGGGCCCGGGCTGGTGGCCGGGCTGACCTGGGCGGTGCCGAGGCGGAAACTCGGTAGGACGTGTCGGACCCGGCGGTTATGGTCGAGCCCGTGGCTAAGGACGGGGTTCTCATCCAGGCGCGAGGGCTGGTCAAGCGGTTCGGGGATTTCACCGCCGTCGATGGGATCGACGTCGACGTGCGGGCGGGGGAGGCGTTCGGTTTCCTCGGGCCCAACGGCGCCGGCAAGAGCTCGACCATGCGGATGGTCGGCTGTGTCTCGCCGCCGACCGGGGGCGAGTTGCAGATCATGGGGATGGATCCCCGGCGGGACGGGCCGGCGATCCGGGCCCGGCTCGGCGTCTGCCCGCAGTTGGACAACCTCGACCCCGAGCTGACCGTCCGGGAAAACCTGACCACCTATGCGCGCTACTTCGGCATCCCGCGCCGGGTGGCCCGCGAGCGCGCCGCCGAGCTGCTCGACTTCGTGCAGCTCACCGAGCGGGCGGGCAGCAAGGTGGAGCCGCTCTCCGGCGGCATGAAGCGGCGGTTGACCATCGCCCGCGCGCTGGTCAACGAGCCCGACATCGTGCTGCTCGACGAGCCGACCACCGGGCTGGATCCGCAGGCCCGGCACCTGGTCTGGGAGCGGCTGTTCCGGCTCAAACAGCAGGGGGTCACGCTGGTGCTGACCACCCATTACATGGACGAGGCCGAGCAGCTCTGCGACCGGCTGGTGGTGATGGACGGCGGCCGGATCGTCGCCGAGGGCTCGCCGCGGGCGCTGATCGAGCGCTACTCGACCCGCGAGGTGGTCGAGCTGCGCTTCGCCGGTGAGACCCAGGAGGCCTTCGCGGGCAAGCTGGACGGGCTCGCCGAGCGGATCGAGGTGCTACCGGACCGGATCCTGCTCTACGTCACCGATGGCGACAGTGCCGTGGCCGAGGTGCACGCCCGGGCGCTGACCCCGGCCAGCGTGCTGGTCCGGCGCAGTAGCCTGGAGGACGTCTTCCTGCATCTCACCGGTCGGACGCTGGTGGACTGAGATGGCGCTTCTGGAAGGCACGGCGGCCACCCACCCGCGGTCCGGACTGGTCGGGCGGTTCCCCGCACTGGCCGTGCTCGAATACAACCTCGTCGCCTACCGCCGCACCTGGCGGGCCGGCGTCTTCTCGTCGTTCCTGCTGCCGCTGCTCACCATGGTCGGCTTCGGGGTGGGCGTCGGTGCGTACGTCGACGCACCGGTGGCCGGGGTGCCATACCTGGACTTCCTCGTGCCGGGGTTGATCGCCTCGACGGCGCTCCAGGTCGCGATCGGCGAGTCGACCTGGCCGGTGCTCGGCAACTTCGAGTGGATCAAGATCTACTTCGCGCAGGCGGCGACGCCGCTGCGGGTCGCCGACATCCTCGGCGGGCAGCTCGGCTTCGTACTGTTCCGGGTGCTCACCAGCAGCCTCGCCTTCCTGCTCGTGGCGGCGGCGTTCGGCGCGCTGCACTCACCGTGGGCGCTGGCCACGCTGCCGCTGGTGGCGCTGATCGGGGCGGCGGTGGCCGCGCCGGTCTTCGCCTACAGCTCCTCGGTGCGCAGCGACAGCTATCTGGCGCTGCTGTTCCGGTTCGCGGTGATCCCGATGACCCTCTTCGCCGGAGTGTTCTTCCCGGTCGAGTCGCTGCCAATGGTGCTGCGCTGGCTGGCGTACGCGTCACCGCTCTGGCACGGCGTGGACCTGTGCCGGGCCGCCACCCTCGGCGTCGCGCCGGCCTGGTCGGTCCCCGGTCACCTGCTCTACCTCGCCGCCTGGGCCGCCGTCGGCTGGTGGCTGGCGCACTCGGCGTTCCGCCGCCGACTGGTGGTCTGAGCCGCGCCGGTGGCCGGCCCCGCGTTCCCGCCCGATCCGACCAGAAGAGAGAGGCTTCCGTGGTCAGCATCGTCCTGCCTCGGCTGATCAGTTTCGAGGGCGCACCCCGCCGCGCGGCCTCGGTGGCCGAGCGCAACGTCGCGGCGTTGAAGTCCGCGTACTGGGTGGTGCTGATCTCGGGCTTCTTCGAGCCGTTGCTCTATCTGCTCTCCATCGGCGTCGGGGTGGGGGAGCTGGTCGGCGACCTGACGTTGCCCGCCGGCACCGTGGTGTCGTACGCGGCCTTCGTCGCGCCGGCGATGCTGGCCGCCTCGGCGATGAGCGGGGCGCTGGCCGAAACGACGTTCAATTTCTTCGGCAAGATGAAGTACATGAAGCTGTACGACGGGATCCTCGCCACCCCGGTGCAGCCGTTCGAGATCGCCCTCGGCGAGCTGGGCTGGGCGATGCTGCGGGGCAGTCTCTACTCGGCGGCGTTCCTGGCCGTGATGGTGGGGCTGGACCTGACCAGCGGGATACGCGCGCTGATCGCCTTTCCGGCCGCCGTACTGGTCGGCTTCGCGTTCGGCGCGCTGGGCATGGCGCTTTCCACCTTCATGCGCAGTTGGCAGGACTTCGACCTGATGGGCTCGGCCCAGTTCGCCCTCTTCCTCTTCTCCGGGACGTTCGTGCCGGCCGAGGCGTACCCGGCGGTGCTGCGCTGGGTGGTCGAGGTGACGCCGCTCTACCGCGCGGTGCACCTGGTCCGGGGCATCACCGTGGAGGGCGGCGGATGGGGCGAACTCCTCGACGTCGTCTACCTGCTCGCGCTGACCGCGCTCGGCCTGGTCGTCGCCGGCCGTCGGATGGGCCGGCTGCTCTGCAAGTGAGGCCGGACGTGCCTGGACAGGTTCGCCGGTCCGGCCCTGGCCGTTGCACCGACGCGGCCGCCTCGGATGACTACTTTAAGTAGTTAGCCGGTAGCGCCGGTTGGACGCGTCGCCCGGCGGCGCCGTGGCGAGGAGGGCGGCATGACTGGCGAACAGATGTCCACGTCGCCGGCTCGACTGCCCCGCAGCGCCTGGGTCGGGGTGCTGCGCCGGACCCTGCGGGAGGCGCAGGCGGACAACGTCACGGACTGGGCGGCGGCGCTGACCTACTACGGGGTGTTGTCGCTCTTCCCGGCCCTGCTGGTGCTGGTGGCGGTGCTGGGGCTGCTCGGCGACGCGGCGGTGCGCGGGGTGCAGAACGTGATCCGGGACGTCGTGCCCGCGCCGTCCGCGCGGGACATCCTGCTCACCGGGATCACCCAGGTCCAGGGCAGCACCGGGACGGCGAGCCTGGTCGCGGTGCTCGGCATCCTCGGCGCGTTCTGGACGGCCTCCGGCTACATCGGCGCCTTCAGCCGGGCCGCCAACGCGATCTACGACGTGCCGGAGGGGCGACCGCTCGCCCGGACGCTGCTGCTCCGGATCGGCCTGACCGCCCTGATCGGGCTGCTGGTGTTGATCAGCCTGGTGCTCCTGGTGTTCAGTGGGCGGCTCTCCGGCCAGGTCGGCCGGCGGCTGGGGGTCGGCGAGGCCGGAGTGACGGCGTGGGACATCGGGAAGTGGCCGGTACTGGTGCTGCTGGTCAGCCTGATCTTCGCGGTGCTCTACTGGGCGGCGCCGAACGCGCGCCAGCGGTTCCGGTGGATCAGTCCTGGTGGCGTCTTCGCCGTGCTGGTCTGGGCCGTCGTCTCGGCCGGCTTCGCGCTCTACGTCAGCTTCTTCGCCTCGTACAACCGGACGTACGGCTCGCTGGCCGGGGTGATCGTCTTCCTCGTCTGGCTCTGGCTCTCCAACGTCGCCATCCTGCTCGGCGCCGAGTTGAGCGCGGAACTGGAGCGGGAGCGGACGATCCGGATGGGTGCCCCGGCGGACCGGGAGCCGTACGTCTCGCTCCGCGACGACCGCAAGCTCAGGAAACGGGATCACGACTGAGGGCCCGGGACCGCCTCCGCCCTTTCCTTGATCAACAACTAACTTTCGTCCACTAGGACAAAAGTTAGCGTCATCTTGGATGAAGCTCTAGACATCCGCTCCGGAAGGCTCTTACTGTGTCGAACACAACGCGCTGGCGTTGCGTCGACGTGAACGGATGCCTGACGGAGGTGAGTCCCTGTGCGCACCCCGGAAGCGCTGCATTTGCGGCTGCTGAGGCTGTTGCGCGACGAGGGTGCGGTGTCCCGGGCCGAGCTGGCGGACCGGTTGCAGATTCCTCGGCCGCGCCTGCTCGCCGAGCTGGAGCGGCTGGTCGGCCTCGGTTACGTGGCGGAGGCCGGACTCGCCGCCTCCCGGGGCGGGCGCCGCTCCACGCTGGTCGAACTCAGCCCCGACCTGCGGTTCGCCGCCGTCGACCTGGGCGCCAGCTCGATCGACGTCGAGGTGGTCAACGGCCGGCTCGAACCCGTCGCCGCGTACGCCGAGACCACCGACATCCGCTCCGGCCCCAAGGTGATACTGCAACGGGTGCACGAACTGCTGCACAAGGCGAAGGTCGACGGGGCGTACGAGCGGCTGCACGCCGTCGGCATCGGCGTACCGGGGCCGGTGAGCTTCCGGGACGGCGTGCCGGTCTCGCCGCCGATCATGCCCGGCTGGGACCGCTTCCCCGTCCGTGAGTTGCTGACCCGCGAGCACGGCTGCCCGGCGGTGGTGGACAACGACGTCAACATCATGGCGATCGGTGAGCGACACGGCGGGGTGGCGCACTCGGTCGACGACTTCCTGTTCGTCAAGATCGGCACCGGCATCGGCTGCGGCATCTACCTCTCCGGCGAGGTCTACCGGGGCACCGACGGCTGCGCCGGCGACATCGGGCACATCCAGGTCGACTCGCACGGGCCGATGTGCTCGTGCGGCAACGTCGGCTGCCTGGAGGCGCTGTTCAGCGGCGCCGCGCTGGCCAAGGAGGCCACCGTGGCGGCCCGCAGCGGCGCGTCACCGGCGTTGGCCGAGCGGCTCGCCGCCACCGGTACGGTCACCGCGCTCGACGTCGCCGAGGGCGCCATCGAGGGGGACGTGACCTGCATCCGGCTGATCCGCGACGGTGGCCGGCGGGTCGGTGGGGTACTGGCCGGCCTGGTCAGCTTCGCCAACCCGTCGATGATCGTCATCGGCGGCGGGCTGGCCCAGCTCGGCCACATCCTGCTGGCGGAGATCCGCAGCGTGGTCTACCGGCGCTCGCTGCCGCTGGCCACCGGCAACCTGCCGGTGGTGCTCTCCGAACTCGGTCCCCGGGCCGGCGTCACCGGCGCCGCCGTGCTCGCCACCGACGTCGCGTTCGCGGAGGCGTCATGACCGGACGGAGCGGAAGCCTCGACCGGCCCGGTCGGCCGGGTCGGGACGGCGACGAGCGCACCGAGGAGGCGTCATGACCGAACACGACGAGCGGTCCGGCCGTGACGAGCGGACCGGCGCCGACGAGACCGCCCCGGCCAGTGTGGAGAGCCCGAACGGGACCGGCCCGGTCGGCGATCCGCCGCCGTTGGTGACCCCGCCCGCCGACACGGTGCCCGGCGAGGTCGTCCTCCGGCTCACCGACGTGGTGAAGACCTTCCCCGGGGTACGCGCCCTGGACGGGGTGCAACTGGAGGTACGGGCCGGCGAGGTGCACTGCCTGCTCGGCCAGAACGGCGCCGGCAAGTCGACGCTGATCAAGGTGCTCTCCGGCGCGCACCAGCCCGACTCCGGGCAGGTGGAGTGGCTCGGCGAGCCGGTCTCGTTCGGCAACCCGCAGGCCGCGATGAAGGCCGGCATCGCCACCATCTACCAGGAACTCGACCTGGTCGAGGACCTGTCGGTGGCCGAGAACGCCTTTCTCGGGCACGAGCCCCGCCAGCTCGGCTTCGTCCGGCGCGGCTACATGGCCCGGCAGACCCGGGAGATCCTGGCCCGGCTCGGGCACCCGGAGATCCCGCCCCGCCGGATGGTCCGCTCGCTGCCGTCCGCCGGCAAGCAGATCGTCAGCATGGCCCGGGCACTCTCGCACGAGGCACGACTGATCATCATGGACGAGCCGAGCGCGGTACTGGCGCACGACGAGGTCGGCAACCTGTTCCGGATCATCCGGGAGCTGACCGCGCAGGGGATCGCGGTCATCTACATCTCGCACCGGCTGGAGGAGATCCGCGAGATCGGCGACCGGGTCACCGTACTCAAGGACGGCCGGACCACCGCGGCGAACCTGCCGGCCCGGTCCACCCCGACCCGCGACCTGGTCAGCCGGATGACCGGCCGGACCATCGAGTACGTCTTCCCGGACCGCCCGGCCGCCGCGCCGGCCGCTGAGGAACTGCTCCAGGTGCGGCAGCTCGCCCGGGAGGGGGAGTTCGCCGACGTGTCGCTGACCGTCCGGGCCGGTGAGATCGTCGGCATCGCCGGTCTGGTCGGCTCCGGCCGCTCCGAGCTGCTGGAGACCATCTTCGGGGCCCGCCGGGCCACCTCCGGCACGGTCTCGATGGCCGGTCGGCCGGTCCGGCCGGGCAGTGTCGGCGCCGCCGTCCGGGCCGGGATGGGGATGGCCCCGGAGGAGCGCAAGAGCCAGGCGCTGCTGCTCGGCGAGCCGATCTACCGCAACGTCACGCTGGCCACCTTCACCCGGTGGTCCCGGCTGGGCTTCACCGACGCGCGGCGGGAGCGGGCCGAGGCGAACGAGGTCGCCGACCGGCTGGAGCTGCGGCCCCGGGACGTCCGGCGACCGGTCCGGACGCTCTCCGGCGGCAACCAGCAGAAGGTCGTGGTCGGCCGCTGGCTGCTCGGCGACACGAAACTGCTGCTGCTGGACGAGCCG
This sequence comes from Plantactinospora sp. CA-294935, assembly GCF_050936445.1. Lineage (NCBI taxonomy): Bacteria > Bacillati > Actinomycetota > Actinomycetes > Micromonosporales > Micromonosporaceae > Plantactinospora > Plantactinospora sp. CA-294935. The sequence goes on from NZ_JBNJMU010000001.1 coordinate 4,020,551, forward strand.
ACCCGGGGCGTCGACGTCGGCGCCCGGGCCGAGCTGTACCAGGTGATCCGGGCGCTGGCCGCCCGGGGAGTGGGCGTACTGCTGGTCTCCAGCGAGGTGCCGGAGGTGCTCGGCCTGGCCGACCGCGTCCTGGTGATGCGGGAGGGCCGGGTGGTGCACGAGGCCCCGGCCGGAGAACTCGACGAAGACACCGTGCTCGACCTCGTGATGGCGGGGTCGCTGATGGAGGGGGCGCCAGCGTGACCGAACGTACCGAGACCGCCGCGCCGGCGGGGGCGGCGCCGCCCGTCGACCGGCCGTCGCCGGTGTCGCCGGCGCCGGCCGGAGCGCCGGCGCCCAAGGGTGCCGGTGCGCCCGCGAACGGAAACGGCCGGTGGAGCGGCGACGCGGCTGAGACGTTCCGGCGCAACCTGGGCCTGGTCGGGGTACTGGTGGTGCTGATCATCATCGGCATCGTCACCCGCCCCGACCTGTACGGCGACCCGTCCTGGGTGCGGGCGAACATCTTCTCCATCCTCACCCTGGCCTCGGTGGTCGGCGTGGTGACGGTGGGCATGACCTTCGTGATCATCGGCGGTGGTATCGACCTCTCGGTCGGCGCGATCGTGGCGCTGGCCGGGGTCTGGAGCACCACGGTGGCGACCCAGAGCTACGGCGCCGGGGGGATGATCTTCACCGCGATCGTGGTGGCGGTCTGCGTCGGGCTGGTCAACGGCTTCCTGATCTCGTACGGCCGGCTGGTGCCGTTCATCGCCACCCTGGCCATGCTGGTCGCCGCCCGGGGTCTCGCCGCCGAGATCTCCGACAAGCAGACCCAGGTCTCCAACAACGCGACCATCAACGGCATCGCGAGTACCGACTTCCTGGGCATCCCGGTGCTGGTCTTCATCCTCGCCGCGGTGGTGGCGGCCGGCTGGGTACTGCTCAACCGCACCACCTTCGGCCGGCGTACCGTCGCGGTCGGCGGCAACCCGGAGGCGGCCCGGCTGGCCGGCATCAACGTACGCCGGCACAGCATGCTGCTCTACGCGCTCTCCGGCCTCTGCTGCGGAATCGCCGCGATCATGCTCACCGCGCAGGCCAACTCCGCGCAGGCGGCGATGGCGAACCTCTACGAACTCGACGCGATCGCCGCGGCGATCATCGGTGGCACGCTGCTCAGCGGCGGCCGGGGCACCATCGTCGGCTCCCTGCTCGGCGTGATCATCTTTGCCACCATCACCAACCTGTTCGCGATCAACGGCCTCTCCACCGAGGCGCAGAACATGGTCAAGGGCGGCATCATCGTCGCCGCCGTGCTGGTCCAGCAGTTCCGGTTCAAGTCGGTCACCCAGCTCCTCGCCCGAAACAAGCTCAGCTCGACGAACTGACGCACCGCAGCAATCCCCCGGTGGCACCCGCCGCCGGTGGCCGACCCGGCCACCGGCCGGTGGGCCCCACCCACCCCACCCCACCCGAAGTCGAAATAACCAGGAGGTCGTCATGACCCAGCACGATCCGCTCCGGCCGGTGCGCGACCTGTCCCGCCGCCGGCTGCTGCTCGGCGGGGCGGCGGTGGGCGCCGGCGCCCTGCTCACCGCCTGCACCAGCAATGACACCGGCTCCGGTGACGGCGGAGGCGAGCAGGTCAAGGGGGCGGACAGCTCGGCCAACCCGAACAGCGCCCCCGGTCAGAAGGTCGTGATCGGCTTCTCCGCCCCGGCCGCCGACCACGGCTGGCTCGCCGCCATCACCAAGAACGCCGAGGCGCAGGCGAAGGTCTTCTCGGACGTGGAGTTCAAGACGGTGGCCGCCGGTGCGGACGCCGCCGCCCAGCGGGCCGCGCTCTCCACACTGATCTCGCAGAAGCCGAACGTGATCGTCATGCTGCCGCACGACGGCAAGGAGCTGAACGCGTCCGGGCTGGAGGCGATGAAGGCCGGCATCCCGGTGATCAACCTGGACCGGGCGTTCCCGGACGCGCTGGCGTACCGGCTCCAGATCAAGGGCGACAACTACGGCATGGGCGTGGCGGCGGGCCGCTACATCGGCGAGCAGATGAAGGCCAAGGGGATCGCCAACCCGATCATCGGCGAGATCGCCGGCATGGACGAGCTGGAGCTGACCAAAGAGCGGTCCGCCGGCTTCGCCGCCGAACTGGCCGTCTACGGCTTCAAGGTCGCCAACCGGCGCGCCGCCCGGTTCACCGCCGACACCGGCCAGAGCGAAGCCTCGCAGCTCCTCCAGGCGTTGCCCAAGATGGACGCGCTGTGGAACCACGACGACGACCAGGGCATCGGGGTACTGGCCGCGATCAAGCAGGCCAACCGCTCCGAGTTCATCATGGTCGGCGGCGCCGGCTCCAAGGCCGCCATCGACGCGATCGCGGCCGACAACAGCGTCCTGAAGGCCACCGTCACCTACAGCCCGTCGATGGCCTCGTCGGCGATCTCGCTGGCCCGGCTCATCGGCCAGGGCAAGGGCATGTCCGACCTGGTCGAGCTGCAGGTGCCGAAGGAGATCACTCTGGCCTCCGAGACGATCACGAAAGAGAACGCGAGCCAGTACGGCAAGCTCGGGTTCTGACACACCGGGGGGAGACCCACCTTGTCCACGAATGAGAAAGAACTGCGGGTCGGCATGGTCGGCTACGCGTTCATGGGCGCCGCGCACTCGCAGGCGTGGCGGACCGTGAACCGCGTCTTCGACCTGCCGGTACGTGCCCGGATGGCCCTGATCTGCGGCCGGGACGAGTCCAAGGTCGCCGACGCGGCCGGCCGGCTCGGCTGGGAGGGCCACACCACCGACTGGCGCGAACTGATCGCCCGGGACGACATCGACATCGTCGACGTCTGTACGCCCGGCGACAGCCACGCCGAGATCACCATCGCGGCCCTGGAGGCGGGCAAGCACGTACTGTGCGAAAAGCCGCTGGCCAACACGGTCGAGGAGGCTCGGGCCATGGTCGCCGCGGCGGCCAAGGCCCAGACGGTGGGCGTACGGGCCATGTGCGGGTTCAACTACCGCCGGGTTCCCGCGGTCAGCCTGATGCGGGAGCTGGTCGCCTCCGGCCGGCTCGGCGTGATCCGGCACGTCCGCGCGGTCTACCTGCAGGACTGGATCACCGACCCGCAGTTCCCGCTGGTCTGGCGGCTGCAGAAGGACAAGGCCGGGTCCGGTGCGCTCGGCGACATCGGGGCGCACATCATCGACCTGACCCAGTTCGTCACCGGTCAACGGATCACCGGGGTCAGCGCGATCACCGAAACCTTCGTCAAGGAGCGGCCGCTGCCGGCCGAGTCGAGCGGGCTGGCGGCCTCGGCCGACGGTGCCGGGGCCGCCATGGGCCAGGTCACCGTCGACGACGCCGCGATCTTCGTGGCCCGGCTCGACGGCGGCGGACTCGCCACCTACGAGGCGACCCGGTTCGCCACCGGCCGGCGCAACGGGCTGCGGGTCGAGATCAACGGCTCGCTCGGCTCGGTGGCGTTCGACCTCGAGCGCCTGAACGAGCTGGAGTTCTACGACGCCTCCGAGCCCGGCGCCGAGCAGGGCTTCCGGCGGATCCTGGTGACCGAGGGCGACCACCCGTACATGGCGGCGTGGTGGCCGCCGGGACACATCATCGGGTACGAGCACTCGTTCACGCACGAGCTGCGGGACTTCCTCGCGGCGATCGCCACCGGATCGGACCCGACTCCGTCGTTCACCGACGCGCTCCAGGTCCAGCTCGTGCTGGACGCGGTGGCGCGCTCGGCGGGGCTGGGCTCGTCCTGGACCGAGGTGGAGCCGGTGCCCGCCCCGGTCACCGCGTAACCCGTGCACACCGGCGTACCCCGGCCGCCCGCCGCCGCGGCGCGCAGCCGGCACCGCCGGAGGTAGTTGTCCACCCGTCGGGTGGCCCGGCCCGGGCTCGGGCCGGCGAATCCGACCCGAGAAGCTTTCCGGAACGGCCGGCGAGGGTCCGGTCGCGGTTGCGCCCCGCGACCGGATGGAGGTCGATCCGGAAGGAGTGCGCACGCGCACGGCGGAGCCCCGCTCCGGCCGGGTCGTGCGACAGGTGACACGGCCGTCCGGTGCGGCCGGACCGGGATTCCCCGGCCGCACCGGACGCCGGAACCGCACCGGCTGACCCCCAACCGGTGGTACCACCCGGTCCGACGTCCCGGACCGGACCCGAAACCCGCGACCAGGCCCGGGGCACCCGACCCGGACCGGATCGCCCGACGACTTCGCCCCGGCCCTCCACAGTGAACCTTTACCACCTCCCCGCGCGGTGCGGCGGACCGCAAGGTCCGACGCGGTGCGTGAGCGCCGCGGGGGTTCCGGGGGACCAAGGTTCAGCGGCCGGCGGCGCACAACTCCACAGGGAACCGCGACCGGAGCCGGCAACCCCCGCCGCCCGGTCGCCCTGGATCGGGGGAGGCAGGACCGCGACGCCGACCGGCCCTGCCTACCAAGCCCCGTCCGCCCGCACGGTCACGGACCCGAGCAGTGTCGTTGCCGCCGACTCCGGCGCTGCCGCACGGGATGTTCCACCGGGACGGTCGGGCGGGCGGGGCGCTTTTCTCAGCTAAGAGGCAAGATGTCCCGATAGGCGGACTCGGCGGGTCGATCCGGCATATGGCCCGGTTTCGTCGTACACCCCCGGTCGGCCCACGGCCGTGCCGGCACCGGAGGGAGGAGCACTGATGCGTACGGGTGTCTGGCTGGTTGGCGGGCGTGGTTCGGTCGCGGTGACCAGCACGGTCGGGGCGTTGGCCCTGCGGGCCGGGCTCGCCGAGCCGACGGGCTGCGTGACCGAGCTGCCGGCCCTGCGTACCCCCGCCCTGCCGGCCCTGGCCGACCTGGTCTTCGGTGGGCACGACGTCGCCACCACCCCGCTGGTGAAGAAGGCCGAGGCGCTGGCCGAGGCGGGCGTGCTGCCGGCCCGGCTGGTGGCGGCGCTGGCCGAGGAACTCGGCACGGTCGAGGCCGAACTGCGCCCGGCGCCGACCGGTGGCCCACAGGCGGCCGTGGTCGAGGCGATCGCCGCCGACCTGACCGGATTCCGCGAACGGCACCGGCTGGACCGGGTGGTGGTGGTCAACGTCTCCTCCACCGAGCCGGCCCCCGACCCGCACCCGGCGTACGCCGGGCTCGCCGAACTGGACGCCGCGCTCGCCGAGGGCAGCCCACTGCCGGCCAGCTCCGCGTACGCCTACGCCGCCTTCACCGCCGCGTGCTCCTATGTGGACTTCACACCGTCCACCGGCGCCCGGCTGCCCGCGCTGGCCGAACTCGCGCAGCGGGCCGGCCTGCCGTACGCCGGGCACGACGGCAAGACCGGTGAGACGCTGGTGAAGTCGGTACTCGCGCCGATGTTCGCCATGCGGCACCTGCGGGTACGGAGCTGGTCCGGCACCAACCTGCTCGGCGGCGGCGACGGCGCCAACCTGGCCGAGCCGGCGGCGAACGCGGCCAAGTCCGCCAGTAAGCAGCGGGTACTCGGCGAGACCCTGGGCTACGTCCCGCAGGGCAACACCCGGATCGAGTACGTCGACGACATCGGCGACTTCAAGACCGCCTGGGACCTCGTCACCTTCTCCGGCTTCCTCGGCACCCCGATGCGGATGGAGTTCACCTGGCACGGCTGCGACTCCTCGCTGGCCGCACCGCTGGTGCTGGACCTGGCCCGGCTGACCGCCGCCGCGCACCGGGCCGGCCGGACCGGCCCGCTGACCGAGCTGGCGTTCTTCTTCAAGGATCCGCTCGGTGAGGTGCCGCACGCCCTCGCCGAACAGTGGGCCACGCTGCGTGCCTTCGTCCGCGAGCTGGACGCCGAGCCGACCTCGGGAGGCGCGGATGCCGTCACTGCGTGACCTGGCCGAGCTGGTCCGGGCGCCGGCCGCGCTCTCCGTACCCGGGGACGTGGTGGCCGGGGCGGCCGCCGCCGACGCGCTGGACCGTCGGGTACCGGGGCTGGCCGGGGCGTCGGTGCTGCTCTACTGGGCCGGGATGGCCGCCAACGACTGGGCGGACCGCGAACTCGACGCTCGGGAGCGGCCGGAGCGGCCGATCCCGAGTGGACGGGTGTCGCCGGGACTCGCCCTCGGCGTCTCGGCCGGGCTCACCGCCGCCGGGATCGGGCTCGCCGGGCTGGCCGGCGGCCGTCGGGCACTGGCCGTGGCGGTGCCGCTGGCCGGCGCGGTCTGGGCGTACGACCTGCGGGCCAAGAACACTCCGGCCGGGCCGGCGGTGATGGCCGCCTGCCGGGGGCTGGACGTGCTGCTCGGCGCCAGCGGGGGCCGGGTGGTCCGGGCGGTGCCGGCCGCGCTGACGGTGGCCGCGCACACGTACACGGTCACCGAACTCTCCCGGCGGGAGGTCTCCGGGGCGACCCGGGCGCTGCCGGCGGCGACCCTGGCCGGTACCGCCGCGGTGGCCGCCGCGGCGGTCGCCCGGCGCCGGGCCGGCGACACCGCCGAGCCGGCCCGCCGCCCCGGCTGGCAGACCCTGGTCCCGGCCGCCCTCGCCGGCTGGTACGGCCTCCAGTACGGCACCGCGCAGGCCCGGGTGGCGGCCGACCCGCAGGCGTCCCGGGTCCGGGCCGCGGTCGGCGCCGGCATCACCGGCCTGCCCGCGCTACAGGGCGCGCTGGTCGCCCGGGCCGGCGCGGCGCTGCTCGGCGTCGCGGTGGCCGCCGCCGCCCCGATCGGGCGACGGCTCGCCCGACTGGTGTCGCCGACATGAGCGCCGCCGGAGATGCCGCCGCACCGGGCTACCGGGCGACGGCTCGCCCGACTGGTGTCGCCGACGTGAGCGCCGCCGGAGATGCCGCCGCACCGGGCTACCGGGCGACGGCTCGCCCGATTGGTGTCGCCGACGTGAGCGGCGCCGCTGCCGGCTCCGCCCTGCCGGGGCTGCGGTTCGGGTACGGGACCAACGGCTTCGCCAACCACCGGCTGGACGACGCGCTGCGGGTGATCGCCGACCTCGGCTACCAGGGCGTGGCGCTGACGCTCGACCACGACCACCTGGACCCGTTCGGCCCGGACCTCGTCGCCCGGGTGGCGATCGTCGGCCGGAGCCTCGCCGCGCACGGCCTCGGGGTGGTGATCGAGACCGGGGCACGCTACCTGCTGGACCCCTGGCACAAGCACGCGCCGACGCTGCTGCACGACGACAACGCGCTGCGGGTCGAGTTCCTCCGCCGGGCCGTCGCGATCGGGGCCGACCTGGGCGCCGAGGCAATCTCCTTCTGGTCCGGGGTACGACCTGCCGACGTCGACCCGGCAACCGCCTGGGACCGGCTGGTCGCCGGCTGTGCCGAACTGGTCGAGGTCGCCGACGCCGCCGGGATGCCACTCGGGTTCGAGCCGGAGCCGGGCATGCTGGTGGCCGAGATCGCCGACTGGTGGCGGCTGCGGGACGCCCTGGGTGCCCCGCCGGGCTTCGGCATCACCCTCGACATCGGACACTGCCGGTGCCTGGAGCCGCTGCCGGTGCCCGACTGCGTCGCACCGGTGGCGCCGCACCTGGTCAACGTGCAGATCGACGACATGCGCCGGGGCGTGCACGAGCACCTGGAGTTCGGCACCGGCGAAATCGACTTTCCGCCCGTACTGCGTGCCCTGGCCGAGGCCGGTTACGCCGGGCTGGTCGCCGTCGAGCTGCCCCGGCACTCGCACGCGGCCCCCTCGGTGGCGGCGCACTCGATCGACTTCCTCCGTACCGCCGCCGCCGAGGCCGGGCTCAGCGTGGCGCGGACCAGCGCCGTGCCGGAGCGGGGGCGGTGACCGGCACAGCGGATTGACGACGTACCACCACCGGGGGGACCGCGACCACCATCCACACCGGAAAGACTGGGGAGGACCGGATGGAACCGGAACCGGAACTGGAACGACTGCGGGCGGCGCTGCTGGCCGTACCCGACGGGCGGCCGCCCGACCGGGACTGGCTGGCCGAGGCGTTACGCCGGGTCGGGGCCGAACCGGCCGCGATCGGCCGGCTCTTCGCGGCGGCCGGCCGCAGGTGTGGCCGGGCACCCCTGCCCGACCTGCCGGACTGGACCGCCGACGACGCGGCCCGGGTACTGCTGCTGGCCGCGCTGCCCCCGACCGAGCTGCCCGGTCAGGTCGAGACCCGCTACCGGTACGGCGACGCGGCCGAGAAGCGGGCGGTGCTCCGGGCGCTGCCGCTGCTGCCGGTCGGCGACGCCGGGGTCCCGCTGCTGCACGACGCGATCCGCACCAACGACACCCGGCTGGTCGCCGCCGCCCTCGGCCGGTACGCGGACCGGCTCGACCAGGCCGCCTGGCGGCAGGCGGTGCTCAAGTGCGTCTTCACCGGGATCCCGCTGGTCGCCGTGCACGGGCTCGACCGGCGGGCCGACGCCGAGCTGGCCGCCATGCTGGCCGGTTTCGCGCAGGAGCGCCGGGCGGCCGGCCGGGACATGCCGGCCGACGCGACCGCGTTGCTGGATCGACTGAGCGCGCTCGACCGGTCGGGGACCCCGACCGGGCCGGCCGTGGAGGAGGCGCAATGAGGATATTCGACCCGCACATCCACATGACCTCGCGGACCACCGACGACTACGAACGGATGGCCGCCGCCGGGGTACGCGCCCTGGTGGAGCCGGCGTTCTGGCTCGGCCAGCCCCGGACCAGCGCGGCCTCCTTCGTCGACTACTTCGACGCGCTCGTCGGCTGGGAGCCGTTCCGGGCCAGCCAGTTCGGCATCCGGCACCACGCCACCATCGCGCTGAACCCGAAGGAGGCCAACGACCCGCGCTGCCGGGAGGTGCTCGACCTGCTGCCCCGCTATCTGGACAAGGACGGCGTGGTGGCGGTCGGCGAGGTCGGCTACGACTCGATGACGCCGGAGGAGGACGAGGTCTTCGCCGCCCAGCTCGCCCTGGCGGTCGAGTACGAACTGCCGGCACTGGTGCACACCCCGCACCGGGACAAGGCCCGGGGTACCGAACGCAGCCTGGCGGTGGTCGCCGAGTCCGGGCTCGACCCCGGCCGGGTGGTGATCGACCACCTCAACGAGGTGACCGTGCCGCTGGTCCGGGACACCGGCTGCTGGCTCGGCTTCTCCATCTATCCGGAGACCAAGATGTCGCCGCCGCGGATGGTCGAGCTGCTGCGCAGGTACGGCACCGAGCGGATGCTGGTCAACTCGGCCGCCGACTGGGGCCGGTCGGACCCGCTGCTGACCCGGGCCACCGGGGAGGCGATGCTGGCCGCCGGATTCGACGACGACGACGTCGACCGGGTGCTCTGGCGCAACCCGGTGGAGTTCTACGGCCAGTCCGGCCGGCTGGAACTCGACGCGGACGAGCGGGCCGACGCCGACGGGCCGGCCGACGGGGCACCCGGCACCTTCGAGGGGAACTCGATCCTGCGGGGCGGTAGCTGATGCGGCTGCGGCACGCCGACGGGCAACTGGTGCACCTGAGCTACTGCACCAACGTGCATCCGGCCGAGGACCTGGCCGGGGTGCTGGGGCAGCTCGACACGTACGCGGTGCCGATCCGGGAACGGCTGGACGCCGACGTACTCGGATTGGGCTTGTGGCTGGCCGCGCCGGTTGCGGCCGGGCTGGCCGCCGACCCGCAGACCCGGCGGAAACTCCGCGCCGAACTGGTGGCGCGCGGGCTGGAGGTGGTCACCCTGAACGGGTTCCCCTACCAGTCCTTCCACGCGCCGGTGGTGAAGCAGGCCGTCTACCACCCGGACTGGACCACCCGGGAACGGCTGGTCTACACCCTGAACCTGGCCACCGTACTGGTCGACCTGCTCCCCGACGACGCCGTCCGGGGCTCGGTCTCCACCCTGCCGCTGGCCTGGCGGGAGCCCTGGGAGCAGCGGCAGGCCGACCGGGCGGCCCGGGTGCTGGACGAGTTGGCCGCCGGGCTGACCCAGATCGCCTGGCGTACCGGCCGGGCGGTGCGGGTCGGCTTCGAGCCGGAGCCGGGCTGCGTGGTCGAGTCGACGGGCCAGGCGGTCGCCGCACTGTCCCGGGTGGACACCGACCGGCTCGGCATCTGCCTCGACCTGGCCCACCTCGCCTGCGCCTGGGAGGATCCGGCGCAGGCGCTGGGCCGGCTGCGCGCCGCCGGGCTGCCGGTGGTGAAGGTGCAGGTCTCGGCCGCGCTGGCCGCCGCCGACCCGGTCGCGGCCGCCGGCACGCTGCGCGGGTACGTCGAACCGCGCTTCCTGCACCAGACCCGGGCGGAACCCTGCGGACGGGCCGCCGACCCGGCCGACCCGGCGCACGCCGCCGACGACCTGGACGCGGCGCTGGACGCCGACCTGCCGGGCGCCTGGCGGGTGCACTACCACGTACCGCTGCACGCCGTACCCGCCGCGCCGCTGGAGTCCACCGTCGGTGTGCTCCGGGACGCGCTGCGGGAGCTGTTCGCCGGACCGGTCGCCGGCTGCGACCACCTGGACGTCGAGACGTACACCTGGGGGGTGCTGCCGGTCGCGCAGCGCCCGGGATCGGACGCGGAGCTGGCCGGCGGGATCGCCGCCGAGCTGGCCTTCGCCCGCGACGAACTGGTCGCGCTCGGGCTGACCGAGGTTTCCGGTGACGTGACCGGGACCTTCGGGGCCCCGGCCACCCCCGCATCCGCGCCGAGGAGGCACGATGGCTAGTCCACTGGTGGTTGTCGACGTGGTCGGGCTGACGCCCCGGCTGCTCGCCCACATGCCCCGGCTGCGCGCCCTGGCCGACGCCGGCTGCCAGGCCGAACTCGGCACCGTGCTGCCGGCGGTGACCTGCTCGGCACAGGCGACGCTGCTCACCGGGGCGCTGCCGGCCGAGCACGGCATCGTCGGCAACGGCTGGTATTTCCGCGACCTGGGCGAGGTCTTCCTCTGGCGCCAGCACCACGCGCTGATGGGTGGGGAGAAGGTCTGGCAGGCGGCCCGCCGGGAGCGCCCGGACTACACCGTGGCCAACGTCTGCTGGTGGTACGCGATGGGCGCCGACGTGAACTGGACGGTGACGCCCCGGCCGATCTACTACGCCGACGGGCGCAAGGAGCCGGACTGCTATACCGACCCGCCGGAGCTGCACGACGAGCTGACCGGAAAGCTGGGCGGGTTTCCGCTCTTCACGTACTGGGGGCCGGGGGCGGGGCTGCCGTCGTCGCAGTGGATCTGCCGGGCGGCCGAGCAGATCATGGCCGAGAAGAATCCCGACCTGACCCTGGTGTACGTCCCGCATCTCGACTACGACCTGCAACGCTTCGGCCCGTCGTCCCCGCGGGCAGCGGCCGCCGCGGCCGAACTCGACTCGGTACTCGGTCCGCTGCTGGACGCGGCCGCCGCCCGGAACGCCACCGTGGTGGTGCTCTCCGAGTACGGCATCACCGAGGCGAGCCGGCCGGTGGACGTGAACCGGCTGCTCCGCACCGAGGGGCTGCTCCGGGTCTACACCCAGGACGGGATGGAGTACCTCGACCCGTGGACGTCCCGGGCGTTCGCGGTCGCCGACCACCAGATCGCGCACGTCTACGTCAAGGACCCGGCCGACGTGCCGGCGGTGGCGAAGCTCTGCGCCGGGCTGCCCGGGGTCGCCGAGGTGCTGGACGCCGCCGGCAAGGCCGCGCACGGGTTGGACCACGAGCGGGCCGGCGAGCTGGTGCTGGTCGCCGAGCCGGACGCCTGGTTCAGCTACTACTACTGGCTGGACGACGCCCGGGCTCCTGACTTCGCCCGGCTGGTGGAGATCCACCGCAAACCCGGGTACGACCCGGCGGAGCTCTTCTTCGACCCGGCCGCGCCGGGCGCGGCGAAGCGCCGGGCGGCGGTGGCGCTGGCCCGGAAGAAGCTCGGGATGCGCTACCTGATGAGCGTGGTGGGGCTGGACGCGGGCGCGCGGGCGGTACGCGGCTCGCACGGCCGGCTGCCCGCCGACCCGGCGGACGCCCCGGTGCTGATCTGCTCGGACCGGTCGGCGGCCCGGGACCGCTACCAGGCCACCGAGGTCAAGAGCCTGCTGCTCCGCCTCGCCGGCACCGCTCCCGTTGCTGGCGGTGCGGATTCCGCCGCCGCTGCCGGGGGAGGGCGGCCATGACGGCGACCGTGCCGGAGGTGGATCTGGGCGAGCTTCGGAAGCGCTTCGATGCCCAGCTCGTCGCCTTCCTCGACCGCCAGGACCCGGACTGGCCGGACGGTGCGCCCCGGGGCGTCTTCACCACCCTGCACCGGTTCGTGCTGGCCGGCGGCAAGCGGCTGCGCCCGCTCTTCTGCTACTGGGGCTGGCGGGCCGCCGGGGGTGCGGACGGTACCCCGATCGTGGCCGCCGCCGCCGCGCTGGAGCTGTTCCACGCCTTCGCGCTGATCCACGACGACATCATGGACGGCAGCGACCGGCGCCGGGGCGAGCCCTCGGTGCACCGGCTCTTTGCCGACCTGCACGCCCGATCCGCCTGGCGCGGCGATCCGGCCTCGTACGGGCGCAGCACCGCCCTGCTCTGCGGTGACCTCTGCGCGGCCTGGGCGGACCAGCTCTTCCACGAGTCGGGGCTGACCCCGGAGGAGGTGCACCAGGGGTACGGCGTCTTCGCGACCATGCGTACCGAGGTGATCGCGGGGCAGTATCTCGACCTGGTCTCCGGGGTGGGGGACGGGTCGGTGGCGAGCGCGTTGACGGTGGTGCGGATGAAGGCGGCCCGCTACACGGTGACCCGGCCGTTGCAGATCGGTGCCGCGCTGGCGGCCGGCTCGCCGGAACTGCTCGGCGCGCTGGCGGCGTTCGGCGACCCGCTGGGCGACGCGTTCCAGCTCCGTGACGACGTGCTCGGGGTCTTCGGCGACCCGGCGCTGACCGGTAAGTCCATTCTGGACGACCTGCGCGAGGGCAAGCCGACGGTGATGATGGCGCTGGCCCGGGGAAGTGCCGACCGGGCCCAGGCGCAGCGGTTGAAGGCGCTCTTCGGCAACCCGGAGCTGGATCCGGACGGTGCGGCCGAGCTGCGGTCGATCATCGTCGCGACCGGCGCGCTGGACCGGATCGAGCAGATGATCAAGGTACGCACCGACGCCGCGCTGGCGGCGCTGGCCGAGGCGCCGGTCTCCGCCGAGGCGGCCACGGTGCTCACCACCCTGGCGGCCGAGGCCGTGCAACGGCACGGATAGCCGGATGGCCGGCGCGACGGTCCACAGTGGTACGGAGAGCGCCCGGTCGATCACCGAAGTCGTAACTTTTCACCGTATCGACAAAAGTTCATGTTGGCGTGGCAGAAGGTATAGACACATCAACACATAGAAATTACTGTGTCGAGCACAGCTCAGAGTTGTTACGTCGAGGTAACCGACGGCGCGGTTAGCCCACGACAGCGACTGGCGTACCGGTGTGCCCATGCCGGTGCACGGTCGCGGCTTGGCGGGAACGGCGGCCCCCGGGCGGAGATCCACCCGACGGCATCTGGCGCGACGGCGAGCGCCCTGCCTGTACGCAACTGTTCAGGACGGGAGTGCACGACCATGTCTTCCACCGACCATCCACATCCGCCCAGCCGACCCCTCCGGGCCGGTCGAGCCGCTTCGAGACGGCGGCGGTGGGCGTCCGGCGCGGCGCTGCTGCTGGCCGCGACCACCCTCCCGGCGGTACTCGCCCCGGCCGCCCCCGCCGTGGCGCACCCGATCAACGCCGCCGACTTCCAGCAGGTGACCCTGGCCCGCGGCGTCGCCGAGGTGGGCGAGCCGATGACCATCGCGGTGCTGCCGGACCGCTCGGTGCTGCACACCGCCCGCAACGGCACGCTGCGCCGCACCGACGCGGCCGGCAACACGGCGGTACTCGGCACGCTGCCGGTCTACACCCATGACGAGGAGGGATTGCAGGGCGTCGGCGTAGACCCCGGCTTCGCCACCAACCGGCAGATCTACCTCTACTACGCCCCGCCGCTGTCCACCCCGGCCGGTGACGCGCCGGCCACCGGCACGGCCGCGCAGTTCGCGCCGTTCGCCGGGGTCAACCGGCTCTCCCGGTTCACCCTGAACGCCGACTTCACCCTTAACATGTCCAGCCAGGTGACGGTGCTGGACGTACCGGCGGACCGGGGGATGTGCTGCCACGTCGGCGGCGACATCGACTTCGACGCCGCCGGCAACCTCTATCTCTCCACGGGGGACGACACCAACCCGTTCGAGTCGGCCGGCTACGCGCCGATCGACGAGCGGACCAACCGTTACCCGGCGTACGACGCGCAGCGCTCGGCCGGCAACACCAACGACCTGCGGGGCAAGATCCTGCGGATCAAGGTGAACGCCAACGGGACGTACTCGATCCCGAGCGGGAACCTCTTTGCGCCGGGCACCGCGAACACCCGGCCCGAGATCTACGCGATGGGCTTCCGCAACCCGTTCCGGATGAGCGTGGACAAGGCCACCGGGCACGTCTACGTCGGCGACTACGGCCCGGACGCCGGCTCCACCAACGCCAGCCGGGGCCCGAGCGGGCAGGTCGAGTTCAACCGGATCACCTCGCCCGGCAACTACGGCTGGCCGTACTGCACCGGGACGAACACCAGCACCGAGACGTACAACGAGTGGACCTTCCCGGACGGGCCGGGCGGGGCGAAGTACAACTGCACCGGCGGCCCGACCAACAACTCGTTCCGGAACACCGGCCAGGGCACCCTGCCGGCCGCCCGTCCGGCCTGGATCCGGTACGCCGGTGACGCCGGCACCCCGCCGGAGTTCGGCGGCGGCTCGGAGTCGCCGATGGGCGGCCCGGTCTACCGCTACAGCGCGTCGAACCCGTCGACCACGAAGTTCCCGGCCTCCTTCGACGGCCAGTTCTTCGCCACCGAGTTCGGCCGGGGCTGGATCAAGCCGATCCACGTCAACGCCGACGGCTCGCCCGGCACCATCGACACCTTTCCCTGGGTCGGCAAGCAGGTGATGGACTCGGCGTTCGGGCCGGACGGCTCGTACTACGTGCTCGACTACGGCACCGGCTACTTCAACGGGGACGCCAACTCGGCGCTCTACCGGTTCGACTACGTCGGCGGCGGCAACCGGGCCCCGATCGCGGTGGCCAGCGCCAACCCGACCTCCGGGATCGCACCGCTGACCGTCAACTTCTCCTCGGCCGGCTCCTCCGACCCCGACGGCGGAGCGCTGAGCTACTCCTGGGCGTTCGGCGACGGCAGCACGTCGACGGCGGCGAACCCGACGAAGACCTACACCGCGAACGGCACGTACACGGCGACGCTGACCGTACGCGATCCGGCCGGCGCCACCGGCACCGCCAGCGTCACCATCGGGGTCGGCAACACCGCGCCGACGGTGACCATCACCGCCCCGGCCAGCGGGCAACTCGTCGCCTTCGGTGACACGGTGCCCTTCTCGATCAGCATCACCGACCCGGAGGACGGCACCATCGACTGCTCCCGGGCCAAGATGAACTACGTGCTCGGGCACGACAGCCACGGTCACCTGATCACCTCGGCCACCGGTTGCTCCGGCACCATCACCATCCCGGTCGACGGTGAGCACGACGACGCGGCGAACATCTTCCCGATCTTCGACGCCGAGTACACCGACCGGGGCGGGCTGACCACGCACACCCAGCACGTGCTGGTGCCGAAGCACCGGCAGGCCGAGCACTACAACAGCTCGTCCGGGGTGAACAAGTTCGCCAAGGCCGCGGCCGAGGGCGGCCAGACCGTCGGCGACATCAACAACGGGGACTGGATCGCCTTCCAGCCGTACCGGCTCGTGGGCGCCACCTCGTTCAGCGCCCGGGTCTCGTCGGCCGGTGCCGGCGGCAGCATCCAGCTCCGGGCCGGTTCGGCCACCGGCACCGTACTGGGCAGCGCCACCGTGCCGGTCACCGGCGGCTGGGACACCTTCACCACCGTCACCGGCACGATCGGCAACCCGCCGGCCGGCACCACCACGCTCTACGTGACCTTCGCCGGTTCCGGCACCGGTGCCCTCTACGACCTGGACGCCTTCACCATCGACACCGGCAGCTCCGGTGGGGGCGGCGGCACCGGCCCGATCGTCGGGCTGGCCGGGAAGTGCCTGGAGATCGAGGCCGGCGGCACCGCCGACGGCAGCCAGGCGCAGATCTGGACCTGCACCGGATCGGCGCACCAGACCTGGACGAGGAACGGCCAGACGCTGCGTACCCTGGGCAAGTGTCTGGATATTTCCGGCGCCGGTACCGCGAACGGCACCAAGATCCAGCTCTGGACCTGCAACGCCACCGCCGCCCAGAACTGGACCCCGCAGGCCGACGGCTCGCTGCGCAACCCCGGCTCGGGCAAGTGCCTGGACGTCTCCAACAACAGCTCCGCAGACGGGCAGAACGTGCACCTCTGGGACTGCATAGCCGGCGCCGCCAACCAGAAGTGGACCCTGCCCTGACGTAGCCGGACGGGCGCCCGCCCCGCACGGCGGGCGCCCCTCCCCACCGCCCTCGAAGGAGAGCGACGATGCGACTGTTCCGCAGCAGAAAGACGCGACTGCTCCGCGGCAGAACGATGCGACTGTTCCGCGGCAGAAACCGGAAGACGATCCGTCCCAGCCTCGCCATCGCCACCACCACGCTCGCGGTGCTGGCCTGCACCACCGTGCCGGCCGGCCCGGCCAGCGCCGCCGACGCCCCCTACGACGTGCTGGTCTTCTCCAAGACCGCCGGGTTCCGGCACGACTCGATCGCCGCCGGCACCCAGGCGATCCGGGAACTCGGCGCGGCGAACAGCTTCACCGTGACCGCCACCGAGGACGCCGCCCAGTTCAGCACCGCCAACCTCGCCCAGTACGAGGTGGTGGTCTTCCTGAACACCACCGGCGACGCCCTGAACGCCAGCCAGCAGAGCGCCTTCGAGTCGTACATCCGCAGCGGCAAGGGGTACGTCGGGGTGCACGCCGCGGCCGACACCGAGTACGACTGGCCGTTCTACGGCAACCTGGTCGGGGCGTACTTCGCCTCGCACCCGGCGATCCAGCAGGCCAACGTGAAGGCGGTGGACCGGGGGCACGCGGCAACGGCGCACCTGCCGCAGACCTGGACCCGCACCGACGAGTGGTACAACTACCGCACCAACGCCCGGTCCACCGCGCGGGTGCTGGCGACCCTGGACGAGTCGTCGTACTCCGGCGGCGGGATGGGGGCGGACCACCCGCACGCCTGGTGCAAGACGTACGAGGGCGGCCGCTCCTTCTACACCGGCGGCGGGCACACCCAGGCGTCGTACGCCGAGCCGGCGTTCCGGGCGCACCTGCTCGGCGGCATCCGGTACGCCGCCGGCCGGACCAAGGCCGACTGCCGGCCGGAGTCCGGCTACACCACCCTCTACAACGGCTCCACCACCGGCTGGTCCCAGGCCGGACCGGGCAGCTTCACCAACTCCGACGCCACGCTGACCTCGGTCGGCGGCATGGGGCTGTACTGGTACAGCGCCAAGCAGTTCACCTCGTACTCGCTGAAACTGGACTGGCGGATGGCCGGCGACGACAACTCCGGGATCTTCATCGGCTTCCCGCCGTCGTCCGACCCGTGGTCGGCGGTGGACAACGGCTACGAGATCCAGATCGACGCCACCGACGCGGCCGACCGGACCACCGGCGCGGTCTACACCTTCAAGTCCGCGGACATCGCGGCCCGGGACGCCGCGCTCAACCCACCGGGCGAGTGGAACAGCTACGAGCTGCTGGTCGAGGGGGAGCGGCTGCGGATCTACCTCAACGGTGTGCTGATCAACGACTTCACCAACACCAACCCGGTGCGGTCGCTGGCCGGGCACATCGGCATCCAGAACCACGGCACCGGCGACGACGTCTCGTTCCGGAACATCCGGATCAAGGAACTCGGCGGCGGCCCCGGCCCGGATCCGGACCCTGGCACCAACACCACGGTCCAGGCCGAGGCGTTCAGCGCGCAGAGCGGGGTGCAGGTGGTCGGCAAGGCCGGCGCCAACGGCGGGTCGACGATCGGGTACCTGGACCCGGGTGACTGGGCGGCGTACAACGGGCAGAACCTGACCGGTGTCACCTCGCTGCGGGCCCGGGTCGTCTCCGGCGGTGCCGGCGGAACCCTCCAGGTCCGGACCGGTTCGCAGACCGGCCCGGTGCACGGCACCGCGACGATCTCCAACACCGGCGGCTGGGAGAGCTACGCCGAGGTGAGCACCGCGCTGTCCGGGGTGCCCACCGGCACCCAGAACCTCTACCTCACCGTCGCCGGCTCCGGCACCGGGCTGTACGACGTCGACGAGTTCACCCTGGTCAGGTCGACCACCGGCGGCACCGGGACCGGGCCGGTCGTCGGGCTGGCCGGCAAGTGCCTGGAGATCGACGGTGGCAGCACCGCCGACGGTACGCAGGCGCAGATCAACTCCTGCGTCGCCGGCTCGGCCCGGCAGACCTGGACGAGGAACGGGCAGACCCTGCGGGCCCTGGGCAAGTGCCTCGACATCTCCGGCTCGGGTACGGCGAACGGCACCAAGATCCAGCTCTGGACCTGCAACTCCACCGGGGCACAGAACTGGACCACCCAGGCCGACGGCACGCTGCGTAACCCCGGCTCGGGCAAGTGCCTGGACGTGTCGAACAACAGCTCGGCCGACGGCCAGGACGTACACCTGTGGGACTGCATCGCCGGTGCCGCCAACCAGAAGTGGACGTTGCCCTGAGTTAACGCTTCCCCGGGGTTGGCAGCCCGGAGATTTCTGGCTCGGACCGCACGAGAGCACCGTCGCGGAGGGAGGTGGTCGCATGTCTTACGTCGTCGGCGCCAGCACGGTCACGTTCTGCCGTGGCGAGGATCGTCCTCGCGGCGTTCCGGTCGCGACACGCGGTATACCCGCAGGTGTGGCACCGGAAGACTCTGACACCCAGCCCGAGGCGGTGCTTGGCTCTCGTACCGCACTGCGAGCAGGTCATGGTGGTGTAGGCGGGCGGTACCAGCACCACCTTCCGGCCCGCCCGCCGGCCACGGTCGATCAGTTCCCGTTTCGCCGTGCCGATCGCGGCGTCGGCGGCCTTACGGGCCATCCGGGATTTGGTGAGGAATGTTGGTTGGAAGTCCTCGGCGGCGATCAGGGTGTGGTTGTCGACGATTTTCTTCGCCCAGACGCGGGCGTCGTGGGTGTTCTGCCGGGCCGCCTTTTTCGCCAGTTTCGCCGCTTGGCGTTTGGCGCGCAGGTAGCCGTTCGACGGCGGGGCGCCCTTCGTGCGTCGTCGGCGGGCCATTCGGCGTTGGAGTTTGGCGAGTTCGGCGGCGCAGCGTTTGCGGTGGCCGAGGTGTGGCAGGTCGTAGGCGGGGTCGGTGGTCGTCGCGGTCGTGGTGACACCCCAGTCGACCCCGATCGCCCCCTCGACATCGGGCGCGGGTGTGATCTCGCGGCGGACGACGAAGGAGGCGTACCAGTGCCCGAGCGTGTCCTGGTAGACCCGGACGCTGGTCGGATCGGACGGCAGTTCGCGGGACCAGACGACCGGAACGCTGACGGCGCCGGGCAGCCGCAGCCGGCGGTCGCGGATCGAGAACCCACGGGTGGTGTATTCAAGGCTCGGCAGGGCGTCCTTGCGCCGCTTTGGTCTCGGCCGGCCCCGTCCCTTCACCTTGAAGGAGTGTTGAAGGGCGCGAGCGTAGGTACGCAACGTCTGCTGCTGCGCGACCTGAGACCCGTCCCGCAACCACGACGAGCCGGCCCGCGCCTCGGTCAGCAGCTTCGACAGCTTGCCGAAGGTCGGCCTACGCCCGGTTTTGTACTGGTGGGCAGCCTCGTTCCACAGCCAGCGACACCGCCCCCACTCGGCCAGCAATGCGGCCTCCGCAGTCGCGCCCGGGCGCAACCGGTAGGTGTACCGCACCGTCTCGTCCATATCCGGAAGCATTCCAGCCGTATACGACAGTTTCGCCTCCGCAGAGAAGTCCACGACATGCCGATAACCACCACGCCTGGCCGCCCTTCCCTCCCCTGGTTGAAGCCAGGGGTTCTCCGGGCGGCTCTTGATGAGCGGGCAGCGGGCGGCGCGCATCCCCACCACCCGCCCAGCGCGACCCCGCTGCCCGCCGTCTCGCCCCGTCCTCCCGGACTCCTCCGGTCCGGGAGGACGGGGCTCTGTCCGCCCGCCGGATTCCGGCCTGGCTGCTGTCCGCCCGGCCTGGCCGCGCTGTCCGCTCGGCGCCGCCCGGCCAGGTGGCCCCGGTTGCCGGGTCGGGGCTTCCTTGGTCCGGGCGACACGGCCTAGAGTGGTCGTGGCGATCCCCGGCGCTGGCCGGTGACCGGGCGGGAGGCGCAACCCGCCCGGCCCAGGTGCGGTTCCGCACGTGCCGACCACACCGCCGGGGGAGTTCCCGCCACCGTCCTGGACGGTCACCCTCGCCCCGATCCACCGGCGCCGTTCCCGGCGCAGTCGCGAATCCCGCGTGTGATCAACAGGGAGAAAGACCATGGCGCGACCCATCACGCTCTTCACCGGCCAGTGGGCCGACCTACCGTTCGAGGAGGTGTGCCGGCTCGCCTCGGAGTGGGGCTACGACGGGCTGGAGATCGCCTGTTGGGGTGATCACTTCGAGGTCGACAAGGCGCTCGCCGACGACTCGTACGTCGCCCGCTTGCGGGAGACGCTGGCCAAGTACAACCTCAAGGTCTGGACGATCTCCAACCACCTGGTCGGGCAGGCGGTCTGCGACCACCCGATCGACGAGCGCCACCAGGACATCCTGCCGGCCCGGATCTGGGGCGACGGGGAGCCGGAGGGGGTCCGGCAGCGGGCCGCCGAGGAGATCAAGGACACCGCCCGGGCGGCGGCGAAGCTCGGTGTCAAGACCGTCGTCGGGTTCACCGGCTCGTCGATCTGGCACACCCTGGCGATGTTCCCGCCGGTCCCGCCGTCGATGATCGAACGGGGTTACCAGGACTTCGCCGACCGGTGGAACCCGATCCTCGACGTCTTCGACGAGGTGGGCGTGCGCTTCGCCCACGAGGTGCACCCGAGCGAGATCGCGTACGACTACTGGACCACCCGGCGGACCCTGGAGGCGATCGGGCACCGGCCGGCGTTCGGGCTGAACTGGGACCCGTCGCACTTCGTCTGGCAGGAACTCGACCCGGTGAACTTCATCTTCGACTTCGCCGACCGGATCTACCACGTCGACTGCAAGGACGCGAAGGTGCGTACCGGGGACGGGCGGCGGGGCCGGCTCGCGTCCCACCTGCCCTGGGCAGACCTGCGTCGGGGCTGGGACTTCGTCTCCACCGGGCACGGCGACGTGCCGTGGGAGGACTCGTTCCGGGCGCTGAACGCGATCGGCTACGACGGTCCGATCTCGATCGAGTGGGAGGACGCCGGGATGGACCGGCTGGTCGGTGCGCCCGAGGCGTTGCAGTTCGTCCGCCGGCTCGCCTTCGACGCCCCGAGCGCGGCCTTCGACGCCGCGTTCAGCAGCAAGGAGTGAGGCGCCACGACGCTGGTGGCCCGGGACCGATCGGCGGGTAGCCGACCGGTCAGGGCGCGGCGAACGGCGCGGGGCCGGCCCGATCCCGGGTCGGCCCCGCACCGTGCACGCGGTTGACTACCTGCTCGAAACAGCTCGTGCCCTGCTCAGAAACTGGTGCCGTTCGCTCCCGACGCCGCCCGGGAGGCGGGGGCGGTCGCCGAGGACTTCGTCGTACCCGATCCGGACGCCGTACCCGATCCGACGGCCGCGTCCGCGCGACCGCTGTCGCCGGTGCCCGACTCGGACGAGCTGCCGTTGCCCACGGCGAGCTTCTCGGCCAGCCGGGTGTGGCTGAGTCGGTCCTTGCCCTCCGTGTACAGCCGGGAAGCCTGGGCCTGAGCCACCCCGGCCGCCTCCTGCACCGTCGGGTGGTCGAGGACCTTGCGGCCCTTGAGAACCAGCTCTTCGTACCTCTCCCGGCCCGCGCGGGCGCCCAGGACGAAGCCCACAGCCAGCCCGCCGACGAACCACAGCTTTCCGCGCATGACGGCTCCTCTCCGTGTTCTGACGCGGTCAGCGCCCTCGGTATCCCCGGTGGGCGACCGTGTCGCGCCTGCGTCGTCTGTCCCCAGGTCCGTACCCATCCTCCACCGATGTCATGCCTGGTTGTGGCCCCCGTGCCGTTTTATCCAGATATCCGTTCCGGACCGCCTCCGGCGATAACCCGGTAGCCCCGTACCCCCACCCGTCCTGTACTCTTGTCCCGTCGCACGGCGCCGGAGAGATCCAGTGCCGGACACGCGATCCCCCGTAGCTCAATTGGCAGAGCAGCCGGCTGTTAACCGGCAGGTTTTTGGTTCGAGTCCAAACGGGGGAGCTTTCCCAACATTCCGCCCGTCGGCCCCGCCGGCGGGCATCGTCATATCTGGGGCCCGTCGGGCCTCCGGCACCCGTCAGCGCACGGCGGCGGTGGCTCGTCGTGCTGTCCGGCGCCCCGCACCGGCGGCGCGATGACCGGGCTGGCAGTGGGATACGCCGGGCGCTGCGGTGGCCTGGCGGCGTGCTGGTCGGGCAGTGCGGTGGCCGGGCGCTGCGGTGGCCTGACGGCGTGCTGGTCGGGCAGTGCGGGCGTTGCACGGAACGGATGGGTGGGAGATGGCTGGATCGCGGCGCCGTACCGCCATGCTGCTCGCTGCCCTGCTCGCGGTCGGCTGGCTGGCGGTGGGTGCGCTGTCGACGCCGTACCCGGGCAGGCTCAGTGAGGTCGCCACCAACGACAACGCGGCGTTCCTGCCGGCGGACGCCGAGGCCACCCGGGGAGAGCGGCTCGCCGCCGGATTCGTCGAGCGGCAGACCATTCCGGCGCTGGTCGTCTACGCCCGGGACAGTGGTGTCACCGACGCCGACCGGCAGCGGGTGAGCGCCGACGCGGCCCGGTTCGCCACCGTACCGGGGGTGGTCTCGCCGCTGCCCCCGCCGATACCCAGCGCCGACGGCAAGGCGCTCCAGGTGATCGTGCCGGTGGACAACGCCGAGGGCGACCGGACCCGCGAGGTGGTCAGCGAACTGCGCCGGATCGCCGAGCACGGCGACGCCGGCGAGGTCGTGGTGGTCGGCGGCCCGGCCGGCCTGCTCGGCGACCTGACCGAGGTCTTCTCGTCGATCGACGGGCCGTTGCTGCTGGTCACCCTCGCCGTGGTACTCGTCATCCTGCTGGTGGTCTACCGCAGCCCGGTGCTCTGGATCATTCCGCTGCTGGCCGCCGGCCTGTCGTACGCGCTCGCCGCCCTGGCGGTCTACTTCCTGGCCAGGAGCGACGTGATCACGCTGAACGGGCAGGCCCAGGGCATCCTCACCGTGCTGGTCTTCGGGGCCGGCACCGACTACGCCCTGCTGCTGATCGCCCGCTACCGGGAGGAGCTGTGCCGGCACCACGACACCGTCGCGGCGATGCGTGCCGCCTGGCGGGGCGCCGCCCCGGCCATCTTCGCCTCCGGCGGTACGGTCATCGCCGGACTGCTCTGCCTGCTGCTCTCCAGCCTCAGCTCCAACCAGGCCCTCGGGCCGGTCGCGGCGGTCGGCATCGGCGCCACCCTGGTGGTGATGCTGACCTTCCTGCCCGCGCTACTGCTGCTCGGTGGGCGGTGGGCGTTCTGGCCCCGGTCGCCGTACGTCGAGCACGCCGCCTCGGTCGGCCGGCTGTGGAAACCGGTCGCGCACTTCATCGCCCGCCGGGCCCGGCTGGTCTGGGTACTGACCACCCTGGCCCTGATCGCGCTCGGCTTCGGCCTGACCCAGCTCGGTCCCACCCGGCTCAGCCAGAGCGAGCTGTTCACCAACCGGACCGACTCGGTGATCGCCCAGGAGGTGATCGACCGGCACTATCCCGGCGGGTTGGGCAGCCCCGTCACCATCTTCACCCTGACCGGCGCGGCCGACCGGGTGACCGCGGCGGCCCGCTCCGTGCCCGGGGTGGTCGAGGTGCGTACCGTCCCGGAGGCCGATCCCAACGCGACCGGTTCGGACGCTGCCCCGGGTGCGCCCGCTGCCCCGGGTGCGCCCGCTGGCCTGCCGAAGGTGGTGGACGGCCGCGTCCAGCTCCAGGCCACCCTGATGGCGCCGGCCGACAGCGCCGAGGCGGAGCAGACGGTACGCGAGCTGCGCGTCGCCGTACACGCGGTGCCGGAGGCGGATGCGGTGGTCGGCGGGCGCACCGCGATCAGCGTGGACACCACCGACGCCTCCAACCGGGACCGGAACGTGATCATCCCGGTGGTGCTCGGGGTGATCGCGGTGATCCTGGCCCTGCTGCTCCGGGCCCTGCTCGCGCCGATCCTGCTGATCCTGACCGTGGTGCTGTCGTTCCTGGCCACCCTCGGGCTCTGCGCGTTCCTCTTCCAATACGCCTTCGGCTTCCCTGGCATCGACGCGTCGTTTCCGCTGTTCGCGTTCGTCTTCCTGGTGGCGCTCGGCATCGACTACAACATCTTCCTGATGAGCCGGGTACGCGAGGAGTCCGTGCGCAGGGGCACCCGGTCCGGGGTGCTGCGCGGGCTGGTGGTCACCGGCGGGGTGATCACCTCGGCCGGGTTCGTGCTGGCGGCGACCTTCTCGGCGCTGGCCGTACTGCCGCTGGTGGTCCTGATCGAGCTGGGGTTGGCGGTCGCGCTCGGCGTCCTGCTGGACACCGTCGTCGTACGCTCGCTGCTGGTGCCGGCGCTGACCTATGACATCGGGCCGGCGGTCTGGTGGCCGTCCCGGCTGTCCCGGATCCCCAACCATCCGGAGGCGGAGTGAGCGCCGGGTCCGGACTGCCGGCGCAGACCGACGTGGTGGTCGTCGGTGCCGGGCTGGCCGGGCTGGCCGCCGCCCGCCGGCTGCACCGCGCCGGCACACCCTGGCTGCTGGTCGAGTCCGCCGAGCGGCTCGGTGGCCGGGTCGGCACCGACGCGGTGGACGGCTACCTGATCGACCGCGGCTTCCAGGTGGTGAACACCGGCTATCCGCGGCTGTCGGCCCTGGTGGACCTGACCTCGCTGGGGCTCGGCTACTTCACCCAGGGCGTACTGGTGCGCCGGGGCGAGACCCTGCACCGGATGGTGCATCCGCTGCGGGACCCGCTCGGCGCGGCCCGGACCGTGCTGACCGGACTCGCCGACGCCGCCGGAGTTGGTCGGCTCGCGAACGCCTCCGTCGGGCTCGGCGGCCGGCTCGCGAACGCCTCCGCCGGGCTCGGCGGCCGGTCCGGGAGCGCCTCCGTCGGGCTCGGGGGCCAGTTCGGCAGGGCCCCCGTCGGGCACGGAGCGTCCAGGAACGGCTCTGCCGGAATCGGGCGGCCAGGGGAGGCCCCGACGGGTGAGGACGTCGACCGGGTCGTCGGCGGGCGGCTGGCGGACGTACGCCGGATCAGCAGTGTGGGGCGGGCCAGCGACCGGCTCCGGCTGGCCGCGCTGGCGGCCCGGTGTGCGAGTTTTCCGGTGGACCGGCTGCTGGCGGCACCGGAAACCAGCACCGGAGCGGCGCTGCGCCGGGCCGGGCTCTCCGACCGGATCGTCGAGGAACTCCTCCGGCCGTTCCTTTCCGGGGTCTTCGGCGAGCGGGAGCTGACCACGTCCAGCCACGTCTTCGCGATGATCGTCCGGTCGTTCGCTCGGGGCCGGATCGGACTGCCGGCGGCCGGCATCGGGGCTCTGCCGGAGGCGGTGGCCGCCCCGCTGCCGGAGTCGCTGATCGCGCTCGGCGTCTCCGCCACGTCGCTGCGGCCCGGGCTGGTCCGCACCTCGGCCGGAGTGGTCCGCTGCCGGGCCGTACTCGTCGCCACCGACCCGGCCACCGCGACCGCCCTGCTGCCGCCGCTGGGCCGGGTGCGCATGAACACCCTGACCACCTACTACCACTCGACCGCCGAGCCGCCGCTGGACGAGCCGATCCTGCTGCTCGACGGGGACCGGCGGGAGCTGGTGGCGAACACTGTGGTGGTCAGTCGCGCCGCGCCGACGTACGCCCCGGCCGGGCAGCACCTGGTGGCGACCTCGGTGGCTGGTCCGGTGGTACCGCCGGAGCCGGTGGTCCGGGCCGAACTGGCCCGGCTCTACGGCCGTCCGGTCGACGACTGGGAGCATCTGACCACCGTTTCGGTGCCGGAGGCGCTGCCGGCCGCGCCAGCTCCGCAGGGGCGGCTCCGGAAGCCGGTGGCGCTGGGGGAGGGGATCTTCGTGGCCGGGGACCACCGGGGGAGCCCGTCCGTGCAGGGGGCGCTGGCCAGCGGGTGGCGGGCGGCCGGTGCGATCAACCGGTACCTGGGCGGTTGACCTCGGTCGCGCCCGGGCGCGACCGGAGTTCGACTCCGGCGCGGATGCCTCCGCCCCGACCCGGGTCACGTGGGTGCCGGACCCGGCCGACCGCTCGGCGTCAGCGGGATGTCGATGCCGGTTGGTATCCTCGCCGTGCCGGAACCGCCGGGGCGGTGCCGAACCGGCGAGCGATCCGGTGGGCCGGGCATGGCCAACTCGATCTTCACTGGTGGGGCGCCGCATGTCGGTGGTCGGCTGACGTCGTGCCGGGTTACTATCCCGGCGCCCGTTTCGGGGGCGGTAGCTCAGCAGGTTAGAGCAGGGGACTCATAATCCCTCGGTCGCGGGTTCGAGTCCCGCCCGCCCCACAAATGTCCTATTTTCCTCTTGACTCGAACCGGTTGATCTTCCTTCGTGAGGGTTCCGCCGTGGATCTGGGCTTGTCGCTGGATGAGGGCGAATTCGACAATCGCTGGCATGGTCGTGAGGGTCACCGCCGGATACGAGGCGGATCTGGCGAACATCGGCCACTTGGATGATCCACAGCTTTCTGACCTCCAGCGATACTCGGTGCGCTGAGCGGGCACGAGGGACACCGTCGAGTCCGGTTTTGTCGTTCGCCGCTTCGCCGACAGATCAGGAGTCTCGTCGAGACGCCCTCGCAGTGGTCGCGGAGCATAGCGCCCGTGCTGCCGGTGCGGCGGACGACACCGCAAACCCGGGATGGTGTGAGCCTCGTGAAGCCGCGTAACCGGACGGCGATGGCCGCCGGCCTTGCCGTCTTGGCACTGTTCGGAGCTGGTCCACTCGACGTGGCGCGCGCGGCCGCGCCGAGCCCGGCCGACCAGCCGCGGTTGGATGTCATCGATCCGCACCTGCGGACGACGATGGCGGCGATGGCCGCCGGCGAGCAGGTCGAGTACCTGCTCCAGGTGGCAGCGACGCCCGACCTGACGAAGACCGGGACGGGCCGGGCGGCGGTGGTTGCGGCGCTGAGGAAGACCGCCGAGGAGAGCCAGCGTCCGATCCTGGAGCAGGTGCGCAAGCAGGGCTCCGAGGTGCTCAACACCTACTGGTTGGCCAACCTGATCCTGGTGCGGTCTCCAAAGGAGACGGTCACCGCACTGACCGCCAACCGGTCTGTGTCCCGGGTCTACCAGGTGGAGACGCTGCACGTCCCGGAGCCAGAGCCCGAGCGCGAGCCGGCTCCGGCACCCGAGTCGGATTCGGCGGGGGACGTCGGGGTCAACACCGTCGAGGACCGGACCTGGGGTATCGACAAGATCGGCGCACACCGGGTGTGGGACGAACTCGGCATCGACGGCACCGGCGTGCGGGTTGCGGTGCTGGACACCGGGGTGAACCTCCGGCATCCCGACCTCGCCGGAAAGATGGCCACCGACGATCCGGCCGATCCGACGTACCCGGGCGGCTGGATGGAGTGGGACGCGGTCGGCAACCCGATCTCCGGGACGCCGCGCGACAGCCAGAGCCACGGTACGCACGTCAGCGGCACCGTGGTCGGCGGCAACGCCAGTGGCGTCCACATCGGGGTGGCGCCCGGCGCCCAGCTGATGCACGGCCTGGTGCTGCCCGGCGGATCCGGGACCACACCACAGATCCTCGCCGGAATGCAGTGGGCGGTCGACCCGTACGACGCCGACGGCAACCGGGCCGGCAGGCCCGCGGACGTGGTGAACATGTCGTTCGGCGCCGCGTCCGGCGGCTTCAACCAACTCTTCGTCGAACCGGTCCGCAACATGTACGCCGCCGGTGTGCTGCCGGTCGCGGCGGCCGGCAACTGCGGCCCCGGCTGCCACAGCAGCCCCGCCAACGTGTACGAGGCGCTCGCGGTCGGCGCCACCGACGTCGCCGACGACGTCGCGGCGTTCTCCGGCGGCGGCACCGCGACGCTCGCCGACTGGAGCAACCCGCCGGCCAGTTGGCCGGCCCGCTGGGTGGTGCCGGACCTGGCCGCGCCCGGCGTCAACGTACTGTCCAGCGTTCCGGCCAGTTTCGGCAGCCCGTATGGGCGCAACAACGGCACGTCGATGGCTTCGCCGCACGTCGCCGGCACCGCAGCGTTGATGATCTCCGCCAACCCTGATCTGGGTCCGGCCGAGATCGGCGACGCGCTCCTGGCGACCGCGTACTTCGACGACCCGCAAGGCGCGCAACGGCCGAACGACCGGATCGGGCAGGGTCGGCTCGACGCCTTTCAGGCCACCAGCCTGGTCGCGCTGGGCAGCGGCGTGGGCGGCACGGTCGTCGACGGCGCCACCGGCCGGCCGGTGGCCGACGTCCGGGTCGAGGTCGCCGGGGCAGATGTCTCGCTGCGTACTATCGCCGACGGCCGGTTCGACTTCCGGCTGCCGCCGGGGACGTACACGCTGGAGCTGTTCTGGGCCGGCCGGCTCGTCTCGACGGTTTCGGACGTGGTGGTCGGTGCCACCGTGACCAGTGTCGACGTGCCGCTGTCCGGCATCGCCGGGCAGGTGACGGACGGCGCCGGCGGCGCCCCGCTCCCCGACGTCGACATCGACGCGGCCGGCACCGGGGTGAGCGCCACGACCAGCGGTGACGGCGCGTACCGGCTCTACCTCAGCCCCGGTGAGTACGCACTGCGCCTGTCGACCTTCGGTTACGCCGAGCGCACCGCGTCCGGTGTCGAGGTTGTCGCCGAGCGGGTCACCACAGTCGACCGGGAGCTGAGCCGGCTGCCGACGGGCACGGTCACCGGCACCGTCAGCTACTCGGCCAGCGGGTACGGGGTGCCGGGCGTACCGGTCACCCTCGTCGACGGGCCGCGCTCCGCGGTGACGGACGGCGCCGGCAGGTACAGGATCGAGGACGTGCCAATCGGCGGGCACCAGGTGGTCGCTCGGCCGAAGGTGTTCCGCGAGCCCACCCCGCGGTCCGTCACCGCGGTGGCCGACGCGACCGCGACCGTGGACTTCCCGCTCGACTGCGCCGCCGAGTGTTCCGGGCTGTGGAACGCCCGCTACTCCGGCCCGGTGGCGACCGGCATGGACACCGCCGACGCGACCGTGACGAGCCCCGACGGCAACCGGCTGTACGTCGCCGGCGGCAGCACCGGCGAGGGCACCAACATTGACTTCGTGACGGTTGCCTACGAGCCGACCACCGGCCGGCAGCTGTGGGAGGTCCGCTACAACGGCCCGTCCAGCAGCCAGGACAGCGTCAACGACGTGGCGGTCAGCCCCGACGGCTCCCGCCTGTTCGTCACCGGCCTCAGCGTCGGACGCGGCAACAGCAGCAGCGGGGCGGACTACGCCACCGTGGCGTACGACGCGGCCACCGGTGCGCAGTTGTGGGTCGCCCGCTACAACGGCCCGGCGGACAACTTCGACAACGCGCGGGCCGTGGATGTCAGCCCCGACGGCAGCCGGGTCTTCATCACCGGGCAGAGCCAGGCCGTCGACACGAAGACCCACAGCGAGTACGCCACGGTGGCGTACGACGCGGCCACCGGTGCGCAGTTGTGGGTCACCCGTTACAACGGCCCGAGCAGCGACTTCGACTCCGCCGTCGCTCTGGTCGCGAATCCGGCCGGCGGTGCCGTGTACGTCACCGGCCAGAGTCCCGGCGAGGGCGGACAGAGTTCCAGTAAGGGCAGCGGCTGGGACTACGCCACCGTGGCGTACGACGACACCACCGGTGCGCAACTGTGGGTAGCCCGCTACGACGGTCCGGCCACCGCCCTTGACCAGCCCACTGGGCTGGCGATCACCCCCGATGGCGACCGGCTGTTCGTCACCGGTGCCGCCACGGGCGTGAGCGGCACCGCCGACTACGGGACGGTGGCGTACGACACCGCCGACGGTACCCAGGTGTGGGCGGCGCTGCACGACGGGCCGAGCCACGCCGTCGACCAGGCAAAGGCGGTCACCGTGAGCGACGACGGCGCCGCCGTCTACGTGACCGGAGTGAGCGAGTCCGACTACGCCACCGTGGCGTACCGCGCCGGCGACGGCGCCACGGTGTGGGCCGCCCGGTACGCCGGCCCGGCCGGCGGCGTCGACCGTGGCCTGTCGATCGCGGCGAGTCCGGACGGCGCCCAGGTGGTCGTGACCGGCGAGAGCGCTGGCGACGGGACCGGGTTCGACTTCGCGACCGTCGGGTACGCGAGCGGGACCGGCGCCGAACGGTGGGTGGGCCGATACGACGGCCCGCCCAGCGACGACGACAACGCCAGCGCGGTGACGGTGAGCCCGGACAGCACCCGGGTGTACGTCACCGGGGGAAGTGACCTCGGCATCGGCGATGATCCGGCGGTGGCGCCGTCGGACTACGTGACGATCGCCTACGACGCCGACGGCAGCGCCAAGTCTCCGGTGTTCATCGCCCACGACCTGCGGGTGCTCCCGGGCGTGACCAGCCCCGGCGCTCCGGTTGGGGTCGTGGGTGAGGTGACGAACGTCGGCACCGGTTCCGGTGAGTACGCCGCGACGCTGGTGGTCGACGGCGTCCAGGCCGCCACCACCCGGGTGGCCCTGGGCCCAGGGGGCCACACGACGGTGCGGTGGCCCGTGTCGCGTGACGAGTCCGGCAGCCACCAGATGCGATTCGGCGCGGCCAGCGGCGAGCTACGCGTGGTGGCCTGCGACCGTACGGTGCGGGGCCGCCACGCCGGAAAGCTGACCGTCTCCGACGGGGTGACCTGCCTCGCCGCCGGCGCCAAGGTCAGCGGCCCGGTCACGGTACGTCCCGGCGCGGGCCTGCTCGCCACCGGTGCGACCGTAGCCGGCAAGGTGTCGGCCAACGGCGCCACCGTGGTCGCCTTGTACGACACGGTGGTCACCGGAGCGGTGACGGTGACCGGCAGCACGGGCGCCGTCTCGGTGGTCGCCAGCCGCACCGGCCCGGTGCGGCTCTCCGGCAACACCACCGGCGGCTTTCCGATCGTCGTGGCGGGCAACGACATCCGTGGCCCGTTGGCCTGTGCCGGCAATACCCCGTCGCCGAACAACCACCGGGAGCCGAACAGTGTGACCGGCATGGCCGCCGGCCAGTGTGTCGGTTTGTAGCCGGGGATCCCGTGGCCACGGTGGATTCCCCGCCGTGGCCACGGCGGAACTGCGGGGCCGCGTGGCATGAGCCCGACCCGGAGACGGGAGGCGGCCAACTGCGGCACGTACTCGCCGCCGTGGCCGCCGGTCGCAGCGTCGACCAGCTCCGCGACTTCCTGGGTGGTCGCATGGCGCAGCCAGAGCTGCCCGCGACCCTGCTGGTGTTGCTCGACGACGTGACGAGCTGTCTCTACCGACACTGCGGGTTCGGTACCCGATTGTGCCCGACCCGCTGCCATCGTCGTCGAGCCGTGGGCTGCCCGTCGGTCCGGGTTGATAGCGTTTGTGGCTTGGTGTCGTCGGGTCGGGAGGAGGCCAATGGGGAAGAACAGTCGGGTACGGCACAAGGCCAAGCGGAAGGCTGCGGAGGCGGCTCAGCGTCGAAGGGCTGCCGGGCCGCTCGGCCCCGACGACCCGCTGGGCCTGTTCGGCGCGTCTCGTGTTCCGTCCCAGCGTCAGCTCGCGGAACAGATCATCGACCAGGCGATCCACGCCCAGCACCGCGAAGAGACGGCCGAGCTCGACCGTTGCCGCGCCCTGCTGACTGCCGGTCCCGGCGGTGCTACCGGCGTCCAGCTGGTCAACCGGGCCTTGCTGGCTTCCCTGCTCCGCGAGGTCGAGCACGCGTGGCGGCGCGGCTGGCAGCCGGCCGAGCTGGTACGGGTTGTCCGCCGTGAGTACTCCGCCCGTCACGGCCGGCTCATGGTCGATGCCATCGCGGCGCAGATGCGCGGCTATTCCACGGCGAGCGTCGATCAGCGATGGCAGTCGCAGTTGGCTGCCCTCGACGTGCAGGTGTGGTGGGAGCACGACGACCACTATGTGACTGTCTGGGGTGAACGGCAGGGCCTCGACCGAGCCGGGATGATCGCCACCGTGATCGAGGTGCTTCATCTGCTCGTGACGCTGCCGCCGATCGAGCCGGTCGGCCCGATGCCGGGCACTGCCATGTCCGCTGCGGTGACGCCTCCCGCGGATCTCGATCAGCGGATGCTTGATCGGGTCCGGGCGTTGCTGGCCAAGGCGGAGTCCACGGACTTCCCGGAGGAGGCCGACGCGTTCACGGCGAAGGCGCAGGAGTTGATGGCCCGTCATCGCATCGATCATGCCCTGCTCGTCGCCAGGACGGGTGTACGCGACCAGCCGGTCACCCGCCGGGTGGGCATCGACAATCCGTACGAGGCGCCGAAGACGCTGCTGTTGCAGGTTGTCGCGGAGGCCAACCGCTGTCGGGCGGTGTGGATGAAGCGGTTCGGCTTCACCACCATCGTCGGCTTCCCGGCCGATCTGGAGTCGACCGAACTGCTGTTCACCTCGCTGCTCGTGCAGGCGACGAGGGCGATGACGCAGGCCAAGCCGAGCACTGACAAGTACGGGCGCAACACGACCCGCTCGTTCCGCCAGTCGTTCCTGACCGCGTACGCGTCCCGGATCGGTGAACGGCTCAGCACCGCGACCGAGGGGGTGGACCGGGAGATGACCGCGTCGGCGGGCGCCGCCCAACTGCTGCCCGTGCTCGCAGCGCGCGACGACGCGGTGCGCGATGTCTTCGAGAAGCAGTTCCCCGAGCTGACGCAGCATGCAACGGCCATCAACAACCGGGAGGGCTGGGCGTCGGGCCGGGCCGCGGCCGACCGGGCTTCGCTGCACGGGCGGCAAGCGGTCGCACACGAGTGATCGGCTGCTGGGTCGACCCGACGGATGGCACAGATTCGGCTCGGAGCCCGACCCCGCTGCGAGTCGAATCGGTGCTCCTCCACGACGTACATCTTGAGGAGCGCCAGCGTGCGCACCAATACCGCGTACGCCTCGTTGTCCGAGATGGTGGTCCTGGTGAGGAGGCCGCGACGACCTCTTGATTGTGTCGCGACGACCTCGCGGCGGACGGCCCGGCGTGGTGGCAGATGCGACGTTGCCCAGACGGCCGGTCGAGTGTTGCCAGAGTTCCCAGGCGGCGGTGGATAGGGCTCATCGGGCTCCACCGCGCGCCCGTGATCTGGTCAAACGTACGGGTAGTGGATCACCGGTCACGCGGATATGCGGTTCGCGCGCCGACGCGTCCGGTCCACCTGCATGTTCATAGATCCAACCGGCAAGATCGGAACTCGCTAGGTGCACACTAGGTGCACCGCCTCCAGGCGGGTGCCGAAACGAGTGCGATCCGGCGCCCGCCTGCCCCGGCCAACGAGCCCGGGCGGACCCTCGGAAGGTGCGCCACGGACGCGCCCCGCTCGTTCAGGAACTTCTCCGCTGCGGTCAGCGTCTCCGTCGCGACGTGGTCGCCCTCACGCTTGAGGACCGCTTCCCGCAGGGCCCGTACCTCGCTACGCAGTTCGCGGATCTCCTCCAATTCGATCTCTCGCTGGTCTCGCAGCTCTTCCATCTCCTGACAGCGGCTCTCCTCGATCCGCCGCACACGGCGATCGACAGCCCAGTAGCAGACCTTGACGGATGCGGAGACGGTGATTGCGGCACCGATGAACGGCACCATGCCACGAGGTGGAGCCGAGCCGGTAAGGGGAGTGTGCATTCACATGATCGGCAGCGGAGTACGGCAGGAGGCCGGAGCGGTCATCCGGAGCAGCCTCTTCGGTGGGCCGGGCGGGGCCCGCGCGGGCCCCGCCCGGCCGCTACTCGAACAGCGAGAGGGTGAGGACCGAGGCGTACTCCCCGGCGGCGACATCCGCCGGGGTGCGCAGGTACAGGTCGGCGTCGACCGCGTACGAGTCGTTGACGACGGCTTCGGAGTCGAACGTCGACACCAGCAACTCCTGGTCGGCCAGACCGACGTTGTTGCCCGGCTGGTGACGTGGCGCCGGGCCGCGGGGCGGGTGACCCTGCTGGGCCACGAGGCGGGTGACCCTGCCGGGCCACGCCTTACCCGCGCCGGTGTGCCGTCGGCTCCTCGGCGAGGCGCTCCCGCAGGTATGGCAGCGTGCTCAGGGCGAGGTTTCCGAAGTGGTCCTCGGCCACGTTGTCGCGCCAGCCGTCGGTGAGGACCACCCGCACCGGGGTGGTGGCGATCTCGGCCCGGACCACCTTGTCCACGATCTCCGGGTGGACCCGGAGCGGGTCCGCCCGGTTGACGAACTCGTACGCGTCGGCCGGCTCGAAGTCGAGCGTCATGCCGAACGAGTCGGAGCCACCGCGGGCGTACGTGACGGTGTCCCGCACGTGCACTTCGCGCACCGGCGCGGTGAGTCGCAGCGGGACCCGTCGATGCAGCTCCCGCACCGCCCGCCGGGCGGAGAGGACGAAGCCGCGCTCATTGCTGTCGACCTCGTGGTGAGCGAACCGGGTCAGCACCACCCGGACGGCGCTCCGGCCGAGATCCGCGCGCATCGCGTCGGTCAGAAGCCGCTTGTACTCCCGTACGTCGTCGTCGTGCTCTCGCATGAGAAGCGCCAAGTGGTCCGGGTCGGACGCCCAGGCGGATGCCCAACCGGGTACCCGCGCCGGCGCGGCGTCGATGAACTCGTACGCCTCGGCCGGCTTGAAGTCGACGACGACGATCGCGAAGTTGCTGCCGCAGCCGGTCTGCCTCCGGTAGCTGGCGTCTATCCCGCGCAGCGGCGATCTCAGCATCGCGTCAGGGTGGCAGCGCCCGGGGCGCGGGTCAACTGCCGGGGGTTGGCGTGCCTATCGCGTATGCCGCTGGTGGCGGCGCTCGCTGCCGTAGTCGTCTCGTTGTTCTCCGTCCACCCAGGCCTGGCCGCGTCCGCCGCTACGCCGACGAACGTGGCTGATCCGCCGGGAACAGTGTTTTGGTGGAGCAGGGCTGCGATCATGACGCATGCCTACAGGTACAGCCCGAAGGAGGCGGCGCCTGGGTGCTGCATGCACCGTCCCGTGCCTGACCGCAACATCACCGGCACTCTCATTTCTGGGGACCGCACTACGACTTCAACGAGTCCGATCGAGTGCCAGCAGCGGTTCGGCCGGCACCCGGTGCGGGTATGCCACGGCACGGCATCCGCCAGCTGAGTCTGGACGGTGAAACCTGCGGACCGTCCAGATTCAGCTGGCGAAGTGCTCGTCAGGGAGTCGCCGCACGTCACCCTGAGCTGGAGGCGACAGCGGCGGCGTCAGGGGTCGAGGTGCTCCCAATTCTCGGTCTGCGCGCAGTCGTTGAACCCGAAGCGTTTCCCCGCCGGGCCGATGGCCTTTGCGGCCTTGTTGACGATGCCGGACTGCAAGATCAGTACCATGTCCATCCCGGCCCGGAAGTTCTCGAACTGGCTGCCCAGGTTGTCCAGCTCGGTGATGTATTCGTTGAGCTTGCCCGACCAGTCGTCCAGCTCGGCTTGGCTGGTCTCCGGCTTGGGCATCTTGCGAACGTGGTCGCGCAGATCCTCCAGGAGGGCCACCCGTTCGCGGATCTTCGGCACGCTGTCGCTACTGATTCCCTTGCCGTAAGCCAGGTCACCGGCAAACCGTTTGCTGATCGTGCGGCATTTCTCGTCGGCGCTCTCGATCAGTTCTTCCTTCGGCGAGGAGGAGCAGGCGGCGACGGTTAGCATGATGATCCCCACGACGACACCTGACATGCGATTCACTCTCATGGCGACATGATGCGCCTCCCGCCCGGGAGGGGTCCCGCACTGCAGGGCTTCGGCGAGAACCACTTCGCCAGCCTGCTCGATGCTGTCCACCGGCAGTTGGGCGGGTCGATCGTGCGCCGGACGACCGGCCGGTGCTGCCGACGAACCCGATTACCCTGTCCGGCCTGGACGTACTGAAGTGGGGGCGCCAACTCCAGCGCTTCACCGGCCGCAGAGAACTACTGCCCGAGACCATGAGCGCTATTCAACCCGTGCCGGGTTGGTGTGATCAGATTGGTGTGTTGCCGAGGGTAAGGGCGGCCGCCTTGCGTCAGATCACTTCGACCGGGTCGCCCTGCAGGCCGGCTTCGGTACGCCGCGGCGCTCCGGCAGCCGTTCCACCCGCTTCGGTGGGTCGACTGCGGACGGTGGCAGCCTCCGCCAGCCGAACGATAACGTCGGTCATTCCGTCAGCTCACCACCACGCGGACAGCTCGCTGAGCACGCTGCCGCTGAACTGGTCCCGCACGCAGACGATGCGCGCCTGGGCGGGCGACTTCAACGGCAGCGAATAACCGGTGCGGGCATGTCCGGAGTGAGCCGGCCGGCCACCCGAGATGAACCGCTTGCCGTCCGGGGAGAACTCCACCACCGCGCGGTCGCGCAGGAACGGTGTGCGGAACACCACTAGCCTGATCGATCGGCGCGCACCAAGATCGATGCAGAGTCGCTGGTGTGACTCGGCCGTGCAGTTGTCAGCCTCCACCGAGCAGCCGCCGGGCAGCCGAACCTCGGCATGTCGTTCCAGGTCGCCATCGGTCAACGGGCAGGGCGTGACGGTGGGCCGCAATCGTCGCTGGTTGTCGTCAGCCAGACACGGCAGACCGCGAGACGGCGCCGGTCCGGCCGACAACAGACCCTGGCCACCCGACTGATATCCGTACGACACCGGCGGCGTGTCAACCGAGGTTGCCACATCGGCCATCACCACGACCTCGATCGAGGCATCCTCGTACAGCCGAGTATCGACGAGGGCACTGGTTCCTGTAGTCGGACGCGAAACCAGCTCCGGTCTGCCGGAGCCTTGCGCCACCACGCGTACGGCCACCGCATAGCTCACTCGCCCGCCATGTGCCGCAGCCGCAGGCAGGGGTGACCAGCTCACCCGGGCGCTGCCCACACCGGCCTCTGTCACCGTGATCTCGGGCTCCCAGAGTATGAGGTCCGGAAGGCGCTGCGGCGTAACGCCCCGCTTCACCGTGGCCACGGTTCGGGGTCCGATCGACTGGCCGGGAGCGGCGGGTTGAGCGGCGCTGATCACCAAATCTGGGCTGGACTTCATTTTGCTGGCCGGATAACTGTATTGGCCGTCGGCAGAAACCGCCGCTTCCTCGGAGCCGCCGCAAAACGACGGGATCAGGCACAAGAGACCGAGGCTCGCGACGAGCGCGAAGCCGGTCCGCCATTGGTCCTCTTTGGTCACCTGAGCCAGCGAGACCGTAGCCTGATTCGCCGCCCGCCCGTCAGGGCGGATCACCCGCCCGTACAGCGCCCCGGTCGCGGACGGCTCCGGTGCAGGACCGGTGGGTTCCGGCGCCGAGGCGTGGCCATCGGGTCGACAACCTGTCAGCAGCAATACGACGGCGATCAGACCTGCGGCGAAGGCCCGCTGGGCACCGGATCGCCGGCCGGTCGATCGGGTCGATGGCCGGACCCGGGCACGCACCTGACGAACGGACGACACCATTTCTTTGGCTCCATAGCTTCGCACGGTCCACGCGAGCGTGGATCACCCGTGCAGGATCTTACTCCTTCGGCCGAGTTGGGCCGTCGACACGTTTCGTCGCAAGTTCGCCGCTACTCCGCAGGACTTCCCGCCTTTCGAAAGTAATCGACCTGTGACGTGTCGCTAGCCGTCACAACAGCCGCCCTTGCGATAGATCGCGAGGACTATGTGGAACAACGAGATCACCGCCGGACGGCCGGCGCGGTGCGAGGCTATGACCGGGCTGCGTGGCGATCAAGTCGCCGAGTTGGTGAACGCAGTGTTCGCGCTGCTCGGTGGCGTGTGGCAGCCCGTGAAGGGCAGGCATCGGATTCTGGGCCTGTATCGGGCGGTGGTGCTGGCCTTGTTCCTGATGCGGCGCAACGAGTCTCAGAAGGTAGCCGGGGAGTTGTTTAGCTGCTCGCAGTCCACTGTGTCGCGGGTCGTGCGCCGGTTGCGGCCGCTGCTGTGTGAGGCGACCGCCGCCTTCGCCGGTGACATACGGACGCGAGCGAAGCGCTCGGCGGTGCTCGTCGACGGGTTCCTCGCCCCGACCGGTGACCGCGTCGGCGTTGAGGGCATGTACTCGGGGAAACGGCACGGCAGCGGATTCAACGTGCAGGCCGTGGCCGACCTTGACGGCCGGCTGGTCGATACTGGCCTGCCCTGCCCTGGCGCCCGCCACGACAGCAAGGCCCTACACGAGTCCGGCATCGGCGGCGGCGCTGGATGTGAGTCTCAAGGTGGGTTTCGAGCCGCGCGGCGAGGCGGCTTGAGTTGCGGGCAATCGCCGTTGTGCCACTCGTCGTTCACCGCCGCGAGCCTGTGACCTGGTCAGACCTGCCGGCAGTGGATTACCTGAGACGGTGATGTGCGGTTCGCGCGGCGACGCGTCCGGCCCACATATGTCTCATCCTCCTCTGGGACTTGGACCGGATGATCTCCTTGCTGGTGGACGGCCCACCGCTTGCTCGCGGTGGAACCGTCAACGGCGGCGATAGCGTTCGATGAGTTGGCCGTCCTCGGTACAGAAGAACCGCCAGCCGTTGGTCTCAGGGCGTTTGCGGCCCGGGTTGAGGTGGCGAACCGTTTCGACAGCTGCTTGGCTGGGGGACTTGAAGGTCCGTATGAGGTCGGAGTGAGGTGCTTCGGTGATTCGGAGCCTTTCTGAATCGAGATCGAGGTAGCCGGTGACGCGTCGTCCTAGGTAGGTCGCGGTCACTTTGATCTCATCCTGGCGCTGCTTGGACGCCGACGGCTCGTGTTGGGGATTGTCCGGGGCGGGCGCTTGGTTGGACGTGCCGAACACGCGATCGACCGCTTCTGTCAGTGACACTCCTGCAATCTTGGCTGCGAAGGCCAGCTTCTCGTATGCGGCATCGCTGAACTCGACCGTAGGCATGCGGAACCTCCCTCTAGGTAGCATGATCTACCTATAGAAAGGTTGACGCTACCTGGGCGTTGTGTCACGGTGCGTCCAGGCCAGCAGACCGGACCGCACACACGGCGGCGCCGGTTGTTGTCGCGCGGGTAGGCGTTGACATGGCACGCTTGGGGCAGCATCCGCCGAGAGGTGAGGCGATCCGATGAGCGTGGCAGTGCTGGAGCACCCGGGACCGTGGAGCGAGGACGAATACTTCGCGCTCGGCGAGACCCCGAACCGGATTGAGCTGATCGATGGAAGCTTGTGGGTGAGTCCCGCGCCGAGTAAGCGGCATCAGCACATCGCGCTCCTTCTTGCTATGGGACTCTACGCCCCGGCTGAGCAGGCCGGACTGCTGGTCCTGCAGGACGTCAACCTCCGGCTGGCCAGTGGCCGCATATTGCAGCCAGACCTCGTCGTGGCCGATACCGACGACGACGGCAACCGGTTGAGGCCGTCGAGGTCAAGCTTGTCGCTGAAGTGGTATCGCCAAGCAACGCCGGAACGGACAGGTTGCTGAAGCCGCAGCTGTATGCAGCGGCCGGGATTGGCTGGTATCTGCGGGTGGAGCAGCCGCAGGACTCGGTCGAACTGCACCTTCAGAG
Source organism: Plantactinospora sp. CA-294935 (assembly GCF_050936445.1). Classification (NCBI taxonomy): domain Bacteria; kingdom Bacillati; phylum Actinomycetota; class Actinomycetes; order Micromonosporales; family Micromonosporaceae; genus Plantactinospora; species Plantactinospora sp. CA-294935. Next base: position 4,060,149 of record NZ_JBNJMU010000001.1, read on the forward strand.
ACTGGACGGCGACCATTACGTTCCGTACGTCGTGGCAGGTTCCGGTCAAGCACTCGCTTCGGAGGAGCCGTTTCCTTTCCAGGTCGAAGTAGCCTCTCTGTTGGACCGCCGCCGCCGTGACTGACACCCTGGATGTTCGGCTTTGGTTGGTAGAAGGTGTGGACACGTACACAAACGATCTCTGATCCCGCTCCAGGTTCGTACCCCGAGTTCACACGAGGTGTCTCACACCATCCTGGCCAAGAGGCGGCCGACTGCGGAGAAGGTAGCTGAGTCGACTACTCGCGCCTATCCACCTCGCCGCGCCCGTACCCCTCACAGCAGTCCGCCCGATGCGCGCACACTCGCAGCTCGACAGCCTTGCCGGGGGCTCCGGGTGGCGGCGGATAGGGCTCATCGGGCCCCACCACGTACCCGTGACCTGGTCAAATGTACCGGTAGTGGATCACCGGCGACCTGGATCTGCGGTTCGCGCGGCGACGCGTCCGCCCAACTTCGATCTTGTACGCGAACCGTGGCCCGGATGTCGGGTCGATGGTTCGCTACGGGTGGGGCGCTGGGTGGCGCTGATGAACCCTCGGGTTGCGTTGTCTATTCTGCGCGGGTGTCTTCGCTGGGTGAGGCTGAGCTCGATGCTCTGGTTGCCGAGGCGGTCGTTGACTGCTACGACGAGCATGAGCAGCTCACTGGTCTTTTCACCATGATCCAGGACAACTTGGCGGTGCCCTTCGCCACCGAGGTTCTCGGTGTGCCGGTGGTGGTCCGGAAGGTGGATCTGCGCTCGTCCGGGATCGTGGCGATCTGTCACCGCGGCCGGATGCGGCAGGCGATCGGAATCCTGGACCTTCCGTTGCCGGATCCCGCACCTGATGGTGCGCAGTGGATCGAGGCGTACCGGTGGTGGGCCGGCCGGTGAGTGAGTACCAGTACTACGAGTTCGTGGCGGTCGACCAGGCGCTGACTCCGAAGCAGCAGGACGAGCTGCGGGCGGTTTCCACCCGGGGCCGGATCACGGCGTCGAGTTTCGTCAACGAGTATCAGTGGGGCGATCTCAAGGCCGATCCGGCCAAGTGGATGGAGAGGTACTTCGACGCGCACCTGTACCTGGCGAACTGGGGTACCCGGCGGATCATGCTGCGGTTGCCCAGAGCGGCGTTGGTCCCGGAGACTGCGGCGAGGTTCTGTGTCGGTGAGTCGGCTGGCTCTTGGGCCACCCGTACTCATGTAGTCATTGATCTTCGCAGCGAGGACGAGGACGGCGACGAGGCATGGTGGGACGAGGAGGGGCGGCTCGCGGCGATTGCTCCGGTCCGGGCGGATCTGGCCGGTGGTGATCAGCGGCTGCTGTATCTGGCCTGGCTGCTGTGTCTGCAGAACCAGGAGCTGGATGACGACGAGCCAGAGCCACCGGTCCCGGCGGGGCTGGCCGAGCTGAGCGGGCCGTTGCGGGCCCTGGCCGATTTCCTTCGCCTCGACCCTGATCTGCTGGACGCGGCGGCACGGGCCAGTCGGCCGCTGACCGACAAGAAACCTTCGGTCGCCGCCTTACGCCGATGGGTGAAGGGCCTGCCGGAGGCGGACAAGGACGAGGTGCTGGTCCGGCTACTGCGTGGTGATGCCGGGTTGCTGCGATCGGAGCTGCTGCGGCGGTTTCACGGCGTAGCGGAGGAAGTGCCTGCCGGGGAGAGGCGGACGGCGGGGGACGTGGTCGCTGCGGCCGAGAAACGCCGGTCTCTGCGGCAACAGCAGATTCGGGAGCGTGAGGCTGCCGAGCGCAGGCGTCGTGAGGAGGCGGCTGCCGCGGCCCGTGAGCGGCGTCTGAACGGGTTGGCGCGGAATCCGGTGCTGGCCTGGAACCAGGTGGACGAACTGATCTCGACGAAGCGTCCGAAGGATTACGACGCGGCTGTCGCTCTGCTGAGGGACCTCCAGGCGTTGGCGGCCCGGGAGGGAGAGATTTTCGAGTTCGCGGAGCAGATGACCCGGCTGCGAGAGCGGCATGCCCGCAAGCCGAGCCTGATCGATCGTTTCGACCGGGCCCGGCTGGACTGACAGATCCGGGGCGTGCGGGACCGATCCTTGCCGGTGGTGCGATGTGCATCGTTGGCCGGACCAGCTCAGCCGATCGTGCCGGGGCCTTCTCCTCGTGCCGCGCTCACATCGAGACGGACTGCCGGTGCACCACGGGATGCAGACCAAACGCGGTCCGAGACGCCAGGACACGCGTACTTGCGAGATCGCCGAGGGCCGACGCAAGAAGCCTTCCCGGCATGGCTGATGTCGCCTTCGGGGCCTGGCGGACCAGGTCGAAGGAGCGGAGCTACCCGCCGATACGAGATCGAGTCGGCGCACGCTTGACGAGTGCATCGATGTCCGTTAGACCGTGTGGGGAACTCCTACCGGTCAATGGAGGACAACGTGGCCCCACGTCGCATCGCTGTCACGGTGCTCACTGCCGGCCTGCTGCTCGGCGCTGGCGCCGCTCCGGCACATGCCGCCGCCGTGTCGCCGGAGGTGACGAAGGGGCCCTGCCAGTACACCGAGACTCCGGACGAACCGGCGGCACGACCGGTGCCGCTGCCGCGTGATCCCCGGCATACGCCCGACCGTGGCACGGTGACGACCACTCTGGTCACCAACCTCGGCCTCATCCCGCTGACCCTGGACCGTGCGCAGGCGCCATGCACCGTGCAGAGCTTCCTGCACCTGGTCCGGCACAGGTTCTACAACCGGACCATCTGCCACCGGCTCACCACCTACCCGACGCTGAAGGTGCTGCAGTGCGGCGACCCGTCGGGCACGGGCTCGGGCGGCCCTGGATACCGGTACAGGGACGAACTGCCGACGGACCTGCCGCCCGCGCCCACCGACCCGACCGGCGAGCGGAAGGTCTACGCCCGCGGAGTGCTGGCGATGGCCAACGCCGGGCCGGACACCAACGGCAGCCAGTTCTTCCTGGTCTTTGCCGACTCGGCGCTGCGGCCGAACTACACGATCTTCGGCAGCGTGCGGCCACTCGGTCTGCGTACCCTCGACCGGGTCGCCGCGGGCGGCGTGGCGCCGACGGCCGAGGAGCCGGCCCCGGTCGACGGCACTCCGGCCCTGCGCACGGAGATCTGGCTGGCGATCTAGCCTCCTGGCGATCTAGCCTCGCTCAGGCGCGAGTGTTGCCGGAGGTTCCGGTCCGGGTCGGCTCGGGCTCACCGGACATCACCCCCGCACTCGTGACCTGGTCAAACGTACCGGTAGTGGATCACCGGCGACCTGCATCCGCGGTTCGCGCGGCGACGCGTCGTGCGGCCGGTCTACTCATCACCGCCCGATGGGATGCGGCCCGTACCGCGTGCCCGGTCCAGCACCTCGTCGACGGTCAGCGGGCTGCGTGGGTGGTGGCTCAGCGAGAGCGGCGTTTTGATCTTCCGCGGCGCGGTGCCCTCGGCGGCGAGATAGAACTCGCCGACGGTCAGCCGGGAGATGTCAGGTACGTCTCCTCCCTTGGCCCTGGCCATCTCGCGTGCCGCCTCGATCTGGATCGGGCTGTTCATCAGGCCGTACAGCTGGGTTGCCGCGTTGCCCGGGATGCGGTTGTGCAATCCCTTCGGCGCCTGTGTAGCGAAGATCAGCCCGAGTCCGTACTTCCGTGCCTGGGCGGTCAGCGCCAGAGTGCTCTGCGTGCAGGCCGTCATCGCTCCGGACGGGGCGAAGGTCTGGGCCTCGTCCATGACGAGCAACCCCAGCAGGGGCCGATCACCTGCGGGGTTCCTCTTGATCCAGGCGAAGAGCGCCATCTGGAGCTGATTGACGAAGCTCTGGCGTACGTCGTCGGACGGCAGGCCCACGAGGCTGATGACCGAGATCCGGGCCCGCTTCCCATGCTCGGGAGTGAGTAGGACGCCGGGATCCATCGGCGTGCCCTCGCCGCCGAAGAGTGGGTCGTTCACCATGGCAGCGGTCAAGGTCTGAGCCAGGCCGAGACCGATCTTGTCGGCATCGTCGAGGTCGATGATGCCGTCCGGAAGGTCGGCCAGCGTGTCGATGAGACCCTTCAACCGGGAACCCCCGCGTCGGCCGTAGTGCTCGACGGCCTTGCGCAGCACCGCAAGCCCCAGATGTGCCTTGTTGGCCCGGCCGGTGACCAGGGCACGTGGCGCGAGGGACGCGACGGCCGCCTCGACGGCCTCGCCGAACTCGTCCGGATCGTCGCGCACGCTGGTGAAGTCGGGCAGCGGCTGGAAGCTCAGCGGGCGGCCCGACGTGCGCCGCGGCGTCCAGACGACCACGTCGGTGTGCGCCAGATAGTCCTGCGCCCTGGCCGCGTCGCCCGGTCGCCACTGTGCGGGCGGGTCGGGCCACCGCTCGCCGAGGCGGGCAAGGTCGTTGTTGGGATCGAGCACGATGGCGGAGACACCCTGGAGGGCGCACTCCTCCACGACGCGGCGGACGAGTACGGTCTTGCCCGAGCCCGACCCGGCGAAGATCGTGGTGTGCTTCCGGAGTGCCTCGAGAGCCAGCGGCACGGGCGTCGCGTCGTCGTACCCGTACCCGACGACGAACGCCGGTCCGGCCGGGGCTGCGGTCGCCGGAGCCGGCTCGACCGGTCGCGCGGTCTCGGCGGATTCCGGGTCCGGTCCGCCGTCCGCCGTCCAGCCGTCGACGTCTGCCAGAGCGTGCTGCAGGAACTTGAGGTCCCGGGTCGGCCGGCGCGCCGCCAGCCACCCCTGCAGGTCCATCGTGGCTTCGGCGAGCATGACCCGGAGCGCCGAGAGGATGCGCAGGTCCTCGTCGTCCAGGCCGATCGTCTGCCCGCCGGCCTCGGTGAACGTACCGACGGCCTTCCGGGTGGCCGCGCTGCTCGACCATTCGCCGTTGCGAAGCAGGAACAGTTTGCGTTTGGTCAGGCCGGTATCGAGGGCTGACGCTACGCATGCCTTGCGGAGACGGGCCAGCGCCGCGTTGCCGTGATGGTCGTCGCTGATCGCCCGGAAACACCAGTGCACCTGGTCCTCGGTGCGCTCGTCGAGCGTCAGGCGCAGCCGGGCATGCAGCGGCGGATCGGTGCTCGGGGGCGGGTCGACGCTGAACGACTCCCCGGCGTCCCCCCGTTCCAGGATCCAGGCGGTGAGCCCGGCGGCGAGCAGTGGCGGCATCACCTCGTCCTCCGAAGCTCGTTCGAGCGGCGTGGTGATGTCGGCGGCGTTCCTCAGCTCGGCGAAGCGGCCGTCGTAGCGGTCCATCTCCGCGGTGGTGGTGCTGACCGGGGCGGGCCGGGGTGCACGGGGTTCCGCGGCGGGCGGCTCGCCGAGGCTGTCCATCTCCCGGACCTCGTCGTCGGCGACACAGGTGCGGATATGCCGGTCGATCTCGATGAGCAGCTGACGTGGAGTGAATGCACCCGCCTCGGTGAAGGCTTGCGGGGAGACCGGCCACGAGGGGTACGGCGGGGTGAATCCGACCTCCTGGTACCGGAGGGTGAATCGTTTTTCGATGATCGCCCGGGCGAGATCGGCGTTGTCGATCCGGCGCAGCGTCGGCGTCTCCCGGAACCGGTCGGCCACCGTGTCGGCGGCGGTGGACTTGATGATGGTCCACGAGTTCGGGATGCAGGCGAGGACGGTCAGCGTCCGTCGCGTCGCCTGGCGCAGTGACATGAGGCCGTCCGCCATCCGGGCCAGCATCAGCGCCTGTTCGGGGCTCATCGCGGCGGCGCCCACCAGGGAGGGATCGCTCTGGATCGCCAACTGGGCGATCAGCGTGTCGACCTGGTCGATCGCCACGACCGACGGACCGGTGAGAGCCAGCAGCCAGGACAGATCCTGCACGATCTGCTGGGCCGGACGAGGGGCACGCCGCATGCCCCATTCCGCGCGTTCGCCGGAAACGACTTCTTCTCCGGACAGGAAGTAGTTCTCCGCGAGATCGCGATGGGAGATGTCCTCGGAGGCGCTCAGCGCGAGCGCTCGCGCGGTCTCCTGGCACATCCGGGCCACGTGCCGATCGAACCCGCCGAGCCCCTCCAGGAAGGCGTCGAGCGCCGCCCGGGTCAGTTCGGTCTCGCCCATCACGGCCCGACGCGCCGTCCGGGGCGCGCCCACCATCGCCGACAGGCGCCGCAGCAGCAGTTTGAGCTGAGTCTGCCGGCTACCGGGCACGGGCCGGGACAGGCCGTCCAGCATCGCGGCCAGCACGCTGTCCCAGAAGCTCCCGGCGTCGAGCAGGCTGACCAGGAAGAAGTAGCCGCCCTTCTCCTGCACCTGCTGGCGGATCCAGCCCAGCAGGTGGGTCTTGCCGGACCCGCGCAGGCCTTGGACGACCAGGCCGAGCGGGCTGCCGTCCGTGCTCGCCCGGGCCTCCTCCACCCCGGCGAGAACATCCCGGACGACCGGGATGTGCAGGCCATCGACGTGGAAGGGCAGCGGTCGCCACACGTCGTCGGGAACCGGCGCCCAGTTGAACCGCAGTGCCGCCAGGGCGGCGCGTTCCGCCTCGTTCATTACACGCCGATCGCCAGCAGGTGGTTCTCCTGGCCGCCGAGGCGGAGGGCTGCCTTGATGTCCGCCTCGGTGAGCGTCTTCTGATTCGACTCCGGAGCGATGTTCACGCCGTCCTCGCGGCTGAGCCGGCGCAGGGAGTCGTCCAGGTCGTCCCGCGGCACGTCGGCGAAGAACGGGCGGAGCCGGCGCAGGCTGACCCAGGCCCCGGGCTCGTCCGCGAGCGCCCGGTACGCACTGACGATCCGCGCCTGCAACGGCCCGGACGGCTCCGTAGCCCGGGTGGCCGCCGGCGCGCGTACGTCGCTCAACGCGAAGAGTTCGGTCAGCGTGGCGCAGCCGCTGCGGGTCAGCAGACGATCGCGCAGGCTGGCGTGCAGGGCGGTCAACGCGGCGCCGAGTGCCGTCGCACCGCGGAGCGTGAAGTCGAGGTCGTTCTGCATCCGCACCCAGCCCTTGTCGTCCAGTTGAAGGGCGTACGTCGATCCGCTCTTCCGGCTGGCCACGTAGTGCAGGCGGGTGAGCTTGTCGCGCTGCGGCTTGCGTACGTCCAGGCCGTACTGCTTGCGGAGTTCGGTGTTCAGCACCTCCCGCGCCTCGACCATGAGTACGATGAGGATCGCGCTTTCGGATGCGTTCAGGTCATCGCCGGCCATGAAACTGTCCTTCCGCTATGTCCCGGCGACGTGCCCGCAGATACGTACCGATCTGCTGGACCACGGCGCCGACGTCATGGGTTACTCGGGCATTGGTGAAGCGCAGGACGGCATATCCGTCCAGTTGCAGCTGGACATCGCGCTGCCGGTCGGCCTCGAAGCGAACCGGACGACAGTGCTCCGGCCCGTCGATCTCCACCACGCAACGTTCGTCCGGCCACAGCAGATCCAGCCGCACCGGTGCGGCCAAGGCATGGGGCTGGTAGCTCTGGTTCCACATCCGTCCGGCCGACCAGCTCTCGGCGGCCAGCGCCGCCTCCAGCGTCTTCTCGACGTCGCTCGCCGGATGAGGCTTTCCGACGACCGCCCGGCCGTCGTGGGGCAGGTCGGACGATGCGAGCGGCGGTTCGATCCAGAACTCCGAGAGCCCGTCCAGCCCGGCCGCCCCGGCTCCGACCAGCCAGACGGCCGGACCGCCGTGGTGCACGAGCCACGCGGCCCCGGCCGCGACGACGGCACCGTCGGCGCCGGCTGGTTCGACGAGCAGCACGACCTTCCGCCTGCCGAACGCGTCGGCGACGAGGCGGGCCAGCGCGGCTGCCCGGGTACGCAACGGGAGGGCAGTGGTGGCGGCTCGTCGTGCGGTCACCGCGAAGATGGCCAGGTCCGGCAGGAAGAATCCCGGGTAGCGGTCGCGACGTGCCCGTGCGGCGGCAGCCACCCGGACCGCGGCGAGCCCGGCTGTGTCGGGACGGACTCCTTCCGCCGCTTCGGGGAGCCACGCCGGCAGGAGTTCGACCGCGACCTGTTCGAGTCGGTTCAGCGCGGCATGCACGAAGTCCGCCGGCATCGCGTGTCTCGCGTCCGAGCGGTGCACCACGGCGGCCAGCTCCGCATGGTCCCGGGCGATCAGCATGGCCAGCGCATCACTCTGCGCACCGGGCAGGGCGATCGCGCGATCCGACGGGATGTCGGCCAGGTTCCGGTTCACGGCGTCGCGACCGGATCGGCCGGTGATCCGTCGGCGTGCAGTCCGTACGAGCGCAGCCTGAGGACGGCCACAGCGGCCCTCCAGTCCCTGCCGCAGTCCGTCATCTTCAGCGCGATCAGCCGTTCGGCGGCGAACTGGGTGCCCGCATCCACCTCGGCCCGCAACACCTCGTCGTTCCGAAGCTCGAACAGCAGCGTCGTGAGCTGCTCGGCGCCGTGCCGGCGGCCCTCGACCACGGCGCTCCGGAGCGTTTCGATCTGCGCCTCAACGCCGGTGGTGATCGAGCCCGCGTCATCCGCCTGCAGTTTGCTCAGCCGGTTCGCCGCCGACTCGTCACCGGCGTCCGCCCGTACCGCCAACTCGTCGAGGCGGCCGTGCGTGGCGAGCAACTCGGCGAGGAGATCCGCCGCAACGCGATGCCCGGCGTCCGCGAGGTCCTCCAGATCTGGCAGGAAGCCTCGGTCGGCGAGCAGGTACGTCAAGTCGTCCACCGCGACGAGGTCGCCGTCGGCAGCGCGTACCCGAAGGTCTGCGGTCTCGCCGCCGTCGTGGAGAAGTTCTGCCAGGCGGATCTGGTCCCGCGGGTCGGAGGTCCGCAGGCCCGCCGAGCGGCCGCGTAGCGCGAGCACGTCGCGGAGAGCGTCCGTGACGGTGTCGTCGTCGGGCCTCTCCTGCGCCTGGTGAAGCAGGACGGAGACGGCCTCGGCGAGGCGATCCTGCCGGACGAGCAGCAGGGCCAATTGCACGTGGGCCGGGTCGTCGCCCAGTGTGCATAGTCGGCGCAGCGCGCGTTCCTGAAGTGGGTATCGCATGCGGGCGGCGGCTGCCTCCCGAACCCGGCGGACGTCGTCGGTGTCCTCCAGCCGGTCGATCAGGGCTTCCCACAGGCTGTCCGGAGGACAGTGCGTGCGACGGACCTGTCGCAGACGCTGAGCGAGATAGTCGGCGGCCACGTATCCGGCGAGCGTGCCGGGGCGGCGACCCGGCCGGGGCGACAACGCCGCGACCGTGCCGTGTACCGGTTTGGTGGCGTAGGAGAGGGCATCGTCCAGCCAGCGCGCGGTATCGGTCACGCGCTCGGCCGGAGCGAGGTAGCCCGCCATGGCGTCGACCAGGAGCTCCGGTGCGAGGGGCGTGTGGACGCCGAGCCGGCGTGCATCGGCCGCGGCGGTGATGGCCGCTCTCGCGTACGGTGGGGCCTGTTCCCAGCGGTGGAGTAGATCCGGCCCCGCGGCCAGCACCTGGGTCAGTCCGGCATCCCTGCTGTGCAGGGCGATCCGGATCCGGGCGTCTGTCTCAGCGACCCGCTCCGCCGTACGGCGCTCCTGTTCGCGCAGCGTCGGCTCGACACTGATCACTTCGGCGAGTTCGAGCAGGGTTCGGTCGTCGGCATGCTGATCGGGCAGCCCGACGGGTCGCAACTCCTTGCGAGCGGTGTACTCCTCCGACCAGAGCGTGCCGACCACGATCATGCGGGCGTTCTTGAGTGAACTCACGGCGGCCCTGGTCAACGGCGGTGTGGAGCCGAGGAAGCGGTGCATCTCGTCCAGCCAGACCACCGTCTGCTCGGCCGGCTCGTGCAGCAATTGCAGGATCTCCTGGGTGGTCGCCGGCTGGGCCAGTGGCCAGTCCGGCACGATGCCGCGGACGGCCTCGTACAGCGACCGGGTCTTGCCGGTCGACGAGCCACCCACCAGCAGGACGAAGCAGCCCTGCTCGGCTCCGCGCCGGATGAGAGCCGAGAGTTCGTGATCGAAGCACCGGCTGACGTACCTGGGCAGCTCATCGACCGTGTCGGGTGCCCGGATCGCGGCGTGGATGCCGAGTTCGCGCGGGGACACGTCCGTGAAGCGAGGGGCGCCGTCACGCCGGTCGGCGTGGGCGGCGATCCGTTCCCACGTGGCCAACACCTGGGCACGATCGGTGTCTGGCAGGTCCAAGGCGGCGACGAAGCTCTCCACGATGGGACGCGGCAGGGCTCGCTTGCCCTGCAGCAGGTCGCTCACCGTGCTGCGCTTCAGTTCACGGCTGCCGTGCCGGCCGACGGAGCGCGTCCGGCGCTCCAGGTCCGCATAGGACAAGCCGGATCGCGCCTTCAGCAATGACAGGTACGTGGCGAGATCACGCCAGTGGCGAGCGGTCGAAAGATCGGCGAGGGGGGTGGTGGTCAGTGGTATCAGCCCCTCCCACCATCGGCCCCGGACGTCCCGGGACAGCGTACGAATCGGCTTCGGTCAGCGCCATACCGCCGTCTTCGGCATCCGGTGCATTCCCATTTCCTCCGGCATCGTCCGCAGCCCTCGACGACGAGCATCGGCCCAGCTCAACCTGGTTACCGGCCATCCCGGGGTCGGGTGGCCGATTACCAGCAGGGGGTCGTCGTGCACCAGTGGACAGTCGTGTTTCAGACCGTAGGTGAATTCTTCTCCGCTGTGGGGGCCGTGGTTACCTTGATCATCATCCTGAAAGAAGGTGGTAATCGCATCGATGATTGAGGCGCCGCCCACCGGTCGGATACCGACCAACACCGCCCGTAATGGGTACGTGTGTGTCTCGGCGTTTGATTGGCGTCGCCGATCCACCCGGCCTGTGGCGAACGTTGATCAACTAACTGAACCTTTTTCAACCTGAACCGCGCGGCGCTCACGCACCGCGTCCGACCTCGCGCTCCAACGGACCGCAAGGGGAGGTTGAAAAAGGTTCACTGTTCACGCCGGCATTCCCTGCCGGTCACCGGGCCGAGCCCGTGGGTTATCGAAGGCCGGGCAGAGTCTCAGCCCGGCCGCGCCGCTGGCGCGCCACAGACCTTGACCGTGACGTACGACGGGAAGATCTTCCGGGCGCGCTGGTACACCCGGAACCAGACGCCGGGTGATCCGTTCGGCCCGTGGAAGCTGATTAAATAGCGGATGCCGTAGCCGGGCTCGGGACCGGATGGTCCCGGGCCGGGGTGGTCCCGGGCCGGGGTGACGTCGCACCCATATTCTTGACTGATTCCAGAAAAGTGGCCAGACTTCCGGGCGTGACGGCGACCCTGGACTTCCCGCAGATGCTGCGCGGTGCCGCGTTGCGGGTGACCCGTCCCCGGGTCGCGGTGCTGCACGCGGTCTACGCGCACCCGCACGCCGACACCGACTCGATCATCGGTGCCGTGCGTGCCGACCTTCCCGACGTGTCCCACCAGGCCGTCTACGACTCGCTGCACGCGCTCACCGGCGCGGGTCTGATCCGGCGCATCCAGCCGTCCGGCTCGGTGGCCCGCTACGAGTCGCGGGTCGGGGACAACCACCACCACGCCGTGTGCCGGTCGTGCGGCCGCATCTCCGACGTCGACTGCGCCGTCGGCGATGCGCCCTGCCTGACCGCTTCCGACGACGACGGCTTCGCCATCGACGAGGCCGAGGTCATCTACTGGGGCCGCTGCCCCGACTGCTCCACCGCAGGCCAATCCTGAATTCTCTGATCCGCGAAGTCACGGAAGGAACCAGATGTCCGAAAACCACGACGCCGTCGTCCACGACGCGGAGGCGGGCAGCGAGTCCCGCTGCCCCGTCGCGCACGGGCGTGCCCCCCACCCCACCCAGGGTGGCGGCAACCGCGGCTGGTGGCCGAACCAGCTCAACCTGAAGATCCTCGCCAAGAACCCGGCGGTGGCCAACCCGCTCGGCGAGGAGTTCAACTACGCCGAGGCGTTCCAGAGCCTCGACCTGGCCGCCGTGAAGCAGGACATCGCGGAGGTGCTGACCACCTCGCAGGAGTGGTGGCCGGCGGACTACGGGCACTACGGCCCGTTCATGATCCGGATGGCGTGGCACAGCGCGGGCACGTACCGGATCAGCGACGGCCGCGGCGGTGCCGGCGCCGGGATGCAGCGCTTCGCGCCGCTGAACAGCTGGCCGGACAACGGGAACCTGGACAAGGCCCGCCGGCTGCTCTGGCCGGTGAAGAAGAAGTACGGGCAGAGCCTCTCCTGGGCCGACCTCATGATTCTCGCCGGCAACGTCGCGCTGGAGTCGATGGGCTTCAAGACCTTCGGCTTCGCCGGTGGCCGCGCCGACGTGTGGGAGCCCGACGAGGACGTCTACTGGGGTCCCGAGACCACCTGGCTCGGTGACGACCGCTACACCGGGGAGCGGGAGCTGGAGAACCCGCTCGCCGCCGTCCAGATGGGCCTGATCTACGTCAACCCGGAGGGCCCGAACGGCAACCCGGACCCGATCGCCTCGGCCCGGGACATCCGGGAGACGTTCCGCCGGATGGCGATGAACGACGAGGAGACCGTGGCGCTGATCGCCGGCGGCCACACCTTCGGCAAGACCCACGGTGCGGGTCCCGCCGACCACGTCGGCCCGGAGCCCGAGGGCGCCCCCATCGAGGAGCAGGGACTGGGCTGGAAGAGCAGCTTCGGCACCGGCAAGGGTGCGGACACGATCACCAGCGGTCTCGAGGTGACCTGGACCTACCACCCGACCCGGTGGGACAACGAGTTCTTCCACATCCTGTTCGGGTACGAGTGGGAACTGACGAAGTCGCCGGCCGGCGCGCACCAGTGGCGCCCCAAGAACGGCGCGGGCAGCGACATGGTGCCCGATGCGTACGATCCGTCGAAGCGCCGCGAGCCGCGGATGCTGACCAGCGACCTCGCGCTCCGGTTCGACCCCGTCTACGAGCAGATCTCACGGCGTTTCCTGGAGCACCCGGAGGAGTTCGCGGACGCGTTCGCCCGGGCCTGGTTCAAGCTGACCCACCGCGACATGGGCCCGGTCGTGCGCTACCTCGGCCCGGAGGTCCCGACCGAGACGCTGATCTGGCAGGACCCGATCCCGGCGGTGGACCACGAACTGGTCGACGCCGCGGACGTCGCCGCCCTCAAGGCCCAGATCCTCGCCTCGGGACTGTCGGTGTCCCAGTTGGTCTCCACCGCCTGGGCGTCGGCGTCGACGTTCCGGGGCGGCGACAAGCGCGGCGGCGCCAACGGGGCGCGCATCCGCCTGGAACCGCAGAGCGGCTGGGAGGTCAACGAGCCCGACGAGCTGGCCCGGGTGCTGCACACCCTGGAGGGGATCCAGCAGGCGTTCAACGCCGCCCAGACCGGCGGGAAGAAGATCTCGCTCGCCGACCTGATCGTGCTGGGCGGCTCCGCCGCCGTCGAGCTGGCCGCCAAGACCGCCGGCCAGCCGGTCGAGGTGCCCTTCACGCCGGGGCGTACGGACGCGTCGCAGGAGCAGACCGACGTGGAGTCCTTCGCGGCGCTGGAGCCGACGGCGGACGGGTTCCGCAACTACCTCGGCAAGGGCCACCGGCTGCCGGCCGAGTTCCTGCTGGTCGACCGGGCCAACCTGCTGACCCTGAGCGCGCCGGAGATGACCGTCCTGGTCGGTGGCCTGCGTGTCCTGGGTGCGAACTACCAGCAGTCGCCGCTGGGCGTCTTCACCACGACCCTCGGGTCGCTGACCAACGACTTCTTCGTCAACCTGCTCGACCTGGGCACGACGTGGCAGGCGACGTCCGAGGACGCGAACACCTTCGAGGGCCGTGACTCCGCCACCGGCGAGGTCAAGTGGACGGGTACCCGGGCCGACCTCGTCTTCGGCTCCAACTCGGAGCTGCGGGCGCTCGCCGAGGTCTACGCCAGCGACGACGCGCGGCAGAAGTTCGTGCGCGACTTCGTCGCGGCGTGGGTCAAGGTGATGAACCTGGACCGGTTCGACATCGGCTGATCCCGATGTTCCCGGACCGGCCCACCCGGGTCGGTCCAGACGCCAGGCCCGGCTCGTCCACCGACGAGCCGGGCCTGCGCGTTTGTCCGCTGCTGGATCAGCCTGTCCAGCCGACCAGCGTCAGCGTCGTACCGTCCGACGTCGGCGGCTCAGGTAGAGGAAGGCCGCGCCGGCGATCAGCAGCGCCACGCCGATCCCGAGGAAGGTGATGGTGTTCGTACCGGTGAGCGCCAACCCGCCGCCACCACCGGACGCCGCCGTCTCGGCGTTGTCCCGGGCCGGCGGGCCCTGGGCGACGTTCGCTCCGCCCGCCGGCGACTCCTCGGTCACCGGCTCGGTGGCTCGGCCGGTCGGAGTGGCGGAGCCACCTGCCGGCTTCTGCGGAGTCGGCTTCTGTCCGGCCGGTTCCTGCCCGTTGCCCGGCTGCTCCTGGTCCGGTTCCTGCTCGGGAGAGTCGTCGCCGGGCTGCTCCGCCGGTGGCTGCTGGCCACCCGGGTTGCCGGCGGGCGGCTCCTCGTTACCAGGCTGCTCAACTGGCGGCTGCTCGTTGCCGGGTTCTTCGGCGGGCGGCTGTTCGTTGCCCGGCTCTTCGGCCGGTGGCTGTTCGTTGCCGGGCTGCTCGGCCGGTGGCTGTTCGTTGCCGGGTTCTTCGGCCGGCGGCTGCTCCTCGGCCGGCTGGACCTGGATGCGGACCGAGTCGAGCGCGGGGATCTGGTTGGCCCGGACCATCATTGGGACGCGGTGTGAACCGTCACCGGCCCACGACGAGCACTGGGCGAGACCGGCAGGCAGCCCGGGCACCTCGATGATCACCGAATCCGGTTCGTCGCTGCCCTTGCCGTCCTCCGTCGCGACGAAGAACGCCGGCACCGGAGCCGGGTCGGCCGCCTCGTTCGTGGTGGTGAGCATCCGGCAGGCGGTATGGAAGTGACCCCGGACCAGGCCCTCGTCGTCGAGCAGGGAGGACTCCAGGTAGTAGCCGCCCCGTCCGGCGGGTAGGAACCGGTCGCGGACGAGATTGCGGGTGCTCACCACGAGCCGGAACGGCTGTCCCTCGCGTACGGTCCGCGGCGCCTGGGCGATCAGCAGTGTCGGGTTCTGCTCCGCGGCACCCACCTCACCGAAGGCGGTCCCCACGCACCGGCCGCCGTCCTGGAAGCCGGTGTGCGCGGGAAGCTCGCTCGCCTCGCAGTCGTCGCCCAGGGCGTTCAGGCCGCCGCCACCCGGGGTGGCTCCGCCAGGGGTACCCGACGGCCTGGCCGGGCCGGTCGACGGCGGACACGTCTCGGCGGACGCCGGCGGCGACGCCTCGGCGGTCGCGTCGTCCCCGGCGGCGCCGGGACTCTCCGACCCGGCGGCGGACGGCGGTGGGGAGCCTGGCTCGCACCCGGGGGCGGCTTGCTGGCTCTCCGCGTTGGAGATCTGTGTGACACCGACCAGGCCACCGAACACGGCGAGAGCGGCGGCCACGGCGAGGAGGCGGCGGCGCTGGCCGGAACCGGTGGAGGCGCGACCGCGGTGCGACCGTCGCATATGTATGAACCTCCCGAAATCATGCGCTGCGGCTCGGACCGGTGGGGGTTCCGGCTGCCGTGACGGACGACCGTCTTCCGGTGGCTCGCGACCCGACAACTCCCGGAGGTCGAGGTCGGTGCCGCGCTGGCCGTCCCGTACGCCGCATGCACACCGTAGGGACCGGTCCATCGGGAGACCAAACGCAGCAGGCGGAAATGCGGGTTTCTTGAACCGGAGATAATGGAAACTTATGGTGGCCCCTCGGCTCGGTCGGTTTCGCCGGATCGGAGGCGCCGGACCGGTCGGACCAGAACGGGAACGTCAGTCGATCAGGTTGCGTACGGTGGCAGCCGGTGATCCCGACCTGCCTGGCCGGCTCTCGCCCGAGGAGACGTTGTCGGCTACGGTGATCAAATAGTGTTCTCGTCCCGTCGCCGTCTCCTGATCGCCGTGCCGGCCGCCGTCGTCGCCCTCGGCGTGGGGTCGTTCGCCGTACTCCGGTTCACCGGGGACCGACCGGACGAACCGGCCGCCGCCACCCGGGTCGTCCAACCGGGAGCGCCGGGTCAGCCGGGCCGGGCCCTTTCCCCGGGCGAGCAGTCCAAGCTGCCGCCGCCTCCGGCGCACACCGAAGCCGACGTCCAGTTCATGCAGCGGATGATCGCGCACCATGCGCAGGCGCTGGAGATGACCGCCCTCGTCGCCGACCGTGCCGAGAGCCCCGAGGTGTCACTGCTCGCCGGCCGGATCCAGACGTCGCAGCGGGACGAGACGACGCAGATGGAGCGGTGGCTGACCGAACGCGGCGCACAGGTCCCCGGACCGCACACGCACCATGCCGGGCATGACGCGGCGATGCCGGGAATGCTCACCCCGGAGGAGCTGAGCCAGCTGCGGCAGGCCCGGGGCAGGGAGTTCGACCGGCTCTTCGTCGACTTCATGATCCGCCACCACAACGGGGCGTTGACGATGGTGCAGCAGCTCTACGCGGCAGGCGGCGGGCTGGAGCCGGCGACCGACCGGTTCGCCCGCGAGGTCAACGCCGACCAGGCGATCGAGATCAGAAGCCTCCAGCAACTGCTGGCCAAGCTGACCGGCTGAGCCGACCGGCGACAACGCCCGGCACCTCTTGAGGCGCCCCGGGCCAGCGCGGCGCCGGCCGGGCAGCCCGCCAGCGCGGTGCCCGGGCCTGCCGCCGGCACCGGAACCTCACCGCCGACCGGAACCTCACCGCCGACCGGAAACGTGCCGCCGGCCTGGAGACGTGCCGCCGGCCTGGAGACGTGCCGGCCCGGGAACGCGCCGGGGGCGTGTCCCGCCGGGTACTCCGACCGGACACGCCCCCACTGCCAGCGGTGTCTACCGTGGGTCAGTCAAGGCTGGCGCACTGGCCGGCGACCGGCCCCTGCACCGTGTTGGCCTTACCGAGGTTGATCGGCGCCGGCGAGTTGCCGGTGCAGCTCAGCGGGCCGCGTACGGTGCTGTCCGCGACGATCGGCTCGACCGTCCCGGTACGGTTCGAGGTCAGTACGGCCGGTCCGGAGATCTCGGTCTGCACGATGGCGGCGCTGCCCTTCGTACCGGTGATGCTCACCGGCCCGCGCACCGTGCTGCCGTAGAGGTGCACCGCGGCCGCGTTCGACGCCGACACCGGGCCGGAGATCGTCGAGTCGAGCGCCAGCAGCGAGGCACCCGGGCGGACCGTGACCGGGCCGGAGACGGTCGCCCCGGTCAGGCAGGTGACGCCGGTGACCGTCAGCGGCCCGTTGTGCCGCTTCGAGATGGTCGAGGTGCAGGTCCGGGCCAACTGGTCGAAGCGGGCCCGGGCCACCGCGAGGCTCGGCGCCCAGGTGGTCCTGGTCTGGTGCTGGGCGTTGAACTCCGGCACCCGCACCTCGCGGGCGGCCGCGATCTCCGCCGCGCTCAGGTCCTGGCTCGGCTTCAGCCCGAAGACGTCGAAGCCGCGGGCGATCTCACTGCCGTAGACCTGACCGTTGTACCAGTACGCCGACCAGAAGCCGCCGAGCATGATGCTGGTGGGGCTGATCGGCCCCCGGTCGAAGTAGCCGATCTCGCGCGGGTTGGCCGAGTCGGTGAAGTCGAGCAGCGAGATGCCGCCCTGGTACCACGCCTGGGCCAGGATGTCCCGCCCCGGCACCGGGATCAGCGAGCCGTTGTGTGCGACGCAGTTCTCCTGGAGCGTCTGCGGCACCGGCAGCTTGTAGTAGCTGGCGAACCGCATCTTCCGGTCCACGATGTCGAAGATCGCGTTGGCGCCCCACTGCGGCTGGTCGGTCGTCCGACACCGGGCACCGGTGCCGCCGCCCCACTCGTCGGTGAAGATGACCTTCTTACCGTCGTTGCTGAGCGTCGCGGAGTGCCAGTACGCGAAGTTCGGGTCGGAGACCTCGTCGATGCGTACCGGGTTGGCGGGGTTCGAGATGTCGATCAGGATCCCGTTGCCCTCGCAGGCGCCGGCCGCGAGGCCGAGTTCCGGATAGGCGGTGATGTCGTGGCAGGCGTCGGTCACCGGCGACGGGCTCCACGAACCGCCCGAGGGGTGGGTCGGGGCCGGCGGGGTGTTCTGCAGGCCGTCGACCGCACCGGTCTGCGGGTTCGCGAACAGCCGGGGACCGCTGACGATCGCCGCCTGCTCGGGGGCCGCCACCGGTACCTTGATGACATCGATCCGCCACCGGGCCGGGTTGTCGCCGGCCGCCGGGGTGTTGTTGCAGCCGGCCATCGTGGTGGCCGGGCGGACGCCGGCGGTGCCGGAGACGTACACGTAGACGTTCGCGCTGTCGTCCGGGTCGGTGACCAGGGTGTGCGTGTGCGATCCTCGGCAGGTCTGCACCGCGGCGACCTGCACCGGGTTCGCCACGTCGCTGATGTCGAAGACGCGTACGCCCTGGAAGCGGGTGCCGACCGCCGGGTCCGTACCGCAGTCGAGGCGGCCACGGGTCTCCTCGACCGACATGAAGAGCAGGTCGCCGTGGACGCTCAGGTCGCCCTGCCCGCCCGGGCACACCACGCTGGTGACCAGTGCGGGGTTGGCCGGCTGGGAGATGTCGTAGATGTTGAAGCCGTTGAAGTTGCCGATGAAGGCGTGATCGCCGCCGAAGGCGAGATCCGATCCGGCGTAGCCGAAGTCACCCGGGTTGGCCGGGTTGACGAATCCTGCCGGCTTGTCGCGGTGGGCCAGCAGTTCGAGGTTGCTGCTCGCGCTCTGCGCGTCCAGCCAGCCCGCGCCGAGGCCGATCCGCGGGTCCGGCGCGGGTTCCTGGCCCGACGCCGTCCCCGGCAGCAGGGAGGCGAGGAGTACGGCTGCCGCCGCCACGCCGACGAGCCGGCGTCTCCTGCCTGGTGTGCGATCCGACCGATAGGTCATGCGTATGTCCTCCGTGCACGATGCCCCAGTGGGTGGCGACGTGCGTCGGGGCGCGTGCACGCCGCGGTAGTAAGGACCGTACCGCGTGTCGGCCCGAAAAGATCATGGAAATATTCGCGAGGGACGCGAAAACCGTCGACAACCAGGGCCGACCGGCCGACCCGGCCGAGCCGATCCGCCGGTCCACCCGTCCCGACCTGTGCGATGTGGCTATCCCGATCTGTGCGATCGGCCTGTCCCGATGTCGCGCCGACCGCGGAGGTCAGCCGCCGGAGGCGGCCGGAGACGGGGCGGGCGCGGTGTCGAAGGTGAAGATCTGGCCGGGCGTGCTGAGATCACAGGCGACCTGGCGGACCGGTGCCCAGTCCTCGGTCGAGCCGTCCACCACCCCGACGCAGAGCCCACTGTGCACGGCGTGGATCCGGAAGCCGCTGGCCGGGGTGGTGACCGGCTCCAACCGGAACTCCTCCGCGAGTCCCGTACCGCAGAATCCGTCCTGGACCACCCCGCCGACGTCCCGACTCGCCGCCACCACCCCCATGCAGCCGGGGCCGAACTCGGGATGCAGCGTCTCGAACCGGTGTCCCGCGCCAGTCGGCCGGAGCGCCCGTGGTGGGAAGGCACGGGCACAGTCGCTCTGGAAGAGTTGCCTGTCGTCGGTGCCGACGCGTTCGGTCAGGCACAGGCTGGAGTGGGCCGCACGGACCAGGTAGTAGCCGGGTGCCGGCACGGCCGGGGCGCCCGGCGACGGACTCCGGACCGCCGTACCGGCCGGCGGGCGGCCGTCGTGCGCCGAGGCGAGTTCACTGTCGAGGCCACGCCAGGCCAGCACCACGATCGCGAGCAGCGCAACGGTGCCGATCGCCAGGGCGGGGCGCCAGCGGCGTACCCGTGCCCGGCCGGCGACCGACGGCGGGTGCACGGTGGACGGCCGTGCCGGCGCCGCCGTCGCGGTGGCGGCCGCGCCGTCCTCGGCGATCCGGCGGCGTACGTCGACCCAGCTGGCCACCTGCTCCGGCGGCGTTCCGCAGGCGGTGAGGAAGGTGACCACCAACTCGGCTCGGGGCAGGGTGTTCCGGCCCAGCATGTTGGCGAGGGTGCTGGGCGGGAGCGTCTTGCCGGTCTCCCGGGCCCGTCGGCTGATCTCCCGGTAAGTCAGGCCGGACCCGCACCGGACCTGGCGTAGTAGCGCGACGTACCCGGTGGGGCAGGTGGCTGTGCGGGGATCGGGTCCGGTGGCGTTCTCAGGCATTGACCGACTCCATCCGCCGACGCGGGGAACTCTTCCGGTCGATTCTGCCGGCCCGGCATACACGGCGCGGCAACCGTCCGTCCTGATGGCGCGGCCGGGCGCCGGGGCCGGGCGTCCCCGCTATTCGGTGGCCGGACGGTCCGGCCCGCTCGGCGACCGGGGAATCTGGTCCAGCAGGAAGGCTTCGAGCCGGTCCCACGCGGACTGGAGCAGCACCGCCGGATCCTCGGCGGTCATCATGTCGCGGCCGGGCACGAAGGCGCTGCGGGTGAAGTACTCGCCGTTCGCGACGTAGCTCAGCTTCAACACGGTGTGCCGACCGTGGGACTGGAGCGTCGGGATCAGCACCGGCCCGGGGAACGGCGCCTGGCAGTGCGCGCACAGTTGGCAGGGCTCGCCGTTGCGCCGGCCGTCCACGGGTACGCCGTGCCGGTCGCAGCGCCGGCACCGCCGCTGCCATGCCTGGGTCGGGGCACTGAGCGGCTGGGCCGGCCCGTACGCCCCGCCCGCGGATGACGGCCCGCCGCCGGTGGGAAAGGCGGCCTGCCACGGGCCGGCGTACGGCACCGTGCGGCGGGGATCGGTCAGCTCCCGTTCCAGCCGTCGCCAGACGTCCCGGATCCGTCCGACGAGGTGCTCGGGCACCGGCCCCGGTCCGGTCTCGACCAGGTCACCGAGGTCGCAGCCGACGTACCGGTGTCCGTCGTCCAGCCGCAGGTGCCAACTGCCGGGTCGGCTGGCCCGGTCGAAGATCTGGGCCCGGTAGGGCCCCTCGTACCAGGTCTGGGGGCCGAGGTCGACCAGGTCGCTGTCGTCGCCGACGGTGACCAGGTCGGGGCGCCACCGCATCGGCGTGGCCAGGTGCCCCGTCTCCCGGGTGTCGGTGTCGTCGCCGACATGGCTGGGTCGACAGTCGTCCGAGCAGTACGCCGAGCCGGCGGCGGGGGCGGCGCCGCAGGGGCAGAGACCGGACGTCGCCCGGTCGATCCGGTCGAGCAGGTTGGCCATGACATCGCCGCCTCGGTGCAGGTGGACGCGCTCGGCGCAGAGCCGGTCGCAGACTCAGACATTCAACGATATCGTTCTGCGTGCTGATCTTCGCGGCCATCCCCGGTCGGAGGGCCGACCCTGGAGCGCCTCGATCTGCACCGCCGGTCGTCCGGGTAGGCGAGGCGGGGACGTCCGGGCGCGGCGGACGGGTCGGCCCGCCCGTCCGCCGCACCTGGCCTGCCCGTGCTATCCCGCGCGGTCCTCCGGATACCAGCGCAGCTCGACGGTGTTGCCGTCCGGGTCGGAGACGTAGATCGAGATCGCGTTGCCGCGTGCACCGAACCGGCCGACCGGCCCCTCCAGGACGGTGAAGATCCCCGCCTCGATCACCTCGGCCCAGTCCAGCGGCTCCACGACCAGGCAGATGTGGTCGACGTTCGACTCGCCCCGCTGGCCGTGCACCAGGTCGATGATGGTCTCCGGGGTGATCCGGACCGAGGGGAACGGGACCTTGCCCGCCCGCCACTCGTGCACCCGGACCGGTGCCAGGCCGAGGGTCCCGCTGTAGAACGCCAGGGAGCGTTCCACGTCCTGCACGGTGAGTACCAGATGGTCGAACGCCTTGACCTTCATCGTCGTCACCTCGTCTCCAGGTCGGCGGCCCGGCGCAGCCAGTCGGTGAAGAGCGCCGGGTCGATCTCGTCGACGGCGTGTAGTTTCACCGCGGCCATCCGGCGGGCGCCCGGGACGAGCCGCCCGCCCGGGTCGGCCAGCTCCTGCCCCCGCCACAGCCCGAACGTCACGTACGACCGGTACGCCTTCAGCAGGCAGACCGGCTGCTGTCCGGGCCTGCTGCCCAGGCTCCAGGTCGGGTGGCCGTGCCACATCCCGCCGGTCGCCCCCGGCAGCGCCGCGTCGACGATCGGCCGGAGCTTCTCGCCGATCTCCCGCAGCGGTGCGTCGAGACCGCGCAGGTAGTCGGTGATCTCGGTGGTGCCCATGTTTCCTCCTGTTGGACCACGCCGGTCGGCTGCAACTCGGCGTTCTGGCCGGAACCCCGGCCCGGCGGTGACGCCTCTTACGATCCGCCGCACGGCGACCGGCACCAAGCCGTGATCGGGCTACGATCGTTGATCCAGATTCAACGATGGGCGCCGACGTGCTGGAACGACACGAGATCGAGACCTTCCTGACCCTCGCCGACGAGCTGCACTTCGGCCGTACCGCCGAGCGGCTCCACGTCACCACCGGGCGGATCAGCCATGTGGTGAAGAAGCTCGAACGCCGGGTCGGGGCGCCGCTGTTCGAGCGCACCAGCCGGGTCGTCCGGCTCACCCCGATCGGGCGGCAGTTGGCCGCCGACCTGACCCCGCTGGTGGCCGGGATCGACGAGGCCGTGCGCCGGGCCGTCGACGCCGGGCGCAATGTCACCGGACGGCTCCGGGTGGCGTTCCTGGGGGAGGGGACGGCGCCGCTGCTGCTCAGGGCGGTCAACCTCTTCACCGAGCGGCATCCCGAGTGCGAGGTCGAGGTGCACGAGGCGCAGCTCGCGAACACCCGGTCGAGCCTGCTGGACGGCTCGGTGGACGTGCTGATCGCCTCGTACCCGTTCGACGGCATGACGAACGGGCCGGCGCTGCTCTCCGAGGGGCGGGTCCTCGCGGTCGCCGCCGACCATCCGCTGGCCGGCGCGGCGTCGGTCTCCCTGGAGGTCCTCGCCGACCATCCGGTGGTGCAGTATCCGGCGGTCACCTCCGCCGAGTTCAAGCGCGACCGTACGCCCGAGCACACCCCGTCGGGCCGACCGGTGCCGAAGGGGCCGGTCGGGAACACCTTCTCCGAGATGCTCTCGCTGGTCGCGCTCGGCCGGGGCGTACTGCCGGTCGGCGAGCACAGCCGCCGCTACTATCCCCGCCCCGACCTCGCGTACGTGCCGATCTCCGACGCGCCGCCGATCGAACGCGGCCCGATCTGGCTGGCCACCAACACCACCGCCCGGGTCCGGGAGTTCGTCCGGGCCGCCGCCGACGCCAACCGGCCGACCCCGCCGGCACCGACCCCGGGCTGAGATCGCAGATCGCGGGATCACGGGGTCGGCAGCGGCACCCCGTCCGGCGTACCGGGCAGGGTGGCGACGACCCCTCGGCGTTGACCAGGCGGTAGCCCTCGCCGTCGAGCGCCTCGATCCGCCGCTGCGCCTCGGCCACCAGCGGGCCGTCCGGATCGCAGCTCAGCGGCGCCTGCCGGGCCGGCACCGTCGCGGGGACCGAACCCGAGGCCTACCCCGCCGTCCCGGCCGGTGCGGGCGTTGCCCTGGTCGCGGGTCCCCGGGTTGCCGCTTCCCGTCCGGATGGCGGTCCCGGGTTACCGTTTCCCGTCCGGATGGCGGTCCCGGGTTACCGCTTCCCGTCCGGATGGCGGTCGACGAAGGCCATCCACGGATCGGCCTCCGGGGCATCGCCACCCGCCGCCGGTACCGGCGCGTCGCCACCTGCCCCCGGCGGGGGCCCGCCCGACGGTACCGACGGCGATGGCCGCTCTCCGACCCCGACCCCGGCGGCGTCGCGCCGGGCCGCCGGAGCCGGAGCGGGCGTGGCCGGGACCGGTGGTACCGGACCTGCCTCCGGCTCGATGCCGCGCCGGGCGGCGAGCAGGGCCGCCAGGGCGGTGGTGATCGGGACGGCGGTGATCAGCCCGATGGTGCCGACCGCGCTGCGCACCAGCTCCTGGGCGATCAGCGGGCTGGTGAGCAGCTCGCCGACCGGGGTGGCGGTGTCGGCGGCGAAGAGCAGCATCAGCGGCAGGGAGGCGCCGGCGTACGCCAGCACGATCGTGTTGATCACCGATGCGATGTGTGCCCGACCGATCCGGGTGGCCGCCGAGTAGAGCCGCCGGAAGCCGTACCCGGGATTGGCCAGGGCGAGTTCGCTGACCGTTGCCGACTGCGTGACGGTGACGTCGTCGAGTACCCCGAGTGAGCCGATCACGATGCCGGCCAGTAGCAGACCGCGCATATTGACCTCACCCTGGGTGATGGAGAGGTAGTTGGAGGTCTCGTCGGCGATCCCGGAGAGGTGGGCGGCGGCGGTGGCGATCGCGGAGAGGGCCGCGGTGATGGTCAGGCTGGCCAGGGTGCCGGCCACCGCGATCGTGGTGGTCATGCTGAACCCGTGCGTCAGGTACAGCACGGTGAGCATGATCGCCGCGGCGCCGACGATGGCGACCAGCAGTGGTGAGCGTCCGTCGAGGATGGCCGGCACGATGAACATCAGCAGCACCGCGAAGGTGACGCCGAGTCCGGCCAGGGCGCTCAGGCCGCGCCACCGGCCGAAGGCGAGTACGGCGAGCGCGAACACCGCGCCGAGCAGCCACAACTGGGTGGACCGCTGGTGGTCGATGATCGAGTACTGCCGCTCGGGGCTCTCCTCCAGATAGAGCAGCACCACCTCGTCCCCGGCCCCCACCCGGATTGCGCCCGGCCCGGACGGTACGTCGGTGCTGACCCGCTGGCCGGCCCCGACGCCCTCGGTCAGGTCGACCGTGACCGTGCCGCAGTCGGTCGGGGCGCCGGTCGGCAGTTCCTCCCCGGCGGGCGGTGCGGCGCAGGGGGCCGACGTGACGGCG
Organism: Plantactinospora sp. CA-294935; assembly: GCF_050936445.1. Classification (NCBI taxonomy): domain Bacteria; kingdom Bacillati; phylum Actinomycetota; class Actinomycetes; order Micromonosporales; family Micromonosporaceae; genus Plantactinospora; species Plantactinospora sp. CA-294935. The sequence continues at coordinate 4,084,773 of NZ_JBNJMU010000001.1, forward strand.
ACGACCGTGCCGAGCACCCGGATCGGACCGTCGGCCGGACCGGGCGCCGGGGTGTCCCGGGGCCACAGCAGCACCATCGACACGAGGGTGAGCACCGCCGCCGGGATCAGCAGGGCCAGACTCAGCCGGCGCGCGGCGCGGCTGGTCGGCCGGCCGGGGCGGGGCAGGTGGCTGTGCGCGTGTTCGGAACTCATCGGCTCGGCTGCTGGCCTTCCTCGTCGGGTCGGTCGGCGGGGGCTCCGGCCGAGCATCGCAGCCGCAGGCTCCCGACGGGCCAGCATGACATGCCGGCGAGCGGCCGGACGAGATATACGATGTCGTTGCTATTGGTTATTGCACGAGGACCCGGAGTGATCTCATCGGCAGGTGAGGGCGTCGGTCAGTCGGACGGCGGTCTCCTGGTTCAGTGGCCCGTGCCCGAGCAGGAAGCGGTACCAGAACAGTCCGTACGCCTGGTCGACCAGGAGGTCGAGATCCAGTTCCGGGCCGAGTTCGCCGCGCTCCCGGCCCCGCCGGACGATGGCGTGCAGCGCGTCCCGGCGGGTCTGGGTGAACTGCCGGAACAACTCGGCGGTGCCCGGGTCGCGGGCCGCCTCGGCGGCCAGGGTACGCAGCACCGCCGCCGTCGCCGGCTCGCCCGCCCGGCGGAAGGTGTGCGCGAGGTAGGTGCAGAGATCCTCCCGGAGCGATCCGGTGTCCGGGACCGGCACCAGCGAGTCGCTCCAGTCGGTCAGCGCCTCCAGCAGGACCGCGCCCTTCGACTGCCACCAGCGGTAGATCGTCTGCTTGCCGACCCCGGCCTCGTGGGCGATGACATCCACGGTCAGCCCGCCGTCGTGCCGGGTGGTGAGCAGCCGGAGCGCCGCGTCGAGGATCGCCTGCCGGGCCTCCTCGTTGCGGCGCCGACCGGTGTGTGCCCGGCGGTGGCCGTCGGAGCCGCTGGTCGTCACCGCACCAGCATATGATTTGTCGGAACTGTCGGTCTCGATAACGCCGTTCGCCTCGTCCCAGCGCGGTCCGGCGGCGGCGATCGTGTCGACCATGACGTCCCGGTCGAAGGCCGGGTACCACCCGTCGTCCCGGTGCCGTAGCCCGTCGGCCCAGGCTTCCCCGGCCCGGCCGCCGCCGAAGTGCCGGACGGCGGCGGTCCGGTCCGGAAACGGGGTCGGCCAGCCGTCGAGCCAGCGGGCGATCCGCGCAGGGGTCTCGGCGTCCGGTCCCTGCGGGCCTGCCTCGGCCATCACCAGCCGGGTGACCAGGCCGGGATGGCGGGCGGCGACGAGAAACGCGGGGTGCCGTCCGGGGCTAACAGGTCGGGCACCTGGCGGACGGTAGCAGGGCGGGCGCTCCGTCCACGATCGAGCAATTCTCCGGTCTGTCCCGGGTCGGTAGGTTTCGACCACCGTGGCCGGTGGGGAGAGACTGTGGACATGGGCGAGATAAAGGTGGGCACCTCCTCCTGGGCGGACCGGTCGCTGCTCGCGTCCGGCTGGTACCCCCGGTCGGCCAACACTCCGGCCGGGCGGCTGGCCTACTACGCCGAGCGGTTCGGTCTGGTCGAGGTGGACACCACCTACTACGCCGTACCGGCCCCGGAGACGACGTCGGCCTGGGTGGACCGTACCCCGCCGGACTTCACCTTCAACGTCAAGGCGTTCGGCCTGTTCACCGGGCACGGGGCGGAACTGGCGGCACTGCCCCGGGACCTGCGGCCGGACGGCCGGGACACCGGTCGGGTACGCCGCCGCGACCTGCCGGAGTCGACCTACGACGAGCTGTGGCAGCGGTTCCGGGAGGCCGTCGAGCCGATCGCCGGAGCCGGCAAGCTCGGTGTACTGCTGTTCCAGTTCCCGCCCTGGCTGGCGCACGGCGAGCGGGCGAAGGAGCGGATCCTCGACGCCGCCGAGCGCGCCCGGCCCTGGCGGGTCGCGGTCGAACTGCGCAACGCGTCCTGGTTCGACGGTGACAACGCGCCGGACACCGTCGGCTTCCTCGCCCGGCACGACATCACGATGGTCAGTGTCGACATGCCGCAGGGGCACGAGTCGTCGATCCCGCCGCTGCTGCTGGCCACCGCCGAGCCGGCGGTGATGCGGTTCCACGGCCACAGCCCGGAGTGGACCACCGGCGACAAGGAGGCCCGGTTCCGGTACGCGTACGGCGACGACGAACTCGCCGACTGGGCGAAGCGGCTGCGCGGCCTCGCCGACGAGACCGACGAACTGCACGTCCTGCTGAACAACTGCTGCGCGGGCCAGGCACAGCGGGACGCGGCCAGCCTCGCCGCCCTGCTCGGCCCGGAGGCGGACTGGCCGGGCCGGTACGCCCGGCGCCGCGCCGCCCTGCGGGTGGTGCGCTAGCCCTCGGGGTCAGCCGGCCAGGTCGGCGGGGTCGGTGTTGGCCCCGCAGAGCAGCACGGCGAGCCGCTCCCCGGCGACCGGCCGGTACGCCCCGGAGGTGAGCGCGGCCAGCGCGGCGGCGGTACCGTGCTCGACGGCGACCCGGTAGCGGCTCCAGAGCAGTCGTCGCGCCTGCACGATCTGCTCGTCGGTGACCAGCACGCTGCGCACCCCGGCCCGGACGGCCACCTCGTACGCGATCGCGCCGACCCGGCGGGCGCCGAGCGAGTCGGCGGCCACCCCGGCGACCGGTACGTCGACCGGCCCGCCCGCCACCAGCGCGGCGTGCAGCGCCGAGGCGCCCTCCGGCTCGACCGCCACCACCCCGGCCCGGCCGTCCAGTGCGGTGGTCACCCCGGCCATCAGCCCGCCGCCGCCGACCGCCACCAGCACGGTGTCCAGCTCACCGGTCTGCTCCAGCAGCTCCAGCCCGAGAGTGCCCTGACCGGCGCAGATCTCCGGCTGGTCGTAGGCGTGGCAGAACAGTGCCCCGGTGTCGGCGGTCCGCTTGACCGCGGCGTCGTACGCCTCGGCGTACTCGGTGCCGTGCCGGACCACGGTGGCGCCGAGCTGGCGCAGCTTGCCGACCTTGACGGCGGGGGCGGCGGTCGGCACGTACACCTCGGCCGGTACGCCGAGGGACCTCGCCGCGTACGCGACGGCGGCGCCGGCGTTGCCGCCGGACGCGGTGACCACCCCGGCGGCCGGCAACTCGCCGCGCTCGGCGGCGGCCAGCACCCGGTTGAACGCGCCCCGCGCCTTGAACGACCCCGAGTGTTGCAGGAACTCCAGCTTCAGCCAGAGCGCACCGGCCGGACCGGCGAGGTCGGGCTCGACCCGGGCCACCGGGGTCGTCCGGACGTGTCCGGCGATCCGGGCCGCCGCCTCCTGCACATCGGTACGGGTGATCACCCTCGTCGCCCCCTCCACCTGGTACGCCGTACCGTATCCGCCGCCGCCGGACCGCGCGGATAGGGTGTGGGGCACGGCACCCCGCGTCCGCCCCGGACCCGGTTCGAGGAGGTCACGCGATCATCGACGGCGTCACCATCCGGCAGCTCGCCGGCCGGGTCTGGCTCTCGCCCGGCGACCCGGACCCGGCGAACGTCCAGGCCGCGGTGGCGGTCGTCGCCGACGACCGGGGCAGCGTGGTCGTCGACGCCGGGCACAGCCCCGCGCACGCCCGGGCGGTCCAGGCGGCGATGCGGGCCGCCGGGCTGCCCCCGGCCCGGTGGCTGGTCTACACCCACCACCACTGGGACCATGTCTGGGGCGCCTGCGCCTGGCCGGACGTGGAGATCGTCGGGCAGGTCGCGGGGCGGGAGCTGCTCCGGCAGGAGGCGGCCCGGCCGTGGAGCCACCGCTACCTGCGCCATCAGGTACGCGAGAATCCGCGACTCGGTCCGAGCTTCCGGGCCCGGGCGCTGGCCATGGACGACTGGGCCGACTTCACCGTCCTGCCCCCGACCCGCACCTTCACCGACGAGCTGACCCTGCCGACCGGGGTACGGCTGCGGCACGTCGGTGGCGCGCACGCCCCCGACTCGACGGTGGTGTACGTCCCGGACGCCCGGGTCGCGCTGCTCGGCGACTGCTTCTACCCACCGCCGGCACACCTGCGCGACCCGGACGACGGCCCCGACGTGGCGATGATGCGCGACCTGCTCGACGACGACTACGAGTGGTACGTCGACAGCCACGGCGAGCCGGTCACCCTGGCCCAGGCCCGGCAACTGGTCTCGGCCTGAGCGCCCGCACCCGTCTTCCCACGGCCGGTCAGGCGCTTCCCACCGGCTGTCCGGGGCGCGCGGTGCCGGCTCCGGTCTCCCGGGCGGCGGGGTCACGCGGCACGGTCAGTGCGCGTACGCCGAGATAGAGGAAGGGCAGCAGCAGGAGCAGGTCGGCCACGTGCGCGATCGTCGCCTCCCGGGTGATCCGGCCGAGCGGGAACGCCAGCGCGCCCAGGCAGACCAGTACGCCGACCGGCACCGGTGCGGCGCGCAGCCGGAGCAGGGCCACGCCCAGCCCGAACAGGGCGAGCGGGAAGAGCGGACCGGCCACCCAGTAGAGCGGCCAGGCGGCGAACGGATGCTGGTCGAGCAGTTCGATCGTGGCGGCGTGCGAGGCGTCGAAGAGCCCCTCGTGGATGCTCTGCACCCCGAACGCCACCCCGCCGACGGCCGCGAAGACGGTCAGCGGCATCGCCACCGCCACGTAGCGGGGCGCGGCGGCGCGGAGCCGGTCGTAGAGGCCGATCAGGCCGATCAGCCAGCAGGCGCAGGAGAGCGCGGCGAGCGTGCCGGCGGTGATGCCCTGCGAGTCGGGCTCCCAGAAGAAGCCGGAGACGAAGTTCAGCAACGGTCCCAGAACAAGAAACATGCCGGGAACGCTACGAACGGCCGGCCGCCGCCGGATCCGCCCGACGGCAGTGCCGGGCTACCGCGGTCGTCGTATCCCGGCGAGCCCGCTGCGGTAGGCGAAGACCACGAGTTGGGCCCGGTCCCGGGCGCCGAGCTTGGTCATCGCCCGGTTCGCGTGCGTCTTCGCGGTCGCCGCGCTCATCCCGAGCCGGGTACCCAGCTCCGCGTTGGAGAGCCCGTCCGCGACCAGCGTCACCACCTCGCGTTCCCGGGCGGTCAGCGTGTGCAGGCCGGGCACCTCCGGACCGTCGGCGTACGCGGCGATCAGCCGGCGGGTCACCTCGGGTGCCAGCAGCGCGTCGCCGGCCGCCACCACCCGGACCGCCCGGCGCAGCTCGTCCGGCTCCAGGTTCTTCAGCAGGAAGCCGCTCGCCCCGGCGTGCAGCGCCGCGTAGACGTACTCGTCGAGTTCGAAGGTGGTCAGCACGACGACGCGGACTCCGGGCAGCCGGTCGTCGGCGAGGATCCGCCGGGTCGCGGTCAGCCCGTCGGTGCCCGGCATCCGGATGTCCATCAGCACGACGTCCGGCCGGTGCGCCCTGGTCAGCGCGATCGCCTCCTCGCCGTCGGTGGCCTCGGCCACCACCTCGATCTCCGGTGCCCGCTCCAGCAGCACCCGGAAGCCGGCCCGGACCAGTGTCTGGTCGTCGGCCAGCAACACCCGGACCGTCATCCCGGCAGCCACCCCCGTACCCGGAAACCACCACCACCGTCGGCCGGACCGGTGCGCAGCCAGCCGCCCAGCCCGGCGGCCCGTTCCGCCATCCCGCGCAGGCCGTTGCCGGCTGGACCGGTCGGCCCCCGGCCGTCGTCGGAGACGGTCAGGTCGAGCCCGTCCGGGCGGTAGCCGACCCGTACCTCGATCCGGTCGGCGTCGGCGTGCCGGACCGCGTTCGCCACCGCCTCCTGCACGATCCGGTACGCGGTCGCCTCCACCGCGCGGGGCAGCGGGCGCGGCGTACCGTCGTGCCGCAGTACCGCGCCGGTCGTCTCGGCCAGCGCGGGCAGCCGGTCCAGGCCGGGTGCCGGCGGTTCCGGGCCGGTCGGGCGGGTGCCGTCCCGGAGTACCCCGACCGCCGCCCGCAGTTCGGTCAGCGCCTCCCGGGCGGCCCGCCGGACCGCCTCCAACGCCGCCCGGGCCTGCTCCGGGTCGTCGTCCAGCACGTCGGCGGCCACCCCGGCCTGCACGCCGACCACCGCCAGGGTGTGCGCGGTGACGTCGTGCAGCTCCCGGGCGATCCGGATCCGCTCCTCGACCACCCGCCGCTGCGCCGTACGGTCCCGTTCGGCGGTGAGCAGGGCGAGCCGGATCCGCCGGCTCCGTACCGTCTCGCCGAGCAGCAGCGCCGCCACGAACACCACGGTCGAGCTGTCCAGCGTCGCGTCCAGCGGCTCCACCCCGGCCACCACGATCCGGCCCTGCGCGTCCAGCAGCACGAAGAGCGCGGCCAGCGCCAGGCCGAGCCGGCGGCGCGGGGCCACCGCGACCGAGTAGAGCGCGACCCAGACCGGGGCGGCCGGTGCGCCGCCGGGATACCGCGAGACGTGGTAGGCCAGGAACAGGGCGCCGACCACCGCCAGCGCCGCGGCCGGCCAGCGCCGCCGGGCGAGCAGGGCCGCCGCCATCGCCGCGCCGAGGAGGTACGCCCAGAGGTCCGGCGCCCGGTCGCCCGGCTGCACCGCCACGACCGCGATCCGGTACGCGGTGATGGCGCCGGCCGCCGCCGCGATCCCGGCGTCCACCGCCCAGCGCCGCCCCCGGGCACCGCCGAGCGCCACCGCCCCGCCCCTCATCCGGCCACTGTACGGAGCCAGTCACCCGGAGACGTACCACGAACGCGGTAGTCCGGTGGCCGGATCCGCCAGCCGACCCCGGCGGCCGGCGGGCGACGACCGGTGGCCCCTGTCCGCGTGCATCCCGGGGCCACCGGCGCATCATCGAACCGTCGTTCTGCGGCCATATCGCACAGGAATCATTCCGGGGTGCTGAGACTGAACCGTCTTCCACCTGAACCGCGCGGCGCCCACGCACCGCGTCCGACCTTGTGGTCCGTCGGACCGCAAGGGAAGTTGAAAAGGGTTCACTGCCCGCGGTGACCGCCTACCGCATCCTGGGCACCGCCGGGACGACGATCCTGGCCTGCGCCGGGCTGGCCGCCGGGGCGCTGCCGGTCGACCAGACCGGGGCGGAGCTGTGGCTGACCGACTGGCGACACCATCCGGCACCGGCCCTGCTCTGCGGATATCTCGGGCTCACCATGCTGGTGGCCGCCTGGTGGTGGGTGGGGCGCGAGATCCGGCGGCCGGACGGCGTCGAGGTCCGCAGCCTGCTGGCCACCCTCGCCCTCTGGTCCGGCCCGCTGCTGCTCGCTCCACCCCTGTTCAGCCGCGACGTCTACAGCTATCTCGCCCAGGGCGCGATGGTGCTGGCCGGCGCCGACGTCTACGAACACGGGGTGTCGCAGCTCGGCGGCCGGTTCGCCGCCGAGGTGCCCCAGATGTGGCAGCACACGACGGCACCGTACGGGCCGGTGTTCCTCGGCCTCTCCGCGCTGGTCGCCGGTGCGGCCGGTACGAAGGTGGCGGCCGGGGTGATCGGGCTGCGCCTGGTGGCCCTGCTCGGCGTCGGCCTGCTGGCGGTGTTCCTGCCCCGACTGGCCCGGCACGGCGGGGTCGAGCCGGGCGCGGCGGTGTGGCTGGGCCTGCTCAACCCGTTGGTGCCACTGCACCTGGTCGCCGGGGCGCACAACGAGGCGGTGATGCTCGGGCTGCTGGTGGCTGGGCTCTGCCTCGCGTTCGAGCGCCGTTTCGCGCTGGCCACGGTGCTGGTGACCCTGGCCGCGCTGGTCAAGGTGCCGGCGGTGGCGGGCCTGCTGGTGGTCGTGGCGCTGGCCCGGCCGCAGTACGGGATCCGGTCCGCGACGCTGCGTGCCGCCGGGCTGGCCCTGCTGACAGCGGTCGCGGTCACCGCCGCCACCGGGCTCGGGTACGGCTGGATCGCCGCGCTCCGGACACCGATCTACAAGCACAGCTGGTCGGTCTCCAGCGCCCTCGGGCGGGCGTCGGACCGGCTCGGCCAGGCGGCCGGGTGGGACCTCGGCGTCGCCCCGATGCAGTTCTGGACCTGGGGCGGCCTGCTCGCCGCCCTCGGCGGTACGGCCGTCGTCTGGTGGCACCGGCACCGGCTCGGACCGACGTACGCGCTGGGCCTGGTCCTGGCGGCGGTGGCGGTACTCGGGCCGGCCACCCGGCCCTGGTACCTGCTCTGGGGCCTGGTGCTGATCGCCGCCGCCGCACCCGACCGACCGGTACGCAGGCTGGCCTCCCTGGTCGCCGCGGCGGTGGCCTTCCTGACCCTGCCCAGCGGCTTCGGGCCGGATCCGGCACAGCTCGTCCTCGCCACCACCGGGGTGGTGCTCGGCATCGTCGTGGTCGGGTGCTTCCGGCTGGGCGCCAACGCGGCACTGGCCGGTCCGACCTGGACCGGCCGGGCACTGGAGGGAACGTCCCGATGAGCACCAGACCGTCCGGCAGGTACGCCCAGGTCAGCCTGATCCTCGGGCTCGCCGGGGCGATCACGGTCGCGATCGCGCTGCTGCCCGGGCACCGGGGCTGGTTCGACGTCGGCGTCTACCACGGGGCCGTCAACCACTGGCTGCACGACCGTGGCCAGCTCTACGACTACGTCCGGCCCGGCACCGACTACGGCTTCACCTATCCGCCGTTCGCGGCGCTGTGCATGCTGCCGATGGCCTGGCTGGGCTGGCACCCGACGATCGCGGTCAACGTCGCCGTCACCGCGCTGGCCGCCGCGCTGGTGCTGTGGCTGCTGGTCGACCCGATCGCCCGGCGCGAGGGCTGGCGCCGGGGGTTCGCGTTCGCGCTCGCCGCGTGCCTGTTCGCGATGCTCGGACCGGTACGCGACACGGTCAGCTTCGGCCAGGTCAACCTGGTGCTGCTCGCGTTGGTCTACGCCGACGCCTGGCTGCTCGACCGGGGTCACCGGCTCGCCGGCATCGGCACCGGCATCGCGGCGGCGGTCAAACTCACCCCGGCGATCTTCATCGGCTATCTCGTGGTCACCCGGCGCTGGCGGGCGGCGGCCACGGCGGTGGCGACCGGGGCGGCGGCAACCCTGCTGGCCGGGCTGGTGGCCCCGGAGGCCAGCCGGAAGTACTTCGGGCAGGCGCTCTGGGACACTGGCCGGGTCGGCGCCTTGGACTACGTCTCCAACCAGTCGCTGCTCGGGTTGGTGGCGCGGTGGAATCCGGCGCGTCCGGACCGGCTCGTCTGGATCGTGCTGGTCGCGGTGGTCCTGGTGGTGTGGGCGCACCGGTCCCGCCAGGCGGCCCGGCGCGGCGACGACCGGGCGGGTTTTGCCCTGACCGGAGTGGCCGGCTGCCTGGTCAGCCCCGTCACCTGGGTACACCACCTGGTCTGGTTGGTGCCCGCCCTGGTGGTCCTCGCCGACTCCGCGTTGTTGCGCCGGTCGGCCGGGGCGGCGGCGCCCGGGTTGTCGCCGTACGCGCCGTCGTCGCCGGGCGGCGCCGCTCGCCGGGCGTGGTGCTGGTGGACCGGTGCGTACCTGCTGCTCTGCGGCAGCGTCGTCTGGTTGTGGTCGGTGGACCACAGCGGGGTCGTCGGGTTCCTCGGATCGAACAGTTACGTCCTGCTTGCCCTGGCCGTGCTGGTGTTCCTCCCGGTGGCCACGGCCGCCGGCACCGAGGCCGTCGGAGAGCGTCCGGCGGCGGTGCGCTTGACCCTCGACCTCGTCGAGGCCCCAGCATCGGCGGTGCCGCACCGGCCGACACAGGGGAGTGGACGATGGAGCAGGGTACCGACGGCACGATGGCGAGCATCGCCGAGGCGGTCGAGTGGGGACGGGCCGGGCGTACCGGGGCGGCGCGGGAGCGGCTGACCGAGCTGTGGGGGCGGATCGGTCCGAGCGGTGACCCGTTCCACCGCTGCACCCTGGCGCACTATCTGGCCGATCTCCAGGACGACCCGGCCGAGGAACTCCGCTGGGACCTGCGGGCGTTGGAGGCCGCCGACACGCTGACCGACGAGCGGGCGCAGCGGCACGACGCCGGCCTCCGGGTCGCGGCGTTCCGGCCGTCGTTGCAGCTCAACCTCGCCGAGGACTACCGCAAGCTCGGCCGGCCGGACGAGGCCCGGGCGCACCTGACCCTGGCCCGGGAGAGTCTGCCGGCGCTCGGCGACGACCCGTACGCCCGGCTGATCAGGGACGGCGTCGAACGGCTCGGAGCGCTGCTGGTCACCACCGACCCGACGGCCGGTCGGTGACGTCCGGGTACGGCCGGTCCGAAAAGTACTGGCCAGCGGGTACGGCCGGCACACCGGTGGCCTCCGATGTGGACGGAGTGGCCGCCGGGCCGGGGTGCCGGGGAGGAACGTCGCCCGTCAGGGGACGGGATTGATCCGACGACGAAAGGGCCAGCCCCGGGTGGGGCTGGCCCTTTCGGTTGGTGTTTACCGGTGGTGTTTACCGGTTGCCGTGTCAGGCGGAGTAGCCGCGTTCGGCGGCCCAGTTGGCGAGGGTGATGGTGCTCATCCAGTACTCGCTCTGGTTCGGGTTGGCCGGGTCGGCGATCTTGACCTTGCGGCCGTGGTCGTCGTAGCCGACGACGGTCAGGTAGTGCCCGCCCTCGTAGGAGTGCGGGGTTCCGTCGACGTCGGTGGCGGTGCCCTTGATGTTCATCACGACCGGACGCTTGGCGTCGATGGCGTTGACGATGTCGACCTGGAGCCGGTCCATCTCGGCCGGCTTGGCCGTGGTGTCGGGGATCGCGACGGTCTTGTAGTCGCTGCCGCCGGCCTTGTTCAGCACCCGGGTGGTGTCCTCGGCCGAGTTGGTACCGGCCTCGGTCGTGCCGAGCTGGCTGGCCACGTCGTCCTGGCTGGGGGTGTGCCCCTGCGCGGACAGCGCGATCCTGGTGGCGGCGGGTGCGCAGTAGTAGAAGTTCTCCTGCGCCTTGTACTGGTAGTCGAGGACCTTCGACGGTGCCCGCTTGTCGAGGTCCTTGATGTCGGCGGTCACCGACGCGGCGGTCGGCGATGCCGGGGTCGGGGTGTCCATCGCGATCGCGGGGCCGGCGAACGCGCCGCCGACGACGGCGAGTCCGGCGATACCCAGCGCGGTCTTACGGATCGGGGTTTCGGTGATGGCCGGTAGCCATCGGCTGACGAAAGTCATGATGGTCGCCTTCCATTCCGGGGGTACGACAACGCCGTGGCAGGATCTGGCGTGTCGAAGGGAAAGAAACCCGAAAACCAGGTTCCGGGGGGATCGGCACTCGCCCGGCGAGTTGCTGCTGCTCGGGTGTGCCCGGGGGGATGTAACCACGGCCGGCGGCCCGCCATTCCCGGCGGCTGCCCGACCCCGTCCAGCACACCCGGCCGGCCGGTGGATCGGACCCGGCGGCGGAAACCGCCCGGGATCCGACAGACCAGCCCGACTTCCGGCGTGATGCCGGGGGCGCTGCTGCGGACGTACGCCAGGTATAACCGTGGCCGGCGGCCCGGTGTTCCGCGATCCGCCCCCACCACCGGCCCGATCATGACCAAAAACCGGACACCCGGTGATGGACAGGACGGCGGGTCCGGATGTCCCGGTACGGAGAACTGCGCGGGCGGCGACGTCGTCACGGATCCGCCCGACTGCGCCGACGGCGTCGAATGTCCGCCGCCCCGGCCGGTGCGCACGGCGTCCCGGCCTGCCAGACTTCCTGGTGCGCTCCGCCCGTCCCCGGTCCGGCGCCGTGCTCCGGCCTCCCGCCCGCCGCGCCATCGGTGCCGTTCCGCATTGCGGGTGAGTCTGGCCAGCGAAGGGGACGGCCGTGACATGCTACGGCGGATCGGGATCGAGATCTTGAGGAGGCAGCGTGAGCCAGGAAGTACGCGGGGTCATTGCCAGGGCCAAGGGTGCGCCGGTCGAGGTGACCACCGTCGTCGTACCGGATCCCGGGCCGGGTGAGGCCGTGGTGCGGGTGCAGGCGTGCGGCGTCTGCCACACCGACCTGCATTACCGCGAGGGCGGCATCAACGACGACTTCCCGTTCCTGCTCGGACACGAGGCCGCCGGGATCGTGGAGCAGGTCGGCACCGGGGTGACCGACGTCGAACCGGGCGACTTCGTGGTGCTCAACTGGCGGGCCGTCTGCGGCAACTGTCGGGCCTGTAGGCGCGGCAAGCCGTGGTACTGCTTCGCCACCCACAACGCCAAGCAGAAGATGACCCTGACCGACGGCACCGAACTCTCCCCGGCGCTCGGCATCGGCGCGTTCGTGGAGAAGACCCTGGTACACGCCGGGCAGTGCACCAAGGTCGACCCGGCGGCCCGGCCGGCCGCCGTCGGCCTGCTCGGCTGCGGCGTGATGGCCGGACTCGGCGCGGCGGTGAACACCGGCGGCGTCACCCGGGGCGACTCGGTCGCGGTCATCGGCTGCGGTGGCGTCGGCGACGGCGCGGTGGCCGGCGCGGCGCTGGCCGGCGCGACCACGATCATCGCGGTCGACACCGACCCGCGGAAGCTGGAGTGGGCCAGGGGATTCGGCGCGACGCACACCGTCAACGCCCGGGAGACCGACCCGGTGGAGGCGATCCGGGAACTGACCGGCGGGCACGGCGCGGACGTGGTGATCGAGGCGGTCGGCCGCCCGGAGACCTGGAAGCAGGCGTTCTACGCCCGTGACCTGGCCGGCACCGTCGTACTGGTCGGGGTACCCACTCCGGAGATGAAGGTGCCCGACCTGCCGCTGCTCGACGTCTTCGGCCGGGGCGGCGCGCTCAAGTCGAGCTGGTACGGCGACTGCCTGCCGGACCGGGACTTCCCGATGCTGACCTCGCTCTACCTCCAGGGTCGGCTGGACCTGGACGCGTTCGTCACCGAGGAGATCGCCCTCGACCAGGTCGAGGACGCGTTCGGCAAGATGCACCACGGCGACGTGCTGCGGTCGGTGGTGATCTTCTGATGGCGGCCCGCATCGACCACGCGGTCACCTCGGGTACCTTCTCGCTGGACGGCCAGACCTTCGACGTGGACAACAACGTCTGGGTGGTCGGCGACGACACCGAGTGCGTGGTGATCGACGCGCCGCACGACGTGGACGCGATCCTGGCCGCGGTCGGCGACCGGCGGGTGCTGGCGATCCTCGCCACGCACGCGCACGACGACCATGTACGGGTCGCGCCGGCGCTGGCCGAGGCGACCGGTGCCCAGGTGCTGCTGCATCCGGCGGACCGGGTGCTCTGGGACATGGTGCACCCGGAGGTACCGCCAGGCGGGGAGCTGCGGGACGGGCAGGCGATCAAGGTGGCCGGCACCGCGCTGGAGGTCCTGCACACCCCTGGTCACAGCCCGGGAGCCTGCTCGCTGTACGCGCCCGCGCTCGGCGCGGTCTTCACCGGCGACACCCTTTTCCAGGGCGGGCCGGGGGCGACCGGGCGGTCGTTCAGCGACTTCGGCACGATCGTCGAGTCGATCAGGCAGCGGCTGCTGAGCCTGCCGCCGGAGACGGTGGTGCACACCGGGCACGGTGCGAGCACCACCATCGGCGCCGAGGCGCCGCACCTCGACGAGTGGCTGGCCCGGGGCCACTGACGCACCGTTGCCCCCGCACCGCTGCCGCCTCGGCCGGAGGTACCGCTCCGGCCGAGGCTTCGCTCTACTCCTTCCCGTACGGCGGCAACATCCTCGGTATCGCCGACATGAACGACATCTGATCGCCCCACCCGCGCCGGCCGCGAACCGCGGCCGGCGCGGGCCGGCGGGCCGGCACCGGGGGAGGGCGCGGCCGGCACCGTCACATGAAGTACCGCAGCCAGACGTAGAGCCAGGCGAGCAGGGTACTCATGATCGTGACGATGATGCCGTATCGGGTGAACTGCCAGAACGAGATCCGGTGACCGGTCCGGGCGGCGATGCCGATCGCCACCACGTTGGCGCTGGCGGCGACCGCGGTGCCGTTGCCGCTGAAGTCGGCACCGAAGGCGAAGGCCCACCAGAGCGCCTGCCCGGTCTGCGGATCCGGAGCCTCGGCCACCAGCCCGTCCACCACCGGCGCCATGGTGGCGGTGTAGGGGATGTTGTCGAAGAACGCGCCCAGCACCGCCGAGCCGAAGAGCAGCGCGGTCGCGGCGGTGAAGAAATCACCGTCCACCTGGTCGATCACCCACTCGCCGAACGTGGTGATCACACCGGTGTGCACCAGGCCGGCGACCATCACGAACAGGCCGACGAAGAAGACCAGGGTGGGCCACTCGACCTCGGCGAGCACGTCGGAGACGTCCAGCCTGGACACCACCAGCATGACCCCGGCGCCGACCATCGCCACCACCGACGGGTCGACGTGCAGCACCGAGTGCAGCCCGAAGGCGACCACCACCAGGGCGAGTACGACCAGGCAGCGGACCAGCAGCCGTACGTCGGTGATCGCCCGCCGCTCCTGCAACGCCAGTACCGCCTCGACGTGCTCCGGGTTGTACTTGAACGACTTGCGGAACAGCACCCGGGTGAAGAGTACGAAGACCGCGAAGATCACCACGACGGCCGGGGCCATGTGCACCAGGAAGTCCGTGAAGGTCAGCCCGGCCCGGCTGGCGATGATGATGTTGGGTGGGTCGCCGATCAGGGTCGCGGCGCCACCGATGTTGGAGGCCAGGATCTCGGCGATCAGGTACGGCTGGGCCGGGATGTGCAGCCGGTTGCAGACCACCACCGTGACCGGGGCGACCAACATGATCGTCGTGACGTTGTCGAGGAACGGCGAGGCGATGGCGGTGATCAGCATCAGCATCACCATCAGCCGGTACGGCCGGCCGCCCGACTTCTTCGCGGCCCAGATCGCCAGATAGTCGAAGAGGCCGGTCTGTTTCAGCACCCCGACGATGATCATCATTCCGAGCAGCAGGAAGATGACCTTCCAGTCGATCCCCTCGTGCTCGGAGAAGTAGACCTCCGCCCCCGGCGCGAAGCCGAACACCAGCATCGCGGCGGCGGCGATCAGTACCACCTTGACCTTGTCCACCTTCTCGGTGGCGATGAAGAAGAATGCCACCACGAAGATGACGAGCGCGGCGACGGCGCTCATCGGGCGTACTCCGGTCCGGGCGTGCGACCCGGCGGAGCGCTGCCGGAGTGGCCGGCCGCCGCACGACACGCGGCGGCCGGCCGGGCCGGGGTCAGGTGTCGGAGTCGGCCACCGCGAACTCGGCGAGCACCCGGTCCAGGGTGATCGCCCCGACCAGTACCCCGGCGCCGTCGACCACCGCCACCAGCGGGCTGCGCTGTCGAGCCATCAGCGCGGCGACCTCCAGCAGCGTTCCGTCCAGGCCGACGGTGGTCACCCGGTCCGGCTCCCGGAACAGGCAGTCGCCCACGGTCAGGTTGTCCAGTTCCTCCCAGAAGAGGTCGGCGTGCGCCTCGTCGATGGTCCGGGCCAGCACCGGATCCTCCCGGTAGGCCCTCGGCACCGCCATCCGGAGCACCTGGGTGCCGGGGAGCACCGTCTTCGGTCGGCCGCGGTCGTCCACCACGATCATGCCCGGCAGCCGGCGGAGCGCCATCAGCCGGACCGCCCGGGCCACCGAGTCCCGGACGGTCACCGTCGGTACCACCGCGGCGATCTGCTGCGCCTGCATTCCACCATCTCCCCGGGCGCGGGCCGGCATCGGCCGTCGCGCCGCAACGGTAGGGCCTGAGGGATTGTTCGACAACATGGCCTCCCGGTGACGACGGGTTCTCCCGCCGGCAGGGAGCCTCGCCGGCGAGGCGGCCGAGTGGGCGTTCCGCGATCACGCGGATCCGCCGTGCAGCTCGGCGAGACGGCGTTCCAGGCTGGCCAGCCGGTCTGCGATCGGTGCGCTGTGCAGTACCTCGGCGATCTGGTCGGCCTCGTCGTGGTCCAGCGGAATCCGCTCCACCGGTACGTCCGGGTCGTCCGGCCCGTACAGCAGCAGGGACCGAATGCCGGTCTGGTCCAGCAGTACGCCGAACCGCTGCCCGCCCCGGGTCAGGAAGTGGTGTACGACGCCGACGCCGGGAACGGTGGTCCGGGTGATGTCCACTGTGGCCTCGCTCGGGGTAGGGGCGGCGGGGCGGCACCCCCCGTACGCCGGCCCGTGCTCGGGGCGTGGCCGCAGGGTTCGGGTGCCGGTTCCGGTCTCGGTCGCGGGTTGGCCGCCGGTTCCGGTACCAAGAATTCGGGACAGCGCGCCGCCCGACCATCGGGTCCGACACCCATCTCCGGTGGGGTGGAGCATGCAGGTGACCTGGGGCGGTGTCCGGTCGGCCCAGCCGAGGTGGGTGTCCGACCAGATGGACAAACCGGCAGCTCCCGGGCGAGGCTGGCAGGGTGACCGACACCGTTGACCGGGCAGCCGTGCCCGGACCGGACGCGCCGGGGGGAACCGGCGCTTCCGGCCGCCCCGGTCGCCGCACCCCGGCCCGGGCACTGTTCCGCCGGCTGTTCCTGCTGAACGGCCTGGTCTTCACGGTCGGCACGCTGGTACTCGCGCTCTCCCCGGCCACCGTCTCGTCGCCGGTGCTGCTGACCGAGATTCCGGTGCTGACCGTCGGCCTGGCGCTGATCCTGGCGGTGAACGCCCTGCTGCTCCGGGCCAGCCTGGCCCCGCTCGACGCGCTGACCACGCTGATGCGCCGGGTCGACCTGCTGCGCACCGGGGACCGGCTGGTGGACGCCGGCAACGGCGACCTGACCAACCTGATCGAGACCTTCAACGCGATGCTCGACCGGCTGGAGGCGGAACGCAGCGCCAGCAGCGCGCACGCGCTCGCCGCCCAGGAGGGGGAGCGGCAGCGGATCGCCCGGGAACTGCACGACGAGATCGGGCAGAGCCTCACGGTGGTGCTGCTCGGGCTCAAGCGGGCGGTGGACCGGGCCCCGGCCGAGCTGCGCGAGGAGCTGCACGCCGTGCAGGAGACGCTGCGGGAAAGCCTCGACGACGTGGGGCGGGTGGCCCGTCGGCTCCGGCCGGACGTACTGACCGATCTCGGGCTGCTCAGCGCACTCAACGCGTTGGCGACGGAGTTTTCACAGGTCAGCGGGGTACCGGTGGTGCGACGATCGACGCCGGACCTGCCGACGCTGAGCGCGGAGAAGGAACTGGTGATCTACCGGATCGCCCAGGAGAGCCTGACCAACGTGGCCCGGCACGCCCGGGCCGACCGGGTCGAGCTGTCGCTGCGGGCCGGGGCGGGCACGGTGGTGCTGCGGGTCGCCGACGACGGACTCGGCGAGGTACGCCAGGAGGGCGCCGGCATCCGGGGGATGCGGGAGCGGGCACTGCTGATCGGCGCCCGGCTGACCATCACCGCCGCACCCGGCACCGGTACCGAGGTCCGGCTGACCGTACCCGCCGACGGGCCGGGGGAGAGGGGAGCGTGAGCATGTCCGCGACCGAGACCCGGATCCTGCTGGCCGACGACCACGCGCTGGTCCGCCGGGGACTGCGGCTGATCCTCGACGCCGAGCCCGACCTGCGGGTGGTCGCCGAGGCGGCCGACGGGGCGGAGGCGGTGGAGGCGGTCCGGCGGACCGAGATCGACCTGGTCGTCCTGGACATCGCCATGCCGAGGATGACCGGCCTCCAGGCGGCCCGGGAGATCTCCCGGCGGGCGCCCGGGGTACGCATCCTGATGCTCTCGATGCACGACAACGAGCAGTACTTCTTCGAGGCGCTCCGGGCCGGAGCCTCCGGCTACGTACTCAAGTCGGTCGCCGACCGGGACCTGCTGGAGGCGTGCCGGGCGGCGATGCGCGGCGAGCCGTTCCTCTATCCCGGTGCGATCACCGCGCTGATCCGCGACTACCTGCACCGGGCCCGGCAGGGCGAGAAGCTGCCGGAGAGCATCCTGACGCCCCGGGAGGAGGAGATCATCAAGCTGATCGCCGAGGGCAACTCGGCGAAGGAGATCGCCGAGGCGCTGGTGATCAGCGTGAAGACGGTCGACCGGCACCGGGCCAACATCCTGGCCAAACTCGGCATGCGGGACCGGATCGACCTCACCCGGTACGCCATCCGGGCCGGCCTGGTCGAGCCCTGAGCCCGCCGCCGCCGTCTCAGCGCACCCGTCTCAGCGCACCCGTACCACGGTCCGCACGGTGGCCTGGTCGATCTCCGAGGTGCGTACCGTGAACCGCAGCTCCCAGTCGCCGGGGATCGGGAAGCTCACCGCCCCGACCGCGTGGTGCGGCTCGATGCCCAGCATCGGGGTGTCGGTCGGCTCGACACCCTGCGCCGGCAGCGCGGCGGTCAGCGTCCACTCCACCGCCGGCAGCGGCTTGCCGTCCGGGGTGTAGACGTACGCGTGCACGGTGTTGTTCGGCCCGAGCTGCACCGGATAGACGTCGAACTGGAGGGTGTAGAGCGGTGAGCTGAGCGTCTGGGCGAAGGTGTCCGAGGCGGCGATCTCGGCCTCGATCCCGGCGTTGCGCCCCGGGGTGGTCTGCACCAGTACCGAGCTGACCCCGAGCACGACCAGGCCGACCAGCACCTCCAGGCCGACCGTCCGGCGCAACCGCCGCCGTTCGGTCACCGCGCTGGCGGGCGCGGGGGCGGGGGCGGCGGTCGCACGGCGGCGGACCAGGCGGCGGGCGTACCCGGCGGCGCCGAGCAGCAGCGCCAGCAGCGCCACCTTGGCCAGTACCAGCCGTCCGTAGCCGGTGCCGAAGAGCGCGCCCGGTGCGCCGATCTCGATCACCGCCTGCACCAGTCCACCGGCGACGAGCCAGAGCACCGCGATGCTCGCCCAGCGGGACCAGACCGGCAGGACGACCGCCAGCACCCGGGGATGGGCGGCCCGCAGCGGGAAGCAGACCAGCGTCACCAGCCCGCCGAGCCAGACCGACATCGCGGCCAGGTGTACGACACCGGCGATCCCGCTGGCCAGCGGGGTGGGCGAGGCGGCGGCATGCCCGGCCAGCGGCCAGGTGGCCAGTCCGGCCAGCCCGAGCGCGACCAGCAGCCCGACCCGGACCCGACCGGCCGCCCGACCGGCCAGCACCGGCGGCAGCAGGGCGGCGACCAGCGCCACGATGCCCAGCCTGGCGGCGAGCGCCAGCCCGAAGTCCGAGTCGAGCACCTGTCGCAGCTCGGCACCGGAGACGTCCAGCAGCCCGGCGCCGCTGGTGTAGGGGGCCTGTGCCCAGAACCCGGCCAGGGTGCCGGCCGCGACCAGCAGCAGACCGGCCCGGACCAGCCGGACGGCGCCCCGGCGGGGCAGCCGGCGCGGCCAGAGCAGCCCGAGCAGCAACGTCGGACCGATCAGCAGGACGAGTCCGGCGTACCCGAGGTATCTGGTCACCGGCACCGCGAGCTGCACGTCGGGGCGTACCGTCTCGTCGGCCGGTTCGGGCGGGGTGGCCGAGGCGGCGCCGACCGCGAAGGTGTAGCTGCCGGCGACCGGATGGCTGTCGGCGGAGATCACCCGGTAGCTGACCAGGTACGTCCCGAGCGGCCGGTCGGCTACCCGGATCGGGATCCGCAGCGTGGCGTCCCGGACGCCTGCGTCTCCGTTGTTGATCCGCTTGCCGTCCGGGGCCAGCACCTGGGCCCGGCCGGGGACCAGGGTCACCGGTTCGCTGAAGGTGATCGTGACCTCGGTCGGTGAGAAGCCGAGTACGGCCTGCTGCTGCGGCACCGTGCCGACCACCGCGGCGTGCGCCGCCGCCGGTCTCGCCGGCCCGAGCAGCACCGCCACCGCACCGAACAGCAGCACCGCCAGTACGCCGCGCCCCAGCACGGTCAGCCGAGCCACCGGTACGGGTTGGAGCCGAGAACGTCCCACCTCAGTTAGATCGTTTTCCGGCGCCGGGAAGTTCAATCCGCCATCTGACTGAGCGGAAACTTTGTTCACCTTCTGTGGTAGGAACCCTGCGTGTCCCCGGATCTCGACGACGAATTCCGCTGGCTCGAGGCGCTCTCGGACGCCGAGGTGACCGCCTGGGTACGGGCCCGCAACGCGGAGACCTGCGACGCGCTGGCCGACGACCCGTTGTTCGGCACGCTGAAGGCGGAGCTGCGCCAGGTGCTGGACGCTGCGGACCGGGTGCCGTTCGTGCATTGGGACGGAACCTACCTCTACAACCTCTGGAAGGACGAGGCCCACCCCCGGGGGCTGTGGCGGCGTACCACCCTCGACGAGTACCGCCGGGCGGAGCCGAGCTGGGAGCTGCTGCTCGACCTCGACGCGCTGGCCGCCGACGAGGGCGAGCCGTGGACGTGGCAGGGCGCGATCGTGCAGCGGCCCGGGCACCGGCGCTGCCTGATCCGGCTGGCCCGGGGCGGCTCGGACGCGAGCGTGGTCCGCGAGTTCGACCTGGCGGCCCGGGCCTTCGTGCCCGACGGCTTCACCCTGCCGGAGGCGAAGAGCGACGTCGGCTGGATCGACGCCGACCACATCTACGTCGGCACCGACTTCGGCCCGGGGTCGCTGACCGCCTCCGGCTATCCCCGGATCGTCAAGCGCTGGCGCCGGGGTACGCCACTGGCCGAGGCCACCGTGGTCTACCAGGGCCGGGACGACGACGTCTCGGTGTACGCGGTGCACGACCCGACCCCGGGTTTCGTCCGCGACTTCCTCGGCCGCAGGCTGGACTTCTTCCGCCGGGAGGAGTTCCTGCGCACCGTCGACGGCGAACTGGTCCGGATCGACGTGCCGGAGGACGCCGAGACCGACGTACACCGGGAGTGGCTGCTGATCACGCTCCGCTCGGACTGGACGGTGGCCGACCGGACGTACCCCGCCGGAACCGTGCTGGTCACCCGGCTGGACCGGTTCCTCGCCGGTGAGCGCGACCTGACCGTGGTCTTCGCGCCCGGTCCGGACAGCGCGCCCGGCCGGCACGCCTGGACCCGGGGACACCTGATCCTGAGCAGCCTGGTCGACGTGCGGAGCCGGGCCGAGGTCTGCACGCCCGGCGAGGACGGCTGGCACCGGCGGCCGCTGCTGGAGAGCGCCGGACCGGGCGAGGAGCGGCACGTGGTCATCGTCGACACCAACCCGGAGCACAGCGACGAGTACCTGCTGGCCAGCACCGGCTTCCTGGCGCCGACCGCGCTGCACTACGGCACGGTCGGCGGGCCGGCCGAGACGCTGAAGCGGGACCCGGCGTTCTTCGACCCGGCCGGGATGGCGGTCCGGCAGCTACACGCCCGGTCCGCCGACGGGACCCGGGTGCCGTACTTCCTGGTCGGCCCGGCGGGGGAGCCGACCGGACCGACCCTGCTGACCGGGTACGGCGGCTTCGAGATGGCCTGGACGCCGAGCTACAGCGGCATCATCGGCCGGGGTTGGCTGGCCAGGGGCGGCAGTTACGTGGTCGCCAACATCCGGGGCGGTGGCGAGTACGGCCCGCGCTGGCACCGGGCGGCGTTGCGGGAGAACCGGCTCCGGGCGTACGAGGACTTCGCCGCCGTGGCGACCGACCTGGTCGACCGGGGCATCACCGTACCGGCGCGGCTCGGCATCGAGGGCGGCAGCAACGGCGGGCTGCTGATGGGGGTGATGCTGACCCGGTTCCCGGAGCTGTTCGGCGCGGTGGTGGCCCGGGTGCCGCTCTTCGACATGCGCCGCTACCACCTGCTGCTGGCCGGCGCCTCCTGGATGGCCGAGTACGGCGACCCGGACGACGAGGCCGACTGGGCGTTCCTGCGCGAGTACTCGCCGTACCACAACGTCCGGCCGGGGCGGTCGTATCCGCCGGTCCTGCTCGTCACGTCGTCCCGGGACGACCGGGTGCATCCGGGGCACGCCCGCAAGATGGCCGCCCGGATGCGCGGGTACGGCTACGACGTCTCCTACTACGAGAACGTCGAGGGCGGGCACGGCGCCGCCGCCGACAACGCGCAACTGGCCTTCAAGTGGGCGCTGATGCTGCGCTTCCTCTGGCGCCGGCTCACCGAAGCCCCGCACTGACCCGCCCGCCCGGCCCGGGCCCCCCACCCCGGCGGCCGGCTTGTGCGGTCGGTCAGTGGCACCGCGGGTCAGCCGCCTCCGCCGCCCCCGCAACCGCCTCCGCCGCCTCCGCCGCCCCCGCAGCTACTTCCACCGCCTCCGCACCCGTGCCCGCCACCGCCGTCGGAGCCGTACCCGCCCACGCTGCACGCGTAGCCGCTGCCGGCGCCCGACCCGCCAGCCGAGCCGACCCCGAGCCGCTGCTGGATCTCGGCCTCGGCGGCGAACTCCGGGTCCGCCGCCCAGAGCGCCGCCGGGCCGAAGAGCGCGACCGACATCGCCGCGCCGGTCGGGCCGTAGGTGCTCCAGGCCGGCTGCTGGGACGGGGCCAGATGGGCGTGTTCGGTGCGCAGGGTGGCCAGCGCCCAGTTGCCGGCTCGGGTCCGCACCGGCGGCCGGCGTGCCAGCAGCACGGTGGCCGCGCCGAGCCCGACCAGGACGAGCACCAGCGGCAGCCAGAGCGCGCCGGTCGCGGCCTCGGCGAACAACCGGAGTACGCCGAACAGCAGCACGCAGCCCAGCAACCAGGTCGAGCCGCGCAGCGCCTGGCGGGCCTCGCCGCCCGGCATCAGCCCGGCCTCCTCCAGCTCGGTACGCAGCCGGTACAGCTCCGCCGAGACGCCCGAGTCGTACGACAGCTCCCGTGGGCGCCGTCGCTGCCCCGCGAACCGGTGGATCGCCGCCTCCAGACCGCTCGCCCCGGCCGGCCGGTCCCCGGCGACCTCCAGGTACCGGTCCGGGGCGGGACCGATCGCCACCGCACCGGCGTTGCGCAACGCGGCCAGGGCCGTGTAGATCGCCAACCGCTTGCCGCCGTTCAGGTACGCGACCTGGCCGGCGGTCAGCGTCGAGGTGCGTACGCTCTCCGGCCCGGCCATGATCTGCCGGCGCCGTACGGCCGCGTGACCGACGACCACCACTGCCAGGAGGAGATAGCCCGACAGGAAGGTCGACGCGCTGATTCCCCAGGTCACGTTGCTCGGATCAAGAGTCATGGCCCTGTCCCCCGTCCACTTAGGTCGAACGTCCTTAGATTGTGCGGCCGGGGTGGCGGAGTAATGCCGTTGATCACTGTTTCTTGACCGAAGTTTGCGGCTCGGGGCGTACGGAAGGTCCGCACCCGTCCCGGAAGGGACCGTCTTGGTCAGCCGCGTACGAGTGGGCAGGTGAAGTCTCGGGCGGGTTCGGGCCGGGTCCAGGAATCGTTCGGGTCGGTGGGCCCGGCACCACCCGGGTGGCGAGCACCACAGCCAGCAGGGCGGCGAGCAGCACCGCGCCGGTCAGGTAGGGCAGTCCGTCGACCGGCCGGCCGTAGTCCGCGGCCCGCAGCAACGGCTCGCCGAGCAGCGGTGCGAGGGCGAGTTGCGCGTACGCCGACGGCAGGCCGAGCAGCACCGCGCCGGCGCCGAGGGCGGCCCACCGCCAGACGGCTCCGGGGCGCCGCCGGAGCACCATGGTGGCGAGCGCGACGGTCAGCAGGGCGGGTCCGAGCGCGACGGCGAAACCGACCTCCCCGGCGGCGCCGCCGCTGAGGGCGCCGAGGGCGGCCATCAGCAGCGCCGGCACGCCGACCAGGGGAGCGGCGACCGCGACCGGCAGCCGATTCTCGCGTACGGCCAGCGCGGTCGTCCCGGCCAGCACCGCGAACGCGGCGGCGGTGAGTGCGGTCCCGATCGGGTACCCGGACGGGGTCAGCTCGCCCGGCCAGCTCGCCCGGAACAGCAGCGCCGGAGCACAGCACGCGGCCACCGCGGCCACCCAGGCGAGCCGCCGCCGTACGACGTGCTCCGGAACCGCCGCCCGGTCACCCCGTTCCGTCCGGCGGGCGAGGGCGCCGCCGAGCCACCAGCCGAGCGACAGCACCGCCACGCCGACGCCGAAGACCGCGGGCAGCAGACCCGGCCGGGCGAGGTCGGCGGCGTCGAGTACCGAGTCGACGGCGAGCAGCAGCGCGGCGGTGCACAGCCCGGGCAGCAGTACCGCGCCACGGGAGGCGGCCACCACCAGCAGCCCGAGTACGGCGAGCACGACCCCGGCCTCGCGCAGCTCCTGGGCCCACAGGTGCAGTTCCCAGCTCTGCACCTCGTCGACCGCCGCCACCTCGGAGAGCCCCGGCGTGAGGACCGTTGCCGCGTACGCCCACAGGCCCAGCCCGACCGCCGCGACCGCCACGCCGAAGCGGCGGAGCACCGCACCGGCCCGGCTCCAGCCCGACCGCCGGCCGATCGGCGTCCGGACGCTGGGCGAGCCGACCGCGGTTGCCGGATTGGCGGCGTCGGCTGCGCTGGCCGGGGCCGCTGCGTCGCCCGTCGGAACGGGCCGCCGGGTCCGGGCCGCCGCCATGCCGTAGCAGAGCGCGAACGCGGTGCAGGCGAGCAGCGGGCGCAGGGTGTTCGCGACGATCATTACGACCATCTCCGACGCCACGTAGCCCTGCTCGACCCGGCCGAACCGGACCCCGCTGCCGTGCGGGTCCAGCAGGCTGAGCGGGAACCACCACGGTGCGGTACCGAAATCCAGGTTCTCCGCCACCGCCGCGTGCCGGCCGGCGACCACCGCGACCAGTTCGAGCGCGAGCAGCCCGCCCCCGACGGCGAGCAGTGACGCCACCCGACGGCGTCCACGATGGACGAGCCGGGCGGCCGCCCCGGCGAGCGGTGCGACGAGTACGCCCCAGAGCAGCAGCGCCGGTATCGGCTCGGAGGTCAGCACGGTGACGCCCGGCTGCGGTTCCGGGGTGGAGTGTGCGACCAGGTGCAGGGCCACCGCCCCGGCGGCCATCAGCAGCGGGGCCAGCACCGCCGGGCCGGCCACGCCGAGCCGGGTGTGCCGCGCCCGGTCCACCGGCAGCCGCCGGCCCAGCCACCCGCCGAGCCAACCGGCGACCGCGGCCCCTGTCGCGAGACCGGCGACCGAGGCGACGTTGCCGGCCCAGTCGATGCCGGCGGACGGGCCGGAGCCGTCCGGGTATCCCCGGGTCAGGGTCAACAGGGTCGTGCCCACCATCTCGAGTACACCGATCAGCACCTGGCAGAACAGCACCGCGCCGAGCAGCGCCAGCAGCGGTTGCAGGGCCCTGCCGGCACCGGGCAGCACCTCCCGCCAGCCACGTGGTACGCCGTGCCCGTCCTCGGCCGGCGGCGAGCCGGCGAGGCTGACCGCGAACCGCAGTTGCCGGACGGCCCGGTTCACCGGACCGCCGCCCGGATCGGCGCGGATCGCCGCCAGCTCGGCGCGCCACTCCGGCAGCATCCGCAACTCGGCGGGCCACCGCCGTGCGGCGACCCGGAGCAGGGCGTCGGCGACCGCCGGCACGCCCCTGCCCCCGGTCGGGGATTCGCCCGGGTCGGTTGGCCGCTGTCCGCCGGTCTCCGGTTCGTCTGCGCCGGTCGGGGGTTCGTCCGGGTCGGCTGGCCGCTGTCCGGTCTCCGGTTCGCCCACGCCGGCCGGCGGCTGTCCGCCGGTCTCCGGCTCGTCCGGGTCGGCTGGCCGGTTCACGCCGGTCTCGGTTTCGGGCTGGCCGGCCGGGCGGTGCCGCCGAGCTGCTGGTGCAGCAGCGCCAGTTCGGTGCGGGCCCGGGCCAGACCGTCCGGGGTGAGCCGGTAGTAGCGCCGCGCGGGCCGGCCCGCCTCGACCGGGTCGATCTGCTCCCAGGCCGAGTCGACCCAGCCGGCCCGTTGCAGCCGGACCAGGATCGGATAAAGGGTGCCGCTGGGCAGCCCGGTCGCGCCGATCAGGTCTAGGCCGTAGCGGTCTGTCGTCGCGTCTTCGAGAAACGCGGCGAGCACCCGCGCCACGGCGGTGGTCACCCGCACCTCACTACCCATGTCCGGAACTCTACATAGGGCGGCGCGCGGTGTCACGGCCAGCCGCGAGCGCCGGGCGGTGCGGTCTCAGCTCACCGCCGTACGGACGCCGAGGCCGACCAGGATCGCACCGCTCGCCCGGTCGAGCGCCCGGCGGACCCGTACGGTGCGCAGCAGTCGGGCGGCCGCGCCCGAGATCGCGGTCCAGCCGGCGAGCCAGCAGCCGGCGAGCAGCGCGTGCGCCGTGCCGAGCACCAGCATCGGGATGAGCACCGGACCGTCGACGTCGAGGAACTGCGGGGCGAGGGTCAGGTAGACCGCCGCCGCCTTCGGGTTGAGTACGTTGCCGAGAAACCCCTGGAGGTACGGATGGTGCCCCCGCCACGGCAGCCGCCGGCTCCGGGGCGCCGACGGCCCGTCCGAGGTGCTCGACGGCCCGTCCGAGGTGCTCGATGGACGGCGGCGGGTCGCCGACCAGAGCAGCCACACTCCGAGGCCGACCAGATAGCCGGCCCCGAGCAGCTTGACCAGCAGAAACGCCTGTGACGAGCGGAGTACGAGTGCGGCCAGCCCGACGGCGGCGAGGACGGCGTGCACGTAGAGGCCGGTGAGGGTACCGAGGATCACCCACCAGCCCTGCCGGCGCCCGCCGGCGGCGACCCGGGAGACGACCAGGGTCAGGCTGGTGCCCGGGGTCGCGGTGATCGGCGCGACGGCCGCCAGGAAGCCGAGTACGGCGATGCCGTGCACGGCTCAGACCACCACCCGGTAGTGCGTGGTCAGCAGTCCCGCGTCGTCGTAGACGTGGAACGCCACCCCGGGCGGCTGGGCCAGGTCGACCAGCGGCCCGTCGCCCTCCCACGGCAGCCGGAGCGTGGAGACGACCCCGGGGGCGATCCGGAGCGGCCGGCCGGCGAAGGTGCTCGCGGCGGAGGTGTGGAAGTGCCCGGTCAGCACCGCGACGACCTGCGGATGGGTGCCGAGCAGTTCGGCCAGCGGCTCGGCCGGCAGCAGGCGTATCGGGTCGATCACCGGATGGTGCAGGGCGACCGGTGGGTGGTGGAAGGCGACGAAGACCGGCGCCCCGGCCGGCGTCGCGGTCAGTTCGTCGGCGAGCCAACCCATGGTCTCCGCGTCGAGGTGCCCGTCGTCCCGGCCGGGCACCGACGAGTCGGCGAGCAGGAAGACGGCACCGGCCACGTCGTGCCGGCTGTTGATCGGGCCGGTCCCGCCGCGCGCGTCGCCGAGCAGACCCTTCCGGTACGCGTCCCGCACGTCATGGTTGCCGGGGCAGGTCAGCACCGGCAGCGGCGAGGCGAGGAGCTTCGCGGCGGTCTCGTACTCGGCCACCTCGCCGTGGTCGGCGATGTCCCCGGTGACCAGGATCGCGTCGACCGGTCGGGGCAGGGCGTGCAGGTAGTCCATCACCCGGGCGGTCCGCTCGGCCGACCGGGGAGAGCTGTCGAGATGTGTGTCGCTGAGGTGGGCGATGACGAGCACTGGCGTCCCCCTGATGCTTGCTCGCGTCTTGACCATTAGCAAGCTACCAACGCCGGGCGGCGGACCGGACGAACTGACGCCCGCCCTGCCGTCCGGTGGCCCTGCCGTCCGGTGGCACCTCCGTCCGTCGGCCCTGCCGTCCGTCGGCACTTCCGGCGGCGTGCCGGGTTCTGCCGGTTCTGCCGGTCGCCGGTGCGGTGCGGCCCGGGTCCGCCCAGGCCAGGCGCGGTGGGCCGGGGCCGGCGCGGCGCATGCCCCGCTACCCGAGGTACGCCCTGCGCCGGCCCATAGCGTTGCGGGGGTACCGCACACCCCGGGCGATGGGAGCAGGAAGATGCGTCGGATCCTCGCCGTACTGACCGCGGCAGTCATCGGAGCCGTACTGGTCGCGCCACCGGCGCCGGCTCAGGCGGCACCCGGTGATCAGCGCTGGTCCTGTGGCAGCGTGCCGGCCGGCTGGGTCGTGCTGGCGTACGCCGGGATCTGCGACCCGAGCACCCGGGCCAGCTATCTCTTCGTGCAGCAGGCGGAGGGAATGCCCGCCGGCTCGTCCCTGACGGTGTGCCAGTTCTCGCCCATCCCGGGCGGCTGGCGGATCGTCTACGGACCCGTGCACGTGAGCAGTTGCGTCGTCAACTGGGGCAGTTCCTCGCCCAACGCGTACGTGATCTCCAACTCCTGACCGTCACGCCGGGCGGCCGTCGGCGCCGGGTACCTGCTGGCGCAGCACCCGCAGGTGCGCCGCCCGGAGTTCCGCGCCGGGCAGTACCCCGAGTTCGTCGGCGAGCCGTTCGCGCAACTGGCCGAAGAGCCGCAGCGCGCTCGCCTGTTGTCCGGTACCCGCCAGGGCGAGCATCAGCCGGGCGTGCAACCCTTCGTGCAACTGCTCCACCTCCGCGACCTGGGCGAGCGGCGTGGTCACCCGACCGGCGGCGCTGGTGGAGAAGGCGAGGTCGGCCAGGGCCAGCACGCAGTCCAACCGGTGCCGGGACAGGGCCGTCGCGGCGGGATGCCGGAGCAGCGCGGGTCCGGCGCCGGCCAGCAACGGTCCGCGCCAGCAGGCCAGCCCGGCGGAGAACAGCTCGACCGCCCGGTCCAGTTGGCCCCGGCGGTGCGCCCGGGTGGCCCGTTCGGCCAGTGCCCGGAAGCGTCCCGCGTCGACCCGGTCGGCCGGCAACGCGAGTCGGTACCCGTGGCGGTCGCGGACGATGACCGGGGTGGCCGGGCCGGCGTACGTCGCGCCGACGAGCCGGCGCACCCTGGTCAGGTACGTCTGGATCAGGCCGCGACAGCTACGCGGCGGCCGGTCCCACAGCACGTCGACGATGTCGGAGATCGGCACCGGCTGGTCCGGTTGGACGGCGAGCAGACCGAGCAGGAGCTGGTGCTTCAACGGTCCCACGTCGACCGGCCGGTCGCCGTGCCGGATCCGCAGCGGACCCAGTACGTCGATCCGGAGCGACCGGTCCGGCCTGGTCGGCCGGCCAGCGGTGGTGGACCGGAGTCGGGCCTGCTCGGCGGCGGAGAGGTCGAGGGCGGCGGCGAGCCGGGTCAACACCCGGTGCTGCGGCTGCGTCACCCGGTCGTGCTCCAGATCGCGTACGGTCCGTACGCCCACTCCGGCCCGGGTCGCCAGAGCGGCCTGGGTCAACCCGGCCCGGGCCCGGTATCCCCGGACCAACACGCCGAACGTGCCAGACTCTTCGCTCACCGGGCCGACCCAACCTCAGCGGTAGACGTAGATGTCGATCTATCAACTTCGATGAGGCTGCCAGGTGGGACTGGACGCCGACTGGAACCTCGCTGGACCGGGATCGGCGGGCGGCGGGGCCAGGGTGTTCGGCGGGCGGCCGGGTTCGCCGAGCGGGTGACGCTCTGGTCGTACGCCCTCTGGCTCTGCATCGGGGCGATCGGCCTGCGTCGAACGGGTTCGCCGGAACGGGTGGTCCGGTAGGAGCGGTTCAGGCTGGGGCGAGGCAGCCGCGACGACGAGCGTCCCGGTGTGGGGAAGGGCAGGATGTCTCTTCGGCTGCGCGTGCCTACTCGGAGGTCAGCAGCCGCGCCAGCCGATCCAGGCCGCCCTTGATGAGCTGTGCGTACTCGTCACCGCCAAGCGCGCCGATCCCCGCCTGCGCACGCTGGAGGTGCTCGCGGGCACGGCCGAGGTCGCCGAGCTTGCGGTAGCACTCACCCAGGTTGAGGTGCAACGACGGATACAAACCGGCGACCGGCAGCATCACCCCAGCCTCCGCTACCCGGGCATCGGTGAGCAGGTCGGCCGCCGCCAGCGCTCGCTGATCCCAGACCAGCTCCTGGTGGACGTCGTCCTGCACATCGGCCATCGCGTGCGCGAGGACGCAAACGTGCAGAGGATCGCCCCGCTCCCCGCCGATCTCGTCCCAGATCTGTGCGAACAAGTCGCGAGCAGCCTCAGGTTGGCCTTGATGATGATGCAACTGCACGCCTTCGTTGATGCGGGCGAGCGTTGCATCGGTGATCATCGGCTGCTCCTACGCGGCTCGTCTCGCGACGGTGGCATGGATCGTACTTGCGGCACGATCATCGGCGGAACGGCCCGTCCCCGTCCGGGTCCGCATGGCGATTCGACGATCGGTGCTCCCACGTACGGCGGAAACCGAAGCTTCCTGGCCATCCGTCCAATCCATCGGTGCGTACCACCGGGACCGGTTGGCGTCACGAAGTGTCGCCAGTCGACCACTATGGATGATCTAACTGTAGGCCAAGACTGCTCCGGTGACCTATCAACCGCATGAGCCCTCCGCCAATCCGCATGGACAGCAGCAACCGATACACCAGCCGCCCACCGGGACGACGTACCCGGTCGGGGTGGCGCGGTCGCGAGCCGGCCTGCTCGGCGGACTCGGTCCGGGGCAAAAGGCCGCGCTCTTCGTCGGTGGCCCGGTGCTCTCGCTCCTGCTCTGGTCTACCGCGAGGAAAAAGAGGGCAGCGAGGAACCTCGGAAAGTCGCTCCATCCCGAGGCGTCGAGTTGTGTCTCGATTCGGTCGTTGGCCGCCCGGTCGCCCCGGACCAGCGTCCGGACGTACTCGGGCAGTTCAGGGCCGATCGTCGGGATCACGTTTCCATCCCTCGTCTGATGGTCGCCTTCACCTCGTCAACGCTCACCAGCACCATCCACTGTCCAGGACGATTCGCAGTCGATTTCGATCCCCACCGCCTGTCGCAGGCTATCGGAGCCTGTCGATCAGGTGCTGCCCTGAAGGTGACGCCGGCAACGGCATGTGCGGCGAAACGGCGAGCGCCCCGGCCGGTGGGGCCGGAGCGTGCCACCGCATCGATCCGGTCAAGCGGGGGTGCTGAAGTCGAACTCGCCGTCCTTGACTCCGGCGACGAAGGCGTCCCACTCGGCTCGGGTGTAGACGATGGTCGCCGCGTCCGGTGCCTTGCTGTGCCGCAGCGCCACCCGCCCCGACCCGTCGAGTACCGGTCCCGCCTCCACGCAACTGCCACCGCCATCCGAGCTTCGGCTACTGATGTGCCAAGCCACCGGCGGCAGGCTCTCACTCATGTCGCCTCCTCCGCGATCGTTGCGATCAACTGCGCCGACTCGCGTGGACCGAGCGCGGCCTCCCGAAGGCGATCGTACGCGTCGAGGTACTTGGCGGACTTCGGTGATTCGAAGTACATCTGGCCGGCCAACCCCTCAAGGTAGGCCACCTCAGGGTACGGCTTGGGCATCCGGAACAGCCAGAACGAGCCTTCGAGTCCGGGGTGTAGCCATACCCGGGTTGGCAGCACCCTGATCTCGACCTTCGGTCGTTGCGCGATGTTTCCGAGGTGGAGGAGTTGTGCTCGAAGAAGAGCACTGCCGCCGATCTGACGGCGAAGCACGGACTCGTCGATGATCGTTTCGAGTGCTGGCGGATTTGGTCGTTCAAGCACGCCCTGTCGCTCCATCCGAAGCTCCAGCCACCGGGACACCTTGTCTTCCGTGCTGTTGGGTCCCTCCAAGCATCTGATCACGAGCTCGGCGTACTTCCGTAGCTGGAACAGCCCGGGAATGAGCATCGCGTGATACGAGCAGACCGTGTTGGCGCGGGACTCCAGCCACGGGAAGTCGATGAAGGAAGAATCGACCAGGTCGCCGTAGTTGTCGGTCCAGCGGTCGGTGCGCCACACCTCTTCCGCGAGTGTGAGCAGTTGGGCGCGTTCGGTGGCGCGGTGGAAGCCGTACAGGTCGAGCAGGGCGAGCACGTCGTGGCGTTGGATCGGCCACTCGGCCCGCTCGTAGCGGCCGAGCGCCGACCGGTCCCGGTTCAGGTGCTCGGCGACCAGCTCCAGGCTCATGCCGCGCTGCTCGCGCAGCTCCCGGAGCCGCTGGCCGAGCCACTGTGCCCGGAGCGTACGGATGAAGGGCCGATGTTGCGTCACCACCATGATCTGTCTCCTCTGCCGAATCGGTGCGGGTCGTCGCGGAAAGGTCGAGCGGGAAGGGTTACTCCCGCCCGGCGGCCCCTGACAACCTGTCGATAGAGGAGGTGATGCCGAGTCGTCTTTTCAGGTTGGACCGCTGATTCATCGCGACTTACCGGAGTTATCTACCACGGGCGCGCGTAGCTCCGCGACCCCGCACCATCACGAATTGCGCCACCGTTCCACCGACCGCGTGGCGTGGTGAAGCGCGTGCTCATTTCCGCCTGCCCTGCTGCCGTACTCGCCGATTGGCTGCGGTGGCAGGTGCGTCAGGGGCGGCCCGTTCCCGACATCGGCCTCCCGACGGGCCGCCCCTCTCAGTTCCCGAAGCGTTCCATGCTGACGATGAAAGAAGGAGTACGTTGTCCAACATAGATCGCGGCTTGACTACCGCCCCCGATCCGCCGGGCGGCCGGTGATGGACGAGCGGCCGAGGTTCGTCCTGCATCTGCCGTTCACCGCGAACAGCCT
This sequence comes from Plantactinospora sp. CA-294935, assembly GCF_050936445.1. Classification (NCBI taxonomy): domain Bacteria; kingdom Bacillati; phylum Actinomycetota; class Actinomycetes; order Micromonosporales; family Micromonosporaceae; genus Plantactinospora; species Plantactinospora sp. CA-294935. The sequence continues at coordinate 4,116,818 of NZ_JBNJMU010000001.1, forward strand.
GGACGCGGCGAAGCTCTTCGCCCGCACCGCCGGTCGTTCGCTGGCCTTCCTGTCCCAGGTCGACGTGCCGGAGACGACCCTCTCCGAAGAGGACAACCAGGGCGTACGGCACCGGGTCTTCTGCGACCGGCTGCTGACCGGCGGCCGGCGCTGTGCGTTGCGGGCCGACCATCCGAACGATTGCACGGCGGTGGGCCGGTGACCGCCACACCCCTGGTGGTGCCCTGCCCGGACTGCCGTACCGCCAGCTACGCCTGCTCCGCCTGTGGCCAGTACGGGTCCCTTCGGGCTCAACTCGTCCTCACGGTGGCGAACCTGGACACCGGAGCGGTCGCCTCGGCGGAGGTCGTACCCGGAGTGCTCGAACCCCGCCCGGCGCCCGGCGGTGGCTGGCACCTCGCGCTGACCCCGCTGCTGCGCCACCTGGCCGCGTCGGTCGGTGCGGGCAGCGTCCACCACGTCACCGCCCCGACCGAGCCGGTCGGCGAACGGCTGGTACCGCTGCCTGCCCGGTGGCGGCCCGAGTTGGCCACCGAGCAGCGGCACGACCTGGAGACGGCGGCGATTGCCGGCTGGACGCGTACCCCGTGGCAGGTCTTCCTCGGCCGGACCACCGCGCGGCCGGCGCCCGACCCGGATCGGCAGCTCACCCGGCTCTGCGCGATCGCCGGCCTGCTCTGCCTCGACCTGGTGGTCGAGGCGCGTCGGCTCCCCGGCGCCGCCGAGAGCTTCGGCTGGGAGGTGCGATACGAGCTACCCGGCTCGGCACCTCCGGAACAGCCGGCCGCCTTCACCGACCTGCCCACGGCGGTCGCCGTCACCACCGTCGAGCGGGCGGTCGGGCTGCTGGCCGCTCGCCGGGTCGCCGCGCCGGCACACTTCGTCCGCTCTGCGGGCCCGGACGGGGTCGCTCGGCCGGCCACCGTCGACGTCATCTCCGGAATCGATGTCGGGCAGGTCGAACGCCGGATCCTCGGCGGCTGCGTCGTTCCGGCCACCGGCGAGGAGATGCCGGGCGCGCAGGGGATCTGGCGCAACGGCGCCTGGTGGTACACCGGGCTGCGTCCGGGTGCCGTGCCCGAGTCGCAGGTCGACCGGCACACCGGGCGGTTCAGCCCCCGGCCCGCCGGCACGTTGCGGCGCAACTGGGAGCCGCCGGCCCCGCACTGGCGCGGCACCCCCATCCCGTACGTCGACTGCGCCGACTGCGACCCGGCCACCGGCCTACGGCCCTGCGAGTGCACCCTCGGCGGCCGGCCCGCCGAAGCCGGGTGTCTCCGGTGCCATGGCGCCGGTCGCTGTGCTTCGGTGCTGCCCTGTCACGCCTGCGGCGGCACCCGCCGCCGTTACCTCGGTGCCGTCGTCACGCTCAGCAACCTGCGTGACCAGGTCCTCCACCTCAACTGGGAGGTCGGGCAGCCGCCGCCGGCCCAGCCGGTCGGCAGCCAGCCGACCGGGCAGCCGGTGGTCCAGCTTCCCGGCCGCTACCGCCTGGCACGCTGGGCCGGCGCCTTTCGGGTACGCCCCGAAGACCTCGCCGAGCTGGACGGTGGTGGCGGCGTCGACCAGGACCTCCGGGACGGCATCGTCACCCTGCCCGACCCGGACGCCGACCCGCTGGCCCACTACGTCGGGTACGCCAGTCGCGGTCACCCGGGCGCACGGCGCTTCGTTCGGGCCGCCCGACCCGATGTGCCGCCGCTGGCCGACCTGATCCGGCTCGCCCTCGGCCTCGGCCTGGTTGTCACCGTGACCGTGCAGAACCATCGGCTCAACCAGGGTGATCCACTCCGGCTGCACGGCGAGGGCTGGCGCGTCGAACTCAACGCACCAGCCCTGCCAATGGGCGTACCCGAGCTGCCGACCCATCCCACCGTCGAGACGGCGATCGCCGACTGCCTCGACTGCCTCGATCTCGCCTTGGCCGAGGCGGTGCCGGCCGACCCGAGATATCCGATCCCGGTCCCGTCGTCACCGGAGCCCGCGCGGCTCGACGACCCGCTGCCCCTGCTCACCCACCTCGGCGACCGGTACGCCGGCCAGCCCGTGGCGTTCCGATTCGACCCGGCCGGCTGCCACCTCTACCTGTGCGTCAACCGCACCGCTCGGCACATCACCACCTTCACCAGCTTGGCCGCGGGTCCGGAGGAGGCGGTGCCGTTCCCGTACTGACTCGGCCGACCGCCGCTGGCGCCGATCGAGGTGCGTGGCTCCGGCATACCGTCAGCGGAGGGTGGTCACTGCTGGAAGTTGCCGGGGCCGAGGACCTGCCAGGTCGGCGTCGTCGGGTTGGCGATCGACCGGAACGGCACGGTGAAGCTGAACGCCTGCTTGGTGGAGCGCTTGATGGTCCAGAGCTTCGACCGGGTGCCCGAGTGCTCCCAGGCGATGCCCTGGCCCTCCACGCCCGGCAGGGTGACCGTGCCGACCCACTCCAGTTCGGAGCCGGCGGACGGCAGCCGCAGCACGTACGCCTCACCGAGGTCGTGGCCGGTCAGCCAGAGCCGGCCGTCCGGCCCCCAGGAGCCACCGGAGTTGCTCATCGGTGTGAACCGGTCGAGGATCGGCTTCGGGATCGTCCACGCCTCGACGACCTGGAACCTGTCGTCCAGCTTGACCACCTGGGTGTTGTACGTCTCCCCGTACGGCTCGGTCTCGCCGTCGGCGATCTCGTCGTAGTTGGCGAACCCGGCCCACCACGCCCCGTCGTGCCGGTCCAGCCAGGTCAGCGACCCCCGGAAGATCCCGAAGCTGTACGTCTCGACGTGCCGCATCGTCCTCGTGTCGAAGACCTCGATCGAGCTTTCCATCGGCGACTCGTCGTAGTTGGAGTGCGCGGCGTAGAGCCGGTTGCCGACCACCACACCGCTGTCCAGGTGGATGATCGGGCCGCCGGAGTTCGAGGCGAACTGGAGCAGCGGCCGTCCGGTCGCCTTGTCGTGCTTGGTGATGCTGCGATTGTCGACCACGTAGAAGTACCGGTCGTCGACGGCGACGCCCTGGTTGGCGTCGAAGGCGTCGTAGCTGCGGGTCAGGGTGGCCGAGAGGACCGGCGGCTCGGCGGCGACCACGGCCGGCTTCGGCGTGGGGGCGGGGGCGACGACGGTCGGCGTGGACGCCTGGGCGGGCACGAGGCCGGCGGCCAGGGCGACCGCGCCGGCGGCGACCGAGGCGCCGAGTCCGGCGGCGATCCGGGTACGGGTCGGCATGATCTCCTCCATCGGGATTCGGGTACGCCCCGGGTCGCGTGGACCGGCCGAGGGCCAGCACTGTGCCCTCGTCAGTCGCCCTGCCCGACCCGTCGGCGTACCGTCCGACCCTCTCCGGCCAACCGCTCGGCGTGCGGAACCGGATCCGGCGACCCGATGAACTGATCATGAAGCCGGGCCGGCCGCCGGCCTGCTCACGGCGCCCGCTGTTCGGCGGGGCCTACCAGCCGGTCCCGCTCACCGTCACCGACACCCGCACCTTCGACTCCGGCGCGGCCCTCGTCACCTACGGCCGGACGTGACCCCGGGCGGAAATATCGCTGGTCGCCCGCTGGCCGGGCCGGGAGGATGACCCGATGCGGATCCGACCGGCCCGTCAGCCGGACCTGCCCGGGCTGCGGGACATCGAGCGGGCCGCCGGACGGGCCTTCCGGGACATCGGGATGCCGGAGATCGCCGACGACGAACCACCGTCGGTCGAGGAGCTGGCCCGGCATCAGCGCGCCGGCCTGGCCTGGGTCGCGGTCGACGCCGACGACCTGCCGGTCGGCTATCTGGTCGCCGAGCCGGTGGACGGCAACCTGCACGTCGAACAGGTCTCGGTGCATCCCCGGGTCGCCCGCCGGGGCGTGGGCCGGCAACTGATCGAGCGCCTCGCCGCGCACGCCACGGCGAGCGGGGTACCGGCGCTGACCCTGACCACCTTCACCGACGTGCCGTGGAACGCCCCGTACTACTCCCGGTGCGGATTCGTCGTCCTCGACGAGCGGGAGCTGCCCCCCGGGCTGGCGGCGATCCGGGCCCGCGAGGCGGCACACGGCCTGGACCGGTGGCCCCGGGTCTGCATGCGCCGCGACCTGTAGGCCGGATCGGGCGCGCCAGAGCATCCGTCGGGCAGCTCGAACGACCTCACCCCGGGGGCTGCGGCTGCCGCCGGTGCCGCTCCAGCCGAGCCGCCACCGGCCGATCGTCCGGAGGAGTCGTCCTCCGGGGTGGCGCCGTCCGAAGCGGTCAGCGGGCCACCACGGGGACCGGGCCGGGGCCGGGAAGCCGCTCGGGAGCGGAGAAGCGGTCGAGCACCAGCAGTTCGGTGCCGGCGGACATCTCGGCGAGCAGCAGTTCCTGTGCCTTCCGGGCTATCCGGATGCAGCCGTTGCTGTTGTCGCGGCCGAGCTGGCGGGCGTTGTACCAGGCGTGCAGGCCGATGTGCGCGCCGCGAAGCCCGGACGGTACCGAATTCGGTTCGTCAGGTACGGCGCCGAGCGCGAAGACCTCGGTGTCCGCGTACACCCGGCCGGGCAGGGTCGACCGGCCGAGGATGAATGTCCGGCCCAGCGGGGTCGGCGTGGCCGAGGTGCCGACGCTGACCGGCCAGGACCGGACCAGCCGGTCGTCCCGATACCAGTACAGCCGGTGCGCCTGCCGGACCACCACGAGCAGGTCGCGCAGTTCCACGGTGCTCCACGGCCCGGGCGGCACCCAGGCGATGGTCCGGTTCGCCGACGGAAGCAACACGGCGGTCCAGCCCGTCCGGCGCGTCACGATCGGCATGGTCACCGGCACCCCGCTGATGGCGGGTGCGAGGAAGGCCCGGGGCCGGCCGCCCGGCGCGTCGTACGCGGCGACCCGGCGGATCGGCCGGAGGCCCTCGCCGAGCCGTACCGTCGACATCGGAGTCGGGTCCTCGGGGAAGCCGCCCGGTGCGGGGCCGTAGTCGACTACCGGCAGATGCGCCGGGGGTGGCGCCGCGGGCGGCGTCGGCTCGGTGCTCGGCGGCGTGCCCGGGGCGACCGGGGTCGGCAGGTGTTGCTCCGCCGCCCGTGGCCGGTCGACTGTCCTCGGTGGCTCGGGCGCGTCGTTGACCACCACCACCGTCAGCACGAGTATCCCGCCGAGTACGACCAGCGCGGCACCGGCCCGGCGGCGTGCCCGCCCCGAGACTATCGGGTTGAACCGGACAAAAGCCATCTAGCTACTGTAGGTGATCAACTCGTCCTGACCGGGCCATTCGGCCGCTCCGCGTGTCCCCGGTGTGCGGTCGCCGTCAGCACGCGGCCGTGGTGAAGGCGATACGCGGGCGCTCGCGGCGGATCAGCGTGCCGGGACCGCGGGCCGGATCAGCGTGCCGGGACCGCGTGCCAGACTGGGGCGATGAATGAGCCGTCTCCGGTCCGGCAACTCCGGCTGGTGGTCACCGCCGACGACTACGACCAGGCCCTCCGGTTCTACCGTGACGTGCTGGGCCTGCCGGAGCAGGCCGCCTTCTCCTCGCCGGACGGCCGGGTCACGATCCTGGACGCCGGTCGGGCCACTCTGGAGATCACCGATCCGGGGCACGCCGAGTACATCGACGAGGTCGAGGTGGGCCGCCGGGTGGCCGGGCACATCCGGGTCGCCTTCGAGGTCGACGACGCCCCGGCGGTCACCGCGACCCTGGCCGACGCGGGCGCGACGGTGATCGCCGAGCCGACACGTACGCCCTGGAACTCGCTGAACTCGCGGCTGACGGCGCCCGGTCACCTGCAACTGACCCTCTTCACCGAGCTGGGCGAGGACGCCTGACCCAGGAGGACCGCCGAGCCGGGAGGACCGCCGAGCCGGGAGGACCGCCGAGCCAGAAGGACCGACTGAACCAGAAGGACCGACTGAGCCAAGAGGAGCGACCGAGCCGAGGGGCGCTCAGATCCGCACCGGCATCAGGATGGAGAAGGCCGTGTCGTCGTCGAGTCGGCGTACCGCCAGCGGGCGGATCGGCCCGTCGAGTTCGAGGACCAGTTGGCCCGCCCCGACCGCGTCCAGGGCGTCGAGCAGGAACTCCCGGTCGACTCCGACCCGTACCACCGGATCGGTCGGTGCGGTCGGGGTCTCGGCGGCGGAGACGGTCAGCCGGTTCGTGGCGTCGATCGCGAGGACGCTGACCGCGCAGCGGGCGCCGTCGTCCGTCCGTACCACCGTCCGGGTCTCGGCGGCGGTCAGCCGCTCGCGCAACCCGACCACGTCGACGGTCACCCGGCGTCGGTCCGGCCCGCCGGTCGTGGTGCGCAGCAACCGGCGGTAGTCCGGGAAGTCGTGCTCCATCGGGGTACCGGTGACCCGCCGGTCCCGCACCCGCAGGCTGACGGCGGCGGAGCCGAGGGTGAGGGTCGCCGGCCAGCCGCCGGTCAGCAGCGCCCGGGCCGCGTCGACGAACGAGACCGGCGCGGTCACCCGGGTCACCGCTTCGCCGTCACCGAGGTTGCCCGGCTCGGCGCAGACCTCGGAGACGGCCATCCGGTACCGGTCGGTGGCGACCAGCCGGAGCACGTCCCGGTCGAACTCGAAGTGCACGCCGCCGAGCATCGGCAGCCCGGGATCCGCCCCGACCGCGAACCGGACGGCGTCGACCGCCGCCGCCAGCTCCCGTCCGGGTACGGTCAGCCGGACCTCCGGCTCGGCGGCGGCGCAGAGTACCCGGAGTCGGGCCGCCTCCCGGCGGGCGTCGGCGAGCCCCTCCTCCAGGCGGCGCAGGTGCGCGTCCAGCAGCCGTGACACGGCGGCCGGATCCGAGCCGCGCAGCTCCAGTATCCGGGTGATCTCGGCCAGGGGCATCCCGATCCGGCGCAGGCCGGCCAGCAGCCGGGCGGCCGGTAGCTGCCGCTGGGCGTACCGGCGGTAACCGGTGCCGGGGTCCACCGACGCGGGTGCCAGCACGCCGGCACCGTCGTAGAAGCGCAGCGCGCTGATGCTCAGGCCGCTCGCCCGGGCCATCTCGCCGATGCCGAGAAGCCGGCCACCCCCGTCCATGAGCAGGCATTCTGCCCCCTCGACCGGGTCGAGGGTCAACCCGCCGGGTCCGGCCCGCCCGGCGCATCGTGCGGTGGTAGGGGAGAAGGGATATGTATCTACATCCATCTATCCAGCGTTAGTGTGCTGCCTGACCACGACTCCGACACCCCTGGAGGTCAGTCATGTCCCGACCGCACCCGGCGCGCGTACTCGTCCGCCGTACGTGCCTGGTGGCCGCGTTGGTCGCCGCCGGCCTGTCCCTGCCGGCCGTCGCCTCGGCGGCGCCGTCGACCGCGTACGCGGACGTGCCGGCGGCCTCCGGCGAGCCCGCGCCGGGAGCCACCGACGGCGACGGCGGTGTCGGCACGCTGGTGGTGAACGGCCGGCCGGCGTCGGAGAACTACTCGTTCCTGGTCTACACCTCGGGCTGCTCGGCCTCGCTGATCAAGGCCAACTGGGTGGTCACCGCCAAGCACTGCCCGACACCGAGTTCGGTACGGGTAGGCAGCGTCAACCGCACCAGCGGTGGCACCGTGGTCAGCGTGGTACGGGCGGTGAACCACCCCTCCATCGACGTGAAGCTCTTCCAGCTCGGCAGTTCGGTGAGCCACGCCCCCGCCGTCATCCCCAGCACCTCCGGCGCGGTCGGTACGGCGACCCGGATCATCGGCTGGGGGCAGACCTGCCCGGTCCGGGGCTGCGGCTCGGCGCCGACCGTCGCCAACGAGCTGGACACCTCGATCGTGGCCGACAGCCGCTGCTCCGGCATCAACGGGACGTACGAGATCTGCACCAACAACACGAACGGGAACGCCGGCGCCTGCTACGGCGACTCCGGTGGCCCGCAGGTGCGCAGCATCGACGGCCGGTGGAACCTGATCGGTGCGACCAGCCGGGCGGGCAACAACAACTCGACCTGCGCGACCGGGCCGTCCATCTACGGTGACCTGCCCTCCATCCGGTCCTGGATCAACACCCAGGTCGGCGGTCTGCCCTCCTGACCGACCCCGCTCTCGAAGACCCCGACCCGGGCCCGGCGACCAGTTCGCCGGGCCCGCGCCCGTGCCGCCGGTCGGGGTCGGGGTCGGCGTACGAGAAATACGTAACGGGCCGGAAACTGTATCGCCGTAGTCGTACGTCGGCCTTGGGCGGTTATAGAACGGTTGCCATAAACGGTGCCGAATCGGGTTGCGGGTTGGTTGTGGCCATCAGGGTGCCGTGTTATGGTATCGACGCTGTTTGATGGCTGGGCCGGGACAATTCCTGCTTTCTCCACCGAGGACCGCGTACGGGGGCGTCGCGTGAGTGTGAGAATTTTGCTGTTCGATTCCGCACAATGGCGTGCCGGGCAAGAACCCGATCGATGACTCGCTGACACCACGCGGGCCACGGCCACCGCCGGGTATGCCCGCGCCGCCGCCTGCCGGTCAGGGGCCGGCATCGGGCGGTCCGGCGACCGCTTTCGTTCCGAGCGCCACCAGCGCTGGGCGAGACGGCGTCACCTGCGGATACGTTGACACATCGGCCTGCGGGCGTACGAGGCGTTCCGGGTGTTGCGGCGTTACACCCGGCCCCCCGTGCCGCAGCCGAGGCGTCGACGTCGAGCCGTACCCCGACACACCCGCACCCGGTTTACCGGACAGGACCCCTCCCTGCCTTCCGCCATCGTTCCTGGAGTTGGTCAGAAAAGGGGGAAACACCATGCGCAAATCGCGCGTCAATTATCGGAATGGTCTCCGAGTACTGTTGTCGCTGACCACCGCGGCAATTATCGGTGGCGCGTACGCCGGGCCTGCAGCGGCCGCCCCGGCATCGGCAGACGCGGCGGCGACGAGCAGTGGCACCTGTGAGTTCCTCCGGGCACTGTGCCTGTTCGAAGGGACCTCGTACGACGGAGCACGGTTCACCGTTTCCGCGCTGGACCCGACCGTCGGGGCCTGTGTCGACCTGGTCGCGCACGGCTGGGGCGAGCGGGCCCACTCATGGATCAACACGAACAGCCGGGCGGCCCTGCTCTACGTCAACGACGACTGCACCGGCCGGCCGATGCTGCTCAGCGGCAGCAACCCGTCCTTCACCTTCCCGGCGAAGAGCGTCTTCGTCTACTGAACCCGTCAACCTCGACAACGCACCGGGGCGGCCGGGGAGAGGCTGACCGCCGGACGACAACCGCGAGACAGCCGGGAACGGCTGGAACAGCCAGGAACGGCTGACGATCGGGCACGACCGCCGGCCGGCCGGGGAAGGCGGCTCCCCGGCCGGCCGGCGAGGCGGTCGTGCCGGCGGTCCGGCCCGCCTTCCGCGAGCCGGACCGCCGCTGCGCCGACGCCGCGCCCACACCAGTCACGTCGGAGCGCGGCGCCGGGCCGCCGGTCACGCCTGAGCGCGGCGCCGGCTCACACCAGTCACGCCGGAGCGCCGACGCCGCGCCCACATCAGTCACGTCGGAGCGCGGCGCCGGGCCGCCGGTCACGCCTGAGCGTGGCGCCTGGTCGACGGCCCGGGGCAGGCTCGCCGCCGGGCCGGTGCCCGATCTCCGCTACCTGGGCCGTCATCGTCCGGCGGTGCCGGGTGAACCAGGGTCGTCCGCAAGGGGTGAACCGCGACGGGCCGGGTATCCGCCTCGGGCCGTCGCGTCGGGACGGGCCGCGGGAGGTGGGACATTGTTGGAACGGATCGAGGAACTGGCCGGAACGGGTGCGCCGGCCACCGACAGGACAGCCGCCGGCCCGGGCGGCGGGGCGGGGCGTTCGGCGCCGCCGCTGCTCACCGCGAAGCTGGCCGCCGCGCCGCGCTCCGGGGCGGTGTTGCTGCCCCGGCCCCGGCTGTTCCAGTTGCTCGACCTCGGGACGGCCGGCCCGCTGACCCTGGTCTCGGCCTCGGCCGGCTGGGGCAAGACGGTGCTGCTGAGTTCCTGGTGCCGGGCTCGCAACGCCACGGACCGCCGGGCCGGGAACAGCCCCGACCGGGGCCCGGTGGGCTGGCTCTCGCTGGAGCCGGGTGACGGCGGGGCACGGCTCTGGTCATATCTGTACGCGGCGCTGCGTCCGGCCGTCGACGGGCAGGAACCGGACGAACCGGATCCGGGGTACGGGCTGGAGTCCCTCGCCGAGCAGTTGGCCCGGCGTACCGGGCCGGCGACCCTGATCCTGGACGATCTGCACCAGGTGGACGACCCCGAGGTCTCCAGCGGGCTGGAGTTCCTGCTCCGGCACACGGCCGGCCGGCTGCGGCTGGTGATCGGCTGCCGTACCGACCCCGGGCTCGCGCTGCACCGCTGGCGGCTCAGCGGGGAGCTGACCGAGATCCGCGCCACCGACCTGGCGTTCCGCCCCGACGAGGTCGCCGACCTGTTCTCCGCGTACGGGGAGCCACTGCCGCCGGAGCAGACCCGCAGGCTGGTCAACCGCACCGAGGGCTGGCCCGCCGGCCTGCGGTTCGCCGCGCTCGCCCTGCCGGGCCACCCCGACCCGGCCCGGTTCGTGGACGAGTTCACCGGAGAACATCCGGACGTCGGCGACTATCTGACCGAGGAACTGCTCGCCGGCCTCTCCGGTGACGCCCGGGAGGCGCTCTGCCGGGCGTCACTGGTCGAGGGCTTCTCCGCGGAGCTGGTGGACACGCTGACCGGGCGCACCGAATCGGCCCGGGTACTGTCCGAACTGGACCGTCTCGGCGGGTTCGTGATCCCGCTCGGCGGCCGGCCGGCGGCGTACCGGTGCCATCCGATGCTCGGCGAACTGCTCCGGTCCGAGTTGGCCCGCCGCCCCGCCGACCAGGTGGCCGAGCTGCACCGTCGGGCCGCCACCTGGTTCACCGCGAACGAGTTGCCGGCCGAGGCGCTCCGGCACGCGCTCGCCGCGCACGACTGGCCGTACGCGATCGGCGTGCTGCTGCGGCACTGGCCGGATCTCGTCCCCTACGGCCAGTACGCCCCGACCCGGCCGGCGCCGCCGGCGCCGCCCCCGGAGGTGGTCCGCGCCGACCCGGAACTCGGCCTGGCCTGTGCCGCGGACCGGTTGGACGGGGGTGAGCCGACCGCCGCCACCGGCTACCTCGCGCTGGCCGCCGAGCACAGCGACCTGCTCGACGCGACTCGCCGGCACCGGTTCCGGCGGATCGCGGCGGCCCTGCGGCTCGCCGCCGCCCAGTCGGCCGGAGACGAACCGGCGGTACGAGCCGGGGTCGACGATCTCCGCCGCCCGGATCCGCTGGCCGGTCACGCCGACGTCGCGGTGGTGACCGTCGACCCGGGCGCGCTGCTCGGCCCCGCCCCGGCCGCCCGGCCGGACGTCGACGGTGGCCCGGTCGTGGGCGTCGATGTCGAGGCATACGTGGACGCCGACCAGATCGACCTCGGCCGGCTCACCCTGCCCGACTCGGCTCGGACCGACTTTCTGGAGCCGGGTCGTCCTGACCTGCCGGACGCTGCTCGGACCGATTTTCTGGAGCCGGGTCGTCCTGACCTGCCGGACGCTGCTCGGACCGATTTTCTGGAGCCGGGTCGTCCTGACCTGCCGGACGCTGCCCGGACCGATCTTCTCGGTCCGGGTCGTCCTGACCTGCCCGGCTCGGCCCGGGCCGACGTCCTCGGTCTCGGCCGAGCCGACCTGGGCGCAGCGGGCTGGGCCGGCCCGGCGGGCTCCGGTCTGGGGGACCCGCCCGACGTGGGGCGGCTCGGTATCGCGCCGGCCGACGGCGGGGATTCCGACCGGGACGACCTTGAACTCCGGGCCAGAGCGGTGGCCAGGCTGGTGCCGGGGGCGATCCGGTTCGGGACGGGCGACCCGACCGCCGTCGAGCCGGAGATCGCCGACGGGCTGGCCGAGGCGACCCGGGCGGAACTGCCCCGGGCCCGTCGGCTCTGCCTGGGCCGGCTGGCACTCGCCCGGGCGATCCGGGGCGAGCTGACCAGCGCCGACGAGGCCGCCCGCGCGGCACTCGGCACGGCGCCCTTCGGTGGGCTGGTCCGGCCGGCCGACGGCGTACACGGGTATCTCGCGCAGGCGCTCGTCGCGCTGCACCGGGACCGGCCGGACGATGCGGACGCGCATCTGGTACTCGGCGTCCGGGCCGCCGAGTACGTCGACGAACCGCTCGTGCACGGAGTGGCCGGCATCATCCAGGCTCGGCTGCTGCGTGACCGGGGTGACCTGACCGGTGCGCACCAGGCGCTGGCGGCCAGCCGCCGCCGGCTCGGCGACCGGGCCGAGGCGCAGCCACTCGCGCACTGGCTGCTCGCCGCCGAGGCGGAGCTGTGGGTCGACCACGGCGACGTCGAGTTGGCCAGGGGCATGCTCACTCCGGCGCTGGAGCGGGGAACGGCTCCGGTCGAGCCGGTGGCGGTGGCGCTGTCCCGGGCCCACCTGCGGGCGCGGGACCCGCAGGCCGTCCTGCGTACGCTGCCGGACTGGGCGGCGCCGGCCGGGGCCGGTGGGCCGCTTCCGCTGCGGCTGGCGGCCGGACTGCTCGACGCGAGCGCGGCCCGGATGACCGGCGACCACCGCCGCGCCGCCCGCGTCCTGGAACAGGTGCTGCGGTTGGCGGAGCCGGAGGGCTTTCGGCGGCCCTTCACCCGGGCCGATCCACCGGTACGGGACCTGCTCGCCGCCCACCTCGACTCGGGTACGGCGTACTGGCCGATGGTGAACGAGCTGCTCGACGCCGCCGACGGGACGGGCGGCGCGGCGACCCCAACGGCAACGCCGCTGGCTGAACCGCTGACCGAGCGGGAGCTGACCGTGCTCCGCTACCTGCAGAGCATCCTGTCCAATGTGGAGATCGCGGCGGAGCTCTCGCTCTCGGTCAACACCGTCAAGACGCACGTCCGGAACATCTACCGCAAGCTCGACGCCACCCGGCGCCGCGACGCCGTACGCCGGGCCCGCGAACTCAACCTGATCTGACCTGAACCCGGAGCCTCACAGCCGTACGGTGATGTGGTTGTCGACCTGCGTGACGCCCGGCGCCGACCACGCGACCCGTTCGGCCTCCTCGCGTTCGAGCCACGACCGGACGTTGCCGGTCAGCACCACGGCGTCGCCCTCGATCCGGATGTCGATCCCCGCCGCGTCGGTCTCCACGCTGCGTACCAGTGCGCTCTGGATCCGCTCGGAGATCTCGTCGCGCTCCGGTCGTTCGTGCGGTTGCACCGAGATCCCGTTGGTGAGGCCGCGCACTCCGGCGAGCCGGCGTACCGCCTGCTCGGCGGCGCGTCGCTGGTATTCCCACTCGACGTCGCCGCGCAACACGACCCAGCCGTTGGAGACGGTCACGTCGACCTCGGAGGTGGGGACGAAGGCGTCCCACTCCAGGGCCCGGGTGACCGCCGCCGCGATGTCGGGGTCGTCGCGCTCGGCCGAGGAGGGCAGGCGTACCTCGAGGTCGTTCGCGACCGCCCGGACCCGGTGTACCCGGTGCGCGGCCCGTTCCGCAGCCCACTTCTTGGCGTAGTTGTCCACCCAGCCGCGCAGCGTCACCACGCCGTCCTGCACCGCCACACCGATCTCGTTCGGCTGGACCCGGGGTTCCCAGGCCAACTCCGCCAGGATGTCGCGCTGGATCTCCTCGTCAGTCCGGCTCGTCGCGCGGCTGGCCATGCTCGCTCCTCCGACGGTCGAGTGAACCCGTGTCAACCTGAACCGCGCGGCGTCTGCCGCCCCGATCTCCACCTTGGGCCACGACGGACGCAAGGGGAGGGGGAAAGAGGTTCAGTGCGGTGGTCCGGGCGACCGGTAGGCTGCGCCCCGCCGGTCACGTCCGCGCTTCGACTCTGACCCGCCCTCGGGTGAGCGACCCTCACCCGTGCGGGGTGAGCCGGACGGGGCGTGACAGCCCCGGCGAACATCAGGAATCATCAATCCCGGTGTGCTCCGGGGCAGACGCCGGTGTGGTGCGGGGGACAGGGCCCGGGCCGGAAGGAATGGGCAGGGATGACGATCGAACGGCAGACGGCACCGGCCGGACCCGACGACCGGGCCGGCGACGGATCCTCCGACGGACGGGCCGGCGACGGATCCTCCGACGACCGGGCCGGTGACGGATCCCCCGACGACCGGGCCAGTGACGGGAATGACGAGCGGACGGGACCGCCGGAGACCGGCGCCACGCCGTCGGGCCCGGATCGGACGCCCCGGGCTCCCTTCCTGGTGCGCCTGGTCAGCCACGAGTGGACGCTGGCCGTGCTCGGCGGGCTGCTGCTGGCCGTGGTGCTGACCTGGCCGACCCTGCGCGACATCACCAGCACGATCCCGCAGGACATCGGGGATCCGACCCTCCAGGCGTGGCAGATCGCCTGGGGCGGCCACGCGGTGCTGAACGACCCCACCCAGTTGTGGCACTCCAACACCTTCTATCCGGAGCCCTACACCTACGCCTACTCCGACACCCTGCTCGGCTACGCCCCGGCCGGGATGATCGGCGAGGGTCCGGTGGCCGGCGTGGTCCGCTACAACATCCTCTACGTGCTGGTGCACGCGCTCGCCTTCGTCGGGGCGTACGCGCTGGTCCGGCAGCTCGGCGCGGGCCGGATCGGTGCCGCGGCGGCCGGGGTCGCCTTCGGGTACGCCCCCTGGAAGCTGGCCCAGGCCGGGCACCTGCACGTGCTCTCCATCGGCGGCATCGCGCTGGCCCTGGCGATGCTGGCCCGGGGACACGGCTGGTCGCTGCGGCACGGCTACCGGCCGGAGCGGCGCCGCCCCGGCTGGGCCTTCGCCGGCTGGCTGGTGGCGGCCTGGCAGATCACCCTGGGCTTCGGCATCGGGCTGCCGTTCGGCTACGTGCTGGCACTGGTCTGCCTGGCCGCCGGGGCCGGCTACGCCTGGTCGTGGTGGCGGCGCCGGTCCCGTCCGCCGTTCGGTCGGCGGCTGCTGCTGGCCGACCTGGCCGGCGGGGTGGTGTTCGGCGGGGTCAGCATCCTGATGGCGTTGCCCTACCTGGAGGTGGTGGCCCGGCACCCGGCCGGCCGGCGGACCCTGGCGCATGTGCAGATGTTCTCGCCGCCGTGGCGGGGTTTCCTGGTCGCGCCGCCGGAGAACTGGCTCTGGGGCGAGCGGCACGGCGCCGCCCGGGCGAGCCTCAGCTTCGCCGGAGAGATGACCCTGCTGCCCGGGGTGGTGCTGATCGGGCTGGCCGTCGCCGGGCTGTTCTTCTCGGTGTGGCGGCTGCGGCACCGGATACTGCTCGCGGTCGGCGTACTGGTCAGCGTCGGGCTGGCCAGTGGCACCACGCTCGGCGGCGATGGCGATCCCGGGTACGCCACCCTGGTGCTGCACGCGCCCGGCTTCGACGCCATCCGGACCTCCGGTCGGCTGGTGCTCTGGACGACCCTGCTGCTCGGCATCCTGGCCGCCGGTGCGCTGACCGCGCTGACCCGGCTCGGCACGGAGTCGTCCGGTGACCGGTCGCCGGACGGCACCCCCGCCGACACCCGGCCGGAAACCACCGCCACCGTGCCGCCGGCTACCGGTGCCACCGTGCCGGCCACCGCCACCGTGCCGGCGGCTACCGGTGCCGCCACCGTCCCGCCGGCTACCGCCACCGCGCCGGCCGGCGCCGAGCCCGCCGCCGGCCAGCCCCGACCGGAGTCGGCGGCCGTGGCCGAGACGGTGCCGTCCACCGAACCGGGACAGCCGGGCCCGGACGACGGTCCGGACCAGGCCGCGCCGGCCCCGCCGCACGCGGGGGAGCGGCCGGGCAGCCCGGTACCCGTGCTGCGGATGGCTGCCTACCAGCCGCCGCCGGGCACCGAGGAGCAGCCGGACCGGCGGGTACCCGGGCGGCGTGCCGCCGGGTTCCGCAGGGCGCTGGTCCGGTTGGTCGCACTCATCCCGCTCGCGCTGATCGTCGTCGAGGGGGTCAACACGACCCCGCACGCCCCGGTGATCCCGCAACCGGCCGCGTTGCGCGGGGCCGAGGGCCCGCTGCTGGTGCTGCCGAGCAGCGGCACCCTGGAGTTCAGCGTGATGCTCTGGTCCACCGACGGCTTCCCGAAGATCGTGAACGGCCTCGCCGCCTTCACCCCGGACTCGCAGGCGCAGACTCTCGGCATCACGGCGAGCTTCCCCGACCGGCTCAGCGTCGACCATCTGCGTCAACTCGGCGTCCGTACCGTCGTGGTGTTGCCGGAGTACCTGCCCGGTACGCCGTGGCAGGAGGTGCTGAACCGGCCGGTCGACGGCTTGGGCGTCACCCGCGAGGAGGTCGCCGGCTCGGTGGTGTTCCGGCTCGGCTGAGCCCCGGCCCACCACCGGTTTAGTTTAGGTGCCCAACTATTGACACGGTGTCCAGCCGTGTGTGAACGTCTGCACGACGCCGTTACGGGAGCCAGGACGACGCCACGGGAGCAAGGGCAGCTCCCGGCTCGGGAAGTGTTCTGTCCGCGCGCGATCGGCGGGACCGCACTGGTCCGGATCGTCATCGGCGTCCCCCTCGGAACGCCCGCCGCGCCGACGGTTCGTCCGTCCCCCGGCGTGCCAACCCCCGGCCGCGCCGGCCAGCGCAAGCTCTTTCACACAGGGAGCCGTACATGCGTAGAAGTCTCGCCACTGCGCTCGCGGCGGTACTGGCCGCCGGCGTGGTGGCCGTGGTGGCCCAGGTCGCCGTCAGCCCCGCCGCGGCACCGGCCTCGGCCGCGGCGGCCGAGCCGTACTCGTGGAAGAACGTCCGGATCGACGGCGGCGGCTTCGTCCCCGGCATCGTCTTCAACCCCACCGAGCGGAACCTGATCTATGCCCGCACCGACATCGGCGGCGCCTACCGCTGGGAGCAGTCCAGCCAGAGCTGGACCCCGCTGCTGGACTGGGTCGGCTGGGACCGCTGGGGCTGGAACGGCGTGCTCAGCATCGCCACCGACCCGGTACAGACCAACCGGGTCTACGCGGCGGTCGGGATGTACACCAACGACTGGGATCCGAACAACGGCGCGATCCTGCGCTCCACCGACAAGGGCAACACCTGGCAGGCGTACCAGTTGCCGTTCAAGGTGGGCGGCAACATGCCGGGTCGGGGCCAGGGCGAGCGGCTCGCCGTCGACCCGAACCGGAACAGCATCGTCTACTACGGTGCCGAGGGCGGCAACGGGCTATGGCGCAGCACCGACCACGGCGTGACCTGGGCGAAGGTGGGCAACTTCCCGAACCCCGGCAACTACGCCCAGGACCCTTCCGACCCGAACAACTACCTGAACAGCAACCAGGGCGTCACCTGGGTCAGCTTCGACAAGTCCACCGGCACCGCCGGCAACACCACCCAGACCATCTATGTCGGGGTCGCGGACAAGGAGAATCCGGTCTACCGGAGCACCGACGGCGGTACGAGCTGGGAGCGGATCGCGGGCCAGCCCACCGGCTATCTGGCGCACAAGGGTGTCGTCGACCCGGTCGGCGGCTTCCTCTACATCGCCACCAGCGACACCGGCGGCCCGTACGACGGCGGCAAGGGCGACGTCTGGAAGTTCAACCGGGCCACCGGGGCGTGGACGCAGATCAGCCCGGTCCCGTCCAGCAGCGCCGACGCGTACTACGGCTACAGCGGGTTGACCATCGACCGGCAGAACCCGAACACCATCATGGTGGCGACGCAGATCTCCTGGTGGCCGGACGCGATCTTCTTCCGGAGTACGGACGGCGGCGCGACCTGGACCCGGATCTGGGATTTCGGGGCGTACCCGAACCGGACCAAGCGCTACACCATGGACGTCAGCTCGGTGCCGTGGCTGACCTTCGGCGCCAACCCGTCCCCACCGGAGGAGACCCCGAAGCTCGGCTGGATGAACGAGTCGGTGGAGATCGACCCGTTCGACGGCAACCGGTTGATGTACGGCACCGGCGCCACCATCTACGGCACCACCAACCTGCGCAACTGGGACAGCGGCGGCACGGTCACCATCCGACCGATGGTGCGGGGACTGGAGGAGACGGCCGTGCTCGACCTGGTCAGCCCGCCGTCGGGTGCCCCGCTGGTCAGCGGACTCGGCGACGTCGGCGGCTTCCGGCACACCAGCCTGGACGCCGTACCGCCGACGATGTTCACCCAGCCGGTCTTCACCAGCACCACCAGCCTCGACTTCGCCGAGTCGAACCCGAGCATCATGGTCCGGGCCGGCAACTTCACCGACGCCGACCGGCCGAACGACAGCCATGTCGCGTTCTCCACCGACGGCGGGGCGAACTGGTTCCAGGGCCAGGAGCCGGGCGGGATCAACAGCGGCGGCACCGTCGCGGTGGCCGCCAACGGCAGCCGGTTCGTCTGGGCGCCCGGCGACTCCGGAGCGCAGGTGGTCTACTCGGTCGGGTACGGGAACTCGTGGAGCCAGTCCAGCGGGATCCCGGCGAACGCAGGCGTCGAGGCCGACCGGGTGAACCCGAACAAGTTCTACGGCTACTCGGCCGGCCGGTTCTACCTCAGCACCGACGGCGGGCAGAGCTTCACCGCCACCGCCGCCACCGGGCTGCCGAGCGGCGGGGCGAAGTTCAAGGCGGTGGCCGGGGCCGAGGGAGACATCTGGCTGGCCGGCGAGACCGGCCTCTTCCGGTCCACCGACTCCGGAGCGAGCTTCACGAAGCAGTCGAACGTGAGCAGCGCGGTCAACGTCGGGTTCGGTCGGGCGGCGCCCGGGCAGACGTACCCGGCGGTCTTCGCGGTCGCCACCGTCGACGGCGTGCGCGGGGTGTACCGGTCGGACAACGCCGGTGGCGCCTGGGTGCGGATCAACGACGACCAGCACCAGTACGGCAACATGGGCGAGGCGCTGACCGGTGACCCGAGGGTCTACGGCCGGGTCTACCTCGGCACCAACGGCCGGGGCATCCTGGTCGCGGACCGGCTCGGCGGCCCCGCCAACCCGCCCACCGCCACCCCCGACCACCCGTCCGCCGACGGCGACTCCGACGACCCGCCCGCCCACGGCCACTCCGAGCAGCACGCCGCCGCCGAGCGGTGAGCTGCGCGCGGAACTGAACAAGGCTGAGCATGGCGCGCGGAACTGAGCGAGGACCGGGGCCGCGCGGAACTGAGCGAGGACCGGGGCCGCGCGGAACTGAGCGAGGACCGGGGCCGCGCGGAACTGAGCGAGGACCGGGGCCGCGCGGAACTGAGCGAGGACCGGGGCCGCGCGGAACTGAGCGAGGACCGGGGCCGCACCTCCGGGCCCGGCGCGGGAACGCACCGGGCCCGGCTTCCGCGGACCTGCCCGACCGGCCGGGCAGGTCCGTGGGGATCAGGTGGTGTCGACCCGGACCGGTGAGTTGGCCCGGTCGACGTCCACGAACTCCAGCCCGTCGCTGGCGGGCAGTTCCTCCTCGGCCCGGGCCAGCGCGGCCCGGGACGCGGCGGAGGCGGCCCAGGCCAGGGCGGCGCCGAACAGGCCCGCCCCGATCAGCCACCCCCAGGGAAGTCCTGGCCGGCGGCCCGCGAGGGCGTCGTACGCCCGGCTGGCCCGTACCCGGGCCTCGTCGGTCACGGCACCCACCCGGTCGCCGGCATGGCTGGTGAGGTGGGAGCCGGTCCGCCGCGCCGAGCGGGCGGTGTACTTCACCGAGTCGCCGGCCGAGTTGATCGCGCCGGTCAGGTGTTCCCACGCCTGGTCGGCGATCCGCTCGGGCTTGCTCTGATGTTTCAGCAGGTTCGTTCCGAGCATCGTGCTACCTCCTCGGTTGCCGAACGAAGCGGCCACTTCGGACAGAGGCGTCTGTTCGGCGCGTTGCGGATTGCTACTTCGGGAGGTGCCCAGGCGTGTTTCCTGGCAAACCCGGGATCACCTCCCGAAGTCTGCCGGAATCGCCGAGATCTCGTGCCGGTGTGCCGCAGACGGTCAGCCGCAGGCGGTCAGCCGAGCAGGACGACGGACGCGCGCTGGGCGAAATCGTCGTCGTCACCGTCGTCGTCATCACCTCCGCCGCCGAACCCGCAGGCGAGTACCAGTGCCAGCAGCGCGCCGACCCCAGCCAGTCCGATCAGCTTCCTCAGCATCAGGTGTCCCTTCCCGAGCCTGGGTCGCCCGTCCCGCGACGGACGGATCACCCCATGCTAGGTGCTCCCCGGCACACCCGCCCCGCTGGCGACACCGGCCCCAGTGGTCCCACCGGCCCCGTCGGGCCCGCCGGTCTGTCGCATAGGCGACAGGGATTCGGGTACCGGCGGGCGGCGGCGTCGGGCGAGGTACGACACAGTGCACCGGTGGCCCGCCCCGACCTGCGGGACGGCTACGCTGAGGGCGTGACGGTGCAGGTGCCGAAGCCGACGGCGCAGGAAAATTTAGCGTAGTTTGCCCCGTTACCGGGTAGGTTTGTCGGCTCGTTGAATAGATTGCCCGTCCGGAAGGGTGGCGATCGGGGCCGTGAGAGGAATACTCTCGGTCGCGGCCCGCGTACTGATTAGGCGCCCGGACATGGGCGAGTGGAGGTGCTCGCGTGAGCCTGTCGATCGTCAAGTCGGTCTTGCCTGGTGGAGTTGTGGAGATCGCCCCTCGCGGAGAAATCGACGTCGATACGGCGTACGAGGTTCGTGAGGCGATCGCCGGAGTTCTGACCAAGGGGCGACCGTCCAGGATCGAGCTCAACATGCGACTGGTCAGCTTCATCGACTCCGTCGGAATCAGCGCCATGGTCGCCGGCTTCCAGACCGCGGAGGTCAGCGGCGTCAAGCTCGTGGTCACCGAACCGAGCCGGTTCGTCCACCGGCAGCTCTGGGTCACCGGGCTCCTCGGCCTCTTCGGCGCGCCGGAGCCCTACTTCGCCGGCCCCGCGGCTGCCGCCGAGGAGGTCAAGGTCCCCGGCGCCTGACCGTCCCCGGCCCGCGATCTGATCAGCGCGGACCGGGAATCCCACCCCTCACTGCGGATCGTCCAGTCCGGACAGATCCACGTCGGACGCCTCGGTGACCGCCCGGATCGCCGTCACCGAGGCGTAACCCTCCGCCAGCCAGGCCACGTCCGTGCCCGGCTCGACGTACTGGCCGGATTCCTCCAGGGCGGTACGCACGAAACCCTTGCCGGCTTCGGCGACCGTCATCTGTACCTGCCCGAACCCGGCCAGGGTGCCTCGGCGTATCCCGCGCAACCGCTCGTACGGCAGGTCGGGGGAGTTCACGTTCAGCACGCTCTCCACGGGGCCTGCGGTCAGCCGGGGCAGCAGGTCCAGCGCCACCCGGGCCGCGGTCGCCCAGTTCCGCCGCTCGTCCCGGTCCGGTCGGGTGACGGCCGCCGCCGCACCGCCGCTTCCGGTGCTCGCCTCGTGTACGGAGAGTACGTCCAGGGAGACCGCGAGCCCGTGGCAGCCGTTCGCGGCAGCGGTGAACGCCGCACCGACCGTGCCCGAGTGCAGCACCGCACGGCCGGCGTTCGCGCCCCGGTTGATCCCGGAGAGCACCGCCGACGGTGCCGGCCCGAACGCCCCGTGCAGGGCGATCAGCGTGATCAGCGCTGGCGAGCCGGCCACTCCGTACGCGGGGACGCCGGGCAGCTCCTCGATCGGGTGCTCCTCGACGACCACCCGGCCGTCCCGCTCCACCGCGCTCATCGCGGCGCTCGCGCCGCTGGCCTCCTCGCTCGGGGCAGCCACCACCACGTCCCACCCGCGCTCCGCCGCGGTACGCGCCAGCCAGCGCAGCCCGGGAGCCGCGATGCCGTCGTCGTTGGTGACCAGTACCCGGATCGTCATGACGTCGTCGTCCGGTGCGCCAGCTCGTCGGGGGTCAGCCGATCCTGCCGGTCCACCCGCATCGGTGCCAGTTTCACCCGGTCGACCAGGCCGGCGATCGCGTCCGGCCGGCCGGTGCCGAGCCCGTGCCGGGTGACGTTCAGCGCGCCCGCCGCCGCCCCGGTCCGGACCGCGAGCCGGATGTCGCCGCCCCGGGCCAGCACCGCCGCCACCCCGGCGGTCATCGAGTCGCCGGCACCGCGCGGGTCCGCCACCTCCAGCCGGGGCATGTCGAGTTGGGCCACCTCGCCGTCGACCAGCACCAGGGCCGGCTCCTCGGCCCGGCTGACCACCACCGACTGGGCCCCCTGGGCGTGCAGCGCCTGGATCACCCGGATCAGCTCCGCCTCGCCGTCGTCGGCGGCCAGGCCGTCCCGGAGCAGTTCCTCGTGGCTGACCTTGAGTACCGACACGCCGCTGTCCAGTACGGCCGCCAGGTGCGGACCGGAGAGGTCGGCGACCACCCGGCTGCCGTTGTGGCCGAGGTCGGCGGCGAGCCGGCGGTAGATCTCCGGTGCGACCAGGGACGGATGGCCAGGGCCGCTGAGGATGCTGACCTCGGCGCCCAGCCCCTCGCTGAGCGCGAGGTTGTAGAGCTCGTCCAGCTCGTGCCGGGCGAGCGGATGGCCCGGCACCGAGGCGATCTCGTGGCGCTTGCCGTCCCGCCGGTCGTGCACGTAGCCGCCGCTGCTGGACTCGCGGTGGATCGCCCGGAGGTCGACTCCCTCACCGGCCAGCAGCGGTTCGAGCACCTGTCCGATCTCCCCGCCGAG
This sequence comes from Plantactinospora sp. CA-294935, assembly GCF_050936445.1. Lineage (NCBI taxonomy): Bacteria > Bacillati > Actinomycetota > Actinomycetes > Micromonosporales > Micromonosporaceae > Plantactinospora > Plantactinospora sp. CA-294935. The sequence goes on from NZ_JBNJMU010000001.1 coordinate 4,139,261, forward strand.
CCCGGCGCAGAGCACCACGGGCACGCCCAGACACCTGATCATCCGGGCCTGCCACACCCCCTGGCCGCCGGGGTGCAGGTGGAGCTCGGTCTCGTCGGCGGGCTGGTCGATGGTGACCGTCAACTGCGGATCAGGGGCAAAGACCATAACATGTCCGCTCATGCCCGTTAGATACCCTGTTAGTCGCTATTCATGCAGCTCCGGCCGTCGCGGGTCAGCGGACGAGGGACCACCCGCCGCACCTGTCCGCCTGCCACGAGCCGTGCGCCGGCTGCGCTGGGGACCGTTCCGGTTCCAGGTCACCTACCGGGCCGACCTGCTCCGGTGGGCGGCCGACGAGCTGGAGATGGTGGCCCGGCAGTGGCCGCGTACCACGCTGCGGAACCGGACCCGGCTGACCCGCGAGGCCGACGGGCTGGTACGCATCGACGTCGAGATCACCCTGTCGGCACCCGTACCGCTGTTTCGGTACGCGTTCCGGCAGGCCCGGGCCGGGCACCTGGACCTCGCGACCCGGCTGCCGGCCGCGCTGGCCGCTGCCCGGTCCTGACCGCACCGGCCCGACCGATTCGGCCCCACGGCTTGTAGGTGGAGAGCACCGTGGCGACGACCAGCAGGGTGCTGGAGACGATCGGCGCCGCCAGCAGGCCCTGCCGGGCGTCCGGTGGAGTCGCCGCACCGAGTTCGGCGGCCTGCAGGTTCGGCAGCAGGGCGAAGAGCACCGCGCCGAGCATCACGGTGGTGATCACCATCTTGACCAGCACCCACCGGTGCCTGACCAGGCCCCAGGGCGTGAGCAGCGCGCTGGCGACGCCGACCAGCCAGGCGAGCACGCTCAGCGGCACGAAGACGGCCTGCCCGACCAGGGCCATCACCGGATAGACCACGTCCGGGTCGGAGCCGCGCGCCCCGGCCACGCCGAGGGTCAGCAGCACCACGTCGACCCCCAACCAGCCGACCGCGGTGACCACGTGCAGGGTGAGGAGGGCTTTTCGCCACGGCGGAGAGAGCGTCATGCCAGTGATGGTGCCGGCGGAACGGCACCGCGACATCGTGCCGGTGTGGATGTTCCGAGTACGCAGATCGACGTACCGCCGGTTCCCGGCGACGGGTCAGCGCCAGGTGTCGGTCCAGGTCGCGGTGCATCCGGCGGCGGAAGGGGTGGACCGGGACCGGTTCGGGTCGCTCTCCCAGACCACCTGGCCGCCGTTGCGCTTGACGTACTTGTACTGCACGGCGGTGCCGGCGGGCAGGTCGACGGTGCCCCGCCAGACGGGGTAGCCGGCCGAGGAGAGCGGCACCCCGTTCGCCGGGTTCCAGTTGCCCAGCGCCGGGACGTTCCCGGTGAGGTAGACGTTCTCACCCCAGACCGTCGTGGCGGTCACCGCGAAGGTGGTGGCGACGGTGGAGCAGGAGCCGCCCGTCGGGGTCGGGCCGGGACCGCCGCCCGAGGTCCGGGCGTTGACGTGCAGCGCCAGGGCCCCGAACGCCGGCACGGTCGCGGTGACCTGGCCGGCGGTGTCGACCTGGTACGTCGTACCGGTGCAGGAGCCGCTGGTGAAGTCCCCGCTCAGCACGTCGCAGTAGCTGCCGGCCGGCAGGCTGGTCTGGAAGGTACGCGTCAACGGGCCGCCGGCGCGGTTGAAGGCGACGTAGCCGGCGCTGCCCCGGCCGAAGGCGATCTGGTTGCTGCCGTTGCTCCACCAGTTGGTGACCCCGGCCCCGGCGGCGGCGTTGCGCAGCCCGACCATGTTGGCGGTGCTCCGCCAGCGGTGCTCACAGGCCCAGCCACCGCCCGCGCAGTCGACCGGGCTGGTGGCGCCGGTGCCGTCGCGCGGCGGCCCCGCATCCGGGTCGCTGAAGGTGAAGCTCGACATCACCTGCGGGACGCCGTACGGCCAGGCGATCATGAACGCCTCGGCCAGCGCGTACGCCGAGCCGTCCCGGTAGGTCAGCCGGGCTCGACCGTTGCGCTGGGTGTCGTGGTTGTCGACGAACGCCACCGCGTCGCCGGAGCCGAGCCGCATCGAGGAGGCGAGGTTGTTCAGGTTCGCCAGGTTGCCGTCCCGGAACGCGTTGCCGACCACGTCCCCGTAGCGGAACTCGGTGACGTCACCGATCCCGGCGTACTCCTCCGGGGTGGGTTCGCCGGAGCCGCCCTCGATCACCTCGCTGAAGACGTACGGGTCGCCGGTGACGGGCTCGACGATCGCGGCCAGGTCGGCGGCGGGCAGGTGCTTGGCCGCGTCCACCCGGAAGCCGTCGACGCCGAGCGAGACCAGGTCGTTCAGGTACCCGGTGAGCCTGCCGCGCACATAGGACGACTCGGTGCGCAGGTCGGCGAGGTCGACCAGCTCGCAGTTCTGGATCTCCCAGCGGTCGGCCCAGTTGACGATGTCGTCGTTGCCGTTGCGCCCGCAGTGGTGGAAGTCGCCGCTGCCGTACGGCACCGCCGGATAGCCGTACTGGCTGTAGGTCGAGCCGCCGCTGCCCGTCCCGGTCGAGGCGCCGCCGGCCATGTGGTTGACGATCGCATCCACATAGATCTTCACTCCGGCGTCGTGGCAGGTCCGCACCATGCCGGCGAAGGCGGCCCGGTCACCGCGCCGGGTACTCAACTGGTAGCTGACCGGCTGGTAGTCCTGCCACCACGGGTAACCCCGGCCGGGGAGTACGACGTGCTCCTGCGGCGGCGACACCTGCACCCCGCCGAAGCCCTTCGGACCGAGCACCGTGCTGCACTCGTTGGCGATCGAGGCCCAGGGCCACTGGAACAGGTGCACGATCACGTCCTTGGCGCCCGGGCTGGCCGGGCTGGCGGTCGCCCGCTCGGTCCGCCGGTCGGCGACGGTCACCGCCAGCGCGGCGGCGAGCACCCCGGTCAGGGCGGCGGTTGCGGTTCTTCGGGCGGCGGTCGAACCTCGTCGGGTACGCATCGGAACCTCCCATAGTCAAGGAGAGCGGAGACGGCCGGCCTGCAAGTTCTTGCAAATGTTGCCGGGAAGCTATCACCGGGTTCCGAGGCCGTAAAGCATGGGCGGAGGTGGATGTCTGGGCTGGTTTGGCCAGAATGGACCCACTCCGATTTGCAGAGATCACCGTGCCGGGAAGGGATGTGTGGCTATCGCCGCAGGTCCCGGCGGGGTGGCTGGCCGCCCAACGCTTGCAAAAGTTTCATTCATGAACACCCGAGGGTGGGTCAGGGGCGGGGGGCGTACATGATGACGGCTACCCCGACGAGGCAGATGGCGGCGCCGGCCAGGTCGTAGCGGTCCGGGCGGAACCGGTCCACCAGTACGGCCCAGCCGAGCGAGCCGGCCACGAAGACGCCCCCGTACGCGGCGAGCACCCGACCGAAGTGCGGATCGGGCTGGAACGCCGCCACGAAGCCGTACCCGGCCAGTGCCAGCATGCCGGCGGCGACGAAGAGCAGGCCCCGGTTCTCGCGTACGCCCTGCCAGACCAGCCAGGCCCCGCCGATCTCGGCGACGGCGGCGAGCAGGAACAGCAGCAGCGAGCGCGCGATCGTCACCCCGTCATTGTCGCTGGCCGGGGCGGCCGGGCCGACGGCAGGAGCGCGGGTCCGGCCGGTTGCTTGCATCGATGGTTGTCTCTAAGCTTGGTCGGCGCCGTCACGCGACCGGTACGGGCTGGCCGGGGTGTCGTGGCGGATCGATGATCATGGGAGCTGGTCACGGGAGTCCAACGAGGGCGGTACGCGCCGCGCGCGTCGGCCACTCGTCGTCGTAACAGCACTGCCGGCACGCGCCAGGGGCGGCGACGGGGCCGGCAGTCGTCCGAGAGGAACTCCCATGCGGATCTCCGCACCGTACCGTCGCGTCTCCCTGGCCCTGGCCGCGGTGACCGCGATCGCCGCGAGCAGTGTCGCCGTGCTCGGCACCGGGTTGACGCCGACCGCGCAGGCCGCCGCCGGCTGCCTGGTCGACTACACCGCCAACCAGTGGACCGGTGGCTTCACCGCCGCCGTCCGGGTGACCGCCGGGGGCAGCCCGGTGAACGGCTGGACCGTGACCTGGACCTACGGTGGCGACCAGCAAATCACCAGCAGTTGGAACGCCCAGGTCAGCCAGTCCGGCGCGACCGTGACCGCCCGGAACGTGGCCTGGAACGGGTCGCTGCCGGCCGGCGGCTCCACCGAGTTCGGGGTGCAGGGCAGCTACGCCGCCAGCTCGTCTGCGCCGACCGGGTTCACCCTCAACGGCGAGCCGTGCAACGGTGCCGAGCCGACCACTCCGCCCAGCACCGCGCCGCCGACGACCAGGCCGCCGACGACTCCGCCGACCAGTGCCCCGCCGACGGTCACCCCGCCGCCGACGGTCCCGCCGACCACTCCGCCGCCGAGCGGCTGCGGTTCGGCGGTGCTCTGCGACGGCTTCGAGAACCAGACCGGCACGGCACCCTCCGGCGACTGGAGCGTCAGCTACCCGGACTGCTCGGGCAGCGGCACCGCCAGCATCGACACCTCGGTCGCGCACCAGGGCACCCGGTCGGTGCGGATCAACGGCGCCGTCGGCTACTGCAACCACGTCTTCGTCGGCTCCACCCGGGATCTCGGCGGCGTCGGAGCGGTGCGCTACGCCCGGCTCTGGGTCCGGCACACCACCGCGCTGCCGACCTCGCACGTGACCTTCCTGGCCATGCGGGACGCCAACGACGGCAACCGTGACCTGCGGATGGGCGGGCAGAACGCCGCCCTGCAGTGGAACCGGGCCTCCGACGACGCCACCCTGCCGGAGCAGAGCCCGAACGGTGTCGCGCTCAGCGCGCCGCTGCCGGTCAACCAGTGGACCTGCCTGGAGTTCATGGTGGACGGCGCGCAGGGCCGGCTCTCCACCTGGGTCAACGGCACCGCGGTGACCGGGCTGACCGCCGACGGTACGCCCACGCACGACGTCGACGGACAGTGGTACAACCGGGCCAACTGGCGGCCGAGCCTCACCGACCTGCGGCTGGGCTGGGAGAGCTACGGCGAGGGCGCGAACACGCTCTGGTTCGACGACGTGGCGCTGGGCTCGACCCGGATCGGCTGCTGACCGGCGCACCCGGTCCGGGGTTACGGCCGGGTGCGGAACGAGAACCGCCGGCACTGCCCAGGGGTGGCGGGCGGTGCCGGCGGTTCGCGATCGGTGCCTCAGGTGCCGTCGATCAGTTCATCGACAGGTGCACGTGGTTGGTGTGGTCGCTGGACGGGTCACCGTTGCCCCCGTTGTACGTCTTCCAACCACCGCTCGGCAGCCAGATCTGCTTGAACCAGATCACGTACAGCACGCCAAGTCGATCGGCGTTTCGCACGAAGTACGCCGCCAGGTTGTTGCCGTACGTCCGGTCGCCGCCGGTCGCCACCCCGCCGAACCCGTTCTTCTGGGCGGCGAAGTCGCAGGCCTGCCCCTTCGGATGCTCGCCGCTGCCGCCACTGCGGAAGCAGGAGACGAACCGGGTGAAGCCGGCCGCCTGGGCCTGCTTCAGCGCGTGCAGGGTGCGCGCGGTGATGCAGCCGCTGGTGGTCGGGTCGTCGAGACTGCACGACTCGTCCGGGAAGGAACCGTCGGCGTTGCGGGGTGCCGGTCGCGCCGACCCGCCGCCGCTGCCGCTGATCCCCGAGCCGGCGCCGCCGCTGTTGTTCGCCGCCGCCAGCGCCCGTTCGGCCTGCTTCTTGCGGGTCTCCATCACCTCGACCTGCTTGCGCTGCTCGCCGATCTCCTTGTCGAGCGCCGCCTTGGCCTGGGTCTCCTTGTCCAGGCTCTCCCGCAGCCCGCGCAGCTCCCGGCTCTCGTTCGCCGAGATGGTGTCGAGTGCGGCTGCCCGGTCCACCAGGCTGGTCGGAGAACCGCTGTTGAGCAGGGCGGAGACCTGCCCGAGCCGGCCGGTCCGGTACGCCATGTCGGCCATCTCGGCGACCCGTTCGCTCCGGCTCGCCACCTCGGTGCGCAGCGCGGCGAGCTGCTGGTTCAGATCCGTCTGCCGCTTGACGGAGTTGGCCAACCTGTTCTTGGCGGTCAGGTAGCCCTTGCTGGCGGCCTGAAGCTGCTCGCGCAGGCTGTCGGTGCCTCCGTCGATGTCGTCCCCGCCGGGTGCCGCGGCCAGCGTCCCGGGGGTCGCGTACTCCGGTGCCGCGGCGGCGGGTGCGCCGCCGAGTGCCGCGAGGACCATGCCCAGGGCGACGGCCACGGTCGTCGCGGCCTTCCGGGGCGGTCTCGTGGCTCTCTGCGCGGACGCCGGAGCCTGTCGGGTGGGTGCCAGGAACGGCATATGACAATGTCCTTCCGTCAGCCGCCGACCGGGTTAGCTGACGGGTTCGGGACGGAAGATCCCTACCGCTGGAGCGGATGCACCCCTGGTACGTGGTTCCCCGGCTCGCGCGTGCGATTAGGCGACGGTCTCCGCAGGCGCCGGAGGGCGCCGCCCGGCGGAAACCGGAGCCGAGCCTACCGGCAGTTGCCGCCCGGGGATACGTGGCGTTGCCGGAGTTAGATTCGCGATTCTCCTACTTCGCAAGGATGTATCCGGACAAAAACCTCAAGCGCCGGATCGAAACTTAAGATGCCGCTAACTATCGGTGAGCCTCGACGTCTCCTGAGGCGGAATTCCGACAGTTTCCGGCTGACTCCGCCGTGACGCAGCGTCGCGAACGGTCACCACTCGGTGGGCCCGCAGCCTCCGGGGGCGGTGTTCGGCTCGACCTGGAGGGTGGCGTGCGAGATGTGGAAGTCCTCGCGCAGCGCCGACCGGGCCGCGGCGAGTACGGTACCGACTTCCGCATCGCTGTCCAGCCTCAGGTGCGCCGAGGCCACCTCCATGCCGGAGGTGAGGGTCCAGACGTGCAGGTCGTGTACGTCGCAGACCCCGGGTACGCCGGCCAGCCGGGCGCGTACGGCGGCCACGTCGAGGTGCTCGGGCGCGGCCTGCACCAGGATGCGTACGGCGGTCCGGCCGAGCCGCCAGGTGCGGGGCAGGATGAACAGCCCGACCGCCAGGGCCACGATCGGATCGGCCCAGCGCCAGCCGGTCAGGATGATCACCACGGCGGCGAGGATCACGCCCGCCGAGTTGAGCAGGTCCCCGAGCACTTCGAGGTAGGCGCCGCGCAGGTTGATGCTCTCCCGCGCCCCGGCCCGGAGCAGGCCGAACGCGGCCGCGTTGGCTAGCAGGCCGAGCGTGGCCACCAGCAGCATCGGGCCGGCCGCGACCCGGGGCGGGTCGTCGAACCGGCGTACCGCCTCGACCAGCACGTAGAGCGCCACCCCGAACAGCAGTACCGCGTTGGCCAGCGCGGCCAGCACCTCCAGGCGGTAGAGCCCGAAGGTCCGCTGCGGGTCGCCGGCCGCCCGCCGGGCCGCCGTGATCGCGGCCAGCGCCATCCCGATCCCGAGCACGTCGGTGAACATGTGCCCGGCGTCGGAGAGCAGCGCGAGCGAGCCGGTGACCAGCGCGGCGACCGTCTCGACCACCATCAGGACGGCGAGCAGCCCGAAGGCGGCCCAGAGCCGTCCCCGGTGCCGTTCCGCCGCCCGGGTCAACCGCCCCCCGTGGTCGTGCCCGGCCCCCAACACCCCCTCCTTCCGGCCCGATCGCCCCCGCCGTCGATACTGCCGGCCGGCCGGCGGCGGGAACCCGTCCTGTGCGGAATCGGTGCCCCCGTCCTACTGGAGAACGACGGTGTCCCCGTCCCTACCGGAGAACGGCGCTGACCCCGTCCTACCGGAGAACGACGGTGTCCCCGTCCCTACCGGAGAACGACGCTGACCCGTCCTACTGGAGAACGACGGGCGGGCGTGCCCGGCTCACCCGTCCGTGCCCGGCTCACCCGTCGTCGCCGAGGGTGGCGACGATCGGGGCCCGGGCAGCCCGGCGGGCCGGCAGCAGGCTGGCCAGCACCGCCGCCGAGGCGGCCAGCGCGGCGCAGAGGGCGAGCTGCCCTACGGGTACGGCCGGCAGCCCGTGCCCGTAGCTGCTGATCAGACCCATCGCCGCCGTCCAGCCGAGGCCGAGCCCGAGGGCGATCCCGGACAGTGCCCCGACCGCACCGGCCAGGGCCGCCTCGGTCAGCAGCATGGTCGCCAGTTGCCGGCGGGACAGGCCCAGCGCCCGGACCGTCGCCGACTCCCGGCGGCGTTCGACGACCGAGAGCGCGAGCGTGTTGCCGATGCCCAGCACGGCGATCAGCACCGACATGCCGAGCAGGGCCGCGAAGATCCCCAGCAACTCGTCGAGGGTGCGGGACAGCGCGTCGGCCTGGTCGGCGAGACCGCGTACCCGGACCGCCGGCTGGTCGGCCAGGGCCGCGTCCAGCGCCTGCCGGCCGGCCGCCGTCGACACCCCCGGGGCGAGGTCGACCAGCAGCCGGTCCGGCTCCCCGGGGCCGTACGCGCCGACGAACGACGCCCAGGGGACCAGGGCGGCACCGTCGACCGGGCTGTCGTCGTAGACCGCCACCACGGTCAGCGGCCCCGGTGGACCGAGGCCGAGCGCGATCCGGTCGCCGACCCCGATGCCCCGTTCGGCGGCGAGTTGCCGGCTCACCGCCACCGTGCCCGGGGCCAGCCCGGCCAGGCTGCCGGCGGTCACCTCGGGGCGGATCGGTCCGTGCAGCCGCTCGGGCGGCACCGCCCAGACCCGGATCCGGTCGTCCAGGGGCGAGTTGGCCAGGCGTACCTCGGCGACGGTGCCGAACGCCGGATCGGGACGGAGTCGCTGCGCCATCCCGGGCGGCAGCGGGCCACGTACCGCCACCGGCGAGCCGTCGGTGCGGACGCGGTCGAGTACGAAGTCCACCGGGAAGTTCTCGGCCAACTCCCGCCCGGCCTGCTCCCGGGCGGTCGCCAGCAGCACGCTGAACATCGCCATCAGGGCCACCCCGATGGTCAGCGCGGTGCTGGTCGCCGCCGCCCGCCGGGGATTGCGTCGGGCGTTCGCCACGGCCAGCCGTACCACCGGACCGAAGACCCGGGCCGGCAGCCAGCCGACCAGCCGGACCGCCCGGGGGACCAGCAGCGGGGCCGCCACCACCGCGCCGAGGAAGGCGACCATGCCGCCGCCGAGCACCAGCGGCAGTCCGGGAAAGGCCAGCGGCAGCCCGACCAGTACGGCCAGTCCGCCGACCCCGGCCAGGCCGAGCGCGACCGCGATTCGGGTACGGCGGCGCCGGCCGCCGCCGGCCTCGACGGCGTCCCGGGACCGCAGCGCGGCCAGCGGCGCCACCCGGCTCGCCTCCACCGCCGGCACCAGCGCGGCCAGCACCGTGACCAGGGTGCCGAAGCCGAGCGCGACCAGCACGGTCGGCCAGCGCACCACCGGGGCGTGCAGCGGGATGTCCGAGGCGACCAGCTCACGACCCCGGATCAGCCCGTACCCGACGAGCAGGCTGGCCAGCAGCCCGCCGACCGAGGCGAGCAGGCCGAGGATGCCCGCCTCCAGGAGTACGGCGCCGCGCACCTGCGCCCGGGAGGCGCCGACGCAACGGAGCAGGCTGACCTCCCGGACCCGCTGCGCGCCGAGCATGGCGAAGGTGTTGTAGATGACGAACGCCGACACGGTGAGCGAGACCAGGCCGAAGCCGAGCAGTACGGCGAGGAAGCCGTCGACGTACTTGGCCGCCTGCCGGGCGAGCCGGTCCCGCAGGGCCGCCCCGGTCAGGGTGCGCGTGCCGGGGCCGACCGCCTCGGCGATCCGGTCCCGCAGCCGGGTCGGGTCGGTGCCCTCGGTGGCCCGGACCACCACCTGGGCGTAGTCGGCGGTACCGGTGAGCGTGCCGAGGTCGGCCGGGGTCAGCGCGGCGACGGCGGAGCCGCCGAAGAGCCGGTTCACCCCGAGGTCCAGCACGCCGACCAGGCGCAGCCGGTGCACCGTGCCGGCCCGGTCCAGCACGGTCACCGGGCCGTCGAGCGCGAAACCGGCGCCGGCCACGGTGGCCCGGTCCAGGGCGATCTCGCCAGCGGTGCCCGGTAGCCGCCCGGCCGCCACGTCGTACGGGGCCAGCGCGGCGTCACCCGGCACCGACAGGGCGTACCCGATGTGGTCCTGGCTGGTGATCAGCTTGCCGTTCCGGTCGAGTACGCCCAGCCAGGCCACGACCCGCCCGTCCACCGCCGCGACACCGTTGACGGCCGCCACCCGGCGTACCGTCGCCGGGGTGAGCAGCCCGTGCTCCGGCTCCACCACCACGTCCACGTTCCGGGCCGACCGGGCCAGGTCGGTGTAGAACGCCGCCCGGGCGGTGTCGCCGTAGACCAGCGTGCCGGCGAGGAAGCCGACCGCCACCACCACCGCGAACCCGGTCAGCACCACCCGTACGGCGTGCGCGCGCAGCCCGGCCAGGGCGAGCCGGAGCAGCGGATGGTTCATCCGCCGGGGCGGGCGACGGGGTGCACCGGTGCGATGAGGCGCATCGGACCAGTGTCGCCGGAGGCAGGGCGCCGCGCCGCCGAGCTGTCGAGATGTGGACAAGCCGGTCGGGTGTCGGGGGCACGGCCGCTCGTTGGCCATCGGTGGTCCGCGATTCCTGAACCTGTTGATCTATCCTCACGGAATGGATATTTCGGCCGATGGGTATCGCTGGGAGACTGCCCGCGGCGGCCGGATCCCACCCGGCGCGGTACCGCACGGCTACGAGGCGGACGGCGAGCCACTGTGGGTGTGCCGAGTCCGGATGAACGGCGGTGTGCACCCGGGCAAGGTCCGCCCCGGTTTCGGCGCGGCCCTGGCGGCCTGGGGCGGTAAAGAGGTCAGCGTCGACGAGTACGAGGTGCTGATGGATCGCGGCGTCTGGGGTGTCGCGTCCGGCGGCGCGGTGCCCGGGGATGCGCTGCCGGTGGGCCGGGAGAGCGGCGGCGAACCGCTTTACGTAGCCCGCGGGGCGGTCGCGCTTGGCGCACTACACATCGGCAAGGTGCGGCCCGCCTTCGGCGCCGCGAACATCGGATACGGCGACGACGAGCACACCGTTTTTTCGTACGAGCTACTGCTGCGCCCGTCGGCTCCTCCGCCGACGGCCCCGCGGCGTGCCGGGATCCAGATGGAACCCACCTACGCCGACTTCGGCACCGAGCCGCCACGCATCGGGAACGTCACGATCACCGACGTCGACCGGTCCTCGGCTGCGGGCGACCACCTGGCCATCGGCGCCGGCGGGTCGGTCGAGCTGGAGTTCGACGTGCCCGACCCGGCCGTCGTCCGTGAGGCCTGCGTCGCCCTCGTGGCGCTCGCGTCGATGCTTTCCCGGGCGCCCGGATACGCCCCGCTCACCGTTCGCCTCAACGGCAGACTCCTGGCCGAGCGGCTGCGGATCCCGAATGGCGGTGGACTCCCGCAACGGCTGGTCTTCGCGGTCCCGGCCGAGGAGTTGGTGGCCGGCTGGAACACGTTGCGGATCGAAAGCGGTGACGACGCCCGGAGCATGCTGTGGTTGTACCGGGTGACGATCGACCCGATGCACGCACACGATCAGGCGGGGCTGGCGCTCGAACGGCAGGCGATCGCCGAGCCGGTGCTGCGGTACGCGAGCGACGCCGGTGAGGTCACCATCTTCATCGACCGTGGCGAGCAGGCCGTCCTCGACCAGGTGGCCTGGGCGGACGCGTCCGGCGCCGAGTATGCGATCACGTTCGAGAAGCAGCAGGCTGCCTTCTACGGCTGGAGCCGGCAGCCGGGTGAGCAGCCGAGAGAGTTCCGCGGCCGGCTGATCGAGCGCGGCTCCGTCGCCAAGGAAGCTCGGCGCTTCTCCACCGAGGAGGGCTGGAGCGGTGGGTGGCACCGCTCTGGTGACCTGCTCTTGGCGGTGGTGTCGCTGGCCGCCCGGTCACCAGGCTGACCTGGCGCGACGGCCGCGGCAACAACGGCGCGGTCGCCTTCGGCGACGGCGGGTTCCTGGGGACCTATCAGCGGGTTGGCGAGGGCCCCATCGGCTACCGTGGCCGTCCGGCGTGGTGGTGATTCTGGTGGGCCCGCGACCCGCCTGGCGTGCTGTTACCAGGGGGCCGGCCGACTCGCGGTCGCGGTGTGCGCCACCTACCGCCGGCAGTTTCGGGACAAGGGCATCACCCCGATCAGCGCCCGACGCGGCACCACACCCGGCTCAGGACTCGGCACCCGCCGCTGGGTAGTCGAGCAAACCATCGTGCTGCTCCACTGGTTCCGCCGCCTGCGCGTCCGCCGGGAGATCCGCGACGAACGATCCGGGTCGTCGCACCCCGAGGCCACTCCAAAGGGGATGACGGCGGCCCCGGGGTGCTCCCCGGTCGGTGCCGGCCCCGGGTGATGCGCGGGGAAGCGGAAGCCGGTGCCGACGTTTCAGGGGGGTGCCGGACCGGCGCTAACGGCGCCGGGGCACCCAGTAGATGATCAGCCCGACGATCAGCGCGGGATGCGGCGGTCGGGGAAATCGATCCACGGGCGCTGTGGCTCCTCCGGCTGCGGGGGTGGCGGGGGCGGAGGTGGCGGGGGCGGCGGCGGTGGCGGCGCTTCCTCGTGCCCGACCCGTGCTTCCGGGCGATCCGACCCGCAGCGCCCCGACCCGCAAGCCGTCAGACCGGGGGCGGCCCGACTTGGCTCATTAATGCGCGCCGGGCATGGCTCGAGTGTGGCGTGGGGGCCGGCGGGTACGGGGACCTCGAACTTGCGCGGGTACGCCGCTGAGGAGCGGGCGCTGATGCGTCCGCCGGCCGATCTACCAGCCCCGGCCGCCTTGCAGCGCCCACGATATGGAACAACTCTCAAGATTCTTGGCAACTTAGGGCTCGTGGCGAACCATAACTCTCCAAGAATCTTGAGACTTGCCGTGTTGGCGGCGTCCCCTGCCGGACCGGGGCAGCATCGGGTCCACCACCGCTTTCTGCACGTGACGGGGCAGCCGCCAGGGGCGGCCCGGCCGCCCGACCCGGCAACCGTCACCGCTCCGGCGCCCGACTCGCAGTGGCCCGACCCGAAAAGCCGTCAGGCCGGGGGCGGCGGCCGAGCCCGGGAGCCGTCAGAGCGGGTCGACGGTGCTGAGTCGCTGGGTGGCCCGGGAGAGCGCGACGTAGAGGGTGCGTACCCCGGCGGCCGAGTCCGCCCGGATCTCGGTCGGGCCGACCAGCACGACGCCGTCGTACTCCAGGCCCTTGGCCTGCATGGTGTCGACCACCTGGAGGCGCGGGTCGGCAGCCGGCTCCAGCCAGCCGGCGACCTCGGCCCGGCGGTCGACCGCGCTGATCACCCCGACCGTCCCCTCGACCTCGGCGAGCAGCTTCGCCACCGCCTCCCGGACCGCGTCCGGCAGTTCGGCGGCCGGCACCACCAGCTCGACCGGGGGTACCCCGGTGGCCCGCACCGCCACCGGCAGTGGCAGGTCGGGGAAGACCTCGCGGATCACCCGGGCCGCCGCCGCGAAGATCTCCGCCGAGTTGCGGTAGTTGGTGGTGAGGGTGAACTCGTGCCGGGGGCGCCGGCCCAGCGCCTTGTCCTGGGCCCGGGACAGCTCGGCCGGGTCACCCGTCCAGGCGGTCTGGGCCGGGTCGCCGACCACGGTCCAGGAGGCGAGCCGGCCCCGGCGGCCCAGCATCCGCCACTGCATCGGGGAGACGTCCTGGGACTCGTCGACCACCACGTGGGCGTACTCGCGGTAGTCGGCCGGCCGTTCGGCGGCGGCGTCCCGGCCGGTCCGGGCCGAGCGCTGCCGGTCCGCGTACGTGGTCACCTCGCGGACCCCGCCGGCCAACTGGTACGGGTCGCGGTTGCGCCGCGCCGGTCGGGGCGGCCGGCCCAGCAGGTGGTCGAGTTCGTCCAGCAGTGCGACGTCGGCGACGGTCGGCCCCGCGCTGCCCAGCGTCCGGTACGCCTCGGCGAGCAGCCGGGTCTCGGCCCGGGACAGGATCCCGGCGGTGTACCGGCGCAGCCGCTCCGGCTCGGCCAGCCAGGGCAGTACGTGCCGGGGGTGCAGCCGGGGCCACCAGGCGCGCAGGAAGTCCCGGAACTCGGGCCGCTCGGCGATGTCGTCCTCGAAGGTCCGCTGGTCGGGCAGCCGGCCGACCCGCAGTTCCTGGGCCTGTGCCCAGAGCGCGGCGAAGATGCCGTCGAAGCCGGCCCGGCGGACCTCGTTGCGGCGGGCGCCCGGCGGCAGCGCCCGGGTCCGGATCCGCTCCAGCTCGGCGCCGTGCAGCCGGAGCAGTTCGCCCCGGTAGAGCAGCCGCAGCTCGGCGGGGGCGTCCGGGACCTGGTCCCGGACCGCCCGCTCCAGCACCCGGCGCATCCGCAGCGAGCCCTTGACCGCGGCGACCGCCACCGGATCGGTGCGGGTGGCCTCGACGCCGTCGAAGAGCGAGCCGAGCGAGTGCAGGGTGGCGGCGTTCTCGCCGAGCGAGGGGAGCACCGAGGCGATGTAGTCGACGAAGACGGCGGACGGGCCCACCACCAGCACCCCGCCGCCGGCGAACCGGTTGCGGTCGGAGTAGAGCAGGTAGGCGGCCCGGTGCAGGGCCACCGCCGTCTTGCCGGTGCCCGGACCGCCGGAGACCACGGTCACCCCGCCGGCCGGGGAGCGGATCGCCTCGTCCTGTTCCCGCTGGATGGTGGCGACGATGTCGCGCATCTCCCGGCCGGTGGTCCGGGACAGGGTGGCGAGCATGGCGCCGTCGCCGACCACCCGCATCCCGTCCGGTGCCGCCGCCGGGTCGAGCAGGTCGTCGGAGATCCGGGTCACCCGCTCGCCGCTGGAGGTGATCACGCGGCGGCGTACCACCCCCTGCGGGTCGGCCGCGGTGGCCTGGTAGAACGCGGCGGCGGCCGGTGCCCGCCAGTCGATCACCAGCGGTTCGGCGTGCTCGCCGCGTACGCCGAGCCGGCCGACGTGCAGCACCTGCCCGGTGTTCAGGTCCAGCCGGCCGAAGACCAGCCCTTCGTGCTCGGCGTCCAGGGTGTGCCGGCGCCGGGCGGCGTGGAAGACCATCGCGTCCCGTTCCACCAGCGCGCCGAAGTTGCCGACCCGGGCCAGTTGGTAGCCCTCCCGCTCGGCCAGCACGGCGGAGTGCCGCAACTGCGCCAGCCGGGCGTAGACCCGGTCCAGGTGGCGCTGTTCGGCTTCGATCTCCTGCCGCAGCGTGGTGTGGTCCGTCAACGCGTCTGCTCCCGGAGATCGATCTGTGGCGACGCGGCCGTCCGGCACCGGAGGTCCGGACGGCCGCGCGCCGAATTGCCAGGAAGCGAGGGTACGCCGTGCCGGCAGCCTCCGACTCGGCCACGCCAGTCCCGCAGCGCCCCGATCGGGTTCAGGGGCATGGTGCGCCGCGCCGGGCGCCGACCCGTCTGGGCTGTTCGAGGATGGTCACGGCGCGTTTCGCCCGGGCGGCGGCGGTCGCCTTCCGGGTGATCTTCGTCGCCGGCCGGACCCGGTCGACGACCGAGCGGAGCGCGGTGGTGACCTCGTCGGGGCGTTCCAGCATCAGCATGTGGCCGGCGCCGGGGCAGACGGTCAGCGCGGCCGAGGGCAGCGCCTCGCTGATCGACACCGTGCAGGGCGGTGGGGTGAGCCGGTCGCGGTCGCCGACCAGGGCCGCCACCGGCAGGTCGCCGAGGGTGGCGAGCGTCTCCAGCCGTTGCTGCGCCCCGATGGAGGGCCGGAACCCGCCGATCGAGACGAACGAGGCCCGGGCCACCGCCGAGGTGGTCAGCCGGATGTCGGCCGGGTCGCAGACGTCGCCGAAGAGCAGCCAGCGCAGGGTCGGGCGGAGCGCGTGCAGCAGGGGTGCCGGGGTACGCCAACCGCCGCACCGGGCCAGTAGCCCGGCGCAGGTGGTCTCGGTGACCCGGATCAGCCGGGCCAGCGGTGCCGGTACGCCGTACCCGGTGTGCGTGTGTCCCTCGGCGGTGGTGGCCACGAAGACGAGCCCGGCGACCCGGCGGGCGAAGTCGGCGGGGTGCCGGTGGGCGTACTCCATCACCGTCATGCCGCCCATCGAGTGCCCGACCAGCACCACCGGCCCGGTCGGCGCCACCTGGGCGAGCACCTCGGCCAGGTCGTCGCCGAGCCGGGCGAGGGTGGCCGAGCGCAGCGTGGTCGGGCCGGACCGGCCGTGCCCGCGGGCGTCGTAGCAGACCACCCGGACGGTGGCGCCGTACGTCTCGCGCAGCGCGGTCAGCTGCCGGTGCCAGGTGCGCCCGTCCAGGGTCCAGCCGTGCAGCAGCACCACGGTCAGCGGGGCGGTGTCCGGGCCGGAGACGTCGACGTGCAGCCGTACGCCGTCGGAGAGGCGTACCGGGACCGGGTCGGGCATGGTCACCTCCGCGTCGAGCCGGGGTAGCCGTACCCACGGTGACAGATGGGCGCTCCGCCGGGGTGGCGCCGACGGGTCGGGCCGGCGCGGCGCCGCCCTCCCCGGCCTGCCGGAACGCGTCGCCGTAACGGTGGATACCCGCGCGCCGTCCCGGCGAATCATCCGCCCCGGCGGGTCGGGCCGGGCGGTGCGGAAACGCCCGGCGCAGACCTGAACGCCCCGACGCGGGACGATCCGGGTCGGGGCGTTACGGGTGGTGAAGCTGATCGTGCCGGTGGGCTCAGGCCTCGAAGACGCCGGCCTCGACCAGCCGCTTCTCGGTGGTGTCCCAGCCGTCGGCCGGGTACGTGGCGGCCAGGTTGTTCAGCTCGGCCCGGATCTTGACGGCGTGGCCGGCACCGGCGAGCGTCCGGATCTCCTCGACGAAAGCCTCGGAGTCGGTGCGCAGGTGCGAGGTCTTGCCGTTGGTCAGGTTCCGCACGTAGGCGTGCTTGCCGCCGTTGAGCGGGATGAGGTACTTGAACTCACCGAGCACGCTCAGGGCGCCACCCTGGCCTGCCTGGCCGGCACGGACGGATGCGCGCGCGGTCTTGGAGGTGTTGCTCGCCACGGAGGTACTCCTTGAAGACGTACGGGAGGACTGGGTAGTCCGAGGGGACGGCCTGGGCGGCAGACGCCGCCGGGCAAATTTTACACGACAACGGTGATGGCCGGACGGCTACCGCCGCTGACGTGCGGTCCAACTACCGTCACCGGTACGGCTATTCCCCCGGGGCAGTTTCGTGAATCCCTGGCGTACCATCCGTCACACAAGTCATCATGTGTTCCAGCAATCGCACGGGAGATCAGCCCGCCGAGGTCGAGGTCGTAGGGGAAGACGCACCTCGCTCTCCGGGAGGTCACCGTGCCAACGCGTGGCGTCGTATACGTCCACTCGACCCCACTCGCCGTGTGCCAGCACGTCGAGTGGGCGATCGCGCGCGTCCTTACCGCGCCGGTCACCCTGCACTGGACGGCCCAGCCGGTCGATCCGGGCGCCCGTCGGGCGGAGTGCGGGTGGTCCGGCCGGCCTGGGACCGGCGCGGAGCTGGCGGCTGCCCTGAGACAGTGGCCCATGATCCGTTTCGAGGTCACCGAGGAGCCGAGTCCCGGCGTCGACGGTGAGCGGTTCATGTACGTGCCCGGCCGGGGGCTCTTCCGGGCCACCGCCGGAGCGGCCGGCGACATCCAGCTCGGCGAGGACCGGCTGCGATCGATCATGGAGTCGGCCCGGGCGCCGGAGGCGCTCGCGCACGCGCTCGACAAGGCGATGGGTACCGCCTGGGACGCCGAACTCGAACCGTACCGGTACGCCGGGGACGGCGCCCCGGTCACCCTGCTCACCCGGGTCGGCTGAGCGACGCCCGCCGGCTCGGCCCGGGCGCTACGCCGCCGACCGGGCCGCCGCCGACGAGTCGGCGGGCCGGCCGTGGTGGTCGTCAGCGGGCCGCCGGGGGTGGGCAACCCGTGGGGTCGGTCACGCCGGTCCGACCGGCGCCGTCCGGGTCGAGGCGCCGGTCGGACGCCGTCCGGACCCCGTGTTCCGGGTCCTTGGTCAAGTTGCCCGGGCGGTGGCGGGCTGGTGGGATAGCGGGCGTGTCGACTCCCCTCCGGCGCGCACTGGTCGTGCTTCCCCTCGTCACCGCCTTGATCGTCTCCGGCTGCGCCGGCTCGCGGGAGCCGGAGGCGGCTCCCGGGGCCGCGTCGCCGTCGCCCTCGTCGACCGGCGCCGCCCCGACGCCGGACCCGGCGACCCGGGCCGCCCGGCTGGTCGGCACCCTCGCCGACGAGGACCTGGTCGGCCAGGTGCTGATGCCGTACGCCTACGGCAACTCGGCGACCAAGGTCTCCGGCGGTTCGGCGGCCGGCAACCGGAAGCTGGCCGGGGTGGAGACCCCGGCCGAGATGATCGCCAAGTACCGGCTGGGCGGGCTGATCCTGGTCGGCTTCTCCGCGGACGACCCGACCAGCGACACCAACCCGACCACCAACGTCGACAACCCGGCGCAGGTACGCGAGCTGACCGCCGGACTACAGGCCGCGGCCGGAAAACTGCCGGCCGGTGCCGCCGGTGCGCTGGTCGGCATCGACCAGGAGTTCGGCGTGGTCACCCGGATCTCCGACGGGGTGACCAACCTGCCCAGCCCGATGGCCTTCGGCGCGGCCGGTGACCCGGCGATCACCGAGTCGGCCTGGCGGGCCGCCGGCACGGAACTCGCCGCGCTCGGGGTGAACGTCGACTTCGCGCCGAGCGCCGACGTACTCGAGGCGAACAGCAAGGTGATCGGCTCCCGCTCGTACGGGGCGGATCCGAACGCCGCGGGGGCGCAGGTCGGCGCCGCCGTGCGGGGATTGCAGGGCGCGGGCGTCGCCGCCACCCTCAAGCACTTTCCGGGGCACGGGCAGACCGCCGCCGACTCGCACAAGGGCCTGCCGGTGGTCACCGCCGACCGGAAGAAGCTGGAGTCCACCGCCCTGCCGCCGTTCTCGGCCGGGATCGCCGCCGGGGCCTGGCTGGTGATGGCCGGGCACCTCGACGTGCGGGCGGTCGACCCGGAGGTGCCGGCCACCTTCTCCCGCAAGCTGCTCACCGACATGCTCCGCGGGCAGCTCGGCTTCACCGGTGTGCTGGTGACGGACGCGATGGACATGGCGGCGGTGGCGAAGCAGCCGGCCGGCACGACCGCGGTCCGGGCGCTGAACGCCGGCAACGACCTGGTGCTGATGCCGCCGAACGTCACGGAGGCGTACAACGGGGTGCTGGCCGCGCTGCGGGACGGCTCGCTGCCCCGGGCCCGGCTGGTGGAGGCGGTGACCCGGGTGCTCACGCTGAAGTTCCGGCTGGCCGAGCGGCCCAGGCCGGAGATGGGCACGCTGAACAGCGCCGGCCACCAGGAGGCAGCCCGCCGGGCGGCGGCATCGTCGATCACCATGCTGCGCGGTCGCTGCGGCGGGCCGCTGCTGACCGGACCGGTGACGGTGACCGCGGCGAGCGGCCGGGAGCGGAGCCGGGACCGGCTCAGCCAGGCGCTCCGCGCCGCCGGGGTCAAGGTGACACCGTCCGGCGGGGCGGTGGTGCACCTCGTCGGGTACGGCGACACCGCCGCCGACCTGCGCGGCGACGCGACCGTGACGGTGGCGATGGACACCCCGTACCTGCTCGGCCGGGCCAACTCCAAGGTGCTGCTGGCGACGTACTCGTCGAATCCGGCCTCGTTGACCGCGCTCGCGGAGGTGCTGACCGGCCGCGCCCGGCCGACCGGGCGGTCCCCGGTGCCGGTGGGTGGGCTGCCCAGGACGAGCTGCTCCTGACCGGGCCGGGGAGCCCGGCCGCTGGTGAGATCAGTCACTGGGCTGGCTGGTAGCGTTCGGCTGTCCGGTGAGCGGGAGACGGGGGGTGTGCGGGCGGTGACGAGCCGGGAGCCGACCCTCTCCGTGGTCGTACCGATCTACAACGAGGAGAACGTCCTCCCGTTGCTGGTCCAACGGCTGCGGCCGGTGCTCGACGGGCTCGGCGAGCCGTACGAGGTGGTCGCGGTCGACGACGGCAGCAGCGACGCCACTCCGGCGATCCTGGTCGGGATGCGACGCGGCTGGCCGCAACTGCGGGTCATCCGGCTGCGCCGCAACAGCGGGCACCAGGCGGCGCTGATCGCCGGGCTGTTCCGGGCCCGGGGCGGCTACGTCGCCAGCATCGACGCCGACCTCCAGGACCCGCCGGAGGTCCTGGTCGAGATGCTGCGGCTGGCCCGCGACGAGGGACTGGACATCGTCTACGGGGTACGCGCGGACCGCTCCACCGACACCAGGTTCAAGCGCTTCACCGCGGGCCTCTACTACCGGCTGGTGCGCCGGCTGGTCGGCAACTCCGTACCGGCCCAGGCGGGTGACTTCCGGCTGCTCAGCCGGGCGACCGTCGAGGCACTGCGCGAGTTGCCCGAACGTCGCCCGGTGCTCCGGCTGGTGGTGCCCTGGCTGGGCTTCCCCAGCGGCGAGGTGAGCTACGTCCGCGAGGCACGGGCGGCGGGCAGCACCAAATACTCGCTGTCCCGGATGTTCCGGCTGGCCACCGACAGCATCACCAGCTTCTCCGCGGCGCCGCTGCGGGTGGCGACCTGGCTCGGTGCCGGCGGCATGCTGCTCTGCGTGGTGATGGTGGTCTTCGCGGTCGTCATGTACTTCCGCGACTCGACCGTCACCGGCTGGGCCTCGCTCTACGTCGCGGTGCTCTTCCTCGGCGCCGTCCAGTTGCTCTGCCTCGGGCTGCTCGGCGAGTACGTCGCCCGGATCTACGCGGCGGTGCAGGGCCGACCGGCCTACTTCATCGGCTCGGACACCGCCGACCTGGTCGACGAGTCGTCCCCGGCCACCGGTACGCCGCCCGCGCCCGACCCGCCCGAGCGCGACGACGACCACACCACGACCGCGCCGGCCGCGCGGAACGCCGCCGAACGGCCGGCGGCGACCCCGGCCGGAGGAACATCCGAAGGCCAGGCCAGCCACAACGGTGGCGTGCGGGCGGTACGGTGACCGCTACCGAAGCGGCGGTGGCCGACTCCGCCGCCCCGGCCGCACCGCCGCCGGCACCCGCACTGCTCCGCTGGGCACCGCTGCTGGTCGGCGCCGGCCACTTCGCCGTGGTACTGCTGGCCGCCGACACCGACCCCGCCGACCTCGCCCGGTATGCGGGCTACCTGCTGCTGGCCCTGATCCTGCCGGGCACCCTGGTCTACCGGGCGCTGCGCCGCCGGCCGCACACCCTGGTCGAGGACGTGGCGATGGGTGCCGCCGTCGGGCTGGTCCTGGAGTTGCCGGCCTGGGCGCTGTACGCCTGGCTCGGCCTCGCCGGCTGGCTCTGGACCTGGCCGGCGGCGATCGTCGCGCTCTTCCTGGCGGTGCCCCGGCTGCGCCGGCACTGGCTGGTCCGGGACTACCGGCCCACCCCGGTCGGCTGGTCGTGGTCGGTGGCCGGGGCGGTGGCGTTCTTCACCACCTATCTCTCCAGCACCTTCCTGGAACGCAACCCGATCCTGCCCACCTCCGAGGAGACCCACCAATACCTGGACCTCGCCTACCAGCTCTCGCTGGCCGGCGAGGCGAAGCACCAGTTCCCGATCCACCTGCCCCAGGTCGCCGCCGAACCGCTCGACTACCACTGGTTCGGCTACGTGCACATGGCCGCGACCAGCCTGATCGGCGGGATCGACCTGCCGGTGGTGGCGCTCCGGCTCACCATCCCGGCGCTGTGCGCGGCGGCGATCGTGCTCACCGCCGTGCTGGGCTGGCGGGTCAGCGGGCGGCCGGCGGTCGGCGCGATCGCCGCAGTGCTCTTCTTCGTGATCGGGGAGACCAACTTCACCGACCCGGTGACGATGCCGTTCGGCACCCAGGCGTCGTTCGTGATCTGGCACGGCATGTCGATGATCTACAGCTGGGTGCTGCTGATCGCGCTGATCGCGGTACTCGCCGACGTGGTGGACCGGCGCCCGGACCGGCCGGTGGCCGCGATCGGCCGGGGCGCGTTCGTGCTCGCCCCGCTGCTGATGCTCGCCTCCAGCGGGGCGAAGGCCAGCTCGCTGCCGGTGGTCGGGCTGGCGCTGGCGTTCACCGCGGTCGCCCTGCTGGTCGCCACCCGACGGATCCCGTGGCTGGTGGTCGGTGCGGGGCTGGCCACCGCCGCCGCGCAACTCTTCGCCACCGCCGTGCTCTACCGGTTCAAGGCGTACGGGATGGAGGTCGATCCGCTGGCCAACAGCCTGGAGCCGTACTGGACACCGCCGCCGGAAGGCTGGCCCCTCCCGCTGGTGTACCTCGCCGTGGCCGCCGCCTTTCTGCTGAACATGCAGCTCCGGGTGGTGGGCATCGGCCCGCTGCTCTGGCTGCGCCGGGGCCGGCTCGAACCGGTGCAGTGGTTCCTGCTCGGCGGCGCGCTGGCCGGCCCGGTGCTCTACCTGCTGCTGCGCCAGCCCGGCGGGGCGAACCAGTACTTCACCCGGGCCGGGTTCACCTTCGCGGTGGTCCTCTCCGCCTGGGGGTACGTGATGGTCGCCGAGCGGGCCAAGCTGACCCGGCGCTCCGGTACGGTGCTCGGGCTCTGCGCGCTCGCCGTGGCCGCCGCGCTGGTCGCGTTCCAGTTCCGGTACGCCGAGCCGGCCGCCGGGGAGACCATGTTCGACTGGCTGCGGCCACTGCTCTGGTGGTCGGCGGGGCTCGCGGTGCTGGCGGTGATCGCCATCGGGATCTGGCTGCCGGCCAGCCTCGGCATCGCCGCGCTGCACAAGCGCGGCGCGATCGCACTGCTCACCGCCGTGCTGGTGGTCGGAGCGCCCGGCCTGCTGATGGACATGCGCAAATCGGAACGCTCCCCGAACGGCGGCGCGTACGCCAACATCGCGCTGCCGAAGAGCCGGGTCGACGCCGCCCGGTGGGCGCGGGAGCACAGTGAACCCGGCGACGTGCTGGCGACCAACGTGCACTGCCTGGCGGTGGTGAACGGCTGGTGCGACGCCCGCTCGTTCTGGCTCAGCGCCTACGCCGAGCGCCGGGTACTCGTCGAGGGCTGGGGATTCGCGCCCCGGGTGGCGGCGTCCGGCGCGTACACCCCGTTCTGGGACCAGGAGCTGTTGCGGCGCAACGACGCGGCGTTCACCGAGCCGACCGAGGCCGGGCTGCGTGAACTGCGGGACCGGCACGCCGTGCGCTGGCTGGTGGTGGACCGGTCGGTGGGTACGGAGTCCCCGGAGCTGGGCCGACTGGCCCGGCTGCGGTACGAGAACGGCCGGATGGCCGTCTACCAGATTCCCTGAACCGCCGAGGGCGGGCTCAGCCGGCGGGGAAGTAGCGGTCCAGCATTTCGTTGCGGAACTTGCCGCTCGGGTCGTACCGGCGGACCAGCTTGGCGAAGTCGGCGTACCGGTCGTAGCGGTCGCGGAGCTGCTCCGGCGGGGTGCCGAAGAGCTTGCCCCAGTGCGGCCGGGGCGCGTACGGCGCGAGCCGCTCCTCGACCGCCGCCAGCACCGGGAGCACCGCCTCGGTGTCCTTGACCCAGGTGAAGTGCAGGGCGGCGCTGTCCCGCCGGTAGCTCGGGCTCAGCCACAGCTCGTCGGCGGCGATGGTGCGGATCTCCGAGATCTGCAGCACCGCGGCGATCCGGTCGGCGATGCCGTCCAGCGCGGTCAGCGCCGCGACCAGGTGTTCACGCGGCACGAAGAACTCCGACTGGAGTTCCTCGCCGCTGCTGGGCGTGAATTCGAGCCGGAAGTGCGGCAGCCGGGCGTGCCAGGGCCCCGGCACGCCGAGCTGCTCGGTGCAGTGCACCGTCGCCATCCCCGGCACCGGGTGCCGGGGCTCGGCCGCCAGGGTGGCACCGTGCCAGTGTGGCTCGGCGGCACCTCCGCCGGCCGCGTCCACCCGGCGCTTCACCCACACCTGGTTGATCCGGGGACCGGTCCAGTCGGTGAAGAGGCTGACGCTGTAGCCGCCGCCCAGGATCTCGGTGGCGTGTGCGTCGAGCTGGTCGCGGGGCAGGTCGTCGTAGACGTACTGGGCGATCTCGAAGGTCGGGACGAGATCGAGGGTGAGCCGGGTGACCACGCCGAGCGCGCCGAGCCCGACCACAGCGCCGAGGAAGTCGTCGCCGTCGGCGCCGCGGCGCAGCGTCACCAGGCCGCCGTCGGCGGTGACCAGCTCCAGCGCGGCGACCGCGGTGGCGAGGTTGCCGTTGTCCGGCCCCGAACCGTGGGTGCCGGTGGCGCAGGCGCCGGCCACCGAGATGTGCGGCAGCGAGCCGAGGTTGTGCAGGGCGAAGCCGGCCCGGTGCAGCTCGCCGACCAGGTCGCCGTAGCGGAGCGCCGCCGAGACGGTGACGGTGCGGGCCGCCCGGTCGACCTCCAGCACCGGCGGCAGGCCGGCGACCGAGACGAGGTCGCCGGTGGTGTCGGCGATCCGGTTGAAGGAGTGCCCGGTGCCGAGGGCGCGGATCCGGTCGCTGCCGGCGACCAGCGAGCGCAGCTCGGCCAGCGAGCCCGGCCGGTGCAGCCGGCGTGCCCGGAAGTCGACGTTGCCGGCCCAGTTGTGCAGCGGGGTGGTCATCGCGGCCGTCAGTTGGCGTCGGGAACGAGTGCCGGAGTTCGCATCCGCATCATCCAGTGGCTGGTCGGTATCCGGGTGGCGTCGTCCACGACCTCGCCGTCGACGTCCGCGAAGGTCTCCCGGCCGAGTGCCACGAACGCCTCGGGGGTACGGACGTACTCGCCGCGGTCGTTGCGCGACATCCACCGGGAGATCGGGTGCTGGCCCGGCACCAGGGTGGGGTCGACGGCGATCACCCGGCCGCCCGGGGCGAGCGCCTTGGCCGAGACCCGCAACAGGTGCCGGCATTCGTCGTCGGAGAGGTGGTGCAGCAGCCCGAGCAGCAGGATCGCGTTGGCCGGCGGGATCTGGGCCAGGTGCTGCTCGCCGAAGATCTCGCAGCGGAACTCGACGCCGTCGCCGCCCCAGCGGTTGCGGGCGTGCGCGATGTATTTCTCGCTGGTGTCGAAGCCGTAGTAGCGGACCTTCGGCAGCCGCCCGAAGTAGTAGGCCGGGCCGCAGCCGACGTCGATGATCGTGTCGCCGTCGACCAGCGCGAGTTCGTCCAGGCAGCGGTAGCGGAGCCGGTCCGCGCCCAGGCCTTTCTGCAGGGCCACGTACAGCGCCTCGTGCCCGAGCAACCCTTTCAACGCCGCCAGCATCCGCGCCTCTCCTCGGCTCGCCGTCCTGCGGAACGGCGCCCGCCGCTACCGGTGGCGCGGCAGGCGCCAGAACGACCGAAATCTACCATCGGCAGCCGACCGGACGGTGCCGGCCGGGTACGCGCTCCGGGCGTACCCGGCCGGCACCGCCGGTGATGGAGCGGGACATCCGGCGGACGGTCAGACCCGGGCGAAGACGAGGACCGCGTTGTGGCCACCGAATCCGAATCCGTTGTTGAGCGCCGCCGGCACGTCCATCTGCCGGGCCTTGTGCGCGGCGACGTCCAGGTCGAGGGCGTCGTCGGGGTCGTCGAGGTTGATCGTCGGCGGGATCACCCCGTCCCGGATGGCCAGGATGGTGGCGATCGACTCCAGCGCGCCGGCGGCACCCAGCAGGTGCCCGGTCATCGACTTGGTCGCGGTCAGCACCGGGTGGGTACCGAGCGCGGACCGTAGGGCGACGATCTCGGCGATGTCACCGACCGGGGTGGAGGTGGCGTGCGCGTTGACGTGCACGATGTCCGAGCGGTCGATGCCGGCGTCGGCGATCGCCATGTTGATCGCCCGGATCACGCCGCGCCCCTCGGGATGCGGCTGCACGATGTCGTACCCGTCGGAGGTGAGCGCGGCGCCGGCCAGCCGGGCGTAGACCCGGGCCCCGCGCGCGGCGGCGTGGTCGGCCCGCTCCAGGACGACCGCGCCGGCCCCCTCGCCCAGTACGAAGCCGTCCCGGCCCTTGTCCCACGGTCGGGAGGCGCGCTCCGGGTCGTCGTTGCGGGTCGACATCGCCCGCATCGAAGCGAACCCGGCGATCGGCAGCGGGTGCACGACCGCCTCGGTGCCGCCGGCCAGCACCACGTCGGCGCGGCCGGAGCGGATCATGTCGAGTCCGAGCGCGATCGCCTCGGCCCCGGTGGCGCAGGCGCTGGCCACCGAGTGGACTCCCGCCTGCGCACCCAGCTCCAGCCCGACCCACGCGGCCGGGCCGTTCGGCATCAGCATCGGGACCGTGTGCGGGGAGACCCGCCGCGGCCCGGACGCCTCCAGGATGTCGTCCTGGGCGAGCAGGGTCTGCGCCCCGCCGATGCCGGAGCCGACGCTCACCGCGAGCCGCTCCGGGTCCGGCGGCGAGTCGGCGAGGCCGGCGTCCGCCCAGGCCTCGTGCGCGGCGATCAGTGCGATCGCCTCCGACCGGTCGAGCCGGCGCAGCTTGACCCGGTCCAGTTTCTCGGTCGGTTCGACCGCGAGCTGGGCGGCGATGCGTACCGGGAGCTGCCCGGCCCACTCCTGGGTGAGCGGACCCACCCCGGAGCGGCCTGCCAGCATGGCCTCCCAGGTCGACGCGACGTCCCCGCCGAGCGGGGTCGTCGCGCCGAGCCCGGTGACGACGACGTCGGGACGACTCATGGTCAGG
The DNA here is from genome assembly GCF_050936445.1 of Plantactinospora sp. CA-294935. Lineage (NCBI taxonomy): Bacteria > Bacillati > Actinomycetota > Actinomycetes > Micromonosporales > Micromonosporaceae > Plantactinospora > Plantactinospora sp. CA-294935. The sequence continues at coordinate 4,165,708 of NZ_JBNJMU010000001.1, forward strand.
ACTGCGCCTCGATGTAGGCGACGGCGTCGCCGACGGTCTTGAGGTTCTGGACGTCGTTGTCCGGGATCTTGACGCCGAACTTCTCCTCGGCGGCCACCACGACCTCGACCATGGAGAGCGAGTCGACGTCGAGGTCGTCGGTGAACGACTTCTCCTCGGCGACGTCGTCCGGGCTCACCCCGGCAACCTCTTCGAGGATCTCGGCGAGGCCGGCGGTGATCTCGTCACGGGTCATTGTGGTTCTTTCCTCTCCATGGATGGATATCTGCGGTGGCGGATCCGTCCGCCGCCGCTGGTCAGCGTCCGACCGGTGGATGGTGGTGGAGCCGGGCCGGCGGCCGCGCCGTTCCGGCCCCGGAGCACCGGTCAGGGGCACCGGGTCAGGGGCACCGGACGACCTGTCCGGCGTAGGTGAGGCCGCCGCCGAAGCCGAACAGCAGCACCGGGGCGCCGGACGGCACCTCCCGGCGTTCGACCAGCTTGGAGAGGGCCAGCGGCACGCTCGCCGCCGAGGTGTTGCCAGACTCGACGATGTCCTTGGCGATCACCGCCTGCGGCATGTCGAGCCGCTTGGCGATGCCCTCGATGATTCGCAGGTTGGCCTGGTGCGGCACGAACGCGGCGATCTCCGACGGGGCGACACCGGCCCGCTCGCAGGCCTTCAGGGCGAGCGGGGCCAGTGCGGTGGTGGCCCAGCGGAAGACCGACTGCCCCTCCTGCTGGATGTACGGGCGCCAGCCCTCGATCCGGACCGCCTCGCTGCGCTCCGGGACCGAGCCCCAGACCACCGGCCCGATGCCGTCCGGCTCGTCGTCCCCGGTGGCGGTGAGTACGGCCGCCCCGGCGGCGTCGCCGAAGAGGATGCAGGTCGACCGGTCGGTCCAGTCGGTGAAGTCGGAGAGCTTCTCCGCACCGATCACGATCGCGTTGCGGGCGGCACCGGCCCGCAGCGCGTGGTCGGCGGTGCCGAGCGCGTACGAGAAGCCGGAGCAGGCGGTGTTGATGTCGAACGCGCCCGGTGCGTCAATGCCGAGCTTGGCGGCGACCCGGCAGGCGGTGTTCGGGCTGCGGTCGATGGCAGAGCAGGTGGCCACCACGACCAGGTCGATGTCGGAGGCGGCCAACCCCGAGTTGGCCAGTGCCTTGTCGGCCGCGGCGGCGGCCATGTCGGCGACGGTCTCGGTGTCGGCGATCCGCCGGGTGACGATGCCGACCCGCTCGCGGATCCAGGTGTCGTTGGTGTCGACGAGCTGGGCCAGGTCGTCGTTGGTGAGTACCCGCGACGGCTGGTAGTGGCCGAGCGCGATCATCCTGCTCACCGGACCACCGCCGGGCGGTGGTCCGGGTTCTCCCGGTGACCGATCATGAACGCTGTCCTCCGATGCGGGCGACGGGCTGGCCCGGGGCGACCGGGTCGTCGTGGTGGGCGAGCCATTCGGTGAGTACGCCGGAGCCGTGCGCGGTGACCTCGACCGCGCCCTGCCGGGTGGCGACGTGCCCGACGACCTGCCCGGACTCGATGGCGGTGCCCTCGGCCAGGCCCTCGACCGGTGCGAAGGTGCCGGCGGCACCGGCCACCACCACCCGGAACCGGGTGGCCGGCCGGTGCCCGGACGGTGCGCCGTGCCGGGCGATCAGGTCGCGGGCCGCGGCCAGGTCGTCCGGGGTGTTCAGGGTGACGATCTCGGGGACCTGACCGGTGCCCTTGAGTTCCCGCTTGATCAGCCCGGCCAGGGTGCCGGCCGGGGGCAGCTCGATCACCGCGGTCACGCCGAGGTCGGCGAGGCGGCGGACGCAGACGTCCCAGCGGACCGGGGCGGTCACCTGGCGGACCAGGCGTTGCAGCATCTCCCGTCCGTGGTCGACGGCGGTGCCGTCGGCGTTGGAGAGCAGGATCCGGGTCGGGTCGCTCGGGGTGATCCCGGCCGCGATGCCGGCGAGGGCCTGCTCGGCCGGTGCCATGTAGGGGGTGTGGAAGGCCCCGGCGACCTTCAGGGCGATCACCTTGGTGCCGGCGGGCGGGTCGGCGGCGAACTTGGCCAGCCGGTCGACCGCACCGGCCACCACGATCTGGCCGGCGCCGTTGAAGTTGGCCGGGTGCAGCTCGTGTGCGGCGAGGGCGGCCAGCACCTCGTCCCGGTCGCCGCCCATCACCGCCGACATTCCGGTCGGTTCCAGCGCGCAGGCGGTGGCCATCTCCCGACCCCGTACGCCGGCCAGGGTGACCGCCGCCTCCGGGCTCAGTACACCGGCCAGCGCCGCTGCGGCCAGTTCACCGACGCTGTGCCCGGCGGTTGCCGTCACGTCGTGCATCGGAAGCTGTTCGGCGGCGAGCAGGGCGGCGGCGACCAGCAGCGGCTGGGTACGCGCGGTGTCCCGGATCTCGTCGGCGTCACCCTCGGTGCCGAGCCGGACGAGGTCGACGCCGGCCAGCACGGACCACCAGCGCAGCCGGGCGGCTGTGCCGGGGAGCTGGAGCCACGGGGTCAGGAAGCCGGGCTTCTGGGAACCCTGGCCGGGCGAGAGTACGGCGAGCACGCTTACGACTCTCCTGGATCATCCGTCCCAGCGTGGTTGCCGTGATGTACCAATCCGCACTACCAGCTTTGTGGGGAACCTACAAAGATCCATGGCAGTCACGGACTTCTCGTTCCGTCTGTCCCATACGGGGCTACTGTCCCGTCCCTGGCCCGACCGGGGCGGACGGATCCAACCGTCCGATCGTCAACGCCATCCGCAACGCGAAGGAGTCCCGGGCGGTGAGCGGAGAGAATCCCGTCACATCCGCGACCCGGCGCAGCCGGTACCGCACCGTGTTCGGGTGCACGAAGAGCGTCCGGGCGGCACTCTCCAGCACACCGCCGGCCGCGAAGAACGCGTCCAGGGTCTCCAGCAGTTCGCCGCCGGCCCGGACCAGCGCGGCGAAGACGTCCTGGCGCAGCGCCCGCCGGGCCTCCGGGTCACCGGCCAGGGCCCGCTCGGGGAGCAGGTCGGCGGCGGCCACCGGGCGGGGCGCGGCCGGCCAGGCCGGTGCGGCCCGGAAGCCGGCCAGCGCCGCCCGGGCCGAGTCGGTCGCCGCGTCCAGGCTCGGCACGGCCGGCCCGACCACCACCGGACCGGGGCCAAACCCGGCGAGCATCTTCGCGGTGGCGGCGAGCGGGTCGGTCGCGCCGCCGAGCACCAGGACGAGGCGGTCACCGTGCACCCCGCCGATCATCTCCAGGCCGAGCCGCCGGGTGACCCGGTAGATGGTGTGCAGCACGGCGGCGACCTCGCCGCCCGGGGACCGGCCCACCGCCACCGCCACCGGTGGGGCGTCCGACCAGCCCAGCGCCGCCGCCCGGCTGGCCAGCACGTCCGGGGAGTCGCCCCGGAGCAGCGCGTCCACCAGCAGCGCCTGGAGGCGGGCGTCCCAGGAGCCGCGCGATTCGGCGGCCCGCGCGTACACCCGGGCGGCCGCGAAGGCGATCTCCCGGGAGAACTTGAGTACGGCCTCGTGCAGCAGCCGCTCCTCGCCCGGTGCCGCGAGGTGCGGTACCTGCTCCTCCACCACGTCGATGGTCACCTTGATCAGGGCCACCGTCTGCTGGAGGCTGATCGACCGGGCCAGCGCCCGGGGCGCGGCGGCGAAGACCTCGTCCGGACTGTCGGCCAGCGCGTCGGCGCCGCTGCGGTCGTCGGCGTCCGGTCGCGATCGCAGCCACTCGACCAGGGATCGGACGCCGGCCTGGGCGACCAGCATCACCCAGGACCGCTGCTCGGCCGGCAGGTCGCGGAACCAGGGCAGCGTCTCGTCCATCCGGGTGACGCTGGCGCTGGCCAGGTTGCCCGCCGCCCGTTCGATCCGACGCAGCGTGGCCGCCAGTTCGCCGTCGCCCGCCTCGCTCGCCATCGGCCCAGCGTGCCACGCGGAATCCCGGACGCCGCCACCGGCCGTGGCATCATGGCCCGATGGTCGCCCGCCCGCCGCTGGTGGTCCCGCTGCTCGCGCTCGCCGGTTTCCTGGTGCTGCTCGCACTGACCGTGGCCGGCTGGGCGCCGCTGGACCGGTTCGACACCGCCGTCAGCGACACCTTCCGGGGGTACGGCGACACCAGCCCTCGGGTGGTCGACGTGCTGCGGATCGCCACCGACGTCGCCGCCACGGTGCCGTTCCTGGTCGCCGGCCTGGCCGTCACGGTGGGGCTGGCCGTCCGGGGCGGGCGCCGGGCGGCCGCGCTCTGCGCCGTGGTGACGGTGCTGATACCGGTGCTCTGGGGGCTGATGCACTGGCTGGTGCACCACCCCCGGCCCGAGGACGGCTTCGTCGTGATCACCAGCAACGGGTTTCCGAGCGGGCACACCAGCAACGCGGCGGCGGCGGCGCTGGTGGCCGTACTCCTGCTCTGGTACCGGCTCGGCGGCCCGGCCCGGGTGCTCACCGTCGCGCTGGCCGTGGCCTTCGCGGCCTTCGTGGGACTTACCCGGCTGGCCCTGTTGGCGCACTGGCCGACCGACGTGCTCGGCGGCTGGCTGCTCGCGCTCGCCGTCGTCCCGCTGGCCGCCCGGGTGGTGCCGCCCCCGGCCGGCAGTCCCCAGGCACCCGACCGCCGGCCGGACCAGGCCGTCCGGTAGCGCGTCCCGCTCTGGTCGTCGACGGCTCGGCCGCCAGCCCGACCGGTGGCGGACCGGGTCGGTCCGAGGCGGGACGGGACACCAGGGGCCGGGCCCGGAGGGCGACGGGCCGCGGGGGGACCGGGACGGGTCGGTCAGGGCGGCGGCAGGCCCAGTTCCTGCGCCAGGATCGCGGCCTGCACCCGGCTGCGCAGGCCGAGCTTGCCGAGGATCCGGCTCACGTGGGTCTTGGTGGTGCTCTCCGCCATCGTCAACCGCTCGGCGATCTGCTGGTTGGACAGCCCCAGCCCGAGACAGGCCAGCACGTCCCGCTCCCGGGGCGTCAGGTCGGCCACCGCCGTCCGGGCGGTTGCCGGGGTGGTCGGCGTGGTGGCGGCGAAGGCGGTGATCAACCGACGGGTCACCGCCGGTGCGATGATCCCCTCGCCCCGGGCGACGGTACGCACCGCGTCGACCAGCCCGTCGGCGTCGGTGTCCTTGAGCAGGAATCCGGACGCGCCGGCCCGGAGCGCGCCGAAGACGTACTCGTCGAGGTCGAACGTGGTCAGCACCAGGACATCGGCCAGCCGCTCGGCGACGATCTCGGCGGTCGCCGAGACACCGTCGAGCCGGGGCATCCGGACGTCGAGCACCGCCACGTCCGGCCGGAGCCGCCGGCACAGTGCCACCGCCTCCTCGCCGTCGGCCGCCTCGCCGACCACGTCCAGCCCGGGCGTAGCGGCGAGGATCAGCACCAGACCGGCCCGGACCGCGTCCTGGTCGTCGGCGACCACCACCCGGATCACCCGGCCCGCCCCCGATCCGGCACCACCGGGCCGGTCGCCGCTGGCCGGGGTGCCGACGGCGGTGACGCCGCCGGCCAGGTCGTCGTCCGGCCCGGTCACGGCCGGACCGTCGGCGGCGCCACCGGCCGGCCAGCTTCCCCGGCGGAGCCGGGCGGCCCGGCGGGCTCGGGCGCAGGCCGGGTCGGCGGGCCGGAGGACTCGGCGTTCGGCAGTTCCGCGTGCACCCGCCAGCTCGATCCGCTCGGGCCGGCCTCGAACCGGCCGCCCAGCAGGGCGGCCCGTTCCCGCATCCCGATCAGTCCGGCGCCCGCACCGGGCAGGCCGGCCCCGGCACCCCGAGCCTCACCGGAGCGGTCGAGCGGGTTCTCGATGGTGAGGCTGACCGACCGGCGCTCGTGGCAGATGGTCAGGGTGGCCGGGCCGGCGCCGTGCTTGAGCGCGTTGGTGAGCGACTCCTGGACGATCCGGTACGCGGCCAGGTCCACGCCGATCGGCAGCGGGCGTACCTCGCCGGTCGTGGAGAACCGTACCGGCAGGCCGGCGTCCCGGGCCTGGCCGACCAGCCGGCCCACCTCGGCCAGCCGGGCCCGGACCGGACCGTCGACCGTGCCCAGCCGGGTCGGTCCGGCGGCGGGGAGGCTGCCGCGCCCCGGTCCTCCGCCCGGCGTCGGTCCGGCATCCGGCGGGTTCCCCCGCGCGGAACTTCCACCCCCGCCCGGCGACCGGTCCGGGATGGCCGGCCGGTGCGGGTCGCCCCCGGGCGGCACGGGCTCGACTTCGGTCGGTGGCGGCACCGACCCGGGGTCGGCCGGTTCCCGGAGCAGGCCGATCATCTGCCGCATCTCGGCGAGCCCCTGCACGCTGTTCTCCCGGATCACCCGCAGCGCCTGGTCGAGCTGGGACCGGTCCAGCCCGGAGACCGAGAGCGCCGCGGTGGCGTGGATGGCGACCGCGCTCAGGTGGTTGGCGATCACGTCGTGCAGTTCCCGGGCCATCCGGCTCCGCTCCGCCGCCACCGCCTGGCGCCGGTCGAGTTCGGCCAGCCGGGCGGTCTGCTCGGCCCGGGCCCGCTCGGCCGCGGCCTGGTCGCGGTACTGCCGGACGCTGATGCCGCTGACCACCGGCAACACTCCGATCAGCACCACCGGAATTGCCAGCCCGATGCCCTGCCAGGCCGGGGACGCCAGGAAGACCCCGGTCAGCGCGGCGACCCCGGTCAGCGCCAGGTTGACCCGGAGCAGCCGACGCCAGAGCCTCGCCGACCCGTAGACGCAGGAGTCGAAGAGCACCTGGGTGTAGACCAGGCTGGTGGCCAGCGACGATCCGTAGGCGAGGTCGACGACGATGGCGACGGTACCCAGCGCCAGGCCGAGCCGGGTCGCCACCCGGCGCAGCGCCACGGCCAGGCAGGCGAGGGCGAGGGTGCCGACGAAGAGCACCGGCGGGGCGTCCAGCAGGCCGGGATTGAGCGGGTGGTAGACCCCGAGCACCATCATCAGCAGCCCGCCCGCCAGGGACGCGGACGCCAGCGCGATGTCCCGGGCGAGGGACCCGCGCTCCAGGCTCAGCCGTGCGGTCACCCCTCGATCCCATCACACCGGCGGGCCCTTCCCGTCGGCCCCGACGACGAGGCCGCCCCGGTCAGGGTCCGTCGAAGGGTGTAGGCGTACCTCTTTCGGCGGACCCGGATCTCGGTACCGGTGCCGAGGGCACGGCCGGTCGGCCCGCCGAGACTGGTGGCAGTGACCGGGCGGCGGGCTCCAGGCAGCGTCGCCGTGCCGGAGCGGACCCGGGCGGCCGGGCGGAGGATCGGGGGTACGGGATGCTGGCGGTGATCGCCGCGGGCGAGATCGGGTTCTGGGTGCTGCTCGGTGCCGGACTGATCGCCCGCTATCCGCTCCGGATGCCCCGGCTCGGCGCGCTGCTGCTGCTCGGTACCCCGTTGATCGATCTTGTGATCCTGGTCGCCACCGTACTCGACCTGCGTCGGGGTGCCACCGCCGACTTCACGCACGGGCTGGCAGCGGCGTACCTCGGCTTCTCGGTCGCCTTCGGGCACAGCATGATCCGCTGGGCCGACCAGCGGTTCGCGTACCGGTTCGCGGGCGGGCCGCCACCCACCAGACCGCCCAGCGGCGGCTGGGCCCGGGCCCGGTACGAGTGGCGGGAGTGGGCAAAGGGGCTGCTGGGCTGGTTCGTCGCCTGCGGGCTGCTCGGCCTCGGCGTCCTCATGGTCGGCGACCCGGACCGCACCGCCGAACTGCTGGCCTGGATCGTGCGGTTGACCGTGGCGATCGTAATCTGGCTCGTCGCCTTCCCGCTCTGGGCGACCGTCTTTCCGAAGCCCGCCGGGCAGGAGTGACCACCGGCCGTGTCCCGCCGGCCGGAGGTTGACCAGTTCGTGACCTGGATCTTCCGCACTGCGGAATGCTGCAGTTTCTCGCCACGGCGGCGTCGAACTCGTCGTCGGAGACCAGTACGGTGACATGGTCCCGGTGATGCGCTTTCCCGCACTGGCTCACCGTCAACCGTGTGGGTGCCACCGCACGCCGGGGCGACCGCCCACCCGGCGGCGAGTGTGAGGAGGCCTGGATGGCGCATGACGCCGAGCGTGGCTGTTCGGAGGACGAGCCGGACTCGTTGCTTGGCGATCGTGGGCCGCTGCCCCCGCTCGGCCCGGTCGGACGGTTCCGCTGGGTCTGCGGCGCCAGTGCGGGGCTTCCGGCAGGTCCGCTCGACGGCCCGGCGCCCGGCCGCCCCGGCGCCGAACCGGTGGTCGCCGGGCTCCCGGACGGCCTCGACGATCCGCGATCGGCCGCGGATCCGGTCGACCCGTCCGGTGTGTCCCGCCCGGCGGCGAGGACAGCGGCCCGGCCAGCCGGGCCGGCGGCAGCGGACGACCAGGCCGGGATGTGCCGGCCCACGGATCCGGGGGAGGGCGCCGTGCTGGCGTCCGACCCGGGCGGTGCGGAGCACTCCCTGACCGACCCGGGGCGGGTGGGCGACCGGTCGAGGCTGGTTCCTCGGCCCCGCCCGGGCGAGCCGGACGGCGAGGTCCAGGACCGGCCCGCCCACGCCAGCACCTCGACGGGCAGCCCGGACGGGTCGGCGGAGACGCCGATCGAGCCGGTCGGCCGGCGTACCCCGGGTTGCCAGACCGATCTGCCGGGCTGGGCCGGGGCGCACCGGCACGGCGCGGTACGCCCGTCGCGGCGTTCCGTCCGGCGCGACCGCCCGCCGCGCCGCTGGTGCTGACCGCTGCCCGTCGGGCCCTGCCCCGTGGTCGGGGCCGGCCGGTCCGGACCGGATGCTTCCCGGGCGCTGGCTGGCCGGTCGGGTCAGCGGGTGCGGCGCCGGACCAGCAGTGCGATGCCGGCGAGCCCCAGGGTGATGGCGAGCAGCACGGCACCGTTGAGCAGCATCAACTGCCGCAGATCGCCGAGCAGCCGGTCGACGTCCTTGCCGGTGCCGATCGCGTCGTCCGGGATCACCCGTTCGCCACCGCCGACCCCGCCGCCGTGCAGGCTGCTGACGTTCTGCTCGGGCAGCGGCACGCCGGCCGCCATCAGGGTTTCGGCCATGGTCAGCCGGCCGAAGAACCAAGCCGCGCCGGGCCGGCTCTTGTCCGGCTGCCGGGCCGGTCGATAGACCCGCGGCCCGCCCTTGGCCAGCGGGTACAGGTCGTACGACTGCTGGGCGGCGTTGCCGACGTGCACCACGACGGTGTATTTCGGACCCAGGTCGGCGGCCTTCAACCCACGGGTGTTGCCGCCGCCGGTCTTCAGGAAGCCCACCTGGTCGACGAGCGCGGCGAAGAGTTCCGGCTTGTCCTGGGCCTGGACGGTCAGCGGGGCCGACAGGTCCTTGCCGCTGATCACGACCGACGTCGGCTTGGCCGGCTTCGCCTGGGCGGCGCCCGCGATCCCGAGCCAACTCGCCGCAGCGATCAACAGCGTCGCCACGCCGACAAGTCGACGACTCACCTCTCCGGCCATCGCCGACCTCCTCGCCCCGTCTCAATGGTGGCCATGATGCAGGTCACGCGCTGGTTGGTCGGTGGAGCGCACGGCACTGTCCGGGATGGACCTGCCGTACTCACTACAAAGACTCCGCAGAACGCCGCTCGGTTGCACCTGGACGAGCAGTTATTGGAACTATCTGCGATCTAGGGTCGACTAAGGTGGCGAGCCATTGATCAGTTGGGCGAAATCGTAGCGGGACGGAGGCGATCATGGGGGCCCGGGTCACCCGTGTCGGAACACTGGTGCTGAGCGTCGTGCTGGTGGCGCTGAGCGTACTGCTGCCGGCCGGTCCCGCCGCCGCGCACAACTCGCTGACCAGCAGCGATCCCCGTAACGGCGCCCGGCTCGGCAAGGCGCCGGCCAGCGTACGGCTGACCTTCCTGAACAAGCTCGACCCGCGTACCACGCGGGTCACGGTAACCGGCCCGGACAACGTCGACGCGGCGGCGGGTAAGCCCGCCTTCGCCGGCTCCCGGGTGACCGTGCCGGTCCGGCCGGGCGCCGCCGGGCTCTACATCGTCCAGTACCAGGTCGCGTCCGGCGACGGGCACCCGGTGAAGGGGGAGGTCCGGTTCACCCTCACCGTGGGGACCATCCCGACCGCCTCGCCGTCGGCCGCCGCGCCGACCCCGGTCGCCCCGGCCAGCTCGGCGCCGGCCACCGCGCCGCCGGCCGCGGCCGGACCACTGACCCCGGCCGCCGACCCGGGTGGACCGGCGTGGTGGCCGTGGGTCCTCGGTGCCGTACTGGTGCTGGCCGCGCTGGCCGGCGGACTGCTGCTCCGGCGCCGCAGTTCGAGCCGATCCGGTTCCGCGAACTGACCGTTGCGCCACTGCACCGGGCCGGTGGTCCGGACGGCGTCGACAGGGCGGCGGGCGGACCCGATGCCGAACGGCCGACGGAACCGTCCGCTCGGCCGGGACCGCCGCGCCGAAGGCCGGACCGACGGCCGGCCAGGTGCGGCCGGACCGACGGCCGGCCAGGTGCGGCCGGACAGGTGCGGCCGGACAGGTGCCGGTCAGACCAGTCGGAGCCGGGCCGCGCGGAGTCGGGTGAGGGTACGCTCCCGGCCGAGTACGGCCAGCGACTCGAAGAGCGGCAGCCCGACGCTGCGCCCCGTCACGGCCACCCGGACCGGCGCCTGTGCCTTGCCGAGCTTCAGCCCCCGGCGGGCACCGACCTCCTCCAGGGTCGCCTTCAGCGGCTCCGCCGCCCACTCCGGCAGGGCCTCGAAGGCGGCGATCGTCTCGTCCAGCAGGTCGGCGGAGCCCTCCTTCATGCTCTTCGCCCAGGCCGCCTCGTCGACCAGCGGCGAGTCCAGGAAGAGGAAGTCGACGTTCGGCACGATCTCGCTGAGTACCGCGATCCGGGTCTGGGCCAGCGGCGCCACCGCGGCGAACGCGGCCGGGTCGAACTCGGCCGGCTGCCAGGGCGGCGGGGCGATGGTCTCGGTACCGGTCAGCCAGGGCTGGCAGGCCGCGACGAACTCGTCGACCGGCAGCGCCCGGATGTACTCGCCGTTGAACGCCCGCAGCTTCTTCTCGTCGAAGAACGCCGGTGACGGGTTCACCTCGGCCAGCCGGAACTCGGACTCGATCACCGACCACGGCACGATCTCCCGGTCGCCGGAGGGCGCCCAGCCGAGCAGCATCAGGTAGTTGCGCATCGCGTCGGCGAGGTAGCCCTCGTCCCGGTACGCCTCCAGGGCCACCTTGTCGCGCCGCTTGGAGAGCTTCTGCCGCTTCTCGTTGACCACCACCGGCACGTGGGCCCAGATCGGCGGCTTGACCCCGAGCGCGTCCCAGAGGAGCTGCTGCTTGGGCGTGTTCGGCAGGTGCTCCTCGGCCCGGATCACGTGCGTGATGCCCATCGTGAGGTCGTCCACGACGTTGGCCAGCAGGAAGACCGCCGAGCCGTCGCCCCGGGCGATCACGAAATCCTCGATCAGCTTGTTCTCGAAGGTGGGCTCGCCGCGGACCAGGTCGACCACCACGGTCTCGCCCTCGTCCGGGGTACGGAACCGCAGCGCCCGCCCCGGCCCCGGCTCCAGGCCGCGGTCCCGGCAGAAGCCGTCGTAGCCCTGGTACTGCGAGCCGGTGCGGGCCTGGATCGCCTCCCGGGTGCAGTCGCAGTAGTACGCCCGGCCGGCGGTGTGGAGCCGGGTCGCGGCGTTGCGGTGCTCGCCCGCGTTCGCGGACTGGAAGTGCGGTCCCTCGTAGCTGCCCCGGGCGATCCCGATCCAGTCCAGTGCGGAGAGGATCCCCTCGGTCCATTCCGGCCGGTTGCGGGCCGCGTCGGTGTCCTCGATCCGCAGCACGAAAACGCCGCCCTGCTGCTTCGCGAAGATCCAGTTCTGTAGGGCCGAGCGGGCGCCGCCGACGTGGAACATTCCAGTCGGGGAAGGGGCGAAGCGTACGCGTACCGTCACGGTCTCCAGCCTACGCACGCCCCCGGGGCGCTCCGCCACCAGGTTTCCCGGCTGTCCGTTCCGGTGCGGCGATCGCGGCGAGTCGCCCCTACGGGCCGGGCGCCCCGGGTCGGCGAATTCCACCGGGGTAGTTTCTTCCGGCGTGTCGATAGCCAATCGTCCGGTTTCGTCCTTAATCGTGAATAAGCTGCCAATGGTCACGGGTTGTCCGCAATGGAGGCGACTGAGGATGATGCTCATCGAACGCAGCACGCGGGTCTCCGCACCGATCGAGGCGGTGTGGGACCTGGTCCAGCGGGCTGAACACCTGCCGGGCTGGCTGGCCGGGGTACGCCAGGCGGAGGTGCTCTCCGGGGAGGGGATCGGCCGCCGTCAGCGGGTACACGCGGCGGGCCGGGCGCTGGACGCCGAGGTGATCGCGTATCAGGAGCCGACCCTGATCGCGTGGCGCGAGCGGGCCGAGGGCTCGGGCGCGCGGGCCGAGGCACGCACCGAGGTCTACGTCGAACTCGCACCGGAGGAGGACGGCACCTCGGTACGCCTGATCATGGTCCGCTGGCCCGCCGGCCCGGTCAGCGGGGCGCTGCTGCGCTGGGGGATGCGTCGGGTGGGTGCCGACCTCGAGGGCTCGCTCGCCCGGCTCACCGGGTTGGCCACGGTCGGCTGAGGGGCGGGTCGTCGCGGTGGCGACGTCCCGCCCCTCAGGTCGCGGATCAGCGGTGGACGGTCAGGAGTCCCCGCCGGTCTCGCCCACCGGGGCCGCCGCGATGTCGTCGATCGAGTACTTCTTCGCGGCCTCGGCCGGCACCGACGGCGGCACCACGCCGCGCCGCGCCAACTGGCGCAGCGCCGCGACGGTCACCGACTCGGCGTCGACGTGGAAGTGCCGGCGCAGCGCGTGCCGGGTGTCCGAGAGCCCGAAACCGTCGGTGCCGAGCGAGGTGTAGTCGCCGGGGATCCACCGCGAGATCAGGTCGGGTACCGCGCGCATCCAGTCGCTGACCGCCACCACCGGTCCGTCGGCGTCGGCCAGCTTGCGCTGGATGTACGGCACCCGCGGCTCGTCGCCCGGGTGCAGGAGGTTGTACTCCTCGCACTCCACCGCGTCCCGGCGCAGCTCGGTCCAGGAGGTGACCGACCAGACGTCCGCCGCCACGCCCCAGTCCTGGGCCAGCAGGTGCTGGGCCTTCAGCGCCCACTGCATGCCGGTGCCGGAGGCGAGGATGTTGGCCCGGGGCGCGTCGCCGCCGTCCGCGCCGCTGACCGGGGGAGCCGGCGAGTACCGGTAGATCCCCTTGAGCAGCCCCTCCACGTCGACGTTCTCCGGCTCGGCCGGCTGGAGGATCGGCTCGTTGTAGACGGTCAGGTAGTAGAAGACGTTCTCCGGCCGCTCGCCGTACATCCGGTGCAGGCCGTTCTCGAAGATGTACGCGATCTCGAACGCGAACGCCGGGTCGTACGCCACCACGGCCGGGTTGGTCGCGGCGATCAGGTGCGAGTGGCCGTCCTCGTGTTGCAGGCCCTCACCGTTCAGCGTGGTCCGGCCGGCGGTGGCGCCGAGCACGAAGCCCCGGGCCATCTGGTCGGCGGCCGCCCAGAACGCGTCGCCGGTGCGCTGGAAGCCGAACATCGAGTAGAAGATGTACAGCGGGATCATCGGCTCGCCGTGCGTGGCGTACGCCGAACCGGCGGCGGTGAACGAGGCCACCGAACCCGCCTCGTTGATCCCCTCGTGCAGGATCTGCCCGGTGATCGCCTCCTTGTACGACAGGAACAGCTCCCGGTCCACCGAGGTGTACTTCTGGCCGTGCGGCGAGTAGATCTTCTGGGTCGGGAAGAGCGAGTCCATCCCGAAGGTCCGCGCCTCGTCCGGGATGATCGGCACGAACCGCTTGCCGAACTCCCGGTCCTTCATCACGTCCTTGAGCAGCCGGACGAACGCCATGGTGGTGGCGATCTTCTGCTTGCCGGAGCCCTTCTTGACGTCGGCGAACCGCTCCTTGCCCGGCACGGGCAGCGGTGCCCACTCGGTACGCCGGCTCGGCAGGTAGCCGCCGAGCTGCTGCCGGCGCTCGCGAAGGTACTCCATCTCCTCGGACTTCTCGCCCGGGTGGTAGTACGGCGGCAGGTAGGGGTTGCTCTCCAGCGCCTCGTCCGGGATGTCCAGGTAGAGGCGGTCCCGGAAGCTCTTCAGGTCGTCCAGGGTGAGCTTCTTCATCTGGTGCGTGGCGTTGCGGGCCTCGAAGCTCGACCCCAGCGTCCAACCCTTGATCGTCTTGGCCAGGATCACCGTCGGCTGGCCGGTGTGCTCGACCGCCGCCTTGTACGCCGCGTAGAGCTTGCGGTAGTCGTGCCCGCCCCGCTTGAGGTTCCAGATCTCGTCGTCGGAGAGCCCCTCGACCATCTTGCGGGTACGCGGGTCACGGCCGAAGAAGTGCTCCCGGACGTACGCCCCGGACTCCGCCTTGTAGGTCTGGTAGTCGCCGTCCGGCGTGGTGTTCATCAGGTTGACCAGCGCACCGTCGGTGTCCGCGGCGAGCAGCGGGTCCCACTCCCGGCCCCAGACCACCTTGATCACGTTCCAGCCGGCGCCCCGGAAGAACGCCTCCAGCTCCTGGATCACCTTGCCGTTGCCCCGCACCGGCCCGTCCAGGCGCTGCAGGTTGCAGTTGATCACGAAGGTGAGGTTGTCCAGCTCCTCGCGGGCGGCCGCGCCGATCGCGCCGAGCGACTCCACCTCGTCCATCTCGCCGTCGCCGAGGAACGCCCATACGTGCTGGTCGGAGGTGTCCTTGATGCCCCGGTGCTGCAGGTAGCGGTTGAACCGGGCCTGGTAGATCGCGTTGATCCCGCCGAGCCCCATCGAGACGGTGGGGAACTCCCAGAAGTCCGGCATCAGCCGCGGGTGCGGGTACGACGGCAGCCCGCCGCCCGGGTGCGACAGCTCCTGCCGGAAGCCGTCGAGCTGGTCCTCGGTCAGCCGCCCCTCCATGAACGCCCGGGCGTACATGCCGGGGGAGCCGTGGCCCTGGTAGAAGATCTGGTCGCCGCCGCCCGGGTGGTTCTTGCCCCGGAAGAAGTGGTTGAACCCGACCTCGTAGAGCGACGCCGAGCTGGCGTAGGTGGAGATGTGCCCACCGACGCCGATCTCCGGCCGCTGCGCCCGGTGCACCAGCATCGCGGCGTTCCACCGGATGTACGCCCGGATCCGCCGCTCGATGTGTTCGTCCCCCGGGAACCAGGGTTCCTGCTCCGGCGGGATGGTGTTGATGTAGTCGGTGGTGGTCAGGGGCGGCACCCCGACCTGGCGCTCCCTGGCCCGCTCCAGCAGGCGCAGCATGACGTACCGGGCGCGTTTGGCGCCGCGCTCGTCGATGACACCGTCGAGTGACTCGACCCACTCGCTGGTTTCTTCGGGGTCGATGTCCGGAAGCTGGCTCGGCAGGCCGTCGCTGATCACCGGGCGCTTGCGTTCCGTGGCCACAGGCGTTCCCTAGGTTGTGTGTGGGATAGGTCTCTAGCGCCATCCTGCCCCCTCATGCCTGGCTCCGTCACGTCTAGACCCGGCAGAGGCGATGCGCGACACAGGTACCAGGCGGTAACTTTCCGGCAACGCGGCGTTCTTCGCCCCCGAAATTCAAGATCGGCTCGGCGGTCCGGAAGACTGGGGGAATGCAGAGCGAGGTGATCACCATCCGGACCGGATCCCGCCCCGTGGTCCGGGACATCACCCGGGAGGCCGAGCGGTTCCTCTCCGGTCGGGGCGACGGGCTGCTGCACGTCTTCGTGCCGCACGCCACCGCCGGCCTGGCGATCATCGAGACCGGAGCCGGTTCCGACGACGACCTGCTGACCGCGCTGGACGAGCTGCTCCCGACCGACGACCGCTGGCGGCACCGGCACGGTTCACCGGGGCACGGCCGGGACCACGTCCTCCCCGCCTTCCTGCCGCCGTACGCCACGCTGCCGGTGCTGGACGGCCGGCTCGCGCTCGGCACCTGGCAGTCGATCTGCCTGGTCGACCCGAACGGCGACAACAGCACCCGCCAGGTCCGGTTCTCCTTCCTGCCCGGCTGACCAGGGTTTCCTGCGCGTCGGTGAGGCCCCTTCGGCGGCAGCCCGGGCGCGATCGGGTCGGGGCGGCTGGCGGCCGAGGGAGCCCGGTGTGGCGGCGGATCGGTAGCCTCGCGCGAATGACGCCATCCCGAATCGACGCGCCGATCGTCGCCGTAACGGTCTATCCGGACCGGGCCCGGGTGACCCGCCGGACGGATCTCCGGCTGCCGCCCGGGGAACACCGGATCCGGATCGGGCCACTGCCGCTCGGCCTGCTCCGCGACTCGCTGCGGGTCGGCGGGCGCGGCCCGGCGACCGTACTCGGAGTGGACGTGTCGACCGAGGTGCTGCCCCGGGCCACCGAGGGGACCGCCGCCGAACTGACCGAGCGGCGTCGCGGGATCACCGCCGAACTGGCCGAACTGGCCGACGCCGAAGCCGTCGAGGGGCAGCGCGCCGACTTCCTGGCGCTGCTCACCCAGCGGGCCGGTGCCAGCTACGCCCGGGCGCTCGCCGCCGGCGAGGCCACCCCGGGTGACGTCGCCGGCTTCACCGACTCGGTGGCCGAGCAGACCGCCGCCGGCCAGGCCCGGCGGCGGGAGCTGGCCCGCCGCCAGGAGGAGGCCCGGGAACGGCTGGCCGCGGTCGAGCGGGAGATCGCCGCGCTGTCCGGCCGACGGTCCCCGGACCGGCTGGCCGCCGAGGTGACCCTGCGGATCGAGCCGGACGGGCAGGCCGAGCCGACTGCACCGGAGCCGTCCGCCGAGGTCCAGCTCGAGCTGTCGTACGTGGTGGAGGGCGCGGGCTGGACCTCCTCGTACGACCTGCGGCTGGTCGACGAGACCCTGACGCTCACCTGGTTCGGGCTGGTCAGCCAGCGGACCGGCGAGGACTGGCCGGAGTGTGCGCTGCTGCTCTCCACCGCCCGCCCGGCGACCGGCACCGAGCTGCCGGAGCTGGAACCGTGGTACCTGCGCCAGGCGGAGCCGACGGTCTGGATGGAGCAGGAGGGCGGCTGGGGCGGCGGGCCGGTCCGGGCGAGGGCGGCCGGCGGGCCGCTGCCGCCCGGCGGGATGCCGGCAGCGGGCGCCGCCGGTCAGACGCAGTCGTTCGGCGCCGCCCCCCGCCCACCCGCGCCGGTGGCGCAGCCCACCGCCACCCTCACCCAGGGGGCGCAGGCCGCCACCTACGAGCCGGCCCGCCCGGTGGCCGTACCGGCGGACGGGGGCGCACACCGGGCCGTCGTCGCCGTACTGGAACTGGCGGCCCGGCTCGACCACGTCACCGCGCCGGTGCGTACCCCCGGGGTGCACCTGCGGGCCACCGCCGTCAACGGCTCCGAACACACCCTGCTCCCCGGGCCGGCGTCGGTGTTCCACGGCGGCGACTTCGTCGGCGGTACGACGCTGCCGACCTGGGCGCCGGGCGAGGAGGTCGAGGTGGCGCTCGGGCTCGACGACCGGATTCGGGTGAAGCGGGAGCTGGTGCGGCGCAGCGACACCAAGGCCACCCTGGGCTCGACCCGGCGCCGGGAGGTCGAGTACCGGATCACCCTGGCCAACCACACGCCCCGACCGGCCCGGCTGACGGTGCGCGACCAGCTCCCGGTCTCGCAGAGCGACGGGATCACGGTCCGGGAGCTGCGGCTCGACCCGCCGCCGGACGAGCGGGCCGCGCTCGGCGAGCTGATCTGGCGGGTGGAGCTGCCGCCGGGCGGGTCCCGGGAGATCGTCACCGGGCTCCGGGTGGAGCTGGCCAAGGGGGTCGAACTGCTCGGCTGGCGCGATTAGCGCGTCGTCCTGCCCGCCCCGTCGGGTCCGAGCAAGGCGAAGACGCTGCCCACCGGATCGGGAGTAGCGCCGGCAAACGCGCGGGCGGCCGGCGGCGGGCGGTCCTGGCCGGCCCGGACCCGAACCGGGCCGGCCAGGAACCTGGTCGACCCGGCGGGACCATCTCGGGTCGATGCGGTGCGGGTCTCAGGGCCGCAGGTTCTCCCGGGCCGCGGTCTCGGCCGCCTGGTCGGCCAGGGACCGGGCGGTGGCGGTGGCCGGGTCGACCGGCCGGTCGTACGTCTGGTGCAGCCCCGGCACCCGGTCCTCGACCACGAACGACGCCCGGGTGTAGGCCGGCGCGCCCGCCGTGGTGACGTGCGGCAGCACCTTGAAGTCGGCCCGCATCTCCCGCTCGGTGAACCGGGTCAGCACGTAGCCGCGCTGGTTGTTGTGGAACTTCAGGTGCGGGTTGTGCGGGAAGTACGGGTGGCTGCCGGTCACCGAGTCGGCGCCGTTGCCGCCCGAGGTGATCGACGAGCAGACCAGCTCGCTGCCGACCGTCCGCGAGGTCGGGTCGTCGTAGTCGAGCTTGAGGTCGGTGGCCCAGTGCGCGTGCACGTCGCCGGTCAACACGATGGTGTTGCGGACCTTCGCCTCCACCCAGCCCCGGGTGATCCGGTCCCGGGAGCCGACGTACCCGTCCCAGCTGTCCATCGAGGCGAACCTGGCCGGGCCGGCGTCGGTGTCCCGCTGGCCGAAGAAGACCTGCTGGCCGAGGACGTCCCAGCGGGCGTCGGAGCGGCGGAACCCGTCGATCAGCCAGCGCTCCTGCTCGGCACCGGTGATCGAGCGGGCCGGGTCGAGCGCTGCCGGGCAGTCCTTCGTGCCGTCGCCGCAGGCCTGGTCGTCGCGGTACTGCCGGGTGTCGAGCATGTGGAAGTTGGCCAGCCGACCCCAGCGGATCCGCCGGTAGAGCTGCAGGTCGATGCCGTTCGGGATCGAGGTGCGGCGCAGCGGCATGTTCTCGTAGTACGCCTGGAACGCCGCCGCCCGGCGGGCCAGGAAGTCCGGCTGCGGGATGTCCGGCCGCTCGTGGACCTCGTCGGCCCAGTTGTTGTCCAGCTCGTGGTCGTCCCAGACCACCACCCAGGGCGCGACCTGGTGTGCGGCCTGCAGGTCCGGGTCGGTCTTGTACTGCGCGTGCCGCTGCCGGTAGTTCGCCAGCGTGACCGTCTCCGGCCCCTCGTGGTCGCGCGGGTTGCCGCCCGGGATGGTGTAGCTGTCCTTGGTGTACTCGTACTGGTAGTCGCCGAGGTGCAGGACCAGGTCCGGGTGCTCCTCGGCGAGCCGCCGGTACGCGGTGAAGTAGCCGTGCTCGAACTGCGAGCAGGAGGCGAAGGCCATCAGCAGCTTCCCGCCACTGGCCCAGGCCGCCGGGGCGGTACGGGTCCGGCCGACCGGCGAGGTGTGCCGCTCGGCGTGGAACCGGTAGAAGTACTCGCGCCCCGGTTGCAGCCCGTTCAGCTCGACGTGCACGGTGTGCCCGGACTGCGGGCGGGCCACCGCCGTGCCCCGGCGTACCACGTGCCGGAACCGCTCGTCGGCGGCGAGTTCCCAGCGCACCGGCACGGTCCGATTCGGCATGCCGCCCAGACCGTCGGAGGCCAGCGGGGTCGGTGCGAGCCGGGTCCAGAGCACGAAGCCGTCGGAGTCCGGGTCGCCGGAGGCGACGCCGAGGGTGAAGGGGTCGGCGGCCAGCGGTCGGGCGGCAGCGGCCGCGCTGGGCAGGCCGGTCACCGCGCCGGCGGCCCCGACCGCGGCGCCGGTGAGCAGGAGGGTACGGCGGGACAGAGCCATCGAGATCTCCCAAGATCCGGCGGACAGGCTCTGAGCAGCCTGGCGAGCACCGGTTCATCGGGCCGATCGTCCCGATAACGCCCTGTCGAACAAGAAGTGAAGCGAAGGGGGCGGCTTGCCCGGTTCAGACCGTGAGGTGAGTTCCGCCCTTTCGGTCGAGACCGTTGTCCCGGGTACCGGAAAGGGGATGTGCCCGGGCGTGGTTGCGCCCGGCCGACCTGCGGGTCGTCCTGGACGCCACCGGCGGTTGTGACGTGTCTGAGTGGTCAGGGGTGGCCGGCGTCGGTAATGCTGTCGGACGTGACCACCCCCCAAGATCTCGACGAACGGTTCCGGGAGGCGGTCGGCGCCATCGAGGTGTCGGCGTCCGGGCGCACGGCCGAGGATCCGGTCCGGGACGGCGGCACGCTCGACGGCCGGACGGCCCTGGAGCTGTTCGACGCCCAACTGGTCAGCCGGCATCTTGATCTCGCGGCTCGCTGGCTGCGCAGCTTCGGCGAGGGGTTCTACACCATCGGCTCCTCCGGGCACGAGGGCAACGCCGCGGTGGCGCTCGCGGTCCGGCCGACCGATCCGGCCCTGCTGCACTACCGGTCCGGCGCGTTCTACTGTGCCCGGGTCGCCCAGGCCGAGGCCGAGGGCTCCGCTGCCCGGGCCGAGCCCCCCGACGGTGCGGCGCACCGGGTCGGGGTCGCCGAACGGGTGGCCGAGGCGATGCGCGGTCAGGACGGCAACGGCAACTCCGGCGACCGTGGGGACGACGACGCCGACGACGGGGCCGTCGCACCGGAGGCGGTCCTCGACGCCGCCCGGGACGTGCTGCGCGGGGTGGTGGCCTCCGCCGACGAGCCGATCGCCGGTGGCCGGCACAAGGTCTTCGGCAACGCGGACGTCGCCGTCGTACCGACCACCTCCACCATCGCCTCGCACCTGCCCCGGGCGGTCGGGATCGGCTTCGCCATCGAACGGCTGCGCCGGCTCGGCGACGGCCGGGGGCGGCCGACCGGTCGACGGGCGGCCGGCGGTGCGGCCTGGCAGCGCGGCGAGGCCGAGTCGGCCTGGCCGAGCGACGCCATCGTGGTCTGCTCGTTCGGCGACGCCTCGGTCAACCACGCCACCGCCGTCGCCGCGTTCAACACCGCCGGCTGGTGCGACCACACCGGACTGCGTATCCCGGTGCTCTTCGTCTGCGAGGACAACGGGCTCGGCATCAGCGTGAAGTCGCCGGACGGCTGGGTGGCGCAGACCCTGCGGGCCAAGCCGGGGATCCGGTACTTCTCGGCGGACGGCTGCGACCTGGTCGAGACGTACGACGTGGCGGTCGAGGCGGCCGCCTGGGTGCGCCGGTACCGCCGGCCCGCCGTACTGCACCTGTCCACGGTGCGGCTGATGGGGCACGCCGGGGCGGACGCCGAGATCGGGTACCGCAGCGCCGCCGAGATCGCCCGGGACGTGGCCCGGGATCCGGTGGTGGCCACCGCCCGGTTGCTCGCCGAGGCGGGCCTGGGCACCCCCGAGGAGCTGATCGCCCGCTACGACGAGGTCGGCTGGCAGGTCCGCAAGGTCGCCGAGGAGGTGCTCGGCGAGCGCAAGCTGGACAGCGCGGCGGACATCGTGGCGCCGCTGGCGCCGAGGCGCCCGGTCCGGGTCGCCCGGGCGATCACCGACGCCGCCGGCCGGGCCGCCGGGCCGGGCGCCGCCGCCCGCGGCGCCGCCTTCGACGGCAAGCTGCCGGAGCAGGCCGGCCCGCTCACCCTGGCCCAGACCATCAACGCCGCGCTCGCCGACGGGCTGCTCGACTATCCGAGCATGACCGTCTTCGGCGAGGACGTGGCGGCCAAGGGCGGGGTGTACGGGGTCACCAAGGGCCTGCGGGAGCGGTTCGGCGCCCCCCGGGTCTTCGACACGCTGCTGGACGAGACCTCGATCCTCGGGCTCGGTCTCGGCGCCGGGCTGAGCGGGATGCTGCCGGTGCCCGAGATCCAGTACCTGGCGTACCTGCACAACGCCGAGGACCAGCTCCGGGGCGAGGCGGCGACGATGCAGTACTTCTCCCGGGGCGCCTACCGCAACCCGATGGTGGCCCGGATCGCCGGGCTGGCCTACCAGGACGGGTTCGGCGGGCACTTCCACAACGACAACTCGCTGGCCGTACTCCGGGACGTTCCGGGGCTGGTGCTCGCGGTGCCGGCCCGGGCCGACGACGCCGCCCCGATGCTGCGCTCCTGCCTGGCCAGCGCGGCGGTCGACGGCAGCGTCTGCGTCTTCCTGGAGCCGATCGCGCTCTACCACACCCGGGACCTGCACGCCGAGGGCGACGGGGAGTGGCTCGCGCCCTACCTCGGGCCGGGTGGCTGGACGGCCAGCCACGTCCCGATCGGCCGGGGCCGGGTGTACGGCGTCGGCTCGGCGGAGGACGTCACGATCATCACGTTCGGTAATGGTGTTCGGATGTCCCTGCGGGCCGCCGCCAAGCTGGCCGAGGAGGACGTCGGCGTCCGGGTGCTGGATCTGCGCTGGCTGGCTCCGCTGCCGGTGGCGGACATCATCCGGGAGGCCCAGGCGACCGGCCGGGTGCTGGTCGTGGACGAGACACGCCGGTCCGGCGGGGTCGGTGAGGGAGTGGTGGCGGCGTTGGTCGATGCCGGTTTTGTCGGATCTGCCCGTAGGGTAGCTTCTATCGATACCTTTGTCCCGTTGGGTCCGGCCGCACGTCACGTACTGGTCTCCGAAGAGGCCATTACCCAGGGTGCCCGAACGCTGCTGGCACGGTAAATTCCCTTCGACTCGGTGCGCCACTTGCGCGCGACGGGACAACTGTGTGGACTTTGCGTCATCGGCGTCGCACGGATGCCGCTGGCAGTGGAGATGAGGAGGCACGTGACAGTGAGCGCGACCGCTGGTCAGGCCGCCGACGGCGTACGGAGTCTGGCGGACCGGTTCGGCATCGAGCCGGGGATGGTCGTCATGGAGATGGGCTACGACGACGACGTCGACCAGGATCTCCGGGACGCCCTGACCGATCGCTGCGGAGAGCTGGTGGACGAGGACACCGACGAGGTCGTGGACTCGGTGCTGCTCTGGTACCGGGACGGCGACGGTGACCTGTTCGAGATGCTCGTCGACGCCCTCGGCCCGCTGGCTGACAACGGTGTGGTGTGGCTGTTGACGCCCAAGGCCGGGCGGGAGGGCCACGTCGAGCCGAGCGAGATCAGCGAGACGGCGGTCACCGCCGGCCTCCAGCAGACGTCGACCGTCAACGCCGGCAAGGACTGGAGCGGCGCGCGACTGGTCCTCCGCCGTGGTGCCAAGGCGAAGAAGTAGCCCCGGGCCGCGACACGGGTGCCGTCCCGCCCCGGACGGTGCTCGTGGCCAGACCCGCCCCGGACGGTGCTCCCGGTGGGCACCCGTACCAGACGTACCGGCCGATCCCGCATGATCAGCCGGTCGGTGCCGCACGACCAGGGAGGACCGCATGCCGATCGACGTCGGCGCCCAGGCGCCGGACTTCGTGCTGAAGGACCAGAACAACCAGCGGGTGCGCCTGACCGACCTGCGGGGTCGGCGGGTGGTGCTGCTCGTCTTCTATCCGCTGGCGTTCACCGGCACCTGTCAGGGTGAGCTGGCCGAGCTGCGGGACAACCTCGACGAATACCAGAACGACGACGTGCAGGTGCTGACGGTCAGCGTCGACTCGGTGTACGCGCACAAGGTCTGGGCCGACCGGGAGGGCTACCAGTTCCCGATGCTGGCCGACTTCTGGCCGCACGGGGCGGTGGCGAAGGCGTACGGCGTCTTCAACGAGACGGCGGGGTTCGCCGACCGGGGCACCTTCGTGATCGACAAAACCGGTACGGTGCGCTTCGCCGAGTGCAACGGGCCCGGTGAGCGGCGCGACCAGGCGGGTTGGCGCAAGGCCCTGGCCGCGGCGCGAGCCTGAGCCCGGCACCGGAGCCGAGCGGGGCGCCCGCCGTCGCGGACATCCGGATCGGCGAACTGGGTGGAGCGGGTGCCGGGGCGGCAGGGTAAGCTTGCCGCCGCCGGTAGGCCGTCAGGCGCTCCGGGCGCGTAGCTCAGTGGGAGAGCACTCGCCTTACAAGCGAGGGGTCGCAGGTTCGAAACCTGCCGCGCCCACCACCGATCCGTCTCCACCTCGCCCGAGGTCTCACCTGCTGTCAACGCCGGGTTGCCGATCGTGGTCGACCGGCCCGAATCCCGGTGTGCCGCGGATCGGCCGGAATCCCAGTGCGCTGCCGATCGGCGAGCGCACCGACGGGCGTCCCGAACCCCCGAACCAGAACCGCAGGTCTTCCCGTACCCGTGGCTCCGCCGCCACCGGGGTCGCCGCTACCCGCCGGTATAGGTTTCCTTTAAATGTGGCCTAAGCTTCGCTCTCCTCGGGCATCCGAGATTGACTCATAAGCGCGCACCGCAATACCGTCCTGGCCGACAACTCCATTGCCACTCTGGCGCCGCTTTCTGGGAGGTTGAGTACGTGGCCACGGCCCGATCTGCGGTAAAGGCAATGCGCCGGACGGCTGCTCTGCTGGCTGGCCTGGTCGTCGGACTGCTCGTGCTGCCTGGGGCGGCGATCGCCGCCCCGGCCGGGCCGACCCAGCTCGGCGCCGCCGACATAGCCCTGTTCAACGGGGTACGGCTGGCCGGGCTCTGGGAGATGCCGGCCGGGAAGATGGCGGCCGAGAAGGGTGACAGTGCCCGGGTCCGGGAGATCGGGGCCGAGATCGCCAACCAGCACGTGGAACTGGACCAGCTCACCGTCGAGGCGGCGAACAAGCTCGGCGTCCAGTTGCCCACCGACCCGACAGCCCAGCAGAAGGGCTGGCTCGACGAGATGACGAACGCCTCCGGGGCGCGGTTCGACCGGATCTTCGTGGACCGGCTGCGGGCGGCGCACGGCGCGATCTTCCCGGTCATCGGGGCGGTCCGGGCCGGGACCCGGAACGAGACCGTACGCAAGCTCGCCGAGCAGGCCAACGGCTTCGTGCAGACCCACATGACCCTGCTGGAGAGCACCGGCCTGGTGCGCTACGCCGAACTTCCCCCGGTAGTGGTGCCCGTCCCGCAGGACAACTCGCTGGCCGCCAACGCCAAGGCGAACGCGGAGTTCGGCACCGGCCTGAACACCACGGTCATCTGGGCGGTACTGCTCGGTGCGCTGGCCCTGGGCGGCATCGCCACGGTCCGGGTGTTCCGGGGCAAGTAGCGGACCGGTCGGCGCGGGGTCGGGACCGTCCTCGGCCGCCGGGCCGGAAGCGGCTCAGGACGGGGCCGGCCCGCGCCACCGGTACAGCCAGGGCGGCCCCTCGCCGACTACCGCCTCCAGCTCGTAGATCTCGGCCCGGGCGAGTCCGCCGTCGATCAGGTGGTGGTGGGTGAGCGGCGGACGGCCGTGCACGTCGAGGTCGACGATCACGCTGCCGCCGTCACCCACGCCGCCGACCAGCGGGATCTCCGTGGTGGCCTCCATGTGGTCATCCTGCCGCCGGAGCCGGCCCGGCGCAGCGGATCGGCGTACCCGGCCGGTCACCGCCACTGGTAGTGCAGATCGGCGATTCGCACCCCGATACTGACCCGGGCCAGTACGGCGGTCAGCAGCGCCTGTCGCCGGTCCTGCGGCACGTCCCGGGCCGCGTCCCCGTACCTCGCCGCGACGTGCGCCCAGACGGCCTGCTCGGCCTGCTCGGCCGGGATCCAGGGGCGGGGGCACTGCCGCCGGGGGCAGCCGTAGTAGCGGCGCCCGCTCGACGAGAAGGACGGGATCAGCAGTTCGTCGCAGGGCCCGCAGGAGATCAGCCCGCGTAGCAGGTAGCGCCCTGGCGTGGCCCGCTTCACGATGGGGAAGTCCATGGTCACCGCCTCGCTCGTGATGCCGACGCATCCATGCCTGTCGTCATCTTCTCCGTTAGTACGGCTCGCGGGGCGGAACTGTTCGATTCGTGACTGGGGTAAGGCCGAAAATCACCAGGAACTCCCGCCCGGGCGGTCGCGGATATTCGCTCTGCCAGGGCGGTCGAGCCCATACTCTGCCGGAATGACGCCAGACGAACTGATCGCGGTCGTCGGCTCCCTCGCCGACGGAGATGGCGGCACCGGTGCGGGTGGACCCGACAGGATCACCGGTACGGCGGTCGCCGACGACGACACAGGGCGCCGGAGTGCCCAGATCGCCGCCGCTCTCCGGAGCCAGACGGGGCACCGGTGGGTCGGGGTCTACCGGGTGACCGGGACCGAGGTGCGGATCCTCGGCTACTCCGGACCGGGTGAGCCGGCGTACCCGACGTTTCCCCCGGCCAGCGGGCTGACCGGCACGGCCGTGGCGACCGGCCGCAGCGTGCTGGTCGACGACGTGACCGCCGACCCGCGCTACCTCACCGTGTTCGGCACCACCCGCTCCGAGCTGGTCGTGCCGGTGCTGCACCCACGGACCGGTGTCGTACTCGGCACGCTCGACCTGGAGAGCGAGCACCTCGCCGCGTTCGGCGAGGCCGAGCGGGAACTCCTGGAGCGGTGCGCGGCGGCCATCACCCCGCTGTACGGCGTCGACCGCTAGCCGGATGCCGGCGCGGGCCCGCCCGCCGTGCCGGGCGGGGTGCTAGAAAGGGATCCGCCCGCTGACCCCACGGCCGAGAAGGGACCTGTGCGTGCTGGTCGTCCACGCCCTGTGGCTGGCCGGTGGTCGGCTCGCGGTGTGGGGGGAGGACTCCACACTGCCTGTCCGGCCGCCGCGCCGGCCCGGCCGCCCGCCCCGGCACCGGCCGCACCCGTTCGCGGCGGGACATGCCGGGCTGGCCGGTACGCTCGGCGAACTCGCCGCGAAGGCGACCACCGGCAGTGCCCTGCTCGCCCTGCCCACCCGGGCCGGCGCACCCGTCGACTCGGCCGAGCTGGTCCGGACCGAGCCGGTCGAGTCGGGCCGCGGCCCGGTCGACCTGGCGCCGTGGCGGGTGCCGGTGCTGGAGTACGACGCCGACCACGCGCTGCCGGTGCTGCTCGCCTTCGGTGAGGGCGAGCCGCTCGGCGGTCGGGAGGCGCCCGCCGGCCGGGCGCGGCCCACCCGCCGGCGCGCGCCCGCCGGCCCAACCACCGCCCCAGCGCAGTCTGCCGGCCAGGAACCGTCTGTCGGCCAGGAGCCCGACGGATCGGGCCCGGCGGTCCGGGGCGCGTCGCTGCGCCACCTCGCCGGGCTGGCCGAGTTCGCGGTCGAGCTGGTGCGGCGGGGCCGGACCCTGCCCGGCCTCTCTATGCCGACCACGCCCGGAGGTGCTGCCACCCGCGCGGATGACAGCTCGGCCCGCCCCGGCACGGCGGCCAGCCCCCGCAGTCCACGCGGCTCCGATCGCCCCGGCCGCTCCGATCGCTCGGCCGGCTCGGCCCGGGCGGTGTGGCGGCCGCTGCTGACCGGGGCCGATGCCGGCTGGGCCCGCGCGTTGACCATGGCACTGCCGCCGGCGGCCCGCGCCGCGCTCGACCCGCCCGCGCCCGGGGCCACCGCACCGGACGACACCAGCGGGCCGGCAACCACCCGACCGGAGGGCGGCACCGGATCGGGAGCGGTCCCGCCCGGCGACGCTCCCGGTCCGAGCGGCTCGGCGGCGGCCACCGTCGTGGATGCCCTGGACGCGCTCACCGACGCCGCCGCCCGGACGGCCCTGGAGGGGGTACGGCTGATCGGGGCCGGTCGGGCCGGCGCCGCCGGCGCCGCCGTACGGGCCTGGCTCCGGGCGCTGACCGGGCGGCAGCGGGATTTCACCGCGGCTCCGGAGGCACTGGCCGGACTGGACGGCGAACTGCGCGCCTGGCAGCGGGATGCCGCCGGTAGCCCGGTACGGGCCTGCTTCCGGCTCGTCGAGCCGCCCGCGCCGGTCGAAATCGACGTGGCACCGACCGAGGCGGACGAGCCGACCGGGCTGACCGAGGCGGGCGAGCACACCGAGGCGGCCGGAATGACCGGGCTGACCGAGGCGGGCGAGCGCACCGAGGCCGCCGGGCTGACCGAGGCGGAGGGGCTGACGGGGCTGGCCGGGGCGGACGGGGCGGCGCAGCGCTGGCGGGTGGAGTTCGCGCTCCAGGCGGCCGACGAGCCGAGCCTGGTGGTCGGGGCGGACCGGATCTGGTCGGCCCGGGGCGACCTGCGGGCGCTGGCCCGGCACCTGGCCGCCCCGCAGGAGACCCTGCTGACCGAGCTGGGCCGGGCGAGCCGGCTCTGGCCGGAGTTGAACGACGCGCTGCGTACGGCCGCGCCGGAGGCGTTGGAGCTGGACACCGGGGGAGCACACCGGTTCCTCCGGGACGGCGCGCCGGTGCTGCACGCCGCCGGGTTCGGGGTGCTGCTTCCCTCCTGGTGGCAGCGGCCGGGTGCCCGGCTCGGTGCCCGGTTGCAGGCCAAGACCCGTACCGCGCCGGGGACGGTCGCCTCGCGCAGCGCGCTGGGCATGGAGGCGCTGGTCGACTACCGGTGGGAGCTGGCCCTCGGCGACCAGCCGCTTTCCGCCGCCGAGCTGCGGGCGCTGGCCAAACTGAAGACACCGCTGGTCCGGCTGCGTGGCCAGTGGGTGGAACTGGACGCGAAGCGGCTCGCCGCCGGGCTCAAGCTGCTCCGCGCGGGTGGCGAGCTGACCGTCGGGGACCTGCTCCGGCTGGGACTGGCCGCGCAGGACGATCCGGAGGCGCTGCCGGTGCTCGGGGTCAGCGCCGACGGCCCGCTCGGGGACCTGCTCGCCGGGCAGGCCGAGCGGCACCTCACGCTCCGGGACGCGCCGGAGTCGTTCCGGGGCACGCTGCGGCCGTACCAGCAGCGCGGGCTGGCCTGGTTGGCCTTTCTCCAGTCGCTCGGCCTCGGCGGCATCCTCGCCGACGACATGGGGCTGGGCAAGACCATCATGATGCTCGCGCTGCTCGCCGGTGACCCGCCGGAAGCCGGTCCGACCCTGCTGGTCTGCCCGATGTCGCTGGTCGGCAACTGGCAGCGCGAGGCGGCCCGGTTCGCCCCGGAGCTGCGGGTACACGTACACCATGGCGCGGAACGGCCGCGCGGGGCGAAGTTCGCCGCGGCAGTGCGGGAGGCGGATCTGGTGCTCACCACCTACTCGCTGGCGGCCCGGGACGCCGCCGCGCTGGCCGAGGTGGACTGGCACCGGGTCGTGGTGGACGAGGCGCAGTCGATCAAGAATGCCGCGACCCGGCAGGCCGCCGCGGTCCGGTCGCTGCCCGCCCGGCACCGGGTGGCGGTCACCGGTACGCCGGTGGAGAACCGCCTCGCCGACCTCTGGTCGATCATGGAGTTCGCCAACCCCGGCCTGCTCGGCGCCGCGACCGCCTTCAAGAAGCGGTACGCCGAACCGATCGAGCGGCACGGCGACGACGACGCGGCGGCCCGGCTGCGCCGGATCACCGGCCCCTTCGTGCTGCGCCGGGTGAAGACCGACCGGTCGATCATCACCGACCTGCCGGAGAAGCTGGAGATGGAGGTGCTCTGCAACCTCACCCGGGAGCAGGCGTCGCTCTACCAGGCGGTGGTCGACGACATGATGGCCAAGATCGAGTCGAGCGACGGCATCGAGCGGCGCGGGCTGGTGCTGGCCACCATGACCCGGCTCAAACAGGTCTGCAACCACCCCGCCCAGGTGCTCCGGGACGGCTCGGCGCTGCCCGGCCGCTCCGGCAAGCTCGCCCGGCTCGAGGAGATCCTGGACGAGGTACTCGCGGCCGGCGAGAAGGCACTGATCTTCAGCCAGTACGCCGAGTTCGGCGGGATGCTCCGGGCCCACCTCGCCGCCCGGTTCGGCCGCGAGGTGCTCTATCTGCACGGCGGCGTCGACAAGGCGGACCGGGACGCGATGGTGGCCCGGTTCCAGGATTCCGCCGGGGACGGGGCGGCCGGCCCGGCCCTCTTCGTCCTCTCCCTCAAGGCCGGCGGGACCGGGCTGACCCTGACCGCCGCCAACCACGTCATCCACGTCGACCGGTGGTGGAACCCGGCGGTCGAGGACCAGGCCACCGACCGGGCGTTCCGGATCGGTCAACGCCGCGCCGTGCAGGTACGCAAGTTCGTCTGCGCCGGCACCGTGGAGGAGAAGGTGGCCGCGATGATCGCCGAGAAGCGAGGGCTGGCCGCGCGGATCGTCGGCAGCGGCGAGCAGTGGCTCACCGAGCTGTCCACCTCGGAACTGCGCCAGCTCTTCGCCCTGGAGAGCGGGGCGGTGGTGGAATGAGCGGGCGAATCAGCACGCTCGGCGTGCCCGAGCCCCGGGGCGGCGCGGAGCGGGGCGGGATGCCGGCATGACCGACTTCCGCGAGTACAGCCGTCCGCGAAAGGTCGACGGCGGGCTGCGGGCGCGTACCGCCCGGGGGGCGATCGGGCGGTCGTGGTGGTCCCGCCGCTTCCTCGACGTACTCGAGTCCTTCGCGCTGGGTACCCGGCTCACCCGGGGCCGCTCGTACGCCCGCGCCGGGCAGGTGGTCTCGCTCGACGTGGCACCGGGCAGGGTGACCGCCGTGGTGCAGGGCTCCCGGCCGGAGCCGTACCAGGTGTCGATCCGGTTCCGGCCGTTGGCCGAGCGGGTCTGGACCAGGCTGGAGACGCTGCTCGCCGCGCAGGCGCTGTTCAGCGCGCGGCTGCTGGCCGGCGACGTACCGCCGGAGCTGGAGGCGGTCTTCGCCGAGGCGGGTGCGCCGCTCTTCCCGGCCGGCGTCGGCGAGCTGACGCAGCGCTGCGACTGCCCCGACTTCGCCGTGCCGTGCAAACACCTGGCCGCGACCTTCTACCTGCTCGCCGAGGCGTTCGACGCGGATCCGTTCCAACTGCTGCACTGGCGGGGGCGGGACCGCGAACGGTTACTCGCCCGGCTGCGGGCGCTGCGCGGCGCCGACGCCGGTGGCGGGGGCGCCGGGCGGGACGCCGGCCCGGGACGTGGCCGCCGGTCGGCCGGTCGGCGACGGGCGCGTACCGGTGCGTCCGACTCCGACGATGCCGTGCTGCCGGTGCCGGTCGGCCCCGACCCGGTCGATCCGCCGCCGGTCGGTGCCGGGCTGGCCCTCGCCGACCTGCCCGCCGAACCGCTGACCGGAATGCTCGACCGGTTCTGGGTCGCCCCGGTGCCGCTGCCGGCCCGCGCACCCACCCTGGCGACCGAACCGGAGCTGGTGCTGCGCCAGCTCGGTCCGCCGGGTGCGGCGATCGGCGGCCCCGGTCTGACCGAGCGGCTCCGCCGCGCCTACACGCGGTTCGGCGACGGCGACCCGGACTGAACGAGCCGCACACCGCACCGGGCCGACCACACCGGCCCGGGCCCGTGCCGCCCGACCGCCTGTCGACCGGCTGTTCACCTCGGCCGGCCACCGCCGGAGACGCCCCGCCGTCGCCGGGTCACCGGGTCCGCCGGGCCTGCCACATCAACAGCGTGGCCGCGACCAGGACCGCCGGGGCGATCGCGACGGCCAGCCAGCCGCCGAGTACGACCAGGGCCGGCACGGTGGCCCAGAGTACGAAGGTCAACACGAGTATCAGCCGAGCGCGCCGCAGTTTGCCCCGGTCGCCCAGCCGGGCGACGAACTCGGGATCGGTTATCCGGAG
The DNA here is from genome assembly GCF_050936445.1 of Plantactinospora sp. CA-294935. Taxonomy (NCBI): domain Bacteria; kingdom Bacillati; phylum Actinomycetota; class Actinomycetes; order Micromonosporales; family Micromonosporaceae; genus Plantactinospora; species Plantactinospora sp. CA-294935. Next base: position 4,196,835 of record NZ_JBNJMU010000001.1, read on the forward strand.
CTGGTGCGTGATCTCGTCAAACCGGCGCTGATCCTCTTTGCTGAGCATGGCGTGGGCCCTTTCCTCAGGCGTCAACCAGTCCGGCGCCGGATTACCCGGTCCGGGGCCGCTCTCACGCTGCTCGTGCCCCTGCTACCGGCCCCGCGCGTCGCTCCGGACCGCCAACGCGGTTGCCGTCCGGCTCGGTCCCGTGCTGAGCCGGACGCGGGCTTTCGACCTGTCGACACGCCGGCGTCCCTCGCGGCCGGATTCGCCCGGCGGATGCCTTCTGGTGTCTCCGGGGCGGCCCGTCGCCCGGTGGGCGGTCCGGACGGCGGGACGGGTGTTCCGGGTTCAGGTGCGGTCGGGAACCCGACGACCCGGGCGTCAGTAACCCCGGCGCGGGGTGGGCAGGCGTGCCGGGAAGAGCGGCTCGGGCAGGGCCGGTGCGACGGCCTCCAGCGCCTCGACGATCAGCTCCTGGACGCCGTACGGGTCGGCCAGGCGCCAGCGGGTCTCCTCCGGGGACACCACCCAGCGCACCGTTCCCTCCGGCAGCCGGGTCGGCGGGGCCGGAATCCACGAGCCGCCGCCGTGCCGGACCACGTAGAGGCTGTGCTCCAGTTCGGGCCGGAGCGGCTCGCCGGGGCGTACCAGGAACATCCACCGGCCGCCCGGCGTGACCGCGACCGGCCCGCGGACCTGGCCGGAGACGCTGCCGAACAGCCGGGGCCGGGCCTGTTCCAGCGCGTACCGCCCGAGGTAGGCCGGGACCTCCAGCACGTCGAAGGCGCGGCCGGTGGCCAGCAGGATCGAGTGCGGGCGGAGCCGCCACCAGGTGGCGACCCGGGCCGGGTCGGCGGTGGCGCTCTGCTCCCACTGCTCCAGCGCCGGGTGGCAGCCGGTGGTCGGGCAGCCGGCCCGGCCACAGACGAACCGGTGCCGGGCCAGACAGGCGCCGGGGGTGACCTGCCAGCCGTGCGCGGCGTAGCGGACCGCGATCCGGCGCAGCCGGACCCGGTCGAGCTGGGCGAAACGGACCGAACGTGGACGGACTTTCTCCCACATTTCTGCGAACCCCCTACATTTATCGATCTCGGCCAGCTACGCAGGTCGAAGCCCGTCACTGGCGTCTGACGCGGTCGTTTGTCCGGGCAGACAGCCGCAAGTTGCATCGAAAGCTACGAGCGGCCGTCTCCGGAGTGACGTACATGCTGTGCGACCAGCACAGACGTGAGTCGCACCCCGTTTTCGCACCGGCGCGGGCCCCCTGACCGGACCGCCGACGCAGAAAGGAGGGCCGGACGTGGACGAACTGCCGATCGGGCGTCGCGTCGCCTACTGGCGCGGTCGCCGCAAAATGTCGCAGCAGGTCTTCGCCGATCGGCTCGGAAAGTCGAAGAGCTGGGTGGACAAGGTCGAGCGGGGCGTACGCCGACTGGACAAGTTCTCGGTGCTGTACGAGATCGCCGACGTACTCCAGCTCGATGCCCAACTTCTGCTCGGCAAGGCGCCGGAGCGCCGGGCCGACGGGCTCACCTGTATCGACGAGGTGGAGGTCGAGGAGATCCGCTCCGCCCTGGAGCGGTACGACTCGATGAGTTCGTTCTTCACCACCACGCCGCAGCCGCCCTCGCTGGCCGAGATGACCAAGTCGGTGAACCACGCCTGGCTGACGTACCAGTACGCCCGGTACGGCGTGCTGACCCGGGCGCTGCCGAAACTGCTCCGGGACGCCCAGGCGCTGGACAGCGTGACCGGCGGTGACGACGCCGGCAAGGCGGCCCACCTGCTCGGGCAGGTCTACCAGATCGCTTCGTCGGCGCTGCGCAAACTCGGCGAGTACGAGCTGGCCTGGCTCGCCGCGGACCGGTCGATGGCGGTCTCCCAGCGGGCCGACGACCCGCTGCTGGCCGGGGTGGCCACCTACCGGGTCGGCAATGCCCTGCTGGCGCTCGGCCGGGCCCGGCCGGCGCTGGAGGTGAACGTGAGCGTCGCCAACCGCCTCGCGCCGGGCGGCAGCAACGAGGCCGGGCCGGACCGGCTCTCCGTCTACGGGATGCTGCTGTTGCAGGGGGCGATGGCGGCTGCCCGGATGGGCGACAACAACACGGTCAAGGACCTGGTCAACGAGGCCGAGGGGGCGGCCGACCGGCTCGGCAGCGACCAGAACCACTACTGGACCAGCTTCGGCCCGACCAACCTGGAGCTGCACCGCGCGGCGGCGGCGGTGGAGTTGGGCGAGGGTGGGAACGCGGTGCACACCCACGAGCGGCGGATCATGCGGCGGGAGGGGTTCAACGCGCTGCTGCCGGAGCGGCGGGCGCACCACATGCTGGACCTGGCCCGCGGGTTCGCCCAGATCGGCGACCTGGACCGGGCGGGCGAGGCGCTGGTCGACGGCGACCGGCTGGCCCCGTCCGAGATCCGCTGCCGGCCGATCGCGCACGAGGTGATGTCGAACGTGTTGCGTCGCACACGGGGTGCGCCGCCCGCGCCGATTGCGGAGTTGGCTGAGCAGATGGGAGTAGCCGTATGACGGCGGTACAGGGGAGCGTCCGGTGACGGAGTCGACCGGCTCACGGGTGCTGTACGTGCTCGCCTGCGGTTCGCCGCTGGCCCGGCACGTCGGCCGGCTGGTGACCTGCGCGCAGCGCGACGGCTGGGACGTCTGCGTGGTGCTGACCCCGGACGGGACGAAGTTCGTCGACGTACCGGCGTTGAGCCGGCAGACCGGGCATCCGGTGCGGTCGACGTACAAGAACCCCGGTGATCCGGACGTGCTGCCCGACGCGGATGCCATGATCGTCGCTCCGGCAACGGTGAACACGATCAACAAGTGGGCTGCCGGGATAGCCGACACCCTCGCCCTCGGGTTGCTGGTCGAGGGACTCGGCAAGGGACTGCCGATCGTGGCGATGCCGTTCACCAACGCCGCGATGGCGGCCCACCCGGCCTTCCTGACCAGCCTCGCCCGGCTGCGGGACTGGGACGTCACGGTGCTCTTCGGCGACCACGTCGTGCCACTGCACCCGCCGGGCACCGGGGAGCGCTACCTGGAGAGGTTCCCCTGGGAGATGGCAGTGACCGCGCTGCGAGCCAGGCTCTCGGTCAGCGGCCAGCTCGGCTGAGCCCGGCAGGGTCCGGCCCGGCCTCCACCCGACCGGTGGGGGTGGGAGGCGGTGCCGTGGCATGTCCGGCGGTGCCGGGAGCGACGGTCGGCGCCGCGGCCGGCCGGACGCCGGTAAGCTGGGCCGCCGTGGGTGCATCCGGATCTCCGGCCGTCAGCGTGGCCGACGTCGTGGCAGCGCTGGACCAGCGTTATCCGCCGGTTTGGGCCGAAGGGTGGGACCCGGTGGGCCTGGTGGTCGGTGAGTCGTCCGCACCGGTACGCCGGGTCTGCTGCGTCGTGGACGTGGTGCCGGAGACCGTCGCCGAGGCGCTCGGGTACGGCGCCGACCTGATCGTCGCGCACCATCCGCTGCTGCTGCGCGGGGTCTCGTCGGTGGCCGCGACGACGTACAAGGGCCGGATCGTGCACCAGTTGATCAAGAACGACGTGGCCCTGTACGTGGCGCACACCAATGCCGATGTCGCCAACCCGGGGGTCTCCGACGCGCTCGCCGCCCGGCTCGGCCTGACCGACCTGCGCCCGCTGCGCCCGGCCGACCCCTCTGGTCCGGCAGCCGGCCAGGGGCGGGGCTTCGGGCGGATCGGCCGGCTGCCGGAGCCGACGACGCTGGCCGAGTTCACCGGGTACGCGGCCCGGGCGCTCCCGCCGACCGCCTGGGGCGTACGCGCCGCCGGCGACCCCGGGCGGACGATCTCGACCGTCGCGGTCAGCGGCGGTGCCGGCGACTCCTTCCTCGGCGACGCCCTCCGGGCCGGTGTCGACGCCTTCCTCACCGCCGACCTGCGGCACCATCCGGTCAGCGAATATCTCGCCGAGCAGGGGCCGGCGCTGCTGGACGCCGCGCACTGGGCGACCGAGCGGCCCTGGCTCGACGAACTCGCCGCACACCTGCGCGAGCAGTTGGGCGTCGAGACCCTGGTGTCCGATCTGGACACCGATCCGTGGACGGTGCAGGCGGCGTCTCCGGTACCACCCGTGCTAACCCCCGCATCCTCCGTGGACAAGGAGTCCCTCCGATGAAGGCCGACCCGAAAGACCAGCGTCGCCTGCTCGACCTGCAGGCGATCGACACCGGGCTCGCCCAGCTCGCCCACCGGCGCCGTACGCTGCCGGAGCACGCCGAGCTGGAGGCGCTGGCCCGGGAGCTGTCCGCGCTGGAGGACGAGCGGGTCCGGGCCCAGGTGGCGGTGGACGACCTGGACCGGGACATCGCCCGGCTGGAGCGGGACGTCGAGCAGGTGCGGATCCGCAAGGACCGTGACCAGGCCCGGTTGACCGTCGGCTCGGGGCCGGCCCGCGAGCTGGAGGCGTTGCAGCACGAACTGGCCTCGCTCAACCGCCGGCAGACCGAGCTGGAGGACGCCGAGCTGGAGCTGATGGAGCAGCGGGAGACCGCACAGGGCGTACTCGACGGGATCGAGCAGCGGTTGGCGGCGGCCCGGGAGCGGCGCGCGCAGACCGAGCAGCGGCGGGACCAGGCCCTTGCCGAGATCGGCAAGGAGGAGGAGTTCAAGGCCGGCTCGCGGCAGCCACTCGCGGCCGACCTCCCGGCCGACCTGCTGGCGCTCTACGACAAGATCCGGGAGACGTCGGGCGGGCTCGGCGCGGCCCTGGTCGCGGGTGGGCGCTGCGGCGGCTGCCGGCTGGAGCTCTACGGTGCGGACCGGGCCCGGATCAAGGCCGCCGCCCCGGACGAGGTGGTGCGCTGCGAGGAGTGCCGCCGCATCATGGTGCGTACCGCCGAGTCCGGGCTGTGACCCGGGTCGGTGGCGGGATCGGGGGGTGGACCCGTGCCGGGTCGTAAGGTCGTGATGGAGGCGGACGGCGGCGCCCGGGGCAATCCCGGCCCGGCCGGTTACGGCGCGGTGGTCCGGGACGCCGGCAGCGGCGAGGTGCTGGCCGAGCGTTCCGAGTCGATCGGCGTCGCCACCAACAACGTCGCGGAATACCGTGGCCTGATCGCCGGGCTGGAGGCCGCCCGCGAGGTGGGCGCCTCCGGGGTCGAGGTGCGGATGGACTCCAAGCTGGTGGTCGAGCAGATGGCGGGCCGCTGGCAGATCAAGAACCCGGGGCTGCGTCCGCTCGCCGCGCAGGCGGCCGGGCTGGTCCGGAAGTTCGACTCGGTGGCGTACACCTGGATTCCCCGGGAGCGCAACCGGCATGCGGACGCGCTGGCGAACGCGGCGATGGACCTGGCCGCCGGCAAGGTGCCGGAGGCCGCCCGGAACAGCGCGGCCGAGCCGGCGGCCGCGCCGCCATCCGGCGCGACGGGGCGGGCGGAGGCGCACGAGGTCGCCGCGCAGGGGTCGACGGCGAAGAGTTCCTGGGAGCCGCGCCCGGCGGAGACCGCCACCCGGCTGCTGCTGCTCCGGCACGGCGAGACGGAGTACACCGCGCGTGGCCGCTACTCGGGCCGGGGTGACGTGTCGCTCTCCGACCGGGGCCTGGCCCAGGCCGGCGCGACGGCCCGGCGGGTGGCCGGGCTGGTCGACTCGGTCGCGGCCGTGGTCAGCTCGCCCCTGTCCCGGTGTACGTCGATGGCCGGCATCGTCGCCGGTGGGCTCGGCGGGGTTCCGGTGGTGGTCGAGCCGGATCTGATCGAGTGCGACTTCGGCGAGTGGGAGGGACGCACCTTCGCCGAGGTGCGCGAACGCTGGCCCGCCGAGCTGGACGCCTGGCTGGCATCGCCGGCCGTGGCTCCGCCCGGCGGGGAGTCCTTCGTCGAGGTCGGCACCAGGGTCAGCCGGGCGATGGCCAAGTTGTTGGCCGGTTACCCGGGGGAGACCGTGGTGGTGGTCTCGCACGTCTCGCCGGTGAAGATCGCGCTCCGCGACGCGCTCGCCGCGACCGACGCCTTCCTGCACCGGCTCTATCTCGACCCGGCCGGCCTGTCCCTGTTGGACATCTGGCCGGACGGCGGCATGGCGGTACGGACCGTCAACGACACCGCCCACCTGACCGGCATCTGACCGTGATCCGGCCCGGTCCGACCGCAGTCGGCCCGAACCGGGCCGGGAAGTCGCGTCGTGCCGGGCCGAAGCCCGGTCAGTGCGGGTCGGCGAGGGTCCGGGGTTCGTCGGTGAGGAAGGTGAGCACGGTCTTGACGAACCGGGCCGGGTCGTCGAGCCAGGGGAAGTGGCTGGCACCGTCCTGCACCACGGTCTCGGCGTTCGGGAAGAGCGCGGCGAGCGCCCGGGCCGCCTCCGGGGTGGGTGCCGGGTCCAGTTCGCCGGCGACGACCAGCACCGGGGCGTCGAGTCCGGCCAGTGCGGCGCGGACCGCGGCGGTGTCCGGGGCGAAGCCGTCGTAGAAGCCGGTGGACGGCGCGTCCGGCCGTTCCTCCGGCTCGGCCTCGGCATGTGCCCGGGCCCGCTCGTCCCACCGGCCGTACGCGAACGGCGCGGCGCCGCTGCGCAACGGGTTCACCTCGTCCGGCCCGGCGCCCCGGCCCGCCGCCTCCTGCCAGGCGTCCATCGCCGCCTTCGCCTCCGGGTACCACCACTGGGTGGCGCGGGCGGCCACCGCCTCGGCGAAGCCGACCGTCTCCACCCCGACCGAGCGCAGGCCCGGGGTGACGAGTACCAGCCGGGACAGCCGGTGCGGGTGCCGGGCCGCGTAGAGTTCCGCGAGGTTGCCGGCGGCCGAGTGGGCGAGCAGGTCCATCCGGTCCAGTCCGAGGTGGACCCGGAACGCCTCGACGTCGTCGACCAGCCGTTCGCACCGGTAGCTCGCCGGGTCCTCGGGGACGGCCGACTCGCCGCTGCCCCGGAGGTCGAGCCTGAGCAGGGTGCGGTCCCGGGTCAGTCCACCGAGGTCGCCGAGGTAGCTCGACGCCCGGGCCGGCCCGCCGGGCAGGCAGACGATCGGCGGCCCGGATCCCAGCACGTGGTAGGCGAGTGCGGTGCTGTCGTACGAGGGGAATCGCGGCACCCGGCCAGCATGGCAACCGGCCGACCCCCGATCAAGAGCAATCGTTGTACTTCGATGTATTATTTGCCCTGATAGGACCGTTTGGCGCGACCTTATTTTGGTCGTTGATCACCATTCGGCGCACCGTGCTTGCCGTTGGGCGCACCAGTCCGGTTCCGTCGAGGTGACCGCCGTCACTCTGCCCTAACCTCCGGCGTCACACGTAGGTCAACGACGACACGTCACACGAAGTTCAATCACGGCCGAGCGCAACCAGGCGGGTCACCAGGCCGAGCGCAGCGAGGAGACGGCATGAGCGAGCGCAGCGAGCGAATCATCGGACTCAGCGCGGATGTGCCTCATGGCGGTACGGAGCGGAGCGGAGTGCCGGCATGAGCGAATCTGAGATGTCGGCGGCGCCAGCCGGCGAGGTGGTGTCGAGAGCGCGGGCGAAGGACCACAGCCCGTGGAACTGGCTGCTCTTCCTGCCGATCGTGGTGCCGTTGATCACGCCGCTGTTCAACGCCGACTCACCCCGGCTGTTCGGCTTTCCGGTCTTCTACTGGCTCCAGTTGGCCTTCATCCTGCTCGGGGTCGGCACCACGACCGTGGTGTACCAGATGACGAAGAAGCGGGGGTGACCGACGGTGTGGCAGGACCATCTCACTGAGATCATCATCTTCACGCTGCTGTTCCTGCTGGTCAGCGGGATGGGCTTCGTCGCGGCCCGATGGCGGGCGCCGAGCGACATGGCGCACCTCGACGAGTGGGGCCTCGGCGGGCGCAGCTTCGGCGGCTGGATCACCTGGTTCCTGGTCGGCGGCGACCTCTACACGGCGTACACCTTCGTGGCCGTACCGGCGCTGCTGTTCGGGGCCGGGGCGGCCGGGTTCTTCGCGGTGCCGTACACGATCATCATCTATCCGCTGGTCTTCCTGGTGCTGGTCCGGCTCTGGTCGGTCTCGCACCGGCACGGCTTCGTCACCCCGGCCGACTTCGTCCGGAAGCGGTTCGACTCGCCGACCCTGGCGCTGATCATCGCGATCACCGGCATCGTCGCCACCATGCCCTACATCGCGCTCCAGTTGATCGGCATCGAGGCGGTGCTCAAGACGATGGGGGTCAGCGGGGAGAGCGCGATCGCCCGGCACCTGCCGATCATCATCGCCTTCGCCATCCTGGCCGCCTACACCTACCAGTCCGGGCTGCGGGCACCGGCGCTTATCGCGTTCGTCAAGGACTCGCTGATCTACATCGTGATCCTGGTGGCGATCATCTACCTGCCGTACAAGCTCGGTGGCTGGGGGAGCATCTTCGACGCGGCGGACGCGAAGTTCGACGCGAGCCCGTCACCGAACGACGGCATCACGCTCAACGCCAACAACCAGTTGCAGTACATCACCCTGGCCCTCGGCTCGGCGCTGGCGCTCTTCCTCTACCCGCACAGCCTCACCGGCGTACTGGCCAGCCGGAGCCGGGACGTGATCAAGCGGAACATGTCGGCGCTGCCGGCGTACAGCCTGCTGCTGGGCCTGATCGCCCTGCTCGGGTACGCCGCCATCGCCGCCGGGGTGACCCCGTTGCCGGGCGCGACCGAGGGCACCGTGGACAACAACACGGTGGTGCCGCTGCTCTTCGAGCAGCAGTTCCCGAGCTGGTTCGCCGGGATCGCGTTCGCCGCGATCGGGATCGGCGCGCTGGTGCCGGCCGCCATCATGTCGATCGCGGCAGCCAATCTGTTCACCCGGAACATCTACAAGGAGTACCTGCGCAAAAACGCCACCGCGGCCCAGGAGGCGAACGTCTCCAAGATCACGTCGCTGGTGGTGAAGATCGGTGCGGTCGCCTGCATCGTCTTCCTCGACCCGCAGTTCTCGATTGACCTTCAGCTCATCGGCGGGGTCATCATCCTGCAGACGCTGCCGGCCGTCGCCCTCGGCCTCTACACCCGGTGGTTCCACCGGGGCGCGCTGGTCGCCGGCTGGGTTGCCGGCATGGGCCTGGGAATGTGGATGCTCTACCAGATCCCCAACCCGGCGACCAAGCGGGCGCACTTCGGCGGGTCCGCGTTCCCGCTGGACAAGCTCGGCTTCGACGGCTCGACCAAGACCATCTACGTTGGCCTGGTCGCGGTCGGGGTCAACCTGCTGGTCGCGGCGATCGTCACGCTGATCCTCCGGGCCGCCAAGGTCGCCGACGGGGTCGACGGGACCGAGCAGGACGACTACTTCGCCGACGAGGGCGACCCTCGGCTCGTACCCAGCCCGAGGGAGTCGGCCGAGGTGGCCGGCGAGCCGGTCGAACCCGCCCCGAAGGTCTGACCGGGCCGACACACCCCGGCACCAACCACCCCGTCCCCGGGGATCCCCGTGGCCAGGGCAGGCAACCCGAGATTCGGGTACGCCGACCTGGTCACGGGGATCTCTTGTCCGGCGCCGATCGGCGGGTGTTGATAGCGTGGAGGAGCGACGACGAGCCGACCCGGACCGGAGGTGTGGCAGATGGTCGAGATGCTGCTGGTCGGCGCTTTCGGCCTGCTGGAGGTGGCGTTCTTCGGCTGGATGCTGACCGAGGTCCGACGGCGCTATCCCGCCCGGCGCGGGCGCTGAGCCGCCGTCCCGCCGGAGGCCGGGGTCCAGCGAGCCGCCGTCCCGCCGGAGGCCGGGGTCCAGCGAGCCGCCGTCCCGCCGGAGGCCGGGGTCAGCTCCAGGAGCGGTAGAGCAGCAGCAGGCCGATAGCCGTACCGAAGAGCACGATCACGGTCTTGAGTACCTCGGGCGCCAGCCGGCGAACGAGCCGCGCGCCCGCGTACCCCCCGATGATGGTCGCGGGGGCGACCACCGCGACGGCGGTCCAGTTCACCGGGCCGAACGCGGCGAAGGCGACGATCGTGGTCAGCCCGACCACCGCGGAGAGCAGGTTCTTGATCGCGCTGATCCGGGTCAGCGTCTCGTCCAGCACCAGCGCCAGCCCGGCCACCAGCATGACCCCGAGCGCGGCGCCGAAATATCCGCCGTAGACCGCGCCGACCACGACCATGGTGTGCAGCCCGAGGCTCTGCCGGGAGGCGTTCCGCACCGCCGTCCGGCCGGAGGCGGCGAAGCCGGAACCGGTCGGGGCGGGTTGGCCGCCGCTCTGTCCGATGAGACGGCGAAGCTGGTCCTGGAACGCCAGCACGGCGGTCGCGCCCAGCACCAGGAACGGTACGGCCAGTTCGAACGCCCGGGCCGGGGTGGAGAGCAGCAGCGCGCAACCGGCGGCGGTGCCCAGCACGGTGCCCGGGACCAGCCGGCGTAGCCACCGCCGGTCCGGCAGGTCGGCCCGGCTGCCCCACACGCTGGCCAGGTAGCCGGGGCAGACCGACATCGAGTTGCTCACGTTGGCCGAGATCGGCGGTAGCCCGATCGCGATCATGGCCGGAAAGGTGATGAGCGAGCCACCGCCGGCCACCGCGTTGACTGTGCCCGCGGCGAGCCCGGCAGCGAGCAGCAGCAGCGCCTCGGGAAAATCCATAGCCTGTCGAGGCTAATCGGCGACGTTCCCGACCTCTCGGTGGCCTGCCGGTCCGTCCCGCCGCCAGCTACTTCCGGGAAAGGCCGCCAGGCCACCACGGCCGGGGGGAGCAGGGCCGGGATGCCCTGCTCCGTCCCCCGTCACGGCAGGATCACCTATGGACGCAGACCGCCCGCGGCGAGCAGTACCTCTCCGGTCACCCATCCGGCGGCGGGCGAGGCCAGGAAGGTCACCACCGGGGCGACGTCCCCGACCTGCCCCAGCCGACCGAGCGGGGTCGCCGCGACCAGTTCGTCGAGGTACGAGCTGCCGATCAGGCCGTGCGAGTGGCCTCCCTCGGTCTCCGTGCCGCCCGGGCCGACGGCGTTGACCCGGATGTGGCGGGGGCCGAGCTCCTTCGCCAGTACCCGGGTGATCGCCTCCACCGCACTCTTGGTGGCCGTGTAGATCATTTGGTGGGGCTGGGACAACTGGACGGCGGTCGAGCTGATGTTGACCACGCTTCCACCGTCCGGGCCGAATCGTTTCACCGCTTCCCGGGTCGCCAGGATCACGCCCAGCACGTTGGTGTCGAACTGGTGGTGGAAGTCGTGCTCGGTCACCGCTTCGAGCGGGCCGAACTCGTACACGCCCGCGTTGTTCACCAGGATGTCGAGCCTGCCGAACTGGTTGACGGCCCGATCGAACATTGCCGCCAGGTCGTCCGGCTTCCGTACGTCCGCGGCCACCGCGACCGCCGTACCGCCCAGGGCGGCGATCTCTGTCACGACCCGGTCAGCCCGCTCGGCGTCACCGGGGTAGTAGTTGACCACCACCGTCGCTCCGGCGGCCGCGAGGTCCTTCGCTATGCCGGCCCCGATGCCTTGCGCCGCTCCCGTGACGACAGCTACCTGCCCGGAGAGTGTGCCCATGACATGTCCTTCCCGATAGAAGCGGACTCCGGTCCGCTTTTCATCTTTCGAAACGGACTGTGGTCCGGTTCTGTTCCCGCTCTGGCTAGGCTGCGACTGTGACGTCACCCGCAACCGACCCTGACCCCGGACTCCCGCTCGCCGGCCGGCCCGCGACGGAGCGTGTCGACGCGGCCCGCAACCGCGTACGCCTGCTGGACGCCGCCGCCAGGCTGGTGCGGGAGCGAGGGGCCGAGCACGTCACCATGGAGGCGGTGGCGAACGCGGCCGGCGTGGGCAAGGGCACCGTCTATCGCCGGTTCGGTGACCGCGCCGGCCTCATGTTCGCCCTGCTTGACCACGCCGAACGCACCTTCCAAGAGGACTTCCTGTCCGGCCCGCCGCCACTGGGTCCGGGGGCGCCGCCCCGGGAACGTCTGGCGGCCTTCGGGGTCGCCGCGATCCGGCACCAGATTCGCTATCTCGACCTCTATCTCCAGGCCGAACCGAAACCGGCCCGCCAGTACAGCCCGCATCCGCCGTACGAGGTGCGGACCCTTCACCTGGCGAGCCTGCTACGGGCGGCGGGCGTACCGGGCGACCTCGACCTGATCGCCGAGCTGCTCAGCAGCTATCTCGGTACGCCGTTCCTCAACCGGCTGCACAGCCACCGGCGCGTCCCGGCGGAGCGGATCGAGGCGGGCTGGCTGGATCTGGTCGATCGCCTGGTGGGCTGAGCGGCGGCGGCCCGGTGGATCGCTCCTCGGGATCATCGCTACCATTGGTACGCGACGGACGAGTCGACCGGGCGGTCGCGTCGGCGAGCGCGAGCCCGCCGCCGAGGAACGTCCGGACTCCACAGGGCAGGGTGGTTGCTAACGGCAACCCGGGGTGACCCGCGGGAAAGTGCCACAGAAAACAGACCGCCAACCGGGGTGGTTTACACGGAAACGCGTGGATCGACCGGTTCGGTAAGGGTGAAACGGTGGGGTAAGAGCCCACCAGCATCCCGGGTGACCGGGGTGGCTCGGTAAACCCCACCTGGAGCAAGGCCAAGAGAGGGCCATCGCCGAAAGGCAACGGCCCGCGCAGGCGTTCGAGGGCTGCCCGCCCGATGCCTGCGGGTAGGCCGCTGGAGCCTGCCGGCAACGGTAGGCCGAGATGGATGACCGCCGCCGGCGCCACCGGGAACGGTGCGTGCCGGGCACAAAATCCGGCGTACAGGTCGACTCGTCCGTCGTTCACCAGGTCAGAGCCCCGATCAAGGCTCTGGCCTGGTCCGATGTTTGGGCGTCTCTTGGCGTTGATGGTCAACATTGGGCGACGTATGACGCCCTGGAGAGCCCTGACGCCCTGATCTTGGAGGCGGACTGTCAAGCTTGGGACCTCGTTGGGGCGGTGATCCCTGCCAAGGTCGACAAGCTGCGCTCCTAGTCACGGTGCCCTGGTTACCTGCTGTTCCCCGTGGTTACCGCCGGTTCGGGAACAGGGGGCACGCGCCAAGGCAGCCGTCGAGCCCAGTCAGGCCGGACCAGCGCAAGCGGCTACGGGTCTGCGAGGATCGGCAGATGCCCGTTCCCGGCTACCTCAATCGCTTCCACCCGCCGGTTGATGCATCCGTGCTCGTCGACGCGACGCCGTGGCTTGCTGACCCCTTGTTCTGGCCGGCGTTTCTGCTCTCCGTGGGCGGCTCATACACGGCTGCGTTGGCGTTCGACCTCGATCCGGCGGATGTCGAGGTCTACGCGGAGGAGATGCACCAGCACCACAGCTGGCCCGTCATCTCCCTGGACCTCAGCCAAGGCCACCGCATGCACATCCTCTTCCGCAACTACGAGGGCGATTCGGGCTGGGACTATCTGCTTCAGCAAGCGGGATCCGACGAGGTGATCACCGCCGCAGCGCTGGAGGGCGGCTTCCACGGGCCGGCGCTCTCGTGGCCGGAGCTGGTCAGGACGGCCAGTCAACCGGACCCGAAGCACAGCCAGGCGGAACGCCTCCTCCTGCTCCTTCCTGCTGTCGGTGACGCGGCTACTCCGCGCGGAGCCAACCAGGTGGTAGCGGCGGCCGTCACCGCTGTGGGTGGCCAATGCCGACAGAAGGACGTTGCCGGGGAGCTGCTGGCTGCGAGCAATCGATTCTGGGGCTACTGCGATTGGACAGAGCAGAAGGGGCTGTCCGTCTGCCTCGGGCACCACAGCCCTCGTCACCTGGAAGCGCCGGCTGACCGCCTGGCCGTGCTGGCCGAGGCCTTCGGCGGCGCCCTGCTCGACGAGCAAGCGGCGAAGTCCGGTGGCGACGGTTGGGGCTGAGTAGCCCGCGAAGGTACTGCACACTGGTCCCGTCGAAGTCGAGCAGGATGACGCGGGCGTGGTCGACGACGGCAAGGTCGGTGGGGCTCACGAGGCGTACTCGCGGGCGATGGCTCCCTACAGGCTGTCGAACCACATGTTCACGACCATGCTGTCGAACCACATGTTCACGGCGGAGTGGGCGTTGATCGCGTCGGCCGAGGCGAACGGTTTCGAGTTTGACGACTGATTCCTCACGTCATTCGTGGGTATCCAGCAGCGCGATCGACGACATGTTCCGCCCCGGCGTACAGGTCGACTCGTCCGTCGTACCCTGGGTCAGGGCTGTGACCATGGCTCTGACCTGGCCGTAACGCCCCCCGCCTCGATCGGGTCGGGCGTTGCGCCATTCTCCGGGAGACCCTCGGACACTTGTGGCGCTCGCCCCGGCCAAGGCGGCTGAACGCGGCGTGCCAGCTTACGGCCCCATGTCTGGCTCGGCGCTTCGATGTAGCGGTACGTCAGTACGCACAGCGGGATCAGGACGGCGTAGAACGCCACTTCGAGCACGAGATGGTTCTGTTGCCACCGGCCGATCGTGCCGTCGGTCACCGCCAGCAGCACCGGATGCACCAGGTAGACCGAATAGCTGATCGTTCCCAATCCGATCAACCAGCCTGGTATCAGTCGGCGGCGCAATGCCAGACCGACGCCGAAGGTAAGCACGGCCAGCAGAAAAGCCGTGATCCAGCCGCGCCGCGTGAAATGCCCCCCATTGCCGAACGCGTACGCACTTCCCACGGCGCAGGTGAGCACCACGGCGGCCGTCCAGGCCGCGACCCGCCAGGTGCTCTGACCGCTCTCGGCCCGGTAGACGGCGGTGCCGAGGAACATGACGGCGAGGATCACCAGGCCCTCCCACATCGGTACCGTGCCGTTGAAAGGGACCAGGACGAGCGCCAGCACCCCGCCCAACAGGCCACCGAACAGCCGAAACGCGGGTGGCCCGGCGCTTGCACAAAAAACGGCGATCACCATGGCGATCAGGGCAACCGCGATCGGCGGGCCGGTGCCGAACTTGGCGGAGAGGGCCGAGGCCGGCAGCGTGACGCCGGCCGCCACGCTCACGGCGGCCAGTACGGCCAAGGTGACGGCGACCGCCGTCGACCGCTGGTTCAGGCGGACGGTGAAGAGGGCCACGACCAGCAGGTAGAAGGCCATCTCGTACGACAGTGTCCACAGCACGAGGAGGAGATTGGGCGTACCCAGCAGCTCTTGGAGCATCGTGAGGTGGGCGAGGGCCACCGTGGCCGTGCTCTGCTGGCCGAAGTCGCGGATGTTCGCGACGCCCAGCAGACCGGTCACGAGGAGCGCAGCGACGACAGCCACCCACAGCGGGTAGATGCGGAACACCCGTCCGATCCAGAACGTCCTGATGCAACCCTTGCGTTCCAGCGACGCGGGGATGATGTAGCCGCTGACGAGGAAGAACACCATGATGCCGTACCGGCTGGTGTTGAACTGGGCCATCAGCTCCGGTCGCAGTTCCGCCATGAAGGCGTACGACGAGTGGTCGAACACGACGACGAGTGCGGCGATGCCGCGCAACGCGTCCAACCAGCCCAATCGCGATGTGTGGGTGCGCGTGCCGGACGCGGCTGGTGCTCTCCCCGGCGGCGGGCGGACAGGGTGGGTGGTGTCCATACTCATCCTCAAAATCGATCCTCGCCGGTGTTCGACGACACCCATCCTCCACCGACCTGCCTCGATTCCCCGTCCGACGGGGCATGGGACCGAGGCTGATGGGATACCTGCCCCGCACGACCCCGGGTCGGATCCGACGATCAGCCAGGCCGACGGTGCCCGGGTGAACCGTGCTGCGCAAAGCGGGGCTGATTGAATGACGACCTGACGGGTCACCTGCGAGGAGGGCCATGACGCTGACCAGCCGACTCGCCCGGCGTACCGACGTACCGGAGTTGCTGCCGCTGATCGACGCCGCGATCGTCGAGTTGCAGAAGGGCTTCCTCGACGAGGCGCAGATCGGGTCCAGTCGCTCGATCATGGGCATCGACACCCAGTTGATCGACGACGGCACCTACTTCGTGGTCGAGTCGGCCGGCAGGCTCGCCGGCTGCGGCGGGTGGAGTCGCCGGGCCACCCTCTACGGCGGTGACCACTCGCAGGGCCGGGACCCCGCGGTGCTCGACCCGGCCCGGAACCCGGCCAAGGTCCGCGCGATGTACACCCACCCCGACTTCATCCGTCGGGGCGTCGGCCGGCTGATCCTCGCCCGCTGCGAGGCGGCTGCCGCTGCCGAGGGCTTCCGGACGCTCGAACTGATGTCGACGCTCGCCGGCCGGCCACTCTACGAGGCGGCGGGGTTCGTACCGGTCGAGCAGGTCGAGGACCCGGCCGGCGGCGTACCCGTGCGACTGGTCCGGATGCGCAAGCCGATCGCGGTCCCGGCACGCTGACGTCCGGGCGGCCGGAGACCGCCGCCGCCCGGAACGCGGCGACGGCCTCCGGGTCGCTCAGCCGCCGGAGACGGCGCGTTCGAGCAGGGTACGGTGCCGGACCATCCATCCGGCGGCCCGCGCCCGCCAGGCGAGCGCCCACAGCGGCGCCGGGTCGGTCGACTCCGGCGTGATCCGGGCCCGGGTCGCCTCGGCGGCACAGTCCCGAATCGCGAGCTCGATCATCCGGCCGACCAGGCCGGCCCGGTCTGCCGCCGGCAGCTCGTAGCCGTCCAGGAACAGCCGTAGCTGGCGGGCCCGGCCTGCGGGGTCCGCCAGGTGGTGGCGTTCGGCGATGTCGTCGTCGTGCAACTGGGCGTTCCACCACCCGGTGGTGACCACCTCGTCGAGCCGGTCGACCGGCCCGGCCAGGGTCCAGTCGATGAACGCCACCGGCCGACCGGCCCGGGCGACAATGTGCCACGGACCGGCGTCGCAGTGCCCGATCACCGAGTCGGGCCCCTCCCGGTGCATCCACCACGGCTGCCAGCACGCGTCCGGCGGTGGCCGGAAGCTCGCGGTGGCGGTGTGCAGCTCGCGCAGTAACCTGCCGACCTGCCAGATCCCCTCGTCCGTCCAGGCCCGGGGGTGCATGATGTCGCCCTCGACGTACGTCAGCATCTCGTTGCCGTTGCCGTCGATGCCCGTACCGACCACCCAGGGGGAGCCGGGAAACCCGACCTCTTCCAGGTGGTGCAGCAGGCTGTGCACGGTACCGGTCCAGGGCTTGGCGGCGCGCCGCACGATCTGGCCGGTACGGATGACCTGACTCGGTCCGCCCTCGGCCGCCGTCAACGGCTCGAAGGATGTCGCGGAATCCACGGATACTCCTCGGTTCAGCGCAATGAGCGGTGAGAGACAGCGCCGGATCACCGGCGCCAACGGCTGGCGGCGCGGAGGGTTTGCGCGGCCAGCGGACCGCTACGACGCGAGGAGTCGGCGGCTCAGCCGGCGGTGGAGGCCGGCGGGAGCCGCTGGGGGCGAGTGCCCGGAGGTCAGCTCGCGGCGCGACCGCGCGTCGTCGCGGTGATGGCTATCGCGCCAATGACGGTGAACACCATGTCGTCGACCTCCTCGAAGAGTCGGGCGCCGCGAGACTACGACTCCGCCCCGCCATCCGCCACCGAATTTCCCGGCCGATCGATCCCGCCGACTCCGGTCGCTCCGGGAACGAGGCGGTCCCCGGTGTCGGTGGTACCCCCTAGACTCCGTGCAGTGGAGCAGATCGTTCCGTTCGTGATGCTGGCCGGCGCGCTCACCGTGGTCTTGTGCGGGCTCGGCTGGCTGGTCGCCCGGGCGCGTCGCCGCGGCGTCGGCCGGGCGGTGATGGGTCCGCTCGACGAGATCTACAACCCGGCCGCGCACAGGTCGCACATCGAGATCCAGGCGTTGGTCGAACGCCGCGCACCGGTCTCGACACCGGGCGACGGGTTGCGCCCGGGCGGAGCCGATCGGCCGGGCCTGGCAGGCAGCCGGTGACCGGAGCGGCCGGGGTGGCCGGGACGACCCCGCCGACCTACGTGCTGATCCACGGCGCCGCGGCCGACTCGTGGTGCTGGCACCTGCTGGTCGCCGAGTTGCGTGCCCGGGGCCACGACGTGGTGGCGGTCGACCTACCCTGCGACGACGACTCCGCCGGCCTGTCCGAGTACGCAGACGCGGTGCTGGCCGCCGTCCGCGACCGGACCGGGTCGGTGGACCGGCGCGGGCTGGCGGTGGTCGCGCACTCGTTCGGCGCCTTCACCGCTCCGGTGGTCTGCGAGCGGATACCGGTGGAACTGCTGGTGCTGTTGGGGCCGCAGATACCACTGCCCGGCGAGGCGCCGGGAGACTGGTGGGCCAACACCGGCTACGCGCAGGCCCGGCAGGAGCAGGACCGCCGTGACGGCCGGGCCGAGGACGACATGGTGGGGCTGTTCGCCAACGACCTACCGCCGGCCCTGGTGACCGAGGTCTTCCGCCGTGCCCGACACCAGGCCGACAAGCCGTTCGGTGACCCGGTGCCGGTGGCGACCTGGCCCGACGTACCCACCCGGGTGCTGCTGCACCGCGACGACCGCTTCCTCCCGGCCGACTTCGTCCGGCGCGTCGCCCGGGAGCGGCTCGGCAGCGAGCCGGACGAGATGTCCGGTGACCACCTCGGGATGCTCGGTCACCCGATCGAGTTGGCCGACCGCCTCGACGCCTACTGGGCGGGACGGCCCGGAACGGTCGCCGGGCGGAACTGACCCGGACGGCGACGACCCGGCCGGACCGGTCCCACCTGTGGCGCCCGGGTCAGCGTCCGACGGCGGCAGGCGTATTCCGGTGGTCGCGGGTCCGGAGTGGACCCGTGGGCGGCGGGCCCGGCTCTGCCAGAGCCGGAACGGGGACGGCTGCCAGAGCCGGAACGGGGACGGCTGCCAGGGCCGGAACGGGGGGCCGGTCGGGTCACGGCCGGGCGCCCCAGGAGAAGGCGGACGAGTCCGGGGCGAACCAGCTCGCGGCGGTAGCCGGGGTGAGCGCGTGCGCGATCGTGGTCCTGGCGTGCTCGTCGAGCGGCGGCAACCGGTCGGGGGCGAACCAGCCGACCGCGACCGACTCGTCGTCGTTGACCCGGGCGACGCCGTCGAGCAGCCGGCAACGGAAGCCGATGTTGAGGAACTGGCACCGGTCGCCGTTGGGATAGGTGTGCGGGTGCGCCAGTACGCTCGTCACCCGCTCCGGCAGCACCCGTACGCCGGTCTCCTCGAAGACCTCCCGGACCAGCGCCTCGGCGGGTTGCTCGTCGGGCTCGACGAAGCCGCTGACGACCGACCAGCGCCCGTCGTCGGAGCGCTGACCGAGGAGCAGCTCTCCGGCGTCGTTGCCGACCACGGCGCTCACGCTGGGCAGCCAGAGCAGGTCGTGCCCGACGAGTTTGCGGATCCGTGCGACGTACTCCGGGACGGCCATGCCGAGGACGATAACCAGCGGCCAACCGGGTGGACCGACCGCCCCGGGCGCCGCGACGCGGTCCACCAGAGCCCCGGTCTCCGCCGCTCCGGCTTCCGACGGGCCGGTGTCAGCCGCCCGGTCCGGCGGCCGGGCTGGGCGCGTCGGCAGAGTGGGGGGCGCCGGCCGGGTCGGTGCCGGGTGTCGGCGCGGGGTGGCCGGCAGGGCGGGTCGGCGCCGCAGTCGGCGTCATCCCGGGCAGCAGGCTGTCCGGGCAGGGCACCTCGGTCCGGGAGAAGTCCGCCCGCTCCTGGTCGACGACCTGACGGAAACAGATCCGCACCTCGGCCTGCTTCCGTCCGGCCATCGCGGGCCGGGACATCGCCACATGCACCCGGAACACCATCCGTACGCCGGGGGAGCGGCGCCGGTCGGTGCCGTCGACGCGCAGTACGTCGACCCGCCCGCTCCGCGCGGCGGTCTGCCCGAGTTCGGCGGCGCTGTCGCCGACGCCGTGCACGAGTGCGTCACCGATCAGAGCGGCCTGACGTACCGCTTCCAGTCGGGCCCGTTCCTCGATCGAGGGCTCGGTCGCGATACCCATAATGGTGTGCGCGGCGCTGCCGACGAGCAGCAGCAGAATGGTCAACGCGACGATTGACAGGACCCGGCCGAGCCGTCCTGTCCCACCCGAGGGTCGCATGCCGCCCACACCGCGAATTGTGCTCCATTCCGCGCCGCGAAGTGGCAGGTCAGGGCGATGAGGTAGGAGTTGGGTCCCACCGGCGGGGGAAATTTTTCCCGCGCTCGGGTAGCCCGTCCGCGCCGCCTTCCCGGGCCGCTGACAGCGGTGAATCCCTTGCCGCAGAATGCCTTTCCCTCGTACGACGGCACTTTGCCGTTTACCGGGCGACGGGAATCCGATGCGGTCTACTGTGGAAGTCGCTCTGTCATTTTGCGCGAAACGGTAGCGCTTGGGCGGTTTGCCGTGCACAGTTACCCCATGAGCGACAGCGGGAGTGATGTGCGGTACTTCTGGTGCATCCGTCATCACCGGGTCGAGACCGGTGCCGACGTCTGCCCGGCGAGGTACGTGCTCGGTCCGTACGCCTCGGGAGCCGACGCGGAGCAGGCGCTGCAGCGGGTGCAGCAGCGCAACGAAGCGTGGGACGCCGAGGACGCCCGCTGGGCCGGGGAGGAGCGCTAGACCGGCGCGGCGACAGCCCGCGTCGAAAACTCCGTGGTGCTCCGCGAGGAGACCCCCGAGAGCATGTCCCGCAAGGAGGAACACAGATGGCCGAAGCAACCAGGGCCACCCGCTCGGTAGCGAGAAGCGCTGCCGGCAAGAAGACCGCGGCGCGCAGCCGGACCGTGGGTGCCAGCAAGGGCACCCCGGCCCGCAAGGCCGCCAGTTCGTCGGTGGCCAAGAAGGCACCCGCGAAGAAGGCCCCGGCCAAGCGCGCGACGGCGGCGAAGAAGGCGCCAGCGAAGAAGGCACCGGCAAAGCGGGCACCGGCGAAGAAGGCCACCGCGAAGACCACCACGCGGGCGGCGGCAGGCCGCGCCGGCACGGCGAAGCGCACGACCGCGGCGGGCAGGACGACCGCCACCGCGGCGAAGCGGACCACGGCCGGCAAGAAGACCACCGCCGCGGCGCGGAAGACGACCGCGGCGGCGAAGCGGACCACCGCGGCGGCGAAGAAGGCCCCGGCCAAGCGGGTGACCGCGAAGAAGGCGCCGGCCAAGCGGACGACCGCGACCAAGGCCCCGGCGAAGCGGGCGACGGCCAAGAAGGCTCCGGCGAAGCGGGCGACCGCGGCGACGAAGCGGACCGGCACGGTGGCGAAGAAGGTCACCGCCCGGAAGGCACCCGGCAAGCAGGCCGCGGCGCGGAAGGCTCCGGCCAAGGCACCGGCGCGGAAGGCCACCAGGGCGACCGCGCGGAAGATGATGGGTTGAGTTCCCACCGGAACGCCCCACGGGGCGTTCCGGTGCGGTGACCACCCCCCGGGGGTACGCCACGCCGCCCGGCCCGACGTCAACGGGCCGGGCGGTCTGCGAGGATTCCGGCATGGCATATGACGCGAGCGTGCTGCCGGACGTCACCGGACTCACCGTCGGCATCATCGGCGGCACGGGCGACCAGGGACGGGGACTGGCCTACCGGCTGGCCCGGGCGGGTCAGCCGGTACTCATCGGCTCCCGCTCGGTGGCCCGGGCCGAGCAGGCGGCGGCGGAACTCCGTACCCTGCCCGGGATGCCGGCCGACGCGACGATCTCCGGCGGCGACAACGTCGGGGTGGCCAGCCGGTCCGACGTGGTCGTCATCGCGGTGCCGTGGGACGGGCACCGGGACACCGTCGCCGGACTGCGCGAGCCGCTGGCCGGCAAGGTGGTCGTCGACTGCGTCAACCCGCTCGGCTTCGACAAGCAGGGGCCGTACCCGCTGCGGGTCGAGGAGGGCAGCGCCGTGCAGCAGGCGGCGGCACTGTTGCCGGACTCCCGGGTCTGCGCGGCCTTCAACCATGTCAGCGCGCCCCTGCTGGCTGACCCGGAGGTCGACCGGATCGAGCTGGACGTGCTGATCTGCACCGAGGAGCGCGAACTGGTCGGGCTGGTCGGCGCGCTCGCCGCGCGGATCCCCGGAATGCGCGGTGTCTACGCCGGGCGGCTGCGCAACGCGCACCAGATCGAGGCGTTCACCGCCAACCTGATCGCGATCAACAAGCGCTACAAGGCGCACGCCGGAATCCGGGTCACCGACATCTGAGAGCGGCGGCGGCCGGTCCCGACCGCCGGGAGGACCGCTGGGAGGGCCATCGGAAGCACCGCTGGGAGGGCCATCGGAAGCACCGCTGGGAGGGCCATCGGAAGCACCGCTGGGAGGGCCATCGGAAGCACCGCCGGGAGGGCCACCGGGGTGGCGCCCTCCCGGGCGGTCGGGGATCAGAAGGTGTGTTCGGGGGTGGGGAACTCGCCGTCCCGGACCTCGGCGGCAAACTGCCGGGTCGCCTCGGTGAGGGTGCCGTGCAGGTCGGCGTAGCGCTTCACGAACCGGGGCATCCGGCCGGACCGCAGCCCGGCCATGTCCTGCCAGACCAGCACCTGGGCGTCGGTGTCCGGGCCGGCCCCGATCCCGATGGTGGGTATCGCCAGCTCGTGCGTGATCCGCTTGGCCACCTCGCCCGGCACCATCTCCAGGACGACCGAGAAGGCTCCGGCCTCGGCGATCGCGAGCGCGTCGGCCACCACCTCGTCGGCGGCGTCGCCCCGGCCCTGCACCCGGTAGCCGCCGATGGCGTGCTCCCGCTGCGGCGTGAACCCGATGTGCGCCATCACCGGGATGCCGGCCCCGGTGATCGCCCGGATCTGCTCCGCCACCTGCCGGCCGCCCTCCAGCTTCACCGCGTGGCAGCCGCCCTCCTTCATGAACCGTACGGCGGTGCGCAGCGCCTGGGCCGGCCCCTCCTCGTACGAGCCGAACGGCAGGTCGCCGACGACCAGCGGGTAGCTGGTGGCGCGTACCACCGCACGGACCAGGGGGAGCAGGTCGTCGACGGTGACCGGCACGGTCGTCTCGTAGCCGAAGACGTTGTTCGCCGCCGAGTCGCCGACCAGCAGCACCGGTATTCCGGCCTGGTCGAAGATCGCGGCAGTGTACTGGTCGTACGAGGTGAGCATCGGCCACCGCTCGCCGCGCTCCTTGGCGGCGACCAGGTCGCGGGCGCGTACCCGCCGGGTCGCCGGACCGCCGTACAGCGTCGCCACCTCGGCCGGGGCGGACGCCATCTGGTGCTCGGACATCACTGTCTCCTCTCGCCTCGAGGCCGCGTTCGCGGTCCCCGGGTCACCGAACCTTTCCACCTCCCCTTGCGGTCCGTCGGACCGTAAGGTCGGACGCGGTGTGTGAGCGCCGCGCGGTTCAGGTGGAGAAGGTTCGCTCCCGATCGTCCCACCGGGCGGTGCGGCTACGGCAGGGAAGAGTGCAGGTTTTCACACCGCGCGGAGACCTCCGGACCGGTCAGGGACGCTCGCGCCACCGGTTGGTGATCGGCAGTCGGCGGTCCCGACCGAACGCCTTGATCGAGATCTTCGGACCGGGTGCGGACTGCCGGCGCTTGTATTCGGCGATG
The DNA here is from genome assembly GCF_050936445.1 of Plantactinospora sp. CA-294935. Taxonomy (NCBI): domain Bacteria; kingdom Bacillati; phylum Actinomycetota; class Actinomycetes; order Micromonosporales; family Micromonosporaceae; genus Plantactinospora; species Plantactinospora sp. CA-294935. The sequence goes on from NZ_JBNJMU010000001.1 coordinate 4,220,112, forward strand.
TCGACCATCCGCAGCACCCTGTCCACCACCTCCGGGTCGTGCCCGGCCCCGACCAGGTCGTCCCGGCCCTGGTCGCCGTCGACGTAACCGACCAGGATCGCGTCGAGTACCGAATAGTCCGGCAGGGTGTCGCTGTCGAGCTGGCCGGGGCTCAGCTCGGCGCTCGGCGGCTTGCGGATCGAGTTCTCCGGGATCGGCGGTGTCTCGCCGCGCCGGACCGCCTCCGCGTTGCGCCAGTTGGCCAGCTTCCAGACCAGGCTCTTCCAGACGTCCTTGAGCGGGTTGAACCCGCCGACCGAGTCGCCGTAGAGGGTGGAGTAGCCGACCGCGAGTTCACTCTTGTTACCGGTGGTGAGCACGAGGTGGCCCTCCTGGTTCGACAGCGCCATCAGTAGCACCCCGCGTACCCGGGCCTGGAGGTTTTCCACCGACATTCCGGAGAGCGACAGGTTGGCCAGGAAGCCGTCGACCATCGGCTGGATCGGCTCGACCCGGTAGTCCAGGCCGATCCGCTTGGCCAGCTCGGCGGCGTCGTCCCGGGAGTGCTCCGACGAGTGCTGGCTCGGCATCGAGACCCCGACCACCCGCTCCGGGCCGAGCGCGTCCACCGCGATCGCGGCGACCAGCGAGGAGTCGATGCCGCCGGAGAGGCCGAGCACCACCGAGCGGAAGCCGTTCTTGTCGACGTAGTCGCGCAGCCCCAGCTCCAGGGCCTGCCACACCTCGCCCTCGTCGACCACCGGCTCGGTGACGCCGCCGGTGACCCGGGGACCGGCCGGGGCGGGCAGGCCGTCGCTGACCCGGACCCGGGTGATGGCCATCTCCTCCGGGGCGCCGGCCGGCACCGGCTGCGCCGGCTCGGTGCCGGTGGAGGCGTCGGCGCGGCCGGCGGGCAGGTCGAGGTCGTGCAGCAGCAGGTGCTCGACGAACTGCGGGGCGCGGGCCAGCAGGGTGCCGTCGGCGGCGACGATCATCGAGTCGCCGTCGAAGACCAGCTCGTCCTGGCCGCCGACCATGTTGACGTACGCGATCGTCGCCTCGGCCTCGGCGGCCCGCCGGCGGACCAGCGGCAGGCGTACGTCGTCCTTGTTCAGCTCGTACGGCGAGCCGTTGATGTTGACGACCAGCCCGACCCCGGCGCGGCGGGCGACGGTGAACGGGCCGCCGGCCTGCCACAGGTCCTCGCAGATGGTCAGCGCGACGTCGACCCCGCCGATCCGGACCACCGTCAGGGTGTCGCCCGGGACGAAGTAGCGGTCCTCGTCGAAGACGCCGTAGTTGGGCAGGTGGTGCTTGAAGTAGCGGGCCACTACCCGCCCGTCGTGCAGGACCGCGAGCGCGTTGCGCGGACCCCGGGTCGGGGTGGCCTCGGCGTTGGCGCTGGCCGGGCCGTCGGCGTCGAGGTAGCCGACCAGCACCGGCAGCCCGCCGAGCCCGTCGGTGGCGAGGTCGGCGGCGAGCCGGTCGAGGGTGGCCCGGGAGGCGGCGACGAAGGAGTCCCGGAAGACCAGGTCCTCGACGGGGTATCCGGTCAGCATCATCTCCGGGAAGACCGCCAGGTGCGCGCCGGCTCCGGCGGCCTGCCGGGACCGTTCCCGGATCAGGGCCGCGTTCCCGGCTATGTCGCCGACGGTGGGGTTGACCTGGGCCAGGGCGATGCGCAAGGTCGGCATGACTCCATCTTGCCGCAGCCGGTCCGGTCCGGCTCGGTGCACCGGGTGGCGCCGGCCGTGGTGGCGCTCACCCCGTGCCGCGTGGAGGCCGACCCGCTGCCGACCGGTCGCGGATCCGGGCGATGCCGGTACCACCGGTGCTCCGCCGGCGGTCGGTCCGCGGTACCGGTGAGCGCCGGAGCCGGTCCCGGGGCTATCTTTGGGACGAACGCCCAGCAAGTACGCAGGCCGGGCCACCCCGCGCATCGGTTCCGGTCTAGTTCACGTAACGTCTGCGTAACGGAACCGGTGAAGACTGGACCGCTAGGCCGTGCGCCGGCTGGGCCGGTCCGAACAGAGTGTGCGAGGGGTTGAGGTGGACCGTCAGCAGGAGTTCGTGCTCCGCACCCTGGAAGAGCGTGACATCCGGTTCGTCCGGTTGTGGTTCACCGACGTGCTCGGCACGCTGAAGAGCGTCTCGGTGGCCCCCGCCGAACTGGAGGCGGCCTTCGACGAGGGGATCGGCTTCGACGGCTCCGCCATCGAGGGCTTCGCCCGGGTCTTCGAGTCCGACATGGTGGCGATGCCCGACCCCACCACCTTCCAGGTCTTCCCGTTCGAGGGCGGGGTCTCCGGCGAGAGCGCCCGGATGTTCTGCGACATCCTGCTGCCCGACGGCAGCCCGTCCTGGGCCGACCCGCGGCACGTGCTGCGCCGGGCGCTGTCCCGGGCCGCCGAGAAGGGTTTCACCTTCTACACCCACCCCGAGATCGAGTTCTTCCTGCTGGAGAACGGCCCCAACGACGGCTCGCTGCCGGTCCCGGTCGACGACGGCGGCTACTTCGAGCACACCACCCACGCGGTGGCCCGGGACTTCCGCCGGCAGGCGGTGCTGGCGCTGGAGCGGATCGGCATCTCGGTGGAGTTCAGCCACCACGAGGTCGCGCCCGGCCAGCAGGAGATCGACCTGCGCTACGCGGACGCGCTCACCACGGCCGACAACATCATGACCTTCCGGCACATGGTCAAGGAGGTCGCGCTCTCCACCGGGGTACGGGCCAGCTTCATGCCCAAGCCCTTCACCGACCAGCCGGGCAGCGGCATGCACACCCACCTGTCGCTGTTCGAGGGGGAGCGCAACGCGTTCCACGACGCCGGTGACCCGATGAAGCTCTCCAAGGTCGGCCGCGCCTTCATCGCCGGGCTGCTGGTGCACGCCCGGGAATACACGGCGGTGACCAACCAGTGGGTCAACTCCTACAAGCGGCTCTTCCCGCAGGCGCTGCCGGACCGGATCACCGAGTCCCCGGCGTACGTCTGCTGGGGTCACCTGAACCGCTCCGCGCTGGTCCGGGTGCCGGCGTACGGCAAGCCGAACTCGGCCCGGGTCGAGGTCCGCTCGCCGGACTCGGCGACCAACCCCTACCTCGCCTTCGCGGTGCTGCTCGGCGCCGGGCTCAAGGGCATCGAGGAGGGCTACGAGCTGCCGCCGGGTGCCGAGGACGACGTCTGGTCGCTCTCCAACGCCGAGCGCAAGGCGATGGGGTACGAGTCGCTGCCGGAGAACCTGGCCGAGGCGATCGACGTGATGGCCGGCTCCGAACTGGTCGCCGAGGTGCTCGGCGAGCACGTCTTCGACTTCTTCCTGCGCAACAAGCGCGCCGAGTGGGAGCAGTACCGCCGCGAGGTCACCCCGTACGAGCGACAGCGCTACCTGGGCCTGCTCTAGCCGGGAGGTGCTCCCCGGGGCACGGGTCAGCCACGGTTGTCGGGCCGCGTTATCGTCCGTGACGACGCGGCCCCCTCGTTCGGCCGCCCACACCCGATGGGAGACAGTCGGTGGTCGAGGACCTGCTCGTGGGAGCCTGGCAGAGCATCGTGTTCGGCGTGGTCGGCATCGCCCTGATGGCCGCGGGTTTCGGGCTGGTCGACCTCCTCACCCCGGGCCGGCTGCGCGAGCTGATCTGGGTACGCCGCAACGCCAACGCCGCGTTGCTGCTGCTCGCCAACCAACTCGGCATCGCGGCCATCGTCTTCACCGCGATCCTGACCAGCTACACCGACTTCACCAAGGGTCTCGCCTCCACCGTCCTGTTCGGACTGATCGGGCTCGGCGTCATGGCGCTCGGCTTCCTGGTGCTCGACTGGCTGACGCCCGGCAAGCTCGGCGAGGTGATCTGCGCCGACGAGCCGCATCCCGCCGCCCGGGTCAGCGCCGCCACGCACTTCGGGGCCGCGCTCATCGTCTGCGCCTGCATCGCCTGACCCGATCGGTCCGGCCACGACGCCTGGCCCGATCGGTCCGGCCACGACGCCTGGCCCGATCGGTCCGGCCACGACGCCTGGCCCGATCGGTCCGGCCACGACGCCTGGCCCGATCGGTCCGGCCACGACGCCTGGCCCGATCGGTCCGGCCACGACGCCTGGCCCGATCGGTCCGGCCACGACGCCTGGCCCGATCGGTCCGGCCACGACGCCTGGCCCCCGGACCGCTACGGCGCGGGGGACTCAACGGGCGCCATGACCCGAAGCCACCCGATCTGCGCCCGACTCGACCGGCGGTTCCGGGTCGCGCGCCGGACGGGACGCGCGACCCGGTGCTCGGGGGTACTACTCCGTGACTACTTCGTGGCCGGGGTGTCCGACTCGCCGCCGTCCGCCGGGGCGCCGGCCGGGCCGCCGTGCTTCGGGCCACCCCAGTGTCCGCCGCCGAACGCGGGGAAGACGCCGGACCTGACCGCCGCGAGGATGGCGTCGGCCTGCTCCTGGGTCAGCTTGCCGTCCGAGACCGCCTTGTCGAGCCGCTCCTTCAGCATGGCCTCCCGATCGGCCTTCGACTGCGCGTCGGGCTTGCCCTGGCCGCGCTGTTCGGCCCGGTCCTTCCACCCGGCCCGGTGCTGCTCCTTGATCTTCGCCAGCGCCGCCTCGACCTTGTCCTGCGGTACGCCCAGCTCCTTGGCGAGCTGCTCGGCCAGCTTGCCGCGCTGCTCCACCCAGCGTTTGCCGTGCTCCGGTGCGGTCGTGCCGCCGTCCGACGAGGCCGACGGGGTCGGCGCCGGCGTGGCTCCGTCCTCGGCGAACGCCACGGCCGGAGCCGCGAGACCCACCGTGAGTACTCCGGCGGCCACCAGGCCACCGACGACCCGCTTCCGCGAAAACAGACTGCTCATGCTGATGTCCCCTCCCTGGGTACGCCGCTACGGCGCGTGCTGCTCGTCGGTCCGCCCCACCATGCGGCACCACGCTGGGCGGTAGTTCGGAAGCGGCTGTCAGCCGGCTGGGAATCGCCGGGCCGGCTGGCAGTCGGCTGAAAGGCTTGCTCGCGACCGACCCAGTTTCGTGCCGGTTCGCGCCCGCTTCCGGCGGACACCGCCCACTACCGCCGGTTGCCCGGTAGGGCGAAGCTTGTACCGCACGTCCCGACGGACAGGAGTCGCCGCATGCCCCGGACGCTGAGTTACGCCGACGCCGCCCGGCTGCTCGGGGGAGCACGTAGCCCGGTGGTGACCGCGCTGGACAACGTCACCGGGGGAGCGCTGCTCGGCGCGGCGGTGGCGGCTCCGGCCGTACTGGCACTCTTCGACGCCAAGGCTGAGTTCATCCGGCTCAGCCACGAACTCGTCGGCAGGCTCTCCGAGGCGCGGTCCGGGTTGTCGCGGTACGGCCGGACCGCGCGGCTGGCCGCCGCACACCGGGTACTGGTGGTCACCGCCTTCTTCGAGGCGTTCGCGGAGTCGGACCCGCCGTTCCGGTTCCAGGACCTGCAACTGACGAAGTGGGAGCAGAAGGCGATCGTCGGGGCGGGCCGGACGGACGAGTCCCTGCTGGGCAGTCTCTTCGCGGACGGGGTGCCGGTGCCCGGACCGCACCAGCCGTACGAGCTGTTCCAGACGGTGCTCGCCGAGTACTACGCCACCGCCGCGGACGGGATGCGGAGGTTCGTCGCCGGACTTGCCGCGTGGGATCGGCTCACCTGGTCAAAGCGGGCGGCGTTCGAGGAGGTGCTGCACGCGCTGCCGGGCCGGGCGCAGGAACGGCACCAGGAACTGTTCGGCCGGCTCGCCGCCGAGTTTCCGGAGGTGGGGTTCTGGGCCGTACTGCGCGAGCACGCCGGCACCCGGGCCGAGGTACGGGAGGTGGCCGCCGCGTTGGCCGACCTGGAACGGCTGCTCGCGGAGGCTACCGTCGGCCGGCTGCCGTCCGAGCGGCGCGCCGGACTGACCCGGGCGTACGCGGCCGAGCTGGCCCGCCCGGTCGTCGAGTCCGGCGACGTGCCGGCGGGAATCCGGGTACCGACCCTCGGTGCGGGTTACGTGCCCCCGCTGTACCGGATCGCCGAACTCGGTCCGGCGGCTCGGCCCAGCGAGGAGTCCTGGTGGGCCGAGCAGCCCGTGCGGGACCACTTGTCCGAGTTCCTCACCGGCTATCTCACCAATCCCAGGGCGGTCGAGGCGCCGCTGCTGGTGCTCGGTCAGCCCGGCTCCGGCAAGTCCGTCCTCACCCGGGTGCTGGCCGCCCGGCTGCCGGCCGCCGACTTCCTGCCGGTCCGGCTGGTGGTCCGTGACATGCCGGCCACCGCCGACCTACAGGACCAGATCGAGTACGCGGTCCGCAAGGCCACCGGCGAGCGGCTGGACTGGCCCGCGCTGGTCCGCTCGGCCGGCGACGCCCTGCCGGTGATCCTGCTCGACGGCTTCGACGAACTGCTCCAGGCGACCGGGGTCGCCCAGACCGACTACCTCGTCAAGGTCGCGGCGTTCCAGCGCCGGGAGGCCGACCAGGACCGGCCGCTGGCGGTCGTGGTGACGAGCCGGACCAGCGTCGCCGATCGGGCCCGTGCGCCCGAGGGTACCGTCGCGCTCCGGCTGGAGCCGTTCGACGAGCCCCGGGTGGCCGTCTGGCTGGCCAACTGGAACAAGGTCAACGCGCAGGAGTTCGCCGCCCGGGGCGTCGCCCCGTTGGACCTGCCGACCGTGCTCGCCCACGGTGAACTGGCCGAGCAACCGTTGCTGCTGCTGATGCTCGCGCTCTACGACGCGGACGACAACGCCCTGCGCTCGGCGGGCGTGTTGCGGCAGGACGAACTCTACGAGCGGCTGTTGCGCAGGTTCGCCCGCCGTGAGGTGGTCAAGCACCGCCAGGGGCTGCCCGAGTACGAGCTGGAGCATGCCGTCGAGGCGGAGTTGCGCCGGCTGTCGGTCGTCGCCTTCGCGATGTTCAACCGGAATGCCCTGTGGATCAGCGAAATCCAACTGGAGAACGACCTGCTGGCCCTCTTCGGGCCCGTCCCCACCCCGGGCGCCGACGCCGGGCTGCGAGCCCCGCTGCGGCATGCCGAGATCGTGCTAGGCCGGTTCTTCTTCGTACACCGGTCGCGTGCACTCCGCGACGACGAGCAACTGGAGACGTACGAGTTCCTGCACGCCACCTTCGGCGAATTCCTGGTCGCCCGGTTCACCTGGCAGGTGTTGACCGACATCGCTTCCCGGGAGGCCGCCACGATGATGCCGATGCGGGGCGGGCCGGCCGACGACGACCTGCTGCACGCGCTGCTCTCCTACGCGGCGCTGAGCGGGCGGGCGCCGACCCTCGGCTTTCTCCGTGGCCTCATGTCGACGGTCGCCGCGCAGCGCCGGGAGGCCCTGGTGGACCTGCTGGTCCGGCTGTTCCGGGCCGCCCACCACACCCGCCTGGCCCGGCGGTTCGACTCGTACCAGCCGCGCGGGCTGCCGGTGCCGGCGCGGCATGCCGCGTACAGCGCCAACCTGTTGCTGCTGGCGGTCTGCGCTGCCGGCACGTTGCGGGTCAGCCGCCTCTATCCGGACCGGCACGTGGTGCCGGTCTGGCATCGCGAGACCCTGCTCTGGCAGTCGCAGCTCGGCTCCGAGGACTGGAGCAGTCTGGTGGACGCGCTGGCGCTCGACCGGGTCCGGGCCGAGGACGGCAGCCGGGACATCTCGCTGCACCTGGTAGCCGATCCGGCCGAGGCGGGCGTACCGTCCGTCGATCCGCTCTGGACGTACGACATCGTGCTGCCCGAGGAGGCGGACTTGGCGACGTTCAACCGGGGCGGACAGTCCTGGGAGCTGGTGGCGCGGCGGGCGTACTTCCGGTGCGGGATCGACGACGACGTGTTGGTGCACGCGCTCGAGCCGTCGTCGTCGCTGGGCCACGGGATCAACGGCTTCCTGGTGGGGCCCACCGCAGCGGCCACCTCGCTGGTGTACGAGCTGCTGACCTTCCTCGCCGCACCGGTCGCGGTCGGCGAGGCGACGGAGCGCCGGGACGGCTACCTCCGGCTCGCCAGACTGCTCGACGCGATCGACGAGCAGCACCGGGGCTGGGTCTTCGGGCTCCTGCTCGACCGGCTGGCCGGCGAGGTGGAACTGCCGCCGCACCTGGCCGTGCAGGTGCTCGAGGAGATGGTGGGCAGGGGCGTGCACCGCGAACACCGCGATCGGCTGCTGCGGTGCGGTCTTACGCTGCTGGCCGCATCCAGGGGAGTGGACCGGCGACTCGGCGGGCTGCTCGCGAAGGCACTGCGGACGTACGGCAGCGGCGACGAGAAGCTCGCGGCCGAGGTGCTCGTACGGCTCGTCGAGGCGGGGATGACGCGCGAGGTGCGGACCGCGCTGACGCCGCTGGAGACCGCCGTGCTGCTCGCCGACTGGCCGGCGCTACGCGTCCGGTTCGAACGGGCGCTGACGCCGACCGGCGAGTCGCCCAAGCGCGAGCGCGTGGAATAGCCCGTGGCCCGGCGCGGCCGGAGAGGGCGCCGAGCCGTGCGCCGGAGTCACGGCACGGCCGGGAGCGGGCGGAGGTGCGGATCAGCGTACGGCCGGCGAGACGGTCAGGGTGCCGGCGTCCGCGTCCAGCGTCGCCGGTACCCCGACCGGCACGGTGAGCTGCCCGACGCCGTGCCCGATCGGCAGCCCGCCGAGCACCGGCACTCCCAGGTCGCCGAGCCGCTCGGCCAGCACCTCGGCCACCCCGACCGCCCAGCCGTCGGCGCAGTCGGTGAACTGGCCGACGGCCACCCCGGCCACCCCGGTCAACACGCCGGACCGGCGCAGGTGGGTGAGCATCCGGTCGACCTTGTACGGCGGCTCCCCGATGTCCTCGACCAGCAGGACCGCGCCGGTCAGGTCCGGCATGTCCGGGGTACCCAGGGAGTGCGTGAGCAGGCAGAGGTTGCCGCCGATCAGCGGGCCGGTGGCCACCCCGGGGACCAGCACGCTCGCGGTCTCCTCGGTCGGCAGCCGGTGCACCACCACCGGCTCGGGGCACATCAGTGCGGCCCGCAGCGACTCGGCCGAGACCGGCGGGGTGCGCTCGTCGAGCCAGGCCGCTCCCGGGCCGTGCACGGTGGCCAGCCGGGCGCCCCGCCAGAGCGCGAGTTGCAGCGCGGTGATGTCGGAGAATCCGGCCACCACCTTCGGGTCGCGGCGCACCACCGACATGTCGATCGCGTCGACCACCCGCTGCGCGCCGTAGCCGCCCCGGGTGCAGAGCACGCCGCGTATGGCCGGGTCGGCGAAGGCCGCGTTGAGGTCGGCGGCGCGCAGCGCGTCGTCTCCGGCCAGGTAGCCGCGCCGGGCGTACGCGTTCGGGGCGAGTACGGGACGAAGGCCCCAACCGGTGAGCAGTTCCACCCCACGGGCGACCCGTTCCGGCCGGGTCGGGCCGGACGGCGACACCAGCAGCACCGTGTCGCCGGGCCGCAGCGCCGGTGGTCGCACCGCCTGATCGTCGGACACCCCGCCTCCTCACTCCGTTCGGCCCCCGAGCCTATCGGTGGGCGTCCGGCGCACCGGATAGCCTCGACACCGTGGCAACCGAGACCGGAACCGAGAGCGACACCGGCAGCGCGGGCGGCGCCGCGACCGCACTGGTGATCGAGAACGACCCGACGGACGACGCCCGTCGGCTGGGTGAGTGGCTCACCGAGGCCGGCCTCGACCTGGCGGTGCTCCGGCCGTACGCCGGGGATGCGCTGCCCGACGACCTGACCGGGTACGCCGCCCTGGTGGTGCTCGGCGGCCCCCAGCATCCGTACCCGGCACCCGACGGCACCCTCGGGGCGCCCTGGTTCCCGGCCCTGGAGGGGCTGCTCCGCAAGGCGGTCCGGCACCGGGTGCCGACCCTGGCGATCTGCCTCGGCGCCCAACTGCTGGCCACCGCGCACGCCGGGACGGTCGAGCGGAGCGCGGCCGGGCCGGAGGTCGGCCCCAGCGTCGTCGGCAAGCGGGACGCCGCCGAGCACGACCCGCTGTTCCGGTACGTGCCGATGATCCCGGACGTGCTCCAGTGGCACGTCGACGAGATCACCGAGCTGCCGCAGGGCGCGACCCTGCTGGCCGCCTCGACCCGCTATCCGCACCAGGCGTTCCGGCTCGGTGACCGGGCCTGGGGGCTCCAGTTCCACATCGAGTGCGACGTCGCGATGATCGCCGACTGGACGACCGACTCGGCGACGCTGGCCGCGCTGGACTACGACCCCGAGCTGGTGGTGGCCGCCTGCGCCGAGGTGCTGGCCGACGTGGAAGAGGTGTGGCAGCCGTTCGCGGCCCGGTTCGCGGCCCTGGCCCAGGGGCGGCTCGACGGCGTCCCGCCCCGGCCGACGCTGCCGCTGCTCGGGCAGTAGGAGCCGCCGCCGATGACGGAGACCGGGAGCTGCTGCCGATGACAGGGAGCGGGAGCTGCCGCCGATGAGGGAGACCGGGGGCCGCCGTCGATGAGCAGACCGACCAGCGCGGCCGGCCGGCTCGCCCGGTACGGCTTCGGCGTGGGCGACGGGGAGCGGGCCGGCGGCAACGGGGTCGGCCGGGCCGCCGACCTGCTCGGGCCGGACGGGCTCGGGCTGTGGGACACCGACGCCCAGGAGCCGGTCGACGGACCGGCCGGCGAACTGCTCACCGCGCTCTCCCGGGCCGCCGACCCGGACCTCGCGCTGCGCCAACTGCACCGAATCGTCGAGGCGGAACGGCGCGTTACCGCCCCGGCCGGCTCGACGGCGGCGGGTGCCGCCCCGGCCGGCTCGTCAGGCGGGGCGGCCGGCTCGACGGGGGCGGGTGCCGCCCCGGCCGGCTCGTCAGGCGGGGCGGCCGGCTCGACGGGTGCGGGTGCCGCCCCGGCGACGGAGGACGGCGGCGAGACGCTGCTCGCCGCCCTGCACACCGATCCGGGGCTGTGTCGACGGGTGGTCGCCATCCTGGGTGCCTCGTCCGCGCTCGGCGACCACCTGGTGGCCAACCCCGAGCAGTGGCGGGCACTGCGTACCGGAGCCGACGGGCTGCCGCCGAACGCCGAGGGGCTGCTGCACCCGGACTCCACCGGGGCGGGTGACGGATCCGGACCGGACGGCGGATCCGGGCCGCTGCCCGTGGTGGCGGCGCTGCGCCAGGCGTACCGGCTGGCCCTGCTGCGGATCGCGGCGGCCGACCTGACCGGCGGGCGCGGCCTGGAGCAGACCATGGCGGCGCTGTCGGCGCTGGCCGACGCCACCCTGGCCGACGCGTACGGTATCGCGGTCGGCGAGCTGCCGGAGGGGACCCCGGTGCCCCGGCTGGCGGTGGTGGCGATGGGCAAGTGCGGCGGCAACGAGCTGAACTACGTCTCCGACGTCGACGTCATCTTCGTGGCCGCCGCCGACGAGGACCTGCCGGCCGCCACCCGGGTGGCGACCCGCCTGATCCAGATCTGCGGACTGGTGGCCTGGCCGGTGGACGCGGCGCTGCGGCCCGAGGGCAACCGGGGGCCGCTGGTGCGTACCCTCGCCAGCCACCTCGCCTACTACCGCCGCTGGGCCCGGACCTGGGAGTTCCAGGCGCTGCTCAAGGCCCGCCCGGCCGCCGGTGACGCCGCGCTGGCCCAGGAGTGGATCGACGCGCTCGCCCCGCTGGTCTGGCGGGCGGCCGAACGGCCGGAGGCGGTCGAGGACGTCCGGGCGATGCGTCGCAAGATCATTGACAACATCCCGCCGCGCGAGCTGGAGCGGGAGATCAAGCGCGGGCCGGGCGGGCTGCGGGACATCGAGTTCGCGGTGCAGCTCCTCCAGCTCGTGCACGGCCGGGTCGACGAGTCGCTGCGGGCCCCGGGCACGATTCCGGCGCTGCGGGCCCTGGTCGCCGGCGGCTACGTCGGGCGGGCCGACGGCGAGGCGCTGCTGCGCGGGTACCGGTTCCTCCGGGGGGTCGAGCACCGGCTCCAGTTGCAGGGACTGCGGCGTACCCACACCGTGCCGGCGGACCGGCCGGCGCTGCGCTGGCTCGCCCACGCGCTCGGCTACACCGCGCTGCCCGGCCGGGACGCCGTCGAGGCGTTCCGGGCCGACTGGGTCGGCCACGCCACCGAGGTACGCCGACTGCACGCCAAACTGCTCTACCGGCCGCTGCTGGAGGCGGTCGCCCGGGTGCCGGCGGACGGGCTGCGGCTCACCCCGGAGGCGGCCCGGAACCGGCTGGAGATTCTCGGCTTCGCCGACCCGACCCGCGCGCTGCGGCACCTGGAGGCGCTGACCGGCGGGGTGACCCGGACGTCGGCGATCCAGCGCACCCTGCTGCCGGTGCTGCTCCAGGAATTCGCCGACGCGCCCGAACCGGACCGGGGGCTGCTCAACTACCGGCAGGTCTCCGACAAGCTCGGCGGCACCCCGTGGTATCTGCGGCTGCTTCGCGACGAGGGGCCGGTGGCCCGCCGCCTGGCCCGTACCCTGGCGGTCTCCCGCTACGTCGCCGACCTGCTGGCCCGGGATCCGGAGGCGCTCCGGCTGCTCGCCGACGACGCCGAGCTGACTCCCCGGGACACCGAGGTGCTCCGGGACGGTTTCGCCGCCGCCGCCGACCGCTATCTCGTCGGCCGGGGGCCGCGACCGGCCGACCCGACCGAGGCGATCCGGTCGGTCCGGGCGCTGCGCGGTCGGGAACTGGTCCGGATCGCCTGCGCCGACGTGCTGTACCGGGCGGGGTCGCTGGCCCCGGTCGGTCCGACCGGGGTGGCCGGGACGGTCGGCCCGGAACCGGCCCCGGCCGGCGTCGTCGGCGACTCCGACGTGCTCACCGTCGGAGCGGCGCTCTCCGCCGTCACCGACGCCACCCTGGGGGCGGCGCTGCGGGTGGCCCAGGCGACCCAGCCGGCGATGCCCGGACTGCGGTTCGCGGTGATCGGCGTGGGCCGGCTCGGCGGGTACGAGATGAACTACCTCTCCGACGCCGACGTGCTCTTCGTCTACGACCCGCCGCCCGGGGTGGCCGAGGACGCGGCCAGTGCGGCGGCCCGGGCGATCGCCGAGGAGATGCGCCGGCTGCTCGGCATGCCCGCCGCCGACCCGCCACTCGGGGTCGACGCCGACCTGCGCCCCGAGGGGCGGCAGGGACCGCTGGTCCGCAGCCTCGGCGCGTACGCGCAGTACTACGCCCGCTGGTCGAAGGTCTGGGAGGCGCAGGCGCTGCTGCGGGCCCGGTACGTCTGCGGCGATGCCGATCTCGGCCGCGAGTTCGAGGCGGTCGCCGATCCGGTGCGCTATCCGGAGCGGGGACTGAGCCGGGAACAGGTGGTGGAGATCCGCCGGATCAAGGCCCGGGTGGAGACCGAACGGCTGCCCCGGGGCGCCGACCCCGCCACGCACACCAAACTGGGCCGGGGCGGGCTGGCCGACGTGGAGTGGGCGGTGCAGCTCAGCCAGCTCCGGCACGCCGGTCGGCTCCCCGAGCTGCGCTGCACGCGTACCCTCGACGCGCTGGCCGCGGCCCGGGAGGCCGGGGTGATCGACGGTGCCGACGCCGCCGCGATGGCCACCGGGTGGAGCATGGCCGCCCAGGTACGCAACGCGCTGATGCTGGTACGCGGCCGGGCCGGCGACCAGTTGCCCCGGCACGGCGTGGAGCTGGCCGGCGTGGTACGCCTGCTCGGCGGCCACGACCCGGGCGAGTTCCTGGACCAGTACCTCCGTACGGCGCGGCGGTGCCGGGCCGCCGCGGAGCGCGTACTCGATGCCTGACCGCCGCCGGGTCACCCGGGTCCTGTTCGGCGCGGTCGGCCTGGCCGGCGTGCTGGCGGTCGCCTTCCTGCTCGCCCCGCCGCTCGGCACCGACCTGTCCGCGCAGGTCGCCCGGGCCAACTTCTTCGGCCGGCACGGATCCGCCCCGCTCGACCTCGGCTGGTACGCGGGCATCTCCCCGTACGGCTACAGCCTGTTCACGCCGCCGCTGATGCACTGGCTCGGCGCCGACGCGTTCGGCCCCCGGCTGGCGGGTGCGCTCGCGCTGCTCGGCTCGGCGGCGGCGCTGGCGCTGCTGATGGTGCGGACCGGTGCCCGCCGGCCGCTGCTCGGCGGGCTTCTCGGTGCCGCCTGCGTCGCCGGCAACCTGGTCTCCGGCCGGATCACCTACGCGATCGGCGTCGCCTTCGGGCTGCTCGCCCTGCTGGCCCTGACCAGCTCGGCCCGGCCGGCGGTGCGGTGGGTAGCGGCCGGGTTGGCGGCCGCGCTGGCTGGGGCGGCGAGCCCGGTGGCCGGCCTCTTCGTCGGGCTTGCCGGAGTGGCGCTGGCCCTGGCAGCCCGGCTTCCGGCGCGATCGGCTCCACCTCCGGCGCGATCGGCTTCACCTCCGGAGCCGTCGACTCCGCTTCCGACGCCGTCGGCTTCACCTCCGGCACCGTCGACTCCGCTTCCCGCGCCGTCCGCCGCGCCCTCCACCCCGTCGGCCGTGCCTTCCACCCCGTCGGCCGTGCCTCCCGCGCCGTCGGCCGCGCTCCCGATCTCGTCGTCCGGCGGCGTGCCGAGCGAGGAGGGTGCGGATCGGGGCCGGCGTCGGTGGCGGCCGGGGGTGGCCGACGGGGCGGTGCTGGCGGTGGCGGCCGGGGTGCCGGTTGCCGGGCTGGGTCTCGGCTTCGGCGCGGGCGGCTGGATGAACATCAGCCTCGTCGACACGGTCACGGCGGCAGCGGCGAGCCTGCTGGTCGCGCTGCTGGTGCCGGGCCGGCGTGTGCTGCGGATCGGTGCCGTGCTGGCCACCCTCGGGGTGCTGGCGGCGTTCGCGCTCCGGACCCCGGTCGGGTTGAACGCCACCCGGCTGGCCGCGATGTTCGCGCTCCCGGTGCTGGTGGGCTACGGGACGCTGCCGGCCGGACTCGCCCGGGGCTGGTCCCGGCGGGCGGCCGGACTCGCGTTGGCCGCGATCGTGGCGCTGGTCGCGGTGGTGGAGCCGCCGGTGTCCGTGGCCGACCTGCGGGCGGCCGGCGACCCGACGGCGTCCCGGAGCTACTTCCAGCCGCTGCTGGCCGAGCTGGCCCGCCGGCCGCCCGGCCGGATCGAGGTGGTGCCGACGGCGAACTACTGGGAGGCGGCGTACGTGCCGGAGGCCGCGCCGCTGGCCCGGGGCTGGCTGCGCCAGGCCGACCAGGCACACAACCGGCTCTTCCTGGACGGCAGCGTCGACGCCGAGTCGTACGGCCACTGGCTGCGGGACAACGGAGTGCGATACGTCGCGCTGGCCGGGGCGGAGCCGTCCTGGGTCGGCCGCCGGGAGGCGGAACTGATCCGGGGCGGGCTGTCGTACCTGACACCCATCTGGCAGCACCCGGACTGGACGCTGTACGCGGTGACCGACTCGCCGTCCATGGTCGAGGCGATCGGGTCGGGCGCGGCGGTGGACGGGAGTGATCTGCCGGACGGTGCCGAGGGACCGGGACCGGGACCGGGCACCCCGGGTGCGGAACTGGTGCGGACGACGTCGGCGGAGCTGACGGTCGACGTACCGGCCGCCGGGGAGACCCTGGTCCGGCTGCGCTGGTCGAGGTGGCTCCGGGTCGACGGCGAGGTTGGCGCCTGCCTCGCCCCGTACGGCGACTGGACGGTGCTCCGGGTGACGCGGCCCGGCCGGTACGCGATCACGGGAAGCCTGACCGGCGCCGGCCCGCGCTGTCCGGGCTGATCGTCGCTGCCCGGCTCAATGCCATCGGACCTGCACTCCGTCGGCGTTGCGGAACGACTGGCCGGTCCTTGCCCAGACCGTGAGCCGACGGTTTCCGGGCAGCGGCCCGAGGTCCAGTTGCGGGACGTCGTGCAGGTAGATATCGGTCAACTCCCGGAGGCTGGCCGGTGCTGTGCTGTTTGGCACAGCGCCGTTCCACGCCATTCCGTACGGCCACCGCGTGCAGATTGGCTGTGCCGGCCCGGGTACGCCGATGGCAGGCTGGCCCGTGGCACGGATGGCAAGATCGGTTCCGGAGGTTGGGATGGCTGATCCACTGCACGAGCGGGATCCAATGGCGGCGCTGGAACACGTCTGGGCCGCCGCTGCCCCGTACCTGGACTCGTTGGCCGACCGTCCGGTCCGTGACCCGGCCACCGAGACCCTGTTGCCGCAGCTCGTCGAGGTGGGAGGCGTCGACGGCGGGCTGCCCGAGCGGGGCGTCGGTTCGGCCGCCGCCCTGGACCGGCTGCTCCGGATCGGCACCGCCGCCGCGATCCACTCCTCCGGGCCACGGTTCTTCCACTTCGTCGTCGGCGGTGCCACCCCGGCCGCGCTCGCCGGTGACTGGACCGCCGCGCTGCTGGACCAGAACGCCGCCTTCCGGGCCTCCTCCCCGCTCGCCGCCGAACTGGAGGCGGTCGCGCTGCGCTGGCTGCGCGAGCTGTTCGGGCTGCCCGACCGGTACGGCGGGGCGCTGGTCGCCAGCGCCACCTTCGCGAACTTCACCTCGCTGGCCGTCGCCACGCACTGGTGGGCCGAGCAGCACGGCGTCGACGTGGCGGCGGACGGACTGGTCACGCTGCCCCGGATGCCGGTGCTCTCCGGCGGCTACCTGCACGCCAGCGCCCGCAAGGCGTTGCAGATGCTCGGCCACGGCCGGGACACCGTCGAGGTGTACGCGCGGGACCGGGTGGGCCGGGTCGACCTGCCGGCGATCGAGCGGCGCCTCGCCGAGCTGGACGGGCCGGCGGTGCTGATCGCCAACGCCGGTGAGGTGAACGCGGGCGACTTCGACCCGCTCGACGCGCTCGCCGACCTCGCCGAGCGGTACGGCGCCTGGTTGCACGTGGACGCCGCGTTCGGGATCTTCGCCGCGCTCTCGCCCCGGACCGCCGGGCTGTTGCGCGGGATCCAGCGGGCCGACTCGATCGCCTGTGACGGGCACAAGTGGCTCAACGTGCCGTACGAGAGCGGGTTCGCGTTCCTCCGCGAGCCGGCCCGGTTACCGGTCGCCTTCGGGATGCCCGGTACGACGTACCTGCCGGGGCCGGGAAGTCCACTGTGGTCCGGGCAGCCCGGTCCGGTGGACTACGCCCTGCACGGGCCGGAGTCGTCCCGCCGGGCGCGGTCGATGCCGATCTGGGCGACCCTGGCCGCGTACGGGAGGGAGGGCCACCGGGCGATGGTGGAGCGGCAGCTCGACCTGGCCCAGCGCCTCGCCCGGCTGGCGGACGAGGCGCCCGACCTGGAACGGCTGGCCGAGGTGCCGCTCTGCATCGTCTGCTTCCGGGCCGCCCCCGGGCACGTGCCGCCGGAGGAACTCGACGACCTCAACCGACGGCTCGGTGCGGCTCTGCTCGACGACGGCCGGGTCTTCGCCGGCACCACCGTCTACGACGGCAGGGTCGCGCTCCGCCCGGCGATCGTGAACTGGCGGACCACCGAGGCGGAGATCGACCTGCTGGTCGAGGTGGTACGCGAACTGCTCGCCCGACTGGCTCCGCCACCCCGACCTGTCGGGTGATGAGGCAGGTCAGCAGTGGCGAGGGCCTGCCTGCACCCCGGACTCCTCGCCAACTCGCTCCCGCGCCGGGATGATCAGGGCGCTGCCCGACCTCTCTCGGCGTCGGCCCGCCGTGCGGCATCGGAGACGTGTCCGCAGGTCGGGCACGGGTTGTCGGCCGAGCGTGCCCGGATCGCCCGGTACCGGGCGCCGTGCCAGGAGACCACGGCCACTAGCAGGCCCGCGCCGACCAGCGGGAGCACGACGGTGGTGGCGGCGAGTTCGCGCCAGGTCGAGGCGCCGCCCCAGTACCAGTCGGCGATCGGTCGGATCCCGAGCAGACCGGCGGGGGTCACCAGCAGGACGACCGACCACAGTGCACTGCTGTCACCGGTGACCGCCCGACCGAGACCGAAGGCCAGAGCCAGCCCGACCAACCCCACACCCGCCGTTCCCAGGACCTCGACCGTGGAGTTGTAGCTGGTGAACCAGTTCCCGCCGCCCTCGGCGACCTCGAACAGCGCGGCTGCGGCCGTACCGGTCAGCACCCCGAGCAGCGGCGGGATCCGGCCCGCCCAGCCAGGACGGTCGGGCAGCGCCAGCGCCGTCAGGCCGAACGCCAACACCGGGACGAGCACGTAGAGCGGGGGCCGGGGCAGCCCGGACAGCGGTGAGGCCGGGATCACGGTCAGCGTCAGCAGGATGGCGGCGGCGACGGCCCGGCGCGCCCAGCGCGCCGGCAGCACCGTCGTGGTGAGCGCGGCCAACAGCCAGCCGACCCAGAGGAACACGCCGAGAGTCTGCGCCGGGGCGACGTCCGAAGGCAGCATGTGGGCCGGCAGGTTCGTGAACTCGACCTGGACGAGCAGGAACGCCGCGAGCGCCGCCAGTGTGCTCACAGCGACCGTCGCGGCGATCGGCAGGCCGGCGGCGAGCCCGAGGGCGCCCTGCTCGCGCAGCCGTTGCCGCAGCCCGCCACGTAGCACGTCGACGGCGTCGTGCCGGGAGGGCCAGCGCCGATCCTGTTCCACCAGATCGAGGTACGTCCCGACCAGTTCGTCCCCCCGGTCGGACCGGTAGCGACGCGGGTACGCGTACAGCAGTCGCCGGTAGCGCTGTTCCAGCCGACTCACCTCGGCGGTCGGACCGCCCTGCCCGGTCCCGTCGGGCTGCTCGGTCATGCCTGGCTGCTCGGTCATGCCGGGCTGCTCGGTCCCGTCGGGCTGCTCGGTCATGCCGGGCCTCCAGCGAGCCGGATGGCGGGGCGGACTGCCGGCGTCGGACGGGCGGCTGAGCCGTCCGATGCTCGGGCAGTACGGGCCCGCAGGCGTTGGCTGGCCGCCTCGACGTTGCGGCGCAGCCGCTCGGTCTCGGCGGCGAGCACGGCGGTTCCGGTGTCGGTCAGCCGGTAGTAGCGGCGGAGCCGCCCGCCGACGATCTCCTCCCGGTCCGGCTCGACCAGGCCCTCGTCGGTGAGCCGGTCGAGAGCGCCGTAGAGGGTGCCGGGCCGCAGCGTCAGCCGGCCGTCGGAGAGCGCGGCGACCTCGGTGACGATGCCGTAGCCGTGCATCGGTTCCCGGGCGAGAGCGGTGAGGATCAGGAACGTCGGTTCCCGCAACGGAACGGGTGTGGTCATGCGGGGGAGTATATCGGCTACCGAGCTATAACGGTGACGAAGTCATCGAAGGATGGTGCCCGGCCGGGCCGGTCGCCGTTGACCTGGATCGCCGGAGCCGCCGCAGCGGTCGTCCTGCTCGGCGTGGGAATCGGCATCCCCGGCCCGGGAGACAGTGCGGCGCGCCGCCGACCGAGCCCCTGACGGGGTTGGTCGACGGCGCGCCCAACGTGCCTGTGTCGGCTGTGCCCTGGGCCGCGCGGGTGGCGCGATCCCGGGGCAGCGGTTGGTCCTAGACGTCGAAGTACATCGCGAACTCGTGCGGGGTCGGCCGCAGTCGGACCGGGTCCACCTCGTTGGTGCGCTTCCACTCGACCCAGGTGGAGATCAGGTCGGGGGTGAAGACGCCACCCTCCAGCAGGAAGTCGTGGTCGGCCTCCAGCGAGTCGAGCACCTCGGGCAGCGAGCCGGGCACCTGCTTGACCGAGCCCCACTCCTCCGGCGGGAGGTCGTAGAGGTCCTTGTCGATCGGCTCCGGCGGCTCGATCTTGCTCTTGATGCCGTCCAGGCCGGCCATCATCATCGCCGAGAACGCCAGGTAGACGTTGGCCGACGGGTCCGGCACCCGGAACTCGACCCGCTTCGCCTTGGCGTTGCTGCCGGTGACCGGGATGCGGGTGCAGGCGGACCGGTTCCGCTGCGAGTAGACCAGGTTGACCGGGGCCTCGAAGCCCGGGACCAGCCGGCGGTACGAGTTGACCGTCGGGTTGGTGAAGGCCAGCAGCGACGGGGCGTGGTGCAGCAGACCGCCGATGTACCAGCGGGCGGTGTCGGAGAGGCCGGCGTAGCCGGTCTCGTCGTAGAACAGCGGCTCACCGTTCAGCCAGAGGCTCTGGTGGGTGTGCATGCCGGAGCCGTTGTCGCCGAAGAGCGGCTTGGGCATGAAGGTCGCGGTCTTGCCGTTCGCCCAGGCGGTGTTCTTCACGATGTACTTGAAGAGCTGGAGCTGGTCGCCTGCGTGCAGCAGGGTGGAGAACCTGTAGTTGATCTCAGCCTGGCCGGCGGTGCCCACCTCGTGGTGCGAGCGCTCGACGGTGAAGCCGGCGCCGAGCAGCCGCTGGACGATCTGGTCGCGCAGGTCGGCGTAGTGGTCGACCGGCGGTACCGGGAAGTAGCCACCCTTGTAGGGGGTCTTGTAGCCCCGGTTGCCGCCCTCCTCCTCGCGACCGGTGTTCCAGGCGCCCTCGATCGAGTCGATGTAGTAGAAGGCCTGGTGTGCCGAGGTCTCGTGCCGGACGGAGTCGAAGATGTAGAACTCGGCCTCCGGGCCGAAGTACGCGGTGTCGGCGATGCCGCTGGCCGCCAGGTAGGCCTCCGCCTTCTTCGCCACGTTGCGCGGGTCCCGGGAGTACGCCTCGCGGGTGAACGGGTCGTGGATGAAGAAGTTCAGCGCCAGCGTCTTGTTCGTCCGGAAGGGGTCGATGAAGGCGGTGGCGACGTCGGGGAGCAGCAGCATGTCCGACTCGTGGATCGCCTGGAAGCCACGGATCGACGATCCGTCGAAGGCGAGACCGTCGGTGAAGACCGATTCGTCGAACGACTCGACCGGCAGGTTGAAGTGCTGCATCACGCCGGGCAGGTCACAAAAACGAACATCGACGAACCGTACGTCCTCGTTTTTGAGGTATCGCAGGAGTTCCTCGGGGTTGGCGAACACACGTCCTCCTGGCACGTCCACTGATGGCTAGGCTGGTGGCGACGCTATGGCCATGCGATTGCCCGAGCATGTCTCTGATGTTTCTGCCGTGTTACGTCGTCTGCGGAGCGTGATCCCCGCAGGTGGTCGGCTCGGGTCTACTCCGGGATGATACTCCGGTTTGGCCGGTTGGCCGAGTTTGCCGCGTTTCATCTGTCGAGATGGCCGGCGTGCGGCTGCCGGCGAGCCGGGCGTACCGGTCGCCGGAGGCGTCGGTGGGAGGTGCCGCCGGGCCGGCGTCCGGAGTGACCGGCGTCCCGGTCGACGGAGCCCGGCGGAGGGTGATCGCCACCGGCCGATACCCTGGTTGACCGTGGCAGCACAGCAGCACAGCGGCGCTCCGCCCGCGCCGGCGGCCGACCCGACCAGCCCGCCGCCGAGCCTGGCGCGCAGGTTCGGCGCGTTGAGCATCGACTGGATCCTCTGCCTGCTCGTCACCAACCTCTACGCCGACCCGATCGCCGACAGTTGGGCTCCGGTGCTCACGCTGGTCGTCGTCTACGGCTTCTTCATCGGTCTCTTCGCGCAGACCCCGGGCATGCGGGTGTGCCGGCTCAGATGTGTCGGGTACGCCGACGGCGGCCGGATCGGCGTCCTCCGCGCGCTGCTCCGGGGTGCCCTGCTCGGGCTGGTGATCCCGGCCGTGATCATGGACGACCGCAAGCGTGGCCTGCACGACCGGGCGGCCGGCTCGATCATGGTGCCGATGCCGCCGACCCGTCCCGCTGGCGCCGACCCGGCCCGCTGAGGCGCCGAGCCGACCAACCGACGTCGCCCGGCGGCCGCCGGTGTGCACCCCGAGCACCTGACTTCGCCCCGGCGCAGCCCGGGCGACCGACTCTGCCCCGGGCGACCGACTCTGCCCCGGGCGACCGACTCTGCCCCGGGCGACCGACTCTGCCCCGGGCGGCATCAACGGGCCGCCCGTAGGCTGCCCCAACGGGCCGCCCGTAGAGAGCCCTGGAACGACCACCGGTGCACCCGGCAGTCCGGGCGACCGACTTCGCGCCGGCCCGCGCCGGGCCACCGGCTCCGTCCGGCGCACTCCGAGCTCCTCGGGCAAATCATCGGGATCCCTGGCGCGTCGCGCCCGACGGGGGTACTGTATCGATTCAGAAGGTCTACTGGATCGATACAGAAGGCGGACTGGTGAAGCCGACACTGCAGACCGTGGCCGACGCCGTGGGGGTGTCCCGCAGCACGGTCTCCAACGCGTACAGCCGGCCGGACCAGTTGTCACCGGCGCTGCGGGAGAAGATCCACGAGGCGGCCCGCCGGTTGGGCTACCCGGGACCGGACCCGACGGCACGATCGCTGCGCCGGGGCCGGGTCGGTGCGATCGGCGTGCTCTTCACCTCGGCACTCTCGTACGCCTTCACCGACCCGTACGCGGTGCAGTTCCTCCGGGGCATCGCCGAGACCGCCGAGCGGCACGGCAGCGGCCTGCTGCTGGTCCCGCTCTCCGAGTCGGAGGAGGAGGCCGGCATCCAGGCGGTCCGGAACGCGGCGGTCGACGGCTTCTGCGTCTACTGCGTACCGGCCTGGCACGGAGCGCTGGACGTGACCCGGTCCCGTGGCCTGCCGACCGTCGCCGCCGAACGCCCGGCGGGGGCGGGGCCGGACAGCATGTACGTGGGGATCGACGAGGCCGCCGCCGCCCGTACCGTCGGCAGTCACCTCGCCCGGCTGGGGCACCGCCGGGTCGCGGTGGTCTCCGACTTCCTGGTCGCGCAGCGCCGGACCGGCCCGGTCAGCGTCGCCGACCCGGCCGAGATCCGCTACGACGTCACCCGCGAGCGGCTGCGGGGCTTCGCCGAGGGGCTGGCCGAGGGCGGTGTCGGCTGGCAGGACCTGCTGCTCTGCAACGCCGGCGCGAACAGCCGGGCCGATGGGGCGGGCGCGGCGGCGTACGCGCTGGATCGCGCGGACCGGCCCACGGCGGTGCTGGCCGTGACCGACCTGCTGGCACTCGGGGTGCTCGACGCGCTCGCCGCCCGGGGCCTGCGCCCCGGCCGGGACGTCTCGGTCACCGGCTTCGACGACATCCCGGAGGCCGCCGCCGCCGGGCTCACCACGATCCGGCAACCGGCCGTGGAGAAGGGCGCGATCGCCGGTCGGCTGCTGCTGGATCCGCCCGAGGACCCCGCCGCCCGTCAGGTGCTACTCCCCACCGACCTGGTCGTCCGCGCCTCGACCGGTCCCGTCGAAAGGAAGTGACCATGGACCCCGTCGGCTACCACCTCGCGCTCGGTGCGACCGAGCGGCACGTCATGTCCGCCCGGCCGGACGCACCGGTCCGGCCGGACCGGAAGTCGATCCCGGGCAGCGACCCGGGCCGGTTCCGGCGGAGCACGGCGGCGATGCTGCGGCAGGTCGCCGACCGGCTCGCCCCGGCTCAGCCGGTGTTGCCGTCCTCGACCAGCCGGGCCTGCACGTCGTGACCCGGACTACCGGCCGCGCATCTGCCGGAAGGCCCCCTTGGGCGGGCGCATGTTCTTCGGGATCGCGCCCTTCGGTAGCTGCGGCCGGGCCGCGGAGAGCGCCTTGAGCCGCTTGTCGAGGGCGTTCACGTCCTTGCCCTTGAGGTTCGGCGGTAGCCGCAACAGGGTCGTACGCAGCTTGCGGATCGACAGTTCGTCGTCGCCCTGGCCGATCAGGTAGTCGTAGAGCGGGGCGGTGCCGATCACCTTGGCGAGCCGCCGCTTCTCCTGGCCGAGCAGGCTGCGGGTCCGCTGCGGGTTGCCCTCGCCGAGCAGGATCACCCCGGGCTTGCCGACGACCAGGTGCACCATGTCCATCTGGGTGGTGGAGCTGACCGCCGGGGTGACCCGCCAGTCGCCCCGCATGCTCTCCAGGATCGAGGCCGCCGCCCCCGGCTGCCCCTCGGCCGCGTTCATCATCGCCCGGTTGGAGCGCAGGTTGAGCACGATCAGCAGGGCGAGCAGCGCGAGCAGGATGCCGATCGGCAGCCACAGCCAGCCCCAGGCCATGACCGCGACCACGGTGAGCGCGAGCGGGACCAGCACCGCGACGGCGCCGAGCGGCACGAACCACTTGTCGCGTTTGGCGGTGAACGAGAACACCATCCCGATCTGCTTCAGCCGCTGGCCGAACGACACCTTCTCCTGCGCCTTTGCCATGCAACGGAGTCTAGTGGGCCGGGGCCGCCCACCCGATCCCCGGCCGGGCCCCGGCCCCGAGCCCACCGCCGGGCGACATCGCCTTCGAGGGGGCGGGCGCCGGACCGGCCGGGTAAGGACCTTACGGGGGTGCGGCGTCGTGACGGGGCGGAACTAAGGAGGCCGGCACAGCAGACATGAGGCGGCGCACCAATGTGCCCGGGGTGCCTTCCGGCGAAGAGTGGACATCAGCGACGAGAACCGGACCGAATGGAGCTCAGCGATGTTCAGCACCGACGCCCACTTCCTGCTCACCCTGCACCGTACCCACGCCGACGAGCTGCGGGCCGAGGCCGACTCGGCACGGCTGGCCCGCTCGGTGGTCCGAGGTCTCCGGCGGGACCCGACCCGGGCCGCGCGGAGACGCCGGCTCGACACCGCCGCGCCCCAGGCACCGGACGCCGAGTGAACCTTTTCCCACCTGGACCGCCCGGCGTTCAGGTCGGGCCCACCGGACCGCCCGGGCGGCCGGCGCCGCCCACCGGGCGGCCAGGCCCGCCGGGCGGCACCGGGGCGGGACCTCGGATCTTCGGGGATCCCGCCCGCCGTGGCATTCTCGACTCCGTGACCACTCGTGCCGCCAGCAGCGTTCTCGTCGGCCGTCAGTCCGAACTCGCCGTCCTGCGCGACGCGCTCAAGCGGGTCCGGGCCGACGAGCCGGCCGCGCTGCTGGTGGGCGGTGAGGCCGGCGTCGGCAAGAGCCGGCTGATCGAGGAGTTCGGCCGGGGCGCCGTCGCCGGCGGCAACCAGATCCTCGTCGGCCAGTGCCTGGAACTCGGTGAGCAGGGCCTGCCGTTCGCGCCGTTCGCCGCCGCGCTCCGCCAGGTGCTGCGCCGCGACGGGGCGGCGGCCTTCCAGGGGTACGAGCGGGAGTTCGCCCGGCTGCTGCCGGAGCTGGACCGCCTCGCGCCGGCACCGGCCGGCGCCGACACCCGGACCGCCTCGGACGGGCCGGGGCTCTCCCTGGACCCGCACCGGGGCTACCTCTTCGAGTTGGTCGCCGGGCTCTTCACCCGGCTCGCCGCCGAACGCCCGCTGGTGCTGGTGATCGAGGACCTGCACTGGGCCGACCGGTCGACCCGGGACCTGATCGCCTTCCTGGCCCGCGCGGTCCGGCCGGCCCGGGTACTGCTGATCTGCACCTACCGCTCGGACGAGCTGCACCGGGGGCATCCGCTCCGCCCGTTTCTGGCCGAACTGGACCGGGCCCGGGGCGTCGAGCGGCTGGAACTGGACCGGCTCGACCGGGAGGGTACCGGCCAGGTGCTGGCGGACCTGTTCGGCTTCGAGCCCAGCGACCGGGCCATCGACACCATCCACGACCGGACCCAGGGCAATCCGTTCTTCGTCGAGGAACTCGCGGCGGCCAGCGACCCGAGCGGCTGTGCCGACCTGCCGGACACCCTGCGCGACCTGCTGCTGGCCCGGGTCGACCGGCTGCCGGAGCCGGCCCAGCGGGTGCTCCGGATCGCCGGGGCCGGCGGCACCCGGATCGCCCACGAACTGCTCGCCGAGGTGGCCGGGGTGCCGGAGACCGAGCTGGAGGAGGCGCTCCGGGCTGCCGTCGCCGCCCAGCTCGTGGTCGCCGACCCGGACGGCGGCTACGAGTTCCGGCACGCGCTGGTCCGGGAGGCCGTACACGAGGACCTGCTGCCCGGCGAGCACGCCCGGCTGCACGCCCGGTACGCGGCCGCGATCGAGGCACAGCCGCAGCTCGTCGCCGACGGCCGGGTCCCGGCCGAGCTGGCCCACCACTGGTACGCGGCACACGACTACCCCCGGGCGCTGACCGCGGCCTGGGCCGCCGCCGAGGCGGCCGGGGGTCGGTACGCGTACGCCGAGCAGGGGCGGCTGCTGGAGCGGGTACTCGAACTCTGGGAGCAGGTGCCGGACGCGGAGCAGCGGCTCGGCCGCAACCACCTGGCGGTGCTGGAGGCGACCCTCTCGGCGACTTCGACCGCCGGTGACTACAGCCGGGCGCTCGCGCTGAGCCGTGCCATGCTGACCGAACTGGACGGTGCGGCCGAGCCGGTCCGGACCGCCAGGGTGCGGCTGCTGCGCGGCCGGCTGCTCCGGATTCTCGGCAAGTCCGACGGTGCCGAGGACCTGCGCGCGGCGTACTCGCTGGCAGCCGACGCGGGCGGCGATCCGCAGCGGGCGCGGCTGCTCGCCGACATCGCCTTCCAGGTCGCCCGGGTGGACCGCGACGAGGGAGGCCGGATGGCCGCCGAGGCGGTGGCCGCCGCGACCGCACTCGCCGACGAGGACGCCGTGCTGAGCGCGACGCTCGCCGCCGGCTGGGTGTGCAGCCGCCAGGTCTCGGCCGACGTCGGGCTGGCCGACCTGCGCCGCGCGGTCGACCTGGCCCGGACTGCGGGTGACCCGTCCGCCCTGGTGACCGCGCTGGTGGTCAGCTCCGACGCGCTCTGCGAGGTCGGCCGGTACGCGGAGTCCGCCGAGGCGGCCGCCGCCGGGTACGCCGAGGCGAGGCGGGTCGGGATCAGTCGGTCCACCGGCGCCTTCCTGCTCTCCAACCAGGCCGAGGCGCTGATCGCGCTCGGTCGCTGGGACGAGGCCGACGAGTTGTGCGGGCAGGCGGCCCGGCTCGACCTGCCCGGCATCACCGGCTACCACTGGTTGCAGTTGCGGGCCGGGCTGCGGCTGGCCCGTGGCCAGGCGGGTGCCGACGAGCTGGTCGCCCGGGCGTTGGGCTTCCTCCGCCGCCCGTTTCTGCCGCTGGAGCTGCCGCTGTACGAGCTGCGGGTCGAGGCGGCACTTGCCGCCGGGGACGTCACGGTGGCGGTGGAGGCCGCCCGGGCCCTGCTCGGCCGGCGGCTCGACACCGACCCCCGGTACGCCTGGCCGGCGCTGGCCGCCGCCGCCCGGGCCGCCGTCGCGGCCGGGAACCGGGAACTCGCCGAACGGGTACGGTCGGCCGCCGACGGGATCGCCGTCCGCTATCCGGCCGAGCGGGCGTACGCGGCCCAGGTGGCGGCGACGCTCGCCGACTCGGCCGGGGCGGTGCCGTGCTGGCAGGAGACGGTGGCGGCGTGGCGGGTGGACGGCCAGCGGTATCCGCTCGGCAGGGCACTGCTCCGGCTGGCCGAGGCGGCGGCCGCGGCCGGGGACCGGACGCTGGCGGCGAGCGCGGTCGAGGAGGCGGCGGCGATCGCGGGTGAGCTGGCGGCCGTACCGCTGGGGGAGCAGGCGGCGACGCTGGCCCGGCGGCTCGGGCTGCGGGCCGGGCCCGGCGCGGCGCCCGGCACCGACCTGCTCACCGCCCGGGAGCGGGAGGTGCTGCGGCTCGTCGCGGAGGGGCACAGCAACAGCCGGATCGCCGAGCGGCTCTACATCTCGCCGAAGACGGCGAGCGTGCACGTGTCGCGGATCATCGCCAAGCTGGACGTGGCGAACCGGATCGAGGCGGCGGCGGTCGCGCACCGGCTCGGGCTGCTCGACCCGCAGACCCGGGACGGCGGCGTCCCCACCGGCTGACGGCGGGTCGGCCGGGGTCGGCTAGTCAGCTCGGGACGGGGTCGCGGGGCAGCACCGGGGCGGCCCGGCCGGTGCCGTGCTCGCCCGGGCCCTTCTCCTCGTGGTATTCCTCTTCCACGTTGACCGTCCACACGTCGTGGTCGGTGCCGTCCAGGATGTTCGACACCGAGAGCAGCGCGGTCATCATCGAGTGGTCCGCGTTGTTGTAGCGGTGCATCCCGTTGCGGCCGACCGGGTGCACGTTCGGCACCTCGGCGGCGAGCCAGCCACGGATCGTCGCGACGTTCTCCTTGTAGGCGAAGTCGTAGAACGGGTACGCGCGGGGCATCCGGACGACGTAGCCGGCCTCGACCGAGCCGGGGCGGATCAGGCCGAGCCGTTCCAGTTCGGCGGTGCCCAGGGCGACCAGGTCGGCGTCCGGGCTGTTCCACAGCTCGTCGCCGATGCTGAGGAAGTATTCCAGCCCGAGGCAGGTCCGACCGTCCTTGACCAGGTACGGCGACCAGGAGCCGAAGTTCTGGATCCGGCCGACCTTCACCTCCGGGGCGTGGATGTAGATCCAGTTGTCCGGAAAGCTGAACTCGGCCGGTACCACCAGCGCGACGGTCAGGAAATCGCGGTAGAACAGCTCCTTCGCGGCGGCGCGTACCGCCGGTGGGGCCGGCGGGTCCATCGCCAGCACCAGGTGCGAGATCGGCATCGACGACACCACGTGGTCGGCGTCGACCCGGCGCGCCCCGGCCGGCCCGTCGACGGTGACCGCGA
This sequence comes from Plantactinospora sp. CA-294935, assembly GCF_050936445.1. Lineage (NCBI taxonomy): Bacteria > Bacillati > Actinomycetota > Actinomycetes > Micromonosporales > Micromonosporaceae > Plantactinospora > Plantactinospora sp. CA-294935. The sequence goes on from NZ_JBNJMU010000001.1 coordinate 4,248,270, forward strand.
CCGCCCGGCCGCCGGCCCGGTGCACGGCGGTGACCCCGGTGTTCAGGGTGACCCGGCCGCCGCGCTTCTCGACGTGCTCGGCGCAGCGTTCCCACATCATCCCCGGGCCGTGCTTGGGATAGTTGAACTCCTCGATCAGGCTGGTGATGTCCTTCTGGTTGCGTTTCGGCAGCAGCGCGTTGAGTACCGCGCGGGAGAGCGACAGGTTCTTGATCCGCTGCGCCGCCCAGTCGGCGGAGAGTTCGGTCGCCGGTACGCCCCAGAGCTTCTCGTTGTACGTCTTGAAGAAGTGCGTGAAGAGCCGCCGGCCGAACCGGGCGGTGACCCAGCCGGCGAGGTGTGACTGGTCCTTCGGCGGCGCGATCCTGGCCCAGAGGTACGAGCCGACGCAGCGCAGCGCCTCGACGATGCCGAGGTTGCGCAGCGCGTTGCCGGCCTTGAGCGGATAGTCGTACAGCTTCCCCCGGTAGTAGATCCGGCTCATCCGGGGCCGGAGCAGGAAGTCCTCGGCGGGCAGGATCTCGTGCCAGAGCGCCTCGACCTGGGGGACCTTGGTGAAGAAGCGATGCCCGCCGATGTCGAACCGCCAGCCGTCCCGTTCGACGGTACGGCTGATTCCGCCCACCACGTCGTCGGCCTCGAACACCTCGACGGTGGCGTTCCGCTTGGTCAGCTCGTACGCCGCGGTCAGTCCGGCGGGGCCGGCGCCGATGATCACGGTGTGGGGTGCTGTCATGCTTCTATTCATCACCTTCGACGTGTTGCCGGCAAGCACCTCCCGGCTGACGGCCGGAATCTAACACGGTGCGACGGCTCGGCCCCGGTTCGCCACCGGGAGTGGGCGAGCCGGGTCGAAGGTGGAAAGAGCTGGCGGGGACCCCTGCCGGAGGTGCCGGCCGCTGGCGGCGGGCTACCGGGCGGTGGTGTCGGCCGGTAGCGTCCGGGCCTCGACGGCCTGCTGGTAGAGCCGGCCGGCCCGGTACGACGAGCGCACCAGCGGCCCGCTCAGCACCCCGGCGAAGCCGATCTCCTCGGCCTCCTCGCGCAGCTCGACGAACTCCTCCGGCCGGACCCACCGCTCGACGGGGTGGTGCCGGGGGGTCGGACGGAGGTATTGCGTGATGGTGACCAGCTCGCAGCCGGCCGCGTGCAGGTCACGCAGTGCCTGGGAGATCTCGGCGCGCTCCTCGCCCAGCCCGAGGATCAGGTTGGACTTGGTCACCAGCCCGGCCGCCCGGGCCTGGCTGAGTACGTCGAGCGAGCGCTCGTAGCGGAACGCCGGCCGGATCCGCTTGAAGATCCGGGGCACCGTCTCGACGTTGTGCGCGAGCACCTCCGGTCGGGCGCCGAAGACCTCGGCGAGCTGCTCCGGGTTGCCGTTGAAGTCGGGGATAAGCAGCTCCACCCCGCAGTGCGGCAGCGCGTCCAGGGCGCCGTCGGCGCCGGCCGGCCGCTCCCGCCGGGTCAGCCCGTGGATCTGCCGGACCGTCTCGGCGTAGAGCCAGGCGCCGCCGTCCGGCAGGTCGTCCCGGGCCACCCCGGTGACGGTGGCGTACCGCAGGCCCATCGCGACCACCGACTCGGCGACCCGGCGCGGCTCGTCCGCGTCGAAGTCGGCCGGCTTGCCGGTGTCGATCTGGCAGAAGTCGCACCGGCGGGTGCACTGGTCGCCGCCGATCAGGAAGGTCGCCTCCCGGTCTTCCCAGCACTCGTAGATGTTGGGGCAGCCGGCCTCCTGGCAGACGGTGTGCAGACCCTCCCGGGAGACCAGCCCACGGAGCTGGGTGTACTCGGGACCCATCTTCGCCTTGACCTTGATCCACGGCGGCTTGCGCTCGATCGGCGTCGCCGCGTTGCGGGCCTCGACCCGCAGCAGCCGGCGCCCCTCCGGCGCGACGGGATGGCCGGTACGGGTCTCCGGTGCGGTCACGACGCTCATCCCTCCGGCTTCGGCGGCGGTGGATGGCGCGGCTTGCTCGATGGTCACGAATCCGAGCCTACGCGCCAAGGGGTCGGCCGATCGACCGGAGGCGACCGGACTCACGTGCCGGACCAGGTGATGCCACTCACGCAGGATGCGGGTATTGAAACCTCTTTCAACCTGGACAGCGCGGTGCATGGCCCCCACGGCGGACCGCAGGGGAGGTTGACGGAGGTTCAATTCGGTGTCGGAACGGCGGCCGGTCCGGCTAGCCTCCGGGCAGAGCGTTGACGGAGCCGAGTACCACCCGACAACCGGAGTCCAGAGAGTCACCGTCGCTGGAAGGTGATCTCCGGCCGGGTTGGGAAGACCCTCCCGAGCTGCGGGAAGAAGGGCGTCCCGGCGTCTGGTAGAACCCGCCGTCCGGCCCGCGTCACGGGCTACGAACGAGGCCGCCGGCCGTGCGCCGGCGGTGAAGGTGTGGTGGCACCGCGAGTTCCCGCTCGCCCACACTCCCCGGGGCCTTCGGCGCGTTCGGGGTCGAGCGCGTCGCGACCACTTCGAGGAGTACCGCAGGTGTCCCGTGTCCTCTCCACGTCCCTGTCCGCGCACGTCGGCGCGACCGTGACGGCCGCCGGCTGGGTGCACCGGCGCCGGCAGCTCAAGTCGGTGACGTTCCTGATCCTGCGGGACGCCGCCGGGCTCGCCCAGGTGGTGGTGACCGCCGCCGACCTGCGGGCCCGGCTGGCCGACCTGCCGGAGGAGTCGGTGGTGGAGGTGACCGGCCGGGTGGTCGGCAACCCCGCCGCGCCCGCCGGGGTCGAGCTGGTCGACCCGACGGTACGACCGCTCGGCGACCCGGCCGTGCCGCCGCCGTTCGACGTGTACCGCCCGGAGCTGACCGCGGCGCTGCGCACCCAGCTCGACCACGCGGCGGTGGCGTTGCGCCACCCCGGCCGGGCCGCCGCGCTGCGCATCTCGGCTGCCCTGGTGGCCGGGTTCCGGGCCGCCCTCGACCGGCTCGGCTTCGTCGAGGTGCACACCCCGAAGATCGTCGCTGCGGCCACCGAGAGCGGCGCGAACGTCTTCGCCCTCGACTACTTCGGCCGGCCCGGCTACCTGGCCCAGTCGCCGCAGTTCTACAAGCAGATGCTGGTCGGGGTGCTGGAGCGGGTCTACGAGGTGGGGCCGGTGTTCCGGGCCGAGCCGCACGACACCACCCGGCACCTGGCCCAGTACACCTCGCTGGATGTCGAGTTCGGCTTCGTCACCGACCACCGGGACGTGATGCGGCTGCTCCGCGAGGTGCTGGCCGGGATGCTCGGCCGGCTCGCGGACCTCCCGACGCCACCGGTGGAGATCCCTGCGGTGCCGCCGGAGATCCCGGCGCTGCACTTCACCGAGGCGCTGGCCGTCGCCGGGGCGCCGCCGGACGAGCCCGACCTCGCCCCGGCGCACGAGCGGGCGCTCGGCGAGTGGGCCCGGGCCGAGTACGGGTCGGACTTCCTCTTCGTCACCGGCTATCCGCTGGCCAAGCGCCCCTTCTACACCCATCCGGCGACCGAGGACGCTCCGTCGGGCGGCCCGGCAGCGGCGTACTCGAACGGGTTCGACCTGCTGTTCCGGGGCGTGGAGCTGGTCACCGGCGGGCAGCGGCTGCACCGGTACGCCGACTACCTGGCCGCGCTCGCGCAGCGGGGCGAGCCGGTCGAGCCGTACGCCGGATATCTGGACGCGTTCCGGCACGGCATGCCACCGCACGGCGGTTTCGCGATCGGGTTGGAGCGGATGGTGGCCCGGCTGCTCGGGGTGGCGAACGTCCGCGAGGTGACCGCGTTCCCGCGCGACCTGCACCGGCTGACCCCGTGAGCGGCGGAGTTCTGGATGTCGGGGGTCAGGGGAGCAGGGTCGGCAGGTGGCGTTCGACCACCGGCAGCACCTCGGCGACGGTGACCGGGCGGCCCAGTTCGGCGGTGAGCGAGGTGACCCCGACGTCGCGCAGCCCGCAGGCGACGATCCGGTCGTACGCGCCGAGGTCGCAGTCGCAGTTGATCGAGAAGCCGTGCTGGGTCACGCCCCGGGCCACCCGGATGCCGATCGCGGCCACCTTGCGTTCCGGCCCGCGCTCGTCGGCCGGCACCCAGACCCCGCTGCGCCCCTCCACCAGCATGACCGTGCCGAGTCCCAGTTCGGTGCAGACGTCGAGCAGCAACTGCTCGGTACGCCGGACGAAGGCGACGACGTCCACCGGCAGCCCGGTGTCCGCTCCGGGGAGCGTGAGGATCGGGTAGCCGACGAGCTGACCCGGGCCGTGCCAGGTGATCTTGCCGCCCCGGTCCACGTCGATCACCGGGGTACCGTCCATCGGCCGGTCCCAGGGCTCGGTGCGCTTGCCGGCCGTGTAGACGCTCGGGTGTTCGAGCAGCAGTACGGTGTCCGGGCGCTCCCCGGCGACCACCGCCTCGTGCACCCGACGCTGTTCGTCCCAGGCCGCCAGATAGTCCAGGGTCCCGAGCCGGACGCTGGTCAACGCGGCAACAGTGCTGCTCACCGCTCCAGCTTAGTTGGCTACCGGCGGGTCGCTCCGGTTCGTGGCCGGAGTCACCGGCCCTCGGCGACCGCTGCTGCCGGTACCGGTCCCCGGAGCCACGGGTCGGACCCGGCGGGCCGGTTCAGGCATGATGCCCGGGTGGATGCGCTGCTGATCGGGATCGTTCTGGTGCACGCCGGGGTCGCGGCCCTCTGGCTGGGTTCGATGGCATACAGCCTCTTCGTGGTGCAGCCGAAGCTGTCCCGGATGGTCGACGACCCGGAGCGGGTGGAGGACGCGCAACGGGTGCTGGCGCACGGCAACCGGTGGCCGGTGGTGGGGCTGGTCGGGGTGCTCTGGGCGACCGGGCTCGCCCTGGTGCTGCTGGCTCCCGAGCGGTCGGCCGGGTGGTGGGCGGCGGTCGCCGGCCAGGCGGTGCTGCTGGCCGCCGCGACCGGGCTGTTCTGGTGGGTCTCCTGGCGGGGCTGGCCGCGCCGGGTCTTCGCCCTGCCGGCCGAACTGCCGGGGTTGGTCCGCCGGTTCCGCCGGGTCGCGGTGCTGATGCTCGCCCTGGTCGCCACCGCCTACGCCCTCGGCATCCTCACCGCGCACAACGGTCCGACATGATCCCGTGGCGCCATCCCGTGGCGTCCGGCGGGCCAGATCGCGGCCGGGTCGAGCCGGACACCACGGGATCATGGCGGCGTCACGGCGTGAGGCGCCAGAGCCAGACGTCGGCTACCCGTTCCGGAGGACCCAGCAGTGCGGTGGTGACGTCGCGCAGCGCGTCGGTGTGGATCGGGAACTTCGCCCCGTGCACCCGGTCGGCCAGCACCACCGCCTCGACCCGCCAGTAGCGCAGGTCGGCCCGGGCGGCGGCCCGGTCGGTGTCGGTGATCACCGGCCGCTCGCCGGTCTCGGCCACCCGCATCAGCAGTGCGTCGGTGGCCCGGGGCACCGGCCCGATCCGGCCGCGGCCGTCCGGCCCGCCGGGGCCGAGGAAGAAGCCGGACGGGATGCGGAACTCGCCCTGCCGGTGACTCAGCGCGTACGCCTGCCAGCGTTGCCCGTCCGGGGCCAGGTCGAGGGTGAGCGGCAGTGGGGTGAGCACCCCGCCGGGCGAGACGTACTGCCGCCAGGTGCCGGCGGTGACGAACTCCGGGATCGGTTCCCGGGGGGTGCTGAGCAGCGGAACCGGCACCAGCGGCAGGAGTGCCACGGCGAACCCGGCCACCCAGCCGGCTCTTGCCCGCCGGGAAACCGGGCCGGCCCGGAGCAGGTCGACGGTGTGTGCCAGCAGCAGCCCGACCAGCGGCGCCACCACCAGGGCCAACCGGGACGGCAGGGCGGCGTTGAACACCGGCAGGTGGCCGAGCAGGGCGTACGGCAGCGGGACGTCGGTGTGCGCACCGAAGATCTTCACCCGAGGGCCCCAGGAGAGTACGGCGAAGACCAGCGCGGTCACCCCGATCGCCCGTACGGTGGTCCGGCGCTGCGGGGCCGCGCGCCGCCACAGCACGACGAAGCAGAGTACGGCCAGCGCCAGCAGCGGCAGCCCGAGGAAGGAGTTCTCCTCGGTCGGATTCGGTGCCAGCGAGGTGTCCAGCCCGGCCGCCCCGGCCAGGGTCCGCTGCGGGTACGCCCCGTACGCGGCGATGTCCTCGGCATGGATGACCGGGTCGAAACCGGTGCCGTGGAACCGCTGCGGGCCGAGGAAGTGCAGCCACAGCGGGTACGCCAGCAGCACGAAGGCCACCAGGGCGGTGACACCGAGCCCGCGCAGGAAGTCCGGCAGCGCGGCCCGCACCTCGGCCCGGCGGCCCCGGTCCAGTGCCCAGGTGCCGAAGAAGACGCCGCAGGCCAGCGCGGTGAAGAAGAGCCCTTCGGCGGCGATCGAGAAGGCGATGGCGACCAGCACCCCGAGCAGCAGCCCGCCGGGCAGCCACCGGCCGGGCCGGCGCAGCCGGAGTACCCCCCAGAGCAGCATCGGGACCACCCAGCCGGCGCTCCAGTTCAGGTGGGCGTTGGCGTGCGCGACGATGCCGGGCGCGAAGCCGATGAAGAGCCCGCCGAGGACCGCGGCCGGGGTGCTCCGGACGAGTGTCCGGGAGAGCAGCCAGTACCAGCCGAACGCCGTGCCGGCGACGTTGCCGGTGAGGATCACCAGGAAGGTGGCCGGGGCGCCGACCAGGTAGGTGAGCGGGGCGAAGACGACGGCGTACACCGTGACCGAGGTGTTGACCGCCAGGTTGACCCCGTCCGGCACGTTCAGCAGGTCGGTGAAGAACGGGTTCTGCCAGTGGGTGAGCGCGTGTGCGCCGTACGCGAGCAGCCACTCGAAGAGTGCCTGGTCGCTGGAGTTCACGGTGATCGCCCGCCCGCTCGGGTCGGGCCAGAGTCCGCTGGTGACCCAGCCCGCTCCGACGATCGCGACCAGCGCGACGAGCAGGTCGGTCCGGCGACTCCGCCGGGCGCCCGGGGGCGCGGGCGACGGGGGTGAGGTCGGCCCGGCGAGCGCGGGCGGGGAGAGCGGCACGGGCCGGAGGTTACCAACCCCGATCCGACACGCCGAGGATGCGGGCAACCTTGACGGACCTTATGGAAATGATTTCCAATTGGATTAACGCCGCAGAACGCGCCGGAGGACCCGTACCGTGAAAATCTCGTTCGTCGGCAAGGGCGGCAGTGGCGGACATGGCCGCCGGGGCCGACTCGTTCGCCTCCGGGCTGTTCACCCGGTCCGACGCGACCTTCCCGGTCTGCGAGCCGACCCTGCGCAGCGACGGCGTCTACCGGCGCCGGTCCGCTGACCACCGCGCCGGCCGGCGCCGCGACCGCTGCCGGCCGAGATGTGCCGCCGCCCCGGGCCAGCCGGCCCGGGGCGGGTCGAACCCACGACAGGAGGAAGAGATGTCCCTGGACGTACCCGCCGCACTGCTGGAGCGGGCCGAGGCCGGCCAGGTCGACGACGAGGAGTTCGTCGACTGTGTCCGGCGGTCCCTGCCGTACGCCTGGGCGGTGGTCTCCGAGGTCTCGGCCCGGGTCCACACGACCACGGCCGACTACGCCGACCACGCCGTACCGCCGCCGAGCGAGGCGGAGCGGGGCCAACTGCTCCGGGCACTGGCCAGTGACGCCATCCGGGGCGGGCTGGAACGCCACTTCGCGGTTCGCCTCGCGTTCCAGAACTGCCACCGGGTGGCCGCGTTCCGGCCGGCGGCGGTGGGCGGCACGACGTACCAGTGGTTCGTCTCGCCGCTCGCCCAGGTCCGCAACCAGTCCCCGGAGCTGCGCGACTGCTGACCGGGAGGGCGTGGGACCCGTCCGGCTACCCGGCGGGTCCCGCGCCGCCGGGACGGCGGGTTCGGCGGGCGACCAGCACGACCAGGGCGCCGGTGAGCACCAGCAGGGCGCCGAGGGCCGGCAGCCACCCCGGGGGTGCGGCACCGCCGCCGGTGACCGGAAGGTGGCCCGAGGGCGGGGGCCCGGGGACGGGCGCCGTCGGTTGGGGCGTCGGTGGCGCGGTCGTCGGCACGGGTACCACCCGGAAGGTGACGGTGCCGGGTCCCGGCGGCTCCTCGGCGGCCACGGCGAAGCCGGTCCGGCCGTCCGGCCAACTGACCGCCACGACCGTCGTACCGCCGATGGCCAGGCCGGCGGAGAGCGCGAGCGCGGCGGCGACGGCCCGGTGCGGTCTGGTCGGGACGGCCGGTCGGCGGGTCCGGTCCTGGGTGGTCATCGAGCCTCCAGCGTCGCGGCGCGGATCGCCTTCCTGACCGGACCGCCGCGAGGCGGCCCGGGGCCGGAGGTTTTGTCCGGTACAGAAGGTGAAACCACCTTTGCACACCGTTCACTTCTGTTGGCTGTTTCGGGCCAAGTGCCCGACCTGCTCAGCCCTCCAGCTCAGCGGCTGGTCAGCGCCGCTTGCAGTGCGCTGGGCAGGTCGGGATGCCGATACTCGAAACCGGCCCGGTTCAGCACCCCGGGCAGCACCCGGAGGCTGCGCAGCGGCTCGACCGACAGCTCGCCGAGCAGGATCCGCAGCGCGATCGCCGGCACCGGCATCACGGTCGGCCGGCGCAGCGCCCGGCCGAGCGCCTTGGTGAACTCGGCGTTGGTCACCGGTGCCGGGCCGACCACGTTGACCGGCCCGGCGATGTCCTCGCGGTCCAGCAGGAAGGTCATCGCGGCCAGCCAGTCGACCATCGAGATCCACGGAATCCACTGCCGGCCACTGCCGAACTTGCCCCCGATACCGAGCCGGTACGGCAGCAACTGCGGCTTCAGCATCCCGCCGGTGTGCTCCAGCGGCAGGCCGATGCGCAGCCGTACCACCCGTACCCCGGCCTGCTCGGCCGGTGCGGTCGCCGCCTCCCAGACCCGGCACAGGTCGGCCATGAAGCCGTCGCCGGCCGGCTCGTCCTCCTCGACCGGACGGTCACCGGTGTCGCCGTACCAGCCGATCGCCGAGCTGTTCAGCAGCGCCCGGGGACGCTGCTCGGCCGGCAGCGCGGCGATCGCCCGGGCCAGCGTCGCGGTGCTGTCCACCCGGCTGGCCCGGAGCACCTCCTTGAAACCGCTGGTCCAGCGCCGGTCGCCGACGTTGGCGCCGGCCAGGTTGACCACCGCGTCGGCGCCGGAGAGCGTCGCCGGGTCGAGTTGGCCGGCGGCCGGATCCCAGCGCACCTCGTCCGGGCCTTGAGCGGGGCGCCGGACCAGCCGGACGATGTCGTGCTCCGCCGCCCGGAGCCGATCGGTCAGCCGGGTGCCGAGCCAGCCGGACGCGCCGGCCATCAGGATTCGCATCTCCGTATCTTCGCCCACTCCGCCCGGGGCGGCCCGGATCGGCACCGTCGATCCGCACCAACCCGCCGGGTGGCGGTGTCGGCGTGCGGCCGAAACGGCGCGGGGCGCCCGGCCGACGGCCGGGCGCCCCGCACGGGCGTGGGTGCGATCAGGCCAGCCCGAGTTCGGCCTCGAACTGGCCGGCCTCCAGCCGCTCCTTGATCGCGGTCAGGAACCGGGCGGCGTCCGCACCGTCGACCAGCCGGTGGTCGTAGGAGAGCGCCAGGTAGACCATCGAGCGCGGCGCGATCACCTCGCCGAGCTGCGGGTCGGTGATCACCATCGGCCGCTTGACCACCGCGCCGGTGCCGAGCATCGCCGACTGCGGCGCCGGGACGATCGGGGTGTCGAAGAGCGCGCCCCGGCTGCCGGTGTTGGTCAGCGTGAAGGTCGCACCGGCGATCTCGTCCGGGCTGATCTTGTTGGTGCGGGTCCGCTCGGCGAGGTCCGCGACCCGGCGGGCGATCCCGGCCAGGTTCAGGTCACCGGCGTTGTGGATCACCGGCACCATCAGGCCGCGCTCGGTGTCCACGGCGATGCCCAGGTGCTCCGCCTCCGGATAGGTGATCGTGCCGGCCTCCAGGTCCATCCGGGCGTTGACCACCGGGTAGGTCTGCAACGCCTCGACGGCGGCCAGCGCGAAGAACGGCAGGAACGACAGCTTGACCCCGTGCCGCTGGAGGAACGTGTCCTTGGCCTTGGCCCGCAGCCGGGCCACCTTGGTGACGTCCACCTCGACGACCGTGGTGAGCTGCGCCATCTCGTGCAGCGACTCCTGCATCCGCTTGGCGATAACCGCGCGGATCCGGGGCAGCTTCTGGGTGCTGCCCCGCAGCGGGCTCGGTGCCGCCTTCGGCGCCGGTGCGGCCGGAGCGGCGGCCTCCGCGGCCGGCTGGGCGGCCGGGGCCTGCGCGGCCGCCCGGGCCCGCTCGGCCGCATCGAGTACGTCCTGCTTGCGGATCCGGCCACCGACCCCGGTACCGCTGACCGTGGAGAGGTCGACGCCCTGGTCGCTGGCGAGCTTGCGGACCAGCGGGGTGACGTACCCGGCACCGTTCTCGCCGGACGGCGCGGGCGCCGGGGCCGGGGTACGGGCCGGCGCCGGCTGGGCCGCCTGCTCGGTCCGAACCGGCTGCTCGGAACGCTCGGTCTCCGGTGCCGGAGTCTGGTACGACGCACCGGCAGCCGGTGCCGACGGCCGGGCCGGCTCCGCCGCCGGCTTGGCGGGCTCGGGAGCCGGCTTCGCGGCCTCCGGGGCGGGCTTTGCCGGCTCGGCGGCCGGGGCGGCGCCTCCGGCGGCGCCGATCACCGCCAGGTCGGCGCCGACCGGTGCGGTCTCGTCCTGGCTGACCCGGATCTCCAGCAGGGTGCCGGCGACCGGGGAGGGGATCTCGGTGTCCACCTTGTCGGTGGAGACCTCGACCAGCGGCTCGTCGGCCTCGACGGTGTCGCCGACCTCCTTCAGCCAGCGGGTCACGGTGCCCTCGGTGACGCTCTCGCCCAGCGCCGGCATCTTGAGGACGGTGCCCGAGTCGCCGGCCGGCGCGGTCTGCGCCGGTACCGTCTCCGGCTCGGGCTGCTCGGCCTGCTCCTGCTGGCCGGCCGGCTCCGCCGCCTCGGCCGACGGGGTGGCCGGGGCCGGCTCGGCCTCGGCCGGCTCCGGCTGGGCCTCGCCGCCCGCCTCGCCGTCGCCGTCGATCACCGCCAGCTCGCTGCCGACCTCGGCGGTCTCGTCCTCGCTCACCACGATCCGGGCCAGCACGCCGGCCGCCGGGGAGGGGATCTCGGTGTCGACCTTGTCGGTGGAAACCTCGAGCAGGGGCTCGTCGACCTCGACGCGGTCGCCCTCCTGCTTCAGCCACCGGGTGACGGTGCCCTCAGTGACGCTCTCGCCCAGCCGGGGCATGGTGACCGATACCGGCATCTTTCAAGACTCCTTCGTGGCCTGTGCGATCCTGGCCCGGTTGGTGCCGGGCGGGCGCGGAGATTCTGTGGTCAGGCGTGTGCGTGCAGCGGCTTGCCGGCCAGGGCCAGGTGGGCCTCGCCGAGCGCCTCGCTCTGGGTGGGGTGGGCGTGGATGAGCTGCGCCACCTCGGCCGGGTACGCCTCCCAGTTGAAGATGAGCTGCGCCTCGCCGACCAGCTCGCCGACCCGGGCTCCCACCATGTGCAGGCCGACCACGGGACCGTCGTCGACCCGGACCAGCTTGACGAAGCCGGCGGTCTTGAGGATCTGGCTCTTGCCGTTGCCACCGAGGTTGTAGTTGTAGGTCTTCACCTTGTCGGCGCCGTACTGCTCCTTGGCCCGGGCCTCGGTGAGCCCGACCGAGGCCAGCTCCGGGTCGGAGTAGGTGACCCGGGGGATGCCGTTCTCGTCGATCACCGCGGGGTTGCGGCCGGCGATCTCCTCGGCCACGAAGATGCCCTGCTGGAAACCGCGGTGCGCGAGCTGGAGACCGGGCACGATGTCGCCGACCGCGTAGACGTTCGGTACGCCCGTGCGCAGCCGCTCGTCGGTGAGTACGAAGCCCCGGTCGAGCTTGACGCCCTGCTCCTCGTAACCGAGGTTGGCGGTGGTCGGGCCACGGCCGACCGCGACCAGCAGCAGTTCGGCCTCGACGGTCTCGCCGCCCTCGACGGTGACCTTGACGCCCTTCTCGGTGTGCTCCACCTTCTCGAACCGCTTGCCGGTCTTGAACCCGATGCCGCGCTTGCGGAACGCCCGCTCCAGTGCCTTGGACGACTCCTCGTCCTCGGCCGCCACCAGCCGGGGCAGCGCCTCGATGATGGTGACGTCGACCCCGAAGGACTTCCAGACGCTGGCGAACTCGACGCCGATCACGCCGCCGCCGAGCACGATCGCCGAGGTCGGTACCCGGTCCAGGGTCAGCGCGTGGTCGCTGGTGATCACCCGCTCGCCGTCGATCTCCAGACCGGGCAGGGACCGGGCGTACGAGCCGGTGGCCAGGATGACGTTGCGGCCGGTGTAGCGGGCCCCGTTCACCTCGACGGTGTCGGCGGAGACGAGCTTGCCCGCACCCTCGACCACAGTGATCTTGGCGCCCTTGATCAGCCCCTGCAGGCCCTTGTAGAGCCGCGAGATCACGCCGTCCTTGTACGAGTTGACGCCGGCCATGTCGATGCCGACCAGCTCGGCCTTGACGCCGAACTGCTCGGACTCGCGGGTCTGGTCGGCGATCTCGGCCGCGTGCAGCAGCGCCTTCGTGGGGATGCAGCCGTTGTGCAGGCAGGTGCCGCCGACCTTGCCCTTCTCGATCATCGCGACCGAGAGGTCCAGTTGGGCGGCGCGTAGCGCCGCCGCGTACCCGCCGCTGCCACCCCCGAGGATGACGACATCGAACGTTCCGCCGTTCGGCTCGCTCACAGTTAACTCCCAGGTCGCGTCGCTGCTACGAGGGTGATGCCGGTCAACCGGGCATACCGCCACCCCCGGTCGGGGTTCTCCGGCCGGCGGGGCGTGGACTTTCTCCGGACTGCCAGTTGGGACCGGGGAGCGCCCACCTCGGTCATCTTGTCACTAGTGGAAGCGGGCCGCGTACCGAGGTGCCCAAGGACACGTCGTCGGGACGTACGCTTGCCGGAAGTCGCCACTTTCGCCGCGGGGCGGCATGCCGGGGAGGAGAGGGTCGGGTTGGCCTGGTTTCGCCGACGCAAGAAGGCGGTTGTCACGGCGGGTGATCGTCCTGCCAGCCGTGCGGATCTTGACCACCTTGAACAGTTTGTCCGGTCGAGGCGTGGCGTCGAGGCGTTCATCGAGCCCCGGACCACCGTGACCGAGACCACCGTCATGCTGATCGCGCACGACGGTGAATGGACCCGGCGCCGGATCGACGGCCCGGACGGCGCCCGGCGGTTCGCCCACAAGCTGGCGATCCCGGTCTACGACGTCCGGCTGGTCGGCTATCCCCAGCGGATGCGGGACTTCAACGAGCGCCGCAAACGGACCACCGGCTGACCGGCCGGCCACCGGCCCCGCCCAGCGGGGCCGGTGGCGGTCCCGGATCAGCAACCTCCCCCTGCGGTCCGACGAACCGCAGGATCGGACGCAGTGCGTGAGCGCCGCGCGATCCAGGTTGAGAAAGGTTCAGTCGTTGGCGGCGATGTCGTCGACCAGCTCCAGCAGGGTACGCACCGGCACCCCGGTGCCGCCCTTGGTCCAGTACCCGGTCGGCTCGCCCGCGTGGTAGCTCGGCCCGGCGATGTCGATGTGCGCCCACGGCACCTCGTCGGCGACGAACTCGCGCAGGAAGACCCCGCCCTGGAGCATGTGGCCGGCCCGGTCCATCGTCGCGTTGACCTGGGAGATGTCCGCGACCTCGGAGTCCATTCCCTTCCGGACGTCGTCCGGCAGCGGCATCGGCCAGGTCGGCTCGCCAGCCGCGTCACCGGCCTGCTGGACCCGCTGGCACAGCTCGGTGCTGCCCATCACCCCGGCCACCCGCTTGCCGAGCGCCACCACCTGGCCGCCGGTCAGCGTGGAGGTCTCGACCAGGTAGTCGCAGCCGTCCTCGCAGGCCCGGGCCATCGCGTCGCCGAGCACCATCCGGCCCTCGGCGTCGGTGTTCAGCACCTCGACCCGCTTGCCGTTGTACATCGTCACCACGTCGCCCGGCCGGTACGCGGTCGCCGACGGCATGTTCTCGGCCATCGGCAGGTAGGCGGTCACCGCGACCGCCGGCTTCAGTTCGGCGATCGCCAGCATGGTGGCGGCGACCGCCGCCGCGCCGGCCATGTCGGACTTCATCTCCCACATGCCCTGGGCCGGCTTGATCGAGACGCCGCCGGTGTCGAAGGTGATGCCCTTGCCGACCAGCGCGAGCCGCGTCGCCGGGCCGTCGCCGGCCGGGTCGTAGCTGAGCTTTACCAGCCGGGGCGGCGCCGCCGAGCCGAGCCCGACGGCCAGGATGCCGCCGTAGCCGCCGGCGGCCAGCGCCTGCTCGTCGAGGACCTCCACGCCGAGCCCCGCCTCCCGGGCGGCCGCGGCCACCGAGTCGGCGAAGGACGGCGGGCGCAGCTCGTTCGGCGCCGTGTTCACCCAGTCCCGGGTCCGGGTCACCGCCCGGGCCACCACAGCGGCCCGGGTGATCTCCGCCCGGGCCCGGTCGTCAGCGGCGTCCGGCACGTGCACCGCGATCGCGGCCACCGCCGGGCGGCGGGTCGGCTGCGGCCGGGTCTTGTAGCCGGCGAACCGGTACGCGCCGAGCAGCGCACCCTCGGCGGTGGCGCGCAGCGCGGCCGGGCCGTCCTCGTCGTCGGGCAGCGGAAGGGTCAGCGCGACCCGCTCGGCGCCGGCCAGCGCCCGGACCGCCGCGGCGGCCGCCCGGCGCAGGATCTCCGGTGCCGGGGCCGCCCCGGTCGGCTCCGGGCCGAGCCCGACGGCGGCGACCAGCGGCGCCGTGACGGTGCCCAGGGTGGCCAGCTTGATCACCTCGCCCGGGCTGCCGGTGGCGCCCAGCAGCGCCAGGGTCTCCGTCAGCCGGCCGTCGAACGCCGCAGCGATGCTCTCCGCTCCGGTCGCGAGGAGCAGGGTCCCGGCGAAGCCCGCGGCGGGACCCGGTTCGTCCACCGTCTGGCTGTGCAACCCGATGACGATGGCGTCGACGGCGAGTTCGGCGGGGTCGGTGTCGACCAGGCTGAGGCTGGTGCTGGGCGATGTCACTGCGCGGCTCCGGACGGGCGTGGCCGGCCGCCTGGTTGCGGCCGGGCGTTGTGGTCTCCGGCGCAACCTACCCGCCGGACGAATGGGCTGTCCCGCCGACGGTCCGCCGGACGGGTCCCGCCGATGCTAACCATCAGCCGGATCGCAGGTAGGTTGCGACCCATGACCGACCCGACGCAGGTGACCGGCGAGACCCCGGAACCTCCCGCCGACGCACTCCGCCAGTCGCCGCTGCACGAGCGGCACGCCGCGCTCGGCGCCAAGTTCGCCGCCTTCGGCGGCTGGTCCATGCCGCTGGAGTACGCCAGCGGCGGAGTCCTCCGGGAGCACACCGCGGTGCGTACCGGTGTGGGTGTGTTCGACGTCTCCCACCTGGGCAAGGCCCGGATCACCGGCCCGGGGGCGGCCGACTTCGTCAACGCCTGCCTCAGCAACGACCTGGGTCGGATCGGGCCGGGACGGGCGCAGTACACGCTCTGCTGCGACGAGGCGACCGGCGGCGTGGTGGACGACATCATCGCCTACCTGCACGGTCCCGAGCACGTCTTCCTGATCCCGAACGCCGCCAACACCGCCGAGGTGGTACGCCGGCTCCGCGCCGCCGCCCCGGCCGGGATCACCGTGACGAACGAGCACGAGGCGTACGCGGTGCTGGCGGTGCAGGGGCCGCGCTCGGCCGAACTGCTCGGCACCCTCGGACTGCCGACCGGACACGGCTACATGAGTTTCTCCACCGCCGAACTCGGCTTCTCCACCGCCGGGGCGGCCACCCCGGACGGCGACCTGGTGTCGCTGGTGGTCTGCCGGACCGGTTACACCGGCGAGCACGGGTACGAGCTGGTGGTCCCGGCCGAGGCGGCGACCACGGTCTGGGACGCGCTGCTGGCGGCCGGCGAGCCGTACGGGATCCGCGCCTGCGGGCTCGGTGCCCGGGACACCCTGCGGACCGAGATGGGCTACCCGCTGCACGGCCAGGACCTCTCCCCGGAGATCACCCCGGTGCAGGCCCGGGCGGGCTGGGCGGTCGGCTGGGACAAGCCGGCGTTCTGGGGGCGGGACGCGCTGCTCGCCGAGAAGGCGGCCGGGCCGCGTCGCACCCTGTGGGGGCTGCTGGCGCTGGACCGGGGCATCCCCCGGCCGGGCATGACGGTGCTCTCCGCCGACGGTACGGCCGTCGGCACGGTCACCAGCGGCACCTTCTCGCCGACCCGGAAGGCCGGCATCGCCCTCGCCCTGCTGGACAGCGCCGCCGGGCTGGGCCAGGACGACGAGGTCGAGGTCGACGTCCGGGGCCGCCGCGCCACCATGCGGGTGGTCCGGCCCCCCTTCGTCGCGCCGTCCGTGAAGTAGACCGGCGGGTATCGGGGAGTCTCAGCGGGGCGGAGACTCCGCCGGGACTCCCCGGTCCGGGACTCCCCGGTCCGGGACTCCCCGGTCCGGGACTCCCCGGTCCGGGACTCCCCGGTCCGGGACTCCCCGGTCCGGGACTCCCCGGTCCGGGACTCCCCGGTCCGGGACTCCCCGGTCCGGGGCGAAGCGGGCGGGGGCGGGCCGGTCAGCGTTGGGAGCGGTCGCCGGCGTCCAGGACGGCCTGGGTCCAGCCGCCCTCGATCACCCCGCTGCCGTCCAGCAGGGCCCAGTCGACCACGTCGACGGCGTCCACCACGACGGGCTGGCCGACCCGGACCGCCGGATCCGCCGTGGCGTCGCTGGCGCTGGCCCCGACGATCCGTTCCGGGGTCGCCCACGAGGTGACCCCGGCCCAGACGAACTCCGGCCCCTCGTCATTCGGCAGGGCGTACTTGACCAGCAACTGCACCCCGTCCGGCAGGGTGCCGGCGAGGAACCGCTCCCGGATGCCGGGCAGCCCGTCCCGGGCGGTGGCGATCGCCCGGGCCATCGCGTCGTCCGGCCGGGCGTACCGGACGTCGGACTGGGCGGCGGCACCGAACAGGGCGGCGCAGACCGCCGCGAAGTACCGCCCGGCCGGGCCGGGATGGCCGGACGGGGGCAGCAGGGTCAGGAACGAGTCGGCGTCCGGGTCGGTGGCCGGGTCGAGTTCCAGCCGCAGCGCCGCCGGGCCGGTGGTGTCGTGCTGCTGCGGGTTGCCGTACGCCACCGCGATGTCGTGCCCGGTGACCGAGGTGACCACCGGCAACTGGACGAAGGCCGGCACCTCGCTGTCGGTGAGCCCGTCGGTCCAGGCCCGGAGCAGTCGCCGGGCCACCCCGGTCATCACCGCGCCCCAGGCCCGGGTCAGGTGCGTCGGCACACCCTGCGCCTGCAACTCCAGCAGCCCGAACCGGCGCAGTCCCTTGGTGGTGAACCAGAGCCCGCCGTCGTCCGACGAGTACGGCACCAGGACCCAGTCGATCAGGCGTACCCGGCCCTCGGCGTCCGGCAGCGAGCGCAGCGCGGTGGCCGGGTCGAGGAACTGCAACGCGAAGACGTCGACCACGTCGGTGCCGAGGGACTCGGCGATGGCGCAGGCGACCGTACGGGCGGCCCACTCGTGCGCGGGCGGCCAGCCGGGCCGGTAGCTGGCCTGCACCACCACCAGGTCGGTGGCGGCGTCCAGCCGGGCGAGCTGGGTGTCGGTGGCCCCGAACGCGGTGAGCAGGTCCGGCGGCAGGTGCGGGAACTCGGCGATCGGCCGGGTGTCGACCGTCATGAGCGGGCTGTCCAGCATCTGCCGGGCGAGGTCGTGCACCGGCCCGGAGAGCCGGCCGCCGAGCGCCGCCACCGCCTCGGCCGGGGCCGGGTCGACCTGGCCGGTGGTGGGCACCAGGTAGGTCGCGGTCAACGACTCCGGGACCGGCACGGGCAGGAAATCGTCCGTGATGAGCATTACGTCCCCCGCTCGACCGCCTGTTGGCCTGGTACTCGTGCTGGTGTCCTTTTCGCGAACGCTACCCGCGAACGCCTGCCCGGTCAGCCGGTCAGCACGACACCGAGGTAGAACAGCGTGCTGCCGAGTTCGACGCCTGCGCCGAGCACGTCGCCGGTGATGCCGCCGAGCCGGCGTACCACGTGCCGGACCAGCAGCAGCGTGCCGGCCAGCGCCACGGCGACCGCGAGCGGGCCCTGCCAGGGGCGGTCCGGCACCGCCGGTACGGCGAGCAGCGCCACCCCGGCCGAGAGCCCGACCAGCGCGGCCGGGCCGACTGTGCCGGCGACCAGCGCGCCGAGCCCTTCCGGGCGGGCCGCCGGGACACCGCGCCGGCAGGCCCAGCTAACCGCCAGCCGACCGGTCGCGGCACCGGCGGCCAGCGTCGCGAGCAGCGCGGTCCACGGCCGGGCCGCCAGCGCCGCGAACGAGGCGGCCTGGAGCAGGAGTACGAGTAGCAGCGCGGTCACCCCGAACGGGCCGACGTCCGGCTGCCGCATGATCCGCAGCGCGGCTTCCCCGGAGCGGTACGAGCCGAGCGCGTCCACGGTGTCGGCCAGCCCGTCCAGGTGCAGCCCCCGGGTCAGCAGCGCCGCCACCGCCACGGTCACCACACCGGCGACCAGCGGCGGGGCGAGCGCGCCCAGCCCGCCGAGCACCCCGGCGAGGAGTACCCCGAGCAGCGCGCCGACCAGCGGGGCCAGGGTCATCGCGGTACCGGCGGTGGCGCGGTCGACCCGACCGGCCCGCAGCGGTGCGACGGTGAAGGTGGTCAGCGCCAGCCGGCCGCCGGCCGCGAACCGGCCCTCAGGCACCCGGTGGCACGGTGGCGCCGTCCCGACGCCCGCCGTCCCGGTCGTCGGTCGCCCCGATGCCGGTGGCCGGCTGCCCCGGCAGCGGCGCCTCCGTCGATGCCTGTTCCGGCAGCGGCGTGTCCGTCGCCGGTTGCCCGGTGGTGTCGTCCGGCACCGCGGTCGGGCCGGGGCCGGCCGGTGGCGGCTCGATGAACTCCTGGTCGTCGTCCGGGGTGTCGTCGTCGGGCCCGGGACGGTCGGCCGGCGGGCCCGGTGCCCACGGTTCGGCCGGGTCCGGCATCGGCGGGTGGGAGTCGTCGTCCGGCTCGGGGCGGTCGGCCGCCGGTTCCGGGGTCCAGGGTTCGGCCGGGTCCGGGTGCGCCGGGTCGGAGTCGTCGGCCGGTCCGGGGCGGTCGGCCGCCGGTTCCGGTGCCCACGGTTCGGCCGGGTCCGGCACCGGCGGGAGCGAGCCGTCGCGCGCCGGATCGGTCCGGTCGGTGCCCGCCGGCTCGGCTGGCTCGCCGCCCGCCAGGCTCGGATGCACCGGGAGGGTACCGGCGAGGGTCAGCGCGGCGCGCAGCAGCGGCAGCGCGGCCAGCGCGGCGCCACCCTCGCCGAGACCGAGCCGCAGGTCCAGCAACGGGCTCAGGTCGAGCACGTCGGCGCCGAGCTTCACCGCCGGGTGGTCGCCGTGGTCCGGTAGCAGGCACCAGTGCCGGGCCTGGCCGGCGAGATCCCGGCTGACCAGGCCCGCCGCCACCCCGACCGGCCCGTCCAGCAGCACCGGGGTACGCCGGGCCGTCGCGCCGAGCAGGACGCCGGTGGCGATCGCCAGGTCGCCGCCACCCAGTTCGGCGAGTACGTCCTTGGCGTCCCGGGGGCTGCGCCGGGTCCGGTGCATCGCGTCCCGGACCGCCGCGCAGCGCTGCATCCACGCCTCGTCGTCCACCCGCCCGCCGAGCGTCACCACCCGGCCGAGTATCGCCGCG
This sequence comes from Plantactinospora sp. CA-294935, assembly GCF_050936445.1. Classification (NCBI taxonomy): domain Bacteria; kingdom Bacillati; phylum Actinomycetota; class Actinomycetes; order Micromonosporales; family Micromonosporaceae; genus Plantactinospora; species Plantactinospora sp. CA-294935. Next base: position 4,267,915 of record NZ_JBNJMU010000001.1, read on the forward strand.
GGTTCGGCGCCGGCCGTGGCGGCCAGTACGGCTGCCGCGGCCGCCTCGGTACCTGCACCCGAGGCGGCGAGGACCAGCAGGTCCACCCCCGCGTCCACCGCCTCCTCGGCGAGCCGCCAGCCGTAGCGCAGGGCCGCCTCGACCTCGTCGGCGGTCAGCGCCGGGCCCTCCTCGATCGGCCGGGACAGCGGTGCCTCGACCACCTGGAGGGTGGCGCCGGCCTCGGCGGCCAGCCGGGCGATCGGCCCGGTGCCCTGCCGGGCCTGCTCGGCGCGGCGGGCGGACTCGCCAGGGACCGCGCCCGCGGCGGCACCGCCGGAGTGGTCGCCGTGCAGCAGCAGCACCCGGACCGAGCGCCAGGGCTGCGGCGTCGACGTCCCCTGGGTGGCGGCGGCGAACGAGACCACCCGGTCCAGGTGGCCGAGGCCGCTGCCGGGCAGGTCGAGCGTGCCGAGCCGGTCGACGGCGGCGGGGCCGGCGTACTCGTCCGGCATCGGCAGGTCCATCCCGGGCTGGATGACCAGACCGGTGGCGACCATCGGCAGTGCCATGGTCGGCGCGGTCCAGCCCGTCCCGGTCCCGGTCGGTGTCGACGGCGCGGGTTCGGCCGCCGGTGCCGGGATCACGGTCGGGCGGAGTACCTGCGGCACCGCGCCCAGCACGTCGGTCCAGGCCGAGGTGGCCGGGGCGGTCCGGTCGGCGCCGGCCCGGTCGAGCTGCGCCGGTACGCCGGGCTGGCCGGCGCCGGCCGGGACCGCCGGCGACCGGTCCGCGCCGGCCTTCAACCAGGCCGGTTGCCCGGCGATCACCAGCACCACCGCGTCGCAGGCGTCCGCGACCGCCTGGTTGGTGGTGCCGAGCGCGTCGGCGAAGGCCCGCCCGAGCGGGGTGACCGGCACCGTCGAGAGCCCCACCTCGGGGCTGACCAGCACCAGCCGGGCCGGGCAGTTCCGGATCGCGGTGCCGAGTTCGCCGATGGTGGCGACGTCGTCGGCGGGCTGGTGCGCCGGGTCGAGCAGCACGGTCACCCAGCCGCCGAGGTCGTCGACGAGCAGCGTGTCGTTCGGACCGGCGCCGGCGATCACTTCGGCCAGCCGGGACGGGTCGGCGTTGGCCTCCTCGGTCGTCCAGCCCGCCGGCCGGCGGATCCGGTGGGCGTCGATCCGGGCCGTCCAGTCCGGGTCGTCCGGGTCGGTCGCGGCGGTGGCGACATAACGGACAACCGGTACGTCCTTCAGCAGCGACTCGGCGAACTCGGACTTGCCGGAGCGGATCCCGCCCAGCACCAGGAGCCTGCTCCACCCGTCTACGGACATGCCCGTACCTTAGAGCGCTTGGCTGGACAGCTCGCGGCGAGGTGCGGGGGTGCGGAATCGCTCCGGACCGCTCTGGCTGGCTGGCACCGGCCGGCCGACTAGGCTGGCGGGGGTTTGTCGGCGCGGAAGATCGGCGAGGGGAGACGCGACATGCCGTGGAGCTGGCGGTACGAGGGCGCGGACGGCGATCCGGTGAACGGACCGGCCGAGGCGTTCAGCAGCCAGGCCGACGCCGAGTCCTGGATCGGCCAGACCTGGCGTGAACTCGCCGCCGCGGGTGTCGCCTCGGTGCTGCTGGTCGAGGACGACCGGGTGGAGTACCGGATGAGCCTGCTGCCCGCGGCCGAGTGACCGGGATGAACTTCGACCAACGCGGCCGGGACCGGCTGGTCCTCGGCGTGCCTCCGGAGGCGTTCCGGCCCAGCCCGATCTTCCTGGCCCTGGTCGCGCTCTTCGTGACCAGCGGCGCGATGGCGTGGAACGGGTTCGGCAACGTCCGGCTCGACGTCTTCCTCTTCGTCGTCTCGGGCTGGCTGGTCTCGCTCTGCCTGCACGAGTACGCGCACGCCGTGGTGGCGTACCGGGCCGGTGACCGGGGAGTGGCGCACCGCGGCTACCTGACCCTGAACCCGCTGAAATACAGCCACCCGCTGCTGTCGATCATCCTGCCCGTGGTGGTCGTGCTGCTCGGCGGCATCGGCCTGCCGGGCGGGGCCGTCTGGGTGGACCGGCACGAGATTCCCGGCCGGCTCCGGCACTCGCTGGTCAGCCTGGCCGGCCCGGCCACCAACGTGCTGTTCGCGCTGCTGCTGGTCGTGCCGTTCGCGATCGGGGTGGACGTCAACGCCGCGCCGGAGTTCTGGTCCGGGGTCGCGCTGCTCGCCTTCCTCCAGCTCACCGCGAGCATCCTCAACCTGCTGCCGGTGCCGGGTCTGGACGGCGGCAACGTCCTCCAGCCGTGGTTGAACCCGCAGTGGCGGCGCGGCTACGACCTGATGGCGCCGTACGGCTTCATCCTGCTCTTCGCCCTGCTCTGGAACCCGCGGGTCGGCGGCTGGTTCTTCGGCGGGGTCTTCGCGGTCGGCGACCTGATCGGCCTGCCCGACTACCTCTACGCCGAGGGCCTGCGCCTGATCCGCTTCTGGCAGGGCTGACCCCGGACGGTACCCGGAAGGCCCCCGCCCGGCGCGTGCCAGGTCGGCGCGTGTCGGGCGGGGGCCTTCGCCGCACCTGCCGGGGTCAGGACCGCCGCACGGTCACGGCCGCTGGGCCGGGCTCTGCGTCTTGGCCGGGTCCCGCTCGGTGATCGGTTCGACGATCTCGTCGATCGCCTTGAGCAGCTCGGCGTCGAGCTTCACGCCGGCCGCCTTGACGTTGTCCTGCACCTGCTCCGGGCGGGAGGCGCCGATGATCGCCGAGGAGACGTTCGGGTTCTGCAGCACCCAGGCGACCGCGAGCTGGGCCATGCTGAGGCCGGCCTGCTCGGCGAGCGGCTTGAGCCGCTGCACCCGGGTCAGTACCTCGTCGGACATGAACCGGGCGATGAAGGTCGCCCCGCCGGAGGTGTCGGTCGCGCGGGAACCGGCCGGCGGCTCCTGGCCGGGCAGGTACTTGCCGGTCAGCACGCCCTGGGCGATCGGCGAGAAGACGATCTGGCTGACGCCGAGTTCCTGGCTGGTCGGTACGACATCGCCCTCGATGACCCGCCACAGCATCGAGTACTGCGGCTGGTTCGAGACGAGCTGGATCTTCAGCTCCCGGGCCAGCTCGTGCGCGGCCCGGATCTCGGACGCCTTCCACTCCGAGACGCCGATGTAGTGCGCCTTGCCGGAGTGCACGACGTCGGCGAACGCCTCCATCGTCTCCTCCAGCGGCGTGGAGTAGTCGTACCGGTGCGCCTGGTAGAGGTCGACGTAGTCGGTCTGGAGCCGGCGCAGCGAGCCGTTGATCGACTCCATGATGTGCTTGCGGGACAGGCCCCGGTCGTTCCGACCCGGACCGGTCGGCCAGTAGACCTTGGTGAGGATCTCCAGACCCTCCCGGCGCTCGCCCTTCAGGGCCCGGCCCAGCACCGACTCCGCCTTGGTGCCGGCGTACACGTCGGCGGTGTCGAAGGTGGTGATGCCGACGTCCAGAGCCGCGCGTACGCAGTCCAGCGCGGCCTCCTCCTCGATCTGGGAGCCGTGGGTGATCCAGTTTCCGTACGCGATCTCGCTGATCAGCAGGCCCGAGCGGCCAAGGTGTCGGAATTCCATACCTCTGACCCTAGTCCTCGTACCCCGAGTGGATCAGGTTGGGCGACCGGGCGAGGTACCCAGATCACAGCACGGGCTTGGTGTCGGCGAGCAGCCGGTCGATCTCCTCCATCACGTCGTTCCGGCTCGGGTGCACCGCGTCGATCAGCGGCTCGCCCCGGCGGTCCAGCGCACCCCACTGCCCGGCGCCGTTGCCGATCAGGAACGCGACCGGATGGATCACCAGCGCCGGGTGGGCCGGCGCGACCAGTACCTGCCCGGACCGGTCCACCACGCCCTTGCGCCCGCCCGCGTCGACGATCGCCAGCCCCTCGTCGGTGAACCCGTCGACGTACCGGCCGTCGGTGAGCGCGGTGGTGAAGCCGGTGTAGCGGGTCGGCAGCACCACCTTGCCGTTCCGGTCGACCGCGCCCCAGCCGCCCCGCCGGACGGCGGCGACACCGCGCCGGAACGGGCGTACGTCCTCGAAGCCGGCCGGGATGACCACCTTGTTGGACTTGTCGATCGCGATCCAGCCGCCGGTGCCGTCCCGGGACACCCAGGCCAGCCCGTCGGAGAAGGATCCGACGCCGAGATATCCGGTCGACGCCTCGATCAGCAGCTCACCGGTTTCGTCGATCAGCTCCCAGGTGCGGGTCTCAGGCCGGCGTACCCAGGCCACCCCGTCCCGGAACGGCTGCACGTCGGCGTAGCTCGGCGCGATCGCGAGCTGGCCGTCGGGGTCGGCGTACCCCCAGCGCTGCACCTTCTCGCTGAACTTCGGCACCGGTGGCCGGTGCACCTGGAGGATCTCGTCCCGGTCGCGCGGGTACGGGCCCCAGCCGTTCTGTGCGACCTTGTTGAAGACGGCGTCGAGCGCGAGTTCGGTCCGGGCGATCAGGTCCGGGTCCTCGACCTTGCGCAACTCCAGCGCCTTCTCGAAGTGGTTGCAGGCTTCCATGTAGCGGCCCTGGTCGTAGCAGGACCGTCCGGCGTGCTCGTGCATGGTGGCCCGCAGCCGGTCCGGCAGCTCGGAGGAGTTCGCCTCCTCGAAGAGCCGGTCCGCTTCGGCGAAGTCCCCCCGCCACTGGAGTACGTGCGCCAGCCGGGCCTGCGCGATCGCGATCCGCCGCAACTGGCCGGTCGCCTCCGCGTGTGCCAGCGCCAGCTTGCCGTCGGAGAGCGCCTTGCCGAGGTCGCCGAGGATGCGGGAGACCACCGCCCGCAGGCTCAGCAGCCGGGCCCGGGTGCCGTTGTCCTTCGCCGGTTCGAGCTTCTCCGTCAACCGGTCCCGGATCGCCCGCAGCGACTCGGGATCCTCGACCAGCTCCCGCAGGGTCTCGTGGTGGAACCGCCACTCGTACGACGCCAGCACCTGTTCCGGGTCGGTGGCCGCGGGCTCCGCCGGGACGTCGGCGGGTTCCGGCTCGGCCGGCCCTCGTTTTCCGCCCGGTCGGATGATCGGGGTGAGCATGGTGGGCGCGCTCAGCGCGGTCGCCGCCCCGGCCGCCGGCCCGGTCGGCAGCACGGTGTCGGGGCTGGCCTCGACGACCGGCGAGCCCGGCGGCGAGGTGGCCAGTGGGGGTCCGGAGGTGGGCGCGCTGGCCGGCGGCCCGGAGGTGGGTGCGGCGGCGGGCGCTCCGGACGCCGAGGCGGCCACCGGGGGTCCGGAGGTCGGTGCGGCCGGCGGGCCGGAGCTGGGTGCCGCGTCCGGCGGGTCGGCGGCGGCCGCCGGGACCGGCGGCGCGGTCTCCGCCGGCCCGTCCGCCGGGGCGTCGTCCGGGGGCGGCGCGCCGTCGGGTGCCGGGTCGTCCGCCGGTGCCCCGGCGTCGACCGTCAGCTCCGGGTCGCCGTCGCGCGGCTGGTCCGCTGTGCCGGCGCTGTCGTCGGCGGCCGAGGCCGCGTCGGTGCCCGGCTCGGTGGGGGAGGGGGCCGCCAGGGCGGCATCGGTGAGCGGTCCGACTGTGGTGTGGTCCGCGACAGGTCCGGTCTTTGGCATGGAGGGTACGGAAGTCTCACTCGGATCGGTGGCCCGCCCGGTCTCCGGCACGGGCCCGGCGTCGGCCGGTTCGATCGGAGGACCGGACGAGGGGACGGGCGAGGCGGGTTCGATGACGGTACCCGCCACCGGGGTGGCGGCGGCTGGTTCGACCGGCCCGCCGGTGTCCGTCCCGACCGCTGACCCCGGGGGCGGGCTGGCGGGCGTGGTCGACTCGGCGGGCGTGGTCGGGGACGGGGTGCCGGCGGGCGTCGGTGCGGGCAGGAACTCCAGCCGCAGGCCCGTGGTCGGGGGTGGCGTGACCGGCGGGCGCTGGCCGGTCTCGTCGGCGGACGGCTGTCGGGGCGGCCGGGGAGCCGGATCCGACGGTGCGGCCGGGGTCAGCCAGCCCGCGGCCCGTTCGCGCGGTGGCTCCGCAGAGGCCGCCGGCTCGGCCGGGGGCGGTGTGAGCCACGGCCCCGGCTCGACCTGCCGGGGCGGTTCGACCTGCCGGTTCGGTTCGGCGCTTCGGGGCGGCTCGACCGTACGGCCCGCCTCGGCTGGCCGGGTCGGGTCGGCGGGCCGGGCTGGCTCCACGGGTCGGGGCGGCCCGACCGGGCGCGGTGCCTCGGCGGCCCGGGCCACCTCCACCGGACGGGGTGGCTCGACGGGGCGCTGCGGCTCGACCGGCCGGGGTCGTTCGGCCGGTCGGGTTGCCTCGACGGGTCGGGGTGGTTCGACGGGTCGGGGTGGTTCGACCGGCCGGGTCGACTCGACCGGGCGCGGTGGTTCGACGGGACGGGGTGGTTCGGCCGGGCGGGTCGACTCGACCGGGCGCGGTGGCTCCACCGGCCGGGTCGACCCAACGGGGCGCGGTGGCTCGACGGGACGGGGTGGCTCCACCGGGCGGCCGGCGTCGATCGGGCGGGGCTCGATCGGCCGGGACTGCTCGACCCGGCGTACCGGCTCGACCGGGTGAGCGGGCTCGATCCGCCGGGCGGGCTCGACCGGGCGAGGCTGTTCGGCGGCCCGGGCCGGTTCTCCGGTCCTGGGCGGTTCCCCGGTCCTGGGCGGTTCTCCGGTCCTGGGCGGTTCTCCGGTCCTGGGCGGTTCTCCGGTCCTGGGCGGTGCGGTCGGGCCGACCCGGTCGGTCGGGCTGGCCGGTCGGGCGGCGACGGCGGGGTACTCGGCGACCCGGTCCGGGCGGACCGGTGCGTCGTCCGGCCGGCCGGTGCGCGGTGGGACCCGGTCGGCACCCGAGACCGGCGTCCGGTCCGGTCGCCCGTATCCCGGTGCCAGCTCGGCGGCGGGCCGGTCGACGCCGGGCGGAGTCGGCCCGACCCGGTCACCCCGGGGCACCGGGCCCGGCCGGGTGGCCGGATCGGTGCCGCGCGGGTCGCGTACCGGTGGACGGCCGGAACCCAGATCGGGGAAGCGCCGGCCCTCGCGCGGCTCCTGGCCCGGGCCGCGCTGGGCTGGCCAACTGGGTGCACCGGACGGTCCGGCGGCGGGGCGCCGGACCGGAGGCTCGGAGCCGGGGCGGTCGGGCCGGGCCCGGGGCGGGGTGCGGCCCGGGGGTGCCTCGCGGCTCCCCGGATGCGGCTGGCCGCCGGACCGGGCCGCCCAACCGTCGGTTCGGTCCTGTCCGGGAGCACCCCGCTCGGGGCCGGGGGAGCCGTCGAACGCCGCCGGCATCGCCGGACGTCCGCCCGGCCCGACCCGGCCCCGGCCGTCCCGAGGTCCGGGCCGGCCGTCGGTGGGCGTCGGGCGCCGGTCCGGCAGCGGCTGGGTCTCCTCGGACGCCGGCCCGGTGAGCCACCGTCCGCGCCGCTCCGGTGCACCGGCCGAGCGACCCGGCCGGTCGTCGCCGGAGCGGTGCGGATCGTGCTGCGACGCGGCCCGGCCACCGGCGAACCCGCTCTCGCCGCGACCTCCGCGCGGTCCGGGCTCGCCGGCACCGGGCGGCCGCCGGTCGTCCCGGCCGACCGGCACCGAACCGCCGGTGCGGTGCTCGACCGGTGGCCGGCCACGTCCGTTCGACGGTTGGTCCCAGGAGTCGGGGCCGGTGTCCCGGGAGCCGGGCGGCGGGTTCCAGCCGGGGGATCGGCTGTCCCAGCGGTCGAGCCGTCCGGTACGCGTCTCGCGCGGCGGCCCGTCCGCCCGGGCCGACGGATGCGCACCGGCGGGTTGCCCGGTACGCCCGCTCGGCAGAGTCTCGCGTCGGCTGCCCGGCGGCGCCTCTGGACGGCTGCCCGGCGGCGCCTCTGGACGGCTGCCCGGCGGCGCCTCTGGACGGCTGCCCGGCGGCGCGTCGGGGCGCCCGTTCGACGGTGCGTCGGGGCGGCCGTTGGAGACCGGCTCGGGACGGCCGAACGGCTCCGGCTCGCCGGGGCGGCTACCCGGCGGCGGTACCTTGGCCCGGCCGGTCGGCACCGGTGCCCGGCCGGCCGGCCGGCGTCGCCGCTGGTGGCCGATGTCTCCGGGATAACGCTGGCCGGGGAACTGCGGCTCCCACTCCGCCGTCGGTTCGACCACCCAGGACGGTTCGGCGGCCTCTCCCCAGCGGCCGGAGTATCGACCGCTCATACCGGCACTCCGAGCCGTACGCCGCTGCCTCGACCGTCTCGGGACCCGATGCCGCGAGCGGTACGCCGAACCGCGCGCGACGCGGCCGGGAAAGCCGGCTCGCGTCGCTCACTCACGGGGTGTCACCTCGTCGAAAAATCTCGCTGGGCAGCCGGGCGTTCCGGGTAAAGTCACCCGGCTCGGTGCAGCGTGGTCGCGGAAGGAGGGTAACGGCGTGGGCTCGGTCACCGCCACTGTGGCACCACCCATCAGCCGAAACATCATCCCATGGTTCCGGACATTTGCTGCGATAACCGGATCAGGGTTTCGTCGGTACTCTACCTACCGGCAAGCTACTCTTGCCGGCGCCTTCACCAACACCGTCTTCGGCTTCCTGCGTTGCTACGTCCTGCTTGCCGTCGCCACCGGCGCCGGTGGCGTCGCGGGCGGCTACAGCCGGGCCCAGTTGGCCACCTTCGTCTGGGTCGGACAGGGCCTGCTCGCCGTGGTACTGCTCTGGCGATGGACCGAACTCGCCGACCGGATCCGCACCGGCGAGGTCGCCAGCGACCTGCTCCGCCCGGTGCATCCGGTGGTCAGCTACCTCGCCACCGACCTCGGCCGGGCCGGGTACGCCCTGCTGACCCGCTTCCTCCCGCCGGTCGTCACCGGGCTGCTCTTCTTCGACCTGGCGTTGCCGACCCGTTGGCAGACGGTGCCGCTCTTCCTGTTCTCCGTCGGGCTGGCGGTGGTGATCTGCTTCGGCTGCCGGTTCCTGGTGAACGCGACCGCGTACTGGCTGCACGACGCGCGCGGCGCGATGATCCTCTGGACCCTCGGCTCCGGCGTACTGGCCGGGCTCTACTTCCCGCTGCGGTTCCTGCCGGACTGGGTCGCCGTGCCGCTCTGGCTGGCCACCCCGTTCCCGAGCCTGTTGCAGACCCCGCTGGACGTACTCGTCGAGCGGGACGGTGCGGCGATCCAGGCCGGGATGGTGGCCGTACAACTGCTCTGGGCCGCTCTGGTCCTGCTGATCTGCCGTACGGTTCAGCGCCGGGCCGAGCACCGGCTGGTGGTGCAGGGTGGCTGAGTGGACGTACCGGCTGCGGCGTGCGCCGGCCTATCTGGCGCTGTTGCGCGGGCAGGCCCGGTCGCAGGCGTCGTACCGCACCTCGTTCGTGGTCGACCTGGTCAGCAACGTCGGCGCCACCGCGCTCGACGTGCTCACCGTGCTGGTGCTGTTCCGGGTCACCCGGGAACTGGGTGGCTTCGACCGGACCGAGGCGATGGTGATGGTGGGCCTCTCGTCGGCCGCCTTCGCCACCGCCGATCTCGCGGTCGGCAACGTGGAGGCGCTGCGCCAGTACGTCCGGACCGGGCTGCTGGACGCGGTACTGGTCCGCCCGCTCGGGGCGCTGCCCCAACTGCTGCTGATGGACCTGCCGCTGCGCAAGGCGTCCCGGGCCGTCTTCGGGGCGGGCGTACTGGTGGTGGCGCTGGCCACCGCCGACCTGGCGTGGACGCCGGGGCGGGTGGCGCTGGCCGTGCTGGCCCCGCTGGCCGGGGCGGTCTTCTTCGCCGCGATCTTCGTGGCCACCGCGTCGCTGTCGTTCTGGTGGATCGACTCCGGCGAGGTCGGCTCGGCCTTCACCTACGGCGGCCGCGACTTCACCACGTACCCGATGACTGTCTACAGTGGCTGGTTCCGAGCGGCCTTCGCGTACGGCATGGGGTTCGGTTTCGTGGCCTACTACCCGGCACTGGCGCTGCTCGGCCGGGCCGACCCGCTCGGCCTGCCGGCCTGGGTGGGGTGGGCCGCGCCGGGCGTGGCGCTGCCGGCGGCCGCGCTCGCCGCCGCGGCCTGGCGGGTCGGGGTACGCCACTACCGGAGCACCGGCTCGTGACCGCGACCCCGCCGGACGCTCCGGTCATCGAGGCCCGCGAACTGCGCAAGGAGTTCGTGGTACGCGTCCGGGCCGGCCGGTTCCGCCGGGCGAAGCGGGTGGTGGGCGCGGTCGACGGGATAGACCTCACGGTCCGGCGCGGCGAGATGGTCGGCTACATCGGGCCGAACGGCGCCGGCAAGTCGACCACGCTCAAGATGCTGACCGGGGTGCTGAGCCCCTCGTCCGGCCAGGTACGCGTCTGCGGCCTGCTGCCGGTGGCCCAGCGCACCCGGTTGGCGCTGCGCATCGGGGTGGTCTTCGGGCAGCGCTCGCAGCTCTGGTGGGACCTGCCGCTGCGGGACTCCTTCGACCTGCTCCGGCACGTCTACCGGGTGCCGGCGGCCGAGCACGCCGCCCGGCTGCGCCGCTGCCGGGCGGAACTCGACCTGGACGGGTTCCTGGACGTCCCGGTGCGGCAGCTCTCGCTCGGGCAGCGGATGCGGGGCGAGTTGACCGCCGCGCTGCTGCACGGACCGGAGGTGCTCTTCCTGGACGAGCCGACGATCGGGCTCGACGTGGTGAGCCGGCAGGCGGTCCGGTCCTTCCTGGCCGAACTCGGCGCGGCCGGCGACACCACCCTGGTGCTGACCACACACGACCTGGCCGACATCGAGCGGCTCTGCCGGCGGCTGGTGGTGATCGACCACGGCCGGGTGGTGCACGACGGGTCGATCGAGGCGCTGCACTCGCGGTACGGCTCGCGCCGGCAGGTGGTCGCCGACCTCGACGAGCCACTGGCCGAGCCGCCGGTGCTGCCCGGTGCGCCGCTGCTGCGCGCCGAGGCCGACGGACGGCGGCTGGTCTTCGCCTGCGAGTCGGCGACCGCCTCCGACGTGGTGGCCGGGCTGGCCCGGGTCGCCGCGCTGCGGGACATCGCCATCGTGGAGCCGGACATCGAGGACGTCGTCGCCCGGCTCTACCGGGCGCCCGCCCCGGTCGACACCGGCGGGCACTGACCCGGTCTCAGGGGTGCTCCGTCACGCCTGGTGTCAGGGGTGCTCCATCACGAGTACGGCGAAGGTGCCGGGGGCGAGCGCCTCGTAGCGGTGCGGGACGTCGCCCGGAAACGTGACGTAGTCGCCCGGACCGAGTTCGACCGGGTCGGCCGCCGGTCCGGTACGCAGCCGGCCGGCGGCCACCACCAGATGCTCCACGCTGCCCGGGATGTGCGGCTCGGCGTCGCGTACCTGGCCCGGTTCGAGTTCGATCAGGTAGATGTCCCGGCGTACCTGCGGTGCGCCGGCGGCCAGCAGCGTGCCGGTGAACTCGGCCTGCTGCGAGCGCAGCCCGGGCCCGTGCCCGGCCCGGATCACCCGTACCGCCGGCGGGGGCTGCTCGACCAGCCGGCTGAACGGTACGCCGAGGGCGACCCCGAGTGCCCAGACCGTCTCGACGCTGGGGTTTCCGTTGCCGGCCTCGAGCTGGGACAGGGTCGACTTGGCGATCCCGGCCCGGCGGGCCAGTTCCGCCAGCGAGATGCCCGCGCGTTCCCGTTCCCGGCGCAGCGCGGCGGCGATGGCGGGCACCGGGGAGCCGTCGGAACGGGATTGCGTTCGGTCCATCGGTCCATCCGTTCGGGTTGACGAACGTGTCGTAGGTGTTCATTATTCTGAACCATGCGTACGGCAAACCGAACACCGACACCCGATCCGGTGCCGGTCCGGGCCCTACTCCGCGACATCGGCGCGATCGCCGTCGCGATGGTGGCGATCGGCGCCTCCTTCGGCGCCGTGGCACTCGCGGCCGGCCTCCCGGTCCCGGCGATCGTCGCGATGTCCACGCTGCTGTACGCCGGCGGTGCCCAGTTCATCGCGGTCGGGCTGATCGCGGCCGGCAGCCCCGTCGCGGCGGTCTTCGCCGGACTGCTGCTCAACGCCCGGCACCTGCCGTTCGGGCTGGCCCTCGGGGACGTCCTCGGGCGGCGCTGGCGGCACCGGCTGGTCGGCAGCCACCTGATGACCGACGAGGTCACCGCGTTCGCGCTGGCCCAACCCGACCGGGCCGGCCGGCGCCGGGCGTTCTGGCTGGCCGGGACCCTGCTCTTCCTGGCCTGGAACGCCGGTACCCTGCTCGGGGTGCTACTGGCCAGCCGGGTCGGCGACCCGCTCCGGTTGGGGCTGGACGCCGCGTTTCCGGCCGGGCTGCTCGCCCTGCTGCTGCCCGCGCTGCGCGACCCGCAGACCCGTCGGGTGGCCCTGGCCGGCGCGGCGATCGCGCTGCTGGTCACCCCCGTGCTGCCGGCCGGCCTGCCGGTGCTGCTGGCCCTGGCCGGCCTGGCCGTACTGCTACTGCCCCGGCGACCTCGGGAGCGGCCGTGCTGACCGGCCCGGCCGCGCACGGGTCGCCGCCGCCACCGGACCGTCGACCCGGTCCCGTGCAGCAGGAGGCACCGGACCGTCGACCCGGGGAGCGCGGATGCTGATCGCGGTGATCCTGGCCCTGGCCGTCGGCACGTACGCCCTGCGGCTCTCCGGAGTGGTGCTGCGGGACCGGCTGGCCCTGCCCGACGGGGTGAGCCGGCTGCTGCCGATCGCGGCCGCGGCCCTGCTCGCGGCGCTGGCGGTGACGGCGGCGCTGACCGAGGCCGGCGCGTTCGCCGGCTTCGCCCGACCGGCCGGGGTACTCGTCGGTGCCGTGCTGGCCTGGCGCCGTGCCCCGTTCGTCGCGGTGGTGGTCGCGGCGGCCGGTACGGCGGCCCTGCTCCGCCTGCTCGGCGTCCCGTGACCGGTCGGGCCGAGGCGGATGCTCCGGCTGGCCGGCGACGACCGCGAGAGAGGGCTCCAGACCCGGCCGCGGCAGGTCGCGTCCACAGATCGCCCGTCCGCAGATCGCCCGTCCGCAGATCTGGCGCACGCAGATCGCCCGTCCACAGATCTGGCGCCCGCAGATCGCATGTCCGCCGATCTGGGCGTCCGCAGATCGCCCGTACGCAGGGCGCCGACGTCGTGCCGAAGTGGGGCCGAGACTCAGATCGCGTCGCCGAGGTTGACCCGGGGGACCGGGGCACGCATCCGGCGGAAGGTGATGGAGCGCATGATCGCGTAGACGTAGAGCGAGCCCATCCGCTGGTCGGTCTTGGGGAACCGCTGCCGGACCAGCTTCTTGATCTTCCGCGAGATCAACACCGAGTCCACCACCAGGGCGATGGCCAGCAGGCCCCAGAGCAGGTTGGAGGCGAACCGCACCTCCGGAGGCATGGTGTTGGCCGAACCGATCAGCACCACCAGGGCGCCGCCGAAGAACCAGGTCCCGACCGTACGCCGGGAGTCCACCACGTCGCGGGCCAGCCCGCGCTCGGGAGCCCGGTCCCGGGGACCGCCCTCCCGGCGGAACTCGGCCGCCGACTCGGCCCGCAACTGCCGGCGCCGCTCCCGGGCCTCCTGCTTGGTGAGCGGCTTCGCGTCGCCGGCCACCCGCCGACCGGCGCTCGGGCGCTTCGGAGTCTCCTTGCCCAACTCCTTCTTGCTCGGGGTGTAGCCCCGGGGGCGGGCGGGCGCGGACTCCTCGTCGGGGGTCACCTGAGCGGTGGCGTCCTCGACGAGGTCGGTGGGCTTGCGGCGAAACAGCGACGGCACGGGGCAAGGGTAGCCAACCCGCGACCCGCCCCGCACCTCGCGGTACGCCTACCGCCGGCCGCTGCCGCCCGGACGCCGGGTGAGCAGGGTCTCACCTGGCATCCGGTCCGCTGGCTACCGGCGCCCGCGTCCACCCCCACGGGTCTCCGCGTCCACCCCCACGGGTCTCCCGTGCGCCGGTTACGGGCGCTCGACGTGCGCGCCGAGGTCGGCGAGTTTGGCCTCGAAGTCCTCGTAGCCCCGGTTGATCAAATCCACCCCGTAGACCCGCGAGGTGCCCTCGGCCGCCAGCGCGGCGATCAGGTGGCTGAACCCGGCCCGCAGGTCGGGGATCACCAGGTCGGCGGCGTGCAGCTTCGACGGCCCGGCGATCACCGCGGAGTGCTTGAAGTTGCGGCGGCCGAACCGGCAGGGCGTACCGCCGAGGCAGTCCCGGTAGACCTGGATGGTGGCGCCCATCTTGTTCAGCGCCTCGGTGTAGCCGAGCCGCTGCTCGTACACGGTCTCGTGCACGATCGACAGGCCCCGGGCCTGGGTGAGTGCCACCACCAGCGGCTGCTGCCAGTCGGTCATGAACCCCGGGTGCACGTCGGTCTCCAGCGCCACCGCCCGCAGCTCGCCGCCGGGGTGCCAGAACCGGATCCCGCCCTCCTGGCCCGGCTGACCGGCCCGGGGCGGCCGGGTGTCGGTGACCTCGTACGCCCCGCCGACCGAGCGGAACACGTTGAGGAAGGTCATCATGTCGGCCTGCTCGGCGCCGAGCACCTCCACCCGGCCACCGGTGGCCAGCGCGGCGGCGGCCCAGCTCGCCGCCTCGATCCGGTCCGGGATCGGCCGGTGGGTGTAACCGCCCAGCCGGGCCACGCCCTGCACCTCGATCACCCGGTCGGTGTGCACCTTGATGATCGCGCCCATCTTCTGGAGTACGCAGATCAGGTCGATGATCTCCGGCTCGACGGCCGCGTTGCGCAGCTCGGTGACGCCCTCGGCGAGCACCGCGGTCAGCAGCACCTGCTCGGTGGCGCCCACGCTCGGGTACGGCAGCTCGAACTTGGTGCCGTGCAGGCCGGACGGGGCGGTCAGGTGCATCCCCTCCGGCGTCTTGTCCACCACCGCGCCGAACTGCCGCAGTGCCTGGATGTGGAAGTCGATCGGCCGGGGGCCGATGTGGCAGCCGCCCAGATCGGGGATGAAAGCGTGGCCGAGCCGGTGCAGCAGCGGACCGCAGAACAGGATCGGGATCCGGCTCGATCCGGCGTGCACGTTGATCTCGTCCGTGCTGGCGCTCTCGACGTTGGCCGGGTCGAAGACCAGTTCGCCGTCGTCGGCGCCGTCGGTGACCTTCACGCCGTGCAGTTCGAGCAGGCCACGGACCACCTCGACGTCGCGGATCCGCGGCACGTCGAAGAGCCGGCTCGGCTCGTCGCCGAGCAGGGCGGCGACCATCGCCTTGGAGACGAGATTCTTCGCGCCGCGCACTCGGATCTGCCCGGAAAGGGGCGTACCTCCGTGTACGACCAGGACGTCGTCGGTCAACGCAACCTCCAGCGGGTCGATGCTGCTCTACGTCGATGCTGTCCGCGAGGGTGAACCATCCGGTCCACACAGCCGTCGCCCCGTGGCCCGGCCGGCACGGCGCGGGTCGCGCCCTCCGGCCCGGACTCTGTCACGGCCCCGGGCAGCATAGCGCTCGGTTACGGAAAAGGAGCGGTCACAGTGCGACGGATGGCACGAAACGGGGACAGCGGCAGGAATTCGTACCCCGGCGATTACCCTCGGTAGTCGTCTGCGTCCGCTACGGCAGGGCCAGCATCTGGTCCAGCGCCACCCGGGCGTGGTGCGCCGTGTCCCGGTCCACGGTGATCTGGTTCGGCACCCGGCCGGCGACCAGCTCCTCCAGCGACCAGACCAGGTGCGGCAGGTCGATCCGGTTCATCGTGGAGCAGTAGCAGACGGTCCGGTCCAGGAACATGACCTGCTTGTCCGGGTGGGCGTTGGCCAGCCGGCGGACCAGGTTCAGCTCGGTGCCGACCGCCCAGGCCGAACCGGCCGGCGCCGCCTCGATGGCGTTGATGATGTACTCCGTCGAGCCGACGTGGTCGGCCGCGGTCACCACGTCGTACCGGCACTCGGGATGGACCAGCACGTTCACCCCGGGCACCCGCATCCGGACCTCGTCCACGCTGCTCCTGGTGAACCGGCCGTGCACCGAGCAGTGCCCCCGCCACAGGATCATCTTGGCTTCCCGGAGTTGCTTGGCGGTCAGTCCACCGCCCGGCTTGTGCGGGTCGTAGAGCACGCAGTCGTCGGCGTCCAGGCCCATCTTCAGCACCGCCGTGTTCCGGCCCAGGTGCTGGTCGGGGAGGAAGAGCACCCGCTGCCCGCGCTCGAACGCCCAGCGCAGCGCCCGCTCCGCGTTGGACGAGGTGCAGACCACCCCGCCGTTGCGCCCGACGAAGCCCTTGATGTCGGCGGACGAGTTCATGTAGGTCACCGGCACTGTCGAGCCGGCGACACCCAGCTCCTCCAGCGCCTCCCAGGCGGCCTCGACCTGCGGCAGCGCCGCCATGTCCGCCATCGAGCAGCCGGCGGCCAGGTCGGGCAGCACCACCCGCTGGGCGTCGGTGGTGAGGATGTCCGCGCTCTCGGCCATGAAGTGCACGCCGCAGAAGACGATGTACTCCGCGTCCGGCCGGGCCGCCGCCTCGCGGGCGAGCTTGAACGAGTCGCCGGTCACGTCGGCGAACTGGATGACCTCGTCGCGCTGGTAGTGGTGGCCGAGCACGAACACCCGGTCACCGAGCGCCGCCTTCGCCGCCCTGGCCCGGGCGACCAGGTTCGGGTCGCTCGGCGGCGGCAGCTCACCGGGACAGTCCACCCCGCGCTCGCTGGCCGGGTCGGCGCCCCGGCCGAGCAGCAGCAGGGCGGTTGCGGTGCTGGACGGCTCTACCCACGTCGAAGTCACGTACCCCATGTTTTCACAGCGGGGGCCGCTTTCCGGCCGCACCGATGTGGCCTGCCACACTCGTGATCCATGCGGATCCTGATCTGTCCGGACAAGTTCGCCGGGACCCTCTCCGCGTCCGAGGTGGCCGAGGCGGTCCGGGACGGGTGGCGGGAGGTGGCTCCCGGCGACGACCTGGTGCTGCGGCCACTCTCCGACGGCGGGCCGGGCTTCGTCGAGGTGCTCGCCGCCGCCCTGCCCGGTCGCCGGGTGCCGGTGTCGACCGTCGACCCGCTGGGCCGGCCGGTCGACGGGGAGATCCTGCTCACCGCCGACGGCGGTACGGCGTACGTGGAGAGCGCCCAGGCGTGCGGGCTGCACCTGCTCGCCCCGCACGAGCGTGACCCGAGGCGGGCCACCTCGTACGGCCTCGGCGCGCTGCTCGGCACCGCCGCCGAGGCCGGGGCCCGGCGCGCCGTCGTCGGGCTGGGCGGCTCGGCCGTGAACGACGCTGGCGCGGGGCTGCTGGCAGCGCTGAACGCCGTACCGGTGGACGCCGCAGGGCGGGCCCTCCCGTACGGCGGAGCCGCGCTGCTCGCCGTTGCCGGGCTGACCGGACGGCCCCAGACGCGCGGGATGGACCTGGTCGCGGCGACCGACGTCGACAACCCGCTGACCGGGCTGACCGGCGCGTCGAACGTCTTCGGCCCACAGAAGGGTGCGACCAGGGAGGACGTACTCCTGCTCGACGACGCGTTGCGGCGGTTCGCCGAGGTGCTGGAGCGCGACCTGCCCGGCTGCCCACCCGGGCTGGCCGGGCTGCCCGGTGCCGGCGCGGCCGGCGGTCTCGGCGCGGCGCTGCTCGCCCTGGGCGGCCGGTGCGAGTCCGGCATCGACCTGGTCACCCGGATGACCGGGCTGGACGCCGCCTACGACGAGGCCGACCTGGTGATCACCGGGGAGGGTTCCTTCGACCACCAGTCGCTGCGCGGCAAGGTGGTTGCCGGGGTGGCTGGGGCGGCCCGGGACCGGGGGGTGCCCTGCGTGGTGCTGGCCGGTCGGGTCAGCGCCGGGCGGCGGGAGTCGGCGGCGGCCGGGGTGACCGAGACGCACAGCCTGGTCGACCACTTCGGCGGGGAGCCGCACGGTGGCGCCGAGCGGGCGATGAGCCGGCCGGCGGAGGGCCTGCGGGCGCTGGCGGCCCGGCTGGCCGGGCAGTGGAGCCGCTGATCGGGCGGTCGCCGGTCCCGATCAGGCCCCGCCCCGGCGGGACCGGGCCGGTGACGGGGACCGGACCGGCGGGACGCATCGGGGTGTTCGTCACACTCGTCGGGGCGGCCGAGACGATCCGGCATACCGGGGCAGGTTCCACCCGAGCCTGGGTGACCTGCGTCGCATCCGCCTAGAATCGATTTTGTACCCGCATTGGGAATCACCGGCCAGCCGGCTAGCGTTGGCCAGTACGGATAAACATCGCACCGGCGCAGGGGAGACTTTCATCGTGACAACGCCAGCGCAGACTGAGTCGACCGCGGCAACCGCTCCGAGCACCGTCGTCCTGACCGACGTCGCGGCGCAGAAGGTGAAGGCCCTGATCGAGCAGGAGGGCCGCGACGACCTGCGGCTGCGGGTCGCAGTGCAGCCGGGCGGCTGCTCGGGCCTGCGCTACCAGCTCTTCTTCGACGAGCGCTCGCTCGACGGTGACGTGGTCAGCGGCTTCGGCGGCGTCGAGGTCGTCGTCGACCGGATGAGCGCGCCGTACCTCACCGGCGCCACCATCGACTTCGCCGACCGGATCGACGCCCAGGGCTTCACCATCGACAACCCGAACGCGCAGAACTCGTGCGCGTGCGGAGATTCGTTCCACTGATCGGTGCTTTGTCCCGGTTTAACCGGTACGACCCGATCTGCCGTTAGATACTGAATGCCTGAGCGGGTCGCCCCGTGCGGGCGGCGTGACGTTTACCCGGAGAGTCCGTCACGCCGCCGCGCCGGAGCGGCCCGTTCGGCGTCTCCGGTCGTCCCGGCGACATCGACGCGGTCGGGCCGGACACGTTGCCAGAGCACTTAGCCGTCTTTGTCGTCTCCGGCGTCCCCAAGGGCGTCCGGTCGGGGCGGCCGGGACCCGGGCGCCGGTGGAGGAATCCGAGACGGCCTCGCGGCCAGCCCGGCCCGCGGCCCGGCGGCCCGAGGTTGCCGGGCGGCGAGCTGCGGATGGCGCCCAGTTTGCTGGTACCCGGTCGATCGGGGACGTGGCGGACGACGGACCGGTAGGCTGACCCGGCCGCATTTCCGTCTCAACTCCGAGGGCCGACATGAAGATCGCCGTCACCGGCTCGATCGCCACCGACCATCTGATGCACTTCCCGGGCCGGTTCGCCGATCAGTTCATCGCCGACCAGCTGCACAAGGTCTCGCTCTCTTTCCTCGTCGACGAGTTGGTGCTCCGGCGGGGCGGGGTCGCCGCCAACATCGCCTTCGGGATGGCGCAGCTCGGCCTGCGGCCGGTGCTGCTCGGCGCGGTCGGCGCCGACTTCGACGACTACCGGTCCTGGCTGGAGCGGCACGGCGTCGACTGCGCCTCCGTGCACATCAGCGAGGTGGCCCACACGGCGCGGTTCGTCTGCACCACCGACACCGAGATGTGCCAGATCGCGTCCTTCTACGCCGGGGCGATGAGCGAGGCCCGCAACATCGAGCTGGCCCCGGTCGCCGACCGGGTCGGCGGGCTCGACCTGGTGCTGGTCAGCGCCAACGACCCGGACGCGATGCTGCGGCACTCCGAGGAGTGCCGCCAGCGGGGGTACGCCTTCGCCGCCGACCCGTCGCAGCAGCTCGCCCGGATGGACGGCTCCGACGTGCTCGGTCTGATCGACGGCGCCGACTACCTGCTGACCAACGACTACGAGAAGTCGCTGCTGCAGAGCAAGGCCGGGCTGACCGACGACCAGTTGCTGGACCGGGTCAAGATCCGGGTTACCACGCTGGGCAAGGAGGGCGTGGAGATCGACGGCCGGGAGATCGACCGGATCCACGTGCCGATCGCCCGTGAGTTGCAGGCCGCCGACCCGACCGGGGTGGGCGACGGCTTCCGGGCCGGATTCTTCGCCGGCCTCTCCTGGGGCCTGAGCCTGGAACGGTCCGCCCAGATCGGCTCGCTCCTCGCCACGTTGGTGCTGGAGACCGTCGGCACCCAGGAATACGAGGTCCGGGGCGACCTCTTCGTCAAGCGCCTCGCCGAGTCGTACGGCGACCAGGCCGCCGAAGAGGTCCGGCAGTACCTGGGCTGAGACGTCGCCGGGTCACCCGGCCGGTACGGCGGCGCGGGGCGGTCACCCGCGCCGCCGGTCTCCGGTCAGTGTGCGCGGCGGATGTCGTACGCGGGGGAGCCGTCGACGGTCGGGGTGTCGACCAGTTCCTGCCCCCGCATCCGGCACCAGGCCGGAATGTCGATCGCCGCGGCCGGGTCGTCGGCGAGTACCCGGAGCACGCCGCCGACCGGCAGGTGGGGCAGTCGCCGGGCCGCCGCGATGACCGGCAACGGGCAGCGCTGGCCGAGACAGTCGACGACCTCGTCCGGCCCGTTCACCGCTGACCTCCCGGCACTTGAGGCTGACCTCCCGGCACTTGAGTACGTCCCTTCCGATCTCTCGGCCTACCCGGCGACGTCGCCCGAACTGTCGGCGACCGCCGCCGTCGGCCTTCCGGCGATTGTCCGACGCCGGGCCGAGCCGGGCCAACCGGCCCGCCGGAGCGGTCTCAGAGTCCGACCACGCCGGCCTCGGCGCGCAGCCTGGCCACGATCCCCGGCAGTTCGGCGAGGAACCGGTCGACCTCCGCCTCGGTGCTCTCCCGGTGCAGCGAGATCCGCACGTTGCCGTGCGACAGCACTCCCATCGCCTCCAGCACGTGCGACGGGCGCAGCGTGGACGAGGTGCAGGACGATCCCGACGAGACCGCGAAGCCGCGCCGGTCCAGGGCGTGCAGCAGCGCCTCGCCGTCCAGGTAGAGGCAGGAGAAGGTGACCAGGTGCGGCAGCCGGCGTACCGGGTCGCCGACCACCTCCACGTCGGGCACCGTCGCCGCCACGGTGGCGCGGATCCGGTCGACCAGCGGGCCGAGCCGGGCGGCCTCGGCCGCCGCCTCCGCGTGCACCGCCCGCAGCGCGGCCGCCGCCGCCACGATCGCCGGCAGGTTTCCCACCCCGGGGGTACGACCTGCTTCCCGCTCGTCGGCCGGAAACGGCGACTCCCAGCGGGTGCCCTTGCGGACCACCAGCAGCCCCACCCCGGGCGGGCCGCCCCACTTGTGCGCGCTGGCCGAGAGCATCGACCAGCCCTCCGGCACCGGCAGCCGGCCCACCGACTGGGCGGCGTCGACGTGCAGCGGTACCCCGGCCGCCGCACAGGCCCGCGCCGCCTCGGCCACCGGCTGCACCGTACCCACCTCGTGGCTGGCGCTGATCAGCGTGCCGAGCGCCACTCCGGGGCCGGCCACCGCCGACGACCAGGCGTCGAGATCGAGCCGCCCGGCCCGGTCCACCGGTACCGGGGTGGCGGTACCGCCGGCGGCCACGTGCCGTTCCGCCGCGTGCAGCACCGCGGAGTGCTCGATCGCCGAGTGCACCAGCGTGCCGCCCGCCCGGCGCCGCCCGGCCAGCCCGCCGAGCACCGCGGCGTGCGCCGCCGCCGTACCGCTGGGGGTGAAGGAGAGCTCGTCGGGGCGTACCCCGAGCACCTCGGCGGTGGCCGCCCGGGCCGCGTCGAGGAGTTGGCGGGCCCGACGGGCCGGCGCGTAGAGCCGGGCCGGATCGGCCCAGCCGTCCTCCAGCGCGGCGAGCATCGCCTGCCGGGCTACCGGGTGTAACGGTGCCGCGGAGGCCGCGTCGAAGTACGCCGGAGGCTCGCTCACCAGGAAACCGTAGCGCGGCGGGGGATCGGGCAAGATCCCCCGGCAGAGTGGGGACGCGGACCCCAAGGCCGTCCAGCCTACGCAGGTCGAGTAATCTGCGACCGTCGGTGACGCCTTTGCCGCCGGTGTCGACGAACGCCGACGCCGCGGCGCGCTAGGGAGGCAGGACCAGGTGGTCGCAAGGGGTTCGGAGGTACGGTCGTCGGCCGTACGGCAGAACAGTCTCCGGGACGCCCGAGGGCGCGGCCCGCGCCCGTCGGTGGGCCGGCTGGCCGGGCTCGGAGCCGGTGGCACCGCGCTGCTCGCCCTGCTGACCGGTTGTGACGTCGGCCGGACGTTCGACGGGTTCGGCTGGCCGCAGGGTGGCATCAGCCCCGAGTCCCACCGCATGTACGACCTCTGGATCGGCTCGACGATCGCGGCCCTGGCGGTCGGCATCTTCGTCTGGGGCCTGATCTTCTGGTGCGTCATCCGCTACCGCAAGCGGGGCGAGGCGCTGCCGGTGCAGACCCGGTTCAACATGCCGATGGAGTTCCTCTACACCATCGCGCCGATCCTGGTCGTCGCCGTGCTCTTCTACTACACGGCGATCGTGCAGACCGGGGTGAACAAGGTCACCAGCAACCCGGACGTGACCGTCGAGGTGGTCGCGTTCAAGTGGAACTGGCAGTTCAACTACCGGGACAAGCCGGGCGAGGACGCCAACACGGTGGCCTCGACCCTGGGCACCACCGAGGTGATCCCGATCCTGGTGCTGCCGACCGGCCGGAGCATCCGGTTCGAGGAGACCAGCAGGGACGTCATCCACTCGTTCTGGGTGCCGGAGCTGCTGTTCAAGCGGGACGTCTTCCCCGGCAACGTACGCAACGTCTTCGAGGTCACCAGCCTCGACACCGAGGGGGCGTACGTCGGCCGCTGCGCCGAGCTGTGCGGCACGTACCACTCGATGATGAACTTCGAGCTTCGGGTGGTTTCGCCGGACGAGTACGACCGGTTCATCGAGGCGAAGCGGGCTGGCCAGTCGACCCAGGACGCCCTGGTCGCCATCGGCGAGGCGCCGCTCGCCCAGACCACCCGGCCGTTCGAGACGCGGCGGGACGTCAACAACTTCGGTAACGCGAGCGCGGGAAGCTGAGGAGCGCCAAATGAAGACCGAGTGGAAGCTCTTCGGCATCGTCTCGATCTTCCTCGCCCTCGCGGCGGTCGTCTACGGGCTGTGGACGTCCGGCGTCGACGGGCGGGTGGAGTGGATCGGCACGGTCGCGCTGGCGCTGTCGTTCCTGCTCACCGCGATGTGCGGCGGCTTCTTCTGGTTCGTGTCGCGGCGGATCGACCCGCGCCCCGAGGACCGGCCGGACGCCGAGATCTCGGACGGCGCGGGCGAGGTCGGCTTCTTCAGCCCGGGCAGCTACTGGCCGTTCGGGCTGGCCCTCGCCGCCACCATCGCCGGCCTGGGCCTGGTGTTCTGGCAGTGGTGGCTGATCGCCACCGGCATGGTCGCGGTGATCTTCGGCGCCTGCGGGCTGCTCTTCGAGTACTACTCCGGCACCCGGCGTACCGCGGAGCACTGACCGGCGCCGTCAGCCTCTCCGGCGACCCGTGGCCCTCCGGGGCTGCGGGTCGCCGTCGTTTGGTGCCCGTCAGCCGCGCTGAGCGGGCCGTGTGGCGAAGATCTGGTCCAGGTGATACCGAAGAGCAGGGGCCAGGGTGGCCGACGCGCTGCGCAGGCCCGCCATGACGCGTCGGCGAGACCGGTGGCGAGGGCGAGTAGATTGCCGGCCTCCGCCTCCGGGTTCCGGCCCGGCGCCAGCTCGTCGGCCGGGTCTGCTCGGCCTGTGTGCGGTCTGCTCGGCCTGCCCGGTCTGCTCGGCCTACCCGGCCTACCCGGTCGAGCCGGTCGGCCACGGCCAGCTCCAGGCCGCCGCCGGAGGTGCGGCCGCAGGGCGACGGTCCGCTCCAGGCCGTCAGGTGGCGGAGGGCGCGGCCGGCGGCGGGTCGGTCAGCGCTCGCGGGGGTGGCGGGCGGCGGAGACCGGGTACCGCCCGCTGGCCGTCGTCGGCGGAGGATGGGCTGGCCCAGCCCCAGCCGTCGAGCAGGGCCCGGACCGTCCGGGCCCTCGGTGAGACCCGGTCCCGGCTACGGGCGTGGCGATCGATCGTCCCGGAAACGAGGATGGCGCCCGCCGGAGAACTCCGGCGGGCGCCACCTGGTGCGTTTCGCTCAGCGGCTGCTACTGCCGCCGCTGCCGCTGCCGATCTCCTGGCGCTCGGGGCGCGGCTCGACCGGCGGGTGCCCGGGCGAGACCGGCGCCTCGGCCGGCTTCTCGATCGGGTAGAAGAAGCCCCGGATCGCCGGGCCCAGCGCGCCCAGCCGGTTCATCTTCTTCGGTACGACCCAGCCGACGTACTCCAGCTCGCCGTGGCCGTGCTCGTCGGTCTGGCCGAGCGGCTGGTGCACCTCCACGAACTGCCCGTTCGGGAGCCGGCGGATGATGCCGGTCTCGACGCCGTGCGCCAACACCTCCCGGTCGTGCTGCTGAAGCCCGAGGCAGATCCGGTAGGTGACGTAGTACGCCAGCGGCGGTATGACGATCAACCCGATCCGGCCCGCCCAGGTCATCGCGTTCAGGCTGATCCAGAACTTCTCCGCGATCACGTCGTTGGCGCCGGAGAGCGTCAGCACCAGGAAGAACGACACCGCCATCGCACCGAGGGCGGTCCGGCCGGGCACGTCACGCGGGCGCTGGAGCAGGTTGTGAGTCTCCCGGTCCTTGTTCAGCCGTGCCTCGATGAACGGATAGAACAGCGGCACCATGGTCAGGATGCCGGGTAGCACCACGGTGGGCCAGAACAGCGGTGGGATGACGTACCCGTCGCCGATCGGGATGTTGATCTCCCATGGCGGCATCAGCCGGGTCGACCCGTCCAGGAACATCACGTACCAGTCGGGCTGGCTGGCCGCCGAGACCACCGCCGCCTCGTACGGGCCGAAGAGCCAGATCGGGTTGATCTGGACGAGCCCGCCGAGCAGCGCGATCACCCCGAAGACGACCATGAAGAAGCCGCCCTGCTTGAGCGCGTAGCGCGGGAAGAACCGCTCGCCGACCACGTTCGAGTTGGTCCGGCCGGGGCCGGGCCACTGGGTGTGCTTCTGCTTGAAGACCAGTGCGAGGTGCGCGGTGATCAGGCCCACCAGCAGGGCCGGGATCAGCAGCACATGGGCGATGAAGAACCGGCTGATGATGATCTCGCCCGGGAACTCACCGGCGAAGATCGCCGTGGTGACCCAGCTACCGATCACCGGGATCGACAGCATGATGGCGGAGGCGATCCGCAGGCCGGTGCCGGAGAGCCCGTCGTCCGGCAGCGAGTAGCCGGTGAAGCCGGCCAGGAAGCCGACCCAGAAGAGCAGGTAGCCGATCATCCAGTTCAGCTCGCGCGGCTTGCGGAACGCTCCGGTGAAGAAGATCCGCATCATGTGCACGATGATCGACGCCATGAACAGCAGCGCCGCCCAGTGGTGCATCTGCCGCATGATCAGGCCGCCGCGTACGTCGAACGAGATGGTCAGCGACGACTCGTACGCGGCCGACATGTGGGTGCCCTGATACGGCCGGTAGCTGCCGTCGTAGGTCACCTCGCGCAGCGACGGCTCGAAGAACAGCGTCAGGTAGACGCCGGTGAGCAGCAGCACGATGAACGAGAAGAGCGCGATCTCGCCCAGCAGGAACGACCAGTGGTCCGGGAAGACCTTGTTGAGCATGGCCCGCAGCGGGGTGTTCACCTGGAGCCGGTCGTCGACCTCCCGGGCCGCCTTGCCCGGCACCGCCGCCAGATCGAACCTACGACGCTTCATGGCCGCTCCCAGAAGTCGGGCCCGACCGTCTCGGTGAAGTCGGACTGCGCGACGAAGAAGCCTTCCTCAACGGCCAGGGGAAGCTGAGGAAGCCGCCGGCTCGCGGGTCCGAAGATGGGGCGGGCGTTGTCGGTGATCAGGAACTGGGACTGGTGGCAGGGGCAGAGCAGCCGGTTGGTCTGCTGCTCGTAGAGGCTGGCCGGGCAGCCGGCGTGGGTGCAGATCTTCGAGTAGGCGATGTAGTTGCCCCACATGAAGTCCTGCTTGCCGTCCCGGTCGTTCGCCGCCTTCGCCTCGCTCGCGTCGCCCTCCCGGAGATGGATCAGCAGGACCGGGGAGTCGGCGTGCTTGTTGGTGGCGCCGCCCTCGATGCCCGGGAAGACGGTGATCTGACCGCCGGGGCTGACGTCCTCCGGGCGTACCGGCGTGCCGTCCTGGTGGGTCAGGTGGATCCGCTTGCCGTCCTGCGGCTTCCAGCCGGTGATGAAGTACTGGTTGTTCTTGTGCGGCTGCTCGATCAGGCCGCCGATCAACGGTGCCGCGGCGACCGCGCCCACCGGGGCCAGGCCGGCGAGCAGCGAGATGCCCAGCAGCGGGCGACGACGTACGCCCAGCTCGTCGGCCATGTAGACCAGCGTGTTACCGGTGATCTTGCGGTCCTCGTCGCTGGCCGGCTCGATGTGCCGATCCTGGATCGACACCTCCTTCGGCATCAGCTTCTTGCCCCAGGCCAGGATGCCGAAACCGACCAGCAGCAGGGCCAGGCCCAGGGTCAGCCCGAGGACCGGGGTGTAGAGCTTGCCGGCACCGGTACCGGGCTTGTACTGCCACGGCCACCAGATGTACGCCACCACGAACGCCGTGGCGAAGAGGCCGACCAGCAGGAACATCCCGGTGATGGTCCGGGTGATCCGGCGCTCGGCCTTGGTGCCGGGGACCGGGAACTGCGCCTCGTAGTGGACGATCTCGATGTCGTCGCGCCGGGCGCCCTCCCGGACGATGTCGAAGCGGGAGACCTGCGGGTCGTTCACGTCGATCGCGTCACTCGTGCTGCCGGGCGCGTGTCCGTCGGTGCGGGTGCTCATGCCGACCCTCCGCTTCGCTCCGGCCCGCCATGAGGCTCATCCGCGCTGAACTTGCTGATTCGCTCGCTGCGGGTGCTCATGCCGACCCTCCGCTTCGCTCCGGCCCGCCATGAGGCTCATCCGCGCTGAACTTGCTGATTCGCTCGCTGCGCTCGCTCATGACTTCCCCGCAATCCACAGCGCGGCGAAGACCAGCGCGACCATGCCGACCAGGAAGATCGCCACACCCTCGGTGGCCGGACCGAGCCGGCCCAGGTTCAGCCCACCCGGGTCGCGGTCCTCGGCCAGCGTCTGCTGGACGTACGCGATGATGTCGGCCTTCTGCTCCGGCCGTAGCTGGTTGTCACCGAAGACCGGCATGTTCTGCGGCCCGGTCAGCATCGCGGCGTAGATCTGCCGGTCGCTGGCGTCCCGCAGGTTCGGGGCGAACTTTCCGGAGGAGAGCGCGCCGCCGCCACCGCCGAAGGTGTGGCAGGAGGAACAGTTGATCCGGAACAGCCGGCCGCCCTCGGCCACGTCCCCGTCGCGGTGCAGGTTGTTCCCCTCGGGCAGCTGCGGCCCGCCGCCGAGTTCCTGCACGTACTGCGCGAGCTGGGTGGTCTGCTCGTCGTTGAAGACCGGCGGCTTCTCCTCGGCCTGGGCCTCCTGCCGGGCCAGCGGCATCCGGCCGGTGCTCACCTGGAACTCCACCGAGGCGGCGCCGACGCCGATCAGGCTCGGCCCGCGTCCCTCGACGCCCTGCGCGTTGCGGCCGTGGCAGCTCACGCAGCTCGTGTCGAAGAGCGCCTTGCCCTCCTGTGCCGCCGAGGTGAGCTGCGGGGTGTCCTGCGCCGAGAGGCCCGGAGCGAAGACGGTGTAGGCGCCGCCGGCCAGGGTGAGTGCGGCCAGCAGCCGGACCGCGGCGCCCAGTCGACGGCGGGCCTTGCCGCGCGGCCTCGACCGCGCGCGGCGAAGCCGCGAGAGCAGCCCGCGGGAGCGGTCGCCGCCGGGGGTGTCAGAAGTCATGGCCTGTGTCCTTAACGGTTTTCTCGACCTTGTCTCAGGGACGGGGCAACGGGGCGGAACGTGACAGCTCCAAGATCACTGAAGCCAGTAGATCATGCCGTAGAGCGCGATCCAGACCACGTCGACGAAGTGCCAGTAGTAGGAGACGACGATCGCCGAGGTCGCCTGCGCCGGGGTGAACCGGCCCATGGTTGTCCGGATCATGAAGATGACGAAGGCGACCAGACCGCCGGTCACGTGCAGCGCGTGGAAGCCGGTGGTCAGGTAGAAGACCGAGCCGTACCCGTCCGCGTTGATCTTCACGCCCTCGTGCACCAGGTTGCGGTACTCGTTGAGCTGGCCGAGGACGAAGACCAGGCCCATCAGGAACGTGATCGTGAACCAGCGGCGCAGCGCGTGCACGTCACCCCGCTCGGCCGCGAAGACGCCGATCTGGCAGGTGACCGAGGAGAGCACCAGGATCACCGTGAACGTCGTCGCGTACGGGATTTGCAGCACCTCGGTGTGCTTCTCCCACTGCTCGGGCGCCGCCGCCCGGATGGAGAAGTACATCGCGAACAACGCCGCGAAGAACATGAGTTCGCTCGAGAGCCACACGATCGTCCCGACGCTGACCATGTTGGGTCGGGTCAGCGAGTGGATCCGGCTCTTGTCAATGGCTGAGGCCGCAGTCACGCGGTCATTATTGCCCCTGATCGGCATCGGCCATCGTCGGGGTGGCCTAACTGCCTCGTCGGACGGGGTGACATGCCTCGCCCGGTTCGTCTGGCCTAGCCTGAAAAACGTGCTGCACCTCGATCCCGGTACCGCCTCGGCCGTGCCCCCGGCACCGGCCGTTCTCGCCGGTGGGGGCGCCGAGACGGCGCCGTTCACCGTCTCCACCGTCTTCACCGAGGCCACGCTGAACAACTGGCTCGCCGTCGGCCTGGTGCTGGCCGCCGCCTGCTACCTGTACGGCGTACACCGGCTGCGGGTGCGCGGGCACACCTGGCCGGTGCTGCGTACCGTGCTCTTCCTCGGGCCGGGGCTGGGCGGGATCGCCGCGGTCACGCTCAGCGGGCTGGGCGCGTACGACACCACCCTGCTGTCGGTGCACATGGTCCAGCACATGGTGCTGTCGATGGTCGCGCCGATCTTCCTCGCCCTCGGCGCCCCGGTGACGCTGGCGCTGCGTACCCTCGGCAAGGCGCCCCGGCGGCGACTCCTGGCGGTGCTGCACAGCCGGGTGGCGAAGGTGCTCTCCTTCCCGCTCTTCGCGTACGCGATCTTCGTGGTCAACCCGTTCGTGCTGTACTTCTCCGGGCTCTACCGGTGGACCCTGGAGAACTCGTTCGGCCACGAGCTGGTGCACGCGCACTTCATCCTCACCGGCTGCCTCTTCTTCTGGCCGCTGGTCGGGCTCGACCCGCTGCCGGGCCGCTGGCCCTACCCGGCCCGGGCGCTGCTGATGGTGCTCTCGGTGCCGTTCCACACCGTGCTCGGGCTCACGGTGATGCAGAGCACCACCCTGTTCGGCGGCGACTGGTACCCGTCGCTCGGGCTGGCCTGGTCCGATCCGTGGAACGACCAGAAGGTCGCCGGCGGGGTCCTCTGGGCCGGCGGCGAGTTCGTCAGCGTCACCATGCTCGCCGTACTGGTGGTGCAGTGGGTGCGGCAGTCCGAGCGGGAGGCCCGCCGGGTGGACCGGGAACTGGACCGCCAGGAGGCCCGGGAACGGGCCGCCGGCAGCGCGGTGTAACGGGCCGGGGCGGGTGCGGCGCCCGGCGTACCCGATGTCCCGGGATTCGGGCGGTGCCGGCCCCGGGAGCCGGGCGGGCCGGTCGGGCCCCGGAGCCGACCGGTACGATCGGCGGGCAGCTACGAGGTGGGAGCCCAGCGAGCGATGAGCGATCGTCAGTACACCGTCCTGCTCTACAGCGACGACCCGGAGGTCCGGGACCGGATGCGGCTCGCCGTCGGCACCCGGCCGGCGGCCGACCTGACCGTCGAGTTCGTCGACGCGGCCAGCTACGACGAGTGCATCCGGCTGGTCGACGACTACGAGATCGACCTGCTGCTGCTCGACGGCGAGGCGACCCCGTCCGGTGGGCTCGGCATCGCCCGGCAGATCAAGGACGACCGGGACGACGCCCCGCCGACCTGCGTGGTGATCGCCCGGGCGGCCGACCGCTGGCTCGCGGCGTACGCCCAGGTCGACGCCACCCTGGTGCACCCGCTCGACCCGGTGACCACCGGCCAGACCGTGGCCGCCCTGCTCCGCGCCCGCGCCAGCGGGGCGAGCGCGCGCTCCTAGGGCTCCGGGGAACCGCACCACCACACACCGCCAACCACCCGCCCCGCCCGGGAGGCCCGCATGGGGGAACGGACCTGGCCCAACCTGCTCGCCGCGCTGCTGCGCGCCGAGGAACTCTCCACCGCCGACACCGCGTGGGCGATGGGGGAGATCATGTCGGGGTCGGCGACCCCGGTCCAGATCGCCGGGTTCGCCACGGCGCTGCGGGCCAAGGGGGAGACCCCGGCCGAACTGGCCGGCCTGGTCGAGGCGATGCTGGGCCGGGCGACCCTGGTGGAGCTGCCGGAACCGCTCCGGGCCGACGCCGTGGACGTGGTCGGCACCGGCGGAGACCGCGCGCACACCGTCAACATCTCCACCATGACCGCGATGGTGGTGGCCGGCGCCGGGGTACGCGTCGTCAAGCACGGCAACCGGGCCGCCTCCTCCTCGTGCGGCGCCGCCGACCTGCTCGAATTCCTCGGGGTGCCGCTCGACCTGGGGCCGGCCGGGGTGGCCCGGTGCGTGACCGAGGTCGGCATCGGGTTCTGCTTCGCCGCCCGGTTCCACCCCGGGATGCGGCACACCGCGGTGCCCCGCCGCGAGATGGGCGTCCCGACGGTCTTCAACTTCCTCGGCCCGCTGACCAACCCGGCCCGGCCCCGGTCCGGCGCGGTGGGGTGTTTCGACCCCCGGATGGCTCCGGTGGTGGCCGAGGTCTTCGCCCGGCGCGGTGACTCGGTCCTGGTGATGCGCGGCGAGGACGGGCTCGACGAGTTCAGCATCGGCGCGCCGACCCGGCTGTGGATCGCGGACCAGGGCCGGGTCACCGAGACCGTGGCCGACGCCGCCGACCTCGACCTGCCTCGCTCGGCCCCCGGCGACCTGCGCGGCGGTGACGCCGCCTTCAACGCCGACGTGACCCGCCGGCTGCTGGCCGGCGAGCGTGGCCCGGTCCGGGACGCGGTACTGGTCAACGCTGCCGCCGCCCTCGCGGCCAACGGCGGGTTCGCCGGTGGGCTGCTACCGGCGATGCGGGACGGGCTGGTTCGGGCAGCCGAGTCGATCGACTCCGGCGCCGCCGCCCGCACCCTCGACGCCTGGGTCGACGTCGCCAAGGCCGCCAGGGCCGAGGAGTCGTAGCCGCCGTGGCGTGATTCTCGCCGGGTCCGGCGGTCGCGGATACCGCCCTGTCCGGCGGTCGCGGATACCGCCGGGTGCGGGGTACCCGGCTGGGCGATGGGCAAACGGGAGCCCGGGTCGGGTGGCTGCGTCCGTCGGGCGGGATCGTGCCGGACCCGGCCGATTCCGGCTGCCATCGGTCCGCGTGTGCTCGGGTCAACCGGGTATCCCCGAAGTTCAACGACGGAGGGGGGAACAAACATGTTGGTCGTCAAACGCTTGGGCGTGCTCGTCTCGATGGCGGTGCTCGGCCTCGTACCGGCGGGTGCCGCGTACGGCGCCGCCGCCGCACCGACGGGGACGCCGTCGGCCACGCCGTCCGCTTCGCTGTCGGCGCAGGACAGGCAGTTCCTGCAGTCGATCCACCAGGTGAACCTCGCGGAGATCGCGACCGGCAACCTGGCCAAGCAGAAGGGGGCGAGCCAGGAGGTCAAGGACCTCGGCGGTCGGTTCGTGACGGATCACACCCAGCTCGACCAGAGGGTGCAGAGCGTCGCCTCGGCGGCTCACCTGACGCTGCCGAACAAGGTGACGAGCGAACAGCAGGCAGTGATCAATCAGTTGCAAAACGTCACTGGCGCGGACTTCGACACGCAGTGGGTCACTGCCCAGCTCACCGCGCACACCCAGGCGATGCAGCTTGTGCAGGCCGAGTTGACCCAGGGTTCCGACCCGTCGGCCAAGCAGGTGGCGCAGCAGGCGGCTCCGGTGCTCCAGGCGCACCACAACGCGTTGGTGGCGGTGGCGCAGAGTCTGGGCATCCCGATCCCGGGTGGCACCACGGTGGCACCGAGTCCGGGAATCAGCTCCGGCGCTCCGACGCCGGGCGGCACGGTAACGCCGAGCCCGACCATCAGCTAGTCCGCCGCCACGACGCGGCGGCATGACGGGTCCTCCGGTCACTGACGCCCGGGGGACCCGTCGGCACACCCGGCGTCTTTCCGGCCCCGCGGGCGGGGGAACCTACCGGGGCGGCAGCTCCGCGGCGAACGCCGCCACCCGGGCGGGGGAACCTACCGGGGCGGCAGCTCCGCGGCGAACGCCGCCACCCGGGCGGCGATCGGCGCCGACGCGCGTACCCAGGTGAAGTGGTCGAGTCGGGTGCCGCTCTCGGCGACCGTGTAACGGGTACGCCGGATCGGCGCGGCGACCAGCTTGTCGCAGAGGTAGTCGAGGGTCTCGTGCGGCGAGTACTGGTCGTGGTCGACGCTGACCGCCAGCACCGGGGTACGCACCTCCCGCACGGCTGCCTCGGCGTCCACCCCGTCGAGCCGGGGAAACCGCCCCGTCCGGGCGGTGTACGCCCAGTCCCGGATCACCCCGCGCGCCTGCCGGCCGCCGAAGCCCCAGCCGGGCCAGCGGCCGAGGGCGACCGCGCAGCCGTGGATGAACTGGGTGCCGGCGAGGATGCCGAGGCGACGGCGGCCCGGATAGGCCCGCCAGTACGGCAGCCCGACCGCGACCAGGGCCAACCCGTCGACCTGCGCCGCGGGATCGAGCGCCAGGTGCAGCAGTGCGGCCTGCCCGCCGAGCGAGTGGCCGAGCAGGATCCTGATCCGGCCGTCGAGCCGCGGCTTCAGGCTCTCCAGCACCGCGCCGACGTCACCGGCCAGGTCCCCGTAGCCGTACCGGGAGGCGCGGCTCGGTGCCGGGGTGCTGGCGCCGGTACCCCGCAGGTCGGCCACGACCACGGCGAATCCGGCGGTCCGGAGCGCGGCGGCGAACGGCGCGTAGTAGCTGGCCCGTACCCCCATCGCCGGCCAGACCAGCACCACCGGCGCGTCCGGCGCGCCGACCGGGTCCGGATAGCTGCGCAGGGCGATCCGGTCGTCGCCGCGGTCGACGAAGGACTCCTCGTGGTCCGGAGTCGGGTGCTGGTCCCACGTGGCGGTCATCCGGCGAGCGTAACGGCTTACATTACCGGCAGGTAGCCGCCGTTCAGCCCAGCGCGTCGTCCAGGGCCGCGCGCGGGGCGGGCGGCACCCGGGCGCCGGACCAGGTCCGAGGATGCGGGGTCAGTCCGGGTCGGGAAGGCCCTCGGAGGGTGCGGGGTCAGTCCGGGTCGGGAAGGCCCTCGGAGGGTGCGGGGTCAGTCCGGGTCGGGAAGGCCGATCGCGAACGCCTCCTCCAGGTCGTGCTGGGAGTACGCCCGGAAGGCGATGTGCGACTCGGTGCCGACCACGCCCGGGACCTTCGAGATCCGTCCGGCGATCACCTCGGCGATCTGCTCGAACTCGCGTACCCGGACGATCGCGATCAGGTCGACGTGACCGGCGACCGAGTAGACCTCGCTGACGCCGGGCACCGCGGCCAGCGTCTCGGCCACCTCGGGGATCGAGTCGGTGGCGCAGTCGATCAGGACGATCGCGGTGATCACCGGGGGACTCCTCTCGTCGACGTGCTCGCTGGCGCAGCCCGCGCCGGGCGGCGACCGGGTGCCGTGGCACGGCTGCCCGCCCATGCTAGAGCTTCGCCCGACGGGCGGCGGCTACCGGCCCGACGCGGGGACGGCCGGCGCCGGGACGGTCAGGCCGGCGCCGACCCGTACCGCGTCGGTCAGGTGCTCGTCGGCCCGGACCAGGCCGCCGGGCCAGACCACGCAACGGTGCAGGGTGCCCCGGACCACGGCACCGGCGCCGACCACCGCCGCCCGGAGTTCGCCGGTCACCTCGGCGGTCGGGTCGACCAGGCTGCCGCCGCCGGCCGCGTGCAGGTTCGCCGCCAGGTAGTCGGCCGGCGTGCCGGTGTCGAGGTACCGGCCGGAGAACTCGACCACCTCCAGTTCGCCGGCCGCCTCGGCGGGGCGCCACACGGTGCGTACCAGTTCCGCCGGCTCGACCGGCAGATCCCGGACCCGGGCCCAGGGCAGCAGCGAGAAGCCCGCGAACCGGTACCGGCCGAAGTCGCCGGGGCGGGGCGGCCCGTCGACCGGCTGGCCGAGCAGCCGTACCGTCGTGCCGTCCCAGCCGGCGAGCAGCGCGGCGATGTCCGGCCCGGGTGGCGCGCCGGGAGCGGCCAGATAGGCGTCGGCGTTCCCGACGAGTACGCCCCGGCCGTCGATCCAGTTGCGCAGGTTGGCCACCCCGCCGGAGGTGCCGAGCGGGTCACCGGGCTCGACCGAGAGCGCGGCCCGGCCGCCCACGTGCCGTACCACCTGGTCACCGAGGTAGCAGGCGTTCACCGCCACCGTCGCCGGGGTGTCGAAGCCGAGCGCCGACACCCGGTCGAGCGCCCGGTCCAGCAGCGGCACGTTCCCCACCGGACAGAGCGCCTTCGGCAGGTGTGCGGTGAGCGGGCGCAGCCGGCGGCCCTCCCCGGCGGCCAGCACCACGGCGCAGACCTCGACGCCGACCGGTGGCGCGCCGGCGACGACCCGCGCCGGACCGGGCCGCGGCGCCGGGCCGGAAGCCGTGGTCACGACGGTGGCGGGGCGCCGGCCGGGTCGGTCTCGGCGAGAGGGCCGATCCCGTAGTGGGCGAGCAGCCGGGCGGTCGCGGTGCTGAGCGGGGGCAAACCGTCGAGTCGGTGCCAGGCGGCCTCGAACACCTCGGCGCCGTCGACCACCAGTTCGGTGGTCGAGGCCGGGACGCGTGCCTCGAAGACCATGTCGACCCAGCCCTTGAGGTGTACCACCGCGTTCGGCACGGCCGGCTGGAGCTCCGTCAACGGCAGCTCGATGCCGGTCTCCTCGTGCAGTTCCCGGGCGGCGCCGACCAGCGGGGTCTCGCGGCGCTGGAGCAGCCCGGCCGGCAGGGTCCACTTCCGGCCCGGCGGCTGGCGCAGCAGCAGGATCCGGCCCGGCGCCGCCGCCTCGGCGTCGTAGACCAGGGTGACCGCGCCGACGATGTACTTCGGCACCGCCAGTCGGACCAACCTGCGGCGCACCCCGAGGGGCAGACGGTAGAAGACCTTGTAGCCGACGGCGCGCGTCGACGAGCGGCGGGGGATCACCGGACCAGGCTAGATGGCGTACGGGCCCGGCGGGTGACCCGGGGCACACCGGTTCACTCCTGGTGGTCCACCATCGCGATCAGTTGCTCGACCACGGCGTCCGGCTCGACCGTCCGGTCGACCACCGCGACCAGCAGGGTTTCCAGGTCGGGATAGCCCTGCTCCTCGGCCAGCCGGCGCAGCGGCAGGTCGTTGGCGAGCCCCCGGTCGTGCTTGCGCAGGGTCAGCCCGATGGTGGCCCGGCCCAGCCGGACCTTGTCGGAGATCGAGATCGCCGGCTCCTGGTGGTCGGCGAACCAGCGGTTGATCTGCATCTGCGCCTGTGGCGACTTGACGAAGCCGAGCCACTCCTTGCGCGGCCCCGGCGGGGCGACCGCCAGGTCGAACTCGCCCTGCGCGTCGGTCTCGCTGAAGATCTCGACCACGTCGCCCTCGTCCAGTTCCGACGAGAGCGGGGCGAGCCGGCCGTTGATCTTCGCGGCGAGGCAGTGGTCGCCCCGGTGCGGACCCAGCTCGTACGCCAGGTCGACCGGGGTGGAACCGGCCGGCAGGACGATCTGCCGGCCCTCGGCGAAAACCTGGATCTGGGCCTCGGCGAGGTCGCAGCGCAGCGACTCGAGGAACTGCGCCGGGTCGGCGGTGTCCCGTTCCCAGTTGAGCACCCGCTGCAACCAGTCGAGCTGTTCGGCGTTGCCCGCGGCGTCCACTCCCGGTTTGGGGAAGCGGAAGTCGGCGGCGATGCCGTACTCGGCGGACTGGTCCATGATGCTGGTCCGGATCAGCACCTCGACGGTCCGCTCGTTCGGCCCGATCACGGTGGTGTGCAGGGACTTGTAGAGGTTGTTCTTCGGCGCGGCGAT
Organism: Plantactinospora sp. CA-294935; assembly: GCF_050936445.1. Classification (NCBI taxonomy): domain Bacteria; kingdom Bacillati; phylum Actinomycetota; class Actinomycetes; order Micromonosporales; family Micromonosporaceae; genus Plantactinospora; species Plantactinospora sp. CA-294935. The sequence continues at coordinate 4,303,594 of NZ_JBNJMU010000001.1, forward strand.
GTAGTCCTTGAACCGCCCGGCGACCGGCCGCCAGAGCCCGTGGATCGAGCCGAGCGCGGCGTAGCAGTCGGTGTCCGGCCCGTCCACCACGATCGCGATCCGGGGCAGGTCGAACGGGGTGGTCTGGTCCCGGGCGACGGTGTCCTTCCAGATCGAGTAGTAGTGCCGGTCCCGGCGCCGGACGGTGGAGACGATCTTGTCACGCCGGAGCACCACCTTGGCCTGGCCCACCACGTCGTCGAGATAACCGGCCCAGTCCGGCCGGCTCTTGACGTACTCGTCGATCCGGGCGTACGCCTCGGGTTCGAGGTGGCGCAGCACCACGTCGTCCAGGTCACGCTTGAGCGCCTGGATGCCGAGCCGGTCGCAGAGCGGGATCAGCACCTCCTGGGTGGCCCGGGCGATCCGGGCCCGGGAGGCGAGCGAGCGGGCGTCGAGGGTACGCATGTTGTGCAGCCGGTCCGCGAGCTTGATGATCAGCACTCGGACGTCCTTGCCCGCCGCGATGATCATTTTGCGGATCGTCTCGGCCTCGGCGGCCTTGCCGTAGAACGCCTTGTCGAACTTGGTCACCCCGTCGACCAGGTGTGCCACCTCGCGTCCGAAGTCACCGGTGAGCGCCTGGAGGGTGTAGCGGGTGTCCTCCACGGTGTCGTGCAACAGCGCGGCGACCAGGGTGACAGTGTCCATCCCCAACTCGGCGCAGATCTGCGCCACCGCCAGCGGATGGGTGATGTACGGCTCGCCGCTCTTGCGGAACTGCCCCCGGTGCATGCTCTCGGCAATGGCGTAGCTGCGGCGCAGCACTCCGACGTCGGCGCTGGGGTGCACACTGCGGTGCGCCCGGACCAGTTGGGTCACCGGGTCGTCCTCAGCGGACGGCCAGGACAGCAACGAGCGCAGCCGTCTGCTCAGCGTGATCTCTGTCGGGCGGGCGCTTCCGAAGGCAGCGCCGTGACCGGCTTCGAGGTTCACGCGGAGCCACCCCCTCACTCACCGCCGCGCCCGGTGCCGGCGGGCGCGCCGGATGCCGGTGCGAACGCAAGCCCCGAAATCGGGCAGGACTGCACTTCTCTAACAGCCTAAAGGAGTGAAGGTCGTCCGATCGGTCACTTGCTTATGTGCGTTCGGTCGGGAGTTGTCGCGACGCCGCCGCCTCGGCCCGGACCAGCAGGTCACGGAACCGCCCTGCACCCCTGGCCGGAGAGGCCCAACCGGTGGACGTCTCGACCAGCCGCGTGTCGGGTCGCTCCAACCAGGACAAGATGCGTTCGGACTCCTCGGCCGAGGCGTTCGGAACCGGACCGTGCCCGGGCAGCACCGTCTCGGCGGTGGCCCGGACCAGGTCGAGCACCCCCCGGGGCGGCACGCCCGGCGCGGCGGTGCCGGCCCCGGCCAGCCGGCCGTGCCGGACCACCGCGATCTCCCAACCGCCGTCGGCGGTCCGCCGGGCGGCGGCCAGCTCGCCGATCCGGGTCAGCCCGACCAGCCGTTGCATCCGGACGGTTGCCCGGAGCACCGCTGCCAGCCGGCTCCGCACCACCGCCGCCTCCTCGTAGCGCCGGGCGTCGGAGAGCACCCCGATCCGGGACAGCAGCGCGTCGACCAGGACCTGCGGGTCGTCGGTCAGGGCGGAACGGACCGGCTCGACCGCCCGGTGCGCGTACTCGTCGACCGAGATCCGGTGCTCGCACGGTGCCGGGCAGCGACCCAGCTCGGCCAGGGCGCAGGCCGGGCTGGTGGTCCGGACCGAGAGCCGGGGGGTGCACTGGCGCAGCGGCACCGCGTCGTGCACCCCGGCCGCGGCCAACTCGGCCGAGCGGCGGGAGCTGAACGGGCCGAGATAGGCCGCGTCGTCCGGCCCCAGCGACCGGACCAGGGACAGGCGCGGGTACGGCTCAGAGGTCAACTTGAGCCAGACCACCCGCTCCGGAAACTTCGACCGGCGATTGTACGGCGGGGCGTGCGCCGCGATCAGCCGCAGCTCGCGCACCTCGGCCTCCAGCGGATGGGCGCACTCGACCGCCTCCACCCGCTCGGCGGCGGCCAGCATCTCCGAGATCCGGGCCCGCTTCTCGGCGGCGGTGAAGTAGCTGCGCACCCGGGTGGCGATGTCGCCGGAGGTGCCGACGTAGAGCGGCCGGTCGTCGGCGGCCCGGAAGATGTAGACCCCGGGCACCCTGGGCAGCCCCTCGGCCAGGTGCCGCTTGCGGCGCTGGGTCGGGGTGACCGCCTTGGCGAACTCGATCGCCTCGCCGAGGGTCTCCACCCGGTGCCCGCCGAGCCGGGCGATCAGCCCGTGCAGCACGTCCACGGTGGCGTGCGCGTCGGCCAGCGCCCGGTGTGTCGGCTGGTGCGGGGTGCGGAAGTAGGCCGCCAGGGTGCCGAGCTTGCGGTTGGGCACCTCGTCCCGGGTGAGCACCCGACGGGCCAGCGCCGCCGTGTCCAGCACCCGGGGGTTCGGCCAGGTGTAGCCGTGCCGGGCGCAGGCGGCTTTGAGGAAACCCACGTCGTACGGGGCGTTGTGCGCGACCAGCACCGCACCCCGGAGGAACTCCAGCAGGCTGGGCAGCACCTCCTCGACCGGCGGGGCCGGCAGCAGCATCGCCTGGGTGATCCCGGTCAGCACGGTGATGAACGGCGGGATCGGTTCACCCGGGTTGACCAGGGTGGCCAGCACGCCCAGCTCCTCGCCGCCGCGCACCTTGACCGCGCCGATCTCGGTGATCCCGCCGCCGTCCGGGGCGCCCCCGGTGGTCTCCAGGTCGAGCACCACGAAGGTGGTCTGGCGCAGCGACGTCGCCTCGTCGGGCCAGCCGTCCGCGCCGGGAGTGCCGTCCGGCAGACCGTCCAGCGTGCCCTGGACATATTGAGGTGGGACCACGGCGGGCAGGGTAGGCGGCACGTACGACACTTCCGCATCATCCGTACCACTCGTTACCGGGGGCCGACGGGGCGAGATCATCTGAGGTGTTGGGCGATCGGTAGGGTGTCGGTGGGAGACTTGCGGCATGCCCCGCGCCGAACCACCCGACGACCGCCTCCGCGAGGAGACGGCGCAGCCCGCGCGCTCCGAGCGTGCTGGCGATCCCGGGCGGGACGGCGGCACCGACGAGCCGCGTCCGGCCTTAGCCGGTGCCGACGAGCCGGAGGGCATGCCCACGCTACGCACCGACACCCCGCCCGGCTCCACCGGCGGCGAAACCGGACCGCCCGACGACCGACTGACGGAGCCGGCCGGCCCGTACCCGATCGGCGGCGACCCGGCCGGCATCGACCTGACCGACGGCGGCCTGACCGACCGCGACTCGGCTGGCATCGACCCGGCCGACGGCGGCCTGACCGACCGCGACTCGGCTGGCATCGACCCGGCCGGCGCCGATCTGACCGGTATCGACCCGGCTGACGGCGGCTCGGCCGACCGTGAGGCGGCGGACGCCGATCCGACCGGGAGCGGGCCGGTCGGCGGTGCGGTGGACGACGGGGGACCGGGTGATCGGGAGCCGGCCGATCGGGAGCCGGCCGACGGGGAGCCGGGTGATCGGGAGCCGGCCGACGGGGAGCCGGGTGATCGGGAGCCGGCCGACGGGGAGCCGGGTGATCGGGAGCCGGCCGATCGGGAGCCGGCCGACGGGGAGCCGGGTGATCGGGAGCCGGCCGATCGGGAGCCGGAGCCGACGCTGCCGGAGCCGGTCCGGGCCCGGATCGTCAGCCTGGCCGCCGCCGCGCTGCCGACGCTGCCCACCGACGAACTTCCGCCGCCGCTGCGCCGGGTCGCCAAGTTCGCGCCGAACCGGCGGGCCCGGCTCGGCGGCGGACCGATCGCCACCCAGCTCGCCGCCGATCCGCTGTTCCGGCAGCGGGTGGCCAGCCGGGTGCTCTCCGAGGCCGGCGAACTCGGCTCCGTGGTGGTCTCCGGGGGTAGTCCAGCCGCCGCCGACCCGGTGGAGGTCGCCGCGCTCGCCTACCTGACCCGGCCGCCGGGCTGGCGCCACCTGGTCGAGGACGCCGGTGCGGCGGTCCGGGCCGAGGCGGACAGCGCGGTCGTCGCCGAACTCGTCCGCGAGGCCGAACAGCGGGCCACCCGGGCCGAGCACGACCGTGCGGTGGCGAAGGTGGAGGCCGACAAGCTGCGCGACGAGGTGGCCCGGCTCCGGGAGGAGTTGGGCCAGCTCCGCGAGGAGAACCGGGTGCTGGGCCGGACACTGCGGGAGACCCAGGCCGGGCAGCGGCGGGCGGCCGAGCTGCTGGCCACCGAGAAGGGCCGGGCCAGCCGGGCGGCGGCCGACCACGAGGCGGAGCTGCGCCGGGTACGGGCCCGGCTGGCCGAGGCCGAGGCGGCCGCGGGTGCGGTCCGGCAGACCGCCAAGGAGGCCCGCTCGGTCGACGACGCCCGGCTCTGGCTGCTGCTGGAGACGATCGGCCGGGCCGCCGTCGGGCTGCGCCGGGAACTCGCCCTCGATCCCGCCGACCGGTTGCCGGCCGACTACGTCGCCGACGCGTTCGCCGAGCGTCCGGCCGCGGCCAACTCGGCCCGGGCGTTGGACGCCGACGATCCGGCCCGGCTGGACGAGCTGCTGGCCCTGCCCCGGGCGCACCTGGTGGTCGACGGCTACAACGTCACCAAGCGCGGCTTCGGCGAGATGTCCCTGGAGCAGCAGCGCAAGCGTCTGATCACGGGGCTGGGCGGCATCGCGGCACAGACCGGTGACGAGGTGACGGTCGTCTTCGACGGCGCCGAGCGGATGCACGGGCTGCCGCCCGCGCCGCGCGGCGTACGGGTGCTGTTCTCCCGGAAGGGTGAGACCGCCGACGACCTGATCCGCCGGCTGGTCCGGGCCGAGCCGACCGGCCGGCCCATCGTGGTGGTCTCCTCCGACCGCGAGGTCGCCGACGGGGTACGCCGGCACGGCGCCTATCCGCTCGGCGCGGATTCCCTGCTCCGCAGGCTCGCCCGCTCCTGATCAGCCCCTTGCGGCACAGCGTGCCCGACGACCCGGCCGCCCCTTTGTCCGTTGATCATCCGGATGGGGGCGTTGGGCGGCAACGGAGGTTTTGTCGTACCCCTGTTCTAGCGTCGATGTCACGGACGGTGGCCACGTCACGACAACCGCCGTCTCCCGCTGCTTTGAGGAGTGAGCAGATGCTCATCGACTGCGACAGTTGCACGCTCCGGGGTGCGGCCTGTTCCGGGTGCCTGGTGAGTGCCCTGCTGGACCAGCCACCGGGGCAGGCCGCACTGACCGCCGACGAGATGCACGCGATCGAGGTCTTCACCCGAGCCGGCTTCGACGTCGAGATCCTGGACGCACCGGTCTCGGCGCCGACGCGGCTCGCCAACCGGCGCCGACGCCGACGGGTCGCGTAAACCGACCGACCCCCAACCCGACGCCGGCCTCGAGCCCGACGGGTCGGGTGGCGCCGACCCCGACCCCGGCCCGACCCCGGCCCGGCCCCGGCCCAACCCCGACCCGGCCCAACCCCGACCCGGCCCAACCCCGACCCGGCCCAACCCCGACCCGGCCCAACCCCGACGGGGCGGGTAGCGCTGACGCCGACCCGACGCAGATGCAGACGGTGGTGTAGTCCGAACCGGCGTTGGCGCAGACGGGTCGGGTATTCCGGCCACCAGAGGATCCGCCGGGCGGCCCGGCATAGGATTGGCCGCGCGATCGGGCTGGCGAAGGGCGGATCGGATGACCGAGCGGGTACGGACGACGGCATGACGCCGCGTGCCTGGGCCGGGTTGACCCTCGTCGCACTCGTGGTGCTGCTCGTCGCCACCACCGCCCTGCTGGTGCCGTGGCACCGCCCGCCCGCGCCCCGCGCCGACCAGCTCGCCGCGCTGGACGAGTTGGATCCGGCCGACGTGGCCCGGGGGCGGGCCTTCGCCGCGGCGCTGCGCCCGGGGGGCTACGGCGCGCTGGCCGTCGGGCTGGTGGTCGCCCTGCTGCTCGGTCTCACCCCGCTCGGCGCGAAGCTGATCGCACTGGTCGGGCGCCCCTTCGGCGACAACTGGATCGCCCAGGCCGTGCTCGGCGGCTTGGCCGTGGTACTGGTGGCCGACCTGGTGACCCTGCCGTTCGCCGCCTGGCGGCACGCGGTGGTGGCCCGCTACGGGCTCTCCACCCAGGGCTGGGGCGGGTGGACGGTCGATCTGCTCAAGTCGTACGCGGTCAGCGCCGTGATCGGCGCGGTGGCGCTGCTCGGCTTCTACGCGGTGACCCGACTGGCCCCGAGCTGGTGGTGGGCGTTCGGGGCGGCCGGCGCGGCGGTGCTGGTCACGCTCCTCTCCTTCATACTGCCGGTGCTGGTGGAGCCGATCTTCAACCGGTTCACCCCGATGGAGCCGGGACCGCTGCGCGCGGAGTTGACGGCGCTGGCCGACGCCGACGGCGTACCGGTGAAGGACGTGCTGGTCGCGGACGCCTCGCGGCGGACCCGGGCGGTCAACGCGTACGTCTCCGGGTTCGGTCCGACCCGGCGGATCGTCGTCTACGACACCCTGCTGCGCGAGGCGCCGCCCGCCGAGGTGGCCAGCGTGGTCGCGCACGAGTTGGGCCATGCCAAGGACCGGGACGTGCTGACCGGCACCCTCACCGGTGCGCTCGGCGCGGCGGCGGCGGTCGTCGCGCTCTATCTGCTCGGCTCGTCCGGTGCGCTGCTGCGGGCCGCCGGAGTCGACTCGGTGGCCGAGCCACGGGCGTTTCCGCTGCTGCTCGCCCTGGTGACGGTGGCCGGTCTGGTGGCGGCGCCGGCGCAGGCATGGGTCTCCCGGCAGGTCGAGGCGCGGGCCGACGCGCACGCCCTGGCCCTGACCGGTGACCCGGCCTCCTTCGAGGCGATGCAGCGGCGGTTGTCCAGCGTCAACCTCGCCGACCCCGATCCGCCCCGGTGGGAGTACCTCTTCCGGGCCAGCCATCCATCCACCGTGGAGCGCATGGCCGCGGCCCGCGCGTACGCCCGAGGAGCCGGCGGTTGACCAGGACCCTGCTCGTGACCAACGACTTTCCGCCGCGTCCCGGTGGGATCCAGTCCTTCGTGCACGGCCTTGCGGTCCGGCAACCGGCCGGATCGGTCGTGGTCTACGCCTCCACCTGGCAGGGTGCCGAGAAGTTCGACGCCGACCAGCCGTTCGAGGTGGTCCGCGAACCGACCGGGGTGTTGCTGCCGACCCGGCACGTCGCGCGGCGGGCGGCGGAGCTGGCCCGGGCGTACGACTGCGACACCGTCTGGTTCGGCGCGGCGGCCCCGCTGGGGCTGCTCGCCGCCGGGCTGCGCCGCCGGGCCGGGATCGGCCGGGCGGTGGCCCAGACGCACGGTCACGAGGTCGGCTGGGCGGCGCTGCCGGGTGCCCGCGCGGCGCTGCGCCGGATCGGTGACGGCGTCGACGTCACCACCTACCTGGGGGAATACACGCGGGTCCGGCTGGACCGGGTGCTGCGCGGTCGCACCGAGCTGCGCCGGCTGGCTCCCGGGGTGGACGTGGACGTCTACCACCCGGACGTGGACGGGTCCGAGGTCCGCGCCCGGCACGGCCTGGCCGGCCGGCCGGTGGTGGTCTGCGTCTCCCGGCTGGTGCCGCGTAAGGGCCAGGACGCGCTGATCCGGGCGCTGCCGGAGATCCGTCGCCGGGTGCCGGGAGCGGCGCTGCTGGTGGTCGGCGGCGGGCCGTACCGGGCGGCGCTGGAGAGGCTCGCCCGCCGGGCCGGAGTCGCCGACGACGTCGTCTTCACCGGCTCGGTGCCGACCGCCGAACTGCCGGCCCACTACGCGGCCGGGGACGTCTACGCGATGCCGTGCCGGACCCGCAACGCCGGGCTGGACGTGGAGGGCCTGGGCATCGTCTACCTGGAGGCGTCCGCGACCGGGCTGCCGGTGGTGGCCGGCAACTCCGGCGGCGCACCGGACGCCGTCCGGGAGGGCGAGACCGGGTACGTCGTCGACGGCCGGGATGTCGGCCAGCTCGCCGACCGGGTGGCGACGCTGCTCGCCGACCCCGAGCTGGCCCGCCGGATGGGTGCTGCCGGCCGCGCCTGGGTGGAGCGGGAGTGGCGCTGGGAGCGGCAGGCGCGGCGGATGACGGAGCTGCTGACCGGCCGGCCGGGATCCGGCCCCGGCCAGCCAGCTCCGGGGTGAGCCGGTCGGCGCCCCGCCGCCCCGTCTGCGATTCCGTGCTCACCTCGACGCTCGACCCTCCGCAGGAGGCGTCGGTCCGCACCTAGCGTGGGACGTCGATCACGTGGACGGGGGACGACCGGCCGCAGGAGGCGTCGGTCCGCACCTAGCGTGGGACGTCGATCACGTGGACGGGGGACGACCGGCGGGGCGGGCGGCGAGGTCGGCCCGGGCGGCGGCACCCTCGGCGGTGGACCTGGCCGGGAACAGGTGACATCACAACGATGGTCATCGACGCCTCGGCGTGGCAGTCTGTAGTCGTGCAGAACGCCGCACTGAGCGGTTCCGTCGCGGTGGTGGCCACCTTGCTGCTGGCCACCGGCTTCGGCCTGTGGCGCCGCCGCCGCGACGGGCGACTCCGGCGGCAGTCGCCGGCCAGCCGGCCGGATCGGGCCGGCTCCGCGCGCCGGTCGGGCGCCCTTCTCGACGGTGCCCCGCCAGTGGGTCCTGCCGGTCGCGACGGCTCCGGCCTCGTCGGTGGGTTGCCGGTCGACCCCGGACTGCTGGCCGCGCTCGGGGTCCGGCCGGGCGCTCCCGCCACCCTGCTCCAGTTCTCGTCGGCGTTCTGCGCGCCGTGTCGGGCCACCCGGCGGGTCCTGGCCGACGTCACCGGCACCCTCGACGGGGTACGGCACGTGGAGGTCGACGCGGCGAGCCAGTTGCCGGCGGTGCGGGCCCTGGGCATCTGGCGTACCCCCACCGTGCTGGTGGTCGATGCCGACGGGCGGATCGTCCAGCGTGCCGCCGGAGTGCCGGCGAGGGCCCAGGTCCTCGCGGCGGTGGTGCCACTGCTCGACCGGGGACCGTCATGACCCGGCGGGCCGCCGGGAGGGCTCGGCCAGCCCTACCGGACCGGCGCCGGGCCCTCGGCTCCGGCCGCCCGCCCGCGTACCTTCGGCACTGACCAGCCCCACGATCCAGCGGCAACCCCGCGTCCACGTCCGACGAGCGCCGTGAACCGACGACCAGGCGCCGTCCCTGCCCACCGAGGTGAACATGTTGCTCGACCCCCGCGGACCGCGCTTCGCCGCGGTCGTCACCACGCTCGTCCTGGTCGTCGTCCTGCTCACCGGCTCCGGTTGGCTGGCCCTGGCCCAGGCGGTGGTGTTCGCGATCGCCGCCGTCGACCCGCGCCGCAGCCCGTACGGCCTGTTGTTCCGGGCCGTCGTGGCGCCCCGGTTGGCCCGTCCCGCCGAGCTGGAACCCGTGGCGCCGGTACGCTTCGCCCAACTCCTCGGGTTGGGCTTCATGCTGGTGGCCGCCGCCGGCTATCTCTCCGGCGCCACCTGGCTCGGGTTGGTCGTGTCGTGCCTGGCCCTGGCCGCAGCCTTCCTCAACGGGGCGTTCGGGCTCTGCCTGGGCTGCGAGATCTATCTGGCGTTCCGCCGGATGACCGGCCGGGCGATCCCGGCCCGGGTACCCAACCCGTCGAACTGATCCTGGTCCACGGGCATCCCCGCCGGTTGCCCGTGCTGCGATGTGGCCTGAGAAGCCAGGAGCGCGTTTGCGGCGAACGCGCACTTATGGGCCGGCTGTGGCGTGGATTCGGGGTCGATGGCGGCAGGCGGGTCGCTCCGTCACGCAGCCGTCGCCCGGGGGCAGCGGGCGGGTCGCCGGCTACCGGGACACCGGCGACCACGGCGCTGGTGTCCGGCCCGGCGACCCCACCGGCCGAGGGTCAGAACTTCGGGGCGTCCGGCGCTTCGAGCAGGCCCAGCCGGAGCGCGGTCATCAGGGCCTGGGCCCGGTTGGCCGCGCCGAGCTTCTCGTAGAGCTTGGAGATGTGCGTCTTGGCCGTCGACTCGCTGACGAAGAGCTGCTTGGCGATGCCGGCGACGCTCATCCCGTCGGCCAGCAGGCGCAGCACCTGCCCCTCCCGGGGCGAGAGCTGCGGGCCGGACGGGGCGAGCCGGCGCTTCATCGCCTCGGCCAGATCGGCGGCGGTGAACGCGCTCGGTGAGGAGGCCGCGTGCCGGGCGGCGGCGACGACCTCGTCGGCGGGGGCGGTCTTGGGTACGAAGGCGCTCGCACCGGCTTCGAGGGCGCCGAAGAGCTGGTCGTCGCCCGCGTACATGGTGAGCACCACGATTCCCATGGTGGCGCTGGACTTGCGCAGCGCCCGGGTCGCCTCCAGTCCGCTGCCGTCGGGAAGGCGGAGATCCATGATCACTACATCGGGTTGCAGGGCGCCGGCCTGGCGTACCCCCTCGGCGGCGGTGGCGGCCTCGCCGACGACCTCGAACTGCCGATCCCGCTCGAACGCGTGCCGCAGGCCCTTACGGATCAGGTCGTGATCGTCGACGAGCAGGACCTTGGTCCGAGTGGTCGGCGTGGGGCTGGTGGTCATGCTCGGGTTACTCCCCTTCTGATGCGGTGACGCTATCGCGCACGTTATCGCGCCGGGGCGAGGTTCCGAGCACCACTGCCACCGTCGTGCCGCTGGGGTGTCGCGGACTGATCTCTAGCCGGCCCCGGATACGTTCCGCCCTCTCCGCCATGATCGCAAGACCATACCTGCCATCGGGCCGCTGGTCAGCGATGCCCTGACCATCATCCGACACTTCAATTTGGGCGAATGGGGGGTCCACGGCACAGGTGACCCAAAGATTCGACGCTCCGGCGTGCTTGCGGGCGTTGGTGATCGCCTCCTGCGCGATGCGCAGCAACTCCGCCTCGGTGGCCGCCGGCAACCGCGCGGTGGACTCGTCGAGCGTGTAGTGCACCCGCAGACCGGCGGAGGCACCGACGGTGCGGGCGTACTCGGCGATGGCGGCGGCGAGCCCGCCGTGCCGGTCAACCTCGCTGCGCAGCTCGAACAGGCTCAGTCGCAACTCGGTGATGACCCGGGTCACCTCGCCGCGCAGCGTACGCAGTTCCTCGCTGGTCTCCTTGGCCTCCTCCGGGAGGCTGGCCAGGGCGTTGTCGATGCCGTAGCCGACCATCACCAGTTCCTGGGCCACCCCGTCGTGGATCTCCCGGGCCAGTCGCTGCCGCTCCTCGTTGGTGGCCAGCGACCGTACCTCGTCGAAGAGCAGCGCCGCCTCCAGCCGGAGCGCCGCCGGCCGGGTGAGCGCGGTCACCCGGGCCACCACCGGTGGCGGGTAGGCGCCCGCGACGTCGGCCTCCAGGGTGACCAGGCCGACCGTCCGGACCCCGGCGACCAGCGGTACGACCAGCGCCGACACCTCACCGCCGGAGTGCGAGCGGGCCTGTGACCGGTGTGCCGTCTGGGGCTGCTGACTGGCCCAGGCGTCGGCGATCGCCGAGTCGGCGTCCAGCGTCGTCTCCCAGTCGACCCGGTCCACCCCGGCCTGGGCGAGTACGACCAGCCGGCCGCCGCCGCTGGCCGAGAGCACCGCCGCCCGGTCCGCCCGGGTGACCCCGCGCAACTCCTCGATCAGGTGCTCGGAGATGCTGCCCGGATCAAGGGTGGCTCCGGGTAGTTGTCGAGCGACGCTGCGCAACTGGGTCAGCAGCCGGGTCGCCTCGGTGTACGGCTGCGGCCGGGGCTCGCCGCGGGCCTGGATGATCCGTTGCAGCGAACCCGCCGCGAAGAGCCCGAGCGCGGCCAGGATCACCCACTGGGCTGCCACGGTCAGGTAGCCGACCTGGCTGATCTGCGGCCCGCCGTCGCCGGCGGTGAAGGCGCCGCTGACCACCAGCGTCAGCGCGGCGACCACGATCAGCCAGATGCCCTCCCGGATTCGCCGTTGCAGGGCCGCCACGGTGAGTGGTACGGCGAGGTAGGGCAGGATCGCCGACGCTCCGACCCCGGGCATCGGGGTACCGATGTTCGCCGCCGCGGCGACCTGGCCGGCGGCCAGCCCCACCAGGACGACCTCGGCGAACCGGCCCAGCGGGGCCAGCACCCGGTGCCGGGGGGCGACCACCGCCGGGATGCCGGCGACGGCGAGCAGGGCGACCCAGCGGAGTTGTCCCGGCTCCCGGGTGGCGATCAGCGTGAGGACCGCGACGAGCGCGAGCATGACGACCCGCGCCGCCGCCGCGAGCGGGTGCGGGCGGGGAAGGCCGGAGGTCGAGGCGGGCACCTGACGGATGGTAGTCAGTTGCCGTATATCTCGGCGATTTCCGCCGAGTATGTCTGCTCCACGACGCTCCGCTTGACCTTCATCGACGGGGTCAACTCGCCGGTCGCCTCCGTGAAGTCCCGGGGCAGGATCCGGAACTGCCTGATCGACTCGGCCCGGGAGACCGCCTGGTTCGCCTCGTCCACGGCGGTCTGGATCTCGGCGCGCAGTCCCGGGTCGTCCCGGAGTTCCCCGATCGGAGTGCCGTCCGGGCGGCCGTGCTCACGCAGCCAGCCCGGCAGCGCCTCCTCGTCCACCGTGACCAGCGCGGCGACGAAGGGCCGTCGGTCGCCGACCACCATGCACTGGCTGACCAGCCGGTGCGCCCGGATCCGGTCCTCCAGCACGGCCGGGGCGACGTTCTTGCCGTTCGCCGTGACGATGATCTCCTTCTTCCGCCCGGTGATGCAGAGGTAGCCGTCGTTGTCGAGTTCGCCCAGGTCGCCGCTGTGGAACCAGCCGTCGGGGGTGAGCACCTCGGCGGTCGCCTCGGGGTTGTTCCAGTAGCCCTGGAAGACCACGTCACCCTTGATCAGGATCTCGCTGTCGTCGGCGATCCGGATCGTCACCCCGGGCAGGGGCCGGCCGACGGTGCCGATCCGGATGGCGCCGGGCAGGTTCACCGCCACCGCCGGGGAGGTCTCGGTCAGGCCGTACCCCTCGTAGACCAGCACCCCGACGCCCCGGAAGAAGTGCCCGAGCCGGGCGCCGAGCGGGGCTCCGCCGGAGATCGCGTTCTGGCAGCGCCCGCCGAGCGCGGCCCGGAGCTTGCGGTAGACCAGCCGGTCGAAGACCCGGTGCCGCAGCCGCAGGCCCAGGCCCGGTCCGGACGGGGTGTCCAGGGCCTGGCTGTACGCGATCGCCACCTGTTCGGCGCTGGCGAAGATCTTTCCCTTGCCCTCGTCGGTCGCCTTCTGCACCGCGCCGGTGTAGACCTTCTCGAAGACCCGGGGCACCGAGAGCACGAAGCTGGGCTTGAACTCCTTCAGCTCGTCGACCAGGTTCTTCACGTCGGCGCTGTGCGCCACGGTGGCCCGGGCCCGGACCGTGCCGATCTGGATCAGCCGGGCGAACGAGTGGGCAAGCGGCAGGAAGAGCAGTGTCGAGGCGCCCTCGTTGAAGAGGTTCGGCAGGACCGGGATGGCGTTGCAGATGTCGGAGAGCAGGTTCCGGTGGGTCAGTACGCACCCCTTGGGGCGTCCGGTGGTGCCACTGGTGTAGATGATGGTGGCGAGGTCGGCCGCGTTGACCGCCTGACGCCGCACGTCCACCTCGGCCGGGTCGATCCGCTCGCCGAGCGCCACCAGCTCGTCGATGCCGCCGACCTCGATCTGCCAGACCTGCTCCAGCTTCGGCAGTTGGTCCCGGACCCCGGCCAGCGCCATCGCGTGCCCGTTGGTCTCCAGCACGCAGGCCACCGCTCCGGAGTCGGAGAGGATCCAGGCGACCTGCTCCGGGCTGGAGGTGTCGTAGATCGGCACGGTCACCCCGCCGGCCGCCCAGATCGCGTAGTCGATCAGGGTCCACTCGTACCGGGTGCGGCTCATCAGGCCGACCCGGTCGCCCGGGTTGATCCCGGCGGCGATCAGGCCGCGGGCCACCGTGACCACCTCGTCGCGGAACTGTCGGCAGGTCACGTCGGTCCAGCCGTCCTGCCGGCCGGCGGCGTCGACGGCCCGCCGGACGAACTGCACGCTGTCCGGGGTCTCCTCGGCGTTGTCCCAGACCGGGTCGGTGAGGTTGGCCGCGTCCCCGACCGTGACCGCTGGGGGAACCGAGAACTCGCGCACGTGCACTCCCTCGTGCTCGTATCGACCCGGCCAGCTCGGCCGGTCGGACTACCCGCAACCTACCTTCGACCGAACGGGACCGCCCGGCCAGGTGGGTCGAGTGGGCATGAATGGGTCGAGGTGCTCAGCCGGGGTCACCCCGCTGCGAGGTAGCCTGCCGGGCATGGCGGATTCCTCCACCCAGTCCATCGTCATCGCCGCGCCGCCGTCTGAGGTGACAGCGGTGATCTGCGACTTTCCGCGATATCCGGAGTGGGCCGACGCGGTCAAGCGGGTCGAGGTGGTCGAGGAGTACGAGGACGGCTACCCGGCCCGGGTCCGGTTCGTACTGGACGCCTCGGTGATGACCGACGAGTACACCCTGGCGTACGAGTACGCCGAGGACATCTCGCGGATCGAGTGGCACCTGGTGGAGCCCTCGCGGATGCAGAAGGTCCAGAACGGGTCGTACGACATCGAGGACAACGGGGACGGCACCTCGACGGTGACCTACACCCTGGAGGTCGAGCTGTCGGTCGGCATGCTGGGGATGTTCCGGCGCAAGGCCGAGAAGATGATCATGGATGCCGCGCTGACGCAGCTCAAGCGGCGGGTGGAAAACTCTTGACGGAACGCGGTGACGGTCCGGGCGGGACGGCCGTCCGGGGTGCGGTGACCGCACCGGGCGGGATGCCGGCCTCACCCGGAGCGGGGCGGGCGTAGAGGAGCCGATCATGGGAGACAGTGGTTCGTACGGGAGAGCGCCCGATCCGGGTTCCGCCCGGGAGGAGGCCGAGCGGCTGGTCGCCGCCGCGCTCGCGATGGCCCGGTCGGCCGCGTCGGAGGCCCGGGACCGGGCGGGCGCCTTCGGCCCGCTCGGCCAGGTGATCTCCGACGTACTGGATCAGACCGGGGTGGTGCCCCGACCGAGCCGGCCGGGAGCGGCCACCCCCGGTACGCCGCCGACGGACGGTCCAGCGCCGACCCCTGCCGACCCGCCCCGGACGGCCCGACCGCACGGCGCGACGGCGGAACCCGGGCCGGTAGCCGGCGCGCCACCTGCCGACGGCACGGCGCCGGCCACCGAGCATCGGCCGGCTACCGAGCATCGGCCGCCGGCCACCGAGCATCGGCCGGCTACTGAGCATCGGCCGCCGGCTACCGAGCATCGGCCGGCCACCGAGCATCGGCCGCCGGCTACCGAGCATCGGCCGGCCACCGAGCATCAGCCGCCGGCTACCGACGACACGGGTCCGCGTGTCGAGGACCGCCCGCCACCTACCCGCGACGCGGCGTTATCTGACGAGGACGGATCGCCGCGTACCGACCACCCCGGGCCGCCGGTTGGCGAGGTGCCGCCGCAGCCGGACCGAGCCGGGGCCGGGACGTCGTTCGGGGCCGGGACGTCGTTCGGGGTCGGGTTCGCCACCGGTGATCCCGAGTGCTGTGTCTGCCCGGTCTGCCGGTCGATCGCCGCACTCCGCGATCCGAGTCCGGAACTCGCCGAGCGGCTGGCCACCGGCGCCGGTGACTTCGCGGCCGGCGTGGCCAGTCTGCTGCGCGCCCTCTCCTCGGTCACCGGCCCCACCGGGCGCCGCACCGGTGCGGCCCGTACCGCCGGCCCGGCGACCGGCGACGGCATGGCCGGGGACAACTGGGCAGCCGCCACCCGCACCACTTCCACCGCCCCCTCCGAGCCGCCCGGGACCCGGTCGGCCGACGTACCGGGCCCGTGGCGCGACACCGTGTGGCGCGAAGCGACCAGTACCAGGCATGATTCGTGGCCGGCGGACGAGCCGGACGACGTCTGGGCGGCCGCCACCCGTGCCGAGGCCGGAACCCGGGAGACCGGGACGACCGCCGGTCCGGACCGGGCGATCCCGGCCGGGGCGGAGCAGGCCCGGCCCGCCGCGTCACCGGCCACCGGACGACCACCGGTACCCGCGTCGCGGACCCCGGAGGGACCGGTCGCCACCGGTTCCGGCGAGCACGCCGCGCCCGGCGAGGACGGCTGACCGCCGGGACGGGTCCGCCGGTCGCCGGGTGGGAACGGCACGGTACGGCGGCAGTGGCGGGACAGTGACCGCGAGGTGCGGTGTGGCAGAGGGGAGCGGCTCGGTGACGCTGACCATCGGAGTCGACGTCGGGGGTACCAAGGTGGCCGCCGGGGTCGTCGACGTCGACGGTGAGGTGCGGGCGCGGATACGCCGGGACACTCCCGCGGAGGACGTAGCCGGGACCCGCGACGTGATCGTCGAGGTCGTCAAGGAGTTGGCGGCCGAGCACGACGACGTGGACGCCGTCGGGATCGGCGCCGCCGGCTGGATCGACGCCGACCGGTCGACGGTGCTGTTCGCCCCGAACATCGCCTGGCGGGACGAACCGCTGCGCGACTTCGTCGGCAACGCCGTCGGGCTGCCGGTGATCGTGGAGAACGACGCCAACGTCGCCGCCTGGGCCGAGTTCCGGTACGGTGCGGCCCGGGACGCCGACGACTCGATGGTGCTGTTCACCATTGGTACCGGCGTGGGCGGCGGCATCGTGCTCGGCGGAGAGTTGCTGCGCGGCGCGCACGGCATCGCCGCCGAACTCGGGCACATGCTCTCGGTGCCGGACGGTCACGTCTGCGGCTGCGGCCGGCTCGGCTGCATCGAGCAGTACGCCAGCGGCAACGCCCTGGTCAGGTTCGCCCGGGCCGGTGCCCGGCAGGAGCCGGCCCGGGCCACCATCCTGCTCGACCTGGCCGGCGGCGACGTCGACGCGATCAGCGGCCCGATGGTGACCGCCGCCGCCCGCTCCGGCGACCCGGTCTCCGGTACCGCCTTCGCGCAGATCGGGCACTGGCTCGGCATCGGGCTGGCCGACATGGCGCAGATCCTCGATCCTCAGGTGCTGGTGGTCGGGGGCGGTGTGGTGGAGGCCGGTGACCTGCTGATGGGTCCGACCCGTCGGTCCTTCATGGACGCTCTCGCCGCGCGTGCCAAGATTCCGGTGGCTGAGATCCGCCCCGCCGAGCTGGGCAACTCGGCCGGCATGGTCGGCGCCGCCGACCTGGCCCGGCGCCGCTAGCCTGGCCGGCATGCGGCCCGGGCAACAGCAGAGCAAGGGGTACGGCGTGGGTCAGCAGCAGTCCTCCGGCGCGGAGGCGTCACCGGTGCGCCTTCGGGTGCTCTCCTACAACGTGCACGGCCAGCGCGACGACGTCGACGCGCTGGCCGAGGCGGTCCGGGCGATGGAGCCGGACGTGGTGATCGTGCAGGAGGCGCCACGCCGGTTCCGCTGGCGGCACAAGTGCGCGGCCCTGGCCGACCGGCTCGATCTGGTGGTCGCGGGCGGCGGCCTGCCGGCCCTGGGCAACCTGCTGCTGACCAGCCTCCGGGTCCGGGTCTACCAGAGCTGGTGCCGGCAGTTTCCGCTGACGCCGGGCCGGCACATGCGCGGCGCGGTCTTCGCCGAGTGCGGGATCGGCGCCTCCCGGTTCACCCTGGCCGGCTCGCACCTCTCCACCGACCCGACCGAGCGCCCCGGCCAGGCGTACCTCTTCAAGCAGGAGTTGGCCGCGACGCGGCTGCCGGTGGTGGTCGGGGCGGACCTCAACGAGAACTCGGGCGGCGGCGCCTGGCGTACCGTCGCCGACGGGCTGACCGACGCGGCCGTGGTGGCCGGCGGCGGGTCCCGGTTCACCTACCCCTGCCGGCAACCGCGCGACCGGATCGACGCGCTCTTCGTCGACCCCCGGATCAGCGTGCTCGGCTACGACGTGGTGGACACCGAGCAGACCCGGCGGGCCAGCGACCACTTCCCGATCCGCGCCGACCTGCTGCTGCCGGCCGCCGGCTGAGCCGGTCCCGAGATCGACCAGAGCAGGCTGAGGCATCAGGCGGGCACTGGCTTCGCCAACCTGACCGACGACAGCGCCCCCGGTGGCCTCGAAGTCCGTTCCCAGCCGTTCGACGTCACTCGCATCGATAACGACGTCAACCCAGGTTCTCCATTGACCTGTGCCGTCTGCGTTCTGGATCCGCGAGCCCGTGACCGCACGCGGTGGACACCTGTCGCCACTCCGCGAGGTCAGAGGTCCAGAACCAGCCGCGGCGTGTGTGACCGGGAAACACACGGATAGATGAGGTTCCGGCCGTCGCGGTGCCGCGCTGTCGGGATGTCGTCGCGGTGGTCGGGGAGCCCATCGAGTACGACGATTCCGCAACTGCCGCACAGCCCGTTCTCGCAGGAGGCCGGTGCCTCGGGCCTGACCTCGCGGATGGAGTCGAGCAGGCTGCGGCTCGCCGGCACCCGGAGCAGTTGCCCGGTGCGGGCCAGCTCAGCTTCGAACGGCTGGTTGTCGGCGTCGTCGCGGGGCGTGGCGGTGAACCGTTCGACGTGCCGCCGCTCGGTCGGGATGAGCCGCTCGACCGCCGCGATCAGTCCGGTCGGCCCGCAGCAGTAGACCTCCGCGTCAGGGGGTGCGGTGCGCAGCAGCCGAGGCAGGTCGGGTCGGCCGCCGATGTCCGTGGCGAAGATGTCCACCCGGTTGCTGTCGAGCGTGCCCACCTCGTCCAGGAAGGGCATCCGTGTCGTCGAGCGTCCCAGGTAGACCAACCGCCATGGGCGGCCTTCGGCCGTCGCCTGTCGCACCATCGGCAGGATCGGGGTGATGCCGATCCCGCCGGCGATGAACAGGTACCCGCGCGCGGGGACCAGCGGGAAGTGGTTCCGCGGGCCGCGTAGCCGGACCCGCTGGCCGTACCGGAGCTGGTGCACCTCGGCAGAGCCACCGCGACCGGCGGGATCCCGCCGTACCGCGATCCGGTAGCCGCTGCGGTCGGCCGGATCGCCACAGAGCGAGTACTGGCGGACCAGGCCGGAGGGGAGTACCAGGTCGACGTGCGCGCCCGGGGTCCAGGCCGGCAGCAGACTACCCGGCTCGGCGGCCAGCGTCACCGCGACCACGTCACGGGCGACCGGCCGGATGTCGCGTACCACGGCCACCGTGCCGGCCGCCGGGCTGACCTGGGCCCCGCCCTCCGAGCCCGTGGCGGCGCGGCTCCGGCGGCGGCCGTACCGGGTCGGGCCGCCGGGCTTGTAGACCGACAGCAGCGTCGCCGCCACCCCGACCAGCGGCCCCAGCGGCGTCAGCAGCGCCAGCAGCAGCCCGGCCTCGGCCCGAATCTCGGCCACCGGCCGACCCGCCTCGGTCAGTTCGTGCGCACGCACCGCCAGGTCCTGAAGGATCGCGCTGCCGATCAGCATGATCCCGAGCATCAGCACGAGCTTTGTCGCCACCCACCGGCGCCGCCACAGCCCCCACGGGGTGCCGGCGGCCAGCGCGATCCCGGTCAACAGCGCGAGTTGGTGGGCCGGACCGAGGAACGTCTCGTCGACCAGCAGCATCATCGTGTACGCCGAGCGTAGGTAATCCAGGTCATCAGCACCGGCGGCGGCGATGGCCATCGTCGCCATCACGCCGATCACGCCCATCCAGCCGACAGCGCTCGTGATGTGCGTGGCCAGCAGCGCCCTGCGCACCCGGGGCGAGACGAGCCGCCGCCGGTCCCGGGTCACCCGCAGGTAGGCGTTGGCCGCCGGCAGGAAGATCAGGACCGCGGCGACCGCGAGCGCGGCCAGGCTCATCCAGTCGAACACCATCGCCAGCGGCTGCCGGTCACCCGGACTGCCGATCATGCCGGGCAGCCGGAACACCAGGGTGTTCGCGACCAGCGCGGTCAGGGTGACCCGACCCCACTGCCGGCCCTGCCGGGTCATGGCGGCGAGGAACAGCAGCATCGCGGTCATTTCGACCGGCCAGAAGATCCGGTACGCCGGAGCGCCACTGCTCAGTTCGACAATCAGGTTGAGCAGCATCAACCCGGCCGCCACGGCGGTGGCGACATGAGCGGCGACGATGACGCGGGGTGCCGCTAGCTCTGGTTCCAGGGATACCGCTGATCGGCTCATCACAAGATCTCCGTGCGGGAGGGTTGGACGGGACAGGGCGGGAAACCGCCTCCGGACAAGCGTGTCGAGAACGACCCGTCCCGACTGCCAAGCCACCATGCGAGATGACGGTGGTGGTAGCACCCCCCGGCACCGGCCGGTTGCCTTCATGTCGGCCACGCCCGGCCCGCCGTACGCTGGCCCATCGACCACGGCGGCCGGAGGAGGGTGATGACGGAGCAGGTGACGACGTGGCGACCACGGCTGCGCCGGGAATTGACGTCGCTCATCTCCACCGACACCTGGCGACGCACGCTGCATCTGGTGGTGGTGACGCCGTGGGCGGTGGCGATGGCTGTGCTCACCGTCGTCGGACTCGTGTTTTCCATGGCGCTGCTGCCCGTCCTGCTGTCCGGTGTGCCGGTCTTTCTCGGCTACGCGACGCTGCTCCGCTGGTGCGCCCGGCTGGAGGCGCGCTGGTGCCGCCTGGTGCTCGGCGAACGGGTGCCGGTCGCCCTGCAAGCCCCGCCCGGGATCAGTTGGGCGAAGCGGGCCGGGAACCTGCTGCTCGACCCGACTCTGTGGCGGGTCCTGGCGTACCAGCTCCTCCGCTTGCCGCTGGCCCTCAGCACGGTGCTGCTGACGGTGATCACCTGGGGCGGCGGGGGTTGGCTACTGATCGCCGCCACCTACCCGCCGGCCTGGCCGTTCGCCGATACCCCGCTCCCCGACGGCAGCCTCGGGCATGCCCTGCTGTACGGGCCGTTGCAGCCCGTCACCGCCGCGCTGCTGGTCACCGGCGGGCTGGCGTTGCTGATCGCCGCCCCGACCGTGGTACGGATCCTCACCCTGGTGCACCTCTCCCTCGCCAAGGCTCTGCTCGGGTGGGCGTCAACCCGCCAACTCCGGGCGCAGGTGATCGAGGTCGAGCGCCGCCGCTCCGAGGTCATCCGGGCCGCCGAGGCCGAACGCCAGCGCATAGAACGCGACCTGCACGACGGCGCGCAGCAACGACTCATCCACCTGGTCATGACCCTCGGCATGGTCCGCCACCAGTTCGCCGACGACCCGGCCGGCGCCGCGCCCCTGCTCGCCGCCGCCCATCAGGAGGCCAAACAGGCGATTGTCGAGTTGCGCGACCTTACCCGGGGGCTGCACCCGCCGGTGCTCGTCGACCGGGGCCTGGACGCCGCACTGTCCGCCCTGGCCGCTCGATCACCGGTCCCGGTCAGCATCGTGGTACGCCTCGACCGCCGCCCACCGCGGCTCATCGAATCCATCGCCTACTTCATGGTCGCTGAGGCACTGTCCAACACGGCCAAGCACGCCCGGGCGAACCGGGCCCAGGTCGAACTGTCGGCGCGTCACGACGCGCTCCTGATCCGGATCACCGACGACGGGATCGGCGGTGCGGAGATGTCGAGCGGATCCGGCTTGGCCGGACTCGCCGACCGGGCGCGCGGTGTCGACGGCGACCTCACCGTGCACAGCCCACCCGGTGGACCGACCGTACTCACCGTGGAACTGCCATGCGGGTGGTGATCGCCGAGGACGCGGCGCTGCTGCGCCAGGGCCTCAGCCTGCTGCTCGGCAGCAACGGACACGAGGTCGTCGAGGCGGTGGCCGACGCGGAACAACTGCTGCGGGCAGTCGCCGAGCACCGCCCCGACCTCGCGCTGCTCGACGTACGGATGCCGCCCACCCACACCGACGAGGGACTCCGGGCCGCGCTTGTCATCCGGCGCCAGCATCCCGACACCGCGGTCCTGGTGCTGTCCCAGTACGTCGAGGAGCGCTACGCCGGCGACCTGCTCAGCGGCAACCTCGACGGGGTCGGCTACCTGCTGAAGGACCGGGTCGGCGAGGTCGGCGAGTTCCTCGACGCGCTGGCCCGGGTCGGTGCCGGCGGTACCGTCTTCGACCCCGAGGTCGTCCGCCAGATCCTCTCCCGCACCCGCCAGGGCACCCCGCTCCGCAGGCTCGCCCCACGCGAGTTGGAAGTACTTCAACTCATGGCCGAGGGCAGGTCCAACGCCGGTATCGGCAAGGAACTGGTGATCACCGAACGGTCGGTGGAAAAACACATCAACAGCATCTTCAGTAAGCTGGACCTGCCGGTCACGACAGGCGACAACCGGCGCGTGATCGCCGTGCTGCGCTATCTCGACAGCGGCATCCGCCGGCCTCATCCAGCGTGAGCCCGCCAGGCAGCGGGTCGAAGGTCAGGGCCGGGGCCGGTCGGGTCCTTGCTGTCCCGGACCCCGACGAACTGTCGAACGAGGCCACCGCGCTCAGCAGCGGATCCAGCGGCGCTTGCGCGGTACGGCGCGCGTTGGGCTGGACAAGGGCGACGGCAGCCGAGAGGATTCCCCCGCACGTCGGCACTCGTGCCGGACAAAAGGAGATTTCTCGGTGTCCACCTTCAGTGACCAGGAGAGCAACGACCCGGGCGCGACCCTCTGGCGGGACGGACGCCCGGTCTACGACCGGGACGGCACCGTCTGCGTGATCGGCGCCGGGGCCAGCGGCCTCACCGCGATAAAAAACCTGAAGGAGTACGGCTTCGGCGTCGACTGCTACGAACGGGAGACCGGGGTCGGCGGGGCCTGGAACTGGCGGCACGACCGCAGCCCGGTCTACGCCAGCACCCACCTCATCTCGTCCCGTCCGCTGACCGAATATCCCGACTTCCCGATGCCGGACAGTTGGCCGGACTATCCGCACCACAGCCAGCTACTGTCCTATCTGGAGCACTACGCCGACCACTTCGACCTGCGGCCGCACATCTGGTTCGGCACCGAGGTCGTCCGGGTCGAGCCGGCCGACGGGGACCGGTGGGACGTCACCACCCGCAGCACCGGCGGCTACGGCGCCGAGCGCACCTCCCGGTACGCCGCCGTGGTGGTGGCCAACGGGCACAACTGGGCACCGAAGATGCCGGCGTACGAGGGGCTGGACGAGTTCCGGGGCAAGGTGATCCACGCGTCGGCGTACAAGGACGCCACCCAGGTACGCGGCAAGCGGGTGCTGGTGGTCGGGGCCGGCAACACCGGCTGCGACATCGCGGTCGAGGCCGGCCAGCAGGCGGCCAAGTGCTGGCACTCCACCCGGCGCGGCTACTGGTACGCCCCGAAGTACGCCTTCGGTCGCCCGGCCGACCAGGTCAACGACTCACTGGCGCCATACCGGCTGCCGCTGCGGCTGCGGCAGTGGCTGTTCCACCGGGTGCTGAAGCTGACCGTCGGCGACCTGACCCGGTTCGGGCTGCCCCGCCCCGACCACCGGGTCTTCGAGACCCATCCGATCGTCAACAGCCACCTCGTCTACCAGCTCGGGCACGGCTCGATCACGCCGGTGCCGGACGTCGGCCGGTTCCGCCGCAACAGCGTGACCCTGGTCGACGGGCAGGAGATCGAGCCGGACCTGGTGGTCTTCGCCACCGGTTACCTGCCGCGCTTCGAGTTCCTGGCGCCGGAGCTGCTCGGCACCGACGCGTCGGGCCGACCCTCCCTCTACCTCAACGCCTTCCCCCGGCGGCATCCGACGCTGGCCGTGGCCGGCCTGCTCCAGCCGGACTCCGGCCTGCTGCCGCTGGTGCACTGGCAGGCCGTGGTGATCGCCCGCCGGCTCCGGCTGCGCGAGACCGCGCCGGAACGGGCCCGCTCCTTCGCCGCCCGGGTCGACGCCGAGGCCGGCACCCGGTGGCACTCCGCCAAGGTGAAGGAGAGCACCCGGCACTGGTTCGAGATCGGGCACATCGACTATCTGCGCGTGTTGCAGCGCACCCTGGACGAACTGGAGGTGGCGGCGTGAAGACCCGGGTCGTACGGGTGCGGGACTGGACCCGTCCGGTGCCGGCGGTGTTCCGGGAGGTACGCGCCGCCACGCCGGAGGCGCCGGAGGGCAAGCCGCCGCTGCTGTTCGTACCCGGGTTCGGGCACGGGGCGTGGGCGTTCGCCGAGCACTGGCTCGAACACGCCGCGTCGAGGGCGTTCCCGGCGCACGCGGTCAGCCTGCGCGGGCACGGCGGCAGCGGCCCGGCGCCGAAGGCGACGCTGCGGGCGTACGCGCACGACGTGGTCCAGGTGGCCACCGGCCTGGACCGGCAGGCGGTGCTGGTCGGGCACGGCGCCGGCGCGCTCGTGGTGGCACACGCGCTGGCCCGCTATCCGGCCCGGGCCGGCGTGCTGGTCGCGCCGGTCTTCGGCGGCTGGGGCACGCTGGGCACCGCGCTGCGCCGCAACCCCGCCGGTACGCTGCCGGCGGTCTTCGGCGGGCGGCTGCGGCTGCACCACCGCCAGTTGTTCAGCCGGGAGCTGCCGGACGCGGCGGCCCGGGAATACGCCGCGCGACTCGGCCGGGCCTCGGCCCGGGCGCAGTGGCAGTTGCTCCGGCAGCGGCCGGTCGAGCCGGCGGTGGGCAGGCCGCCGATGCTGGTGGTCGGCAGCCCGGACGACCGGGTGGTGCCGCCGGCGGCGCTGACCCGGGCGGCCGGCCGGTACGGCGTCGCCCCGCTGCTCTTTCCCGGCATGGGGCACGACATGATGCTGGACGCCCGGTGGCGGGAGCCGATCGACGCGATCCTCGACTGGCTCGACAAGGACCCCGCCGGCTGAACCCCACCGCTGCGCGGCTGACCCACGCATGATCCGGGAGCGTCGAGCTCGCCATGGCGGGCCGAACGCTCCCGGATCATCATCGCCGGTCAGGTGGGAGTGAGCCGTTGGACGAGGTGCCCGGTCTGGTCGAGCGCGGTCAGGTAGGAGCGGGCCCAGGCCTGGATGTCGTTCACCCGGAGCTGCTCGCGCATCGCCGTCATCCGGGCGGTCAGCTCGGCCGGGATGGCCTGGAGCGCGTGCATCAGGGTCAGCTTGAGACCCTCCAGGTCGTGCGGGTTGACCAGGAACGCCTCCGGGAACTCCGCGGCGGCACCGGCGAACTCGCTGAGCAGCAGCGCACCGCCGTTGTCGACCCGGGCCGCGACATATTCCTTGGCGACCAGGTTCATCCCGTCCCGCAGCGGGGTCACCGCCATGATGTCCGCGGCCCGGTAGAGCGCGGCGAGTTCCGCCCGGTCGAACGGCTGGGTGAGGTAGTGGATCGCCGGCTCACCGACCCGGCCGAACTCGCCGTTGATCCGGCCGACCTCGCGCTCGACCCGATCCCGGAGGATCTGGTACTGCTCGACCCGCTCCCGGCTCGGCACCGCGACCTGCACCATCACCGTGTCCCGCACCTTGACGTGCCCGGTGGCGAGCAGTTCGCTGTATGCCTTCAACCGCTGCTCGATGCCCTTGGTGTAGTCCATCCGGTCGACGCTGAGCAGCACGTGCTGGGGATCGCCGAGGTCCCGCCGGATCCGGGCGGCCCGGGCGACCACGTCCGGGCGGCCGGCCAGCGCCTCCATCTCGGCCATGTCGATGGAGACCGGGAACGCGCCGATCCGCACCACCCGGTCGTCGACGGCGATCCGCCGGTCGGTGGCGGCCAGCCCGAGGACCTTCGTGGCGAGCTGGGCGAAGTTGTGCGCCGCCTGCGGGCGCTGGAAGCCGACCAGGTCGGCGCCGAGCATCCCGAGCAGCAGTTCGGCGCGGCGGGGGAGCTGCATGAACAGCTCCGGCGGCGGGAACGGCACGTGCATGAAGAAGCCGATCCGCAGGTCGGGGCGGATGGCCCGGAGCAGGCCGGGTACGAGTTGCAGGTGGTAGTCCTGCACCCAGACCACGGCGCCCGGCTCGGCGGCCTCCGCGGCGGCCTCGGCGAACCGCTGGTTGACCCGCTGGTACGCCTCCCACCAGCGGCGGTGGTAGACCGGCTGCTCCACCGCGTCGTGGTAGAGCGGCCAGAGCGTCGAGTTCGCGAAGCCCTCGTAGTGGTCCCGTACGTCGTTGCCGGCGAGCGGCACCGTGTGCATGCGTACGCCGTCGATGTCGGCGAGCAGGGGGGCGGGGCCGGTGCCACCGGCCCAGCCCACCCAGGTCGCCGGGGTGTGTTGGAGCAGGGGGTGCAGCGCGCTGACCAGCCCACCGGGGCTGCGGCGCCATTCACAGGCGCCGTCCGGCGCCACGCTGTCGTCGACGGGCAGCCGGTTGGCCACCACCACGAGGGAACTCTGTCGCAATCGGGCACCTCGTTCCGGGCGAGGCGACCACCGCGAATAGGAGCGATCGGGGTAGTCGTGAGGGGAAGGTAACTTACAGCAGTATTCCTACTGACGCGAAATTACGCGAGTGTTACGCCTCGCCTCCACGGGGTGATGAATCTCGCGATCTGGACGGCAGGGCTCAGACCACCGCTCCGTCGTCGGGGTCGTCGTCCTCCTCGTTGCCGGGCCGGAGCCGCCAGATCAGCGTCACGAAACCGGTGAGGATGCCGGCGAAGCCGAGCATGGTGACCAGGCCCCGGTCGATCGGGAGCAGGTGCGGGAAGAGGAAGAGCGCGAAGCCGGCGACGATGGCCAGCACCCCGACGACCGCGTATTTCGAGAGCCGGGGCAGCGGCGGCGGTGGTGGCGGGACGTAGCGTTCCTCCGGGTCGTCCGGCAGGTCCGCGCCGAAGGTGTCCAGCCCGTCCAGCAGCGAGGGGTCGTCGGCCCGGCCGCCGACCGAGATCCCGGAGATGTCGGTGGCGGACGGCAGCCGGCGTACGCCCGGATCGGCCGGCCCCGGCAGTTCGGCTCCCGGGCGGGTGGTCGTCGTCCCGGCGGCCCGGTCGGTCGGCTCGCCGACCGCGAGGTCCTCGGCGGCCGGCCAGGACCGGCCCTCCGCCGCGACCTCGGTGTGGTAGCCGGCGACGATCCGGGCCCACTCCGCCTCCACGTCCGGGTCAGGGTCGGGGCGGGGTGCCGGGGGCTGGCCCGGCGGGTCCTCGTCGGCGAGCTGGGTCAGGTAGTCCCGGGCGGTGGCCAGGAAACTGCGGTCGACATAGAGCCGGTCCACCGGGCGGGGCGGCACGGTGGTGGTCCGGGTCACCGGATTGAGGTCGGCCGAGGGTTGCAGGTAGGCGGCGATGCCGCCCGCCGCCAGCACGTCGAGCAGATGCTCGCCCAGCCGCGGGTCGACGTCGCCGGCGACGGCGTATTCCGTCGCCTCCAGCCCGTTGTCCCGCCGTCCCCGGCGGGCGCCACCCGCTGACACCCCGACACCCTCCCTACCGGCCCGTGGCGCGCGCGGCCGTGTTGCCGACCGCCGCTGCGCCGCATGTGCCGTGCAATGAATCGTGACACGGCGGGCACGGGTTGCGGGAGTGCGTTGTGGCGCGGCGTACCCGCTTCGTAGGCTTCTTGCCGACAGTTCCCGCCCGCGGCCATCGACGCCCGGCTCGACGCGTACCCGTGTCGGTGCCCGGTCGGCGGCCGACGTGGGGACGCGCGGGACTCTCGGGAAGGACACTGGTGCTGTACGGGCTGATGAAGTACCTCATCCTCGGGCCCTGGCTGAAGTTGATCTTTCGGCCACAGGTCGAGGGGAGAGAGAACGTACCCGACTCCGGTCCGGCGATCATCGCCAGCAACCACCTGTCGTTCTCCGATTCGATCTTCATGCCGCTGATGGTCAAGCGAAAAGTGACGTTCGTGGCGAAGGCCGAATACTTCACCGGCAAGGGGCTGAAGGGCTGGCTGGTGAAGATGTTCTTCGTGGGTACCGGCACCATCCCGGTGGACCGCTCCGGCGGGCGGGCCGCGCAGGCCGCGCTGGACACCCAGCTCAAGGTGCTGCGGGACGGCAACCTCGCCGGGATCTACCCGGAGGGCACCCGGTCGCCGGACGGTCGGCTCTATCGCGGTAAGACCGGGGTGGCCCGGCTCGCGCTGGACAGCGGCGCCCCGGTCGTCCCGGTGGTGATGCTCAACGCCGACGAGATCCAGCCGCCCGGGAAGCTGCTGCCGAAGATCAAGCGGGTGAAGATCAGGTTCGGCCGTCCGCTCGACTTCTCCCGCTACGCCGGGATGTCCGGCGACCGGTTCGTCGAGCGGGCGATCACCGACGAGATCATGTACGAGCTGATGGAACTCTCCGGCCGGGAGTACGTCGACATCTACGCTCAGAAGATCAAGAACCAGCAGCTCAAGGCGACGGCCGGCGCGGTGGCCGCCGAGTCGCCCACCGACTCGCTGGCCGCCTGAGCCCGGCCCGGGGCAGCGGCGGCCGGCAGCTCAGGAGGCGAGCATCGGGGTACTGGCGCTCTGGGCCGGTGGACCGTGGCCGACCCGGAGCAGGCCGGGCACCCGGTTGCGCAGCGCGAAGGCGCGTACCTCGGCCAGCGCCACCTCGGCGGCCGAGTCGTCTCCGGCCAGCGCCAGCTCACCGGCGGCGAGCGCCAGCCCGACCATCCGGTCGGTGAGGTCCGGGATCCGCGCGTAGCTCTCGGCCGCCGCGACGTAGAGCTGCCCGGCCCGGGCATGGTCGCCGTCCGCGCCGGCCAGTGCGGCTGTCACGGTACGCACCGCCGCCTCCACCCAGAGCGTGGAGTGGGTGACCGCGTCCAGCATTTCCCGGACGCGTACCGCCGAGTCCCGGCCGGTGAGCGCGGCGGCGTACGAGGCGGCCGGAATCCACTCCCCGCTGGCCAGGGCCGGCACGGTCGCCCACGACTCGGCCAGCTCGTCGAGCAGCTCCGCTGCCTCCCCGGTACGCCCCTGCAGGGCCCGGCACAGCGCGCCCAGGCCCAGCATGTTCCAGTGCAACCGGTGGAAGCCGCTGCGCCGGGCGGTCTCCAGCGCGTCCGTCACGTCGTCCGGGGCGGCCACCCCGGGACGGCCGGTGGGCGTCCCGCCCGGCACCGGCTCGTCGCGCAGCACCCGTAGGTACGCCCGCATCCCGCGGACCTGCATGTCCCAGCGGCCGGCCGGGGTGTCCACGAAACCGTCGGCGACGGTCAGCAGCCGCCCGACGTCACCCTCGTAGTACGCGCGCACCGCCTCCGCCGAGCCGCCGGTCGACAGCGCCTCGGCCTCGGCCAGCGCCGGGCAGGACGCGACCAGCTCGTCGGCGCGGATCCAGTCGCCCTCCTCCCGCATCACGTGCGAGAGGTTGCGCACCACCCGGGGCAGCACGACGAGCTGGTGGTCCTGGCAGAACCGCAGGATGGTGTGCAACTCGTCGAGCCCGGCCCGGTCGCCGGACTGGTAACGGGCGGTCGCCACGGTGATCCGGGCGTCGGTCTGGGTCTCGACCAGGCCGAGCCGCTCGGCGATGTCGGCCGCCGCGCCCGCCGCGGCCACCGCCGGGTCGCGTTCGTAGTTGAGCATGTGCAGCCGGCCCAGCTCGGCGTAGGCGTCCGCCTTCTGCGCGGTGTCCGGCAGCGCGTCGAACAGCTCGACGGCCCGGTCCAGACAGGACAGTGCCTCGGCCCGGTCGGCCCGCAGCCAGGCCGCCTTGCCGAGCAGCGTCCAGGCCCGGGCCGCGCCGCCGGGTTCGTCGTACGCGTAGAGCCGGTCCGCGAGGGCGTGCAGTTGGTCGGTGCCGCCGCCGGCCAGGAAGGCGGTGCCGTCCCGGAAGTAGGAGATCTCGGTGAGCAGCAGCTCCAGTTGCAGCCGGCCGACCGGGTCGCTGTCGTCGGCCAGCCCGAGCGCCCGGCCGGCGTGGTTGGCCGCCGCGTCCAGCGCGTGCAGCGCGTACGCCCGGCGGGCCGCCCGGTGCAGGGCCTCCCGGGCCGGCGGAGCGTACCGCTCGGTGTCCACCCCGAGGGTGTGCGCGATCTCGTGCGCCGCCCAGCGGTGGTGGGCCAGCACCTCGGCCAGGTCGGTGTCCCGGCCCCGGGACATGCCGTCCAGCCAGTCCGCCGTCCGGTCGTGCCGGGCGACCCGCTCGGTCCGGGGCAGCCGCTGATAGCAGACGTCCCGGACCAGCACGTGCCGGAACCGGAACTCCGGCTGGCCGGCCATCGCCGAGGTGGCCTGCTCGTGCACGAAGTCCCGCTGCTCCAGCCGGCGCAGCGCCCGCTCCACCGACTCGACCGGCTGGCCGAGCGCCGCCGCGACCGCGCCCGGCCAGAACTGCATGCCGACCACCGAGGCGGCCAGCAGCACCATCCGGTCGGGACCGTCCAGCAGGTCCACCCGGTTGGCGATCACCGAGTGCACGCTGTCCGGCATCGCCAGGTCGTGCTGCTTCTCCAGCGACCAGCCCCGGCCGGACTGGCGCAGCGCGCCCTGCTCGATGAGCATCCGGACGTACTCGTGTGCGTAGAGCGGGTTGCCGTCGGCGACCTCGACCAGCGGGCTGAGCATGTCGGTCGAGAAGGCCGCCTGGCCGAAGATGTGCCCGTAGAGCGAGGCGATGCCGGTGTCCCGCAACGGCGGCAGGGTCACACTCATCGAGCCGGTGATGGTGCCGGCCCAGCTCGGCTCCCGGTTGACCAGCTCGGGGCGGGCGGTGCAGAGCAGCAGCAGCGGCACGTTCTGCGCGTACGCCCCGAGCAGCTCGACGAAGTTCAGCATCGCCTCGTCGGCCCAGTGCAGGTCCTCGAAGACGAGTACGGTCGGCTGGCGGGCGGCGAGCGCGACCAGGAACCGCCGCCAGGCCGACTCGGACTCCTCGGCCGGCAGCGTCGGCCCCGGCAGCCCGACCACCGGGCGCAGCGCGTCCATCAACCGGTCCGCCGGCCCCTGACCGACCAGCTCGACCAGCGCCGACTCCAGTCGACGGGTGGCGACCGGCGCCGGATCGGTGTCCAGGATCCCGGCCTCGGCCTTGACGATGTCGGCCAGTGCGGCGAACGTGACGTTCTCGCCGAACGGCCGGCAGCGGCCGACCCGCCAGGTCAACGGCTCGTCGGTCAACCGCTCGGTGTGCCGGAACAGCTCCCGCACCAGCCGGCTCTTGCCGATGCCGGCGTGCCCGAGCACCGTCACCATCTGCGGCAGACGGTCCCGAATGGACCGGTGCAGCGCGTTGACCAGCAGCCCCAGCTCGTGCTCCCGGTCGATCAGCGGGGTGGTGTCCGGCTCCTGGTCCGGTGGCTGCCGGTCCACCGGAGCCAGCGCCAACCACACCTCGGTCGGCGAGGAGCGCCCCCGCAAAGTCACCGGCGCCTGCTCCGAGTAGCGGATCGCGTCCCGGGTCAGTGCGTAGGTGGTGCCGCAGACCAGCACCCCGCCCGGTGGCGCCACCGACTGCATCCGGGACGCCGTGTTCACCACGTCACCGGCCACGATGGCCTGACCGCCGTCCCGGGCAGCGGCCACGTCCACCAGCGCCTCACCGGTCGCCACCCCCACCCGGAACCGCAGGTGGTCGGCGCCGGTCGGGGTGAACCGGGTCAGCACCCGCTGCAACTCCAGACCCGCCCGCACGCAGCGCAGCGGGTCGGTCTCGGTCGCCACCGGCGCCCCGAACAGCGCCATCACGGCGTCGCCGATGTACTTCTCCACCACCCCGCCGTACTGGCCGATGACCCGGCGGGCCGCCGAGAAGAAGGCGGTCTGCATCCCCCGGACCAGTTCCGGATCGGCCCGCTCGACGTACGGGGTGAAGTCGATGAGGTCGACGAAGAGCACGCTGACCCGCCGCCGGTCCTCCTGGGACATCGGGGCCGGCCGGCCGGGCTGGCTGGGCCGGGCCTTGCCGCAGGCCGTGCAGAACGCGGCATCGGCGGCGAGTGGCTGGTCACACTGCGGACAGGTTGGAGTCAGCTCGGTGCCGCAGCCGCCGCAGTAACGGTCGCCGGCGGCGGCGATCCGGCCGCATCTGGTGCAGGTAGCGGAGATGCCGTCCTCCTACGGTGTCGAAGGGACGTGCTGGCCACCTCCGGTGGTACCGCCCGGCCGTGGCCGCCGGCCGGAGGCTCCGGCGAGCCGCTGGCGGTCGCGCGGGCGGGAGTTCGCCACCGCCGAGTATCAGCGTCCGGCCCGGTGTCGGGAACCGGGCTGTTAGCTAGCGGACAGTCCCACCCATAGTGATCCAAGATACAGTCATTGGCGCCTACCGATCGACGATTATCAGGGAGATGGGCAATGGTGTACGTCCGACTGGAAAAGGAATGGACCGACGGTGACGGCGTCGGCCACTCCTCGGGGGACATGATCGACGTGGACGCCGCCACCCTGGCGAAGCTCCAGGCCGCCGGGATCGTCGGCGGAGAGAATCCCGACTGGCCGGGGGCGACCCG
Organism: Plantactinospora sp. CA-294935; assembly: GCF_050936445.1. NCBI lineage: Bacteria > Bacillati > Actinomycetota > Actinomycetes > Micromonosporales > Micromonosporaceae > Plantactinospora > Plantactinospora sp. CA-294935. The sequence continues at coordinate 4,335,674 of NZ_JBNJMU010000001.1, forward strand.
CAGTGGCAGCCGGGACACGACCAACTGGCCCGGGGCGACCTGATCGGCGCGGAGCCCAGCACCTTACCGGGCGTTCCGGAAACCGTTGTCGGTCTCCGGAACGCCCGCCGTCGCTCTCCGGCCCGGAACGCTGGCCGTCGCTCTCCGGCCCGGAACGCTGGCCGTCGCTCTCCGGCCCGGAACGCTGGCCGTCGCTCTCGGGCCCGGAACGCCGGCCGCTCCTGCCGACCGGACACCGAACGTTTCAACTGGACAGCGCGGCGCGGCCACCCCGACCAATACCCGCGGCCACGTCGGACCGCCAGGGGAGGCCGGAAAGCTTCATCGCCGGGGGAGGCCGGGAGGGTTCACTGTCGACGGTGCCGCCGCGCGGCGACGACGGTGCTGCCGGTGGCTGCCGGGGCTTGCCCGGTGCCACCGGCCGGCGGACGGGTCAGCGCTCGGCCATGCCGGCGCGGCGGCGCAGTGCCGCGACGTCGGTCACCACGATCCGCCGCCCCTCGGTACGCAGCCAGCCCCGGCTGGCGAACGACCCGATGGCCTGGTTGACGCTCTGCCGCGAGCCGCCGGCCATCTCGGCGAGCTGGCTCTGGTTGAGCTCGATGGTGATCATGGGAGCCTGGCTCTCGCCGGCCAGCCGGACCAGCGTCTTGGCGACCCGACCCGGCAGGTCGAGGAAGACGTGGTCGGCGTTCTGCTCGGTCAGCCGGCGGATCAGTCCGCCCAGCGACCGCATCACCGCGTCGAGGATGCGCGGATTGGAGTGCACCAGCTCCATGAACGCGCCACGGGACAGCGCCAGGGCGGTGCAGTCCTCGATGGCCTCGGCGGACGCCGACCGGGTGGAGGCGTCCAGCAGGGACACCTCGCCGAGTACGTCCGGCGGGCGGATGACGTTGAGCACCGCGCGCTCGCCGGTCGGTGCGGTGCGGAACACCGCGACCGCTCCCCGACGCAGCACGATCAGGGACTCGCCGGGATCGTTCTCGACGAACAGCAGTTGTCCCTTGCGGTAGGTGCGGGGCACCGCCGCGGCGATCACCCGTTGGCGCACCTCGGGCTCCAGGCCGGCGAACATGTCGACGCCGGTGAGGGCGTCGCCCGGCTCAGGCAGGCGAACCTCCACGGCTCAACCCCTCCCCGGTAAATATCCCAGTTTGCTCTCGGCCGACCCGCAACCGACCGCGAAGCAAGGTGAAACTGATACCGGTAGGGTCCGGTAGCGGTACACATCAGATCATGACGGTCGTGTCGCTTGCTGTACACCCCTCAAATCACTTCTGTGACAGTTCTGCCGCTGACCAGCGGGCATTCTGACTTCAGATCCGCTACTGGGTGGGGACCGTACGGGGGCGTGGCGGATACGTGGGGGCGGGGGAGCCGCGACCGGCCGGAGGGCGAGCCAGTCCCGCTGGTCGGCCGCGGCGGACCCGGGTGCCGACCGGCGTGGGGGCGCCGGCCGGGCCGGCAGGGAGGGCGTGGTGATCCGCCGACACCTCGGGATCACCACGCCGACCCGCCCCGCCTGGTCGCCCCACCGGGCGCGTCGGCGCCGAATGGTGGAAATTCCACCCCCGATTCCCGTACGGCGGGACGGATGGGCGAGGATGGCGGCGATGGTCTACCGCTATTTCTACGACTGCGAGTTCATCGAGGACGGCCGGCTCGTCGACCTCGTGTCAATCGGTGTCGTCGACGAGTACGGTCGCGAGTTCTACGCGGTCTCCACCGAGTTCGACGACTCCCGGGCGGTGCCGTGGGTACGCCGGCACGTCCTGGACAAGCTGCCCTCGCCCGGCGACGGGGCGTGGCGTTCCCGGGAGCGGATCCGGGACGATCTCTACGAGTTCCTGATCGAGCCGGTCCGGGACCGGCCGGGGGAGAAGTTGGAGCTCTGGGCCTGGTACGCGGCGTACGACCACGTGGCGCTCGCCCAGCTCTGGGGAGCCATGCCGGCGCTGCCCCGGGAGATCCCCCGGTTCACCAAGGAGCTGCGCCAGCGCTGGGAGGACCGGGGTAGCCCGCCGCTGCCGGACGCCGCGTCCGACCGGCACGACGCGCTGGTCGACGCCCGGCACAACCTCGCCCGCTGGCAGGCGATGCACGCCCGGCCGGCGCAGTCCGGAACCGGCTAGTGATCATCATTCGCGTCCGCGGCTGACGCCTCCCGGACCTTGGCCAACGGCGGAACCGCCGACCGGGGTGACCGGAGTCGGCGGACCGACCGAACGCCGCTCATGACCGTTTCTGGCCGGACCGGTGCCCCCGGCGGGTGATCATGGAGGTCCTTCCACCCCGAGGCCATGTCGAGGTGCCGCGCGGGCGAGCCCCCGTTCACCCCGGAGACATCGTCGGTTCAGCCACGCCGACGCTGCCCGGGGCGCGGTGGTCCGGCCCCGGGCGGGCGACTACAGTGCGCAATGACGGCCCGCCCCGGGCCGGCAACGACGCCGACGGTCTGACCTGACTTTCACCCTGGGGCTTGACGGGCTCACTCGAAGCTCCTGGAGGAGAAGCAGATCATGCGTATCGGCGTGCTCACCGGTGGTGGTGACTGCCCGGGTCTGAACGCGGTGATCCGAGCGGTGGTGCGTAAGGGTGTCGCCAGCTACGACCACGAATTCGTCGGGTTCCGTGACGGTTGGCGCGGCCCCCTGGAGGGGCTGACCAAGCCGCTCGGCATCGCGGAGGTACGGGGCATCCTGCCGCGCGGTGGCACCATCCTCGGCTCCTCCCGGACCAACCCCTTCAAGATCGAGGGCGGGGTCGAGCAGATCAAGACCAACCTGGCGCAGCAGGGCGTGGACGCGCTGGTGGCGATCGGCGGCGAGGACACCCTCGGCGTCGCCACCAAGCTGCACGAGCTCGGCGTCCAGGTGGTCGGCGTGCCGAAGACGATCGACAACGACCTGGGGGCCACCGACTACACCTTCGGGTTCGACACCGCGGTGAACATCGCGATGGAGGCGATCGACCGGCTGCACACCACCGCCGAGAGCCACCACCGCACCCTGGTCGTCGAGGTGATGGGCCGGCACGCCGGCTGGATCGCCCTGCACGCCGGTCTGGCCGGTGGCGCGAACGTGATCCTGCTGCCCGAGCGGCAGTTCGACGTCGACCAGGTCGCGACCTACGTCGAGAAGCGCTTCCAGAAGCAGTACGCCCCGATCGTGGTGGTCGCCGAGGGCGCCCAGCCGCTCGACGGTCAGATGGTGCTGCACAACCAGGAACTGGACGCCTTCGGGCACGTCCGGCTCGGCGGCATCGGGCAGTGGCTCGCCGAGCAGTTGGAGGCGAAGACCGGCAAGGAGGCCCGGACGGTCGTACTCGGGCACATCCAGCGCGGCGGCACCCCGACCGCGTTCGACCGGGTGCTCGCGACCCGGCTGGGCCTGCAGGCGATCGACGCCGTCAACGAGGGCGACTGGGGCAAGATGGTCGCCATGCAGGGCACGGACATCGTCCGGGTTCCACTGGCCGAGGCGACCCGGGAGCTGAAGACCGTGCCGCTGGACCGCTACACCGAGGCCGAGGTCTTCTTCGGTAGCTGACGACTCGTGGTGGTGGGGTGGCCGCCGCACCCGGCTCCGGGAGGCCGGGCTCGATCTCTCCGCCGGGCGCGGCCGGCCACCCCCAGCCCGAGCGGCCGCCTGCCCGCGATGGCCTGACGGCTGCCCGCGATGGCCTGACGGCCGCCTGCGATGGCCTGACGGCTTCCACCTGAGGAGGAGCGATGGCGCCGGGAGCGCACACCGTTGCCGTGATCGGCACCGGCAAGATCGGTGAACTGATGCTCTCCGGGCTGCTCCGGGCGGGCTGGCCGGTCGACCGGCTGCTGGCGACCACCCGGCGGCAGAGCCGCGCCGAGGAGATCGCCACCCGGTACGGCGTACGGGTGGTGGACAACCCGACGGCGGTCGCCGAGGCGGACGTCCTCGCGGTGTCGGTCAAGCCGCAGGACGCCGACGCGCTGCTCGACGAGATCGGCCCGAAGGTGCCGGCCGACAAGCTCGTCGTGTCGCTCTGCGCGGGGCTGCCGACGAACTTCTTCGCCCGGCGGCTGCCCGAGGGCACCCCGGTGATCCGGGTGATGACCAACACACCCGCCCTGGTCGACCAGGCGATGACGGCGATCTCCGCCGGGGTGCACGCCACCGCCACGCACCTGGCACTCGCCGAGGAGATGTTCCGGCCGCTGGGCGCGACCATCCGGGTGCCGGAATCCCAGCAGGACGCGGTGACCGCGCTCTCCGGCTCCGGCCCGGCCTACTTCTACCTGCTGGTCGAGGCGATGGTCGACGCCGGCATCCTGCTGGGGCTGCCCCGCCAGGTGGCGCACGAGCTGATCGTGCAGACCGCCATCGGCTCGGCGGTGATGCTGCGCGACTCCGGCGAGCACCCGGTGAAGCTGCGCGAGGCGGTCACCTCGCCGGCCGGTACCACCATCTCGGCGATCCGGGAGCTGGAGAACCACGGCGTACGCGCGGCGCTGCTGGCCGCGCTGGAGGCGGCCCGGGACCGGGCGCGGGAGATCGCGGCGCAGAACGACTGAGCCGTACGTCCGGTCCGATCCGGGTCCGGAGTGCCCCATACTGTGCGCGTGTTCACCCTTGCCCAGGCACGTCACCTGATCGCGACGCTGCGCCCACGGATCGACGAGCTGATCGTGCTCCGCGCCGACCTGGCCGAGATGCGGGCCGACCTGACCGACCGGGGAACGAGCCCGCTCGGCGGGCTGGCCGAGGTCAAGGGGCTGGAGGCGCGGATCTTCGGCATCCTGGAGGAGCTGACCGGGCACGACATCCAGGTCAAGGGCTTCGCCCCGGTGCTGCTCGACTTTCCCGGCGAGCGGGACGGCCGGCCGGTGCTCTGGTGCTGGCTGGAGGGGGACAGCGACCTGAGGTGGTACCACCGGGTGGAGTGCGGCTTCTCGGGCCGGCGCCCGGTCTGACCTCCCACCGGCCTCAGCCTTCGGCCGTAGGGCGGGTCAGCCGGTGGTCGTGGCCCGGGCTCAGCCGGTGGTCGTGGCCCGGGCTCAGCCGGTGGTCGTGGCCCGGGCTCAGCCGGCGGCCGACTCGGGGATCACCACCGGCGCTTCGGCGACGGCGAAGACCACCAGGTTGTCCCGGTAGTGCCGGCTGGGCCGGTCGAAGGCGCCGCCACAGGTGATCAGCCGCAGTTCCGGGCCGGGGGTGGGTCCGTAGACGGCGTCGGTCGGAAACGCCTCCTTGGCGTGCCGGCTGGTCCCGGTCACCCGGAACGGGATCCACCGGTCGCCGCGCCGCACCTCGACCCGGTCGCCCGGGCGCAGCTCGGAGAGCCGGGCGAAGACCGCCGGTCCGGTGGTCGAGTCGACGTGCCCGGCCAGCACCGCCGGCCCGACGTCCCCGGGTGCGGTGCCGGCGGCGTACCAGCCGGCCTCGGCGAAGTCGCGGGGGGTGCCGAGCCGGCCGGACCGGTCCAGCCGGAGCCGGGTCAGGGCGGCGTCGACCCGGATCCGCGGGATGCGTACCCGGGTCGGCGCTCCGCTGGGTGCCCGGCGGGTGGCGCCGGCCGGGGCGCCGGGGCAGCCGTCCGGGCAGTCCGGCCCCCCGAGCGGCCCCGGCAGTGCGACCGTCCCGGGCGGCAGGACCGGTCCCGGCAGCTCGACCGGTCCCGGCAGCGCCGTCGGGAGCGGTGCCGGCGCGTCGGCGGTCAGTGCGACGCCGAGGCTCGCCCCGAGGACCGCGCAGAGCAGCAGATTGACGCCGCCGGGCACGGCCCGGACCGCCGTCACGGGTGGCGGCGGCGTCGCAGCGCGGACCTGGCGGCCGCCGCGACGACGACCGCGCCGAGCGCGCCGACCGAGGCCAGCCCGAGCGGGTACGCCGGATCGTCCGGCCCGGCCGTGCCACCGGCCCCGGTGTCCACCCCGCCGTTCGGCACCACCACTCCGCCGCGCGCGTCGACGCGCAGTTCGGTGGTCAACCCGCCCGCCTTCGCGTCCAGCACCAGCAGCGAGTAGACCGTCCCGTCCCGCAGCGACACGTCGGCCGTGGTCGCCTTCGCTCCGGTCGCCGACAGCCGCAGCGTCGACCGACCCGGCTCGACCTGGTGGTACGGCGTGGTGGTGGCGAAGGGTACGGCGTCGGCGATGCTCGGCCCGTCGGCCACCGCGACGTCGATCACGGGTGCACGTACCGACGCCTGCACCACCCGTACCTTGGCCCGGCCCTCGGCGGGTGCCCGCAGGTCGTCGTCGAGCACCTTCAGGCCGAGTTCGGCGTACCGGCCGACCCCGGCGACCGTGTACGCCTCGCCGGACTTCACCGAGACGCTGGTGGTGAGTACCGGCGCGTCGCTGGCCGGCGCGCCGGCCCGGCGCATCGCGACGGCGTACGACCCGGTCGGCAGCGGCAGGTACGGCGACAGCACGCCGTACCCGACCGCCTTGAACACCTGCGGTTCGGTCGAGCCGCTGGCCGGGCCGAGGTAGACGTCGACGGCGGGCGTGTCCGGCGACAGGTGGGCCAGCCGGACGTATCCGACTGTGGCCGTGCCGCCGGCCGGACTGGCGGCCGCGGCGGACAGGCCGAGGCCGAGGCCGAGGGCGGCGGCCGCCGCGACGATCCGCCGCACGGTCTGGACAGGTCGATCGAGGTGCTCCATCACGCCTCCTGGGATGTGGCGGGCAGGGTATCGGCCCGCTGGCCCGGAATGTCGCACTCACGGTCCGTCCGTCCGGCGGTGCTCGCGAGTGGATGTTCGGCGGGGCCGGGCGCGCCGGGGACAGGGTCCCGAGCGCCCGGGGGAGGAGCAAGCGCGCCACGCTAAGTGATCTAATCGTTACGCGCTGCCAAGACGGCCGTCCGGGCCTGGTCGGATCGGGTCAATGCCCCGGACGGGTGAGCTGCCGCTCGGCGAGGCGGCGGCGGAGCAGCGCCGCGCCGAGCCGGTAGCCGAACGCGGCATAGCCGAGGCCGCCGGCCAGGGCGGCGACGGCGGCCAGTTCGGGATACCCGGTCGGCACGCCGCCGCTGCCGACCGGGGACGCGGCGACGGCGCCCCAGCCGATGGCGACGTGGCCGCTGATCGGCAACGCCGCCAGCAACAGCCCGAACACCAGGGCCGGCGGGCGCGGGGCGGAGAGGCTGACCGCGCCACCGACCACGATCGACGCCAGCCCCCAGAGCACCAGTACGGCGAAGAGCCTCGACCAGGTGCCGACCAGCGCGCCCAGCCCCACCCCGACCGCGGCGAGCAGCGGAAACATCGCGAGCCCGACCGCGATGGTCAGGCGTACCCCGGGATCGGCCAGCAGGTCGGGGTCGAAGGAGAGCCCGGCCGCCTCGACCCGGGTCCGGCTCGGCGGCGGGCCGAGGTCGGAGGCGGCCAGCGGGATACTCACCGCCGCGTTGAGCAGGGCCAGTAGCAGACCCGCACCGACGGCCACGGTCAGCTTGCCGGGCAGTACCCGCCGAGGGTCGGGCACCGGACCGGCAAGTCGGGCCGGCGCGTAGTCGGCCAGCACCAGCGCGGCACCGAGCAGCAGCGCCAGCAGGTGCCCGACCAGGAACCCGGAGGTCGCGGTCTGCACACCGTCGGTGTGGTAGCGGGCCAGGATCTGGTCGTCGCCCTGCGGGTCGTAGTTGACCCAGAAGTCGTGGTAGCCCGCGTTGACCCGCATCAGCAGCACGGCGGCGGCGACCAGCAGCAGCGGGCCGCACCACAGCACGGGGCTGTGCACCAGAACCCGGCACTCCCGGCCGACCGCCGCTCGCATCCATCCAGCGTCGCAGATCCGCGCCTCAGGTCAGATCGGTCACCCGCCAGGCCCGGACGACGGTCTGTTCGACAGCGTTGCCGTCCCGGTCGACCGCGGTCACCCGGAGGGTGCCGAACTGCGCCCCGGCGGGGGCGGCCGGCAGGGTCGCCAGTACCTCCCGGCCGCCCCGGATGGTCGCGTCCCGCCACTGCGCCCCGTCGTCGTACGAGACCGCGACGCGCACCGCGAACCGACCGGGTCCGGTCGCCCCGGGCTGGTAGCCGGGGCGCAGCACCAGCCGGTACGGCCGGTCGGCCCGGACGGTGTTGGCCAGGTCGGTCTCGATGTCGTAGCCGAGCTGGGGCAGCGGCAGCACCACCGGCCGGTCGCCGTGCGGTCGCCCGGAGCGGAACGTCCAGGTCGTCGAGGTGGCGGTGGAGGTGGTCCACCAGGGACGGCCGGCGAACGAGTCCCGGGCGACGTCGAGCCGGAGCTGGTAGCGACCGGTGCCGCCCGGCACGGTGAACTGGGCGGACGATGCGCTGCTCCGGCCGAGTACCCTGCCGTCCCGGCTCAGGGTCAGCTCGCTGCGGTCGGAGCGGCCGTCGACCCAGCCGTACGCGCTGGCGGCGCCGTCGGCGTACTGCGGGACGGCGACCCGGATCGCGTCGTACGCCCGGTTCACCGGCAGCCCGTACGCGTGGTCCGGAGTCACCGTCGCCGGCACGGCGGGCCGGGTCAGGGCCGGGAACCACACCTCCCGGACCCGCTCGCCGGCCCGGTACGCCCGCAGCGGCCCCCACATCTGCCCCTGCGGGTTGCCGACCTGGTACGCCTCCAGGATTCCGCTGCTCCGCCAGGTGACGCCGCGGGTGCTGACGTGGTCGGTACGCCGGTGCGCGGCGGTGATGGTCCGGCTGAAACCGAACCCGGTCGACACCCCGTCCGGATAGCCGGCCCGGGTCTCCCGGGCCACCATTTCCGGCGCGTGCTGGTGGAACTCGGACTCCACCGTGGCCAGCGCGAGTTCGGCGGTGCGGTAGTGCAGGTCCTCCGGCACCCGGCCCGGCTCCGTCAGCAGCAGGTCGTAGCGGTACGGCGACCGGGCGACGGCGTCGAGTGCGATCGTCGCCGGCCCGGCCGCCAGCCGTTCCCGGAGCCGTTGCGCCACGCCCGCGTCCACCCGGTATGCCGGCACCGTGGAGCCATACCCGTTGGCGTAGTGGTAGCCCGGCGTCGGCCCGGCCAGCAGGACCGCCCGGGCACCGGCCGCACCGGCCGCCCGCAACTGTGCGACGCCGGGATCCTCCGCGCCGCCCTGGTCGAGCCGGATCAGCACCACCGCGTCCCGGGCACCGGCCTTCGCCAGCTCGGCGGGGGTACCGTCGCCGCCGTCGACCAGCCGGGCGTCGCTCCGGCCGTCCAGCAGCGGTGCCCCGTCGACCTCCCGCGGCTCCGGCACCGGGAAGCCGCCCGGGCCGGTCACCGCGGCGGTGAGCGTCGGCGCGGCCAGGTCCCACCGGCTGAAGAACCGGAAGGTACCGGTCGACACCGGTCGGGTCGGCGCCGCGTACACCCGGCGGATGGTGTCCAGGTTGAACGACTCCCCGGAGAGCAGGGTCGCCGCCGGCGTACCCCGCTGCCAGACCAGCGCGGCCCGGGCGGCGGTGGTCCGGTCCGGGGTGTCGATGAGGATCTCCCGGCCGTTTCGGGCGTCCTGCCGCAGCGTCCGGTCCGCCTCGACGGTCAGCTCCGGCTCGGCGAGCATCGTGGCGTCCTCCGGGAAGCCCGACTCCGACACACCGAACACCCAGGTCGTCAGGGCGTACCGGCCGGCCGGCACTTCGATGGTGCCGGGCCCGCCGCCGAAGTGCGCCCAGTGCTCCTCGCCGGTGTCCAGGTTGAAAAGCTGGGACCGGCTGTAGAAGTCGGCCGGCGGCCGACCCTGGCGGTCCACCGCCTCGATGGTCAGCGTCCGGGTCGGCGGCACGACGTGGAACCCGATCGGGGTACGCAGCTCGGTGCCGCCGCCCCGGGCGGTCAGTACCCCGGCGTACAGGTTCGGGGCGGTACGGGTCGGGTCGAGCCGGACGACCGCGCTGGCCCGCCCGCCGGCCGGTACGGTCAGCCGGGCCGGCGAGACGCCGACGACCGCCCGCCGCTGGTCGGCGCCGAGGTCGCGGACCTCGGCGGAGAGGGTGAGGGCGACCGGCCGGCGACCGGGGTTCGTGAAGCCGACGGTGGCGCTCCGGGCCGGCGTACCGGCCGGGACCCGGCCCAGGGCGAGCGTCGCGGTGTCGACGGTGACCGGCTGGTCCAGGGCCTCGGCGACGTCCACCCGGCCGGCGCCCTGGGCCCAGACCGGCGTGTCCCGGTTCTCGACGGCGCTGCTGACCAGGGCCGCCTTGAGCTGGTCGGCCCGCCAGTCCGGGTGCCGCTGGGCGAGCAGTGCCGCCGCCCCGGCGACGTGCGGGGCGGCCATCGAGGTGCCGGACATCGAGGTGTGGCCCGCGTCGACCACCTCGCCGAGGGTGGTCCCGGCGGCGCGGGCCGCCACGATGCCGACCCCGGGGGCGGTGATCTCCGGCTTGACCGCACCGTCGCCGAGTCGCGGGCCACGGCTGGAGAAGTCGGCGATCCGGTCCCGGCCGTCGACCGCGCCCACGGTCAGCGCCCGGTCCGCCGTGCCCGGCGTGCTGACCGTGCGCCGGCCGGGGCCGGCGTTGCCGGCGCTGACCACGAAGAGCGCGCCGGAGCTGGCGGTGAGTGCGTCGAGCGCCTCGGTGACCGGGTCCGGTCCCTCGGCGGCCGGGCCGCCGAGGCTGAGGTTGACCACCCGGGCGCCCTGGCGCACCGCCCACTCCATGCCGGCGATCACCCCGGAGAGGTCTCCGGACCCGTGGTCGTCGAGCACCTTGCCGATCAGCAGCCGGGCCCCGGGCGCGACTCCCTTGCCGCCCGGTCCGCTTCCGCCGGCACCCTTGCCGTCCCGCCGGTCGCCGGTGCGACCGGTGGTGCCGGCGCCCGCGATGGTGGCGGCGACGTGGGTGCCGTGCCCGACCCGGTCGGTGGTGTCGGGCGTACCGGTGAAGCTGGCCGCCGCGTCGACCCGGCCGGCGAGGTCGGGATGGCTGGGGTCGTAGCCGCTGTCCAGGACGGCGACCTTCACGCCCCGGCCGTCGTACCCGGACCGCCACGCCTGCGGGGCGCCGATCTGCGGCACGCTCTCGGCCAGGTCGGCGCTGACCCGCCGGTCCAGCCACAGCCTGCCGAACCCGCTCGCCAGGGTGCCGGCCCCGGTCGCCGTCGGGCCGGCCGTCGACCGGTTGCCGGCACCTCCGGTCACGGCGGACCAGAAGTCGGCGGCCCGGGACTTCTCCGTGCCGACCGCGATCGCCCCGATGCTGGGCAGTTCGCGGTGCCGGGTGGCGCCGGCCGGGGTCGCCGGTGCGGCGGCCCGCAGCCCCGGTCCGGCGGGGGCGCCGGTGAGCAGCAGCGGCAGGGTGGACCGGGCCGCGTCGGAGTAGCCCTCGGCCACCAGGTCGGTGACGTTGAACAGGGCCGGGTCCACCCGCCCGGCGGTGACCAGCGGGAGTGCCTCGTACGGCGTGACGTGCAGGTCACCGTCCCGTTCGGAGAGCTGGAAGCCGAGCCCCTTCCGGGGGCCCCGGTCGTCCACCTCGGCGACCTGCCGACCGTCCGAAAAGGTGCTGAGCCGGACGACGTCTCCGGTGACCAGGGTGACGGTGTGCGCCGCCGCCGGTCCGGAGGGGACCGCTGGCGCGACTGCGCCACCGTACGGCCCGGCGGCGGCCGGCGGGGCTGCGGCGGCCAGGATGGCGACGGTGACCGCGAACGCGACGACCGTACGTGGTGGCTTGACCACGAAAGCTCCCTTGACGTGCTGCTAGATCATCGGGCAGCGTCACACTTCGTTACCAGGCCGGTAAAGGATCCGGAGTGAGCGCAACTGCGCCATGACCTAGATGCGCCAGGAGGTTCGGCCGTGCTGAAGTTCGCCGGGCTGAGCGCGGTGGAGGAGTCGGCGTATCTGGCGCTGATCCGGCAGGGCGGCGCCCGGCTGGTCGATCTCGCGGACCGGCTCGGGCTGTCGGAGACACGGGTACGCCGGGTGGTCGGCGTACTCGAACGCGAGGGCTTCGTGCACCGCACCCCGCCACCCGCCGACCGGGTCGTACCCGTGCCGCCCGATCTCGCCGTCGAGCAACTGATCCGGCGCCGGTACGCGGAACTGGAACTGACCCGGGAGGCGGCGCACCGGCTCGCCGCCGAGGCGCAGGGGCGGGCGAGCAACCGGCGTACCGAAGAGCTGATCGAGATCGTCTCGGGGCGGGCGGCGGTCGGCCGGGCCTTCGAACGGGTGCAGCGCAGCGCGCGGCAGGAGATGCGGGTACTGGTGGCGCCTCCGTACGCGATCCCGACATCGGTGAACACCACCCAACTGGACCGGGAGGCCGCCGGGGTGACCTACCGGGCGGTCTACGACAGCAGCGCGCTGGACGACCCCGAGTTCGCGGCCAGCGTGGCCGCGCACATCCGCGCGGGTGAGCTGGCCCGGCTCGCCGTCGGGCTCCCCACCAAGCTTGCGGTCGCGGACCGCACCCTGGCGCTGCTGCCGCTGGCCTGGACCGCGTCGGCGCACAACGCCGCGCTGCTGGTGCACCCGTGCGGCCTGCTGGACGCCCTGGTCGCGCTCTTCGAGACGCTGTGGACCCAGGCGACACCGCTGTCGGCGGCCGGGCCGGAGCAGGTGTCGACGGCGGTGGGCATCTCCGCCGAGGACCGGCACCTGCTGTCGCTGCTGGTGGCGGGCCTGACCGACGAGGCGGCCGGCGTCCGGCTCGGGATCAGCCGCCGCACCGTCGTACGCCGGGTGCAGGTGCTGATGGAGCGCACCAACTCCCGCTCCCGACTCCAACTCGGCTGGCAGGCCCACGAACGCGGCTGGCTCTGACGGCGACGCGCGGCTCGCTTCGACGGCGACGCGCGGCTCGCTTCGATGGCGACGAGGCGGCTTGCTTCGACGGCGACGCGCGGCTCGGTTCGACGGTGACGAGGCAGCTCGGTTCGACGGTGACGCCGGCCGCCGAGCGCCCGCCCAGCCCGGCCCGGGCGCTCGGCCGGCGCTACCTCGGCAGTATCCGTTCGATGGCGGCGGTGATTTCCGGCGACTCCGGCTCGACCTGCGGCGCGAACCGGGCGACCGCGGTGCCGTCCGGGCCGACCAGGAACTTCTCGAAGTTCCACCGGATGTCGCCGGAGTGTCCACCGGGATCCGCCGTGTCGACCAGCGCGGCGTAGAGCGGGTGCCGGCCGGGGCCGTTCACGTCGATCTTCTCGGTCATCGGGAAGGTCGCCCCGAAGGTGGAGCGGGCGAATTCGGCGATCTCGGCCGGGGTGCCCGGCTCCTGGTCGGCGAACTGGTTGCTGGGTACGCCGAGCACGGTCAACCCGCGGTCCGCGTACCTCTGGTGCAGGGTCTGTAGCCCGACGTACTGCGGGGTCAGCCCGCACTTGGAGGCGAGGTTGACCACCAGCATGGCGTTGCCCCGGAACTGCTCCAGGCCGACGAACCCGTCGTCGGTCAGCGCTCCGATCTGGACGTCGAAGACGCTCACCGGATGTCCCCGCGCCCTTCGTCGCCGCGTCCCGCTCGCCGTGCCCGACTGGCATTCACTTTCCGCTCGGTCATGGCCCAGAGGCTACCGGGCGCCGACGTCCTCAGGATCGACTTCCCGCCCACTTGCCCGTGGCCGCCCCGTCGACCGTCGGGCCGACCGCGCGTCGATGGTCGGGCCGAGCGCGCGTCGATGGTCGGGCCGAGCGCGCGTCGATGGTCGGGCCGAGCGCGCGTGGACCGTCGGGCCGAGCGCGCGTCGGCCGTCGCGCGGTCACCGGTCGCCCAACCCGTTCCCCTGGCGGCGCCCCCGTCCCCGCGCACCGAATCGAAACATGGACATCTTGACGAAGCGGTGAACCGCTGAGTAGCGTCGCCTCACTATCTGGAAAGTTTCCTATCAATAAGGGAGACGCCACCATGAGGAGATCCATCCGCCGGGCGCTGTGGGCCGGCGTCGCGGCCACGGTGGCCGTCGCCGTGGTCCCGATCACCGCGGCCCTCGGCGCCGGCAGCCTGACCACCAGCTTCGCCGCCACCTCCGACTGGGGCTCCGGCCACGAGGTCAGGGTCACCGTCACCAACGGCACCGACGCGCCGGTCGCCACCTGGCGGGTCGAGTTCGACCTGCCGGCCGGTACCACCATCAGCAGTTCCTGGGACGCCGACGTCACGCGCAGCGGCAACCGCTACGTGGCGGTACAGAAGAGCTGGGCCGGTGCCCTGGCTCCGGGCGCCTCGGCGACCTGGGGTTACATCGGCAGCGGCGGCTACCAGGCCCCGGCGAACTGCACCGTCAACGGCGGTGCCTGCGGCGGTGGCGGCACTCCCAACCCGACCCCCACCACGCCCCGGCCGACCGTGAGCCCGACCCCCACCCCGACCACCCCGCCGCCGACCACCACCCCGCCGCCGAACCCGGGCGCGCAGAAGGTGGTCGGCTACTTCGCCCAGTGGGGCGTCTACCAGCGGGCGTACCACGTCAAGAACATCCACACCAGCGGCTCGGCCGCCAAGCTGACCCACATCCTGTACGCCTTCGGCAACACCACCGGCGGCCGGTGCACCATCGGCGACAGCTACGCCGACTACGACCGGGCGTACTCGGCGGCGGAGAGCGTGGACGGGGTCGCCGACACCTGGGACGCGGGCGCGCTGCGCGGAAGCTTCAACCAGCTCCGCAAGCTCAAGCGGATGTACCCGCACCTGAAGGTGATCTGGTCGTTCGGCGGCTGGACCTGGTCCGGCGGCTTCACCCAGGCCGCGCAGAACCCGGCCGCGTTCGCCGAGTCCTGCTACAACCTGGTCGAGGACCCGCGCTGGGCGGACGTCTTCGACGGCATCGACATCGACTGGGAGTACCCGAACGCCTGCGGCCTGACCTGTGACGCCAGCGGCCCGAACGCGTTCAAGAACCTGATCTCCGCGCTGCGTGGCCGGTTCGGCTCGTCGAACCTGGTCACCGCCGCGATCACCGCGGACGGCAGCAACGGCGGCAAGATCGACGCGGCCGACTACGCCGGTGCGATCAACAACCTCAACTGGCTGATGCCGATGACGTACGACTACTTCGGCGCCTTCGCCGCGCAGGGCCCCACGGCCCCGCACTCGCCGCTGACCTCGTACGCCGGGATTCCGCAGCAGGGCTTCTGGTCCGACGCGGCGATCCAGAAGCTCAAGAGCAAGGGCATCCCGGCCAGCAAGCTGCTGCTCGGGATCGGCTTCTACGGCCGGGGCTGGACCGGGGTCACCCAGACCACCCCGGGCGGCACGGCCACCGGGGCGGCACCGGGCAGCTACGAGGCGGGCATCGAGGACTACAAGGTACTCAAGAACACCTGCCCGGCCACCGGCACCATCGCCGGCACGGCGTACGCGAAGTGCGGCAGCAACTGGTGGAGCTACGACACCCCGGCCACCATCGGCGGCAAGATGTCGTACGCCAAGGGCCAGGGGCTGGGCGGCGCGTTCTTCTGGGAACTCTCCGGCGACACCAGCAACGGAGAACTCATCACGGCGGTCGCCAACGGTCTGCGGTAGCCAGCCGGACCCGCCGGACGACCTTTCCGGGGGCGGGTGGCGGGGGCCGACTCCGGCGGGACACGGAGTCAGCCCCCGCTCGCCCGGAACGCTCGACCGGAGACCGGAGTGCTCCGGTACCGCAACGGCGACGACACCACCAGGACCGAATCCTTTTCACATGGTGCCAAGGGGACCAGGCTGGTGGTTCTCCCGTTGTCCTGGCGGGCACGGTGGTGAGACGCGACACCGTTGTCCCGCCGGGCACGGTGCTGAGGCGCGACACCGCGCGTGACGGGCGGAGGGGCGATGCCGACGGGGCCGAACACTGGCGAGTGGGGAAATTCGGGGCCCACGGGTTGGGTGACGCGCTGGGTGCTGGGCACCGCGGTCGGGCAGGTCGTCTTCACCGGGACCGTACGCCTCGTGCTGGCGGTGCTGATGGGCGCCGCACTCGGCGGCCTGGTGGTCTGGTTCGTGCTGCGTCGCCGGCAAGCCCCACAGTCGTACGCCGGCACTCCGGCCGCCAGCGCCGCTGGCCGCCCCGAGCGGCGAGTACGGGCCGCCGCCGACCTGCCGAACCCGGGGCGTCCGTCCCGGGCGGCCGGCGCTGCCGTCCGGCGGCCCGCACCGGCCGTCGAACGTACGCGGCCACGCTTCTCGCCCCGGGCCAACCGCCCAGCCCGGCCGGCTCCGGAGCATCCGGCTCCGGGGCGGTCGGCTCCCGGCCGCGACACCGGGGCGCGGTCCACGGTCGGCGGCGACGCCGGTGCTCCCGCCGCTCGCCCGGCACCGGTCCGGAGATAGCTGCGGGTGGGCGAACGCCCGGCCCCTAGGGTGTTCGGGTGGTCGCCGCCCTGGAGTTGTATCTCGACACCGATGCCACCCGCCGGATCCGGGTGCTCTGGGACGCCCTGGAATCCGAGGGTGTGCAGAGCCTCCGCTCGTTGCTCGGTCAGCGGCACCGTCCACACGTCTCCCTCGCCGTCGCTGCCCGGCTCGATCCGGAACAGGTCGCCGAGGCGATGGCCGGGACGGTGGTGGCCGCGCCGCTGCGGCTCTCCTTCCAGTACGCCGGCCAGTTCGTCGGCCGGGTGCTCTGGCTCGGCCCGACTCCCACCCCGGAACTGCTGGCCCACCAGGCGATGGTGCACGAGCGGCTGACCTGGGCCGACGTGCCGGTCAGCGAGCTGTACCGCCCCGGCCGCTGGGTGCCGCACTGCACCCTTTCGATGCGGGTGCCGAACACCCTGATGGCGGCGGCGGTGCGGCGCTGCCTGGAGGTGCTGCCGGTCGAGGCGACCGTGGTCGGCGCGGCGGTCGTCGACCACGCCCGGGACATCGTCCGCCCGCTGTCCTGACCGGCGGGCGAGTGCGCCGGTCAGCCGGTCGGGTCGCCGGGCGTAACGAGCCCGGTCTCGTAAGCCAGCACCACGGCCTGGGCGCGGTCCCGGAGGCCGAGCTTGGCGAAGATCCGGGCGACGTGGGTCTTCACCGTCGCCTCGCTCAGGGTCAGCCGGTGCGCCAGCTCGGTGTTGGACAGCCCGCGACCCAGCAGGGCCAGCACCTCCCGTTCCCGGGGCGTCAACGCCGCGAGTTCCCGCTGCCCGGCTGCCCGCCCGCCCCAGCCGGGGTCGGCGGCACCTCGGCCGGGATCGGTGGCGCCTCGGCCGGGATTGCCAGCGCCTTGGCCGGGATCGGTGGCACCTCGGCCGGGATTGCCAGCGCCTTGACCGGGATCGGCGACGACGCGTGCCGGGTCGGTGGTGGCGAACCGTTCCACCAGGCGCCGGGTGATCGACGGAGCCAGCAGGGCGTCGCCGGTGTTGACCAGCCGGACGGCGGCGGCTAGGTGTTCCGGGGTGACGTCCTTGAGCAGGAAGCCGCTGGCTCCGGCGGCCAGCGCGGCGTAGACGTACCGGTCCAGGTCGAAGGTGGTCAGCATGATCACCCGACAGTCCGGGGACCGCGCCAGGATCCGCCGGGCCGCCTGGAGGCCGTCCATGTTCGGCATCCGGATATCCAGCAGTACGACGTCCGGCCGCAGCTCGTGTGCCGCCGCCACCGCCTCGATCCCGTCGGCGGCCTCGCCCACCACGTCCAGGCCGCGTGCGGTCAGGATCATCCGGAACCCGGTCCGGACCAGCGCCTGGTCGTCGACGATCAGTACCCGGGGCGCCGGCTCCCCGGCCGCCGTCACGGCCGGTCCAGCGGGATGCGGGCGCGGACCCGGTAACCGCCGCCGAGCCGGCGCCGGGCGTCCAGGTCGCCGCCGTAGACCGCGACCCGCTGGCGCAGCCCCAGCAGGCCGCGCCCCGCGCCGGCCTCCCCGCCCGGCACGGAGCCGCCGGACCCCGATCCCTCGGCTGCGGACCGCGCCCCCTCGGCTGTGGACCGCACACCCGTGGACCGTTCGCCGGAGGAGGAGGCACCCGTGGACCGTTTGCCGGAGGAGGTACCCGTGGACCGCCCGCCGGAGAGCACGCTCGGGCCGCTGTTGAGCACCTCCACCCGCAGGTAGTTGTGCGCGTACCTGATGGTCACCTCGGCCTTCTCCCCGTCGCCGTGCCGCAGCGCGTTGGTCAGCGCCTCCTGCACGATCCGGTACGCGGTCAGGTCGATCCCGGCCGGCAGCGGGCGCGGCTGCCCGGAGATGCGTACCTCGACGGGCAGCCCGGCGAAGGCGATCCGGTCGACCAGCGGGCCGAGCCGACCCAGCCCGGGTTGCGGGTCCAACCCCGACCGGTCGGCGACGGTGTCCGCCCCGTCCTGGGCCGGTGCCAGCAGGCCGAGCAGGTGCCGCAGCTCCGTCATCGCGTCCCGGCCGGCGGTCTCGACCGCGCGCAGCGCGGCGGCGGCCTCGTCCGGCATGCTGGCCAGCACCTCCCGGGCCGCCCCGGCCTGCACCACCATCAGGCTCACGTTGTGGCTGACGATGTCGTGCAGCTCCCGGGCGATCCGGGCCCGCTCCGCCTCGACCGCGACCCGGGCGGCACCCTCCCGTTCCCGCTCCAGCAGCCAGCCCCGCTCGCCGAGCGCCCGGTGGTGCCGCCGACGGGCCCGGACCAGCGCCACCGCCAGCCACCCGACGGTGGCGCCGGCCGCCGCGAGCGCGGCGAGCAGCCAGACCGTCCAGGTTCCCCCCACGCGACCACCTTCGCAGTACCCGGCACGATCCGCGTCATCCCCGGGCAGCACCGGCGTACATCCCCAGGATGACCCGGCCGGACGTTACCTCCCCGGGCTGATGCCCGCCCCGGCCCGCGCTGCCTAGGTTGGTCGCCATGACCAGCGCAGACAGCACACCGGACGTCGTGGTGCGACTGACCGACGTGCGCAAGGAGTACGGCGACACCACCGCCCTGGCCGGGGTGTCGCTGCAGATCCGGGCCGGCGAGGCGGTCGCCGTGATGGGGCCGTCCGGCTGCGGCAAGTCGACCATGCTGAACATGGTCGCCGGGCTCGACCGGCCCACCTCCGGGGACGTCGTCGTGCACGGCGAGGACCTGGGGCGGCTCGACGAGACCGGCCGGGCGCTGTTCCGGCGCCGCCGGATCGGCATGATCTTCCAGTTCTTCAATCTGCTCGACGACCTGCCGGCGCTGGACAACGTCGCGCTGGCCGCGCAGCTCGTCGGGGTACCGGCCCGGCAGGCGCGCAGGCGGGCGCTGGAACTCCTCGACGAACTCGGCATCGCCGACCGGCGCAACGTCTATCCGGCCGCGCTCAGCGGCGGGGAGCGACAGCGGGTGGCGGTGGCCCGGGCGCTGATGAACCGGCCCGCCCTGCTGCTCGCCGACGAGCCGACCGGCGCACTGGACAGCTCGGCCGGCGAGCAGGTGATGGACCTGCTGCTCGACCTCAACCAGATCGGCCAGACGCTGCTGCTGGTCACCCATGACGAGCGGCTGGCGACCCGGTGCGCCAGCCGGCTGGTCGAGCTGGCCGACGGCCGGGTGGCCGGCGAACGCAGCCTGGAGGGGGCGGCGTGACCGGGTCGGGGCAGCCGTACCGGGGGCGCGGTACCGGCGCGGTGTGGCGGGCCGCCCGGGCCGCCGTACGGCGCCGCAAGCTCCAGACCGTCGTGATCGGGCTGGTACTGCTCTTCTCCGCCGCCACCACCGTGATGGCGCTGGGCCTGCTGGTCGCCTCCACCGCCCCGTTCGACGACGCCTTCGCCCGGCAGCGCGGCGCGCACGTCGTGGCGACGTACGACTCCGCGCGGGTCTCCGGGGCGCAGCTCGAACAGGCGGCCCGGCGGCCCGGTGTGGAGGCGGTCGCCGGCCCCTTCGCGCAGGCCGTCCTGGAGGTACCGCTGAAGGGTCCCGGACTGCCCGGCGGGCCGCTCAACGTGGTGGGTCGGGCGGACCCGGCCGGTCCGGTGGACCGGGTGGACCTCTGGGCGGGGCGGTGGCCGAGCGCGCCCGGGGAGATCGTGCTGAACGACACGCCGCCGCCGGCGGACCTGGCGGGCTTCGGGCCGGCCGGCGGGGAACCGCCGATCGTCGGCAGCACCGCCGAGGTACCCGGCGGGCCGACGCTGACCGTCGTCGGCATGGCGTACAGCCTGGGCCGGACCGCCGACGCCTGGGTCACCCCGGAGCAGGTCCAGGCGTTCCGGCCGTCCTCGACCCAGATGCTCTACCGGTTCTCCTCGGCCGGCAGCGACGACGAGATCGAGGCCGAGCTGGCCGCGGTCACCGAGAGACTGCCGGCGGACGCCCTGCTCGCCGCCCAGTCGTACCTGCTGGTCAAGCAGTCGGTCGCGGCCGAGCCGGGGGTGTTCGTGCCGTTCCTGATGGTCTTCGGGATCCTCGGGCTGGTGGCGGCGGTGCTGATCGTCGCGAACGTGGTCAGCGGGGCGGTGGTCTCCGGCTTCCGGCACATCGGGATCCTCAAGGCGCTGGGCTTCACCCCGGGGCAGGTGCTCGCGGTCTATCTGGTGACGGTCAGCGTGCCGGCGGTGGTCGGGTGTGCGCTCGGCACCGTGCTCGGCAACGTCGGGGCGCGACCGCTGCTGGACATCGCGTTCCAGGGCATGGGCTTCGGACCGGTCGGGATCAGTCCACTGGTGAGCGTGGCGACGCTGCTCGGGATGCCGGTTGTGGTGGTGCTCGCCGCGCTCGTCCCGGCGTCGCGGGCCCGCCGGCTCTCTGCGGTCGAGGCGATCAGCGCCGGCAGCGCACCCCGGGTCGGGCGCGGGCTGCGGGTGCAGCGCTGGCTCGGTGGTACCCGGTTGCCCCGGGCCGTCAGCCTCGGCCTCGGCCTGCCGTTCGCCCGGCCGGGCCGGACCGTGCTGACCATGTCGGCGGTGCTGCTCGGGGTGACCACGGTGACCTTCGCGACCGGCCTGACCAGCACGGTCACCCGGTACGCCGACGCCACCGACGGAAACGACCACGTCGGGGTACGCGCGACCGACCCCGAACGGAGCAGCCTCCGCCCGGTGTCGTCGCTGACCGACCCGCAGATCGAGGCGCTGCTCCGAACGCTGCCCGGCACCAACCGGGTGACCGTCAACCTGACCCTCGACTTCGCGTTGGTCGGCTCCGCCCAGCCGGTCGGGGTCAACTTCCTGCGCGGAGACGTGCAGACCCAGGGCTATCGGGAACAGGTGGTCGAGGGGCGCTGGCTGGCCGGCCCGGACGAGGTGGTCGCCCCGTCGGAGTGGCTGGGGGAGCGCGGCCTGGCCGTCGGCGACCGGATCACGCTGGAGGCAGACGGCCGGCGGAGCACGGCCACCATCGTCGGCGAGACGATGGGCGGCGCACCCGGGCCGCCCGGGCCGCTCGCCGACTGGTCGGCGGTCGCCCGGCTCGCCCCGGCGCACCAGCTCGGCAACCACGAGCTGCTCTATCAGATCCAGCTCGCGCCCGGCACCGACGTACCGGCGTACACCGCGGCGGTGCAGGCGGCCGACCCGGGTCTGGACGCCTGGGACAACGGCGGTACCGACAGCTTCACCGTGGCGGCGGTCAGCCTCGCGGTGGTGGTCACCCTGATGCTGGGGATCGTCACGGCGCTCGCCGTGTTCAACACGGTGGTGCTGAACACCCGGGAACGCCGCCGCGACCTCGGGATGCTCAAGTCGATCGGGATGACCCCGAGGCAGGTGACGGCGATGATGGTGACCTCGATGGCGGTGCTGGGAACGCTCGGCGGACTGCTCGGTATCCCGGTCGGGATCATCGCGCACCGCCTGGTCGTGCCGATCGCGTCCGGCGCGGCGCAGATCCGGGTACCGGACTCGTTGATCAACGTCTGGGAGGCGCCGCTGCTCGGCGTACTGGCGCTGGCCGGGGCGGCGATCGCGATGCTGGGGGCGCTGCTGCCGGCCCGCTCCGCGGCCCGACTGCCGATCGCCGAGGTGCTGCACAACGAGTGACGCCGGTCGGCCGGGCACTTCGCCGGGCGGGCGTGCCGGCGGCCCGGCGACGGCTCGGCCGCCGGTCGGCGCTGCGGTGCAGCCAATCCGTCGACTGCGCTCAAATCGTTCGTCTCCAGTTGGACATGTGCCGGCCGACGTCGATCACGTAGATTGCCCGCGGTCTATCCAAACTCGACCGTGGGAGGACACATGCCTGATCGGTTCAGGACCGCCGGGAGATCCCTGGCGGCGGCCGTACTGGTGCCGGCGCTGGCGGCCGTGGGGCTGGCGGCGCCGGCACCGGCCAGCGCGGCGGTGAGCCGGGCGGAACTGGCGCTGCGTTGGGCCCCGATCCACTACCAGGACGTCGACGCGACCGGCAGCCACGCGCTCGGCGGCCGGTCCGACTACATCACCGGGGTCGACTTCGACGGTGACCTGAGCGGGCGGAACAACTGGGACAGCGCGGGGCAGTCCGGCGTTTCGTTCGCCGCCCAGGCGTACTACTCGGTGCTGGAGACCAGCACGCACTGGTACATCACGTACCTGTTCTTCCACCCCCGGGACTGGACCGACCACCCCTTCTTCGAGACCGAGCACGAGAACGACGGCGAGGGCATCATGTTCGCCGTCGAGCGGGACGGCTCGGACTACGGGGTGCTGCGCGGGGCGGTGAGCGTGGCGCACAGTGACTTCTACTCCTACACCCCGGCCGGGAGCACCTGGACCGGCGGGCGGGAGAACGTTGATGGCACGTTGCAGATGCAGTCGTCGCCGCACGACTCGTTCCCGCATCCGGTGACCGCGCAGGAGGCACAGGGGCACGGGCTGAAGGCGTACCCGCAGTACAACATCAACGGGGACGGCATCGTCTACTACCCGTCGACGGTGGCCGAGACGCCGAGCAACGGCAACGACCGGGACGTCCGCTACAAGCTCGTGGACATCTTCGCCTCCGGTGGGCTCTGGGCGCAGCGGGCCAACGCCAGCCTCTTCGCCAACCTCGGCACCTTCGCCGGGGACAACTCCGGTGACTGTGGCGTCGGCACCTATTCCTGCTCGACCAACTCGGCGAACGCGCCGTGGGGCTGGGACGACGGCAACGACCTGCCGGGCCGGGGCGAGATCGCCACCGACTCGGCGAAGCTGGTCGCCGAGTACTTCACGATCCCGGGCAGCCTGTCCCGGTCGTACACCTACAACCCGTACGCCAGCGCGGCGGCGGCGCTGCGGGAGGCGGCGAAGACCGCGCCACCGGTCGTCGACTGAGAAGGGCGGGTGGGGCAGCCGGGCTCCGGCTGCCCCACCGTCGGTGCCGATCGGCTGATCGGCCCGGTCGCCGCCGCTCCCGGTCGGTCGCCGCCGCTCCCGGTCGGTCGCCGCCGCTCCCGGTCGGTCGCCGCCGCTCCCGGTCGGTCGCCGCCGCTCCCGGTCGGTCGCCGCCGCCGTGCTAGCCGATGATCACTGGAGTGGGATCGTAGATCTTCCACATCTGGTTGAAGGCGTTCCAGTCGGTGGTGGCCGAGATGCAGTCCCACTGCTGCAACACCGCCTGCTCGGCGGGCCGGCCGGACGGCGCGGCGGCATCCAGGCACATGCCGGTCTCGCGGTTCTTGATGAGCACGAACCAGGAGCCGAAGCACTGCCCCGTACAGGGCTTGTGGAAGACCTCCTGGGTGAACCACTCGCCCGGGGTGTAGCCGGCGGAACAGTGCGGGTACTGGATGATCGGCGTGCCGTTGGCGTAGAACCCGGCACGCCAGTCGAGCATCAGGCACTGGCCGGAGTGCCGAGCCCTGATCCGGAAGAAACCGCCCCCGCTGTCGAGCAGGTCGAACTCCTGCGAGGTGCTGGCGTTGTCCGGCCAGAGGAAGACACCCTGATGCGTCGCAGTGGAGGCCCACATCACGTCGGCGCGAAGGCTGCCGTAGCCACTCACGAGTTCTCTGCGGTTGGTGTCCGCGTACGCGGGGGTGGGCGCGGTCATCACGATCGACGCGACCACCAGGGCCATCGCGACGGCGAGGCCCCGCAGGACGCTGTTCGTCCCGTGCCCCCCGCGCCGCACGGGTCGCGACCGGTGCAGCAGATCTCCGAGCCCGCCGGGCCGGCTGACCGTCCTGCCGAGGCGTGGTCTGGCGGGGTCGTCGTCCGAGTCGAACGAGGGTAGTCCAGCGCTGAGCATGCTTCCTCCAACCGGGAACGCGAAAGTGGGACGCGGCGGTGCCACCGGCATGGGCGGCGGCCCGCCTGCGCCCCACTGTCCGGCGCCGGCCGGTTGTCCGGCGGGATCCCGACCGGATCCGAACAGGACCCGACCGGCAGCCGACGACGGTTGTTCCCGCCAGATCAGACCGGCCGGCGTCTCAACCGCGGGCTCGACCCGTGCCCCTCAGGACGGCCAGGTCACGACGGCGGAACCAGGCGATGAGCGCGGCCACCACCAGATGCCCGATCGCAGTCAGTGGGCTTGCGTCGAGCACGACCGCGCTGGTGAAGGCGGCGCCGACGAGCAGGCCCGCCAGGCAGAACGCCGCCAGGGCGGCGAGCCGGGGAACGAGCAGGCCGATCCCGCCGGCAAGCTCGAGCGCGCCGACGACGTACCGGAACCACTGCCCCGCGCCGATGTCGTCGAACATGGTCACCATCGACGGATGGCCGGCGAGCTTGCTGAGACCGCCCCCGGCGATGCTCAGTCCGAGCAGGATCTGCGGAACCCACAGCAAGCTGCGAGGCGTGATCCGGGTACGGGTGTTGCTGGTGATGGTGCTCATCGGAGCCTCCTGGACGTGTCGGTGTCGATACGTCGAGACTGCCGCCGGGGACCGGACACGAGCATCCGTGGTGGCCACCACATCCACCACGGATCGGTGACTCCGTGGCCCGCCCGTGGCACGGTCGTCGAGCAAGAGCACCACCTGATGTACTCAGTGCGCTTGCCGCACTAGAAACTCGGCAAGTTCCGTCGGACGAGGGCAGTCCAGCACCACACACTCCAGGTCAGCGATCATGGGCCGATCCTGGGCGGCGGGCAGTGATCGGGTCGGTGCACCGCCGGCACCGGCAACAGGAGTTCCGGCACGCCAAGGGCGGGACGAGTTGCGGAAACCGCGCCAGTGGTCCCGAAACACCACCAGGCCCCGGCATCGTCGCCGGGGCCTGGTCCGGGCGTGGTCAGGCAGTCGGGCCGAGCTGCTTGGCGAGGCTGACGAAGGCGCGCCAGTGAGCCGGTCCGAAGGTGAGGGTGCCGCCGTCGCGGTCTTTGGTGTCGCGTACGAGCACGATGCCGGGCAGGTTGTCCGCCACTTCCACGCAGGACCCGCCGTTCGTACCCGAGCGGGTCGACTTGCGCCAGTTGGCGCCGGTCATGTCCATTCCTTCGCCGCCTCCCTGATCAGTTCGAGCGATTGCACCATTGGAAGAGCCTCGCTGCGGATGGCCTCCCAGGTCCCCTGGAGCGTGGCGAGGTCCTCCGCCCGGTCGACGATCTGCGCCCGCACTTGGTGATCGAGATGCGCCACCACGGACTGGTCCGGCAGCGTCGCCAGGATGAACCCTCCCTGGAGGCCAGCGTAGACCCCGACTTCCTGAGGAACCACGAGGATCTGCACGTTTGGCAGCTCCGTGCACTTCACCAGATGGTCAAGCTGCTCGGCCATCACGCTCGGGTGCCCGCGCACCGGCCGTCGGAGGACCATCGCATCGATTACGAAGATGCACTGGGGTGGATTGTCGACTGTGAGCACGGCCTGCCGGTCCAGTCGACTGCGGACTCGCTGCTCGACCTGCTCCGGCGGGAGGTGTACGCCCGTCAGCAGCGCTCGGGCGTACGACTCGGTCTGGAGCAGGCCGGGGACGAAGGCCGGCTCGTACCAGCGGAGCAGGCGGGCGAGGCGCTCGAACTCGATCCAGTCGCGGAGCCAGGCCGGGGTGCTGTCCAGCTTGGCGAGCTTCTTGAGCATCCGGCTGAACGTGCCGCCGGTCTGGAAAGCCTGGTCGATCTTTTCCACGTATTCGTCGGTCGGTGGACGCTGGCCGGTTTCCACCGAGCTGACGTGTGATCCGGAATAGCCGATCTTGCGCCCGAACTCCTCCTGACTGAGTCGCTGCTCAGCGCGAAACAGCCTAAGCTCGGCGAGGACGTATTCCGTGACGAGTCCCATCGATAATCCCACCTCTGCTCACTGCTGAAGTTGCGTTCCACAAAATCGCTCGCCTGTCGCTCTGACCTGCACAGATGCCGCGAGCACGTATCGACCGTAGTGCACTCCACAGCAGACTGTCACTAGCGGAACCGCTCGGAATTAAAATGGCATGGTGACCGGCCGGGCGGAACCTGCGGGGGCCATCTCACTTCCCCCCGTATTGAGATGGCCCCCTTCCAACTCGGAAGGAGACACGATGCGGAAATCACGTCCGATCCGGCCCGTCCCACTCGTTTTCCGGCACCGACCCGACTGGCGCCGACTGTGGCTGTGGTGCCGGTGCGGGCGGCGGTGGTCGTCCTGCCCGTACCGGGGACTCTCGATCCTGCTGCCGCAGAGGGTCCCGGCACCGGACCTGCCGCCCCAACTCGCGATGCCGACCGTCCCGCCGACACTCGACCCGCCACCGTCCCGGCCGTCGACACCGCCGCGCGGGCGCAACCAGCACCCCCGCTGGAACGCGGAGTACCCGACCCACCGGACGCTGCCGGCGCTGATCGACGGCAGCCGCAGCACGCTGGGGGAGCGGCGGCGAAGCCGCGCCGGCACCGGGGCGTGGAGATGACGGACCCGGAGTCGCCGGTCGGCCCCCACACGCCGCTGCGGCCACTCTGGCTGTGTCGCACCGACGGGCAGCCCTGGCCGTGCGCCGCCGCCCGGCTCAGCCTGGTCCGGGAGTACCCGGACACCCGGGTCGCGCTCTGCGTCCGTCTCGGCTCGTCGCTCGCCGAGGCGTACCGCGATCTGCACGCGCTCAACCCGGGCGGCGCTCCGGCGGCGATGGTGCTCAGCGAGCGCTTCCTCGGCTGGCTACCCGGTCGGTCCCGCCACTGACCCGCGTCGCCCACGGCGACGGTCCGGCACGGCCCCTACCCTCAGTTGACCAGGGCGGATATCCAAATACAAGACTGGAATTCGGCCCGTGACGCGCTCACGATTCTGGGCATGCCATGGGACCCTTTCAGCACCCTGCGCCGGGCGCTCTGGATCGGCGGCGGTCAGTGGGCCGGCAAGTCGACGGTGGCCGGAATCCTCGCCGAGCGGTACGGCCTGACGCACTACCACTACGACTACCACGACGCGCGCGGCCACAACGACCGCCGGGTCGTACGCCGGATCCGGCGCGGCGAGCCGGCCGAACCCGACTGCGAGACGATCTGGGTCCACACGGCGCCGGAGGAAATGGCCCGGCAGGTGCTGGTGGAGTTCGCCGAGCGCTTCGAGTGGGTGCAGGACGACCTGCGGGCGCTCACCTCGCCCCGGCCGATCCTGGCCGAGGGCTGGGGGCTGCGCCCCGACCTGGTCGCCCCGGTCGCCGGCTCGACCCGGCGGATGGTGGTGATGGTGCCGACCGAGGAGTTCCGGCAGCGGCAGCTCGCCGAGCTGCCCCGGGCCGGTCGGCTCGGCCACCAGGTCAGCGACCCCGAACTCGGGCAGCGCAACCGGATCCAGCGGGACCGGCTGCTCGCCGACGACGCCGTACGCGGCGCCCGCCGGCTCGACATCCGGGTGATCGAGGTCGACGGCAGCCGGGATGCAGCAGGGGTCGCCGACCTGGTGGCCGCGCACTTCGCTCCGTTCCTGCCGTGACCTCGCCGCCGGAGTGCAGGATGGAGCGATGACCGGCGACTGCTACTCCTGCCGCGAGGAGGGCAACCTCACCACCGCCTCGCTCGCCGAACGGCTGCACCTGACCGACCACTGGCGTACGGCGCACGCGTTCAACTCCAGCCTGCCCGGCTGGCTGGTCGTGATACCACGGCGGCACGTCACCTCGATCGCCGAGTTGACCCCTGCCGAGGCCGCCGAGCTGGGCCCGCTGGTCCACCGGCTCAGCACCGCCCTGCACGAGGTCGTACGCTGTGAAAAGACCTACGTGATGCAGTTCGCCGAGGCGGAGGGCTTCGGGCACGTGCACTTCCACCTCGTACCCCGGATGCCGGACCTTCCGCCGGAACACCGCGGGCCACGGGTCTTCCACTACCTTACCCGGCCGGAGAGCGAGTGGCTGACGACCGACCAGCGCGAGGAGGTCGCCGGCGCCATCGCCGACCGGCTGCGGACGGATTGATCCCGGGCGCCGGCCCTTTCAGTACTCCGGCCCGGTCGCCTCGGCGAGCAGTCGGCGGGCGGCGGTGCGGGACCTGATCCGGACGAACGTCAGATGGCGCCAGGCCGGGTCGGCGGAGGCCGCGAGATAGCGCGCCCGGTAGACCGAATGCCGCTGCCAGGCCCACACGATCACCGACTCGTCCGGGGTGGTGGCGAAGAAGTTGCCCCAGCGTTCCCGGTTGCCGTTCCACAGCTCGGCCCGGAGTGCCGCCCGGCGCAGGGTGCGCCAGACGACCTGACGCATCACCGTGTGCCGGTCCGGATCGACCCAGACGACGGTGTCGGCGCGGCGCCACACGAGGTTGCGGACCGCCGAGTAGTTGCCGTCCACCACCCAGCCGCCGTTCGCGGTCACCGTGTCGACCCGGGCCCGGAACTCGGTGGCGGGCAGCGGTTGCCAGTTCGGCTGGTGGTGGATGGAGTCAAGCTCGACGTACGGCACCCGGAGCCGGGCCGCCAGTGCCCGGGCCAGGGTGCTCTTGCCCGAGCCCGAGTTTCCGACCACCGACACTCGCAGCACAATCTCCGACGGTAACCCGGCGACGGTCCGCCGGACTGTCCCGTTGCCGACCGCTGCCCTGCCGGGCCGAGCCGGTCGCCCTTCGCAGGCCGGTCCGTCGGGAGGCCGGTCGTCCGTTGCGGGCCGGTCGATTTCGCGGGGCTGGGGCCGGGTTGGCGGGCGGCGTCCACAATGAGGACCGATCATCGGAGGCAACATGGACAGCGAGCTGGACCTGCTGGTCGTACCGGATCTGCCGCCGGTCTGGCTGCTGGACGTCGACGGTGTGATCAACGCCCGCCGTCCGGGGTGGGGCCGGGCGGCCCGCCGAGCCGACGTCTGGTCCCAGGCCGACCGGTGCGAGTACCCGCTGCGCTGGGCCGGTGCGCTCGTCGACCGGATCCGTACCCTGCACGAGTCCGGGGCGGTGGAGGTGCGCTGGTGCAGCACCTGGTGCCCGGAGGCGGACGTGCTGGAGCGGCTGTGGCGGCTGCCGGTGCTGGACCGGGCCCTCGTCTGCGATCCGGTGCCGACCGGTGAGCTGGGCTGGCCGGTCAAGCTGGCCGCCGCACACGCGGTGCTGGCGGCCGGCCGTACCCTCGTCTGGACCGACGACGAGGCGATCCCGGCCGGCGACAGGACCCTGGACCGGGCGGTCGCCCGGGGTGTCGCCCTGCTGATCGCGCCTGACCCCGGGCGGGGACTCCGCCCCGCCGACCTGGACGCGATCGAGGCGTTCGCGCGGCGGCACGCCACCACCTGACCGACGCCAGAGGCCGACGTGACGGGCGGCGGAGGCCGACCGGTCTGGCCAGGCCAGGTCCACGGGTTTACCACCTGCCGGGTATGGGGACATTTGCCACCGACGGCCGGGAAAGGCTCCGTCCCTCCCGGCCCGCGTCCCTGAACCTGAGGAGCGACGAACCCGAGGAGCGACCCGATGCCCGAGGACCAGCAGTCCGAACCGCAGCAGCAGCCACCCGGCACCCTCCAGGAGATGCATTCCAAGCCCGACCACGGCGAGGACTCCTACCGGGGCTCCGGCCGACTGGCGGGCAAGAAGACGGTGATCACCGGCGCGGACAGCGGCATCGGCCGGGCGGTCGCCCTCGCGTACGCCCGGGAGGGCGCCGACGTGCTGATCTCGTACCTGAGCGAGCACGAGGACGCGCGGGAGACCGCGAAGCTGGTCGAGGACGAGGGCCGGCAGGCGGTACTCGTCGCCGGGGACGTCGGCGAGCCGGCAGTGTGCCGCGCGGTGGTGGACCGGGCGGTCGAGGAGTTCGGCCGGATCGACGTACTGGTGAACAACGCCGCCTACCAGATGACGCACGAGAGCCTCGAAGAGGTCACCGACGAGGAGTGGCAGCACACCTTCGACGTCAACATCACGGCGATGTTCCGGCTGGTCCAGGCGGCGCTGCCGCACCTCGGTGAGAAGGCGTCGATCATCAACACCAGCTCGATCAACTACGACACGCCGCGCCCGACGCTGCTGCCGTACGCGACCACCAAGGGCGCGATCGCGAACTTCACCGCTGGGCTCGCCCAGATGCTCGGGGAGCGGGGAATCCGGGTGAACGGTGTCGCCCCCGGCCCGATCTGGACCCCGTTGATCCCGTCCACCATGCCGCCCGAGCAGGTCGAGAAGTTCGGCAAGAACACCCCACTGGGCCGCCCCGGCCAGCCGAAGGAGGTCGCCCCGGCGTACGTGCTGCTCGCCTCGGACGAGGCCAGCTACATCTCCGGCGCGATCATCCCGGTCACCGGTGGCAAGCCCATCCTCTGACCGTCGTCCCCCCGAAAGGAGTCCCGTCATGCCCGCAGGGTCGAGTCCGAAGCGGGAACGCCAGTACAAGCACATCAAGGAGAGCGCGCGCAAGCGCGGCGAGTCGACCGGCCGCGCCGAGGAGATCGCCGCCCGGACGGTCAACAAGGAACGCGCCCGGGCCGGCGAGTCGAAGACCGCCAGCCGCTCCTCGGTCAAGGACGTCTCCTCCGGGCACCGGGGCGGCAAGCGGTCGCACACCGGCGCGCAGGGGCGTACCAAGGAACAGCTCTACAACGAGGCGAAGAAGCGCAACATCAAGGGCCGGTCGAGCATGTCCAAGGCCCAGTTGGAGAAGGCGCTCGCGCGCTGAGCACCGGAGGAGGTACGGCTGCCCGACGCGCTCGGTATCGCGCTGAGCAGCCGTACCGTTGCGGGTCAGCGCCGGGACGAGTCGACCGCGACCGGGTACTGGAGAACGGCCTCGCCCGGCACGCGGACGCGGCACCCGCGCAGCGGATTCCCGTGCTGGTCTACCTGGCCGAGCTGTGCTGGCGCACCGGCGATCCCGAGGCGGCGGCCCTGCTGCTCGCCGAGGTCGACGCGGTGGAACTCCCCGCCACCGAGCGCACGGCGCTCGCCACCGACCTGGCCACCGCCGCCGAGATCAGCGCCGAACTGGGTCGCTGACCTCGCCACCGACCTGGCCACCGCCGCCGAGATCAGCGCCGAACTGGGTCGCTGACCACGGCGGGTGAAGCGGCGACGCGGGCCACCCGGCGTTCCCGGGGCGGGCCGGCGAGGAGATGGCCGGCGACCGCGAGCAGGCCGAGCGCGGCGACCGCCAGCCAGTGACCGTCGCCGAGATACTGAAGGCTCGCCCCGCCGACCGCCGGGGCGACGAAGGCCGCGGCCGGGAAGGTGAGGAAGAAGACCGCCTGGTAGCGGCCACGCAGCCGGGGTGGGGCCAACTCGGCGTTGATCTCCGCATTCGGCGGTGCGGCGAGCATCGCGCCGACGGTCCAGACCAACGCCGCCAGCAGGTACCCGGGCAGCCCGTCGGCGATCGCCAGGCCGGCGTACCCGACGGCGGCCAGGCCCAGCGCGGTGGCCAGCACCCGGTGCTTGCGGCGACCGTCGATCAGCCGGGGCACGAAGAGCTGACCGATCACGATGAACAGCCCGCCGAGCGCCACCACCAGCCCGTACGCCGAGGAGCTGAGGCCGTCGGCGCGCATCGCCAGCGGCATCACCGTCGAGTTCTGCGCGGTGATCACGGCGTGCGCGAAGGTCAGCGCGACGAAGGCCAGGAAGATCCGGTCGGTCAGCGGGGTACGCAGCCCGACCCGGCGGGGCGGTGCCGCTCCCAGGTCGCCTGGTGAGGCTCCCGGAGCCGTCCGGACCAGGGTCTCCGGCGCGGTCCCGCCCCCGGTCTCCGGTACGGTCCGGACCAGGGTCTCCGGCACCTTCCAGGCGATGATGACCGTGGTGGTGAGGGTGGCCGCCGCGTCGACCAGGAACAGTGCCAGATAGCTTGCCTCGGCGAGCAGCCCGGCCAGCGCCGACGCGCCCGCCATGCCGAGGTTGAACGCCCAGAACTGGAGGTTGAACGCGCGGGAGCGGCGGGGCGCCGGCACCACGTCGACGATCGCGGCGACGAAGGCCGGGCCCGGCATCGAGTGGGCGATCCCGACAAGGGCGGCGAGCAGTGCGATCGCCGACAGGCTGGTCACCACGGCCATGCTCGCCATCAGCGCCGACGCCGCCAGGTGCGACCAGACCAGGGTGCGGCGCCGTCCCCAGCGGTCGGCGAGTACCCCGCCGAGCAGGACTCCGGCCACCCCACCGAGCCCGTACGCCCCGACCACCAGTCCGGCGAGTGCGTCGCTGGCCCCGCGCGCGTCGGTGAGGTAGAGCGGCAGGAACAGCATCGCGAACGCGCCGACCCGGTTGATCAGCAGTCCTGACCAGAGGAACCAGAAAACCGCCGGAAGTCCGCCGGCCGTGTCGCGCAGCCACGCCCCTAGCGCCCGCACCCGTCCTCCGGTAAGGATTGTTTCCAGTAGTACGCCGCAGTCGACCGTAGAGAAGCCGGCCGCAGGTCGCCAGGGTGTCGCTTGTCACCTGCGCGCCCACGCCGGAGTGCGCCGCGATGGTGGCCGGGAATTCGGTCGCGGTCGGGGGCGTTCCGATCTAGCGTGATCGCCATGTTCGGCACGGCCGGCTTCGTGTGGCCCGCAGGGTTCTTCCTGCTGGGCCCCGCCGCCGTGTGTGTGGCGTCGACCCGGTCGCAGGTCTCGCCCGACCAGCCGAACCGGCTGGCTGCGCTGTCGATCCAGCCGAACCGGCTGGCTGCGCTGTCGATCCAGCCGAACCGGCTGGATAGCGGCGCGCGAGGCTGACCCTCCTCCCGCACCAGCAGAACCCACGGAGGAGGGTGGCCCGG
Organism: Plantactinospora sp. CA-294935; assembly: GCF_050936445.1. Classification (NCBI taxonomy): domain Bacteria; kingdom Bacillati; phylum Actinomycetota; class Actinomycetes; order Micromonosporales; family Micromonosporaceae; genus Plantactinospora; species Plantactinospora sp. CA-294935. Next base: position 4,368,472 of record NZ_JBNJMU010000001.1, read on the forward strand.
ATTCCCGGTGCCGCCCTTTCTGGGCGCATCGGATGCGCGGTTCTGGCGCGGTTTCCCTCTCGCGGTCTGGCACCCGCCCGCGCTCGTCGCCCGCCAACCCGTCTCTCTATTGGGGACAGTCTCATGGCCAAGAGCCAGTTCGTACGCACCAAGCCGCACCTCAACATCGGCACGATGGGGCACGTCGACCACGGCAAGACCACGCTGACCGCCGCGATCACCAAGGTGCTCGCCGACCGGGACCCGGCGGTCAACCGGTTCGTCGCCTTCGACGGCATCGACCGGGCGCCGGAGGAGGTCGCCCGGGGCATCACCATCACCATCGCGCACGTCGAGTACGAGACCGCCACCCGGCACTACGCGCACGTCGACATGCCGGGCCACGCCGACTACGTGAAGAACATGATCACGGGGGCGGCGCAGGTGGACGGGGCGATCCTGGTCGTCTCGGCGCTCGACGGCGCGATGCCGCAGACCCGGGAGCACGTCCTGCTCGCCCAGCGGGTGGGGGTGCCGTACCTGGTGGTGGCGCTGAACAAGGCGGACGCGGTGACCGACCCCGAACTGCTCGACCTGGTCGAGCTGGAGGTGCGGGAACTGGTCAGCGAGTACGGCTTCCCCGGTGACGAGGTGCCGGTGGTGCGGGTCTCCGCACTGCGGGCGCTGGAGGGCGACCCGGCCTGGGTCAGGTCCATCGCGGACCTGCTCGACGCGGTCGACCGGTACGTCCCGGTGCCGCCGCGCGAACTCGACCGGCCGTTCCTGATGCCGATCGAGAACGTGCTCACCATCTCCGGCCGGGGGACCGTGGTGACCGGAGCCGTCGAGCGGGGCTCGCTGCGCGCCGGTGACCCGGTCGAGGTGGTCGGGCTCGCCCCGACCCTGTCGACCGTGGCGATCGGGCTGGAGACCTTCGGCCGCTCGCTGGAGTCGGCACAGGCCGGGGACAACGCGGCCGTACTGCTGCGCGGGGTCAAGCGCGACCAGGTGCAGCGGGGACAGGTGGTGGCCCTGCCGGGCAGCGTCACGCCGCACCGCCGGTTCACCGCACAGCTCTACGCGCTGACCACCGCCGAGGGCGGTCGGCGTACGCCGTTCCACGCCAACTACCGGCCGCAGTTCTACTTCCGGACCACGGACGTGGTCGGCGCGGTGGACCTGGGCGAACTGCCCCAGGTGGCTCCCGGTGACACCGTGGCGATCACGGTGGAGCTGGGCAAGCCGATCGCGATGGACGTCGGGCTCGGCTTCGCCGTCCGGGAGGGCGGCCGGACGGTCGCCGCCGGCACGGTGACCGCCCTGCTCGACTGAGGACCGGCGCCCAGCGCGCCGGTCGACCGGCAACTCAGCCGGCGGTCCGCTCGTCGGACCGCCGGCTGAGCCGGACCAGCCGGTCACCGTCGGCGGTGCGGAAGTAGAGCACGTACCGGCCCGAGCGGCGCCGCCGCACGAGCTGGGCGTCGAGGAGTACCCGCAGGTGCCCGCCGACGGAGCCGAGCCCGTGGCCGGTCGCGGCGACCAGCCCGGTGGTGCTGGTCGGCGACTCCAGCCGGGCCAGGATCTCCGCCCGGACCGGACCGAGTAGCCGGCTCAGTGCGGCCGGCGGGGCACTCCGGGCCGGATCGGCCAGGATCCCCCGGCACGGGTAGACCACGGTGTGCCGGTCCGGACGGTCGGAGCCGACCCAGCCCCGGGACGACGTACTCGGGACGAAGAGCAGCCCGGTGTCGCCGAGGTCCAGCGGCGGAAGGTCGTACGTGTTGATCTGGAGCCGGCCGTGCCCCAACCAGCGCATCCCCGGGCGCATCCCGTCCAGGGTGGCCGCCCAGCCGCCCGAACTGAGCAGGTGGGTCCGGGACACGATGTCGGCCTCGAAGAGCCGCTGGCGGCGCGGCCAGTCCGGGCGCAGGGTGCGGGTCCAGACCCACTCCAGCAGCTCGGCAGCCCGTTCCGGCAGGTCGGCGCCGCGCAGCTCGGCGGGAAGCGGCCCGCCCAGCCCGGCCAGCAGGTCGGCCCGGGCCACCCCGGCCGGTGTCTCGCGGATCCGCCGCAGTTCACCGGCGAACGTCGCCTCGGCGTCCCCGGCCGAGGCGCCGAGGAAGTCGGCCGGTGTGGCGAGGAAGTCGGGCAGCCAGCGCGGCGGGAAGGCGGCCCGGACGAACGCCGCGCTGAACGGGTCGCCGGCCAGCCGGGACCGGTACGCGGGGGAGTGCGCGTCGAGCCAGGCCCGCTGACCGGGGAGCGTCGGGTGCCCGTCCAGCGCCTTGAGCGCCGCGACGGTCTCGACCAGCGGGGAGACGGCGAACCGGCTGCGGGCCAGCACGTCCGCGTCGAGCAGCCAGAGCCCCACGACCACCTCCGGTTTCGTCTCCAGGTGAAAAGGTATCTGCTCGCCGAGCGGCCCACCCAGACTGCTGGCCGTGCGTACCTATCGGCAGTTGTTCCGGGTCCCCGAATTCCGTCCCCTCTTCCTGGCGATCTCCGCCCAGATGGCGGCGACCACCGTCAACGGGCTCGCCCTCGGCACCCTGGTGTACTCCGCCACCGGGTCACCGCTGCTCGCCGCGCTCAGCCTCTTCGGCCCCTCCTTCGCCCAGGTGGTCGGCGCCACCACCCTGCTCTCGGTGGCCGACCGGGTGCCGCCGCGCGCCGCGCTGGTGGGCATCAAGCTGTTCCTCGGCGCCAGCACGCTGGTGATGGCCCTGCCGGGCATGCCGATCTGGGCCATGTTCGTGGTGATCGGGTTCATGGGTCTGGCCGGCTCGATGGGCGGCGGGGTCCGCTGGGGGCTGCTCGGCGAGATCCTGCCCGACGGCGGCTACCTGCTCGGCCGGTCGGTGATGAACATGTCGGTCGGGGCCATGCAGGTCAGCGGCTTCGCGCTCGGCGGCGCCCTGCTCACCGTGGCCACCCCACGGCAGGTGCTGCTGATCGGCGCCGGCCTGTATTTCAGCGCCGCGCTGGTCGCCCGGTTCGGTCTCACCCGCCGTCCGCCGAGGGCGGTCGGCCGGCCGTCGGTCCGCCGGACCTGGCAGGTCAACGCCCGGCTCTGGGCGACACCCGCCCGCCGGTACGTCTACCTCGCGCTGTGGCTGCCGAACGGGCTCGTCGTCGGCTGCGAGGCGCTGTTCATCCCGTACGCCCCGGAATCCGCCGCGGTACTCTTCGCCGCCGGTGCCCTCGGGATGCTCGCCGGGGACACGGTCGTCGGCCGGTTCGTCCCGGCCCGGTGGCGGCAGCGCCTCGTCACGCCGCTGCAACTGTCGCTCGGGGTGCCGTACCTGCTCTTCGCCCTGCCGATCCCGCTGCCGGTGGCCGCGCTCGCCGTCGCCGCCGCCTCGGCCGGATTCGGCGGCGGGGTGCTGCTCCAGCAGCGCCTCGTGGACCTGACCCCGGCACAGATGCGCGGCCAGGCGCTCGGGCTGCACTCCTCGGGAATGCTGACCATGCAGGCGGTGGCGGCGACGCTGGCCGGCACCGTCGCCCAGTACCTGCCGACCGGTGCCGCCATGACCGTGATGGCGACGCTCTCCCTCCTGGTCACCCTCCTGCTCCGCCCCGGGCTGCGCGCCCCGGCCGACGCTCGTACCCCGGAACCGGCGCCGGTCTGACCCGGTTGCCCGTGCCGGTTGCCCGTGCCGGCGGGCCGTGCCGGCGGGCCGTGCCGGTTGCCCGTGCCGGTTGCCCGTGCCGGTTGCCCGTGCCGGCGGGCCGTGCCGGTTGCCCGTGCCGGCGGGCCGTGCCGGCGGGCCGTGCCGGCGGGGCGTCGGGGCGGGCCGGTTCGGCGGGCCGTGCCGGCGGGGCGTCGGGGCGGGCCGGTTCGGCGGGGCGTCGGGGCGGGCCGGTCGGGGGTGGCTCGACTAGGGTGGGAAGCCCCTCGGTGGAAGGAGCGCGATGGTCGGCGTACGGCGGCGGGTGGTCGGCGTGGTTGCGGTGCTGGTGATGGTGCCGCTCGGCCTGGCCGGCTGCGGTCCGCTCGACGGGCTCGTCGGGCAGGGCGCCGAGCCCACCCCCACTCCCGACGAGGGCCCGGCACGGGCGCGGGAGCGGGTGCAGGCATATCTGGACGCGATGAGGGCGAAGAGCGTCGCGGACGGCCGCGAACAGCTCTGCGAACCACTGCGGGAGTCCTTCGACCAGGCGGCCACCGGCCCGAACGGCGACTTCGCCAAGCACTTCTCGGTCTCGGCGGCGAAGATCACCGACGTTCGGGCCAACGGTGCCGACCAGGACGTCAGCACGTCGATCACGGTGAAGGTCGGCAGCAAGGCCACCCCGACCAAGGTCCTCTTCACGGTCGCCCGGGCCGACGGGCAGTGGTGCATCGCCAAGGAGACGATCGGCGGCCACACCCCGGCCCCGTCCGGCTCCCCGACCGAGCCGACCTGATCGTCCCCGGGCGTCCCGGACGCGGCCGAGCCGACCTGATCGTCTCCGGGCGTCCCGGACGCGGCCGAGCCGACCTGATCGTCTCCGGGCGTCCCGGGCCCGGCCGAGCCGACCTGATCGCCCCCGGGGTGCCGGCCGCCTCACGCCGGCTCCCACGAAGCGGACGGGCGTACCTCGCTCCCGGTACTGTGCGGGTCCCGCCGTACGCTTTCTGACATGCGCCATGAGTGGCACCAGTTGACCTACCCCGCGGTGGGCAACACCGCGTTGCAGACCAGTCGGCCGACCGAGGACTCCGCCGAGGACGAGGCGCTCGGCCTGGACCGGTGGCGGGAACTGCCCCGGGCCCAGACACCGCCGTGGCCGGACCAGGCGGTGGTGGACGGGGTCTGCAAGATCCTCCAGAACGTGCCCTCGATCGTCGCGCCCTACGAGGTCGACCAGCTCCGGCAGCGGTTGGCGCTGGTCTGCGAGGGCCGGGCGTTCCTGCTCCAGGGCGGCGACTGCGCCGAGACCTTCACCGACAACACCGAGAGCCACCTGCTGGCCAACGCCCGGACCCTGCTCCAGATGGCGGTGGTGCTGACCTACGGGGCGTCGCTGCCGGTGGTGAAGGTGGCCCGGGTGGCCGGGCAGTACACCAAGCCGCGCTCCCAGCCGACCGACGCGCTGGGGCTGCCGGCGTACCGGGGCGACATGATCAACTCGCTGGAGGCGGTGCCGGAGGCGCGGGTCGCCGACCCGCAGCGCATGATCCGGGCGTACGCGAACTCGGCCGCCGCGATGAACATGCTCCGGGCGTACCTCGCCGGTGGGCTGGCCGACCTGCACGCCGTGCACGACTGGAACAAGGGCTTCGTCAAGAACTCCCCGGCCGGCGAGCGCTACGAGGCGATCGCCCGGGAGATCGACCGGGCGCTCGCCTTCATCCGGGCCTGCGGGATGACCGAGGACGAGGCGCTGCGCACGGTCACCCTCTACTGTTCGCACGAGGCGCTGGCCCTGGAGTACGACCGGGCGTTGACCCGGGTCTCCGACGGCCGGGCGTACGGCCTCTCCGGGCACTTCCTCTGGGTCGGCGAGCGCACCCGGCAGCTCGACGGGGCCCACCTGGACTTTATCTCCCGGATCGCCAACCCGATCGGCGTCAAGCTCGGCCCGACCACCAGCCCCGACCAGGCGATCGAGCTGTGCGAGAAGCTGAACCCGGAGAACATCCCGGGCCGGCTCACCCTGATCAGCCGGATGGGCAACGGCCGGGTCCGCGAGGTCCTGCCGCCGATCGTGGCCAAGGTCACCGCCGCCGGTGCGAAGGTCGTCTGGCAGTGCGATCCGATGCACGGCAACACCCACGAGTCGTCCAACGGCTACAAGACCCGGCACTTCGACCGGATCGTCGACGAGGTGCTCGGCTACTTCGAGGTGCACCGGTCGCTGGAGACCCACCCGGGCGGCCTGCACGTCGAGCTGACCGGCGAGGACGTCACCGAGTGCCTCGGCGGCGCGCAGGCGATCGAGGACATCCACCTGCCGGACCGCTACGAGACCGCCTGCGACCCCCGGCTCAACACCCAGCAGTCGCTGGAGCTCGCCTTCCTGGTAGCGGAGATGCTTCGTGGCTGACCATCCCACCTCCACCCCGGCCCTGGTCGACCTCCGGTCGGACACCGTCACCCGACCCACCCCGGGAATGCGCGCCGAGATGGCCGCGGCCGAGGTCGGCGACGACGTGTACGGCGAGGACCCGACCGTCAACGCCCTCGAAGCCGAGGTCGCCGCGCTCTTCGGGCACGAGGCGGCCCTCTTCGCCCCGACCGGGTCGATGGCCAACCAGATCGCCATCCAGGTGCTGGTTCCCCCGGGTGAGGAACTGCTCTGCGACGCCGACGCGCACGTGGTGACGTACGAGATCGGCGCCGCGGCCGCGATCGGTGGCGTCTCCACCCGGACCTGGTCGCCGGTCGGCGCCGATGTCGACCCGGAGGTGGTCGCGGCGATGATCCGGCCGGACGGCTACCACGCGGTGCCGACCCGGGCGATCGCCGTCGAGCAGACCCACAACCGGGGCGGTGGCGGAGTGATCCCGCTGGCCGCCCTCGGTGAGCTGCGCCGGGTCGCCGACGACGCCGGGATCGGGCTGCACTGCGACGGCGCCCGGATCTGGCACGCGCACGTCGCCGACGGGGTGCCGCTGGCCGGCTACGGCGAGCTGTTCGACACCCTGTCGGTCTGCCTCTCCAAGGGGCTCGGCGCGCCGGCCGGTTCGCTGGTGGTCGGCAGCGCGGAACGGATCGCCCGGGCCCGGGTGATCCGCAAGCGGATGGGTGGCGGGATGCGCCAGGCGGGGATCCTCGCCGCCGCCGGCCGGTACGCGCTGCGGCACCACGTCGAGCGGCTCGCCTCCGACCACGTCCGGGCGGCCCGGCTTGCCGACGCGCTCGCCCCGTTCGGGGTACTGGCCGGTCCGGTACGCACCAACATCGTTCCGCTGGACCTGAGCAAGTGCGGGTTCGACGCTCCCGAGCTGGGTGCGGCGGCCCGGGACCGGGGCGTACTCGTCTCGGTGCTCGGTCCGCGCATCGCCCGGCTGGTGACCCACCATGACCTGGACGACGCCGGAGTGGACCGGGCGGTCGAGGTGCTCACCGAGATCTTCCGCCGCTGACCGGAGCTGCTCTGCCGGTGTCGCCGGGGGCCGGGTCGCTGTTCCGGTCTTGTCGGCCGGGGGCCGGGTCGCTGTTCCGGTCTTGTCGGCCGGGGGCCGGGTCGCTCTTCCGGTCTTGTCGGCCGGGGGCCGGGTCGCTCTTCCGGTCTTGTCGGCCGGGGCCGGTGGCCGGTGGCCGGTGTCGCGGGGGCCGGATCGGGCGCGGGGTCGGCGGGTCAGCCGCCGGTGCGGGTGAAGTGCTGGTAGTCGGGGGAGCGCCAACCGCCGCCCCACTGCCAGCCGGCCGCGGCGAACGCCTCGACCAGTACGCCAGCCGGGATCGCCATCCCCGGTCGGTAACCGGAGCGGTCCCGGTACACCGCCCCGGCGGGTGGCAGCACGCGGCCGTCGATCAGGTACGGGTTCTCCACCGGGTTGACGTCGATCGCCTGCCCGTACGCGTGCACGGACCACTTCGCCGCGCCGGTGGAGACCGCTCTGCGGCAGTTGAAGCCGGAGGTGTTGTCGTCGGCCATCGACCGATCGTCGCTACCGCCGTACGCGTCGACCGGCTGTAGCCGACGGATCGGGAAGCGTTCCCGGTAGAGGGTGGCGAAGATCTCGACCACCTGGGCGGTGACCGACCGGTGTACGACGATCGTGCCGACCTGGGGACGGCCGTCGAAGTCCCAGTAGCCGAGCCGGATCCGCCGGAGCTGGTCCGGGCCGACCGGGCAGCCGGGTCGCCAGCTCTCGCCGAGGTCGGCGGCGGTGACCGTGGAGACGCCGTGCACGAACGCGGGGGCCGTGCTCGGCGGGTCGCCGAACCGGCTCGTCGTCGGCCCGGTCGAGGTGGCCGACGGTCCGGACCCGGTGGTCGACGCGCCCGCGCCGCCGGTCGGATCGGTCGGCGGGCCGCCGCAGCCGGCCGCCGCGAGCGCGGTCAGCAGCCCGACCAGCAGCACACCCCGCACACGCCGTCCCACCGCCGCCACGCTACGCCGCCCCGACCCGCCACCCAAACCCTGCCGCCCCGCCCCTGCCCGCCCCGCGACTGCCCGCCACCGCCTGCCTCACCAGGGACGTTTCGGAATGGGGAACATCATCGGGGCCCTGACCCCGACGGGTCTTCCGTTGCCTGTTGACCTTGGGGGCGGTGGGTGGGGGGAGGGGAGGGGGTCAGGGGCGGAAGCGTTTGAGGGTGGCGATGTCGTCGGCGTGTCCCTGGTTCTCGCTCGGCGTCTCGACGACCACCGGGATTCCGGCGGTGGCCGGATGGGTCATCAGCTCGGCGAAGGCGGGCTCGCCGATGCTGCCCTTGCCGATGGTCTCGTGCCGGTCCCGGGTCGAGCCGCAGAGATCCCGCGAGTCGTTGGCGTGCACCAGCCACAGCCGCTCCGCGCCGATCGCCCCGACCAGCGTGTCCAGCGTCTCGCGCATGCCGCCCTCCCGGGCCAGGTCGTGCCCGGCCGCCCAGGCGTGGCAGGTGTCGAAGCAGGCGCCGAGCCACGGGTGCCAGTCGACGGCGGCGAGGTACGGCTCCAGGTGCTCGACCCGGGAGGCCAGCGAGCGACCGCCACCGGCACTCGGCTCCACCAGCAGCTTCGGCCCGCCGCTGGCCGCGGCCGAGTCGAGCAGCGGGAGCAGCGCCTCGCGTACCTGTCGCATCGCCGCCTCGGCGTGCCCGGCGTCGACCGCGCTGCCGGCGTGGAAGACCACCCCGGAGGCACCGATCGCGGCGCCCCGGTCCAGCGCGTGCGCCAGGGTCGCCACCGACTTCTCCACGGTCGCCGGGGTGGGTGAGCCGAGGTTCACCAGCAACGACGCGTGGATGTACGCCACCAGCCCGCGTTCGGAGCAGCCGGCCCGGAACGCCGCGTCCTGCCCGGGATCGCCCGGCGGCAACGCCCAGCCCCGCGAATTGCCGACGTAGACCTGCACCACCTCCGAGCCGATCGCGTCGGCGTACGGCAGAGCGGCCTTGGCCAGCCCGCCCGAGGTGGGCGTGTGCGAGCCGACGGGTCGGCTCGGCGCCGGCAGGTCGCCGCCGCTGCCGGACCGGCCGCCCGGTGAACCGGACATGCCGGTGCTGCCCGGAGCAGTGCTGCTCGGGCCGGCGGTACCGGCGGCGTGATCAGAAGCAGGTGATGACAACCTGGGTCCCTGCCGGCACCGGAGTATTCTCGTTCGGGTTCTGGATCCGGACCGTCCCGTTCGGGTTGAACTGCACCGCGACGGCCAGACCCTGGCCCTCCAGGAGCTGCTTCGCCTGCTGGCAGGGCAGGTCGACCACCCGGGGCATGTTGACGGCCGGCGGGCCGTTGCTGACGTCGACCTTGATCTGCGCGTTCTTCTCCACCCCGGCGCCGTCCTGCGGCGTCTGCGCGATCACCTGGTCCTTGGGCTTGTCGGAGTCCTTGTACGACTCGGTCAGCTCGAGGCCGAGGTCCTTGACGATGTTGCGTACCTCTTTGATGTCCTTGCCGACCAGGACCGGGACGCTGATCGGCGCCTTGCCCTTGCTGACGATGACCGTGATCTTGTCACCGGGCTTGACCTCGGTGCCGACCTTCGGGCTGGTGGCGATCACCACACCCTCCGGCAGGTTGTCGTTGTAGCGGTCGGTGCCGCGGACCAGGACCAGGTTCGCGTTTTCCAGGTCGAGCTGGGCCAGGTCGAGCGTCTTGCCGACCACGTCCGGCACCGGGAAGCGCTCCGGACCGAGGGACAGGGTGAGGGTGATCGTGCCGCCCCGCCGGATCCGGCTCGTCGACTCGGGATCCTGGGCGAGCACCTTGTCCTTGGCGATGTCCTCGCTGTAGCGGGGGTCCGCGTACTTGACCACGAAGCCCGACCGTTCGGCCTGGGCCTGCGCCTCCGTCCCGGCCAGCCCGGCCAGGCTCGGCGCCTCGGTGTAGCGGCCGAACGCGAACCACCAGCCGGCCATCCCGGCGACCAGGGCGAGCGCGACCACGGTCACCACGACCGAGGCCCGACCGGCGAAGAGCCGCCCGCCGACCTCGCGGACCCGGTCGAGGAGATCGGAACCGGGGCTGGCCGCCGCGCGGCGGCGGTGCGGGGTGGTGCGTTCCCGAGGCTGCTCGGGCAGGCGGGCCCAGGAGGGGCGGTCGGTGGGGCGTACCGACGAGACGACCATGGTGGGCTGCTGCACCGCCATGGTCGGCTGGTCGACGGCGGGGATCTGCCGCAGTACCGCCGTGTTGGCGTTGGCGACGGTGCCGAGGTCGTCCCGGACCACCTGGACCTCGGCCTGGAACGCGCCCGCGTCCGTGGGCCGGGCACCCGGGTCACGCCGGGTCGCCCGGCGGACCAGCTCGTCGAGGACCGGCGGCAGGCCGGGGACCAGCCCGGAGGGCGGCGGTACGTCCCGGTCGACGTGCTGCCAGGCGACGTCCACGGCCCGGTCACCGTCGTACGGGACCCGGCCGGTGAGCATCTCGAAGAGCACGATTCCGGCGGCGTAGACGTCGGTACGCGGGTCGGCGCGGCCCTCGGTGACCAGCTCCGGTGCCACGTAGGCGACCGTCGCCATCAACTGGTTGCCGCCCTCGGTGTCGGAGCTCGCCTCGACCGCCCGGGCGAGCCCGAAGTCGGCGACCTTCACCACACTGTCGACGAGGTTGGCCGGGCCACCGCTTGGCGCCTCGGCGACCAGCACGTTCTCGGGTTTCACGTCCCGGTGCACCAGGCCGGCCCGGTGCGCGGCACCGATCGCGGCGAGCATCTGCTCCAGGATCGCGAGCGCCTCGCTCGGGTTGAGCCGCTTGCGCTCGGCCAGGATCTCGCGCAGGGTCCGGCCCCGGACGTACTCCATGACCAGGTACGGCAGGCCGCCATGGGTGCCCTGGTCGTAGACGGCCACCACGTTCGGGTGGGTCAACCGGGCGATGGTCTTGGCCTCGTCGGTGAACCGCTCCAGGAATCCGGCGATCTGCACCTGCGCGGCCTGCGCCTGGTTCGGATGAATGATCTTGATCGCGACCGTACGGTCCAGCCGCTCGTCGATGGCGGTGTAGACGGTTGCCATCCCACCACGGGCCACGCGACCGCGGATGCGGTAGCGTCCGTCGATCAGCGAGTTCAGCAGCGTGTCGGCGACCTGTATGTCCATCGGCAGGCAGTCTATGTCTCCAGGGGGCGGCGGCAGAACAGGATGCCACAGCCGACGCCGAAGCGAAAAGTTCGTGTCGCGCGTTCCGCGCTTGGCGGAGATCGCTTCGGCCGGATTTGCCGGTGTCGTCCCGCTCATCCTGGCCGAGTCGTCCTGCTCATCCTGGCCGAGTCGTTTCGCTCATCCTGGCCGAGTCTCCCACTCATCCTGGCCGTGTCGTCCTGCTCATCCTGACCGGGTCGTTTCGCTCATCCTGGCCGAGTCGTCCGGTTCTGCCCAGCCGAGTCGGCCGGTAGCCTCGCGGGGAGCCGTTCGTCCGGTCCCGGGGGCGGCGTGGCAAGGTGAGCGGGTGACCGAATCCTCACCCGTCGACCCGCAGCCGACCGAGCCGGCCGGCTGGCTGAGCCTCCCGGACGTCGCCGAACACCTCGAGGTGTCGATCAGCAAGGTGCACCAGATGATCCGGGACCGGGAGTTGCTGGCGGTCCGTCGGGACGGAACCCGGGTGATTCCGGTTGAGCTGGTGGCGAACCGGACCGTACGCAAGCACCTGCCGGGCATCCTCACCCTGCTGCACGACGCCGGGTACGACGACGAGGCGGCGCTGCGCTGGCTCTACCTGCCCGACGACACCCTGCCGGGCATTCCGGCGGCGGCACTCGGTGACGACCGGGCCCGCGAGGTCAAGCGCCGGGCCCAGGCCACCGGCTTCTGAGGCGGATCTCGCCGGATGGAGCGATTCGCCTACCTCGCGGTGCTCGCCGGGTGCGTCGGCGCCGCGCTGTGGCTGGAACCGGTCCTGCGGGTCAACGTGTTGCGGCGGTGGCGGCGGTTGCTGCTCACCCTGCTACCCGTGGTGGTGCTCTTCGCGCTCTGGGACCTGGCCGCGATAGCCGCCGGACACTGGACCTTCGACCCGGAGCAGACCACCGGGGTACTGCTCCCCGGCGGCCTGCCGTTGGACGAACTGCTCTTCTTCGTCGTCGTACCCTGCTGTGCCATCCTCGGCTTCGAGGCGGTTCGCGCGGTGCTGCGCTGGCCGGCCGGCGACGAGTCGCCGTGAGCTACACGGTGGCCACCCTGCTGGGGGTGGCCGGCGCTGTACTGGCCGACCTCTTCGTGCTGCGTACCCGGCTGCTGCTCCGGCCGGTGTTCTGGGCCACGTACCCGATCATCGTGTTCTTCCAGTTGATCTCCAACGGCATCCTGACCGGCCGGGGCATCGTCCGGTACGCCCCGGACGAGATCATCGGCTGGCGCCTGGCGTACGCGCCGGTGGAGGACCTGCTGTTCGGCTTCGCCCTGGTGCTGCTGACCCTGGCCGTCTGGGTCCGGCTGGGCCGGGCCGGCGTGCAGCGAACCCCGGCCGCCGGTGAGGGCTCCCCGCTGCTCCGGCTGGTCGACCGCAAACGATCGGACCGCCAGGCCCCGCCACCGCTGGAGCGGGAGGGCTAACGGTCCCGGCACCGCTGGAGCGAGAGCGTTAACGGTCCGGCACCGCTGGAGCGGGAGGGCTAACGGTCCCGGCACCGCTGGAGCGAGAGCGTTAACGGTCCGGCACCGCTGGAGCGGGAGCGCTAACGGTCCCGGCACCGCTGGAGCGGGAGCGCTAACGGTCCCGCCGCCCCTGGAGCGAGAGCGTCAACACGTCCGCCTCGGCTTGACCGAGACCGTCGACGGGGTCGACCGTCAGCCCCGTCGCCGGAACCGCCGGTTCCGGTACGCCACCCCGGCCAGGACCAGCAGCAGGGCCACGTCGAAGAGGGCACCGGGCAGCTTGGTGAGCACGGCCAGCCCGAGCCCGCTGGGCAGCACCAGGAAGCTGAGCACGACCACCGCGACGGCCACCCGGTGGACCCGGCGCCGGACGGACAGGCCCGCCGCGAGCACGGTGACGGCGATCAGCCCGTACCAGGGGTAGAAGATCGGGGAGAGCAGGGCGAGGGCGGTGAAGGCCAGGCCGGTGATGGTCACCAGTCGACGGCGGGCGCGGGTCGGGTCGGGTGCCGAGCCGGCCAGCCCGGCCCGGACCAGCAGGATCGCGAGCGTCCCGGCCAGCGCGACGACGCCGAGGAGTCGGGCCGCCGCCACCGCGCCGTCGACCGCCTCCGGGCGTCCGGCGAGCCGCAGCAAGTATCCGACCGCCATGCCCAGCCCGGTGGGTACCGAGGTCCACTGCACCAGCCGGCCGGTGTCGGAGAGGGCGGAGATCCAGCCGAGGTCGAGGCCGGTGGCCAGAGTCACCCCGGCGAACGCCAGGACCGCACCGGCCAGCCCTCCGGCGGCCGACAGCGCCAGCAGCCGGCGATCGAGGAGTACGCCCGGCGAGCGTGCCCGCCAGGCGGGCGGTCGCCTTCCGGCCCCGCCGGCCCGCTCGTCGTGCGTCAGGCAGGCGGTGCCGGCGGCGCTGGCAGAGCCCGGGGCGGGACCGGGCCGGACGGTGGCGAGGAGCAGGGCGAACGGCAGCGCCACGATCGCGGTGACCTTGATCGCGACCGCCAGCCCGAGTAGTGCGCCGGTGACGAGGCCGGCCCGCCCGGCGCCGAAGGCCGACGGCCCGCCGGCTGCCAGGGACAACGCGGCCAGGACCAGCCCCAGCACCAGGGCGTCGTTGTGCGCCCCGCCGAGCGCGTGGACCAGGACGAGCGGGGAGACCAGACCGAGCCAGGTGGCGTGGACCGGATCGACGCCAGCCGCCCGGGCCAGCCGGGGCAGGCAGCCGGCGACGAGTACGACGCCGGCCAGCGCCTCGGCGCGGAGCAGTGCGATCGCGACCAGCAGTTGGCCGTCGGTGGACGTGGTGACCGCCCGGGCGACCGCGACCGCCCCGCCGGCCAGGGCCACCGCCAGCGGCCCGTACGGGGTCGGGGTGTCCCGCCACAGCGCGGGTACGGCGTCCGACCAGACACACCCGCCCGGCAGGACGCCGACCGAGTACGGGTCGACACCGTCGAGCCAGAGTGCACCCTGGCAGGCGTAGGCGTACGCGTCCCGGCTGCCGACGGGGGGCGCGACCAGCAGCGGAGCCGCCCAGAGCAGCCCGGTACCCAGCAGCCAGCCCAGCGGTACGCTCGCCGGCTCGCGCCGCACCCGTACGCCGAGCCGCCACCAGATGCCCGCCAGCGCCGCCAGCCCGGTGACCCAACCGGCCAGGCCGAGCCAGTATCCCCAGGTGTGCGGCACCGGCGCCGCCTCGGCGGCACCCGCCGGCAGTGCTCCCGCCGCATAGGCGCTGGCCGCCAGCGTCGCACTGGCGGCGAGCCCTGCCATCCGGAGCCGGCTGGGCCGATCCGGGGCGGGCGCTGCGACGGGTCGCACGAGACCAGCATCTCCAGTCGCCGGTACGCCGGACGGCCGGTTTCGCCCGGGAGGCCGGAAAGACGGGCGGTCAAGAGCGGGCCCTGTCGGCTCAGTCCTTGCGGCGGGTGGCCACGACGGCGAGGTCCACCAGTACCTCTCGGGCCTCGGCCTCCAGATCGACGCCGACCAGCGCGGCCAGCGCGGTGTCGGTGAGCGTGGCTATCCGCCGCTCGGTGCGGTCGAGTGCCCCGCTGCTGGTGATGATCTCGCGCAGGACCTCGATGCCGGCCCGGTCGAGCCCGGGGTCACCGAGCCGGCGGTTCAGCAGTTCCCGTCCGGCCGGGCTGGTCGCCTCCAGGGCTGCCGCCACCAGGTAGGTACGTTTGCCTTCCCGCAGGTCGTCCCCGGCCGGCTTACCGGTCTGGCCGGGATCGCCGAATACGCCGAGTACGTCGTCCCGGAGTTGGAACGCCTCGCCCAGCGGCAGCCCGTACCCCGAATACGCGGCCCGCAGTTCGGCGGGCGCGTCGGCGAGCGCGGCGCCGAACAGCAGCGGTCGCTCGACGGTGTATTTCGCGGACTTGTACCGGGCGACCTTGCTCGCCCGGTCGACCGAGGCGTCCCGGGTCGCCTGGGCGAGCACGTCCAGGTACTGCCCGATGGTGACCTCGGCACGCATCTCGTCGAAGACCGGCCGGGCCCGGCTGACCACGATCGGGTCGAGGCCGCTGTCGTGCAGCAGCTCGTCGGACCAGACCAGGCACAGGTCGCCGAGCAGGATGGCGCTGGACTCGCCGAACCCGTCCGGTTCGCCGCCCCAGCCGGCCGCCCGGTGTTGAGCGGCGAAGCGGCGGTGGATCGACGGCTCGCCGCGCCGCGTGTCGGACCGGTCCATCAGGTCGTCGTGAATCAGGGCGCTCGCCTGCACGAACTCCAGTGCGGCCAGGCCGCTGACGATCTCGTCGGAGTCGAGCCCGCCCGCCCCCCGGTAGCCCCAGTAGCCGAACGCCGGCCGCAGTCGCTTGCCGCCACCGAGCACGAACGCCTCCAGCGCGTCGGCGACCGTGGCGAGCCCGTCGTCGACGCCGGTCATCCAGGCGCGTTGTCTGACGAGGAACCGGGCCAACGAGTTGTCGACCCGCTGGCGCAGGCCAGCGCGGTCGACCGGTGGGACGGGGGCGGATGCGGTCACGCCATGACGCTAGTGGATCGACCATCCGAGTGTGTGGTGCGGCTACGCCACCAGCTTCGGGCCGTGGCCGGCGTCACCTGACTCATCCGACTGTCCGCCCTGCTCACAGGCATGATCGATTCGCTCGCCGCCGGTGCGGCCCACCCCTTCCGGCAGAGAGATTGATCGATGAGTGCCGCCGGCGGAGCCGCCGACGATCAGCCGGCGTGCCCCCGCCACGCCGGCTGAAAGATCGGCTCATTGCCGTCCGGCACCGGCTCATGGTCAGCGGCTCGGGGGCATCCGGCGTGCCTCGGTCGACGCCGGGACCGGCTCATCGCCGTCCGACCCGCCCCGGTCGACTGGACGGGCGTGTGGGGTCATCCGGCCAGAGCTGCCGGCGGTGTCGCGGGCAGGTAGCGACGGGCGGCTGCCGCCAGCGCCGCGTGCCGTCGGCCGGCAGACTCCGTCCGGTACACCGCGAGCCGCCGGCCGACACCGGCCAGTTCGGCCGCCGCCCGCGCCGACCCGGACCGTACGGTGTCGAGTAGCGCCGCGTCCGCCACCTCGGCGGCCCGTTCCCACTCGCCGAGGTCGAGATAGGCGCGGGCCAGCCAGGCGCCGTAAACCGCCGCCGTCCTCGGCTGTCCAGGCCGGGTCAGCGCGGCGCGGAGCAGCGGCTCGGCGCGCAGCGGGCGGCGTAGTGCGGCAAGGCAGCGGCCGGTCATCGCGGCGAATTCGCCCTCGTCCAGCCAGTAGAGCCAGGCCGGTTCCCGGGGCGGCTCGCGTCGTCCGGCCGCCCGCTCGGCGGCGCGCAGCGCGGCGTACGCGGTCCGGCGCCGCCCGCACCGCGCCGCGCCGAAGGCGATCCGGTGCAGCAGCAGCGCACGCAGTCCCGCCGGGGCGGTACGCCGGGCGCCGAGATATCCGGTACGGGCGAGCAGCAGGCCGCCCCGGGCGTCGCCGAAGGCGCTGAGCAGGTGGCTCGCCGAGCCGAGTACGTGCGCGCCGAGGCTCCGGTCACCGGCACCGGCGGCAGCGGCCAGCGCCAGCCGGTAGGCGCGGAGTGCGGCACCGACCTTGCCCGCGTCGGTGTGCAGCCAGCCGGCGAGCTGCGCCGCCTCGGCGACCAGCGGCAGTGCCCGCCGCCCGGGGCGGCCGGTCGCGCACCGCGCCGTGGCGAGGGTGAGCCGGCCGGCCGGGGACGACAGGAGGTCATCTCCGCCCACCAGGTCGTCGAGCCGCCGCACCCCGGCGAGCCCGGCCGCGTCGAGCGGCAACTCGGGTGCCTGCTCGCCAGCCGTTCCCGACCGGCCCGAATCCATCCACGCCGGCCCACCGGAGACCACTCCGGCCGATTCGACCGAGACCACTCCGGCCGATTCGACCGAGACCACTCCGGCCGGTTCGACCGAGGTCGCTCGGATCGGTTCGACCGGGATGGTGATCGTCGGTCCGACCGGCCCGTCCGGATCGGTGAGCCAGGTGTGCGCGGAGGTCAGCAACTCCTGCCGGGCCCGGGCCACGCCCGGATTTCCACCGTCTCTGCCCTCTCCGCCGTCGGCCGTCGTGGGCCGGCTCGCGGCGGCGGCGACCGCCAGCTCTTCGACGGGCACTTCGAGTACGGCCGCCAGCCAGTTCAGCCAGAACTCGCCGGGCACCCGCTGCTGCCGCTCCCACCGGGACACCTCGTGCCGGCTGACCGTCGGTACGCCGGAGGCGGCGCAGAGCTGCTCGGCCACCCGGAGCTGGCTCCAGCCTCTGGCCAAGCGCAATTCTGTCAGCAAGGTGCCGAGTGAAGCCGGCCCGGCGCGGCGGCGGGACGCGGAGTCATGCGGGTGGTGTTCGGGTCGGGGCATGGGCGGTCCTTCGACGGGTGACGATCTGACGAACCTGCTGCTGACCCCCGCGCACGACCCCAGACCGGCGAACCGCCCTCCCTGCGCGGCTCAATTCCTACCGGCTGGGTACGACGTTCTACCCCCGACATCTCATCAACTCGGGTCGTAGCGTGGTCGTGACTTCTCACCGTGTCGGGGACTGCGGACCTCGGTCGGTCCAGGCAACGAATCTCGCGAACATCTCGGCCAGATTGGGATCCCTACTCGGATTCAGCGCGTTCAGATCGGTCATCGCCTCGTGGAGCACGGCCACCATGAGGATCGACAGGGCAGCCGGCGCGAGTTCGAATTCGCCCCGGAGGAGCAGGCGTGCCATCGGACATGGCCACGGTGCGGCGCAGGTGCGGCAGAGCCAGAGCGGCCGAGTCGGTGGATGTGGATGGATTCGAGGTGGCAGGCGGTCGAAGACGGGCGAGTGGTTGGCCGGAGTCATACCTCTAAGGTGCCCTCTGTCGTTGACCTTAGTCAAGGCGTAGGGTCAACGATCTAGCGTCCTTGGTGTGGAGCCTGAGCTTGTCGGAGCACACGAGATCCGTGTCATGCTCGGCGGCATCAGCAAACAGCGAGTGCACGTGATTACCAGCCACCGCAACTTTCCCGAGCCGTACCAAGAACTGGTGATGGGGAAGGTCTGGCGCAAGTCAGATGTCGAGGCGTGGATCCGGCAGCACCGCCCTGACCTGGTCACGGACTGAACGCCCGCCTGTAGTCCGGTTCGGGGTGCGGTTCAGGGACGGATGGGGATCATCCCCGATCACGCCACCCGTGCCACCGACCTAGCGTCGGAGGGCATGTCCGCTTCCGTACGTCAGACCGATGATCCTCGGGGCAGCCGGATACCGACTCGGTGGACCCGACCGGTGCAGAACCTGACCCTCGTCTGCTCGCTTCTCTTCCTGGTCGGCACGACGCTACAGAACTTCGTGATCATCGACCTTCGGGCGATGGAGGAGATGATGCGGCTGGCCGGCTCGACCGAGGCGCAGGCCCACGCCGACGCGCCCGGCTTCCTGACCGGGTTCCGGATCGTCGGCTGCGTCTACCTGGTCGGCAATGCCGTCGGCCTGCTCGCCAGGACCGGATGGGCCTGGGTCTTCTGGACGGTGCTGGCCGTGAACGCGACCCAGGCGGCCGGACTGGTGATGATCCCGCCGGAGGTCTTCGAGGCCACCCGGGACCGGTTCGGCGTGCCGGGGTTGCTGCCGTCGTACGTCACGGACGGCGGTGCGGCGGTGCTCACCGTCGTACTGCTGGCGGCCCTGGTGCGGTACCGGCGGCCGTGGGCGTACGCGAGGACTCCGGCACGGTAGCTCCCCGCCCCGCAGCCGGTACGCGTGCTGGCCCCGGGGGCCAAAGTGCTGGCCCCGGGGGCCAGTGGGCTGGCCCCTCCCCGCCGGCTCCTCCCCGTCGGCCCGATCCGCCGTTCGATCGGAGGCGACGGCCACCGTCGACCGGTACGCCTCCCCGAGGCACCGGCCGGCACCGGTGACCGTCGATTTCGATCGACCGCCGAGGAGTGCCGCCATGCCCACCGAGTTGCCGTTCGACCCGGAGAACCCGCCCGACGAGCCGCCGCCGGAGGTGGTGCAGCCGATGGCCTGGCGGCTGGCGGTACGCCTGCACCGGGAGCACAGTCCGCTGCCGGCCGGGCCGGCGCCCCCGGTCTCCGGCCCGGCCGGGCCGAACGTCTGCCGTGCCTGCGCCGACCCCTGGCCCTGCCACGGCCGGCAGATCGCCGTACGCGGACTGCTCGCCGCCTGTCGGGCTCCCGACGCCCATGGGTGACCCTTAGATGGGATCGAAAAGCGGACTCCGCACCCGAACGGGACCGAATGGTGCAAGGCCGAGCCGGTCCGACCGGTAGAGTCGCGGCGTGGCGCTCGGTCTTCCCTCTGTCCTCCCCGACTCGCGGCCGTCGATCGGGGACCTCGTCCGTGGTCCCGCGCCGACCTTCTCCTTCGAGTTCTTCCCGCCGAAGACGGAGAAGGGCGAGCGGCTGCTCTGGCAGGCGATCCGCGAGCTGGAGTCGCTGCGCCCGTCGTTCGTCTCGATCACCTATGGTGCCGGCGGGACGACCCGGGACACCACCGTCGCGGTGACCGAGCGGGTCGCGACCGAGACCACCCTGCTGCCGATGGCGCATCTGACCGCGGTCAACCACTCGGTCGCCGAGCTGCGCAACGTGATCGGCCGGCTGGCCGGCGCCGGGGTGCGGAACGTGCTCGCGGTGCGCGGCGACCCGCCGGGCAACCCGATGGGCGAGTGGGTACAGCACCCGGCCGGTGTCCTCTATGCCGAGGAACTGGTCCGACTGGTCCGCGAGGCGGGCGACTTCAGCGTCGGGGTGGCGGCGTTCCCGTACAAACACCCTCGGTCGCCGGACATCGCCACCGACACGCGGTACTTCATCCAGAAGTGCCGGGCCGGAGCCGACTTCGCGATCACCCAGATGTTCTTCGACGCCGACGACTATCTCCGGTTGCGCGACCGGGTGGCGGCGGCCGGCTGCGACACGCCGATCCTGCCCGGCGTCATGCCGGTCACCCAGCTCAGCACGATCGAGCGCTCCCAGCAGCTCTCCGGGGCGCCGTTCCCGCCCGCGCTGGCCGCGCAGTTCGAGCGGGTCGCCGACGATCCGGAGGCGGTCCGCCGGCTCGGCGTCCAGCAGGCCAGCGAGATGTGTCGCCGACTGCTCGACGAGGGTGTGCCCGGCATCCACTTCATCACCCTCAACCGGTCGACCGCGACCCGCGAGGTATGGCAGAGCCTCCAGGCCGGCGTCGGAGTCTGAACGGATGCGGCCCGAGCCGGTGCCGGGCCCGTGCGGCGGCATCCGACGCCACGCCGGCCCCGCCGTCGACCCGGATCCGGGCCCGCAGGCGCGACCTGGGCCGCCGTCCGACGGTTGAGCCAGCGTGGGCAACCGGTTGACGTGGGACGAGTACGCCAACAAATGGGCGCGGCTGCACGGCGGCTTCGACCCCCGGATGGCCACCACCTCGGTGCGCCGCTGGCTGCGGATGTCGTACGTCCTGGGCTGTTTCCTCGCCCGGCTGCACGTGTCGCCGACCGCGGTGACGGTGTTCGGGGTGCTGCTCTGCATCGGCGTACCGGTGGCGGTCGGCCAGTCCCGGCCGGGGCCGGTCGGGCCGCTCCTGGCGGCGGGGTTCGTGCTGCTCGCCGCCGTGGCGGACAGCATCGACGGCGCGGTCGCCGTGGTCACCGGCCGGACGACCCGGCTCGGGTACGTCTACGACTCGCTGGCCGACCGGGTCGGCGAGGTCCTCTGGTTGATCGCCTTCTGGCTGGTGGGCGCCCCCGGCGTGCTGGTGGTGGCGGCCGGAGCGCTCTCCTGGTTGCACGAGTACACCCGGGCCCGTTCGGTCTCGGCGGGGATGAAGGAGATCGGCACCGTCACCGTGGGGGAGCGGCCGAGCCGGGTCAGCGTCGCCGTGGTGGGACTGCTGGTCGCCGGGGTGGCACATCTGATCATGCCGGAGCTGGCGGCCGGCACGATCACCGTGGCCACCGCGATCTGGGTGTTGCTCGGCTTCTTCGGCATGGTCCAGTTGCTCTCGGCGGTGCGCCGGTCGCTGGACACCGGCAAGGAGCCGACCGGCCGAGGGCCGGGCGGTAGTGCGCCGGTTGGGCAACCGTCGGCCGCCGGTCGGCCGGTCGGGGTGGAGTCCTCCGGTCGCCAGCCGATCGGGGAGGAGTCGACCGGCACCGATGTCCCCGGCAAGGAGTTGGCCCGCCGCGAGCCGACCGGAGTCGAACTGAGCCGCCGCGAACCACCCGAGTGACGGCGGCGAGCCACCTGGATGATGGCCGCGAGTGACGGCCGCGATCAGGCCGGGCCGATCTCGCCCGCGACGATCTGCGCGGAGAGTGCTACCAGCGGCAGTCCGCCGCCCGGGTGGGTGGAGCCACCGACCAGGAACAGACCACGGGCCGGACCCCGGTTGGCGGGCCGCAGCAGCCCGCCGACGCTGCCGTGGATCGCCCCGCCCGGGGCGCCGGCCGTGCTGGCCAGGTCGTCCGGGGTACGCGTCTCGCGGAAGACCAGCCGGTCCCGCACGTCCACACCACGGTCGGCGAGGACTTCGAGGACCCGGTCGGCGTAGGCGTCCGCCAGCCCCGGCCGGCGCCAGTCGACCCCGCCCAGCGTCCGTCCCTGCCGGGGCGCGTTGACCAGTACGAACCATGCCTCGTGCCCGGCCGGCCGGACCAGTGGATCGTCGGGCACGCTGACGAACACCGTCGGGTCGGCCACCGGGCGGGCCGGTACGCCCCGGCCGGGGTCGCCGAAGACCGCGTCGAACTCGGCGTCGTAGTCGGCCGGAAAGAAGACGTTGTGGTGGGCCAGCCCGGATTCACCGCGTACTCCGAGCAGCAGTACGAAGCCGGCCAGGCTGCGGTCGGTCAGCCGGGCCAGCCGGTCCGGGGTCGGCAGCAGATCCCGGTAGAGGGTCAGCGCGTCGGTGTTCGCCACCACGACGTCCGCCGGTACCGGGTTGACGGCGCCGGCCAGCCGTACCCCGTGCACCCGACCGCCGGCCGCGTCGATGCCGGTGACGGTGCTGCCGGTCGCCACCACCACACCCAGGTCGAGGCAGCGGGAGAGCAGCGCGTCGGCGAGGGCGCCGAGCCCGCCGCGCGGGTACCAGCCGCCGAAGGTCAGTTCGGCGTACGGGATGGCGGCGAGCGCGGCCGGTGCCCGGC
The DNA here is from genome assembly GCF_050936445.1 of Plantactinospora sp. CA-294935. NCBI lineage: Bacteria > Bacillati > Actinomycetota > Actinomycetes > Micromonosporales > Micromonosporaceae > Plantactinospora > Plantactinospora sp. CA-294935. Next base: position 4,390,731 of record NZ_JBNJMU010000001.1, read on the forward strand.
GCGGATCGGCGCCGGTGTAGGTGGCGTACCGGTCCAACAGCATCCGGAGCCGGGGATCGCGCAGGTGGCGCCGGCCCAGGTCGCGTAGGGTCCGACCGGGGGCGATCGCGGCCAAATCACCGAGCCGCCAGGAGAGCTTCGCCAGGTCCCGGGGGGAGTCGACGGGCCGGCGCAGCACGTCCCGCCAGGAGGCCGTCCAGACCCGCTCGGCGCGGCGCCACAGCCGTCGCCAGTCGTCGGCGGACTCCGCGCCGAACCGCTCGGCGATCCGGGCCGCGAAGACCTCGGGATCGGCGCACGAGTCGAGCACCGTCCCCGGGCCCGCCCGGCCCGGCGCCGGCCTGTCCACCGCCGGCCCGTGCAGCGGTGGTTCGATCGACGACAGTGGGAAAACGTGCCGGACGATGGGGTCCAGCGGGATCAGGTCGAGGTACTCGTCCAGTTTGGCGCCGGTCGCCTCGAACAGGTCGGCGAAGACCTGCGGCAGGGTGAGCAGGCTGGGACCGGTGTCGAACCGGAACGTCCCGACCGGCGTCTCCCGGACGTACCGGCCGAGTTTGCCACCGACCACATCGGACCGCTCGTAGACGGCGACCTCGTGGCCGAGTGCCGCTAATCGGGCTGCGGCGGCCAAACCGCCCACGCCCGCGCCGATGACGACCACCCGACTCACGTACGCCCCCTCGTCACGGTCAACCGCCGTCGCCGTACCGGTGGCCGGAGCGGCGCGCGGGTGCGTACCCGTCGCCGGCTCGGCGCGCCGACCGTCCCCTCCACGGATCAGCGCACCGGTCGGCCCCGCCAGGTGAGCCGCCCCCGCCTTCGCAGATGGTACGACCGGAAGGTGAGCCAACCGAGGACCGCGACCGACAACGGATGTGTCAATGCGTCCGGCCAGCCCCGGCCGCCGGTCGCCCGGGCGCTGACCAGGCGTCCGAGCACCCCGAGCAGATAGCCGAGCAGCGCCGCCAGGGCAGCCGTCGGCGCGCCGGCCAGTGCCGCGCCGACGGCGAGCAGCGGCGGCACGGCGTACAGCAGGAGCAGCAGGAGCACGACGGCGGTGGCGCCGGCCGGCGACCCGAACGCGGCCCAGAGCGACTTGGTGTAGCCGTCCCGCAGCTCCGGCCAGGAGCCGTACATCCGGCACTCGGCCAGCCGGGAGCCGTCGGCCAGCGCGATCCGCCCGCCGGACCGCTTCACCGCCCGGGCCAGCTCGATGTCCTCCAGCACCCGGTCCCGGACCGCCGCGTGCCCACCGGCCCGCCGGTAGCCGGCCCGGTCCAGCACCAGGAACTGGCCACCGGCGGCGGCCAGGCTCGGCCGGGGCGAGCGCTCCATCGCCGCCAGCGGCAGGAAGGTCAGCCAGAGCCACTGCAACAGCGGCTGGACCAGCCGCTCACCCGGCGAGCCGGCCACGATCCGGGGGTACGGGGAGAGCAGCACCGCCGAGGCCGACCGGAGCGTGTGCACGGCGGCGGCGACCGCGTACGGGCCGAGCGTCACGTCGGCGTCCACGAAGACCAACACCTGCGCCCTCGCGTCGGCCCGGTCGGCGAGCTGCTGGCAGGCGTACGGCTTGCCGAGCCAGCCGGGCGGCGGCGGTGCACCGCCGAGCAGGCGTACCCGGGGATCTCCGGCCGCGACCGCCCGGACCACCTCGGCGGTGCCGTCGGTCGACCCGTCGTCGAGCACCACGATCTCCCACTCGGGTACGCCCCGCTGGGCGAGCAGCGCCCGCAGGCACGGCCCGACCCGGGTCGCCTCGTCGCGTACCGGCAGCAGCACCGCGACCGGCTCGTCGGTGCGGGCGGCGCCGGGCGGGGGACGGCGCAGCCAGCGGGTGGCGTTGAGCCAGGCGTGCCCGGTCAGCAGCCCGACCACGGCGGTCAGCGCCCAGCCCAGCAGCGTGCCGGTCATGCCGGCGGTCCGACGGCGGTGCCCGGTGTCCAGCCGGGCAGCGTGCCGGTCATGCCGGTGCGGTGGCGCCGCTGCGGGACCGCCGTCGCCGTCGGGCCAGCCGCACCGCGAGCGGGCCGGCGACGACCGCCATGGCCAGCCCACCCCAGCCGGCCGAGGCGGGCAGGCCGAGGAAGACCGCGTGCGCGAGGACACTGCCGGCGTAGGTCCAGAGGTAGAGGGCGTACATCGGGGCGTCCCGGACGGCGGCGAGCCCGGCGGTCCGGCCGGCGACCGGCCCGAGCAGCGCCATCAGGAGTACGGCGAAGAGCAGCCAGCCGAGGTAGTTGCTGACCGGGACGTCCGGCACCCCCGGCAGGGCCGGATCCGGGTCCCGCCAGCTCCAGTAGCCCTCGGCGACCATCTGCGGATCGAGGAACAGGTCCCAGCCGGCCAGCCCCACCGCGGCCAGCCCGATCCGGGCCGCCCCGGGCCGGGTCAGCCGGACCGCGGCGAGCCAGGCCGGCCAGGCCATCCAGGTCCAGGCCAGCGGGATCACCAGTGGTACCCCGGTCAGCTTCGGGCCCAGCACGCCGGAGTAGGCGTACCCGCCGAACGGCACGCCGGTGGCCACGCCGAGCGCCTCGACCGCCAGCCCGCCGCCGGTGGTGACCAGTACCAGCCCGACGGCCACCCGGAGACCCCGGGTGAGCAGGGCGTGGCTCACCGACAGCAGCCAGCCGAGACAGACCGTGGCGACGGTCAGCCGGGCCCGCTCGGCGCCCCCGGTCAGCGGATAGCCGATCTGGGCCAGCACCAGTACGCCGAGCAGCAGCCAGCTCAGCCGGCCGGCAGGAGGTCCTCCGGCGGTCGTCGCTCCGGCGGTCATCGCTCCGGCGGGGGCAGCGGCAGGTCCCGGCCCAGCACCGCGAAGGCCCGCTCGTCGCCGGGGAAGCGGAAGTCCCGCAACACGTCGACGAAGCCGAACCGTCGGTAGAGCCGCCAGGCCCGGGAGGTCCGCTCGTCAGCCTCCGGGGTGGAGAGCAGCGTGGTGCTGCCCTCGGCCATCCCGAGCAGGGCCCGGAGCTGGCGGGCACCGAGCTGGTGCCCCTGGGCGGCGGTCCGGACGTGCAGCTCGACCACCTCGAAGCAGTCCTCGAACCACGTCTTGCGGGCGTCGCCGGAGAGCGCGTTGTAGACCTGGTCGTGCCACCACTGTCCGGGCGCGGAGAGATATCCGTAGCCGAAGCCGACCAGGTGACCGGTGGTGCTGAGGGTGGCGACGGCGCGGAACCCCGGCCGGCGTACGTGGGTCGCGATGTAGCCGCGACGGGCCTCCAGCAACTCGGCCCGGTATCCCATCGCCTCGCCGTAGACCGACACCACCTCGTCGAGCCGCCGGGCGAGATCGTCCGGTTTCCACGGCACCAGCCTCATGGTCGTCCGCTCCTCACTACCTGGCCGGTGTCGGGTTCCGGGGCACCGCCGGACCCGACCCAGCCGAGCACCGCCGGGTCACCGGCGAGATTCCCTACCTCGAACCGCGCGAACAGTTCCTCGGCGTACCAGCGTTGGCTGGTCGTACGAGCGATGGCCGCGCGGTGCTCCGGGGAACGGTACGCGAACTGACGCAGGTACGTCGCGTTCCGCCACACGCTGACCGTGCCCTGCCAGCCGAGCGGCGCCTCGCCGATGCCGAACCGGGCCAGCAGGCCGGGAGCGTCCCGCAGCGCGGCGGCGACGGGCGGGACGGCCCGCCAGAAGGTGCCGGCGCGCAGCGGTCGCAACCGGGCCCGGGTGAGCGCCAGTACCGGCCGGTCCGGTGCGGCGCCCGCCGCTGCACTGTCCGGCCCGGACCGGGGTACGCCGACGAACGGCTCGGCTCCGGGTCGGGGTACGCCGAACGGCTCGGCTCCGGGTCGGGATACGCCGCCGAACGGCTCGGCTCCGGACCACCGGCCCCGGCTGGCCAGTGGTCGCAGGTCGAGCCGGGCGCCGGCCAGGGCCACGCGTCGCCAGGCCCGGCCCACCGGGGTCTCGTCGAATGCGGCGGCCCGCTCCGGGTCGGCCCAGACGACCAGCGCGGCCCAACGGGTCAGGTCGGCGTCGGAGGGGCCGAACCCGGTGCCCGTCCCGGTGCCGAGCAGCTTGCCGAACCGTACGCCGGGAAGCGCCCGCAGCCGGTGCCGGTCGACGGCCATCCGGGTCAGCGCCCGGGGCAGGGCGCGCGAAGGCACCCGCCAGACGTGCAGGGTGACCAGCCGTACCGGGGTCGGGTCGCCGGGCGGCCCGGGCGTGCCGCGCCCGGTCGAGTCGCGGTCGGGCCCGCTCACGCCACCCCGGCAGGGCTGCCGGCGGTGATCCGCAGCAGCTCGGCGAAGGTGGTCGGGAAGACCGCCCGGGGCACGCCGCCGGCTGCCCAGATCTCCGGAAAGTCGGCGAGCGCGGTGTCGACCAGGGTACGGATCGGCTTCGGGTGCCCGAGCGGGGCGACGCCACCGATCGGCTGGCCGGTGTGTTCCCGGACGAACTCCGGGCTGGCCCGGCGCAACGCGGGCAGCCCGAGGTCGGCGGCGACCCGGGCAGTGTCCACCCGGTGCGCCCCCGAGGTGAGCACCAGCAGGGGATCGCCGCCCGCGTCGAAGATCAGCGAGTTGGCGATCTGGCCCACCTCGACACCGAGGGCCGCCGCCGCGGCGGCCGCGGTGTGCACCGCCTCCGGCAGGATCCGGACCTGGCTCGGCCCGCCGGAGCCGTCGCGGCCGCCCGCGTTGTCCAGCGCGTCCTGCACCGCCCGCACGTTCGGATGTGGCTGCATGGGTTCTATCTTGCCTGCCAGGCCGGCGGTGTCGTGCCTGCCTCCCGGCGTCGGCGACGTCCCGCCGGCCAGGTCGCCGGTGTCGGGTCGCCCTCGGCGGGGCCGACCGCCCGCCGGTAACGCCGCGACCGGTCGGTCGACCTGACGAAGGTCGTACGGACGAATGACCTTCGACCGGAGACGTCGGGGGAAACGAGCGACTACGTTGATCCGCTATGAGTGTGTTGCGGCGGATTCTGCTGGTGGTGCCGTTGCTCCTGCTCGGCGGGGCGGTGGTGGCCCTGCTGGCTCCGGGCGGACTGGGCGATCCGCGGCCGCGGGTGGTGACCGACGGGCCGTCCGCCGAGGCGTACCGGGGGATGGTCGGACACGCCGGTGAGCTGCCCGGCTGGCTGCACGGCCTGGGGGAGTACGCCGCCGCTGGTGGCCTGCTGGTCCTCGCCGGGCTGCTGACCCGGGTCGGCTGGCTCGGCTGGCGGCGCAGGCGTACCCCCGACGCGCTCGGCGCGCTCCTGGTCGGCCTCGGCACGGTGCTGGCGTACCTGGTCAGCGAGGCGGTGAAGCTGGTCGTCGACCAGGAGCGGCCGTGCCGCGCGTTCGCCGACGTGGTGACCTGGGTGTCCTGCCCGCCGGTCGGGGACTGGTCGTTCCCGAGCAACCACTCGACCCTGGCCGGTGGGCTGGCGACCGGGCTGGTCCTGCTGGCTCCCCGGCTCGGCTACGTGGCGGTGCCGGTGGCCGCGGCGGTGGCGGCGCTGAGGGTGGCGGCCGGAGTGCACTATCCGCACGACGTGGTCGCCGGGCTGCTGCTCGGCGCGGCGGCCAGCGCCGCACTGCTGATCGCGCTCCGCCCCGCCTCCCGCCGTTGACCGCCGGCCCGGACGCTCCGGCGGTCGACGGCGGGCCGGTCAGGCGATCCGGCGGATCCGGCGGACGGCGAGATAGACCAGGAGTACGGCGAGAGCGACGAAGATCCCCGTCTCGATGCCCTGGAACAGCCAGAACCGGTCGGCGGGCTGATAGAGCTGCCAGTTGTACGCCCCGGGCCCGACACCGAGCCCTTCGCCGCAGCCGGCGCCCGGCCCGGTGGGGTTCGGCGGGCACTGGATCGAGCCGCCGCTCACCACCAGCTCGCCGTCGGCGTTCCGTACACCGCTGGTGAGGATCCAGTCGCCGGCCATCTCGTTCGGCGCGACGGCGGTGTCCAGGACCGGGAAGGTGAGCGTCTCGGCGGGCAGGTAGCGGGGTCTGCCCAGGGTGGCCAGGACGACGCGCAGGCCGATGAACCCGACCAGGGTGCCGGCCATCGCCGGGAGCATCCGGTGCCAGCAGGTGCCGACGAAGATGCCCAGCGCGACGGCGAACAGCGTGTACCCGATCGGTGCCACGCCCTGCATGTCAAAGAAGAACTGGTCGAACCGGACCTGCCGGCCGGCCTGGTTCAGCGGAGCCAGCCACCAGCCGACGCCCAGCCCGTAGCCGACCGCCAGGACCAGGGTGACGGCGCCGACGAGCCCGAACTTGACCAGGGCCCAGTGCCGGCGGCTGATGCCCTGGGTCCAGACCAGCCGGTGGGTGCCCTGCTCGACCTCACGGGCCACCAGCGGGGCGCCCCAGAACAGGCCGACCAGCAGGGGCAGCACGAGGAACAGGATGGCGACCAGCAGCAGGGTGCTGTACTTCTCGTTGAACTGGTTGAACGCCTCGTGGCAGGACTCGTTGCCGCCCGGGCCGGCCTTGCCCAGCGTACGGACGCACTCCGGCAGCCCGAGGTCGGCGTAGCTGCTCCGCATGGCCAGGCCGGTCGGGACCATCAGCGCGGCGAGGGCGGCGAGCGCGGCCAGTGCGAACAGGGCCTGCCTGCGGTGCTGCCGCCAGGTCAGCCAGATCATGCCGGCACCCCCCACGCCGCGTTGCTGGTCGGCCGGTCGCCGTCGGCCAGATAGCCGAGGATGACGTCCTCCAGGGTCACCTCGTGTGCGGTCCAGGAGGGGTCGCCGATCGGCCCGTCGGTGCGGACCAGCAGTGTGGACTGCCGGTCGGTGTGGCTGGTCCGGACCACCGACGCGACACCGGGGATCGGCTCGCCATCGTGCCGGGGACCGACCAGTTGCCGGTGCTCGGCGACCAGGTCCTCGACCGGGCCGACGAGCTTGACCTGGGCGCCGTGCAGCACGACGAGGTAGTCGCAGACCCGTTCGAGGTCGGCCAGCAGGTGCGAGGAGAGCAGCACGGTGGTGCCGGACTCGGCGACGCTGCCCATCAGGACCTGGAGGAACTCGCGCCGGGCGAGCGGGTCGAGGCTGGCGACCGGCTCGTCGAGCAGCAGCAGCCGGGGCTGTTTCGCCAGGGCCAGTGCGAGCGCCACCTGGGCGCGCTGGCCACCGGAGAGTTTGCCGACCGGCTTGTCCGGCGGGATGCCGAGCTGGGCCAGCCGGGTCCGGGCCAGGGTACCGTCCCAGCGACGGTTCAGCTTGCTGCCCATCGTGACCAGTTCACCGGCGGTGAAGTCCCGGTAGAGCGGGGTGTCCTGGGCGACGAACCCGATCTCGGCCAGTGCCGTCGTGTTGTCGTACGGCGTCTCGCCGAAGACGCGTACCGTTCCGGCGTCGGGCCGGAGCAGCCCGACCGCCAGGTGCAGCAGGGTGCTCTTGCCGGCACCGTTCGGGCCGACCAGCGCGGCGATCCGTCCGGCCGGCAGGCGCAGCGAGCAGTCCCGCAGTGCCCAGGTGGTGCCGTATCGCTTGCCGAGCTGGTCGGTCTCCAGCGCTGTCTCCATCTTCGGTGTCCTCTCGTTGCCTCACGCGGATAGCTGCGCCGCCGGATCGACCGGGAGGGTGGCCCGGATCGTCGTCTCCACCAGCGCGGTCACGTCCTCGGTGGTCAGCCCGGCGGCCTGGGCCCGGTGCAGCCAGGCCACCAGGTCGGCCCGTAGTTCGGCCTGGTTGGGCAGGGACGCCCCGGCGAGCGTGCGGGTGACGAACGTGCCGACCCCCGGCCGTCCCTCCGCCAGCCCCTCGATCTCCAGCTCGCGGTACGCCTTCAGCACCGTGTTCGGGTTGATCGCCAGTGCCTGCGCGACGTCACGGACCTTCGGCAACTGGTCGCCGGGGCTCAGCAGGCCCACCCGGAGGGCCTGTTTCACCTGCTGCACCAGTTGCACGTAGGTGTTCACCTTCGACCGGCCGTCCAGTACGAACTCGATCACCCGGAACGATCCCTTCTTATTGTCCTACGACAGTAGGACTATAGGACAGACAGCATCCTGCCCGGACGGATGGCTGTCAAGACTCGCTTCCGGTCCCGCACGCAGGTCGGCGGGTGCCGCGCACGGGTCAGCGGGGTGCCGCGACCACGTCGGGGGCGGCAACGGGCAGGGCGTCGGCCGGCGTCCCGGCGATCCGGGCCGTCTCGGCGAGGGCGACGCCGGCCAGCACCAGCAGGCCGCCGCCGAGCTGGGCGGCGTTGAGCGCCTCGCCGGCACCGAGCACGATCCAGGCGACCGTGGCGGCGATCACCGGCTCGACCATGCCGAGGATGCCGACGCTGGTCGCCGGCAGGTGCCGCAACGCGCCGGCCACCAGCAGGAAGGGCAGGATGGAGCCGAGCAGGACGACGTACCCGCAGAGCAGCGCGACCGGCACGCCGCCGCTGGTCCCGCCCAGCGGTGCCCAGCCACCGGTGCCGTCGGTGACCGCCCGGGTGAGCAGCCCGGCCACGGCCGAGGCGCCGAACGCCCAGGTGGTCAGGGAGAGCGTGTCGTGCCGCTGTACGCCCCGGGCGCCGAGCAGGTAGTAGCCGGCCAGCAGTACGGCGGCACCGAGGCCGGCGAGTACCCCGAGCCCGTCCAGTTTGAGTTCTCCCCAGACCTCGGCCACGCAGGCCAGGCCGGCGAGGCTCGCCGCCAGCCCGACCCAGAGCCGGGGGCGTACCCGCTGGTGCTGTCCGAACCGGGCCCAGAGCGCGACCAGCAGCGGAGCGGTGTACTCGAACAGCAGCGCGATGCCGACCGGCATCCGGGAGATGGCGACGAAGTAGAGCATCGGGGTCAGGAAGAACCCGGCCAGGCCGTAGACGACCAGCAGCGGCAGTTGCCCCGGGGTGATTCGGAGGCGGCGGGCGCCGGGCCGGAGCAGCAGGCTCAGCGCGAGCAGCCCGGCGAACGCTCCGGCGGCCCGGATCAGGGTGAGCTGCGCGGCCTCGATGCCGGCCCGGAGTACCAGCTTGGAGGCGGTGCCGTTGACGGCGAACAGCACGCCCGAGGAGAGCACCATGGCCACGCCGAGGGCAGGTCTGCGAGTCGTCACCGGGAGAGGGTAGCCGGATACCGGTCAGGAGCCGAATAGCTTTTGGTCATTACCACGCCGGTCCCCCTCGACGCCGGGCCGCACTACGGGCCGGTCGGGGAGGACGTCGACCTCGACGTGTCGGCCGGGCAGTCTCATCCATCGATGACATTGACTTAATTGAAACGATTCGATACGTTGCCGACGTCGGGAAAGGCCTTTCCGATCCGGCCCTGTCCTGCCGGCGCGTCACCTCGGCGTACCGGCTCCGGTGGTTGTCCTGGCGGGCCCTTTCGGACCGTCGTCGACACGGGCTTTCCCGGCCACCGTTCCCCCAGCTCAGGAGGACCAATGACGCTCACCACCACCACCGACCGGAGACCACCCGACCGCCGGTCACGACGGCGCGGCTGGCAAACCGGCCTGGTGCTGGCGCTCACGACCACGCTGGCCGGCGCCGGCACCGCGGTCGGGCTGCCCCCCGCGGCGGCGGCCACCGGCGACCACCACGTCTCCCGGCACAGCGGCGAGGCGCCCGACCTCTACGATCTCGCCGACTGCGGCAGCGGCTCGTACAACGCCGAGGCGGTGCTGAACGGCAGCACCTGGACCGCCCGCAACGGCAGCAGCACGGTCTACACCGGCAGTGACATGCGCTCCGCGGTGCAGGCCGCGGTGAACAGCCTGTCGTCGGGGCGTACCTCGAAGCAGCGGGTGGTCGTCCGGGGGTCGGGTTCGGTGAGTGCCAACTCCCGGATCTCGCTGCCGAGCTACACGATCCTGGACGTCTGCGGCACGATCAACGTGACCGGCTCCGGCTCCGGCGACCAGGCCCCGGTGTACGCCCGGGGCGCCACCGACATCGAGGTGCAGCACCTCAACCTGACCGGGGCGCCGCTCTACGGCATCTTCATGCGCAACGTGAACAACCTGACGCTGGGTCAGATCGACATGCGGCTCTCCGGCGGTCTCGGGGTGCGGATCGACAACCACGGCGGCGACCGGGCGGTGAAGGTCCGCAACATCCGGATCGACAACGTGTACGTGCAGGGCACCCGCAGTCAGGGCGTGGAGACGTACGGGGTGGACGGGCTGACCGTCGGCACCGTCACCGCCCGCAGTGTCGGCGAGTCCGGACTGCTGCTCAACGACACCATCAACGCCACCATCGGTACGGTCGACGCGGACAACGCCGGCGCCGGCACCGGGTACGCGGCGTTCCGGATGGCCAACCGCAACGGCCGGGTGGGCAGCAGCTACCCGACGAACATCCGGGTCGGCAACGTGATCGCCCGGGGCGGCGGGCGCGGCATCTTCTGCGTCTCGGAGAGCGGCGGCGCGGTGATCGACCGGGTGACCATCTCGAACACCGGCAACAACTCGATCCTGATCGAGAACTGCTACAACGTCACCATCGCCGGGCAGTCCGGGACGGTGACCGGCGGTGGCGAGGTCCGGATCGCGGCGCGTACCGAGTTCCCGCTCTCCTCGAACATCACCTTCCAGAACCTGACGGTGACCAACACCAACATCCGGCAGAGCCCCTGCGGCGGCGCCAACAACGTGATCCGGAACGTCACCCGGAACAACTCCACGCTGACCTGGTGCTGACCCGTACCCGTCAACTGCGCCGACGGATCGCGTTCGCTTGCGTTTTTGTCGGTGCCGGGGTGTACTCTCTCCAGTAGTTAGAACGAGTGTTCGATTGGGCGGGGATCGATGCGAGTCGGTCCGCCGGCCGGATGCTCGGGCTGATGCCGGGGGTGGCGTTCGCGGCGTAACCCCCGAGTGCGGTTTCGCGGACCGCACGGGATCCGGATCCGCGAGTCCGGACCCACCAGGCAGGATCGTCGTTCGCCGCCCACGACCCCCGGGCGGCGGACGACGAACCCGCCGGTTCGGCCGGCCGGGTGTGGTGTGGGGAAGCGTCCACATCCGGCCGGCTACACACCGGTGCGTCTTCCTCCGCAGCCGGCTAGTTCGACGTGGTGCGTCGCCCTCGGCCGCCGCGCTGGCGCTGACCAGCGTGGTCGTTCCGGCCGGCAACGGTGACGCGGTGAATGGGTTGACGCGGAGGAGACAGTCCCATGCCGACCAGCCAGGCTCAGGCGCCGACGGTGCCGTCGCACGTGCTGCCGCACCGCACCCCGGCCCAACTACTGACGATCGCCCGGATGGGGCTGGCGGAGGCCGCCGAGACCCGCCCCGACGGCCTGCGATACGCCGCCGCGCACCTGGCCGCGCTGCGCGCGGCAGCGGCGATGCTCGCCGCCCGGGCCCGTCCCGCACCCACCCGCCGAAACCGGGTCACCAGTGTCTGGGCGCTGCTGGTGGTCGTCGCCCCGGAGTTGGGGGAGTGGGCCAACTACTTCGCCACCGGCGCCACCAAGCGGGCCGCCGCCGAGGCGGGCATCCCCCGGGTGGTGAGCGCCCGGGAGGCCGACGACCTGCTCCGCGCGGCCGAACAGTTCGTCGCGGTGATCGAGGTGGCACTCGGGGTGGCGCACCAGCCCGTCCTCGACGGGATCGCCGCCTGACCGCTGTCGCACCGATCGGTAGGGCACACGGCTCGATAGGGCACACGACGTAGCAGCCGGGGCGCCCGGTCCGCAGGGCCGGAGGACCGGTCCGGCCGAGGCTGCGCACGGTACGACGGGTCGCAGACAGCAACGGAAACGCGCGGGGGGCAGGGGTCGAGATGGCGGGGCGGATGGTGGTCGGTTCCGCCGCCCTGACGGAGCTGGTACGCCCGGCGAGCGGCTCCGACCCGGCCGGCGCACATCGACTGCTGCCGGTGCTGCCCGAGTTGGCCGGACTGCTGCCCAACCGAGGACTGCGCCGGGGCAGCACCGTCGCGGTCGGTCTCGGTCATCCGGCCCGGGGCGGCAGCACCTCGCTGATGCTGGCACTGCTCGCCGAGGCGTCCCGGTCCGGATCGTGGTGTGCCGTGGTCGGAGTACCGACCCTTGGTGCGGCGGCCGCCGCCGACCTCGGCATCGAGCTGGACCGGCTCGCCCTCGTCCCCCATCCCGGCCCGGAGTGGGCGACCGTGGTCGCCGCGCTGATCGACGGGGTCGACGTCGTGGTCGCGGCGGTGCCCGACACGGTCTCCGCCTCGGTGGTCAGCCGACTGGCCGCCCGGGCCCGGCAACGTGGCAGCGTGCTCGTCCCGTACGGCCGCTGGACCGGTGCCGACGTGACACTCCAGGTGATCCGGGGTGCCTGGGAGGGGCTGGGGCAGGGCCGGGGCAGGTTGCGCCGCCGGGAGGTGACGATCTCCGCCCGGGGCCGGGGCGCGGCGGCCCGCCCCAAGGAGATCCGGGTCTGGCTGCCCGGCGACGGGTCGACCCGAGCGCGTGCGTCGGCACCGTCGGGGGCGGCGGCAGCGCGCCGAGCCTCGCTCACCGTGGTCGGTAGGGCAGGCGCGTCGAGAACCGCGGAGGGGTAGGGGCAACCTGAGTCGAACACACGTTCTAAGATCCGCATAACTGCTGGTCGAGGGAGGTGTGTGCGGTGGCGCCGGTGCGGACGATGCTGCTCTGGTGCCCCGACTGGCCGGTGATCGCCGCGGAGATCGTCGACGGGGTGCCGGCGGCCGCTCCGGTCGCGGTGCTGTACGCCAACCGGGTCGTCGCCGCCTCCGCCTCCGCCCGCGCCGAGGGGATACGCCGGGGGCTGCGCAAGCGGGAGGCGCAGAGCCGCTGCCCCCGGCTGACCGTACTGGACCACGACCCCGGCCGGGACGTACGCGCCTTCGAGCCGGTGGTCGCCGCCGTCGAGGAGGTGGTGGCCGGGGTCGAGGTGATCCGTCCGGGAGCGTGCGCGGTCGCTGCGCGCGGCCCGAGCCGGTACTTCGGCGGCGAGGAGCAGGCCGCCGAGCGGATCGTCGAGCACGTCGCGCAGAGCTGCGAGGTGGAGAGCCAGATCGGGATCGCCGACGGGGTCTTCGCCGCCGGGCTGGCGGCCCGGTCCGGTCGGGTCGTCCCGCCCGGCGGCACCGCCGGGTTCCTCGCCGAGCTGCCCGTCGAGGCGCTGGGCCGGCCGGGGCTGACCGACCTGCTGCGCCGGCTCGGGCTGCGTACCCTGGGCGACTTCGCGGCGCTGCCCGCCGGGGACGTGCTGGCCCGGTTCGGGTTCGACGGGACGCTGGCCCACCGGCTGGCCGCCGGCCAGGACCACCGCCCGCTCGCGGTCCGGCGCCCGCCGCCCGACCTGGCGGTGACCGAGACGTACGACGATCCGCTCGACCGGGTCGACGCGGCGGCGTTCGCCGCGCGGACGCTCGCCGAGCGGCTGCACGACACGCTCGCCGGGCACGGGCTGGCCTGCACCCGGCTCGGCATCGAGGCGGTCACCGCGCACGGCCAGGAGCTGCGCCGGGTCTGGCGGCACGACGGGCTGCTGACCGCGGCGGCGATCGCCGACCGGGTGCGCTGGCAGCTCGACGGCTGGCTGACCGGGACCAGCCGGCGTCCCGGCTCCGGCCGGGCCGGCCCGCCCCGGCCGACCGCCGGGATCATCCGGCTGCGCCTGGTCCCCGAAGGGGTGCTGGCGCACGTCGGCCTGCAACCGGGGCTGTGGGGTGAGACCGGGGCGGAACGGGAGCGGGCACACCGGGCGCTGAGCCGGGTGCAGGGCATCCTCGGCCCCGAATCGGTGCTGACCGCGGTGCTCGGCGGCGGGCGTTCCCCGGTCGACCAGACCCGGCTGGTGCCCTGGGGTGACGAGCGGGTGCCGAGCCGGTCGGCGGCTCCGCCGTGGCCCGGCCGGTTGCCGTCTCCCGCACCGGCGGTCGTACTGCCCGAGCCGCTGCCGGCGGCGGTCTACGACGCAGGCGGGGAACTCGTCCGGGTGACCGCCCGGCTGGAGATCAGCGCCGCACCGGCCCGGCTGGAGGTGCTCGTACCATCGGCCCGGCCGGAGGCGACCGTTTCGGTGGCCCGGGCGGAGGGGGTCGTTCCGGCGGTGCGCCCGTCGGCCGACGGGCCCGGAGCCGTCGCGGCCGGAGCGCCGGTGGAGATCGTCAGTTGGGCCGGTCCGTGGCCGGTCGACGAGCGCTGGTGGGCCCCGGCGGAAGCCCGACGGCGGGCCAGGTTCCAGGTGGGACTGACCGACGGTACGGCGCTGCTGCTCTCCCTGGCCGGCGGCCGATGGTGGGTGGAGGCCGTCTATGACTAGGCGGGCGGTGCGCAGGCGGACCATGAGCGGGCGGGCTGTGACCGGGCGGGTGGCGCGGTGAGCTTCCACAACCCGGACATGCCCTGGTCGGAGCTGGAACGCGCGCTCTCCGGCCGGCCCGGCGGTCCGGGCGAGCCCCGGCTGCGCGTGGTGGATCCGCTCGCGGTCGACGCCGACGGCGGAGACTCCCCGGCCTGGACCCGCAAGCGCCCCGGCTACACCCCGGCCGAGCTGCCTGCCCCGGTCGAGGGTGCGGTGCCGTACGCGGAACTGCACGCGCACACCAACTTCAGCTTCCTCGACGGGGCCAGCCATCCCGAGGAACTGGCCGAGGAGGCGGCCCGGCTGGGCCTGACCGCGCTGGCGGTGACCGACCACGACGGGTTCTACGGGGTGGTGCGGTTCGCCGAGGCGGCCCGGGCACTGCGGCTGCCCACCATCTTCGGCGCCGAGTTGTCGCTCGGGCTGCCCGGGCCGCAGAACGGCGAGCCGGACCCGCTCGGCCGGCACCTGCTGGTGCTCGCGCACGGCCCCGAGGGGTACGCCCGGCTGGCCAGCACCATCGCCCGGGCACACCTGCGCGGCGGCGAGAAGGGTCGCCCGGTCTACGGCGAGCTGGAAGAGGTCGCCGGGGAGCTGAAGGACCACGTACTGGTGCTGACCGGGTGCCGGAAGGGGACGGTGCCGGCGGCGCTGCTCACCGAGGGGGTCGAGGCGGCGGCCCGGGAGCTGGACCGGTTGACCGAGCTGTTCGGGGCGGAGACGGTGGCGGTGGAGCTGACCGACCACGGCGACCCGTACGACGGCGACCGCAACGACGCGCTCGCCGAGCTGGCCGCCACCGCCGGGCTGCCCACCGTGGCCACCAACAACGTGCACTACGCCACCCCGTCCCGCCGCCGGCTGGCCACCGCACTGGCGGCGGTACGCGCCCGGCGCAGCCTGGACGAGATCGACGGCTGGCTGCCGGCGGCCGGTACCGCCCACCTGCGCAGCGGAGCCGAGATGGCGGCCCGGTTCGCGGCCTATCCCGGCGCGGTGGCCCGGGCCGCCGAGTTCGGCGCCGAGCTGGCCTTCGACCTGAACCTGGTGGCGCCGAGGCTGCCGGACTACCCGGTGCCGCCCGGGCACACCGAGATGAGCTGGCTGCGCGAGCTGACCATGGACGGCGCGCTGCGGCGGTACGGCCCCCGCGACGCGCACCCGGAGGCGTACCGGCAGCTCGACCACGAGCTGGGGATGATCGAGGCGCTCGGCTTCGCCGGCTACTTCCTGGTGGTCTACGACATCGTGAAGTTCTGCCGGGACAACGACATCTACTGCCAGGGCCGGGGTTCGGCGGCAAACTCGGCGGTCTGCTACGCGCTCTGGATCACCAACGTGGACGCGGTACGCCACCAACTCCTCTTCGAGCGCTTCCTCGCCCCGGAACGGGACGGCCCACCGGACATCGACGTCGACATCGAGTCCGACCGCCGGGAGGAGGTGATCCAGCACGTCTACGCCAAGTACGGCCGGGAGCACACCGCGCAGGTCGCCAACGTCATCTCGTACCGGCCCCGGTCGGCGGTGCGGGACGTCGCCAAGGCGTTCGGCTTCTCGCCCGGCCAGCAGGACGCCTGGAGCAAGCAGATCGACCGGTGGGGCAGCGTGGCGGCGGTCGACGTGGACGACATCCCCGAGCACGTGGTCGCGTACGCCAACGAGTTGCAGACCTCCCCGCGTCACCTGGGCATCCACTCCGGCGGGATGGTGATCTGCGACCGGCCGGTGATCGAGGTGTGCCCGGTGGAGTGGGGGCGGATGCCCGGCCGCACCGTGCTGCAGTGGGACAAGGACGACTGCGCCAGCGCCGGACTGGTCAAGTTCGACCTGCTCGGCCTCGGCATGCTCTCCGCGCTGCACTACGCGTACGACATGATCGAGTCGACCCTCGACCTGAGTTCGATGTCCCTGGACGACCCCGAGGTCTACGCGATGTTGCAAAGGGCCGACTCGGTCGGGGTGTTCCAGGTGGAGAGCCGGGCGCAGATGGCCACCCTGCCCCGGCTCAAGCCGGCCTGCTTCTACGACCTGGTGGTCGAGGTGGCGCTGATCCGGCCCGGCCCGATCCAGGGCGGCTCGGTGCACCCGTACATCCGGCGCAAGAACGGGCTGGAGGAGGTCACCTTCCCGCATCCGCTGATGCGCAACGCGCTGGAGAAGACTCTCGGGGTGCCGCTGTTCCAGGAGCAGTTGATGCAGCTCGCGATCGACCTGGCCGGCTTCGACGCCGGTGGCGCCGACGAGCTGCGCCGGGCCATGGGCTCGAAACGCTCGGCCGAACGGATGGCGCAGATCCGGGACCGGCTCTACGCCGGGATGGCCGAGCGGGGCATCATCGGCGAGGTCGCCGACGACGTCTATCTCAAGCTCTCCGCCTTCGCCAGCTTCGGCTTCCCGGAAAGCCACGCGATGAGCTTCGCCTACCTGGTGTACGCCAGCTCCTGGCTCAAGCGCTACCACCCGGCGCCGTTCCTGGCCGCGCTGCTGAACGCCCAGCCGATGGGCTTCTACTCGCCGCAGACCCTGGTCGACGACGCCCGCCGGCACGGCGTCGAGGTACGCCGCCCGGACATCAACGCCAGCGGTGCCAAGGCCACCCTGGAGTCGACCCCGGAAACCCGGTGGGGGAGTGCGCCCGGCGAGCCGCCGCACCGGTGGGGGCTGGGCGGCCCGGCGGTCCGGCTCGGGCTCTCCGGGGTGCGTACCCTCGGCGACGACCTGGCGGAGAAGATCGAGCGGGAGCGGACCGCGCACGGGGCGTACCGGGACATGCCCGACCTGGCCCGCCGGGTCGGCCTGACCGCCGCGCACCTGGAGGCGCTGGCCACTGCGGACGCCTTCGCCTGCTTCGGGCTGACCCGGCGGGCCGCGCTCTGGGCGGCCGGTGCCGCCGCGCAGGACAAGCCGGACCGGCTGCCCGGCACCATCGCCGGGGCGGAGGCGCCGACCCTGCCCGGGATGGACGCGGTGGACCGGCTGGTCGCGGACGTCTGGGCCACCGGGCTCTCCCCGGAGAGTCACCCGGCCCAGTTCGTCCGGCCCCAGCTCGACGCGGTCGGCGCGGTGCCGATCGCCAGGCTGGCCCGGCTCGACCCGGGGCAGCGGGTCCGGGTCGGCGGCATCGTCACGCACCGGCAGCGCCCGGCCACCGCCGGTGGGGTCACCTTCATCAACCTGGAGGACGAGACCGGCATGCTCAACGTCACCTGCTCGCCGGGGCTGTGGCAGCGCTACCGGAAGGTGGCCCGGACCAGCACCGCACTGGTCGTGCGGGGAATGCTGGAGAAGCACGACGGGGTGACCAACCTGGTCGCCGACCGCCTCGATGCGATCACCCCACCGGTCACCCCCGCCTCCCGCGACTTCCGTTGAGCCGTGCGAAAGAGGGCTACCTGGCAACGGTGCCGATCCGACAGCCCCGGCGCAGGTAGCCGGCCGCGCCCAGGACGAAGACCACGGCGACCGTCAGCCAGGAGGCGGTCACGCTGGACGGCTGTAGCGGCCAGGCCCACACGCCGGCGAACCCGCCGACCTGCCGAGGGGTCGCGGCGTAGACGGCGCAGGCGTACCCGAACGCGGGCAGCCAGGCCAGGCGGGCGCCGAGGAGCACCGCGGCCGCGGCGACCAGTCCGGCGTAGCCGAGGGTGTTGCGGACCAGGGCGTACGCGCCGAAGACCCCGGGTGCGCGCAGCCCGGTCACCGCCAGCGCCGCGCCGATCGACGCGACCCCGAGCAGGAGGTGGCCGGCTCGCCAGCCGGGCCAGGGCAGCGGGGTGCCGCGCTCCAACTCCTCGTCGGCCCCGCCCAGGGTGGGCGCGAGCAGCAGTACGGCGAGCAGCGGCGCGAGCGCGACGACCGGTATCCGGGCGGCGGGTCCGTCGAAGTAGGGCCGGCTGGCGAGCCAACTCCCGGCGACCCAGGCCAGTGGCGCCACGACAGCGACCCCGAGCACGAATGCCGGGCCGCCCCTGGCCCGGGTGTGCAACAGCAGGAGCCGGCCGTTCACGGCAGTTCCCCCAGCGCGACCAGGCGCGGAACGTCGCAGCGGTGCGCGGCGTCGAGGAACGCGGCGAACCAGGCGCGCTGGTCGTCGAGGGAGAGCGCGTAGAGCCGTCCGACGCGGGTGTCGGGGGCCGGGCGTTCCTCGAACAGCCACGCCCGGGCGGCGTCGAAGGTCGGATAGATCCGTCTGTCGGGTCTGCTGAACTGCCGGTGGCAGTTCGGGGTGACGACCTGGCGCAGGTCGGCGCGGAGCCAGCCGAGGTTGGCCAGGCCGTCGCCGGTCGCGGTGGACTGGCTCCCCAGATTCAGCCAGAGGGTGCCGTCCGCCGGCCCGGTCGGCTCACCGTCGACTTGCAGGGCCACGTCCGCCGCCCGGGTCGGCGCCCCGGGGATGCCGGTCATCCGGCGCAGCACCGGCTGGACGAGCGGTGTCAGGTCGTCCAGCAGGAAACCGTTGATCCGGGCCACGCATACCGGCGGCCCCTCCGTGGTGCAGGTCGGCTCGACGGCACCCGGGTCGGCGCGGAGGTGGCCGGCACCGGCTCCGGTGGCGATCGGCACCGCCACGGCGACGGCGAGGAGGCCGGCGAGCAGGGCGGCCCGACGCAGCCGGGCCGCCAGCGCGAGGAGCGTGCCGGTCAACGCCAGTAGCCAACCGGCCTGTAGGGCGTGCGTTCCGGCCGGCAGCAGCCGCTCGGGGCCGGAGCCGGGGTGGACCGGGGACAGCCAACTGACGCCGCTGGTGTCCCAGTAGGTGAGCACGGCGAGCCCGAGGTAGGTGCCGAGGCCGGCGACGGGGGCGACCACCCGCAGCGGGACGAGCCGCCCGACCAGTACCCCGAACGCGGCGGCCGCGCAGAGGGCGAGGACGCCCACCGCCAGGGTCCACCACCATCCGCCGCCCGCGTAGGTGGCCACCCGGCCGACCAGCACCGCCGCGCCGAGGAAGGCGGTGAGCAGCCCGGCGGTGCCGGCGAGCGAGACCGCCAGCCAGGCCACCACCAGCGGTTGCCAGCCCGGCCGGGCCGCCGAGCCGAGCAGCTCGTCGATGCCTCGACGCCGCTCCCGACCGGCCTGCCAGGCACCGGCGGCGACCATCAGCGCGCAGAGCACCATCAGCGACGTCCGCAGGTACTCGGCGAGGCCGGCCCACCGGCCGCCCCAGTCCTCCGGGTGTACGGCCAGCAGCCACCCGCCGACCCCGAACATCAGCAGAGCCGCACCCGGTGCGGTTCCCCGGCGCAGTTCCACCCGTAGCGGACGTCTCACCGGCGCACCGTCCGGGCACCCCGCAGCACTGCGGTGTAACCGCGCTCGATCGCCGTGTCGCCGCTGCCGCCGTCCACCCCGGCGGCGACCAGTTCCTCAGGCGTGCCGGTGAAGACCAGCCGGCCACCCTCGACCAGGCTCACCCGGTCGCACGCCGTACCGATGTCCTCGACCAGGTGGGTGCTGACCAGTACGCAGGCGTCGACGCCCAACTCCCGCAGGAGTGCCCGGAAGTCCACCCGCTGCTCCGGGTCCAGGCCGGCGGTCGGCTCGTCCAGCAGGACCACGCGCGGATCGTTGACGATCGCCTGCGCGATGCCGGCCCGGCGCAGCATGCCGCCCGACAGGCGCTTCATCCGCTCGTCGGCCCGGTCCAGCAGTCCGACGCGTTCCAGCGCCCGCTCGACCGCGAGCGGTACCCGGGGTCGGGGCATCTCCTTCAGCCAGGCGAAGTACTCGACGAACTCCCGGACGGTGAACCGCGGGTAGTAGCCGAACGCCTGCGGCAGGTAGCCCAGTTGCCGGCGTACCTGCCGGAGTGCGGTCCGGTCCGCGATGTCGTGACCCAGCAGCCGTACCCGGCCACGGTCCGGGCGGGCGACCGTGGCGAGTACCCGCATCAGGGTCGTCTTACCGGCGCCGTTCGGCCCGAGCAGCCCGTGTACGCCCACCGCCAGCTCCAAGTCGAGGCCGTCGAGGACGACCCTTCTGCCGTAGCCGACCCGCAGGCCCTCGATGCTGACCGTCATCGTGCCCCACCTCTCCGACGTGCTTCCCAGCGCCGACGACGCGTCGTCTCCGACGTGCTTCCCGTCGCCTGTGCCGGCGTCAGGTCGTCGACGACCGCCCCGGGCCGCCGCCGGGTCACGGCGCCACCTCGCCGCCCAGCCGACCCTGCCGGGCCAGCAGCAACGCCACCGCCGCCGCGATGACGGCCAGCCAGACCGGTACGGCCGCCGGAGCGACCAGCCATCCGTTGCCGACCGGCGGGACCGGTGACGCGTCTCCGGGTGGCACCAGCACCAGCACGGCCCACCCGGCCGCCACCGCCAGCCCGGCCCGGGCCGGCTCGATCAGCGAGCCGAGCCCGAGCGTCAGACCGGTCAACCCGAGGCAGGGCAGCAGCCACATCGCCGGCGTACCGATCCCGGATACCGCGCCGGTGAGGAACGCGACCGGAACGGTGACCGCCAGTACCGACAACGTCCGCCACAGGATGATCCGCAGCCCGGCGTACGGGCTGGCGGCGACCAGTTCGTGCAGCGGATCGGTGTGCCGGCCGTAGGAGACGGCAACGCCGAGCACCGGCAGCAGCGGCGCGACCAGCAGAAGTATCCAGGGTCGGACCGGCAGTGAACCGATCTCGATCGCCACGGCCAGTGCCAGGGTGGTGACGACCGAGCCGAGCCAGCCGACCCGGGCTGCCGGTCCCGCGCCGAGCAGCACCGCGACCTGCCGCCGTCGGGTACCCGGGCGGATCCGTCCCTGGCCCGGCAGCCGCGCGGCGAGGGTCGCGCCGACCGCGGCGACGAGCCGTCCGATCGGCTCGTCCAGCGGCAACCGGGCCCGGCAGGTTTCACACCGGTCGAGATGTGCCTCGACCGACCACGCGTCGGCGTCGGCGAGCCGGTCCTCGGCGTAGGCCCGCAGGGCGACCTCGGGGATGTGGAACGTACTCACGACAGTGCCGCCCGCAGCTCCCGCCGGGCCCGCATGGCCCGGGTCTTGATCGTTCCCTCCGGCAGCCCCAGCAACAGGGCGGCCTCCCGCACCGTGAAGCCGTCGAGGACGGTCGCCTGCACCACCGCCCGCAACTCGGGCGACAGTCGGTGCAGGGCATGCTCCAGCCTCGCGTCGTAGGTGCCCAGCATGGCCTCCTCCTCTGCCGACGGTGACCAGGCGAGAAGGATCTCGTCGGCCGGGGCGGCGGTCCGTGGCCGGGCGAGGGCCCGACGGCTCGCGTCGACGAGGCGGTGCGCGGCGATGGTCCAGACCCAGCCCACCACCTCACCGCTGCCGCGATAGGTGCCCGCCGCCCGCCAGACCGCCAGGAAGGTCTCCTGCAACAGATCGGCGACGAGTTCCGGGTCCCGGCATCGGCGGCGCAGCCGCAGGGCCAGCCAGGGGGCGTGTCGGGCGTAGAACACCTCGAACGCCCGCCGGTCCCCGGTACCGACGAGGTGCAGCAACTCCTCGTCGCCAACCTCCATCACGTGAAGGTAGGACGCGGCCCGGCCGGAAACGGTTCTCCCGGGCCGGACGCTCCGGCGGGACCGCCGAACGCGAGCCCGTGGGCCGCGCGTGCGCCCGGCCCGGCGTGGGCTCAGACCGCCGCCCGGTGGAGCGTGAGGAGAGCCGGGGGTTGCGAGCCAGGCGGTCGCGCACGGCAAGCAGCAAGACCCGGGCCGCCCGGGGTTGCCGGATCGGCCGGCGCGGCAGCCGGCGATCAGGTCGGGGCCGGGTGGCTTAGGCTCGTCGGGTGGAGCGAACTCAGAGCCGTCCGTCCGGCCCGGCGACCGGCCCGCGTACCGCCGTGGTCTGGACCGTGCTGCGCCGTGAGCTTGCCCGGCAGCAGGGCAGGACGCTCACCGTGCTCGATGTCGGCGGCGGGACCGGCGGCTTCGCGGTGCCGCTGGCCGAGGCCGGCCACCGGGTGACGGTGGTCGACGCCAGCCCCGACGCGCTCGCCGCGCTGACCCGGCGGGCCGCCGAGGCCGGGGTCGCCGATCGGGTACGCGCGGTGCAGGGCGACGGTGACGCCCTCGCCGGGCTGGTCGAGCCGGCCAGTGCCGACCTGGTGCTCTGCCACGCCGTACTGGAGGTGGTCGACGATCCGGCCGGGGTGGTCGGGGCGATCGGCACCGCGCTGCGCCCCGGCGGCGCGGCGAGCGTACTGGTGGCGAACCGGGCCGCCGCCGTGCTGAGCCGGGTCACGAACGGGCACCTGGACGTCGCCGCCACGCTGCTCGGTGATCCGGACGGGCACGCCGGGCCCCGGGACACCCTGCGCCGGCGTTACGACGCCGACGGCGCCGCCGCGCTGCTGGAGGCCGCCGGGCTGGCGGTCGAGCAGACCCACGGGGTACGCGTCTTCGCCGACCTCATCCCGGCGGTGGCCGCCGAGGCGGACCCACCGGCCCTGCTGGAGTTGGAGTTGGCCGCCTCGGCCCAGCCGCCGTACCGGGACATCGCCGCCCAGTTGCACCTGTTCGCCCGCCGTCTGGCATGACGAGCCCCCTCGACCTGGTCCGGCCGCACTACTTCGGCGGCAGCCTCGCCGACGTGCTGCCGAGCGCGCTGTCGGTGCTCGGCGTCGACCGGGCCGACCCGCTCGGGCTGGCCGGCCAACTGGCCGGGGTACGCCGGATCGCGGTGCTGCTGGTCGACGGGCTCGGCTGGTACCAGTTGCCGACCGCCGCCCCGCACGCGCCGGCACTGACCGACCTGACCGGGCGGTTCGGACGCCCGCTCACCTGCGGTTTTCCCTCCACCACCCCGACCAGCCTGGTCAGCCTCGGCACCGGGGCCGCGCCCGGTGCGCACGGGGTGCTCGGCTTCCGGGTCAACGTGCCCGGCACCGACCGGGTACTCACGCACATCGACTGGCCGAGGTCGCCGGTCGACGGCCCGAACTTCCCCGGTGGCGGCCCGGGCTCGCCGGTGGGCGGCGACCGGGCCAGCGGCTCCTGGTCCTCCGCCGGCACCGCCGAGTTGCCCGGTACGGCCGACCCGCTCGGCAGCGGCAGCCCGTCGCACCCGGCCGGGCCGACACTCCCCGGCTCTCCGGCCCGGGCACCGGTGCCCACTCCCGCCGCCGGATCGGGCGACGATCCGGATCCGCGCCGGTGGCAGCCGTTGCCGACCCAGTTGCAGCGGGCCGAGGCGGCCGGAGTCGCGGTGACCGTGGTGAGCCGGCCGGCGCTGGCGAACACCGGCCTGAGCGTGGCGGCCTACCGGAGCGGGGCGCATCGGGGCGCGGAGGACGTCGACGCGCTGGCCACCGAGATGCTCGCGGCGCTCACCGCCGGGGACGGCCCGACCCTGGTCTACGGCTACCACCCGGACGTGGACCGGCACGGGCACCTCAGCGGCATCGACTCCGCCGACTGGCGCTCCGCGGTCGCCGAGGTCGACACGCTGGTCACCCGGCTGGTCGACGGGCTGCCGCCGGACGCCGCACTGCTGGTCACCGCCGACCACGGCCAGCTCGACATCCCGGCGCAGGGGCGGTACGACCTGGACACCGATCCCCGGTTGCGGGCCGGGATACGGGTGGTGGCCGGCGAGGCCCGGGTCCGCTACCTGCACACCCTGGCCGGGGCGACCGCCGACGTGGTGGCCGCCTGGTCGGAGGTGCTCGGCGAGCAGGCGTGGGTGGCGACCCGGGAGGAGGCGGTCGCGGCCGGCTGGTTCGGCCCGGTACCCGAGGCACACCTGCCGCGCATCGGTGACGTGGTGGTGGCCTGCCTGACCCCGACCGTGGTACTCGCCTCGAAGACGCACAACCCGATCGAGACGACGCTGGTGGCGTACCACGGCTCGTGTACGGCGACCGAGATGACGATCCCGCTGCTGGTCGTACGTTCGCTCGGCGCCTGACACCCGCTGTTGCCGAAGAAGATCTAGGTAGGTCTATTGTCCGGCGTGCCGTTACCTCGTACGCTTCCGATCACCGCATGTGAGCGTTCATCTCAATCGGGCGGACACCACGGGGGTGCCGATGGGCGTCGACGGCTTGCTGTTTGTCTCGCTGAATGCCCTGTTCGTGGCAGTCCTTCTGGTTGCCGGCGTCACCAAGGCGGTGGTGCCGCAACCGGTCCGCCGCGCGGTCGAGGAACTGCTGGATGGCAGCGCTAACACCATTTCCGCCGGTGCGGTCCGGGTGTTCGGGGTCGCGGAGGTCCTGATCGGTCTGGGCTTGCTGATCCCGGCCGCCCGGGCCGCCACCGGATTCGCGGTGGTCGGCCTGGGTGTGCTGTTCGGACTCGCGGGTGCCGCCGGCCGGTGGCGGCGGAGCGCACTGCCGTGCGGCTGTCTCGGTGGCGGCCCGCACCCGCTCGGGGCCCGCAACGTGCTCGTGGGCGCGGCGTTCGTCGCGCTCGGCGTACTCGATGTCGTCGCGGTGCCGACCGGACCGGCGCCCGAGGCCCGCGCTCCGGCGATCACGGCGGCCGCGATGGTACTGCTCTGTCTGTGGCTGCACCGGCGCCTGGCGTGGCGGTTGCTGCGCGCCGCCCCCCGACCCGACGCGACGTGAGGGGTGTCGATGGAGCTGTTCTTCGGACTCGTGCTGCTGGTGCTCGCCGCCGGCATGGTGGTGCTCTTCGCGATGGTGGGCGAACTGGCGTCCCGGGTCGGTGACCCGGCGAGCCGGAGCCGGTCGGCCGAGGTACTGCTGTTGGACCAGGCGAGGGCCGGTCATGTCCCGGCCGGCTGGCCGGACCGGTTGGCGCCGCTGGGTGCGGCCGACCGGGGAATCCTGCTCGTACTGAGCACCGTCTGCAACACCTGCCGGCAGCTCGCGCCCGAGGTCGCGGCACTCGCCGACACCGGCGGCGTCGACGGCCGGCCACTGCTCGGTGTCGTGGTCACCTGCGGCAACGCCGACAGCGGGGCCGAGTTCGTCGCGACGTACGGCCTGGACCGGCTGGCGCACCACGTCGACGTGGCCGGCGACTGGGTGCAGGGCGAATTTGACATCCACACCAGCCCGGCCGCTCTGCTCCTCGCCGCCGGCCGGGTCCGGGCGGCGTTGCTGTTCGACGACATCGCCGCGCTGCTGGCACGCAGTGTCCAGATCCTTGACGAGCAGCAACCCGAGGAGGTCGCGCGATGAGTACAGACGACGATGCCGGCAGCCGGCAGCGCAGGACCGGCCGGCGCCGCCTCTTCGCCGGGATCGGAGCCAGCGGCCTCGCCGCGGCGGTCGCGGTGTTCGGCCGCAGCACGCCGGCGGCGGCCGCCTACGTCTACGCCTGCTGCAACCTGGAGTTCCATCCGACCATCTCGGTCGCCCAGTGCAAGAGCGGGTCGCACTACGTCTGGCACTGCTGGCACGCCGGATACGTACGCTGCCAGTGCTGCGAGGCCAAGGACTCGTACGGGCACACCGTCGCCTCCGCCTACAGTTGCCAGTAACCGGAGGATCGGCGTGGCGTCCTGGGCGATCCTGGCGGTCGGGCTGCTGGGCGCGGTCCTCCAGGCGTTCAGCCCATGAGGACTGTCCATGGCTGGGGTCGCCAGCCCGATGCTGCGGCGCTCCCGGGCGGACGGGATCCGCTTCCTGGCCGGCCTGATCGCGGGTGCGGCGGCGGGTGCGGTCGTGGTGGCCGTGCCGGTGTACCTGCTGGGGCGGCTGCTGGAGCCGCTGCCGGGCCCGGTCGCGCTCGGGGTGCTCGCCGGGGTCTGCGTGCTGCTCGGGCTGGCGGACCTGGCGCAGCGGACACCGCACGTGTGGCGCCAGGTGCCGCAGGCGCTGTGGCACCGGCTGCCGCCGGCCGCGCTCGGCGTTGCCTGGGGGTTCGACCTGGGACTCCTGTTCACCACTCAGAAGACCACCTCGCTGATCTGGGTGGCCGTGGCGGCGGTGGCCCTGCTGCGACCGGCGCTGGCCGCCACGGTGCTGACCGCCATCGCGGTGGGGTCGACGGTGGTGGTCGTGGTCACCACGCTGACGGCCGGAGCCGACCGGCGTACCGAGGCGGGATGGAGCGGATCATGGGTGACGTGGGCGAGACGCGGCTCGGGGCTGCTGATCCTGTCGGCGGCGGCGGCGAGCGTCGCGGGGCTGCTGACCTGACCCCGCTGTTCGAGTTGGAACCCGGCGGTGGCCAGGTCGTGGTGACCCGGTTCGAGTGCGGCAGCCTCGCCCGGCTGCTGGTGCTGCTGGTGCTGCACCACCGGGTCAAGCGGGACGTCGCGCGGCTCGGCGAGGGTCTGATCGGCAGCCGGGTGGTGGTCGACTGGCGGCGGCGGGTCGTGCTCAGCGTCTCGCTCTGGCCCGACATCGCCAGCGTGTACTCGATGGGCGGCGTGCCGCGGCACGTGGCGGCGGCCCGGCTGCCCGGCCTGTTGGGCATCCGCACGACCTGCGGGGTGTTCTGCTTCGCCGGTGACTGGCGGCGGGTGATGTTCCACAGTCCGGTACCGGCCCGGAGCCCGTTCGAGCCGGTCGTCCCCTGAAACGTCCCGGAAGATTCTCCGCGGGTGACGCCTCCTGGTTTCCTGCGGTACGAGCAGAGAGGACCCGCTCATGCCTCCGACGGATCGCGGCATCGTCGCCGTCCGGCGCAACGCCGACGGCACCACCACGATCGACGTGTGCGCCGAGGTGCGCCACGGCGTACCGGTCGGCACGTTCGCCCGGCACGTGCGCATTCCCACCGAGCTGGTGCGGATCGAGGTGGCGATGGAACAGGCCGGCGACCTCCGGTTCACCGGCGGCGTGGTCGAGGTCGTGCCGGACGGCAGCGGCAGCGTGCACATCCGCCCGCTGTCCGGCGGCGGCGAACTGTCGTGACGCCGCACCGGGCACCGGTCATCGGCCGGGACCCGCCCGTCATGACCCTTCCGGGGCGGCGCGGAACACGATCGTCAGACTGAACGTGGTCCCGTCGACCTGGTAGGCGTAGCAGCCCGGGCCGCCGACCGTCGTCGTCCCGGGCAGGTCGCTGTCCGGGTTGGTCAGCACGGCGTAGTGCCCGCCGTCGCGGGGGCCACCGGTGTACGCGAACGAGGCGGCGGCGCTGCCCGGCGCGTCGATCCGCGCCGCCCGCAGCAGCACCGGGCCGGTGTAGCCGGTGGCGATCCACCGGACCTTCTTCCGGTACGTGCCGTCCGGTTGCCGGTCGTCCTCGCGCAGCCGCAGCACCGCGCCGTCCCGGAAGTAGTCCGCCACCGGGTACACCGGACCGGGGCCGAGCACCTGGGTCGCCTGACCCGGCCCGGACCAGGGTTGCGGTGCGGTGGTCGGGCACTGGTCCCTGGGCGCCCCGCTGGGCAGCCGGAGCGGGCCGGCGGACAACTCGGCGGGCGACGTCGGGGTGGCGGCCGGCGGGGCGGCCTCGGGTGCCGGGCCGTCACAGGCCACCGACGCCAGCAGGAGCGCGACAGCCGCCGCTGCCCGGAGAATTCTCGGCACACCCGCAGTATCGACCATCACCGGGGTGATCTGCGACCTGCGCTGTCGCGTCGCCCGGGTCAGACCCCGGCGGCGGCGAGCCGGCCGAGCTGCCCGTCGGTGAGGGTGAGGTCGAGCGCGGGCAGCGCCGCGGCGTACTGCTCGGGGGTGCGCGGGCCGAACAGCGTGACGAACTCCGGATCCCGCTGGTGCAGCAGCCAGGCCAGTACGAGCTGGTTGCCGGTGACCCCGAGTTCGGCGGCCAGCTCGGCGACGGCGGCGAACCGGGCCTCGGCGTCCGGCCCCCGGTACGACTCCATCACGTGGTGGTCGCGCCGTTTCGCCAGGTCGTCGTAGCTGCCCTTGAGGATCGGCGAGTATGCCACCAGGGTCACCGCGTCGTTGGCCCGCAGGTAGTCGAGCTGTTCGTCGTCCACGATCGAGAGCGTGTCGGCACCCGGCCGGGGGCGCAGGTAGGAGTGCTGCTGTTGCAGGGCGACCGGAGCCGGCCAGCCGTACCGGTCGGCGAGCTGCCGGATCCGCTCCAGCCGCCAGGTCCGGACGTTGGACCAGCCGACGTACCGGATCTTGCCGGCCGAGACCAGCCCGGCCAGGGCCTCCAGGGTCTCCTCCAGCGGGGTGTTCCGGTCGTCGACGTGCACGTAGTAGAGGTCCACGTGGTCGGTGCCGAGCCGGCGCAGGCTGTCGTCGAGCGCCCGGCGCAGGGTGTCCCCGCCGGCGCCCTCGTACTGCCGGCTCGCCGCCCGCGGGTCGTGCGGGTTGTTCCGCACCGCCTCCACGTCGCGGATCCAGGCGCTGCCCTTGGTGGCCAGGAACACCTCGTCACGCCGTCCGCTGCGGTGCAACCAGCGGCCGAGCAGGCTCTCGCTCTCGCCGCCGACGAAGGGCGGGCCGGGCCACCAGGCGTAGCAGTTCGCGGTGTCCAGGAACGTGCCGCCGCCGTCGAGGTAGCGGTCGAGGATCGCGTACGACGACTCGTCGTCGGCGAGCGTGCCCATCAGCATGCAGCCGAGGGCGAACTGGCTGACCCGCTCGCCGGTCTGCCCGAGTGGCACCGTCTTCATCGGATTCCTTCCCCGTGTCCGGTGCTGTGCCGGACCGCAATGGTAAAGAGCCGTACCCGTTCGGTGCCAACCGGAATTGTCGGCGCGGTTGCGTCGTACCCCCGGGTTAACCTGCCGCTATGGGTCGCAGCCAGTCCGTGCCACGCGGCGGTGATCCGCGCTTCGGCGCGGACGCCGACGACTCCGGCTCGCCGATCCTGCACGTCGACATGGACGCGTTTTTCGTCGCGGTCGAGGTCCGACGCCGGCCCGACCTGCGGGGTCGGCCCGTCGTGGTCGGCGGGATCGGCCCGCGCGGCGTGGTCAGTTCGGCCAGCTACGAGGCCCGGACGTACGGCGTGCGCAGCGCGATGCCGACGATGCGGGCCCGGGCGCTCTGCCCGTCGGCGGTCTTCCTGTCGCCCGACTTCACGCAGGTCACGGCCGCTTCCCGGGCGGTGATGGAGATCTTCCGCGACGTGACTCCACTGGTCGAGCCGCTCTCGCTGGACGAGGCGTTCCTCGACGTCGCCGGGGCGCGCAAACTGCTCGGCCGGCCGGCCGAGATCGCCCGGCTGATCCGGGCCCGGGTCGCCGAGCAGGAGGGTCTGACCTGTTCGGTCGGGGTGGCGCCGACCAAGTTCGTGGCCAAGCTCGGCTCCACCCGGGCCAAGCCGGACGGGCTGATCGTGGTGCCGGCCGACCAGGTGCTGGAGTTCCTGCATCCGCTGCCGGTGGAGGCGCTCTGGGGGGTGGGGGAGCGGGCGGCGGAGACGCTACGCCGGCTCGGGCTGCGGACGGTCCGGGACATCGCCGAGGCGCCGGTCGGGATGCTCCGGGGCAGCCTGGGCGACGCGGCCGCGACCCACCTGCACGAGCTGGCCTGGGGGCGGGATCCCCGCCGGGTGAGCCCGGAGCACGCGGAGAAGTCGATCGGGGCCGAGGTCACCTTCGACACCGACCTGGCCGAGCCGGAGACGATCCGGCGGGCTCTGCTGGCGCTCGCCGAGAAGGTCGGCGTCCGGCTGCGCCGGGCCGGGCAGGTCGGTCGGACGGTCTCGATCAAGGTACGGTTCGCCGACTTCCGGACGGTCAACCGGTCCCGCACGCTCGGCGGGCCGACCGACGTGACCCGGGAGGTGTTCGACACCGCCTGGGCGTTGTTCGACGCTCTCGGCCCGGGTGACCGGATCCGGCTGATCGGCGTCCGGGTCGAGGGGCTCAGCGACGGCGACCAGACTCCCCGACAGCTCGCGCTGGGCGCGCCCGAGCACGGCTGGCGGGAGGCGGAGGCCGCGGCGGACGCCGCGGCTGCCCGATTCGGGCGTTCCATGGTGCGCCCAGCGAGTCTGTTGGGGCACGGCGACCTGCGGCGGACGGAAAATCCGGCGCGGCCATAGGTCGTCCCGCTTTCCGACCCGCGACCCCCCTCGTAGACTGGCGGGTAAGCAGCCGGTTGGCTGCCACGGTCTGTCGGTCCGAGCGGACCGACCAACGTGACCGGGGAGGAGTGCCGTGCCGCTCTCGGAGCACGAGCAGCGGCTGTTCGAGCAGATCGAGCAGTCGCTTGCCGAGGACCCTAAGTTCGCCTCGGCTGTGCGCGCCAGCGATCCGCGTTTCCACGCGCGGCGTCGCCTGCTCGTCGCGGTCAGCGTGATCATCGCTGGCCTAGCATTGGTCGTCTACGGCACGGTGAGCAAAACTCCGCTGCTCGGAGTGGCGGGCTTCGTGGTGATGCTCGGTGCGGCCGCGTTCGCGATGCTGTCGCAGCGTAAGGCGCAGTCACCGGACCTGCACGTGGTCGGCGGCACCACCAGCCGCCGTGTCCGCAGCGGGCGACGCTTGTCGTTGATCGACCGACTCGAGGAGAGGTGGCGTCAGCGGCCGGAAGGCCACCGCTGACCGTCTCCCGTCCGTGGGGGCACGCCCCGCTGACGGTACCGCCGGGTTCCGTCCCGGCGACCAGTGGCGTTTCTCCATGCCTACACACTGCTGCCTACCCACTTGCTGCCGGCGTGCGTCTCCGCCGGCCGTTCGCGTCCCCGGCGCGGGTGCCGGCTCGCCGTGATCCGCCTCACGACCTCGCTGGGTGACGTCGCGCCGATCTGATCTCCCGGCGGATCCGTCAGGCGCTTCCGGTCTGATCTCCCGGCGCATCCGCCGGACTCTCCCGGCAGATCCGTCAGGCGCTTCCGGCAGATCCGTCAGGCGCTTCCAGCGGATCCACCCACCAGGCGCTTCCGGTGGATCCACCAGGCGCTCTGCCGGCGCATCCGGCGGACCGCAGGGCCCACCCCGCGACTCGCGGGGTGGGCCCTGTGACGCCTCCGGTCGGGGTCGACCGGTACGGCTCGGATCAGCGGGACGTGCGTCCGGCGAGCACCCGTCGAGGGCTCCACCGCAGCAGCCG
Source organism: Plantactinospora sp. CA-294935 (assembly GCF_050936445.1). Lineage (NCBI taxonomy): Bacteria > Bacillati > Actinomycetota > Actinomycetes > Micromonosporales > Micromonosporaceae > Plantactinospora > Plantactinospora sp. CA-294935. The sequence goes on from NZ_JBNJMU010000001.1 coordinate 4,421,818, forward strand.
GTCCCGGAGCCGGCCGGTCAGCCCGACGAACCCGGCCGACAGATCCATGATCGCCAATCGCCAGCGGAACAGTACCGACGGCGGCAGGGTGGCCGCCACCAGCCGGGTACGCCGGTCGGCTCCGGCGTTCAGCGCCCGGCGTACCGAGCGGAGGGCCTCACCCAGCGGACCGTGCCGCAGCGGCTCCCGGGCGTACCTGGCGCGTTCCTCGGCGTGCCCGAGCAGGCGGATCGCCTCGTCGGCGTCGCCGGCGGTCAGCCCCTCCCGGACCAGCCGGTCGGCCGTGGCCCGGGGCGTCTCCGCCGGATCCACCCGGACCCGGAAGTCGACCAGGGTGTCGACCAACTCGTCCCAGGCCGCGTGCGCGTCGGCCCGGGCCCGGGCCAGCTCGGAGTCGCTGAGCACCACCCGGGCGACCCCGGGGGCCGCGGTCCCGTCCGCCGCCACCGAGGCGAGGGTGCTGGCCGCGGCCGCGGCCCGGGTCTGGCGGCGCCGCCGGAGCAACACCCGCCGGAGGGCGGGCACGGTGAGCAGCAGGACCAGCAGCACCGCCCCGGCCAGCACCCAGAGCGGCCAGTTGGGTCCGCTGTCCGGGGCGACCCCGGCGGCGCCGTCGAACGCCTCGTCGAGCGGGCGGTCCGACCCGTCCGTCGCCTGCGGGCCGGCCGACGGGTCGGTGGTCGGGCCGACCGGGGTGTCCGGAGTGGTCGAGGTCTGCGCGGGCGCGTCCGGGTCCGGCGCCCACTGGGAACGCCACGAGCCGGTGATGCTGGCCGCCGGCGTCGCGTCGAACGGGACCCAGCCGATGCCGGTGAAGTAGACCTCGGTCCAGGCGTGCAGGTTGTTGTTGGTCAGGGTGTAGGTGTTGCCCGACCGGTTGGCGCTGGTGAAGCCGAAGGCCACCCGGGCCGGGATGCCGGCCTCGCGGACCAGCCAGGTCATCGCGGCGGCGTACTGCTGACAGAAGCCCACCTTGTTGGTGAGGAAGTTGACGATGTCCTGCCCGCTGGTGCCGCCCTCGGTGTTCAGGGCGTAGCTGAACCCGTTCTTCCGGGAGAAGTGGTCGTAGATCGCCCGGACCCGCTCGTAGTCGTTCCGCTTGCCGGTGGTCAGCCGGTCGACGAGTTCCTCGACCTCCCGTACCGGCTCCACCGTGGTGTAGAGCTTCCGGAACGCGTGCTCCGGTGCCAGGGTCGGTGCCGCGGCGAGCGCGCTCGGGGTGTATTCCGAACGGACGAAGTCGAAGGAGTACCTCCGGTTCCGCGACGACGCCCGTTCCGAGTAGACGACCTGCATGGTCGCGTCGTAGCGCCAGTTCGCGTCGATCTGGCGGGTACTCACCGGTGCGGTGTAGACCGGCAGGAACGGCATGGCGAAGTCGAGGATCTCGACGTCCGCGTTGTACTGATCGCGGGTGATGCCCGGGGCCTCCCGGGTCACCTCGCGCGGATCCGGCAGGCCCTGGGTCACCGGAGTCCCCTCCGGGGAGCGCGGCCCGAACCCGGTCCGCTCGAAGTCGTCGGCGACCGCGAAACGCAGGTAGAACGGATCGGGGTCGTTGGTGCTCACCCGCACCATGTCGCGCTGCTCGGAGCGGTTCAGCTCGCCGCTGAGCTGGGCGAAGAGGTTCACCCGGCCCGGTGATCCGCCGGGGCCGGCCCGGCCGCTGCCGTCGCCGCCGCCACCACCGGAGTTGAACTGGCTGAGCAGCCCCGAGGTCATCCCCGGTACGGCCAGCGGCAGCAGTACGGCCACCGCGACGCCGATCACCGCCAGGCGGCGGCCGGCGGCGGCCAGCGGCGACGGCTCCCAGACGTCCACGTCCCGGCCGTCGCCGGTGAACCGGCGTCCGAAGTGGCGTACCCGGTCCACGTTGTCGGCGGCGAGCAGCCACAGGAAGCCGACCGCCCCGATCACGAACGGCACGGCCGAGACGCTGTCGACGTGCACCGCCACCGGCACCGAGTAGATCGCCAGCATCGGCAGCCCGGCCAGGGCGGGACGGCGTATCCCGACGGTGAGCAGGTCCACCACGATCGCCACCCCGCCGACGCCGAGCGCCGTCAGGAAGAGCAGCGAGTCGAGGTCCTGGACCGGTACGCCGTACGAGCGCATGTCCTCGCCGGAGCTGGCCAGCAGCGAGCCGAAGTGGGTCACGGTGCCGGGGGTGGGCAGCAGGGAGATCATCTCCTGGCCGCTCGGGAAGATCCAGGTCAGCCCGAGCAGCAGTGCCGCCACCATGCCGAGCCCCTGGGCCCAGACCGGTGCCCGCCACCAGCGGGCCAGGGTTGCCGTACCGGCGATCAGCGCGACGACGACCGCGCACTGGATCAGCCAGGTCCACCGCTCGTAGATGGTGGACATCGGCGCGGCGGCGAGCAGGGTGGCCGCGGCCGCCACGAACCCCAGGTGTCGGCGTCCCCTCATCACATCTTCCCGTCGGTGCCGGTGCTGCCGTTCCGGTTCATCCCGTCGCCCTCATCCGCCTCGTCGGTCCCGTCTCCGGCGACCGGTCACCGCACTCCGCCGGCGACCGTCTCGGCCAGCACGGCCCGCCAGGCGAAGCCCTGCGAGCCCCGGGCCGCCTGCGGCCAGAGCGCCGGTAGCTTGCTGCCGTGTTCGACCCCGACCACCCGCCAACCGCTCTGCATCAGCGCGAGCGCGGCGGCGCCGTGCGCGTGGTTCGCCTCCTCGCGCGCCTGCGGGGTCAGGTTGAGCCAGGTCGAACTGTCCACCAGGAACGCGATGCAGGTCGCGCCGCTGCCGCGCAGTCCGGCCAGCAGGTCCGCCTCGGCGGTGGTCAGCGTGCCGAGCAGTGCGATGACCAGCCCGCCGTCGGAGCGCTGCCGGACCCGCTCGACCAGCGTCGCCACGTCGCCGCGCTGGCTGAGCCGGACGTCGGCGAGGTAGTCCAGCAGCAGACCCTCGCCACCGGCGTCGTTCGCGCTGGCGTCGATCCCCGAGTCGCTGACCAGCCGGAGCTTGTATCCGGCCTGCCGCAGGTGCACGGCGATGCTGGCCGCCGCCGACACCGCCCACTCGAAGCTGGCGGTCGGCCCCTCGCCCCGGTGCGCGAACGCCCGGGTGTCCAGCACCACCGTCGCCCGGCTCTCCCAGGGCTGCTCCTCCCGGCGCACCATCAGCTCACCGGTGCGCGCGGTGGACTTCCAGTGCACCCGGCGCAGGTCGTCGCCGCGCCGGTACTCCCGGGTCGCCGCGTCGTCCTCGCCGTGTACCGCCACCGAACGGGCCCGGCTCTCGCCGGTGCCCGCGTACTCGCCGGCCAGCCGGACCGAGGGGAGCGGGGTGACCTGTGGGATGACGGTGAGCGGGTCGACGCTGGGGAACGCCCGGGTCAGCTCGCAGAGCCCGAACGGGTCGGTCAGCCGGATCACCAGCGGGCCCACCTCGTAGCGACCGCGTACGTCGGCCCGGACCGTGTACGCCACCGAGCTCGCCTGGTGCGCGCCGAGACGTTCCAGCACCACCCGGGGACGGCTGCCGAGCGCGTACGGCAGCCGGTCCTCCAGCAGCAGCGTCCCGGTCGGCAGCCGGGACATGTTCTGCAACCGGAGCACCACCCGGGAGCTGGCGCCGACCGGCACCCGTTGCGGCTCCAGCGAGCGGCTGCAGGCGAGCTTGTAGCGGCTGCGCCCGACGTAGAGGGCGGCGAGCAGCGGCAGTACGCCGAGCAGGATGGCGACCCGGAGCAGGTCCTTCTCGCCGAGGATCAGCGCGGAGATCGCCGCTGCCACGGCGGCGGCCAGGAACGACCGCCCCCGGGTGGTGAGGCCGCGCAGTGCCTCGCGCACCGTCACCGCCTCCGCGGCTCGTACTGGGAGCGCCCGGTGCCGTCCTCGGACGACGGCCGGGTGTCGTACGGCGAGCGCTGCCGCTCGTGCGGCAACGGCAGCCGGTGCACCAGGTCGGAGACGATCGCGTCGGTGGTACGCCGGGCGAGCTGCGCGTCCGCGGTGGAGATGATCCGGTGCGCGAGCACCGGCACGGCCAGTGCCTGGAGGTCGTCGGGGAGGACGTAGTCGCGTCCCTCCAGTGCGGCGACCGCCCGGGCGGTGCGCAGCAGTTGCAGAGTGGCCCGGGGGGAGGCACCGAGCCGCAGGTCGGGGGCTTCCCGGGTGGCGGTGACCAGGTCGACGGCGTACTGCTTGACGGCGTCGGCGACGTGCACGTCACGGACCGTCGCGATCAGCTTCCGGACGGTGGCGGCGTCGGATACCGGTCGCAGTTCGTGGATCGGGTCCCGGCCGCCGTGCACGTCCAGCATGGCCAGCTCGGCGCCGGGGTCGGGGTAGCCCATCGCGATCCGGGCGGTGAACCGGTCGCGCTGCGCCTCCGGCAGTGGATAGGTCCCCTCCATCTCGATCGGGTTCTGGGTGGCGATCACCATGAACGGGGTCTGGAGCTCGTAGGTGACGCCGTCGACGGTGACCTGCCGCTCCTCCATGCTCTCCAGCAGCGCGGACTGGGTCTTCGGCGAGGCCCGGTTGATCTCGTCGCCGACCACCAGGTTGGCGAAGACCGCGCCCGGCTTGAACTCGAAGTCGTGCGTCTCCTGGTTGTAGACGCTGACCCCGGTGACGTCGCTGGGCAGCAGGTCGGGGGTGAACTGGATGCGCCGGACCGAGCAGTCGATCGACCGGGCGAGCGCCTTGGCCAGCTTGGTCTTGCCGACGCCCGGTACGTCCTCGATCAGGAGATGGCCCTCGGCCAGCAGGACGGCGAGCGCGAGCCGGACCGTCGCGGTCTTGCCCTCGATGACCTCTTCGATGTTGGCCACGATCGCGTCGCTGGCGGCACGGAACTGGTCGCTCGGCAGCGTGCCACCCAGTTCGTCCCAGGTCTGTTGAGTCACGGGCCTCCTCCTCGTCGGTCACGGCCGCCGCCTAGTAAGAGTCCCTGGGCCAGCCGTATGGTTCGCGGGAGAATACGTCCGTCCGGAGTAACCGGATCACCCGCATCACTCAGGCTAACCGCATTCGGCGGGAGAGCCGAGCACACCGGGAGAGCCCGGGGTCGGATCTCCGGGCCGGTATCGGGTGCGACAGCGCTGCCGGGGGCGCGGTACGATGGCCGCATGTCCAGGGTCTACCTGCTCCTTAGCGAGCCGTGCTGACGCGACAGACAGCGACAGCACGGCCACCCCTCCTGCGTGAGGGGCTTTTTTATGCCCGCAGAACGGACCCGGCCCACAAACCTGAATCTGATGCTCAGCCAGCCCGGTCGACCAGGGCGGAGCGACGGCGGACGTAGCGAGGAGACGACATGACGACCGAGGCAGCCGAGCCGACGGCGGACATCCCGCCGTTCCGGTACACGGCCGAGCTGGCCGGCGAGATCGAGATCCGCTGGCAGGACCGGTGGGCCGAGCGGGGTACCTTCCGGGCGCCCAACCCGGTCGGGCCGCTGGCCGATCCCGGCCATCCCCGGGCGGATGCCGAGAAGCTGTTCGTGCTGGACATGTTCCCGTACCCGTCCGGGGCGGGGCTGCACGTCGGGCACCCGCTGGGCTACATCGGCACCGACTGCTACGCCCGCTACCAGCGGATGGCCGGCCGGAACGTACTGCACACGATGGGCTTCGACGCCTTCGGGCTGCCGGCCGAGCAGTACGCGGTGCAGACCGGCACCCACCCCCGGACCACCACCGAGGCGAACATCGGCTACTACCGGTCGCAGCTACGCCGGCTGGGGCTGGGGCACGACGACCGGCGCTCGGTGGCGACCATCGACACCGACTACTACCGCTGGACGCAGTGGATCTTCCTGCAGATCTACAACTCCTGGTACGACACCGCCGCCGGTAAGGCCCGGCCGATCGCCGAGCTGGTGGCGGAGTTCGAGGCGGGCACCCGGGCCACCCCGGACGACCGGCCATGGGCCGAGCTGTCCCCGGCGCAGCGGCGGCGGATCGTCGACGACCACCGGCTGGCGTACGTCTCCGAGGCGCCGGTGAACTGGTGCCCGGGCCTGGGCACGGTGCTGGCCAACGAGGAGGTGACCCCGGACGGCCGGTCGGACCGGGGCAACTTCCCGGTCTTCAAGCGCAACCTGAAGCAGTGGATGATGCGGATCACCGCGTACGGTGACCGGCTGATCGAGGACCTGGACGCGCTGGACTGGCCCGAGCCGATCAAGCTGCAACAGCGGAACTGGATCGGCCGGTCGACCGGCGCGCACATCGAGTTCCCGACCGCCGACGCGCCGATCCGGGTCTTCACCACCCGGCCGGACACCGTCTTCGGGGCCACCTACATGGTGCTGGCCCCGGAGCACCCGCTGGTCGAGTCGCTGGCCGCCGACGCCTGGCCGGAGGGGACCAGGGACGCCTGGACCGGCGGGCAGGCGACTCCCCGGGCCGCCGTGGACGCCTACCGGAAGGCGGCCGGCGCCAAGACCGACATCGAGCGGCAGGCCGAGAACCGGGAGAAGACCGGCGTCTTCATCGGGGCGTACGCCACGAACCCGGTCAACGGCGCGCAGATCCCGATCTTCATCGCCGACTACGTACTGGCCGGCTACGGCACCGGCGCGATCATGGCGGTGCCCGGGCAGGACGAGCGGGACTGGGAGTTCGCCGAGGTCTTCGAACTGCCGATCGTGCGTACCGTGCAGCCGCCGGAGAACTTCGACGGCAAGGCGTACACCGGGGAGGGCCCGGCGATCAACAGCGCCGCACCGGATCGCGGCCTGGACCTGAACGGGCTGTTCGTCGCCGACGCCAAGACGAAGACCATCGAGTGGCTGGAGGCGAACGGGTACGGCGCCGGCGCGGTCACCTACCGGCTGCGGGACTGGCTGTTCAGCCGGCAGCGCTACTGGGGCGAGCCGTTCCCGATCGTCTACGACGAGCAGGGCAACCCGGTGGCGCTGCCCGAGTCGATGCTGCCGGTCGAGCTGCCCGAGGTGGACGACTTCGCGCCGCGCACCTTCGACCCGGACGACGCCGACTCCGACCCGGAGACCCCGCTGTCCCGGCGCAAGGACTGGGTCGAGGTCGAGCTGGACCTGGGCGACGGGCCGAAGCGGTACACCCGGGAGACCAACGTGATGCCGCAGTGGGCCGGCTCCTGCTGGTACGAGCTGCGCTACCTGGACCCGACCAACCCGGAGCGGTTCGTCGACCCGGCCAACGAGCGGTACTGGATGGGCCCGCAGTCGCCGGGCGACCCGGGCGGCACCGACCTGTACGTCGGCGGCCAGGAGCACGCCGTGCTGCACCTGCTGTACGCCCGCTTCTGGCACAAGGTGCTGTACGACCTGGGCCACGTCTCGTCGTTCGAGCCGTACCGCCGGCTGTACAACCAGGGCATGATCCAGGCGTACGCCTTCCAGAACGACCGGGGCAGCTACGTCGAGGCCGCCGAGGTGGAGGAGGTCGACGGCAGGTACTACTTCGCCGACCAGCAGGTCACCCGGGTCTACGGCAAGATGGGCAAGTCGCTGCGGAACGTGGTGACCCCGGACGAGATGTGCGAGGCGTACGGCGCCGACACGTTCCGGGTCTACGAGATGTCGATGGGCCCGCTGGACGTCTCCCGGCCCTGGGAGACCCGGGCGGTGATCGGGGCGTACCGGTTCCTGCAACGGGTCTGGCGGACCATCGTCGACGAGCACACCGGCGAGCTGCGGGTCACCGACGCCCCGGCCGACGAGCAGACCCGGCGACTGCTGCACCGGATCATCGACGGGGTCCGGGGCGACCTGGACGGCATCCGGATGAACACCGCGATCGCCAAGCTGATCGAGCTGACCAACGGTCTGACCAGGCTGGAAGCGACGCCCCGGGAAGTGGCCGAGCCGCTGCTGCTGATGCTGTCGCCGTTCGCCCCGCACATCGCCGAGGAGCTGTGGCACCGGCTGGGGCACGCCGAGTCGCTGGCGTACGAGCCGTTCCCGGTGGCCGACCCGAGCCTGCTGGTCGCCGAGACGGTGACGTACCCGGTGCAGGTCAACGGCAAGGTCCGGGGGCGGGTCGAGGTACCGGCGGAGGCGGCCGAGGAGGCGATCCGGTCCGCCGCGCTGGCGGCGGTCGCCGACCAGTTGGCCGGTCGCGAGCCGCGCAAGGTGATCGTGGTACCGGGCCGAATGGTCAGCGTCGTCGCCTGACCCCCGTCGGCAACCCGCCGTCGGTGCCGGGCGGCGGGTTCCGGTCCCGGCCTGTTCCAGGCTGGGCCTGTTCCGCTGGGCCTGTTCCGCTGGGCCTGTTCCGGGCTGGACCTGGACGTCGGAGGCGTTACCCAGCATCGGTAGCGCATCTGGCGTCCAGGTGAGCGGTCCGGGCGCGCGGTTGCCGGCGATGCCGGGGGGCGCCGGCGGCGGCCGGAGTTGCCCGCTGCGGCTAGGGTGCGTTCCGGCGCCGCCGGTGCGGCGGCACCGTGGGCCGGAGCAGCCGGGGAAGGGGAGCGGGCGGGTATGGCGGATCGGGACCTGGACGAACACCGGGCGGACCTCGCCGAACTGGCGGCGGAGCCGTCGCCCGAGCGGCTCCCGGCGGTACGCCGGCTGCTGGCCCGCGCCGACGGCCGCCCCGAACTCCGGCAGCCGGTGGCGGACGCGATCTGCGAACACCTGCGGACCACCGGTCCGGCGGATCGTCCGGCGGCGCGGCTGGGGTCCACCGACGACGGGGAGACCGACCCGCGGCGGGCCGCCCTCGCCCTGCTCGCCGACCGGCTCCGCCCCGGCGACCCGGGGCCGTGGCCGGAGATCAGCCTCGACCTGTCCGGTACCACCCTGGTCGACGTCGACCTGCGCGGTTGCGAGCTGGCCGAGGGGCGGTTCGCGGACACCCGGTTCGTCGGCACGGCGTCGTTCGAGGGGGCCAGCTTCGACGGCGAGGCGCTCTTCCCGCGTACGGTTTTCGAGGGCGACGCCCGGTTCGACGGCGTCCGCTTCGGCGACGAGGCGGTCTTCGGCCGGGCCCGGTTCCGGGGCGAGACCGGGTTCGTCGGGGCGGAGTTCGGCGACATTGCCTGGTTCGGGCGGGGCGAGGAGACCCTCTGGGAGGACGACCCGGCCTGGGAGACGATCGAGGAACTCACCCCGCTGCCCTGGGACGAGCCGAACGAGACCGATCCGCAGTGGCCGGTCGCCGTCCTGATCGAGGACTACCAGGACTGGGAGGAGGGCGGCGACGGGGCGCGCTTCGCCGGTCCGGTCTCGTTCCGGGGTGCCCGCTTCGCCGGCCCGGCCTGGTTCTACAAGGCCCGGTTCGGCGCCGAGGCGGACTTCCGGGAGGCCGAGTTCGCCGCCCGGGTGCACCTGGACCAACCCGCCGTGGAGCTGACCGGTGCGCACTGGTCGGACGAGGACGACGAGGACGGATACGGCGAGACGTACTGGCCGCTGGGCTGGGCGGCGGAGCCCGACACCGGCCGGCTGGTGCCGGACGAGGGCGTCCGCCCGTACACCCGGCAGCTCGCCGACCCGGACCCCGACACCCGGCGTGCCGGCCTGCGACTGCTGGCCGAACTCGGCGACACCCGTCCGGAGCTGCGGGAACGTGTCGTCGACGCGCTCTGCGCCTATCTGCGTACGCCGCTGCCGTTCCTGGTCGGTGGCGAGCTGGATCCGGCTCAGGCCGAGGAGCTGGACCTGCGCCGGGACGTCCAACAGGTGCTCGCCGAGCGGCTGCGCCCGGCCGCCGAGCCGTACTGGCCGGAGACCAACCTCTGGCTCTGCGGCGCCACCCTGGTCGATCTCGACCTCAGCGGCGGCGAGGGCGGATACGCCGACTTCGTCGGAGCCCAGTTCCACGGCACCACCAGCTTCGCCGGCTGCCGCTTCGAACGGGCCACCTTCGACCTTGGCGGCGGCAGCGGTGTCGCCACCTTCCACGGTCCGGTCGACGCCGCCGGGGCCCACCTCGGCACCCGACTGCCCCTCGGCGACTAGCCCGGCGGCGACCTCGCCCGGGGCCGAGCACGGAGTGGAACCGGGGCAGGCGGCGACCTCGCCCGGGGCCGAGCACGGAGTGGAACCGGGGCAGGCGGCGACCTCGTCCGGGGCCGAGGACGGAGTGGAGCCTGGAGCAGGCGGTCGGCCGGCGGGCCCGGCCGGTCCTCAGAGCAGGTCCTCCAGGGTGATCGGCAGGTGCCGGATACGTCGGCCGGTGGCGTGGTACACGGCGTTGGCGATCGCGGCCGAGGTACCGACGATGCCGATCTCGCCGACGCCCTTCACGCCGAGCGGGTTGACCACGGAATCGGGTACCTCGATGACGTCGACCGTGACGTCCGGGGCGTCGGCGTTGAGCGGGAGCAGGTAGTCGGCGAGGCTGGCGTTGGCCCAGCGCCCGGTGTGCGGGTCCATCCGGGTCGCCTCCAGCAGCGCCTGACCCAGCCCCCAGAGCATCCCGCCCATGAGCTGGCTGTGCGTGGTCTTGCGGTTGAGTACCCGGCCCGGGGCGAAGACGCCGACCAGCCGGCGTACCCGGACCAGGCCGAGTTCGGCATCGACGGCCACCTCGGCGAACTGGGCCCCGAAGGTGTGCATCGCGTAGTCCGTCATGGGCGGCAGGACCGGCATCCAGGTGCCCACCGTCTCCACGTCCGGAATGTGGTTACGGGTGAGCAGCTCGGCGTACGTCTCGCCGGCCTCGGGCCGGTCGCGCAGGCACATCCGGCCGTCCCGGACCACCACCCCGGCGGGGTCGGCGCCGTGCAGCGGCGAGTGCTGGTCGGCGACCGCCTGCCCGACGAGCTGGTCGCGGAGCTGGGTGCAGGCCAGGTGTACCGGCGAACTGGTCGCCCCCGAGCCGGCCGAGCCGACCGCCGAGGCGACGTTGGGCAGGTCGGTGGTGCCGCCGAGGAACCGTACCCGATCGACCGGCAGGCCGAGGCCGTCCGCGGCGACCTGGGTCATCGCGGTCAGCGCGCCGGTGCCGAACTCGGAGATGCCGGCCTCGACGACCGCGCTGCCGTCGATGTACATCCGGGCCCGGGCCCGCTGCGGGCTGATCGGGGCGGCCACCGGATAGGCGGCGGTGGCCATGCCGGTGCCGATCAGCAGGTGGCCGTCCCGCCGCGCGCCGGGGGTCGGGTCGCGGTCGGCCCAGCCGAAGAGTTCGGCGCCGCGCTGGTAGCACTCCTTCAGCCCCTTGCTCGACCACGGCTTGCCGGTGTCCGGGTCGACGTCGGCGTGGTTGCGCAGCCGCAGCTCGACCGGATCGACCCCGGTGGCGTACGCGAGTTCGTCCATCGCGGATTCCAGCGCGAACATCCCGGTCGCCTCGCCGGGGCCACGGGTGAAGGTCGGGGTGATGGTGTTGCCCCGGACCAGCCGGTAGCCGCCGGCGTAGTTCGGCGCGGCATACGTGATCGCGGCCGACTCCAGGGAGGTCTCGGCCCAGTCGTCGAAGTGCGAGGTCAGTGAGATCTTGTCGTGGGTGAGGGCCGTCAGCCGCCCGTCCCGGCCGGCGCCGAGCCGGATCCGCTGCTCCTGCTCCTCCCGGTAACCGCAGGAGTGGAACATCTGGTCGCGGCTGAGCGTGAGCCGGACCGGCCGGCCGACCCGGCGGGCGGCGAGCGCGGCGAGGGTGACGTGCGGCCAGATCAGCGCCTTGGACCCGAAACTGCCGCCGACGTAGTGGCTGACCACCCGGACCTGGGTCGGTGGCAGGCCGAGCAGCTCGGCGACGCTGAGCTGGGTCGCGGTCGGCCCCTGGGTCGAGTCGTAGAGGGTGAGCCGGTCGGTGTCGTCCCAGACCGCCGTGGTGGTCCCCGCTTCCAGCGGGTTCTGGTGGTTGGCCGCGAACAGGTACGTCAGGTCGAGGCGCACCTCGGCGTCGCGCAGTGCCGTCTCCGGGTCACCCCGGGTCGGGTTCCGGCCGGGAACCAGCCCGCCGAAGATCCGTTCCGGCTCGTACGCCTGGTCGCGCCCCTGGTCGAGCAGGGTCACCGACGGCGTCTCGGCGTAGGTCACCTGGACCAGGCTGCCCGCGTACTCGGCCCGCTCGACGGTGTCGGCGACGACGATCGCCACCGGCTGGCCGGCGTAGTGCACCACGTCGTCCTGGATCGGGAAGAAGCTCTGCCCGTGCGCGGTCAGCCCGGCGAGCGACGGGAAGAGCTTCGGCCGGGCCGCGACCCGGGGCAGGTCGAGATGGGTCAGCACCGCGAACACACCGTCCGCGACGCCGGCCTGCCGGCAGTCGATCCCGATGATCCGGCCGCTCGGTACCCGGGCACCGACCAGCACCGCGTGGGCGAGGTTGGGCAGGTTGAGTTCGCCGGAGTACCGGGCCGCGCCGGTGACCTTGGCGCGGCCGTCCACCCGGTCGAGGGCCGCCCCCAGCACCGGACTCATCTGCGCACTCCGCTCATGGGGGGTTCCCGTCGTCGCTGACCATCCGGGCGTCGCCGGTGACCATGCGCAGCGCCCGTACGACCGTGCGCCGGCCTAGTTCGATCTTGTATCCGTTCATCCCGTGCGACACCGCGTCGGCCAGCTCCGCGTCGGCTGCCGCCCGGAACGACTCGACGGTGGCCGGGGCGCCGACCAGCACCGACTCGGCCCGGCGGGCCCGCCAGGGCTTGGTCGCCACGCCGCCCAGCGCCAGCCGTACGTCGGTGACCACTCCGGCGTCCAGCGAGACGGCGACCGCCGCCGAGGCGAGCGCGAACTCGTACGACTCCCGGTCCCGCACCTTGAGGTAGATCGAGGTACTGGCCATCGGCAGCGGCGGGATCTCCACCGCCACCACGAGTTCGCCGTGCGCGGTCGGGTGCTCGCGATCCGGGGTCTGGCCGGGTGCCAGGTAGAAGTCGTCGGCGGGGATCTGGCGGTGCCCGGCCGGGCCCTGGGTGAACACCACCGCGTCCAGCGCGACCAGCGCGACGGCCAGGTCGGAGGGGTGGGTGGCGATGCAGTACTCGCTGGTGCCGAGGACCGCGTGACCCCGGTTGATCCCGTTCATCGCGCTGCACCCGGTGCCCGGTTCGCGCTTGTTGCAGGGCGCCGCCACGTCCCGGAAGTAGCCGCAGCGGGTCCGCTGCATCAGGTTGCCACCGATCGAGGCCATGTTGCGCAGTTGCGGGGAGGCGCCGAGCAGCAGGGCCTGGGAGACCATCGGGAACCGGCGCCGGACCGGCAGGGCCTGGGCGACGTCGCTCATCCGGGCGACGGCGCCGATCCGTACCCCGCCGCCGGGCAGCTCCTCGACCTGCCGCAGCGGCAGGTCGTTGATGTCCACCAGCCGCTTCGCTCCGGCGACGTGGATGCGTTGCAGGTCGACCTCGGTGGTGCCGCCGGCCAGGAAGGTGCTGACCGGGTCGGCGGCGACCGTCCCGATCGCGGTGGCGACGTCGGCCACCCGGGAGTAGCTAACCGGTCGCATCGGGCCCACCCGCCCCGGCCTCGTCCCGGACCTGCCGGATGGCTGCCCGGATGTTCGGGTACGCCGCACACCGGCAGATGTTGCCGCTCATCCACTCCCGGATCTGCCCGTCGTCCGCGGCATGCCCCTCGGCGAGGAACGCCACCGCCGACATGATCTGGCCTGGGGTGCAGTATCCGCACTGGAAGGCGTCCTGGCTGATGAACGCCTGCTGCATCGGGTGCAGTTCCACCCCGTCGGAGAGCCCCTCGATCGTGGTGACCTCGCGGGTCTCGCAGGTGATCGCCAGGGTGAGGCAGGCCAGTACCCGCCGCTTGTCCACCCAGACCGTGCAGGCACCGCAGGCGCCCTGGTTGCAGCCCTTCTTGGTGCCGGTGAGGTCGAGCCGGTCGCGCAGCGCGTCCAGCAGGCTGACCCGGGGCTCGACCAGGATGTTCCGCATGGTGCCGTTGACGGAGAGCCGCACGACGACCGCGTTCGGGCCGCGTACGACGGCGGTGTCGGCGACCTCCACCGCACCGGCTGTCTCGGCGTACGACTTCACCCGTCACCTCGCTGACCATCGCTGCCCGGGATACCGCGCTCGGCGGGAACGCCCACCGCCGGGGCCGGGGATCGCCCGGCCCCGGGGTGAGGCGCAGCCATCCGTCCTCCGGGGGCTGCCGCTGAAGGAGAACGGTGGTGCGATCAGCCTATCGACGAACAGTCCTTATAGGGCAAATACCGCGAAATGCGCAGCCGGCACGGCAACGCGTCGGAGCGGCCCTCCGCTACCGGTTACTCCGGGTTCGATGCCGGGCGGTCGGCCGGGACGTGCCGGTCGCCGTTCGCGGCACCACCGGACCGACGGCCCTGCCCGGCGGCGCGTTCCGCCCGCCACCAGCGCAGCGCCAGCACCACGCTGGCGACCAGGCCCAGCGCGCCCGGGGTGACCGCCAGCCAGTTCACCTCGTCCGGCGAGACCGCCGCGGCGCCCACCGCGGCGTAGCCGAACGCGGACGGGGTGGCCGCCAGCACGCTGCCCAGCAGGAACGGTGCCAGCCGCGCGCCGGTGGTGCCGTAGCCGTAGCTGATCAGCCCGAACCCGCCGATCGGGATCAGCCGGACACTGACCACGCCGAGCACGCTCTGCCGGGCGAACCATCCGTCGAGCCGGGCCAGCCGGCCGCGTACCCGTTCCGCGACGAACTCCCGACCGAGCAGCCGGCCGACCGCGAAGCCGGCGAGCGCGGCGAGCAGGGCGGCGGCCAGCGTGTAGCCGGCGCCGAGCAGCGGCCCGAAGATCGCTCCCCAGACCACCGTGATCGCGGTCCGGGGCACCAGTGCGACCAGCAGCAGCGCGCCGCCGCCGATCGCGGCGACCGGCGCGAGTGCACCGAGCCGGTCAGCCAGCCGGGGCAGTTGTGCCACCTCGGGCCGGGGCACCAGCAGCAGCGCCAGCCCGAGGAGGCCGAGCACCAGGAGCAGTACGGTGAACCGCGCGACCGACCGCTGCCGGAGCAATCGCCGGACACGTCCAATCATGAACCTATTTCAACCTCTCCGTGCGGTCCGCCGTGGCCGCAGGTGAAAGTCGAGGCGCTCGCGCCGCTCTGGCTCGCCGCGATCCGGCGGGCGCAGCGGCAACGTTCGGATGGTAGAGGCTCACTGCCGGGCGGCGGCCAGGGCCCCGTTGCGTTCGGCCCGCAGCCGGTCCGACCAGGTGTCGTCCAGCGGCGGAAGCTGCTGCATCCCGATCGCCCAGCGCAGCAGCAGGTCAGCCAGGGCCGGGTTGCGGGCCAGCGCGGGACCGTGCGAATACGTGCCGAGCAACTTGCCCCGCCATGCCCCCTCGGTGGCGCCGTCGTTGCCGACCCCGGTGCTGACCCGGGCCAGCGGCGACACCCCGGGGCCCAGGTGGGTACGCCCACCGTGGTTCTCGAAGCCGCTCAGCGGCGGCAGCCCGAGCCGGGGGTCGATGGCACCGGCGATTTCGCCGACCGCCCGGGACGGCCCCCGGTCGGAGTGCAGGTCGAGCAGGTCCAGGCCGGCGCACTTGGCGCCCTTGGCGAAGAACGAGCCGCCGAGCAGTTGGTAACCGGCGCAGACCGCGAAGACCACCGAGCCCTGCTCGGCGGCCCGGCGCAGCCCGCCGTCGGCGATCAGCCGCTGCGCGCCCAGCGCCTGCGGGCCGTCCTCGCCGCCGCCGAGCAGGTAGATGTCGGCCGAGGTGGGCAGCCGCTGGTCGGAGCGGATCTCGATGCACTCCACCGGCAGGCCACGCAGCTCGGCCCGGCGGGCCAGGATCAGCATGTTGCCCCGGTCGCCGTAGGTGGAGAGCAGGTCCGGATAGATCCAGACGATCCGCAGGTTGCTCTCTCCACCGGCCTGGCCCGGCATGCGGTAGGCGGGATCAGTTGACACGGTCCAACTCCGCTCGGATGTCCTGGAACGCCGTGTAGTTGGCAATGACCTCAAGCCGGCCCGGCGGGACGCTCGTGATCGCTTCGGTGAAGGTCCTGACGTGCTGGAACGGTACGCCGTTGATGTCCAGCCGGACGGCCAGGTCGTACGCCCGGTCGCCGGTGATCAGCACCTGCCGCCCGCGCAGCGGGGCGAAGTCGACGTCGAACAGCCAGGAGGTGTCCAGCCCGTCGGGGTCCCGGGCGTTGATCGACAGCAGCGTCGGCGCCTCCTCCGCCATGTCGAACGCCTCCAGCCAGCTCGCCGGGTTCTTCGCCAGCAGCAGCCGGATCGTCCGGCCGTCCTTGACCACCTGGGCGTACCGGCCGGCGACCGAGGCGACCCCGCCGAGCCGGGACACCGCGTCGGTCGGGCGTACGCCGAACTCGGCCGCCACCGCCAGCGCGGTCGCCGCGTTGCCGAGGTTGACCCGGCCGGGCAGTTGCAGGACCACCTTGTGCCAGTCACCGGCGGGGTCGACCACCCCGTCGTCCTCGACCACCCACTGCGGCTCCGGCCGGCGCAGCCAGCAGCCGGTGCACCACCACTGGTCCGCCATCCGCTCGATCGGGGAGCCGCACTCGGGGCAGACCCAGGAGTCGTCGTGCCAGCGCTGGCCGGCGCTGAACCAGGTGACCGGTGCCGGGGCCAACTGCGGGCTGCGGGTCGCCGGTGGGGTCGCCGCCCAGACCACCATCGGGTCGTCGGCGTTGGCGACCACCCGTACCGAGGGGTGCCGGACCAGCGCGGCCCGCCAGAGCTGGGCCATCATCGCCACCTCCTTGGCCCGGTCGAGCTGGTCCCGGGAGAGGTTGAGCAGGGCCACCACCCGTGGCTCGGTCGCCTCCAGCACCTGGGCCAGGTAGTGCTCGTCGACCTCGAGCACGGCGTAGGGAGTGCTGCCGGCCTTGGCCAGTGCCGAGGTGTGTCCGGTGGGCATGTTCGCCCCGAAGGAGTTGGTCGCCACCGGGCCGAGTACGCCGACCGCCGCCGCGGTCAGCCGGGTGGTCGTCGTCTTGCCGTTGGTGCCCGAGACCAGCGCGATGGCCCGGCCGGACGCCAGATGGGCGAGGAGATCAGGATCGATCTTGAGACCGATCCACCCGCCGATCACCGAGCCGTCGCCCCGGCCGGCCGCCCGGGACAGGGCTGCGGCGGTGCGCGACACCGAACTGGCCACCTTCGCCCGGAGAGGCATCTTCCCGTCCGTCACGCGAGCGAGGTTACCGGACGACGCCGGGCAGGTGACCGCCGCACGAAAGTACCCGACGGCCCGGGATCCGCTCCGGGGTCGGCCCGGCGCACCCGGAACGGCCCCGGACCGGGACTTGCCCGGCCCCGGGCACCGGCCGCGGGCGCCCGGGCACGGCTGTCCGGTACCTGCTCGGGCATCCGATCCGGTCCGGTGGCGGTGTACCGGGCGCCCCGGGCCGACGCCCCGCCCCGGCGTGCCCGGGTTGCTAACCTCGGCTGCCGATGAGCCCCTCCGTCGCGTCCGTGCTGCGGGCCCTCGCCGACCTCGCCCCGGCCGCACCCGAGCGGGTGCTCGACGTGACCCGTCCCGGCCAACCGCTGATCTGGCTGGCCGACCCGCAGTCCTGCCGCCCGTCCCGCGAGGTGGAGCGGCTGGCCGCGGCCGACCTGCTGCACCGGGACGTTCGGACGCTGCGCCGCGGCTGGGGCCTGGTCGCCGGAGTGGTGGAGACCGACGGCGTGACCAGGAAGGTGCGCTTCCCGCTGCTCAGCGAGCCGGTCCGGCTGGAGCGCACGCTGCGCGGGTACCGGGTCGTCCCGGCCGGCGACTTCGAGGTCACTCCGCTGGTCGAGGACCGCGACCTGGCCGCCCGGCTGGAGGTGGCGCCGGGCCTGGGCGGATCCGGGTGGCTCGCCAGCACCGGCGCCGAGGCATGGTTGCGCACCGTCGCCCAGGCCGCCGGCGTGCGGGTACGCGAGGTCGACCGGACCCGGCGTACCGGTCGGGCGAGCTTTCCGGCCCGGCCGCCGGTGCTCTACGTCTCGGCGGTGCTGTTCAGCGTGCGGGACGTCGCCGGGCTGGCGCTCGGTGACCGGCTGCGCGCCTGGGCCGCCCGGCCCGACGTCGAGTCCACCGCCCTGGCCGTGGTGTACGGCACCGCCCCGGACGCACCCGCCGCCCCGGCCGACTCCGGACCGGTCGACTCGCCGCTGCCGCTGAACGAGGCCCAGACCGAGGTGGTACGCCGGGTCCGGCACCAGCCGGTGACCGTGGTCTCCGGGCCACCGGGCAACGGGAAGAGCCACGCCGTGGTCGCCGCCGCGCTCGACGTGGTCGACCGGGGCGGCAGCGTACTGGTCGTCACCCAGTCCACGCACGCCGCCGACGTACTCGGCGAACTGCTGGAGCGCTATCCGGGCCCGCGACCGGTGCTCTTCGGCGACGCGGAACGCCGGGCCGCACTGGCGGCCTCCCTCGACGTGACCGCCGAGGCGGAGGTGACGGCGGCGACCCTGGACGCGGACCGGGCCGCCGTGGCCGAGGCGACCGCCGAGGTCGAACGGGTGACCGGGCAACTCACCGAGCTGCTCGACCTCGAACTGCTGGCCGGCGAGGTGCAGCGCTGGGCGCCGGTGGTCGGCGGGCTGCGACTCGACGTACCCGGTGCCTTCGAGCCCGGTGCCGACCTGCTGGCGGCGGCCCGGGCGGCCGGGCGGGCCCGGGCGTCGGCCGGCGCGTGGTGGCGGCGCTGGCTGCCGGGGCGACCGGGTCGTCGGCTGCGCCGCCGGCTCGGCGCGGCGGAGACGGTGTCGCTGGACCGGCTCGACGACGCGATCGCGGCGGCCCGGGCGGAGGTGGCGGCGGCCCGGTTGGCGACCGTCGGCGGCACCGACCCGGGCCCGTTGTGGCCGGTGCTGGCGCAGGCCCGCCAGCGGTTGTCGGCGGCGCTGGGCACCGCGATGCGGCATCGCAGTCGTGGCCCGGACCGGTGGGACGCCGCGGGCCGCCGCAGCGCCGCCGCGCTGGCCGGTGCGCTGCGGGCGGGCCGCAACCGGCGCCGGGAACTCCTTGCCGAACTGAGCGGGGAGTCTCTGGTCCGGGCGCTGCCGCTGTGGATCGGCACGGTCACCGACGTCGAGGAGCTGCTGCCGCCGATCGCCGGGCTCTTCGACCTGGTGATCCTGGACGAGGCGTCGCACACCGACCAGATCCGGGCGGCGCCGGTCCTGGCCCGGGCCCGTCGGGCGCTGGTGGTGGGCGATCCCCGGCAACTGCGGTTCGTCTCGTTCGTCGCCGACGTCGACGTGGTGGCGACCCTGCACCGGTACGGCCTCGACAACCGGGTCGACGTACGCCGGATCAGCGCCTTCGACCTGGCCGCCGGGGCCGCCCCGGTGACCTGGCTGGACGAGCACTACCGCTGCGCCCCGCACCTGATCGAGTTCTCCGCGCACCGCTTCTACGGTGGCCGGATCGCGGTGGCCACCCGGCATCCCGGCAACGAGACGGCGGACGTGATCGACGTGCGGACGGTGCCGGTGGAGGGTACCGAGGCGGGGGTGAACCGGGCCGAGGTGGCGGCGGTGGTGGCCGAGGTCCGCCGGCTGGCCGAGGCGGGTCGGGTCGGCATCGGCGTGATCACGCCGTTCCGGGCCCAGGCCGACGCGCTGGAGTCGGCGCTGGTGGCGGAGTTTCCGGTGGCCGAGATCGAGCGGCTGGGGCTGCGGGTGGGCACCGTCCACTCGTTCCAGGGCAGCGAGGCGGAGACCGTACTGGTGTCGCTGGCGGTGACCGATCCGGTTCCCGCCGGGCGGATCCGGTTCCTGACCGACCCGAACCTGTTCAACGTGATGGTCACCCGGGCACGGCGCCGGATGGTCGTGTTGACCTCGCAGTCCGCGCCGAACGGCCTGCTCGGCGACTATCTGCGGTACGCGGCGCTGCCGCCGGAGCCGCGCGGCGAGCCGGTCGTCGTTCCGGGCATTTCCGCCGCCGGGCGGGCAGGCGGTAGCGCGTCGTGCAGCGGGCAGGCCCGGCCCGCTGCCGCGGCAACGACAGCGGGCAGCCCGGCGGGGGCCGGAAGCCTGGCGCCGATCGCGGCCCGAGGCCCGGCGCCGGTCCGAGCCGACAGCCCGGTGCCGGGCGGCTGGGCGGGCGAGTTGGCCATCGAACTGGCCCGGATCGGGCTGCCGGTCCGGCGCCACTATCCGGTCGGGCGCTGGACGGTGGACCTCTGTGTCGGCGCCGGTGCGTCGGCGGTCGGGCTGAACTGTGCCGTCCAGCCGTCCGGCCCGGCAGCACACATCGCCCGGCACCGCGCGCTGGTCCAGGCCGGGTGGGTGGTGGTCGACGCGTTCGCCAGCCGGTGGGGCGGAGATCCGGTCCGGGCCGCCCTCGACGTCGCGGCCCGGTGGCCGGAGCTGACCTGAGCCGTCGCCACCCGGCCGCGGGCGTCGCCCGGGCGATCGCGGCGGAGTGGGGCCGCCGCAGCGAATTTTTCCTCCACTTTCCTCCCGCACCGCTTCGGCGGGGCGGTGGGGGCGACCGGATTAGTCGGAAAAAGCGCGTATTTCCGGGCGTCGCGCGTCCGGCGTACCCGTGTCGGATAGTGGACCTTCGCGGCGGGGGGGCCACTTCCCTCCACCGCCGGCCACCCCTTCTGACGTGCGGTTTCATCTGGGGGGCAGCCGGTCTTTCCGGGCGATTCCGGTTGCGGGTGGAGGGAAGTGGAGTAGAGTGGGGCGCGATGGGGGGCCAGGAAGGCCCGCCGGCCCGGGGGGCAGCGGCGCCGCGAACGCCGCTGGTAGGGCGAGGGGGTTGGGCCGGTGTTTCTCGGCACGCACACCCCGCGCCTGGACGACAAGGGCCGGCTGATCCTTCCGGCCAAGTTCCGGGACGAGCTGGCGGGAGGTGTCGTGATCACGAAAGGGCAGGAGCGCTGCCTCTACGTCTTCCCGATGCCCGAGTTCCAGCGGATCGCGGGGCAGTTGCGCGAACAGCCGATGACGCACAAGGCGGCCCGGGCCTACGGCCGGGTCTTCTTCGCCAGTGCGCACGACGAGATCCCGGACAAGCAGGGTCGGGTCACCATCCCGATTCACCTGCGGGAATACGCCGCACTTGATCGGGAGCTGGTGGTGATCGGGGCGAGCACCCGGGTGGAGATCTGGGACAAGCGATCCTGGGAGACCTACCTCGCGGAGAGCGAAGAGGACTTCGCCGACATCGAGGAGGGGGTGCTGCCGGGCGGACTGTAGGGCGGCGCGTGCCGACGCCCGACGTACTGCGAGATCTCCACCCGCTCGAGGTTCCTGGCGCCTCTTCCCCGGTGCCAGGCGCGATCCACCGACGGTCCGACGGTCGGCCCGGAGGAGCAGAGCGGATGGGGATCTGGCGGTACGACGAGCGCGACAGATACCGGGCACGTCCGGACGAGACAGGGGTCACTGGGGGTCGACATGGGGGAGCTACGCGGTACGCACGTGCCGGTGCTGCTTGAGCGGTGTCTCGAGCTGCTCGCCCCCGCCCTGGACCGGGCCGACGACCGGACGACCGTGTACGTCGACGCCACGCTCGGGCTGGCCGGACACGCCGAGGCGGTGCTCGCCGCGCATCCGCGTACCGTCCTGATCGGACTCGACCGGGACACCGAGGCACTGGCACACGCGCGGGCCCGGCTCGACCGGTACGCCGACCGGACCCACCTGGTACACGCGGTCTACGACGAGCTGGCCGAGGTGCTGGAGCGGCTCGGTTACGACCGGGTGGACGGCGTGCTGTTCGACCTGGGTGTCTCCTCGCTGCAACTCGACGCGCCCGATCGCGGGTTCGCCTACGCGCAGGACGCGCCGCTGGACATGCGGATGGACCAGTCGGCCGGTACGACCGCCGAGGAGGTCGTCAACAGCTACTCGCACGGCGAGCTGGCCCGGGTGCTCAGGGTCTACGGCGAGGAGCGGTTCGCCGGCCGGATCGCCTCGGCGATCGTCCGGGAGCGGGAACGCAACCGGCTCACCTCGTCGGCCCGGCTGGCCGAGCTGGTCAAGGAGTCCATTCCGGCACCTGCCCGACGTACCGGGGGACATCCGGCCAAGAGGACGTTTCAGGCTTTACGGATCGAGGTAAACCGGGAGCTGGCCGCGCTGGAAACGGCGCTGCCGGCCGCCCTGGACGCGCTGTCCGTGGGCGGTCGCGCGGTGGTGCTGTCCTACCACTCACTGGAGGACCGGATCACCAAGCAGGTGTTCGCCGGCCGTGCCCGGAGCACCGGGCCGGTCGACCTTCCGGTCGAACTGCCCGGTACCGGGCCGATGCTGCGGCTGCTCAGCAGGGGAGCTGAGCTGCCGGGCGATGCGGAGGTCCAGGCCAACCCGCGGGCCGCATCGGTGCGGCTGCGGGCGGCCGAGCGGATCGAGCGGGACGGTGGAACGAGCACGACGACGAGGCGGGCCAGCCGCGAACGGCCCGGCCGAGTCGTCGGGGCAACAGGCCCGGCCGGTGCGGGGGCACCGGGCGGGTCCGACGGAGCGCGACGGGAGATGTCGCCGCCGGCATCCGAGGGCGGCGGCACGACAGTACAGGGGGAGGGAAGATGAACGTCAACAAGCGCGAGCGCCGGGAACAGCCCGACGCGACGCGCGACGCGCAGCAGCGCACACCGCGGTCGGGGGGCCGGACCACGGTGCAGCGGGCGCAGCGGGCGGGCGACGGCCGGTCGAACCCGGCGTCGGAGGCCCGGGTGCGGGGGGCACGACGGTATCCGACCCAGGGCAGTGCCGCACTGCGTGAGCGGGACTGGGAGCAGCCGGCGGAATCCGCCCGGGGGCTGCGGGTCTGGGACAGCTCCGAGGAGCGGCCGGACGGGGCAGCGGAGTCGGCGACGCCGGCCCGGCGCTCCCGGCTCCGGGTGGCGCCACCGCTGCCGGTGGCCCGACCCCGGGTCTCGTTCGTGGCGCTGATCCTGGTGCTGGTGGTCGGCGGGATGCTCGGCATCCTGGTGGTCAACAGCAAGGTCAACGAGAACGCGTTCCGGCTGGAGCGGTTGCAGCAGCAGCAGTCCACGCTGGACATCCAGGAGCAGGAGCTGAAGCAGAAGATCGCCGACGCCGAGGTGCCGGGCAACCTCACCGCCCGGGCCCGGCAACTGGGCCTGGTCGACTCGGGCCCACCGGCCTTCATCCGGCTGCCGGACGGCCGGGTGATCGGAGTGCCGCAACCGGCCGGTGGCGAGCCGGCGATCACCAGCCAGCAGGGTGCCGGGGGATGACCCGGTGACGCCGCGGTCCGACGAGCCGCGCCGGGACGCTTCGGTGTCCCGGCGCGGCTCGTCGCGTGCCGGTCGGGACACCGAACGCGGTGCCGACTCCGGCGGCCGGTCCGGTTCCGGGCTGGGCGGCATCTCCGACGCCCGGGCGTACACCCCGCGCGGCCGGACCGTGCGGGACAGTCCGGAACTGCGGCGTACGCCCGGAGTCGCGGGCGGCTCCGGCGACCCGGGCGGCCGGTCCCGGCGTACCCCCAGGACCGAACGGTCGGCGGACCCGTTCCGGCCGGCGTTGCAGGTGCTCGACGGCGGCCGGGCCGGCGCGGCCCGGACCGCCCGGCGGACCGTGCCGACCGGGGCCGGTCGCACCATCACCCCGCGCCCGGTCCGGGGCGGCGGCGACGTCGCCAAGCCGGCCCGACGGCGGCCGGCCGAGCCGGCCGGCGGCGGGACCCGGACGGCCGGTGCGCCCGCGCGGCGCCCGGCCCGGCGACCGCGCCGGCCACCCCGGCTGGCCGACCCGCACCGGCGGCTGCGCCTCGGCACGCTGCTCGCGCTCGCCATGTTCACCACCATCGGCATCCGGCTGGTGGCGCTCCAGGTCGTCGATGCCCCGGAGTACGACGGCGGCGGCGTCGGCGACCGGCTGCGTACCGTCGTCCTGCCGGCCCCCCGGGGAGCCATCTACGACCGCTCCGGAGCGGCGCTGGCGCACAGCGTCGAGGCCCGGTACGTCTACGCCGACCCGGAACTCATCGACGACCCGGCCGCGGCGGCTGCGGCGCTCTCGCCGCTGCTCGGCATCCCCGCCTCCACGCTGACCGAGGAGATGCGGAAGCAGAAGCGGCCGGACGGGCGCCCGTCGAACTTCGAATACCTGGCCCGGGGCGTCGAGGTCGGCACCGCCGAGAAGATCATGGAACTCAACCTGAAGGGCATCGGCACCGGGCGGGACGAGCGGCGCGAGGTCCCCGGCGGCGACCTGGCCGCCAACCTGCTCGGCTTCACCAGCCAGGACCGGGTCGGCCTGGAGGGGATCGAGGCCCGCTACGACGAGCTGCTGCGCGGGGTGAACGGCGAGCGGGAGTACGAGGTCGGCAAGGGGGACCTGGCCGCCGAGATCCCCGGTGGCCACAACAAGGTCACCCCGGCCCGGCCGGGCAGCTCGCTGCAACTCACCATCGACCGGGACCTGCAATTCATGGTGCAACGGATCCTCGCCAAGCGGATGCAGGAGGTCAACGGCACCACCGGGGCGGCCGTGGTGGTCGACGTACGCACCGGCGAGGTGCTGGCCCAGGCGAGCTATCCCACCTACGACGCGGCCGACTGGAAGAAATACGAAGCCAGCGACCGCAACGACGCCGCCACCAGCTTCGTGGTCGACCCCGGGTCGGTGCACAAGGCCATCGTCTTCGGCGCCGGGCTGGAGGAAGGGGTGATCACCCCGGACACCGCCTGGCCGACGCCGTCCAGCATCCGCAAGGGTGACCAGCCGTTCCGGGACACCCACCCGGTGCAGGGCCGCAAGCTCAGCGTCGCCGGCATGCTCGGGTTCTCCTCCAACGTCGGCACCATCCGGGTCGCCGACAAGCTCGGCGCGGAGAAGCTCTACGAGTACCAGCTCCGGTTCGGGCTGGGCCGGCCGACCGGGGAAGGGGTGCTCGGCGAGGCGTCCGGCCGGGTGCTCAAGCCGTCGGAATACAGCGGCTCGACGTACGGGTCGGTGCCGATCGGGCACAGCGTCGACGTCACGCCGTTGCAGATGGCCGCCGCGTACGCCGCGATCGCCAACGACGGCACCTGGATCCAGCCCCACCTGGTACGCGAGATCATCGGCCCGGACGGCAAGCGGAAGCCGGTACCCGCCCCGGAGACCCGGCAGGTGCTGCGGCCGGAGACCGCCGCCGCCCTGCGTACCCTGCTGGAGGCCCCGGTGACCATCGACGGCGGCACCGCCACCCAGGCGGCGATCAAGGGCTACCGGGTCGCCGGCAAGACCGGCACCGGGTCCCGGGTGGTCGACGGCCGGTACGCCCCCGGCGAGGTCGCCTCGTTCATCGGGATGGACCAGGCGGACGACCCGCGTTACGTCATCGCGGTCTTCGCGCACACCCCGTCCGGTGGTGGCGGCGACGTCTCCGCACCCGCCTTCAAGGAGATGATGGAGTACGTACTCCGTCACTATCGGGTGCCCGCCACCGGCACCGAGCCGCCGAAGTTCGTCGTCTATCCGCGATGACCTGCCGAAACGGGACATCATCGGTGGGTGCGGGCAAACCACCGGGGCGGCTGTGCGGGGTGGACCCCCCGACGGGGTAGGGTCTGACGCCGTGCCCGGCAATCCCCGTCCCCGCGCTGTGACGCCGGTCCGGCTCGCCGATCTCGCCGCGCGAGTCGCCGCCGAGTCGCCTCCGGACGCCGCCGACCTGGTGGTCACCGGGGTGACCCATGCCAGCGGTGAGGTCCACTCCGGCGACCTCTACGCGGCGCTCCCGGGCGCCCGCCGGCACGGCGCCGAGTTCGTGGCCTCGGCGGTGGCGGCCGGCGCGGTGGCCGTACTCACCGATCCGGCCGGCGCCCCGGCGGCGGCGGAGGCCGGGCTGCCGGCCCTGGTGGTGCCGGAGCCGCGGGCGGTGCTCGGCGAGCTGGCCGGCGCGGTCTACGGCGATCCCACCGCCGGGCTGACCGTCATCGGCATCACCGGCACCGCCGGCAAGACCAGCACCACCTACCTGATCGAGTCGGGGCTGCGGGCCGCCGGGCACGTGACCGGGCTGATCGGCACCGTGGAGTGCCGGCTCGGCGACCTGGTGGTGGAGAGCGTCCGGACCACTCCGGAGGCCACCGACCTGCACGCGATGCTGGCGGCGGCCCGGGAACGCGGGGTCACGGCGGTGGCGATGGAGGTCTCCAGCCACGCCCTGGCGATGGGCCGGGTCGGCGGGGTCCGGTTCACCGTCGGCGGCTACACCAACTTCGGCCACGACCACCTGGACTTCCACGCCGACGTCGCCGACTACTTCGCGGCCAAGGCGCGGCTCTTCGACGGCCGGTGCGACGTCGAGGTGCTCAACCACGACGACCCGGCGCTCGCGCCGCTGCGCCGGGCCGGCACCGTCACCTACTCCGCCGCCGGTGATCCGGCCGCGACCTGGCGGGCCGGAGCGGTCCGCGAATCCGGCTACACCCAGACCTTCACCGCGTACGGCCCGGACGGCGTGGCGGTCGAGGCAGGGGTGGCGCTGCCCGGCCGGCACAACGTGGCGAACGCGCTGCTGGCGATCGCCACGCTGGTCGGTGCGGGGGTCGATCCGGCGGTCGCGGCCCGGGGCGTGGCCGCCTGCCCGGGAGTTCCCGGCCGGCTGGAGCTGGTCGAGGCGCCCGGCCCGGTGCGCGGGGTGGTCGACTTCGCGCACACCCCGGACGCGGTGGTGGCCGCGCTGACCGCGCTGCGCGACCTGACCACCGCCGGCAACCGGCTGATCTGCGTGCTCGGCTCCGGCGGCGACCGGGACCACGGCAAGCGTTCGCTGATGGGCGCCGCCGCGTCGGCCGGAGCCGACCTGGTGGTGGTCACCGACGACAACCCGCGCAGCGAGGACCCCGGGGTGATCCGGGCCGAGGTGCGGCGCGGGGCCGAGCGGGACGGCCGGCCGGACCGGGTACGGGAGGTGGCCGGCCGCCGGGCCGCGATCGACGAGGCGGTCCGGCTCGCCGAGCCCGGTGACGTGGTCGCGGTACTCGGCAAGGGGCACGAACGCGGCCAGGAGATCGCCGGCCGGACGTACCCGTTCGACGACCGGGTGGAGCTGGCCGCCGCGCTCGCCGCCCGGTTCGGCAACCTGGTGGAGGGCCGCCGATGATCCCGCTGACCCTGTCCGAGGTGGCCACCGCGGTCGACGGCCGGCTGGTCGCCGCCGATCCGGCGCTGCGGGTCACCGGCCCGGTCGAGTTCGACTCCCGCAAGGTACGCCCCGGCGGGCTCTTCGTGGCCTTCCCCGGCGAGAAGGTGGACGGGCACGACTTCGCGGCGGCGGCGGTCGCCTCCGGCGGTGCGGTCGCGGTGCTCGGCTCCCGGCCGGTCGACGGGGTGCCGATGGTGCTGGTCCCCGACGCCCGGGCCGCGCTCGGCAGGCTGGCCCGGGCGGTGCTGGACCGGCTCCCCGAACTCACCGTGATCGGGCTGACCGGGTCGTCCGGCAAGACCACCACCAAGGACCTGGTCGCCCAGCTCACCACCCGGCTCGGCGCCACCGTGGCGCCGCCGGGCTCGTTCAACAACGAGCTGGGGCACCCGTACACGGCGTTGCAGGCCGACGCCGACACCCGGTTCCTGGTGCTGGAGAAGGGCGCCCGGGGGCTGGGGCACGTCCGCTACCTGTGCGAGATCGCGCCGCCCCGGATCGCGGTGGTGCTCAACGTGGGTGTGTCGCACATCGGCGAGTTCGGCTCGCAGGAGGCGATCGCCCAGGCCAAGGGCGAACTGGTCGAGGGGCTGCCGGCCGACGGGCTCGCCGTGCTCAACGCCGACGACGAGCGGGTACGCGCCATGGCGGCCCGCACCGCCGCCCGGACGGTACTGGTGGGCGAGGCCGCGGATGCCGAGGTGCGGGCCGAGGAGGTCGGCCTGGACGATCGCGGGCGGGCGTCGTACACCCTGGTCACCCCGGAGGGACGGGCGGCGGTCCGGCTCGGGATCAGCGGCCGCCACCAGGTCGGCAACTCGCTCGCCGCGGCGGCGGTGGCCCGGGAGCTCGGCATGCCGCTGGCCGAACTGGCCGAGGCGCTCGGCCGGCTCGGCCTGCCCTCGACCCGCCGGATGGACGTCTTCGACCGCACCGACGGGGTGACGGTGATCGACGACTCCTACAACGCCAACCCCGCCTCGACGTCCGCGGCGCTGCGGGCGTTGGCCGGGATGGGCGAGCGGCGGCGCACCTTCGCGGTACTCGGCTACATGGCCGAGCTGGGCGATTTCGAACGGGACGGGCACGAGCAGGTCGGTCGGCTCGCGGCCGAGTTGGGCGTCGACCGGCTGATCGTGGTCGGCGAGCCGGCCGCGCCGATCCACGACGGCGCGGTGGCGATGGCGAATTGGGGAGGAGAGTCGGTGCTGGTTAGCGATCAGGCGGCGGCGGTCGAGGCGCTGCGCCGCGAGTTGCGGCCGGGTGACGTCGTCCTGGTGAAGGGCTCGCGCTACCGCACCTGGGAGGTGGCCGACGCGCTGCGCGCCGAGGCCGTCGAGCCCGGGAACGGGTCCCGGTGAGCGGGTCGGTCGTGGTCGTCGGGTCGGCTGCGGCGGAAGGCGTTGCGGCGTGAGGGCGGTCATCGTCGCCATCGGTGTGGCGTTCCTGATCTCGCTCTTCACCACGCCAATCGCCATCAAGGTGTTCACCCGGCTCAAGGCCGGCCAGCCGATCCGGGCCGAGGGCCCGGTGATGCACCAGGGCAAGAAGGGCACGCCGACGATGGGCGGCGTGGTCTTCATCGTCGCCACGGTGATCGCGTACGTCGCCGGACACGTTGCCCTGACCACCCTTCCCGACCAGCAGATCGCTCAGGTCGAGCCGACCATCACCGCGCTGGTGCTGCTCGGGCTGATGGTCTTCTCCGGCGCGGTCGGGTTCATCGACGACTTCCTCAAGGTACGCAAGCGGAACAGCGCCGGGCTGAACAAGCGGGGCAAGCTGCTCGGCCAGATCCTGGTCGGTGCCGTCTTCGGGGTGATCGCCCTCTACTTCCCGAGCACCATGACCGACGCGTCGGGCGTGGCGACCAACACCGAGACGGTCGGCAGCACCACGCTCTCCTTCATCCGCGACATCGACGCGCTGGAGGTCGGCAAGGTCGCCTCGATCATCATCATCATCTTCGTGGTGATGGCGGCGACCAACGGCGTCAACCTGACCGACGGACTGGACGGGCTGGCCACCGGCGCCTCGGTGATGGTGCTGGCCGCGTACGCCCTGATCGCGTTCTGGCAGTACCGGCACTGGTGCGCGGACCCGGACTACGTCCAGGGCGGCGCGTACTGCTACACCGTCCGGGACCCGTTGGAGATCGCGCTGATCGCCGGGGCGGCGGCCGGGGCCTGTGTCGGCTTCCTCTGGTGGAACACCTCGCCGGCCCGGATCTTCATGGGCGACACCGGGGCACTCGGGCTGGGCGGTCTGATCGCCGGGATGGCGATGTCCACCCGGACGCTGCTGTTGCTGCCGATCCTCGGCGGGCTCTTCGTGATCATCACCATGTCGGTGGTCATCCAGATCATCTCGTTCCGGACCACCGGTAAACGGGTCTTCCGGATGTCGCCGCTCCAGCACCACTTCGAGTTGGCCGGGTGGAGCGAGGTCAACATCGTCGTCCGGTTCTGGATCATCGCCGGGATCGGGGTGGCGATCGCCCTCGGCCTGTTCTACAGCGAGTTCCTCGCCGCCGTCACCTGACCTCGCCGGTCACCTGACCTCGCCGCCGTCCGACCTCGGCCCGGAGCGGACCAGCTCCGGACCCGCCCCGGCGGCGAGCACCGGAGCCGCTCCCCGGCCCGGGACACGCCGTACCGGTCCGACACGCCGGCCGGCCACCCTGCGCCAGGGTGGCCGGACCAGCGTCGATGATGGGCGGATGGGGGAGGACGAGGGGGCGGCGCGGTGACCGGGGAGCAGCCACGACGGCCGGCGGGCTCCGCCGGCTCCCGCGCCAGCGGTCGACCGGCCGCCGGTGGCCGGTCCGCCGACGGCGGCGGACGGCCGGCGGACGACATCGGGCGTGACCCGGCGGGCGGCGGACGCCCGGGCGGCGCCACCGAGCGCCCCGAGCCGACCGGCGGCGGGCGCCCGCGTAGCGGTACCGGACGGCCGGAGAACGCCGCCGACGGCGACGGCCCCGCCGGGGTACGCCCGCAGAGCGGGCCGGGCGGCACCCGGGGTGCCTCCGCTGGGGGGCGCCCACCGGACGCCCCGGCCGGGGTCGACCTGGCCTCGTCCAGGATTGACCTGGCCTCGTCCAGGATTGACCTGGCCTCGTCCAGGGTTGACCTGGCCCCGGCCGGGGTTGACCTGGCCGGTGGGCTGGCCGCGCTGCGCGGGCTGCTGGCCCGGCCACTCGCCTCCTACTACCTGCTCATCTCCAGCTCCGGGCTGCTGCTGCTGATCGGGCTGACAATGGTCTTCTCGGCCACCAGTGTCCGGGCGTCCGCCGCCGACGGCAACGCCTTCGCGATGGTCGCCAAGCAGGCACTCTTCGCGCTGATCGGGCTGGTGGCGTTCTGGATCTGCCAGCGCCTGCCGGCCCGCACCTTCCGGGCGCTCGGGCTGCCGACCCTCGGCGTCGCGGCGTTGCTGCTGGTGGTGCTGGACGTGCTGCACCTGTGGGACAAGCTCAACGGCGACCGGGACGCCGTCCTCGGCCCGCTGGAGGCCCGGCTGCTCTGGCTGTACATCGGCCCGATCCAGGTGCAGCCCTCCGAGCTGGCGAAGTTCGGGCTGGTGCTCTGGGGTGCGGACATGATCGCCCGCAAGGGCGCCGCGCTCGGCTGGTGGCGGGAGTTGACCACGCCGCTCTTCCCGGTGGTCGGCCTGCTCTTCCTGCTGGTCGGCTACAACGACCTGGGCACCATGCTCTGCCTGCTCGCCGTGGTGGTCGGGCTGCTCTGGGCGGCCGGCATCCGCAAGCGGGTCTTCGCCACCCTCTCGGTCTTCGGCCTGATCGGGGTCGGGCTGTTGGTCGCCGCCGCCTCGATCGGCGCCGGATCCAGTGAGGAGGGGGCCAGGAACTACCGGCTGGCCCGGCTCACCATGTTCTTCAACCCGCCACCGCCGGACGAGTGCGGGCTGACCGACTGCTACCAATACCTCCAGGCCCGGTACGCGATCGACAACGGCGGCTGGTTCGGCGTCGGGCTGGGCAAGAGCAGCCTGAAGTGGAACTGGCTGCCCGAGGCGCACAACGACTTCATCTTCGCCATCCTCGCCGAGGATCTGGGGGTGGTGGGTTGCGCCGTGGTGCTGACCCTGTTCGCGGTGCTGGCGTACACCGGGTTGCGGATCGCCCGCCGGGTCGCCGATCCCTTCCGCCGGCTGGCCGCCACCGCCGCGACCGCCTGGCTGGTCAGCCAGGCCGTGATCAACATCGGCGGGGTGGTCGGGCTGCTGCCGATCACCGGCCTGCCGCTCCCGTTCATCTCCGACGGCGGCAGCGCCCTGGTGGTGACCCTTGCCGCGATCGGCATGCTCGCCTCGTTCGCCCGCGCCGAACCGGACGCCGCGCGGGCCCTGCACGCCCGTCCGGCGCCCCGATGGGTACGGCTACTCTGGGCCCCGTTGCCGCCGCTTCCCTCGGCGCGCCGCCGTGGGAAGCTACCCGCGCCGGCCCCCCGGGAGCCCGGGTCCGGGTCCGGGACCGGGAGGCGGCGGGAGCCTGAGGCCGGGCCAGCAGGTGGCCGGGCAAGGCGAGGGCGCGCCGGTACGGCGAGCGAGAGGAGACGCTGATGGGTCCGCTGCGGTCGGTGCTGCTAGCGGGAGGAGGCACGGGCGGGCACATCTACCCGTTGCTGGCCTTCGCCGACTGCCTGCGCCGGCACGACCCGGGAGTACGGATCACCTGCGTCGGCACCCCGAAAGGGTTGGAAAACGACCTGATTCCGCCGCATGGCTACGATCTGCGGCAGATCCCGGCCTATCAGCTCCCCCGGTCGGTCAACATGAACCTGATGCGTACGCCGGACCGGATGTGGAAAGCCGCCCGGGCCGCCGGAAAGGTGATCGACGAGGTACGCGCCAACGTCGTGATCGGGTTCGGCGGCTACGTCTCGGTACCCGCCTACCTGGCGGCGTGGCGGCGGGAGCTGCCGATCGTGATCCACGAGGTGAACGTGCCGCCTGGGGTGGCCAACCGGCTCGGCATGAAGTTCACCAAGCACGTGGCGGTCGGCTTCCCGCACCAGCCGGCCCAGGCCGAGTCGCTGCGCAACGCCCGGGTGGTCGGGGTGCCGCTGCGGCGCGGCATCACCACGCTCGACCGGGTGGCACACCGGGCGGCGGCACGCCGGCAGTTCGGCCTGCACCCGGATCTGCCGACCCTCTTCGTGGCCGGCGGTTCGCAGGGCGCCCGCTCGATCAACCTGGCGGTGGCCGGGGCGGCCAAGTCGCTCGCCGCCGCGGGCGTGCAGGTGCTGCACGTGATCGGCGCCCGCAACGAGCCGGTCCACGTCCCGCACGACCTGCCGGTGCCGTACGTGACCCTGCCGTACCTCTCCCAGATGGAGCTGGGCTACGCGGCCGCCGACCTGATGCTCGGCCGGGGCGGCGCGATGACCTGCGCCGAGGTGGCGGCGATCGGGCTGCCCACCGTCTACGTGCCGTACCCGCACAGCAACCAGGAGCAGAAGCGCAACGCCCTGCCGGTGGTCGAGGCCGGCGGCGGGCTGCTGGTCGACGACTCTGAGATGACGGCCGCCTGGGTCGAGCACACCGTGATCCCGCTGATCCGCGACCCGCGCCGGCTGGCCGCGATGGGTGCCGCCGCGGCCGCGTACGGCCGGCGTGACGGCGACGAGGCGCTGCTCGACTTCGTCTACGAGGCGGTGGCCCAGTGAGCGCGAGGAGTGAGCCGGGGTTGCGAGCCCCGCAGTCGCGATCGACAGTCGGCCCAGTGAGCGCGAGGAGTGAGTCGGGGTTGCGAGCCCCGCAGTCGCGATCGACAGCCGGCCCAGTGAGCGCGAGGAGTGAGCCGGGGTTGCGAGCCCCGCAGTCGCGATCGACAGTCGGCCCGATGAGCGCGTCGGGCGTGCGCAGCGGGGTGGTCGCCGGATCGGGTGCGGCCGAGCTGGGCAAGCCGGTGACCCGACGGATTCCGAGTGGAAGGCTGGTGTCATGAACACCGCGCAGTTCAGCCCGGTCGGCACGCTGTCCGCCGAAGACCTGGGCAGCATCCACCTGATCGGGGTCGGCGGGGTCGGCATGAGCGGGCTGGCCCGGCTGCTGCTCACCCGGGGCCTCCGGGTCTCCGGCAGCGAGCTGCGGGAGTGGCCGGCGCTGGCCGGGCTGCGGGCGCTGGGCGGCACCATCCACATGAGCCACGCGCCGACCAACCTGGACGGCGTCGACACGGTGGTCTACTCCACCGCGATCCCGCAGGACCACCTGGAGCTGGTCGCCGCCCGGGAGCGCGGGCTGCGGGTGCTGCACCGGTCGGAGGCGCTGGCCGCCGCGATGACCGGCCGGCGCACCATCGCGGTCGCCGGTACGCACGGCAAGACCACCACCACCTCGATGGTGACGCTGATCCTCCAGCACGCCGGCCAGGACCCGTCGTTCGTGATCGGCGGCGAGATCTCCGAGGTCGGCTCGAACGCCCACCACGGCAGCGGGGAGTACTTCGTCGCCGAGGCCGACGAGAGCGACCGGTCCTTCCTGCTCTACCGGCCGTACGTCTCGATCATCACCAACATCGACGAGGACCACCTCAACACCTACGGCGACTACGCCGGCCTGGAGGAGGCGTTCGCCGACTTCGCCCGGCTGACCGACCCCGAGGGGTTCGTGGTGACCTGCGCGGACGACCCGGGCACCCGACGGATGGCGGAGCGGCTGCGCGCCGAGGGGCGGACCGTGTACACCTACGGCACGGACCCCGACGCCGACCTGCGGCTGACCGACGTGGTCTCGTCGGCCGGCGGCGTACGCTATCTGGCCACCCTGCACGGCCAGTCGCTCGGCGAGGTCCGGCTGCCGGTGCCCGGCGCGCACATCGGGCTGAACAGCGCCTCGGCGGTGCTCGTCGCCTGCAAGCTCGGCCTGCCGATGGACTCCGTGACCTCGACGCTCGCCTCCTTCCCCGGAGTACGCCGTCGGTTCGAGCGCAAGGGGGTGGCGGCCGGCGTCCAGGTCTACGACGAGTACGCCTACCACCCGACCTCGATGACCGCCGCGCTGAAGACCCTGCGCGAGGTGGCCGGCGACGGTCGGCTGGTCGTCGTCTTTCAGCCGTACCGGGTCTACCGGACCCGGGACCTCCAGGCCGAACTGGCCACCGCGCTCGCCATCGCCGACGAGGTGGTGGTACTGGAGGTCTTCGGCCCGGGCGAGGTCCGGGCGCCCGGCGAGGGCGGGGCGGCGCTGACCGACGCGATCGACCTGCCGGCCGGGCAGAAGATCTTCCTGCCCTCCTGGGAGGACGTGCCGGCCGAGGTGGCCCGCCGGGCCCGCCGGGGTGACGTGGTAGTGACCATGGGCGCACCGCCGATCTCGCTGATGGGCGACGAACTGCTCGACGCGCTGGCCGGCGGCCCGGCCACCGGCCAGCCGACCGGGACGGCGGGCGGGGCCGGGCAGGAGGCCGGGGCGACCCCGCGTGGTGCCGGGGCAGCCAACGACGCCGGATGAGCCCGGGCACGTCCCGGGGCCGGTCCGCGGGTCCCGCTCCGGGTGGTCGCTCCGGCGGACCCGGGCAGGGTGGCCGGGGAGCCGGTGGACGCGGCGCCGGCCCCTCCGCCCGGGGCGGTCCGGCCGGCGGCGGCGCCCGCTCCGGCGCGGGCCGTCCGGGGACCGGCCGGTCGGGTACGGGCCGTGCTGCGGGCCGGAGCTGGCGGCTGGTCCGGGCCGGCGCCGACGCGGTGCCGCCGTCGGTACGCCGGTTCACCCGCCGGGCCCGGCAGCGCCGGGTACGTGCCGCGCTGCCGTGGACGGTGCTCGCCGGGGTGCTGGTGCTCAGCCTGGCCGGTGCCGGGATCGTGTACGGCACCCCGCTCCTCGGCTTCCGCACGCTGCGGGTCGTCGGCGCCACCCTGGTCACCGACGACCAGGTACGGCAGGCGGCCCGGGTGACCGAGGGCGTTCCGCTGGCCCGGGTCGACCTCGACGCGGTCCGGGGCCGGGTCGCCGAGTTGCCGCCGGTGGCCCGGGTGACGGTATCCCGACAGTGGCCGAACACCCTGCGGGTCGAGGTGGTGGAACGGACCCCGGTCGCGGTGGTGCCGCAGAACCGGCGGTTCCTGGTGGTCGACGCGGCCGGGGTGGTCTTCCAGACCCGGTCGGACCGGCCGGCCGGGCTGCCGCTGGCCCGGCTGGGCACGCCCGGCCCCGACGACGCCGCTACCAAGGGGGCGTTGACCGTGCTCGCCAACCTGACCCCGGAGTTGCGGGACCGCCTCGTCGAGCTGGTGGTGGAGGGTCCGGCCCGGATTACCGTCAAGCTGCGCGGCGGCCGTACGGTGCTCTGGGGCGACGCGTCGCGCAGCGATACCAAGGCCCAGGTGGCGACGTCGTTGCTGGCGCGCGAGGGGGACACCATCGACGTCCGGACGCCGGACGTGGTGACCATCCGCTGACCGGCTGTTCCGGTGGCGCCCGTCCGGTTGCCGGTCGGCTCGCCGGTGACGTTTGTCGGCGGGCGTGCCGACACGCCGCGCAGGTCCTTGGGTTCGGCCGCGCGTACGCATACGTTGCCCCGAGAGGATCAATGGTTGACATAACTGTAAGCCTCTAGTAGAGGGTGAGGGTTACCCTTCGCCTCTCGTACCGAATGGTCGTCGGCCTCGCTCCGGCCGGATCGCCGGGCGGGGTAACGGCCGCCGAGATCGAAGGAAAGGGACCGGCGATGACACCTCCGCACAACTACCTGGCGGTCATCAAGGTCGTCGGCATCGGCGGCGGCGGCGTCAACGCCGTGAACCGGATGATCGAGGTCGGGCTCAAGGGCGTCGAGTTCATCGCGATCAACACCGATGCCCAGGCCCTGCTGATGAGTGACGCCGACGTCAAGCTCGACGTGGGCCGGGAGCTGACCCGGGGGCTGGGCGCCGGCGCCAACCCGGACGTCGGCAAGAACGCCGCCGAGGACCACCGCGACGAGATCGAGGAGGTGCTCAAGGGCGCCGACATGGTCTTCGTGACCTGCGGCGAGGGCGGCGGTACGGGTACCGGCGGCGCGCCCGTGGTGGCGAACATCGCCCGCAAGCTGGGCGCGCTCACCATCGGCGTGGTGACCCGGCCGTTCTCGTTCGAGGGCAAGCGCCGGCAGGTGCAGGCCGAGGCCGGCATCGACGAGCTGCGCAACCAGTGCGACACCCTGATCGTCATCCCGAACGACCGGCTGCTCGCGCTCGGCGACCGTGGCATCAGCATGATGGACGCCTTCCGGCAGGCCGACCAGGTGCTCCTCTCCGGTGTGCAGGGGATCACCGACCTGATCACCACGCCGGGTCTGATCAACCTGGACTTCGCCGACGTCAAGAGCGTGATGAGTGGCGCGGGCAGCGCGCTGATGGGCATCGGCAGCGCCCGGGGCGACAACCGGGCGGTGGAGGCGGCCGAGGCGGCCATCTCCAGCCCGCTGCTGGAGCAGAGCATGGACGGTGCCCGGGGCGTGCTGCTCTCCATTGCCGGCGGCTCCGACCTCGGCCTCTTCGAGATCAACGACGCGGCGCAACTGGTCACCGACGCCGCGCACCCGGATGCGAACATCATCTTCGGTGCCGTGATTGACGACGCGCTCGGCGACGAGGTCCGGGTGACGGTGATCGCGGCGGGCTTCGACGGCGGAGCCCCGGCGTACAAGCCGGTGGAGCAGGCCCGCAAGGTCACCCCGCCGGCCGTCGCGCCGGTCTCGCCGCCGCCGTCCCCGCCGCCGGCGCAGACCCCGCGTCGGGTGCTCTTCGACGACGTGGACGTGCCGGACTTCCTCAAGAACGGTTCCTGAGCCGCCAGATGACCGAACCACCCCTCCCGGCGCCGGACGACGCGCGCCGGGCAGAACTCGCGGCCAACCTGGCCCGGCTACGGTCCCGGATCGACGCCGCCTGTGCCTCGGCCGGCCGGGATCCGGCCGACGTGACCATGGTCGCGGTGACCAAGACCTACCCGGCTTCCGACGTGGCGCTTCTGGCCGAGCTGGGCGTACGCGACGTGGGGGAGAACCGCGACCAGGAGGCCGCGCCGAAGGCTGCCGAGGTGGCAGCGACCGGTGCCCGGGTGCGCTGGCACTTCGTCGGGCAGCTCCAGCGCAACAAGGCCCGCTCGGTGGTCCGGTACGCCGACCTGGTGCACTCGGTGGACAGCGTACGGCTGGCGGGCGCCCTCGCCGACGCGGCGGAGCGGCACCGGGAGCGCCCGCTGGACGTGCTGGTCCAGGTCAACCTGGACGGTGCGGCCGACCGGGGCGGTGCACTGGTCGCGGGTAACGACCCGGACCGGGGGGTCGGCGCGGTCGCCGCGGCGGTGGCCGGGTCGGATCGGCTGCGCCTGGGCGGGGTGATGGCGGTCGCCCCGCTCGGAGTGGATCCGGAGCCCGCCTTCGCCACGTTGGCCGGGGTCGCCGCCGCGCTGCGGGCCGAATATCCGGGGGCGGTCGCGGTGTCGGCCGGGATGAGCGGTGACCTGGAGGCGGCGATCGCACACGGCGCGACACATGTGCGGATCGGCAGCGCGTTGCTCGGAATGCGTAGCACGCTGCGGTAGCCTGACAACCGGACACCAAACTACATCAGTGTTGTTTGAGGCGGCATCCCCACTGGCGGGGGTCGGGGTGAGACCGGTTTCACGGTCGTGCCGGGGGTTGCCGTCTCGGGCCGGTGGGCACTGCAGTGTTCACGCGCGTGACAGGGGCACGGCACGGGGGGTGTGTGTCGCACGGCGGACGGAGGGGCGCGGGATGGGTGCACTGCGCAAGGCGGGGGTCTGGCTCGGCCTCGTCGAGGAGGACGACGAGCGGGCCTACGACGACGGTGGCTACGAGAAGAGTGGCTACCGCGAGTCGCGTTACCGGCAGAGCCGGTACGCCGACGAGTTCGCCGACGAGGACGAGGAGCAGGACGAGGCGCCACCGCCCCGGCCCCGGGCCGGTGAGCGGACCCGGCTGGCCGAGCGCAACGTCGGCCGTTCCGTCGAGCACGACCGTGCCGACGGTGACCGTCCGGAGCGGACTGAGCGCGCAGAGCGATCCAGCGTACGGTCGATCAGCCGGCCGAGCAGCGCCGAGCCGTCCACCGCGCTGACGTACCAGACCCGGGACAATCTCGCGTTGGCCCCGCAGGCCCAGGTGCGCGAGCGACCGGTGCCTGTCGAGCAGCCGGAGCAGCGCTACCAGATCACGACGCTGCACGTCACGACCTACCGTGAGGGCCGCACCATCGGCGAGCACTTCCGGGACGGCGTTCCGGTGATCATCAACCTCACCGAGATGGACGAGGCCGATGCCCGCCGATTGGTCGATTTCGCCGCCGGTCTGGCGTTCGGGCTGCGCGGTACGATCGAGCGCGTGACCAACCGGGTGTTCCTACTCTCACCGGCTAACGTCCAGGTCACCGCGGAGGACAAGGCCAAGATCGCTGAGGGTGGGTTTTTCAGCCTGAGCTAGCCCGACCGAGGGATCCGCCTGCCGTGTTTCTACCCATCCTGTTTCAGGTCCTCTACCTGATTCTCTACGTCTTCCTCCTGGTGCTTTTGGCCCGGTTTGTCCTAAGTGCCGTTCTGCAGTACGGTCGTCGCTGGCAGCCGAGCCGGGGGGCGGCGGCAGGAATGGAGTCGGTGTGGAGCGTCACTGATCCGCCTCTCAAGGCGTTGAGGCGTGTGATCCCTCCATTGCGAATTGGTACCGTGAGCATCGACCTGGCCTCCCTTGTGCTCCTGGTTATCCTGTTCGTGCTGATGGAGTTCGTGTTAAGGCCGTTGATCTTCAGTTGAACAACCTGGTGACCGGCGTGCCGCGCGGCCGCAACTGACCCGAGGAGTTTCGATGCCGCTGACCCCGGCCGACGTGCACAACGTCGCCTTCAAGAAGCCGCCTATCGGCAAGCGGGGGTATGACGAGGAGGAAGTCGACGCGTTTCTGGACGAGGTCGAGCGCGAGCTCGCCCGTCTGATCGAAGAGAACAACGAACTGCGCGCCCAGGTGGAGCGCGGCGGCCGAGGCGGCGCACCAGCCGGCCCGGGCCCCGACCCACGCCTGGCCGCCGAGCTCAACGACGTCAAGGCCCAGCTCGACCGGGTGCAGCGGGACAAGGCCCAGGCCGAGCAGGCCGCCCGGGCGATGCAGGCCGAGCTGGAGCAGGTCCGGGCCCAGGGCGGCCCGGCGGTCGGC
The DNA here is from genome assembly GCF_050936445.1 of Plantactinospora sp. CA-294935. NCBI lineage: Bacteria > Bacillati > Actinomycetota > Actinomycetes > Micromonosporales > Micromonosporaceae > Plantactinospora > Plantactinospora sp. CA-294935. The sequence goes on from NZ_JBNJMU010000001.1 coordinate 4,460,935, forward strand.
GGCGGCGACGGGGAGCAGCAGGCTCTCCGGGTGCTGATGATGGCGCAGCGCACGGCGGACGACCACGTCTCCGACGCGCGCCGCGAGGCGGACCAGCTCCTCTCCGAGGCGCGGACCAAGGCCGAGGAGGTCACCCGCGAGGCGCGGGCCAAGGCCGACGCGCTGGAGCGGGACGCCCGCCAGCGGCACCAGGAGGCCATGGGCGGCCTGGACGCCAAGCGCACCGCGCTGCAGAAGCACATCGAGGAACTCAAGCAGTTCGAGCGCGAGTACCGCACCCGGCTCAAGGCGTACCTGGAGAGCCAGTTGCGTGACCTCGACGGGCGTGGCCAGGGCCTTGAGGTGGAGATGACCCGGACCGACGGCAATCGGTCCGGCGGCAGCACCCCCGGCCTCGCCACCGCGGGCCTGGCGAACTCGTACGGCGGGAGCGGGCGCTCCGGCGCGCTCGAGACCGGGCGCTGATCCCGTCAGGGACCAACGTCGTACGACAGGACGCCGTACGACAACCGGAACCGATGCGTCGGGGGTGAGCCGTGATAGTCGGCAGTCTGGTGCTCATCCTCGCCGCCGTCGCGCTGCTGGTGCTCGGCCTGGGGAGCGGGTCGAGCGGGCTGCTGATCAGCTCGATCGCGGTCAGCCTGCTGGCCGCCGTCGCGCTGGTGGTGGGCGCCCGGCAGGCGGCCGGGATGCGGGGCGCGGCCAGCGGCTTCGCCCCGGACGGGCTCGATGACGACGGGCGGGCCGCGCGTGGCGGCGGCGAGGCGGGCGAGACCCGCCGTCGCCGGCCACCGACCGGCCCCCGGATGGCACCGACCGACCCCCGCCTCGGCGGCAACGGCGGGGCCGATCCGTTCCCCGAGAGCGGGTCGGTGCAGACCGAGCCCGTCGAGGTCACGGTTCCCGCCCAGGCCACCCGGCCCGGCGCCGACAACGACGACACCGGCTGGCGGCAACCGGCCGGCGCGTCGGAGGGGCCCGCGGCCGGTCCGGTCGGCCAAGGCGAGCCGGACGACGACGTCCCGGCGGACGAGCCGGCACCCCAGCCGGTCTCCGAGGCCGACGCCGCGCTGGTCGCCGCGCTGCTCGACGACGTGTACGTGGTCGACGGCCGGCCGCGTTACCACCTCGCCGACTGTCCACACCTGTCCGGTCGGGAGAGCGAACCGCTTCCGGTGAGCGAGGCGGTGGAGCTCGGCTTCACCCCGTGTGGGCGCTGCGAGCCGGACACTGCCCTGCTCACCGATGCGCACCAGGGCTGACGGCCGGGCGCCGGTGGCTTCCGGCGTGTCGGGGGCGCGGACGGTTCCGGTGTGCCCGACGTGACCGAGCCCGCAGCGCTGACCGTCGCGGTCCGGGTCAAGCCCGGCGCGTCCCGGGCCCGGGTCGGCGGCCGGTTCGACGGCCCGTACGGGCCCGCGCTGGTGATCGCCGTGCATCCGCCGGCGGCCGACGGCCGGGCCACCGAGGCGGCCCGGCGGGCGCTCGCCGAGGCGCTCCGGCTGCGACCGGCGGCGGTCAGCCTGCGTACCGGCGCGGCCAGCCGGGACAAACTCTTCCTGGTCGACAGGGCCGATCCCGACATCGACGCGCGGTTGCGCCAACTGCGCGACGGACCCGTGCGGTGAACCTTCTGCCACCTCCGCTCGGGCTCTGCCGTGGCCGCGAGTCGGGGCGGATACGCCGAGCGGTCCAGGTCGACGAACGCACAGCGCTCGCCCGGCCCCGTGCGCGGCGGCCGTGACCGACCGGCTCGACGTCGCCCTGCTGATCGGCGCGGCGGTCCTGCTCGTCGCGGTCGGCGCGGTCCGGCTCTCGACCCGGCTCGGTGTGCCGAGCCTGCTGGTCTATCTCGCCATCGGGGTGGTGATCGGCGAGTCCGGCCTCGGCATCCGGTTCGACGACGCCGAGTTGACCCGGGCGCTCGGCTTCTGCGCGCTGATCGTGATCATCGCCGAGGGCGGCCTGACCGCCAGGTGGAGCACGCTGCGACCGGTACTCGGCATCTCCGTCACGCTGGCCACCGTCGGGGTGGTGGTCAGCATCGCGGTGGTCGGGGTGGTGGTGCATGCCCTGCTCGGCCTGGACTGGCGGCTCGCGCTGCTCTACGGCGCGGTGCTCTCCTCCACCGACGCGGCGGCGGTCTTCGCCACGCTGCGCTGGCTGCGGCTGCCGCGCCGGCTGGTGGCCACCCTGGAGGCCGAGTCGGGGATGAACGACGCCCCGGTGGTACTGCTGGTGGTGCTGCTCTCCACCTCGTCACTGGCCGGCCACGTCTGGTGGTACGAGGTGCTGCTGGTCTGCTACGAGCTCGCCGTCGGCGCCGTACTCGGCTTCGGGGTGGGGATGCTCGGGCGGTGGACGCTGCGCCGGGCCGCCCTGCCGTCCTCCGGGCTCTATCCGATCGCCGCGGTCGGCCTCACCGTGCTGGCGTACGGGGTGGCGACCGTGCTGCACGCCTCCGGCTTCATCGCGGTCTACGTCGCCGGGGTGGTGCTCGGCAACTCGCGGTTGCCGCACCGGCAGGCGATCCTCGGCTTCGCCGACGGGCTGGCCTGGCTGGCCCAGATCGGCCTGTTCGTGCTGCTCGGCCTGCTCAGCGCGCCGGGCCGGCTGGAGGACGCGCTGCTGCCCGCCGTGGTCGCCGGGCTGGCGCTGACCTTCCTGGCCCGGCCGCTTTCGGTACTGGTCAGCGTGACCGGGTTCCGGGTGGGTCCGCGGGAGCAGGCGTTCCTGTCCTGGGCCGGGCTGCGCGGTGCGGTGCCGATCGTGCTGGCCACGATCCCGCTCTCCGAGGGGTTGCCCGGCGCCGCCCAGCTCTTCGACACCGTCTTCGTGCTGGTGGTGATCTTCACGCTGGTGCAGGCCGGCACCCTTGGCCCGGTGGCCCGCCGGCTGGGCATCGCCGCCCCGGCCGAGCTGACCGAACTGCGGGTGGAGACCGCTCCGCTGGAACGGATGCAGGCGGACCTGTTGCAGTTGGAGATCCCGCCGGGCTCCCGGCTGGTCGGCGTACATCTGGACGAGCTGCGGCTTCCGGTGGGTGCCTCGGTCACCCTGGTCTCCCGGGACGGTGTCGGGTTCGTGCCCGCCCCGGACACCCGGCTGAAGGTCGGTGACAGCCTGTTGATCGTGGCCACCGCCCGGGTCCGGGACGAGGTCGAGCGCCGGCTGCGGGCGGTGAACCGGCGCGGTCGGCTGGCCCGGTGGTTTGGGGAGCACGGCGACGATCGCAACAAATAGTGCTATTGTTCCTTTTGCCCGGTTTACGGATTATTACGGGTTGAAATCGGTAACATCGGTGCGGCATGTTGTCGGACGTCTGTACGTTCCGTATTCTTGCCAACCTCCGGAGTGCGCGGCGTCCCGCCGCGCGCCCGTTTTGCAATTGGGGGACGTCGTGGTCGGACGGGCGAGGGTCGGAGGCAAGACAACCGGAATGTCCGGTTCGTCGCTCGCGCCCGACACCGCCCGGCAGCCCCGCACCGCCGCGCGGCATCGGCGACCGGCGCCCCCGGGACCCGGTGACGGTGGATCCCGTCGCCGGCAGCACCCCACCGGTCGCGCCCGCCGGAGCGACCGCACCGCGCAGGACCCGCCGGACCGTCACGGGAGCGTCGGAGGTTCCTGTCCAGGCACGGCCGATCGCCGCGGAGTCCGCGGCCGAGGGAGCGACGATGGCTAAGCCAGCAGAGACCAGGACCGCCGGCCGCAAGTCGGCACCGAAGACGTCGCGCAGCGCCGCGGAGACCGAGAAGATCCGCGCCGCACTGGCGGCCCGCCGGGACGAACTCCGTGCCGAGTACGATCAGACGCTGAGCGAGATCACCGAGCTGCAGCGCGACCGGTTGACCGACTCGGCCGGGGACGACCAGGCCGACACCGGCACCAAGACGTTCGAGCGGGAGCAGGAGATCTCCCTCGCCAACAGCATCCTGGAACGCATCACCCAGGTGGAGCGGGCCCTGGAGCGGCTTGACGAGGGCAGCTACGGCTGGTGCGAGCGGTGCGGCAATCCGATCCCGGTGGAGCGGCTCGCCGCGTTCCCCTCCGCCACGCTGTGCGTCTCGTGCAAGCAGTTGGAGGAGCGCCGGTGAGCCCCACCGGGTGGTGAATGGAGGAAAGGGACTCCTGCTGAACATCGACGACGAGCGGACGACCAACGACGACGGGCCGACCGCCGAGGCCCTGGCGAGCGGGTCCGGGCCGGATCGAGCCACCCCGGGGCGGACCCGGCGGGTGGCCGTCACGGTACTGCTGGCCACCGCCGTACTGGCCTGGCTCGCCGATCTCGGCACGAAGCACCTCGCCCTGGCGGCCCTGACCGACCGGGACCCGGTACGCCTGCTCGGCGGCGCGGTCTATCTGACCCTGACCCGCAACAGCGGAGCGGCGTTCAGTCTTGCCTCCGACCACACCTGGGTCTTCCCGCTGGTCACCGCCGGGGTGATCGGCTGGATCGGCTGGATGGCGGCCCGGCTGCGCTCGCTGCCCTGGGCCATCTCGCTCGGTCTGGTGCTCGGCGGTGCCCTCGGTAACCTGACCGACCGGATCTTCCGGGCCCCCGGTCCCTTCGTCGGGCACGTCGTCGACATGGTCAGCCTCTTCGACCCGTACGGGCAGATCTGGCCGATCTTCAACCTGGCGGACAGCGCCCTGGTCAGCGGCGTCGTCCTGGCGGTGCTGCTGGAACTGGGCGGCCGGCAGCGGGACGGCACCCGGCTGCGCTCCCGGCCGGAGAGCACCGACCCGGGTTCGGGCACGCCGTCGAGCGGGTCCGGGCGGGACGGGTCCGGAGCCGAGCCGGCCGCCGGGGCGCCGACCGAGTCCTCGACAGCCGTCGGGGCGTCGGTCGAGTCCTCGACAGCCGTCGGGGCGTCGCCCGAGTCCCCGACAGTCCCAGGAGCCTCGGCCGAGCCCGCCGCGGCCGCCGGGGCGCCGACCGATTCCGCGCCGGCCGGGAGCCGGACCTCCGCGCCGGCCGGGAGCCGGACCGAGGCCGAGACCGAGCGACGGGACCTGTCGTGACCTCAATCTCCGACGCGGGTCCGGTGCGGCCCGCCGGCGACCGCCGCTCCCTGCCGGTACCCGACGGACTCGACGGCATGCGCCTGGACCAGGCGGTGTCCCGGCTCTTCGGCCTTTCCCGCACCGTGGCGGCGGCGCTGGTCGAGGCCGGTGACGCCCTCGTCGACGGTGCCGCCCGGCCCAAGTCCGACCGGGTCTCGGCCGGCTCGTGGCTGGAGGTGGTGCTGCCCGCGCCGCCCACCGCCCCGACCGTCATCGCCGAGACCGTGCCCGGGCTGCGGGTGGTCTACTCCGACGACGACATCGTGGTGGTCGACAAGCCGGTCGGGGTGGCGGCGCATCCGAGCCCGGGGTGGACCGGGCCGACGGTGATCGGCGGGTTGGCCGCGCTCGGGCACACCATCGCGACCAGCGGTGCCGCCGAGCGGCAGGGCGTCGTGCACCGGCTGGACGTCGGCACCACCGGCGTGATGGTGGTGGCCAAGAGCGAGCAGGCGTACAGCCTGCTGAAACGGGCGTTCAAGGCACGCGAGGTGGAGAAGCGCTACCACGCGGTGGTGCAGGGCCACCTGGACCCGCTGCGCGGCACGGTCGACGCGCCGATCGACCGGCACCCGACCCACGACTACCGCTGGGCGGTGGTGGCCGACGGCAAGCCGAGCATCACCCACTACGACACCCTGGAGGCGTTTCCGGCGGCCAGCCTGCTCGACGTACGGCTGGAGACCGGGCGTACGCACCAGATCCGGGTACACCTCTCCACCCTGCGGCACCCCTGTGTCGGTGATCTGACATACGGTGCCGATCCCACCCTGGCGGCCCGGCTCCGGCTCACCCGGCAGTGGCTGCACGCCCGCGAGTTGGCCTTCGCGCACCCCCGGACGGCCGAGCAGGTCCGGTTCGTCAGCGACTACCCTGACGACCTGGAAGTTGCACTCCGCATCCTGCGCGACTGACCGACCGGCAGGGATCACCCGACGAGGGAGTTCGTCCGTGCGCCTCGGCGACCTGTTGCGACAGTTGGACAGCCGACTGTTGCCGCCCCTGGCCCGGGGCATGGCCCGGCTCGGGCACGGCCGGCCGCGGCTGCGGCTGCTGGCCACGGTCGCGCTGTTCTGCTCGGCGGCCGTACTGGTCACCGCCGTGTGGGCGGCCGATCGGCGGCCGGCCGGCGACCAGACCGTCGGCGAGGTCACCCGGGTCGGGGTGGTGCAGGGCGAGTCCATCCCCGGTTACCTGGAGGCGACCCGGGGAGAGCTGCGGTCGCTGGTCGCGGCCGGCGCGGCCGACCCGGCGCGGCCGACGTACGCCCTGGTGACCATGTCGGCCTACCTGGCGCCGGACCGGCTGACCCCGGTGCTGACCGGGATCGGTGTCTCGGAGGTCTTCGCCCGGCTGTGGCGCCCCGGCACCCAGACCGAGATCGTGCGCATCCCGGCCCTGCGCCTCCCGGACGACGTGGTCGCCGGGATGTCGGAGGTCGCGGCGCGCAAGGACCGGGAGGCCCGGGACTACCAGGAGCGGGCCGCCGGGGTCACCGGCGAGGGGCCGCAGGAGCAGGAGCTGCGCCGGTTCTACTCCAGTGGTGCCCGGGTCGCCGACGAGGAGGCCACCGCCTACCGGGCCCGGTGCTCGTGCGTCTACGCCGCCGTGGTGCGGGGCGAACCGGCCACGCTGGAGCGGATCGCCGCCCGACCCGAGGTACGTGCGGTGGACCCGGCGCCGGAGGTGCAGCGGCTGGACCGTACCGTCTTCACACCGCCGCTGCCCGAGCAGAAGGACGTGGCGCGTCCGCCGGCCGACGTGAGCCTGCCGGCGATCGACGCTGACGGTACCGACGGGCCGGACGCCGGAGGTGAGCCGGACCGGGCCGTCCCGACGACCTCGGCCGGCCCGGCGGCCGATTCGCCCGTCGCTCCGCCGGCCGTCGTGACCCCCGGCCCGGGCGGTCCCGGTGCGACCGAACCGCCGCCCACCCTGGACCCGCCGCCGGACCCGACAGCCGGATCGCCGCCGGTCGAGATACCGTCGGACCGGCCGCCGGTCGAGGCACCCCCGGCCGACCTGGCCACCATCGGGGGGAGCGGCGGAACATGACAGTGGACGGCAAGATGGACGTCTTCGCCGGCGGGCACGCCGACGGCGGTGGATGCGCTCCTAAGGTGGCCCGAATAGGGTTTGCTTCGTAGCCTGTCAGGGCGGGGACCGATGGTGCTGGGAGGGGCGAGCCGTGGACGGCACCGAGACCGGCTGGGGCCGGCCGGCAGAATCAGCGCCGCGTTGGCGGGCGCTGCTCGACCGGGCCCTGCACGGTGGCCGGACCGACGAGCAGCAGGTTCTCGACGAACGACCCGGCTCCGAACCGGCCGCCGAGGGCGGCCACGCCGCCGGCCGGCTCGCCGGTAACGGTTATCCCGGCAGGCCGGAGGCGGACCCCCGGACGTCCACTCCCGGCCACCCGCCCGCGCCCGGATATCCGCCCGCGCCCGGCTACGGCGGGGCCGGTCATCCGGGCGAGTCCCGCTACGCCGCGCTGGAGGACGGCTACCGGCCCGATCCCGGCTTCGGTGCCGGGCGACCGGCCGACTCCGGCTACCGGCCCGGCCCGGGTCATCCCGCCGAGCCGGGCGTCCGGCCCGGCCCGGACTACCGGTCGGGCGCCGACCGGCGGGAGCCCGACCATCCACCCGGCGGCTACCGGTCCGACCTCGGCTACCGGCCCGACCCCGGCCATCGACCCGAGCCGATGGAGCCCTACCGGCCCGAGTCGGCCGGCCCGGACTATCCGGGCGAGTCCCGCTACGCGGCGCTCGGCAGCGGCTACCAGCCTCCGCCGCCGGTGGTGCCGGGGCCGCGACCGGCCCTGCCGAGCCCGCCGCCCCCGGCCCGCCGCCCCGACCCGGGGGCCGCGCCGGCCCTGCCGCAGCGGGCGGTGCCGCCCCCCGCCACCGGTCGGTCGGTTCCGGCGCCGCGTACCGCGCTGGCGCCGCCGGCCGCACCGTCGATGGCCCCGCCACCCGGCCCGACACCGCCGCATCCGCCGGCCGCCGGGTATCCGGCGGGAGACGTCGGGTACGCCCCGGTCGCCCGTCGGGCCAGCGTCGAGCCCTATCCGAGCCGGCAACAGCGCTCGGCCGACCCGGAGGTGGAACGCGCCCGCAACGTGCTCCGCCGGGAACTCGGCTCACCCCGGGTGGTCGCCTTCGCCAATCCGAAGGGCGGGGTGCACAAGACCACGGCGACGGTGCTGGCCGCCGCGACGGTGGGCAGCGTACGCGGCCGTGGCGTGCTCGCCTGGGACGACAACGAACTGCGCGGCACCCTCGGCCTGCGGGCCGGCAGCGCCCGGCACGCCCGGACGATCCGGCACCTGGTCGCCGACCTGATCGAGATCGAGGCGCTGCCCAGCACCCAGCTCATCGACCGGCTCGACGACTACCTCCGGCACGCCTCCGACGGCTCGTACGACGTGCTGGCCGGCGAGGAGAGCCCCCGGTTCGCCCAGCGCCTCGACCAGCACACCGTCCGGCGGGTGCTGGAGCTGCTCCGCCGCACCCACGACGTGATCTGCGTGGACACCGGCAACAACGTGGAGAGTTCCAACTGGCAGACGGTGCTGCGCGCCGCCGACCAGTTGGTGGTCACCACGGTGCCCCGGGAGGACGCCGCGTTCACCGCCGACTGGATGCTCGACCTGCTGCACGACATCGGGATGAGCGAGCTGGCGGACAACGCGGTCACCCTGCTCTCCTGTCCGACCCCGGGCCGGTCTCCGCTGCTCGACGACCTGTTGCGGCACTTCGCCACCCGGACCCGCGCGGTGGCGGTGGTGCCGTACGACCCGGCGCTGGAGACCGGCTCGTCGATCGAGTACGCCCACCTGGCGCAGGAGACCCGGGACGCCTGGCTCCAGGCGGCGTCGATGATGCTGGAGCCGTTCGCCCGCTGACCCGGCACCGTGCCGTCCGGGCGTGTCCGGTCGCCGGTCCGGCCGGGACGAACGGGTCGGACGACACGCCCGGAGACGGAATGTGGGACACCTCGCCCGGACGGGTGTCAAGCCTGGAGACCGCGCGGCCCTGGGACTAGGCTCGGGGGCCGGTGGTCGCGCGTCGGGGTACGCGCCCTGCCGTCGGGGCACGGATCGTGCCGTCCGGCCTGCGCTCGCCAGGCGCTGCGTGGTGCCGTTTGGGGGATGCGTCGCTGGGTGACCGGCAGCCGCCGTCGACCGTTCGTCGGCGGGCCGGCCGACAGCCGCGTGAGGGAAGGGGGCCCTGGGTGTCTGACTCGTTCGTGCACCTGCATGTGCACACCGAGTATTCGATGCTCGACGGGGCCGCCCGGCTCAAGGAGTTGTTCGCCGAGACCGACCGGCTGGGCATGCCGGCGCTGGCCATGACCGACCACGGCAACCTCTTCGGCGCGTACGACTTCCACAAGCAGGCCACGGCCGCCGGGGTGAAGCCGATCATCGGGGTCGAGTCGTATGTGACTCCGGGGACCGACCGGCGGGAGCGGACCCGGGTCCGTTGGGCGGACGGTGGCGAGAACGACGTCTCCGGTGGTGGTGCGTACACGCACATGACGATGATCGCCGCGGACGTGGATGGTCTGCGGAACCTGTTCCGGCTGAACTCGCGTTCGAGCCTGGAGGGTTACTACTTCAAGCCGCGGGCCGACCGCGAGCTGCTGCACCAGTACGGCAAGGGGATCATCGCCACCACCGGCTGCCCCTCGGGCGAGGTGCAGACCTGGCTGCGGATCGGGAACTTCGACAAGGCGTGCGAGTCGGCGGCCGAGTTCCGGGACATCTTCGGGGCGGAGAACTACTACCTGGAGGTGATGGACCACGGGCTCGACATCGAGACCCGGATCCGTCAGGACCTGATCCGGCTGGGCAAGAAGCTCAACCTGAAGCCGGTGGCCACCAACGACCTGCACTACACGTACGAGAAGGACGCGGAGGCGCACGAGGTGCTGCTCTGCGTGCAGTCCGGCTCGACGCTGGCCGACCCGAAGCGGTTCAAGTTCGACGCCCGGGACTTCTATCTGAAGTCGCCGGCCGAGATGCGCGCGCTGTGGGACTCGGAGGTGCCCGGGGCCTGCGACAGCACGTTGGAGATCGCGGAGCGGATCGGCGACTACTCCGAGCTGTTCGCGCCGCGCAACCTGATGCCGCAGTTCCCGGTGCCGGCGGGGGAGACCGAGGAGACGTTCCTGCGCAAGGAGGTGATGCGCGGGCTGGAGCGGCGGTTCCCGGGCGGGGTGCCGGAGGACCGTCGCCGGCAGGCCGAGTACGAGCTCGACGTCATCCTCAAGATGGGCTTCCCGGGTTACTTCCTGGTCGTCGCCGACCTGGTCGCGTACGCGAAGCGGGAGGGGATCCGGGTCGGGCCGGGGCGTGGTTCGGCGGCGGGTGCGCTGATCGCGTACGCGCTCGGCATCACCGAGCTGGACCCGATGGCGCACGGCCTGCTCTTCGAGCGGTTCCTCAACCCGGATCGTGTGTCGATGCCCGACATCGACATGGACTTCGACGAGCGTAGGCGCGGCGACATGATCCGTTACGCCACCGAGAAGTACGGCGAGGAGCGGGTCGCGCAGATCATCACGTACGGCACGATCAAGGCCAAGGCGGCGATCAAGGACGCGGCCCGGGTCCTGGGTTATCCGTTCGCGATGGGTGACCGGATCACCAAGGCGATGCCCCCGGCGGTGATGGGCAAGGACATCCCGCTCGGCGGCATCTTCGATCCCGGCCACCCCCGTTACCAGGAGGCGGCCGAGTTCCGGCAGCTCTACGACGGCGACGGCGAGGTACGCAAGGTCGTCGACACCGCCAAGGGCCTGGAGGGGTTGAAGCGGCAGTGGGGGGTGCACGCGGCCGGGGTGATCCTGTCCCGGGATCCGCTGGTGGACGTGCTGCCGATCCAGAAGCGGGAGCAGGACGGCTCGATCATCACCCAGTGGGACATGGGTGCCTGCGAGACCATCGGTCTGCTCAAGATGGACTTCCTGGGCCTGCGCAACCTGACCATCATGGACGACGCGCTGGAGGCGATCCGGGAGAACCGGGGCGAGGACCTGGTCCTGGAGGACCTGCCGCTGGACGACAAGGCGACGTACGCGCTGCTCGGCCGGGGCGACACCCTGGGGGTGTTCCAGTTCGACGGCGGTCCGATGCGGGCGCTGCTGCGGTCGATGGCGCCGGACAACTTCGAGGACATCTCCGCGGTCGGCGCGCTCTACCGGCCCGGCCCGATGGGTGCGAACGCGCACAACGAGTACGCCGACCGCAAGAACAACCGCAAGCCGGTGGTGCCGATCCACCCCGAACTCGCCGAGTCCCTGGAAGAGATCCTGGGCGACACCTACGGGCTGATCGTCTACCAGGAGCAGGTCATGGCGATCGCCCAGAAGGTGGCCGGCTACTCGCTCGGCAAGGCCGACCTGCTGCGCCGGGCGATGGGCAAGAAGAAGAAGGAGATCCTCGACAAGGAGTTCGCGCCGTTCGCCGCCGGGATGAAGGACAACGGCTACAGCGACGCGGCGATCAAGACGCTCTGGGACATCCTGGTCCCGTTCTCCGACTACGCGTTCAACAAGGCGCACAGCGCGGCATACGGGGTGGTCTCCTACTGGACCGCCTACCTGAAGGCGAACTATCCGGCGGAGTACATGAGCGCGCTGCTCACCTCCGTCGGCGACGACAAGGACAAGTCGGCGGTCTATCTGGCCGAGTGCCGGCGGATGGGCATCAAGGTGCTGCCGCCGGACGTCAACGAGTCCAGCGCCCGGTTCGCCGCCGTCGGCACCGACATCCGGTTCGGACTGGCCGCCGTCCGCAACGTCGGCACGAACGTGGTCGAGTCGATCCGGCGGTCCCGCAAGGAGAAGGGCAACTTCACCGACTTCTACGACTACCTGCGCAAGGTCGACGCGGTGGCCTGCAACAAGAAGACCGTCGAATCGCTGATCAAGGCGGGTGCGTTCGACTCGCTCGGGCACACCCGCAAGGGGCTGCTCGCCGTGCACACCGACGCGATCGACTCGTTCATCGCGCTCAAGCGCAACGAGGCGGTCGGCCAGTACGACCTCTTCGGCGATGCGTTCGGCGGCGGCGGTGACGGCGGGGCCGGTGGCGGCATGGTGGTGACCCCGCCGATTCCGACCGGCGAGTGGGACAAGACCGACCTGCTCACCTTCGAACGCGAGATGCTCGGCCTCTACGTCTCCGACCACCCTCTCTTCGGCGTCGAGCACGTGCTCGCCGCCGCCGCCGACATGTCCATCGCGGCGCTCGCCGAGGAGGGCGGGGTCGCCGACGGGCAGGTGGTCAACCTGGCCGGCATCCTCTCCGGGGTGCAGCGCCGGATCACCAAGCAGGGCCGGGCCTGGGCCTCGGCCACCCTGGAGGACCTCGGCGGCGCGGTCGAGGTGCTCTTCTTCCCGAACACCTACGAGTTGGTCGGGCAGTACATCGCCGAGGACGCGATCGTGGTGGTCAAGGGCCGGGTCGACCGGCGCGACGACCAGCCCCGGCTGATGGCGATGGACCTGTCGATGCCCGACATCACCGCAGCGGACGAGGTCAAGCCGGTGGTACTGGCCCTGCCGCCGTCCCGCTGCACGCCGCCGCTGGTGGAACGGCTGCGCGAGGTGCTGACCAGCCATCCCGGCTCGGCCGAGGTGCACGTCAAACTCGTCAACGGCTCCCGGGCCACCCTGCTGCGGCTCAGCCCGCTCCGGGTCGCCCCCACCACGGCGCTGATGGCCGACCTCAAGGCGCTGCTCGGGCCGAGCGCCGTCGCGGGCTGAGTCACGCCGAGCCACGCCGACGACCCCCGGCCCGGGACAAACCGCAGCTCCCTGGACACCTCGACAGCCCCCGGACCACGCGACGACGACCGCCGGCCGGGACGGCGCGGTGGGGCGCCGGCCGTGGCGGCACGGGCGACCTCCGGGTCGGGCCTCCGGAGGGTGGCCGGGCCTGAGAGGATCATTTCGTGAGTCCGGCAACCTCCCCTTCCGACGGCCCGCTCGGCGACAGCGACCACGGGGGTACCGGCGTACCGCCGGCACCTCCTCCGGCAGCCCCGAACCCGCCGTCCGGCGTACCCGCCGGGGCGGTGCCGGGCATCCCGACCGGACCGGGCGCGGGTGGCACGCCGACCGGATCTGCCCCGGAAACGCCGGGTGCGCCGGCCGGGGCGGTGCCGGCCGTGGAGCCGCTGGCCTGGCCCGGATCGGATCCGGTCGCCGCGAACGGAAGCTGGCCGGCTCCGGAAGGCCCGCCCGGTGCCGCGCCGCCGGTCGCCGGCAACCCGGCCCGCCGACTGGTCCGGGGCGGGGCGGCCACCGTCGGTGCGTTGCTGGTGCTGATCCTGCTGGGAATCCCGTTCGGCCTGGTCTGGTCGGCCGTCTCGCCGGGTGTGCCGGTGGTGCAGACCGAGGACGGCGCGCTGCTGGCCGCGCCGCAGCCGGAGGAGTTCATCGCCGCCGACGGCTGGTTCAGCGTGCTCGGGTTCGGTCTCGGTGTGCTGGCCGCGATCGCGATGTGGCTGCTGTTGCGCCGCCACCGGGGCCCGGTCGGGATGCTGGTGGTGGTGCTCGGCATGCTCGGCGCCGCCGTACTGGCCTGGCAGCTCGGCCGGCAGATCGGCCTGTCCGGCTACGAGCGGCTGCTGGCCAGCGCCCCACCCGGGGCGACGTTCAGCAAGCCGCCGGACCTGCACGGCGGGCAGTACGACCTGCTGCTCGGGTTCATCCCCGCCATCCAGGACCTGCTGGTGCCGGCGTTCGGCGCCGCGGTGATGTACACCCTGCTGGCCGGCTGGTCCCGGTATCCGGGACTGCGGCCCGAGGCCGAGCCGGCACCCGCGCCGCTCAGTTGGGACTTGCCGGTACCGCCAGCTCCGTCAGCGGCACCGGCACCGCCCGTACCTGACGCAGCAGAGCCGCCTCGCGATTGAGCAGCCGGAGTTCCGCGCTCAGCCGGCCGGCGGTGTCGGGCAGCGCCAGCAGCCGCTGCCGGTCGGTGAGGGTGAGCGCGGCGGTCGCGGCCACCAGGTGCGACAGCACGGTGGGATCGTCCGGCAACTGCTCGGAGATCTCCTCCGGATCGTCCCGGACCAGGGTGAGGTAGCGCCGGAAGACCGCCAGCACCCGGGGCGCCAGCAGGTCGGCGAGCTGCTCCTGTCCGGCCGGCTCGGGCAGCCACTCCACCTCGGCGGTCAGGTACGGGGCGGAGCCCTCCTCGACGCGAGCGATCCGGAACCGCCGGCGGCCGACGGTGACCACGTCCAGCCGGCCGTCCGGCAGCTCGGTCACCTGCCGGAGTTCGGCGGTGCAGCCGACCTCGTGCAGGGTGACCGGCGAACCGTCCGGGCGCCGGTCGGTCAGCTCCGGCTGGCCCGACCGCGGCTCCGCCTCGGTGCCGCGGGACTCCGGCTCGGGGGCGGCGGAGACCGACGCCGGCCCGCCGCTGCGGATCGCCACCACGCCGAACTCCCGGGGCGTGCCCTCCGGCAGGCCGCGCAGGTGCCGCATCAAGTCGAGATAGCGCGCCTCGAAAATGTGCAACGGCAGGACCAGACCGGGAAAGAGCACCGTCCCGAGCGGAAACACCGGCAGCCGCGCGTCCACCGTCCGAGCCTACCCGGACGCCTCAGAGGAAGAGCATCAGCGTTTCGTACTCGGAGCCGCCGGGAAAGGGCCGGCCGTAGCCGACCCTCTTCCAGCCCCAGGCCGCGTACGCCGCCTGCGCCGGCCCGGCTTCCGGGTGCGCGAGCAGCGCCACCTGACTTTCCGGGCGCTCCGACATGAAGGCGTCATGCAGCCGGCGGGCCACCCCCTGGCGCCGAAACCCGGCCCGGACCAGCAGTTCGCTGACGTACGCGGTGAGCTGGAGTGGTGGCGACTCAGCCCTCTCCCCGGCGGACCGGATCAACAGGCTGTCCCACAGCGGCGCGTCGACCTCCAGCCGGAAGCCGTAGAGGAAGCCGATCAACTGATCACCCTGCCACATGCTGGCCAGTCGGAACCCCGGCTCGTGCCGGTGATCCGCGAGCCTGTCCTGGAACGCCCGAACCTCTTCCAGTCCCTCGTGATAAGGCGGCTCGGCGTACACCTCGGCGTAGAGTTCGTCGAGGGCCGGCACGATCTCGCCCACCGATACCCGATCGTCCCGCCTCAGGCTGACAGCCATGGCGACCTCCGCTCTGCAATAGCGCAGCGAGACCGGGACATGCCGGTCGACGACGGCGCCGCAATCCTACACTCGACCGGAATCGGCTCACACTGTCGAACGGTCCGGATTCGGGGAACGATCCGTGCTGTGCGCGGCCAGCCAGGTCCCGTTCGGCGGATCCTCCGTCTCGGCCCGCCGCCACAACTCGTTCAGGCGTGCCACCAGGGCCGGTCGCCCGTCCTGGTCGGCGAGCAGGTCGAGCCGTTCGATCAGTGAGCGGGACTCGGCGTAGGCAACCTCATGCAGGGCGTTAGCTTCGAGCCCGGAAGCGCAGAAAGCCTCGCTGCGTTGCCGAGGGTATCGCCGATGTCGCCCCCCACCTGTCCGGGGAGGCCGCCAGTCGACCGGAAGCCGGCCAGCGCCACCACCGCACGCGGCTCGTCGAACCGGTCCCGCCAGCTCGCACCGCAGGCGCTCCGGCGACGCGTAGCCGCTGTTGCAGATCCGCGTCGCCAGGGCGAGGTCGGTCGACGCCACTCGGTAGGTGACGTTGGGAATGCCGCCGAGATATTCGGTGTCCAGCGGTTCGGCCATGCCGTAGAAGGCGGCGATTTCCCGAATCTCCCCGGACCTGATAGTCCGGTCGGCGAAGTTCATGCCACCCGGTCCTGCCGTCCTTTGGTAATAGATGCTCCGGAAACGGATATGCAGTATGGCAATCGGCCACCAGCAGGCCGTGGACGCACGTCGTCGGGCCCTTGGAACGTACGTCGTGACCGCTGTCTCGTGCACCCCGCCGTTCGGGCGGCACGTGGTGGATGATCAGGCCCACGAGCCGCCCGAGCCGCGAGCCTGCGGGTCTCGAGCTTGATTCCGCTGCGGCGGGCCGTCTCAGTCCGCAGACGCCGCCGACGCGTCGCCGTACCTGCTGGCTACGATGGCGTCCATGCTGTTGGCTGATGGTCTGGTGGTGCAAGACGGCACCCGCGCCGTGCTGCTCGATCTCGACGGAGTCCTGATCGACACGCTCGCGATGGACTACGACCTGGTGGAGACGCTGCTGCGTCCGCACGCCGACGTCACGGTTCCGCGCGAGGTCATCCGCCGCCATTTTCCCCACGCGCTGCCCGACTTCTGGGCCCGGGTCACCGAATCCGTCGGGCTCGAGTTGAGCGGCGACGCTCTGGCGGACCTGGTTGCCCGGCACGAGAAGGAGCGCCGGCTCGTCGTTCCTGTGGTGCACGCCGGGGTTCCCGAGATGCTCCGGGACGCGCGGGCCGCTGGCCTGCAGGTCGCGGTGGTCTCGAACAACCCCCGCGCCGACGTGGCCGCGCTGCTCTCGGCCGCCGGCCTGCTCGACTGGGTCGATGAGGTGGTCGGCAACGACGAGGCGGGACTGCGGAAGAAGCCGGCGCCGGACCCGTACCTCGCCGCCGCAGCCCGTCTGGGCTGCCCGCCCGAGTCCTGCGTCGCGATCGAGGATTCCGTGCTCGGGCTGGAGTCCGCCAGCACCGCTGGTTGCCGGGCGGTCGGGGTGGCCACCGGCGCGGCGACCTTCACCGAGCTGGCCGCCTGCGGCTACGCCACCACCTGCTACACCCACCTCGGACCACGCCAGCTCCGGCTCGGGCGGGAGGGGGTCACCAACAAGATCCTGGAGACCCCAAACGACTTCGTCAGCCACATGGTGGAGCACATCGCGTGGCGGTTGGGCTGCTCGATCGAGCTGCGCTGGACCAGCGACGACTGGGTGGAGCTGGGCAGCGCGCTCGGCCGGGAGATTGCCCGCATGTCGCAGCTGCGTGACAGCTCGGCCGCGCTGGGCATGATCGACGACGGCAGCGCCGAGGTTCGGCTCCGGACGGCCCCGGCGGAGGGCGGCGCTCGGTTCTCCGCCTCCGCCCAGCTCGACCTGGACTGGTTTCTCTCCGTGCGCTGCGAACAGCTCGCCCACGGCGGGCCGCTGGTCGAGATGCTGGACGCTCTGGGCCGGGCCGCCGGGCTCGACATCGCGGTCGCCATCGGCGGCTTCGAGGATCCGCACCACACCTGGGAGGGTGTCTACCGAGCGGTCGGCATCGCGCTGGACCGAATGTACAACCCGCCAGTGCCCGAGCCGCCGCTCGCGGACACGTCGCCCGCCGCCCGGCCGTTGGCCGAGCCCTCGGGGCGCGCCGTCGAACGGGGCTGGTCCGTCGAGACACTCTCTGAGGTGGCGGCCCGGCTGCGCCGCGAGACCGCCGAGAGCGTGGTGACCATCGACGTCCGGATGGCCGGTGAGGCCGAGCCGGGGGCCGAGGTCACCATCGACGTGGCCGACTCGGTCAGCGTGACCGGCCTGGCCGGACTCCTCGACTCGTACGCCAAGGCTGCCGGCCTGCTGCTGTCCGTGGGCTTCCACGCCAGCCGGCTGAGTTCCAGCCACGTGGTGACCGAGGACGTCGGGCTCGGGCTCGGCCGGGCTCTGCGCGGCATGGCCGTCGAGCGGATGAGCGAGTTCGGCATCTACGGTGCCGGCTCGAACGTGCGGGATCCTGACGACGTCGGGCGCCCGGTCCGGGTCGGCCTGAGCATGGAGGGGCGGAAGTTCTGGAAGTACGTCCCGTTCGGCGAGGATTACCCAACTTTCCGGCGCTCGTTCCTGATCGGCCACACCCTCTGCGGCGACCTGTTCAGCGAAGACCTCGACGACTTCGTGGACGGGTTCGCCGGTGGGCTGCAGGCGAGCGTGATGGTGCACGTGGCACCTGGGATTGGTGCCGAGGAGGGGTGGCCGGCGGTCTTCCCGGCGCTCGGCGAGGCCACCCGGGAGCTCCTCTCGGTCAACCCATACCGCAAGGCCCTGGCCCCGGGCGTCAAGGCGACGCTGGCATGATCGGGTGGAGTGGGGCGACGATATGACTCGGATCGAGAACCAGGCCGGTCTGCGTTTTCCTCCGACGGTGCGACGGGCCACGCCGTACGTGCCGGACTGGCAGGGCCAGGACCGCAAGGGACTGATCCGGTTGGACCGCAACGAGGCGACGGTGCCGCTGTCGCCAGCGGTTGCCGAGGCGCTGGTGGCGCACATCGGGCAGCACGGTGTGCACGGCTATCCGGAATATCCGCAGCTCGTGGCAGCGCTGGCGGGGTACACCGCCCTGCCGGCCGACTCGATCCTGCCGACCAATGGGTCCGACCAGGCGATCGACATCTGCCTGCGGGCCTTCCTGGCGCCGGGCGCGACGATGCTGGTGGCGCGGCCGGAGTTCGTGATCTTCGGTCACTCCGCGGGTCTGCTCGGTGCGGAGGTGGTCGGCGTGCCGTACGGCCCAGATCTGGCGTTCCCGTACGCCGAGTTCCGGGCCGCCGCGACCACCCAGCGGGATCTGATCGTCTTCGTCAATCCCAACAACCCGACGGGTACCGCAGTGGACGTGGAGTTCATCGTCGAGACGGTCGAGGCCAATCCTGGCACGCCCGTCGTGGTCGACGAGGCGTACTTCGAGTTCACCGGGGTTACCGTCGCGCCGCTGATCGACCGGTACGCCAACCTCGTCGTGCTGCGTACCTTCTCCAAGGCGTTCGCCATGGCGGGGCTCCGGCTGGGCTACGTGCTGGCCCGACCGGAGGTGATCGACCAGTTGGTGAAGATCCGCAATCCTTTCGACGTGAACTCGCTCGCGGTGGTCGCCGCGCTGACCCAGCTGAGTCGGGTCGATGAGATGCGGGCGTCGGTAGCTGAGACGATGGGCCGGACCAAGCCGATGGTGCTGGAGTTCTTCCGGGAGCACGCGGTCCCGGTCTGGCCGGGCGCGGCGAACTTCCTGCTCGTCCGGCCGGCCCGGTGCGACGAGACGGTGGCCCGACTGCGCGCGGCCGGGATCCTGGTCCGCCGGATGACCCAGCCCGCACTGGCCGGGATGTTCCGGATGAACCTCGGCACTCCGGCAGAGATGGCAACCTTCATGAAGGTCTATCGTGAGCTGCTGCCCGTACTGGGCGGCGGGGAGGCGAAGCAGTGACACTGCAGGTCAACCGATACCACCTGGAAAGCCTCTCGGGTGCGGAGCGGCGGGTGCTGATGCAGCGTGTACGCGCCGACTACCGGTCCGTCGAGGCGGACGTCCGGGCTATCGTCGGGGACGTCCGGGAACGTGGCGACGCCGGTCTGCTGGCGCAGACCGCCCGGCTGGACGGCGTCACGCTGTCGCCCGCCGCGCTGAAGGTCACCGACGAGGAGTTCGAGGCGGCCGAGGCGGCGGTCAGCCCGGCGGTGCGGGATGCGCTGGTCAGTGCGATCGCCAATATCCGGCACCACCACGAGGCCCAGCTGCCAGCGTCGTCCTGGATGCAGGAGGTCCGCCCCGGCGTGCTGGTCGGCGAGCGGTGGACCCCGATCACCTCGGTCGGGCTCTACGTCCCCCGGGGCAAGGGCTCCTTCCCGTCGGTGATGACCATGCTCTGCGCGCCGGCCGTGATCGCCGCGGTGCCGGAGGTGGCGGTCTGCACGCCCCCCGGTCCGGACGGCTCCGTCGACGCGGCCTCCCTGGTCGCGGCGGCGCTGTGCGGGGTGCGGACCATCTACAAGATGGGCGGCGCGCAGGCCATCGCCGCGTTCGCCTACGGCACCGAGAGCGTGCGCCGGGTCGAGAAGATCGTCGGCCCCGGCAACGAGTACGTCTCGACCGCCAAGCGGCTCGTGTACGGCGAGGTGGACCCCGGCCTGCCGGCCGGCCCCAGCGAGTCGGTGGTGCTCTGCGACGGCGCGGCCGACCCGGAGATCGCCGCGCGCGAGCTGCTGGTGGAGGCGGAACACGGCAGCAACTCGGCCGCCCTGCTGGTCACCCATTCGGTGGCGCTGGCCGACGCCGTCGAGAAGCTGCTGCCCGACCTGGTGGACGCGCTTCCCGAGCAGCGCCGGGAGTATTGCACCGCGGTGCTGTCCGGCTACGGCGGCATCGTGCTCACCACGGATCTCGCCGCGTCGGTGCGGTTCGTCAACGAGTACGCGCCGGAGCATCTTCGGGTGCTCGTGACGAATCCGTTCGAACTGCTTCCCAAGCTCGATAACGCTGGCGAGGTGCTGCTAGGAGAGAACACCTCCATCCCGTTCGGCAACTTCGCGGTCGGGGTGAACGCCATCCTGCCCACCGGCGGCACGGCCCGCAGCCAGTCCTGCGTCGGCACGATTGACTTCATGAAGCGGTCGTCCTTCGCCTACGTCTCGGACGAGGGCGTCGCGGAGGTGGGGCCGACGGCGGTGACGTTGGCGACCTACGAGGGTTTTCCCGCGCACGCCGCAGCCGCGCAGTTCGTCGTGGATCGGGCGGCGGCGCGGACCCGGGCTGCGGAGGGCTGATGATCGCTTCCACCGCCAGAGCCCGGTCGTCCCGGTCGGCGGTTCCAGCCGGTCGAGGTGTCAGGGGTAGTTGAAGGTCACCGGCGGACGGGCGGACCGGTCCTGGGAGAGCTGGCTGATCCGGTGCAGTTCCGCCTCCAGGTGATACTTGGCGGCGAGTCGCCGGGCCTTGCCGAGTAGGCGCGCCGCTGCGGTCGGCCGCCCGGCCGACCGCAGCGCCATGGCGGTCGCTTGATAGCACTGCACGGTGCTGTGCCGGAGCTGCTTCGTCTCGTAGGTGGCCCGGACCCGATCGTAGAGCTTGAAGTCCAGCTCGCCGCTCTGCCGTTTCGCCTCGGCGAGACCGACTAGCGCGTGGGCCTGCTCGGTCTCGCTGGCGGTGCTCTCGAAGCGCGCCCCCGCCGCCACGTAGGACTCCCGCGCCCAATCGTTGCGGCATGAGGCCCGGTAGGTCTCAGCCAGCCCGAGCAGGGCCCAACCCTCGCTGCGCGTGTCGCCGACCCGCAGACAGAGGTCGAGCCCGCTCCGATGGTGCCGCTCTGCCTCGGTGTAGTGTCCGGTCAGTCGGAGCACCTCACCGATGCCCCACAGCGCGTACGCCTGCCGTTCCGTGTTGTCCCGGGCCTCGGCCAGAGCCAGCGACCGGCGGTACGCGTCGAGCGCGGCCGGCCAGTCCTCCAGCAACCTCAGCACCTCGCCGAGCCCGAACACCGCCTCGATGGTGCCGCTGTCGTCGAATATGTCTGCGAACGCCTGGCGGGCCTGCTCGTACCGTTCACGTGAACGTCGATAGTCGGCGTGCAGGCGGTCCAGCTTCGCCAGGCCGAGCTGCGCCCGGCCCAGTTCCCGGGCCGCCTCGGCGCCGGCCTGCCCGCGCGCCGAGCGGGCGGCCTCGGCATACTCCTGTGCTGCCTCTGGATAGCGGCTCGCCATCCGGAGGCTGTCGGCACGGCGATTGTGCATGATGGCGGCGTCGAGCGTGCCCCGCCGGCCGGCGACGGCGACCTTCCAGTGGTGTGCCGCCCGCGCGTAGTCGCCGCGGATGCTCTCGCAGCTGGCGATCACCGCGTGCAGCCGGGGCAGCCAGTCCGGGTCGACTCGGCCCCGGTCGTGTACCCGTTGGGTCAACACCCGCATCGCGTTGCCGCCGCCCCGGGCGAGGATGTCGTCCCGATGGGTGAACATCAACTCGATCGCTGCGGCGGCGTCGTCGGCGTCCAGCAGAACCCGTGCCGCGGAGAGCAACTGGCCGGTCTCCCGGAGGTGCTTCGCGGCCCGGTACCGGACCTCGGTGAGGGTAGCCCGGTCAGTGGTGGCCAGCACCGACCGCGCGACGTTGGAGTGCAGGTAGAGCCGTCCGTCGGCGCTGCGGACCAGCGGCGGGCTGTGCCGGAGCGTCTGCAACGTGCTGGAGAAGTCCGCGGTTTCCGCCGTGTTCGCCACCGTCGATCGGGTTGTCGGCGCGGCGATCACCGCGAGGGCCAGCAGCACCTGCCGGGCCGCCGGTGAGACCTGGGCCAGGTAACGGTTCAACCAGTGCTGGTGCAAGTCCTCCGGCTCGGCCGGTTCGAGGTCGCCGCGCTCCACGGCCCGCCGCCAGTCGGCGCTGCGGATGAACTGCTCGACGCAGGTGATGTCTTCGCCCAGCGCGCCGATCCAGTCCAACGCCCGGTCCGAGACGGTCAGCCCGTGCATCCGGACGAGATCGGTGACCTCGTCGGGAGTCAGACCGGTCGTCTCGGTCACCGGGGCGGTGAGCTGCGGGGCGAGCCGGTCCCACGAGGTCAGTACGATCTGGGACTGGCCCTGGCTGGCCGCCCAGAGCAACTGGTCCAGCAGTTCCACGATGTCCCGCAGTCCGTCCCGTCGGGCGAAGTGCGCGTTGTCGAAGACCAGCAGATGCCGGCCGGCCCGCACGGCGTCGATGGCGGCTCGAATCGCCGGTCCAGGATCGCGGAGAAAGGTATCTTCGAGGACGGCCTCGATGGGTTCGATCACGCCCTGGTGTTCGAGCAGGTACAGGGTGAGCCCCCGGAGCAGCCGCTCGATGGTCCGGTTCGGGGGCGGCTCGAAGTCGTACCAGTAGACGGAGTCGACCCGCCCGGACCGCAGGAGGCCGGCCGCCAGGTCGGCGGCGATCATCGTCTTGCCGCTGCCCGACGGGCCGTGCAGCACCACCGCGGACCGGGCCGAGTCGCGCAGTTGGGCCCGGAGGTGCCGGACGGTGTCCCGATCGGCCAGGTAGACTTCGGGCAGCGGTGGCGGCGTGGCCGAGGCGGCCAGCCGGGACAGTTCCGGGTTCGTTGACGCCAGGTGCGCCACGGCGCGCCGCCGCCACCTCCGGGCCAGCTCGGCCAGGTCGAGTGCGAGCCCGACGCCAGCCAGTACGCCCCGGTCGACCAGCGCCGCATCGGCGGTCAGTCTCTCGTCCTCCCGGAAACCCACCACCGAGCCGACCACGGTGTGGCTGCGCAGGTCGACCACCGGACCGCCACTCTGGCCCTGACTGCGTACGGAGAAGGCGATCCGGAAGCGACGGCGTTGGGGGACGGTACGGAGGAACTCGCCGCTGATCGCGCCGAGCCCGGCGCGGCCCTGGTCGGCGACGGTGAATCCGTACACCCGCACCGGGGCGCAGTCGGCGCCGGGCCCGGTGAGTACGTCCGACTCGGCCAGCGGCAGGTAGCCCGGCGGGTCGAGGTCGAGGTGGAGCAGCGCCCAGTCCGCCTCGCGGTCGGCCCAACCGGGCTCGTGCCGGGCCTCGATGCCGGATACGTCGAGCCCACCGGCGAACTGTACGTCGAGCGGAAAGCTACCCGGCGTACGGTGCAGGTGAGCCTTCACCGCGTGAAAGGCGGTCACCAGGTGTCCGACCGGCGAGATGAAGAACCCCGTGAACACCCCCTCGTCGAAGCCGGGATCGCGGAGCCGGACGACGCTCTCGCGCACCGCCTCGGCGAGGAAGCCGCTCAGCGCCGAGGCCCTCTCGATCATGGAGTCGGAGCGACCGCGTCCGGCGGGCAGAGCGTGTCGAGCCGGCGCCGGACCACCAGCACGGCGGCGGTGCTCAGCGGATCGATCACGAGTTCCGCCGCGACATCGGTCAGCAGGGTCGCGACCAGGCCGACGAGCGCTACCTCGCCGACCTGCTTGCTGCGCTCGCCGAGCCGGGCGTACCGGAGCCGCTCGCAGAGCACGATCCGTAGCCGGTCACGGCTGCTGTCCAGCCAGCGGTCAAAGAACTCAGCGAGTTGGCCGGGGCTCGGCCTGCCGCCGCCGGCCAGGATGAGATCCGGATCTTCCTCGGCGGCGAGGTACTGGGCGTACCAAAGCCGTAGCGCCTCGCCCGGGTCGGCGAGCAGCGCGCGGATCTCAGGTTCCGAGGGGGACAAGGGCCTGTCTCCTTTGGTGCGGCGGACTTCCCGTGCGGATCGAATGGAGGCGATGATATCGGCGCGAAGGGTGTCCGTCCCGCTACCGTCGAGTCGGATTTCGTTAGGCCACGGGCGGCGGCTATTGTTCGTTCGGTGAACTCTCTGCTGCCGGTGGCGTTGTTTGCGCTCTCCGGTGTGCTGATCGGCGGATTGTGGTCGATGCGGCGCCAGGGCTCGTCCCGCGCCGTTCTCGGCCTGATGACTGTGCTTGCCCTGCTGGCTGCGGCCGGCGGCGTGCTCTGGCTGCTTCCGGGAGACGGCTGATGCCCCGGGTGGTGGTGCTGGACTACGGCTCGGGCAACCTGCGCTCCGCGCAGCGTGCGGTGGCCCGGGCCGGCGCCGAGGTGACGGTCACCGACGACCTCGACGCGGCGGCCGCCGCCGACGGTCTGGTGGTGCCCGGCGTCGGCGCCTTCGCGGCCTGCATGGCCGGGATCGAGGCGCTGCGGGCCGGTCCGGTGATCGCCGAGCGGGTCGCGGCGGGCCGCCCGGTGCTGGGCATCTGCGTCGGCATGCAGGTCCTCTTCGAGTACGGCGAGGAGCACGGCGTCGTCACCAAGGGGCTCGGGCTGCTGCCCGGCGGGGTGACCGGGCTGGCCGCCCAGCGGGTGCCGCACATGGGCTGGAACACCGTCGCACCGCCGCCCGGGTCCCGGCTCTTCGCCGGCCTGCCGGCCGACGCCCGGTTCTACTTCGTGCACTCCTACGCCCCGACCGACGCGGCCGGACTGGCCGCCGCCGGTGCGCTGCCGACCACCGCCGAGCACGGTGGACGGTTCGTGGCGGCGGTGGAGCGCGGGCCGCTGTCGGCCGCCCAGTTCCACCCGGAGAAGTCCGCCGAGGCCGGCCGGCTTCTGCTGCGCAACTGGCTGGCCACGCTGTGACCGCGCCCCGGACCGGGGGCGTCCCGGTGGGCCGTGCCGGGTCAGGTGTCGCCCGGTGAGCAAGGAACGGGCCCGGCGCCGCGCGGTCCGGCTGGCCGAGGCGGAACGGGAGCGGGCCGCCCGGGCCCGGAAGGTGGCCCGCCGCCAGCGCCGGCGTGCCCTGCTGCGCCGGCTCGCCCCGCGACTGCCGGACCGGCGTACCGGGCGGTTGTTCGCGCGGCGCAGCCGGGGTGAGCGGGCCGGGGTGGTCGTACTCTCGGTGGCGGCGGTGATCGGCATCTGGCTGCTCGTCGACGACCTGGCCCTGCGGCTCGGCCTGATCGCGCTGCTGCTGCTGGTGCTGCCGGCGGTGGTGGTGATCGCGCTGGGCCGCCGGACCTGAGCCCCGGGCAGATGCCTCCGACCCGTCGATCGCCGTACCGGCCGGACGGCCCGGCGGATCCCACGCCCCGGCCCGCCGTGTTTCCCGCCGACCCGTCGGCCAGTCGACCACCACTCTTTCGCCAACCGAGGAGAGCACGTTGAGCCTGACCCTGCTTCCCGCCGTCGACGTCGCGAACGGCCAGGCAGTCCGCCTGGTCCAGGGCGCCGCCGGCAGTGAGACCAGCTACGGCGAGCCGCTGGAGGCGGCCCTGGCCTGGCAGCGCGACGGCGCCGACTGGATCCACCTGGTCGACCTCGACGCCGCGTTCGGCCGGGGCTCGAACGCCGAACTGCTGGCCGAGGTGGTCGGTCGGCTCGACGTCTCGGTGGAACTCTCCGGCGGGATCCGGGACGACGGGTCGCTGCGGGCGGCGCTGGCCACCGGGGCGGCCCGGGTCAACATCGGCACCGCCGCCCTGGAGGACCCGCAGTGGTGCGACCGGGTCGTCGGCGAGTACGGCGACCGGGTGGCGATCGGGCTGGACGTGCGCGGCCGTACCCTGTCCGCCCGGGGCTGGACCCGGGACGGCGGCGACCTGTTCGAGGTGCTGGAGCGGCTCGACAAGGCAGGCGCGGCGCGGTATGTGGTGACCGACATCACCAAGGACGGCACGATGCGCGGGCCCAACCTCGACCTGCTGCGCGAGGTCTGCGCCCGTACCGACGCCCCGGTGATCGCCTCCGGCGGCGTCTCGACCCTGGACGACCTGCGGGCGCTCGCCACGCTGGAACCGATCGGGGTGGAGGGCGTGATCGCCGGCAAGGCGCTCTACGCCGGGGCGTTCACCGTGGCCGAGGCCCTCGCCGTGCTGGCGCAGGCGTGACGGCGTGCGTGGCGGCGACGGCTAGGCTCGGGCCATGACGGTGGCGGTACGGGTGATCCCCTGTCTGGACGTGGACGCGGGGCGGGTCGTCAAGGGGGTCAACTTCGTCGACCTGCGGGACGCGGGCGACCCGGTCGAGTTGGCCGCGGCGTACGACGAGGCGGGCGCCGACGAGCTGACCTTCCTCGACGTCACCGCCTCCTCCGACGACCGGGGCACCATGCTCGACGTGGTACGCCGGACCGCCGAGACGGTCTTCATCCCGCTCACCGTCGGCGGCGGCGTACGGCGGGTCGCCGACGTCGACGTACTGCTCCGGGCCGGTGCGGACAAGGTGGGGGTGAACACCGCCGCGATCGCCCGGCCGGAGTTGATCGCCGAGATCGCCGAGCGGTTCGGGCGGCAGGTGCTGGTGCTCTCGCTGGACGTGCGGCGTACCCCCGCCGGCAGCAGCACCGAGAGCGGGTTCGAGGTGACCACCCACGGCGGCCGGCGCGGCACCGGTATCGACGCGGTCGGCTGGGCCGCCCGGGCCGCCGAGCTGGGCGCCGGGGAGGTCCTGCTCAACTCGATGGACGCGGACGGCACCAAGGCCGGATTCGACCTGGAGCTGATCGGCGCGGTGCGGCGGGTGGTGGACGTACCGGTGGTGGCCAGTGGCGGGGCCGGCGCGGTCGCGCACTTTCCTCCGGCGGTGGCGGCCGGCGCCGACGCGGTCCTGGCGGCCAGCGTCTTCCACTTCGGCGAGCTGAGCGTCGGCGAGGTCAAGGACGCACTGCGCGGCGCCGGGCATCCGGTCCGCTGACTCCGCGCCGGTTCCGCCGGCCCGCCCGCCGTTACCGCCGGGGTGGTAAAGCGGCGCTCATCCCCCTGGGGTAGCCGGCCCGCGCACGCCTGCGCGGGCGCGCGTCAGTTGCCCGGCTGCCCCGGAGGTCGCGAGGGCGGGAGAGGGGGTCGGAACCGCCGCAGTGTGGGGACGGCAGGCCGGGCGCCCCGGAGGTCGGCTCGGTGGACTATCCGCCGTTCTCCGGTGAGCGGCGCGGCATCGGCAGGGTGAACCGGGCGGCGTACTCCTGCACCGCCGCGGCGTGCTCGTCCTCGGCGAGTTCCCAGTCGTGGCTGCCGGGGGAGTGCCGGCGGGTCAGCACCCCGTGCACCGTCTCGACCGTGGTGGCGAGGCCACCGTGCGGCCGGGTACGCCACAGGTGCTCGCCGGCCGAGGTGACCCGGAACCAGCCGTCCGAGACGGTGATCAGCCCGGCTCCCACCAGGCGGCGCACCGCGGCCTCGATCTCGTGACGGGCCGGGAGCGCCCGGTTGAGATGGTCAGCGGTGGAGAGCACGTCGGCGAGCCGGACGCCTTCCGGCCGGCGGGTGCTGCTCGACCGGCGGTGCCGGCCGGCACCGCCGGCGATGATCAGCGATACGAAGATCCATGCGTCGGACCAACGCCATCCCTCATCCCCCATGGGGGAAATGATGCCGTGCCGCGCCATCCGACGGAACCGTTGTGCACCGGTTCATTCCGCCGAACCGGGGCGACCCTCGTTCCACGAGGGATGATCCGGTGCAGATCGACGATCTTTTTCCGACCGTGCGTCGTGCGCCCGCCGGCACCTGTCTCCCCGGCGCCGGAGTGGCTGTGTCGCGGGTCAGCCGGTACCGGCCTCGGTGACCGGTCGGGTCAGGTCGCCGGGGTCGGGCCGCGACGCCGGCGGCACGGTGAACATCGGGATGAAGGCGTGCGCCAGCGGGCCGATGGCGAGGGCGTACGCCACCGTGCCGATCCCGACCTGGCCGCCGAGGGCGAACCCGATCGCCAGTACGGTCAGCTCGATGACCGTACGGACCAGCCGGAGCGACCGGTGCGGGCGGCGGGCGACGTACCCGGTCATCAGGCCGTCGCGCGGGCCGGGGCCGAGGCGGGCGCCGATGTACAGGCCGGTCGCCATCCCGTTGAGCAGGATGCCGGCGACCAGGAAGCCGATCCGGGTCGGTAGTGCCTCGACGGTTGGCAGCAGGGCCAGTGCGAGGTCGACGGCGAGCCCGATGACGACGACGTTGCTCACCGTGCCGAGGCCGGGACGCTGCCGCAGCGGGATCCACAGCAGCAGCACCAGGGCACCGACGGCGATGGTCACGGTGCCGATGGAGGCTCCGGTGAGTTCGGACAGCCCCTGGTGGAAGACGTCCCAGGGGTCGAGCCCGAGGGACGCCTCGACCAGCAGCGCCATGCTGACCCCGTAGAGCGTCAGGCCGACGTAGAGCTGTCCGAGCCGCCGGGCGAGCCGGTCGCCACGGTTGCCAATTTTTGCCATGCATGCCACTCTGAGGGCCAATCCAGTCGCCATGAAGTGCCAATCGAGGTGAAGTGGCTATGACCAGCCTCGTCCGAGGCGCACAGCTCGGCCGGATGCTCGGGCAGTGGCACGCGCTGCCGGGCCGCCGCCGCAGCCCCGACTACGTCGCCCTGGCCGGGGCGGTGCGCGGGCTGCTCGCGGACGGCCGGCTGCCGCTGGGCGTACGACTGCCGGCCGAGCGGGAGCTGGCCGAGGCGCTGCGGGTCAGCCGGACCACCGTCACCGCCGCCTACCGGGAACTGCGGGAGAGCGGGCACCTGAACAGCCGCCGGGGCGCCGGCAGTTGGACCACCCTGCCGGACGGGCACCGGGTGGCCAGTTCGGGACTCTGGACCCCGCAGGACGACCTGGACATGATCGACCTCGGCTGCGCCGCGCTGGCCGCCCCGGCGGCACTCGCCCCGGCCGCCCGGGCCGCCGCCGAGGACCTGCCGCGCTATCTCGGCGGCGCCGGATACCACCCGACCGGGATCGTCGAGCTGCGCGCGGCGGTGGCCCGGTCGTACACCCAGCGTGGCCTGGCCACGAGTCCTGAGCAGATCATGGTGACCAACGGGGTGCAGCACGCTCTGGACCTGGTGCTCCGGCTCGCGCTGCCGACCGGCGGCAGCGTACTCGTGGAGTCGCCGACCTATCCCAACGCGCTCGCCGCGCTCGCCGCCCGCCGCGCCCGGATCGCCACCCACGGCCTGGCCACCGAGGGTACGGGCTGGGACGCCGACCTGCTGCTGGGCAGCTTCCGGCAGACCCGTCCCCGGCTCGCCTACCTGATCCCCGAGTTCCAGAATCCCACCGGTCACCTGATGCCGGCCGAGCTGCGCGAGCGGGTGGTGGCGACCGCGCACGCCAGCGGCACCGACCTGGTGGTCGACGAGTCCTTTGTGGACCTTGCTCTGGACGGCACCGAGGTGCCCCCGCCGACGGCCGTCTTCGACCGGCACTCCCGGGTCGTCACCATCGGCGGGATGAGCAAGCCGTACTGGGGCGGCCTGCGGATCGGCTGGATCCGTGCCTCGGCACCCCAGGTGCAGCGGCTGGCGGCGGTCCGGGTCGGGGTGGACATGGCCGGTCCGGTGCTGGACCAACTGGTCGCGGTGCGGCTGCTCGCCGACGCCGAGACGATCGTGGCGGCCCGCCGGGTGGAGCTGGCGGCCCAGCGCGACGCCCTGCTGGCCGCGCTCCGGGCGGAGCTGCCCAACTGGCGGGTGCGTACTCCGGCGGGCGGGGTGACGCTCTGGGCGGAGCTGGACGGACCGATCGCCAGCGCGCTCGCCCGGGCGGCCGAGGAGGTCGGGGTACGGCTCGCGCCCGGCCCCCGGTTCGGCCTCGACGGCACCCTGGAACGATTCCTCCGGCTGCCGTTCACGCTGCCCGCCGCCGAGCTGACCGAGGCGGTACGCCGGATCGCGGCGGTCCGCTACGACATCGACCGGGCAGAACGCCCGCTCTGGCGGGAGCCCGTGGTGATCGCCTGACCGCCTGGCGGATCCGGCCGGGCGGCGCACCCTGCCGGGGTGTCCGGCCGGCCGGCCTGCGATCATCGGCCGGGTGACCATGATCGACAAGGTTGCCTGGATCCGGCTGGAGGAGGGCCGGATCCTCAGCTCCCGTTCGCACGGCAAGGACGTCTACTACCTCCCGGGCGGCAAGCGGGAGCCCGGCGAGACGGACCTCGAAACCCTGGTGCGGGAGATCGAGGAGGAACTCAGCGTCGCGATCGTTCCCGGCACGGCCGAGCCGGCCGGCGTCTTCGAGGCGCCGGCACACGGCCATCCGGCCGGTACGGTCGTCCGGATGACCTGCTACGCGGCGGACTACCGGGGCGTGCTGCGACCGGCCAACGAGATCGCCGAGATCGTCTGGCTGGGCTATGCCGACCGGCACCGGGTCTCTCCGGTCGACCAGGTCATCTTCGACCACCTCCACGGCACCGGCGAACTTCGCTGACCCCGCCGATCCGGCACACACCTCCCCGGGATCCGCCCGGTGCCGCGTGGCGGGTGCGTGCCGCGACGCGACGTGGCGGGTGCCGCGGGTACCTCGCCGGTGTCCCGGCCGCCCGGTTCGTCGGTCAGGCGGAGTAGCCGGCCCGGGGGACGGTGACCAGGCTGGGCAGGCGCAGCCGGGACGTCGGGGTGGCCGCCAGGCTGGCCCAGACGATCTTGCCATCGGTGCCGGGCAGTACGCCCCAGGTCGCGGCCGACCGGGTCACCATGGCCAGCCCGCGACCGCGTACGGCCAGCGGCTGCCGCGAATCCGGGGCCGCCTTCCGCCGGGGCAGCGCCGGTATGCCGGGGTGCCGGTCCGCGACCGCGATCCGGAGCCGCTGCCGGTGGTGGCAGAGGGTGAGGTCGATGTCGGTGCCGGCATGCTCGACGGCGTTCGCCACGAGTTCGGAGGCGATGAGTTGGGCGTCCTCGGTGACGTCGGAGAGCCGCCACCGCTCGCAGCACTCCCGGACCAGTCCGCGCGCCACGCTCACCGCCTGGGGCACCGGCGCCAGCCGGCAATGGGCCTGGCGGGCGCGGGCCGGAACGGGATAGGGCCGGACCCGGCCGAGCGCCTCGGTGAGCCGGGGATAGAGCCGGATCCGCCGGGTCGGCAGGCGGCGGACCAGCACGGTCAGCGCCGAGGCCGGCGCGCAGACCAGCACGGTGATGCCGCGCCGGCACGACTCCCGGAGCATCACCAACGCCGGCAGCAGGGTCGGCAGCAGCTTGTCCGGAGCGATTCGGGTGCAGTCGACGGCCACGTACGGCGGGTGGTGCGCGGCGCACCGCGAGATCGCCCGCTGCAGTGTGTACGCCTGGGCGACGCTCCACCGGCCCGCCATGGTGATCACCAAGGCGCCGGTCTCCACGTGCGCTGCCACCGTGGTCACCATCACCGGAACCCCCTAGCCGCCCGCGTACCGCCACGACCGGCCACCCGACTCGGCCCGCCGTGCACCTGACCCTGTTCTTACCCCGGTGACGCCCCGGTGAAGCAGCCCGGATGTCACCTTGTCCAGCGGGTAGCCGAGGCCGGACAGCAGGTAGCGCTCCGGACGGCAGGGCCCCTCGGAGCAGCACCGGACCGCCGCGCGATCGCGGGTCGCGCGGCGGTCCGGTTGGGGTGCCGGATCCGATCCCGGGGGGAGGGGTCGGATCTCGGACGGGCTCAGATCTGGGCGAGGGTGCCCTGGTACATCTGGTCGATCTCCGTCTTGAAGCTGCTCTCCACGGCACGACGCTTGATCTTCATCGACGGCGTCATCTCGCCGTCCTCGACGGTCAGGTCGCGGGTCAGCACCGTGACCTTCTTGATCGTCTCCCAGCGGTTGAGCTTCTGGTTCAGCTCGGCGACGTAGCCGTCGACCAGGGCGCGCACCTCGGCCGAGCCGACGATCTCGGCGTACGGGCGGCCGGCGAGGGGACCACCGGCGGCCCAGGTGGCGATCGCGTCGGCGTCCAGGGTGACCAGCATGGTGCAGTAGTTGCGGGCCTGTCCGATCACCACCACCTGTGAGGTGTACGGGCAGAGCGCCTTGAACATGCCCTCGATGTGCGACGGCGAGATGTACTTGCCACCCGACGTCTTGACCAGGTCCTTCTTCCGGTCGGTGATCTTCAGGAAGCCGTCGCCGTCGAGTTCGCCGATGTCACCGGTCCGGAAGAAGCCGTCCGGGGTGAACGCCTCGGCGGTCTCCGCGGGCAGGTTGTGGTAGCCGCGCATCACCGGCATGCCGCGGAGCAGGATCTCGCCGTCGGAGTCGATCCGGCACTCCAGGTCGCCCATGGCCTTGCCGACCGTGCCGATCTTGAGCGCTCCGGGTCGGTTGACGAAGTTTCCGGCACTGGTCTCGGTCAGCCCGTACCCCTCGGAGATCGGCAGGCCGGCCGCGGCGAAGAAGTGCGCGATCTCCTGGCTCAGCGGCGCGGCGCCGGAGACGAGTACCCGGATCCGGCCACCCAGCCGGGCCTGGAGCTTGCTGAAGACCAGCTTCTCGGCGAGCCCGTAGCGTAGCCGCAGCCCGGCCGAGACCGGCTTGCCGGCCTGCTCCAGCGACACCTTGTGCTTGCCGGTCCGCACCGCCCAGGCGAAGATCTTCGCCTTCGCACCGCCTCCCGTCTGCGCGGTGGTGACCGCCCGGTTGTAGACCTTCTCGAAGATCCGGGGCGCGCCGCACATCAGCGTCGGCCTGACCACGCCGAGCAGCTCGACCAGCCGGTCGAGCCGGCCGTCGACGTAGGTCGGCATGCCCACGTGGATCACGCCGCAGATCAGCGTCTTGCCGAACGAGTGCGACAGCGGCAGCCAGAGATATTGCAGGTCCTCCGCCTTGATCAGCCCCAGTTGCGCCTGGGCCACGCCCTCCCAGCACCACCCGGCGTGCAGCAGTTCGACGCCCTTGGGCCGGCCGGTGGTGCCGGAGGTGTAGATCAACGTGGCCAGGTGGTCCTGGTCGATCTCGGCCACCACCCGCTCAATCAGATCC
Source organism: Plantactinospora sp. CA-294935 (assembly GCF_050936445.1). Classification (NCBI taxonomy): domain Bacteria; kingdom Bacillati; phylum Actinomycetota; class Actinomycetes; order Micromonosporales; family Micromonosporaceae; genus Plantactinospora; species Plantactinospora sp. CA-294935. The sequence continues at coordinate 4,493,895 of NZ_JBNJMU010000001.1, forward strand.
GGGTCGTTCTCCAGGGCCAGCGCGCCCTGCACCTCAAGATCGGCGAGGGTGAGCTGCGGCGGGGTGGCGGCCGGGTCGGCGGGTCCGTCGATCAGTACGACGTGGGTCAGCGCCGGCAGCTCCACTCCGGCGATCTTGGCGGCCTGGTCGGCGTTCTCGGCGATCAGCACCTTGGAGCCGGAGTCCGCGATGATGAAGGCGGTGTCCTCCGGCTCGGTGGTCGGGTAGACCGTGGTGGTCGCGCCACCGGCGCACATGATGCCGAGGTCGGCGAGGACCCAGTCGAGCCGGGTGTTGGCCAGGATTGCCACCCGGTCCTCGGAGCTGACGCCGAGGCCGCGCAGCCCGGCGGCGATGGCCTTCGCGCGCTGGCCGACCTGCGCCCAGCTCAGCCAGACCGGGCCGGAGTCGTCCGGAGCGGGGTGGGCGAATGCGTCCCGGTCGGGGGTGGCCGAGACACGCTTCAGGAACATGTCGGGGATGGACCGGTAGGGGACGTCGAGTGCCATGGCGGGGGGTGCCTCCGGGATATCGTCGCGTGACGGTGATCACGTTAAATCGCGGTTACCAGAGAGTATTGGGTGCCCCCGCGCCTCGGCTAGTGCCGATCGGTCCGGCTGCCCTTACCGATCGGGCCGCGTCGACGGCCCCGGACCGGGTCGACGCCGCCCACCTCGCCCTTTCCGGGGGCCAGCCGGGATCGGGTCCGAGTGGCAAACCCGAAATTTCCGGGTACGTCTCTAAGCTATCGAGGCGTCGGCCCAGGTCGGCCGGACAGGAAGCGCCGCCGGACCAGGGCGCGGAGGTCATCAACCACGGGTGAGGGTCATCAACCATGGGTCATGCAGGGCCGGTCATGGGAAGTCCCGGTCGCGGCGACGCGGCGCCGGGCCATGTCATCCACCTTCCGGTTGCCGTACCCACTTTGCAGGCCGCCACCGAACTGGCCGCGCGGCTGACCGAGTCGCTGGCCTTCCTGCCGGAACTCGACGCCGGTGAGGTCACGGTCTCGGCCGAGGACGCGCAACACGAGCGGTACCGGGTGTTCTGCGACCGGTTGTTGCTCGGCACCGGCCGGTGCGGCGAGCGGGAGGGGCACCGGGGCGCCTGTGTCGCCGGCCCGCCGGCCGCGGCCGGGGCGACGAGCGGGCGCCGGGCACTGATCGACGCGACCTCGGGTTGGGCCGGGGCGGTGCCGCCGGCCGGATGACCGCCCGGGCGCGGGACCGCCGAGGGGTCAGGCCCAGGGCACGGTACGCAGGTCGCCCAGCTCGGCCACCGCGACCCGGTCCTCGACCGCGAGTACGCCGACCATCCGTTCGGCCTCCGGAATCGTCACGTGCCGACCGAGCGAGGCGCCCGCCTCCGGATCCGGCGTCTCCAGCCAGAGCCTCCGCTCCGCCCACCGCATCTGCACGATCCCGCCGGAGCGGCCGAGGAAGGAGGCCCAGGCACCGGTGCGGACCGGCATCCGGCGCAGCAGGTCGACACTCTCCCGGGGGGTGAGTGGCACGCCCTGGTATTCGTGCCCCGCCGGATGCTCCCAGGTCGCCTCCACCAGCCCGCCGTCGCCGCCGACCCCCGACGCGCCGTCGGGTCCGTCCGGCGCCGTGCCGGCGGCACCGCCGGACCGGAGCTGCCGGACCAGGGTCATTCCGGCGTACCGGTCGACCCGGGAGTCGGGCCGGTCGGGGGCGGCGAAGGAGCCGACCAGGGTGTCCCAGTCCCGCCGCACGCTGAGGGTAGCGCCGTCCAGCGTGATGCCGAGCCGGGTGCCGGCGGGCAGCCAGGGAAGATAGAGACTTGCCAGCCGGGTGGCCGAGATCGGCCCGGTGGTCGGGGCGTACACCCCGCGCCAGGCGTCGGGGACCTCGATCTCGACGGTGACGTCGTCGTCGACCGGGGGCGGGAAGGCCGCCAGCCGGCCGGTACGGCGCCGCTGCCAGGTCAGCGGGACCCGGATCCGGGCTCCGGTGTCCCCGGCCCAGTCCACCGGCAGGTCGTGCTCGCGCAGTGCCGCCGCCACCTCCGCGCCGATCTCCGCCGACGGCGGCTGCTCGAAGAGCCCGTACGCGACCCAGACGGCCTCGCCGTCGGCGCCGCGCTCCGCGTCCTGCTGGTGGTAGAAGGCGTACCCGCGCGGCGTCTCGCCGTCGGCGACCTCGGCGCCGATCTCGGCGAGGCCGCAGTTCTGGCAGCAGGTGAAGTTCTCCCGGGCGACGATCCCGGCCGCGTCCAGGGCCCGGAAGGCGAGAGTGAGCCGGTCGCTGTCGGTCGGCTCCGGCCAGCCGGCCTGCGCGGCGGCGTGCGCGGCCAACTCCGCGGCGGCCACCTCCCGGGCCAGCGCCTCGACCCGCACCGGATCGTATTCGTCGTCCAGGTATTCGACCGCACCCACCACGATCGCGTCGTACGGCAGCTCGCCGAGCGCGACGTGCCGCCGGACGTACTCCTCGACCAGGTGCCCGAACTCCTCGGCGTCGTCTCCAGGTTCCACGGCCGGGAACGCTAACAGCACCCCCGGACAGCGGGGGACGGCCGACACCGGCCGCCCCGCCGACCCGGTCAGTCGTCGTCGCGGTCGTCGTCCCGGTCGCCGTGGTCGTCGTCCTCGTCGCGGTCGGTCTTGACGATCTCGCCGGTGGTCGCGTCCACGTCCACCTCGATCTCCCAGCCGTCCTTGACGAACTCGACGCTCCACACCGTCCGGCCGTGTTCCTGTTCCCGCTCGACCTCCTCGATCTGGCCGCCACCGGCGCTGGCCAGCGCGATCTGGACCGCCCGCGCCGAGTCGACCGATCCGGCCGGCGCGGCGCCGGTCGGGGCGGGCGAACCGGTCGGGGTGCCCGACGTCGTGCCGCTCGGCACCGTCGTCGGACCGCCGGTCGGGCCGGCACCGGGGGTACCCGTCGGGTCGGCGCCGGGCGTCGGTTCACCGGGCGCGGTGGTGGCGACGGCGCCGAACCCCTGCCGCTCGCCCTCCGCCGCGCTGGCCCCGATCGCGGTGCCCACGACGGCGGCCGCCGCCAGCGCGCCGCCGATGCTCAGGACCAGTGTCTTACGCCGCATCGCAGTCTCCTCCATCGTCGCGGAACACCTGTTCCGGATTTCTCGACAGAGCTTCGCCGGGATCGGGATAGCGGCGCGCTGTGCGAACGCTAAGCCCCGGTAAAGAGTGCGACCCGGGCCGGTGCCACCACCCTCGACCCGGCAAACACCGGCGGGCCTCGACCCGGCCGACACCGGCGGGCCTCGACCCGGCCGACACCGGCGGGCCGGGCCGGGTAGCCCCTTCAGCTCAGCGACGATGCGGTGGTGACCTGCGGGGAGCGGGGAACCGGCCGGCCGTCACCTCACGGTTGCGCCCGTTTCGGCAAGGTGAGAACTTCGGCTCCGTCGTTGGTGATGGCGATGGTGTGCTCACTGTGCGCCGTCCGACAGCCTGTCGCGCTTCGGAGTGTCCAGCCATCGGCATCGGTGACGAGCTCGGCGGTGTCCGCCATGACCCACGGCTCCAGCGCCAGCAGCAGTCCGGGGCGCAATCTGTATCCGCGACCGGGCCGCCCCGTGTTCGAGATGTGCGGGTCCTGGTGCATCGTCGATCCGACGCCGTGACCGCCGAACTCGGTGTTGATCGAATACCCCGCCGCACTGAGGACCGAGCCGATGGCATGGGAGATGTCACCGATGCGGGCTCCGGGGCCGGCCGCGGCTATCCCCGCGCTCAATGCGCGCTCGGTCGCGTCGATCATCGCAACGCTCTCCGAGGGCTTCGAGTCGCCCACGATGAAGCTGATGGCGGAGTCCGCGACGACTCCGCCCTTGGACACGGCGAGGTCGAGCGACAGCAGGTCGCCGTCGGCGAGCGGGTAGTCGTACGGCAGTCCGTGCAGCACGGCATCGTTGACCGACGTGCAGATGTAGTGCCCGAACGGCCCGCGCCCGAAGGACGGCTCGTAGTCGACATAGCAGGACAGCGCCCCGGCCTCGGCGATCATGTCCCTGGCCCACCGGTTGATGTCCAGGAGGTTCGTGCCGAACGTGCTACGGCTCTTCAGGGTCTGCAGGATGCCGGCGACCAGGGCACCTGTCTCCTTCGCTCGTGGCAGTTCCGTCGGGCTCAGGATCTCGATCATCTGGCGCCTTCCTCGCGCGACCAATAACTATCCCGGCCATATTATCCCGGTACTAGAATTGGAGCCATGGTCAGGTTGCCGCTCACTCCCGCAGAGGTCGAGCGCGGGCAGCGCCTCGGCGCCCTGCTGCGTCGCGCCAGGGGCGGACGCTCGATGCTCGATACCGCGCTGGACGCAGGTGTCTCGCCGGAGACCCTTCGGAAGATCGAGTCTGGTCGGGTGGCCACCCCTGCCTTCCCGACCATCGCGGCGATCGCCGATGTCCTCAGCCTTTCCCTCGATGTGGTCTGGGCTGAGATCAACCAGCCCGACGGTGGTGCCGAATCGTCGAGTTCCAGCCCTCGCGCCGCGTGACCGCTCGGCCTCGTGGAGGCCACACTCTCCGCTACCGGAGAGAGATCGTGTCGGCGCAGATCTCAATCAACGTCCCCGGTCAGGACAGCTAGGTCAGCTCGGTGCTGTCCCGGACGGCGACTGGCGGGCGGCGAGCGGCGGGCCGAGGACGACCGCCACCCGGGCGCCGCCACCGTCCGCGTCAGACAGCTCGAACCGGCCGCCGCTGGCCCGGGCCGCCCGGCGGGCGATGTCCAGGCCCAGCCCGGTGGAGCCGGCGGCACTCGCCCCACGTCGTACCAGCCCGGCTTGGTCGAGCGGGGTCGAGGCGGGACCCACCAGGGCCGGTGGCAGTCCGGAGCCGCTGTCGGTGACCGTCAGCAGCGCACCGCCGCCGGGGCGCGGCGCCAGCGCGACGGTGCAGCCGGTCCCGTCCGGGGTGTGCGCGAAGACGTTGCCGAGCAGCGCGTCCAGCACCGCCGCCAGCTCGTCGGCGGGCAGCCGTACCGGAAGCGGGCGATCGGCCAGGTCGAGGCCGAGCGACCGTCCGGTGTCCTCGGCCAGTACGGTCCAGAACGCGACCCGCTCCCGGACCACCGCCGTGGCGTCGCAGACCGGCTCGGTACCGGTGTCGGTGCCCCGGCGCCGGGCCTGCCGGATCAGTCCGGTCACCGCCCGCTCCACCGCGTCGACCCGTTCGGTGATCCGGGCCGCCTCCCCGGGGTCGGCCAGCGACTCGGACTCCAGCCGCAGCGAGGTCAACGGGGTACGCAGCCGGTGCGACAGGTCGGCGAGCTGTTCGCGTTCGTCCCGCAGCAGCTCCTGGATCCGGGTGGCGAGGTGGTTGAGCGCGCCGGCCACCGCGCGCAGCTCCGCCGGCCCGGACGGGGTGGCCCGGGCGGTCAGCTCCGCGCCGGCCAGTCGGTGCGAGACAGCCGACAGCTCGGTGATCGGGGCGGTCAGCGACCGGGCCAGCCGGTCGGCGACGGCGAGGCCGAGCAGCAGCAGCGCCACCCCGAGCGCGGCCAGCACCAGCCAGGAGCGGTAGACGCCGTGGGTCAACTCGTCGGCGGAGACGAAGGTACGGATCACCGCCGTACCGTCCGGACGGCCCTGCACGGCGACCAGGATCTCCCGGCCGTCCTCCCGGGCGACGGTGAGGCTCTCGCCCCGGGCGGCCAGCTCCACCCCGTCCGTCAGCGGCGCGCCGTCGCCGAGCACCGCGCCGTCCGGCAGGAAGACCGTGACCGGCCGGTCGGCCGCGGCACCGACCTGCTCGGCGGCGAGCCGCAGCCCGTCCTGGCCGGCGGTGCCGACCAGCGGGACCAGCGCCTGCACGTCGGCGGTGGCGGCCACCACCGCCCGGTCGGCGGCAACCCCGCGCAGCAGCACCGCGAGCGGGACCAGGAAGGCCAGCAGCACCAGGCCGGTGGTGGCCGCGACGAGCAGGGTCAGCCGGCGCCTCACGACGGAGTCCCGGGTACGTCGAGCCGGACCCCCACCCCGCGCACGGTGTGCAGGTACCGGGGCTGTTGCGCGGTCTCGCCGAGCTTGCGGCGCAGCCACGACAGGTGTACGTCCACCGTCTTGTCCGCGCCGCCGTAGGGGAGCTGCCACACCTCGGTCAGCAGTTCCCGCTTGCTCACCACCCGACCGGCCCGAGCGGCCAGGTGGTGCAACAGGTCGAACTCCCGGGGCGTCAGCTCCAGCGGTGCGCCGGCCAGGGTCGCCTGCCGGGCCGCCGGATCGACCCGCAGTTCCCCGACGGTCAACACCGCCGGGCCGTTCGCCGGGCCGGCGCCACGGCGCAGTACCGCCCGGATCCGCGCGTCGAGTTGGGCGGCGGTGAACGGCTTCACCACGTAGTCGTCGGCGCCGGCGTCCAGCCCCCGGATGATCTCGGCCTCCTCGTCCCGGGCGGTGGCGATGATCACCGGGGTGCTGTTCACCGCGCGGAGCATCCGGAGCAGCTCCAGCCCGTCCAGGTCGGGCAGCCCGAGGTCGAGTACGACGAGGTCGGGCCGGTCGTCGAGGATCCGTTGCAGCCCGGTCATCGCGGACTGCACCGCGGCCACCGCGTGCCCCCGGTCGCGCAGCGCGTGCAGCAGCGGGGTACGGATCGCCGGGTCGTCCTCGATCAGCAGTAGGCGCGCCACACCCGGCACGGTAACCCGGAAACGCCCACCGGTACCCGGTCGGCGGTGCCGTGGCGGCGGGACGGGGTGGGCGTATGCCACGTCGCCGACCGTCCCGCCGGACACCCACCGGCAGCGCGCGGTGCCGGCGGAACGGGTCCGTTAACGGTCCCTTAGGGTCCGCCGGCGCCGGTCTTAACGCGGCGGCGGGCATCATCGGAGGATGCGTCGACGTACCCTGCTCGCCGTCGCCGGCTGGCTGCTCGCCGCGCTGGTCGCGACCGGCACCGGGCTGGCGGCCGTACAGGTGATCGGGGCCGGGCTGACCGGGCCGGCGGGTGAGGTGCGCAGTCCGGACGAGGTGGCCCGGGCACTGGCCGCCACCCCGCCGCCGTCCGCCCCGGGCGCTGTTCCGCCGGGCGGTCCGACGCCGTCCGGCGGCACCGCCAGCGTGGCCCCGACGCCCTCCGCCGCACCGGGCTCGCCGGCCGGCGCGGACGACGCGCGCCGGCTGGTCTCCACCCCCGGGGGTACGGTGGTGGCCGAGTGCGACGGCCGGCGGGTGTGGCTGACCGCCTGGACCCCGGCCCAGGGCTACCGGGTCGGCGAGGTCGAGCGTGGCCCGGACGACGACGCCGAGGTGACCTTCCACGGCTCGGGTGGACGGATCGAGGTCGAGGTCGAGTGCGTGGCCGGCAGGCCGGTGCCGACCTGGAAGTCGCACGGCGACGACGACTGACCGCACCGGTCGCGCCGCGACTGACCGCACCGGTCGCACGGCGGGCCGGCTCAGCGGTAGCGGCCCGCCCCGAGTGACCAGTCGTAGCTGCCCCGGATCCAGGCTCGGCGGGCGGTGACGAACCGGAGGGTGTCCGGGTCTCCGCCGGCCAGCAGTTCGGACTCCAGCCTCAGGTACGCCCGCAGCCCGGCGTTGAACCGGCGGGCCGCGTCGAGGAGTCCGGCGTGTTCCTCCCGCCCCGCCTCCCGGGCCAGTACGACGATCAGGTTGTGCCCGTCCCGCCCCTGCCGGCGTTCCTTGGCGTACGAGAAGACGTCGTTGCACCAGCAGACCAGGTCGGCGGCGAGGTCGTCGAGCTGGGACGCGTCCAGGTCGGCCTGGCAGATGGCTTCGGCCAGTCCGCCGTACGCCAGGTCGGTGAGGGTGAAGCTGGGGCGTACCCCGCCGGTGTGCCGGCGCATCTGGAGGTACTCGGCCACCGCCGGTACCCGGTCCCGTTCCCGGTTCGCCGCCTCCCAGAGCAGTGCCAGCAGGTAGTCCCGCATCTGGGCGGCGAACCGGAGCAGCAGCCGGGGCGGGCCGTGTGCGCGCACCCGTCGGCAGAGGTCGTGCAGGCCGGCGGCGGTCGGGTCGGCGACGGTGGCCGAGCCGGGCGGTGCCGGCCCGCCGCGCAGGTCGAGTACGTCGAGCAGTTGCCCGACGACCGGGGCGAGCCGGCCCGGGTCGTCGCCCAGCCCGTCGTCGTCGCAGCGGTCGTCGAAGGTGAACAGCCAGGTGAACAGGTCGGCCAGCAGCCGGAGCTGCTCGGGTCGGGCGTCCGGGCAGGCCCGGCCGGCCAGGTCGGCCGCGTTCGCCCGGTCCAGCCGGCGGGCCGCGGCGGAGCTGCCGACCAGGCCGAGTTCGGTGGCCCACCGGGTCGACTGCGGCCGGATCTCCCCGACGTGCGCGCTGACCCGTTCCGGGAAGGGGGGCCGGGTCAGCCACGCCAGGGCGAAGGCGCGCATCGGCACGTCCGGCCGCCCCGTGGGTCAGAGTCCGAGTTTCGCGGTCCGCAACCGCTCGGTGAGTGCGGGGGGACCGACCAGTTGCACCCGGGCGACGCGCTGCCGGCCGAACAGGAACATCAGCAACTCGCCGGGCGAGCCGACCATCCGGAGCTGCTCGCCGCCGGCTCCGGCGGTCGTCTCGCCGTGCTCCGGTGCCTGGATCAGCAACGCGGCCGGAAACCGGCGCAGCGACATCCGGGCCATCGTCGGGACGCGCTTCCAGAGCGCGGCCCGCTGCCCGGCCGGAAGCTGCCGGGGCTGCCAGTCGGGCCGGGCCCGCCGGACGTCCTCGTGGTGCACGAAGAACTCGATCAGGTTCGCCAGCTCGTCGACCGGCGGCAGCGTCATCGGGCTCCACCGGGGCGGATGCCGGACCAGCTCGACCAGGTCCGGGTACGGCTTGCCGGCCACCGCCGCCTGGACCCGTGCCCCGTGCCGCCGCAACGGCGGGAGCAGCAGGCCGGCCGCCGCGTCCGGGCGGCGCTCCCGGACCACCAGGTGTGCGGCGAGGTCCCGGGCGGCCCACTCCGGGATGATCGTGGGCGCGTCCGGCCCGATCGCCAGGAGGAGATCGGCCAGCGACTGTCGCTCCGTGTCCGCGTAGCGGGGCATGCCTTGATCGTAAATGCTGATCCGGTCGACCGGCGCGTCATGGCCCGACCGTCTCCGCCCCGCGCGCGGTCCGGCACCGGGGACCAGGTTGTGACAGCAGACACAATCAGGGCCGAGTCGGTATCACCCACGCCAATCGGTTCGTCATCCCCGCGCCTGATCAGTAAGGATGAGCTGGACGCAGGAGGCTTACGGCGGGGGACAGCGTGGCGGGCAAGACAAGCCGGGACATACTCATCCGGGGGATCAGGGTCCTCGGCTACGCGGTCCGCGACGAGCCAAGGATCTTCGCGGTCGCCGTCGGCGGCAGCGTCCTCTACAGCCTGTTGATCATAGCCGGCGCGTACGTGGTCGGCGCCGTCGTCGGCGACGTGGTGGTGCCGTCGCTGGAGACCGGCCGGGCCGACCTGGCCGCGGTGCTGCTCGGCGCCGCCGCGCTGCTCGCGGTCAGCCTCGGCCGGGTACTCGGCATGTTCGGCCGCCGGCTCGGCGCCGGATTCATGCAGTACCGGTTGCAGGCCAGCTACCGACGCCGGATCACCCGCCGCTACCTGGAACTGCCGCTGTCCTGGCACCACCGGCATGCCACCGGCACGCTGCTGTCCAACGCCAACTCCGACGTCGAGGCGGCCTGGTTCCCGATCGCGCCGCTGCCGTTCGCGGTCGGCACCCTGGTGATGCTGGTCGCGGCGATGGGCTCGCTCTTCGTCACCGACTGGGTGCTCGCGCTGGTCGGCGTGGCGATCTTCCCCGCGCTGTTCGCCCTGAACGTCGTCTACTCCCGACGGATGGCACCCCGGCAGGCCCGGGCTCAGCAGATGCGGGCCGAGGTCAGCGCGATCGCGCACGAGAGCTTCGACGGGGCGCTGGTGGTCAAGACCATGGGCCAGGAGGCCCGGGAGACGGCCCGGTTCGCGGCCCAGGCCGGCGAGCTGAGGGACGCGCTGATCTCGGTCGGCCGGCTGCGGGGCGTCTTCGACCCGATGCTGGAGACCCTGCCCAGCCTCGGCACCCTGGCCGTGCTGCTGGTCGGCGCGGTCCGGTTGCAGCAGGGGGCGGTCACCATCACCGAACTGATCAGCGTGGCGTTCCTCTTCACCGTGCTGGCGTTCCCGGTCCGGGCGATCGGCTGGGTCCTCGCCGAGCTGCCGCGCAGCGTCGCCGGCTGGGACCGGTTGCAGTCCGTGCTCACCGCGACCGGCGAGATGCCGTACGGCGACACCACCCTGGACCGCCGGGACGGCCGCCCGGCCACCCTCGTCTTCGACCGGGTCACCTTCGGGTACGCGCCGGCCGAACCGCCGCCGGCGACCGCCCCCGCCGAGCCGGGCCTGGCCACCGAGCAGCCGGAGGCGGCGGCGCGGCCGACCGGGGCGGCACCGCCGACCGATCCGGCCTCCGCTGACCCGGTTCTCGTCGAACCGGCTCCGGCCGAGCCGCCGGCACCCGGGCCGGTGCCGGTGCTGCACGACGTCTCGTTCACCGTGCCGGCCGGCCGCACGGTGGCGCTGGTCGGGCCGACCGGCTCCGGCAAGTCGACGATCGTCTCCCTCGCGGTACGGCTGGTCGACCCGGACGCCGGCACGGTGACCCTGGACGGGGTCGACGTGCGCTCCCTCACCGCCGCCTCGCTCGCCGGCAACACCGCGCTGGTCGCCCAGGTGCCGTTCGTCTTCGACGACACCATCCGGGAGAACATCGCCCTCGGCCGGGACGGCATCACCGACGACGACGTCTGGGCGGCGCTGCGGCTGGCCGAGGCGGACGGCTTCGTGGCGGCCCTGCCGGAGGCGCTGGACACCCTGGTCGGGGAGCGCGGAGCGGCGCTCTCCGGCGGCCAGCGGCAGCGGCTCACCCTGGCCCGGGCGCTGGCCGGCCGGCCCCGGCTGCTGGTGCTGGACGACGCCACCAGCGCGGTCGACCCGAGGGTGGAGGCGGCGATCCTGGCGGCGCTGCGGGGCGGGCGGTCGGAGCCGACCGACTCCGACGGCGCGCCGGGACCGGGGGCCTCGATCCTGGTGGTGGCGTACCGGCGGGCGACGATCGCGCTGGCCGACGAGGTGGTCTACGTCGAGCACGGCCGGGTGGTCGGCCGGGGCACCCACGCCACGCTGCTGCGTACCACACCCGGGTACGCGGCGCTGGTCACCGCGTACGAGCGGGCCGAGGCGGAGCGGGAACGGGAGCGGTCGTACGAGGATCCGGCGACCCCGCGAGGCGAAGAGGTGGACGCGTGAGCACGACCACGGCCGGGGCGGTGCCGGAGCGGGCGGAGAGCGCCTGGGGGACGTTCCGGCGAGGGCTGGCGCTCTCCCCGGAGCTGCGTACCGGCCTGGCCGGCACCCTCGGGCTGGCCCTGGTCTCGATGGTCGGCCGGGCCGCCGTACCGGTGGCGATCCAGCAGGGCATCGACCGTGGGCTGCGTGCGCCCGGCGGGCCGGACATCGGGGTGGTCGGCATCGTGGTCGCGGCCACCGCGGCGGTGCTGGTGGTGACCACGATCTGCGGTTACCTGATGATGCGCCGGCTCTTCACGGTCAGCGAGACGGCGCTGGCCGGGGTACGGGTGCGGGCCTTCCGGCACGTGCACGACCTGTCGACCCTGCACCAGCAGGCGGAGCGGCGCGGCTCGCTGGTCTCCCGGGTCACCAGCGACGTGGACCAGATCACCCAGTTCCTCCAGTGGGGCGGGGTGATCCTCCTGATCAACCTCGGTCAGGTGGTGGTGACGACCGTGGTGATGGCGGTCTACTCCTGGCAGTTGACCCTGGTGGTGTTCGGCGCGTTCATCCCCGCCCTGGCGGTGATCCGGGTGTTCCAGAAGCGGCTCGCCGCCGCGTACGGGGTGGTCCGGCAGCGGCTCGGCGCGATGCTGGCCGCGGTCTCGGAGAGCGTGGTGGGCGCGCCGGTGATCCGGGCGTACGGGGTCTCCGGCCGGACCGCCGAGCGGCTGGACCGGACCATCGACGCGCAGCGCCGGGCCCAGCAGCGGGCCATCCGGACCAGCGTGGTCAGCTTCTCGACCGGCGAGATCGCCGCCGGGCTGGCCCTGGCCGGGGTGGTGGTGCTCGGCGTCAAGCTGGGTGTCGACGGCTCGCTGGGGATCGGCGAACTCACCGCCTTCCTCTTCCTGGTCACCCTCTTCATCCAGCCGGTGCAGATTGCCACCGAGGTACTCAACGAGGCGCAGAACGCGGTGGCGGGCTGGCGGCGGGTGCTGGACGTACTCGACGTGGCGCCGGACGTGGCGGACCCGGGCGAGCAGGGCGTCGACCTGCCGGCCGGGCCGATCGACATCCGCTTCGCCGGCGTCGACTACCGCTATCCGGGCGGCCCGCCCGTGCTGGTCGACGTCACCGTGGACATCCCGGCCAAGACCCGGGTCGCGGTGGTGGGCGAGACCGGCAGCGGCAAGACCACCTTCGCGAAGCTGCTGACCCGGTTGATGGACCCGTCCGACGGGGCGGTGCTGCTCTCCGGGGTGCCGCTGGACCGGGTGCGGTTCGGCTCGCTGCGCTCCCGGGTGGTGATGGTGCCGCAGGACGGCTTCCTCTTCGACTCCACGGTGGCGGAGAACGTCCGGTTCGGCCGGCCGGAGCTGACCGACGAGGAACTGGCGCTGGCCTTCACCGAGATGGGCCTCGGCGACTGGGTGGAGGGGCTGCCGCTCGGGCTGGCGACGCCGGTGGGGGAGCGCGGCGAGGCGCTCAGCGTGGGCGAGCGGCAGTTGGTCGCGCTGGCCCGGGCGTACGTGGCCGACCCGGACCTGCTGGTGCTGGACGAGGCGACCAGTGCGGTCGACCCGGCCACCGAGGTACGCCTGCAACGCACCCTGGACGCGGTGACCCGGGGCCGGACCACGGTGGCGATCGCGCACCGGCTCTCCACCGCACAGGCCGCCGACGAGGTGATCGTGGTGGACCGGGGCCGGATCGTGCAGCGCGGGCCGCACGAGGAGCTGGTCAGCGACCCGGGTTCGGTCTACGGCCTGCTCTACGCGTCCTGGCTGGAGCAGACCCGGTGAGGAGCGGCGAGGAGTGCCGGCGACGAGATGGACGCCGCCTGCGCGATAGGTTAGCCTCCCCTTACTAAGGTCAGGCTAACCCGTCGGAGGTCGACGTCATGCAGCCCAGCTCCGCGGAGGTGGCCCGTACCCTGGCCGCCGGTCGGCTCCCCGGCACCGCCCAGGCCGCGTACCGGCCCGGGCCGCACCAGGTCCGGCACGCCACCGATTCGTCCGGCCGGGTACTGCTGCTCGTCTCGATCGTCAGCGACCTGGCCGCGGCCCTCCGGCCGACCAGGGACAGCCGGGGCACCGCGCTGGTACTCGACGTCCGCGACCTGCCGCCGGCCGCCGGAGCGCCGCCGCTCGGCCGGGTCTGGATCTCCGGCTGGCCGGAGCCGCTCGCCGGTGCCGAGGCGCGGCAGGCGGCCGTCGACTTCGCCGAGGTGATCCCGACCGGAGACCTGCTGGACGTCGGCCGGGGGTTCACGCTGTACCGGTTCGAGCCGGCGGAGATCCGGCTGGAACGTGCCGGCACGGTGCGGCACGTCGAACCGGCCGAGTACGCCGCCGCCGAACCGGATCCGCTGCACGCGATGGAACGGGACCTGCTGGCCGACCTCGCGGACCACCACGGGCCGGAGATCGCCGCCTTCCTCCGGCGCCAGCTCGGCGACCTCGTACCGCCGGGCGGTGCGGACGAGCCGCCGCCCCGGGTGCTCCGGCTGGACCGGTACGGCATGGTGGTGGCGCTCGGCGGACGCGGTACCCGCTGCCGGGCCCGGCTCGCCTTCCCCCGCCCGCTCGCCGGCCAGGCGGAACTGGTCGAGCTGCTGCATCCGGTGCTCTGCCGGCGGCGGCACCAGGCGCAGCGCCCGGACCGGGAGTGTCCGGTGGCCAGCTCCGCCGACCAGGCGTGGTCCGACCGCTGACCTCGGGATCCAGCCGCGCCGCTACGGCCCGCCCGGTGTGCCGGGTTCGGCCGGCCGGCCGGTGAGCCGGGTGAGGTCCCCGGTCAGATAGCGCTGCACGTTCGGCCCGACCGCCGCGACCACGACGTCCGGTGGTGCCGAGGCGAGCGGCTCCAGCCGCAGGATGTACCGGGCCATGACCAAGCCGGCCATCTGGGTGGCGACCAGCGACGAGCGCAGCGGCGCCTCGGCCGGGTCGATCTCGAGCAGCCCGGTCGCCCGGCGGAGCACCTGGGTCTCCAGGAACTCCCGGAGCAGCCGGGCGGTCCACTCGTTGTTCACCGCCGACCGGAACAGCGCGACCCCGGCCGTACCGGCGGGGGAGTCCCAGACCCGCAGGAACGTCCGGACCAGCCGCTCGCCGATCCCGTCGAGCCCACCGGCGGCGATCTGCGGCAGCAGCTCCTGCGGGTCGAACGGGATGTCGATGGTGGCCAGGAAGAGCTGGTCCTTGGTGCCGAAGTAGTGGTGCACCAGCGCCGGGTCGACTCCGGCGGCGGTCGCGATGGCCCGGATCGAGGTGTGGTCGAAGCCGCGTTCGGCGAACGCCTCCCGGGCGGCTCTCAGGATCCCCTCCCGGGTGTCGGGGTTGCCCGGTCGCCGTCCGCTCCGTCGTGCCATCGCCGTCCTCGTGCTCCTTCCTCCGGTGCCGGCCGGCGCCGCCCGCGGCGGGCGCCGACCGGCGACCCGGACCGTCAGCCGGTGCGCCGCCGCAGCGTGCCCGCGGCGAGCACCAGCGCGACGACCACCGCCGCGGCCACCACCGCCACGTCGCGCCACATCGTGCCGGTCGGCTCGGCGTGCGCGCCGACCTCCTGTAGCGCCTCGACGGCGTACGACAGGGGCAGGACGTCGCTGATCGCCTGTAGCCAGCCGGCCATCTGGTCGCGGTTGACGAACAGACCGCAGAGCAGGATCTGCGGGATCACCACGACCGGCATGAACTGTACGGCCTGGAACTCGGTCTGGGCGAAGGCACTGCAGAAGAGACCCAGTGCCACCCCGAGTACGGCGTTGACCACCGCGATCAGCACCACCAGTCCGGCGTTGCCGGCGGTGGAGAGGTCGAACAGCCAGTACGCCGCGCCGGCCCCGACGCCGGCCTGGACCGTGGCGGCGAGCCCGAACGCGAGGCCGTACCCGAAGAGCAGGTCCAGTTTGCCCAGCGGGGTGGTGAGCAGCCGCTCCAGCGTGCCGGAGGTGCGCTCGCGGAGCATCGCGATACTGGTGACCAGGAACATGATCACGAACGGGAAGACGCCGAGCATGACCAGGGCCATCCGGTCGAAGACGGTCGGCTGTCCCGGCGGCGCGGGCTGGTCGCCGAACATGTGGTAAAGGAGCGTGAGCAGCACCACCGGCACCACCAGCAGCATCGCCACCGTACGCCGGTCGTGCCGCAGTTGGCGCAGGATGCGGCCGGTGGTGACGGCGAGAATCCGCGGGCTCATCGGGTCGAGCTCCCGTCGCCGGTGCGGGCCAACCGGTCCTGGTCGGCCAGCTCGTTCGCCCGGATCAGCCGCAGGAACGCCTCCTCCAGGTCGTCGGTGCCGGCCGCCGTGCGTACCGCCGGCACGGTGTCGTCGGCGATCAGCCGGCCCTCCCGGATCAGCATCAGCCGGTCGCACCGGGCCGCCTCGTCCATCACGTGGCTGGAGACCAGCAGCGTGGTGCCCTCGGCGGCCATCGCGTGGAACCTCTGCCACAGCTCGGCCCGGAGCACCGGGTCCTGGCCGACCGTCGGCTCGTCCAGGATCACCACCTCGGGGCGGCCGACCAGGGCGCAGGCCAGTGAGGCCCGGCTGCGCTGACCGCCGGAGAGGGTCCCGACGAGCTGGTCGGCCGCGTCGGCCAGGCCGACGTCGGAGATCGCCCGGTCGGAGTCGGCCCGGCCGAGGCCGTGGAGCCGGCCGAAGTAGCGGGTGTTCTCCCGGACGGTCAGGTCCGGGTAGACGCTCGGCGCCTGGGTCAGGTAGCCGAGGCGCCGCCGCAGGCCGCGGGTGCCGGCCGGCTCGCCGAGCACGGTGACGGTGCCGCCGGACACGATCTGGACGCCGACGATGGCCCGCAGCAGCGTGGTCTTGCCGCTGCCGCTCGGGCCGAGCAGGCCGGTGACGCTGCCGCGCGGGACGGTGCAGTTGATCCGGTGCAGGACCTGCCGCTTCCCGCGGGTCACGACGAGGTCGCGGACCTCGATCGCGGTCTCCATGGCGCCTCCCTCAGAAACTCATCAAGTGTTGAAATCAACGCTAGTTGAAATCTTGGTCGCGGACAATCGCCGGTCGGCGACCGGACCGCTCCGTCCGTCCTGATCGGTCCTGCCGCACCGGCCACGGCGCACGACCGGCCCACCGCGACCGGGTCGACCGGGGTCGGCCGGTTTCCCGGCGGCCGGAGGCCGGGTATCGGTCCGGGATGGCCGGGACGATGCTGGGCTGGAAGCCTGGTCCGGGCGGACGGAACGTACGGCGGACGGAGCGGAAACGATGCGGAAGCGCAGGATCGGTGCCATCGGGCCGGAGGTCTCGGCGATCGGGCTCGGCTGTATGGGGATGAGCATGGCGTACGGGGCCGCGGACGACGAGGAGTCGACCCGGACCCTGCACCGCGCCCTCGACCTGGGCGTCAACCATCTGGACACCGCCGACATGTACGGGCGGGGGCACAACGAGGAACTACTCGGCCCGGTGGTGCGCAAGCGCCGCGACGAGGTGTTCCTGGCCACCAAGTTCGGCCACCGGTCCACCGGCCAGGGCAGTACCACCGCCTCGCCGGGGGCGTACGTCGACAGCACCGGAGAGTGGGCCCGCGAGGCGTGCGACGCCTCGCTGGCCCGGCTCGGGGTCGACACGATCGATCTGTACTACCTGCACCGGCGCAATCCGGCCACGCCGATCGAGGAGACCGTCGGTGCGATGGCGGACCTGGTGGTGGACGGCAAGGTCCGGTTCATCGGGCTCTCCGAGGTGAGCCCGGCGACGCTGCGGGCCGCGCACGCGGTGCATCCGGTCGCGGCGGTGCAGATGGAGTACTCGCTGTTCAGCCGGGACGTCGAGCGGGAGATGCTGGCGACCTGCCGGGACCTGGGCGTGGCACTGGTGGCGTACTCGCCGGTGGGTCGGGGACTGCTCACCGGGACGATCGGCAGTCGGGAACAGCTCGACGCCGAGGACTTCCGCAACCGGGTGCCCCGGTTCGCCGAGGAGAACCTCGGTGCCAACCTGGAGTTGGTCGACCGGGTCCGGGCGGTGGCCGCCGAGATCGACGCCACCCCGGCACAGGCGGCGCTGGCCTGGCTGCTCGCCCAGGGCGACGACATCCTGCCGATCCCGGGCACCAAGCGGGTGCGCTATCTGGAGGAGAACGCCGCCGCCGTGGAGCTGCGGCTCACCGGCGACCAGGTGGCTCGGCTCTCCGCCGCGGTACCGGTCGGCGCGGCGGCCGGCGAGCGCTACCCGGAGCAGTCAATGCGATTTATCGGCAGATAACGGACGAAACGCCCAGGCAATGCATGATCGGGCGTTGCGTCATGATCGGACCTGCGGCACGATGACGCCGTGGATCACGGTCCGTTACGGCAACTCGGGTTCCTCGACGACTGGACGGACCGGTTGCGCCGGATGCCCGGCCCGCCCGTCGTCGGGGTGCTGCTGCGCGGCAGCTACGCCCGGGGCGCCGCCACCCCGTACAGCGACGTGGACATCGATGTCCTGGTCAGAGGGGGACCGTACGCCGCGTACCGGGCCTTTCTGGTGGAGGCGGGCGACCGGCTGACCCACCTCTCGGTCGCCGTCCGGGACGTCGAATCCTGGCTCGAACGCCTCGACCGGCCCGCCGAATGGTCCTTCGGA
This sequence comes from Plantactinospora sp. CA-294935, assembly GCF_050936445.1. NCBI lineage: Bacteria > Bacillati > Actinomycetota > Actinomycetes > Micromonosporales > Micromonosporaceae > Plantactinospora > Plantactinospora sp. CA-294935. Next base: position 4,511,721 of record NZ_JBNJMU010000001.1, read on the forward strand.
CTGCCGGTCGTCGCGCCGGTACGGTTACTCTGGGCACACGACGCCTGGCGCTCGTCCGTCGACGTGACCGAGATCCGCCAGCGCCCCGCCGACCCCGATCTCGAGGAACTGGTCGCCGCGCTCGGCAAGGTCGGCGGGGCCCGCGCGAGCGGTGCCGAGTACGACGCCCGGCTCGCCGCCGCCGAACTGGCCCGGCGCTGCCCGTCGGTGCTCCGGCTCGCCAACCCGGCGGTCACGGTGGCCAGCCGACGGGACGCGCTGGCCGCCGCGCTGGAGCTGCCGGTCGCGCCGGACGGCTACCGCGACGACATGCTCAGCTGCCTCGGGCTGCGCCCCGACACCCTGCCCCGGCTGCACGCCGCCGCGTACCGCCTGGTCGCCGGCACGGTGGCGCTGGCCCGCCCGTACGCCGAGCAGTTGGTCGAGGTGGTCGGCGCGGATCTCGCCGCCGCCCTGCGCGACGGCCGGCTCGACCGCTACGTCGCCCAACTCGCCGGCCCGGACCCGACCGGGGCGGGCACCCCGCCAGGGGCAGGCGGCCCGCCGGGCGGCGTGGCGCGGGCCACTTCGGGGGGCGGGAGCGGGGACGGGTGGACGGTTCCGGTGCCGCGTGCGAAACAATCGGGAACTATGCCCGTACCCGATCTCTCCCCGGTGACCGCGCCCGGGCCGGCGCCGAGCGGCCCCGCGCGGCCCTCGGCCCTCGATCCGGCGATCGCCGCGCGCCTGCGCCGCACCCCCGACGGACTCGTCGCCGCCGTGGTCCGGGCGCACGGCACCGGCGACGTGCTGATGGTCGCCTGGATGGACGACGAGGCGCTGCACCGCACCCTCACCACCGGCCGGGCCACCTACTGGTCGCGCAGCCGGCGGGAATACTGGGTCAAGGGCGAGACCTCCGGCCACCACCAGTACGTCCGCTCGGTCGCGCTGGACTGCGACGGCGACGCCCTGCTGGTCAGCGTCGACCAGGTCGGCGCGGCCTGCCACACCGGAGACTGGACCTGCTTCTCCGACGAACTGCCGGTCAGCGGCGCGACCTCCGCCGGGCCGACGACATGACCGAGGCTGGGGCGGTGACCCGATGACCACCGGAGCGGTGAGCCCGGACGAGGCGACCTTCCGGGAGCTGGCCCGGACCCGGCGGGTGGTGCCGGTGGTCCGGCGGCTGCTCGCCGACGGGGAGACCCCGGTGGGGGTCTACCGCAAGCTGGCCGGCGGGCCGGGGACGTTTCTGCTGGAGTCGGCGGAGCAGGGGGCCGGCGCGGCCGGGATCGCCTGGTCGCGCTACTCCTTCGTCGGGGTACGCAGCGCCGCCACCCTGGTCGAGCGGGACGGCCAGGCGCACTGGCTCGGTACGCCCCCCGCCGGCCTGCCGACCGGCGGCGACCCGATGGCGGCGCTGCGGGCCACCGTGGCGGCGCTGACCGGCCCGGCCGTCCTCGGTCCGGTCGGATCCGAGCGGGACTCCAGGCCACCGCTGCTCGGCGGCATGGTCGGCTACCTCGGCTACGACGTCGTACGCCGGTTCGAGCGGCTGCCGTCGCTGACCGAGGACGACCTGCGGCTGCCCGAACTGGGCATGATGCTCGCCACCGACCTGGTCGTGCTGGACCACTTCGACGGCTCGGCGATCCTGGTGGCGAACGCCCTGCTGCCGGCACCGCCGAGCGGCGTCGTCGACGGCGCGACGGGCCGTGCCGCCGCCGACGGCGGTGGGCGAGCCGATGCCGCCGCCGACGGCGGTGGTCGAGCCGATGCCGTCGCCGACGACCCGGAGCGGGCGGCCCAGGTGACGGCGGCGTACCACCAGGCGGTCGGCCGGCTGGACGCGATGACCACCGCGCTGTCCCGACCGATCCCGCCGATGATCGCCACGGTCGACCGGCCCTCCCCGGGCGAGGTGTTCAGCCGCACCGCCGAGGGGGAGTACCCGAAGGCGGTCGAGGTGGCCAAGGAGGCGATCCGGGCCGGCGAGTGCTTCCAGATCGTGCTGGCCCAGCGCTTCGAGCGGGAGACCGCGGCCGACCCGCTGGACGTCTACCGGGTGTTGCGGGCCACCAACCCGAGCCCGTACATGTATCTGCTCCGGTTCGACGACTTCGACATCGTCGGGTCGTCCCCGGAGGCGCACCTGAAGGTCAGCACCGGCGCCGACGGTCAGCGCCGGGCGATGTTGCACCCGATCGCCGGCACCCGGCCCCGGGGGAGCAGCCCGGCCGACGACGGCCGGCTGGCCGCCGAGCTGATCGCCGACCCGAAGGAGCGGGCCGAGCACGTGATGCTGGTCGACCTGGGCCGCAACGACCTCGGCCGGGTCTGCCGGCCGGGCACGGTCGAGGTGCCGGAGTTCGCCACCATCGAGCGGTACAGCCACGTGATGCACATCGTCTCCACCGTGGTGGGGACGCTGCGGGAGGATCAGACCGCGTTCGACGCACTGGCCGCCACCTTCCCGGCCGGTACCCTCTCCGGCGCACCCAAGGTGCGGGCGATGGAGATCATCGAGGAGTTGGAGCCGACCCGTCGCGGCCTGTACGGCGGCACGGTCGGCTACTTCGGCTTCGGTGGCGACCTGGACATGGCGATCGCGATCCGGACCGCGCTGATCCGGCACGGTCGGGCGTACGTGCAGGCCGGTGCCGGGATCGTCGCCGACTCCGACCCCGCCGCCGAGGACCGGGAGACCCGGAGCAAGGCGGCGGCGGTACTGGCCGCGATCGCGGCGGCCGAGACACTGCGACCGGCCCGGTGAACACCGACCGGGCCCGGGCGGCAGGGCGGCGAGAGTTGACGTACACCGTGCTGCTCTGCCTGCTCGGTGCCGGCCTGGCGGTCTTCGCGGCGACCCGGACCTGGTCCGTCGAGCTGACCGCCCGCCCGGCGCCGCTGCCGCCCGGCCGGGTGACCCGGACCGGCGGCGACCTGCTGCCCTGGCTGCCGGCGCTGGCCCTGGTCGGGCTGGCCGCCGCCGGAGCCGTGCTCGGCACCCGGGGAATCGGGCGCCGGCTGGTCGGCGGGCTGCTGGCGTTCCTCGGTGTCGGCGTGGCGGCCGGTGCCGGCTACGCCGGGTTCGGCACCGGCGGCGAGGTGAGTGCCGGCTGGCCACTGCTCTGCGTGCTGGGCGGCCTGCTGGCCGGCGCGGCCGGCGGCTTCACGGCGGTGCGGAGCGGTGGATGGCCGGTGATGGGTGCCCGCTACGAGCGGGCCCGGCCGGCCGGGGCGGGCCGGGAGAGTCCGGTGCTCGCCTCCGACGGCCGGGTGGACGGCCGACGGACGACGGCCGCCTGGGACGCGCTGGACCGGGGCGAGGACCCGACGGTCAGCTGACCGGCTGCCGGGCGGCGGTCGCACCGCGTCGCGCGGCGCCGCGGTGGGTGGTCGGGCCGGGTACCGCCGCGGTGCGGGTGACCCGGCCGCCGGCCGGGCGTGCGGAGTTGCCGCGTGCGGTGTTCGCGGGTCCGGTCGGTGGTGCGGCGGCGAGCGCCGCCACCAGGGCCCGGATCTCGTCGCGGCGCAGCGCCCGGTCCCGGTCCGCGCAGATCGCCTCCCAGGCGTTGCCCCGGGCGGTCCGCATCCGCGCGTCGCCGATCACCGCCCGCTCCACGCTGTGCACCATGCCGACGGCGACGGAGAGTACGGCCCGGGGAATGCTGGTCAGGTCGATGGTCGAGTCAGGCTTCGCAGCGCTCATGGTCTTCCCCGCACGGAAATCGATCCGACTGGTCGGCGGCGGCCCCGCGACCAGTGTGCCCGACGTTGATGGTGCCCATCCGGTGTTTCCGGCCGGTCACCCCCGGATCAACGTTCGTCCCGGGCCCGGTCCACCATCCGGGACAACCCCCGCCGCCGCGTCCGGCTTCCTTGACGTCCGTCACAGCCCTCGTCCCCGGTACCGCCGGGTGCGGGCGAACTGCGCCGGCGCCTTTGATGGCGCAGCGTGATATTCCGCTCACAGGGTCGGCCATTATGCCGCAGCCCATCTCGTGAAGCACGCCATACCCCCGAGGGCGTCCGCCCGGTGGCGGCGCCTAGCATCGGCCCATGACACCCGGAGAGGGGAGTCCGTTGGTGACTGCTGAGCATCCGCACGCGGCGGGAGACGAAGCCGGATCGGCCACGTCCGCCAACGTGCTCGACGAGATCCTCGCCGGAGTCCGTGAGGACGTCGCACGGCGGCAGGAAGAGGTGCCGCTGGAGCAGATCAAGCAACTGGCGGCGGCGGCCACGCCACCCCGCGACGCGTACGCGGCACTGCGCCGTCCGGGCGTCGGGGTGATCGCCGAGGTGAAGCGCTCCTCGCCGTCCAAGGGGCAGCTCGCCGAGATCGCCGACCCGGCCGACCTGGCCGGTGACTACGCCGCCGGTGGGGCGCGCTGCATCAGCGTACTCACCGAGGGGCGGTGGTTCGGCGGGTCGCTGGAGGACCTGGCGGCGGTCCGGAGCGCGGTGGACATCCCCGTGCTCCGCAAGGACTTCGTCGTCTCCAGCTACCAGGTGCACGAGGCCCGGGCGCACGGCGCCGACCTGGTGCTGCTGATCGTCGCCGCGCTGGAGCAGAACGTCCTGGTCGGCCTCTTGGAGCGGATCGAGTCGCTGGGCATGACCGCGCTGGTCGAGGTGCACGACGAGGAGGAGGCGGACCGCGCCCTGGAGGCCGGTGCCCGGGTGATCGGGGTGAACGCCCGCAACCTGCGCACCCTGGAGGTCGACCGGTCGGTCTTCGAGCGGATCGCCCCCGGCCTGCCGAACAAGGTCGTCAAGATCGCCGAGTCCGGGGTACGCGGCCCGCACGACCTGATCCGGTACGCCTCGGCCGGCGCCGACGCCGTACTGGTCGGCGAGGGGTTGGTCACCCAGAAGAGTCCCCGGGAGGCGGTGGCCGAGCTGGTCAACGCCGGCAACCACCCCGCGACGCCCCGGCCGGTCCGATGAGCGAGCGCAGCGAGCGAATGGGTCGGCTCAGTGTGGGTGTGCCTCATGGCGGCACGGAGCGAAGCGGAGTGCCGGCATGAGCGAGCGTAGCGAGCGAATCAGCCAGCTCAGTGTGGGTGTGCCTCATGGCGGCACGGAGCGAAGCGGAGTGCCGGCATGAGCGCCCCGACCCTGCCCGACCTCGCCGGGCACTTCGGCCCGTACGGCGGCCGGTTCGTCCCCGAGGCGCTGGTCGCCGCGCTCGACGAACTCGACACGGCCTACCGGGAGGCGCTGGCCGACGAGTCGTTCACCGCCGAGTTCACCCGGATGCTGCGTGAGTACGCCAACATCCCGTCCCTGCTCTACCGGGCCGAGCGGCTCTCCGCCCGGGTCGGGGCGCGGGTGCTGCTCAAGCGCGAGGACCTCAACCACACCGGCGCGCACAAGGTGCGCAACGTGCTCGGCCAGGCGCTGCTGACCAAGCGGATGGGCAAGCCTCGGGTGATCGCCGAGACCGGTGCCGGCCAGCACGGGGTGGCCAGCGCGACCGCGGCCGCGTACCTCGATCTGGAGTGCGTGGTCTACATGGGCGAGCTGGACACCCAGCGGCAGGCCCTCAACGTCGCCCGGATGCGGATGCTCGGCGCCACCGTCGTCCCGGTGACCGCCGGCTCGCGCACCCTCAAGGACGCGATGAACGAGGCCATGCGGGACTGGGTGGCCAATGTCGACCGGACGCACTACCTGATCGGCACCACCGCCGGCCCGCACCCGTTCCCGGCGATGGTCCGGGAGTTCGTCCGGGGCATCGGGGTGGAGGCCCGGCAGCAGTGCCTGGAGCTGACCGGCGCGCTGCCGGACGCGGTGACCGCCTGCGTCGGCGGCGGCTCCAACGCGCTCGGCGTCTTCCACGCCTTCGTGCCGGACGCCGACGTCCGGCTGTACGGCTTCGAGGCCGGCGGCGACGGCGTGGAGACCGGGCGGCATGCGGCGAGCATCACCGGCGGCTCCTCCGGAGTGCTGCACGGCACCCGCACCTATGTGCTGCAGGACGACGACGGGCAGACGGTCGAGTCGCACTCGATCTCGGCCGGGCTGGACTATCCCGGGGTCGGCCCCGAGCACGCCTGGCTCAACGACGCCGGGCGGGCCCGGTACGCGCCGGTCACCGACGCGGAGGCGATGGACGCGTTCCAGTTGCTCTGCCGGACCGAGGGGATCATCCCGGCGATCGAGAGCGCGCACGCGCTCGCCGGCACGCTGAAGATCATTCCTGAACTCACCGCCGAACTCGGTCGCGAGCCCACCATCGTGGTCAACCTCTCCGGCCGGGGGGACAAGGACGTGCACACCGCCGGGGAATACTTCGGCATCCTCGACGGGGACCGGAGGTGAGCGGGATGGCCACCACGTCCGAGCGGAGCATCGGGGTCGCGTTCGAGAAGGCCCGGGCCGAGGGGCGGGCGCTGCTGGTCGGCTGCATGCCGGCCGGCTTTCCGACCGTGGACGGCAGCATCGCGGCGATGCGTGCCATGGTCGACGCCGGGGTCGACGTGATCGAGGTGGAGATCCCCTACTCCGACCCGGTGATGGACGGGCCGGTCATCCAGCGAGCCAGCGACATCGCCCTGGCCGGCGGCGTACGCACCCGGGACACGCTGCGGATCATCGAGGCGGTGGCCGCGACCGGGGCTCCGGTGGTCACGATGACCTACTGGAACCCGATCGAGCGCTACGGCGTCGACGCCTTCGCCCGGGACCTCGCCGCCGCCGGCGGCACCGGCCTGATCACTCCGGATCTGATCCCGGAGGAGGCCGGCGAGTGGCTGGCCGCCTCCGACGCGTACGGGCTGGACCGGACGTTCCTGGTCGCGCCCTCCTCGACCGACCGGCGGCTGGCGATGACCGTCGAGCACTGCCGGGGCTTCGTCTACGCCACCGCCCTGATGGGGGTGACCGGCGCCCGGGAGAAGACGTCGGAAGCCGCACCGACCCTGGTCGGCCGGGTCCGGGCGATCAGCGGGCTGCCGGTCGGGGTGGGCCTCGGCGTCGGCACCGGAGCACAGGCAGCCGAGGTCGGCCGGTACGCCGACGGCGTCATCGTGGGCAGCGCCCTGGTCCGGTGCGTGCTGGACGCCGCCGACGAGGCGGCCGGGCTGGCCGCGCTCGGCACGCTCAGCGCCGAACTCGCCGAGGGCGTCCGCGCCGTCCGGCGGTGACCGGGGCCCGGCGCTCCGGGCCGGTCGCCGCGCAGGCAGACTCTTCGCGCTCCACGCCACGGCGTCGGCGAGCGCGTTAGCTCCTCGTGCCGGTGGCGAAAAGGGACGACTGGCCAGCTCAACGCAGGTAACGGGGCGAAACAGGCGGGAATCGCCCGGGGTCGAGAACCGGACCGGGGTGCCGCTGGCAGGGGTCGCGACGGTAGCCTGTGCACCCGTGACCCTCGCCTCGCTCTCTCCTCAGGCGGCCCTGCCGAGTCCCGCCACCGCCGTGTGGCAGCTCGGGCCGGTGCCGATCCGGGCGTACGCACTCTGCATCGTGCTCGGAATCGTGGTCGCCTGCGTGGTGACCGAGCTGCGACTGCGCCGCCGTGGCGTCGCCCCCTGGGCGGTGCTGGACATCGCCGTCTGGGCGGTGCCGTTCGGCATCGTCGGCGCCCGGATCTACCACGTGATCACCTCACCCGAGTCCTACTTCGGCGAAGGCGGTGACCCGGTCAGGGCTCTCTACATCTGGGAGGGCGGGCTCGGCATCTGGGGCGCCGTCGCGGGTGGCGCGGTCGGTGCCTGGCTCGCCGCGCGGCAGCTCGGCCTGCCGCTGACCGTGGTGGCCGACGCGCTCGCCCCGGGCCTGCCGTTGGCCCAGGCCGTCGGCCGGGTCGGCAACTGGTTCAACAACGAGCTGTTCGGCGGGCCGACCACGCTGCCGTGGGGCCTGGAGGTCCACCGGATGGACCCGACCAACCCCGGGCACGCGCTCCGCGACGACAGCGGCAACCCGGTCCTCGAACCCGGGCTCTTCCACCCGACCTTCCTCTACGAGGCGCTCTGGAATGTCGGCGTCGCCGGCCTGGTCCTCTTCCTCGACCGGCGATTCAAGCTCGGCCGGGGTCGGGCGTTCGCGCTCTACGTGATGGGCTACACCGCCGGACGGTTCTGGATCGAGATGATGCGTACCGACCCGGCGACCGAGATCCTCGGGGCGCGGCTGAACGTCTGGACCGCGGTCCTGGTCTTCCTCGGCGCGCTGGTCTACTTCGTCCGGGTCCGGGGTCCGCAGGAGTTCCTGGTGCCGGTCGGTGGCGCGCCCGCCCCGCTGGCCGCGGGCGATGCCGCCACCAGCGACGTGTCCCAGGTCGACGTCTCCCGGGAGCCGACCGCGGTCGGCGCGCCCACCGCGTACCGGGTGGTGACCGAGGAGGAGTACCGGCGCTTCCAGGAGACCGGCGAGGTCCCGCCGGCCGAACCGGCCTCGGCCGAGCACGGCGACTCCGTCGGCGAGCACGCCGATGACGCCGATGACGCCGATGACGACGATGACGACGATGACGACGAGACCCGGCCGGAGGCTCCGGCCGGGTCGTCCGAGGCTGCCGGGGAGCCGGCCGCCGCCGCAGAGTCGGCCGACGCCCGGGACGGCGAGCCCGCTGACGCCGGGGCCGCGCCGGGGACTGCCGACCGGGACCGTTGAGCGAGGGAGCCGGCCCGATGCGTACGGCCGTGGTGGTGGGCGCCGGGATCGGCGGGCTGGCGACCGCCGGTGCGCTGGCCCGCTCCGGGTGGCAGGTGACCCTGCTGGAGCAGGGCGACCGGGTACGCGCTGAGCGCACCGCGCTGGTGCTCTGGCCCAACGGGGTACGCGCGCTGCGCGCACTCGGCCTCGGCGAGGGGCTGGCCGCCATCGCGACCCCGCTGCCCGACGTCGGCGTCCGGCGCCCCGACGGGCACTGGCTGGTGCAGCCCCGTCCCGGGCTCGGCGAACGCGCGCCGGTCGTCGTACACCGGGAGGACCTGCACGACGCGCTGGTCGCCGGCCTCGGCGACCGGGTGGAGATCCGGACCGGCGCCGAGGTCCGGACCGTCCGGGTCGGCGACGGCGACCGGCCGGCGGTCGGTGACGGGCGCGGCAGCTACGAGGCCGACCTGGTCGTCGCCGCCGACGGCATCGACAGCACGGTACGCCGCCGGCTCGCGCCGGAGGCCACCGTGGTCAGCTCCGGCTGCGCGGCGTGGCGGGCGGTCATCCCGTGGTACCGGGCGCCGCAGCTTCCGGCCGACCGGCCGGTGGACGGCGAGACGCTCGGCGCAGGTTACCGGTTCGTCGCGGCCTCGCTGGGTGATCGCGGCGACTCCGGCGGCTCCACCCGGGGCGGGATCTACTGGGTGGCGACGGCGGCCGGTGCGTCCCGCCCCGAGTCACCGGCCACCCAGCTCGCCCTGCTCCGGCGCTGGTTCGCGAACTGGCCGGCGCCGATCGGCGACCTGCTCGCCGCCACCGAGCCGGAGGACCTGGTCCAGCAGGAGGTCCGCGAGCTGCGTCCGCTGCCCCGCACGTACGGCTTCCCGTCCGGCACCGGTGGGGTGGTGCTGATCGGCGATTCCGCGCACGCCATGCCGCACCACCTGGGTCAGGGCGCCTGTCTCGCCCTGGAGGACGCCGCGACGCTGCGCTCGCTGGTCCGGGAGGCGATTCCCGGTGCGCCGCTGCGCGAGGCGGTCGAGTCGTACAACCGGCTGCGCCGTCCCCGGACCGTGACGGTGGTCCGGCAGACCCGGCGGATGTCGGCGGTGTTGCAGGCCCGGGGGCGGCTGGCGCTGCGCGCCCGGGACGCTGCCCTCGGCACCATCACACCCCGGCTGCTGGGCAGCGCGGCGAGCGTGGCGGCCCAGTGGCGGCCGCCGGAGTGAACCTCGTCAGCCCGGCCTGCGGTCCGTGCTGACCGCGGGCGGGGGTCGGGGCGCACCCGCCGCGCTGTCCGGGTCGAAACCGGTTCGGTGATCGACCGGGGATCGGCCACCGGCTGACCGTCGACGGATCTTCGATCGCCGGTCCGGGTTCGGTCGACCGGCCGGTATCCGAATCGAACCGAGCCGCTGCCCGAGCGGGTCGCGCCGGACCCTCCGGTTCGTCGGCCAACCGACCGATCGGGAGGATGCCCGGCACGCCGCCGCGTCGCGCACACTACCCGGGAGCGAAGGTGAGGGCTCCCAGTTGCGGCACAGCGTGCCTGATCAACAGGCGAGTACGGAGCGGCGGCACGCCACCCCGGGCGAGGTACGGCTGCTCGGGCCGGTCCGCCTGGTCGGGCCCCGGGGACCGGTCGCGTTGCCGGACGGTGCCGGCCCGCTCCTCGGACTGCTGGCGCTGCGGCCGAACGAGCCCGTCCCGGACGCCGAGTTGCTGGCCGCACTCGCCGGTCGGGACGCGCTGTCCCGGGCCGGCGCCCGTCCCCTGGACCGGGCGGCCACCCTGCTGGCGGCCGCGCTGGCCGGCTGCGGATCACCGGGCACGCTGGAGATCCGACCCACCGGATACCGGCTCCGGATGTCGAGCGGTCGGATCGACGCGAGCCGGTTCAGCCGACTGCTGGACCGGGCCCGGCGCCGGATGGCTGCCGGAGAGCTGCGGGCCGCCGCCCGGCTGTTCCGGGCCGCCCTGGCCGTCTGGCCCGAGCCGCTGCCGGGCCGGTCCGCCGGGCGGCGGACGGAGCCCGGTGCCGACGCCGGCGATCCCTACCGGCTCTGCCCGTCCGGTTGGGCCGCCGTCGAGCTGGGGCGGCTGCGGCAGGCCAGGATCGACGCCTTCGAGGACCGCTGGGCGTGCGCGCTGAGACTCGCCGTGGCGGCGCACACCGCCGCCGGTGGCCCGGTCGCCGACCGGGCGGTGGTGGCCGCCGGGGCGACGGCCGCCCGGGTGGCCGGGGCGGCGGTCACCGAGCTGACCTCGGCGGTGGCCGCCCATCCGCTGCGGGCACGGCTGTGGGAGCTGCTGCTCGTCGCCGCGTACCTGGACCAGGGGCGCCGGGCCGCCGCCGACGTGCACCAGCGGGCCCGGGACGTCTTCGGAGAGCAGTTGGGCGTCGAGCCGGCCGGCCGGGTGTGCGTACTCGCGGCGGCGGTGCGCGCCGGTGAGCTGCCCGAGGACTGGGCCACCGGGCCCCGTCCGGCGCCGACGATCGACGTCACCGCCGTCCCGTCGGCGTCCCGAGCGCGTCCGGCCGCCCGGCTACCGGTCCCGCTCACCGCCCTGCTCGGCCGGGACGACCTGCTCGACGTCGTCGCCGAACGGCTGGACCGGCACCGCCTGGTCACGCTCACCGGAACGGGCGGAGCCGGCAAGACCCGGCTGGCGGTCGCGGCGGCGGGGAGCCGTACCGACCGGCCGGTCTGGTTCGTCGACCTGACCGCCGTGGAGAGCCCGGTACGGGTACCGCAGGCGGTGGCCGCCGCGCTCGGCGTACCGGACGTGGGGCGGGACATCGTCGAGGCGCTCGCCGCCGACCTGGGTCCGGTCCGGGCACTGCTGGTGCTGGACAACTGCGAACACCTGGTCACCGGCTGCGCGGAGCTGGTGGAACGGCTGCTGTCCCGCTGCCCGGGACTGCGGGTGCTGGCGACCAGCCGGGTCCCGTTGCGGCTGCCCGCCGAGGCGCGGATCCGGGTGCCGGCGCTCGCCGTGCCCGAGGCGGGCACCGGGCACAGCCTCGCGGCACTGGCCGCACATCCGGCCACCCGGCTCTTCCTCGAACGGGCCCGGGAGTTCGCCGGCCGGCCGCTCCCCGAGGCCAGTGCCGACGCGGTCGTGCGGCTCTGTGCCGATCTGGACGGGTTGCCATTGGCGATCGAACTCGCCGCGGCGCGTACCCCGATGCTGACGGTCCAGGAGATCATCGCGCGGCTGCGTACCGACGTACGGCTGCTACGCAGCCCGGACCCGAGGCCACCGGACCGGCACCGGAGTGTCGCCGCCGCGGTGGAGTCCAGCCTGGCCCTGCTGGACGCCGACGCCTGCCGGCTGTTCGACCGGCTCTCGATCTGTGCGGCCGGGTTCGACGCCGAGGCGGCCCGGTCGATCGGCGGCCCGTCCGCACCGGCCGCCCTGGCCGCCCTGGTCGAGGCGTCCCTGGTGGAACCCCTGTCGACCGGCCCGGCCGAGTCGGTGGTTCCGGTTGGGTCGGCCGAGCCGGTGGATCTGGCCGGGCCGCCAGAGCCGACCGGTCGAGCCGGGTCGTTCGGGGGCCCGTCGGAGCCGGCCGAGCCGAGCGGCGGCGCCGGGTTGCCCGGCCCGGGCGAGGGCGGCCGGACCCGCTACCGGATGCTGGAGCCGGTCCGCCGGCACGCGCTGGCCCGGCTGGTCGGCTCCGGTGCCGAGGTGGCTGCCCGGCAGGCGCTCGCGACGTACTGCCTGAGCCTGGCCGAGCGGGCCGACGCCCGGCTGCGCGGTGCCGCCCGGGACTGGTGGCTGGCCCGGCTGCGCGCCGAGGAGCCCAACCTGCGGTCCGCGATGACCTGGCTGGCCGAGGCCGGCGCCGGCGGGCCCGCCCACGGCGACCTGCGGCTGGCCGCCGCGCTCGCCATGTACTGCCGGCTGGAGGGGAACTACCGGGAGGGCCACGGATGGCTGTCGACGGCGCTGGCCCGGCACCCGGACGCCCCGGCCGCGCTGCGGTCCCGGGCCGGGATCGGTGCGGCCATGCTGGCGATGCTGGCCTGCGACTACCCGGCGGCGATCCGGCACGCGGAGCTGGCCCGGGCCGCCTGCCGGATCACCGGGAACCGCCGCGCCGAGGCGCAGGTGGAGCAGATCCTCGGTTCAGTGGCCCGGGAGCAGGCCCGGTACGCCGAGTCCGCCGTTCACCTGGCCACCGCCGGCGCCATCTTCGCCGACTGCGACGACGAGTGGGGCGAGGCGCAGACCACCGAGCTGCGCGGCTTCACCGCCTGGCTCGCCGGTGACCTGGACCGGGCCGACTCGCGGCTGCGGGCGAGCCTGCGCCGGCACGAGCGGCTGGGCGACGCGCTGGCGGCGGCGAGCGCGCTGATGAACCTCGGTGCGGTCGCGCTGTACCGGGGCGACATCGACCGGGCGTCGTCGCTGCTGGACGTGGCGCTGAAGCGGTACTCCGCGATCGGCTTCCCGGAGGGGGTCGGCTGGGCGCACAACCTGCGCGGCCTGGTCGAACTGCGCGCTGGGCGTACCCGGCGGGCCGCCCGGCACCTGCGGCTCAGCCTGGCCGCGCACCGCCAGGTCGGCGACCGGTGGCGTACCGCCAGTGTGCTGGAGGCGCTCGCCGAGGTGGCCCGGCAGGACGGCGACCCGGAACGCGGGGCCCGGCTGCTCGGCGCGGCCGACCGGATCCGGGAGGAGATCGGCGCTCCGGTGCCGGCCTGCGAACGGGCGGACACCGAGGCGACGGAGCGGGCCCTGCGGGCCCAGTTGGAGGCTCCGGTACGCCAGCCCAGAGTCACCGTCAGCGGCGGTTTCGCCCTGGCACACCGGTACGGCCGGGAGGCGCCGCTGGACGCCGTCCTGGCCGGTGGTGCCCGGTCGAAGGAGGGCCGTCCAGGGTGAGTCGGTTCAGTGGCCGGAGCCGGCGTTGGGGTCGTAGGTGGTCGGCAGCTTGCCGAGCACGCCGTTGACGATGTGGATCCGGCCGCCCGCGACCTGGTAGTCGGCACAGACGCTCTGCACGTGCTCGCCGATCCGGGCCATCGGCCCGGCCGCGCTGACCGGCACCGTGCTGCCGTCGAGGGTGCGTAGCGAGCCGTCGGCGACCAGGTCCGCCAGCGGGTGCGCGCCGGCCACCAGGTGGGCCCGGACGAGGTCGCGCAGTTCGTCCTTGCGGTGGATCAACAGGTCGTCGAGGTTCTCCTCGGAGAACTTCTTCGCGAAGGCGTCGTCGGTCGGGGCCAGGATGGTCACCCCGCCCGGGGCGCGCAGCTCGGCCGAGAGGTCGGCGGCGCGCACCGCCGCCTCGAACCGGGTCAGCACGGGGATCCACTGCAACGCCACGTCGCCGGGCTGGCCGGCCAGCGCGGCCGGGTTGCCCGGGTCCGTGCCGGAGGGCAGCGCGTCGCAGAGCGGTCCGGTCACCCCGGAGCCGGCCGCCCCGCCGGAACCGGCCGCCGCCGCGTCCCGCCCGTCGGGACCGTCGTCGGTGCAGCCGGCGACCGTGCCGGCCAGCAGCGCGGTGGTGGCCAGCGCAAGCGCGGCCCGGAACCGGGTGCGGCCGATCCGGGTACGGCCGGCCGGTCGTCGCCCGGCGGAATCGTCGGCCGGGTACGGCGGGATGAACGGCTCGGTCACGGCAACCTCCACGACTGAACGTCTTTCAACCTGGACAGGTCGGCGCGTACGCCCCGACTCACACCTGCGGACACCACGGACCGCAAGGGGAGGTTGAACGGTTCACTGACGGACGGGTGCCGTACCGGTGGGGCGGGCGTCGGCGGCCCGACCCACCGGTACGGCGGATGGTGCGGGGTTCAGCGGTGCGCCGCGCCGGTCACAGCGAGGCGCACTGGCCCGACCTCGGCCCGTTCACCGAGTTGGCGACCTCGATGTTGGTCGGTGCCGGGCTGTTGACCGCACAGCTCAGCGGACCGCTCACCGAGTTGCCGGCGATCAGGGCCGGGTCGCTGCCGGTGTTGTTCACCGCCACCGAGACCGGACCGGAGATCTTGTTGTCGACCAGCGAGACCGCGCCGGTGGTGCCGGAGACCGACACCGGGCCCCGGACGGTGCTGTCCGCCAGGAAGACGCCGGTGGCGCCGGCCGCGCTGACCGGGCCGCTGATCGTCGTACCGGTGGCGATCAGGACGGCGCCGGGCCGGACGGTGACCGGGCCGTTCACCGTGGCGTCCGAGAGGCAGGCGAAGCCGGAGATGGTCAGCGGCCCGTTGTGCCGGCCGGTACGGGTCGGGTAGACCCGGGTGCCGTCGACCCACTCCTCGGCGCCCTGCGCGTCCAGCAGCAGCGGGATCAGGCCCCGCTCCGGCTGGGCCAGCGGCACGTAGTACCCGTCGGTGCCCTTGACGACCTTCCAGCCGTGCGCGGCGATCCGCTGCGCCACCGTGGCGCCGACCCCGCCGGGACCGTCGGTACGCGCACCGTTGTACTGCTCCTCGGTGAGCTTGTACGCGCACGGCGCGTTGTCGAGGATCATCTCCGGCACCGGCAGGTCGTCCCGCGGCCCCGCCTCGCCCGGGTGCGGCGCCGGGTGCAGCGGGATCGGCCGGGAGCCCCGGAAGACGAGCCGGCCGGTGTTGCTGGCCTGGAACTCGATCGCCTCGCCGCGGGCCTTCTTGATCTCCGGCAGCTTGGCCCGGTGGTAGTCGAGGAACTGGCTGAACGTCCAGAGCGCCGAGTACGTCTTGCGGCGCCGGTTGTTCGCCGAGTTGCCCTCGTCCGGCCGGGTCTGCCCGCCGGAGCTGCGCAGCTCCAGCAGCGAGTTGACGGTGTTCTTCAGCCCGAGGGTGTTGCGCAGGATGGTCTCCTCGCTCAGCCCCACGCCGCTGCCGCCCTGGCAGCCGTACGGGCAGGCCCACCAGCCGTCCTTGGCGCCCTCGACGTACATGTGACCCTCGATCATGTCCAGCGACTCGTCGAAGATCTGCTTGGCCACGTTCTGGTGCCGTGGCGGCAGCATCGGCAGGTCACCGGCTTGCGAGTTGCCGTACTCGTGCCCGTCGTAGCCGGCCACCGGCCGGTAGTCGCGGAGCATCTTCACGTACGCCGCGGTCTCCGGCTGGCGGATCAGCGAGTAGTCGCGGTTGAGGTCCTGCCCGGTCGAGTTGCCCCGGGTGTTGGCGGCCCGGCCGTCGCCGTTGATGGTCGGCACGATCAGCACGGTGGTGTGCTTGAGCAGGTCGATCGTCTTGGCATCGGAGCCGAACGCCAGCTTGCGGGCCAGCACCAGGCAGGCTTCCCGGTCACCGGGCTCGTTGCCGTGCACGTTGCAGTTGATCGCCAGTGGCGAGGTCGCGGCGACCGCCGCCGGGGTGGCCGGCGGGGCCGGGTAGCCGATCACCAGCATGTTGATCGGCCGGTTCAGCACGGTACGCCCGAGCTCCACCACCCGGACCCGGTCGCTGAGGCGGTCGATCTCGGCGGTGTAGGCGTACTCGTCGACGTCGCTGGTGTACTGCGCGGCCTTGGTGGTCTCCCACTGGGTACGCAGGTTCTCGCCGGGGACGGCCGGGTCGCCCCACGGCTGCCGGGTGGTACCGGTGACCGGTGCCGAGTACGGCTGCTCGACGGTGCCGATCCGGGCCCGTACCCGCCACTGGAACCGCAGGCCGGGGTCGAAGCCGGCGTCGGCGAAGGTCGGCGACTCGTTGTTGATCTGACGGTTCGGCCGCCAGACGCCGACCACCACCGCCGGGCCGGTGGCCACCTCGGCAGCGTCGACCGGGGTGCGCTCGATCTGGTAGTCGGTGGCACCGGGGACCGGCGTCCAGGCGACCGTGGCGTAGCCGTTTGCCTGGGTGACGGTGAGTCCGGTGACCTGGTTGGGCTCCGCGGCCGTGGTGCCGGGCACCGCCGAGGCCGGCTGGCCGAGCGCCGCCGAGGGGGCGGTGACGGTGCCGAGGGTGGCCGCGAGCAATGTAGACAGTACGACTACCGTCGGTTTTCTTAACCGCATGTGAACTCCGAGGGGGAGGAGTCGGGGGGACAGCACTGCGGGTCATCATGATCCCCGACGTGCGGCTATGCAATGATCTTGAGGATGTCTTGAGCAATCCTCAACCGTCCCCGGCCTCTGCCTCCGCCAGGCGTCCACCACTGCCTCCCCCGGAAGTTCAGGCTCCCGTCGACTCAGCCCACCGGGGCGGGCTCGGCGATGCAGGCCGTGCCGATCCGGCGGAACCCGACCCGCAGGTAGACCCGGGCGATCTCCTCGCTGCCGGCGGAGAGGAAGACCAGGTTCGTGCCGTCGTCGAGCAGCCGGCGGGCGAGCGCGGCGGTGACCGCGGCACCGAGACCCCGGCGGCGGGCCGTGGGCAGGGTGGCGATGCCGGCGATCTCGGCGACGTCGTCGACCCGCAGCGCCATGCCGCTGGCCACCGGGCCCTGCCCGGGCAGTTCGACCACGGCGGAGATCCGGCGGCCGGCGGCGGTGCGGGTGCGCTCCTCGTCCAGCGAGTCCACCGGCAACTCGACCAGGGCGGTGTCCCGGGCGGCCGGGCCGGCCACCCCGACCTCGGTGCCCGGCGCGGCGAAGCCGACCGCCGCGACCGCGCGCCGGGCCGCCACGTCGGCGGCGAACGTCGGCGCCGTCGGGTCCAGGATCCGCACCGGCGCCGCCGCGAAGTTCTCGGGCGGGGGCAGGGCGGCCGGATCGAGCACCATCAGCGGCGCCTCCAGCACCGCCAGCCCCGCCGACCGGGCCACCGCGAGCAGGTCCGGGTGGTTCTCGTGTACCCACTCGAAGGCCTCGGGCAGCCCGAGGTCGCGCTGGCGCTGGCGGACCGCCGTCACGTCGGCGGCCGACGGCGGCTCCGTGGCGTCCAACCTGGGTCGGGCGTAGAATGGCCATCCCGCCCCGTCGCGGACGAACAGCACCAGCCCGCCGAAATCCTCCGTGTGTGCCCCGTCACGCGGCACCGCATCGTAAAAGCGTTCCAACCGGTCAAACGGCTCGTCTCGTACAGATGCCACCGGGGGAGCGTACACGTACGGGACCCGGGGTATGTGATCAATTCCGCTGCCTGTGATCGGCCGAACTGGTGGACCCCGCCGGCCCCTACCGTAGACTCGAGAGACCCCGCAGGGCCGACGTCGTCCCGACCTAATGATTGAACGTGAGTGACGACAGGAGCCCCGGTGGCCTTTCCGTACCCCCAGGAACCGCACCTCTCCTCGTCGGCGGGTGCCGACTCCGCGTCGACCGGCCCCGGCCGGGTCCCGGAGCACGCCGGCCGGACGGCCCGGACGCCGGAGCCGCAGGGGCTCTACGACCCGGCTACGGAGCGGGATGCCTGCGGGGTGGCCTTCGTCGCCGACCTGCACGGCCGCCGGTCGCACGACGTCGTCGCCAAGGGCCTCGCCGCGCTCTGCCGGCTGGACCACCGGGGTGCCCGGGGTGCCGAACAGAACACCGGCGACGGCGCCGGGATCATGCTCCAGGTGCCGGACGAGTTCCTCCGGGCGGTCGTCGACTTCCCGCTCCCGCCGGCCGGGCAGTACGCCACCGGCCTGGTCTTCCTGCCCACCGACCCGGCCGACGAGGCCCTGGCCAGGACCGTGCTGGAGAAGTACGCCCTGGTCGAGGGGGCGGACATCCTCGGCTGGCGGGACGTACCCGTCCGCCCGGGCGACCTCGGCGAGAGCGCGCTGGCGGCCCGGCCGGTGATCCGGCAGGTCTTCCTGGCCGCGCACCGGCTGACCGACTCCCCGGCCGGCCGGGCCGGCACCCCGCTGACCGGGATCGACCTGGACCGGGTCGCGTTCTGCGTCCGCAAGCAGGCCGAGCGGGAGACCGCCGAGCGGGGCGTGCCGGCGTACTTCCCGTCGCTGTCCGCCCGGACCGTGGTCTACAAGGGCATGCTCACCCCGGACCAGCTCCCGGAGTTCTTCCCGGACCTGACCGACGCCCGGGTGGCCAGCGCGATCGCCCTGGTGCACTCCCGGTTCTCCACCAACACCTTCCCGTCCTGGCCGCTGGCCCACCCCTACCGGTTCATCGCGCACAACGGCGAGATCAACACGATCCGGGGCAACAAGAACTGGATGCAGGCCCGGGAGGCGCTGCTGCGCAGCCCGAGCATTCCGGGGAACATCCGGCGGCTCTTCCCGATCTGCACCCCGGCCGCCTCCGACTCGGCCAACTTCGACGAGGTCCTCGAACTGCTGCACCTGGCCGGCCGGAGCCTGCCGCACGCGGTGCTGATGATGATCCCGGAGGCCTGGGAGAACGACCCCGACATGGCCCAGGCCAAACGGGCCTTCTACCGCTTCCACGCCAGCCTGATGGAGCCCTGGGACGGCCCCGCCTCGGTCGCCTTCACCGACGGTTCGCTGGTCGGCGCGGTGCTCGACCGCAACGGGCTGCGCCCGGGCCGGTGGTGGCTCACCTCCGGCGGCCTGGTGGTGCTGGGCAGCGAGGCGGGAGTGCTCGACCTCGACCCGGCGACCGTGGTCGCCAAGGGGCGGCTCCAGCCGGGCCGGATGTTCCTGGTCGACACGGCCGCCGGCCGGATCGTGCTGGACGACGAGATCAAGTCCGAGCTGGCCGCCGAGCACCCGTACGACGACTGGCTGCACGCCGGCCTGATCGACCTGGCCGACCTGCCGCCGCGCCGGCACACCGTCTACGCCCACCACTCCGTCCGGCGCCGGCAGCAGACCTTCGGCTACACCGAGGAGGAGCTGAAGATCCTGCTCGGCCCGATGGCCCGGGCCGGTGCCGAACCGGTCGGCTCGATGGGTACCGACACCCCGATCTCGCCGCTCTCGACCCGGCCCCGGCTGCTCTACGACTACTTCCACCAGCTCTTCGCCCAGGTGACCAACCCCCCGCTGGACGCCATCCGGGAGGAGCTGGTGACCAGCCTCCAGGCCACCATCGGGCCGGAGGGGAACCTGCTCGACCCGGGCCCGGCGAGCTGCCGGCAGGTCGTGCTCCCCTACCCGGTGATCGACAACGACGAGTTGGCCAAGATCCTCAAGATCGACGCCGACGGCGACCTGCCCGGCTTCAAGGCGGTCCGGGTCTCCGGGCTCTACCGGATCCGGGACGGCGCGACCGGGATGAAGGCCCGGCTGACCGAGATCTGCCGGCACGTCTCGGAGGCGATCGAGGACGGCGTACGCATCCTGGTCCTCTCCGACCGGGACTCCACCGCCGACCTGGCGCCGATCCCGTCGCTGCTGCTCACCGCCGCCGTGCACCAGCACCTGGTGCGGGAGCAGACCCGTACCCAGGCGGCGCTGATCGTGGAGTCCGGCGACTGCCGCGAGGTGCACCACACCGCGCTGCTGATCGGGTACGGCGCGGCGGCGGTCAACCCCTACCTGGCCTTCGAGTCGGTCGAGGACCTGATCAACACGGGTGCCCTGACCGGAGTCGAGCCGGCGTCGGCGGTCCGCAACTACGTGAAGGCGCTCGGCAAGGGCGTACTCAAGATCATGTCGAAGATGGGCATCTCGACGGTCTCGTCGTACTGCGGTGCCCAGGTCTTCGAGGCGGTCGGCCTGGACAACCGGCTGCTCCAGCGCTATTTCGCCGGCACGCCGGGCAAGATCGGCGGGGTCGGGCTGGCCGAGATCCACGCCGAGGTCGCCGCCCGGCACGCCCGGGCGTACGCCGAGAACGCCGGTCAGCACACCCACCGGCCGCTGGAGGTCGGCGGCGAGTACCAGTGGCGCCGCGAGGGTGAACTGCACCTGTTCAACCCCGAGACGGTCTTCCTGCTCCAGCACGCCACCCGCAGCCGGCAGTACGAGGTCTTCCGCGAGTACACCGCCAAGGTCGACGGGCTGGCGGAGCAGGCCGGTTCGCTGCGCGGGCTGTTCCGGCTCCGCACCGGGGTACGCGAGCCGGTGCCGCTGGAAGAGGTGGAGCCGGCCAGCGAGATCGTCAAGCGGTTCGCCACCGGCGCCATGTCGTACGGGTCGATCTCGGCCGAGGCGCACGAGACCCTCGCGGTCGCGATGAACCGGCTCGGCGGCAAGTCCAACACCGGCGAGGGCGGCGAGGACGTCGAACGGCTCTACGACCCGACCCGGCGCTCGGCCGTCAAGCAGGTCGCCAGCGGCCGGTTCGGGGTGACCAGCGAGTACCTGGTCAACGCCGACGACATCCAGATCAAGATGGCCCAGGGCGCCAAGCCCGGCGAGGGCGGGCAGCTCCCCGGCAACAAGGTCTGGCCGTGGATCGCCCGTACCCGGCACGCCACGCCGGGCGTCGGACTGATCTCCCCGCCGCCGCACCACGACATCTACTCGATCGAGGACCTGGCCCAGCTCGTGCACGACCTGAAGAGCGTGAACCCGGCCGCCCGGGTGCACGTCAAGCTGGTCAGCGAGGTCGGGGTCGGCACGGTCGCGGCCGGGGTCGCCAAGCTGAAGGCCGACGTCATCCTGATCTCCGGGCACGACGGCGGCACCGGCGCCTCTCCGCTCAACTCGCTCAAGCACGCCGGCACCCCGTGGGAGCTGGGCCTGGCCGAGGCACAGCAGACGCTGTTGCTCAACAAGCTCCGCGACCGGGTCACCGTGCAGGTCGACGGCCAGCTCAAGACCGGCCGGGACATCGTCGTCGCGGCGCTGCTCGGTGCCGAGGAGTACGGCTTCGCCACCGCCCCGCTGATCGTCGCCGGCTGCGTGATGATGCGGGTCTGCCACCTGGACACCTGCCCGGTCGGCATCGCCACCCAGAACCCGGTGCTGCGGGAGCGCTACACCGGCCGCCCCGAGTTCGTGGAGAACTTCTTCCTCTTCCTCGCCGAGGAGGTCCGGGGCTACCTCGCCGAGCTGGGCTTCCGATCGCTGGAGGAGGCGATCGGCGCGACCGAGCTGCTCGACTTCGCTCCCGCCCTGGACCACTGGAAGGCGCACGGGCTCGACCTGCGGCCGGTGCTGCACGTACCGGAGCTGCCGGCCGGCGCGGCCCGGCGCGGCGTACGGGCCCAGGACCACGGGCTGGACAAGTCGCTCGACAACGAACTGCTCGCCCTCGCCGAGCCTGCGCTCGCGAACGGCAGCCCGGTCCGGGCGGCGGTGGAGGTCCGCAACGAGCACCGCAGCGTCGGTGCGATGCTCGGCGGCGCGGTCACCCGGCGGTTCGGCGGGGCCGGGCTGCCCGCCGACACCATCGAGTTCGACCTCACCGGCACCGCCGGGCAGTCGTTCGGTGCCTTCCTGCCCAGCGGCGTGACGCTGCGGCTGGCCGGCGACGCCAACGACTACGTCGGCAAGGGACTCTCCGGCGGGCGGATCGTGGTCCGGCCCGATCCGGCGGCACCGTTCGCCGGCGGCCTGGACGCGCCACCCGGCCCCAACGGCCGGGCCGAGGACCAGATCATCGCCGGCAACACCATCCTGTACGGCGCCACCGGCGGCGAGCTGTTCCTGCGCGGCCGGGTCGGCGAGCGGTTCGCGGTGCGCAACTCCGGCGCGGTGGCCGTGGTCGAGGGGGTGGGTGACCACGGCTGCGAGTACATGACCGGCGGCATCGTGGTGGTGCTCGGCGGCACCGGGCGGAACTTCGCCGCAGGCATGTCCGGCGGTACGGCGTTCGTCTGGCAACTGGACCGGCGCCGGGTCAACCCCGAACTGGTCGACCTGGCCCCGCTCACCGACGACGAGCGGGTCACCCTCTACGACCTGGTGCAGCGGCACTTCGCCGAGACCGACTCGTCGGTGGCGGAGGGACTGCTCAAGCGCTGGCCGGAGGCGGTGCGGGAGTTCACCGCGGTGGTGCCCCGGGACTACAAGCGGGTCATGGAGATCATGCGGGTCGCCCGGGCCGAGGGCCGGGACGTGGACGAGGCGGTGATGAGCGGACTCGCGGCACCGGGCGTACCGGCCCAGCCCGCCGCCAGCACACCGCCGGCCGCACCGGCCCCGCCCTCGTCCCCGACCCGACCGGTCGCCCCCGGTTCGCGCCCGTCCCAGGAGGTGGCTCGTGCCTGACCCGAGTGGATTCCTCAAGCACGACCGGAAGCTGCCGGCCCGCCGCCCGGTGCCGGTGCGGATCTCCGACTGGCGCGAGGTCTACCCCTCCGCCGACGAGGGCCTGATCCGCGACCAGGCCACCCGGTGCATGGACTGCGGTATCCCGTTCTGCCACGACGGCTGCCCGTTGGGCAACCGCATCCCGGACTGGAACGACCTGGTCCGGACCGGCAACTGGGCGACCGCGATCGAGTCGCTGCACGCCACCAACAACTTCCCGGAGTTCACCGGGCGACTCTGCCCGGCGCCCTGCGAGGCGGCCTGCGTACTCGGGATCAGCGGCGGTGCGCCGGTCACCATCAAGCAGGTCGAGGTGGAGATCGTCAACCGGGCCTTCGACCTGGACCTGGTGAGCCCGCAGGAGGTGCCGGCACCGTCCGGCCGGTCGGTCGCGGTGGTCGGCTCCGGACCGGCCGGGCTCGCCGCCGCGCAGCAGCTCGCCCGGGCCGGGCACGCGGTGACGGTGTACGAGCGGGACGACGCGGTCGGCGGCCTGCTTCGCTACGGCATTCCCGACTTCAAGCTGGAGAAGGGGCACATCGACCGGCGGCTGGCCCAGCTCACCGCCGAGGGCGTCCAGTTCCGCACCGGGGTGAACGTCGGGGTCGACGTCACCGCCGAGCAGCTCCGGGCCGGGCACGACGCGGTGCTGCTGGCCTGCGGCGCGCTCGCCAGCCGGGACACCCCGGCGACCCCGGGGCGCTCGCTGCGCGGCGTGCACCAGGCGATGGAGCACCTCGTGGCGGCCAACATCGCGGTCGCTTCGGCGGCCGGCGGCCAGCGCAGCGTCAACGGCCGGGAGTCGTCGACCCCGATCGACGCGGCCGGCAAGCACGTGGTGATCATCGGTGGTGGCGACACCGCCGCCGACTGCCTGGGCGTGGCGCACCGCCAGGGCGCGGCCGGGGTACACCAGCTCGACCTGTATCCGCGACCGCCGCGAGAGCGCGACGAGGCCCGCGACCCGTGGCCGACCTGGCCGTGGATCCTGCGCGAGTACCCGGCGCACGAGGAGGGCGGCGAGCGGGTCTTCGCGGTCGCGGTCCAGGAGTTCGTCGACGACGGCACCGGCCAGGTACGCGCGGTCCGGATCGCCGAGGTGACCGTCGAGAAGCGGGACGGCCAGCGGTTCCTGACCGTGCTGCCCGGCAGCGAGCGGGAGTTGCCGGCCGACCTGGTGCTGCTGGCGATCGGCTTCGACGGCACCGAGGAGCAGCCGCTGCTCGACCAGCTCGGCGTGGTACGCAACCGGCGCGGCGCGATCGACGCCGACCCCGAGTGGCAGGCCGGTACGCCGGGCGTCTTCGTCGCCGGTGACATGCACCGGGGCGCCTCGCTGATCGTCTGGGCGATCGCCGAGGGCCGGGCCGCCGCTGCCGCGATCCACCGGTACCTGGGCGGGGCCAGCCAGCTCCCGGCTCCGGTGGCACCGTCCGCCCAGCCGCTGGCGGTCCCGGCCGGCTGATCGGCGCTGTCGGCGCAGCCGTTGGCGGTCCCGGCCGGCTTGGCCGGCGGGTCGGGACCGCGGCGGCGCCGGGCCCACAGTGGGCTGCCGCCGGTCGCCGACGGTTCTGGAGTGTTCACCGCCGGCCCGGGCGGCCGCCGGTCGTGGCCGCGTGACGTGGTCGCATGATGAGGGCCGCGACGTGGTACGTACACGGCGTGGATCCGGGGTTGGCATAGCCGTGGGTGACGTCGGCGGCAAAGTAGACCGAGTCGCCGGCGGCGAGTTCGACGGCCTCGTCGCCGATCGTCAGTCGTAGCCGCCCGGAGTCGACCGCGACGAACTCGTGCGAGCCCGGGGCGTAGCCGGGATAGCTGCCAGCGTCGCAGCCGGGTGGCAGGGTGGAGCGGATCCACTCGAAGTTGATCCCGGGGACCACGGGCGTGAGGATGACCCGACGCCATCCGCCCGGCTCGTCGACGACATCCTGATCGGCGGCGCGTCGCACGATGAGGCGCTCGTCGCGGGCGGCGGCGACCAGCGTGCTCAGCGGCACGCCGAGGCCGTCGGCGATGCGGGCCAGGACCACGATGGTCGGTGCCTTGAGGCCGCGCTCGACCGAGGAGAGCATGCTCACGCTCACCGACGCGGCCTCGGCCAGCGCTTGGAGCGTCAACTGGCGATCGGATCGCAACTGCTGTATGCGGCGGCCAAGCTCGACGAGATCCATGTTTGCTATAGTAGTGCCAATATTTCCTATAGAGAAATCGGGGCCTCGTGGTGACGACCGAAGCGGTGACCATCTGCCCGGCGACGCCTGCCGATGTGGCGGCGATCGCCGGCATCTTCTCCCACTACGTGCTCAACAGCGTCGCGACCTTCGAGGAGACTCCACCCAGCAAGGCTGACTGGTGGCGCAGGATCGACGGGTTGGCGGCCCGCGGCCTGCCGTTCCTGGCGGCGAAGGCCGGTGACGAGGTGTTCGGATTCGCCTATGTGGCCCCGTGGCGGTCGAAGCCCGCCTATCGGAAGACGGTGGAGGACACGATCTATCTGGCGCCGGACGCTGCCGGCCGGGGCGTGGGTCGTGCGCTGCTGTCTGCCCTGTTGCGGCAGTGCGGGGAACGCGACGTTCGCCAGGTCATCGCGGTCATCGCGGACAGCGGGGATCCCGCGTCGGCCGCCCTGCACCGCTGGGCCGGCTTCGGCGAGGTCGGCCGGCTGAGGGCGGTGGGCCACAAGCACGGGCGTTGGATCGACACGGTGCTGATGCAACTGGATCTGGGCGCTCGGAGAGTCAGCGGGGAGCGCGCGGCAGGGTAGGCGCAGCGGGTGCCTGGCCGGGCTGGCGCACTCAGCGGTCGTGGTAGGTCCGTCAGTCGACCGCCGATGCGTCCAGCACCTGGCGTAGCGCGTTGTCGAGTGCGGCGCGGGTGCTCGGACTGAGGCGGCCGAAGAGTTGCCGCCCCACGTCGTCGGCGATCCGCTGCGCCGCCGCGACGCGCTGCCGGCCCTGCTCGGTCAGGTGGATGGCATGGGCACGGCGGTCACCCGGCACGGCCCTGCGCTCCGCCAACCGCTGTCGTTCGAGTTCGTCCACGATCCGGCCCAGCGACGACTTGTCCAGGTCGAGCAGGTCGCCCAGTCGACGCTGGGTCAGCGGTCCCGCCCCGTCGAGTACGGCCAGTACAGCGAAGTGCCGTTCCTCGATCCCGAGCGGACGCAGCGCGTCGTTGAAGAGCTTCTGCGAGTGCCGGTGCACCGTGCTGAGCTGCATGGCGGTGATGACGTCCGCCGGCAGGAAGGCGAGCCGGGAGGCGTCGGCGGGGGAGCGCGCGGAACTCATCTCTGGATCTTAGGACGGCGAACGGATACTCTCATTTGAGAATGTATCAGTTGGCCCTATCTAGGAGGAGCCTTGACCCGGAACGTGGCGGCCGTCAGCGGGACGGCGTACCCGTCACCCATGGCCGGACAGACGGCCACCCGGCTGCGGATCGCGATCGTGCTGACCTGGATGCTGGTGCTGGAGCACCTCTACGCACTGGTCACCCCGCCGTACGAACTCGGCATCGAGCACGGGTTCCACCTCAGCTTCGGCATCGCGTACGCCTGGCTGGCGCTGCGGCTGCGCACGGCGCGGCCCTGGCAGCGGACCCTGCTCACGGTCCTGCTCGCGGTGCAGTTCGTCGGCAGGTTCTTCGTCTTCGCCGCGATCCCCGAGACCTGGGTCAGGGTCAGCCTGGTCCCGGGCGCACTGGTCACGCTGGTGCTCGTGGCGCTGCTGTGGTGGCCGGCCGGACGTCGCTCCCGGTGAGGCGGAGGGCGGGGATCGGCCCTCGGCGGCCGGTGGACTGTCTGGTTCGGAGACTGTCGGCCTGCCCCGTTCGTGCGCGCAGCCCGCGTAGCCCGCTGTCGACCTGCCCAGTTCGTGCGCCCAGCCCGCTGTCGACCTGCCCCCGTTCGTGCGCGCAGCCCGCGTAGCCCGCTGTCGACCTGCCCCGTTCGTGCGCCCAGCCCGCTGTCGACCTGCCCCGTTCGTGCGCGCAGCCCGCGTAGCCCGCTGTCGGTGCCCCGTTCGTGCGCCCAGCTCGACAGTGTGTGCGCCAGACCCTGTCGGCCGGCTGTGCGCCAGACCCTGTCGGCCGGCCCGGCTGGCGCCGGTCGGTCCCCGCACCGACCCGTGACCGATGCCCGACGACCCGGCAGGGGTAGGCATCCGCCCCGCCCGCCGCGCCCGACCGTTCCGCCCGGCCGCGTCGATCAGGCGGCGAGCACCGCCTGCACCTCGTGCCGGCGGCCGGCGGCCAGGCCGGTCAGCAGCGCGGGCGCCTCGTCGAACGGCAGCACCGCCGAGACCAGGTGTGCCCGTACCAGGTCGCCGTGGTCGCGGAGCAGGGTGATCGTCTCCGCCGACAGGCGGTCGCGGTCCCAGGTG
This sequence comes from Plantactinospora sp. CA-294935, assembly GCF_050936445.1. NCBI lineage: Bacteria > Bacillati > Actinomycetota > Actinomycetes > Micromonosporales > Micromonosporaceae > Plantactinospora > Plantactinospora sp. CA-294935. The sequence continues at coordinate 4,538,699 of NZ_JBNJMU010000001.1, forward strand.
GGGGCCAGCCCGCGCGGTACCCGGCCGATCTGCGCACAGCGCAGCGACAGCCCGTTGTGGTGGAACTCCTCGCCGAGCCGCACCAGGTCGGCGCCACCCTGATAGAAGGCGAGGTCGACGACGGTGCCCTGCGGGCGGAGCAGCCGCAGCGCCAGATGCAGGGCCGACGCCTGGCCCCGGCACTGGAAGACGACGTCGGCGCCCCGGTCGTCGGCCGCGTGCCGCCACCGCGTCTTCAACACCACGGCCGGATCGTCCTCGGCCGGGTCGAGCGTCTCCAGGCCGAGCGCCTCGGCCACCGCCCGCCGCTGCGGTGTGGGATCGAGTACCACCACCGAGGCGGCACCGGCCCGCCGGGCGAAGAGCGCGGTCAACAGCGCCACCACCCCGGCCCCGGTCACCGCCACCCGGCGCCCCCGCACCCCGTCGCCGAGGTCCCGCACACCGCTGCCGTACAGGTCGGCGGCGGCGTGCAGCAGCCCGTTGGCACAGATCGGTCCCATGTGCGCCACGTAGATCCCGAGCAGCGGATCCAGGTCGGCCGGCACCGGCACCACCCGGTCGAGGCGCGGATCGCCCCGGTACGCCGTCCGGTGCCCGTACGTCATCGCCACCACCGCGCCCTCGGCGACCGCCGGGGTACGGCTGCCGGTCACCCGGCCGACCTCCATGTAGCCGAGCCGGGTCACCGGGTACGGCGTACTCGGCGCGCCCTCGACGAACAGCCCGAGAGTGCCGTCCCAGCCGGCCGACAGGTACGGGTTGGTGCCCTTGACGTAGCTCAGCTCGGTGCCGGCGGAGACCCCGCTGAACAGGGTCTCGACCCGGAACGTGCCGTCGGTCAGCGGCTCCGGCTCCTCGTACCGGAACGCGACCTCGTGCGGTCCGGTGACCACCAGGTTCCGGTCCCGCTCAGACATTCGCCGGCTCCAGCGGCGGCACCCGGACGGGCTGGCCGGTCACGGCCGACTCGGCGACCGCCAGCGCCACCAGGTGAGTCCGGAGCGCCTCCGGGTACGGCACCCGGACGTCCGCGCCGATCCCCCGGACCGCGTCGACGAAGGCGCGGTCCACCGCCGTCCGGCCCTGCTCCAGGTCGCCGGAGACGCGCCGTTCACCGTCGGCGTCCCGGACCAGCAGGCCCTCCTCGCCGACCGACAGGGCCAGGCCGTCGGCGTACACCTCCAGGCCGGCCCGGTGCTTCCAGTCCAGCGCGCAGGTCGTGCCGAGCGTGCCCACCGCGCCGGTGGAGAACCGCAGCGCGGCGGCGGTCGCGCCGTCCACGTCCGCACCGTGCACGGCCGGCGGCCTGCCGTTGCCCACCGCCCAGACCTCGTCGACCTCGCCGACGAGATAGCGGGCCAGGTCGAGGACGTGCGCGGCCTGCTCCACGACCGGGCCGCCGGACTGGTCCCGGCGCGGCCACCAGCCGACCGGCGGCACCTTGTCCAGCCAGGCGCCGGTGACCAGCCGGACCGGCCGGTCGGCCAGCAGCCGCCGGGCCCGGTCGACCGCCGCCAGGTAGCGCCAGTAGTGCCCGACCGCCGTCACCGTGCCCCGCTCCTCGACGAGCCGGTTGATCCGGGTCGCGGTCTCCCGGTCCAGCGCGAGCGGCTTCTCCACGAAGAGGGCCAGCCCGGCGTCGAGCACCGCCTCCTCGGGCGCGCCGTGCGCGAACGGCGGCACGCAGACGTACACCGCGTCCAGCTCCGCCGAGAGCAGCGTCGTGACGTCGGGAAAAACCCGCGCCCGCGTCGACTCGGCCAGCCGGGCGGCCCGCTCCGCCGCCACGTCGGTGACCCCGACGATCCGTACGTCGTCGAACCCCGACAGCACCCGCGCGTGCCGCTGCGCCACGCCACCCGCACCGATCAGCCCCACCCGGCAGACCCGCATCCTCGACCTCCCGTTCCCCGACCTCGACCGGACTTTCGCCTTCTCCGGCCTCGGCCGACGGGAAACCTCCGACCGGTATCCGAAACGAACCGTTCACCGGGCCGCTGCGGGGACGGCGTCATCCGGAGATCAAGCTGTTAGCCGGCCTCGGGTTTGCCCGAGCGGCTCGGGGAAAAGGTTCGGCCCGGCGCTGCGGATCACGACATTGGGGGTGTGCCCGTGCGGCATTCAGAAGCGACAGTTTCACCCATCGTAGAAGCGTGGACCACGTACCGCACCGGAAACTCGACAAAGTGGACGGCCCGCCGGCTGCTGAAGATCAAGGGCGATCAGCGGGTCAGCGTGGTGCTTCCGGCCCGCAACGAGGAGGCCACCGTCGGCGCTATCGTCGGCACGCTACGGCGACACCTGGTCGAGAAGACCCCGGTCATCGACGAACTGATCGTGGTGGACTCGCGATCCACCGACTCGACGGCGGCGGTGGCCTCCGCCGCCGGGGCCCGGGTGGTGAGCCAGGACGAGATGACCCGGGGGCTGCCCCGGCTCGACGGCAAGGGCGACGCACTCTGGTCCGGGCTGGCCGCCGCCACCGGTGACATCGTCGCCTTCGTCGACGCCGACCTGCGCCGCTTCTCGCCCCGGTTCGTCACCGGGCTGGTCGGCCCGCTGCTCGCCGACCCGACCGTCGCGTTCGTCAAGGGCTTCTACCACCGCCCGCTGGTCGGCGGCGGCGCCGTCGAACCCGACGGCGGCGGCCGGGTGACCGAGCTGATGGCCCGGCCCCTGATCAGCATGTTCTGGCCCGAGCTGGCCGGCTTCGTCCAGCCGCTGGCCGGGGAGTACGCCGGCCGCCGCGAAATTCTCGAACAGCTCCCGTTCGTCTCCGGGTACGGCGTCGAGATCGCCATGCTGATCGACCTGCTGGACCTGGTCGGGCTGGACGCCCTGGCCCAGGTCGACCTCGGCGAGCGGTTCCACCGGCACCAGGACACCGAGGCGCTGGGCCGGATGTCGGCGCAGATCCTCTACACCGTCTGGTCCCGGCTGCACCGGCGCGGACTGGTCGCCGAGCCGGTGCCACCAACCGCCGCGCTCACCCAGTTCCGGCGCGGTGGTGACCAGGCACTGCCCAACCTGGACCGGAAGATCGTGGTCACCGACGTGACGGTCGCCGAACGTCCGCCGCTGGCCAGCCTGTCCCGACGGACCCGGATCGCCCGCGGCCGGGCCCGCCGGCCGGCGGTCGCCGCACCGGCCGTGACCGGGGCGGTGACCGGCGCGTGAGCCTCACCGTACTGGTCAACGCCGGCCCGTGGCTGCCGGTGCCGCCGAACGGGTACGGGGGCATCGAGAACGTGATCGCCACCCTCGTACCCGAGCTGCGCCGGCTCGGCGTACGGGTGGTACTGGCCACCGTGGGCAGCAGTGAGCTGGCCGTCGACGAGCGGCTGGCGGTCTTCGCCGACGGCCAGTTCGACAGCCTGCAACGGCCGTACAACCAGGCGTGCGGGGTGGTGCAGAGCCACCTGCACGCGGTGGTACGCACACTGCGGCACCGCGACGACATCGACCTGGTGCACGACCACGTCGAGGCGGCCGGCCTGGCCACTCTGGCCGCCCTCGGCCGGGACGCCCCGCCGGTGCTGCACACCCTGCACTGGGACCTGGCCAAGCACCCCGAGCTGTACGGCAACTTCGACGGCGCCGACCGGGTACGCGTCAACGGCGTCTCCGCCTCGCAGCTCGCCCGGGCACCGGAGGCGCTCCGCGCGCACTCGGTCGGGTACGTCCACCTGGCCACCCCGCTGGCCGCCGGTGCGGACCGGCGTCGCCCCGCCGACAAGGCCGGGCACGTCGTCGTGCTCGGCCGGATCAACCCGGGCAAGGGCCAGGATCTCGCCGCCCGGCTGGCCCACCGGGCCGGCTTCGACCTGGTCCTCGCCGGGCCGGTCGGCCCGTACCGGCAGCCGGCCGATCTCGCCGCCGCCGCGCACGATCCGGTGGCGGCGGCCAACCCCGACGTGCGGTTCTGGCGGGAGCGGGTCGCGCCGCACGTCGACGGGGTACGGGTGCGCTGGGTCGGCACCGTGGCCGGCCGGCAGCGCGACGAACTGGTCGCCACCGCCCGGGCCTCGCTCTTCCCGCTGCGCTGGGCCGAGCCCGGTGGTACGGCCGTGGTCGAGTCCCTGGCCCTCGGCACCCCGGTCGTCGGGCTGGCCGAGGGCTGCCTGCCGGAGTTGATCGAGGACGGTGAGACCGGGCTGCTCACCCGTGACGAGGAGGAGCTTGCCGGGCTTGTCCACGCCTCCGGTCGGATCGACCCACGCCGCTGCACGGCGGAGGCGGCCCGCCGGTTCACCCCGGAGGTGATGGCCCGGTCCTATCTGGAACTCTACGAACGCGTACGCAGCCTGGCGGTCGTACCCGTGCCGGGCTGATCATTGAGGCGGCGGAGGCGGGCACCTCCGTCTGTCGGCAATTGCTCGTCGATCGAACCTGGTCAGCTATGCGGACGGTGGCTATGCGGTGGAATTCGGCACCCTGCTGCCCGGGGGTGGGGCGGCCGATCGGCCGGAAAGCGGTCGCAGCGTTTGCTCGGCCCGTCCTGGTCTGCCATATTCTCTGCGACGACGTAGGGGCACGGATCTATTGCCTGCGGCGAAGGCAGGGGACACGGCCGTGGACGAGGGACGCAGTCAAGATCAGACAGCGCCACCGAAGGAGCTTCTTGATGACCTCCTATCGATCAACCGTGACCTTCCGTCGGAGGCGCTCCTTCCGGCGCTGCTCGGCGTGCCTCTCACTCCGGAGAACATCTGGGAGCTGATGGCCCGGGCAGCCGTCGAGCACGATGCGTTCGAGGGCGCGTTCCAGAGAGACCGGCGCGTGGTGATCGAGGTGCTGCGGGATTTCCATTCGGGACTCTCCGGTCGCCAAGAGAAGTGCGTCGGGCTAATCGGCCTGCTGCTCAGTGGGCTGATCATTGCGCACGAATTCGACCGACGCCGGGGTGCCGGTCCGGAAGGGGCGACGGACGAAGCCGCGGGAGTGGCGGAGGCGGAAGTCGGAGAATTGTTCGAGGACGCCCGGGTGCTCCGCGCGTTGGCGGCCGTATACGGTCTTGCCAACCGGAATAGTCGGCCCGGCGTACCGGACCCGGCCGAACTCTGGGACGAGATCGATTTCGTACAGTTGCGGCTGCTCCGGTTCGGCACCACCTCGTTCATTCTGAAAGGTCCGTGGAAGGACCGGCACGGACGCCGGGCCAGGATCGCGCTCAAGTGCGTACTGCCGCCGTACACCCGGATCGAGGCGATCGCCTCGGCGACCGAGGCGTACGTCGAACGCTACGGTCCGCAGCTCTCCGCGGCCGGTGCCGAGGCGGAGGGGCACGGGCAGGGGCCTTCCGTGCACCTGCCCGAGATCTACGCCAGCACCCGGGCCTGGGTGGCGATGGAGCTGATCGACGGCCGTACCCTCGAGGAGGTGATGACGGCCCGGCTCGGTCGGGCGGTGACCGAGGGCCGGTCGAACCCCCGACCCGGGCTGCGCGGACCGGCGCTACTGCGGCTCGACGCCCTCTGCGACCTGGTGCCGCCGCTGTTCCGGGCGCTCGCCGCCATCCAGAAACTGGGCCTCACCCACCAGGACCTCACCCCGTCGAACGTCATCTTCACCAGCGACCGTGGCTACGGCAGCGGGCTGAAGGCCGTCCTGATCGACCTCGGCCGCAACCACCTGTACACCCGGACGATCGGCGCGCTCGAAGGCCGGGAGGCCGGCTACGTCGCACCGGAGATGAAGCAGCAGGCGACGGTCGCCAAGCCGGCCCTGGCCGACCTGTACTCGCTGGGCAGGCTGTTGATCGCCATCGGCGGGGCGGACCCGACACAGGGGTCGGAGGTGCCCGACGTCTTCTACCTCCGCACGCCGCTGCTGGCGAGGTTCATCGAGGACCTCGTCGAGCGGGACCCCGCCCGGAGGCTGCTGCTCTACGGGGACACCAATTGGACGTACGCCGAACTCGGCACCGAGTTCGCGATGGAACTCCAGGCGGTGACGGTCGCGGAACGGGAGGGCCTGCTCGGCGAGGAGCGGCCCAGCCTACGGGGCCTCTTCGACCTGGCCTCGCCGACCACCCGGACGACGGCCCGGCAACGCCGGCTCCGCCGGGTACGGGTCCAGCAGCGGCGTCTGCTCCGGCAGTGGTACGAGGCGAGCCGGCCGGACGGCACCGGGCCGGCGGCACCCCGGGCGGAGGATCCACCGATCAGCGCTGATCCGTCCGACCCGGAGTTCATCCGGATCGGACAGCCCTCGGAGCAGGCGCTCGGCCGGCTGTCCGACCGGGCGAGGCGGAACAATCACCGAGCCGACATGCTGCTCTTCTGGTCGGCGCTCTGCGGGGCCTGCTGGGCGCTGGTCTTTCTGGTGCTCTCCATCCAGATCTGCCGGGACTTCGGTGTCGACCCCACGCCGGCGGCCGTCGACCTGGTCCGGCGGGGTACCGAACTCGTCAACTGGACCGCCGCCGCCGAACTGCTGATCGGATGGGAGCGGTGGATACTCGACACCCTCGGACCGCCCGGTGTGGAAAATCTCGACGCGCGGATCGTCGCCGGCACGTTTGCGCTGGTGAACGTGAAGCACTACCAGAACATCTTCGCCGGGCTCAGCGCGGCGTACGGCAGCGGTCGGCTCCCGCTGCTGCGTCGCCTGCACGCCTGGGCCGCCGAGTTCTGGATCAGGCTCTTCGCCTTCTGGTGGATCATGGTGGTGCTGCCGCCGAACCTCGGGCACCCGCTCTGGTGGCCGATCTGCACGGCGATCGGACTCAGCGTGCAACTGATGCTCAACGCGACGGTCTCGTCGTTCGCCAACCGGACGGTGAAGGACGCCCGGGACAACCGGTCCTCGTCGACCGTCCCGCCCAGTTCCCGCGAGATCACCGGACTCAAGATGTTCAGCCGGTGGACGCCGTCGATGTTCGTCTTCCTGCTGATGGTCTGGCCGTTGGCGTACTTCATCTTCCAGGGCGACCTCGACGGCCGGCCGTACGCGCTGATGCTCGGCGTCTCCAACATCGGGATCTTCTACGTGGTGAAGTGCGGCATCGATGCCCCGGCCATCCGTAGCGGCCTGGCCAGGGCGTTCCTCGCCTCGGAGCGGGCGGCGGCGGGCGAGCGCGTCGGCACTACTACTGGGACAGCCCGCTCGACGCGTCCAGCGGCACCACGTGCTCGACAGCCGTCAGCCGGGGGATGATCCGCAGTGTGTTGTCCCGGATCCGCTCCGGCGAGACGTTGTTCAGGGCGCAGTACATCACGCCATAGGCGGTGCGGGCGCCGGCGAGCAGCTTCGCGAGGTCGAGTTCGTGCCGCTGGACCTGCCGCATCCATGGCAACGGTGCGAGGTCCAGAATGGCGGGAGCGTCCTTCGGCCGGGTCATCTGGTCCTGGAGGTCCCGGCGGTCCTGCCAGCCCTCCCGGACGGCGCGGAGGTATCCCTCGCCCAGCCCGTGCTGGAGCTTGTTGATCCGGGACGCGGCGAACCGCTGGGTGACCGAGTGCCGCCGCTGGGGCAGGCTCATCGGCCGGGTACTCAGCGAGAGGATGTGCGTGCAGCCATCCCGCTGCGCCAGCCGGAACGGAAACGCCGTCAGCACGCCGCCGTCGATGGCGCGCTGCCCGCGCCAGACCGCGGTGCCCGGTACGGCCACCGGCAGCCAGGCGCTGGCCCGCAGCGTCTCCTTGAGATCCGCGCGGCTCTCGAAGCCACTGACGTCGAGCGTACGCAGCTCGTCGACGAGGGTCACCGAAACATGAAAGCGGATCGGCGCCTTGAGGACCGCGGAGAAATCCAGCGGCTTGATGACCTCGACCACATTTTCGAACGCGTACTCCATGTCGAGGATCGGTCGACCGGTGAGTGCCCGACGGAAGTCGACGAACTTGCGACAGGCAAGATCATCGTAGTAGATGGAGAGCGGATACCAGGTATTGGTGGCCAGAAAGTACGCCGAATTGATGGCTCCCGACGACGCTGCGTAGACGTCGTCAAAGGCATAGTGGAAACCCAGGTCCTCGATGGCGGTGAGCATCGCGGCGGAGACTATCCCGCGCATTCCACCACCCTCGACGGCGAGCCCGATCTTCCATGGATCGTTCCGGTTACCCGGCCTCGAGTCGGTCGCGCGTCGCTGGCGGAGCGCCTCGAGCACCGGATGAGTTTCGAGCCAACGCCCGGAAGGGGCCTGTTCGATTGTCTGCCCGGTCGCCAATTCGTGCTCCAGGACACTGGGAGGAGACATAGACGTAGCTACGGTTCCACAGTGATGTTGGCCCGTCAATGGGCGTTCGGCGGCCTCCGCCGTCCTTGCGGACGAGGACGTCGGGCCGGCGGGCAGTCGGACATCGGCCGCCGATATGCCGGGTCCGACGACGTCGTCGCGGCGGTCCGATCACCGCAATTGTGAGATCAACAGGGTTTCGAGATCGACAATTGACAACCGGCCGTCAGCGTGGACGCCGAACGGTTGCTTGATCCAATTCGGATTCAGTACGGGTGTCGACCGAGGTACGTCGACGTGGCCCTGGCCCACCGCCTGTCACCCCCGGCCTGATACGTTCCCGGCCCGGCTTCGGTTAGTGTTCGGGTTACTACGCGTACCCGACGGTTGGGGGCAGGGCAGGGTGGGACTCGCAGCCACATTCGGGCGGGCGGTGGCCGCCCACCGGCAGGCCCGGGCACACCTGGACGCGGCCCGGCACGGGTTGGCGCAGCTCCAGCCGCCGCCCGACTCCGGCGAGACCGCCGACGTCGTGGCCCGGCTGCGCCGGGTCGGCGAGGCGGTCAGCGGCGAACCCGAGCCGGCCCGGTTCTTCGCCGGCCCGCTGCCGGTACGGCTCGGCGTGGCGAGCACGGTGGACGGAAGCTTTCCGGCGGTCGTACCGCTGAGCGGCGGCACCCACCTGGCGATCGACGCGGACGCCCGGGACGGGCGGGTGGCGGCCCTGCTGCGTACCCTGGTGGTCCGGCTGCTCGCCGCCGCACCCGCCGGCTCGGTCCGGGTGTCCGCCCTGGACAGCGCCGCGCTCGGCGCGACCTTCCTGCCGCTGCGGGTGCTGGTCGAGGCCGCGGCGGTGTCGCCGCCGGCCACCACCGACGCGGAGATCGCCGCCGCGCTCGACGCCGCCGAACGGCACGCCCGGACCGCCCAGCAGGCCACCTCCGGCACGCCGGAACTGCTGCTCCTGGTCGCCGCCTCGATGCCGGCGGGTCGGGAACTCGGCCGGCTCGCCGCGCTCACCCACGCCGGCCCGACCGCCGGGGTCTGCGTGATCGCCGCCGGATATCCGCCCCCGGGCGCCGGGCTCGCCCCACCGCCGCTGGGCGGCAGCACGCAGGTCCGCCTCGACCCGCAGGGGTACGCCTGGATCGGCGATCCGCCCGGTCACCCGTTCAGCTCCGACGGCACCGGCCTGGCCGCCCCGGTACGCCTGGACGGCGAACCGCCGGCCGGCACGGTCGCGGCGCTGGCCGACCGGCTCGGCGAGGTCTACCGGCGGGAGTCGAGTTTCACCTTCACCGACCTGCTGCCGGCCCGGCCCTGGGCCGAGGCGTCCGGCAACGGGCTGCGTGCGGTGGTCGGCCGCGCCGGCCGGGAGCAGGTGATCTGCGCCTTCGACGACCAGACCCCGCACTGGCTGGTCGGCGGCCGGACCGGTGCCGGCAAGACGGTCTTCCTGCTCGACGTCCTCTACGGACTCGCCGCCCGCTACTCCCCGGACGAGCTCTCGCTCTATCTGCTCGACTTCAAGGAGGGCGTCAGCTTCACCGAGTTCGTGCCGACCGGCCGTGACCCGTCGTGGATCCCGCACGCCAGGGCGGTCGGCATCGAGTCCGACCGGGAGTACGGCGTCGCCGTCCTCCGCGAGCTGCGCCGCGAGCTGAACCGGCGGGCCTCGGCGCTGAAGCGGCACGGCGTGACCAAACTGGCCGACCTGCCCCGGGACGGCAGACCGGTGCCGAGGATCGTGGCCGTGATCGACGAGTTCCACGTGCTCTTCGCCGGCAACGACGCGGTGGCCAGGGAGGCAGTGTCGCTGCTGGAGGAGCTGGCCCGCAAGGGTCGTTCCTACGGCATCCACCTGGTGCTGGCCAGCCAGAGCATGACCGGGATCGAGGCGCTCTACGGAAAGACCGACTCGATCTTCGGGCAGTTCCCGCTCCGGGTGGCCCTGCCCGGCGGCGGGGGAGTGCTGGACACGCTCAACGACGCCGCCGGAGCCCTGCCGATCGGCTCGGCGATCGTCAACCCGTCCGCCGGGCTGGCCGCCGCCAACACCGTGGTCCAGTTCCCGGACGCGCACGCCAGCGCCGCCGAGGTGGCCCAGCTGCGGCACGAGCTGTGGCAGGCCCGCAAGCCGGGCTCGCGGCCACCGGCGGTCTTCAAGGGGTACGAGTCGGCGCACGTCGAGGACGACCCGACGTACCGGGGACTGGTCCCGGGTGGACGGCGGCCGTTGGCGCTGGTGGGCCGTTCCGTCGACGTGGACCTGACCTCGGCACTGTTCCCGCTGGACGCCACCCCGGGCCGGCACCTGGCGGTGGTCGGCACCTCACCGGTCGGGGCGAGCGTGCTGCACGCCGCCACGGTCAGCCTGGCCCGGCAGCACACCCCGGGCAGCGCCCGGTTCCTGGTCGCCCCGCTGGTCGCGGTCGCCGACGAGATCGCCGAGGAGACGATCGCCGAACTGACCGGGGCGGGACACCCGGTGGACCGGCTCGACGCCGCCGGGCTCCGCGACGAGCTGCGCAAGCTCGCCGTACAGCCGGCCGACGGGTCGCCGGCCCGGACCTTCCTGGTCGGGTACGGCATGGACGGTGCCAGCGGCGTCCTCGGCGTCCGGGACGAGAACTACAAGTCCGGGCTGGACGACCTCCAGGCGGTGCTCCGGCAGGGCCCGGCGTACGGGGTGCACCTGCTGGGCTGGTGGCGCGGGCTGCGCCGGCTCTCCGACGACATCGGCGGGTCGAGCAACCGGGACGACGTCGCCTGCCTGGTCGCGCTGAACGTGCCCGGGTCGGAGCTGAGCATGTATCTCGGGCTGCACGACCTGGCCTACACCCCGAGGGCGAACCGGGCGCTGCTGGTCGACCGGCACGACCAGCGGGTACGCCTGATCGTGCCGTTCGTCCGGGCCGGCTACGAGCACGACGACGAGGGGAGCTGAGTTGGCGAGCTTCGCCGAGTACGCGGCCCTGGCCCGGCACCTGCACGAGCTGCGCCGCAGCGGTGAGCGGACCACCGCCCAGCTCGCCGAGGCGCGGGGCAGCACCGGCGCCGCCGCCGACCGGCTCGACCAGCGGCTCGCGGTGCAGCAGCAGCGGTTGACGGCCCTCGGCCAGATGATCGGCAAGTCGGTGCCGACCGCACCGCCGGCCGGCCCGGGACTGCCCGGCCCTCCGCCGCCGGCCGGATATCCCCCGCCCGGGGCCGGCGGCCACCCCACCGTGCCGGCCCAGTACGCCGGGCCGGACCACGTCGACCCGTCCGAGCCGTCGCCGCCGGCCGGGCACGTCTACCGGCCGGGCGGCTTCGGCAACCCCGTCCCGGGTGAGTCGGGGAGCGGAGTGGATCCGGCGGCCGGTGCGGCGTACCCGGAACTGCCAGCCGGTCCGGCGCGGCGCGCGCTGCCGGCGACTCCGGCGGCCGGCCCGGTGCCCGGCCCTCGGTTGCCCTCGGACGCGGCGCCGTCCGCTGCCGTCGCGGGCCCGGGAACGCCCCCTGCCCAGCCGGTCGATCCGGTGCGCGAGCTGGAGCTGGCCCGGCAGGCCGCCGACGGCGCGGACGTGATGATCGTGCAGGTGGAGACGATGGCGCAGCAGGCGCCGCTGTTTCCGTCGATGTCACCGCTGGCCCGGGCGACGACGGTCTACCTGATCTGCGCCGGGCTGCTCACCGTCGTCATCTGGATCGTGCTCACCGTCGCCGAGGTGCAGGGCATGAAGGGGCTCGACGCCAGCACGTTCGCGGTCTTCTCCTGGAGTTGTGCCGGGCTGCCGACGATGGTCTTCTTCCTCGGCTATCTCGCGCTCAGTGTCTGGGGCAAGCCCCGGATGATCGTCGGCCGGCCCGCCCGGTACGCCCGGCTCGGCTTTCTGATCTGCTTCCTCGCCGCCCCGTTCGCCTTCCTCACCTACTACCTGGTGTGAGGCGCGACCCGGAGCAGCCGTCCGCCCGGCCCGGAGCCCTGGCCGCGCTCGCCGGCACCGACGTCCGGCAGACCCGGCGTACCCTGGACCGGCTCGTCCGGGCGCACCTCGTCCAGCTCAGCACCCCCGGCCGGTACGGGATGCACGACCTGATGCGCGGGTACCCGGGAGCCCTGGCGGCCAGTACCGCCGACGAGTCCGGCGGCGACGCACCCGATGCCGCCCTCGGCCGGCTCTTCGACCACTATCTGCGAGCGGCCGCCGCCGCGATGGACGTGCTGCATCCGGCCGAGGCGGCCCTGAACGAGCGGCCTCGGCTCCCGGCCGTCAGCCGACGATGAGTTCCCGGGCCCGCTCGGCAACCGGTTCGGCCGCCCGGTGGTAGTTGCCGAGGACCGCGGTCACCCAGCCGGAGTCGGGAAACCACTGCACGTGGGCGGAAACCCCGGGCGCACCTCCGCCGTGCCCGAGAACCCACTGGTTGTTCCGGAGGGATCCGACCGTGAGGTAGTTGCCGAATCCCATCGGGCGGCCAGCGCCGACGTCCTCCGCCGACTGCGCCCTCGGCACCTTCGGGCTGCTGGCGAGCTGGGCGTAGACCGGGTCGAGCAGTCTGCCGCGCTGGAGCGCCCGGACGATCCGGACCAGGTCGCCGACGGTGCCGAAGGAGCCGCCCGCCGGGGTGCCGACGAAGGTCTGCCGGTCGTCGATGACGTCGACGGGCTCGCCGTTCTCGTCCTGCACGTACGGGTGGGCGATGCGCCGGTCAGCCCGCCACTGGGGTGCCGTGAAGAAGTCGGAGCGGGTCGTACCGGCCGGCCGGAAGATGTGCTCGCGGACGTGCTCGTAGTAGCCACGGTGTTCCCCGCCGGGCTGTCCGGACAGCCGCGCCACGATGGCGCCGAGCGCGACGAAGCCGGAGTTGCTGTACTGGTGCCCGGAGCCCGGTGCGAAGCCGAGCGTGTCCCTCCGGACGTACCTGAGGTTGCCCTCCCACGCCTCCTCGACGCTGTCCCAGGTTTCCGCCTCCGCCCAGAAACCGTCGACCCGCATGTAGTCGCCGAGCCCGGAGGTGTGGGTGAGCAACTGGTGGATGGTGACGTTCTCCGCGATCTCCGGCGCGAACCCGTCGAGGTGGCTGCCGAGCTTGTCACCGTAGGACAGTTCTCCCCGCTCGACGAGCTGGGCGATGGCGATGCCGGTGAGAAGTTTGGTCACCGAGGCGAGCGAGAAGATGGTGTCCGGCCCGTGCGGGATCGACCGGGACCGGTCGGCCATCCCGTAGGACCGCTCCAGCACGGGCTGGTCCTGGTGCACCAGCACCAGCGTGCCGGCGAATCTGTCCTCGGCGGCCAGTTGCGCGACGAACGTGTCGAACGCGCCGCCGGGCCGAAGTTCCGGCGGAATCCGACCGGATCCCGTCGACCCGGTGTCGGCGTACGCCGGGGTGCCGTGCCATGCGGTCCCCAGGGCGGGCAGGACCGCGGCGGTGCCGGCGGCCAGCCCGGCGTGGCGCAGAAACGCGCGCCGTCCGACGGTCTCGGAGTGGTTGTCGTTCATTCCGACGATGCTCCTCAGGTGATACTCGGAGTGCGGTGCCGAATTCGACTTCGGCCGGTCACCCCGAATACAACCGGTCCGCCCGTTTCCCCGGTGTCATCACGCCATCGCCGGGCCGTACCCGACGTGCTCGCCGAGCTTCCCGACGGCGGAACTCGCGGAAGCTTCCTGACGGCGGAACCCGCGGAGCTTCCCGACGGCGGAGGCAGGTGGCGGTAAATGGGCCCGAAGGGCAGGAAGTCGTAGAGCCGGATCTCCAGGTCGACCTCACCGACCCGGCGACCGATCCCGGTATCCCGCCCTGGTCGTCGTCCGGTCATCGGCGGCCGGCCGAACGTCCCACCCGGCTCCCGGAAAATCGCCCGGCGCGTCCAGTCGTTGTCCAGTCGTGCTTGGCAGGGTGACTCCGGAATCAGCGCCGCAACGACGGGCCTGGCCCTGGTCGCGGCCAGAGCGGAGGGAGAATCTAGGTGAGAGCCAGATTGTTACGCGGCATTGCCGCAGCGGCGCTGGCGGTGGTGGTGGCCCTGCCCGGTACGGCCACGCCGGCTCAGGCGACCGTCGGCGTCGACGCGATCAAGAAGGTGGGCCGAATCGCCTTCAGCCTCTTCCTGGACGCCCGGGCGGGCGACCTGACCGAGCAGCAGCTCTTCCAGGCGCTACAGGAGTTCGTCGGGGTGGTCGGCGAGGCCGAGGACGCGATCCTCTCGCATCTGGACGCCGTCGCCGCGGCCCCGTGGGTCGGCGCGGCCGAGCACGCGATCCTGGAGGTCCCGTCCCTGCCCCTGCTCACCGAGGACGCGTTGCAGGACTACGCGCTGGAGGTCGCCCTGCACGCGCGTCAGGCCAAGAGCGTCTTCGACGCGGTCGAATCCCCGGTCGAGGCCGATCACCTCGGTTTCGCCATCTACTCGCTCTACTCGGTCGGGCTGGAGGCGCGGATCGCGGCCGGGCTCGGTACGGCCACCTACCTGCCGAACTACCGGGCGGCGATGCAGGCGATCGTCGACCGGCTGAAGCCGAGGTGTGTCCCCCGGGAGGGTGACATGGACTGGCATCCGTCGATCTACCACGTGGTGTACGAGTGCGCCACCCCGCACGGCCCGCGCACCTTCCAGGACTACCAGGTCAACGGCGACTGGCAGGAGGGGCCGTGGACCGCGGCGACGCTCGAGGCCGCGGCCGGCGCTGGTACGAGCTGGGAACTTGCCAAGGACGCCCTGCAACGGATGAACGACGGAGGAGTCTGATGATGAAGGCCGGGCTGAGAAAGATGGCTACCCGAGGACTGGTCGCCACGGTGGCGGCCACCGGACTGGCGGTGCCGGTCGCCCCGCGCCCCGCGCAGGCGGTGGACCCGGGCACGATCATCCAGGTGGCACAGTTCGCCTACGCCGCGTACTCGTTCTACAACGACTCCAAGAGCGGCGGGCTGACCCTGGAGCAGGCGGTGACGATGATGATCAGCGAGGTCCGCCGCTCCGAGCAGGCGATCAAGAACCACATGGACGCGCTGACCGTCGCCGAGGTCCGCGGCTGCACCGAGCACGCCATGCTGGAGTTCGTCGAGAGCCAGGACTTCCCGATGAGTCTCAAGCAGCGGTTCGCGCAGGATGCCACCGGCTGCGTCACCGCCATCAACGTCCGTTACGACGTGGTGGGGCAGAACTTCAACTTCGAGGCGATGCGCGACCTCGGGGTCCTGCTCGTCTCGCTCGGACCGGTCGCGTTGGCGGCGCGGGCGCAGGCCAACCTCCAGACCGCGCAACTGGAGCAGTACCTGATCGCGGCGTTCACCAAGATGCAGGCCACGTTCCAGGTGTTCTGCCACGAGTACTTCGACCGGTTCTTCCTGCCCATTCCGAACGAGGAGGAGGTGTGGCAGGTCTATCCCGAACTGTTCATCCCCGGCTACTTCCAGTGCGTCGAACACGGCGGCGGACCCATGGCCAGCCGGCATGAGTACGCGTTGTGGCGCTGGGGGGCTTTCGCCGGGTACCCCGATCCGGCCAACCCTGGTCGGATGTTGAACCACTACCCGCACTACCCGGCGCTGCGCGACGAACTCGCCCAGAGGTCGCTCTCCGGAATGCTCGCGGCGGCCCTGACCGAGCTGCGGTCCTGACCCGACGACGGCGCACGGCGGGGATCCGCCGTGCGCCGTCCAGAGCGGGGAAGCTGGCCCCGGTCGTCCCGGTCGGGAGACGCTCAGTTCCAGGGGTTACCCGCCTGGTCGTTGAGGTGCACCCAGAACGCCCGGCGGCACTTCACACCCGCGCTGGCCGGCTACACCGAGCTGGATCCGCTGGAGGCCGAGCACCTCCGTACCGCGCTCGCCGGGCTCGCCGCCGCGGACGAGGACGGCTGACCGGATCGGCGGCGGCCACGGCTGGGAGTTGACTTCAACCCTGGTCGAGGTGCTGGACTCGGGCCATGTTCTCGAACGGACTGCGGGTCGTCGTCACCGGCGCGGGCCGGGACACCGGCCGTACCCTGGCACTGGCGTTCGCCGAGCGCGGCGCGCACGTCGCGGTCTCGGCCCGGGATCCGGCGGCGGCCGGCCGCACCGCGGACCTGATCGCGCAGGGCGGTGCCGGCAGCGCCGAGGCGTTCGGCTGCGACCTGGCGAACCCCGATTCGGTACGCGGCTTCGCGGCGGCGCTGGCCGACCGGACCGACCGGATCGACATCCTGGTCAACAACGGTGCCGCCTATCTGCCCGGTGCCGGGCTGGACGACGCCTCGGACGACGACATCGTCGCCACCATCGCCGGAGCCGCCACCGGCACGGTGCTGCTGACCCGGCACCTGCTGCCGCTGCTCCGCGCCTCGGACCGGCCCGACATCGTCAACCTGGTCTCCGCCTGCGGCGAGGTCGGCCACCACCGGTCCGACGCGCACCCGGCGTACTACGCCGCCAAGCACGCCCAGGCCGGGTTCGCCGGCATCCTGTCGCACCGGCTGCGCGCCGAGGGGATCCGGGTGATCTCCCTCTATCCGCCGGACTTCGAGCAGGACGGTCCGCGCGGACCGGGCACGCCACTCACCGCGCGGTCGGTCGTGGAGTGCGTGCTGTTCGCGGTCGGGCAGCCCCGGGACTGCTTCATCCGGGAGTTCCACTTCGAGCAGGTACGGCCGGAGTAGCTCGGCCTATCGGCCTCAGGGTGCGCTCGGACCGGCGGGCGGGTCCGGGGCGTAGAACTGCGTGGTGTTGGCGACCATCACCGCCACCGCGTCCGGGTGGTCGCCGCCGGCCACCGTCGCCGCACCCCACGCGTTGCTGCTCAACGTCATGAACTCCCGGGCCTCCCGGGACTCGCCCCAGGCGTTCGGGTCGGTGATGGCGCCGCCGCCCAGATAGAGGCCGAGGCCGAGCAGGGCCAGGTCCCAGCCGACGCCGACCGCCCCGGGGCCGTACTCGGTCCACCGCTCCGGGTCGATCACCGCGACGTGTTCCAGTTCGAGTACGGACCGTTCGGCGCCGTCGCCGGGGGAGAGCCGTACCTCGACCTCGCTGAACCCGCCCTCGACCGGCTCGCCGAAGATCCAGGTGAGCCTGAGCAGCCGGGGCGGCTCGCAGCGGATGATCTCGCCGCCCGCGTTCCCCTCGAGCTGGTACCGCCCGCCGAGCGTGAAGTCGCCGCTGACCGGCAGGAACCAGCGGGGCAGCCGTTCGGGGTTGGTGACTGCGTCCCAGAGGTCGTCCACCGAGGTGTCGTAGGTCCGGCGCAGCAGGACGGTCCGGGCCTCGCCGGCCGGTGTCTCGGCCCGGCCGACCGTCCGGTGGATCGCATTGATCTCGTCGACGATGTCCACCATCACTCCTCACGCTGGCCTTCGGGGCGGAACGGGTGGCAGCGTATCAGGAGCAACTTATATAAGTGCAACGCTGTGCGAGATCGGCGTGGCTGCCGCGCTTCCCGCGACAGCCCGCTCGGTGCCGGCCCGCCTACCGCACCCCGACCACGAAGTCGGCGGACCGGCTGACGCCGCGATAGCTCACCGTCGCGGTGATCGTGGCGACCCCGGTCGACACCGCCCGGATGCCACCCGACGGGTCCACCGACACCACCCGCGGGCGGTTGCTGCGGTACCGCACGGTCGCGCCGGCCGGCAGCGGCGTACCGGCACCCTCGGCGCGGTAGCTGTACCGGGTGTCGTCGGTCATCGCCACCGTCAGCTTCGGGGAGAGGGCGGTGCCGGGGGAGACCAGCGTCGGCGCGGTCGCGGTGACGACCGACAACGCCGGCCGCAGGGTGCCCCGGACGGTCACCACCGCCCGCAGCCGGGGGTCGGTGTCCGCGCTGGACCGGCCGACCTGGAAGGCGTACGCGCCCGGGTCGACCACGTACCGGCCGGCGCGCTCGTCGAAGAAGGCGAGGTCGGCGACGGGTACCCGGAACTCCACCCGCCTGGTCTGCTTCGGGCGCAGCGAGACCTTCTCGAAGCCGGCCAGCCGCTTGGCCGGGCGTTCCCGGCCCGCCGGTGCGCCCGGCGTGCCGACGTAGAGCTGTACCACCTCGGCGCCCGCCGCCCGACCGGTGTTGGTGACGTCCACGCCGACCCGGACGGTGCCGTTCGGGTCCACCATCCGGCGGTCCACCCGCAGCCTGGCGTAGCCGAATTCGCTGTAGCCGAGGCCGTGGCCGAACGGGTACGACACCTCGCCGTCGAAGTACATGTAGGTCCGTCCGGGGCGCCCGTCCCCGCCCCGGATCGCGTAGTCGTCGATCGCCGGGAGCTGTCCGGCGTCCCGGTACCAGGTGAACGGCAGGTGCCCGCTCGGGTTGCGCGCCCCGAGCAGTACGTCGGCCAGCGCCTCGCCCTTGCGCTGCCCGTTGTACGAACTCCACAGGATCGCCGGCACCGCGCCCTCGAAGCCCTCGACGTCCACCTGGCCGACGGTCTCCAGGTAGACGACGGTGTTCGGGTTGCTGGCCGCCACCTGGCTGATCAGGGACGCCTGCGCGCCGGGCAGCGCCAGGGTGCGCCGGTCGACGTCCTCCCGGGAGTGCCGTTCGTCGGTACCGGCGTACACGATCACCGCGTCGTAGCCGGCGGCGGCCGCCACCGACGCCGGGTCCACCTCGGCCAGGCTCTCCCCGGTGACCCCGGGCAGGTGGTCGACGACCGCGCCCGGGTTGATCCGTTGGATCGCCGCCCTGAGCCCCTGGTAGCCGTTGACCTCGTTGGCCTGCCCGGCACTGGCCTGGATGCTGGAGTAGCCGCCGAGGTACATGCTCGGCGGGTTGGCGTAGTGCCCGAGCACCGCCACCCGGTACGGCCCGGACGGCGGCACCCGCAGCGGCAGCAGCGCGGCCCGGCCGGCACCGGCCCGGGTCTTCGGCGCCTGGTTCCTCAGCAGCACGATGCTCTCCGCGCCGACCTCGCGGGCCATCGCCAGCCGGGCCGGGGTCTGGGTGATCGCGCCGTTGGCGTCCGAGTTGGTCCAGGTGCCCGGCGCGACCCGGGACCGGGCGGCGGTCACCCACGGTACGTCCTCCGGCCGGTCGAACTCGCCGAGCCGGATCCGGGTGGTCAGCAGCCGGACCAGCGAGGCGTCGACGTGCTCCTCGGTGTAGCGGCCGTACGGGGTGTCGATGCCCCGGGCGATCGCCTCCGGGATGGTGTTGGCGTAGCTCCACTCGTCGTGGTAGCCCTGCTGGCAGTTCAGGTCCTCGCCGGCCGCGTTGGCCCAGGCGTGCCGTTCGACGTGGTCGAGCGGGGCCGGGTGGCCCGGCGGCTGCCAGCGGTGGCCGTGCTGGATCTCCCGGATCGAGTCGCAGTCAGAGGTGAAGAAGCCGTCGAACCCGAAGGTCTGCCGGGCCAGCTCGTCCATCAGATAGCCACTGGCCGAGGTCGGCACCCCGTTGACCCGGTTGTACGAGGTCATGATGGATGCCGGTGAGCTGCGCTCGACCACCTCCCGGAACTGCGCGGTGTAGTACTCGCGCAGCGTCCGGTCGTCCATGTCGGCGGTGCCGCGCAGCCGGTCGAACTCGCTGTTGTTCGCCGCGTAGTGCTTGAGCGTGGTGCTGGTCTTCAGATAGCCGCCGCCGGACGGCAGCGGCCGGCCGGTCCGGTCCTTGCCCTCCATGCCGTTCACGAACTGCGCGGCGAGCGCGGCGGTCAGCAGCGGGTCCTCGCTGAACGCCTCGTCGTTGCGGCCCCAGCGCGGATCCCGGGCCAGGTTGACGGTGGGGGAGTAGAAGTTCAGGTCGAGCCGGTTGTCCCGGACCACCTCACGGGCCTCGTCCGAGATCAGGGTCGCCTCCCGGTGGACCAGGTCGGGGTTCCAGGTGGCGCCGAGCGACAGGTCGACCGGATAGGAGGTGGTGTTGGTCAGGATCGGCGGGTTGGCGTTGTGCAGGGTGCCCTCCCGGGCGACGCCGTGCGCGGCCTCGTTCCACCAGCCGTAGGCTTCGATGCCGAGCCGGGGCAGCGCCGCCGACTGGCTGCTGACCAGCTGGGCGGCCTTCTCCGCCAGCGTCATCCGGGAGACGAGGTCGACGGCCCGTTCCTCCGGCGAGTAGGACCGGTCCAGGTAGATGGCGCCGCCGTCGCCGCTGGTCCCGGCCGGAACCGCCGCCTCCGGCTCCGCCGCACATCCGCTGCCGCTGATCAGTACGACGGCCACCACCGTCGCCGTCCAGGCACGCGCTCGCATCCCGCCATCCCCTTCGCCGATCCGGTGGACCCCGGGCGAACGTAGGGCTCATATCGATGAACGTCAAGGTGGCTGTCGGTAGTAGCCTGCCCTGAGCTGCCGTACCGGGGATGGTGGTGGCGGCTCGGGGCGGGCGTTCGGCGACCTGGCAAAGCGGATCAGCACCGTCGGCTGACCCTGCCGGGTGAATTGGTGCCGCTGGCTGCTAGTCCTTCGAAACCTCGACGATGAGGTGGCTGGTGCCTGGCACTGGATGAGTGCCAGGCACCAGCGCGTCAGGCAGCGCGGCGACCGCCTCCGCTGGAAGGTCCACTTCCAGCAGGCCGTCGCCTGGTCGGCGGATGGCGAAGACCTCCGCGCCCAGCAACACGACGCGAGTGCCGTTGCCGTCCAGAAGCAATTCGCGGCCGTGTGGCAGTCGGTCGCGCACCGCTTGGGCCACCGTGGCGGTGGTGACGTTCTTGAACCGCAGCCGGACCGTGTCGTTCTCGGTGGCCCACCCGAAGCCAGCGACCACGATCAGCCCGGTCGACGAACCGTCGCGGGCCCGCCCGGTTTCGATCTCGGCCCGTACCGCTGGATCGTCTGTCAGCGACGGCCGGTCCAGATCGGTGACCAGCAGCGGCTGCCGTTCGGCGAGCAGGCCGAGCACACCGTCGGTGTCCCACTGCCGAACTGCCGCGTACTCATCGCTGGTCAGGCCCACCACTTGCAGGAATTGCACTCGGCCGTGCGGGGTGGCGATCGTGCCCAGTTCTGGGTCCTCGGCGAAGGCTAGCGCGGTCAGCGCTGTCTCGTACTCTTGCCGGATGGGTCCGTTCGCGTTCATGTGATGGCCCGGCTCGAACCAGTTGCCGCTGGAGAACACGTAGCGGGCGAGGTTCTGCAGCAGGTTCGCCGCCCACATCGGTGGTTCGGCGTCGCCGGTGTCGCGGGCGACCCGGAAGGTGAACTCGAAGCCCCAGCCCGACTCGTCGGGGTTGTCGCTCTCCTTGGCGTACAGCTCGCTCATGCCATAGCCGACGATGTGCCAGTGCGGCATCGGCTCGTCGCGCGAGTAGAAGCTGATGCCATCGAGCGGGTCAGGCCCACCCAGCGCGAATCGGTGCAGCGTGCCGTAGTGCTTCGGCTCGACATTGGGGTACAGCTCGGCGAGTCGGGCGTCGATCGCGTCCCAACCAGGGGCATCGGAGGTCATTGGAGGATCAGAACATGCCGGTCCGGGCGCCGCGCGCCGGACCACCCGGGTGAGTCAGCACAGCGAGACGGGGCCTTCTCGTTGAGTGAACCTTTTTCAACCTCCCCTTGCGGTCCGGCGGACCGCAAGGTCGGACGCGGTGCGTGAGCGCCGCGCGGTTCAGGTTGAAAAAGGTTCAGTGGTCAGTCACGGCAGGATCTCGACGTACCCGTCGGTTCCGTGCACGCGGATCCGCTGCCCGTCGGGGATCAGTCGGGTGGCGTCCTCCACACCGACGACGGCCGGCAGTCCGTACTCCCGTGCGATCACTGCGCCGTGCGTCATCAATCCTCCGACCTCCGTCACCAAGCCTGCGATGGCGACGAAGAGGGGCGTCCAGCTCGGGTCCGTGTGAGTCGTGACGAGGATGTCGCCCGGTTCGAGATCGGCCCGTGCCAGGTCCAGGATGACGCGGGCCCGCCCTTCGATGATCCCGGCGGAGACCGGTAGGCCGATCAGCGCGCCGGCCGGCAGATCGTCGCGCCGGTACGCTCCGGCGACGACCTCGCCGTCCGAGGTGAGCACCCGGGGCGTCGTGAGCGCCTGATACGACCTGAAGTCGTCCTTGCGCCGGCCGATGAGCTGGTCATCCACCCGGTTCGTGCGCACGACGTCGTGGAGCTCCTCGAACGTGAGGTAGAAGATGTCCTCCTTCTCCCGGAGTACGCGGGCCCGCACGAGGCGCTCGGCTTCTTCCAGCAGGGCCTTCTTGTACACGAAGTAGCGGCTGACCATGCCGTACTTCGGATACTCCCGGTACCCGATGAAGGTCCGGACCCGGTCGATCATCCGCTTCGTCTCTTCGGCCTTGTGCTCCCCGTCCGGCAGGGCCCGCAAGCGTTCCAGCAGCTCCTGCTCGTTCTCCCACGCCTCCTGCCGCCCTTGCTCGAAGCGCCGCTCGCCGGCTCCCGGCGGGAAGTTCCGGATATTGCCGAGGATCAGGGGCACGAGCGTGGAGGGGCGCTCGCTCCACCGCGGCCGCGTGATGTCGATCTCGCCGACGCAGCGCATGCCGTACTTGTCGAGCCAGCCCTCGATGGCGTCTCGCGCTTCCCGCCCGCCCGCGAGCGTGGGCAGCTCGTCCAGGAAACCCTCGTCCTCGACGTGCTGCAGAAACGCCACCACGTCCGGATGCGGGCGGATCACGTCAGCGACGGCCAGCAGCGCCAGCCCCATTTCCGACGTGACGTTGTGGGGCACGGACTGGGTGAGCGTGTCCGCCGCGTTCTTCTCGCCCAGCCACGCCTCCAGCCGCTCGTTGAGCCACCACGTGGCCTCCATCGCCGACATGAACACCTGATGGCTCTGCGGATCGAACAAGATCCGCCTCAGCTCCTGGATGTCCGCCCGGATGAAGTCGAGCAGCGCCTCCCCGGACTTCGTCCGGATGTCGCGTTCCGAGGCGGCGATGGATGCCTCGCTGCGCCCGATCAGCTCGGTGACGATGGCCGGATCGGTCTCGATCGGGGCTGGCGTGCCGCCCGGCAGTGGCTCGGGGGGACCCTCGTCAGGGAGTGGCCGGATGAAGCCGTCGCGCTCCAGGATGGTCCGCAGCGCGTCCCCGGTCAGTGGATCGGATCTTCCCGCCAGGTCCAGGAGGCCGGCGCGGGTCGTCGGCGAGGCCAGCCTCCGGGTGACGTCGACGAACAGGCGGCCGCCGGCCTCGGCCATGGGGGCGGGGGTCGTCATCTGCCAGAAGGAGAGCCCGAGGGGCTTCATGGGGTCGGTCATCATCTGCTGATGGCCGACGGAGAGATAGACGTGGTTCTCCCCGTCGCCGGACTCGGGGATGGGGAACAGTGTGGTGATCGGCCGGCTCTGGACGATCTGAAAGTCGTCGTCGACCAGGCACCATTCGATGTCCTGCGGGCGTCCGAAGTGCGCCTCGATCCGCCGGCCGAGCCGCACGAGCCGCACGACCTGCGCATCCGTCAGCGCCGGCTGCTCCTGCCGCTCCGGGTCGATCGCCTGTTCCCGCGTACCGCCCGCCGGCGAGGCGTGCACGGCGAGCTGCTTGGCGCCGATCGCCTTGGCGACGACCTCGCCGTCGCGCACCTTGTAGACGTCCGGGTTCACCAGGCCGGAGACCAGGGCCTCGCCGAGGCCGAAGCTGGCCTCCACGGAGGCGACCTTCCGGTGGGACGTGACGGGGTCGGCGGTGAACAGGATGCCGGCCGCCTGCGGGAAGACCATCTGCTGCACGACCACGGCCATCTGGACCGTACGGTGGTCGATGCCGTTGCGCTGGCGGTAGGCCACGGCCCGCTCGGTGAACAGCGAGGCCCAGCAGCGGCTGACGTGCTGGAGGATCGCGGCGCCGCCCACGACGTTCAGGTACGTGTCCTGCTGGCCGGCGAAGGAGGCCGTCGGCAGGTCCTCCGCCGTCGCGCTGGATCGGACGGCGTAGGCGGCGTCCTCGCCGAGCTGGGCGAGAGCGCGGGTGATCGCCGCCGCGAGGTCGCCCGGGACGGCGATCCTCTCGATGGTCCGGCGGATCTCCGCGCTGAGCATGCGGATCGCCTCCCGGTCGTCCGGGTTCAGCCGCGACAGTTGATCGAGCCGATCGTCGATCGCGGGCGCTTCCGCCAGGATTCGCCGGTAGGCCTCCGTCGTCAGGCAAAAGCCAGCCGGCACGCGGATGCCGTCGATCCGCGACAGCCCGCCCAGGTGCGCGCCCTTGCCGCCAGCGACCGCGACCTGCGTCTCGTCAACCTCTTGAAGGCCCAACACGTACGGCTCACTCATCACGACACCTCCGGGCAGCCGTGCTCCGTTGCCCTGCACCGGCCGCTCCGCCCGGTCGGGCGACGCGCAGCTACCTTGATTATCCCCTGATCAGACCGCAGCGGTGCGCGACGTCCAGCGCGTCGGGCAACTCGCCGTGCCGGGCCAGCAGCATCGCGGCGCGGCCGGCCACTCGCCGGGTACTTTCGGCGTCCGGTGCCGCGTCGAGCATGGCGGCGAGCAGACCGGAGTCGCCGACCCGCTCGGCGAAGCGTGCGACGGCGACCACCTGGCGGCGGCTGTCGGCGGGCAATGCCGCCACCGCGTCCGGCACGACAGTCCGAGCCTCGGCGTCGAGGGTTGGCAGCAACGCCTCGGCGACCCACCAGTAGCCGTCCCGCAACGCGCCGGCCACCAGACGGGTGAACAGCTCGCGATCCCGTGCCAGCAGTCCGGTGCGGCTGGCCAGCCGGGCCAGCACCAGGCTCAGCCGCGAGTCGGGTCGGCCACCGGCAGCCTGCGTGTACACCGGGTCGAGCGCGGTGGCGTCGCCCGTTTCGACAAGCGCGGCGCCGAGCCCGGCGTCGGCCAGCAGCGCCCACGGCATGTTCCGCAGGCGGGCCCGCAGCCGCGGTACGTGCACGTCGACGATCTCGGTGCGCAGCGGCTCGTCGGCCAGGGCATGCGCGAGCGGTACGACGTCCGCGACGACGGCGGCCAACTCCTGAGGGATGACCCCGGGGCCGGCCAGTACGTCCAGTAGGGCGCGGAGCCGCTCCGGGGTTGCCGCCACGCGCCGGCCGTCGAGCCAGCGCAGCACCTCAAGGGCAAGCGGGCCCGGCCCGTATCCCGACACCCGGCAGTCCCGCATCCGGCTCAGCACGGCAAGCGCCTCGTCGACTCGCTCCAGTGCCAGGAACAGCCGGGCGAAACGGTGCTGATAGATCATCTGTACGTCGCGCTCGCGGCCTCCCTTCGGGCACTTCCGGAACGCGGCCACCAGCGCCTTCGCCCGGGTCGGGGTGAGCCCGGGCGTCGCCAGCGTCAGCAGCGCGCGCTGCTGCGGACTCGGGTCGAGCCGGGTGGCCAGCGTGAGCGCGTCGTCGAACCGGTCCGCCGCGACGAACGCGGCGACGAGTCGCTCACCGTCGATCTCCCGGACGGCTCCACAGCGCCGGTCAACCTCGGCGAGGCCGAGCGGCCCCCACAGGACGGCTGCCGCCGCCAGGCAGGGGCGGTCGTCCCCGTCCAGCAGCGCCGACCAGCGGTCGAGATGCTCGGGCTCGCCGACGTACGCCTCGGCCAGCGCCGCGAACACCGCCGAGATACGCGCGGCCCTAAAGCGGGCCCACATCCCGTCCTCGTCCGGCCGGATCACCAGCACGGCCCGAAGCAGCGCCGCCTCCGCGTCGGGGTTGCCGGCCACGAGGCGGGCCAGCGTCCCGGCGACCGCGTGCTCGGGACCGCTGCGTCCACTCTCGAACAGACGGTACGGGTGCTCGCCGTCGAGTGCGGCGGCCACCACCTGCACGGCCTGCTCGCCGGTGAGGACCCGGGGTGCCGCCTCGGCGAACTCCCTCGGTAGCCAGCCGTCCAGGCACGCCACCAGTTCCTCGGCGGCACCGGCGTGGTCGCCGCCGTCGAACCGGGCCACCGCCCACCCGATCCGGTCAGCCGGGTCCACCCTCCACTCCGACGGCACTGCTTCGAAGCGTGCGAGGGCGGATCGGGCCCGGTCGGCGAGGTCGGTGGAGATGCTCACGTCGACTGGCACCCGGCGACCTTACCCAAGTCGGGGCACCCGCACGGTCCAGGACTGTTCGTCCAGGACGAGCACCCGGCGGCCGGTAACGGGAACCGGTGCGGTGCGGCCGGGCGAGCTGGCCGGCCGCGACCCCACGACGACGGAAGAGGGCCCTCAGCACCATGGCTGAGAGACCCTCTCCGCGTCCGCGTACCCGATCGTCTACTGGGTCAGCTCGGCGACCAGCTCGGCGGTGAGCCGGCCCCGGGACTCGTCCGGCTCCGGCGCCGCGAGCGTGCCCCGGGCGGCCCGGGCGTCCGTCGCCGGGGCCGGCGGATCGGCCGGCCGGCGCCAGTGCCAGTCGGTGACCTCCTGGTACGCGGCCACGACCGACAACAACCGCTCCTCCCCGTACGGCAGGCCGCCGAGGATGGTGCCGATCGGTACCCCGGCCGAGGTGAACCCGATCGGGAAGCCGATCTCCGGCAGCCCGAGGATGTCGAACGGCACCGGACCGGTCTGCACCACCACGTCGCAGACGTCGAAGAGCTGGTCCAGCACCCGCTCCAGGAAGAGCAGCTTGGCCCGCTGTCCGGTGAGGAACTCGTTGCCGCCGAGCAGCGCCCCCTGCAACCAGCTTGTCACCGAGACTCCGAAGCCGCGCAGGTCGGTCCGGAGGTACGGCATGAACGGCTCGCTGCGCTCCGGCAGCCGGATGTTGTTGAAGCTGCCGCCGGAGAGCAGGTTCCAGTCCTCCGGCAGGGTCACGTCCACCAGGGTCACGCCGGAGATCTTCGCCAGCTCGGCGAGGAACGCCTGCCGGGCCAGCGCGGTCGCGGACGTGCCGGTGGCGTAGCCGGGGAGTACCCCGATCCGGGTCTTCCAGCGCAGCTTGACCCGCCTGCCGGCGTACACCGGAGTGGCCGCCTCGATCAGCCGGGGGACCGGTGGCAGGCCCTGGCTGCGCGGGTCGGCCGGGTCCTCGCCGGCCATCGCGGTCAGCATGATCGCGGCGTCCCTGGCGTCCCGGGCCAGCGGGCCGGGATGGTCCCGGGTGTAGCTGAGCGGGATGATGCCGTTGCCCGAGACCCGGCCCATGGTCGGCTTGAGGCCGGTCAGGTTCTGCGCGTTCGACGGCGCGGTGATCGAGCCGCCGGTCTGGGTCCCGGTGCCGGCGG
Source organism: Plantactinospora sp. CA-294935 (assembly GCF_050936445.1). Lineage (NCBI taxonomy): Bacteria > Bacillati > Actinomycetota > Actinomycetes > Micromonosporales > Micromonosporaceae > Plantactinospora > Plantactinospora sp. CA-294935. The sequence goes on from NZ_JBNJMU010000001.1 coordinate 4,565,923, forward strand.
TGGCCAGCCGCCCGGCGACCGCCGTGGCGGTACCGGTCGACGAGCCGCCCGGGTCGGTTCCCGGGTTGGTCGGGGTCCAGGCGTTGACCGTGGTGACGATTCCGGCCGGCGTGGTGGCCCGGGTGGTGGCCAGCGGACCCATCTGGGTCTTGCCGAGCACGATCGCCCCGCCCGCCTTGAGCCGGGCCACCGCCGTCGCGTCGAACGGCGGCACGAAGTCCTGGAACAGGTAGGAGTTGGCGGTGGTCGGCACCCCGGCGGTGTAGTAGTTGTCCTTGATCGCCAGCGGGATGCCGTGCAGGGCGCCGGAGCGCCGCTGCCGGGCGGCGGCCCGGGCGGCGGCCAGCGCCGCGTCCGCGAGCACCAGGTTGAACGCCTGGTACGTCCGGTCGTACGCCCCGATCCGCGCCAGGTACGCCTCGACCAGTTCCGCCGGGCTGAGCCGGCCGGCCCGGATCAGCCAGGCCGCCTCGGCGACGGTCAGTTCGGTCGGGTCGGCGAGCGCCTCCGGGCGGGGCCGCCGGTACGCCTCCGGCCGGTCCAGCGCCGGGTTCGGCCTGCCGGTGCCGCCGCCGTGCCCGGCCGGGCCGGTGGCACCGGGGGAGAAGGCGCCGGCCACCCGGGGCAGCGCGACGGTACCGCCGACCGTTCCGGCGGCAGCCAGCGCGGCGGCCCGGGCCAGGAAGGCGCGCCGGTCGACGGCCCGGTCCTGCGGCGCGAAGTTCTCGGTCATCAGCGCCGCCATTCCGTGCTGATCGACGGGTAGAGCATCGGGGCCGCCTGCTGGGACAGTGCCCTGGCGTGCGCCGGGTCGGTCCCGGCCGGGGCCGGCAACTGGTACGCGGCCAGGTCCGCCACGGTGCCCCGGACGAACGAGCGCAGCGAGGCGAGTACGGAGTCCCGACCGGGCGATCCGGTCTCCGGGTCGGCGGCGGTGCCGGGTGGCAGTTGATCGAGGTCGATGCCCAGGCTGGCCAGCCGGGCCCGGATCAGGGTGTTGAGTTCGGCGTCGGTGGGCGGGGTCGGTGCCATGGCGCTCCTCGCGACGATCGGTGCGACTCGGACGGTGCTGCGTCGACCGGGCGGTCCGGTGCTGGTCGTCGGTCTTCCTACCGGGAGTCCCGGGGCGGTCGACCGCCAGCGGTGCCGGACCTTGATCAACTACATCGAGCCTGACTGTCCGGCCGGACGGTATCGAGGTGATAACGGCAAGATCACGCCACGGTGAACTCGCGGCCGGCGGCGTAGACTTTCTGCTCGGGCGCCGCAGGTCGCCCGCGCACGGACCCGGACCAACGCCAGCCGGGAGCACGGCGGTGGCGCGGCGGGAGTAGGCTCGGCGCCGCGCGGTCGCTGACGCCCGCCAACGACGTCCCGGTGTGACGACCCGCCGGTCACCTGACAGCCGCGTGACGTTGGTCAAGACTTCGGCATCCCGAGGGTCCGGCGGGCCGATCCGAGAGAGAGACTAGCCTGATGGCCGTGACACGCCGCGCGAAGATCGTCTGCACGCTTGGTCCCGCGACCTCCTCACCGGAGCGCATCCGCGGACTCGTCGAGGCGGGCATGGACGTAGCCCGGCTGAACTTCAGCCACGGCAGCCATGCCGACCACGAGCAGGTCTACCACCTGGTCCGCGAGGCCGCCCGGACCACCGGTCGGGCCGTCGCGGTCCTCGCCGACCTCCAGGGCCCCAAGATCCGGCTCGGCCGGTTCGCCGACGGCCCGCACGAGTGGCGTACCGGCGACTCGGTGGTGATCACCGGTGACCTCGTCCTCGGCACCCGGGACCGGGTCTCCTGCACCTACGAGAAGCTGCCGGCCGAGGTGAAGCCGGGTGACCGGCTGCTGATCGACGACGGCCGGGTGGCGGTCGAGGTCAGTGAGGTGCACGGCAACGACATCCGGGTGCTGGTTACCGAGGGCGGCGCCGTCTCCAACAACAAGGGCGTCTCGCTGCCCAACGTCGCGGTCAGCGTGCCGGCGATGTCGGACAAGGACGCCGAGGACCTGCGCTTCGCGCTCGGGCTCGGTGTCGACATGGTGGCGATGTCCTTCGTCCGCTCGCCCGACGACATCAAGCTGGCGCACAACATCATGCACGAGGTCGGGGTGCACCGGCCGGTGATGGCGAAGGTGGAGAAGCCGGAGGCGGTGACCCACCTGGAGGCGATCGTCAACGCCTTCGACGGCATCATGGTGGCCCGCGGCGACCTCGGCGTGGAGCTGCCGCTCGACCAGGTGCCGCTGGTGCAGAAGCGGGCCGTGCAGCTCTGCCGGGAGAACGCCAAGCCGGTCATCGTGGCCACCCAGATGCTCGACTCCATGATCGAGAATTCCCGGCCGACCCGCGCCGAGGCGTCGGACGTCGCCAACGCGGTGCTGGACGGCGCCGACGCGGTGATGCTCTCCGGCGAGACCAGCGTCGGTAAGTACCCGGTGCTCACGGTCAGCACGATGGCCAAGATCGTCACCACCACCGAGTCCGGGTCGATCGGCGTGCCCCGGCTCCAGCACGACCCGCGTACCCACGGTGGGGCGCTGACCGTCGCCGCCTCGCAGATCGCCAAGGCGATCGGCGCGAAGGCGCTGGTCGCCTTCTCGCAGACCGGTGACACCGTGCGGCGGCTCTCCCGGCTGCACTGCGACCTGCCGCTGCTCGCCTTCACCCCGGTCCCCGAGGTCCGCGACCTGCTCGCCCTCTCCTGGGGTGTGCAGACCTTCCTGATGCCGTTCGTGCAGCACACCGACGACATGTTCCGGCAGGTCGACCAGGCGCTGATCGGGCTCAGCCACGCCAACCCGGGCGACTACGTGGTGATCGTCGCCGGTACCCCGTCCGGCACCCCCGGCTCGACCAACACGCTGCGGGTGCACCAGCTCGGCTCGCTGGTCGACCCGGCGACGGTGGCGCGGACCGGGCAGTGAGTCCGGACGGCCCCGGCGAGGTCGTCGTCGGGCAGGCGGCGGTCGACCAGCTACTGGAGGTACTCGATCTCCGCCAGCTCGACGAGATGACCTTCCGGGGCATGAGCCCTCCGGTCGGCCCGCAACGGGTCTACGGCGGCCAGGTCGCCGGCCAGGCCCTGGTCGCGGCCGGCCGGACGGTCGACCCGGGCCGGTTCGTGCACTCCCTGCACGGCTATTTCGTCCGGCCCGGCGACCCGGCCGAGCCGATCGAATACCAGGTGGAGAACATCCGGGACGGCCGCTCCTTCTCGGTACGCCGCTCGGTCGCGCTCCAGCACGGCAAGCCGATCTTCTTCATGTCGGCCTCCTTCCACCACGAGGAGGAGGGGCTCGACCATCACGCTCCGGCACCGGTCGACGTGCCGGCGCCGGAGGCGCTGCCGACCATGGCCGACCGGCTGGCCCGCTATCCGGAGCGGCTCGGCATCTGGGCGATGATCCCCCGCCCGATCGACGTCCGCTACGTCGGCGAGCCCGGCTGGGTACGCCCCGGCGACCGGCCCGCCGATCCGCACCAGCGGGTCTGGATGCGGATCGACGGCAAGCTGCCGGACGACCCGCTGCTGCACGCCTGCGCGCTCACCTTCGCCTCCGACATGACGCTGCTCGACTCGGTCCTCTCGGTGCACGGCGAGGTGTGGGGGCCGGGCGGGCTGGTCGGAGCCAGCCTCGACCATGCGCTCTGGTTCCACCGCCGGTTCCGGGCCGACGAGTGGTTCCTCTACGACTGCTGGAGTCCGTCCGCCTCGGGCGGCCGGGGGCTCGCCACCGGCCGGATGTTCACGGTCGACGGCCGGCAGATCGCCAGCGCGGTGCAGGAAGGGCTGCTCCGCCGGGTCGGGGCCTGACCGGGCCGGTTAACCTTTCCGACATGCGTCTCTCTGCCCGGGTCGACTACGCGCTGCGCGCCGTTGCCGAAATCGCCGCACGCGCGGAGGAGGGCGGGCTGGAACCACGTCCGGTGGCCGCCGGCCGGTCCCGCGCCGCCCGGGCCGCCGACGCCGGGCCGAACCGGCGTCCGGCGCCGCTGACCGCCGAGCAGATCGCCCGGGCCCAGGACATCCCGCCGAAGTTCCTGGAGAGCATCCTGCTGCAACTGCGCCGGGGCGGCATCGTGCACGCCCAGCGTGGCCCCGAGGGTGGCTACTGGCTGGCCCGCCCGGCCCCCGAGATCTCGCTGGCCGAGATCATCCGGGTGATCGACGGCCCGCTGGCCAACATCCGGGGGCAGCGCCCGGAGGATCTCGGCTACGCCGGTGCGGCGCGGGCCCTCCAGGAGGTCTGGATCGCGCTGCGGGCCAGCGAGCGGGAGATCCTGGAGTTGGTCACCGTCGCCGACGTGGCGAACGGCAAGCTGCCGGACCGGGTCCGGGAGCTTGCCGCCGACCCGGCCGCCTGGACCTGACCCGGCCGAATCGTACCGCCAGCCGCCCTCGGTGCCGACGCGTCGAGACAGAACCCCTTTCGACCTGGACAGCGCGGGCCATGCGCCCCGACTTCCGGCTGCCGCCGTGATGGACCGCAAGGGGAGGTCGAAAGGGTTCAATGGACTTGAGTCTCCAGCGGCTGGAAGGTTGATGCTCGTCCCGTGAACGACCGGTTCCGGCGGAGCCCTTCCGGGCGTGTGCCGGGCGGCGGTCCGCAGCTTCGCCGACCGCCGCCCGGCGCGGCTCAGCCCCGCCGCTCCGGCAGCGCCGCCGCGATCTCGCCGATCAGCCGCCAGGTCTGCGCCACGTGCTCCTCCCGGGTGTACGGCGAACCCGGCACCAGCCGCAGCGTGTAGCGGCCGCCCACCCGGGTGTGCGTCAGGTACGCCCGGCCGGTGGCGTTCACCCGGTCCAGCAGTTCGGCGTTCGCCCCGTCGTCGGCGGCACCGTCGGAGGTGGACCGCAGCCGGAAGCAGACCAGCGCGAACGGGCTCGGCGCGACCAGCTCGAACCGCTGGTCGGCCCGGACCCGGTCGGCGAACCGCTCGGCCAGCGCTACGGTGTCCCGGATGTGTGCGCGCAGCCCCTCGGCGCCGTACCAGCGGAGCACGAACCAGAGTTTCAGGGCCCGGAACCGCCGCCCGAGCGGTACCTGCCAGTCGCGGTAGTCGAGCACCTCGCCGGACTCGGTCGCGGCGTTGCGCAGGTACTCCGGCAGCACGGTCAGCGCCTCGACCAGTTCCGCCCGGTCCGCCACCCAGAACGCGTCGCAGTCGAAGCCGGTCAGCAGCCACTTGTGCGGGTCGAAGCAGTACGAGTCGGCGTACTCCAGCCCGGCGTGGGTGTGCCGCAGTTCCGGGCAGACCGCGGCGGCTCCGGCGTACGCGGCGTCGACGTGCAGCCAGAGGCCGTACTCCCGGCACAGCTCGCCGATCGCCGGGATCGGGTCGACCGCGTTGGTGGAGGTGGTGCCGATCGTCGCCACCACCGCCGCCGAGACCAGCCCGGTCGCCAGATCCGCCTCGATCGCGGTACGCAGCGCCGCCGGATCCATCGCCAGGGTCTCCGGATCGACCCCGACCGTACGCAGCCCCGCGTCGCCGAGCCCGGCGATCCGGGCCGCCTTCTCGATCGCCGAGTGTCCCTGCGTGGAGGTGTAGACCCGGTACGCCCGCTCCACCCCGTGCCCCCGCCACCGCCCGGCACCGGCCCGGTGCAGCGCGGCCAGTACGGCGATCAGGATCGCCGAGGAGGCGGAGTCCTGGATCACGCCGCCGCCGGAGCCGCTGGAGCGGAACCGCGCCGGCAGGTCGAGCAGTTCCGCCAGCCAGTCCAGCACCACCGTCTCGACCTCGGTGCAGGCCGGGCTGGTGGACCAGAGCATGCCCTGCACGCCGAGGCCGGCGCCGACCAGGTCGCCCAGCACGCTGGGCCCGGAGGTGTTCGCCGGGAAGTAGCCGAAGAACCGCGGATGCTGCCAGTGGGTGAGGCCGGGCGCGATCACCGTGTCCAGGTCGGCGAGGAGCCGGTCGAACGGCTCACCCCGCTCGGGCGGGCCGGCCGGCAGCCGGGCGGCGACCGTGCCGGGTGGATCGGCCGAGGTGACCGGGCGCCGGTCCAGTGTGGACCAGTAGTCGGCGATCCAGTCGACGACCTGGTGCCCGTGTCGCCGGAACTCGTCCGGGGTCATGTGGTTGGCCATGTCCCCGAGTCGACCAGCCCGGCCGTTGCCGATCAAGAAGCCGGGCGGCCGGGAAGCCGCTGGATGTGGTCAGGCGGCCGGCGAGCCGGTGGGTACCCGACGGGACCGGACCCGGTCCGGCGGCGGCGCGGCTGCCGTGCTGGCCCGGACGGTCAGCCGGGGTGGCAGCAGGGTGCCCTCCGGGACCGGCTCGTCCTCCAGCTTGCGCATCAGCAGCGACACCGCCTGCCGGCCCACCTCCTCAGCCGGGATCAGCACCGAGGTCAGCGCCGGACTGGCCCGCTCGGCGACCTCGTCCGGGCAGATCGCCACCACCGAGATCTCCTCGGGCACCCGCCGGCCCAGCGTCGGCAGCGCGGCGAGCACCTGGCCGACCGCCGCCTCGTTGTGCACCACCAGTGCCGACAGGTCCGGCGCTCGGGCCAGCAGCCCGGCCACCTCCTGGACGACCGCCTCGAAGTTCTCCTCGCACGGCTGGGCGATCGCCGCGATCCCGTGCCGCTGCGCGGTCTCGGCGAACCCGGCCCGGGTGCGGTGGGCGAAGCCGGTGTCCCGGTCGTAGACCACCGCCGGGGCGCCGAGCAGCGCGATCGTGCGGTGGCCGAGCCCGGCCAGGTGCTCGACACAGACCTGACCGGCCCGATAGAAGTCCAGGTCCACGCAGGTGAGTCCGGACGGGTCGGCCGGAAAGCCGATCAGCACGCTGGGCCGTTCCAGGTCGCGCAGCAGCGGCACCCGGGGGTCGTGCATCTCGACGTCCATCAGCACGATGCCGTCGACCATCGCGCTGGCGGCGATCCGGCGCAGCCCGGCCGGGCCCTCGTCGGCGGTCATCAGCAGTACGTCGTGGTCGAACTGCCGGGCCGTGGTCACCACGGCGGTGGCGAACTGCATGAGCACCGGCAGGTGCATGCCGGAGCGCAGCGGCAGCACCAGGGCGATCACGTTGGCCCGCCTGCTGGCCAGCGCCCGGGCCCCGGCGTTCGGGTGGTAGCCCAGGCCGCGCACGCTGGCGAGTACCCGCTCCCGGGTGGATGCCGAGATGGCGCGCTTGCCGCTGAGCACGTACGACACGGTGCTGACCGCGACCCCGGCGTGCCGGGCCACGTCGGCGATGGTCACCATGTCCGCACGCTTGGCGGAGCCTCCGGTGGACTGCCCGGGCGTCGGTCGCGAGGTGGGGCGCGACGATTCGGACACTAGGCGCCTCCAGTTCCCGTCCCGGTCCGGTCGCCGTCGACGCCGGCCGTGAAGGTCAACCAACTCACCGTAGCGCCGGGGGCGTCGAACAGCACATACAGGTCCCGTACCCCGGTCGCCGCACCGTGCCAGTGGCCGGTCACCTCCCGGGCCGGCTGCCGGTCCGGGGTGGCGGCCCCGTCCGGCGGCGCACCGGCGCCCGGGTCGCCGGCGCCGGTGGGTGGGACGGCGATGGTTCCGGCGACCGGGCCCCGGACCGGATCGTCCAGCCGGAGCACGAGTTCGGCGCCGTCCGGCAGCGGTCGCCGGCCACCCACCCGGGCGGCCACGCCGCGTACCCCGGCACCGAAGTCGACCCGGGAGAACCGGATCCAGCCGCCGGCCTCCCGGGCGACCACGGCGGCACCGTCCGGTCCGTCGGGCAGCGGCTCGGTGCCGGCGTACTCGTCGTGGTCGGCCGCCCACAGTGGACCGTCCAGCGGCTGGCGGGGGCGCACCGGCTCGCCGTGCACCGCCAGGGTGGTGGTCAGCACCAGGTCGGCACTGGACCGTCCGACCGCGACGGTGTGCCGGGCGTCCTCCACCACGTACCGGCCCCGGGTCACGTCCCAGTGCGCCAACTCGCTGGCGCGCAACCGGAGCCGTACCGTGGTCTGCGCGCCCGGGGCCAGGCTCACCCGGGCGAAGCCGCGGAGCTGGCGCAGCGGCTGCTTCACCCGGGACCGCCGCTGCCGGGTGTAGAGCTGGACCACCTCGTCGCCCGGTCGCGAACCGACGTTGGCCACCCGCACGCTGACCTCGATCTCTCCGGCCGCGTCCACCTCGTCCGCGCTCAGCCGCAGGTCAGAGTAGGCGAATTCGGCGTAGCTCAGCCCGTGGCCGAACGGGTAGAGCGGAGTGCCCCGATGGTAGAGGTACGTAGTGTCAGTGGCTATCACGTCGTAGTCGAACAGGTCGGGCAGCTCGGCCGCGTCGTGGTACCAGGTCTGGGTCAACCGGCCACCCGGATCGGCGTCCCCGGCGAGTACGGCCGCCAGCGCGGCGCCGTACTCCTGGCCGCCGTGCGCCGACCACAGGATCGCCGGCAGATGCTCGTCGGCCCAGTTCAACGCGTACGGATAGCTGCTGCTGACCACCAGCACGGTACGGGGGTTGGCCGCGTACACCGCCCGGAGCAGTGCCTCCTGAGCGCTCGGCAGCGCCAGGTCGGCCCGGTCCTCGGTCTCCCGGCCGCAGACCATCGGGTGGTTACCGAGCACCACCACGGCGACGTCGGCGTCCCGGGCCAGCGCCGCCGCCTCGGCCGCACCGTCGGCGATGAGCTCGACGGTGAAGCCGGTGCCGTCGGCGGCGTCCAGCGCGTCGGCCCGGAGCACGCCGTCCGGGCCGACCCGGACGTACCGCCGGCTGGCCAGGTGGAGCAGTACCCGGTCGCCGGCCTCCCGGTCGACCAGCCGGAACGTCTCCCGGACCACCCAGCCGCCCGGGCCCGGGCGGTCGTTGACCAGCGGACCACCCTCCTCGCCGGCGCCGACGTGCCGGCCGTTGGCCACGCTGCGCAGCGCGACGACGTCCTGGCCCCAGTCGAAGACCTCGAACCAGCCGTCTCGCGGCGCTGTCCCGGCCCCACCCGCCGCCGCCCCGCCGCCGTCCGCCGCCCTGCCGCCGCCGTCCGCCGGCCCGACTCCGCCGTCCGAGGCGGCGCCGTCCGGCACCGTCCCCGGGCGGACCTGGTCGACCCGCAGGGCGCCGCCCTCCGGATCACCGGCGGCCCGGACGTAGCCGTCGGCCGTCCGCAGCGCGATCCGGTCCGCACCGCTGTGCTGCGTCGTGCTCGCCGGGGCGAACCGGGCGGCCAGGCCGTCGCGGGCGGTGATCGCGTACGGCAGGGTGCCGCTGTACCAGTCCTCGTAGAGCGCGTCGGCCAGCGGCCCGAGTACGGCCAGCCGGCCGATCCGGCCCGGGTCCAGCGGCAGCAGTGCCCCGGTGCCGGGCCGGGCCACGTTGCGGAGTAGCACCAGCGCCTGCCGGGCGGCCTCCCGGGCCAGCTCCTGGTGTGCCGAGCAGTTGATCACGTCCGAGGTGATCGCGGTGTAGGGGTTCCGCTCGGGCGGGTCGAAGTCGCCGAGCCGGAACCGGATGGTGAGGATCCGCCGGACCGCCGTGTCCAGGTCGGACTCGTCGAACAGCCCGCGCCGCAGCGCCTCGGTCAGCCGCTCGATCGTCGGCCCGGTGTCCTCGGTGTCCTCGGTGAAGCTGTCGATGCCGGCCCGCAGCGCGGCGGCGTAACCGCTGGGGTGGTCAGGGTGGTAGCCCTGGGCGCCGGCGATGTTGGAGATGGCACCGGCGTCGCTGACCACCAGGATCTCGTCGCTGGTCCAGCGGCGCAGTTCGCTGCCGATCAGCGGGCTCAGGTGCGCCGGCCGACCGTTGACCAGGTTGTAGGACGCCATCACGGCCACCGCCGCGCCGGTGGCGATGGGCGCCCGGAACGCGGGCAGCTCGTATTCGTACAGCACCCGGGGCGGCAGGTTGCTCGACGTGGTGCACCGGTCGGTCTCGTTGTTGTAGCCGAGGAAGTGCTTCAACGTCGGCGCGGTCTTCAGGTAGTCGGGGTGGTCGCCGCGCAATCCCCGGGCGTACGCGGTGCCGAGCCAACTGGTCAGCCACGGATCCTCGGCGTAGCCCTCCTCGTTGCGGCCCCACCGGGGGTCGCGGAGCGGGTTGACCACCGGCGCCCAGACGTTCAGCCCGACCCGGGTCGGGTCCTTGTGGTGCAGGCCCCGCACCTCGTCGCCGACCGCCGCGCCGACGGCCCGGATCAGTTCCGGGTTCCAGGTGCTGCCCAGACCGAGCGCCTGCGGGAAGACGGTGGCCGGGCCGAGCCAGGCCAGCCCGTGCAACGCCTCGGTGCCGGTGCGGAACGCCGGCAGCCCGAGCCGGGGCACCGGAGCCTGGTGCTGGTGCAGCAACGCGATCTTCTCCGCCCGGCTGAGTCGGCCGAGCAGGTCGGCGACCCGTACGTCGAGCGGCTGGTCAGGGTCGCGGAACGTCGTGTCGGTCATGGTCGATCACCTTCCATGATCTTCGACTAGCGCTGCGGCGGTGGAGACCGGGGTGGTGGCGACAGTCGAAGCGCTTCGAGCAAGCGGGACGGGATGGAGCGGCGGGTGCCCGGTCGTCAGCCCGGGAAGCTCGAAGCGCTTCGACGACCGGGGAAAAAGTACTCCACCGTGGATAGCGGTTTCCCGCTGGTCACGAGGGAGCATTTCGAGGCTTCCACCAGCCGTCGTACCGGTCAAGGGGTTGCGCCGAACGGATTGGTGGGTATCGGTTTCCAGCGGCTGCCGGACCGACCGGTCATGCCGGCGCGGCTGCTCGGGACGGTACGGGTCGGTGCGGTCCCCGACGGCTCCGCGCCCGGGGTGGCCTGTCGCCGTGGATGCGGTCGTCCGGTGTGGTCGGTCCGGTCAGCGCTGCCCGGCGGGTTGCCGGGGCGCGTCGGAGGGCCGTGGATCCGCCGGAGACGCCTGCGGGCCGGACGTGGCCGTCTCGGCGCTCGCCTCCGGCTCCGGATCGCCGGGTGTGCTGCTGGATCGGGTGGGCGTCTTCCGGGAGACCCGGGCGGCCGGGCCGGGATCCCGGGCGGTGCCCCGGGCCGGGTCACGCAGCGGTAGCCGGCCGGCGTCGACGGTCTCCAGGGTCCGGGCCGCCCCGCCGGCCGCCGCCGCGCCGGTGCCGAGGGCCGAGGCGAGCAGCCGGGCCCCGCCGGCCTCCGCCGCCAGCGTGTGGGCGTGCAGTTCGGCCTCGGCGGCGGGGAGCAGCCACGGCGCCAGCGTGGCGAAGTAGCCGCCGAGCAGCACGACCTCGGGATTGACCAGGTTCGCCAGCAGGGCAACGGCCCGGCCCAGGTGCCGGCCGGTCTCGGCGAGCGCGTCGAGGGTGGCCCGGTCACCCCGGCGGGCCTTCGTCCGGATCCGGTCCACCTCGGGGGCGAAGTCGGTGACCGGGCCGTCCTCGGCGGCGTCCGGCAGTGCCCGCCGGATCAACGCCGGGATGCCGGCCACCACCTCCAGGCAGCCGCGTCGGCCGCACGGGCAGAGCGGACCGTCCGCGACGACCGGCACGTGTCCCAGCTCGCCGGCGAACCCGCGCCCGCCGCGCAGCAGCCGGCCGTCGGCCACCACGCCCGCGCCGAGCCCGGCGCCGCCGGTCAGGTGCACCAGGTTGGCGGTGCCGGCGTACGGGCCGTGCCGGTATTCGGCGAGGGCGGCGAGGTTGGCGTCGTTGTCCACCACCACCTCGTAGTCGGGATCGCGCAGGGCGCGCCGCAGGTCGGCGCCGAGCGGGAGGTCGCGCCAGCCGAGCGTGGTGGCGAGCCGGACGGTACCGCTGGGGTCCACCAGGCCGGGGACGGCGACGGTGAGGCCGAGCACCTCGCGCCCCTGGTTGCCGACCCGGTTGACGGCCCGGCCGGCGAGCGCCGCGATGGCGCTGACCGCCCGGCCGGGGGAGGCGGACGAGCCGTCGAAGGCGCGCCGCCAGGAGAGGAGTTCGGTGCCGGCCAGGTCGACGGCGACCACGGTCAGCTCGTCGATGCTCACCTCGATGCCGATCGCCGCGTACGGGGCGCCGTCGACCACCAGCATGGTCGCGGGGCGGCCGATCCGGTTCTCGGCCAGGCCGGTCTCCCGGACCAGGCGCCGGTCGAGCAGTTCGGCGACCAGGCTGGAGACGGTCGCCTTGTTCAGCCCGGTCGAGGCGGCGATGTCAGCGCGGGAACAGGGTGCGTGTGCCCGGACGAAGCGCAGCACGACGGCGAGGTTCGTGGCCCGTACGTCGGCGAGATCGGCCGGCTGTGGCCCGGTCTGCGTCGTGAACAAGATCAGCCCCGCTCCTCGCGTCGGTCTCCGGGCCCGGTGTCGCGCCGGTTGCCGACGGCGCGCCCATCATGTCGCACCGCCACGCGCGGGCCGCGCTCGCCCGTCGCGCCATGATTCCGGTGTCTTGTGGCACCGGTCACCGTCGATTACTTTTGTTTAGTCACCCGACTAACTAACTCTACCCCATACCCACCCAGCAACCGAACGGGTTCGTCCGCCGCGTGCCACGCGGGTCGCCGACCCGGACGGTGATATCGAAGGGAGCGCCCTCCGTGGAACCATCCGGCCCGGGCAGCGCCACCAACCGTAGGAACTTCCTGAGCCTGGTGGGCCTCGGTGCCGCGGCGACCGTCGGCAGTGGCCTGCTCGCCGGCTGCGGCGGCGAGGTCGCCTCCACCAGCGACGCGCAGAACCTCGACAAGCTCGCCGGCCTGCTGCCCAACCAGAAGGACCTGCCGCCCGGCATCCCCAAGCCGAGCATCGTCGGCACCCGCCCGGTGCCGGACGGCTACACCGAGTTCCCGAGCACCCTGGTCGACGCCATCACCGACAAGCCCGGCACGAGCGGCCAGCGGATCAACGCGATGACTCCGGCCTGGGGGCCGGCTCCACCCGGGCTCGGCCAGAACCAGTACCTGGCGGCGGTGAACGCGGAACTGGGCGTCGAGGTCAACTTCAGCGTCCAGGACGGCAACCTCTACGCCGACAAGCTCAACGCCATGCTCGGCGCCCGGGACGTGCCGGACCTGCTCTGCGTACCGGAGTGGGAGGTCTCCAAGCTGCCGCGGTTCGCCGACGCGACCGCCGCGCTCTTCGAGGACCTCACCGACCACCTCAAGGGAGCCGGGATCGACCCGTACCCGATGCTGGCCACCTTCCCGGCCGGGGCCTGGCGGCACGCGTTCTGGAACGAGCGGCTGATGGCGGTGCCCTGCCCCAAGGACGGTCCGTTCCCGTGGGCGCTCTTCTACCGCAAGGATCTGCTCGACGCGGCCGGTCTCGGCTATCCGAAGACGATCGAGGAACTCTTCGAGGTCGGCAAGAAGGTGACCGACCCCCGCAAGGGGGTCTGGGCGTTCAACGACATCTTCGCGATGGTCCAGATGTTCCACAAGGTGCCGGGCACCGACGACGGCTGGCGGCTGAAGCCGGACGGCACGCCGGAGTTCAAGTACGAGACACCGGAATACAAGCAGTCCGTCGAGTTCATGGCCAAGGTCTACCAGGCCGGTCTGGTCCACCCGGACCTGGTGGCCACCAAGGGCGCCGACTCCAAGCAGTTGATCGCGGGCGGCAAGATCCTGTTCTTCCAGGACGGTCCGGGTGCCTGGCAGGCGATGCAGGCCGAGCAGCAGCGGATCACCCCCGCCTTCAACATCCAGCCCGTGCCGATCTTCTCGGCCACCGGCGGTGACCCGCTGGTCTGGGGTGACGACAACCCGATCTCGTACACCTTCGTCAAGAAGGGGCTGGGCAAGGCCCGGGTGGAGGAGCTGCTGCGGGTGGTCAACTGGTGCTCGGCGCCGTTCGGCACCAAGGAGTTCGACCTGCGCGAGTACGGGGTGGAGGGCAAGCACCACAACCGGACCGCGACCGGCCCGGTCAAGACCGACCTCGGCTTCAAGGAGATCCAGAACCAGTACTTCTTCATCAGCGGGCGCAGCCCCGTGGTGCAGCCGTTCCCGCAGACCCCGAACTTCGTCCGGGACATGCTCACCTACTCCAACGAGATGGTGAAGTACCTGGAGAAGGACCCCTGGTCGGGGCTGAAGCTGGAGATGCCGGCCCGGTTCAAGGCGAGCCTCACCCCGACCGACGACAAGGTGACCGACCTGCTGCGCGGCCGCCGGCCGATCAGCGACCTGGAGACGATCATCGCGGAGTGGCGCAACGGTGGCGGCGAGGAGGCCCGCGAGTTCCGCGCCAAGGCGCTGGCCGACGCCGGACGATGAGTACCCGTGAAACGGCCCGGGCGGGTGGCACCGGCGAGGACCGGACCCGCCCGCCCGGCGGGTACGCCCCGGTGACTCCGCAGGCGGGCGAGCCGGAACCCACCGTCGCGCCGCCCCGGCCCGGCGAGGGTCCGCGGAGCGGGCCGGAGCGCCCTCGGGACAGCCCCGCAGCAGGCGCGCCCGGCTCCCGCGGTCCGGGTCGGACGGGGCGCGGGCCGGTGCGGCACGGGCGGAAGCGGCGTCGCGAGCGGGCGCCGCTGCGGGCCCGGCTGCGCCGGGACTGGCCGCTGCTGGTGATGGTCGCCCCGGCCGCCCTGCTGCTGCTGGTCTTCCACTACCTGCCGACGCTCGGCAACGTCGTCGCGTTCCAGGACTACAACCCGTACGCCGGGGACAGCCCGTTGCAGGCGTTCCTGCACAGTCCGTGGATCGGGACGACCCACTTCGAGACGCTCTTCGGCGACCCGGCGTTCTGGGACGCGCTGCGCAACACCCTGGCGATCACCGCGTTCCAGCTCGTCTTCTACTTCCCGCTGCCGATCATGTTGGCGATCATGCTGCACAACATCCTCTCCCCGAGGCTGCGGGGTTTCGTGCAGACCGTCGTTTATCTGCCGCACTTCTTCAGCTGGGTGCTGGTGGTCACGTTCTTCGTGCAGATGTTCGGCGGGGCCGGGCTGCTCGCCCAGGAGATGCGTGACGTCGGGCTCGAACCCTGGAACATCATGTCCAATCCGGACACCTTCATCGTGCTGGTCACCGCCGAGACGGTGTGGAAGGACGTCGGTTGGGGCACCATCGTCTTCCTCGCCGCGCTCTCCACCATCGATCCGCACCTCTACGAGGCGTCCGCAGTCGACGGTGCGAGCCGGTGGAAGCGGCTCTGGCACGTGACGCTGCCCGGGTTGCGGCCGGTGATCGTACTGCTGCTGATCCTGCGGCTCGGTGACGCGCTCTCGGTCGGCTTCGAGCAGTTCATGCTGCAACGCGACGCGGTGGGGCGGCAGGCCGCCGAGGTGCTGGACACCTTTGTCTACTTCAACTCCATCACCACCGGCAACTACGGCTACGGAGCGGCGGCGGGGCTCTTCAAGGCCGTGGTCGGGCTGGTACTGATCCTGGCGGCCAACCGGTTCGCCCACGCCCTCGGCGAGCGGGGAGTGTACTCGCGGTCATGACTGTGACAGATCCCCTGCGGACGGCTCCACCGCACCGGCACCGGGGGCGGAACCAACGACCGGCCTGGGAGGAGAAGCCGAGCGCGGTCGGCCAGGTCTTCCGGGGCGGCGTGCTCACCGGTGTGGTGCTGGCGGTGCTGATCCCGCTCTGGGTGGTGCTGGTGACCAGCCTGGCGTCCCGGGAGACGATCAACGAGGCGGGCGGGCTGGTGGTGGTGCCGAGGGAGATCGACTTCTCGGCGTACCGGGCGATCTTCTCCGGTGGGCTGGTCACCCAGGCGCTCTGGATCAGCACGCTGGTCACCGTCGCCGGTACGGCGGTGAGCCTGGTGCTGACCGTGCTGGCCGCGTACGGGTTGTCCCGGCCAGGCTCGGTCGGGCACCGGGGGCTGCTCTTCTACTTCCTGCTGACATTCCTGATCTATCCCGGCATGGTGCCGAGCTATCTGGTGGTCACCGCGCTCGGGCTGAAGGACCAGATCTGGGCGCTGGTGCTGCCCACCGCGATCAGCGTCTTCAACCTGGTGGTGGTGCGGGCGTTCTTTCAGAACATCCCGGCCGAACTGCTGGACAGCGCCCGGATCGACGGGGCCGGCGAGTTCCGGATCCTGGCCCGGATCGTGCTCCCGCTCTCCCGGGCGGTGATCGCGGTGGTCGGGCTCTTCTACGCGGTCGGCTACTGGAACGTCTGGTTCAACGCTCTGCTCTACATCGACGACAACTCGAAGTTCCCGATCCAGCGGGTGTTGCAGAGCTTCATCCTGGCCGGCCAGTCGCCGAACAACGCCGGCACGCTCGGCGTCTCGATGCCGCCGACGCTGGCGATCAAGATGGCCGTGGTGGTGGTCACGGTCTCGCCGATCGTCCTGGTCTATCCGTTCGTGCAGCGGCACTTCGTCAAGGGCGTGATCATCGGGGCGGTGAAGGGCTGACTCGGGTCTCCGGGGGTGACCGGAGGGCCGCAGTGCCGCGAGTGTGACTTGTAGTAGATAATCCGTAACGGATCGGATTGATATGCTGGTCGGCATGACCGCCATGGCCCCGACCCGTACCGTCCCGGACGTCTCCTTCCTGCTGGATCGCACCAGCCACGTGCTGCGCACCCGGATGGCCGCGGCGCTGGCCGAGATCGGGCTGACCGCCCGGATGCACTGCGTACTGGTGCACGCGACGGGGGCGGAGCGGACCCAGGCCCAACTCGCCGAGATCGGTGACATGGACAAGACCACCATGGTGGTCACGGTCGACGCGCTGGAGGCGGCCGGTCTGGCCGAGCGGCGACCGTCCAGTACGGACCGGCGGGCCAGGATCATCGCGGTCACCGCCGAGGGGGCCCGGGTGGCGGCGGAAAGCCAGGCGATCGTGGACCGGGTGCACGCCGAGGTACTGGCGACGCTCGGCGAGCGGGACCGGGAGGTCTTCCTGCGGGTGATGGAGAGCCTGGTCACCGGCCACCTGGCCGAGCCGGTCGAGACCCCTGGGCCGGTGCGCCGGGCTCGGCAGCGCGAGAGCTAGACCCCAAACAGATAGTCTGCAACAAAACTATCTGCTACGGTCCCTCCTGTCGGTATCAGTGACAGGAGGACGACGTGTCCCAGACTTCCGCTCCCCGCGCCGCCGCCGGCACCGTCCCGGCGACGGCCGAGCCGCCGGTCACCGGCGGACCCGTGTCCCGGCGGCGGTGGCTCGCCCTCGGAGTGATCGCCTCGGGGACGTTGATGACCATCCTCGACGGCAGCATCGTGACCGTGGCGCTGCCGGTCATCCAGCAGGACCTGGGCTTCTCCGCCGCCGGCCTGAGCTGGGTGGTCAACGCCTACCTGCTCGCCTTCGGCAGCCTGCTGCTGCTCGCCGGCCGGCTCGGCGACCTGTTCGGCCGCAAGAGGATGTTCCTGGCCGGCACGGCCCTCTTCACCGGCGCGTCGGTGCTGGCCGGAGTGGCCGGCTCTCCGGCCGTGCTGATCGCCGCCCGCTTCCTCCAGGGCGTTGGCAGCGCGGCGGCGACCGCGGTCGCCCTGGGCATCCTGGTGACGCTCTTCATCGAGCCCCGGGAGCGGGCCCGGGCCATCGCGGTGTTCGCCTTCACCGGCGCCGCCGGCGCCTCGCTCGGCTCGGTGCTCGGCGGGGTACTCACCGACCTGCTCAACTGGCAGTGGATCTTCTTCATCAACCTGCCGATCGGGCTGGCGGCGCTGGCGATCGCCCGGCCCGCACTGCCGGCGGACCGGGGACTCGGCCGGGCGGCCGGCGCCGACGTCCTCGGCGCTCTGCTGGTCACCGCCGGCCTGGGGTTGGGCCTGCACACCGTGGTCAGCGTCGAGTCGCGCGGCTGGACCTCGCCGGCCACCCTGGGCTTCGGCGGAATCGCCGTACTGCTGCTAGCCGCGTTCGTCGCCCGTCAGGCCACCGCGGGCAACCCGCTGATGCCGCTGCGGATCCTCCGGTCCCGCAACGTCACCGGAGCCAACCTGGTGCAGGTGCTGATGGTCGCGGCGTGCTTCGCGTTCCAGGTGCTGGTCGCGCTCTACCTCCAGCAGGTGCTCGACTACGGCGCCGCCGGGACTGGGCTGGCGATGCTGCCGGCGGCCGTCACGATCGGCGCGGTCTCGCTCGGCGTCTCGGCCCGGCTCAACACCCGGTTCGGCGAGCGGAACGTACTGCTGGCCGGGCTGGTGCTGCTGGTCGGGGTGCTCGGGCTGCTGGCCCGGATCCCGGTGCGGGCCGACTATCTCACCGACCTGCTGCCGGTGATGCTGCTGACCGCCGGCTTCGGGCTCGCCCTGCCGGCGCTGACCAGCCTCGGCATGTCCGGCGCCCGGTCCGACGACGCCGGTCTCGCCTCCGGGCTGTTCAACACCACCCAGCAACTCGGGATGGCGGTCGGGGTCGCGGTGCTCGCCACGCTGGCCGCCGGGCGTACCGAAGGATTGCTGGCGGCCGGCGCGAGCCAGCCGGCCGCGTTGACCGGCGGGTTCCGGCTGGCCTTCGCGGTCGCCACCGGGCTGCTGGTCGCCGCGTTCGCCGTCGCGTTCACGGTGCTGCGCCAGCCCGTCCGGCGCTGACCTGCGGCGGTTACTTGAAGGGGGACGGGGCGCCCCCCACCTGGGCACCCCGCCCCGACCTTCAACCCCGCACGGTGGGTAGTCCGTCCAGCGGCACCGCGCTCGTCGCGGTGCCGCCCAGCAGTAGCCGCCCGGGCAGCCGGGCGCCGTCGACCGGGGCGAGGGCGACGCCGCTGACCGGGAGCGGTCCGTCGACCTCCACCCGGAACTCGTCGCCCGAGCGGCTGGCCCGGATCGTGGTGTCGCCGTCGACGTCGTGCACCACCGTGCTGGCGTCGGTGGCGCCGAAGCTCAGCACGGTGACGTCGGCGAACGCTCCGTCGCCGAGCCGGTCGGCCGGCGGCATCACCGGGATCAGCGCGCCGTACCGGACGAAGAGCGGGATCTGCCCGAGCGGCCGGTGCACCCGCAGGTGCCGGCCACCGGCGTGCACCTCGCCGGTCCAGAAGTCCACCCAGTCGCCGGCCGGCAGATAGAGGTGCCGCCGGTTCTCCGGACTGGTCATCGGCGCCACCAGCAGGTCCGGGCCGAGCCGGTACTCCAGCTCCGCGGTCCAGGCGGCCGGGTCGTCGGGGGAGTCCACCAGAAGGGCCCGCATCATCGGGGCACCGGTCCGGGCCGAGGTCACCGCCGCCGAGTAGAGGTACGGCATCAGCCGGTAGCGCAGCCGCAGCGCCTCGACCGTGAGCCGTTCGGCCTCGGCCGGGAAGTCCCAGGGCAGCCGGCTGGTGGTGCCGTGGAACCGGACCAGCGGGGAGAGCGCCCCGAACTGCGCCCAGCGTACGTAGAGGTCCGGCGTCGGCGTGCCGTGGAACCCGCCGCTGTCGTGGCTCCAGAACGGCACCCCGGACAGTCCGTGGCTCAGCCCGCCGCGCAGCGTACTGGCCAGTGCCGGGTATGTCGCGTTCACGTCACCGCTCCACTGTGCCGCGTGCCGCTGCCCGCCCAGGTACGACGACCGGGCCCACACCGTGCCGTGCCCGGCCACCTCACGGGTCACCTTCACCACGACATCGTTGAAGAGCAGCGCGTAGACGTTGTGCAGCTCGACGCCGGTCATCCCGTTGTGCGCCACCGCGTCCGCCGGCACTCCCTCGGCGAAGTCGGTCTTGAACACGCTGACGCCCTGCTCCAGCAGCGGCCGGAGGAGCCCGGTGAACCAGTCGACCGCGGCCGGGTTGGTGAAGTCCACGATCCCGCCGGCCGGGTGGCTGCCGTGCCAGGTGTCGGCGACGTAGACCGAGCCGTCGGCCCGGCGCAGGAAGTAGCCGGCCTCGGCCGCCTCGGCGTACAGCGGGCTGCCGGTCATCACGTACGGGTTCATCCAGAGGCTGACCTTGAAGCCCTGTCCGGCCAGCTCGGCCAGCATGCCGGCCGGGTCGGGGAACTGCTCGGCGTCCCAGCGCAGATCCGACCAGGCGCCGGCGACCTGCCAGTAGCAGTCCAGGTGCAGCACGTCGCAGGGGATGCCGCGCTCGCGGATCTGCCGCGCCCGGTCCAGCACCCGCTGCTGGCTGTCCCGGAAGAAGCCGGAGGAGATCCAGGCACCGAAGGCCCACTTCGGCGGCAGCGCCGGCCGGCTGGTCAGCCGGTCGTACCGGTCCAGGATCTGCGTCGGGGTGGGCCCGGCGATCACGTAGTAGTCGATCAGGTCGTCCGGCACCAGGATCTGCACGCAACTGTGCGTGGACTGGCACATGTCGAACTCGACCGGCATGCCGCTGTCCACCAGCACCCCGTAGCCCCGGTCGGAGAGGTAGAGCGGGATGTTCTTGTGCGAGCGGTCCGACTCGCTGCCGAAGGCGTCGAAGTTCCACATCAGCGCCCGCTGGCCGCGCTTGTCCAGCGGGGTGAACTTCTCGCCGAGTCCGACGAACCGCTCGTCGCCGGGGGTCACGAAGCTCTCGTGGTACGCGGCGACCGCGCCGTCGACCAGCGAGCGCCCGAACGGCAGGGTACGCAGCCGGCCGCTGATGTCCTGCTCGCCCCGGCTCTGGCTGACCAGCACCGCGCCGGTCGGGTCGACGAAGCGCAGGTGCCACGGGTCGAGGCTCAGCTCGGCGACCACCGCTCCGGCGTCGACGCGGACCCGGTCGCCGTCGACGCGTACCTCGGCCTCGTGCGGCTGGGGGTGCACCAGGGGCAGCGCCCGGCTGGCCCGGCCCCGGGCGAGCGGGTCCTCGCTGAGGCGTACCCGGATGACGCCCTCGGCGGCGGCGGTGACCCGGACCGCGAGCGAGCCGCCGTCCGAGGTGGCCGCCTTGAGGGTCACGCCCTGGCCGTCCGTGCTCAGCACCTCGGCCCGGGCCAGCGCGGAGAGCCCGTGCTCGCCCGGAGCCCGGACCGGCAGGTCGGGCGGGTCGGCGACGAACGTCTCGTGCGGCACCAGGGGCGGGCGGTACGGCATGCGGTCTCCTCGGCTCCCGGGACGCGGGTCCCGCACCGCCGATGGTGCCGGCCGGCGCATGGACTTCCTTTAGTTTCTTTGGTAACCCAACAAACTGTCAACGGCGCGATCGCAGTCGATGCGTCCGGCCGGCCGCCAGCTCGACCGTGAGTGGCGCCGCTCCGGGCAGGCCGACGCTCACCACCCCGCCTCCCAGTCCTCGGTCCGGGTGGTGGAGACGAGGCCGTTGACAGGGCGATGCACCCCGCCTACTTTGGCTGGATCCCAAACAAAGGTCAACGGCGACGGTTGCGGGTACGCCGGGAGAGGCGGGGCGGGTGCACTGGCCGAAGGGTCTGACCGGGCTCTGCTACGGCGGTGACTACAACCCCGAGCAATGGCCGGCGGAGGTCTGGCCGACCGACGTCGAGCTGATGCGGCGGGCCCGGGTCAACCTGGTCACCGTCGGGGTCTTCGCCTGGTCCCGGCTGGAGCCGCAGCCCGGCCGGTACGACTTCGACTGGCTGGACCGGGTGCTCGACCTGCTGCACGTCGGCGGCATCCGGGTGGCGCTGGCGACCCCGACCGCGTCCCCGCCGCCGTGGTTCTCGCTCCGGCACCCGGACGCGCTGCCGGTCACCGCCGACGGGGTACGGCTCAGCCACGGCAGCCGGGACACCTACTGCGCCAGCGCCCCGGCGTACCGGACGGCGGCCCGGGAGATCGCTCTCGCGCTCGCCGAGCGCTACCGGGACCATCCGGCGCTGGCGCTCTGGCACGTGCACAACGAGTACGGCACCACCTGCCACTGCGAGCATGTCGCCGTCGCCTTCCGGGCCTGGCTGCGGGCCCGCTACGGCGACCTCGACAGCCTCAACGACGCGTGGACCGGCAGCTTCTGGAGCCAGCACTACTCGGGCTGGGAACAGGTCCGGCCGCCCCGGGCCACCCAGTACCTCGGCAACCCGAGCCAGCTACTGGACTTCCGCCGGTTCGTCTCCGACGAGCTGCTGGAGGCGTACGTCGAGCAGCGGGACCTGCTCCGGGCCGCCACCCCGGACGTACCGGTGACCACCAACTACGTGCTCGGCGGCTGGGTACCGGTGAACCACGCGCGGTGGTCCGCCGAGGTGGACCTGGTGGCGATCGACCACTATCCGGCGGAGATCGGGCCGGGCGCCGAGGAGCAGACCGCGTTCGCCGCCGACCTGGCCCGGTCCTGGGCCCGGCACGGGCAGCGGACCGGACGGGCCGGCCGGACCGCCGCCGGACCGCCGGAGGGCCGGAACCCGCCCGGCGGCCCGGCCTGGCTGCTGATGGAGAGCGCGCCGAACCTGATCATCACTCCGGGCCGGATGCACGCCAAGGAGCCGGGCCGGATGACCCGGCACAGCCTGGCCCACGTCGCCCGAGGTTCCCGGGGCGCGATGTTCTTCCAGTGGCGGGCCTCCCGGGGCGGTGCCGAGGTGTTCCACTCCGCGCTGGTCCCGCACGCCGGCCCGGACAGCCGGGCGTTCCGGGAGGCGGTGTCGCTCGGCGCACTGCTCGCCCGACTCTCCGAGGTGGACGCCGGCACCGTACGGGCGCGGGTGGCGATCGCCTGGGACGCCGCGAGCTGGTGGGCGTTGCAGGCCAGCGTGCTGCCCTCGGCACAGCTCGACTACTCCGCCGAGGTGTCGGCGGCACACCGGGCGCTGTACCGGGCCGGCCACCCGACCGACTTCGTCACCGACGGCGACGACCTCTTCGGGTACGCCCTGCTGGTGCTTCCGGCGCTCTACCTGGTCTCCGACCGGTACGCGTCGCGGATCCGCGACTACGTGGCGGCCGGCGGTCACCTGCTGGTCAGCTACTTCAGCGGGATCGTCGACGAGCATGCCCGGGTCCGGGTCGGCGGCTATCCGGGAGCCCTGCGCGACCTGCTCGGCATCCGGGTGGAGGAGTTCCACCCGCTCGGTCCGGACACCCGGCTGCCACTCTCGGACGGCACCACCGGTCGGCTCTGGGCCGAGACCGTACGCCTGACCGGCGCGACACCGTCGGTCGACTACGCGGGCGGACTCCTCGACGGCCAGCCCGCGCTGACCCGGCACGGGTACGGCGACGGCGTGGCCTGGTACCTCTCCACCCGGCTCGACGACGACCCGTACCGCGACCTGCTGGCCCGGGTGGCCGAGGCGGCCGGCGCGGCACCGACCTGCCCGGCGGCGCCGGCCGGGGTGGAGGCGGTCCGCCGGTCCACCACCGAGACGAGCTGGCTCTTCCTGCTCAACCACACCGACGCGCCGCAGACCGTCCCGGTGTCCGGAGTGGACCTGTTCACCGGGGTACACGTCGACCCGGTGGTGCTGCCCGCCGGAGGTTGTGCGGTGCTCCGCGAGACCTGAGAGTTCCGGTACACGTTCCTCGGTGGCCGGGAATGGCGGTTGCCGGTGATAGTAGGCACAAATGTTCAGCGCCCGTGTCGAGCGGCGGGGCGGAGGCCGGCTCGGTCAGCACCCGCCGCCGGGTATGCCACTATGCACCGATGGCATATCCCTCGGTCCCACCGCCGGGCATGGCCCTGGCCGCCTACCCGTACCCGGTCCCGCTGCCACCGGGCTGGGGCGCGCTGATCGTCTCGGCGAACCGGGGGCCCTACCTCGTACCCGCGCCGAGCACCTGCAAGTTGAAGATCGACGGGCGCGAGGTCTCCGGGATGGCGGAGGGCACCTTCCACATCGCGGTGCCGGCCGGGGAGCACGAGGTCAAGTACACCGACCTGTTCGGCATCCCGGTGATGAGCACGAGGGTGGTCGTACAGCCGGGTGCCGGGCATCAGCTCTCGTTCCGGTTCGGCGGGTGGCGCAACCGGGTGCACGACGGGCTGGGCACCGACGTGACGAAGTTCGGCATGTGGTCGAACTACAGCATCGCCCTGATCAGCTTCGGCGTGGTCGGCCTGATCTGCTGCGGCGGGCTGGTGCTGGTCCCGATGCTGGCCGGCGGGGGCGGGAGCTGACCCACCCGTACGGCCCGGAGTGGCGGGCGGGCGCTCAGAAGTAGTCGAGCAGTTCGGCCCGGCGGCCGGCGCCGAGCAGGTCGAGCGCGCCCGGGTCGGTGCCGGCGGGGCAGTGCAGCAGGCCGGCCTCGGCGACCGCGTACCCGTCGGCGGCACCGGTGTAGAGCAGCGCGAAGCCGCGTACCGAGAGCTGGGTCGGGGGCTCCTCGGGGATCCGGTGCAGTTCGGCGGCACCGCCGTCGACCTCCAGCCGCCAACTGCCGGAGTTCCACGGCGCGATCTCGTCGGTCAGTGCGAAGTCGACCAGACCGCGCACGTGTGCCGGCCAGCCCCGGCTGCGTACCGCCCGGACCACGTCGACCGGCCGGTGCATCCAGATCCGCTGCTCGTGCTGCCGGACCTGCTCCAGCGGCAGGTGTGCGGCGACCGCGTCGGTGCCCAGCGGCCACAGCCGGACGGTCGGGGTGACGCTCTGCCAGCTCGCGAGTACGCCGACCAGTTCCCGGGCCGCCTCGGGTGTGCTGGCCAGCACCTCCTCGACGGTCAGTACGGCGTGCTGGTCGTAGCCGCGCCCGCGCTGCCAGCTCGCGTACCCGACCAGCCGGCCGTCCCGCTCGACCAGGGTGAGCCCGTCCACCCCGTCCGGCAGCGCCGTCGGAGGCTGGTCCCGGTCGAAGACCCCGCCGCGGCGGGTGAGCAGGCCGCAGCGGTGCCGGGCGATCTGCTCGTACAGGTCGGCCGTCGCGCCGAGATCGGCGGGACCGCCGGGCCGGACCGTCAACCCGGGTACCGGCCGGTGCCGGGGCAGCGCCACGGTGGGCAGGTCGACGGCGCGCAGGGCGCCGGTCACCTCCCAGCCGGCCCGCCGGTACGGCCCGGTCACCGTCGGATAGAGCGCGCTGATCGCGGCACCCCGCTCGCGGGCACCCCGGAGCAGCTCGCGGAGCAGCGCCAGGGCCACTCCCCGGCCGCGCGCCTCGGGCAGCACCGCGACTCCGCCGACGTCCGCCGCGGAGACCCGGCGGCCGGCCCACCACTGCTCGTGGTGCAGGTCGACCGCCTTGCCGACCAGCCGGCCGTCCGGGTCGAACGCGCCGTAGCCGGTGATGCCCGGTCGGGGATCGGTCGACGGTGCTGCGGTGGACGGGGCGGAGCCGAAGGCCAGCCGACCCAACTCGCCGGCTGCGGCCAGGTCGTCGGCTTCGAGTTGCCGGATGAGGGTGGGCACCGACCGAGCCTAGCCAGCCCGCCTCGACCGTCGCGAGCGAGTTCGCCGCCGGGTGCCGGGCACGGCCGGGCCGGCGGGAAGCTCCGGTGGCGGCGCCGGGCGAGCTGAAACCTTTAAACCGACCGGGCTCGATGTTGTGTACCGGAAAGCGGTTGCCCTAGCATTCAGGTGCGCAGGAAGCCGTACCCCCGTTGTCGGGTTGCCGTTGAACTGTTCCATTTCGGCCGCCCTCCCGCGGTTCGGGTCCGGCCGGCCCCAGGGCAGGGTCGGTACGGCACGGCCATCCCCGGTCGGGCTGGCGAAACCCGGTACCGCGCCCCGCCCCCAACGGAGTTGATCATGCGCATCTCAGCACGTCGCCATACCCTGCTCGCCGCCACCGCAGCCGCCGCGCTCGCCGCGACCGGCACCTTCGCGGTGGCCGCCTCGGCCGCCGCCGCCGGTTGCCGGGTCGACTACCAGGTGACGAACCAATGGCAGGGCGGCTTCGGCGCCAGCGTCAGCCTCACCAACCTCGGCGACCCGGTCACCGGCTGGAGCCTGACCTGGTCCTACGGCGCCGGCCAGCAGATCACCCAGGCCTGGAACGCCACGGTCAGCCAGAGCGGCAGCCAGGTGACGGCCGGCAACGTCAGCTACAACGGCGCACTCGCCACCGGCGCCAGCGCCGCGTTCGGCTTCAACGGCTCGTGGAACGGCAGCAACCCGGTGCCGGCGAGCTTCGCGATGAACGGCACCACCTGCACCGGTGCGGTGGCACCGAGCGCGACCACGCCGGGCGGCCCGCCCACCGGCACCCCTCCGGCGACCACCCCGCCACCCACCCCGCCGGTGACCACCCCGCCGCCGACCGACCCGCCGGCCGGGGCGAAGCAGGTCGAGAACCTCGACCGGGGCCTGGTCAGCGTCCGCTCCGGCAGCGCCAACCTGGTCTCCTGGCGGCTGCTCGGCACCGAGACCTCCGGGGTGTCGTTCAACCTCTACCGGGGCTCGACCCGGGTCAACTCCACCCCGATCACCGGCGCCACCAACTATCTCGACTCGGGCGCCGCCGCCGGGTCGGCGTACACGGTGCGGGCGGTGGTGAACGGGACCGAGCAGGCGGAGTCGGCGCCGGCTCTCCAGTTCGGCAGCGGCTATCTCGACGTACGGCTCCAGGTGCCGCCCGGTGGCACGACACCCTCCGGTGAGGCGTACACCTATGCGGCGAACGACGCCTCCGTCGGTGACCTGGACGGCGACGGCCGGTACGAGATCGTGCTCAAGTGGGATCCGTCGAACGCCAAGGACAACTCGCAGTCCGGCTACACCGGCAACGTCTACGTCGACGCGTACACCCTGACCGGGACCAGGCTGTGGCGGATCGACCTGGGCCGCAACGTCCGGGCCGGCGCGCACTACACCCAGTTCCAGGTCTACGACTACGACGGCGACGGCCGGGCCGAGGTGGCGATGAAGACCGCCGACGGCACCCGTTCCGGCACCGGCCAGGTGATCGGCTCCTCCTCGGCGGACCACCGCAACTCCAGCGGCTACGTGCTGGCCGGGCCGGAGTTCCTGACCATGTTCGACGGGCAGACCGGCGCGGTGCGCTCGACGGTCAACTACGAGCCGGCCCGGGGCAGCGTCTCGTCCTGGGGCGACGACTACGGCAACCGGGTGGACCGGTTCCTCGCCGGCACGGCGTACCTGGACGGGCAGCGACCCTCACTGATCATGGCGCGCGGCTACTACACCCGCAGCGTCGTGGTCGCCTGGGACTTCCGCAACGGCTCGCTGACCCGGCGCTGGACCTTCGACTCCAACTCGGCCGGTTCGCAGTACGCCGGCCAGGGCAACCACTCGCTGACCGTCGGCGACGTGGACGCCGACGGCCGGGACGAGATCCTGTACGGGGCGATGGCGATCAACGACAACGGTTCCCCGCTGTGGAACACCGGGCACGGGCACGGCGACGCGGGGCACCTCGGCGACCTCGACCCGAGCCGCTCCGGGTTGGAGTACTTCAAGGTCAGCGAGAACTCGTCCAGTCCGTCGTCCTGGTTCGCCAACGCGCGTACCGGGCAGATCTACTGGTCCACCTCGCCGGCCGGGGACAACGGCCGGGGCGTGGCCGGGGACGTCCACGCCGGCAGCGCCGGGGCGGAGTCCTGGTCGTCGGCGGCCGACGGGCTGCGCAGCCCGAGCGGGTCGAACGTCGGCCGCAAGCCGTCGTCGGCGAACTTCCTGATCTGGTGGGACGGCGACCCGGTCCGGGAGCTGCTGGACCAGACCCGGATCGACAAGTACGGCACCAGCTCCGACACCCGGCTGCTCACCGGCAGCGGGGTGGCGTCGAACAACGGCACCAAGGCCACCCCGGCGCTCTCGGCGGACATCCTCGGCGACTGGCGCGAGGAGGTGATCTGGCGGACCAGCGACAACGGCGCGCTGCGGATCTACAGCACGCCGACCCAGACCAGCACCCGGATTCACACCCTGATGCACGACCCGATGTACCGGGTGGCGATCGCCTGGCAGAACACCGCCTACAACCAGCCGCCGCATCCGAGCTTCTTCATCGGGAACGGCATGTCCACCCCGCCGGCACCGTCCATCTATCTTCGGTAGCCCGGCTATCTTCGGTAGCCCGGATCGGGATCCGGAGACGACAGGATCCGGGAAACGCGAAGCCGCACCGGCCCGCGGGGTCGCTCATCTCCCCGCGTGCCGGTGCGGCACACACCGCGACATCACGCGACCCGTCCCGATCGCGCTTGTCGAACCACCACCGGTAAGAACATTAGGCCGCTTCCGGTGCGCGCCGATGACGGCACGGTGAAGAGTGTGTTTCGCGACCTCCGGACGGCGTGACGCCGGTCACGGCCACCGCCGCGACCGGCGCCGCCACGGAGATCGCGACCGGCGTCGCCGGGGAGGTCGCCGGGCCGGTCAGCCCTGCCGGCGGAGCCCGCCCGCGACCTTCTCCGCGATCAGTTCGTACGAGCGCACCCGGTCGGCGATGTCGTAGACCAAGGTGGTGATCATCAACTCGTCGGCCTCGGTCCGGGCCAGCAGGTCGGTGAGCTGCCGGCGTACCGTCTCCGGCGAACCGAGCGCCTGCCCCTCCCGCCGTTCCAGCACGAACTGCCGCTCCAGCTCGGTGTACGGGTACGCCGCCGCCTCCTCCGGGGTGGCCAGCGGGGCCGGCCGGCCGGTACGCAGCCGCAGGAAGGACAGCGAGGCCGGGCCGGAGAGCCACTCCGCCCGTTCGTCGTCCTCGGCGCAGACCGCGTTGACCGCCACCATCGCGTACGGCCGGTCCAGCCAGCGCGACGGCCGGAAGCTCTGCCGGTAGAGAGCCAGCGCCGGCAGGGTGTTCGCCGCGCTGAAGTGGTGCGCGAAGGAGAACGGCAGGCCGAGCAGCCCGGCGAGTCGGGCGCTGAACCCGCTGGAGCCGAGCAGCCAGATCTCCGGCCGGTCACCCTGGCCCGGGGTGGCGGTGATCGGGCCCGGCCGCTCCCCGGTGAAGTAGTTGACCAGGTCGTCCAGCTCCTCCGGGAAGTTCTCGGCCGACAGCCCCGCCATGGTCCGGCGCAGCGCCAGCGCGGTCGGCTGGTCGGTGCCGGGCGCCCGGCCGATGCCGAGATCGATCCGGCCCGGGTGCAGCGCCTCCAGCGTGCCGAACTGCTCGGCCACCACCAGCGGCGCGTGGTTGGGCAGCATCACCCCGCCGGACCCGACCCGGATGGTCGAGGTGGCCGCCGCCAGGTGGGCGATCAACACCGCCGGGGCGGAGCTGGCGATCGCCGGCATGTTGTGGTGTTCGGCTACCCAGAACCGGTGATAACCGAGTTCCTCGGTGTGCCGGGCGAGTTCGGTGGTGTGCCGCAGGGCCGCGCCGGCGCTGGTGCCGGCGGCGACCGGGGCGAGGTCAAGGACAGACAACGGTACGTCGATCACACGTGCGGCAACCGGCGACGGACCGGATTTCTTCCGGGCGGCGCCTCCACCGGCGGATTTCCCGCTCCCGCCGGACGGGTTTGTCCGGCCCCGCTTCCGGGACCGGCGCACCGTGGTAATCCTCTGGCAGGAGGCGTGAGCTTTCGCCAGAAGTGTCGCGGAGCGGGAGAAAACAGGCAGCGGATGGTACTCGGTGGCGGGGCGGAACTGCTGCGCAGAGAGGAAAGCTCGCCACGGGCGACCTTCCTGGAACTCTTCCTGGACCTGGTCTACGTCTTCGCGCTGACCCGGGTCTCGCAGCGGCTGGTGCACGACCTCACCCAACTCGACGAGGAGGTCTTCCTGGAGGCGCTGCGCGCGCTGGTGCTGCTGCTGACCCTCTGGCTGCTCTGGTCGATGACCACCCTGATGACCAGCCGCTTCGACCCGGAACGGCCGCTGGTCCAGGCCGTCGTGGTGGTCACCATGTTCGGCTCGATGGTGATGGCGGTCGCCGTACCCCAGGCGTTCGGCCAGCACGGGCTGATGTTCGCGCTCGCCTACGTGGCGCTCCAGTTCGTCCGGCCGTTCGTGCTGGGGTTGACCCTGCGCGGCGACCCCCGGCAGCGGATCTCCGTCCGGCTGGTCTTCTGGGTGGTCTGCACCGCCCCGCTCTGGATCGTCGGCGCGCTCGTCACCGGCGACCTCCGGCTGCTGCTCTGGGGCCTGGCCCTGCTCGCCGACTACCTGGGGCACCGGCTGCGCTGGCCCACTCCCCGGCTGGGCTCCTCGACGAGCCCGGAGTGGGCCTTCGCGGGTGAGCACATCGCCGAGCGCTACCAGCAGTTCTTTCTGATCGCCCTCGGCGAGTCGATCCTGGTCACCGGGTTCGCGTTCAGCGGCGGCGACTTCACCGCCGCCCAGTCGGCCGCGTTCCTGATCGCCTTCACCACCACCGTGCTGCTCTGGCGGGTCTACTTCTTCCAGGCCGGGTTCGTGCTGGCCGAGGCGTTCCACACCGCCCGGGACCCGGCCCGGTTCGCCTGGTCGGCCACCTACACCCACCTGGTGATCGTGGCCGGTGTGGTCACCACCGGGGTCGGGTACGAACTCGTGGTGGCCCGGCCGCTCGGGCACACCGACGGGGCCTGGGTCGGGGTCATCGTCGGCGGCCCGTTGCTCTTCCTGGCCGGCCGGGCCCGGTTCGGGTACGAGGTGTTCGGCACGGTGCTCCGGTCCCGACTGATCGGCATCGTCGCGCTGGTGGCGGTGGCGCCGGGCATGCTCTTCGTGCCGCCGCTGGTCGTGGCCGGCACCGTGAGCACGATCCTGCTGGGCATCACCCTGCACGACCTGGCCCGGGTCCGGGGCCGCCAGCACAGGGCGCCCGCCTCGCCCCTCTGACCCGGCCGGGCCCCGCCCGCCGGGTCCGGGCCGGGTTCGCGTGCCCGAGGTGGTGCTCGACCGGGCGGGCCGGGCTCAACGTGCCGCTGGGCGGGCCCGGACGTGCAGGCGTTCGCCCTGCGGGCCGAAGAGGGAGAGGACCTCGGTGACCCCGGGGCCGGGGTTGGAGATGTGGTGCGGTACCCGGGTGTCGAACTCGGCGACCTCGCCCGGGGTCAGGATCAGGTCGTGCTCGCCGAGCAGCAGCCGTAGCCGTCCGGAGAGCACGTAGAGCCACTCGTAGCCCTCGTGGGTCTGCTGCTCCGGCTCGCCGCCCGGGGTGTTCGGCGGGAGGATCTGCTTGAACGCCTGCAAACCGCCCGGCCGGCGGGTGAGCGGGAGGAACGTGACGCCGTGCCGGACGATGGGTCGGGGATGTACCCGGGGGTCCGCGGTGGCGGGCGCGTCGACCAGCTCGTCGAGGGAGACCTGGAAGGCCCGGGCGAGCGGCAGCAGCAGCTCCAGGGTCGGCTTGCGGCCGCCGGACTCCAGCCGGGACAGGGTACTCACCGAGATGCCGGTGAACTCGGCGAGCTGGGTGAGCGTGCTGCCCCGCTGCCTGCGCAGCTCCCGCAGCCGGGGGCCGACCGAGGTCAGCGCGAATTCGTCCTTTGCCATAGCGGCAAGGATAGTTGCTGACCGTCCCCGGGTGCCGCACCGTGGACGCGTACCGTCCGAGGAAGGGGAGCGCAGCGTGGAGAAGACATACGACGTGGTGGTGGTCGGTGGCGGCGCGGCCGGGCTGGCCGGAGCGCTGGCGCTGGCCCGGGCCCGGCGGTCGGTGCTGGTGGTGGACGCCGGACAGCCGCGCAACGCACCGGCCGACCGGGTGCACAACTACCTGGGCCGGGAGAGCACACCACCGGCGGAGCTGGTGGCGGACGGGCGTGCCGAGGTGACCCGGTACGGCGGTGAGATCCGCACCGGTCGGGTCGAGACGGCCACCCGGGACGGCGACGGTTTCCGGCTGACCCTGGACGGCGGCGCCGAACTGCGGGCCCGGCGGCTGCTGGTGACGACCGGACTCGTCGACGAACTGCCCGAACTGCCCGGGCTGGCGCAGCGGTGGGGCCGGGACGTGCTGCACTGCCCGTACTGCCACGGCTGGGAGGTGCGCGACCGGCGGATCGGCGTACTGGTGACCGGGCCGACCGCCATGGCGGTGCACCAGGTGAACCTGTGGCGGCAGTGGAGCCCGCAGGTGATGCTGCTGACGCACGGGGCCCCGGCACTGGAGCCCTCCGACGCCGAACAGCTCGCCGCGCGCGCCATCCCCGTCGTCCCCGGCCGGGTCGCCGGGCTGGAGATCGCCGACGACCGGCTCACCGGGGTACGCCTGGACTCGGGCGAGGTCGTCGCGCTCGACGCGCTGGTGGTCGCGCCCCGGTTCACCGCCCGGGCCGGCGTGCTGGAGTCGCTCGGAGTCAAGCCGGTCGACGTGGAGATGGGCGGGCACGTCGTCGGCAGCCAGATCCCGGCCGACCCGACCGGGCTGGCGGCGCCCGGGGTCTGGGTGGCCGGCAACGTGGCGGACGTACGCGCCCAGGTCATCTCGTCCGCCGCGTCCGGCCTGATGGCCGGTGCGCAGATCAACATCGACCTGGTGGCCGAGGAGACCCGCGACGCCGTCGAGTCGTACCGGCACCAGGTACGCACGATGTTCGAGCAGGAGGGCTGGGAGGAGCGCTACCGGGCCCGCCCGGCGATCTGGAGCGGCCGCCCCAACCCGCAACTCGTCGCCGAGGCGGCCGGGCTGGCGCCGGGCCGGGCACTCGACGTCGGCAGTGGAGAGGGCGCCGACGCCATCTGGCTCGCCGAGCGGGGTTGGCAGGTGACCGGGGTGGACATCTCCACCACGGCACTCGGCCGGGCCGCCGCGCACGCCGAGGCGGCCGGTGCCGAGGTCGCCGGCCGGATCGAGTGGCGGCACGCGGACCTGCGCGAGCAGCCGCCGGCCGAGGGCCGGTACGACCTGGTCTCCGCGCAGTTCATGCACCTGCCCGGCGAGACCCGACGGGAGGTCTTCGACCGGCTCGCCGCCGCGGTGGCTCCCGGCGGCACCCTGCTGATCGTCGGGCACCACCCGTCCGACCTGCGTACCTCGGCACACCGGATGCACTTCCCGGACATGATGTACACCGCCGAGGAGGTCGCGTCCGGGCTGGACCCGGCCGCCTGGACGGTGCTGGCCGCCGAGACCCGGACCCGGCCGGCGGTGGACCCGGAGGGTCGCGAGATCACCATCTCCGACGCGGTACTGGTCGCCCGCCGTCGGTAGCCGACCCGGGGCGGGCCCGTGGCTCAGCGCGGCGCCACCCTCCGCTGCCAGCGGCGCAGTACGGCGTAGCTGACCAGGAACAGCACGGTGGCGTTCAGGCAGTGCCAGAGGAAGTGGGTGCCGAGCGGCAGGTGCGCGCAGTGAACCCGCGACCTCCGTCGGATGACGGGGCCGGTCCGGCAGCGCTGCGGCCGACAGTCCCGCCGATCCGGTACCGGCGGGGCCGTCCGGCCGGTCAGCCGGCCAGCGCCACCGGGGCGGGCCGCAGGCGTACCCGGACCGGGGTCCCCGGGGCCAGCCCGGCCAGCCGGTCGCTGCCGACCTGCGCCACCACCGGCGTGCCGTCCGGCAGCGTGACGGTGACCCGGCTGATCGGGCCGAGGAAGCTGGCCGCGAGTACCCGGGCGTCGCCGTCCGGCTCGGCCAGCACGTCGACCGCCTCCGGCCGGACCAGGGCGGTGACCGGGGTGTCCGGGGCGGACGGTGCGGCGGCCGGCTCGACCAGCGGCAGTTCCTGGCCCAGCACCCGGACGGTGCCGCCCGGGCCGGTGTGCCCGGGTATCCGGTTGCTCAGCCCGACGAAGTCGGCGACGAACGCGCTCGCCGGGCGCAGGTAGATCTCCGCCGGAGCCGCCAACTGCTCCAGCCGGCCGCCGCGCATCACCCCGACCCGGTCGGCGACGGCAAGCGCCTCCTCCTGGTCGTGCGTGACGAACAGGGTGGTGGTGCCGACCTCCAACTGGATCCGGCGGATCTCGTCGCGCAACTGGACGCGTACCTTGGCGTCCAGCGCGGAGAGCGGCTCGTCGAGCAGCAGTACCCGGGGTTCGATCGCCAGCGCCCGGGCCAGCGCGACCCGCTGCTGCTGGCCGCCGGAGAGCTGGTGCGGATAGCGGTGGGTGTGCGTTCCGATGCCGACCAGCTCCAGCATCTCCTCGGCCCGCCGCCGGCGCTGTGCTCCCGGCCGGCCGCGCAGCCGCAGCCCGAACTCGACGTTCTCCCGGGCGGTCAGGTGCGGGAAGAGGCTGTACGCCTGGAACACCATCCCCATGCCGCGCCGGTTGACCGGCCGGTCGGTGACGTCCTCGCCGTCGACCAGCACCCGGCCGGAGTCGGCCTCCTCCAGGCCGGCGAGTACCCGCAGTGCGGTGGTCTTGCCGCAGCCGGACGGGCCGAGCAGGGCGACCAGTTCGCCCGGTGCGAGGTCCAGGTCGAGCCCGGACAGCGCGGGTGTGCCGCCGAAGCTGCGGCGCAGCCCTTCCAGGCGTACCGGGACGCCTCGGCGGGCGGGTGCCGGTGCCGGGTCGGCGGCGACGGGAGACGCGGTCACGAGATTCCCTTCTCAGAAGTGCGGCGCCGGCCGGCGCCGGCGAGGGAGAGCAGCAGCAACAGGACGAAGGCGAGCAGCAGCGCCGCCAGCGAGACCGCCACCGACATCGTCGCGCTGCTCTTGCCGAGCAGGTTGACCGCGACCTGGAGGTTGGTCCGGTTGAGCAGGGAGGCGATGGTGAACTCGCCGAGCACCAGGGCGACGGTGAGGAAGGCCGCGGAGAGCACCGCCGAGCGGATGTTCGGCAGCACCACCCGCCAGATCACCGTCGGCCAGCCGGCGCCGAGACTCCGGGCCGCCTCGGCCAGGGTACGGACGTCGATCGCGGAGAGCCCCGCGTCGATGGACCGGTACGCGTACGGCAGCACCAGCACGGTGTAGGCGAAGGTGAGGGTCAGCGGCGAACCGCCGAGCAGGTACGTCACCCAGGCGTAGACCGGGGCGAGCCCGACCACCAGCACGATCGCCGGGATGGTCAGCGGCAGCAGGCAGAGGAACTCGACCAGCCGGCGCAGCCGGGGCAGCCGCAGCCGTACCCAGATCACCGTCGGCACCAGCAGCGCCATGGTGAGCGCCACGGTGAGCAGGACCAGCCCGAAGGAGGCCCGGATCCCGGTGGAGAGGTCGGGATAGGCCTGGCGCAGTTCCGGCCAGTCGACCAGCAGCCGCCAGGTCGCCAGGGTGAATCCGCCGCCCGCGCCCCGGGTGGTGAACTCCAGCATCGCGACCAGCGGCAGCAGGAAGAAGATCCCGAGCATGGTGAGGACGGCCCAGCGGAACAGCCGCTGCCGGCGGGCCCGACGCCGGATCACCCCGGCCATGCCGTCACCCCAACCGTCGTCAGCCCAGCCCTCGCCAGTCCAGCCGTCGTCAGCCCAGCCATTTCGCGCTCCGCTTCTGCACCAGGGCGTAGAGCCACATGACCAGGGCGACCACCACGATCATGCCGAGCGCCATCGCCTTGCCGAGGTTCTGCTGCCCGAGCACCACCTCGCTGGTCAGCGCGCCCCGGATCTGCAACGGCACGATCGGGCTGCCCTGGCTGACCAGCGCCGCCGCGGTCGCGTACGCCGAGAAGGCGTTGGCGAAGAGCAGCAGCGTGGCGCCGAGGAACGGCGGCGCGAGCAGCGGCATTCCGACCAGTCGCCAGTACTGCCAGGTCGACCCGCCGAGGCTCGCCGCCGCCTCCCGCCACTGCGCACGGATGCCGTCCAGCGCCGGCAGGAATACGATCACCATCAGCGGGATCTGGAAGTAGGCGTAGACCAGCAGGAGGCCGGGCAGCTCGAAGAGCCAGACGCCGGAGGCGTAGATGTCGACGCCGACCCGGTCGGTCAGGAACTCGGTGACGAAGCCGCTGAGCCCGATGGTGGCGATGAAGGCGAAGGCCAGGGTCACCCCGCCGAACTGGGCCAGCACCCCGCAGGCGGCGGTCACCGCCCGGCGGAGCAGGCCGTCCGGCCGGGCGGTCACCAGGGCGTACCCGAGCAGGGCGCCGAACACCGCCCCGAGCAGCGCGGTGACCGCGGAGAGCAGGATGCTGCGCCCGAAGGCCGCCAGGATGTACGAGTCGGCGAGCCGGGCGAGGTTGTCCAGCGTGAAGCCGCCGCCGTCGCCGGTCACCGCCCCGACCGCCACCACCAGGGTGGGGACGGCGAGGAAGATCCCGACGTACCCGAAGAAGGGCACGACGCCGAGCAGCGCGCCGCCGCCCGGAAGCCTGACCCGGCGCCGGGCCGGGTGGGGCCGGACCCCGGGCGCGGGCGCCACGGGGTCCGGCGTGGAGGTCACGACCGCCATCGTCGGGTCAGCCGACTGCCTTGGCCCAGGTGGCCGTGAGGGTCTCCTTCGCCTTGGCGGTCTGCGCCTCGGTGAGGAAGACCGGCTCGCCGGTGGTGGCCGGCAGCGCCGCGTAGGCGGTCTGGTCGATCGTGCCGGCCTTCGCCATCGCCTCGGCCCGGACCGGGCGTGCCCCGCCCTTCAGCCAGAGGTTCTGCCCCTCGTCTGAGTAGAGGAACTCCTGCCAGAGCCGGGCCGCCGCCGGGTGCGGGGCGTCGGAGTTGATCGCCTGTACGTAGTACGAGCCGACCACCGCGCCCTGCGGCACCACGGTCTGCCACTGCGCCTTGCCGGTGAGCTTGGCGCCCTGCGCGACGTTGAGGTAGTCCCAGTCGATCACCACCGGGGTCTGTCCGGACTCGATGGTGGCCGGGGTCGGGTCGACCGGCAGGAAGTTGCCGGCCTTCTTGAGCTGGCCGAAGAAGTCGACGCCCCTGCCGATGTCGTCGGCCGAGCCGCCGTTGCCCAGGGCCGCCATCACCACGCCGCTGAACGCCGCGCCGGCCTGGGTCGGGTCGCCGTTCAGCGCCACCTTGCCCCGGTACTCCGGCTTGAGCAGGTCGGCGAGGCTCTGCGGGGCCGGCACCTTGCCGGCGTCGAAGCCGATCGACATGTAGCCGCCGTAGTCGTGCACCCAGGCACCGTCGGCGGCCTTGAGCGCGGCCGGGATCTCGTCGAACGTGGTCACCTTGTACGGGGCGAACATCGGCACGTTCGCCCGGGCCACCGCGTCACCGAGGTCGAAGACGTCCGGGGCGCCGCTCTGGCCCTTGAGCTGGTTCGCCGCGTTGATCTCGTCCTGGCTGGCGGCGTCCGGCTGGGCAGAGTTGACCTTGATGCCGTACTTCTCGCTGAAGGTCTTGATGATCTCGCCGTAGTTGGCCCAGTCCGGCGGCAGCGCGATGACGTTGAGCTGCCCCTCCTTCTTGGCTTCCTCGATCAGCTTGTCGAGCCCACCCAGGTCGGCGGCGCTGGTGGCGGTGGCCGCGCCGCTTCCCGTCCCCGCGCCGGCCTGTTCCGGCGGCGAGCAGGCGGCCATGCTTACCAGCCCGGCCGACGCCGCGAGTACCGCGACCGTACGGGCAACCGCGTAACGCACGTTCTTTTCTCCTTACCGATACCGTTCGGCGCCGTACCGGTCGACCTGAGCCGTTTGCGGATCCGGCCGGCGGCGCCCGGCGGCCATCATGCCCGCCCCCGGTGCGCTGACCAGCGGAAAAGACGACGCCCGGATGAACGCTCGGCGCTGTTCCGGCGAAAGGTCGCCCCGAAAGCCGTACTCGGGCAGACAGTGAGGTTCACTGGAATTGATCCGAAGGAGCCCAAGGAGCCGTCGCCGCCGGCGTCGCAGACCGTGCCCGCCGCGGTCGGCGCCGCTTCGACGGTGATCGGCGCCATCGCCGCGTCGGCGATCGGGCTCGGTGTGGCCGCCGTTCCGGCGACGGCGATCGCGATCACCGCGGCCGCGGCCATCTTGGGCATCGTCGCCCGGCAGACAAAACGGATAAACGAGAGGAGCGACGAGGACCAGCCGTAGCCGACGACCCGTCGTACCGGACGGGACCGGGCGGCCGAACAGCCCGGCCCGGTGTCGGGTCCCCGGCAGACACCACCGGACCCGCCAAGGTCTGTAGCGGTAGGGAGCAACGCCAGGGGGCTCCACGGAATGGCGCGGTGAGCGGATCGGACCGGTGCAGACCGCCTCGAAGATCGCGACGAACCACCTGCCTCAGCCACTGCCGTGGTCGCTGTACATCCGCGCCCACAGACCTCCCCCCGAGGGACATGCCCGGCCCGTTCGAGTAACGATGAGCCCGGCGGGCGCGCCCGGTCAGGTGGGCCCGGTGACGGGTTCGGCCCGGGCGAGGACGGCGTCGAGGTCCCGTAGTGGCCGGCCCGGGTCGACGTCGCTGCTCACCAGCACCGTCTGATCCGGGTCGGCGGCGGAGAAGAGCGTTCCCTCGTGCTGGACCGCGGCCGTGCCCCAGGCCACGGCGGTACGCAGCGCGGCGATGCCCGCCCCGCCGCCGTGCAGGAAGCCGGCCAGGGCGGCGTCACCGGCGCCGACGGCGCTGACCACTCGGGTCACCTGCGCCTCGGCGTGCCGTACCTCGGCGGCCTCGACCAGCAGCGCGCCGTCGGCGCCGAGAGTGGCCAGCACCGCGCCGGCGCCGAGCCTGCGAACCTGGAGCGCCGCGTCGATCACGTCGCCGAACGTCCGCAGTGGCCGGCCGACCAGGTGGGCCAGCTCGGAAGAGTTCGGTTTGACCAGGTCGGGTCGGCCGGCGAGGCTGGCCCGCAGCGGCTCGCCGGAGGTGTCGACCGCGACCCGGACACCGCGGGACCGGGCCGCGTCGGCCAGTTCGGCGTACAGGTCCGGCGGTACCCCGTCGGGCAGGCTGCCGCAGCAGGCCAGCCAGGTGACGTCGGCGAGGTTGTCCAGGACTGCCCGCACCAGCGCCTCGGTCTCCCCGGCGTCCAGTTCGGGACCGGGCTCGTTCACCTTGGTGACGGTGCCGTCCGGCTCGACCAGGCTGATGTTGCTGCGGATCTCACCCCGCACCGGCACCTCCCGTACGGGCAGTCCGGCCAGCCGGAGCATCTGGGAGAGCTGGGCGCCGACCGAGCCGCCCACCGGCAGGACGGCGGTGACCGGTCGGCCGTGGCGTTGCAGGGCCAGCGCGACGTTGACGCCCTTGCCGCTGGGTTCGTTCCAGCCGCGACGGCTGCGGATCACCGCCCCCCGGGGTAGGGCGTCGACGAAAACCGTCCGGTCGACGCTCGGGTTGGGGGTCAGGGTGAGAATCACACGTACTCCACGTGCAGACCGGCGCTCGCCAGCTCGCGGCGCCGTACGTCGGGGAGGCCGTTGTCGGTGATGAGCAGGCCGACGTCGCTCAGGTCCCCGTGCCGGTTGCCCCGGATCAGCCCGACCCTGCTCCGGTCGGCGAGCAGGATCCGACGGTCGGCGGAGGTGATCATGCATCGCCTCACGGCTGCCTCGGCGTGATCCGGCGTGGGCGGCCGGCTGTTCGTCGTGCCGCGGCGGTGTCGCCGGGGTGCACTCCTGCCGTGCTACCGGCGGCGTCCGGGAAGTCGTCCACGCTGCCGTAGACCCCGGCCGAGAGCCCGGCCAGCAGAGCGGCGCCGCGCGCCCCGGCCTCGACGACCGGGGAACGGCGTACCGGGCCGAGCCGGCGGGCCTTGGCCGCCATCAGCGCCTCGCTGCGCGACCAGCCGCCGACGGCGACAAGGTCGTGATGATCACCGCTGTACGCGGTCATCGCGTCGTGGATGACGCCGATCTCGTCGGTGACCGTTTCCAGTGCCGCCCGCCAGATCTCCGCCGGCTCGGCAGCTTCCCCCGCCGGTACGACCACCGACCGGCCCTCGTCGGTGATCCGCACCTCGACCCGGCCCGGCTGGACCTGCGCGGCGAGGGTGTCGATTCGGGCCAGGTCGGCACGGTCCAGGCCGAGCCCGGCGAGCACCCGTTGCAGCACCAGTCCTCCGGTGGTGGCGCCGAGCAGACACCAGCGACCGGCCAGGGCGTGCCACCCGACGGTGACCCCGGCGGCGACCAGCCCGGCGACGGTCTCCGGGGCCAGGCCCGGCGGGACGGACCGGACCAGTGCCTCCGCCGTACCGCAGGAGTCCAGTTCGTCGCCGGGACGTACCGCGCCGGCGCCGATCGCGGCGACCTGGTGGTCGTGGCCGCAGACGGTGAGAGTGGCTCCGGTGAGCCGGTCGAGTCGGGCCCCCGCGTCGACGGTGCCGAGCGCGGTTCCGGCGGTCACGACCTCGGGCATCAGCGAGGCGCGCGCCCCCGACCATTCCAGTGCCTCGGGCCACCAGTCCCGGTCGTGGAGCCGGAGCCAGCCGGTCCGGGCGGCGAGGGACTGTTCGGCGGCCTCCATACCGCCGAGCCTGCGGACCACCCACTCGGCGATGTTGAGCCGGCGTACGGCGGTCCGGGTCTCCGGATGGTGGGTGAGCAGCCAGCGGTGCTTGGTGAGTGCCCACTGGTGCCGCAGCGGCAGCCCGGTGGTGCGGGCGAAGGTCTCCGGGCCGATCCGGGCGTGCAGGTCGGCCAGCTCCGTCTCGTCCCGGGTGTCGTGCCAGGCGACGACCGGGCCGACCGGAGCGCCGGAGCGGTCCAGCAGTACTCCGGATTCGCCCAGGCTCGCCACGCCGAGTCCGGCGACCGGACCGGGTGGGGCGGCGGCCAGCGCGCCGGCCAGGGCCGCTACGGCGGAGCCGAGCAGGGCGGTCGCGTCGAGTTCGGCGCCCGTCCGGGTGGCTGTCCACGGCGTGGCCGCCGAGGCCTGGGACAGCGGCTCACCCGTGTCCGTGAAGACCACGGCCTTGCTGGCCGTGGTGCCGACGTCGAGGCCGACGAGCAGTGGAGCCGCCACCTCGTCACCTCCGCTGATGCGGTGCCGGGTGCTTGTTCAAGGATGGGAATACTTGCTTTTGGTGGGAAGGCTGTCAAGGGTTGGCAACACTTCCACGCCCGGGGAAATGGAGCACCGGATGACCCTTACCGCCACCGGCCAACTGGTCGACCGCGCCCGTGCCGCGCACACGGCGATCGCCGCCTTCAACGTGATCACTCTGGAGCACGCCGAGGGGATCGTCGCCGGAGCCGAGCAGGCCGGCCGGGGCGTGATCCTCCAGATCAGCGAGAACGCCGTCCGCTTCCGCCACGGCCGACTCGCCCCGATCGCCGCCGCCGTCACCGCGGTGGCCGAACTCGCCGCCGTGCCGGTGGCCGTACACCTCGACCACGTGCAGAGCCGGGACCTGCTACACGCGGCCGAGGGGACCGGGATCAGCTCGGCGATGTTCGACGGGTCGAGACTCGACTACACCGCCAACGTCAGCGCCACGGTGGAGGCGGTCGGCTGGGCGCACGCGCGCGGGCTGTGGCTGGAGGCGGAGTTGGGTGAGGTCGGTGGCAAGGACGGCGCACACGCCCCGGGGGTCCGCACCGATCCGACCGAGGCGGCCGAGTTCGTCGCCGCGACCGGGGTCGACGCGCTGGCGGTGGCGGTCGGCAGCTCCCACGCGATGACCGACCGGACCGCCGCGCTCGACTTCGCGCTCATCGGCCGGCTCCGGGCGACGCTCCCGGTGCCGCTGGTGCTGCACGGCTCCTCCGGGGTGCCCGACGGCGACCTGGTCCGGGCCGCGCGGGCCGGGATCGTGAAGATCAACGTCGGCACCATCCTGAACGTCGCCTTCACCGAGGCCGTCCGGGCCGAGCTGGCGGCCGCACCGGTCATGGACCCACGGAAGTACCTGGCACCGGCGCGGGACGCGATCGCCCGGACCGTCGCCCACCTGGTCACCACGATCTGCTGAGCGGCGGGTCAGGAAGGTAGGAACGACGGCGCGGCACGCGTCCATGGCGGCTCAGCATCGAACCTTTTCCACCGCCCCGTGCGGTCCGCCGGGGTGCAGGGTCGGACGCGGTGCGGGAGCGCCGCGCGGTTCAGGTTGGAGGAGGTTCGTTCATGGCCGCGACCGCAGCCACGAAGCCGGCCGCCGGTCCGGACCCAGTCCGGACCGGCGGCCGCCGGGGTCCGTCTGGCGGTTACGGTACGGCGACGTCCGGCGCGCCGCCCCGGTCGAGCGTGGCCGGGGCCCCGTTCGCCGCTGCGGCCTCGCCGCGCTTCTCGTCGGCGTAGACCATCAGCGTGGATCCGACGATGGCGAGCACGATGCCGATCGTGGCGTAGATCGACGGCACCTTCTGGTAGACGAGCAGCGAGAGGATCACGGTCAGCACGGGCGCCAGGGCGTTGGTCGTGGGAGCGACGATCGAGGCCTTGCCCCGGCTGAACGCCATCACCAGGAAGAGCGCGCCGACGGCGTTGAGTAGCTGGGTCATCGCGGCGAGGGTCGGCGCCTGCCAGGGCGCGTCCAGCGCCAGGCCGCCGGCCATCCAGATGGCGATCGGCGCCAGCAGCAGCCCACTGATCGTCATCCAGGTGAAGGTGGTGGCGTCGTTGACGCCGACGGTGGCTGCCTTGCGCATGAAGTAGGCCTGCACACCCCAGGCGACGCAGACCACGATGGCCAGGATCAACCACGTTCCACCGGTGGCGGAACCGTCGCCGTCGCTGACGCTGAACAGCACGACCGCGATCAGCGCGGCGACCGCGCCGACCACGGCGAGCCGCGGGATGCGTTCCCGCAGCAGCACCATGGCCATCAGCACGGTGATCGCCGGAGACAGCGCGATCAGCGGGAAGATCAGGTAGGCCGGGCCGATGGTGAGCGCCTTGAACAGCAGCAACTGGCCGCCGGCGCCGGTCAGGCCGACCAGCAGGCCGTAGCCGGCTGCGACCGGGCGGCGGTCCAGCCGGTTGCCGCGCAGCGCGGCGACGGCCGGGATGATCATGGTCAGGGACCAGACGACGTAGACCATGCCGTCGGGGTAGCCGTAATCGCTGGTCGGGACGGCGGAGAAGGCTCCCCACACGCCCCAGAACAGCACGAGCAGCCCCGCGTACGGGATCCAGCTACGGCTGATGCGGGAAATAGTCGTTGGCATCTGCGCCTCCTCAGGCAGCGGTGGCGGGCGGGGTGGTCCGGAGACGCTCGAGCGCGTCGGCGCCCAGCGGGCTGCGGGCCTGTTTCGCGGCGTAGAGCGCCGCGCCGACGACCGGTGGGTACAGGGGCTGACGAAGGTCGTACCGGTCGTGCAGCGTGTGTAGGTGCTGTCGGAATTCCTCGTGCACCTGTCGGGCCTTGAACGTGCCGCCGGAGTAGGAGACCAGCACCTGCTCGTCGACGGGGTAGCCGAGTCGGCTACGGGTGGTCTCCACCAGTCGGGCGAGTTCCCGGCCCGCCTCGGCCAGGATCGCCGCGGCCGCCTCGTCGCCCCGGTCCGCGGCGCGGGTGACCAGTGGGCTCAGCGCCGCGATCCTGCCGCGGTCGCCGTGCCACCGGTTCAGCACGACGTCGATCAGATCCAGGTCCGCGGAGAGCTCCAGGTGGTCGCGCAGAACATCGAGGAGCGGGCCGGCGGGCTGTCGACCGTCGCTCATCCGGGTGAACGCCTGCAGGCCGCGGATGGCGATCCAGTACGCCGAGCCCTCGTCGCCGAACAGTTCGCTCCAGCCGCCGACGCGCAGGCCGCGGCCGGCACGCTCACCGTAGGTCATCGATCCGGTGCCGCTGATCACGTTGATGCCGTCCGTGGCGCCCAGCGAGCCGGACCAGCCGCAGACCATGTCGTTGTCGACCCGGTACCGGTCGTGGCCGAGGACCTCCCGTGGCGCCGCGTCGAGTACGGCGACGTCGTCGCTGACCTCGCCGTAGGTCGGGATCCCGAAGAACGCGAATTCGATGTCGGCCGGGGTGATGCCGGCCGTCGCGCAGACGGCGCCGATGCCCTCTTTGAGGACCCGGGGCACCAGGTCGATGCCTTCGCTGAAGTAGTAACTGCTCACGCTCGTGGCCTGGGCCACGACCGCGCCGTCCGCCGTCAGTAGGCAGAAGGCGGTCTTGGTACCGCCGCCGTCCACGCCGAGGAACATCCGTCTCACCTCCGTCTGGCGTCACTGCTGACGTCAGCTCTGTCGCCGTCCAGGCCGGGATGGCCCTGATCCGGACCTGCTGTTGGCCTGGCCGCGGGCTGGCGGCGCAGGGGGTGCATGATCGCGCCCTGGACGACCCGGTTGACCTCCCCGCCGGGGAAGGGATTGTCGGGTGTGCGCCCGAGCGCCAG
Source organism: Plantactinospora sp. CA-294935 (assembly GCF_050936445.1). Lineage (NCBI taxonomy): Bacteria > Bacillati > Actinomycetota > Actinomycetes > Micromonosporales > Micromonosporaceae > Plantactinospora > Plantactinospora sp. CA-294935. The sequence continues at coordinate 4,609,461 of NZ_JBNJMU010000001.1, forward strand.
CGAGAAGTGCAGGCCGATGAGCTGCGCGCAGATCACGGCGGGCAGCGCCAGCGCGGCATCGTCCACGTCCCCGATGCCGGGCAGGATCCAGGCGTTGTCCCCGGCGGGCTGCCCGGCCCGGCCGGTGACGGTGACGAGGTTCCGCTCGGGGATGACCCGCAGCAGCTCGGCCACCATGTCGCGGTCGTACTGGCTGGTGTATGGATCGTTGGACTCGTAGCTGACGACCAGGGTCCGGTCGTCGAGCACGGATTTCGGTCCGTGCCGGAAGCCCAGCGCGGACTCGGCCAGGGCCACCGCGCGGCCGGCGGTCAGCTCCAGGACCTTCAGGGCGGATTCCCGGGCCAGGCCGTGCAGGGTCCCGCTGCCGAGGTAGACGATCCGGGAGTAACCCCGGGCGGCGAGATCGGCCGCCGCGGCCGGGCGGGTGGACAGGACCTGCTCTGCCGCGGTGGCGAGCCGCTCCACCAGGGCGTCGTCGGGGCCGCCGAGGGTCAGCAGGCCGGCCAGCAGCATGCCGGTGAAGCTGGACGTCATCGCGAAGCCCCGATCGTTGGCCGCCTCGGGTAGCAGCACCAGCCGCGAGGACGACCGGTCGGCGTGCTGGCGGGCCAGCCGGCCCTGCTCGTGGCAGGTCACCACCAGGTGCCAGCAGTCGGTCAGCACCTGGCTGGCCAGCTCGGTGGCGGTGACGCTCTCCGGGCTGTCACCGGAGCGGGCGAACGACACCAGCAGCGTCGGGACGTCCTCTGCGAAGCAGGCCAGCGGGTCGGCCACGATGTCGGTGGTGGCGACGGCGTCCACCCGGCGGCCCAGCCGCCGGCGCAGCGACGGCGCCAGCACCTCGCCGACGTACCCGGAGGTGCCCGCGCCGGTGAGGACGATGCGCAGGTCCGGCCGTTCGAGCAGCGGCTTCAGAAACGCGACGGTGGCGGTACTCGACTCCGCCGTCATCCGGCCGATCTGGCGCCACACGGCCGGTTGCTGGGCGATCTCGCGGCTGGTGTCGAGGGCGCCGCGCTGGTGCAGGTGGTCGTGGTCGAGGAGGATGCTCATGCTGTCCGCCGCCGTCCGGACGGGGTGGCCGCGTGACGGTAGCCGCGCAGGACGTCGCGGACGCGATCGAGGACGAGCTCGACCGGGTGGTTGTCGAGGGTGCCCTCCCGGACCCGCTGGTACTGGTCGGGCAGGTACTGGCTGAGCAGCGGCAGCGGGATGTTCCGGTCGGTCAGGTTGACCAGCAGGCGCCGCTCGGCGGCCTGGATCTCCGGGTCCGGCCAGTAGTAGCGCATCCGGTCGCTGTAGCTGTAGCGCCGGGCCAGGCGCTGCGTGGCGGCGTCACCGGTGTAGTACTTCGCCCACTGCCCGGGCTCGGCGCGCATCCGCTGTTCGACCACCTCTGGCAGGCTCGAACGGTCGTGCTCCGGAACGAGTTCGGTCTCGATCGCGGCCAGCGCGAACAGGGCCTCCCGCAGTGCGAAGGTCAGGCCGGGCCCGACCTTGAGGACGGCCCAGTGATCCTCGACCAGGGCGGCGAGTCGCGGGACGGTCTGGTAGTCCGTGGAGTGCGCCTCGAATACCATCGTCGGCTCGTCGTCCAGGACCCGTTGCAGGTCCTTGGTGCGGTCCCGGTCGTAGTCGACGACCCGGAGGTGGTCGAACTCGACGCCCGGCTGCACGACCAGGGCGATCACCTGCGGCCAGACGTGTTCGAGCCCCTGCTCGGCGAAGGCGGCCCGGTGCCGGGCCAGGGTGCTCCGGGCCGACTCGGCGGTGGTGGGCAGGAGTTCCTCGATCGTCTCCTCCGCGCCGCCCGGGACCGGCACCTCGGTGCCGATGACGTACCGGAGTTCCCCGGCCCGCCCCATCGCGGCAGCGGTCTTCTCGGCCACCGCGAGCATGCGGGCGGCGCGGGTGGCCATCACCTCGTCGGTCAACGGGGTCTGGTCGTCCGCGCAGGGGTAGCTGCAGTCGAGGTGGATCTTCGTGAAGCCGGCCTCGACGTACGCCGCCACGAGCACGTCGGCCCGCGCCATGGCCTGCTCCGCCGGCAACGAACGCCACCGGTTCGGGCCCAGGTGGTCGCCGCCGAGCACGACCCGCTCCCGAGGCAGTCCGGCCCGGTCGGCGGCCCGGTGCACCAGGTCGCGGAAGTCCACCGGTCGCATACCGGTATAGCCACCGTCCTGGTCGACCTGGTTCGAGGTCGCCTCGATCAACACCAGGTCGCCGTCCTCCCGAGCCTGCGCCATCGCGGCCCGCAGGACCAGGGGATGGGCGGAACAGATCGACGTGACGCCGACTGCCTTCCCCCGTTTGTGCAGGGCGACGACCGTGTCGAGCGGGTTACTCACGGGGCGCTTCCTCCTCTTCGCCGTTCCCAAGCTGGTAATGGACCCTACTGGTATTCACTATGGCCGGCTACTGTCTAGCTGGTATTTAATCTGGTATGCCTTGGGTCAACCAGGAAGCCGGCGACCGCCGGACCGCGGCCGGCGAACCATCGCATCGGCTGACATCAACTGGTACGCAAACTGGTTCGCTGACTGGTACGGCCATGTCCCAGCGGCCTGAACCGCCGCGGGCCCTCTCCGCCGACCTGGCAGCGAGCGACGACCCGGTGCCGCACCCGGGCAGGTACCCAGCTCCGCCCGACGGGGCATGGCCACCCCGACCTCTTACGCCGATGCGGGCAACATCCCGGTCAGCGAGCCGACCCAGGCCGGCCGTCCGGACGCGTCGTGCAAGGGCTTCGCCGGCTATGCGGCGGGGCAGGGCCGCACCGCTTCGGTGTCCGGGCGGATCGCCAATGCCGCCGGTCGTCGTCCGGGCCCGACGCGGGCCGGCGTTGCTCGGCAGGACACGGCCTAACCGCCGGCAAACACCCGCTGAGCCGTCGACCGCCAGGCGCCGGTGAGGGCGGTGCCGAGCAGAACGTCGTTCACGACCGATTGGTGATGGAGGCTCGGAAGCGGTAGCGGTCTCCTCGGTAGACCTGGGTGGTCAGCTCGATCGGGCGGCCCGCCTGGTTGAAGGTCAGCGTGGTCGCGACGAGCATCGGCATGGTGTCGCCGATCTTGAAGAGTTCGATCTCCCGTGGCGTTGGGTGGCGGGCTTCGCACGAGTAGTCGGCAACGCGCGGCGTCTGCGGCGGGTCCGCCGCGCGCAGGGTGGCGTACAGCGAAGCGGTGTTGAAGTCGGTCTCGGCCAGGGCCGGGCAGGCCGCCAACGGGAGCCGGTTGTGCTCGAGCACGACCAGCAGGCCGTCGAGGAAGCGCAATCGGTGGAGTTCGAAGAGGTCGGCGCCGGGGGCGATGCGGAGATCTTCGGCCTCGGACACCGTTGCCGGGCGGACCGCGGCAGAGAGGACCCGACTGCTCGGCGTCAGACCGTTGACGCGGGCGAAGTCGGCGAGGCCCTGCACCTGGGGGGTCGCCGCGGTGGACGCTGTCGCCGGGTCGGGGAACTGGTCGAGGTCGGCGACGAACCACCCGCGCGATGAGGCCGGGCGCACGATGCCTCGCGACTCCAGGTCGGCGAGGGCGGCTCGCAGCGTCACGCGGGAAACGGCGTACCGAGTTGCCAGTGCTCGCTCGGAGGGCAGTCGGTCACCCGTGCGGGCGGCGGAGGCGCGCAGGTCGTCGAGTAGCTGGCCGGCGGTGCGCTCGTACAGCGGAAGCGCGTCGTCGGCGAACAGGCCACGGGGCATCCGCGTCCTCGCAACAGTCATACCAGCCAACCATACCAGTTCAGTCGATCCTGGAGCCGGTCGCCCGCGGCCTGCCACCGGCTCGGCTTGAGCCACGGTGACCAAACCAAAAACTGCCGGGAACCGGCCATTGACAAGCCAAGAGTATACCACTTACGTTCGTCGGGCAGACCATCCCTCAATGAACGTCGAACCAGGCCGACCAGCTCGGCGGCCACCCCGGACATGCGGCCGCCGTCGGATCTCCGTGATCTCGTCTTCGACGCTCCAGGACATATCGGCACGTTCGAGGTGGCTCGATCTTGATGGTCTGCAACGACGAGCGGACGGCGCGGCCTGGGGTCAGAGCTGCGCAACGAGCCCGAAAGAGAGTCTGACATGACCGACATGAAGCGGCGGAGCGTACTGAAGTTGGCCCTGGGGGGCGCCGGCCTGGCCACCTTACCTACCGTGACCACGGCGGTGGGCGCCACACCCGCAGCCGCCGCACCGAACCGCGGTCCCGATGTCGTCGGCGTCGGCGACACCTCCATCACCCTGGAGTTCGACGACAAACTGCACACCCGGGTGGCCGTGAAGGACGTCAACGTCACGCGCTTCGACGCCAGTGAAGCCCTGCTGCTGGGCGATACGACGATCGACGAGTTCACCTACCGCGGACACCTGACCCGCAGGACCAGGCATTCCCGGCACGGCGCAGGCGTACAGGTGACCGTCCGGGGGGATTCCGCGGCCGGCGTACGCAAGACGGTGGAGCTGACCTCCTTCCAGCGCCTGACCGGGATGATCGTGATGAGGGTGACCTACACCAACATCTCCGGTGCCGAGCTGAGGGTCACCGGGTGGCGCAGCGGCGCCCACGAACTCCTGGAGAAGCCCGGCGGCTTCTACACCTTCTCGGGTACCACCTATGAGAACCGTCGCGACTGGGTGCAGCCGGTGACAGACGGGTTCGACCAGGAGAACTCGCTGGGGATGGACTCCTCCGACTACGGCGGCGGCACGCCGATGGCGTCCGTCTGGCGTCCGGGCGCGGGCCTGTCCGTCGGGCACGTCGAACCCGTGGCGAGGATCCTGCGCCTGCCGGTTCGCAGGACGCCCAACGGAGCGAGCATCGCCGTCGAAGGCGACACCCCGCGCATCCTGAAGCCGGGCCAGCAGTTGAGCACCGACACCACGTTCCTGACGGCCCACTCGGGTGACCACTTCGTACCGCTCCAGCGCTATCGCGACTACCTGGGCGACCTCGGCCAGCGCGCCCCCACGTCGCCGAAATCGGCCTACGACCCCATCTGGTGCGCCTGGGGTTACGAGCGCGACTTCACTGTCGAGCAGGTCATCGGGACGCTTCCCAAGGTGCGTGAGGTCGGCCTCAAGTGGGCGGTGCTCGACGACGGCTGGCAGACCAACGAAGGCGACTGGGACATCAACCCGCAGAAGTTCCCGCGGGGCGAAGCGGACATGCGAGCCTTCACCAGGCAGATCCGAGACGCGGGCCTGCGGCCGCGTCTGTGGTGGGCCCCGCTGGCGGCGGATCCGGAGAGCAACCTGTTCAAAGAACGCCCCGACATGCTTCTGCTGGATCGCGACGGCAAGATGCAGAAGGTGACCTGGTGGAACGCCTGGACGTTGTGCCCGGCGTACCAGCCCACTGTGGACTACTTCGTCGCGCAGGTGAAGAGGTTCATCCGTGACTGGGGCTACGAGGGGCTGAAGATCGACGGTCAGCACCTCAACGGCGTCACACCGTGCTACAACCCGGCGCACGGGCACGCCCGCCCCGAGGAGTCCACCGAGGGCCTGGCGCAGTTCTGGAAGGCGGTGTACGAGGCCGCGCACAGGGCGAACCACAACGCGGTCGTCGAGCTCTGCCCCTGCGGCACCGCCTTCGCCTTCCACAACCTGCCCTACATCGACCAGTACCCGGGCTCTGACCCAACCTCGTCGTACCAGGTCCGGACCAAGGGCAAGACGATGAAGGCGCTGATGGGTCAGGGCGCCAGTTACGCCGGCGACCATGTCGAGCTGAGCGATGGCGGCGACGACTTCGCGTCGAGTTACGGCGTGGGAGCCGTGCTGTCGACCAAGTTCACCTACCCGGCGGGCCCGGACGAGGAGAATGTGCTCACCCCGGAAAAGGACGCTCTCTGGCGCAAATGGGTGAGCCTGTACCAGGAGAACATGCTGCCGGCCGGGGAGTACCGGGGCGACCTGTACGACATCGGTTTCGACAAGCCCGAGGCGCACGTCGTGACCAAGCGCGGAACCCTGCACTACGCCTTCTACGCCGACGTGTGGGACGGGACGGTCGAGTTGCGCGGTCTGGGCCGGGCCAGGTACCGCCTGACCGACCCGTTCAACGGCATCTCCCTCGGCACCGTCGATGCCAGGCACAACACCGTGAAGCTGACCTTCGAGAAGTTTCAGCTCGTCGTGGCCGAGCCTGTCGACTGACCTGATCGCGCAGTGATTTCTCCAGCCGCGAGGTCTCCGTCAGAGGGTTCGTCGACCAGGAAGAACCTGAAATACCGGAGACCTCGCGGGCCATCCTGGAGGAGTGGGTCCGATGTGTTCGGTGAACCTTTTTCGACCTGAACCGCGCGATGCGCACGTCCTGGGCCGAGCAGCGGGAAACGACGCCACACCGGGCACCCACTAGGGACGGTGAGCTGGTCGGCGGGGAGGCCGGAGACCCGGGGAGCGGACCGGCGGCAACCTGAGCGCCGCACCCCGGCTCCCCGCCAACGATCGGTCCAGAGACGGCTCAGCTTGCGGGACGGATCTCGAGACGGCGGACCTGTGGTGGTCGAGGTTGTCAGACGTGGTCCGGTCGCCGCAGGCGAGGACCAGGGTGTTGCGGGGGTACCGGGGACGAGATCAGGCGGAGGCTCGCGTGTCGCGCGCGGAGCACCCACTCAGGTCGGTAGCTGCTGCGGCGTTCGTACACCCCGCCGCCGGAGTTGACAGCGCTATAGCTACCGGCTATCTATTAGCGATCCGGACGAAGGGGTGCCTGGGTGCAGGACGTGGTGCTGGCCATGCTGGCGAAGGAGCCGGCGCATGGGTACGAGCTGCGCAGCCGGATGCGCGACGCGCTCGGCCCGGTCGGCGACACGATGAACGCCGGGCAGATCTACGTGGCGCTGGCCCGGCTGGGCAGGGCCGGGCTGGTGACCTCGGAGCGGGCCGAGGGCCTGCCGGACCGGCCTGACCGCCGGGTCTACGCGCTGACCCCGGCCGGACAGCAGCGGGTCGCGGGCTGGCTGTCCGAGGTGAGCTGGCCGAAGCCGGACCTCGCGGAGTTCCACCTGAAGCTGGTGGCCGCCGCGGCCGGCCGGCTTGCCGATCCCGTGGCGCTGGTCGACGCGCAGCGGCGCGAGGTGCTGCGCCGGCTGCGCGACACCCAGCGCGCGGCGCTGGACCGGTCGGTGGATCCGGTTGCCGGGGTGCTGCTGGAGGGCGTCGTGCTGCGGCTGCGGGCCGACCTGGAGTGGCTGGAGGCATGCGAGCGCATGTGGGCCGAGCGTGATCGGACTGGGCGGAAGGCGGAGGCATGACCGGATCGATGGCGCTGCGGGCCCGTGGGCTGACCAAACGGTACGGCTCGAACAACACACTGGTACGCGCGGTCGACGAGGTCGACCTGGACGTGCCCGCCGGGCAGACGTTGGCGATCATGGGCCCGAGCGGCTGTGGCAAGTCCACCCTGCTGCACCTGCTCGGCGGGCTGCAACGCCCGACCGGCGGGCAGGTGTGGCTGGCCGAGCACCGGATCGACACGATGAGCGAACGGGCCCTGGCCCGGCTGCGGCGCGACAGCGTCGGGTTCGTCTTCCAGTCGTTCCATCTCATGGACGAGCTCACCGCGGTGGAGAACGTCGAGCTGGCCGCGCTGCTGGCCGGCCAGTCACCGGGGCGGGCCCGCAGGCGGGCGATGTACCTGTTGGACCGGGTCGGGCTGGCCGACCGCGCCGCGCACCTGCCCTCGGCGCTGTCCGGCGGGCAGCGCCAGCGGGTCGCCATCGCCCGCGCGTTGAGCAACGAGCCGCTGGTCGTGCTGGCCGACGAACCCACCGGCAACCTGGACAGCGCCGCCACCCTGGAGGTACTGCGGCTGTTCGAGGCGTTGCACGCCGCGGGACAGACCCTCGTGGTGGTCACCCACGACGCCCGCATCACCGCGGTCGCCGACCGGGTGATCTCCATGCGGGACGGGGCGTTCGCCGACGACAACCGATTCGCCAGCACCGCTACCGGCACCGTCTACGACGGGCGGCGCTGACATGTCCGGCCGCCTCCTCCTCGTGTGCCGGCTGCTGATCCGGGGCCTGCGCCGCCGCCGGACCGAAACCGTCCTGCTCCTGGTCGCCATCACCGCCGCCACCGCCACGCTGACCCTCGGCCTCACCCTCAACGAAATCGCCGACCGGCCGTACCAGCAGACCCGGACCGCCACCGCCGGCCCGGACGTGATCGTGACCCCCCGGGCCACCGGCCAGGCCGCGTTGGACGAGCTCGCATCGCTGACCACCGCGGCCGGCGTCACCGATCACAGCGGCCCGTTCCCGATCGCCTACCTGACGATGACGGCCGGCGGCAAGTCCGCGCACGCCGTCGTCGAGGGCCGGGACACCGCGCCCGTGTCGATCGACCGGCCCGCTGTGACCGACGGCACCTGGGTACGCCCCGGCGGCGTGGTCGTCGAGCGTGCCTTCGCCGACGCCCTCGGCATCCGCGTCGGCGACACGGTCAGCGTCGACGGCCACCCGCTGCGCGTGACCGGGACCGCGGTCACCGCCGCGAGAGCGACCTATCCGTACGCCGGGTGGCACTACTCGGGCAGTGTCCTGGTCGAGCGCGGCGGCCTGGTCTGGGTCGACCGCGGCGACATAGCCAGGCTCGCGGGCGGCCAGCCGCTGTCGTACACCCTCAACCTCAAACTCGCCGACCCGGCGGCCAGCACCACGTACCCCGTCGGAGACCAACTCACCACCTGGCAGGCGATCGGCCACCTCAACGGTCGGCTGTACAGCGACGCGCGGATCGCGCTGCTCGTCGGCAGTTGGCTGCTCAGCGGCCTTGCGCTGGCCGGCGTCGCCGGCATCGTCGCGGGCCGGATCATCGGCCAGCGCCGCCGGGTCGGGCTGCTCAAGGCCGTCGGGGCCGGACCGGCCATGATCGCCGCCGTCCACCTCGCCGAGTACCTCGTGATCGGGCTCGCCGCCGCCGCCACGGGCCTGGCCGCGGGCTGGTTCGCCGCACCCGTGGTGATCCGTCCCAGCGCCGGACTCATCGGCTCCGTCAACACCCAGCCACCCGCGCTGCGCACGGTGATCGCCGTCACGGCCCTCGCCCTCACGATCGCGGTGGCGGCGACTCTGGTACCGGTGGTGCGCGCCGCCGCCACCAGCACCGTCCATGCACTGGCCGACGCGGCAACGCCACCGCGGCGCCGACGGTGGCGTATCTGGCTGTCGCGGCAGCTGCCCACCGCCCTGCTGATCGGGGTGCGGATCAACGCGCGCCGACCGCGCCGGGCCCGGCTGGTCACCGTGAACACCCTGATCACCATGACCGCACTCGTCGCCATTCTCATGGTCAACACCCGTGTGGTGCACTTCGACCTCGGATACACGGAACTCGCCAATCCCCGGTGGGAACGGGGCGAGCAGGCCACGCTCGTGCTCACCGTCGTGCTGTGCACTCTTGCGTTCATCAACGCCGTCGTGAGCACCTGGACCGCTGTCCTCGACGCCCGGCAGCCGCTGGCCGTCGCGCGGACGCTCGGTGCCACGCCCGCGCAGGCCGGCGTGGGCCTGGCGGTAGCGCAACTGCTTCCCGCCATACCCGGCGTCGCCGTGGGGATCCCGGCCGGCATCGGGCTGGTCACCTTCGTCAGCCTCGGCGAGGTCCAGTACCCACCCGGTTCCTGGCTGCTCGCCACCGCACTCGGAGTCCTGCTCGCCATCGCCGCGCTCACCGCCATCCCCGCGATGGTTGCCACCCGGCGCCCGGTCGTGGACACCCTCCGGTCCGCACCGACCTGACAGCCGTGCACGCCTGTAGTGCCATCTGCCGAGCCCGCGCGCGTACGTCCGCCCCGCCGTGACCAAACGTAGTCAGTCCGGACAGCCGTCGTGACGTCCAGCGTCGACGCGTGCCTGCGCAGTGCGGTCGACACGATATGCAGGTTGAGTAACGACAACCAGGGCTGATGCTGTCCGACGCGCGATCGGCGGCAAATCCGGATACGTGGGCCGGCCTCCCGAAGCTCACGGAAGGAGCAGGCTCAGGTTGGGGCGGGGTGCTGGCGCCCGTTTCGCGTGCAATTGCTTCTCATCCGCACGTATGGTGGGCGGAACCCGTCGTCGAGGCATTGAGTGCACGGGGCGCCCGGGCACCGGTGTGATGCCCGGGCGCCGTCGTGGCGCTGGTTCAGGCGGTGCGCGAGGTCGCGGCCTGGGTCGGACCGCCGCCGCTGCCGCGGTCGTCGAGCACGAGTGGGGCGCGGCCGTTGACGGTGTACCGGATGTGCGTGACCCGCGGCGTGTGCACCACCCTGCTGGGTTCGAGCTCGATCGCCTCGAAGTCGCCGAGGTCGAGGCCGCCGTCGAGCAGGCGCATCCCGGCGCCGAGCACCACCGGGGCAATGTGGATTTCCAGCTCGTCCAACAGGCCGGCTTCGAGTACCTGTCGCAGCAGGTTGCCACCGCCGGCCACGGCGACGTTCTTGCCGTTCGCCGCCGCACGTGCCCGCTCGACCGCGCTGGCGACATCGTCGGTGACGTACGTGAAACTCGTTCCACCCTTGCGTGCCACGGTCTCGCGGGGACGGTGCGTCACGACGAAGACCGGTGCGCGGAACGGCGGTTCCTCACCCCACGGCACCTCACCGCCGTCGGCCATCCGCCTGCCCATGACGTACGCGCCAGCCCTCTCGAACGTCTCGGCCAGAATCTCCGAGTTCGTGTCCTGCTCCCCGCCAGCGAAGCCCAGCCGCTCCCGCCAAGCCATCGCCTCAGTCGCCCAACGGGTGATCCGGAAGAATCCAGCGGCCTCCGCCGACTCCACCCAGCCGCCGTCGCCACTGTGCTGGGGGCCGGCGTAGTACCCGTCAAGTGAAAGCGACATCTGCGCTGTCACCTTGGTCATCGTCCTCGCTCCGCTCTCTCGCGCCCTCGCTTGGGGCTGTCTACCTACAGATCGGAGCCGCAAGGTCGATTTCTACCCGCGTGCCGCGACGAACGGGCTCAACCGGTGCAGCGGACGGCCTGCTGCACGAGAAACCGCTGCTCGGGCAGGCTCCCAGCCAGGCGCGCGGCCTCCCGGTACGCCGCGGCCGCGTCGGCCCGTTTACCGGCCTGCTCAAACAGGTGTGCCCGGACCGCCAGCAGCCGGTGATTCCCTGCGAGTGGCCCGGACTCCAACTCGCCGAGCAACGCCAGCCCAGCCTCCGGGCCACGCACCATCGCCAAGGCGACCGCCCGGTTGAGCGTGGCGACGGGATTGGGCGCCAGCCGATCGAGAACCTGGTACAGCGCGAGAATCTGGGACCAGTCCGTGACCTCGGTCGATGGTGCCTCGGCGTGCACCGCCGCGACGGCCGCTTGTATCTGGTACGGGCCGAGAGGCAGCGTGGCCAGACTGTGGGTGATCAGAGCGATGCCCTCCGCGATCGCGGTGCGGTCCCAACGCGTCCGGTCCTGCTCGATGAGCGGCACGAGGATGCCATCGGGTCCGGTACGCGCCCCGCTACGTGCCTCGGTCAACACCATCAGCGCCAGCAGCCCGACGGTTTCGCCCGAGTCGGGCAGCCGGTCGTGTAGCCGACGCGTCAAGCACAAGGCCTGCCGGGTCAGGTCGGTCCGCTGCAACACCGGCCCAGAGCTGGCGCTGTAGCCCTCATTGAACAGCAGGTACAACACGTGCAACACGGCTCGCAGTCGGGGCCCACACTCCGCCTGCGGCGGAAGCTCGAATCGGGCGTCGGCGTCCCGCAGCCGCTGTTTCGCCCGTGAGATCCGCTGGCCCATCGTCTTCTCCGGCACGAGAAACGCTGCGGCTATCTCGGCCGTGCTCAGTCCGCCGACCGCCCGCAGCGTCAGTGCCACCTGTGCGGACGGGGTCAGGGCCGGATGGCAGCACAGGAACAACAGCTCAAGCAGGTCGTCGCGAACCGGCTCCAGGTCCGGCGGCGGGGCGACCAGCGCATCGCGCGGGGTGGTCGCCAGAACGGCACGCTCCCGACGCTCCCGGGCGGTGTCGGCGCGCAGTTGATCCAGGTAACGACGCGCGGCGACCGTCGTTAGCCACCCCAGCGGCTGCGCCGGAACGCCGGTGCGCGGCCACGTACTGACCGCAGTGACCAACGCCTCCTGGACCGCGTCCTCGGCCCGGAAAAAGTCACCGTAGCGGCGTACGAGCGCACCGAGCACCGGAGCCGCGAGCGTCCGCAGCAGTTCCTCGGTCGACGGGTCGACCTTCAACGCCGGACCCAGCCGCCCCGCATCAACGGCCACACCTCGACGCTGCCACCGTAGCGCAGCCCTGGATATGACTGGGCGATGTCCAGCGCCCGTTGGTCGACATCGACATCCACCATGAAGTAGGAGCCTACGTACTCCTTCGCCTCCAGGTACGGCCCGTCCGTGACGACCGGACCGCCCTGCGCCATCCGGACCGAGCGGGCCCGCGGTACCAACCCTTCCGCAGTGATCAACTCCCCGGACTCGCCCAGCGCATCGTTGAACGCGTCGACCTCGCTGATGAGCGCGGCGAGGTCGGCCGGCGCGAGCGTGTTCCAAACCTCCTCGTTGCCATAGACCAGCATCAGGTATTTCATGGCACAACCCTTCCCTGCGGAGGCGCTGAGTAGCCTTGCCACGATAATGCGGGCCGCCGAGATGCTGCGCACGGACGGCAACGGCGAGGGGGCGGCCACAGGTTCTCCGGCTGGCTGAGAGCGGCCACCGAGGGATTCCGAGAGCCGATCACGAAGCGTGACGGCTGTGGCTGTGGGCGGCGCACGGTCGGCGGCATGAGCGAGCACCTGATCGAGCGCGGGTTCACACGGTCCCTCGGTGCGAGCCTGGCGTGCTTGAGAAGATGATCCGCTACTCGGGTCAGGTCTCAGGCGACCCTCTCGAGCTCGGCACGTAGTTCGAGCGCGAGGACACCGGTCTCCTCGCAGTAGTCGGCGGAGTTGTTGGTGACGAGGAAAATCATCATGCGGAGCATGCCCCGACCACCCAGGCCTGCGGGTGCCCGGTAAGGCAACCACGGCGTGAGCCGGGATCTGCTCGGAGCACCGGCCAACTGGCGGGACTGCTGACCGCCGGCTCGACACCCTACCGCCGTACGCGAATCCGGTCGACTGACCGCCGGCCACCGGCGCCCGTCCGTGACCGTGCGGACAGCCGGAAATGCGTTTCTCCGCTTGCAGGCACTCCATAGGATCTCCGGTGATCAAGGAGGATGACGCAGTGGGCGATTTCCGGCAGTTCGTGACGGATGTGACTATACGTCTGTCCGCGATGTCCAAGGGCGAGTTGTATGTCGTCGGCGACGGTCTCGACCGGGACTCACTCTGGCTCACCTTTCTCGGTTCCTTCCCCGCCGGCACTAATCTCCGGTTCCGTGAGCGGTCCGAGTACGACTGCTCGACCTGCCGCGGGTTCATCAAGAACTTCGGTAACGTCGTCGAGATCCACAACGGACAGGTTCGCTCCGTCTGGTCCGGGGTGTCTGCGTCCGACCCGGTCTTCTCCGTCGTCGCCGCCGCAATGGACGAATTCGTCAGCACGCTGCCGTTGTCCACCATTTTCCGGTCCGCCGAGGCGCAGTACGGGACGAGGACGACCCGGACGCTGCGCGACGGCCAGGTCGAGGTGTGGCACCACCTGCACGGCCGGGTGGAGAAGCGGCATCGCATCAAGGAGGTCGGCGCGGCACGGGGCACTTTCGACGCCGCGGTGCAGGTGTTCCGGCGTGGCCTGGCCGAGCTGACCCAGCACGCTCTGGACACCGTCGTCGATCTCATCGACGACAACGCCCTCTACCGCGGCACGGAGCATCGTCGGGCGGTGACCGAGTTCCGGTCACTGCAGAACCGGTGGACGAAGGCGGCCGACGGACAGGCCTTCATTTTCGCCAACGCCATGAACCCGGCGGCCCGGTTCCGCAACACGGTGATCGGCACCCTCGTCCAGGATCTCTCCGCGGGCGTCGACCTGGAGCAGGCGGTCCGGTCGTTCGAGACGAAGGTGGCACCGCAGAATTACCAGCGCCCCACGGCGTTGATCACCCCGGCCATGGTCAAGGCTGCCATGAAGACCATCGATGAGTTGGGCATCGAGGAGTCGTTGCAGCGACGGTTCGCCCGGCTGTCCGACGTGTCGGTCACCAACGTGCTATGGGTCGACAACGACACACAGTCGCGGATGAAGGACGGCATCGAAGGGCTGCTCATGCAGGCGGCCACCATGAGGTCGGCAGGTGCGCGCCTTCGTGACGCGAAGCCGGAGGAGATTCCCGTGGTCACCTTCATGAAAGACATCCTGCCGGGCGCCGCGACCATCGACCTGTGGGTCGCCAACAGCCACGAACCGCACTTCGTCAGTCTCACCACCGGCCGGCACCCGGCCGCCCCGCGGCTGTTCACCTGGGACAACGATTTCGGCTGGTCCTACAACGGCAACGTCACCGACTCGATCAAGGAGAAGGTCAAGCGGGCCGGCGGCAACGTCACCGGCAAGCTGCGGGTGAGCCTGTCCTGGTTCAACCACGACGACCTCGACCTGCACGTGTTCGAACCCAACGGCGACCACATCTGGTACAGGGACAAACGCAACAAGCTGGACGTCGACATGAACGCGGGCGGGACGTTCTCGCGTGAGCCGGTGGAGAACGTCACCTGGACCGACAACGTCCCCGACGGCGAGTACCGGATCGAGGTGAATCAGTTCAACAAGCGGGAAAGCACCGAGGTCGGCTTCGTGATCGAGACCGAGAGCAACGGGAAAATCGAGCATTACAGCCACGAGCGGGCGGTCGGCCACAAGGAGACCGTCGAGGTGGGCCGGATGACGGTCGCCGACGAGGTGATCACCGCTTTCCGGCCGGGTAAGGACATGCAGCCGGGCAGCGCAGGCAAGGACCTGTGGGGAATCGCCACCGAACAGTTCGTGCCGGTGTCCACCATCATGTACTCGCCGAACTACTTCGACGACGGCGAGGTCGGCAACCGCCACTACTTCTTCATCCTGAAAGGGTGCGTGAACGACCAGCCGACCCGGGGGATCTACAACGAGTTCCTCCGCGGCGACCTGCAACCGCACCGCAAGGTGTTCGAGGTTCTCGGCGATCGCACCAAGTGCGAGCCGTCCCCGGATCAGCTGTCCGGCCTCGGCTTCAGCTCCACGGTCCGCAGCTCTGTGGTCGCCAAGGTGACCATGACCGACGGCCGGCGCCACCTCATCAGTATCCAGTTCTGACTTCCTACCCAGAGAATCTGAGAGAGGCCATCGTGACCATTTTTGAAAAGGCCACGCGGGAGAAATTCCGCTACCCGTCGGCCAAGGGACTGCTGACCACGGAACAGCTGTGGGAGCTTCCGCTGACCGCCAAGTCCGGCTTCAGCCTCGATGACGTGGCCAAGGCGGTCAACGCCGAACTCAAGGCCATCGACACCGAGTCGTTCGTGGCCACCGAGACCAATCCGGCCAAGGCAACCTTGGAGACCAAGTTGGAGGTCGTCAAGCACGTCATCGCCATCCGCCTCGCGGAGGACCAGTCGGCGAAGGCAGCGGCAGCCAAGAAGCTGGAGAAGGAAAAGCTGCTGGCAGTCCTGGGCCGCAAGCAGGACGCGGTCCTGGAAAACCTGACCGAGGCAGAGCTGCTGGCCCGAATCAACAACCTGTAGCCCGCTGACAATCAGCGTCTGCTGCTCATCGGGGTAGGCGGTCCGGCCGGCTGGCGGTGGTGGCGTAGCCTGCCGCCGTACGGGCCGGAGGTGCTGGCAGCGCCCCTGAATCGAGTCGACCAGGCCACCGCGGACGCCGCGTTCAGCCCTGCTAGGCGGTAACGAGACCTCTGACGGAACGGGTCTTGGACGCGCATCGGTTGGCCCGTGCTGTGGATCAGGGCTGGGACGCCATGGTGAGCTTTGCGATGTCTGGGGCATAGACGGTCATCCAGTGCGGATGCAGCCGGTAGTAGACCACGTCGTTGTCCCAGTCGAAGGGGTCGTCGCCGTAGAAGTCCTTCAAGTACGCGAGCACGTCCGGCCAGTCCGTGGCCTGGTCGCCGTTCTGGGGGTTGAGGATCTCCACCTTGCCGTGCGTGAAGACGCCGAGGTCCTCACCGCGCATATGTGCGGCGCTGACGGCGGGCCGCGCCGCGAGGTGGCGCGCCTTGGCCGCGTCGCGCGCCGTGCCGAAGTACCACTTGCCTCGCAGGAAGTGCCCGTCCACACCGCTGATCCGCGGCTCACCCTTCGCCGTCACGCTGGACAGAGCGAGGGTGCACATGCCGGTGAGGACCTGGGTGAGCTGCTCCGCGTTCAGTGTGCGCGCGGTGTTGATGATCGAGCGGAGGTGGGAGGTGGAGCGGGCGAGGGAGGCGTCAAGGAGGGCCTGGAGCTCTTCGAGATCTTCTGGGGTTTCGCGCATGGAGGTCCTTGTCTTTCCGCATCTATCTGTGCCGCGGTCCGCGCCCATCACCGGCGCCGACCGATGAACCTATGCTCCACCCAAAACCTGACACCTTGCGTCATATTTCTTCAACTGGCTTGCGGACGCCAGCGGGCCGCACGACAGCCGGCGTGAGAGGCCGGCGGCGCGACGTGACGGCTCCCGGCTGGCGACGCGCGCGCTCTGCGGCAGATGCGGATACGGGTTTCCGGTTGGTCGGCGGCTGACCGAGGGTGGGAAGGCCGAGATGCGTCGATCGGGGTTGGACGTTGCCGGTCCAGGTTGCGACGCCCGAGCGTAAAAACGCTGGTACGTGTCCGATCAGGTTGCATCGATCGGCTGCACTGGTCAGGGTGACCACCACCGCCACGTTGCGCCCCCGTCCAGCGGATTTGGGCCCGGTGGCCGAGCCGATGATTCTCGCGTTCAGCATTCCGGCTGCGATCGTGGTCGGCCTCACCGTCGGGTTTCCGGCCGCTGCGGGGGTGCTGGCGATCATGTGGCCGCCTGCCTTGGCCAGTTGGACCTATGCCGCGGTGCGCCGATGCAACCTCCGGGTCGAGTTCGACGACCATTGCCTGGTGCACGTGAACGTATGGCGTCGGCGCACCGTGATCCCGCGGACGGAGATCAGGGCGGCCCACGTCCTCTCGTTCGACGGCCCGGCCGGCGTGCCCGCCTGGGTCGTCGTCGTCATGGGGCGAGACGGCGCGGTCGCACTGTCACTGTGGGAACCACGGTGGGATATCGACCGTACGACCAAGTTCTTCGGAGGGTTGGTCCGGATATTCGGGCGGCCCCTGGGAGCCACCCTCGACACCGTCCGCGCGACGATCCCGGGCTTGCCCGTGCCGTTCCCTGTGGCCCACCCGTTCCTCGCCATGCTCGCCGGGTGGGCGGCCTTCACCGGCTACGCGGCAGTGGTGCTGGGCATTGTTGTCGCCGTGGCTACGTAACGCTGCACCGTCTGGTGCCGTGGGACGGAGCAGGCACCCGCTTTGACGGGCACCGATGTGCGTCGATTGAACATGCTTCCCAGTGGCGAGGCACAAAGGAAGCGCGAGCGTAGACGTTGTGTTAGCCAACGCGCACGGTCGGCGGCAGAAGCGGATGGCGTGGTGGAGGACTTCGCTATTGGCTAACCACCGCCGCCTGATACCTGTGCGAGGCGATCGCGCTGCTGGCTGAGGTCGCCGACCACCGCTCGGCAGGTGTGGCGGCCGGTGTACGCGGTCCTCGGCTGGGCTTGCATTCCGCGATCGAGTTACCCGCGACGGGTCAGACGCGAGGCCTCCGGGCGAAGTGCTTGCAAGCAATGGCAACCGAGGTCAGCAGCGTGAGCCCACTGAGGATGATCTGATGCCATGATCCCGTCCACCACAGGGGTGTGCCGCCACTGGCACCGAACAGAGGCCGCCCGGACGGGGTGAGCGGGTACAGCAGGAACAGTGCCGCTCCGGCCGCGGCGATTAACGCGGCGGCGAGGAGGGGGAAGCGCTGGGACGCTGGCGCCAGGGCGGTGTTACGGATTGTCAGCCAGCGAGCCGTCAGCACCGCTACGGCCGCCAAGAACGCGATTAGACCTATCCGGGCATAGGCATGCGTGGCAGAGGCGCCCGCACCGCACGGGGCGATGGCGTCGGAGATGTCGGCCGGCGCCATTGGTCGCTCGACACACGATGGCAGTTGCTCGGGGTGTGTGAACCGCAGCATCGCCACGTCCAGCGCCTTGAACAGGTACGTAGCGGCGAGCAACAGGGCGGCGAGCCCGGCGAGAAGCCAGGCGTCGGAGACCACCGAGGCGACCGCGAGGCCGCGCCGAGCACGGCGCAGGGGGCCGGCGATGTGGTCCGGCGATCCGAACCGGGTGACCGCGTTGCGTTCGGCTTGCTCCGCCGGAACGCCCCGCGCCATCTCGTCGGCGACGGCGTCTCGCAGGTGGTCCTCCACCTCCGAAAGCACTCGCCGGCCAGATGCTCCACTCCCGGCCAGTTGGTCGAACATCTCGTCGAGGTGACGGTCGACCACGCCCACAGCCACCGTCGGGTCCTGGCCGGAAGGTTCCACTCGCTCTCCCTTGGCGGTCACGCCGGCATCTCCTTAACGTCCTGCCCCACGATGGCCTGTACGGCCTGTGCAAACGTGCGCCACTCGCGCCGCTTCGTTGTCAGCGCCGTCACCCCAGAGGGGGTCAGGCGGTATACCCGACGACGCCGAGAAGCACCTGCGTCCCACTCGCTACTCACCAGGCCGTCGCGTTCCAGGCGGTGCAGCGCTGGATAGACCGTGCCTTCCGGAAGATCAAAAGTGCCCTCGGACCGGTCCCGCAATGCAGCGATCAGCGCATAGCCATGTGCTGGTTCGGCCCGACGCAAGGCGCCGAGCAGTAGCAGGTCCAGATGCCCACGCAACTCCATACCTAGATAACCTAGGCATACCCATCCTAGGTGTCAACGTCGGTGCGCCCCGAATTGCCACGGGCGCTGGCATCGACAGTTCCGGGCGTCCACCGGCCCGAGGTCGGAGCTCGGTCACGAAGCGTGGCTGCTTCGGCTGAGGAGCGCCGCGCACGGTCGGCGGCATGTCCGGACGTTCGTGCCACCATCCGGGGCTGGGCGGCTGAGACGGCGCGGAAAGACAAGACTGCACATTCGCCGGCGAGGCTCTTAGGTTCGTCGCATGACTGAACCGCAGGGTGATATGCCGGAGTTGTGGATGCTGAGCGCAACTCAGTTGGCGCACCGAATCAGGACGGGGGAGGTGTCCAGCCGCGAGGTGGTGCAGGCACACCTACGACGGATTGACGAGGTCAATCCCGTCGTGAACGCGCTCACCGTCGTACTCGACAAGCAGGCTCTGGCCGCCGCGGACGCGGTCGACCGGGCATTGCGCTGCGGTGACGAGCCCGGACCGCTGTGCGGCGTGCCCATCACGGTGAAGGAGAACGTCGACGTGGCCGGCTCGGCGACCACCCAGGGCATCGCCGCGCTACGCGATGCCGTCGCGATCCAGGATGCGCCGCACATCGCCGAGCTTCGCGCCGCAGGCGCGATCCCGATCGGCAGGACCAACATGCCGGAGTTCGGGATGAGGTGGCACACCGCCAACGGGCTGCGTGGGGCGACCCGCAACCCCTGGTCTGTCGCACACACCCCGGGTGGCTCCAGCGGGGGCGACGCCGCCGCGGTCATCACCGGTATGGCCCCGCTCGGGCTGGGCAACGACGGCGCGGGCTCGCTGCGGTGGCCGGCGCAGTGCTGCGGCGCGGCGGCGCTGAAACCCTCTCTCGGCCGGGTCGCGCAGAGCGGTGGTCGGCAGCCCACGCCGTTCGCATTCCAACTGCTGGGGGTGCACGGGCCGATCGCGCGCCGCGTCGAGGACCTTCGCCTGGCGTTCACCCACATGCGCGCGTACGACGGAGGCGACCCGTGGCATGCACCGCTACCACTCGACGGACCGCTCGTGTCACCGCCGATCCGGGTGTCCATGGTCGCCACACCAGGCGGGATCAACGTCCACCCAGCGGTGCGGTACGCGCTGCGCCGAGCAGCCGATCTGCTCACCGACGCCGGCTACGTCGTCGAGGAACACGACGCCCCAGCATTGGAACGGGCGGGTGAGATCTACACCCAGATCATGTCGAGCTACGGCCGTGTACACCGGGTGCAACCTCCCGTGGATACGGTCGCCTCCGACGAATTCGCCCGATTCTGGCAAGCCTATGAACCGATCTGGACCAGGGCCGGGGGCGAGCCGGCGTTCGACCCGATGATGGAACGAGCCGCCATCGCCCGCGCCTGGAACGACTGGCTCAGCCGAACACCTCTGGTGCTGGCCCCGATCCGTACCCAGCCGGCGTTCCGGCTCGGCCGCGACCTCGACCCCGCCTGGCTGTCCGACTTTCCCGCCACGATGCGGATGGCCGTGGCCGTCAACCTGCTCGGACTACCCGCCGTCGCGATCCCCACCGGGAAAACCGACGGTCTCCCGCACGCCGTACAGGTCATCGGGCCACGTTTCCGAGAAGACCTCTGCCTTGATGCCGCAGCAGCGATCGAAGCGCGCATCCCTCCCCTCTCGCCGATCGATCCTCACCCCGATCCGGCACCGATCTCCTCGGCGACGTAGCAACATCCGCTCATCGGTATGAGAGTGCTTATTTGCACTTCACTCAATCGAGTGGCGCCCGCCCGTACGGAGGTCAGGGTGCCGGACGGGGAAGCCGGCGACTAAGTCTCCCAGGCCGGTAGCTGGGGCTCGTCGTTGTGCACGATGATGTCGGCGTGATGGGTCGGGCGGACCGTAGCGAAGTAGAACTGTTGGGAAGGGATGTAACGCTCGCGCCAGCGCCGTTCGACTTCGGCCCGAGATAACACCCGGCGCTCTCGGATCACGGCACGATCCACGGTCTTCTCGAGTGCCGTCGACACGAAGATGCGCAGGTCCCACCGATCAATCAGTTCCGGGCGCATGAGGAAGACGCCGTCGAAGACCAGCACGGCGTCGGCGGGGGCAGTCGTGACCGGCGAGGACAGCGCGGTATCCGCGGTGCGGTCGTAGACCGCGTGTTGGAAGCGTCGGTCTCCGCCCGGGCCGAGCGGATCGAGCAGGACCCGGTTCAGCGCGTCGTAGTCGTGGGTGTCGTAGTAGCACCCTTCGGCCGAGTACTCGCCGCGCGGATAGCGCTGTGCCCGGGGGAAGAGGAAATCGTCGATCGTCGCGCGGATGACGTCGCGGCCCTGCTCGCGCAAGACGACGGCCAACTCGTCGGCGAGGGTGGTCTTGCCTGCGGCGGGCGGTCCGTCGATGGCAACCCGCGTCGGGTGTGCGACTGTGACGGACCCGACTGCCTCGGCCAGGCGGCCGAGCATCTCGTCGCGGGTGCCTTGGTTCATGCCCTGCCCCGTCCTATGAGCGTGTTTGAGAAGCGTGTGAGGTGGTGCTCCGATGGTGGCCGCTACTCGGGTGAGCGGCTGCCCTTCCCTGGGGCGGTCCTGACCTGATTCGCCGATACACTCGCTCATGCCGTTCGATCTGCAACCTATACTCCGTGGAGATCTCGTTGGCGTGCGGCCCTTGTGGTCGCCGGACTTTGATGAGCTCTATCAGGTTGCTCGTGACCCGCTGATTTGGGAGCAGCATCCTGTCAGGGATCGACACCGACGTGAGGTCTTCGCGCGGTTCTTCGCGGAGTCCCTGGCTTGTGGTGGTGCTCTGGTGGTCACGTCGACGGCGGGCGACATCATCGGGTCGTCCCGATTTCACGGTTACGATCAGCGACGCAGCGAGGTCGAGATCGGGTGGACGTTCCTCGCCAGGTCGTACTGGGGCGGCCGGGCGAACGGGCAGCTCAAGGCCCTCATGCTGGGGCACGCGTTCCGGTTCGTCGAGCGGGTGGTGTTCCTCGTCGGCCCGGAAAACCGGCGTTCCCAGCGCGCGTTGGAGAGAGTTGGTGCGGTTCGTGTCGGAAGCCGGCCTGACGCGGCGGGCCACGACAGCGTCCTGTTCGAGATGCGGCGCCCAGAGGGCTTTACGAAGTCCGAGTGAATCGTGGGCCGTGCCGGCCAAAGGTCGAGGTGGTGGGTTTATCAGGTACACGTGAACGTGCGACGAAGCCGCCGGCGTATGGGCCTCCGCTGGTGATGCGGCGGGTCATGCCGGCGATGGCGGCCGATCGGATGAGGGCTTCGGAGACAGCAGGGTGGCGTTCGTAGTTCCGGGTCAGCCGTCGGCAGGCGGTGAGCCAGGCCAGGGTGCGGTTCCACGACCCAGCGGCGTGGGTGGACGGCGAAGCCGCGCTGGTCGGCGGGCTTGCGGATGCTCCGCGCGCACCTGCGGAACGACCGACCTGACCAGGTCTTCGAACTCCTGGTCCTTGCCTGGCTTGGCACGGCCTACGGCGGAGACGGCGACCGGGCTGGTCGAGGCCAGCACCTCGGCCGGTACCAAGCCGTCGGCGGCGTTGTCGGTGTTGCCCATGGGATGGATCCTCCTGGTTGGTCCCTCCCCACGACGCTGAGGTGGCTGTGGATGTGCAAGCCGCTGCGCGCAACGTGAGAGGCGCCGTCACGGGCGTGTGTGAACGGGCAGCGACGGGTCGACCGGTCAGGTTCCGGCGGGCAGGCGGGTGCCCTGGGGAATGCTGCCGAACTTGCCGGAGTGGAAGTCGCGGTACGCCTGTTCGATCTCGGCACGGGTGTTCATCACGAAGGGGCCGCTGGCGTACACGGACTCGCCGATGGGCCGGCCGGCGAACAGCATCACCTTGGTCTGCTCGTCGCCGTCACCGGTGGCCAAGGTCAGCGTGGTCGGGTCGCCCGGCCGGGGCACCGGATCGGACCAGGCGATCTGTCCGGCCCGCACGGTCCGCCCGGCGATCGCCAGCCGGCCCGAGATCACGTACGCGAACGCGCGCTGGTCCCCGTCGAGCACCTGCCGGTACTCGGTCCTTGGGTCGAGCGTGATCACCATGCCCAGGATCGGCCAATGGTTGACCGCCGGCCCACGCGCCGCCCCGGTCTCCCCCGAGATCAACTGGACCAGCACGCCGGGCTCGGTGTGTACGGCGTGATTTCCGGCCCGCAGGTCCTGATAGCGGGTGGGCACGAGTTTCCGCTGCGCCGGCAGGTTGACCCACATCTGGATCACATGAGCATGCTCCGAACGAGCAGCGACCTCACGGTGGATGATGCCCCGCCCCGCGGTCATCCACTGCACGTCCCCCGGCCTGAGCACACCGGTGTTGCCCATGCTGTCACCGTGCTCCAGACTCCCCTCCAGGATCAGGGTCACGGTCTCCAACCCGCGGTGCGGATGCCAGTCGAACCCCGGCTTGTTGACCAGTTCCTCACCCATCACCAGGAACGGATCGGTCCAGGCGTGGTTACCTGGCGTAATGATCAGCGCGCTGTGATCGGACATGGGGGTCGGACCGATGTGCACCTTGTCGAGGACCCGGTCCACCCCTCGGCCCACTGGCGCGGTCTGTGCGCTCATGATGCCTTCCTCTCTTCGGTAGAGAAAGCGTCCCGCCGCGAACCCAGGTTGCCAAAGGCCACCGAAGTAACTTACTTTTGAGAAGTGACTACCGCGCCCGACGCTCTCGGCACTCCGATCGACGAGGAAAGCTGCCACCGCCTGCTGCGCGCGATCGACATCATCGGAGTCCGCTGGACCGGACCGATCCTGCTCGCCGCGGCCCGCGGCGCCCGCCGGTTCAAGGAATACCGCGCCATGGTGCCGGGCATTTCGGATCCCCAGCTCACAGTGCGACTCAAGCAGCTACAGTCCCGCGGTCTCATCGAACGCACGGTGATTCCCAGCACACCCGTGCAGATCACGTACGCTCTCACGCCCGGCGCCAAAGAGCTGATCGCCGCACTCGACCCGTTGGCGCACTGGAGCGAGCGACATCTCCCGCACAACGACGCGTGACCCGCGTCGACTCGGCCGGCGGCGCGAGGCGCTGTGCGGAATCCCACCGGCGGCGTGAACCAACTGGACAGGTAGGTCCAGGCGGGGCAGGCGTCCACCGCCCGCGTCCCACCGCCGGCGGTGCTCGGACGGAGCTCGCCGGCCCCGGCACCCCGGTCGGTCAGCGTCGGTCCGGGGCGGTAGCTCAGTCGGTTGGCGCAGGGGGACTCATCACATCCCAAGCCATGGCCCGTGAGCAGGCATCACCACCCCGGCGCGGCCATCTCAGCTTCGCCGCGTGAACAACGCCTGTGTTGGGTGGTCGGTCGTCGCCGTATCTTGATCTTCACGTCCGACCGCTTCGGTGTTCCAGGAAAGCAAGCACGCCGGCCTCGCTGGGCTGCGGCTTCAAGCATCTTGCAAGCATTGTTCAAGCCCCACCGCCGTACCGTGTGAGCGGTACGGCGGTTCTCACCGCCACGACGTAACCGCCGGTCCGTTGGTTTGTGAGGTAGTGCCTTGTCCGTCCCGTCGTTAACTCGTAGCCGGGCTTCGGCCTGGCCGGCTGCTGGGCTGGTGGTCGGGGTAGTCCGGCCGGGCCTGGTGGCCACTGCGGCGCAGGCGCAGCAGGAGCCGCCGGACCAGAAGCGCCCGGCGGTGGGGTGCTAGTCATGCAGCCGGTTGTCTCCGTTGTCATCCCGACTTACAACCGGGCCGACCTGTTGCGGCTGACGCTCGAGAGCCTGGTGGCTCAGACCGCGCCGCGGGATGACTTCGAGGTCATCGTGTCGGATGACGGTTCCGACGATGGCACGGCCGAGTTGGTACGGTCATTCCGGACCCGGCTGCGTCTCAAGTACACCTTCCAGGAGGATCTGGGCTTCCGGGCCGCAGCCGCACGCAATGCCGGTGCGGCCCATGCCGACGCGCCGGTGCTCGCGTTCCTGGACACCGGTGTGCTGGCCGGCCCGGAGCTGGTGCGCACCTACCGCCGCAGCACCGCACCCGGGCGTTGCGTTCTTGGCTACACCCATGGTTCTGCTTCGGAGGCATCGACGCCCGGGCTCGCGCAGGCGCTGCGCACTATGTCCGCGCAAGACGTGCGCGATCGGTACAGCGCGGAGGCGTCGTTCCAGGATGCTCGGGAGACACTGCCGGCCGAAGCTGACGCCGACCTCGGCCGATATGCGCTGCCGTGGACGCGGTTCTGGTCGCTGAACTTCGCCGTGTTCGCGGCGGACTTCTGGTCGGTGGGCGGGTTCGACGAGGAGTTCTGCGGCTGGGGGATGGAAGACCTGGAGTTCGGCTATCGGCTGCATCATCGTGGCACGTCGCTGCGGATGAGCAGGCTAGCGTGGGCGATCGAGACACCGCACGAGCGGAGCAGCGAAGCCAACCGGGCCAGCAACGAGCGCAACATTCGCAGGTTCCTGACCAAGCACCGGGATCCAGTGCTTGAGCTCTACTGGGCTTGGGCGCTCGACGACTACACCTGGTCGCTCGATGACGAGTGGCTCGCCGTGCACGAATGGGCGGATGCGAGCCGAGACCTGTCGGTCGACGAGGAGATCGACTCCGCACTGCGGGACCTCCCGGCCGGGCATGTCGCTGCGATCCTCGGGTGTGGCCGATGGCGGCCGGATCCGGCGCACCCGCATCATGCGTTCGACTTCGACGACTTCTACGTCGATCATCACGCCACAAATAGCGGGTGTCCATCTGGGCATCCCGCTCGGCGAGCGCTCGGAATCAGGACACCGCTACCCGGCGTGTCAGTCGACCGCGTTGTCATCACTTCGCGCCTTCGTGGCCTCTGGAAGGCACACGGACAGCGGATTCTTGGCGAAGCAAACCGGATCGGGTGCTCCGTATGGCATCCCCCTGA
Organism: Plantactinospora sp. CA-294935; assembly: GCF_050936445.1. Taxonomy (NCBI): domain Bacteria; kingdom Bacillati; phylum Actinomycetota; class Actinomycetes; order Micromonosporales; family Micromonosporaceae; genus Plantactinospora; species Plantactinospora sp. CA-294935. The sequence goes on from NZ_JBNJMU010000001.1 coordinate 4,635,157, forward strand.
TTGGGAGACGCCCCCGGGCGTAGGGGTGGGTTAGGAATGTATCCATTCCGAACCTTGGACAACGGAGCCCGGAAGTACATCGAGACCTCGCCGTCCTACACCCGCCGGAGCGGGAGTCGAGCTTGACCGGTGCGGACGTTGCGGTTCTTTCGGATCGACGCTGCACGCCTTCCCCGGTTTCGTGCCCACCGTGTCGTCGCGCTACGGGATGCTGCCCGGCCTCAGCGTCGGTAACGTTACCCGTGATCGTCTCGCACCCTGCGGGTTGGCCTTGGTGGAGTAGCAGGAACCTGGCGTACCTGCTGGATCAGCCGACCGCGGCGGAGAGGGCGTTGTCGTCGTCGGCGCGGACGACGGCAGCGGGCGGGGGTCCAGGGCGTTCCCCCGCTGGTGCGGCTGCGGTGCACCTACAGTGAACCTTTTTCAACCTGAACCGCGCGGCGCTCACACACCGCGTCCGACCTCGCGCTCCGAGGGACCGCAAGGGGAGGTTGAAAAAGGTTCAGTGCGGGTGGCGGGGCGGTGGTGCGCCGGACGACGAGGGTGGGGGAGAGCCTGACCTGTGCGGCGGGCCGACGCCGGTCGGCGATTCGTGGTGGCAGAGCCAGCTCAAGGGCAGCGGCGCGCTGGTCGCCGACGCCGAGGCCGGCGCGACCCACGCCTTCGCCAGAATCGTCGCCACCGGACGCCTCGAAAGACCGGCGGAGGTACCACCGGTCGGCACGCCGTCCGCCGTCGATGAGTCCGGTGCACGCCGTCCCTGACGGCGACCGTTTGGTAGCGCAAGTAACAATGGTTTGGTAACGCCTTGAAGACATCGTCGTTACGCAATACAGTGGTATCACTGCTACCGCGAGGTGAGGGGGCATCACCCGATGTCCGTGCAGGTGCGTTCCTACTTTATCGAGCACGCCGTCACCGCCGTCGGCGCGGATGCCTTGCCCAGTCGGATGGCACTGAACTACCTGCACCGCCACGGGGACGTGCCGCCCCGGTTCATCACCCGGCGCGGCCAAGCCGAGGCGTACGAGGACGCCTACCGGCCGGCCGACCGCGACACGGTGCTGGCCACGGTCGGTCGAGCGGACCCCGATTTCCCGCATGCTGCCGCTTCGGGTGTGACCGCGGGGAGTGGGTGCTAGTGGCGGCGGGTGCGGTGGATGGCCGCCTGCGGGTCGAAGGGCTCGGACCGGTCAGGGCGTTCGTCGATGGCGACGAGATCGACCTCGGCCCGCCCAAGCAGCGTGCCGTTTTCGTCGTGCTGGCCCTGTGCGCCGGCGCGACCGTGTCTCGGGGACAGCTCGTCGACCGGGTCTGGGGCGAGTCGGTGCCCGCCACGGCCGCGGGGAGTGCGCACACCTACCTTTCCGGGCTCCGCCGCGCCCTCGGGCCGGTGCAGGACCGGTTGGTCAGCGGCCCGGCCGGTTACTCCCTGCTGCTCGAGCGGGAGATGTTCGACGTCACCGTGGCCGAGGATCTGGCCGGGCGGGCGCGGGCCAGCGGCACGCTGGCGGGGTACGAGCGTGCGCTTGCGCCGTGGACGGGCGGGGTTCCCTTCGCCGGGGTGCCGGGGCCATTCGTCGCGCAGGCCCGTGTCCGGCTGGACGAGCTGCGGTTGCGGCTGCTGATCGAGTACGCCGAACGGGCCCGTCCCGGCATGCTTCCCGAGGTGATCGGCCGGCTGCTCGTCGAGGTTCCGGCCCATCCGTTCGACGAGCGGCTCTGCGGTGTGCTGATGACCGCGCTGCACCGCACCGGCCGCACCGCCGAGGCACTGGCCCAGTACGAGGACTTGCGCCGCAGGCTCGCCGTTGACCTGGGTATCAGCCCGTCACAGGCCACCCAGGCCAGCTATGCCGAGATCCTGGCCGACGACCATCACCGGAGCGTTTGGCCGCCCGGTGGGACGATTCGGCCGGCCCAGCTCCCGCACGACAATGATGCTTTCGTCGGACGGACCGCCGAGTTGCTCACCCTGATGCGAAGTTCGGCCGGCAGGCCGTCGCCGCGACGGCGGATCGTCATGATCGTGGGGGTCGGCGGGATCGGGAAGACCGCGCTCGCCGTGCGCGGCGGGCACATGCTGCGCGACAGTTATCCTGACGGGCAGGTCTACATCAATCTCCGCGGGTTCGATCCGTCGCATCCCGCACCGACTCCTGAGGCCGCCCTGCACCGGCTGCTGACCTCCATCGGTGCCCGGCACGCCCCAGACGGGCACGAGGAGCGGGTCGCGCTGTGGCGCAGCATGCTGGCCGACAAACGCATGCTGCTGGTCCTCGACAACGCCGCATCCGTCGACCAGGTCGAGGACCTGCTGCCCGGCGGTGACACCTGCTTCGTCATTGTGACCAGCCGCGACCGGCTCTCGGGACTGGCCGTCCGGCACGCCGCCCGCCGGATCTCGCTCGGTGCGCTGAGCGAGAAGGAGTCATTGAGCCTACTCGACACGTTGATCGGGGAGGACCGGGTACGGGCGGAGCCGGAGTCCGCCCGCCTGATCACGGCGTTGTGCGACCGGTCACCGTTGGCTCTGCAGATCGCGGCCGAGCAGGTCGTGTCGACCGTGGGCGCCGGTATCGGAGATCTCGTCGCGAAGTTGGAGAACGTCCGGCACCGGCTGGACACGCTGCAACTGGCCGATGACGCGTTCTGCTCCGTGCGCGCTGTGCTGTCCTGGTCGTTCGCGGCGCTCGGCGAGGACGCGGCCCGGGCGTTCCGGCTCCTGGGGATCTTCCCCGGGCCGAACCTGACCCGGCACACCGCGGCGGCGCTGTTCGGTCTCGGCCTCCAGCAGGCGTCGGCCCTGCTGAACAAGCTGTACGCGGTGTCCCTGCTGGAACGCAACGACGACCGGTTCACGATGCACGCCCTCGTCCGGGCGTACGCCGCGGAGCTTGCCGGTGAGCTTGCGCCCGACGAACGGCTCGACGCCCTGGCACGGGTCCTCTCCCGGTATCGCATCACGCTCTCCAAGACGACCGGCGACGGCGCGCTCTCCAGGACCGGCGACGGCCCCGCCATGTCGATCGAACCGCCGGGACAGCGAATCCCTCCGATCCTCTTCGCCGACCTGTGAATGCCCACGCTGGAGAGGTCATGGACTCGACGAACGACGGCTAGGCACCCGGGTACGCTGCCAGATCAGCACCGCCTCGACCCTGCTGCGGGCGCCGAGCTTGGTGAAGATGCGGTTCACGTGGTTCTTCACGGTCTTCTGCTGGACCCGGAGCAGGGCGGCGATATCGGCGTTGCGCATACCCTGGCTGATCGAGTCCATGACCTCAGCCTCGCGCGGCGACAGCGGTCGGCACGCTGCTCCGGTCCTGCCAGCCAGGTTGCCGGCCGTGGGGCCCAGCCGGCCAGCCGGGATCAGCACCAGCCGGTAGCGGGCGGTGGCCGGATCCCGGTGCCGGGTCTGCGGGCTGACCGGTCGGTTGACGGCCTTGCCGCGGGTGCCCGCGCCGGCTGCGGCGCCGGCGACCGGGGTGACCACCACGTCGACCGCGGGCAGGCCGTCGATCTGTACCTCCAAGCCTTTGCTGGCGAACTCGTGGCGGATGTGGGCGAGGATCTCCGGGCTGGAGATCGCGATGCGCACCCGGTTGCCGGGCTCGCCCGGTGTGCCAGGAACCGTGGTCATGCCGGCCAGTCTGGTGCGGTCCGCTTCACGAATGCTTCATACGGCTTTACGTGCGAAGACGTACGGGCTCCGCCAGTAGTCCCGTGTCGACGGTGCCGTCCATGCCCACGGTGAACCGCCAGGTCGCGTCGTCGGCACCGACGGCCACCACCGACCAGCGCCGCGCCGGCTCGCTGAGCAGCCGGTCGACCTGGTAGAGGTCGCGTCCCAGGGGCCGGTCGGCGAAGAACAGGATCCCGCCCTCCGGCTCGTCCAGCACGGGCGCCGCCTCCGCCAGTCGGGACACGTTCCACCCGGCGAAGTCGGGGTCGTGCGGGAAGCGCACCCGGATCACCCGGGCCCCGGCCGCCCAGGGACTGATGGCGAGCCGGCGTGACCAGGACCGGGCCAGGCTCCGGGCGAGCCCAAGATCGCCCTCGATGCTGGTGAGGCCGTTCGGCTGAGCGAGGTTGAGCAGCAGCCGGCCGCCGTCGATCACACCGGCCGAGACCAGCAGCGGATACGGCTCCGGAATCCGGTCGTCCACCGCCGCGGTTCGCAACCAGTGCAGGGACGACAGCCAGGTACGGCCGCACTGCGCCACGGTCCAGCCGGGCGGTGCCGCCTCGTCCGGGGTGGCCAGGCGCAACACCACGGACTCCGGGCCCAGGACCACGGCGCCAACGGCGGGTACGGGCCGGTGCCGCTGGGCGCATCCGGTGGCGAGGACGCGTACCGCATGGTCGACGGTCCAGGCGCCGGACCGTTCGTAACTCATCGTCCACTCCTCGAAACGTTCGGCTCACCGGAGAGTCAATCGTCAGTGGCCCGGTGCCGGCTGTCAACAATGGTCTTGGGCCTAGGGGCCCACAATCGTGTACTCCGACTGGACCGCGATCGCAGGCTTTTCTATATTGATCCGCGTTGCTTATCGCCGGGCCGGCCATATAGCGCGGCTCGCACCATTCGAAGGGACGACCCGATGGCGAACCTCAACATCACCTACGCGGAGATGTCGGACAGCGCGACCCGGATGCGCAACAACAAGGACGAGATCGACGCTCGGCTGAACGAGTGCAAGTCCATCGTGAACAACCTGACCACTTCCGGCTTCGTCACCGACCAGGCGTCCGGCAGATTCGACGAGGTCCACACCGAGTTCGTCACTTCGGCGACCGAGGTGATGGAGAGCCTCACCCTGCTCTCCGAGTGGCTCGACAAGGCGGTTGAGGCGCTGCGCACCATGGACACCGAGCTCGCCGGCTCGCTGAACAAATAACAGAATCGCCGGCTCGCTGAATTAGCAACAAAGGGGTACGCCGTGCGCATGCTGATCACCCTCGCGTCGCCGCAGGCGTGGTCGGCCGACGTGGTCGTGGACGCCGATCCCGCCACCCCGGTGCGGGACATCGTCAAGAACCTGCTGGACAGTCTCGATCCGTCGTACGCCGCGCACGGCCCGTTCCCGGGCCTGGTCTACCTCGACGACCGGCCGCTCGAACTCGACCTGCCGCTGTCCACCAGTGGCGTGTACGACGGCTCGGTGTTGTGGGTCGGCGGCCCCGGTCCGGCCCCGTACACCACCGGCGGTCTTGTCACCATCCGAGCCGTGACGGGTGCCGGTGCCGGGCGGATCTGGTCGCTCGGTCCGGGCGAGCACCGGATCGGCTCGGCCCCGCACTGTGCCGTCCGGCTGGCCGACGACGTGCCGGAGGTGGCCGCCGTCGCCCGGGTTACCTTCGACGCCGAGGTCCACGTCCGGGCTGTCAGCGGCGGCCTGCTGCTGGACCGGGAGGACCTGGCCGCCGGTGAGGTCGGCTGGCGGGAGACCGCACAGTTGACCGCCGGCGGCACCGCCCTGGAGGCGCACCCGGTTCTCTGCCCGGACGCGGTGATCGAGCCCTCGCCGGAGAGCGAGTACCTCGACTACAACCGTCCGCCGCGGTTGCTGCCGCCGATCCGGCGCGACAAGTTCAAGCTGCCGGCCGAGCCGAAGCCGGGGACGCCGAACGCCCTGCCGTGGCTGGCCGCCGCGCTGCCGGCCGCGTTCGGCGGCGTCATGGCCCTGGTGCTGCGCAACCCGATCTACCTGATGTTCGCGGCGATGTCGCCGATCATGGTGATCGCCAACTGGTTGACCTCGCGCCGCCAGGGCAACCGCAGCCACCGTAGCCAGATCGCCGAACATCGGGCGCGCGTCGCCGCGATCGAGGCCGACATCGCCGAGACGATCGTCCTGGAGCGCCACGATCGCCGGGTCGCCACTCCCGATCCGGCCGAACTGCTGATCGTGGCCACCGGGCCGCGGGCGCGGTTGTGGGAGCGCCGCCGCACCGATCCGGACCACCTCGTGGTCCGGATCGGCATCGCCGACCTGCCCAGCATGATCACCGTCGAGGCGGCAGACCTGGACCGACGTACCGAACCTCGCTACCTGACCGACGTACCGGTCGCCTTCTCCATCGTGCGGGCCGGTGTCGTCGGTGTCGCGGGGCGCGGCGAGTGGCCGCGCCGGCTGGCGCGCTGGATGGCCGGGCAGTTGGCGGTCGCACAGAGCCCCCGTGACGTGCAGCTCTACCTGCTCACCGATCCGGACGGCGGTGCGCTGTGGGAATGGGCCGCCTGGCTGCCGCACACCCGTCCGCTGCTGGGGCAGCAGACCCTGACACTGCTCGGCACGGACGCCGAGACGATCGCCCGCCGGATCGCCGAGCTGATCGAGCTGATCGAAGCCCGGCGGCAGGCCCGCCTGAACGCCGGGTCCGGCGTGCTGACCAGCGACCCCGACGTGGTCGTCGTGCTGGACGGTGCCCGGCGGCTACGCGCCCTGCCCGGCGTGGTCTCCATCCTGTTGGGCGGCCCCGCCGTCGGCGTCTACTTCATTTGCGTGGACAGCGACGAGCGCACCCTTCCGGAGGAGTGCACGACCGTGGTCGTCGGCGGCGACGGCCTGCCCACGACGCTGCGGCAGCAGCGGGCCGCGACGATCGAGGGCATCCGGGTCGACGAAGTGATCGACGACTGGTTCCCGCTCACGGGACGGCGCCTCGCCCCGGTCCGCGACGTCAGCGACACCTACGGCGATGCGGCGCTGCCGGCCTCCGCACGCCTGCTCGAGGTGCTGGGCATGGAGAACCCGTCGGTGGCCGCGGTCAACGCCCGGTGGACCGCCTCCCCCCGTAGCACGCGGGCGTTGGTCGGCTACAGCCTGGACGGCCCGTTCGCGCTCGACCTGGTCCAGCACGGTCCGCACGGCCTGGTCGCGGGTACGACCGGTTCCGGCAAGTCGGAGTTCCTGCAGACGGTGGTGGCGTCGCTCGCCGTGGTGAACCGACCCGACGCGATGAACTTCGTCCTCGTCGACTACAAGGGCGGCGCCGCGTTCAAGGACTGCGTTGACCTTCCGCATACCGTCGGCATGGTCACCGATCTCGACGCTCACCTGGTCGAGCGGGCCCTCGCCTCGCTCGGCGCGGAGCTGACGCACCGGGAGCACCTGCTTGCCGCGGTCGGTGCCAAGGACCTCGAGGACTACGTCGACTACTCCACCCGGCGCCCGGTGCCGGAGCCGATTCCGCGGCTGCTGATCGTCATCGACGAGTTCGCCTCGATGGCCCGGGAACTGCCGGACTTCGTCACCGGACTGGTCAACATCGCCCAGCGCGGCCGGTCGCTCGGCATTCACCTGATCCTGGCCACCCAGCGCCCGAACGGTGTGGTGTCCGCGGAGATCCGCGCCAACACCAACCTGCGGGTGGCGCTGCGGGTGACCGACGCCGGGGAGAGCGCCGACGTGATCGACGCCCGGGAGGCGGCGAGCATCTCCGCTACGAACCCGGGGCGCGCGTACGCCCGGCTCGGGCACAGCTCGCTCATCCCGTTCCAGTCCGGTCGGATCGGTGGCCGCCGACCGCAGCAGAACCGGCCCGATGCCGTGGTCGCGCCGTTCCTGCACCCGGTGGGCTGGCTGGACCTGGGCCGGCCGGTGCCGCAGCGGCCCCGGGGCGCGGTCGAGAGCGACGAGGCCACCGACCTGTCGGTGCTGGTGTCGACGATCCGGCAGGCGAACGACATGCTCGGCGTGCCCGCCCAGCGCCGTCCCTGGCTGCCGCCGCTGCCGACGGTGTCGGTGGTGGACCTGCCCGTCGAGCCGCTCCGTGACGACCGGGGCGAGCCGTCGTTCGCCTGGGCGGTGCAGGACCTACCGAAGACGCAGCAGCAGGTGCCGATGACGATCGACCTGTCCACGTTCGGCCACCTGCACATCGTCGGTGCTCCCCGATCGGGCCGGTCGCAGGCCCTGCGCACGATCGCCACCGCGGCTGCCTTCGCCACGAGCGTGGCCGACCTGCACCTGTACGGGCTGGACTGCGGCAACGGCGCGCTGCTGCCGATCACCCGGTTCCCGCACTGCGGGGCGGTCGTGCAGCGTACCGATGTGGAACGGGCCGGCCGCCTGCTGCGCCGCCTGCACGAGGAGGTGCAGCGCCGCCAGAAGGTGTTCGGCGAGGGTGGGTTCGCCGACCTGACCGAGCAACGCGCGGCCGGTCCCGCTACCGAGCGGCTGCCGCACATCCTGCTGCTGCTCGACCGCTGGGAGGGTTTCATGGGAACCCTCAGCGAGCACGACGGCGGAGCGCTGACCGATATCGTGCACACCCTGCTGCGGGAGGGCGCCAGCGCGGGCGTCCACCTGATCGTGGCGGGTGACCACAGCCTGCTGAGCGGCCGGATGGCCTCGCTCTGCGAGGAGAAGCTGGTGCTGCGGCTCTCCGACCGCAGCGACGCCACGCTGGCCGGGCTCAACCCGCGGAAGATCCCGGAGAACATGCCGCCCGGTCGTGGCTACCGTGCGATCAGTGCTGTCGAGGTGCAGGTCGCCCTGGTGGGCGCGGACCCGAGTGGTCCGGCGCAGGTCGCCGCGATGCACGCGCTGGCGGCCCGGCTGACCGAACGCGAGGCGGCCGTCCAGAAGGCGCTGCGCCCCGGCAGGATCGCCGTCATGCCGACCGAGCTGACCTTTGACCAGGCCTGGGAATCCGTCGACGAGCCACGGCCGGGCTGGGCGCTGATCGGCGTCGGTGGCGACGAGTTGGCGACGTTCGGCATCGATCTGCTCAACGAGCAGCCGACCTTCCTGGTCGCCGGTCCGTCCCGCTCCGGTCGCAGCACCGCGCTCGCGGTGATGGCGGAGTCGCTGCTGCGCGGCGGGACGGAACTGGTCATCGGCGCCCCGCTGCGATCGCCGCTGCGGAATCTGGCCGGGCGGACCGGGGTACGCGGGATCATCACCGACGCCAACCCGGAGGCGGAGGTTTTCGCCGCCCTCGTGGATCCGGGTGACGGACCGGTGGCCCTGCTGATCGACGATGCCGAGGGGTGGCGTGACTTCCGCGCCCGGGACTGGATGCGCGAACTGATCCGGCAGGCTTCCGGGACCCGGCGTGCCGTGATCATCGCTGGCGAGGTCTCCTCGGTGGCGATGGGCTTCTCCGGCTGGCAGGTGGAGGTGAAGAAGAACCGGTGTGGCGCGCTGCTCTCCCCGCCGACCGTGGGTGCCGGAGACCTGGTCGGTGCCCGGCTGTCCCGGGCCGCCGTAGCCGAGAAGGTCGTGCCCGGGGTTGCCCGGGTGCACCTGGGCGACGGCACCTTGCAGACCGTTCAGATACCTCTGCTGGAGCCGGTGGGGGTCGGCGGATGAACACGACGACAGTGGAAGCGGTGATGTGATGAAGGGCATCGTGGGCAAGGACATCGTGGTCAAGGACCTGGACGCGCTGGCCGGGGACCTCAACGAGCTGATCAGCCAGTTCGAGGGCGCGCTGGACTTCCAGGACGAGTTCAAGGGCCAGTGGGGCCAGCTCAACGCGAATCTGTCGATGGGTGACTTCGCCGACAACTGGACGGGCAGCCGCAACAAGATGGTCGAGGCGATGAAGAAGTTCCGTGAATCGGTGGAGGGCGCTGACCAGGGGTGGGCCGAGGCGGAGCAGAAGATGACGGCCAGCCTCGAGGAGGGGAAGTGAGCGACGGCCGCCTCCAGACTCTCAAGGCTGCCGACCTCACCGAGATCGAGGCCGCACGGAAGCGCTATCAGCACATCTCCACCACCATCGACGACGCGGTGACCAACCTTCAGAAGATCATGTACGCCGGCGAGGAAGGCCTCCGGGGAGAGTGGGTCGGGCCGCTCAAGAAGGACGCGGAGTCGATCAGGAACAGCCTGAGGAAGGCCGCGGTGCGCTACCGCGACGTCGCCATCGAGATCGAGAAGTACGAGAAGCCCCTGCAGCATGCGATGGACGAGGTCGCGGCTGCCACCGGAGAGGAGGAGGAGGGGAACGCCCAGCTGACCAGGGCGAACGCGATGCCGGACCCGCAGAAGGGTCCGGACGGCACGATCCCGCCGGAGGAGCAGCAGAAGGACGACGACAAGAAGCGCGCGCAGGACGAGGCGAACTCGCGGATCACCGCGGCGAAGAACCGGCTGACCGGCGCCCTGGACGACCTGGACCGGGCCGGCAAGTCCTTCGGCGACGCGGTGAACTGCGACAAGTACGACGACGGGCTGACCGACAAAATCAACTGGCGGGTCATGGTCGCCTTCCAGTGGATCAGCAGGGTCCTCGGGGGCATCGCCATGTTTCTGGCCGCTGTGGCCTTCGCCGTTCCCGCAGCCATTTCTGTCGTCATAGCCGGCGCCGTTGTGACTACCGGCCTTCTGATAGCCGATGTCGTGCTATTGGCGGGTGGTGAGGGCAGTGTGCTCAGCGTCGTTCTCGACGCCCTCGGGCTCGGGTTCGCCGGTCTCAGCCTGGCCGCCGGCCAGATCACCAAACTGATCAGTACCTTGAGCTGGATATACAAAGGACTACCGTCGTTTTTCTCGTCGGCGTTCAAGTTCGCGGGGTGGGCATTCAACGAGGAAGGCGCCGTGATTCCATTGATCGAAATCGGCGCGCCTTCCGTGGGAATCGTACCCAAGCCCGGTTTCTTCGAGGTCGCGAAGAATTGGCTGACCGGCCTGTTCGGCTCGGCTACCTGGCGAAAGTGGCTGGCCGACCTCGGTCTGGGCGCCTGGAAAAACGTGGGCTTCCTGAACAGCCTGCCCAGTCTCAGCGGCCTCATCTCGAAAGGTCTCGGATTCGTGTTGACAGGCTGGGGCACGCTGAACCAACTGTTCAACCTCATCGCGAGCCTGATCATCGCGGGCATGCTGGCAACCAAGCACGAGTCGCTCAAGGGCGCGTGATGAGACCACAGCTCGGCGAACGGTCGACGACGAGCGCTGGTCCGGCCACGCCCTTCGAGGTGTCCTGGCTCTGGGACTGGGTGCCGGCCACCGGCAGCGACGTCGCGGAGCGGACCGCCTGGACCGAGTACGTGGCAAGCCAGCTGGACAGTTGGGTGGGCGAGAAGGTGGCTGCCGCCCGGGCCGCCTGGCCCGCCGACGCCGTGGAGGAGTTCCCGTTCACCGTCGGCGAGATGGGGTCGGCGGTGGCGCGCGATCTGCTGGAGCGCGCCGACGACCTGCCCCGGAACTGCCGCCTGATCTGGGGCGCGGGGTTCCTCGGCGACGAGGCACGCTGGCTTCCGCTCGTCGTTCTGGCCGAGTTCCGCCGGCCACGCGGCGAGGACCCGGCCTACCTGATGGCCATGGTCGGCGCGGAGGGCTTCGACAACGACATACGGGAACCGAACGTCGACTACGTGACCACCGACCATGGCGACGGCATCCGGGTGCTCGCGCTGGCCCGTTCCGTGGGCGATGCGTTGCACGGCCGGGTCAACGCGGCGCTGCGCCTGGAGGGGCGGTCCGCTCCCGGGACGCAGGCGGGGGACGTCGACGTCTTGCTGACAACGCAGGTCACCTCCATGGACCAACTGGCGGTGATCGGCCCCGGGGTGGAAGCGGTGATGCACATGATCGCCGCCCAGTTCGCCGCCCAGCCGGAGGACGGCGTGCCGCCACTGCGGTTCGTACTGGAGACCGGGCAGGACCCCTCGTGATCGATTTCGAGCTCATCGTCCCCGAGGGCTGGGTGCAGATACCCACCACGCCCGGGTTCAGCCGGGTCCGGGAACGGACCATCAACGCGATCGTCCGGCACGCCCTGCCCGACACGCTGCCGCGGGACAAGGCCGGACCGTGGCGGCGCATGCTGCGCAAGGAGCTCACCGAGGCGACCGACGAGGCCGAGCGACACGGTGCTCGGGCGGTGGTGCTGCCGGTGCAGGAGATGCACGGCATGCGGCTGCCCGGCACGCTCGTGCTCTCCGTGATCGAGGACGCCGCCCCGCCGCAGGATCCGAAGCTGGTGCTGGACTCGGTCCTCGCCGACGCCGGCTCCGACGGGATGACGCTGGAGATCGGCGCCTGCCCGGCCGCCCGGATCCGCCAGATCGTCGACAGCAGCCCCATCAAACGCAAGGCGCCGGCGGTACGGGTCAACTACCTCGTGGCGGCCCCCGACGCGCCGGGTGTCTGGGGGGTCCTGACCTTTACCGTGCTGACCGACGGTGACGTCGACGCCGATCCGGTGCAGGCCATCGTCCTGCTGTTCGACATGGTCGTCGGCACCCTGCGCTGGGTCGATCATGCCGAAGTCCCCACCGAGGACGAGCTGCTCGGGCAGCTGTCCGGCAACTGACGGAAGGAACGAAGTCAACAGTGGTCCGCTTACCGAGACTGAGCCGTCCGGTGGCTTCGGGCGTCGTCCTGGCGCTTGCCGTCCTGACCGGCGCCGGCGGCTTCGCGGCACGGCAGGCGGCGAGCGCCGCCGAACCCCTGGCGGGCGCCTCGCTCTCCGCGCAGGACGTGCGGATTCTCGTCAGCGCAGGGTTCTCATGCGTCGCGCTCACCCCGGCCCGGCTGGCTGGGCAGGTGATGGTCGCCTCGAACTTCGGCAGCCGGCCGGTTGCCGAGATGCGCGAGCGCGGTGCGACGGGGACTGCCGCGCTGACTCCTGAGCAGTGGGAGCAGAACGTGCCGTGGACCGGTGCTCGGCCCACCGATCGCGAGGCCGCCATCACGGCTCTCGCGCGCCTCACGTGTCGGCTCGTCGGGCAGTCCCGGGCCGTGAATATCAAGGAGGACCCCTGGCGGGTCGCGTTGGCGGCGTACCGGGTCGGCCTGGAGCAGGTGATCGCGGCCGGGGGCATCCCCGGTGACGCCAAGGACTATGTGGACACCGTAGAGCGGTACGCCAGGTGGTACGCCCTGCAGCCGGCGCTCGGCGGCGGGTCGGCAACACCGGCAGCCACGTCCGGCGGCTCGGTGGCTTCCGTGCCCGACGCGTACGTGAACGCGGTCGTCGCCGCCGGAAGGATCTGCCCCGAGATGCCGCCCGCCCGCATCGCGGCACAGATCACGGTGACCACCGGCTTCGATCCGAACCGGCTGGGTTCGGCCGGTGAGCAGGGCATCGCGCATTTTCTGCCGAACGTCTGGGCGGCCAACGTGCAGTCGTCCGCGAACAGGTCCCCGTGGAATCCGTCAGTGGCGATCCCGGCGCTCGGCCGCACGATGTGCAAGCTGATCAAGCAGGCCGGCGGCCAGTACGCCCCGGCGCTGGCCGCCTTCGCCCGCGGCGACGAGACGGCCGCGGTCGGCACGCTGGCCGAGGCGGTGACCAAGGCGGAGGCCCAGTACGCCAAGGACAGCCGGCTGCAGGCGCCCAGGACGGTGCCCGCCCCGTCGAAGCCGGAAGAGACGAAGGCAACTGCAAAGCCGACACGACCGGCCCGCGACAACCAGCCGGCGGTCAAGGCGGCCGGCGCAACAGGTCGCAGCTACGGGCCGTACTTCATCCGCAATCTCGTCACGGAGAAATGTGTCGACCTGCCCGGTCTCGGCGAGGGCAGGCGGGACGGGCCGGTGAACCAGTTCACCTGCAACAGGACCGGCGACGACAACCAGGAGTGGACGTTCGAGCCGCGGGCCGTCGACGGCGAGGGCTACCAGCTCTACTGGATCCGCAACGCGGACGACGGGTTCTGCGTCGACCCGCCCGGCCTTGAGACGGTGCAGCCGGCAACCACGCTCAACGAGACGGGCTGCTCCGACCGGGACAACCAGTACTTCCGGCTGGAGCCGAAGAAGACTTCGGGCGGGCTCGCTTACTACTGGCTGCGCAACACGGCCGCCGACATGTGCCTCGACGTGCTCGGCGTGGGCAGCGGCGGCGACGCTGCCCGGCTGACTCTCTTCCCCTGCCACTCGAACGACGACCACGAGTGGGCCCTCGTCGAGAAGTCCGAGTGGTGACGGGGATGGCGACGATGACGTTGCGCGGATTGGTGTCGGCGGTCGTGTTGGCAGCCGCGATGACCGGCGTCTCCGTACTTCCCGCTCAGGCCGCGCCGCCCGCGGACGCCACCGTGAACCATCTCTATTACACGGTGACGGCATCCTCCCAGGACGCGCCGGAGAACCTGTGGGAGGTGGCGACCCGCTTCCTCGGCGACGCGGGCCGGGCCGGCGAGATCCTCGACCTGAACTCGGGGCGGGTGCAGCCCGACGGGGGCCGGCTCTCGGATCCGGGCCGCCTGCGCGCGGGCTGGCACCTCGTCCTGCCGTGGGACGCGGTCGGCACCGAGCTGCGCTATGGCTCGCCGCCTGCGAGTGCCGCGCCGTCCTCGGGCTGCACACGGGAGACGGACGTCCCGGCGGCGGCTTCATGGGGGCAGACTCTGCTGACGCCGAGCCGGGTCTGGTCTGTGGCGGATGGCTCGGGTGTCAAGGTGGCGGTCGTCGGCTCCGGTGTGGATGGCGCTGCTCCGGAACTGTCCGGCCGAGTCTCCGCGGGCACCGACGTCGCCACCGGCACCGGCCGTGCCGACACCGGCTGCGAGGGCTCCGGGACTGCCCTGGCCGGCATCGTCGCCGGTGACGACGGTGCGGAGGGCAAGACCTTCGGTGTGGCGCCCGGGGCTCGGGTCGTACCCGTCAACGCGGGCCCCGCCAGGCTCTCGGCGCGTCTCGCGGCGACCGGCATCGACGTCGCCATCGCCTCCGGCGCTCAGGTCGTCCTGGTCGGCGCCGGTGTCGATGCCGCGGAACCCGCGGTGCGTGCCGCCATCAGCGACGCGATCTCGCAGGATGTGGTGGTCGTGCTGCCCGCGTCGGCTGCGGCCGATCCGGCAGCTGGCCTGCTCCGCGTCGGCCCGATCCGAGCGGACCGGCAGCCGGCCGACGACTACCCGGACGACGCGGTGGACCTGTCGGCCCCGGGTGTCGGCGTGGCGAGCATCGGCCGGTCCGGCAGCGGAGCCGAGTACGCGGCCGCGTTCGTTGCCGGCACGGTCGCTCTGGTCCGCTCGGCCCACCCCGGGTTGCGCGCCGCCGAGGTGACCCGGCAGGTGCTCACAACGGTCGCGGAAGGGGTGGTCAGCCCGGTCGCCGCGGTCACCGCGCCGCTGCCGGCGGGCGTCAGGACGAACGCCGCGGTGACGGAACCGTCCGGCGGCCTGGTGACGCTGAGCCAGGTGCTGTACGGAATCGCGGTCGGCCTGGCCCTACTCCTGCTACTGCCTTTCCTGTTTCAGCGTTCGGCGCGCATCCTGACCCAGGTCGTGGCCCGCCGCCGGGCGAAACGGCAGGCCCAGCAGGCCCGCGCCCGGGTAGCCGACGACAACGACGCGTTCTGGGAGCCGCCCACGAGCGGTCCCGGTCGGCCGGTACGCCAAGCCGAGCAGTGAGACCACCGCCCGGGCGCGCCCTCTCGGACGCCGGCACCGAACGCCGGACACCGGGTCTGCGCCGCGAGGAGGCCCGCGGTCCTCGCGCACATCTCCACGGAGTACCACCTCCGGGTCGAGCAGGGTGGGGCGCCGTGGCCGTCGGGCGAGGTCCTTGCCACGGCGGGACTACTTGGATTCGACGGAGCCGGCATCGAACGCGGCGACCGCGTGCTGCCAGGCCGGGTCGCCCGGGTGGAGCTGCGAGCGCAGATACGCCCAGACCATCGCACGGAGCACGGCGACCCGGGCCGGGTTCTCGTCCGAGGTCTCCGCCGCGTCGTAGCCGGAGATGCCGCCGAAGATGTGTTCCGCGCCGTGCATCATCAGCAGGGTCTTCGGGCCTGGGGCCGACGTGTACGCGTCCCAGCGGTAGCTGAGCCGGTCGGAGAACATCGGGTTGAGGTCCTTGTCCCCGGCGACCACCAGCGCCGGCGCGGTCATCGTGCTGAAATCGGTGTACCTGTTGACCGGGTAGCGGTCGATCGTCCCATGGTTGACGTACTCGTCAGCGAGGCCGGGCGCGGCGAGGATGACACCGGCCTTGATCCGGGCATCCTGCAGACGTACCCGGCTGCCGTCGGCCGGGTCGGCGGTCTGCATACCGAGCAGCATCGCGGCGGTGTGGCCGCCCAGCGAATGCCCGGCGACCGCAACCCGTTCCCGGTCGAGGCGCCCGGCCAGGCCGGGAACGGCGGCCTCGATCTCGTCGAGGTGATCGAGGATGAAGCTCATGTCCTGAACACGGGTCTTCCAGAACAGTGGCGCCTCGGGGTGGCCGGTCTCGCGCAGCCTCAGGACGGTGGAATCCAGGTGGGTGGGCTGGACGACCACGAAACCGTGCGCGGCCCAGAAGTCGACCAGCGGGCCGTAGCCGCGCAGCGACGACAGGAAGTTCGAGCCGCCGTGGCCATGCGACAACAAGATGATCGGCAGCTCCCCGCCGACCGCAGGAACGTTGACCTTGATTTCCAGCGGTACGAGGCGGCCTGGCACGTCGAAGGCGACCGGGCCGAAGGTGAGGACCTGGGTCGGCTCGCTGACCGGGATGTTGCCCGCATCGGCGTAAGAGGTCGGGGTGGCCACGCCCCGTCGGCCGGAGCTGGGGACCAGCGGTGTTTCGCCCATGAACGATTTCTCCCGAGAACTAAACGGATAGGCTTTCCACTAAAGTAGTGGATAGCCTATCCGTTTGTCCAGTGCGTCGAGGCGCGTGCGGGTTCATCCGGTTGTCAGGCGGGCTTTCGGCGCAGTCCGTCGAGGACGACCTGCACGGTCCGGCCGGGGAACGCGGGATCGTCCGCGACGCGACCGACCGCGACGATCGCGTCCAGGATCTGCGGGAGCGGCAGGTCGTCGCGGACCTCGCCGCTGCGCTGGGCCGCGGCGAACAGCGGTTGGCCCGCGGCGTACACCCGGGCCCGGTTTTCGCTGATCACGGAGGTGCCGGCGGCCGGTTCGGCGAGCAGCAGCGAGGCCAGCGGGCCCTTGCTGGCGCCCGCCTCGTGGAACCGTTCGAGCCAGGCGAAGAACGCCTCGCCGGGCGTCTCTCCCACCGCCGTCTCGGCCGCGTCGCAGATCTCGTCGACCTGGTTGCGGTAGATCGCGGCGAGCAGGTCGAACCTGCCGGGGAAGTTGCGGTAGAGCGTCGCCATGCCGACACCCGCGCGCCGCGCGATCTCCGCCATCGACGGCTCGTCGCCGGGCTCGCCGAACGCCTTCTGTGCGACGGCGAGGATCTTGGCGCGGTTCCGCTCGGCGTCCGCGCGCTTGGCGGGAGCGGGCGAGCCAGCGGCCACGATGTCCTCCGATCAGAACCGAGTATCCGACAAGATTACCGGACAGCCTGTTCGTTTCAGCGGGAGCGCGGACGCCGCCCGGTTCCGCCGGCACTCATCCGGCGCCGGATGGTTCGTCGATGAGACCCACGTCAAGGTCAACGGCATTCGGCGCCAGGTGTACCAGGCGGTCGATCGGTTACGTGTACCGGGCGGTCGACCAGTACGCCTTCGCCGCGACCACCGGCGTCATCTCCGGCGCCGTCCGGGCGCCCATCTCCTGGGCGCTCAACCACCTTCCCCGACCCGACCCGCCACGGCGCTGCCGCCCTGACCGATGGTCAGGGCGGCCGGGACAGCTCCCGATACCGCTTGGGTGGCTCAGGAGAACTTCACCGGTAGCCAGCCGTTGACATCTTCCTGCCGTTCGTCAGCTCGGCATCAGTGCCCACCGACACCATGCCCGGCCCGGTACGTGCCTTCGCCGGGCACCAGCCGGTGACAGCCATCGTCAACGCGATCCGCGACCTGTTCACCCAGCGGCGGGGCGACAACGACGCTACGACGCTCACCCCGGGCGTCGGGGTGGTAGCTGCCATCTTGATCAAGCACCTGACCAGGCAAAACGCGTAGGTGTGCGGTGCCCCCGGTGGGATTCGAACCCACACTGTCGATCTTTTGAGAATCGCGCCTCTGCCGTTGGGCTACAGGGGCCTGGCGTCGATAAGACTACCCACTACGCTGAGGGCGGCGACACCCGGCTGGGCAGGTGTCGGAAATGTAGTTGGGGGTAGGGGCTCGTGGCCGACATTCAGGCTGGTACCGAGCGTAGGCGGGTGTTGATCGCCGAGGACGAGGCGCTCATCCGGCTGGACCTGGCCGAGATGCTGGTCGAGGAGGGCTACGACGTGGTGGGGGAGGCGGGCGACGGCGAGACCGCGGTGCGCCTCGCCGAGGAGTTGAAGCCCGACCTCGTCATCCTCGACATCAAGATGCCCATCATGGATGGGCTGGCTGCGGCGGAGCGGATCGCCGGTGGCCGGATCGCCCCGGTGGTCATCCTCACCGCGTTCAGCCAGCGGGACCTGGTGGAGCGGGCTCGGGCGGCCGGCGCGATGGCGTACCTGGTCAAGCCGTTCCAGAAGAGCGACCTGGTGCCGGCGATCGAGATCGCGCTGTCTCGCTACTCGGAGATCGCCGCCCTGGAGGCCGAGGTGGCCGGCCTGACCGACCGCCTGGAGATCCGCAAGACGGTGGAGCGGGCCAAGGGTGCGCTGATGACGACCTACGGCATGACCGAGCCGCAGGCGTTCAAGTGGATCCAGCGCACCGCCATGGACCACCGGATGACGATGCGTGAGGTGGCCGAGCGGATCCTGGCCGAGGGCACCGGCGCGGAGCCGGCCGAGGCAGGCTGAGTCCTCCGCCGAGGCGACGTTCCGAGCCGGTCGAGGTGCCCTTCCGGAGTCGGTCGAGGGGCACTCGACGTCGCACTCCGGACTTACACTCGGGCGATGTTCCCCGGACGGCGTGGCATCGGCGCCATGGTCCTCTCGGCCGTGCTGTTCGGCGCCGGCTGTGCGGAGCCCGCGCCGGAGCCGCCACCCGAGCCGGTCCGGCCGCAGTGGCAGCGGCTGGCCCTGCCCGCCCCGGCCGGGACCCCCGGCCGACCGATGCTGCGGGACGTCACCGGCTGCGCCGGCCGGTGGTATGCGGTCGGCGGGGTCGGCGGCGCCGGCGGAGAGACCCGGCCGGCGGCCTGGACCAGCACCGACGGCGTGACCTGGGCGGCGATGAGGCTGGAGCCGAAGGGCTACTACGGGCGGCGCAGCGTGCTCTACTCGGCGGCCTGCCGCGACGGCCGGGTCGCGATCCTCGGCGACAAGCCGGGCGGCGCGCACGGCAATCCCCGGGCGAGCAGTTGGCGGCAGCTCCCCGACGGTTCCCTGGTGGAGGTCGAGGCCCGGTTCGAGCTGTACGGCGGTCCGACCGCAGTCAACGTCGCCCGGCTGGTCGCGGGTCCGAGGGGCTACCTGATCGCCGGTAACCGGTCCAGCGGGGTGGCCTCCTGGGTCTCCGCCGACGCGGGCGAGTTCGAGATCATGGAGGGCGTGCCGGAGCTGGTCACCGACGGACGGGGCACGACCTGGGGCTTCGACGCGGTGGCGACCGCGCAGGGCTGGCTGATGGTCGGCGGCATCCTGCCGCCCGGCGGCCGGATCGACCGGGATCCGCTCGGCTGGACCTCTCCGGACGGCCGGACCTGGCAGCGGGATCCGGTGCCGGCGACCGAGGCGTACGAGGAACTGCAGCGGGTCGTGGTGCTGGCGGGGACACCGGTGGCGGTGGGACTGCGGGGCAAGGAGTTCGGTGTCTGGCGGCGCGGCCCGCAGGGCTGGGAGTCGGCCGGCGCGTTCGGCACGCACGGCTCCGCCGGGGCTCCGGCGGTGGGCGCGCTGGCCGTGACCGGGGACGGGCTGCTCGCCGCCGTCTCCGACGGGACGTCGTACTCGCTCTGGTCCGGCGCGGACGAGGGCCGCGCCTGGCGGCCGGTGACCGGGCCGGTGCCGATGCCGGCCGGCGCGGACCGGGACGTCAGCGTATTCGCCGTCGCCGACCAGGTGCTGCTGGCAGTGGACGACGGCCGGGAGGCAGCGCTCTGGAGCTCCCGGCTGATCCCCGGAACGTGACCCGGAACGGGCATGGGGCGGGCACTCGTGACGGGTGCGGGCGAGGATCGGACAGCAGGTCGGATAAGGGGCGCAGCCGGACTCGGTTGTTACGGCTGTGGTCATCGGGGTGCACGTGTTCGTAACGGTTTGGCAAGCCCGGCCCCCAGGCCTTTCCTTGACCGAATAAGCCTCGGTACGCTCCGCCATCACGAGCCGTAACGCAGGTGGACGTTATTCGTCCGGCGGTGGGTGGGCCGATTCCGGCACTACCCGCCACCAGGCCGTCGTCGCCTGCATCTTGAGGAGGTCAAGGAGCCGTGAGGCGTAAGTATGTACGGGCGCTGAGCACCACCGCCCTGGCGGCGGTTATGGTGGCCGCGGCCGGCTGCCAGGACTCGGGCGGCGGCAGCACCGAGGCTGAGGCCTGTGGCGGCAAGATCGCGATCTTCGGTGCGTTCACCGGTGACAACGCGGGTCTGGTCATCCCGTCGCTGAACGGCGCCAAGCTCGCCGTGAAGCAGCACAACGCGGCGAAGCCGGACTGCCAGGTCACCCTGCAGGAGTTCGACACCCAGGGCGACCCCGCCGTTGCCACCCCGTTCGCGAGCCAGATCGCGGGCGACGCGTCGTTCCTCGGCGTGATCGGCGGGCACTTCTCCGGTGAGAGCGACGCGACGATGCCGGTCTACCAGGCCGCCGGCCTGGCGATGGTGAGCCCGTCGGCCACCCGGATCGACCTGACTCAGAAGGGCAACACCTCGTTCTTCCGGGTGGTCGGTCACGACGGCACCCAGGCCGCCGCGGTGGCGACCTACCTCAAGGGCCAGAACGCGCAGAAGGTCTTCGTCGTCGACGACGGCAGCGCGTACGGCGCGGGCATCACCGCCGAGCTCGGCAAGGCGCTCGGCCCGCTGGTGGTGGCCACCGACAAGATCCAGGAGCGGCAGTCGCAGTTCGACGCCACCGTTTCCAAGATCAGGAGCAGTGGCGCCGACTACCTGTTCTACGGCGGCTACACCCGTGAGGCCGCTCCGCTGGTCCGCCAGATGCGCGCCGCAAATGTGACCGCGAAGTTCATCGGTCCGGACGGTCTCTACGACCCGGCGTTCCCCGAGGGCGCGGCCGGCGGTGCCGAGGGCGCCGTCATCACCTGCCCGTGCCTCCCGGCTGACAAGGCCGGCGGCACCTTCTCGGCGGACTACCAGAAGGAGTACAACATCGCGCCGGGTTCGTACGGCGCGGAGGGCTACGACGGTGCCAAGGTCTTCCTGGACGCGTTCGACGCGGGCAAGCAGACCCGGAAGGACATCCTTGACTTCGTCAAGGCCTACGACAAGCAGGGTGTGTCGAAGTACATCAAGTTCGACGGCAAGGGCGACGTGGACCCGACCAAGGTCGTGATCTGGGCGTACGAGGTGAAGAACAAGCAGATCACCGCGCTGCAGGAACTCAAGATCAGCTGACCGGGTTCTTTTTGAGGGCGGCCGGGGGAGAACCCCCCGGCCGCGCTCGATGCAAGGAGCTTTTGTGAACTTCGACGAACTATTCGGCCACTTCGGCCAGCACACCGTCGACGGTCTCTCCAAGGGCGCGATCTACGCGTTGATCGCCCTCGGTTACACCCTGGTCTACGGCGTACTCCGGCTGATCAACTTTGCCCACTCCGAGGTCTTCGTGGTGGGTACCTTCGCGGTCCTCGGCGCGTGGACCGCGTTCGGGATGCAGGACAACCCCGGCGCTGGGCAGGCGATCCTCTTCCTGCTCATCGGCCTGGTCGCCGCCGCGGTCGCCTCCGGCGGCACCGCGCTGGCGCTCGAACGCATCGCGTACCGACCGCTGCGTAAGCGCAACGCGCCACCACTGGTCTTCCTCATCACCGCGATCGGACTCTCGCTGGTGCTGGTGGAGATCCTCGGCCTGCTGCTGCCGCGCCTCGTCGGCGGTGTCTTCCCCACACTGTTCGGCCGGGAGCGCCAGATCGTCGGTATGCCGACGCTCATCGAGCAGAAGCCACTGATCGCCATCGGTGACACCGCGATCACCAACGTGCAGGCGATCGTCTTCTTCTCCGCGCTGCTGATGATGGCGATGCTGGACTGGTTCATCAACCGGACCAGATACGGTCGCGGCGTCCGGGCGGTGGCCCAGAATCCGGAGACGGCCGCCCTGATGGGGGTCAACCAGGACCGGGTCATCATGCTCATCTTCGTGCTGGGCGGGGTGATGGCCGGCGCCGCGGCGCTGCTCTGGAGCGTCCGCTTCGGCTTCACCCAGAGCAGTCTCGGCTTCGTCCTCGGTCTCAAGGCGTTCACCGCCGCGGTGCTCGGCGGGATCGGCAACCTGCGGGGCGCGCTGCTCGGCGGACTCTTCCTCGGCCTGGTCGAGGTCTACGCCGCTACGCTCTACACCTCGGCCTGGGAGGACGTGGTGGCGTTCGTGGTGCTCATCGTCGTGCTGATGTTCCGGCCGACCGGTCTGCTCGGCGAGTCGCTGGGGAGGGCCCGCGCATGATGGACAAGCTCCGGGCCACCGAGGCCCGCCGCCGTGCCACGCTCTCCGGGATCGCCGACCGCTGGACCGCGCTGCCGCCCTGGCAGCGGCTCGTCGGGGTGGCCGCGTTCATCGCCTTCCTCTACTACCTTCCCCTGCTGGGCATCCCCGGCCTGACCTGGCTGCGTACCGACTCGATCGACGGTGGCAACAGCTGGGCGGGCGTGCTCTTCACCTGCGCCATCTACGTCCTGGTCGCGATCGGCCTGAACGTGGTGGTGGGGCTCGCCGGCCTGCTCGACCTGGGCTACATCGGGTTCTTCGCGATCGGCGCCTACAGCGTGGCGCTGTTCGGTTCGACGAACTCACCGGTGGTCAAGTGGATGCAGCGGACGTTCGACCTCGAACCCACCTGGGCGGTGGCGTGGGCGATCTGCATCCCGCTGGCGATCGCGCTCAGCCTCACCTCCGGGGTGATCCTGGGTTGGCCGACGCTGCGGCTGCGCGGTGACTACCTGGCCATCGTCACGCTCGGCTTCGGCGAGATCATCCGGATCGTCGCCCGTAACCTCACCGGGGTCACCAACGGCGCCGCCGGGATCTCCGCGATCCCCGGGCCGGAGGGGGCGCCGTCCGCGGACAACCAGATCTTCGGTCTCCAGGATCTCAAGCCCTGGTACTGGCTGGCGCTGACGGTCGTGCTGCTGATGGTCTTCGCCGTCCGGCGGCTGGAGAACAGCCGGGTCGGCCGTTCCTGGCTGGCTATCCGGGAGGACGAGGACGCGGCGGCGGTGATGGGCGTGAACGGCTTCAAGTTCAAGCTCTGGGCCTTCGCGATCGGCGCGGCGCTCGGCGGCCTCTCCGGGTTCCTCTTCGCCAGCCGTAACGCCTTCATCGACCCGAGCCAGTTCAACGCCACCCTCTCGATCCTCTTCGTCGCGATGGTGGTGGTCGGCGGTTCGGGCAACATGGTCGGGGTCGCGTTCGGCGCGGTGCTGCTGGCGTACCTGCCGGAGCGGTTCCGGTTCGTCAGCGACTACCGGTGGGTGGCGTTCGGCTTCGCGATGGTGGTGGTGATGGTCCTGCGGCCGCAGGGTCTGATCCCGAGCCGGCGGCGCGCCCGTGAACTGCAGGACCGGGCGAAGGAGGCGAAGGTCAGTGTCTGAGACGACCTCAACCCAGGACCGGGAGCCGGTGATCCCCAGCCAGCCCGGGCCACGCCGGTTGCTGCTCGAGATCGACCAGGTCGTGCTCCGCTTCGGCGGCGTGGTCGCGCTCAACGAGGTCAGCTTCCAGATCCACGAGGGCGAGATCCTCGGGCTGATCGGTCCGAACGGTGCGGGCAAGACCACCTGCTTCAACGTGATGACCGGGGTGTTCAAGCCGACGTCGGGCCAGGTGCGCTTCGCCGGTGCCCGGGTCAGCGGCCGGAAGCCGCCGGAGATCAGCCGGCTGGGCATCTCGCGTACCTTCCAGAACATCCGGCTCTTCCCCGAGATGACCGCGCTGGAGAACGTCATGGTCGGGACGGACTCCCGACACAAGACCAGCGTGATCGGGGCGCTCTTCCGGCTCTACCGGGTCAAGCCCAAGCCGGAGGAGTTGCCGCAGGTCACCGCCGAGGCCGGCCTGCTGCGGACGTGGCAGCAGGTACGCCGGAGCTGTGCCCAGGTCTTCGGGCTCTCCCGGCACATCCTGGAGGAGCGGGCGGCGGAGAAGAAGTCGCTCGAACTGCTCCGCTTCGTCGGCATCGAGGGCCGGGCGAACGAGGTGGCCCGCAACCTCTCCTACGGCGACCAGCGCCGGCTGGAGATCGCCCGGGCGCTCGCCACCGAGCCGAAGCTGCTCTGCCTGGACGAGCCGGCCGCCGGGTTCAACCCGGCGGAGAAGGAGCAACTGCTCACGCTCATCCGGCAGATCCGCGACCGGGGCCACACCGTGCTGCTGATCGAGCACGACATGCGCCTGGTCATGGGCGTCACCGACCGGGTCGTGGTGCTGGAGTTCGGCACCAAGATCGCCGAGGGTACGCCCGAAGAGGTCAGCCGAAACCCGCGGGTGATCGCCGCGTACCTGGGGGAGTCCGTCGATGCTGCTTGAACTCGACAACGTCACGGTGGCGTACGGACGGATCGAAGCCCTGCACGGGATCAGCCTGCACGTCGACGAGGGCGAGATCGTGGCCCTGATCGGCGCCAACGGTGCCGGCAAGACCACCACGATGCGGGCCATCTCCGGCATCCGGGGGCTGGCCGGCGGTGCGATCCGGTTCGCGGGTGAGGACATCAGCCGGCTCCGGGCCGACCTGCGGGTGGGCCGGGGGCTCTGCCAGTCCCCGGAGGGCCGGCAGATCTTCCCCGGCATGACCGTCCTGGAGAACCTGGACATGGGGGCGTACACCCGGCGGGATTCCGCCGGGATCGCCGCCGACCTGGAGCGGGTGTTCGGGCTGTTCCCCCGGCTGGCCGAGCGGCGCAAGCAGGCCGGCGGCACGCTCTCCGGTGGCGAGCAGCAGATGCTGGCGGTGGGCCGGGCCCTGATGAGCCGGCCGAAGCTGCTGCTGCTGGACGAGCCCTCGATGGGGCTGGCCCCGCTGGTGATCAAGCAGATCTTCGACATCGTGACGGAGATCAACCAGCAGGGCACCACGGTGCTGCTGGTGGAGCAGAACGCCCAGCAGGCGCTCTCCCGGGCGCACCGGGGTTACGTGCTGGAGACCGGCCGGATCGTCAAGGAGGGCACCGGCCAGGAGCTGCTGCACGACCCGGCGGTCAAGGAGGCCTATCTCGGGGTCGCCTGATCCCGTACCCGGCAAGCCCCGGTCCGGTGGTCCGGACCGGGGCTTCCGCGTCTGCGCCCGCGGCGTGTTCCAGGTCGGGGCACCGCCCCGCCGGGCCGTCGCCGGTTGGTGCCGCTGGACCGGGCGTGCCACCGCCTCCGCCGGGCGGCCCGGCGGTGGGTGCGCTGTCGGGGGTGCGGACTAGAGTCGCCTATCGTGACAGCCTCCACGCCGCGCCTGCTGCTGCTCGACGGTCATTCGCTCGCATACCGGGCGTTCTTCGCCCTGCCGGTGGAAAACTTCTCCACCACGACCGGGCAGCCGACCAACGCGGTCTACGGCTTCACCTCGATGCTGATCAACGTGCTCCGCGACGAGCGCCCTACGCACATCGTGGTGGCCTTCGACGTCTCCCGGCGGTCCTTCCGCACCGAGCGCTACGCCGAATACAAGGCCGGCCGCGCGGAGACACCGGGCGAGTTCGCCGGCCAGGTCAGTCTGGTCAAGGAGGTGCTGGCCGCGCTCCGGGTGCCGACGGTGGAGATGCCGGGCTACGAGGCCGACGACGTGCTCGCCACCCTCGCCTGTCAGGGCCGGGACGCCGGCATGGAGGTGCTGATCTGCACCGGCGACCGGGACGCCTTCCAACTCGTCGATGACCGGATCACCGTGCTCTACCCCCGCAAGGGCGTCTCCGACCTGGCCCGGATCGACCGGGCGGCGGTCACCGAGCGCTACGGCGTCGGCCCGGAGCAATACCGGGACCTGGCGGCGTTGGTCGGCGAGACCAGCGACAACCTCCCCGGCGTGCCGGGAGTGGGTCCGAAGACGGCCGCGAAGTGGATCCTGCAATACGGCGGCGTCGAGGGTGTGGTCGCCCGGGCCGACGAGATCAAAGGCAAGGCCGGCGACAACCTGCGCGAACGGCTCGCCGACGTGATCCGGAACTACGAGCTCAACTGCCTGGTCTCCGACCTGGAGCTGCCGCTGCGCGCCGAGGACACCCGCTGGGCGGGCTGGGACCGGGAGGCGGTGCACCAGGTCTTCGACACCCTGGAGTTCCGCATCCTGCGGGACCGGCTCTACCAGTACCTCGACGCGGTGGAGCCGGAGGCCGAGGCCGGCTTCGACCTGGCCGGCAAGGTCCTGCCGACCGGTGAGGTGGCCGGCTGGCTCGCCGAGCACGTGCTGCCCGGCACTCCGGTCGGGATCGCCGTCGCCGGCTCGTTCGGCCGGGGCACCGGCGCGCTGACCGGCGTCGCGCTGGCCACCGCGACCGGAGTGGGGGGCTGGTTCGACCCGGCCGGGCTGACCGAGGCCGACGAGGCGGCGGTGGCCGACTGGCTGGCCGACCCGGAACGGCCAAAGGTGCTGCACGAGGGCAAGCCGGCGCTGCTGGCCTTCGCCGCGCACGGCTGGACGCTGCGCGGGGTGGCCCGGGACACCGCGCTCGCCGCCTACCTGGCCCGTCCCGACCAGCGCTCCTACGACCTCACCGACCTGGCGCTGCGCTACCTGCACCGGGAGTTGAAGGTCGACGCGCCGGAGACCGGCCAGCTCGCCTTCGACGGCCTCGGCAACGACGGCGAGGTCGAGCAGAACCTGATGCTCCGGGCCCGGGCCACCCTGGACCTGGCCGATGCCATCGGCGCCGAGCTGTCCCGCGACGGTGAGCAGTCCGCCCGACTCCTCGGCGAGGTGGAGCAGCCCCTGATCGAGGTGCTCGCCGCGATGGAGCGCACCGGCATCGCCGCCGACACCGACTACCTGTCGGAGCTGGAGGCGCACTTCGCCGGCGAGGTGAAGGCGGTGGCCCAGGCGGCGTACGGGGTGATCGGGCGGGAGTTCAACCTCGGGTCACCCAAGCAGTTGCAGGAGATCCTCTTCACCGAACTCGGCCTGCCCAAGACCAAGAAGATCAAGACCGGCTACACCACCGACGCCGACGCCCTGCAGTGGCTCTACGCGCAGCAGCCGCATCCGCTGCTGGAGCACCTGCTCCGGCACCGCGACGTGGCCCGGCTCAAGTCCACGGTGGACGGCCTGCTCAAGTCGGTCTCCGACGACGGCCGGATCCACACCACGTTCCACCAGACGGTGGCGGCGACCGGCCGGCTCTCCTCCACCGACCCCAACCTGCAGAACATCCCGATCCGCACCGAGGAGGGCCGGCGGATCCGCCGGGCCTTCGTGGTGGGGCCGGGCTACGACTGCCTGCTCACCGCCGACTACAGCCAGATCGAGATGCGGATCATGGCGCACCTCTCCGGCGACGCCGCGCTGATCGAGGCGTTCAACTCCGGCGCCGACTTCCACGCCGCGACCGCGTCCTCGGTCTTCGGGGTGTCGGTGGCCGAGGTCACCCCGGACCAGCGGCGCAAGATCAAGGCGATGAACTACGGCCTGGCGTACGGGCTGAGCGCGTTCGGCCTCGGCCAGCAGCTCGGGATCGCCGCCGACGAGGCCCGTGCCCTGATGGAGGAATACTTCAGCCGCTTCGGCGGAGTCCGGGACTACCTCCAGACCGTGGTGAAGAAGGCGGTCAAGGACGGCTACACCGAGACCATCCTCGGCCGTCGGCGCTACCTGCCCGACCTGGTCAGCGACAACCGGCAGCGCCGGGAGATGGCCGAGCGGATGGCGCTGAACGCCCCGATCCAGGGCTCGGCCGCCGACATCATCAAGGTGGCGATGCTGCACGTCGACACCGCGCTGCGCGCCGCCGACCTGGGCTCCCGGATGCTGCTCCAGGTGCACGACGAACTCGTCTTCGAGGTGGCGCCCGGCGAGCGGGACGACCTGGAGGCGCTGGTCCGGCGCGAGATGGGTGGCGCCTATCCGCTGGCCGTGCCGCTCGAGGTCTCCGTCGGTGTCGGTTCCGACTGGAACAGCGCCGACCACTGACCTTTCCACCTGGGCGGGACCCTTCCACCTGGGCGGCGCGGCACGCCAACCTCGGTGGCGCGCTCGCCCGTCTGCGCCTGCGGTGGCGACGGACCGCAAGGGGAGGTGCAAGGCGGTTCACCGACCGCGGCGGAGGTGACGCCCGCCGGCCCGCCGTCCACCGCCCGGGTCCTCGGCGTCAGGGGCGCCGGTTCCGGCCCGACGAGCGTTCGGCCTCCCGGTGCCGTTGCCGGGCCTTCCGGGACGGTCCGCCGACCGCCGGCAGCGGCGCCTTGAGCGGGTCGTGGCCCCAGTTCATCAGCGAGTAGCGCCACCTGGTGTCGCGTACGTCGCCGGCCGGGCGCTGGGCCATGTGCCGCCGGACGTACCCGACGACCTTGCGCATGTGCGCGAAGTCGCGGTCGGTGAACTGGTTCGCCCGCTTGCGCAGCAGGTCGACGATCCGCCGGCCGGACTCGTGCCCGACCGACTCGCCGCCGCCCCTGCCGCCCCGGCGCCAACCCACCGCCTTCGAGTCGTCGGTGGCCAACCACCTGCCCAACTCGCCCGGGTTCATGTTCACCGCCTCCCGGAACTCCCGGACGGTGTCCCGGCCGTCGTCGTCCCGACTACTCATCGAACAACGCCTCCGGCTTGTGCACCGCGTCCCGCCCCTCGTCGGTGCGGACCCGGTACTGCGGACTCTCCTCGGACGCGGCGACGGTGCGCTTCCCGGCGTACGTCCGTTCGGTGATCTCCTCCTGGACCGTGCCGTACGCGCGGGAACCGTGGCTACGCCAACTCACCCGGTCGCCCCTGCGCAGCTTCCTCCGCTCTGGCATACCGGGGTCTACCCGACTGGCCGGGGCGGTAACCGGCGCGCGGGCCGGGCCGGGAAGGGAACTTACGGGGTGATGTCGCCGATCGGCAGCGTGATCGGGAACGGCTGGGCCAGTTAGAGCAGTTCGTCGGCCTCGGCCAGCAGCTCGTACTCCCGGTTGCCGCTGCGCCCGGGCCGGTCGGCCAGCCGGTAGGCGTACACCCGGACCGGGTCCTGCTGCACCCGCCAGTAGCAGGCGATGCCGGCGGCGGCGTACTCGGCCGGCTTGCTGAACCGGTCGGTACGCCGGGTGCCGGGCGAGACGACCTCGACCGCGATCACCACCTCGTGCGGCAGCAGGAAGTGCCGGTCGCC
Source organism: Plantactinospora sp. CA-294935 (assembly GCF_050936445.1). NCBI lineage: Bacteria > Bacillati > Actinomycetota > Actinomycetes > Micromonosporales > Micromonosporaceae > Plantactinospora > Plantactinospora sp. CA-294935. The sequence continues at coordinate 4,664,315 of NZ_JBNJMU010000001.1, forward strand.
CGAGACCTCCGCCCGGTAGACCAGGACGTCCGGCTCCCGGGTGTAGTCGGCACCCAGCGCCACCCCGACCGCCTGCGCCACCCGCAGGTGCTCCGGTGCGTGGTCGCCCAGCCAACGCCGGAGCAGGTACGAGATGTCTTGATGGCCCAGGGTGGGGGAGGGGACCACGTGGATGACTCCGTCGACGAGTTCGACCCGGGGGGCGTCCGGCGGCAGGCGCAGCAGGTCTTCCAGCCGGTAGCCGGCCTGGCGCTGCCGGACCGGGTCCGGTTGCCAGGGCCCGGGCATCTCCGCGACCGGCTCGGCGCTCATCGGCTCAGCATACTGAGCCGGCCCGATGTCAGGAGGCCGCGCTGTCCGGTTTGTCGCAGACGAAGATGGCGGTACCGGGGAAGAGTCGGCCACGCAGCGGGCTCCACTGCCCCCAGATCTGTTCGTGGCCGGCCGGCCACTCCGGCTCCACCACGTCGCGCAGTACGAAGCCGGCGCCGACGATCTCGCGTACCCGGTCGCCGAGGGTACGGTGCTGTTCGACGTAGGTCGGGGTGCCGGTGGCGTCCTGCTCGACGTAGGGGCGGCGATCGAAGTAGGAGTGCTTGACCACCAGCCCGCCCTCGCCCGGGTCGTCGAGGAAGATCCACCGCATCGGGTGGGTGACCGAGAACACCCACCGGCCGCCGGGCCGGAGCACCCGGTACACCTCGCGCAGCGTCGCCGCCGAGTCGGCCACGAACGGGATCGCGCCGAACGCGGTACAGACGATGTCGAAGCTGGCCGTCCGGAACGGCAGCGCGAGGGCGTCGGCCTGGACCAGCGGCACGCGTACCCCGGAGGCGGTGGCCCCGAGCGCGGCGTGCCGCAACATGCCGGCGGAGAGGTCCAGCCCGACCGGCCGGGCGCCCTCGCCGGCCAGCCAGCGGGCCGCCGAGGCGGCGCCGCAGCCGAGTTCGAGCACCCGCCGGTCGGCCAGTTCGCCGAGCAGCCGGGCATCGGCCTCGCGCAGCCCCTCCGGGCACCAGACGAAGTCCGCCTGGCCCAGGAACGCCCCGTGTTCGGCCTGGTAGTCGTCGGCGTCCGCGTCCCACCAGCGGCGGTTGGCCCGCCGGCTCTCGCCGTCGGTGACCGGGCGCCGGAGCACTCCGGGCAGGTCGTCCTCGGGCAGCTCGGCCAGGGTGTTCTCGGGCATCCCGCCACGCTAGTGCCCGGGGATGGCACGGGCGCCGGTCGGGTCCCGGCCACGCCGGCGTCACCGACCATTTCGGCGCCGTTCGGTTGCCGTTCGCCGGTACCGGTCAGGGGTAAGGTGCCCTCCGGGCGCAGATCGTGGCGCCTCGGCGACCTCTTCCCGAGCAGTGGACAGCGGATCTCATCACGTGCGGGGAGGGCTTGCATGCTGTGGTAATGCGCACGGTAAGCTGTTCGATGCGCTCGCGGATCGTGTGCCTCGGCAGGGAGCAGGTCCGCGGTCGTCGGATAATCCCCGCGGTCGGAGCAGCGATCGCCCGGTGCAACTGACGACGGATCCGCAGGCGTAAAGGGTCACCGCGACACAAACCTGCTGTGACATCCATCCGACCGGAGCAACCGCCCACATGACGAGCAGCATCGAGGCCCCCTCGAGCGCCACCAAGGTCACCGTCGACGACCTCGGTTCCGAGGAAGCTTTCCTCGCCGCGATCGACGAGACCATCAAGTACTTCAACGACGGCGACATTGTCGAAGGCACCGTCGTCAAGGTCGATCGGGACGAGGTCCTGCTCGACATCGGCTACAAGACCGAGGGCGTCATCCCCTCGCGCGAGTTGTCGATCAAGCACGACGTCGACCCCGCCGAGGTGGTGTCGGTCGGTGACCACATCGAGGCCCTCGTCCTCCAGAAGGAGGACAAGGAGGGGCGGCTGATCCTCTCGAAGAAGCGGGCCCAGTACGAGCGCGCCTGGGGCACGATCGAGAAGATCAAGGACGAGGACGGTGTCGTCCGCGGCTCCGTCATCGAGGTGGTCAAGGGCGGCCTCATCCTGGACATCGGGCTGCGCGGCTTCCTGCCCGCCTCCCTGGTCGAGATGCGTCGGGTGCGGGACCTCCAGCCGTACGTCGGCCGGGAGCTCGAAGCCAAGATCATCGAGCTGGACAAGAACCGCAACAACGTGGTGCTGTCCCGCCGGGCCTGGCTGGAGCAGACCCAGTCCGAGGTGCGCACCGAGTTCCTCAACAAGCTGCAGAAGGGCCAGGTCCGCAAGGGCGTCGTCTCCTCGATCGTCAACTTCGGCGCGTTCGTCGACCTTGGCGGCGTGGACGGTCTGGTGCACGTCTCCGAGCTCTCCTGGAAGCACATCGACCACCCGTCCGAGGTTGTCGAGGTCGGCCAGGAGGTCGAGGTCGAGGTGCTGGACGTCGACCTCGACCGCGAGCGGGTCTCGCTGTCGCTGAAGGCGACCCAGGAGGACCCGTGGCGCCAGTTCGCCCGTACCCACGCGATCCAGCAGATCGTGCCGGGTAAGGTCACCAAGCTGGTGCCGTTCGGTGCGTTCGTCCGGGTGGACGACGGCATCGAGGGCCTCGTGCACATCTCCGAGCTGGCCGAGCGCCACGTGGAGATCCCGGAGCAGGTCGTCCAGGTCGGCTCGGACGTCATGGTCAAGGTCATCGACATCGACCTGGAGCGGCGGCGGATCTCGCTCTCGCTCAAGCAGGCCAACGAGGGCTTCGTCGAGGGCGAGGAGCACTTCGACCCGACCCTCTACGGCATGACCGCGACCTACGACAACGAGGGCAACTACATCTACCCGGAGGGCTTCGACCCGGAGACCGGGGAGTGGCTCGAGGGCTTCGACAAGCAGCGGGAGGCGTGGGAGCAGCAGTACGCCGAGGCCCGCAACCGCTGGGAGGCGCACACCAAGCAGGTGCAGAACTCCCGGGCGGCCGACGCCGAGGCTGCGGCCAACCCGGCCGCCGCGACCGCTGGCACCGGCGGTGGGGGCGGTGGCGGCACCTCGTCCACCAGCACCGCTCCGGCCCGCCAGGCGGAGGAGCCGGCCGGCACGCTGGCCACCGACGAGGCTCTCGCCGCACTGCGGGAGAAGCTCGCCGGCGGTAAGTAGTCGACGCGTAGTACACGCGGCGGAGGCCCGCTTCCAGGACCGGCTCGACCGGCCCGGGAAGCGGGCCTTCCCCTTTCCCTTCCCCGGGCCGGTCTCCCGGCCGGCTCGTTTCCCGGCCGGCTCGCCGGTGGCGCGTGCCCGGAACGGGTCACGGAATCCGAAGATCTTGGCGGGGGGCCGCCGATCGGGTTGACTGGACCGGTGCTGAAGGTCGGACTCACCGGTGGGATCGGATCGGGAAAGAGCGTCGTCGCGGCCCGGCTGGCCGACCTCGGTGCGGTGGTGGTCGACTCCGACCGGATCGCCCGCGAGGTGGTGGCGCCCGGTACCGACGGGCTGCGGGAGGTGGTGGCCGCGTTCGGCGCCCGGGTGTGCGCGGAGGACGGCAGCCTGGACCGGGCGGCGCTCGGCGAGATCGTCTTCGCCGACCCGTCGGCGCGGGCCAGGCTGGAGGCGATCATCCATCCCCGGGTACGCCGACGCAGCGCCGAACTGATCCACGGTGCGGCTCCGGACGCCATCGTGGTCAACGACGTACCGCTGCTGGTCGAGGTGGGGCTCGCCCCGACGTACCACCTGGTGCTGGTGGTGCGGACCGCCGAGTCGACCCGGGTCGAGCGGCTGGTCCGGGACCGGGGCATGACCGCCGAGCAGGCGGCGCAGCGGATCCGGGCCCAGGCCGGCGACGAGCGGCGGGCGGTCGCCGCCGACGTACTGCTGGACAACGACGGTGAGCTGGCCGAGCTGCATGCCAGGGTGGACGTGTTGTGGCGGGACCGGCTGACGCCCTACGAACGCAACGTCCGGGAGCGCCGGCCGGTACGGGCGACCGAGGCGCGGCTGGTGGAGCCCGACCCGAGCTGGCCGGCCCAGTACCGGCGGCTCGCCGCCCGGATCCGGCACGCCGTCGCCCCGGCCGAGGTACGCGTCGACCACATCGGCTCGACCTCGGTGCCCGGGCTGCCGGCCAAGGACGTCGTCGACATCCAGTTGGGCGTCGCCTCGCTCGCCGAGGCCGACGCGCTGGCCGACCGGCTCGCCGACGCCGGCTTCCCGCGCTGTCCCGGGCAGTGGTGGGACAACCCGCGCCAGCCGGGCGGCACCTCCCGGTGGGAGAAGCGGCTGCACGGCGGCGCGGACCCGGGCCGGCTGGTCAACCTGCACGTCCGGGAGATCGACTCGCCCGGCTGGCGGTTCGCCCTGCTGATGCGCGACCACCTGCGGGCCGACCCGGAGCGCCGGGCCGAATATCTGGCCGTGAAGCGGCGGCTGGCGGCGGCCGGTCCGGATCTCGACGTCTACGCCGAGGCGAAAGAGCCGTGGTTCGACCTGGAGTACGGGTATGCCGAGGAGTGGGCGGCGGCCGCTGGTTGGCGGCCGGCGCCGCCGGAGGAGGGTTCGTGAGAGGCAGCGGAGCTCGCGTCCTCGCGGATGGTTGGCGGCCGGCGCCGCCGGAGGAGGGTTCGTGAGAGGCAGCGGAGCTCGCGGATAGCCGCGTCCTCGCGGAGGTCGCGCAACGGCCGGGGGAGGGGGAGAGACGTAAAGGGCGCTCGCGGCGGCCGGTCTGCGCTCTCGCGCGACCGCGTCGGTGCGCTCGCCGGCCTGGGCCGGGGCTGCAACCCTGCGCCGGATGCGACCCAGCCGGTGTGGCGGTTGGTGTCGCAGACCGGGCGGCCGCCGCGAGCGGCCTACCCTAGAACGGTAGCGCGGTGATCTTTCACACACAATGACGATATCGAAGCCGATCGTGTACCCACCGTGGCCCGGCGGCTTGTCACACCGTCGGCGTACGGTTGAGGTCATGGCGCTCGACATTCCGCGGCTCGACGGCCGCTTCCAGGTGATCTCCGAGTTCCAGCCCTCGGGTGACCAGCCGACCGCCATCGACGACCTGGAGCGCAGGGTGCGTCGGGGCGAGCGGCACACCGTGCTGCTCGGCGCGACCGGCACCGGCAAGAGTGCGACCGCCGCCTGGCTGATCGAGCGGTTGCAGCGTCCCACCCTGGTGCTGGCACCCAACAAGACCCTCTGTGCCCAGCTCGCCAAGGAGTTCAGCGAGCTGCTGCCGAACAACGCCGTCGAGTACTTCGTCTCGTACTACGACTACTACCAGCCCGAGGCCTACATCCCGCAGACCGACACCTACATCGAGAAGGACTCCTCGATCAACGAGGAGGTCGAGCGGCTGCGGCACGCGACCACGATGTCCCTGCTGACCCGCCGGGACGTGGTGGTGGTCGCCACCGTGTCGGCGATCTACGGCCTGGGCACCCCGCAGGAATACCTGGACCGGTCGGTGCGGATCCAGGTCGGCCAGGAGGTCGAGCGGGACAAGCTGCTCCGCCGGCTGGTCGACGTGCAATACACCCGCAACGACATGGCCTTCAACCGGGGCACCTTCCGGGTCCGGGGCGACACGCTGGAAATCATTCCGGCGTACGAGGAGCTGGCGCTCCGGATCGAGTTCTTCGGCGACGAGGTGGAGAAGCTCTACTACCTGCACCCGCTGACCGGCGAGGTGGTCCGGGAGGTCGACCACCTGCTGATCTTCCCGGCCACCCACTACACCGCCGGCCCGGAGCGGATGGAGCGGGCGCTTGCCGACATCGAGGCCGAGCTGGCCGAGCGGCTGGCCGAGCTGGAGCGGCAGGGCAAGCTGCTGGAGGCGCAGCGGCTGCGGATGCGCACCAGCTACGACGTGGAGATGATGCGCCAGGTCGGCTTCTGCTCCGGCATCGAGAACTACTCGATGCACATCGACGGCCGGTCGCCGGGCAGCGCGCCGCACTGCCTGCTGGACTACTTCCCCGACGACTTCCTGACCGTGATCGACGAGTCGCACGTCACCATCCCGCAGATCGGCGGCATGTACGAGGGCGACGCCTCCCGCAAGCGGATGCTGATCGACCACGGCTTCCGGCTGCCCAGCGCCGCCGACAACCGGCCGCTGCGCTTCGACGAGTTCCTGGACCGGGTCGGCCAGATGGTCTTCCTCTCCGCCACGCCCGGTCCGTGGGAGCTGGAGCAGGCCCAGGGCGAGGTGGTCGAGCAGGTGATCCGGCCGACCGGGCTGGTCGACCCCGAGGTGGTGGTCAAGCCCACCAAGGGGCAGATCGACGACCTGATGCACGAGATCAAGCTGCGCACCGAGCGGGACGAGCGGGTGCTGGTCACCACGCTGACCAAGAAGATGGCCGAGGACCTCTCCGACTACCTGCTGGAGCACGGCATCCGGGTCCGCTACCTGCACTCCGAGGTCGACACGCTGCGCCGGGTGGAGCTGCTGCGGGAGCTGCGCAAGGGCGACTACGACGTACTGGTCGGGATCAACCTGCTCCGGGAGGGGTTGGACCTGCCCGAGGTGTCGCTGGTGGCGATCCTCGACGCCGACAAGGAGGGCTTCCTGCGTAGCGGCCGGTCGCTGATCCAGACCATCGGCCGGGCCGCCCGGAACGTCTCCGGCCAGGTGCACATGTACGCCGACAAGATGACCCCGTCGATGGCCGAGGCGATCGAGGAGACCAACCGGCGCCGGGCCAAGCAGGTCGCGCACAACGAGGCGAACGGGATCAGCCCGGAGCCGCTGCGCAAGAAGATCCACGACATCCTGGACGACATCTACCGGGAAGCCGAGGACACCGAGGGGGCGACCACCCGGGTCGGCGGCGCGGTGCGGCAGATGTCCCGGGGCAAGGCGCCGACGCCGGAGACCCGCAGCCGGGGCCGGGTCGGTGCCGCGCCGGCCCGGGAGGGGATGGCCCGGGCCGAGCTGGCCCAGCTCATCCAGGAGCTCAACGACCAGATGCTCGCCGCGGCCCGGGAGCTCCAGTTCGAGCTGGCCGCCCGGATCCGCGACGAGGTGGCCGAGCTGAAGAAGGAATTGCGCGGCATGGACGCGGCCGGGGTCAGCTGACCAGCGGCCGCGTGCGGCGCCGTCAGCCGTACCGGTTGAAGCCGCCCTCGGAGTCGATCACCTGTCCGGTGATCCAGCGGCCGTCCGGCGAGCAGAGCCACTCGACGAGCCGGGCGGCGTCGTCCGGCCGTCCCCACTCGCCGCCCGGAAAGAGATTCCCGCTCGCGGCCAGGTCATCGGGCGACGCCCAGCCGGTGTCGGTCGGCCCGGGGTTGACGCAGTTCACCGTGATGCCCCTCGGCATCAGCAGCGGACTCAACTGCCGGGTCAGGTTCTCCACCCCGGCCTTGCTGGCCGCGTACGCCAGCTCGCCGGGCATCGGGCCGAGGCGCTGGCCGCTGGAGAAGAGCACCAGCCGCCCTCCGGAGCCGGCGTCGAAGGCCGCGGCGAACGCCTCGGCCAGCAGCAGGGTCGCCCGCACGTTGACCACCAGGTGCCGGTCGATCTCGTCCGCGTCGAGCTTGCCGAGCGGGGTGTGTGTCGAGTAGGCGTGCGCCGCGACCAGCACGTCGAGCCGGCCGTGCGTGCGTACCGCCGTCTCGACCAGTTCGGCGGGGGCGCTCGGCGCGGTCAGGTCGGCGGCCCGGTACCGGGCCACGTCGGGGTCGCCGGTCACCTGTTCCAGCTCGGTGAGCAGCCCCGGGACGCCCTCGGGGTCGCCGCCGTACGGCTGCGCCTCGTCGTACCGGGCAGGCCGGTCAGTTGCAGGCGGTAGCCGGCGGCGGCGAACCGCCGGGCGACCGCGGCGGCGATCCCGACCCGGCGGCTGACCCCGGTTATCAACGCGACCCGTTCCTCCATGCCGCAGAGTCAACCCGATCCGTCCGATCCCGGCCAGCAGGAACTGCCGGCGCAACGCCCGGCTAGCTGGACGGTCCGGCGCCCGGTGAACCGCCCGGCCGGCACACCGCGTGCTCGGCGGCCGGCCTGCCGAGCGGTTTGGAAACGGCGGGCGCCCGGTCGTGGCCGTCGGTCCAGCCGAGCCCGAGCGGGCTGCCCGGGGAACTGCCGCATGTCGGTGCCACGACGGGCGGGACGGATGTCGGGCCGTCTTGTTAGGGTTCTGCCGCCCCCGAGCCCTACCGGAGTCCCCCAATGACGATCAATTCGCACATCACCGAATTCGCCGGCCTGCCGGTGGTCGACTTCCAGCCGGCCCGGCTGCCGGACGTGGCGCCCGACACGGTCGCCTGGCGGCTCAGCCTCACCGACTTTCCGCAGAGCGACGGAGACTTCGCCGAACTGACCGAGCGGTTCCTGACCGCCGTCGACCCCGCCAAGGTCTCCGCACTGATCGTCGGCGACTGGGGCGAGGCGTACGAGGAAGCCGCCCCCGTCGATCTGCTGGTCCGACTGGCGCCGCGACTGACCGGGTTGACGGCGCTGTTCATGGGCGAGATGGTGATGGAGCAGTCGGAGATCTCCTGGATCACCCAGGCCGATCCGGCCCCGCTGCTGGCGGCGTACCCGGGGCTGGAGATCCTCCGCATCCGTGGCGCGACCGAGGGGTTGACCCTCACCCCGACCCGGCACACCGCATTGCGCGAGCTGGCGATCGAGGCCGGTGGCCTGCCCGGGCACGTGGTCCGGGCGATCGCCGAGTGCGATCTGCCGGCGCTGGAACACCTGGAGCTGTGGCTCGGCACCGACCAGTACGGCGGGGACGCCACTGTGGAGGATCTGGCGCCGATTCTGGGTGGGGCGAGGTTGCCGGCGTTGCGGTCGTTGGGGTTGCGTAACGCGGAGATCGCCGATCAGGTGGCGGCGGCGGTGGCGGGTGCGCCGGTGGTGGCGCGGTTGCGGGAGTTGGATCTGTCGTTGGGGATTCTTTCCGACGAGGGGGCGGCGGCGTTGCTGGCGGGGCAGCCGTTGACGCATCTGCGTCGCCTCGACCTGCACCACCACTACCTCAGCGGTGAGCTGGCCGGCCGGCTGGTGGCCGAGTTGCCGGGCGTCGAGGTGGACCTCTCCGACGTGCAGCGCCCCGGCCGGGGCGGCGACCGGTACATCGCGGTGGCGGAGTGAGGACCAGCTTCACCGGGCACGCCACCGAGTTCGCCGGGTTGCCGGTCTTCCGGCTGAGTCAGAACTGGGAGGACGAGCCGCCGCGCCTGGTTCCCGAGGCGGAACTGCCGGCCGACCCCGGCTCGGTGGCCTGGCGGATCGAGGCGTGGGAGGAGGACGAGGGCTGGGACTACGGTCCTTCTCGGATGTTCCGGCACGCGTTCGAGCAGTTCCTCGACCTGGTCGATCCGGCCGGGGTACGCGCCCTGGTGATCGGTACCTGGGGCTACGCGGCGATGAACGCGGCACCGATCGGCCAGCTCTGCGCCGCCGCCGACCGGCTGACCGGGTTGCGGGCGCTCTTCCTCGGCGACATCCCGGCCGAGGAGTGCGAGCTGTCCTGGATCTGCCAGGGCGACGTCGCGCCGCTGATGGCCGCGTACCCGGGGCTGGAGGTCCTGCGGATCCGGAGCGGCGACACCGACGCCGAGCACCGTACCGGCCTGGAGTTCGGTGCCGTCCGGCACGGCGCGCTGCGGGAGCTGGTGGTCGAGTCGGCGGGTCTGCCGGCCGGGGTGGTGCGGGGGATCGCCGACTCCGATCTGCCCGCGTTGGCGCACCTGGAGCTCTGGCTCGGTACCGGCCGTTGGGGCGGGGACGCCACTGTGGAGGATCTCGGGCCGATTCTGGGTGGGGCGCGGTTGCCGGCGTTGCGGTCGTTGGGGTTGCGTAACGCGGAGATCGCCGATCAGGTGGCGGCGGCGGTGGCGGGTGCGCCGGTGGTGGCGCGGTTGCGGGAGTTGGATCTGTCGTTGGGGATTCTTTCCGACGAGGGGGCGGCGGCGTTGCTGGCGGGGCAGCCGTTGACGCATCTGCGTCGGCTCGACCTGCACCACCACTACCTCGGCGCCGAGCTGACCGATCGGCTGGTCGCGGCGCTGCCCGGGGTCGAGGTCGATCTCACCGAGGCGGCGTTGCCCGACGGGTACGGCGACCGGTACGTGGCCGTCGGGGAGTGACTGGCATGATCGACGGATGACTGGCAGGGCCCCGCTGGTGATCGTCGGCAACCCGGAGAACCGTCGGGTCACGCTGTTCCGGGCCGCCGCTACCGAGGCGGGCGTACCGGTGGTGGTGCTGCCCTGGCGGCGGCTGGCGACCGGTCCGGTCCGGCTGCCCCGGGCGGCCGTGCTGCGGATCGACTCGCCCGGCGAGGATGCCGAGGTCGACCGGTTGCTGCGCGGTGCCGACCGGCCCGCCGAGCACGGCGAGATCGTCGGCCTCGCCGCCTGGTACGCCGGATTCCGCGCCGCCCTGAGCCGGCTCGGCGAGGCGGCCCGGTCCGCCGGAGCGACCCTGCTCAACGACCCGGACGACGTACTCGCGATGTTCGACAAGCGGACCTGTCACGCCCGGCTGACCGCCGCCCGGGTGCCGGTGCCGCCAGCGCTGCCCACGGCACCATCCGCGCCGCCCACGGCGTCGCCTGGACGCGTGACGTCACCCGGGCCGGCGGTGCCACCTGCGCTCACGGGGTCACCTGGGCTCACGGGGTCACCCGGGCCGGCGGCGTCACCTGGGCTCACGGGGTCACCTGGGCTCACGGGGTCACCCGGGCCGGCGGTGCCACCTGGACCCGTGGGGTCACCCGGGCCCACGGTGCCGTCCGCGTCGCCGTCACCGTCCACTTCGGTCGGATCGGCCGGGCAGGCCGGTTCGACCGGGGGTTACCCGGAGCTGCGCGCGGCGATGCGGGCCGCCGGCTGGTCCCGGGTCTTCGTCAAGCCGGCGCACGGCTCGTCCGCGTCCGGGGTGCTCGCCCTTCAGGTGGCGCCGGGCCGGATCCGGGCCACCACCTCGGTCGAGCTGACCGCCGGCGGCAAGCTCTACAACTCGTTGCGGGTCCGCGACTACACCGACGAGCGGCAGATCGCGGCGATCGTCGACCGGCTGGCCCCGGACGGCCTGCACGTCGAGCGCTGGTTTCCCAAGGCCGGGCTGGGGGACCGGACGATCGACCTGCGGGTGCTGGTGGTCGCCGGTCGCCCGGAGCACGTCGTGGTCCGGGCCAGCCCCGGCCCGCTGACCAACCTGCACCTCGGCAACGCCCGGGCAGACCTGTCCGCGCTGCGGGCGGCGATGGGCGAGTCGGCGTACGCCGCCGCGCTGCAAAGCTGCGTCCGTGCCGCCGCCTGCTTCCCGGGCAGCCTGCACGTCGGGGTGGACCTGCTGATCGGTACGGGCTGGCAGCGGCACGCGGTGGCCGAGGTGAACGCCTTCGGCGACCTGCTGCCGGGGCTCTCCGACCCCGCCGGCCGGGACAGTTACGCGGCAGAACTGCACGCGCTGCGGACCGGCCGGTTCGACCGGTGGCGGGCCACCGCGCCGACCCTGCTGGAGTCGACCCTGCTGGAGTCGACCCTGCTGGAGTCGACCCTGCTGGAGTCGACCCTGCTGGAGTCGACCCTGCTGGGGCCGACCCTGCTGGGGCCGACCCTGCTGGAGTCGACCGCCGAGCCGGAGCCGACGACAGGGACTGGAACGGCGGCCGAGTCGGCATCGACGGCGCCGCCGGAGTCGGCGGCCGGGTCGGACGGGTGGGGGCCCCGGCGCGCGGGCGACGGCGGCATTGGGCAGCATGAGAACCCGGGACGTGACAGAAAGGTGGGGAGGGCGGCATGAAGGAGCTGATCGGCAGCCACGACCTGTTGTTCGTCACCCTGGACACACTCCGCTACGACGTGGCCGAGGAGCTGGCCGGGGCCGGGCGGACGCCGAACCTGGTCCGCGCGTTGCCCGGCGGAGTCTGGGAGCGGCGGCACAGTCCGGCCAGCTTCACCTACGCGGCGCACCAGGCGTTCTTCGCCGGCTTCCTGCCCACGCCGACCACACCCGGCCCGCACACCCGGCTCTTCGCGGCGGCCTTTCCGGGCAGCGAGACCACCGGTGAGCAGACCTGGACCTTCGACGCCCCGGACGTGGTCCGGGCCCTCGCCGGGGCCGGCTACCACACCGTCTGCGTCGGCGGGGTCGGCTTCTTCAACGGCAAGTCGCCGCTGGGCGGCGTGCTGCCGGCCCTCTTCACGGAGGCGCACTGGGAGCCCGAGTTCGGCGTCTCCGCACCGCGTTGTTTCGAGGCGCAGCTCGACCGGATCGCCACCGTGCTGCCGACGGTGCCGGAGGACCGGCCGCTCTTCCTCTTCGTCAACGTCGCCGCGATCCACCAGCCGAACCGGCACTACCTGCCCGGCGCCGACCGGGACAGCCGGGAGAGTCACGCCGCCGCGCTGGAGTACGTCGACCGGCACATCGGGCGGCTCTTCGCCCTCGCCACCTCCCGGGACCGGCCCTGCCTGGTGCTGCTCTGCTCCGATCACGGCACGGCGTACGGCGAGGAGGGGCACAGCGGTCACCGGCTCGGTCACGAGGTGGTGTGGACGGTCCCGTACGGGCAGTTCGTCCTCGAACCGGGGGACTGGGGCAAGCCCGGCGACTGGCCCGGGCCGGAACAGTGAACCTTTCTCGACCCGCACCGCGCGGCGGTCGCGCCCCGACGTCCACCTGCGGCCAGGACGGACCGCAGGGGGAGGTTGAAGACGGTTCAGTCGGGGTCACCAACTCGCTGGACGGGTCGCCGTACCAGGGCTACCTGTACGCGTACCCGCACAAGACGGCGTACCGGCCGCTGCGACCGCGCCCGGCGCTGCGTGAGGTCTGGGCGGGGGAGCGGCGGGACGCCCTCTTCCTTTACCTGCATGTGCCGTTCTGCGAGATGCGCTGCGGCTTCTGCAACCTGTTCACCCGCTCGAACCCGCCCGCCGAGCAGGTGCGCGGCTATCTCGACCAGTTGGCCCGGCAGGCCGACCGGGTCCGGGAGGCGCTCGGCGACGGCGTCGGGTACGCCCGGGTGGCGGTCGGCGGCGGCACCCCGACCTATCTGGACGCGGCCGAGTTGACCGCGATGTTCGACCTGCTCGCCGGCTTCGGCGCCCGGCTCGGGTCGGTGCCGATGGCCGTGGAGACCTCCCCGGCCACCGCCACCGCCGACCGGATCGGAGTGCTGGCCGAGCGCGGCACCACCCGGGTCAGCATCGGGGTGCAGAGCTTCCTGGACAGCGAGGCGCGGGCGGCCGGGCGACCACAGCGCCGCGCCGAGGTCGAACGGGCCCTGGACACCATCCGGGCGTACGACATCCCGGAGCTGAACCTCGACCTGATCTACGGGATCCCCGGTCAGACCTCGGCGACCTGGGCCGAGTCGATCTCGTCCGCACTGCGCTGGCGGCCGGAGGAGGTGTTCCTCTATCCGCTCTACGTCCGCCCGCTCACCGGCCTCGGCCGGATTCCCTCCACAGCGGACGGCGCCGACCCGGCGTGGGACGCGCAGCGGCTGGCGCTGTACCGGCAGGGCCGGGACACGCTGCGGGCCGCCGGTTACCGGCAGCTCTCGCTGCGGCACTTCCGCCGCGCCGACCTGACCTCCGACGACCGAGTGCGGCCCGCCGACGACCGAGTGCGCACCTCCGACGACCCAGGGCGGACCTTCGGCGGACCCGGGTGGACCTCCGACGGGCCGCGGCTGACCTCCGACGACCCAGGGCGGACCTTCGGCGGGCCCGGGTGGACCTCCGACGGGCCCCGGCTGACCGCCGACGATCCGGGGCGGGCCGGGCCGGACTACTGCTGCCAGGACGACGGCATGCTGGGGCTGGGGTGCGGGGCCCGGTCCTACACCACCGACCTGCACTACTCGTTCGACTACGCGGTCGGGGTCCGGCACGTCCGGGGCATCATCGAGGACTACCTGCGCCGGCCCGCCGTCGACTTCGACGTCGCCGAGGTCGGCTTCCGGCTCGACCCGGTCGAACAGCGGCGCCGCTGGCTGGTCAAGTCACTGCTCCGGGCGGAGGGGTTCGATCCGGCCGGCTATCTCGACCGGTTCGGCAGCCGAATTGACGACGATTTTCCGCAGCTCGACCGGCTCGCCGAGCGTGGCTGGCTGACCTCGGTGCACGGCCGGACCGCGCTGACCGAGGCCGGGCTGGAACGCTCCGACGCGATCGGGCCGTGGCTGGTCTCCGGCCCGGTCCGCCGGGCGATGGCGGAGTACCCGCTCCGATGAACCTCTCGGTGCTCTACCGCGGCCCGCTGGCGAGCTGCAACTACGACTGCCCCTACTGTCCGTTCGCGAAGCGCCGCGACAGCCGGGCCGAACTCGCTGCCGACCGGGCCGCGCTGGGCCGGTTCGTCGACTGGGCGACCCGCAACCCCGACGACGACCGCCTGTCGGTGCTCTTCACGCCGTGGGGCGAGGGACTGTCCCGGTCCTGGTACCGGGAGGCGCTGGTGACGCTCTCCCGGCTGCCGCACCTGGACCGGGTGGCGATTCAGACCAACCTGGCCTGCCGGCTGGACTGGCTGGCCGCCGCCGACCGGCGTACGGTCGCGCTCTGGGCCACCTACCATCCCGGACAGGTACGCCGGGAGACCTTCCTCGACCGCTGCGCCCGGCTCAGCGAGCTGGGGGTGCGGTACTCGGTCGGCGTGGTCGGGCTGCCGGAGCAGCTCGCCGAGGCGGAGGCGGTCCGCGCGGCGCTCCCTGCCGACGTCTACCTCTGGGTGAACGCGGCCGAGGGGTACTCCTACACCGCCGCCGAGGAGGCGGCCTGGACCGGGCTCGACCCGCTCTTCGGCTACAGCGTGCGGCCGCATCCGTCGGCCGGTGCGCCCTGCCGGGCCGGCGAGACGGTGATCTCGGTGCGTGGCGACGGCTCCGTGCGGCGCTGCCACTTCGTGGAGACACCGCTGGGCAACCTCTACGACGGGTCGTACCGCGCCGCGTTGCGGCCCCGGCCGTGCCCGAACACCGCCTGCGACTGCCACATCGGCTATGTCCACCTGCGAACCCTGCCGCTGTACGAGGTCTTCGCTTCAGGAGTGCTGGAACGGATCCCGGCCCGCTGGGGCGTACCGTCCGTGGCGCTGGGCTGAACCCGGGGGGCGGCCGGGCTGCGGTCAGGTCTGCACCAACGGCGCATACCGCTCCGGCTCCACCCCGAACGTCCAGGCCACACCCGCCCGCGCGGTACGCGTGTCCGGCGGCACCCGCAGCCAGTACGTGCGCCGGGTGCCGTCCGGCTCCGGGGTGGCGTTGACCACCTCCACCATCACCAGTGGCTCGTCCTGCGGCAGGTTGAGCCGCCAGAGCACGCCGTACTCGTCGCGGTGCACCGCCGTCGCCCGGCTCTCCCGAAGGTAGCGGTCGTAGCCGAAGTGCTCCAGCATCACCCGGCGGACCTCGGCGTTGCGCTCCGCCCGGATCCGTTCCACGGTCAGCGTCGGCAGCTCGGCGGCGACCTCGGCCGGGATCGGCATCCCCCGCCAGGCGTGCAGCCCGAACCCGTCCGGATAGGCCAGTGCCGGACCGTCGTCGTGATGCAGCCGACCGAGATTGTCCCGGTGCAGCCGGGTCGGCCGCTCGGTGAGGATGACCAGCCGCTCGTACGGCCACCACCAGCCGGCGGCGGCGGCGACCCCGGCGAGACCGGCCAGCCCCGGCTCGCCGTCGAAGGCGGCCAGCCAGGCCGCGTCGTGCTGGCCCGGCACCGCGTCGAGCAGCCCGGTCCGGGCCCGCCGGGTGAACGCGTCGTCGACCTGCGCCGTCAGGTCGGCGCCGAGCTGGTTGCGCAGCGGCGTGGAGACGCGGTCGGTGAGCAGGTGCCAGGTGCGGCGCCCGCCGGCCGCCCAATGCGCGGCCCAGCCGGCCGGGCCGAGCCGCTCGACGGCGGCGGCCCGCGCCGTTGCCCACGGCGCGGTGCGCAGGGCGGGCCGGAGCGGCTGGCCGGGATCGGTCACCCCGGGCTCGCCGCCCTGCGTCCGCAGCGCCGCCAACACCTCGGCGACCGCCTCGGCCAGCCCACCGCCGCCCTGGTCGTAGCCGGCCGGGTCACCGCCGGGCACCGGAGCGGTTGCCGACGCCGACCCGCCGGACCCGGCGGCCCCGATCCCCCCGAACCCGCCGGATCCGCCGAACCCGGCGGACCCGAACCCGGCGGACCCGAACCCGCCGGACCCGAACCCGCCGGACCCGAACCCGCCGGACCCGGCGGCCCCGAACCCGCCGGGGCCGGCAGTGCCGGTATTCGGATCGGTCGACGGGGCCGCCCCGGTCAACAGAGCGGCGGCCAGCGCGCCGGCGCGCGGCGACGGGAGCCAGAACACCTGCCGGGGCGGTGCCAGTCCGGCCGCCGCATAGGCCCGTCGGACGGCGGCCTCGGCCACCGGGCGATCGGCCGGCCCGGTGGCCAGCCCGTGGGCGAGCCAGGTGTCGGCGACCCGCGCGAGCCGGGCCGCCTCCCCGTCGGCCCGCTCGTCGGCGCCGGCCGCGATCGGTATGGAGACGGTGGCAGCAGGCCGATCCCGGCGCAGGGCGTCGGTGTCCATCAGTCCGCCACCGGTCGCCAACTGCCGGGCAGGTATTCCCGCTGCCGCACCACCCGGTAGGTGCCGGCCGGCAGGGCGATCGGGCCGTGCTCCTCGTGGCCGAGCCGGCCGTACCCCTCGATCACCAGGAACGCCGGCTCGACCTGGTCGGGCAGGGCCCAGGCGGTGAGCCCGGACCCGGTCACCACGTGGGCGTGCCCGGTCGCCTCGCCGCGGGCCAGGACCAGCCGGCCCCGGCCGTCACGCCCGGCCGGGACGAGCCCGCCCGGCAGCGTCGCCGGGTCGATCGCCTCGACCAGCACGTCGCCCTGTCGATACATCCGCCGCCTCCGAGGAACCGTTGTCTCCCCGGCACACTAGCGACGGCGTACGACAGTTTCGCCGAGTCGGCGGTCAGGCCGGCGGCGGTACGTCGGTGAAGTGCTCGACCACCGGCGGGGCGGCGAAATAGGGGCCGATCAGCGAGCGCCAGGTGCTGAACCGGTCGGTAGCCCGGAAGTTCTCCAGGTGGGCCTCGACCGAGTCCCACTCGACCAGCAGCACGAACCGGGACGGCGACTCGATCCCCCGGGTCATCCGGATGGACCGGCATCCGGGGGTGCCGGCGAGTGTCGCGTGACCCTTGGCGTACGCCTCGGCGAACGCCTCCTCCTGACCGGCCAGCACGTCGATCAGCGCAACCTCCAGCACCATGATCGCAGCATGGCACGGACGGGCCCGGGCTGGTCGATCGGGGTATACCCGTTCCGCCCGCCGGTACCTACGGTAGGAACTCCGGAGGATCTTGCGGGAGGTGCGCCATGCTCGACTGGCTGACCGGTACGGCGTTCACCGTGGCGGGTACGCCGACCAGCCGGGCCGAACTGCTCGGCTTCGCGACCGGCGTACTCAACGTCTGGCTGCTGGCCCGGCAGAAGATGTGGAACTGGCCCGTCGGCATCGCCAACGTGCTGCTGCTGATGGTGCTCTTCTGGACCGCCGGCCTGTACGCCGACGCCGGGCTCCAGATCGTCTACGTCGGACTCGGCCTGTACGGCTGGTGGGCGTGGCTATTCGGCGGTGCGCAGCGGAGCCGGCTGGTGGTCGGTCGGACCGACCGTCGGGAGTGGGCGGTGCTGGTCGGTGCCGGCGCGGTTCTGACGCTGCTGCTCTGGCTGCTGCTGGACCGGGCGACCGACTCGACCGTTCCGCTGCCGGACGCGTTGACCACCGCGCTCTCCCTGATGGCGACGTACGGCCAGTGCCGCAAGCGGGTGGAGAGCTGGTGGATCTGGATCACCGCCGACCTCGTCTACATCCCGCTCTACGCCTACAAGGGGCTCTACCTCACCGCCGGGCTGTACGTGGTCTTCCTCGGGCTCTGCGTACTCGGGTTGCGGAACTGGCGGGCCGACCTGCGCCGGCTCTCGGCCGCGGCGGCCCGGCCGGTGGCGCCCGGCCCGGCCCCCGCCACCCCGTGACCGTGCGGGACACCGACAACCCCTCCGCCGCACCGCGGCCCGGCCGGACGGCCCAGGTGACCGCGCGGAACACCGGCAGCTTTCCGGCAGCCGCCCGGCCCGGGCGAGCGGGCCAGGCGGCGGGTCCGGTGGAGGCCGCGGACCCGGCGCCGGGGGCGGCGGGCCGACCGGAGTTCGGGCACGGGCTGGTGGTGGGGAAGTTCTATCCGCCGCACGCCGGGCACCACGCGCTGATCGCCGAGGCGGCCCGCCGGTGCGCCGCCGTCACCGTGGTGGTGGCGCCGTCCCGGCGGGAGTCGATCCCGCTGGAGCTGCGGCTGGACTGGTTGCGTGAGGTGCACGCCGCCGACCGGCACGTCCGGTTCGTCGGCCGGTACGACGACCATCCGGTCGACTACGCCGACCCGGCCGCCTGGGACGCGCACTGCGCGGTGTTCCGGGCGGCGGTCGGACCGGCCCGGGTCGACGCGGTCTTCTCCTCCGAGGCGTACGGCGCGGAGCTGGCCCGCCGGTTCGACGCGGTGGACGTACCCGTCGATCCGGCCCGGGCCGCCGTACCGGTCTCCGGGACGGCGGTCCGGGCGGATCCGGTGGCGCACTGGGCGATGCTCGGCGCGCCGGTCCGGGCCTGGTTCGTCCGCCGGATCGTGGTGGTGGGCGCCGAGTCCACCGGCACCACCACGGTCGCCGAGGCGCTGGCCGAGCACTACGGCACCTGCTGGGTACCGGAGTACGGCCGGGAACTCACCGCCGCCAAGCTGGCCCGGCTGCGGGGTACCGAACCCGACGCGACGATCTTCGACGTGCTCTGGGACCGGGCCGACTTCGAGACGGTGGTCCGGGAGCAGCAGGCCGCCGAGGACGCCGCCGCCCGGCGCAGCGGGCCGCTGCTGTTCTGCGACACCGACGCCCGGGCCACCGCGGTCTGGGAGGAGCGGTACCTCGGTTCGACCTCACCCCGGGTCCGGGCCGCCGCCCGTCGACCCGATCTCTATCTGCTGACCGACCACCACGGGGTGCCGTTCACCGACGACGGCCTGCGGGACGGTGCGCACCTGCGCGGCTGGATGACCGAGCGGTTTCGGGTGGTGTTGGCCGAATCCGGGGTACCCGTGATCGAACTCACCGGTCCGCTTCCGGACCGGTTGGGTGCGGCGATCCTGGCCTGCGACGCGTTGCTGGCGGCGGGTTGGTCCCTCACCGACCCGTTGCTGCCCCGCCAGTGCACCTAGGTTCCTAGGATGATTTACCGGTGGTGAGTCAGGCGCCCCCACAGGGGGAGATGCGCGACGGGCGGGGAATGGTGAACAATGGCGCTGTAGGAGGGGAGTATTCCTTCGCGACGGTGTCGTCAACACGGTCGTCGGCCGGTAGACCGGTACGAGGACCCGGCACCGTAGGTTGTCGCCGCGGCGTCTCCGCGTGGCGATGGCGGAAGAGACCTCCGACAGTCACCACCGTCTACACCGCCTGACGCGCGTCATCCGCGTGCTGACGGCGGTGCCGCGTGCCTGCCGGAGGAGTGCCTTGAACGTGTCCGCCTGGGTGTGGGTCGTCTCGCTAGTCGTGCTGACGGCGATCCTGCTACTTGATCTCGTGATCATCGGTCGACGACCGCACGAGCCGAGTCTGAGGGAGTCCGGCCTCTGGGTCGGCTTCTACGTCGGCCTCGCGATCGTCTTCGGGGTCGGTCTGTTCCTGACCACCGACGCCACCGTGGCCGGGGAGTTCTTCACCGGCTGGCTCACCGAGTACAGCCTCTCGGTGGACAACCTCTTCGTGTTCGTGATCATCATGTCCAGATTCGGCGTGCCCCGGCAGTACCAGCAGAAGGTACTGCTGATCGGCATCGTGCTGGCGCTGGTGATGCGCGGCGGCTTCATCGCGGCCGGTGCGGCCCTGATCAACCAGTTCTCCTGGGTCTTCTACATCTTCGGCGCCTTCCTCATCTACACGGCGATCAACTTCTTCCGCCAGGGTGAGCCGACCGAGGACGACTTCAAGGAGAACATCCTGATCCGATGGAGCCGGCGGGCCCTGCCGGTCTCCCGGGACTTCTCCGGCGCCCGGCTCACCATCCAGGAGAACGGCCGCCGGCTCTTCACCCCGATGCTGATCGTGCTGATCGCGATCGGCACCACCGACCTGGTCTTCGCGCTCGACTCCATCCCGGCGATCTTCGGGATCACCCAGGAGCCCTACCTCGTCTTCACCGCCAACGTCTTCGCGCTGATGGGGCTGCGGCAGCTCTACTTCCTGCTCGGCGGGCTGCTCGACCGGCTGGTCTACCTCAACATCGGGCTCGCCGTGGTGCTCGGCTTCATCGGCGTCAAGCTGGTGCTGGAGGCGCTGGCCGGCAACAACCTGTCGTTCCTCAACGGTGGCGCGCCGATCGCCTGGGCGCCGCACATCCCGATCTGGCTCTCCCTCACCATCATCCTGGGCACGCTGGCGATCGCCACCGTGGCCAGCCTGATCAAGTCCAGCCGGGACCGCCGGTCAGCCGAGAAGGTGCCGGTCGCCTGAGGTAAGCGCCGGAGCGGCGGGTCAGGGAGCGAATCTTCTCCACCTCCCCTTGCCGTCCGGGGTGGCCCGGATGGCGGAGGGCGGGGCTGAGGTGTCTCAGCCAGGAAAGGGCTCGGTGACCCGGTGCGCGCCGACCAGGGTCGCGGCCCGGTCGGCGGGCATCGGTTCCTCCAGGACCCGCCGCTTGGTGTAGCAGGCGTGCAGCATCCGCCGGTCGCCGTCCGGGCCGGGGGGCGCGGTGACGATACCGATGTGGTGGACCGGCCGGCCCGGCCGGGCGAAGAAGTAGAGGTCGCCGGGGCGTTCCGCGCCGAGCGGCACCGGGACCGTCGCCGCCGCCTGGTCGTCGGCGTCCCTGGGCAGGCGTATGCCGAAGCGCCGCCAGGCCAGGTGCACCAGGCCGGAGCAGTCGATGCCGTACGCCGAGACGCCGCCCCAGAGATAGACCACGTCCCGCAGCCGGCTGGCCACCGCGAGTACCTCGGTCGGACTGGGCAGCCGGGTCGGTGCCGGGGCGAGATGGTTGTCGGGCGCCCAGAGCGGCAGCCCGTGGTCGGGGACCCGGACCGGGCGCCAGCCGGCGCGGGCCGGACCCGCGCTGGTCAGCCGGGTGCCCAGGATGACGCCGGGCAGCACCACCGCGCCGGACGGGGCGTCGTGCAACCGGGTGACCGTCGCCGCGACGACCAGATCCGGCGGGGCCGGTGCCGGGTCGGCGGACTCGACGAGCTGCTCGATCGGGAGCCAGCCCGGATAGCCCCGGGGGTCGAGTCTGGCGGCCGGCTGCTCCACCGCGACGACCCGGACCCAGCCGTCCGGGCGGACCTCCTCGACCAGCACCCGCTCGCCGAGCAGGAGCTGACTGAGCACGCAGTCGCCGTCCCGCTGGTCGACGGTCATCCCGGAGATCCAGCCGGCGATGTCGGTCCGGCGGGACAGCGCCGGTGCGTCCACCGGGCGGACGGCCTCGGGACCGGCCCACAGGGTGGCGACGCCGACCCGGACAACGGCTTCGCGCCCCGAGCGCAGCACCATGTCAGTACCACCCGTCCTCGCCCGCTCTCGCCCGAAACCCTATGAAAATTAGCGCCGCACTGCAACATGCGACTGAATGTTGCCTTCATGTTCGGCGGTGCGGCCGGGACCGGCGGGGCGACGGGGCGGGCGGCGTCAGGGCGTCGGCGGCGGCGTCCGGTGCAGGCCGGCGATGCCGAGACCGGGAGCGTCGGGCAACACGACGGTGGCGTTCTCGTACCGGATGCCGCCCTGCACCGGCGACCAGGCCAACCACCAGGCGGCGTCCAGGTCCGACACGGCGCTGGTGCCGTACGCGGCCACCAGACTGGCCGCCGCGCCGAGCCCGATCTGACTCTCCATCATCGAGCCGACCAGGGTGCCGAGGCCGTGCTCGGCGGCCAGCTCCAGCAGCGTCCGGGCCGGCCCCAGCCCACCGCACTTGGCCAGTTTCACGTTCACCATGTCGGCGGCCCGCCGCTGGATCACCTCGACCAGGTCGCGCAGTCCGTAGACCGACTCGTCGGCCAGGATCGGCACGTCCACCCGCTCGGCCACCCAGGCCAGCCCGGCGATGTCCCGGGCGTGCACCGGCTGCTCCACCAGCTCCACGTCGAGGCCGGCGTCCTCGACACCGCGGATCACCCGGACCGCCTCCCGGGGCGTCCAGCCCTGGTTGGCGTCGAGCCGGATCCGGGTCTGCGGGCCGGCGGCGGCGCGTACCGCCCGGATCCGGGCCAGGTCACCGGCCGCGTCCGTACCGACCTTCACCTTGAGTACGTCGAAACCGTCGGCGACCCGCTGTTTCGCCGCCCCGGCCAACTCGACCGCGTCCCCGGCCGACAGTGTGACGTCGGTGGCGACCCGCCGGGACGTCCCGCCGAGCAGCCGCACCAGCGGTACGCCGAGCCGCCGGGCCGCCAGGTCGTGCAGTGCCACGTCCACCGCCGCCTTCGCCGCCTCGTTGCCGACCACCGCGCGCCGTACCTCCGCGCACCGGGCCACCAGGTCGTCCGGGTCACGCCGGGTCAGCAGCGGGGCGAACACCTCCTCGACACAGGCCTGTGCGCCGCCGATCGACGCCCCGGTCACCCGCCACACCTGGGGTGCCTCGCCGAATCCGGACCGCCCGTCGGCGTCGACCACCTCCACCACCAGGGTCTCTACTGTGGAGGTACGGCGCAGTGCGGTCACGAACGGGGTGTGCAGCGGAGCGGAGAGCCGGTGGGTGCGTACCGAGGCGATCGACATGCAGGCACCATATCGACCGTCGGGTCAGCCGACGGTCCCCAGACGGTGCCGGGCGGCCCAGAGCAGCGCCGAGACCCGGGCGATGAGCCGACGGGCCCGCTCGTCCCGGTCGTCGCCGGACGGGTCGGCGTCGCCGTCCGGCGGCACGGTGGTGCAGACCACCACGGCGTACGGGGGCGCGTCGTCCGGGAAGACCACGCCGGCACCGTGCCGGACGCCGCGTACCCAGCCGTTCTTGTGTGCGATCCGGGTGCCCGGCGGCAGCCCGGCGGCCAGGTCCTCCCCGCGCTCCTGCGCGAACAGCACGTCCAGCATCGCGGCACAGGTGCCGGGGGAGGCCAGTCGGGATCGGGCGACCGCGCCGAGCAGCCCGGCCAGGTCGGCGGCGGTGACCTGGTTGTCGAGTCCGGCGTCCCGGGCGGCGAAGTCCTCGATGCCCCGCTGGGTGCGGCTGTGCCGGGCACCGCTGTCGGCCCACACCTGGGCGACGGCGGGCAGCCCGACGTGCCCGAGCACCAGGTTGGTGGCGAGGTTGCTGGACCGGACGATCATCCGTTCGGCGAGCCAGCCCAGCGGCGCGGTGCCGCCGAGCCGGGCCCAGACCGCCTCGTCGTTGTCGTAGTCGGCCGCGCAGCAGAACCGGCCCGCGCCCGGCCGGGCCGAGTCGAACTCGTTGACCACCGGCACCGGCGCGTCCAGCTCCAGCTCACCGGCCTCGGCGGCCCGGTGCAGGGCGGCCAGCACCGCCACCTTCATGGTGCTGGCCGCGTAGTGCGGGGTGTCCGGCAGCCGGGTGTACGCCGGCCGGCGGCCGAGCCGACCCGCGTAGACCGAGACTGTTCCGGGTACCGCCGCCAGTTCGACCTCGAGTGCGTCCCAGGGCATCTGCGCAGCGTACGACCGGACTCAGCCGGCGTGCTTGCGCCGGGCGGTGGCCCGGGCCCGGGACGGCGCGTCCAGCATCACCTTGCGCAGCCGGATCGCCACCGGAGTGACCTCGACGCACTCGTCCTCGCGGCAGAACTCCAGGGCCTGCTCCAGGGAGAGCTTGCGCGGCGGGATCAGCTTCTCGGTCTCCTCGCTGGTCGAGGAGCGCATGTTGGTGAGCTTCTTCTCCTTGGTGATGTTGACGTCCATGTCGTCGGAGCGGGAGTTCTCGCCGACCAGCATGCCCTCGTACACCTCGGTGGACGGCTCGACGAAGAGGGTGCCGCGCTCCTGGAGGTTGAGCATCGCGAACGCGGTCGCCACCCCGGACCGGTCGGCGACCAGCGACCCGGTGTTCCGGGTACGCAGCTCGCCGAACCACGGCTCGTAGGACTCGAAGACGTGGTGCAGGATGCCGGTGCCCCGGGTGTCGGTGAGGAACTCGGTGCGGAAGCCGATCAGACCCCGGGCCGGGACCAGCCACTCCATCCGGATCCAGCCGGTGCCGTGGTTGACCAACTGCTCCATCCGGCCCTTGCGGGTGGCCAGCAACTGCGTGATGGCGCCGAGGTATTCCTCCGGGGCGTCGATGGTGAGCCGCTCCACCGGCTCGCAGGTCTTGCCGTCGATCTCCCTGGTCACCACCTGCGGCTTGCCGACGGTCAGCTCGTACGACTCGCGGCGCATCTGCTCGACCAGGATGGCCAGCGCCAGCTCGCCCCGGCCCTGCACCTCCCAGGCGTCCGGCCGGTCGGTGGGGAGGACCCGCAGCGAGACGTTGCCGATCAGCTCCCGGTCCAGCCGGTCCTTGACCATCCGGGCGGTGACCTTGGCACCCTTGACCCGGCCGACCAGCGGCGAGGTGTTGGTGCCGATGGTCATCGAGATCGCCGGCTCGTCGACGGTGATCAGCGGCAGCGGCCGGGGGTCCTCCAGGTCGGCCAGGGTCTCGCCGATCATGATCTCCGGGATGCCGGCGACCGCGATGATGTCGCCCGGCCCGGCCGAGGTGGCCGACTTGCGCTCCAGCCCCTCGGTGATCAGCAGTTCGGAGACCCGGACCCGCTCCACGGTGCCGTCGGTGCGGCACCAGGCCACCGTCTCACCCTTGGTGACGGTGCCCTGGCGGACCCGGCACAGCGCCAGCCGGCCGAGGAACGGCGAGGCGTCCAGGTTGGTCACGTGCGCCTGCAACGGGGCGTTCTCGTCGTAGGCCGGCGGCGGGATGGTGCCGAGCAGGGTCCGGAACAGCGGCTCCAGCGAGCTGCTGTCGGCCGGCACGGTGCCGCCGGGCGGCTGGGTCAGCGAGGCGATGCCGTCCCGGGCGCAGGCGTAGATGATCGGGAAGTCGATCTGCTCGGCGTCCGCGTCCAGGTCCAGGAAGAGTTCGTACGTGTCGTCGACCACCTCCTTGATCCGGGCGTCCGGCCGGTCCACCTTGTTGATCACGAGGATGATCGGCAGCCGGGCCTGCAGCGCCTTGCGGAGCACGAACCGGGTCTGCGGCAGCGGGCCCTCGCTGGCGTCCACCAGCAGCAGCACCCCGTCGACCATGGTCAACCCGCGTTCCACCTCGCCGCCGAAGTCCGCGTGCCCCGGGGTGTCGATGATGTTGATGGTGACCGGGTCGGAACCGTCCGCCGGCAGGTAGCGCACGGCGGTGTTCTTGGCCAGGATGGTGATGCCCTTCTCCCGCTCCAGGTCCATGGAGTCCATCACCCGGTCGGTCGGCTCGGCCCGGGCGGAGAACGCGCCGGACTGCCGCAGCATGGCGTCGACCAGGGTGGTCTTGCCGTGGTCGACGTGGGCGATGATTGCGACGTTACGAAGGTCCCCGCGGGTCTGCATGCCCTCCATCCTCTCGCCTGCGCGATCCGGGCCGGCGTCCGGGTTCCCCCTGAGGTAACCCCGCTCTCGGCGGGAATCGCTGTGCCATCACACCACGCGGCTGGCATGCTGGCCGGGGTGTTCGGGGGGTCGCCGTGCAGGATGTGTTGACGGTGGTGCGGGAGTTGCCACCGGTGCTGGTCTACCTGGCCGCCGCGCTGCTGGTGGCCACCGAGACGGCGGTGATCGTCGGCCTGGTGATGCCGGCGGAGGCGACCCTGCTGCTGGTCGGCTTCCTCGCGTACACCGGGATGCTGCGGCTCGGCCCGGCACTGGTGGTGATGATTGTCGCAGCGGTGCTCGGCGACGCGCTGGCCTTCCGCAGCGGCCGGCGGCACGGCCCCCGGCTGCGGGCCGGCCGCTGGGGGAGCCGGGTCGGGGCGCGGCGCTGGGCGAAGGCCGACGCGATGCTGGCCCGGCTGGGCGGGCGCGGGGTCTTCGCGGCCCGCTGGGTGGCCTTCGCCCGGACCCTGGTGCCCCGGCTGGCCGGCAGCGCCGGGATGCCGTACCGGCGGTTCGCGCCGTGGAACCTGGCCGGGGTGGTGACCTGGGTCGGCGGCTCGGTGCTGGCCGGCTATCTGGCCGGGGAGTCGTACGAGACCGTCTCCCACTACCTCGGCAAGGCGACCGGTGCCGTACTGCTGCTGATCGTCTTCATCGTGGCCATCGTGCTGGTCGGCCGCTGGCTCGGCCGGAACCCCGACCCGGTGCGGGCGCTGCTGTCCCGGGCCGTCGCCCGGCCGCCGCTGCGCTGGCTCGCCCGGCGGTACGGGGTGCTGTTCTTCGTGCTGTCGATGCACATCGGGCCGGGCTGGACGCTGCTGGCCAACCTGGTCGCCGGGTTGGCGCTGCTCTTCGTGACCGGGCTCACCCTGGCCTGGCTGCTCGACCTGGTGGTCACGCAGAGCGGGCTGTCGGTGGTCGACAGCGCGATAGCGGAGTGGTTCGCGTCCCGGCGTACCGAGGGGGTGGCCGAGCTGGCGCACGGCGCGATCGGTGCGCTGCGTGGTCCGGTGCTGATCCTGGTGGTGGCGCTGGTCGCCGCGGTGGTCGGCTGGCGTACCCGGCCGTGGCGGGTCGACCTGCTCAGCGTGCTCGGTACGGTCGGTGCCTTCGTACCGCTGCTGGTGCTGGTCCTGGTGACCGACGTCACCGGGCCGACCAGCGGCACACCGGTACGGCTGCTGCCGGCCCAGAACGCGGTGGTCGCGGCCAGCCTCTGCACGCTGGCCTGGCTGCTGGCCCGGCAGAGCCGCTGGCCGATGGCGGTGGCGGCCTGGACCGTGGCGGCGGTCGGGGTGGTGATGATCGGCGCGGCCCGGCTCTACGTCGGCTGGAGTTCGGCCAGCGAGACGGTCACCTCCATGCTGCTCGGGGTGCTCTGGACCGCGGTCTTCATGGTCGCCTGGGCGACCCGGGACCGCGCGGTACGCGCGGCCGGGGCCTCGGCCGCGCCGGCCACGGCGAACCGGCCACGGCCTTCGGCGGCCGAGGCCCGGCAGCCGTCGGAAGGCGAGGCGGTGCTGCCCGCACGTGAGGCCCGACCGCCCGCAGCGGAGGAGCGGCCTTTGGCGGAGCGGGCCGGCACGCCGGTCGAAGAGACGGCCCCGACCAGCCGGACGGTCGAGGCCCCCTGAGCTGACGGCGTGCCTGTTATGGTGCGCCCGGAGATCTTGGGGGGCTCGAATGACTGAGTGGCTACGCAGGACCGGGCTGGTGTCGGGGGCGGTGGTCCTGGCGCTCGCCACCGTGGTCGCCTGCGCCAACGGCGAGCCGGAGCGCGAGGGCGGCACGACCGTCGCGGCGGAGACCGACCCGTCCGTCGCCGCCGACCCGGTCGCTGACGGCGAGCCGACGACCGAGCTTGAGCCGCCGGCCGTGGCCGGGCTCGGCGCCCGACCGACCCCTTCGGCCACCCCGAGCCGCACCGCGAGCAAGAAGCCGGGGCCGCGCAAGGTCCCGAAGCCGCCGACCGAGACGAAGCTGCCCCCACCGCCGCCCAAGCCCGAGACCGGCTGCACGAAGCCGCGCTACGAGGGCACCCAGGCCAGCCGGGCCCAGGTCAAGCAGGCGCTGACCGAGGCGGCCGGCCGGACCTACTGGCCGAGTTCGGCGCCGAGCATCCGGGTGCCGGTCGACCTGGTCAAGGCGACCGCCTGGCAGGAGAGCGGCTGGCAGTCGAACATCATCGCCTGCGACGGCGGGGTGGGGCTGATGCAGGTCATGCCGGACACCGCGGCCTTCGTCAACCAGCGCTTCGACCAGTCGTACGACATCGACGCCTACCGGGACAACGCCACGCTCGGGGCGAACTACCTGGCCTGGCTGATCAAGTACATCGGTGACGCCTTCTTCGAGAGCGACTACGGGGTCTCCGCCGAGGACTGCCGCACCGAACTCAACTCCTGCCTGCTGAACGCGGTGATCTCGGCGTACAACTTCGGGCCGGGGGCGGTGGTGACCGACGACGGGCTGAAGATCCCCAACCCGCAGTACGTGCGAAACGTCCGCGCGCTGATGACGGAGTGTGAGTGCCTGGCCTTCTGAGGCCGGTGGCCGGCTCGTCGTCCTATCCCGACCTCAGGTCGGTTGACCATTGCTTTTGCTCATATTGGCAGCTTGGACGACTGGACTCGAGCCGTCGTCGCAGATACGGTCAGTAGTGAACCCCTACCTCCGAGTAAGGAGGGCTGATCGATGCGACTGCTCTGGCTCGCCGACGTGCTCCGGTCCGCCGGTCTCACCGTGCACGAGGTCGGCGGTTGGCGGAGTCGCGGGTCCACATCCTTCGATCCACACGGGATCATGTGCCACGAGACCCGCGGTTCACTGCGCTCCACCGACGCCGGCGAGATCTACGTCCTGCTCAACGGTTCCGCGACCGCGCCACCGCCGATAGCCCAGCTCTACCTCTCGCGCACCGGGCACTGGCACGTGATCGCCTCCGGCCGGTGCAACCACGTCCGGGTCGGCTGGGCCGGGCCGTTCAAGGGGGTCGGCAACTCCGGCCTGATCGGCATCGAGGCGCAGCACGCCCTCGGCGAGCCGTGGACCGACCGGCAGTACGACTCCTACGTGCGCGGGGTACGGGCGCTGCGCGACCGTACCGGCTGGGGGATCGCCGGCCACAAGGAGCACCAACCGGCTGGCTACGGACACCCGAGCGTCAAGACGGACCCGAGTTTCAACATGAACCAGTTCCGGCGCGACGTCGCCGCATCGTCCGGAGGGGAGAACATCATGCCGGCACTGTCCGATCAGGAGCAGGAACAACTGCTCAAGTTCGCCAAGGACAACAACTACCTTCTGTGGCAGGGCGCGCAGAAGCCTGACGGAAGCGGCCGTACCGACATCCGGCAGCACTTCTACACCATCGAGGGGATGCTGACCGAGGTCAAGGCCAACCAGATGAACATGCTCGGCAAGGACTGGGTCAACGAGCAGCAGATCATCGACGGCGTGCTCAACGGGCTGGGCTCGAAGGACCTCGACGACGCGGCGGCCGCGCTGCGGGCGGCGTTCGGCGACCGGATCGGGGAGCTGGCCGCCAAACTCGCTGCCGCGACCTGAGCCCCCCGCCGGCCCGGCGGCTCGGCGGCCCGGTCAGCCGGTCGGGTGGCCCGGTCAGCCGGTCGTGCGGCGGCGCAGCCAGGCGTCCTCGGCGAGGTAGTCGAAGTAGTCGGTGCGGTAGTTCTGCGCGAGGTCGGGGAAGACGGTCCGCCAGTCCCGGCCGTGCGCGGCGTCCACCAGCCACCGTACGGTCTCCGGCAGCGAGTCGAGATAACTGGTCACCGGGCGGTAGCCGAGCTGGCGTTCCGCCAGGCTCATGTCCAGCACCACCGGGTACGGCGTGGACCACGGCGTCTCGCCGACCGGTGGTGCCGGCGAGGGGCCGTCGATCAGCACGTCCTCCGCACCGTGGTCCAGCACCGCGTGCACGGCGGCGCCGATCTCGCGTACGGTCGGTGGCTCCGGGTCGCCGGCGTTGAGCACCCGGGCCCCGGGCTCGGCGGCGGAGAGCCGGATCAGCTCGGCGAGGTTGGCCGTGGAGACCGGATGGAACCGGCTCTGTCCGGCGTACGTCAGCACCCGTACCGGCCGGTGGTCCAGGGCGCGTTTGACGAAGTGCCACTCGCGCGGGTGCACGGTGTGCGGCCCGTGGATCGCACCGGCCCGCAGCAGCGTGGTCGGCAGGACCGCCCCGGCGGCGAGCAGTTCGCGCTCCAGGGCCGCCTTCCCGGCCGCGTACGTGTCGCCACCCGCCGCCGCGTCCGGGTCGAGCGGTGCGACGGTCTGCTGGGTCTCGGCGATCGGCACCGGGAACCGGACCCCTTCGGCGCCGAACCCCCGGCCCGCGTCGTCCAGGTAGACCCCGGCGGTGGAGACGACCACGGCCGAACCGATCCGGTCGGCGAGCCGGAGCAGTTGGCGGGCGTGCCGGGCGTCGTACGCGACGGTGTCGACCAGTACGTCGCAGCCGTCGCCGACCGCGACCGCCAGCCCGGCGTCATCCTCGCGGTCCAGCGGCACCAGCTCGACGTTCCAGTCCGGCGGCCAGGGTGCCCCGGCCCGCAGGCCCCGGGCGGCGGCCCGGACGTGCCAGCCGTCGGCGACCAGGGCGCGGACCGCGGCCCGGCCGACCTGGCCGGTGGCGCCGACGACCAGAGCGAGCTTCTCCATAGCGTCACGCTAGATCTCCGCACCGAGGCTGGCGAGCCCTTCGGCTCTCAGCCGAACCCGCCGGCCGTCGATGCCGACCGAACAACGTCGCCACTCGTGACGTGCAACCGGGACAGCCCCCGGTCGGTACGCAGGTGCAGCGGGACGTGCCCGCGCCGAGGCGTCGGCATCGGACGGCGCGGTCACGCCCGGGTCCGTCGCACGAACAGGCGGGCGCGACCAACGACGCGTTCTGCAACCGCCATTGTGCAATAACTATTGCGCAATCTCTCTTGCGCATGTCAGCCTGGGGGTATGAACAGAGAGGTCCGCCAGGTCACCGACTCCCGGGTGCTGGCCGCGATGTCCCACCCGTTGCGCCGGCGCCTGATGGACGTGCTCAAGGTCTACGGCCCGGCCACGGTCAGCACGCTGGCCGAGCGCACCGGGCAGGCGGTGGCGAACGTCAGTCACCACCTCAAGGTGCTGGCCGCCGCCGACCTGGTCGAGGAGGCACCGGAACTGGCCCGGGACCGCCGGGAGCGGTGGTGGCGGCTGGTCTCGGCCGGGCTCCGCTGGTCCAGCGCCGACTTCGCCGGTGACCCGTCCCGCGAGGCGGTGCAGCAGGCCGCGGTGTCGCTCAACCTCGACCGCCAGGTCGGCCTGGTCCGGGACTGGCACGCCGCCGCCGAGGAGCAGCGGGCCGCCTGGGCGGAGGCGCCGTTCTCCACCGACCGCTGGCTGCGGCTCACCCCGACCGAGCTGGCCGAGTTCGAGACCGAACTGCTCGCCCTGCTGTCCCGGTGGGGCGATCGCGAGCTTCCCGACGACGGGCAGCGCCGCGAGCCGGTCTTCTTCTTCGCCCACGGCATCCCGGCCCAGCCCTGAACCACGGCGAGCCCATCTGGTGACCCGGTCGGTCTTGCTACCCACGGTCGCCGACCCGGTCGGGTCACCCCACCCACCCTGAACCACGGCGAGCCCATCCGGTGACCCGGTCGGTCTTGCTACCCACGGTCGGGTCTCCCCGCCGCGAGGCCGGCGAGCGAGAGGAGACGAAATGAGCCTGCTCCGGCAACGGGAATTCCGGCTGCTCTGGATCGGTCAGGCCGGCAGCACCTTCGGCGCCAGCGTCACCAGCGTGGCGCTGCCGCTGGTGGCGGTTGCCACCCTCGGCGCCAGCACCTTCCAGGTGGCGCTGCTGACCGCCGCCGCATGGCTGCCCTGGCTGCTGGTCGGTCTGCCGGCCGGCGCCCTGGTGGATCGGCTGCGCTGCCGGCCGGTGATGGTGACCTGCGACCTGGTCGCCGCGCTGCTCTTCGCCAGCGTGCCGGTCGCCGGCTGGCTCGGCGTACTCACCATCGGGCACCTGCTGGCCGTCGCGCTGGGCGGCGGCACCGTGAGCGTCTTCTTCAAGACCGCGTACCAGGTCTACCTGCCCACCCTGCTGGACCGGGCCGACCTGGCCGAGGGAAACGCGAAGCTCCAGGGCACCGAGGCGGTGGCCCAGGTGGCCGGCCCGGGCGCGGCCGGCCTGCTGGCCAGCCTGGTCGGCGCCGCGACGGCGCTGTTGGCGGACGTGCTCGGCTTCCTCGGCTCGGCCGCCTGCCTGCTGTCGATCCGTCGCCAGGAGCCACGCCGCGCCGCCGATCCGGCGGCGGGTCTCGGCCGGCAGATCGCCGAGGGGGTACGGTTCACCGCCCGCGATCCCTACCTGCGGGTGCTCACCGTCTGGGGCGCGGTCAGCAACCTCGGCCTGGTCGGCTACCAGGCGATCCTGGTCGTCTTCCTGGTCCGCGAGGTCGGGGTCGGTCCGGGTACGGTCGGCGGCCTGCTCGCCGTGATGAGCCTCGGCGGTGTCGTCGGCGCTGCCATCGCCACCGCGCTGTCCCGGCGCCTCGGCAGCGCCCGCGCGCTGCTGCTCTGCGCCCTCGGCGCCGAACCGTTCGGGTTGCTGATCCCGCTGACCGCCCCCGGTGCCCGGCTCGGCCTGCTGGTGCTGGCCGGGACGGTGATCGGCGCGGGAGTGGTCGCCGGCAACGTGATCAAGGCAGGCTTCCGCCAGGCGTACGTGCCGCACCGGCTACTCGGCCGGGTCAGCGTGACCATGCAGGTGGTCAACCTCGGCACCATGCCACTCGGTGCCGTGCTCGGCGGTGCGCTCGGTATGGCGCTCGGCCTCCGCCCGGCGATGTGGGTGATCACCGCCGGGCTGGCGCTGAGCGGGCTGATCCTGCTGATCGGCCCGCTGCGGAGGCGCCGCGACCTACCCGAACCGCGGCACGATACGGAGCCGGCGGCACCGGCCCGCCCGGCGCGTAGCGAGATGGTCAGCGCGGCTGCACGTTAGCCGCCTGCGGGCCCTTCTCGCCCTGGGTGACGTCGAACTCGACCTTCTGCCCCTCGTTGAGCTCGCGGTAGCCGGACGAGGCGATCGCGGAGTAGTGGACGAACACGTCCGGCCCTCCGCCGTCCTGCTCGATGAAGCCGAAGCCCTTTTCCGAGTTGAACCACTTGACGGTTCCGGTTGCCATGGGTGTCTCCTTAGCGGCGCGCCCGGTGCGTGGCGTGCCCTGTACGTCACCGACAGTAGCCTCCCTGCGTACTCGGTGCGGGCGGAAGTCGGGAGTCGTACAAACCTCGGCGTAGGCCGGACGGCGGAGTCACCCCTAGATCGAGTCAGGGTTGCCCGCGTCGCTTACCAGGGCTGGACCCGGATGTCCGGGTGCCGTTCCGTCCGTAACGTTCCTGACGTGGCGGACTGGCTGGTTCAGGTGGGGGAACTGCCGTCGGGAGTCTTTCTGGCGGTGCTCGGCGGTGTCATGATGCTGGACGCGATTCCGCTGCTCGGCGTACTCGTGCCCGGCGACGTCGCGGTACTGGCCGCGGTGGGGGTGGGCCGGCCGGCCAGTGTGGGGGCGTTCCTGGCGGTGATCGGCGGCTGCCTCGGCGGCTGGTCGCTCACCTTCTTCGCCGGTCGGCGGTTCGGCGCCCGGCTGCGGCGCAGCCGTACCGGGGCGTGGATCGGGGAGGCGCGCTGGTCGGCGGCCGAGCGGATTCTCAGCAGTGGCGGGGGCCGGATGGTGATGGTGGCGCCCTTCCTGCCGGTACTGAACGCGCTGCTGCCGCTCGCCGCGGGCGGGCTGCGGATGTCGTACCGGCGGTTCCTGGGCTTCGCGGCGGTCGGCGCGGTGCTCTGGGCCGGGCTCTACATGGTGCTCGGCATCCTGGCCCGGTCGGTCGGCGGGTTGCTACCCGGCGAGTCGTTCGCGCTGGTGGGCACGGTGGGCTTCGGGATGATCTTCGGCGGCCTCGTCCTGCTGGGCGTACGCCGCCGACTCGCCTCGACGGTCCAGGGCTGACAGTGCGGATGGGGGGGGCGGGAGGTGACCGGGTGGCGCCGGCGGGCTGGGGCGGCCGGCCGGCACCACCCGGGGGACGCGGATCGCGGTCACGGGGGTGCCAGGACGGGCTGGGGCAACGGCCGGTCGGGGACGTGGTCGCGCAGCCGGGGCGGACCGGCGGCCGGTCGGGGGTGACCGGCCGCCGGGGCCGGCTGTCGACTCCGGGTGACACCCTCGGCCGGCGGTGACAGCGGCCCGGGCGATGTCGCCGGTCAGGGCCGGTCGGGTACCGGCTGGCATACTGGGCTGCCATGATGTTGTCGCGGCGCTGGGCCGGTTTCCTGATCCTGGTCGGCGTGTGGACCTGGGTGATCTGGCCCCGGTTCGCCGTCGCGATCTGGAACGACGCCCGGGCCTGGTCGACCGGGGAGATCGGGCAGGGCAGCCCGACGAGCTTCCTCTGGGTGCACGCGCTGCTGATCGGGGCGTCCCTGGCGATCGGTACCGCGGTCGGCGTGCTCGGCGTACGCGCCTGGTGGGCCGGGCGGACTCCTCGATCCTGAGCCGGTCTCGGCCCTGAGCTGGTCCTGCCGTCGCGCGTTGTCGGGCGCCGGCCGGCGTTCCCCCGTCATCACCACCGCCGGCCGGCGAGTCATGGGCCCCGGTGTCGAACCGGGCACACCGCCATCCTGAGTGAACTTTCCAACCTGAACCGGGCGGTGTCTACGCTCCGACTTCCACCTGCGGCCACCACGGACCGCAAAGGGGAGGTTGAAACAAGTTCAGTGGCGGCCGAGCAGCCGACGCCCGCGCCCATGGCATCCACAGTGAACCTTTTTCAACCTGAACCGCGCGGCGCCCACGCACCGCGTCCGACCTTGCGGTCCGGCGGACCGCAAGGGGAGGTTGAAAAAGGTTCAGTGGATGGCATCGAGGCCTCGCCGGGAGTCGAACCCGCATCACCCGCTTTGCAGGCGGGGCGCCCCACCGGGGACGAAACGAGGCCGGGTGGTGCCCGACGATCGGGCTCGACGTGCGGGTGGGAGGACTCGAACCTCCTCAGCGCGAAGCACCTGTTCTACAGACAGGCCCGACTCTCCAGCGTCGGCGCACCCGCGTGGGGTGACTGGCGGGACTCGAACCCAGCGACCTCCGGATCCACAGTCCGGCGCTCTTCCGACTGAGCTACAGTCACCATCGCGGCCTCATGGCCAGTACCCGGACCTGGGATCGAACCAGGGACCTCCTCGGTGTGAACGAGGCGCTGCCACCACTGAGCTATCCGGGCATCGCTCCACCCGAGCGGGAGAGCGAGGTAGCGCCGACGGGATTCGAACCCGCGAAATCCAGGGTGAAAGCCTGGCGACTCTTGCCACTCGTCCACGGCGCCGCGTGAGTGTTCCGAGCTGGACTCGAACCAGCGACCCTCGCGATGTCGACGCGATGCTCTTCCGACTGAGCTACCGGAACGGGGGCGGGACCGGGAGTCGAACCCGGGGCCTGCGGTTTATGAGACCGCCGCGCTACCACTGCGCTATCCCGCGAGTACGCCGCCAGGGACTTGAACCCTGAACCCACGCATTAAGAGTGAACCTTTTTCAACCTGAACCGCACGGCGCTCACACACCGCGTTCGACCTCGCGCTCCAACGGACCGCAAGGGGAGGTTGAAAAAGGTTCAGTGCGTTGCTCTGACCATTGAGCTAGCGGCGCAAGGCATGTGTTCGAGGAAGGCGGAGGAGTCGAACCCCTGCCGTTGCCGACACCCCGGTTTTCAAGACCGGTCGCCCGCCGCCGGGCGGCGCCTTCCGAGAGTTTGGCGGACCCCCGGGGTATGCCCGACCCCGGGGGCCCTGAAGTTCCACCCGTTCGCACGCCAGCGGCGTTTAAGCTCCACGATCAGTCTGCAGTCGACGTGCTTTGCCATTAAGCGACCGCCGCAGGGAGAGCGGCAGACTGGACTCGAACCAGCATCTCGTCGAGGTTGTCGTGGTCGGTAGGTCTGGCGATCGGTGGGGGTGCTGAGCCTGGAGCGATAGTCTCAGCCTGCTCGGTGCCGGTCTGCCTCTACCGGTTGGGCTACCTCGGCCCGAAGTGCCGAGGGGAGGACTCGAACCTCCACTGGAACCGTCACCGTTGATGAGTCTGACAGGTCAGCCTCAGTCTCGGCGCATCTCGCGCCACCCCCCCGCTCCACGGGGGTGTCTGGGAGACTACCCGAACAGGTAGCCGAACACCTCGTCGCCGACGGTGCGGTCCTCGACGGTGGTGCTGTTGGCCTCCTCGCGGGCCACCTTCACCGCCTCCAGCAGCTTGTCGACCCGGCCGCGCAGCACCTTGACCCGCTCGGCCGGCAGGGCGCCGGAGAGCTTCACCGTGGTCCAGGTGCCCACCGGTACGTCCTCGGTGTAGACCTCGACCTGCGCCGGGTGCTTCTCGGTCGCCTCGGCCTTGACGTGGTTGCGGTGCACCTTGCGCATCTTCTGGGTCTGGCTCGGCGTACTCGCGTAGCAGCCGCGGTCGGGGTCGAACTCCCACCGCTCCGCCGCGTCCAGGGTGGCCAGCCCGTCGACGAAGGTACGCAGGTCGACGAGCTGCTTCTCCAGGAAGAGCAGGTAGGTGACCGGTGCCTGGCGGACCAGCGTCCGCCCGTCGACCACCACGTCGGCCTTGGCGGTGGCGTTGCCGGTGTCCTGGAGGAACTGGAGGTCGAAGAGTCGACCCATGGTGGTGGCGACCTCGTCGAGGACCTCCTGGACGGTGTACTGCACCCGGGTCGACTCCGGCGGCAACTGCTCCCGGATGTCGTCGGCGAACGGCTGGTAGGTCCGGGAGATGCCGGAGAGCGGCGGCGCCTTCTGGGTACGCCGGTGCGCGTCGGTGAGTTCCCGCTTGGCCTGCGGCTTGAAGCCCTGCACCAGCGCGTTGACCTTGTGCAGTTCGGTGGGATTGGGCACCATGATCCTTTCGGTCTCGTCGGGCAGACGATAGTCGTCGTCGCCACGTACGGCGACCCGGTCGAAGTCGGGACGGCCGGACTTGAACCGACGACCTCCGCACCCCCAGTGCGGCGCGCTACCAAGCTGCGCCACGTCCCGATGTCGTACCCCTGGGAGGATTCGAACCTCCGCTCGACACGGCTTCGTAGGCCGCCGCTCTATCCACTGAGCTACAAGGGCAGGAGCGGAAGGAGAGGGATTCGAACCCTCGCCGGGTGTGAGCCGGTCCGCCTTAGCAGGGCGGCGCCATGGACCTCTCGGCCATCCTTCCGAACCGCGCCTACGGCGCGTAGTACCCGGAGCAGGAGTCGAACCTGCAACACACCGGTTCTGAGCCGGCGGCCTCTTCCGTTGGGCTACCCGGGCATGGGTGAACCTTTTCAGGCTCCCCTTGCGGTCGGTCAGACCGCAGGGTCGGACGCGGTGTGTGAGCGCCGCGCGGTTCAGGTTGAAAATGGTTCAGTGGAGTGACGCGGGATCGAACCGCGCACGCGCAGCTTGCAAGGCAACGCTGTGCACCAGCACCCACCCAGAAGTGCCCTCGGCGCGACTCGAACGCGCACGTGACCAGGCTCTCGACCTGGCGCCTCTACCAATTGGACCACGAGGGCATCGCGCTCCCGGAGGAGTATTTACTGGACGTTTACCAGCCATTTCAACTCGCTCCCAGGTTAGGACTCGAACCTAAACAATGCGCTCCAGAGACGCATGTCCTACCTATTAGACGACCTGGGACTGACAGCCGGCGGGGGAGAACCCGCCGGCCGCCGTCAGCGCCGGGTCAGCGCGGCCCAACTCGGGACCGTCGCCGCCGACCGCAGCACCATGCCCGCCTCGGCGGGGGTGCGGTCTGCCTTGCGCTGATTGCAGCCGTCGCAGGACGCGACGGTGTTGGTCCAGGTGTTCCGGCCACCGCGGGAGCGGGGCAGGATGTGGTCGACGGTACTCGCGGGACCGCCGCAGTAGCCGCACCGACGTCCGTCCCGGGTGAGCACGCCCGACCGGGACCAGGCCGGTCCCGAGCTGAAGCGCCATCTGGTGACGACGTACTTGACCAGGCGGACCACCGTCGGCACCGGGTAGACCCCGATCAGCCGGTCCGGTACCGCCTCGTGCACCTCGGCGACGCGCCGGACCAGCATCCGTACGGCGTGCCGGAGACTGACCCGGTGGAGCGGGCCGAGGTCGGCGTTGATGACCAGGACGTCCACCGGATACCTCCTTCTCTTGTCGATGTCACGGAACTCTCGTCGGATATTCGGAGCGGCTACCGGGATTTGAACCCGGGACCTCCACCGTGGCAAGGTGGCGCGCTGCCAACTGCGCTACAGCCGCATGGGAAAATGCTCCGGGTGCGATTCGAACGCACACTGTGCGCGTTTTGAGTGCGCTGCCTCCTGCCGTTGGGCTACCGGAGCGGACGGCCGGGGAAGCTGGACTCGAACCAGCACGAGCGTTACCGTCTCCCGGTTCAAAGCCGGGCATGTTGCCAGTTACACCATTCCCCGTCGGTACTGCCGAGCGGCCACGGAGAATCGAACTCCGGTCCTCTGGGTGGAAGCCAGGTGCTCTGCCGTTGAGCTATGGCCGCGATGTCGTACGTAGACCGTGCCGGAATCGAACCGGCCTTCTCCAGAGTGAGAGTCTGGCGAGATAACCACTACTCCAACGGTCCGGGCGGCGGGGCGGAGTCGCCCCGAATCCACTGAACCTCGTCCGGGACCCGAGAGTCGAACTCGGTGTCTCCTGTACCCAAAACAGGCGGGTCAGCCGTCTCCCTCGCCCCGGATCGGCCCGGCCGGCGCGGTGGTACGGCGCCGGCCGGGCATCATCTATGCCATCCACTGTGGAGTTTTCAACGTGGTACCGGTCCCGCCGGCCGAGGTCGGGGGAAAAGCAGGGGTGACAGGACTCGAACCTGCAACCTTCGGATTTGGAGGCCGCTGCGCTGCCAGTTGCGCCACACCCCTGTGTGGTGAAAGCCCGGGTGGGAAAAAGAAACGCCGCCCGGTCCCGGGTCCGGGAGGGCGGCGTAGACGCGAGTGGAGTCGCGTTACGTCCGCCAGCCGCCCAGTTCGGCACATTCGCCGGCGCTTAGGTGGACGGGGTGCCCGAGCATGGCGCAGCCCGCCGGAACGTACGGCTTCTGCCGCCACGCTCGCGATGAGGCCTGCCACAACATCGGATGCTCCTGTCGTTTCGGTGTCGCTTTGTTGATCGCTGTGGTAACTACGGTAGGGGCCGTTCCCGCGCGGAGCAACATCTTTTTCGGCTTTTCCGCGCACCGTCCTGTCGTCGGGCGGGAATGGCTGCTCAGTGGCGTTGCCGGCACCGGTGGACAGCGGTGCCGGCAACGGTACACACCGGACTCAGCGGACCCGTTCGACCAGGCGGCTCACCGCGGCCGCCACCGCGTCGGGTGCCTGGGCCTGCGGGTAGTGCCCCACTCCGGGTACCACCACCACCTCGGCTTCGAGCTGTTCGCCGATCCAGTGCGCCTCGGCCGCCGGGTCCTTCCAGTCCACGTCGGCGGCGCCCATCACCACGACGGCGGGGGCCGACACTTCGGGCAGCCGTTGCCGGGCCGGCTCGTGCGAGCTGCGGCTGGTCTGCACGAAGGCCCGCCAGTGCCCGGGCCGGCGCAGGTTGTCGCGCACCCGGGCGAGGTGCTGCTGGTAACCGTCGGGCTTGGTGCCGGGCAGCCACTTCGGGTAGTAGCCGAGGAAGGCCGCCGGGCCCCAGGGCCGGAGGAGCATGATCCGGAACAGCAGGTTCATCACGGCCGCCCCGGCGGGGTTCCGGACGAACGGGCCGAGCAGGGCGAGGCCGCGTACCTTCGCCGGGGCGTCGGCGGCGGCGATCACGGCGGCTCCGGCGCCCATGGAGTTGCCGACCAGGTATCCGGATCCGCCGAGTTCGTCGAGGAGGGCGAGCAGGTCGCCGGCGAGCGCGACGTCGTCGTACCGCGAGAAGCTGGTGTCGCTGTCGCCGTGCCCCCGGATGTCCATGACGGCCACCCGGTAGCCCGCCTCGACCAGCTTCGGCGCGAGCAGCCGGTACGACTGGCGCAGCTCGCCCATCCCCGGTGTGCAGATCACCAGCGGGCCGTCGCCGTCCCAGAGGTCGTACGCGATGCGCCCCTCCGGGCGGCGAAGGTAGTGGGTGTTAGTCATAGCCTTAAAGCTACACCCATTAGCCAACAGCGCCAAGGACGACCTTCCGTGGCGTGCGGGACTCGCCAGCCCCGCGCGCTGTGGTGGGCGCCGCTGCCTCTTCGCCGCGCGACCCGCCGGTGCGCCTGCGGCGTCGGCTCGACCACCGTCCCCCTTCGGCACGCCCACGATCGAACTGTTCGTGGGCCGTATCTGGAGATCGGCACCGAGCGGATGCTCGACCCGATCCGGGACCGGTGAGGCGTACAGCCAGGTCAGGGCGGGTGGAAGCGTCAGTTTCGTCCCTGTCCGGCAACGGCCGGTGGCACGATGAGAGCAGTTGGTCTCTGGCGAGTCGACTGAACCTTCGAGACGAACTCCAGCCGGGGCTTCGGCCTGTGCGGACGGAGATGCGACGGCCCTCAACACGCCCGTGCCGTCATCCCGGCAGCGGGGAGGGTGACGCTGCCGCAAGGCCCAACTCCGGCGGCTTGCGAGGGTCGCCTCGGCCGCGCGGGTCCGGTCCGACAGCCGTACGGGAGGAGAAGCCATGGGGGATGCCTCGGCCAGCACAAGTACGAGCGGCGACGGAGCCACCACACCCGAGTTGGTGCAGCGGGCCGCCGAGCAGATATCCGGACTGCTCCGCGAGGAACTCGCACTAGCTCAGATGGAGATGTCAGAGAAGGGGAAGCGTGCGGGGATCGGCGCCGGGCTGTTCGGTGGCGGCGGTGCTATGGCCCTCTACGCCGGTGGTGCCCTGATCGCCGCAGCGGTGGTGGCGTTGAGCTACGTCATCCCGGCAGCACTGGCCGCACTCGTCGTCGGTGTCATTCTGGCGGGTCTCGCGGGATTGCTCGCGCGATCGGGCCAGAAGCAGGTCCGCCGGGCGGGGCCTCCGATGCCGAAATCGACGGCGGGAAGCCTGCGCGCCGATGCCGAAACGGTGCGGAACGCGGCCAAGGATCGGGGACGGTCATGACGATGGGGGACGGCACCGGGGACGTGGACCGGACCCGTGAGGAGATCGACAGGCGGCGTGCCGAACTCGGCGAAACGGTTCAGGCGTTGGCGGCCAAGACGGACATACGGGCCCGTGGCCGCCAACAGGCCGGACAGGCCACGGACCGGCTCCGGGAACGATCGACACAGGCCACCGGGGCAGTACGCGAGAAGGTGGCGCAACTGCCGGGAGTGGTGAGCCAGAAGGTGGGACAGGCGCAGCGGAGGGTGGGCCAGATGGCTGCGGATGCCGGCCAGCAGGGTGCACGCGGTGCTCAGGTGGTGGGCGCCTCGGTCAACCGGGCGGGCGGAATCGTCCGGCACAACCCGGTGCCGTTCGCCCTCGGTGCCGTCGCGATGATCGCTGGCATGGTGATAGGGCGGAAGCGCATGGAGGCGGCCCGAGCCAGGCGTCGGAGCGGCCAGTGGAACGCCGACCGGCTGCTGCGGATGGCTCGGCCGATGGCTCCGTGGCGGTCGGCGGCGATCAGGTCCGTGAAACGCTTCTCCGGGTCCCGGCGCATCTCCCGCTGAGCAAGGGCCGTCGGGCATCGCGACGGACCCGCACAAGCCGACGTACCGGGCCAGGGCTGCCTGCCACATGTCTGCCCTGGTCGCGATCCTGACTACCAGCCCCGGGCGCGCCACTCCGGTAGCGAAGGCCGTTCGGCGCCGAGCGTGCTGTCCCGGCCGTGACCCGGATAGAACCAGGTCTCGTCCGGCAGCCGGTCGAAGATCTTCTGCTCCACGTCGTTGATCAGCGAGCCGAACCGCACCGGGTCCCGGTCGGTGTTGCCGACCCCGCCCGGAAATAGCGAGTCCCCGGTGAACAGGTGCGTCCCGTCGACCTCGTCCCGATAGAGCAGCGCCACGGAGCCGGGGGTGTGCCCGACGATGTGGATCACCTCGAGTTCGCGGTCGCCGACCCGGATCCGGTCGCCGTCCGCGAGCGGCTCGGAGGGGATCGGCAGCCCGTCCGCGTCGTCGGCGTGCACCAGCGACCGGGCCCCGGTGCTGGCCACCACCTCTTCCAGCGCGACCCAGTGGTCCATGTGCCGGTGCGTGGTGACCACGGCGGCCAGCCCGCCGTCGCCGATCAGTTCCAGCAGCCGGGGCGCTTCGTTGGCCGCGTCGATCAGCACCTGCTCGCCGGTCGAGGCGCAGCGCAGCAGGTACGCGTTGTTGTCCATCGGGCCGACCGAGAGCTTGCTGACGGTCAGGCCGGTCAGCTCGCGTACGTCGGGTGGGCCGTCGGCGATGACGTCTCCGGTGTAGCTCATGTTCGGGTGCCTCCGAGTTGGTCGGCGGAGCAGAGTCGGGTCGGCGGATCAGATCCAGGGCGGGGGTGCCGGCAGCGGCCCGGCGGGCGTGACGACGAGGCCGGTACCGGCGCTCCGGCCGGTCAGCCAGCCCGCCAGTTCGTGCGCCGGGCCGGCGACGGTGCGCAGTTCCGGGCCGCTGTCCGGCGCCGGGATGCCGACCGGCCGGCCCCGGCCGGTGTCGACGGTCAGCGGTTGCCCGGTCTCCGCCGGCAGCAGCACCAGGGCGAGTGGGTCGTCCCGCTCGGCCAGGTCGTGCACCACCTCGTGCAGCAGCCGCTGGCCGAACGCGTCCGGCCAGTCGGCGGTCCGGTAGCCGGCGGCGAGGTCGACGTGGTGCACCTCCACCTCGCGCAGCCGCCCCCAGGTCAGGGTGGCGGCGGGCCGCAGCCCTCGGGCGGAGCGCACCTGTGCGGCCCAGGAATCCGCGGGCAGCGCCCGGGCGGCCTCGGCGAACCGCTCCGCGCTGGCCCGCAGGTCGGCGAGTTGGACGGCGGCCGGCCGGGCCGCGCCGGCCGCGATGTCCGCGTTCCGGGCCGCCGGGTTCGGGTACTGCGGGATGTCCTCGCCGGTACGCGCCGAGGTCAGCAGGTTGACGAAGCTGTCGGCGTTCCGGGCGAGGTGGCTGAGCACGTGCCCCCGGGTCCAGCCGGGGAGCAGGGACGGCTCGCCGATCGCCACGTCGTCGAGCCCGTCGACGGTCCGCAACAGCCGGTCCGTCGCCCGGTCCACCTCGGGCAGCAGCGCGAGTGGGTCGAGTGTCACGAGTCACGACGATAGCGCCCGGCGACCGGAGGGGCCCGGACGCCTCCGCCGGGAGTGGCGGGCCGGAATTGGCTTTCGGTCCGGTCGGACCAGCACCTACCGTCGACACCACACCCGCATGGCGTGAGGAGGTGGGATGCATGCCGGTCGCAGTGCGCGGGGCCACCGTTTCCACTTCTGGATTCGACTGCTGAATTCCACTCCTGACGACAAGGGTTGAC
Organism: Plantactinospora sp. CA-294935; assembly: GCF_050936445.1. Classification (NCBI taxonomy): domain Bacteria; kingdom Bacillati; phylum Actinomycetota; class Actinomycetes; order Micromonosporales; family Micromonosporaceae; genus Plantactinospora; species Plantactinospora sp. CA-294935. The sequence goes on from NZ_JBNJMU010000001.1 coordinate 4,707,301, forward strand.
ATGACCTTCGATCTCGCGTCCCTCGGCTGGGACGCGTCTGCGGCCGCGGCGTACCTGGACCGCGGCGACGAACTACGACCGGGGCGGGTGGTACGGGCCGACCGGGGGATCTGCACGGTGCTCGTGCCGGCCGGACCGGTCCGGGCCAGTCTCGGCGGCGGGGTGCTGGTCGCGGCCGCCCGGGACGCGGTCAACCTGCCGTGTGCGGGCGACTGGGTGCTGGTCCGGGACTGGCCGGATCGGCGACTGACTGTGGAGGCGGTGCTGCCCCGGCGGACCGCGATCGTGCGGCGGACCGCGGACAAGGACTCGACCGGCCAGGTGTTGGCGGCCAACGCCGACGCGGCGGCGGTGATCGAGCCGCTGCACCCGTCGCCGGACGTGGCCCGGATCGAGCGGCTGCTCGCGCTGGCCTGGGAATCCGGCGCCACCCCGCTGCTGGTGCTGACCAAATGTGACCTGGTCGCCGATCCGGTGGCGGTGGCCGAGCAGCTCGGCGAGGCGGCGCCGGGCGTCGAGGTGCTGCCGGTGAGCGCTCAGCGCGGTACCGGGCTGGCCCGGCTGCGCCCGTGGGTCGCCGCCGGCCGCACCCTGGCGCTGCTCGGGCCCTCCGGTGCCGGCAAGTCGACGCTGGTGAACGCGCTGGCCGGCGCGACGGTGATGACCACCCAGGGGGTACGCGGAGTGGACGGCAAGGGCCGGCACACCACCACGCACCGGCAACTGATCCCGATCCCGGGCGGGGGAGCGGTGCTGGACACCCCGGGCGTGCGGGCGGTGGGTCTGCTCGACGCGGCGGTCGGGCTGGACCAGGCCTTCGCCGACGTTGCCGCACTCGTCGCCGCCTGCCGGTTCGCCGACTGCGGGCACCGGGGCGAGCCGGGCTGCGCGATCCAGGGCGCGCTGGAGACCGGCGAGCTGAGCCCGCGGCGCTGGGCGAGCTGGCAGAAGCTCCAGCGCGAGGTGGCGTACGAGACACGCCGTCGGGACGCGCGGTTGGCGGCCGAGGAGCGGTACAAATGGAAGCGGATTCGCAAGGAGCAGCGGAGTCGGGGCGGCCCGGGGCGGTGAGCTGCCGGGATCGGGGGCGTTGACCTGCGGGAATCTGCCGGTGGGGAAAACTGTCGTACGCCGGGGCTAGAGTTGCCGAGGCGCTTCTCTGCGCCACCAAATCGGACAGAATATATCTTTTCTCCCCGGGAGTGCGCGGACAGTGGCCGACCGACTGATCATCCGTGGCGCGCGTGAACACAACCTGCGCGACGTCAACCTCGACCTGCCACGCGACGCCCTGATCGTCTTCACCGGGCTCTCCGGTTCCGGCAAGTCCAGCCTGGCCTTCGACACGATCTTCGCCGAGGGCCAGCGGCGGTACGTCGAGTCGCTGTCGTCGTACGCCCGGCAGTTCCTCGGTCAGATGGACAAGCCGGACGTCGACTTCATCGAGGGCCTCAGTCCGGCCGTCTCGATCGACCAGAAGTCCACCTCGCGCAACCCGCGTTCCACCGTCGGCACCATCACCGAGGTCTACGACTACCTCCGGCTGCTCTTCGCCCGGGTCGGCGAGCCGCACTGCCCGATCTGCGGAGAGAAGATCTCCAAGCAGAGCCCGCAGCAGATCGTCGACCGGGTACTGGCGATGGACGAGGGCATCCGGTTCATGGTGCTGGCCCCGGTGGTGCGCGGCCGCAAGGGCGAATACGTCGACCTCTTCGCCGAACTCCAGGCCAAGGGGTACGCCCGGGCCCGGGTCGACGGGGTGGTCTATCCGCTGACCGAGCCGCCGAAGCTGAAGAAGCAGGAGAAGCACACCATCGAGGTGGTGGTGGACCGGCTCACCGTCAAGGCGAGCGCCAAGCAGCGGCTCACCGACTCGGTCGAGGCCACGCTCGGGCTCTCCGGCGGGCTGGTGCTGCTCGACTTCGTCGACCTGCCGGAGGACGACCCGGGGCGGGAACGGCGCTACTCCGAGCACCTGGCCTGCCCCAACGACCACCCGCTGGCGATCGAGGACCTCGAACCCCGGGTCTTCTCCTTCAACGCCCCGTACGGCGCCTGCCCCGAGTGCACGGGGCTGGGCACCAAGAAGGAGGTCGACGCCGAACTCGTCGTACCGGACGTGGAGCGGACGCTGCGCGAGGGTGCGATCCAGCCGTGGTCCGGCGGGCACACCCAGGAATACTTCCTCCGCCTGTTGCAGGCGTTGGGCGAGGCCGAGCACTTCGACGTCGACACCCCGTGGCGGGCGCTGCCGTCCCGGGCGCAGAAGACCATCCTGCACGGCTCCGGCGACCAGGTGCACGTGCGCTACCGCAACAAGTACGGCCGCGAGCGCTCCTACTACACCGGCTTCGAGGGTGTGGTGCAGTGGATCGAGCGGCGGCACAACGACACCGAGTCGGACTGGTCCCGCGACAAGTACGAGGGGTACATGCGGGACGTGCCCTGCCCGGTCTGCCGGGGCAGCCGGCTCAAGCCGGAGGTGCTGGCGGTCACCCTGGGCGGGCGGAACATCGCCGAGGTCTGCGCGCTGTCGGTGGGCGAGTGCGCGGAGCTGCTCGCCGGGATGACTCTCACCGACCGGCAGAAGATGATCGCCGAGCGGGTGCTCAAGGAGATCAACGCCCGGCTCCGCTTCCTGGTCGACGTCGGCCTGGACTACCTGTCGCTGGACCGCCCGGCCGGCACCCTCTCCGGCGGCGAGGCGCAGCGGATCCGACTCGCCACCCAGATCGGCTCCGGTCTGGTCGGGGTGCTCTACGTGCTGGACGAGCCGTCGATCGGGCTGCACCAGCGGGACAACCACCGGCTGATCGAGACGCTGGTCCGGCTCAAGGGGCTGGGCAACACGCTGATCGTGGTGGAGCACGACGAGGACACCATCCGGACGGCGGACTGGATCGTCGACATCGGGCCGGGGGCCGGCGAGCACGGCGGCAAGATCGTGCACAGCGGTTCGGTGCCGGAGCTGCTGGCCAACACCGAGTCGGTGACCGGGGCGTACCTCTCCGGGCGCCGGTCGATCCCGACCCCGCAGGGGCGCCGGCCGCAGATGCCGGGCCGGGAGCTGGTGGTGCAGGGGGCGCGCGAGCACAACCTGCGGAACCTGACCGTCTCGTTCCCGCTCGGCCAGTTCATCGCGGTCACCGGGGTCAGCGGTTCGGGCAAGTCGACGCTGGTCAACGACATCCTCTACGCCGTACTCGCCAACCAGATCAACGGGGCCCGGCTGGTACCCGGCCGGCACACCCGGATCACCGGCCTGGAGCACGTCGACAAGGTGGTCGGGGTCGACCAGTCGCCGATCGGGCGTACCCCGAGGTCCAACCCGGCGACCTACACCGGGGTCTGGGACCACGTCCGCAAGCTCTTCGCCGAGACCACCGAGGCGAAGGTCCGGGGGTACGGGCCGGGCCGGTTCTCCTTCAACGTCAAGGGCGGCCGATGCGAGGCGTGCAGCGGCGACGGCACGATCAAGATCGAGATGAACTTCCTGCCCGACGTCTACGTGCCGTGCGAGGTCTGCAAGGGTGCCCGCTACAACCGGGAGACCCTGGAGGTGCACTACAAGGGGCGGACGGTCTCCGACATCCTGGAGATGCCGATCGAGGAGGCGGCCGAGTTCTTCTCGGCGATCCCGGCCATCCACCGGCACCTGAAGACCCTCGTCGACGTGGGCCTCGGGTACGTCCGGCTCGGCCAGCCGGCACCGACCCTCTCCGGCGGCGAGGCGCAGCGGGTCAAGCTCGCCTCCGAGCTGCAGAAGCGCTCCACCGGCCGGACGGTGTACGTGCTCGACGAGCCGACCACCGGGCTGCACTTCGAGGACATCCGCAAGCTGCTCGGGGTGCTGGAGAGCCTGGTCGACAAGGGCAACACCGTGATCGTCATCGAGCACAACCTCGACGTGATCAAGACCGCCGACTGGCTGGTCGACATGGGCCCGGAGGGCGGGCACCGGGGCGGCACGGTGCTGGCTGCCGGTACCCCGGAGGAGCTGGCGGAGGTGCCGGAGAGCCACACCGGGCAGTTCCTCCGGCCGGTGCTCGGGTTGACCGGCCCGGCCCGGGGAGCGAGCGCGGCCACCACCCGGGCGGCCCGGGCCAACGGCACCGCGAAGGCCACCGGCGGCAGTGCGAAGGCCGCCGGGGCGGCGCCGGCGAACGGCGGCGTGACCAGGGCGAACGGCGGCGCGGCCAAGACCGGTGACGGTACCGCGAAGGCCGGCAACGGCCGGGCCGGCGGCGGTACGGTGAAGGGCGGCGCCACCCGGGCGGGTACGACGGCGAAGACCACGACCGCGAAGACCGGGCCGGCGAAGAGCCGGCGTACCGGAAAGTCCTGACGCCGGTCCGGTTGAACCGGTTGGTGGATATATCCGTGTCTTCGGGCGTGGCCGCGGACGACCAGGAGCGCGGCGCCGAAGAGGAAGGCTAGGTATGAGTGACGAACTGACCGGGCCGGGCACGCAGACCCGACGGGCGCTGTTGGCCGGTGCGGGTGCGGTTGGCGCGTCCGTGGTGTTGGCCGCGTGCGGCACCGGCGACGACGACGCGCTCGACGGCACCGGAAGCAGCCCGTCGGCCGGCGGCGCTCCGGCCCCCAGCGGTTCGGCGAGCGCTCCGGCCGAGGGTGGCAGCACCGCCGCGCTGGCCAAGAAGAGCGAGATCCCGGTCGGCGGCGGCAAGATCATTGCGGACCAACAGGTTGTGGTCACCCAGCCGACCGAGGGCGAGTTCAAGGCCTTCAGCTCGATCTGCACCCACCAGCAGTGCCCGGTGACCGGCGTCGACGGCGGCACCATCAACTGCAGTTGCCACTTCAGCAAGTTCTCCGTGGCGGACGGCTCGGTCAAGGGTGGCCCGGCCACCAAGCCACTGGCCGAGAAGAAGGTCACGGTCGACGGGGACAACATCGTCCTGGCCTGAGCCGGGGACGCCTGGCGCGGCCGACCGTGCGGTCGCCGCGCCAGGTGGTGTCCCAGGTGGGGACTACGCTTGTCGGCGTGCCCGACCCCGCTACCTATCGCCCGGCACCGGGCACCATTCCCGACCTGCCCGGGGTATACCGATTCCGTGATCCCAGCGGCCGGGTGATCTATGTCGGCAAGGCCAAGAGCCTGCGTAGCCGCCTCAATTCCTACTTCGGCGACCTGTGGAACCTGCACCAGCGCACCCAGCAGATGGTCACCACCGCCGGCAGCGTGGACTGGGTCACCGTCGGCACCGAGGTCGAGGCGCTCCAGCTCGAGTACAACTGGATCAAGCAGTACGACCCCCGGTTCAACGTGCGCTACCGGGACGACAAGTCGTACCCCTATCTCGCGGTCACCCTCGACGAGGAGTTCCCCCGGCTCCAGGTGATGCGGGGCGCCAAGCGCAAGGGGGTGCGCTACTTCGGGCCGTACTCGCACGCCTGGGCGATCCGCGAGACGCTGGACCTCCTGCTCCGGGTCTTCCCGGCCCGGACCTGCTCCGCCGGGGTGTTCCGGCGGCAGGCTCAGATCGGCCGGCCGTGCCTGCTCGGTGACATCGGCAAGTGCTCGGCCCCGTGCGTCGGCCGGGCCTCGCCCGACGAGCACCGCCGGATCGTCGACGAGTTCTGCGACTTCATGGCCGGCCGCACCGACCAGATGGTCCGCCGGCTCGAACGCGAGATGGGCGAGGCCAGCGAGGCGCTGGAGTTCGAGCGGGCCGCCCGGCTGCGCGACGACATCGTGGCGCTGCGCCGGGCGATGGAGAAGCAGACCGTGGTGTTCGGCGACGGCACCGACGCCGACGTGGTGGCGTTCGCCGAGGATCCGCTGGAGGCGGCGGTCCAGGTCTTTCACGTCCGGGACGGCCGGGTACGCGGCCAGCGCGGCTGGGTGGTGGAGAAGGTCGAGGACCTGACCACCGGAGACCTGGTGCACCACTTCTGCTCGCAGGTCTACGGCGGGGCCGAAGGGGAGAGTGACGTGCCCCGCGAGCTGCTGGTGCCCGCGCTGCCGGCCGACGTCGACGCGCTGGCCGAGTGGCTGTCGGCGCGGCGGGGCGGCAAGGTGGCCCTGCGGGTGCCGCAGCGCGGCGACAAGAAGGCGCTGCTGGAGACGGTGGCCCGGAATGCGGCCGAGGCGCTGACCCGGCACAAGCTGCGCCGGGCCGGTGACCTGACCACCCGCAGCGAGGCGCTGGACGAGATCACCGAGGCGCTCGGGCTGCGTACCGCGCCGCTGCGCATCGAGTGCTACGACGTCTCGCAGATCCAGGGCACCGACGTGGTGGCCAGCATGGTCGTCTTCGAGGACGGCCTGCCGCGCAAGAGCGAATACCGGCGGTTCGTGGTGCGCGGCGCCACCGACGACCTGTCGGCGCTCTCCGAGGTACTGCGCCGGCGGTTCGCCCGTTACCTACAGGCCCGGGGCGAGACCGGGGAAATCGGCGACGAGATGGCCTCCGACCCGGACCGGCCGGGCATCGACCCGACCACCGGGCGGCCACGCAAGTTCGCGTACCCGCCGCAGCTCGTGGTGGTGGACGGCGGGCAGCCCCAGGTCGCCGCCGCCGCGGAGGTCTTCGCCGAACTGGGCCTCGACGACATCGGGCTCTGCGGGCTGGCCAAGCGGCTGGAGGAGGTGTGGCTGCCCGGCGACGAGTTCCCGGTCATCCTGCCGCGCACCTCCGAAGGGCTCTATCTGCTGCAACGGGTCCGGGACGAGGCGCACCGGTTCGCCATCACCTTCCACCGGCAGCGCCGCTCCAAGCGGATGACCGTCTCCGGCCTCGACCAGGTCCCCGGCCTCGGCGAGGTACGCCGCAAGGCACTGCTGCGACACTTCGGGTCGGTGAAGCGGCTGGCGGCGGCCACCGTGGACGAGATCGCCGAGGTGCCGGGGGTGGGCCGGCGTACCGCCGAGGCGATCGTCGCGGCACTGAATCCGGCGCCGGCCCCGGAGACCCGCTGAACGGTCTTCCGTCGGGTTACAACGCGATCGGACGGTACGCCAGCAGCCGCTCGACGATCTCCGCCGGCCCGGGTGCCGGGCCGAGTCCGTGCTCCTCCGGGTAGTAGATCAGTCCGCTGGCAAACCCGTCGGGTGTCGGACCCTGCCGGTCGAGTAGGGCCAGCAGGCTGTCGAGTTCCTCCTCGGTGCCTTCCGCCGACATGATCCGATCGACGATTGCCACCAGTTCGGCCCTGGCCAGCCGATCGGCCCAGCGGCCGGCCCGATTGTCGCCGATCGACCTCTCGGCCATGTCCCGCGCCCTCCGTCCGAAGCCGGAGAATACGGCATCCCGTACGGCCCGACTGTGACGACCTGTCCGGTTCGATTTCATGATCGACTCGGTCTCGGGGAATGTTGGTGGCCTGCCGGTCGTTACATATCGCGTACGGCTGAGTACCACCGCCTGTGACCTGGGCTGGTGGTCGGGTCTCCGGGAATGATCCGGGGCCGCCGGTCGTTACATATGGTGTTCGCCCGAGTACCAGCATCCCCCCGCGAGGTGCTCGGGTGTTCTTCTGTCCCTTGGAGACCAGCGTCAGCGTGTGTCTCGGGACGAGGTTGCATTTCCGATGACACCCCAGCCCCCTGTGGGTGTTGTTCCCCCGATTGGAAGGTGGACCATCATGAACAAGACTCTGTTCAGCCGATGGCTTCCGGCCGTCGAGCAGACTTCTCTGGTTCGTAGGACCGCGCTGGGTGTGGCTGGTCTGGCGTTCGTCGGTGGCGCTGTCGCCGGCCCCGCCGTGGCCGCGCAGGCCGCTCCCGAGCATGCCGGTTCGCCGGTGTCGCAGTCGGTCATGGCCGACAAGGGCGACAAGGGCGACAAGGGCAAGAGCGACAAGCATGACAAGGGTGACAAGCGGGATAAGGATCGTAAGGGTGATCGTAAGCCGTCGCGGGACAAGCTGGTTCCGCGTGGTGTGCAGGGTGAGCAGTCGCGGATCTCGCTGTCGGGTGAGCAGTCCGAGAACGTGAAGGCGATTGTGAAGGCGACGAAGAAGGCTGGTCTGGACGAGCGTGCCGCGGTGATCGCGGTGGGTACGTCGCTTCAGGAGTCGAAGTTGGAGAACCTGGGTCATCTGGGTGACCGTAACGACCACGACTCGCTGGGGCTGTTCCAGCAGCGTCCGTCGTCGGGTTGGGGTTCGCCGGAGCAGATCACGGATCCGGAGTACTCGACGATCGCGTTCCTGAAGGGTCTGCGTCAGGTTGATGGTTGGCATGACCTGCCGTTGACCGAGGCGGCGCAGAAGGTGCAGGTGTCGGCGTACCCGGACGCGTACGCGCAGTGGGAGGACCAGGCCGCTGACCTGGTCGCCAACACCTGGAACAACAGCTAACGAACAAGCAGAGCAGCACATCCGCTGGCCGGGTCCCCACCATCGGGGACCCGGCCAGCGGCGTCTCCGGATCCGGAACGGATCACCCGGTGGCGGCGTGGTCCGGCTCCGGCAGGTCGCGCAGTTTCGGGATCGCGGTCGGCAGCACCCAGAACAGCCCGGCAACCGCCCCTACGGTGGCGATCCAGAGCGTCGGGCGTACCCCGAGGGCCGCGCCCAGGGTGCCACCCAGCACGGCGCCGATCGGCCGGATGCCGTAGTTGACGGTCCGCTTCGCACCCGCGACCCGGGCTAGCAGGTGCTCCGGGATGACCGCGGTCTGTAGCGAGCCGACGGTGATGTCCATCATCATCAGGCCGAGCCCGGAGAGGAACTCCGAGGCGAGGAGCACGCCGAGCAGCACCGGGGTCGACCCGCCTGCCAGCGGCACCAGCACCAGCGGCGCCGGGAAGAGCACGAAGCTGATGACCACGGTCCGGCCGATGCCGAGCCGGCGGACGAGCCGACCGGTGACCGCCGCGCCGAGCAGCGCGCCGATCGAGCCCACGCCGATGACCAGCCCGAGCAGGCCGGGGGAGAGCCCCAGTTCGGTGCTGACGTAGAGCACGTACAGCGCGGTGAACATGTAGTTGAAGAGGTTCAGCGTGGTGGTGCCGAGCAGCAGCGAGCGGAGGATCGGGGCACGGACCACGAACCGGAGCCCCTGGCCGATGCCGAGACCTGCGCCGTCGGTCGGCGCCGGCTCCGTCGGCCGGGTCAGCCTGATCCGGGCCAGGAATAGCGCGGAGACCAGGTACGACACCGCGTCGGCGAGCAGCGCGAACGGTGCGGTGAGGGTCTGTACCAGGATGCCGCCTACGCTCGGCCCGGCGACGAACGACATCGCCCGGCTGCCGTAGGTCAGCGCGTTCGCGTCGACGTAGTCCTTCCGGGGTACCAGCGAGACGAAGAGGGTGCTGTGCGCGACCTCGAAGAGCACGGCCAGGGTGCCGGTCAGGAAGGCCACCACGTAGAGCTGGTTGAGCGAGAGGACCCCGAACAGGTACGCCACCGGCACGGCGGCGAGCAGCACCGCTCGGCCCAGGTCGGCGAGGACCATCACCCGGCGCTTGTGTGGGTAGCGGTCGATCCAGGCACCGAGGAGCAGCGAGAAGAGCAGATTCGGGATCAGCGCGGCAGCGGTGAGGTAGCCCATCTCGGCCGGGCCGGCGCCGGTGCCGAGCACCGCCAGCAGGGGCAGGGCGAGCACGGAGATCTCGTCGCCGAATAGCGACACGGTCTGGGCCGACCAGTACCGTCGGAACTGCGTCTGGCGCAGCAGCTCCGGCACCCAGCGCCGGCGGCGCTCGACCACCGGCGGGGTCGGCAGCGTGTCGGTCACCGCCCCGCCTCCGCCGTCGAGTCGGCGTCCGTCGAGTCCGGGTCCGTCGAGCCGGCCCTCGCCGTCGAGTCGGCGTCCGTCGAGCCGGCCCTTGCCGTCGAGTCGGGATCCGTCGAGTCGGCGTCCGCCGTCGTGGACCCGGCCGCGGTCGTACCGGCCGGCGGCTCGGTGGGCACCATCAGTTGGATGATGCCGACCGGCCGGGACCCCTCGGGCCGGGTGGACGGGTCGGTGAGCCGTTCGTCGTACTCGGCGAACAGGGCCTCGATCCGTCGGGTCAGCTCGGCCAGCTCGGCCTGGGTGACGTGCACCAGCGCGTCACCGAAGCCGAGCACGGCCCGCCAGTCCGCCGGCTCGGACGCCCGCTGCGCCAGATGCGCCTGGGCCCGTTTGAAGTAGTGGTTCAGGATCACCGAGTGCAGCTCGTTGACCGCCGCCAGCAGCGCCGGGTCGTCGGAGGTGTCGTCCCAGGAGGTGTTGAGCGCGGTCGCCTGCCAGGGCCGCTCCCGGGCGTCGCTGCCCTCGACCCGCTCGGCGAGGCCGTACTTCGCGAGCTGGCGCAGGTGGTAGGAGCAGCTCGGCACGCTCTCGTCGAGCCGCTCGGCGGCCTGGGTCGCGGTCAGCGGCCCCTCCCGGCGGAGCAGCCCGACCAGGGTCATCCGGAGCGGGTGCGCGTATCCCCGGAGGGCCCGGGGGTCGGTGAGTCGGATCTCGGACCTGGGTGGCGGCATATCCTAAAGATAACTCTAGAAAGATTTCTTTAGCAATCGCGAGCGGCAATCCGACTGGGCCACCGGCCCGGGAGATTCCGACGGCCGGGTAGATTACGTCTCCAACCTCGCCGGGTGGTCGACCCTCGCCGAACCCGCATCCGGGCGGCGTACCGTCGATCCGGCAGGCGGGTACGGCTGGGGGTGGAACGTGAGCGAGACTCGGCTGGCGACCGACGAGTCGCCGACGGGCGCGGAAGACCAGAGCAGGGAGTACGAGACGGAACAGGCACCGGACGAGGGACAACCGGCGCGGACCCGGTCCGAGGTGGAACCGGCGGAACCGACCCGCTCGGACACCACCCTGGTGGTGGTCACCGGGGTCTCCGGCGGTGGCCGCAGCACCGTCGCCCGGGCCCTGGAGAACGTCGGCTTCTACGTGGTGGACAACCTGCCGCAGGCGCTCATGCTCGACATGGCCGAGCTGGCGTTCCAGGCCGGTGGGGCGGCCCGGAAGACCGCGATGGTGCTCGACGTGCGCAGCCGGGCGTTCTCCACCGACCTGGCCGGGGCGATCCGGGCGCTCAAGGAACGCGGCTTCCAGCCCCGGGTGGTCTTCGTGGACGCCGACGACGAGGTGCTGATCCGGCGCTTCGAGAGCGTCCGGCGTTCGCACCCGCTGCAGGGCGACGGCCGGCTCGCCGACGGCATCGCGGTCGAGCGCGGTCTGCTGGAGGAGGCCCGCGACCAGGCCGACGTGATCATCGACACCTCCCACCTGAACGTGAACCAGCTCCGCAGCCGGGTCGAGGAGCTGTTCGGCGGCGAGGACGCCCGCCGGCTCCGGGTGACCGTGCTCTCCTTCGGCTTCAAGTACGGCCTCCCGCCGGACGCGGACTTCGTGCTCGACGCCCGCTTCCTGCCCAACCCGTACTGGGTGCCGGAGCTGCGCGAGCACACCGGCCGGGAGGAGGACGTCAGCCGGTACGTGCTCGGCCAGCACGGTGCGGTGACCTTCGTCGAGACGTACGCCCGGTTGATCAACGCGACCGCGCCCGGCTTCGAGCGGGAGGGGAAGCGCTACCTGACCGTGGCGGTCGGCTGCACCGGCGGCAAGCACCGCAGCGTGGCGATCGCCGAGGAACTCGCCGCCCGGCTGCGCCAGGCCCGGCTCTCGGCCACGCCGCACCATCGTGACCTGGGGCGCGAGTGAATCTTTCTCAACCTGAACCGCGCGGCGTGCGCCCCCCGACTTCCACCCGCGGTCACGACGGACCGCGAGCGGAGGCTGAGCAAGGCTCAGTGAAGCAGCGGGTGGTCGCGTTCGGCGGCGGGCACGGCCTGTCGGCGTCGCTGCGGGCACTGCGCCGCTGCGCGCCGGAGCTGGACCTCGACATCACCGCCGTGGTGACGGTCGGCGACGACGGCGGCTCCAGCGGGCGGCTGCGCCTCGAACGCGGCGCGCTGCCCCCCGGCGACCTGCGGCAGGCGCTCGCCGCGCTGGCCGCGGACGAGCCCGGGACCCGGCGCAGCGCCGCGCTGTTCCAGCACCGGTTCGCCGGCGGCGGCCCGCGTCCCGACCCGCTGGCCGGGCACGCGGTCGGCAACCTGGTGCTCTGCGGGCTGATGGAGCTGCTCGGCGACCCGGTGGCCGCGCTCGACCACGCCGCCGCGATGCTCGGCGCGGTCGGCCGGGTGCTGCCGATGGCCTGCCAGCCGGTCGGCATCGAGGCCCGGGTGCGCGGCGCCGACCCGCGCCGGCCGAGCGCCGTGCAGACGGTACGCGGACAGCACGCGGTCGCGGTCACCGACGGCCGGGTCGAGTCGGTCCGGCTCACCCCGGAGGGGCCGAGTGCCTGCCCGCAGGCGGTGGCGGCGGTCCGCGAGGCCGACTGGCTGATCTTCGGCCCGGGAAGCTGGTACACCAGCGTCATCCCGCACCTGCTGGTGCCGGAGTTGGCCGCGGCGATGGTGGCGAGCCCGGCCCGCCGGCTGGTCACGCTCAACCTCGCCAACGAGGCGGAGACGCTCGGCCTCTCCCTCGCCGACCACCTGGCCGCGCTCGGCTGGTACCTGCCCGGGCTCAAGGTCGACGTGGTGCTGGCGGACGGAAAGGCGGTGGGTGACCCCGAACCGGTGCACCGTGCGGCAGAATCGCTGGGTGCGCGGCTCGTGCTCGCCCCGGTGGCCGTACCGGACGGCGGACCCCAGCACGATCCGGCGGCGCTGGGTGCCGCGCTGGTGCCTCTCCTGGGCGCCGATCGTTAAGCACCTACGAATCAACAACCAAGCACCTACGAATCACCGGCACCCGCCGGGACCGGCCCACGAGGTGACGACAAGATGGCGATGACGGCTGCGGTCAAGGACGAGCTGAGCCGGGTGGACGTGCCCAAGCCCTGCTGTCGGCGGGCGGAGATGGCCGCCCTGCTGCGCTTCGCGGGCGGGCTGCACATCGTCTCCGGACGGGTGGTGGTCGAGGCGGAACTCGACACCGGCGCGGTGGCCCGTCGGCTGCGCCGGGAGATCGCCGAGGTCTACGGATATCCGAGCGAGATCCACGTACTCGCCTCCGGCGGGCTGCGCAAGGGCAGCCACTACATCGTCCGGGTGGTCAAGGACGGCGAGGCGCTGGCCCGGCAGACCGGGCTGCTCGACGTACGCGGCCGGCCGGTACGCGGGCTGCCCCCGCACGTGGTCGCGGCGAACGTCTGCTGCGCGGTCTCGGCCTGGCGGGGGGCCTTCATGGCACACGGTTCGCTGACCGAGCCGGGTCGCTCCTGCGCGCTGGAGATCACCTGCCCCGGCCCGGAGACGGCGCTCGCCCTGGTCGGCGCCGCCCGCCGGATCGGCATCACCGCCAAATACCGCGAGGTGCGCGGGGTGGACCGGGTGGTGGTCAAGGACGGCGACGCGATCGCCGCGCTGCTGACCCGGATCGGCGCGCACTCCAGCGTGCTCTCCTGGGAGGAGCGCCGGGTACGCCGCGAGGTGCGGGCCACCGCCAACCGGCTGGCCAACTTCGACGACGCCAACCTGCGCCGCTCGGCCCGGGCCGCCGTGGCCGCCGCCGCCCGGGTGACCCGGGCCCTGGAGATCCTCGCCGAGGACGCCCCGAACCACCTCACCTCGGCCGGCCGGCTGCGGCTGGAGCACCGGCAGGCGTCCCTTGAGGAACTGGGTGCCCTGGCCGACCCGCCGCTGACCAAGGACGCGATCGCCGGGCGGATCCGCCGGCTGCTGGCGCTGGCCGACAAGCGGGCCCGTGACCTGGGCATCCCCGACACCGAGGCGGCGGTCACCCCGGACATGTTGGCGGTCTGACGCTCCCCGGCGGGGCTCTCCGAGCGTCGCCGGTGAAGTCGATTGGCCGGATTGTGCCCCGACGCAACGCGGAGCGGCCCGCTCGGATAAGGTCGCAGCGTACGGCGACGGGGCCGGTACCGGCCTTCTCCGCCGTGCTGACCGCCCAGAGGTCGCGGTGAGACGGCCGGGGTGACATCCAGCGGCCGGCTCCAACGGTCGGCGCGCCCACCTTCGCCGCCGCGCGCTCTCACCGGCGGTGAACCGAAACACGAGGAGATGGACCCAGTGACCATCCGGGTTGGCATCAACGGATTCGGCCGGATCGGCCGCAACTTCTTCCGCGCGGTGCTCGCGTCGGGCGCCGACGTCGAGGTGGTCGGCGCCAACGACCTGACCGACAACGCCACGCTGGCGCACCTGGTCAAGTACGACAGCATCCTCGGCCGGCTGCCGCAGGAGGTCAAGGCGAGCGCCGACGAGATCAGCGTCGGCGGGCACGCCATGAAGGTCTTCGCCGAGAAGGACCCGAGCAAGCTGCCCTGGGGCGACCTCGGTGCCGACGTGGTGATCGAGTCGACCGGCTTCTTCACCGACGCCACCAAGGCCAAGGCGCACATCGACGGTGGGGCCAAGAAGGTCATCATCTCGGCGCCGGCCAAGAACGAGGACGTCACGGTCGTCATGGGGGTCAACCACCAGACGTACGACCCGGCGAAGCACAACATCATCTCCAACGCCTCGTGCACCACCAACTGCCTGGCGCCGATGGCGAAGGTGCTGCAGGACACGGTGGGCATCGAGAAGGGTCTGATGACCACCATCCACGCGTACACCCAGGACCAGAACCTCCAGGACGGCCCGCACAAGGACCTCCGTCGGGCCCGGGCCGCCGCGCTGAACATCGTGCCGACCTCGACCGGTGCCGCCAAGGCGATCGGCCTGGTGCTGCCCGACCTCAAGGGCAAGCTGGACGGCTTCGCGCTGCGGGTGCCGATCCCGACCGGCTCGGCCACCGACCTGACCGTCGACGCCGGCCGGGACACCTCGGTCGAGGAGATCAACGCCGCGATGAAGGCCGCCGCCGAGGGTCCGCTGAAGGGCATCCTCAGCTACACCGAGGACGAGATCGTCTCCGCCGACATCGTCACCGACCCGGCCTCGTGCATCTTCGACTCCGGCCTGACCAAGGTGATCGGCAACCAGGTCAAGGTCGTCGGCTGGTACGACAACGAGTGGGGCTACTCGAACCGCCTGCTCGACCTCGTCAAGCTGGTCGGTGCCGGGCTGTGAGTACGGCACGAACGAACGGGGGGCTCTCGCGGTGAACGCGAGGAGTGAGCTTGCGAGCCCCGCAGTCGTGAACGGAGGGCAAGCTCGGTGAACGCGAGGAGTGAGCTTGCGAGCCCCGCAGTCGTGAACGGAGGGCAAGCTCTGTGAGCATCCGCAACCTCGACGATCTGCTCGCCGAGGGGGTCTCGGGTCGGCGCGTGCTGGTGCGCGCCGACCTGAACGTGCCCCTCGACAAGGAGACCGGGGAAATCACGGACGACGGCCGGATCCGGGCCGTGCTGCCGACGCTGACCGCGCTGCGGGACGCCGGTGCCGCCGTGGTCGTCTGTTCGCACCTGGGCCGCCCCAAGGGCGCGCCCGACCCGAAATACACCCTTGCCCCGGTCGCGGCCCGGCTCGGTGAGCTGCTCGGCGCCGAGGTCGCGTTCGCCACCGACACGGTCGGCGAGTCGGCCCGCAAGGCGGTCGAGGAGCTGGGTGCCGGCCAGATCGCGCTGCTGGAGAACCTGCGGTTCAACCCGGGCGAGACCAGCAAGGACGAGGCCGAACGGGGTGCCTTCGCCGACCAGCTCGCCGCGTTCGCCTCGGCGTACGTCGACGACGCGTTCGGCGCCGTGCACCGCAAGCACGCCAGCGTCTACGACGTGCCGGCCCGGCTACCGCACTTCGCCGGCCAGCTCGTGCTCCGCGAGGTCGAGGTGCTGGCCCGGCTGCGGCACGAGCCGGACCGGCCCTACGTGGTGGTGCTCGGCGGCTCCAAGGTCTCCGACAAGCTCGCCGTGATCGAGGCGCTGCTGCCGACCGTCGACCGGCTGCTGATCGGCGGCGGCATGTGCTTCACCTTCCTGCGTGCCCAGGGGCACGAGGTGGGCAAGTCGCTGCTCGAGGAGGAGATGCTCGACACCTGCCGGGACCTGCTGGAGCGGGGCGCCGACCGGATCGTGCTGCCGGTCGACGTGGTCGCGGCGACCGAGTTCAGCGCCGACGCCGCGTACGACACCGTGCCGGTGAACGCGATCCCGGCCGACCGGCTCGGCCTGGACATCGGTCCCCGCACGGTCGCCGAGTTCGCCGACATGGCCGGTACGGCCCGGATGGTGTTCTGGAACGGCCCGATGGGCGTTTTCGAGCTGGCGCCGTTCGCCGCCGGTACCCGGGGGGTGGCCGAGGCGATCACCTCCGTGAAGGGCTTCACCGTGGTCGGTGGCGGTGACTCCGCCGCGGCCGTCCGCGCGCTCGGTCTGGACGAGTCGTCGTTCGGGCACATCTCGACCGGCGGGGGAGCCTCGCTGGAATACCTGGAGGGCAAGGCCCTCCCCGGCATCGTCGCTCTGGAGCAGTAGTGGCCACCCCTGCGCCCGCCCGCCGGCCCCTGATGGCCGGCAACTGGAAGATGAACCTCAACCACCGGGAAGCCAACCTGCTGATCCAGAAGCTCGCCGCGAGCCTCAACGAGAAGCAGTTGACCGACGTGGAGACGGTGGTGCTGCCGCCGTACACCGACCTGCGGACGGTGCAGACGGCGGTCGACGGCGACAAGCTGCTGATCGGGTACGGCGCGCAGGACCTCTCGCCGCACAAGGGCGGGGCGTACACCGGCGACATCTCGGGTGCGCTGCTGACCGCGCTGGGCTGCACCTACGTGGTCGTCGGGCACTCGGAGCGGCGGACGTACCACCACGAGGACGACGCGCTGGTCAACGCCAAGGTGAAGGCGGCGCTGGCCAACGAGTTGACCCCGATCGTCTGCGTCGGCGAGGGCCTGGACATCCGCGAGCAGGACGGGCAGGTGGCGTACGTGCGCGATCAGCTCGACGGGTCGCTGGCCGGGCTGACCGCCGAGCAGGTGGCCAAGCTCGTCGTCGCGTACGAGCCGGTCTGGGCGATCGGCACCGGCAAGACCGCGACTCCGGAGAACGCCCAGGAGGTCTGCGGCGCGATCCGGCAGCGGATCGCCGAGGTGCACGGTCCGGAGACCGCCGACCAGGTCCGGGTGCTCTACGGCGGGTCGGTAAAGGCGGCCAACATCGCCGCGATCATGGCGCAGCCCGACGTGGACGGCGCACTGGTCGGCGGGGCGAGCCTGGACGCCGAGGAGTTCGCGCAGATCTGTCGGTTCCCGGAGCACATCGCCCGCTGACGGTCGCTATCCTTGACGAGCCCCGCGTAGCTGAGAGGACTGACCCCTACCATGCCGATCTGGTTCGCATACACGTTGATCGTGTTGCTGGTGATCACGAGCGTGCTGCTCACCTTGCTGATCCTGCTGCACCGGGGCAAGGGCGGCGGGATGTCGAGCATGTTCGGCGGAGGGGTCAGCTCCAGCCTGGCCGGCTCCTCGGTGGCCGAGAAGAACCTCGACCGATACACCGTTCTGGTGGGTCTTGTCTGGTTCGCCTGCATCGTCGGGCTGGGTCTCTGGCTGCGTCTCGCCGAGACGACCTGACAACCAGGGCGTACAAACTGCGCGCGGTCCGCTAACGTGGGCCGCGCGCAGTTTGTCATACCCTCAGGGGCCCCCTCTGACGAACGGAGCGAGCAGTCGTGCCCAGTGGCAGTGCCATCCGTGGCAGCCGAATCGGTGCCGGCCCAGCCAGGCCGACCGAGCGATGCGAACCGGCCCCCCGCCGTCCGGTCACCTACTGGTGCGGCAGCGGGCACATGCTGGAGATCCTGCTGGCGGCCGAGGCCGAGATCCCGGAGACCTGGGACTGCCCGCACTGCGGGCAGCCGGCCGGGCAGGACGTGCACAATCCGCCCGGGCGGCCGCGGACGGAGCCGTACAAGTCGCACCTGGCGTACGTGAAGGAGCGGCGCAGCGAGGCGGACGCCGAGGCGATCCTCGCCGAGGCGCTGGCCGCACTGCGGGCCCGGCGAGGTGAGGCCTGACCGAGCCCCGGTCCGGTGGGGCTTGACCGGGCCGGTGGGGCCTGCCTGAGCCCGGGGCCGGTTACCCCGGGCGAACTTAGCTGGGCGGCGACCCCGACCGATTCAGCGGAGACTGCGGAACGCCGGCTTCACCTCGGCCGCCGCGGCCCGGTCCAGCAGCCACCGGGTCCGCTGCACCCCGGCGACGCCGGCCGCCGGCACCTGCACCGGCCCGGCGCCGGTCAGCGCCATGCCGACCGCCCGGGCCTTGCCGCTGCCGCTGGCGATCAGCCAGACGTCCTCGGCGGTGTTGATGGCGCCCCGGGTCAGGGTGATCCGTACCGGCGGCGGCTTGGGGCTGCCCCGTACCGCGCTCACCGGCCGGTTCTCGTAGGCGACGGGATGCTCGGGGAAGAGCGAGGCGACGTGGCCGTCCTCGCCCACCCCGAGCATCAGCACGTCGAAGTAGGGCAGGGTGGCCGTACCCGGGCCGGCGGCCGCGGCGAGTTCGGCCGCGTACCGGGCCGCCGCCGCCTCCGGGTCGGCACCGTCCGGGCCGTCCGAGGCGGGCATCGGGTGCACCCGGGCCTGCGGCAGCGCGTCGAGCAGCGCCTCCCGGGCCTGGGTCTCGTTCCGCTCCGGGTGCCCGGCCGGCAGGAACCGTTCGTCACCCCACCAGACGTCGACCCGGGACCAGTCGACCGCGTCCCGGGCCGGCAGGTCGCGTACCGCGCGGTGGACCGCCGCCGCGATCCGGCCGCCGGTCAGCACGACGCTCGCCTCGCCCCGTTCCGCCTGGGCGTCGATGATCCTGACCAGCAGCCGGGCCGCGACCGCCTGCGCGAGTAGCTCGGGGTCGGCGTGCACCACCACCGTGGTGTCGGTCACGCCACGCCCTGCGGCTGCTTCGACGGGTCCCTCCAGATGTGCGCCCGCTGGGCCGGCCGGCGGTCCAGCCCGGCCACCCCGGCGGCGGCGCCCAGCGCCTCGGCGTAGATCTGGTCCGGGTCGAGCCGGCGCAGCTCCTCGGCGAGTTCGTCGCCGAGCGGGCGGCGTACCAGCGGCAGTTGCCGGTCGGCCTGCCCGGTACGCCGGAACGTCGCCTGGTCGTCGTCCCGGGTCAGCACCAGCTCGTCGCCGTTGGCGCAGCGCAGCTCCACCGAGCGCATCCGGGGGAACTCGCTGGTGTGCTCCCAGTGCGGGTGCAGCCCCAGCCGGGACTTCAACCAGCCGATCATCAGTGCCGCGGTCGGGTCGGTGTGCGGCGCGACCACGGTGGCCGAGGTGACCCGGTTGCCCTCGGTGGTGTCGAACGCCCCGGCGACCAGGGTGCGCCACGGGGTGATCCGGGTCCACGCCAGGTCGGTGTCGCCGGGCGCGTAGTCCCGGGCCCGCTGCCGCAGCGTCTCCACCGGATCGGCGGCCTGCGCCGAGTCGGTGATCCGGCGGTCCGCCACCACCCCGAGGAAGTCGTTGGCGATCTCGGCCGGCGGTTCGCCGTGCCACCAGGTCACCACCGGCACGTCCGGCACCAGCAGCGGCATCACCACCGACTCGGCGTGCAGGGCGAGCCGGCCGTACATCCGGGTCACCACCGCCTCGCCGGGACCGAGCCGGCCGCCGACCACGATCTCGGCGTCGAGCCGGTTGCGGTCGCGTTCGATGTCGGAGCGGACCACCACCACCATCCGGCACGGGTGCGCGGCCGAGGCGATGGTCACCGCCGCCTCGGCCTCCCGGACCCGCGGCTCGTCGACAACGACGATCAGGGTCAGCGCCATGCCGCTGGCCACTCCGCCCGCGCTGCGCCGCTCGGCGGCCAGGGCCTTCACCACCTCGTTACCGGTGGTGTCCCACAAGCCGATCAACGATGCCTCCTGGTTGTTGTCGCGATCCTCGGCAGGTCACGCCCGCCGCCACGCCCGGCCCTCCCGGGCGAGCAGCTCGTCCGCCGCCCGGGGACCCCACTCACCGGCCCGGTACGGCTCCGGCTTGCCGCCCTCCCAGGCCCCCTCCAGCGGGTCGATCACCTGCCAGCTCTGCTCGACCTCGGCGGCGTCCGGGAAGAGGGTCCGGTCACCGATCAGCACGTCCAGCACCAGCCGCTCGTACGCCTCGGGGCTGGACTCGGTGAACGCCTCGCCGTACTGGAAGTCCATCGCGATGTCCCGGACCTCCATGGTGGTGCCGGGAACCTTGGAGCCGAACTTCAGCACCACACCCTCGTCCGGCTGGACCCGGATCACGAGCTGGTTGTTGCCGAGCATCTCCATGTCGGCCGGGTTGAACGGCAGGTGCGGCGCCTTCTTGAACATGATGGCGACCTCGGTCACCCGGCGCGGCAGCCGCTTGCCGGCCCGGATGTAGAACGGCACCTCGGCCCAGCGCCGGTTCTGGATGCCGAGCCGGACCGCGACGTACGTCTCGGTGGTCGAGTCGGGCGGCACGCCCTCCTCGTCGAGATAGCCGACCGCCCGTTTGCCGGCCACCCAGCCGGGCAGGTACTGCCCGCGCACGGTGCCGGTGTGCACGTCCTTCGGCAGGGTGATCGCGCGCAGCACCTTCAGCTTCTCGGCCCGGATCTCGCTGGCGTCGAAGCTGGTCGGCTCCTCCATCGCCACCAGGGCGAGCAGTTGCAGGAGGTGGTTCTGCAGCACGTCCCGGGCGGTGCCGGTGGCGTCGTAGAAGCCGGCCCGGGTGCCGATCCCGACGTCCTCGGCCATGGTGATCTGCACCGAGTCGACGTACTTGGAGTTCCACAGCGGCTCGAAGAGATTGTTGGCGAAGCGCAGCGCGAGGATGTTCTGGACGGTCTCCTTGCCCAGGTAGTGGTCGATCCGGAACACGTCGTCCCGGGTGAAGACGTCGTCGACCAGGTCGTTGAGCGCCTTCGCCGAGGGCAGGTCGTGCCCGAACGGCTTCTCCACCACCACCCGCCGCCAGCCGCCGCACTTGTCGTTGTCGGCCATCCCGGTCCGGGCGAGCTGCTTGAGCACGGTCGGGAACGCCGCCGGCGGGATGGAGAAGTAGAAGGCGGCGTTGCCGCCGATCCCGTGGCTGTCCCGCAGCTCGTCCAGCGTGGCCGCCAGGTGGTCGAACGCGGCGTCGTCGTCGAACGCGCCGCCGACGAACTTGATGTTTCCGGCCAGCCGGCCCCAGACCTCCTCCCGCCACGGTGTCCGGGCGTGTGCCTGGGCCGCGTCCCGGGCCATCGACTCGAAGTCTCCGTCGCCCCAGTCGCGCCGGGCGAACCCGAGCACCACGAAGCTCGGCGGCAGCAGCCCCCGGTTGGCCAGGTCGTAGACCGCGGGCAGCAGCTTCTTGCGGGCCAGGTCCCCGGTGACGCCGAAGATCACCAGTGCGCACGGCTCCGGGATCCGCGGCAACCGCCGGTCCTGCGGGTCGCGCAGCGGATTCACGGTTCCCCCTCCTCGCTCAGTCCGTCAGTGTCAGCATGCCGGGTTGTCGTCAACTCCGCAGACCCCGTACCGCATCGAGCAGGTGCGGAATTCCGGCGCCACGGTCGGTCAGGTGCAGCCGGAGCACCGGCCGGCCCCGCTGGGCGAGGGCTTCGCGGTCGCCCGCGGCCTGCGCGGCCTGCAACTGCCCGAACGAGTACGGCTTGCCGGGCACCGGCAGGTCGTCGGCCACGTCCCCGGTGATCTGCAGGTACGACCCGAGCTGCGGGCCGCCCTTGTGGTACTGCCCGGTGGAGTGCAGGAACCGTGGCCCCCAGCCGAAGGTGACCGGCCGCCCGGAGGCGGCGGCGAGCCCGGGGCGCACCTGCGCGGTCTTGGCGTCGGCGAACCGGTCGAGGTAGGCCATCACGGCCAGGTAGCCGTCCTCGCCGAGCCCGTCCCGCAGCAGCCGCAGCGCCCCGGCGAGGTCACCGGGGAGCGGGTCGGTCCGCTGCGGCTCGCCCGGGAACCAGTACCCCTCGATCCCGCCGTCGACGAAGGTCGGCGTCTCGATCGGCAGCCCGGTGCCGAGCAGCCGGTTGGTGTTCTCCTTCGACTCGGTCACGTTCGGCTGGTTGAACGGGTCGATCCCGAGCACCACCCCGGCGACCGCGGTGGCGTACTCCCAGGCCAGGAACTGCGCGCCCAGCGGGCCGTTCACCGCCAGGTCGGGCCGGATGCCGCCGCCGGGCACCGCACCGGCGGCGAGCCCACCGCCGTAGGTGACGGTCAGCACGTCCGGTCCGGTCGCACCCGGGCTACCCGGGTCCTCGACCACCACCGGCAGGATGCCGACGCCGTTCTTGCCGGTCGACTCGGCGATCAACTGTTCGGCCCAGTCGCCGAGGCCGTCGATGCCGGTGCCGTCCGACACCAGTGCGACCTTGTCCCGGCCGGTGGTAGCGGCGGCACCGAGCGCGGCACCGAGCGCCAGCCCCGGGTTGTCCTGCGGCCCGCCGAGCGCCCCGGCCAACTCCTCGGCCTGGTCCAGCAACTCGGCCACCTCGACCCCGGCCAGTGCCGACGGGACCAGCCCGAACGCGGTCAGCGCCGAGTAGCGCCCCCCGACGTCCGGGTCGGCGAGCACCACGAACGCGCCCATCTCCTCGGCGGTCCTGGCCAGTGGCGAGCCGGGGTCGGTGACCACCACGAAGCGCCGGCCAGCCTCCGCCTCGGTCAGGCCGGCGTCCAGGAACGCCTGCCAGTACGCCCGCCGGTGGCTGTCGGTCTCCACGGTCGAGCCGGACTTGCTGGCCACCACCACGACGGTCCGGTCCAGCCGGTCGGCGATCGCCGCGCGTACCTGTCCGGGGTCGGTGGTGTCCAGCACGGTCAGCGACCTGCCGAGGGTACGGGTGATCACCTCGGGGGCCAGCGACGAGCCGCCCATCCCGGCGAGTACCACGTGGTCGAGGTCGGCCAGTTCGGCCTTCAGCTCGGCGAGTTGGGGGAGCAGTTCCCGGCTGCGCCGGAAGGTGTCCACCCAGCCGAGCCGGATCGCCGCCTCGGCCTGGGCGTCCGGCCCCCACAGCGTCGGGTCCTTGGCGACCAGCCGCGCCGGTACGTCCTCGGCGAGCAGTGCGGCCCGGGCCGAGGCCGGGGCGGCGGAGTCGACCGCCTCCGCCCCGTAGACGGCGAGTCCGGCCGCCCCCTCGCAGCCGCCGTCCAGCACGTCCTGACCCTCACTCATGCCGCCACTCCGCTTCGCTCCGTGCCGTCATGAGGCACCTTGGCACTGAGCTGGCTGGTTCGCTCACTACGTTCGCTCATGCCGCCACTCCGCTTCGCTCCGTGCCGTCATGAGGCACCTTGGCACTGAGCTGGCCGGTTCGCTCACTACGTTCGCTCACGCGTTGCCTCCTGCGCGGAGGGCCGCATCGGCGTTCTCCCCGGCGGCCCGGTTCGGCTCGCCGGCACCCTGCGCGGCGGCCTCCAGGGACTTGCGGACCCCGTCCAGCAGCTCCAGCCAGCTCGCCTCGAACTTCTGCACGCCCTCCCGTTCCAGGGTGACGATCACGTCGTCGAAGTCGACGCCGGCCGCGGCCAGCCCGGTGAAGACCTCCCGGGCCTGCGAGTAGGCGCCGGTGACGGTGTCCGGGCGGATCTCGCCGTGCTCGGCGAAGGCGTCGATCACCGGCTCGGGCATGGTGTTGACGGTGCCGGGGGCGATCAGCTCCTCGACGTAGATCACGTCGCGGTACTCCGGGTTCTTGGTGGAGGTGGAGGCCCAGAGCGGGCGCTGCGGGTGGGCACCGGCGTCGGCCAGCGCCTGCCAGCGGTCCGAGGAGAAGACCTCGGAGTACCGCTCGTACGCGAGTTGCGCGTTGGCGACCGCCGCCTTGCCCTTCAGCGCGGCCAGATCCGGCCGGCCGGCACCGCCGCCGAGCTTGTCCAGCCGCTTGTCCACCTCGGTGTCGACCCGGGAGACGAAGAAGGACGCCACCGAGGCGATCTTGCTCAGGTCGTGCCCGTTCGCCAATGCCTGCTCCAGGCCGGCCAGGAACGCCTCCATCACCTGCGAGTAGCGCTCCAACCCGAAGATCAGCGTGACGTTCACACTGATCCCGGCGGCCAGGGTGGCGGTGATGGCCGGCAGCCCGGCCTCGGTCGCCGGGATCTTGATGAACAGGTTCGGCCGGTCGATCAGCCACCACAGGGCCTTCGCCTCGGCAACGGTCGGCTCGGTCTGGTACGCCAGCCGCGGGTCCACCTCGATCGAGACCCGACCGTCCACCCCGGCACTGCTGTCGTACGCCGGGCGCATCACGTCGCAGGCCCACCGCACGTCGTAGGTGGTCAGCGCGCGAACGGCCTCCTCGACGCTGACCCCGCGCACCGCCAGGTCCCGGAGCTGCCAGTTGTACTCGTCCGCGTCGCTGAGCGCCTTGGCGAAGATGGTCGGGTTGGTGGTCACCCCGACCAGGTGCTTCTCCCGGCGTAGCTGGTCCAGGTCGCCGGAACTCAGCCGCACCCTCGAAAGATCGTCGAGCCAGACCGCCACTCCCGCAGCGGTGAGCTCACCCAACCGGTCAGTCATGTCTGCAACGCTCCCTCAGTTGCCGGTGGTGTCACCGGTGATCTGGCCCACCCGGGTCAGCGACGCGTGCGCGGCCGCGACGATCCGGTCAGGGGTGAATCCGAACTGTTCGAAGAGCACGCTGTGCGGTGCGCTCGCGCCGTAGTGCTCCAGGCTGACCGCCTCGCCGCTGTCGCCGATCAGGTCCCGCCAGGACATCGCGATGCCGGCCTCGACGCTGACCCGGGCCCGCACGTCGCGGGGCAGGACCGCGTCCTGGTAGGCCGAGTCCTGCTCCCGGAACCACTCCTGGCACGGCATCGAGACCACCCGGGTCGGGGTGCCCTCGGCCTCCAGCCGCTCCCGGGCGGTCAGGCAGAGCTGCACCTCGGAGCCGGTGCCGATCAGGATCACCTGCGGCTGCGCGTTCGACGCCTCGGCCAGCACGTAGCCGCCCTTGGCGGTCTGGTCGGCGCCGGCCAGCTCGGTGCGGTCGAAGGTCGGCAGCGGCTGCCGGCTCAGCGCCAGCGCGGACGGCCGGTCGGTGTGCTCCAGCGCCCGCCGCCAGGCCCAGGCGGTCTCGTTCGCGTCGGCCGGCCGGATCACGTCCAGGCCGGGGATGGCGCGCAGCGCGGTCAGGTGCTCGACCGGTTGGTGGGTGGGGCCGTCCTCGCCGAGACCGATCGAGTCGTGCGTCCAGACGTAGACCACCGGCAGCTTCATCAGCGCGGCGAGCCGGACCGCCGGGCGCATGTAGTCGCTGAACACCAGGAAGGTGCCGCCGTACGGGCGGGTGCCGCCGTGCAGCGCGATGCCGTTCAGGATCGCGCCCATCGCGTGCTCGCGGATGCCGAAGTGCAGGGTCCGGCCGTACTCGTTGCCCGGGAACGCCTTGGTGGCGTACTCGCTGGGGATGAAGGACGGCTCGCCCTCCATGGTGGTGTTGTTGCTCTCGGCCAGGTCGGCCGAGCCGCCCCACAGCTCCGGCAGCACCGGGGCCAGGGCCTGGAGCACCTTGCCGGAGGCGGCCCGGGTGGCGATCCCCTTGGCGTCCGCCGGAAACTCCGGCAGCGCGTCGGTCCAGCCGGCCGGCAGCGTACGGGTGGCCAGCCGGTCGTGCAGCGCCTTGCCCTCCGGGTTGGCGTCCGCCCACGCCTGGTACGCGGTCTCCCACTCGGCGTGCGCCGCCCGGCCCCGCTCCAGCACCTGGCGGGCGTGCGCCAGCACCTCGTCGTCGACCTCGAAATGCTGGGCCGGGTCGAAGCCGAGCAGCTTCTTGGTCTCGGCCACCTCGTCGGCGCCGAGCGCGGAGCCGTGGATCTTGCCGGTGTTCTGCTTGGTCGGCGCCGGCCAGCCGATGATGGTGCGCAGCGCGACGAACGACGGCCGGCCGGTCTCCGCCTTGGCGGCGAGCAGCGCGGCGTACAGCGCCTCGACGTCCTCGTGGTAGTGACCCTGGTCCGCGTCACCGCTGCGCCAGTCCACCGTCTGCACGTGCCAGCCGTACGCCTCGTAGCGGGCGGCCACGTCTTCGCTCTTGGCGATCCTGGTGTCGTCCTCGATCGAGATCTCGTTGTCGTCGTAGATCAGGATCAGGTTGCCGAGCTGCTGGTGCCCGGCGAGCGCGCTGGCCTCGTGGCTGATCCCCTCCTCGATGTCGCCGTCGGAGGCGATGCACCAGATGTGGTGGTCGAACGGGGAGGTGCCGGCCGAGGCGTCCGGGTCGAGCAGGCCCCGCTCGCGGCGGGCGGCCATCGCCATCCCCACCGCGTTGCCGAGCCCCTGGCCGAGCGGGCCGGTGGTGGTCTCGACGCCCCGGGTGTGCCCGTGCTCGGGGTGGCCGGGGGTGAGCGAACCCCACTGCCGCAGCGCCTTGAGGTCGGACAGTCCGAGGCCGTACCCGCTGAGGTAGAGCTGGATGTAGAGGGTGAGACTGCTGTGGCCCGCCGACAGTACGAACCGGTCCCGCCCGGTCCAGTCGGGGTGCGTCGGGTCGTGCCGCATGACCCGGTTGAACAGCAGGTATGCGGCCGGCGCCAGGCTCATCGCCGTACCCGGATGGCCGTTGCCGGACTTCTCCACGGCGTCCATGGCCAGCACGCGGACGGTGTCGACGGCACGCTGGTCGAGATCGGACCAGCTCAGCGAGGTTTGCTCGGGTCGATTGTCAGCCACGATCGTGTGTGCTCCTCGGCGTGATGGGCGGAACCCTCCCTCATGACCCTAGCGACCGCTTCCGCGCGCCAACCCCCGGATCTCGCCCACCGGCGATGCGGTTCGCCGGAAGTGTGATCGTTCGCACCGAAGAAGGGTCGCCCGGGCAGCGAAAACGACGACGCGTAGGCTGTCGGTCGGCGTGCTGGCCCCCGGCCGCCCGCCACCCGCGCTGCCTCCGCAGCCGAATCACCCGTGTGTCCGACGCCGGAAGGTGGCAATCCGTGAGCATGATCACCGAGCGCCCCGTGACCGGCGGTGCCCCGGCAGCGGGGACCCCGGGCGAGGTGACCCGGCGCCGCGACGTCGCCGCCCTGATCCGGGCGTACGTCGCGCTGACCAAGCCACGGATCGTCGAGCTGCTGCTGATCTCCACGGTGCCGACGATGATGCTGGCCGCCGAGGGGATCCCGTCGCTCTGGCTGGTCGGCGTCGTACTGGTCGGCGGATCGCTGGCGGCGGGCGCGGCCAACGCGCTGAACTGCTACATCGACCGCGACATCGACCAGGTGATGAAGCGGACCAAGCGCCGGCCGCTGCCGACGCACACCGTGGCGCCCCGCAACGCGCTGGTCTTCGGACTGGTGCTGGCGGTGGTCTCGGTGACCCTGATGGCGGTCTTCACCAACTGGCTGGCCACCGCGCTGACCCTGGGTGCCATCGCCTACTACGACCTCGTCTACACGCTGTGGTTGAAGCGGACGACCTGGCAGAACACCTTCTGGGGCGGGATCTGCGGCTCGGCTCCGGTGCTGATCGGCTGGGCGGCGGTGACCGGCTCGCTGGCGCCGCGGGCCTGGGGGCTGTTCGCGGTGGTGTTCTTCTGGCAGCTACCGCACTTCTACGCCCTGGCCATCAAGTTCAAGGACGACTACGCCCGGGCCGGCATTCCGATGCTGCCGGTGGTGGCCTCGATCCGCCGGGTCACGACGGAGATCGTGCTCTACACGTGGTTGACCGTGGCGGCGTCGGTGCTGGTCTGGCCGCTGGGCATGGGTCCGGTCTACGGGCTCACCGTGCTGGCGGCGGGCGGGATGTTCGTCGTCGAGGCGCACCGGTTGAGCCAGCGGGCCGCCCGGGGCGGGCCGGTCAAGCCGATGCGGCTGTTCCACTGGTCGATCACGTACCTGACGATCGTCTTCGCCGCGGTCGCGGTCGACGCGCTGCTCTGACGGTTTCGGACCCTTCGTGCCCGTTCGTCCTGTTTGCCGGCCTTGAACGTGAATGATGGCTTTAAATTAATCGCGTATACACCGAAAAATCGCCCAAAGCTGGTGAGTAGTTCCGGTAAACGTCACCGTAATCGGCATCACAAATTATCGGTAGCTGCCCCTCGTGCCGGTCGAAGTCTGCTTAGGCTTCGCGTTATGGCAGATGGTTCCGATACGACGCCGACGGCCGAGCAGACCGTCGCGGGCCAGACCCCCAACGGTCTGGTCGCTGGCATCCAGTCGTTTGCCGCCGGCCACGGCGGCGCGAAGGCGGTCATCGAGTACGTCGGCAAGCGGGGCGCACGCATTGTCCTGGTGGGGGAGGACGGCGTGTGGGCTGACCAGTTCGCGGAGAGCACCGACGTCGCGCGACTGGCCTGCGCCAAGGCGGGGGTAGCCGTGGAGAACGAATGGGAGCGGGAACTGATGGACCAGATGCGTCCGAGTAACGATCTTTGGCGGTCGATGGCTCGGCGTACCATGGCTCGTTGATAATTTTGTCCGATAACAGTCGTGCGACCCGGGGCGAGCCCCGGGTCGCACTCATTACCTGTAGCGAACTTCCCGGACTCGACCCCGACGACCGGCTGTTGCTCGACCCGCTCGCCGAACGCGGCATCCGGGTTGAGGCGGTGGTCTGGGACGACCCGGACGTGGACTGGGCCGGCTACACGCTGGCGGTGCTCCGCTCGCCCTGGGACTATCCGACCCGCCGCGCCGAGTTCGTCGCCTGGACCGAGACCGTGCCCCGGCTGGCCAACCCGGCCGACCTGGTGCGCTGGAACACCGACAAGCGCTACCTGCGGGAACTCGCCGAGGGCGGGCTGCCGACCGTGCCGACGACCTGGCTCGACCCCGCCGCCGACTGGGCGCTCCCGCCGGAGCCCGGCGAGTACGTCATCAAGCCCGTCGTCGGGGCCGGCAGCCTGGACACCGGCCGGTACGACCTGGCCGACGCGGAGCACCGGCAGCTCGCCGCCACACACGTCAAGCGGCTCCAGGCGGCGGGCCGGTGGGTGATGGTGCAGCCGTACCTGACCGCCGTGGACACCGCCGGGGAGACCGCGCTGCTCTTCGTCGCCGGCCCGGACGGGCTCCGGTTCAGCCACGCGGTCCGCAAGGGGCCGATGCTGGTCGGCCCGGACTACGGCGTCGAGGGGCTGTTCCGGCCGGAGCAGATCACCCCGCGTACCCCGGCGGAGCCGGAACTCGCGGTCGCCGAGCGGGTACTCGCGGCGCTGCCTGGCGGGCCGGGCCGGCCGCTCTACGCGCGGGTGGACCTGATTCCGGGCCCGGACGGCGCCCCAGTGCTGGTCGAGGTGGAACTCACCGAGCCGTCGCTCTTCCTGGCCCACGACCCGGGCGCGGCCGGCCGGCTGGCCGACGCCATCGCGGCCCGGCTGGACTGAGCGTCCCGCCGCAGGCCGCGCCCCGGACCGGCCTGCCGCCCGCCGCGTCCCCCGGGCCCGACGTCGGATGCGGCCCGGGACCGGTTGTCGTGCAGTGCCCCGGACCGGTTGCTGTCGCGGACCGGTGCCGTGCGGTGCGCCGGACCGGTTGCTGTCGTGCGGTGCGCCGGACCGGTGCCGTTCAGTGCGCCGCGCCGGCGAATTCGGGCCGGGCCTGGCTCGGCGGGGTGGCGGGGGCGCTGCGTTCCCGGGTCGACCAGAGCACCGCGAGAGCGGCGAGCCAGACCAGGCAGGAGCCGAGCATGTGCGCGCCGACCATCGCCACCGGCAGACCGGTGAAGTACTGCACGAAGCCGATCAGGCCCTGGCCGAGTTCGGCGAGCACCAGCAGGCCGGCCGCCCGGATCGCGCGGGCCGGCGCGCCGACCGCGCGGAACGCGAACCAGATCGCGACGGAGAGGCCCACCAGCAGGAAGACGGTGTCGGCGTGCACCTGGGAGATGGTCTCCGGGTCCAGGCCGTTGCGGGCCGCCCCGGAGTCGCCGGAGTGCGGGCCGCTGCCGGTCACCCAGGTGCCGACCACCAGTACGGCGGCGGCCACCCCGGCGGTGAGCCAGCCGAGGGTACGCAGCGGCGCCGGTACGGTCGGCCGGGCCGGACCGTCCGGTTCGAGGGTCCGGCGCCAGAACGCGTACGCGGCCGCGATCACCGCCATCGAGGCGAGGAAGTGCAGTCCCACCACCCACGGGTTCAGGTCGGTGAGCACGGTGATCCCGCCGATCACCGCCTGTGCCGGGATGCCGAACGCGGCACCGACGCTGAGCCACCGGAGCCCTCGGCGGGCCGGGCGCTGCCGCCAGGCGGCGACCACGGCGGCGATCACCACGGCGGCGAGCGCGAAGGTGAGCAGCCGGTTGCCGAACTCGATCACCCCGTGCACGCCCATCTCGGCGGTCGCCACGTACGACTCGTCGGTGCAGCGGGGCCAGGTGGGGCAGCCGAGCCCGGACTTGGTCAGCCGGACCGCACCGCCGGTACCGACGATCAGCACGTTACCCACCACGGAGGCGAGGGCCAGTCGCGATAAGGTGGGTTTGCCAGAAAATTCGCCGAATCGGCTCACGCGGGCCATGGTACGTGCAAATGTGATCATGCTGGACGGCGCGCCCGCCGTCCGGTGGTCTGGATCACCGGACGGCGGGTTTGCGGACCACGGACGAAATACGTAACGTTGGCGTAGTGAAAAACCTGGCGGCGTGCTCGGAGCAGGAGCAGGTGACCGATCCGGTCGCCGGTTCCGCCGTGGTCGCCGCCGGCCCGGAGGGCCGCCCCACCCGCGACCGGGTGACCCAGTTGCTGCTGGAGCACGGCGCGGCCACCGCCGCGCAGCTCGGCGTGGAGCTGGGGCTCAGCCCGGCGGCGATCCGCCGGCACCTGGACGCGATGCTCGCCGACGGCGACGTGATCGCCCGTGACCAGGTCGTCCGGGGTCAGCGCGGTCGCGGCCGGCCGGCAAGGATCTTCCGGCTCACCGACTCCGGCCGGCGCCGCTGCGGCACCCACACCTACGACGGGATGGCCACCGCCGCGCTGCGCTGGATCTCCCGGTACGGCGGGCCGGACGCGGTCGACGCCTTCGCCGCCGAGCAGGTCGCGGCGCTGGAGGCACGCTGCCGGGCCGCCATGGAGGGCGCCGGGGACGACCCGCTGGCCAGGGCCGAGGCACTCGCCGGGGCGCTGACCGCCGAGGGATACGCTGCCAACGCGTCCACGATCGCCTCCGGCGGCCAGTTGTGCCAGCACCACTGCCCGGTGGCCCACGTGGCCGCGGAGTTTCCCCAGCTGTGCGAGGCCGAGACGGCGGTCATCTCCCGCCTGGTCGGCACCCACGTGCAGCGGCTCGCCACCATCGCCCACGGCGACGGGGTGTGCACCACGCACATCCCGACCCAGCCCAAACCTTCCGTCAGCAGTGTGAGGACAGATAGATGACCGAGCAGATCGTCCAGCCCATGACGCAGGAGGAGCAGCTCGCCGCCCTGGGTCGCTACGAGTACGGCTGGGCCGACTCCGACGTTGCCGGTGCCGGTGCCCAGCGTGGCCTCAACGAGGCGGTGGTGCGGGACATCTCCGCCAAGAAGAACGAGCCCGCCTGGATGCTCGACCTGCGGCTGAAAGGGCTGCGGCTGTTCGGCCGCAAGCCGATGCCGAACTGGGGTGCCGACCTCGGCGGGATCGACTTCGACAACATCAAGTACTTCGTCCGGTCCACCGAGAAGCAGGCCGCGAGCTGGGAGGACCTGCCCGAGGACATCAAGAACACCTACGACAAGCTGGGCATCCCGGAGGCCGAGAAGCAGCGGCTGGTCGCCGGTGTCGCCGCCCAGTACGAGTCCGAGGTGGTCTACCACAAGATCCGTGAGGACCTCGAGGAGCAGGGCGTCCTCTTCCTGGACACCGACACCGCGCTCAAGGAGCACGAGGACATCTTCAAGGAGTACTTCGGCACGGTGATCCCGGTCGGCGACAACAAGTTCGCCGCGCTGAACACCTCGGTCTGGTCCGGCGGCTCCTTCATCTACGTGCCGAAGGGCGTGCAGGTGGAGATCCCGCTCCAGGCGTACTTCCGGATCAACACCGAGAACATGGGGCAGTTCGAGCGGACCCTGATCATCGTCGACGAGGGCGCGTACGTGCACTACGTCGAGGGCTGCACCGCGCCGATCTACTCCTCCGACTCGCTGCACAGCGCGGTCGTGGAGATCGTCGTCAAGAAGAACGCCCGCTGCCGCTACACGACCATCCAGAACTGGTCGAACAACGTCTACAACCTGGTCACCAAGCGGGCGGTCTGCCACGAGGGCGCGACCATGGAGTGGATCGACGGCAACATCGGCTCCAAGGTGACGATGAAATACCCGGCGGTCTTCATGACCGGCGAGCACGCCAAGGGCGAGGTGCTCTCGGTGGCGATGGCCGGCGAGGGCCAGCACCAGGACGCCGGCGCCAAGATGGTGCACGCCGCGCCGCACACCTCCAGCACGATCGTCTCCAAGTCGATCGCCCGGGCCGGTGGGCGCACCTCCTACCGTGGCCTGGTCCAGGTGCTGGAGGGCTCGCACCACAGCAAGAGCACCGTCAAGTGCGACGCCCTGCTGGTCGACACCATCTCCCGGTCGGACACCTACCCGTACGTCGACATCCGCGAGGACGACGTGGCGATGGGGCACGAGGCGACCGTCTCCAAGGTCAGCGAGGACCAGCTCTTCTACCTGATGAGCCGGGGCATGACCGAGGACGAGGCGATGGCGATGATCGTGCGTGGCTTCATCGAGCCGATCGCCAAGGAACTCCCGATGGAGTACGCGCTGGAGCTCAACCGGCTGATCGAGCTGCAGATGGAGGGCGCGGTCGGCTGACGCCGCCCCACCCCGCATCCCGCCCTCGGACCTCGCGAGACAAGACCAAGGAAGAGATGACTACCGAAGCATTCGCGCCCGCCGCGCCGGTCGCGCAGACCAAGGCGCAGACGCTCCGCTCGTACGACGTCCGCGACTTCCCGGCCCTGACCGGCCTGGAGGAGGAGTGGCGGTTCACCCCGCTGAAGCGGCTGCGCGGCCTGGCCGACGACACGTTCACCCCGGTCGACGGCAAGCTGCGCTACGAGGTCGCCGCGCTGCCGGACGGGGTGACCTTCGGCGGCGTGCACGAGGGTGAGGCCCGGATCGGCAGCGTGCTGACCCCGTTCGACCGGATCAGCGCGCTGGCGCACGGCCGGGCCGGCGAGGCGGTGGTCGTGGCGGTGGCCCCGGAGACCCGGCCGGCCCAGCCGGTCACCGTCCGGCTGGTCGGGCAGGGCGCCGACGGCGCCTCCTTCGGGCACACCTTCGTCGACGTCGGCCGGTTCGCCGAGGTGACGCTGGTGCTGGAGCAGACCGGTTCGGTGACCCTGGCCGACAACGTCGAGGTCGCGGTCGACGAGGGCGCGAAGCTGACCCTGGTCACCGTCGCCGACTGGGCGCCGGACGCGGTGCAGGCCCAGCACCTCAAGGTCCGGCTCGGCCGGGACGCCAAGGTGACGCACATCCAGGTGAGCCTGGGCGGCGAGCTGGTCCGGCAGTACACCAGCGTGGAATACACCGGCCGGGGCGGCGAGGCCGAGCTGTACGGCCTCTACTTCGCCGACGCCGGGCAGCACCTGGAGCACCGGCAGATGGTCGACCACAGCGTGCCGGACTGCCGCAGCTACGTCGGCTACCGGGGCGCGTTGCAGGGCGCCAGCGCACACACCGTCTGGGTCGGGGACGTGTTGATCCGGGCCGCCGCGACCGGCACCGACACGTACGAGATCAACCGGAACCTGGTGCTGACCGACGGCGCCCGGGCCGACTCGGTACCCAACCTGGAGATCGAGACCGGCGAGGTGGCCGGCGCCGGGCACGCCAGCGCGACCGGGCGCTTCGACGACGAGCAGCTCTTCTATCTGATGGCCCGGGGCATCCCCGAGGACGAGGCGCGCAAGCTGGTGGTCCGGGGCTTCTTCGCCGAACTGCTGAACAAGATCCCGGCCGAGGAGCTGCGCGACCGGCTCGGCGAGCAGATCGAGGCGCGACTCGCCAGGGCGGGGAGCGAGCTTGCGAGCCCCGCAGCGGCCGACGAAGACGTCGCAGCCAAGGCGGCGGTCTGATGATCCGGATCTGTTCGACCGAGGACGTGCCGAAGGGCAGCGTCATCTCTGCCGACGTGGACGGGACCGAGATCGCCGTCGTGCACGCCGAGGACGGCAACTTCTACGCCGTACGCGACGAGTGCTCGCACGCCGCCGTGGCGCTCTCCGAGGGCGAGGTCGACGGCTGCACCCTGGAGTGCTGGCTGCACGGCTCCCGCTTCGACCTGCGTACCGGCGAGCCGACCGGGCTGCCCGCGACCGAACCCGTACCCGTCTACCCCGTCGAGATCCGCGACGGCGACATCTACCTGAGTCTCACACCGAGCAATGGAGTTACCGCACCATGAGCGTTCTGGAGATCCGTGACCTGCAGGTGTCGGTCCGGCTGCCCGAGGGCGAGCTGAAGCCGATCCTGGCCGGGGTCGACCTCACCGTGCGGGCGGGGGAGACCCACGCGATCATGGGCCCCAACGGGTCCGGCAAGTCGACCCTGGCGTACTCGATCGCCGGGCACCCGAAGTACGAGATCACCGGTGGCGAGGTGCTGCTGGACGGTCAGGACGTGCTCTCGATGGCCGTGGACGAGCGGGCCCGGGCCGGCCTCTTCCTCGCCATGCAGTACCCGGTCGAGGTGCCCGGTGTCTCGGTGGCGAACTTCCTGCGCACCGCGAAGACCGCGGTGGACGGCGAGGCGCCGAAGCTGCGTACCTGGGCCGCCGAGCTGCGCGGCGCGATGGAGCGGCTCCAGATGGACCCGGCGATGGCGCAGCGCAACGTGAACGAGGGCTTCTCCGGGGGTGAGAAGAAGCGGCACGAGATCGTCCAGCTCGAGCTGCTCAAGCCGAAGGTGGCGATCCTCGACGAGACCGACTCCGGCCTCGACATCGACGCCCTGCGGGTGGTCAGCGAGGGCGTCAACCGGGTCCGCGAGACCGGCGAGACCGGGCTGCTGCTGATCACCCACTACACCCGGATCCTCCGCTACATCACGCCGGACTTCGTGCACGTCTTCGTCGCCGGCCGGATCGTCGAGCAGGGCGGCCCGGAGCTCGCCGAGAAGCTCGAGGCCGAGGGCTACGAGCGGTACGTCGCCGGCGCCGGCACGGCCCGGGCCTGAGAACCGGAAGGGCACCGTCGAGATGACCAGCATCGCGATCCCGCCGGGGATGCCACAGTACGACGACGTGCCGCGCTACGACGTCGAGGCGGTACGCGCCGACTTCCCGATCCTCGGGCGCGAGGTCAACGGCCACCCGATGGTCTACCTCGACAGTGCGAACACCTCGCAGAAGCCCCGTCAGGTGCTGGACGTGCTGCGCGAGCACTACGAGCGGCACAACGGCAACGTCTCCCGCTCGGTGCACACCGTCGGGACGGAGGCGACCGAGGCGTACGAGGGGGCCCGGGCGAAGGTGGCGGCGTTCGTCAACGCGCCGAGTGCCGACGAGGTGGTGTTCACCAAGAACTCCACCGAGGCGATCAACCTGGTCGCGTACGCCTTCTCCAACGCCTCGGTCGGCGCGGGCGGTGACCCGAGGTTCCGGCTCGGCCCCGGCGACGAGATCGTGATCTCCGAGATGGAGCACCACTCCAACATCGTGCCGTGGCAGTTGCTCTGCGAGCGGACCGGTGCCACGCTGCGCTGGTTCCCGGTCACCGACGGCGGCCGGCTCGACGAGTCCGGGCTGGAGGAGCTGGTCAACGAGCGGACCAAACTGGTCTCGATCGTGCACATGTCCAACATCCTCGGCACGATCAACGCCACCGCCCGGATCACCGAGCGGGTCCGGCAGGTCGGCGCGCTGCTGCTGCTCGACTGCTCGCAGTCGGTGCCGCACCTGCCGGTCGACGTGGTCGACCTGGACGCCGACTTCATCGCGTTCACCGGCCACAAGATGTGCGGGCCGAGCGGGATCGGGGTGCTCTGGGGCCGGGGCGAGCTGCTGGCCGCGATGCCTCCGGTCTTCGGCGGCGGATCGATGATCGAGACGGTCGCGATGACCGGCTCGACGTACGCGCCGCCGCCGGCCCGGTTCGAGGCGGGTACCCCGCCGATCGCCGAGGCGGTGGCGCTGGGCGCGGCGGTGGACTACCTGACCGGGATCGGCATGAAGGCGATCCAGTGGCACGAGAAGGAACTGACCGCGTACGCGCTGGACGCCCTGGGGACCGTGCCCGGGCTGCGGATCTTCGGTCCGTCGGTGCCGGTGGGCCGGGGCGGGACGATCTCGTTCGCGCTGGACGGTATCCACCCGCACGACGTGGGTCAGGTGCTGGACGCCGAGGGCATCGAGGTGCGGGTCGGTCATCACTGTGCGCGACCGGTCTGCGTCCGGTTCGGCGTACCGGCGACGACCCGCGCCTCGTTCTACCTGTACACCACGACCAGCGAGGTCGACGCCCTGGTGCGCGGGCTGGAACAGGTACGGAAGGTGTTCGGGTAATGCAGGTCGACCAGCTCTACCAGGAGATCATCCTGGATCACTACAAGCATCCGCACGGGCGCGGGCTGCGCGAGCCGTACGCCGCCGAGGCGCACCACGTCAACCCCACCTGCGGGGACGAGGTGACCGTCCGGGTCGCGCTGGACGACGATACGCTCAGTGACGTGTCGTACGACGGTCTCGGCTGCTCGATCAGCCAGGCGTCGGCGAGCGTGCTGCACGAGCTGCTCACCGGCAGGCATACCGGGGACGCGTTCGCGGTGCACGCCGCGTTCGTCGAGCTGATGTCCGGGCGTGGGCAGGTCACCCCGGACGAGGAACTGCTCGGCGACGCGGTGGCGTTCGCCGGGGTGGCCCGCTATCCGGCGCGGGTGAAGTGCGCGCTGCTGCCCTGGATGGCGTTCAAGGATGCCGCGGCCAGGGCCGGAGTGGACGTCGAGGCCGCGGGCGAGGACAGTAACGAGCGGAGCGAGGTGAAGACGGCATGACTGATCAGGACACGACGACCGCGTCGGCCGAGTCGACGGGGTCGACCGGCAGGGCAGCGGTCGCCGACATCGAAGAGGCGATGAAGGACGTCGTCGACCCCGAGCTGGGCATCAACGTGGTCGACCTCGGTCTGGTCTACGGGGTGCACGTCGACGACGAGAACGTCGCGACCCTGGACATGACGCTCACCTCGGCGGCCTGCCCGCTGACCGACGTGATCGAGGACCAGGCCCGGCAGGCGCTGACCACCGGACCCGGCGGCGGCCTCGTCAACGACATCCGGATCAACTGGGTCTGGCTCCCCCCGTGGGGCCCCGACAAGATCACCGACGAGGGCCGCGACCAACTTCGCGCCCTCGGCTTCAACGTCTGAGCGCTCGACTGTCGCAGATCTTGACGAGTTGTTGTCGTGGGAACGACAACAACTCGTCAACATCTCCGGTGAACTTCCCCGGTGCGGATGCCGGGGGAGCAGGGCGGCGAGCTGGACTGGTTGTTGTTCGAGCAGGCGCAGGTGTTGGGGTGGGGGCAGGCTGTCGCGGCGCTCTCGCCCGGCAGGGTGCGGCACCTGCTCGCGACCGGGCGATGGCGACGGTGGTGTCGCGGCGTACTGGTGGCGCATCCGGGTGAGTTGACCCGGGCCCAGCAGCTCTGGGTGGCGGTGCTGTCGGTCGGCTCCGACGCGGTGCTCGCCGGACTGAGCGCTGCCGCCGAGGCGGGGCTGCGCGGTTTTCGACGGGAGCCGATCGACGTACTGGTGCCGGAGCGGCACAGCACCTCGACCGCCCGTCGCCGACTCGAACCCGGAATGCCCGGGGTACGGGTGCACCGGACCAGGTCGCTGCCGCCGGAGCAGGTGCAGGCGGCCCGGCCACCCCGGACCGGTACGGCCCGGTCGCTTGTGGACGCGGCCGGCTGGGCGCGTACCGACGACGAGGCGCGGTCGGTGATCGCGGCCGGTTGCCAGCAGCGCCTGGTGCTGCCCGGAGAGATCATCAAAGTGGTCGAAGAGCTGCCTCGGGCCCGTCGGCGGGCGCTGGTGCTGGAGACCGCCCGGGACGTCGAAGGTGGCGCGGAGGCCCTCTCCGAGATTGATTTCGTGCGGCTCTGCCGGCGGTACGGCCTGCCCCGGCCCGACCTACAGGAACGGCGCCGTGATGCCGGCGGTCGGGTGCGCTACCTGGACGCGTACTGGCGTCGCTGGGGACTGCACGTCGAGGTCGACGGTGCGTACCACATGGAGGTACACCACTGGGAGGCGGACATGCGCCGGCAGAACGAGGTGTGGCTGGCCGGCGACCGCCTACTCCGCTTCACGGCCCACCAGATCCGCCACCACCCCGCCCAAGTAGCTGATCAACTACAGCACGCCCTCACCGCCGCAGGCTGGCGCCGGGCAACCCGTAGACCTTGACGACTTGTTGTTGCACGAACGACAACAAGTCGTCAAGATCTCGCGGCCGACCTCAGTGTGCGTACGCCTGGAACTCCCAAAGGGAGAAGCCGTAGCCGGTGGCTCGGGTGAGGGCGTGCAGACGGAGGTGGCGGGCGGGGGTGGCGGGGAAGTCGACGTTGTCGGTGCCGCCGTCGCCGGCCGTGGTCGACCAGACCGGGTGCCAGCTCGTACCGTCGGTGGAGACCTCGATCCGGTACGACCGCGCGTACGCCGCCTCCCAGTGCAGCACCACCCGACCCACCGGCCGGGTCGACCCGAGGTCGACGGTGATCGACTGGTTGTCCGCCCAGGAGCTGGCCCAGCGGGTACCCGGATCGCCGTCCACCGCCCGGGCGGCACCGTTGCCGAGCTGGCTGCTCGACGCGCTCACCGGCCGCCCGGCGGCGAGATTGGTCAGCTCGTCGCCGCGCCCGGCCGGGAACGAGACCACCTGCTGGTACGTCGGCCGGTTCTGCCAGGCGATGGTGGCGTGCCGGATCCCGCCCAGCGGGGACTGCACGATGGCGTCGGCGCACCACTGGTCCCCGGCGGCGCAGTGCTCGTCGCCGGGATAGACCTCGGCCGCCGGCTGGGCAGCGGCGGTACGCAGGGTCTCCAGCAGGATCTGCCGGCAGGCGGCCAGGCTCCCGTCGCCGCAGTACGTCCGGCCGAGCCCGCCCGCGACCGGCTCGCCGAGCACCGCCCGCAGGTCGGCGTCAACATAACCCCACCAGCCGTACTGGAAGGACGAGCCCTTGTGCGTCTGGGCGTCGGCGGCCGAACCGGGCAGGTCCGGGGTGTCGCCCTGCTGGTGCCCGGAGGGGGACTCGTTGATCTGCATCGCGTTGACCAGCGCCCGGTAGAGGTCGCCGCCGAGCGGCCCGGCGAACTGGCCCCGGACCAGTAGCGGCCACCAGGCGTCGAAGACCCGGATCGCCTCGGCGTGCTGGTACGACTTCGAGCCGGCCGAGGTCTCCACCCGGAGCGCCCCGGCCTGCCGCCACGCCTTCAGCCGGCCGATCGCCCCGGCCAGGCCGGCGTCGCCGACCGGTTGGCTCTCCAGCACCCGGACCAGCTCGTCGAGCACCTCGATCCCGCGCAGGTCGGTCAGGCCGGCCCGCTGCACCAGCGCGGTCAGCGAGGCCCGGTCGAACTTCTGCCCGGCGTCGATCGCCGCCCGGATCGGCTTGTCCAGCAGGTCGCCCCGGTGTACCGGACCGAAGCTGAAGTTGCCGTCCGAGGCGCCGTAGTCCGCGGCCTGCTTGTTGTTCCAGCTCACGTAGTAGTCCTGGTCGACCGAGTTCGGGTGCGCCGACGCCGGGTGGTAGCTCGCGGTGTTGCCGGCCGGGTCGAAGCCCTGCCACTCGTACGCCGGCTCGGCCCGGATCGGCAGGTTCGGGTTCGACCCGGCGGCCCGCACCGGGTTCAGCCCGGAGTTGGCGTACGCCGCCTGGCGCGAGTTGACGTAGAACCAGTTGAAGGCGTACCCGATCTCGGAGGCCGCAGCGGTGAACTGGGCGGCGGAGCCCATCGCGGCGGGGTCGTTGAACATCTGGAACCCGATCGCCGAGTCGGCCTCGTGCCGGTACGTCGACCGGAGCTGGGTGAACGCGTGCGGCACCCCGCCGACCGTGCCCCGCCAGGCCACCAGCCCCAGCCTGGTCCGTCGGGCGATCATCGTGTACGAGCCGGCCGCCGTGCCGTCCGCGACGGTCGGCCGCCAGGAGTTGACGTGCGAGAGTTCCTCCATCGCCAGGCACTGCCCGCGATAGCGGTAGAAGTTGCTGGCCAGCGTCGGTGCGCTGCCGTCGGTGGTGCAGAGCGGCACCGCGTAGGTGTCGGTGATGTCCTGGGTGGCCGAGGTGGCGCTCCAGGCGTAGTCCTGGCCCCGGCCGAGCAGTACGTAGAGGTTGACCCCGGCGAACGCCGCCCCCCGGGCGCTGATCCCCGGCCCCTGCAACTCCTGCATCATCAGCAGTTGCGGCGCGAAGTAGCCGGTCTGCGGGCCGAATACCGCGATCGGGTGGCCGGTGGCCGAGTGCGCACCGGAGATCACGGCGGCGTTCGACATCCCCCGTGGTGTGATGGTCAGCCCCGACAGCGCGGCGGCCAGCTCGGACGGTCCGCCGGTGGCCTGCCGGGCCGACCCGCTGGGGTTGGCGGTGACCGCCTCCGGTCGGGCCGAGCCGGGGTCCGGCAGTACCACGCTGGGCGCGTCCGGGTCGGCGGCGCCGTACGGGAAGCTCTGCCCGTCGTGCAGGGTCAGCACCGTCTCCGGGTTGTTCTGCATCCGGAACGCGGTCCACACCCGGTCGCCCTCGACCGGACCGTACTTCGCCCGGGCGGCGATCCGGACCAGCGCCGACTGCATCTCGTGTCCGCCACCGCCGCCGAACAGCCCGCCGACCACGCCGGAGATCGCGATCAGGTCGGTCATCTGGAACGGCTCCGGCCCACCCGCGTTGGTGATCGCGTCCAGGTGCCCGGTCAGCACGTACTCGCCGGGGCAGTTGCGGTTGGCCATGCAGTGCCGGATGTAGGCGTTGATCCCGGCGATGTACTCCTGCACGTCGGCGTAGAGCTGCTCGCCCCGGGGACCCCGCTGGCGCAGCGCGGCGACCTGGGCCGCGAGGTCCGCCTCGGTGTACGGCGAGTTCCGCCAGACGCTCTGTTCGAGGGCCCGGTTGCCCGG
Organism: Plantactinospora sp. CA-294935; assembly: GCF_050936445.1. Taxonomy (NCBI): domain Bacteria; kingdom Bacillati; phylum Actinomycetota; class Actinomycetes; order Micromonosporales; family Micromonosporaceae; genus Plantactinospora; species Plantactinospora sp. CA-294935. The sequence continues at coordinate 4,748,218 of NZ_JBNJMU010000001.1, forward strand.
TGCCCCACCGGCGAACGGGGTGAGGGTGCCCCGGCCGACGTGCCGGAGCAGGTCCATGGTGAAGAGCCGGTCCTCGGCGCCGACGTAACCGGCGCCGAACATCGTGCCGCCCCGGGTGGTACCGGTGACGTGCGGGACGCCGGTCGCCCGGTCCCGCAGCACGGTGACGTCGGCCCGTGGCGAGTAGCTGCGTTCGACCTGGCCGGGCGGCACCCCGAAGGAGGCGTCGTTGAAGAACGCCCCGAGCTGCTCCTCACGCAGCCCGGCGTACCCGTAGACCAGGTTGGCGTACCGGTCGAGCTGGTCGCCGGCGTGCCGGGGCAGCACCCCGAGCGCCTGGTTGGCCAGTACCTCGACCAGGGTGGCGTTGCCGTTCTGGCCCGGCGGCAGGATGTCGGCACACTCGCCCAGGCAGTAGTCGCCGGCCGCGAAGGCGATGGTGGCCGGCGCGTCGGCGGGGGCGGCGGGCGGCGCGGTGAGCGGGCCGGACGGCGGGGCGGCCGGTGCCGGGGCGGCGGTGAACGCGAGCACGGCCGCGCTGAGCACCCCGATCCCGGCGGCGGCGCGGCGGCGCTGACGGTGAGCCATCGGGAATCCTTCCGACGGTACGAGTGAATGTGAGCAACATTCAGCTACCGGATGGTAACGAGTTCACCGGGTCGATAGATAGTCCTGGATCGGCTCGGCAGCGCTGGCGGATAATCCGTCGCGGGCGGCCGCACGACCGGCCAGAATCGTCCCGTGATCACGCCTGCCTCGTGGACCTCCGCCTTCGCCGCCGTGCCCGACCGGGCCGCCCGGCGACAGCGGAAGCGCACCCGGTCGGCGTCGATCACCGCGGCACCGTCATGACCGACGCGCTCGTCGCCGGTTTGCTCGCCGGATACGGCGTCGCCATACCGGTCGGCGCCATCGCCATCCTCGTGATCGGACTGACCGCGCGTACCTCGATCCGGGTCGGCGCCGCCGCCGCGCTCGGGGTCGCCACCGCCGACGGGCTGTACGCGGCCGTCGCCGTGCTCGGCGGCGCCGCGCTGGCCGGCCTGATCGAGCCGATCGCCGAGCCGCTGCGCTGGGTAGCGGTCGGCGTACTGCTGCTGCTGGCCGGTACGGGTGCCTGGGGCGCCGTCCGGCACCGGACCGACCCGGGCCGGGCGGCCAGGACCGACCGGAGCCTGGGCACGCCACTGCGGGCGTACGGCGGGCTGCTGGCACTGACCCTGCTGAACCCGATGACGATCCTCTACTTCGCCGCCCTGGTGCTCGGCCGGCGGGCCGGCACCGACTGGTCGGGCGGTGCGGAGGCGGCATTCGCGCTCGCGGCGTTCGTCGCCTCGGCGAGCTGGCAGCTACTGGTCGCCTCCGGCGGTTCGCTGATCGGCCGGGTGCTCTCCGGACCCCGGGGAAGGCTGGGCACCGCGCTCGTCTCCAGCGCGCTGATCGCCGCACTCGCCGTCCACCTGCTGCTGCGCTGACCGGGACCTGCGGCCGGTCGCCGAAGCTCTCCGGACGGGACGCGCACCAGCCGGTGAAGTCGCCGACCCCCCGCACACCTCTTCCAGCAACTCGACCGCCGGGCCCACGACGAACCGGCGGTGCGGGCCGGGTACGACCCGGCGGCCGGTGCGACCTGCTGCCCGAAGCTTATGGACGGGCCGGACCCGGCGGCCGGGTGCCGGCGGTGGACGTCGTACCGTTCGGGGATGAACAGCCGACCCGCTGCCGGCGGCGGCCGGTGGGTGGACGTGCCCCCGGCCCGGCTCGCCCGCTGGCTCGACGGCTTCGCCGAGCGGCACGGCGGGCCGCCGGAGGTCGACGCCGGGCCGGACGGGTTGCGGCTGACCGCCCCGGACGGCACGCTCGCGGTGCTGCATCCGCCGCCGGGCGTGCCCGCCCCGGACGATCTGCCCGCCTTCGCGGCGCAGGTCGCCGCACCTCGGCGGCTGGGCCTGTTGCTGGCCCGCAAGGGTGCGGTGGCGGTCGGCGTCGCCGAGGGCGACCGCCTCGTCGTCTCCAAGGTGGACAGCCGCTACGTGCAGGGCCGCACGGCGGCCGGTGGCTGGTCACAGCAGCGGTTCGCCCGGCGCCGGGACAACCAGGCCAAGGCCGCCGCGGCCGACGGGGCGGAGCTGGCCGTCCGGCTGCTGCTGCCCGAGGCAGGCCGGCTCGCCGCCGTGGTGGCCGGCGGCGACCGGCGGGCGGTGGAGACCATCCTGGCCGACCGGCGGCTGGCCCCGGTGGCGGCGCTGCGGGCCGAGCGGCTGCTCGACGTACCCGAACCCCGGCACACCGTACTGGTCGACGCGATCTCCGCCGCCCGGGCGGTACGCGTGCTGGTCCGCGATCCGTAGCCGGCGATACTCCACGGCGCAGTGGTCAGCGGGCGGTGCCGAAGGTGTCGCAGGTGGTCGGGTCGCCGCTGGAGTAGCCGGTGCCGAACCACTTCTGCCGGTCGGCCGAGCTGCCGTGGGTGAACTGCGACTCGTCGATCCGGCCGCCGGACCTCCGCTGGATCGCGTCGTCGCCGATCGCCGCCGCCGTGTCCAGCCCCTCCTGGATGTCCCGCTCGGTGAGGCTGGTGAAGATCTTCACGCCCCGGTCGTCGGCGGTGCCGGTGGCGTTGCGGGCCCACGCGCCGGCGTAGCAGTCCGCCTGGAGTTCCAGCAGCACCGAGAGCCGGTTGGCCTCGTCGGGGCTGGCCTGCCGCTGGTCGCGTACCCGTTGCTCGGTGCCGAGCAGGTCCTGCACGTGGTGGCCGTACTCGTGCGCCAGCACGTACGGCTGGGCGAACTCGCCGGGGGCGCCGAGCTGCTCGGCGAGTACCCGGTAGAAGCTCAGGTCGATGTAGACCTGGTCGTCGAGCGGGCAGTAGAACGGCCCGACCCCGGAGTCGGCCTGGCCGCAGCCGGTGCTCACCGCCTGCGCGAAGAAGACCGTGTCGGATTCCTGGTAAGGCCGGTCGAAGTGCTGCGGCATCGCCCGCTGCCAGTACGCCTGGATGGAGTTGACGTAGAGGGTGTTGCGGCAGTCGAGCTGGCCCAGCGCGTCCTCGGCCTGGCACCGCTGCTCCAGCGCGGTGTTGTCGCCCTGCTCCTCGCCGCCCCCGCCGGTGAGCTGGCTGACCCCGAAGCCGCCGCCGACCAGGGTGACCAGGACGGCGATGATCAGGCCGACCACGCCGCCCCGGCCACCGCCGATCGGGATGGGGATCCCGGCCAGCCCGCCGCCGGAGCCGCGCCGGTCCTCCACCTGACTGGTATCGATCTGCGCGTCCTTGTTGAGTTCCATCCCGTACCCCGATCGCCCTGATCGCCGATGCCTCGCCCGATGTCTGCTCCTGCCCGATGTCGCGGTTTGTCGATACCCGGTGATCTTGATCGGTAATCCGGCCCCGGCTCCCGCCGGGCGCCCGGTACAATCGGACCGTGCTGCTCTGCGAAGGCTGAACGCCCCGAGCCGACGGATCCGTGGTCCGCCGGCTCGTTCGTGTGCCCTGAGTCAGCCTTCGACCCCGAGAGCGAGTCCTCCGACATGATCACTGCGAGCGGCCTGGAACTCCGTGCCGGCGCCCGGATCCTGCTGTCCGACACCACGCTGCGGGTCCAGCCCGGCGACCGGATCGGCCTGGTCGGCCGAAACGGCGCCGGCAAGACCACCACCCTGAAGGTGCTGGCCGGCGAGGGCCAGCCCTACTCCGGGCAGATCGACCGGCGCAGCCAGGTCGGCTACCTGCCGCAGGACCCCCGTACCGGCGACCTCGGGGTCACCGCGCGGGACCGGGTGCTCTCCGCCCGGGGGCTGGACGTGCTGATGGCCCGGATGAAGGAGATCGAGGAGCAGTTGGCCGACGGCAGCGGTGACGACCGGCTGGTCCGCCGGTACGGCGCGCTGGAGGACCAGTTCGCCTCCCTCGGCGGGTACGCCGCCGAGGCGGAGGCGGCGCGGATCTGCGCCAACCTCGGCCTGCCCGATCGGATCCTCGCGCAGACCATCGGCACCCTCTCCGGCGGCCAGCGCCGCCGGGTCGAGTTGGCCCGGATCCTGTTCCGGGACGCGGCCGAGAACGGCGGCGGGATCCTGCTGCTCGATGAGCCGACCAACCACCTGGACGCCGACTCGATCACCTGGCTGCGCGGGTTCCTCTCCGGGCACAAGGGCGGCCTGATCGTGATCAGTCACGACGCCTCGCTGCTGGAGGCCGTGGTCAACAAGGTCTGGTTCCTGGACGCGACCCGCTCGGTGGTGGACGTCTACAACGTCGGTTGGCAGAAATACCTGGAGCAGCGGGAGACCGACGAGCGTCGCCGCCGCCGGGAGCGGGCCAACGCCGAGAAGAAGGCCGGCGCGCTGATGGCCCAGGCCGACAAGATGCGGGCCAAGGCGACCAAGACGGTGGCCGCGCAGAACATGGCCCGCCGGGCCGAGAAGCTGCTCTCCGGGCTGGAGGAGGCCCGGGTCGCCGACAGGGTGGCCAAGGTCCGGTTCCCCAGCCCGGCGTCGTGCGGCAAGACGCCGCTGACCGCCACCGGGCTCTCCAAGTCGTACGGCTCGTTGGAGATCTTCACCGACGTCAACGTCGCCGTCGACCGGGGCTCCCGGGTCGCGATCCTCGGGCTCAACGGCGCCGGCAAGACCACCCTGCTGCGGATCCTCGGCGGGCTGCTGCAGCCGGACACCGGCGAGGTCCGGCCGGGCCACGGGCTGCGGCTGGGCTACTACGCGCAGGAGCACGAGACCCTCGACGTGGACCGCAGCGTGCTGGACCACATGCGCAGCGCCGCCAGCGAGCAGTCCGACACCGACCTGCGCAAGATCCTCGGCGCGTTCCTCTTCTCCGGCGACGACGTGGACAAGCCCGCCGGGGTGCTCTCCGGCGGCGAGAAGACCCGGCTGGCGCTGGCCACCCTGGTCTGCTCGGGCGCGAACGTGCTGCTGCTGGACGAGCCGACCAACAACCTCGACCCGGTGAGCCGGGAGCAGGTGCTCGATGCGATCGCCCGCTATCCGGGGGCGATCGTACTGGTCACCCACGATCCGGGCGCGGTGCTGGCGCTCAAGCCCGACCGGGCGATCCTGCTGCCCGACGGCGACGAGGACGCCTGGAGCGACGACCTGCTCGAGTTGGTCGAGCTGGCCTAGCGGCGGTCCCGCCGCCGGCCGGCGGCGGGATTCCGGGTACTGACCGACGACGATCTGCTGCGATCGGTACCGTCGCGCCGGTGACGACGTGACGATGAGGACGGTCAGTACGACAATGTCTCGGGGTTTGCCGGCGGCGAGCCACAGACGACACTGCGCGGACCGGAACACCATTCTGCGGAATCCGCCCCTACGGAATCCGAGCCGGCAACGAAACTCTCCGCGACGGGAGCCGAAACTTGACGTCGGCAGAACGAAACTCGCCGGATGATGAGGCGAAACTCCCGTTGCGTGGAAGGAAACTCGACCGGGGGCCGGGAAAACCGCGGCGACCCGGGTCGCGACCGGACGCTCGCGGCTCGAAATCCCTGCTGACGTGCGGTGGAAGCTCGGATGGTGGGTGTGGACGGCGTCGGTGGCGCAATCACTCAATCGGGAAACTGACACTGCTGTGCGTGTCGGTTGGCGCAGAGTTGATATCTAGCGCATGATCGTTCGAGGCGGTCTAATAGGTGGGACCGTATCGAACCGCACAGTCTGGGACGTGAGGAATCAACATGGCAGCCACTGGCACAGCCACCAGCACTGAGAAGGGTCGCCGGATCGTCGGAGCCGAGCGCCAGACGCTCGCCAAGGACCTGGTCAAGCGGTATACCTCCGGCGAAAGCATCCGCGCCCTGGCGGCCTCGACCGGCCGTTCCTACGGGTTCATCCACCGGGTGCTCACCGAGTCTGGTGTACAGCTTCGTCAGCGTGGCGGCGCGCGTCGTCGGAAGAAGGCGTGACCCGCTCAGCAGCCGGGTCCGGACCCGTACGCCCACGGACGTCTTCGTGACCGTCGGCGTACGACTCAACTGCGACGGGCCGGTCGCGACACTGACGTTGTGCCGGCCCGACGTACTCAACGCACAGACCCCACAGATGTGGCGGGCGATGCGCGACTTCTCCCGGGACCTCCCGGGCGACGTACGCGTCGTGGTGGTACGGGGCGAGGGTCGGGCCTTCTCCGCCGGGCTCGACCTCTCGGTGGCGACCGGCCGCTCCGGGGCGGAGAACTCGCTGGCCGAGATGGCCGCGTTGCCGCCGGAGGAGTGTGCCGAGCGGATCGCCGGCTTCCAGGCCGGGTTCACCTGGCTGCACCGGCCCGACCTGATCTCGATCGCGGCGGTGCAGGGGCACGCCATCGGGGCCGGCTTCCAGCTCGCGCTCGCCTGCGACCTGCGGGTGCTGGCCTCCGACGCCACGTTCGCGATGGCCGAGGTCACCCTCGGCCTGGTGCCCGATCTCGCCGGCACCAAGCGGCTGGTGGATCTGGTCGGCTACGCCCGGGCCCTGGAGATCTGCGTGACCGGCCGGCGGATCGACGCGGCCGAGGCGGAACGGCTCGGCCTGGCCACCGTGGTCGTGCCCCCGGACGACCTCGACGCGGCGGTCCAGGACCTGACCGCGGCGATCCTGAGCGGCAACCGGGACGCGGTGGTGGAGATCAAGGCGCTGCTCGCCGGCGCCTCCGGGCGCTCTCCGGCGGAGCAGCAGCGGGCCGAGCGCGAGGCGCAGGCCCGGCGTATGCGCGATCTTGTCGGAGCCGGCGAATAGGCTGGAGCCCGACGGCTGCATGATCAGCCGACGGGGTGTGTGATCAAGGGACCATTCGGGAAGAATCGGGCCGCCACTCCGGTTGTCGTAGTCGTCGAGGACGACTGGGAGGTCGCGCGTGGTGAACCCGATGGGTGCTGGTGCCAGCATGGGCGGTTGGAACATGCTGCGCTCGTTGCGCAACCGCGACGAGGTGACCGCACACCGGGTGAGCCGGCGCAGCGTACGGCGAATTGTCGAGTTCGCCCGGCCGTACCGGCGGGACATCGTGGTGTTCCTGGTCACGGTGGTGTTCGCCGCGGTCATCGGGGTGGCGACCCCGGTGCTGGCCGGTGACGTGATCAACGCGATCTCGCGGGGTGGCTCCGACGCGGGTGGCCTGGTCGTCCGGCTGGCCCTGGTGATCGCCGGCCTCGCGGTGGTCGACGCGCTGCTCTCACTGGCTCAGCGCTGGTATTCGGCGCGGATCGGCGAGGGGATCATCCTCAACCTGCGGACCCGGGTCTACGACCACGTCCAGCGGATGCCGCTGCAGTTCTTCACCCGCACCCAGACCGGGGCGCTGGTCAGCCGGATCAACAACGACGTGACCGGCGCGCAGCGGGCCTTCACCAGCACCCTCTCCGGGGTGGTCAGCAACATCATCCAGCTCGTGCTCACCGCCGCCGTGATGTTCACGCTCTCCTGGCAGATCACCGCGCTCTCCCTGGTGCTACTGCCGATCTTCATCATCCCGGCCCGCCGGGTCGGCCGCCGGCTGGCGGAGATCACCCGGGAGTCGTACGACCTCGACGCCAAGATGAACGCCACCATGACCGAGCGGTTCGGGGTGGCCGGGGCACTGCTGGTCAAGCTCTTCGCCCGGCCCGACGTCGAGGCGCGACGGTTCGGCGACCGGGCCGAGCGGGTCCGCGACATCGGCATCCAGTCCGCGATGTACTCCCGCACGTTCTTCGTGGCGATGCTGCTGGTGGCCTCGCTGGCCCAGGCCCTGACCTACGGCCTCGGCGGCTGGCTCGCCGTCCAGGGCAACGTCAGCGCCGGCACGGTGGTGACGCTCGCCCTGCTGCTCACCCGGCTCTACGGCCCGCTGACCGCGCTGTCGAACGTCCGGGTGGACGTGATGAGCGCGCTGGTCTCCTTCGACCGGGTCTTCGAGGTGCTCGACCTGACCCCGTCCATCGCCGAGAAGCCGGGTGCGGTCGAGATCCCGCGCGGCGCGCGGCGGCTGGAGTTCTCCGACGTACGGTTCCGCTATCCCACCGCCGCCGAGGTGTCGCTCGCCTCGCTGGAGGAGGTCGCCACGCTGGACCGTAGGGTCAACGAGCCGGTGCTGCGCGGCGTCTCGTTCACCGTCGAGCCGGGCCAGCTGGTGGCCCTGGTCGGGCCCTCCGGTGCCGGCAAGTCCACCACCTCGATGCTGGTCTCCCGGATCTACGACGTGACCGACGGGGCGGTCCGGGTCGGCGGCATCGACGTCCGGGACGCCACCCTCGACTCGCTGCGCGACACCATCGGGGTGGTGACCCAGGACTCGCACCTGTTCCACGAGACGATTGCCGAGAACCTGCGCTACGCCAAGCCCGACGCGACCGACGACGAACTCTGGGCGGCGCTGCGCGGCGCCCAGGTGGAAGAGCTGGTCCGCTCGCTGCCGGACGGGCTCGACACCATGGTCGGCGAGCGGGGTTACCGGTTCTCCGGCGGCGAGAAGCAGCGCATCGCCATCGCCCGGCTGCTGCTCAAGGCCCCGTCGATCGTGATCCTCGACGAGGCGACCGCACACCTCGACTCCGAGTCGGAGGCGGCGGTGCAACGGGCGCTGTCGGTGGCGCTGAGCGGGCGTACCGCGCTGGTCATCGCGCACCGGCTCTCGACCGTACGGGAGGCCGACCAGATCCTGGTGCTGGACCGTGGGCGGATCGTCGAACGGGGCCGGCACGAGGAACTGGTCGCCGTCGGCGGCCTCTACGCCGAGCTGTACCGGACGCAGTTCGCCGTCGCCGACTCCCCGGCCCCGTACGCCGACGCGGTCGGCCCGGAGCCGGTGATCACGATGCCGCGCCCCGACTACGACCCGGTCTGACCGCCTACTGCGCCAGCGGCGCCGGCTCCGCCAGGGTCGCCGCCCGCAGCGCCGCGAACTCGGCGGCCAATCCCGGCCCGGTGTAGTGCGCGTTCAGCCCGCTCGGGTTCGGCAGCACCCACAGCCGCGCCCCGCCGAGCGTCTCCGGTTGCCGGCCGATCCTCGCGGTACGCCGCTCGAACGCCGTCCGGTACGCCGTGACCCCGAGCACCGCCACCCAGCGCGGCCGGTACCGCCGGAGCTTGCGGACCAGCAGCCGCCCGCCCTCGACGAGTTCCTCCCGGGTCAGTTCGTCGGCCCGCGCGCTGGCCCGGGCCGCCAGATTGGTGATGCCCAGCCGGTAGCCGAGCAGTTCGGCCTGGTCGGCCGGGTCCACCAGGTGCGGCGTGAACCCGCCCCGGTGCAGGGCGGGCCAGAACCGGTTGCCGGGCCGGGCGAAGTGCCAGCCGGTCGCGGCCGAGTAGAGACCCGGGTTGATTCCGCAGAAGAGCACGTCCAGGTCCGGGGCGATCAGGTCGGGGAGCAGCCGATCGGCCGCCGCCGCCACCTCGGCCGGGGTCGGTCGGGGCCGGGACGGCCGGTCCGCCGTCAAGGCCGTTGGTTCTTCCGGGCCGCCCATACCACCACCAGCACCACAGCGGTCACCACCATCAGACAGCAGAGCCCCCCGACGACGGCGGCCACGATTATGCCGACGCTCGAAATCACGCTCACCTCCCCGACGGGTGGCAACACTATCCCGGCCCACAACGGGGTCGGCGGGCGGAGACCAGCTCAGAGGCCGCGCAGCGCGCCGCCGTCGACCGGGATGGTGACCCCGGTCAGATAGCTGGCGGCGGGGGAGAGCACGAACGCCGCCACCCGGCCGAACTCGTCCGGGTCGCCGATCCGGCGCAGCGGTATCGCCGCCTCCGCGTCGGCCCGGGCCCGTTCCGGGTCCCCGCTGGCGGCGAAGAGTTCCCGGTTGCGGTCGGTGAGGATCCGGCCCGGGAGCAGGCTGAGTACGCGTACGCCGCGCGGACCGTACTCGTCGGCCATGTCCTTGGCCACCCCGGCCAGCCCCGGCCGCAGCCCGTTCGAGATGCCGAGTCCCGGAATCGGTGCCCGCACCGAGTTGGAGAGCACCAGGCCGAGCGCGCCGCCGCTGGGCAGTACCGCCGCGATCGTCCGGGCGGCCCGGACCGTGCCGAGGAAGACGGTCTCGAAGGAGTCCCGCCACTGCGCGTCGGTGGCCTGGGCGGCGCTGCCCGGCGGCGGTCCGCCGACCGAGACGAGGCCGCCGTCGAGCCGACCGAACCGTTCCAGGGCGGTGTCGACCAGCCGGGTCGCGGTGTCCGGGGTGGCCAGGTCGGCGGTGAGCCCCAGCACCCGGTCGTCCGGGCCGAGCCGTCCCGCCGCCGCGGCCACCTGGTCGGGGTCCCGGGCCGAGATCACCACCCGGGCACCGTCGGCCACCAGGGCCCGTGCGGTGGCGAAGCCGAGTCCCTTCGAGGCGCCGGTCAGCACGTACACCCGGTCCGCGAGTCCGAGATCCATGGAGGGGATCCTATGACCCGGGCGGCGCCGAGTCGATCTTCGGGTCCCGGTGGGTGCGAGGAGTGAGCCGGGTTTGCGAGCCCCGCAGTCACGAACGGAAGGCGGTCCCGGTGGGTGCGAGGAGTGAGCCGGGTTTGCGAGCCCCGCAGTCACGAACGGAAGGCGGTCCCGGTGGGTGCGAGGAGTGAGCCGGGTTTGCGAGCCCCGCAGTCACGAACGAAAGGCGGCCCGGGAGCCGGGCACGGTCCACATCCGTACCCGACCGGCGACCTGCACCACCAGCACGTTTCCGGTCCGGCGCAGCGCCGGGCGCCGGCGCCGGCGTGCGGACGTGCGGCCGTCGTACCGCCAGCCGGCCTCCCGGACCGCGAGTTCCTCGGCGGCGGGCCCTGGCAGCGCTCCCTCGGCGGCCAGGTGCCGGGCCAGGTCCCAGCCGTCCCGGACGGAACCCGAGGTCGGGCGGTCCGCCGCCCAGGCGGCGAAGACGGCCGACCAGCGCCGGCCGTGCATGGCGGCGAGCAGCGGCCAGTGCCGGGCTACCTCGCCGGCCCGCTTGTGCAGCAGCGCCGATCGGGCCACCCCGACCAGCCGGGCGTCGAAGCCGGGTGGCAGCGGCGCCCCGGCCACCAGCGCGGCCACCAGCGCGGCCTGCCGGTCGGCCAGCGTCCCGGCCGGCCCGGTGCGGGAATCGGCGGTCATCTCAGGTCACCGCCGGGTAGCCGGAGGCAGCGGCGATCGCGTCGAGTTCGGCGCGCAGCGCGGCAGCCGGTGGATAGTGCCCGTCGCGCTCCAGCAGCAGCGCCGGCGGCCGGTGCCGGGCGCAGAGCTCGGCGACCAGGTGGAGTACCTCCTGCGGCACCGGGTCGGTGTGCGTGTCGTGGTAGATCCCGTCGCTGGCCGCCCCGCCCGCGACGTGTACGTAGCCGACCCGGTCCAGCGGCAGCCGGTCGAGCAGGTCGACCGGGTCGGTGCCCCGGTTGTGGGCGTTGGCGTAGACGTTGGCGATGTCCAGCAGCAGTAGCGCGCCGGTCCGGTCGAGGATCTCGGTGAGGAAATCCGCCTCGTCCAGCTCGTCGTCCGGCCAGTCGAAGATGGCGGCGATCGGCTCCAGGGCCAGCGGGACGGAGAGCTCGGCCCGTACCCGGGCGACGTTGCCGACCACCGCGTCGACGGCCTCCCGGGTACGCGGCAACGGCAGCAGGTGCCCCGCCTCGATCCCACCGGCCCGGACGAAGGCGATGTGCTCGCTGGCCAGCGGCGCGTCCAGCAGCTCGGCGGCCCGGGCGAACTGGCGTACCCGGGCCGGCTCGACCGGGTCGGCACCGCCGAGGGAGAGCCGCACCCCGTGCGGTACCACCGTCACACCGCGGTCGCGCAGCTCGACGAGGCCCGGCGGTGGCCCGGCGGCGGGGATCGACTCGGCGATCACCTCGACGAAGCGCAGGCCGGGCAGCTCCGCGACGAAGCCGGCGATCTCGGGCCGCCAGCCGATCCCTACCCCGTATCCGGTCTCCGGCAGTGGCACACCGTCCCCGGTCGTCATCCGCCGCACCCGCCGCATCCGCCGCATCCGCCGCCGCATCCGCCGCCCCCCGAACCGTCGCCGCCGGAGCTGTCGCCGCCGGAGCCGTCGCCGGTGCTGCCGGCCGTCCAGCCGCTGCCGCCGGCTGCCGAGCCGCTCATCGCACGCTGCACCTCCGCCTCGACCGCGAACGCCGGGTCGAACTCGACCAGCGCGGCCGTGCCGAACAGGGCGATCCCCAACGCCGCGCCGGCCGCGCCGTAGGTGGCGTAGGCGGGCGAGTGCCGGGGCGCGAGATACTGGTGCTGCCCGCGTAGGTCGCGCAGCAGCGCGTTCGCCGCCCGGGTCCGCCGGGGGACCGCGCAGAGCAGCACCACGCTGGTGGGTGCGAGCACCAGCAGACTCAGCCCGAGGTAGCCGACCGGCTGGCCGCCGGCCAGACCGGCGACCAGTCGGGCCAGGCCGACCGCCAGCAGCCCGAGCAGCAGTACCGGGCCGATCCGGGCGACGGGACGGGCCGCCGGGGACAGCGCCAGGCCGCTCCGAGCCAGGTCGGCCCGGAGGTCGGCGAGCGCCGCGCGGACCCGGGGATCGTTGTCGAGCGCCCGTCCGCGTACGCCCTGCGCGGCCGCCCGGTGCACGGCGGCGTCGAGCGGCGTGGCCCGGATCGGCAACGGCCCGGTCTGCGCCAGCCGGTGCTGCGGGATCGTGCCGACCGCCCCGGCGGCCCGCAGCCCGCCGAGCGTGGCGTGCACGGCCAGCCGGTCACCGCCGGACAACCAGGCGAGCTGGACGGGGTGCAGTCGCTCCGCCCCGGGCGGGCGGCGCCCGGCGAACCCGATCAGCCGGTGCAGCAGGGTGCCGAGCAGGATCAGTCCGGCGATAGTGAGGTAGAGGGTCAGGAAGACCGGCCCGGGAACGTCCCAGGTCTCGGCCTGCACCGTCAGCACGTCCATGGGGTGCCTCCGCGTACGGGGGGTCGGACTGCCACCATTGTGGATCAGGTACGCCAGCCGGCTCGGTCGCGGTTCGGCTAACCTGCCACCGGCCGACCGCGCCGTCCGGGCGACCGCGTTCAGCCGCCCGGCCGGCGGACCGCCTCTTCGACCAGGTCCAGCACCGGGCCGAGGTCGCCGGCCGGCCGGGCCATCGCCAGTTGCAGGACCAGGCCGTCGTAGGCCAGCTCCAGGAACCGGGCCAGCGTCTCGATCGGTACGTCGTCGCGCAGCACCCCGGCGTCCCGTTGCCGGGCCAGCCGCTCCCGGGTGGCCTCGGCGAGGCTCGCCGAGCGTTCCGCCCAGCGCTTCGCGAACTCCGGGTCGGTGCGCAGTCGCCGGGACACCTCGAGTTGACTGCCCAGCCAGCCGGTGGTGTCCGGCGAGGTGGCACCGGCCAGCAGGTCGCGCATGACCTGCACCAGACCGTTGCGGGCCACCGTCGCGACCATGGCGGCGGCGTCGTCTTCGGCGACCGCGAGGAAGAGCGAGTCCTTGTCCCGGAAGTGGTGGAAGATCGCTCCCCGGGAGAGCCCGGTCGCCTCTTCGAGCCGGCGCACCGTGGCACCCTCGTAGCCGTGTCGGGCGAAGCAGGCCCGGGCCGCGCCGAGGATCTCCTGACGGCGGGCGTCGAGCTGGTCCTGACTTACCCTGGGCACCATCCGATCGTGCCAGGCAGCGACCCGGTATGCAATCCGTACGTACGTCTTGGGTTGTCGTACGACCCGGCGCCCCGAACACCGGCTCAGCCGGTGCGGCGTCCGACCATCAGGGCCTGGGCACCCCGACCCAGCGGGCCCCTGGCGTCGGAGAGCACCGTCTCGGCCAGCCCGGACCCGTGCCCGTCCAGGGTCGTGCCGGCCCGTACGTGCACCCACTCGTCGACCGGCTGTCGGTGCAGGTGCACGGTCAGTTCGGTGTTGATGAACCACCACTGCTCCATGTCCAGCAGCCGGCTCAGTCCGTTGCCGGAGTCGGCGAGCAGGGCGACCCGTTGCAGCGGGCTCGGCTCTTCCCCGGCCACCAGCGGGATCCGTTGCCGGGCCCACGCCGAGGCCGGGCCGGGGTGCTCGAAGTGACCGTCGACGAACCGCCAGTCGACCGCCCGCAGGTAGCCGATCTGCCAGCGCGGCTCGGTGAATTCGGACGGCTCCACCGGCCGGGGCGGTGGCGGTACCGGAGCGGTGACCACCTCGGCGGGCAGGTCGACCGGGGTACGCCGGATCCGCCACACCCGGGCCCGCAGCACCACCCGTCCGGCGGCGTGCAGTTCGGCCTCGACCAGTTCGACCGAGCGTCCGGGCCGGGCAACGGTGGCCCGGACGGCGACCTCGGCCACCGGCACGCCGCCGAGGAACTCCACCGTCAGTCGGGTGACCTGGGCCGCCCCGTCCAGCGAGCTGGGTGCCCGTTCCACGGCACGGGTCAGCAGCGCGCACGGCGGTCCGCCGTGTTGCAGGCCGCTGCTCCACGGCCCCTCGGTGGCCGGGGTGGCGACGTACCGCTCGGGGTCGTCGGTGGGCAGGAAGAAAGCGTCGGGCACGGGCCGATTTTCCTCGCCGGCGGCAGTTTCGCAAGATCGGCGCCGGATCCCCGCCCGGCTATCATCGCGGCCGTGACCCAGACCACCGCCGGACCGCCGGCCGCAGCACTGCCCGTCGCCGCGGTCCAGGCCGAGGCGGAACCCGGGAACGTGGCCGGGAACGCCGGCTCCGCCGCCCGGCTGGTCGGGCGGGCCGCCGACGACGGCGCCCGGGTCGTCGTACTTCCGGAGCTGTTCCTGCCGGCGTACCACCCGCCGACCCTGGCCGGCGATCCGGCCGGTACCGACGTGGCCGCCGACCACGACGGGCAGGTGGCGGATTCCCGGCTCGATCCGCTGCGCGCGGTCGCCCGGGACCGCCGGGTGGTGGTAGCGGTCGGCGCGGCGGTCCGGCACCCGGACGGCAGCCGGACCTGCTCGGCGCTGGTGGTGGACGGCGCGGGCCGGGTCAGCGCCGGATACGCCAAGCAGCACCTCTGGGGCCCGGACGAGAACGCGCTGTTCACGCCCGGGCGGTGCGGTGCGACCCTGCTGGTCGACGGTTGGCGGCTCGGGCTCGGGGTCTGCTACGACGGCTGTTTCCCCGAGCACGGCCGGGCGGCGGCGGCCGACGGGGCGCACGGCTATCTCTGCCCGAGCGGTTACCTCGTCGGCTCCGAACACCGGCGTGACCTCTACTACCGGGCCCGCGCGCTGGACAACACCATGTACGTGGTCTTCGCCAACGCGGTCGGTGGCGCGGCCCCGTGGCGGTTCAACGGCGGCGCGGCGATCTACGACCCTGAGGGCCGGGTGCTGCGCCGGGCCGCGGACTCCGGTGCCGCCGTCGTCGTGGCGCGGTTCGACCCGGCCGAACTGCACCGGGTACGCGACGCGCACCGGATGCTCGCCGACCGGCTGCCCGGGCAGGGCGGGGTACGGACCCGGTTGACCGGTTGACCGCCTGTTGTCAGCTTGGCCAACCCGGGTTGTTTACATGCTGGGACTGTTGTCCGACCGGGTGCGTCCCGTACTGTGCGCAAGTGCCGCTGTTGCTCCTCGATCTGGACAACACTCTGCTGGACCGGGCGGGCCCGTTCCGGACCTGGGCGCAGAGGTTCCTGGCCGAGATCGGAGCACCCGAGAGCGACATCGACTGGCTGCTCTCGGTGGACGCCGACGGCCTGACCAACCGCTGGGACGTGGCCGACGCGATCCGCGACCGGTACCGCCTCCGGATCCCCTCCATTGACCTGGTCGAGGCGCTGCACGAGGGAGTGGTGGAATACACCCGGCTCGATCCGTTGGTCGCCTGCGCGCTGCGGATCGCTGACGAGGCCGGCTGGGTGCCGGTGGCGGTCACCAACGGCACGGAGCGGCTCCAGGAGATGAAGATCAGGCGTACCGGCCTGGACCGCTATCTGGCGGACTGGGTGATCTCCGAGGAGGTCGGGGTCAGCAAGCCGAATCCCCGGATCTTCGCGCTCGCCGCCGAACGGGTCCGGATGCGGCTGCGCGGTGCCTGGATGGTCGGGGACAGCCCGGAGGCCGACATCGGCGGAGCCGCCGCGGTCGGGCTGCCCAGCGTCTGGCTGCACCGGGGCCGCCGCTGGATGGAACGCCGGTACGCACCGACCAAGACCGTGGACGGGCTGATCGCCGCCGTCGCCACGGTGCTCGCCGGCTGATTCCGATCCGCCCCCGCAGCCCGACGTCGACGTCGGGCGAGCGGTCCGACACCGTGCCGGCGATCGTGACGGCCACCAGGAGGGCCGAGCCCGGCCGCGCGGCGGTAATTCGGTTGACCGCCGTTCGCCGGACCGGCGAGCATTGCGCGTCGGAGGACCCTGCCTGGTCTCTCCGGGTCGTATCGCATCCCGGGCACCGCCCGGCCGAGTGGAAGGAGGGGTGACAGTGGCTGTCGTTGTGCTGCGCTCTCGCCTGTTCTCTTCCGACTCGACCAGAGGATTCCTCCAGTGCCACGCGATTATGACGACTATTCCGGTTCGGCCCGCTCCCGTGGCGGCCGCACCGTCCGCCGGTTCGACGACGACGAGCCGCGCCTCCTGAAACGGAACCGGCACGCCACGACGGCCGCGTTCGACACCAACACCGACACCGACACACCGGATGTCGGTGACCGCTGGTCGACCTGGGACCAGGCGGTGCACGGGCCGGAGCCGCATCCCGACTGGCTGGTCACCGAGCTGGCCGCCGTCGACACCGAGCTGGGTGTGCTGAAGACCGGCAAGGAGGCGGACGTGCACCTGGTCCGCCGGGCCGTACCGGACAGCGACCGGAGCTGCCTGCTCGCCGCCAAGCGCTACCGCGACCCCGAGCACCGCCTCTTCCACCGGGATGCCGGCTATCTGGAGGGGCGCCGGGTGCGTCGGTCCCGGGAGAACCGGGCGATGGAGGGGCGTACCGCGTTCGGCCGGCAGATGATCGCCAGCCAGTGGGCCACCGCCGAGTTCGCCGCGCTGACCCGGCTCTGGCAGGTGGGGTTGGAGCTGGGCAGCATCGCGGTGCCGTACCCGGTGCAGCTCATCGGGACGGAGCTGATGCTCGAGTTCGTCGGCGATCCGGTGCAGGGGGAGGCGGCGCCCCGGCTGGCCCAGCTCCGGCCCGACCCGGTGCCGCTGCGCCAGCTCTGGGACCAGCTCGTCGACGCGCTGGTCGTACTGGCCCGGGCCGGGTTGGCGCACGGCGACCTGTCGCCGTACAACCTGCTGGTGCACTCCGACCGGCTGGTGCTGATCGACCTGCCGCAGGTGGTGGACGTGGTCGCCAACCCGAGCGGGCGGGAGTTCCTGGCCCGGGACGTACGGGTGGTGGCCGCCTGGTTCGCGGCGCGGGGGCTCCCCGGCGAACTGGTCGACCCGGGCGTGCTGACCGAGCAACTGCTCCGGGAGGCGGGGCTGCGCTAGAGGTTCACTGGAGGTATTTCTCGACCTCGTTCACGCTGCGGGCTCCGGTGGTGTCCGGGTCGGTGCCGGCCTGGCGGGCGGCCCGGCGCCGCCGGAGCAGGTCCCAGCACTGGTCGAGCGACTCCTCCAGCTCCCGCAGCCGGCTCCGGTCGTCGTCGGTCGAGTTCTCGACCTGCTGGGCGTGGTTGCGGAGCCGGTGTTCCTCGTCGACCAGTTCGGAGATCCGGCTCAGAATCGTCCTGTCGTCCATGCCCAAGATCCTGGCACAGCGTCGAACGCGCCGCCCACCATCCGCGCGGGTGATGGGCGGCACGCGGTCCGGCGCCGTCGGGCCTGGCCGGGGACGCATTCATTGACATAGTTCTCTTCGGTTTCTATGGTGGCGATAGGAAAGCGCTTTCCAACTTCCGTCCGATGCACCGCCCCCGCGTCTTTCCACCGCCTGCGACGTGCGGAGACCCCCCGTCCGGCCGGCGTACCCGCACGGGCCGCCCCCCGGTGGCGCCGCCCGCCGCAACCGCACCCCACCGCGCCGGTCGAGCCTGCTCCGCGCACACCGCCACACCGCCGCGTATCCCCGCCACCACCGGAAAGGCAGAAGACTCGTGACCTCACCGAGCAGCAGCACCGGCACCACCGCCCCGGGCAGACCGGCCGGCAAACGCTGGCGGCGACCCGCCGCCGTCGGGCTCGCCGTCGCGCTGACCGCCGCCCTCGGTCACGGCCCCGGTACCGCACAGGCCGCCACCCTCGGCACCGACACCGGCGACGTCACGGTCGAGGCCGCCCCGCCCGGATCGCCCGCCACCTCGTCGACGGCCAGCATCTCCGGACCGGTCGTGCCGGTACCGGCGGGCCCGGCGGACGGCTTCGCCAGCGTGAACGCGCTCGGCCAGGACGGCACCACCGGAGGCGCCGGTGGGCCGGTCGTCACGGTGAACAGCACCACGGCCTTCCTCGACTACATCGCCCGACCCGGCCCGTACGTCATCCAGGTCGCCGGCACCATCACCCTGCCGACCGGCACCAGCGACGGCATGCACGACGTCACCTCGGACAAGACCATCGTGGGCATCGGTGCGAACGCGACCCTCTCCGGCGGCGGCCTCAACATCGGCCTGCCGGTGGACGACGACACCACCACACCGCCGGCCGACGCGGTGCACAACGTGATCATCCGGAACCTGCACCTCACCGGAGCCACCGACGACCTGCTCAACGTGCAGATGTTCTCGCACCACATCTGGATCGACCACAACGAGTTCTCCAACGGCGACGACGGCGCGGTCGACATCAAGCGCGGCTCCGACTACGTCACCGTCTCGTGGAACCACTTCCACGACCACGACAAGACGCTGCTGCTCTCGCACGACGAGGACGCCGGGCCCCAGGACATCGGGCGGCTGCGGGTGACCTACCACCACAACTGGTTCAACGCCTCCGACCAGCGGCACCCCCGGGTGCGCTTCTCGGCCATGACGCACGTCTACAACAACTACTACTTCGAGAACAGCTACGGCGTGGCCTCCACCTACGACGCCGCGGTGCTCGTCGAGAACAACTACTTCTACAGCGTCAACAACCCCGGCCGGGTCGAGTTCAGCGGCGACCTGGGCCGGATCGCCGAACGCGGCAACATCCTGGTCGACTGCAACCACCCGATCGAGACCCGGGGCACGGTGCCCGAGCCGAGCGGCTTCTACCGCTACCAGCCGGACGACGCGGCCGACATCCCGACCATCGTCCCGGCCGGTGCCGGGGTGGGAAAGCTGGGCTGACCCGATGAACGGAAACCTCCTCGCACGCCGGGCCCCGGGCTGGCGCCCCCTCGCCACCGCCCTCGCCGGAACGCTGGCCGTGACGGTGACCGCCGTACCGGCCGGCGGCACCGGGCCGGCCCGGGCGACCCCGCCACCGGCCACCGCGCTGGCGGTCCCGGTCGGGCAGCCGGACGGCTTCGCCGGCGTCAACGCGCTCGGCCAGAACGGCACCACCGGCGGAGCCGGTGGAGCGGTGGTCACCGCCACCAACTCGACCGACTTCCTGGAGTACATCGACACGGTCGGGCCAATGGTGATCCGGGTACAGGGAACCATCCAGATCAGCAGCAAGCAGGGCGTACGGCCGAACAAGACGATCATCGGCGTCGGGTCGAACGCCACGATCAACGGCGGCGGGCTGGACTTCTACCGGTCGTACAACGTGATCGTCCAGAACCTCAACTTCACCAACGCCGAGGACGACGCGGTCAACGTGGGGCAGGAATCGCACCACATCTGGATCGACCACAACCGGTTCACCGGCGCGGTGGACGGCTCGGTCGACATCGTCCGGGGCGCCGACTACGTGACGGTCTCCTGGAACCACTTCGACCACGCCGACAAGAGCATGCTGATCAGCCACTCCGACGGGGCCGCCTCGACCGACGTCGGGCACCTCAAGGTCAGCATCCACCACAACTTCTTCGACAACAGCCGGCAGCGGCACCCCCGGGTCCGGTTCGGCGAGCCGGTGCACGTCTACAACAACTACTTTCTCGGCAACGAGCTGTACGCCGTCGCCTCCACCGAGAACGCCGGCGTGCTGGTCGAGGGGAACTACTTCGAGAACGTGCCGTACCCGCTCTACTCGGCCAGCGGCTATGCCGACAGTGGACCGGGGCGGGCGGTACAGCGGAACAACATCTTCGTGAACTCCGGCGTACCGGAGACCGCGGGTTCGGTGGTCGAGCCGCGCACGTACTACGCGTACCAGCTCGACGCGCCGGCCGGGGTGCCGGCCTCGGTCCGGGCCGGTGCCGGTACCGGAAGGATCTCCGGCTGACCCGATCCCCAGGCTGACCCGGTTTCTTGACTGACCGGTCAGTTCGTGGCCGGCCGGGGCGGACGGTCGGGAGGTGGGTCCCGGCCGTCCGCCAGTGCCCCCGCGCGGCTCCGGCCGCGCGGGGGCACTGCGTGTCGCCGGGCGGTGACCGGCGCTGCTATTTGGGCATTCGGCTCCAACCGGGGTGTCCGTTTGATATGAACTACCAAACTCGGTGCCGGGATGCCTGCAGATCGGGCATTCTCGATGCCGGGAGGCAGTCCTGTCCTCAGGGGACCAGACCCGGAACGGAAAGAGCCCGAACATCATGGACCAAGCTACGTTGCCGACCCCGCTTCGCGAGGCTGTCACGGTCACCACGGCCGGGGCCACCGGAGTGGCCCGGCTGGTGATCCAGGGTCTGCTCGACCTGATCGACGATTCCGCCGCGGCGGCCGACGCGACCGAGTTCCTGACGGCCCGGCTGCCCGGCTACGCACCGATGTGGCACATCGCCAACGCGGTACGTTCCGCCGAGCCGGCCGAGGCGCTCCGCCGGATCCGGGCCGAGCTGGACCACGCGGTGGAGAACACCGTGAAGGCGGCGGTCACCTGGGTCGGCGAGCAGGGTGTCCCGGTCACCTACGCGCCGAGCAGCTCGATCGTCAAGCAGATCCTGGCCCAGTTGCCGGAGTCGCTGCGTACCGGTGAGCCGGCGATCGCGCTGGCCGGCGCCGACGCGATCGGGCCGGACACCGTGCTCAACATCCGGGGTACCCGGGAACTGGCGGAGACGCTGCCCACCCTGATCGTCACCACCGCGCTGAAGCTGGTCCCCGCGCCGGTCTTCGCCCGCCTCGGCGCGCCGGTCTTCGAGCACATCCCGCTGGACGGCTTCGTCGGCGTGGTGCTCGACGGCGAGCTGCTCAGCCCGGGAGAGGTCGGACGGCGAGCCGCGGAACTGCGTGAGTGATCCGCGATGGCCACCCCCGGCGCCGAGGAGATCCCCGCCTTCCTGTCGACGCTTCCCCAGAAGCGGTCCCTCTACGCGGTCGACACGTACTTCCGGGAGAGCTTCGAAGACCTGCTCGCCGTCGGTGCTGGCCGGATCGAGGAGTTCTGTCACGACCACGCGCTGCTGCTGCTGAAGCCGGACGCCGTGGTCAGCCGCCGGCTCGGCCCGGTGCTGCGCTGGGTGCTGGCGTACGGCTTCAGCATCGTCTGGGCGGCGACGGTGACCATCGACCGGCACGGCGTACGGGCGCTGTGGCAGTACGGCCTCAACGCCGCCAGCCGGGACCGGCGGGACGCCGCCGACCTCTACGTCACGGCGTGCGAGTGCCTGCTCCTGCTGCTCGCCCTGCCCGGCCGTCCCGAGCCGGCCTCGCTGGTGCTCAGCACCGCCAAGGGGCCGGCCGACCCGGTCCGCTGCCGGCCCGGGCAGCTCCGCTACGACGTCGGCAGCTTCAACTACCAGCTCAACCTGGTGCACGCCGCCGACGAGCCGGCCGACCTGCTCCGGGAGCTGGCCGTGCTCTGCAACCACGAGACCCGGGCCGGTCTCTACCGGCGCACGCTCGGCGGCACGACGGGTCCGTCCCCGGACGGCCGGTCGGAGGCGTTCGCCCTGGCCGACCGGCTGGAGGCGGCCACTCCGGAGGTGGATCTCCAACTGGACCGGACCCTCGGCGAACTGGCCGACGTCGCCGAGGCACGTCGACGGGACGGTACGGGCACGGCGGCCGGGGAACTGGTGTCGCTGATCGGCCGGATCCGGGCCCGCTGCTCCCGGGACTGGCGCACGGTGGTGCGGCTGGCCGAGACGAGCGGGGTACCGGTCAGCCGGTGGCAGCGGATCGTGCTCGCCACCCACCTGCTCGACCCGTACGTGCCCGGCGCGACCAGCCTGCTGCCGGACACCTCCACCACCGGCTGAAGCCGAGGCGGGACGGTCAGAGCACCCGGGTCACCCGCTCGGCCCGGCTGCGCCGCTGCACCACCGTGGGGTCGAGGTTGGCGCAGAGCACCACCGTGGCGCCGGCGGCCAGCGGTGCCAGCAGCCACTTCACCGGGTGCTCGTGCGCGGCCGCGTCGACCAGTACCCGGTCGCCGGGGTGCAGCCCGAAGACCTCGTCCGCCATCCCCCGGGCCAGCCGGCCCCAGTCGGCGTAGCTGGTGCCGTCCACACTGGCCGGGTCGTCCGGGTGCAGCGGCACGTACGGCCGCAGGTTGGGGTCGTGCCGGCGTACCTCGGTGAGGTAGTCCCGGTAGCCGGCCGGCGGCTCGCCCAGCGGGGCGGCGTCCGGGGCGAAGCCGAGCACGAAGCGGTGCGCCGCCTCGGGTACGTGGTCGAGCCAGTCGTCGATCCGGCCCAGCGCGGCGTACGTGACGTCGAACGGCTCCTCGACGCCCGGACCGAGCCGGGGCAGCCCGGCGGTGGCGGTGCCGTGGAAGCTCACCGACACCCCGGCCGACCAGGTGCCGAGCAGTACGGCGGCGGTCTGCCAGTGCGGCGGCAACAGCACCGCGGCCCGGGCACCGATGCCCAGCCCGCAGCCGTGGACCAGCAGGTTCGCCGTCCGGGCCACCCACTCGGCCAGCGCCTCGGCGGTCAGTTCGGTGCGTTCCCCGGTCGCGTCGTCGTAGTAGGTGAGCAACGGCCGGACCGGATCCGTCGCCAGCGCGGACGCGAAGGGCGCCGGTACCCCGCCCACCCGGGCCGAACTCTGCCGCACGGAGTCCCCCTGCCTCGTGGTTTCCGGTGGTGGCGCGCGCCGGAGCCGGCCCGCGCCGCACCGACGATACCGGTCCGGTCGCCCCGCCCAGGAAGCCCCGCCAGCCTCCCGGTCTGGTCCGTCGCGGGTGCGGGCGGATGCGCCGGGCTGTTCAGGGTGAGAGGGCTCAGTCGATGGTGAGCACCAGCTTGCCCCGGCCGTGGCGCGTCTCCACCTCGCGGTGCGCCTCGGCGGCGTGCTCCAGCGGCAGCGTCCGGCGGACGTGGATCCGCAACTCGCCCCGGGTGTGCCGGTCGACGAGTTCGGCCAGCCGGCGCGCCGACCGGAGGTTGCGGCTGAGCCGGACGCCGAGTTCCTCGGCCCGGTCGTGCTCGACCAGGGTGACGATCCGAGTCCGGTCCGGCACCAGCTCCAGGCTGACCCGCAGCGCGTCGCCGCCGGCCCCGTCCAGCGCCGCGTCCACCCCGTTCGGCGCGAGCGCGCGGATCCGGTCGGCCAGGCCCGGCCCGTACGCCACCGGGGTCGCGCCGAGTGACCGCAGGTAGTCGTGGTTGCCCGGGCTGGCGGTACCAAGCACCGTCACGCCGGCCGCCACGCCGAGCTGCACCGCCACCGTGCCGACCGAACCGGCGGCGGCGTGCACCAGCAGTGTCTCGCCGCGGGCGAGGCCCAACTCGCCGAGGGCGATGTGCGCGGTCTGCGCCCCGGCGGTGAAGCCACCGGCCACCTCCCAGGGCATGCCCGGCGGCTTGGCGGTGATCTGGTCGGCCGGGATCACCAGGTATTCGGCATAGCAGTTGAGCTGTCCGAAGCCCAGCACCTCGGCACCGACCCGGACGTCGGTGACGTCCGGCCCGAGCTGGTCGACGATGCCGGCGAACTCGTTGCCGGGCACCCTCGGCAGGCCGCCCGTCATCCCCGGCGGCGTCCAGCCGGCCCGGACCGCGCAGTCGTACGGCTGGACGCCGGCCGCCTTCACCCGGATCCGTACCTGGCCGGGACCGGGCACCGGAGTGGGCAGCTCCAGCAGCCGGAGCACCTCCGGACCGCCGTACTCGGTGAAACCTGCCGCTCGCATCGGACATCCTCCCCGTCGTCGTATGGACGGGCCGAGTCTGCGCCCTCAACCTCGATTGAGGTCAAGCCGCCGGAAACGGGCCGGGCCGGTCACCCCAGTCGGGGTGACCGGCCCGGTCTCGCGGAACTGGCGGGTTGACTCAGGCGGCCAGCATCTTGCGCAGCACGTACCGCAGGATGCCGCCGTGCCGGTAGTAGTCGGCCTCGCCCGGGGTGTCGATCCGGACCACCGCGTCGAACTCGACACCGGTGTCCGTGGTCACCCGGACGGTACGCGGGATCCGGCCCTCGTTCAGCGCGGTCACCCCGCTGATCGAGAACGTCTCGGTGCCGGTCAGCCCGAGCGAGGCCGCGTCGGTGTCGGCCGGGTACTGCAACGGCAGCACGCCCATCCCGATCAGGTTCGACCGGTGGATCCGCTCGTACGACTGGGCGATCACCGCCCGCACGCCGAGCAGCATGGTGCCCTTGGCCGCCCAGTCCCGGGACGAGCCGGAGCCGTACTCCGTACCGGCCAGGATCACCAGCGGGATGCCGGCGGACTGGTACGACACCGAGGCGTCGTAGATGGAGGTCTGCTCGCCGGTCAGGTGGTTGACCGTGAACCCGCCCTCGACACCCGGCACGAGCTGGTTGCGCAGCCGGATGTTGGCGAAGGTGCCCCGGATCATCACCTCGTGGTTGCCCCGCCGCGACCCGTACGAGTTGAACTCGTGCCGGGGTACGCCGTGGTCCGCCAGGTATTTGCCGGCGGGGGAGTCGGGCTTGATCGAGCCGGCCGGCGAGATGTGGTCGGTGGTGACCGAGTCACCGAGCTTGGCCAGCACCCGGGCGCCGGAGATGTCCACGACCGGCGTCGGTTCGCGGTCCATGCCCTCGAAGTACGGGGGCTTGCGCACGTACGTCGACTCGCCGGCCCAGGCGAAGGTGTCGCCCTCCGGGGTGGGCAGCGAGCGCCACTGCTCGTCCCCGGCGAAGACGTCGGCGTAGTCCTTGGTGAACATCTCGCTGCGCAGCGCGTTCGCGATGACCTCGTCGATCTCGGCGGCGCCGGGCCAGATGTCCCGCAGGTAGACCGGCTGCCCGTCGGCGCCGGTGTCGATCGGCTCGTTGGCCAGGTCGATGTCCATCGTGCCGGCCAGCGCGTACGCCACCACCAGCGGCGGGGACGCCAGGTAGTTCATCTTGACGTCCGGGTTGATCCGGCCCTCGAAGTTCCGGTTGCCGGACAGCACCGACACCACCGACAGGTCGTGCGAGTTGACCGCCGCCGAGACCTCCTCGGGCAGCGGGCCGGAGTTGCCGATGCAGGTGGTGCAGCCGTAGCCGACCAGGTGGAAGCCGAGCTTCTCCAGGTAGGGGGTGAGGCCGGCCCGCTCGTAGTAGTCCATCACCACCTTGGAGCCGGGGGCCAGGGTGGTCTTCACCCACGGCTTACGGGACAGCCCCCGGTCGACGGCGTTCCGGGCCAGCAGCGCGGCGCCGATCATCACCTGCGGGTTGGAGGTGTTGGTGCAGGAGGTGATCGCGGCGATCACCACCGCGCCGTGGTCCAGCTCGTATTCCACGCCGTCGTCGCCGGTGACCCGGATCGGGTTGCTGGCCCGGCCCTTCGCCCCGGTGGCGGCGGAGACCAGCTCGCGCGGCGCGTCGGCCGGGTCGTTGACGGCGTTGGCCGGCGGGTCGCTGGCCGGGAACGACTCCTCACTCGCCTCGTCGGCGTGGCCGTGCGCGCCGACGCCGTCACCGACGTAGTCGATCAGCGCGGACCGGAACAGCGTCTTGGCGTTGCCGAGCGGCACCCGGTCCTGCGGGCGCTTCGGGCCGGCCAGCGACGGCTCGATCGTCGACAGGTCGAGTTCGAGCCGCTCGCTGTAGTCGGGCTCGGCGGCCGGGTCGTGCCACATGCCCTGTTCCTTGGCGTACGCCTCGACCAGCGCGACCTGCTGCTCCGAGCGCCCGGTGAGCCGCAGGTAGCGGACCGTCTCCTCGTCGATCGGGAAGATCGCGACGGTGGAGCCGTACTCCGGGGACATGTTGCCGATGGTGGCCCGGTTGGCCAGCGGCACCGCGCTGACGCCGGGGCCGTAGAACTCGACGAACTTGCCGACCACGCCGTGCTTGCGCAGCATCTCGGTGATGGTCAGCACCAGGTCGGTGGCGGTGGTGCCGGCCGGCGCCTCGCCGTGCAGCTTGAAGCCGACCACCCGGGGGATGAGCATGCTGACCGGCTGGCCGAGCATGGCGGCCTCGGCCTCGATGCCGCCGACGCCCCAGCCGAGCACACCGAGCCCGTTGACCATGGTGGTGTGCGAGTCGGTGCCGACCACGGTGTCGGGGTACGCCTGGCCGTCGCGCTCCATGATCGTCCGGGCGAGGTACTCGATGTTGACCTGGTGCACGATGCCGGTGCCGGGCGGGACGACCTTGAACTCGTTGAAGGCGGTCTGGCCCCAGCGGAGGAACTGGTAGCGCTCCTTGTTGCGGCCGTACTCCAGCTCGACGTTGCGGGCGAAGGCGTCCTGCCGGCCGAAGAGGTCGGCGATCACCGAGTGGTCGATCACCAGCTCGGCCGGTGCGAGCGGGTTGACCTTGGTCGGGTCGCCGCCCAGCTCGCGGACCGCCTCCCGCATGGTGGCCAGGTCGACCACGCAGGGCACGCCGGTGAAGTCCTGCATCAGTACCCGGGCCGGGGTGAACTGGATCTCCACGCTGGGGTCGGCGGTGGGGTCCCAGTCGCCGAGCTGCCGGATGTGCTCGGCGGTGATGTTCGCGCCGTCCTCGGTGCGGAGCAGGTTCTCCAGCAGGATCTTCAGGCTGTACGGCAGGTGCTCGTGCCCGGGTACCGTATTGATCTTGAAAATCTCGTAGCTCGCGTCTGCGACGCGCAGCTGGCTCTTCGCACCGAAGGTGTCGAGGCTCGCCACGTCGTACTCCTTCACGCTGTCTTCGTCCCGGCCCGTGCCGTCGGTCTCCGGGGGCGGGTCCGGCCGGCCTCCCGGCCGGCGGGCGACCGGGCGTAGTACCGAGTCTTTCCTACCCATTACCTGGGCACCGGGCTCAGGTAACCCTTACCGACCTTCGTTCGATTCAACAAAACCGTACGTCCGTCTTGCTATAAACGCAAGTCTGTCCGGATTCCGGGACGCCGAGGCCTCGGGTCAGGGCTCGACCGCGCCGAAGCTCGCTGGCCAGCGGGCGGATGGGCGCACTTACTGCGAGGTTTGGGATTTGTTCGGGCCGTCGGTCGGGCCACTGTCGGTGGAAGTCGCCTCACCGACCGCCTCGGCGTGCCGTTCCCGCAACCGGTCGCGGATCTGATCCGGGGTGTACGCCCGGCGGCGTCGCTCGGCCCGGGCCAGCACCACCCCGGTGGCGGCCACCCCGACGACGCTCGCCACACCGATTACCTTCCACCAGCGCATCCGCCTAGGGTAGTCGGCAGGCCCGGGCGGACGGGCGGACCGAGGTGGGAGCGATGGCCGAGGAGCGCAGCGAACTCAGCCTCGACGAGGCGGTCGAGCTGACCCGTACCGGCGACGTCTGGGTCTTCCGGGGGCGCAGCGTGCCGGATCGGGCGATCCAGTTCACCACGAACAGTCCGGTGAACCATGTCGGAATGTCTGTGGTCATCGAGGACCTGCCGCCGTTAATGTGGCACGCCGAACTCGGCCGGTCGTTGCCCGACATGTGGTCGGGCAACCATCACCGGGGCGTGCAACTGCACGACCTGCGCGACGCGGTCCGGATCTGGGGAGTCCGGTACGGTCAGCGCGCCTGGCTGCGGCAACTCGAACCGCCGGTCGACGACGAGATGGAGAACGGGGTGCTGCGTACCATCGCCCGCCTGGACGGAACGCCGTTCCCGTCCACCGCCCAACTCGCCTGGCGGTGGCTGCGTGGCCGGGCGCCCGCCGTGCGCCGCCGACCGAGCGACAGCACACTGAACCTTTTCCAACCTGAACCGCGCGGCGCTCACACACCGCGTCCGACCTCGCGCGCCGACGGACCGCAAGGAGAGGTTGAAAAAGGTTCACTGGAGACGGCGTACTGCGCCGAGGTGGTCGCGGCGACCTACCAGGCGATGGGGCTGCTCCCGGCCGGACGCCGGCCGAACTGGTACGACCCCGGGCGGTTCTGGAGCGGCGACGACCTCGAACTCTCCGCCGGACGGCGGCTCGGCAACGAGATCTCGGTGCGGATCCCGGCTCGGTGAGCGCACCCGAACCGACCCGGCCGCGGTTGCTGGCGGCGGCGCCGTGGATCGTCGTGCTGGCCGGCGTCCTGGTCATGATCGTGCTCTTCGCGTTCGCCAGCGGACTCTTCCCCGGCGACCGGCGCACCTCCGGCGCACCCGATCCGGCCTGGCCGTTCGCCCCGGGCGCGACCCCGGCACCGGGGGCGTCCGCCACCGACCCGGCGACTCCGGGCGGTTCGCCGCCGGCCGGTTCGCCGAGCCCGACGCCGACCTCGACCAAGCCCAACGGCGGCAAGCCGGCGGCGTCCCGGGCCGCGCCGCCGCGTACCACATCGGCGCAGGCCCGGCCGACGACCTCCGCGCCGAGGCCGCCCGAGCCGCTGACCGGCCGCTATCGGGTACTCGCCGACTACCGCGACTCGTTCATCGCCGAGGTGCTGGTCCGGAACGAGGCCGGCTCGGCGCAGTCCTGGACCGTGGAGCTGCGGTTCCGCGACGAGGTCGACGACCTGCGGGGCTTCTGGGTCGAGGGTGCGCCCCGGCCGTCGGTGGACCGCGACGACGGGCGGTGGATCTTCCGGAGCGGGGCACCGCTCTCCAGTGGACGTTCCGATCCGCTGCGGTTCCAGTTCGAGCGCTGGGGCGACGGCGAGCGGCCGATCAGCTGCACGGTGAACGGTCGGGCCTGCGAGATCCAGTAGTCGCCCGGAGCAGTTCGGCGGTCTCCCGGTGGCCAGCGTGTACCGCCCAGTCCAGCGGTGTGGCGCCGGTGCCGGAGTCCTCCCGGCGGTCCGGGTCGGCGCCGTACGCCAGCAGGGCCACCACCTGCGGCACGTCGTCCCGGAGCACCGCCGACGCCAGCCGCTTGCCGAGTTTCTTGCGTCGTCGTGCCCCGAGCTTCGTCCACTGTCGTCTCCGTACCGGGCCAGGGTAGGAGCGCCGGCCAGCCGGTGCCGCCGGATTTCGCGCGCCCACCGTCGATTCCGCCGATAGCGCGGTGTCGGACCGAGCCCGGGCCGGGACGAGCCCGGGGCCGGAGTGGCCCGGATGGGTGACGGGGGAGTGGTCGCTGCGCAGACTGTCGAGCTGGGTGCACAGCCGGGGCGGGCGCGGCGTCGCGGAGCGGGTGGTGCCGGCGAGACCCGGCCGGGTCAGCGGCCGAGGAAGGTACTGGTGGCGGCGCGGATCGCGGAGACGAAGGCGGCGGTCGCCGGATGGCTGGCGCCGCCGCGCCGGTACGCGATCCGGGTCCGTCGCCGGGTGTCCAGCGGCACCAGCCGGACTCCGACCGGTGGCTGCGCCGCGGCGAGCTGCGGGATCACCGAGACCCCCTGCCCGGCGGCGACCAGGGCCAGCACGGTGGCGAAGTCGTCGGCGTGGTGCCGGGCCAGTGGGGTGAAGCCGGCGGCCCGGCAGACGTGCAGGGTCGCCGTGTGACACAGGGTGCCGGGACTGGCCAGGATCCAGGCGGCGTCCCGGGTGTCCCGGAGCGGGTCGGCGGCTTCGGGGGCGCCGGCGGGCACGGCGAGGAAGACCGTCTCGTCCAGCAGCGGCACCGTGTCCAGCCCGGGATCGGACTCCACCGGTACGACGTCGTAGTCGTGCAGCAGGCCCACGTCGAGTCGGCGTTCGCGCAGCCCGGCCGGTACCGCCACCGGGTCCAGTTCGGTCACCCGCAGTTCCAGCCCGGGATGCTGGTGGCCGAGTGCGACCAGGGTGGCCGGGAGCAGCGTACGGACCGCGGTGGGGAAGGCGCCGATCCGCAGCGGGCCGGTCGGTCCGGTGGCGACCGCGGCGAGCGCGGCCGTGGTCTGCTCCAGCGCGGTGAGCACCGTCTCGGCGTGCCGGACCAGCACCCGGCCCGCCGTGGTGAGGGTGACCCGCCGTCCGGTGCGCTCCAGCAGCGGTACGCCCGCCTCCCGCTCCAGCACGGCCAGTTGCTGGGAGACCGCCGACGGGGTGTAGGTGTGCGCCTGCGCGACGGCCGCGATCGTGCCGAGCCGGGCGAGGTCGCAGAGCAGCCGGAGCCGACGTACGTCGAGCATCAGCAAAGCTTACGCTTCTGTTCAGAAAGCGATGCTAGACCTTACGGGTCTGCCTACCGGACGCTGTGATCATGACGTTAACCGGTGTGTACGTACCGCTGATCACCCCGTTCGACGCCACCGGTGCGGTGGCGCTCGGCGCGCTCGAAGCCCTGACCCACCAGGTGCTGGCGGCCGGTGCGGCCGGCGTGGTGGCCCTGGGCACCACGGCGGAGCCGGCGTCGCTGAACGTCCGGGAGCGCCAGGCCGTGGTCGACGTCGTCGCCCGGGTGTGTCGGGAGCGGAGCGCCCCGCTGATCGTCGGAGCCAACGCGGTGGAGGCGGTGGCGGCGCTGCCCGGCCGGGCCGAGGTGGTGGCGGCGCTGAGCGTGGTGCCGCCGTTCCTGCGCCCCGGCGAGGCGGGGGTGATCGCGCACTTCGCGGCGCTGGCCGCCGCCAGTCCGGTGCCGCTGGTCGTCTACCACGTGCCGTACCGGACCGGTCAGCACCTCTCCACGGGTGCGATCCGGCGGCTGGCCGCGTTGCCCGGGGTGGCCGGGATCAAGTACTCGGTCGGCGGCATCGACAGTGGCACCGTCGAGTTGCTGGCCGAACTGCCGCCCGACTTCGCGGTGCTGGGCGGTGACGACGCGCTGATCTCGCCCTTGCTGGCGCTCGGCGCGCACGGCGGCATCCTGGCCTCGGCACACGTCGGCACCGCCGCCTTCGTGGAGCTTGCCGAGGCGTGGCGGTCCGGCGGGACGGCCCGGGCCCGGGCGCTCGGGCACCGCCTAGGCACGCTCTCCACCGCGCTCTTCGCCGAGCCGAACCCCACAGTGATCAAGGCGGTGCTGCACGCGCAGGGCCGCATCCCGACCCCCTCGGTACGGCTGCCGCTGGTGCCGCCCCGCCCGGAGACCGTACGGGCGGCGGTGCGGCTTGCGCAAGATGATGGATGGCTGACGCTTTCGTTGCAAGGTCTTGCATAGGCTTTCCGCAAGGGACTAGCGTGCGGGCGAATTCAGCGACCAGAGGAAGGCCGTCGATGAAGCCGCTGCCGTCGACCGTCGTGCCACGCACCGTCCTGCCGCGTACCGTCCTGCTGGTCCTCGCCGCCGCGCTCACGCTTCCGCTGGCCGGAGCCGGCGCGGTTGCCGGACCGGAGTTCAGCCCGGCCGGTCGGCCGGGGGCGGCCGGCGACCGGGACGTGACCGGCGACCGGGACGCGGCTGGCGGCCGGGACGTGATCGGCGACCGGGACGCGGCTGGCGACCGGGACGTGATCGGCGACCGGGGCGCGGCCGGCAGCGCCGCGCTCGCCGCACAGTGGACGGCGGAACCGTCGGCCGATTCGCTGCTCGACGCGGCCGCCGCCGACCGGGGCCGGGCCGAACAGTTCTACTTCGCGCTGCCGGACCGGTTCGCCAACGGCGACTCCCGCAACGACCGGGGCGGGCTGACCGGCGACCGGCTGCGCACCGGGCACGACCCGACCGACAAGGGCTTCTACCACGGTGGCGACCTGCGCGGCCTGCTGGAGCGGCTGGACTACATCCAGGGGCTCGGCACCACCGCGATCTGGCTGGCCCCGGTCTTCGCCAACCGGCCGGTGCAGGGCAGTGGAGCGGACGCCTCGGCCGGCTACCACGGCTACTGGATCACCGACTTCACCCGGGTCGACCCGCACTTCGGCACCAACGACGACCTGCGCAGGCTGGTCCGGGAGGCACACCGGCGGGGCATCAAGATCTATCTGGACGTCATCGTCAACCACACCGCCGACGTCATCCGGTACCCCGGTGGCCAGACCGGCTACCAGGACAAGGCGAGCCGGCCGTACCGGGACGCGCAGGGACGGCCGTTCGAGGACCGCAACCACGCCGACGGCAGCCGTGGCTTCCCGGCGGTGGACCAGGAGTCCTTCCCGTACCGGCCGACGGTCGCCAGCGGGGCGGACCGCCGGGTCAAGGTGCCGGCCTGGCTGAACGACCCGACCATGTACCACAACCGGGGCGACTCGACCTTCGTCGGCGAGAACAGCGAGTACGGCGACTTCGCCGGCCTGGACGACCTGTGGACCGAGCGTCCCGAGGTGGTCCGGGGCATGACGAAGATCTTCGCCGACTGGGTCACCGAGCTGGGTGTCGACGGCTTCCGGCTGGACACCGCCAAGCACGTCAACCTGGAGTTCTGGCCGCAGTTCCGGGCCGGTGTCGAGCGGGCCGCGCAGCGGGCCGGCAAGCCGGACTTCTTCATGTTCGGCGAGGTCTACGACGCCAACCCCGAGGTCACCTCGACGTACGTTCGCCGGGGCGGGCTGCCGGCCACCCTCGACTTCACCTTCCAGGACGCCGCCCGGGGCTACGTGGCGAGCGGCGGCTCGGCTAAGGCCCTCGCTCACGGCTTCGCCGCCGACGACCTCTACACCGCCCGGGACACCGACGCGGGTCGGCTGCCGACCTTCCTCGGCAACCACGACATGGGCCGGATCGGGTCGTTCATCGCGAACGGCGGCACCGACCCGGCCAGCCATCTGCGCCGGGACCAGCTCGCACACGAGCTGATGTTCCTCACCCGGGGACAGC
Organism: Plantactinospora sp. CA-294935; assembly: GCF_050936445.1. NCBI lineage: Bacteria > Bacillati > Actinomycetota > Actinomycetes > Micromonosporales > Micromonosporaceae > Plantactinospora > Plantactinospora sp. CA-294935. The sequence goes on from NZ_JBNJMU010000001.1 coordinate 4,780,962, forward strand.
CGATCGTCTACTCCGGCGACGAGCAGGGCTTCACCGGGCCGGGTGGGGACAAGGACGCCCGGCAGGACATGTTCGCCTCCCGGACCGCCGACTACCTCGACGACGACCTGCTCGGCACCGACCGGAGCCACGTCGTCGACCAGTACGACTCCGCGCACCCGCTCTACCGGACCATCGCCGAGCTCGGTGCGCTGCGCAGGGCGCATCCGGCGCTGCGCGACGGCATCCAGGTAACCCGGTACGCCGCCGACGGCCCCGGGGTCTTCGCCTTCTCCCGGATCGCCCCCGCCGACCGGGTCGAGTATGTCGCCGCCGTCAACAACGCCCCGACCGCGCAGACCGTCACCGTCGACACCTGGTCGGCCGGCACCCGGTTCACCGGCCTCTACGGTTCCGAGGTGACCGCACAGGCCGGTCCGGACGGGAAACTGACCGTCACCGTGCCGCCGCTGGCCGCCGTCGTGCTCCGGGCGGGCGCCCCGATCGCCCGGCCGACCGCCGCGCCGAGCGTCCGGATCACCGACCCGGCACCGGACGCGGCCGTGCCGACCCGGGCCGGGGTGGTCGCCCAGGTCACCGGGGACCCGTTGGCCACCGTCACGGTGGCGGCCCGGGTCGACGGCGGCCCGTGGACGCTGCTCGGCCAGGCCCGCAACCAGGGCGGGCCGGTACCGTACCGGGTGTACCACGACCTGCACGGGTTGCCGGGAGGTGCCCGGATCGAGTACAAGGCGGTGGTGCGGGACTCGTCGGGGCGTACCGGCACCGCCCGGTCGACGGCGACGGTGGGCACCCCGCCCCGGGCCGACGCCCGGGACTGGCTGGTGGTGCACTACCAGCGGTCGGCCGGCGGGTACCCCGACTGGCAACTGCACGCCTGGGGCGACATCGACCCGGCGTACCAGACGCCGTGGCCGACCGGGCAGCCGTTCGCCGGGGAGGACTCGTACGGCCGGTTCGCCTGGGTGAAGCTGAAGCCGGGTGCCGGCAGCGTCGGCTTCCTGGTGGTGGACGCCGCCGGCAACAAGGACGTCGCGGTGGACCGCAGCGTCGACGTGACCCGGACCGGCGAGATCTGGCTCAGGCAGGGCGACCCGACGGTCTATCCGAGCCGCCAGGCGGCCACCGGCGAACCGGACCCACCGGTGGACGAGAGCGTGGCGGTGCTGCACTACCGCCGGGCCGACAACGACTACGCCGGCTGGGGGCTGCACGTCTGGGACGGCGCGGCGAACCCGACCGACTGGGCCGACCCACTGCCGCCGGCCGGCCGCGACGAGTTCGGGATCACCTTCCGGGTGCCGCTGGCAGCCGGGGCGACCGGGCTGAGCTACATCATCCACTCTGGAGACACCAAGGACCTGCCGGACGACCAGCGGCTGGACTTCGCCGGCGCCGGTCGGGAGGCGTGGCTGCTCGCCGGCACCCCCGGCCGGCTGTTGCCGGCCACCGGCAGCGCCGCTCCGGACCTCGACATCACGAAGCAGCGGGCACACTGGATCGACCGGTCCACCCTGCTCCGGCCACCGGGGCAGCCCACCGACGGCCGGCGCTACGCCCTGGTCAGCGCCCCGAACGGCGGGTTGGCGGTGCGGGACGGCGAGCTTGTCGGGACGTACGCCGAACTGCCGTTGCGGGCGGTGCCGGGCGGGCCGACGGAGGCCCAGCGCGGGAGGTTCCCGCATCTGTGGCAGTTCCAGGCCCTCAAGCTGGACCCGCGCGACCAGGCCGAGGTGCCGGCGGCGCTGCGCGGGCAGCTCGTGCTGACCGAGCGGGACGCCGCCGGGGCGCTGCTCGGCGCGACCGGGGTACAACTGCCCGGGGTGCTCGACGACATCTACGCGCCGGCCACCGCAGCCCGGCTCGGCCCGGCCGTCGACAAGGGACGGCCCAGCCTCGCCGTCTGGGCACCGACGGCCCGGAACGTCACCCTGGAACTCTTCGACTCGCCCGGCGCGGCGGCCCGGGCCGTGCCGATGCGCCGCGACGACCGCACCGGCGTGTGGTCGGTACGCGGCGATCGGAACTGGCTCGGCCGCTACTACCGGTACCGGGTGCAGGCGTGGCAGCCGGCGGCACAGCGGATCGTCACCGCCTCGGTCACCGACCCGTACTCGCTGGCGCTGACCGCGAACTCCACGCACAGCCGGCTCGTCGACCCGACCGACCCGGCGCTGGCCCCGGACGGCTGGGCGGGGCTGCGCAAGCCGGCGGCGGTGCCACCGACGCGTACCCAGATCCAGGAGGTGTCGGTCCGGGACTTCTCGATCGCCGACGCGTCGGTGCCGGCGGAGCGCCGGGGCACGTACCTGGCCTTCACCGATTCGGCGACCACCGGGATGCGGCACCTGCGGTCGCTGGCCGACGCCGGAGTCAGCCACCTGCACCTGCTGCCGGCCTTCGACTTCGCGACCATCCCGGAACGCCGGGCCGACCAGGCCGCGCCGCCCTGCGACCTGGCGGCGCTGCCGGCCGACTCGGACCGCCAGCAGGAGTGCGTCGGCGCGGTCCGGGACACCGACGGCTACAACTGGGGGTACGACCCGCTGCACTACACCGTCCCGGAGGGCGGGTACGCGGTCGACCCGGACCGGCGCACGGCGGAGTTCCGGCAGATGGTGGCCGGAGTCAATGCGGCCGGGCTGCGGGTGGTGCTGGACGTGGTCTACAACCACACCTCGGCGGCCGGCACCGACCCGAGATCGGTACTGGACCAGATCGTCCCCGGCTACTATCACCGGCTGCTCGACGACGGTACGGTCGCCAACTCCACCTGCTGCGCCAACACCGCCCCGGAGCACGCCATGATGGGCAGGCTGGTGGTCGACTCGGTGGTGACCTGGGCGAAGGCGTACAAGGTCGACGGGTTCCGGTTCGACCTGATGGGGCACCACCCGAAGGCGAACATCCTGGCGGTGCGGGTCGCGCTGGACCGGTTGACGGTGGCCCGGGACGGCGTGGACGGTCGGGCGATCCTGCTCTACGGCGAGGGCTGGGACTTCGGCGAGGTGGCCGGCGACGTCCGGTTCGTCCAGGCGACCCAGGCCAACATGGCCGGCACGGGTATCGGCACCTTCAACGACCGGCTGCGGGACGCGGTACGCGGCGGCGGGCCGTTCGACGCCAACCCCCGGGTGCAGGGCTTCGGCTCGGGGCTGTTCACCGACCCGAACGGCGACCCGGTGAACGGCACCCTGCCGGAGCAGCGGGCCCGGCTGCTGCACCAGCACGACCAGATCAAGGTCGGGCTGACCGGCAACCTGGCCGGCTACCGGTTCGTCGCCTCGGCCGGGGAGACGGTGACCGGGGCGGAGGTCGACTACAACGGCGCGCCGGCCGGCTACACCGCCGCCCCGGGCGAGGCGGTCACGTACGTGGACGCGCACGACAACGAGATCCTGTACGACGCGCTGGCGTACAAGCTGCCGGTCGGGACGGGAGCGGTGGACCGGGCGCGGATGCAGGTGCTGTCCCTCGGTACGGCGGTGCTGAGCCAGGGGACCGGCTTCACCACGGCGGGAAGTGAGCGGCTGCGCTCGAAGTCGCTGGACCGCAACTCGTACAACAGCGGGGACTGGTTCAACCAGATCCGCTGGGACTGCGCCGACGGGAACGGGTTCGGTGTCGGGCTCCCGCCGGCCGCCGACAACGCCGACAAGTGGCCGTACGCCCGGCCGCTGCTGGCCGACCCGAAACTGGTACCGGACTGCGCGGCGATCGAACTGGCCGAGGAGCGCTACCGGGAACTGCTGCGGGTACGGGCATCGTCGCCGGTCTTCGGGCTTACCGACGCGGCCCAGGTGCAGCAGCGGGTGTCGTTCCCGCTCTCCGGGGTGGACGAGACGCCGGGTGTGCTGACGATGAGGCTGGACGGGGCGGGGCTCGACCCGCGCTGGCGGTCGGTGACGGTGGTCTTCAACGCGACTCCGGCGACGGCGACCCAGACCGTTGCCGGGTTGCGCGGTGCGGCGGTGACGCTGCATCCGGTACTGCGGGACTCGGCGGACCCGGTACTCCGTACGGCGTCCTTCGACCGCTCCAGCGGCACCTTCACCGTCCCGCCCCGTACCGTCGCCGTGTACGTCGAGCCGCGCTGATCTGGAGGCGAGGCGCGGGGCGGGAGTTGTAAGCATTCGCTGCCCGGCCAGCCGGTTCGGGTCACGGCTGGCATGGGCACTCGCAGCGCCAGTCCCGGAGCGCGGCGGCCGGATGCCGCGCCGGGTCATCCTCAATGCAGTTGTGCGCCTCGTCCCCGGCGGCCAGTGCGGTGGCGCACCGGACGCACAGGTGGAGCGGCACAGAAACGTTGGTCACGCTCGGGTCGGGCTTCCAGGACACGGACGCGCTCCTTGCACCGAAGACGGCAGGCCCGGCCACGGAGCCCTGGTCACGTAGCCGGGCCGCCTTTCGCCCCGCCTGGTTTGCCGACCGGAGGGGCCTGCTGTTGAACCTCCCACAGCTAGCCTTGGGTAGTCAATGGCTTCCCGTCGGTGCTTTCCTATAGGTGCCGACCGGAGGGATCACCGTGCCACCGCGCTACCGCTACGAGGAAATAGCCGATGACCTGGAGAGGCGAATCGAGGCGGGAGAGTTCCCGCCCGGCTCCAGACTGCCGAGCCGACGAGAACTGATCGAGCACTACGGCGTCACGGAACCGGTCATCGACCGGGCCATGCAGAACCTTCGCGCCAAGGGCATCACCGAGACCCTGCCCGGCGTCGGGGTGTACGTCCGGGAGCGTTGAGGGGCAACGCCGCCGAATCGGCATCGTGAACACGCTGGCGCTGACCTCGGTGCGGAGGCCAGCCGGAGTCGGGCGCGGGCGGCGGGCGGTTAGGTCGGTCGGAGCCGGGGTAAGCGACCGCCCGGAGACGTAGGGGTGGGCAGAGGCGACCGGGGTCGCCGGACATCGACCAGCCGGGGGGTGGCGTGCCATGTGCGCCCGTCGGATCGACGAGTACGGCTATCTCGCCGACGGCCGGTCCGGGGCGTTGGTCGGCCGGGACGGGTCCGTGGACTGGTGGTGCCCGCCCCGGTTCGACGCGCCCTCGGTCTTCGCTCGACTGCTCGACGAGAGCGGTGGGCACTGGTGGATCCGCCCGGCAGGCGAGTACCGGGTCGAGCGGAGCTACCTGGACGACACGCTCGTGCTGCGTACGGTCTTCCACACCGAGGGCGGGTCGGTGGCGGTCACCGATGCCCTGGCCCTGGGCCACGGCCGGGGGCACGAAATCGGCCGCAGCCCGCCCGGCCTGCTCCTGCGGCTGGTGGAAGGGCTTGCCGGGCAGGTGCCGATGGTGATGTCCTACGCACCCCACTTCGAGTACGGCCGCGTGCGGGCCTATCTCGAACGGCGCGGCCAGACCGTGATCGGGACCGCCACCGGCGGCACCCTCGGGATGACCGCGAGCGTGCCGGTGGACTGCCACGAAACCACGGCCTCGTCGTCGTTCACCATCGGGCCGGGCCAGCGGGAGACCTTCTCGTTGGCCTACTGGTCCAGCTACCGGGAAGACGCGCCGATACCTCCCGACGTGTCGGCGGCGCTCTCCGACACGGTTGAGGCCTGGCGCTCCTGGATGGCGGAGCACGACTACACAGGGGAGCATTCGGAGCTGGTACGGCGCAGTACGTTGCTGCTGATGGGATTGACCTACCAGCCCAGCGGCGGTGTCGTCGCGGCGGCGACCACCTCTGTGCCGGTGCGGCCGGAGGGTCACGACAATTACGACTACCGCTACGTGTGGCTGCGCGACTTCAGTCTCACCCTGCGCATGCTGTCCGTCGCGGCCTGCCCGAAGGAGGCGGACAGGCTGTTCTGCTGGGTGGCCGAGTCGATCGGCGACGCACGGCTGGCACCCGTACCGATCATGTTCGGCGTGGAGGGAGAGCGGGATCTGGCCGAACGTGAACTCGGGACGTTGGGCGAGCCGGGCGAGAACGATCCGGTGCTGCTCGGCAACGACGCCTGGCACCAGCGCCAGCAGGACGTACTCGGCCAGGTGCTCGACGCCGCGTGGTTGCTGCGCAAGCGCCTCGACCCCATGCCCAAACCGGTACGGCGGATGCTGCGGTCCCTGACCCAGCGCGCGGTCGAGACGTGGCGGCTACCGGATTCGGGCATGTGGGAGCTGCGGGGCGAGGAGCGGCATTACCTCACGGCCAAACTGGGATGTTGGATCGCACTGGACCGGGCCGTACGGTTCGACGCCATGCTGGGCGAGCCGGCCGAGGTGGCGCGGTGGGCGGCCGCCCGCGAAGAGATCCGGGAGGCGATCCTGCGGTACGGCTGGAACCCCCGGCTCGGTGTCTTCACCGACGCGTTCGGGTCGGACCGGCTGGACGCGTCGGTTCTCGTCCTTCCCCTGGTCGGGTTCATCTCCGCGACCGATCCGCGGATGCGCGCGACGATCGAGCGGATCGAACGGGAGTTGACCACCGACGGGCTGGTCCGGCGCTGGTCCGGCGACTCCGCCGGCTTCGTCATCTGCTCGTTCTGGTTGGTGGGTTGTCTCGCGCTCCTGGGCGAGCAGGATCGGGCCGACGCGCTCTTCACCCGGATGGTGGCCCGCGCCAACGACCTCGGCCTCTTCGCCGAGCAGATCGACCTGCGTACCGGTGAGCAACTGGGCAACTTTCCGCAGGCGTTCTCGCACATCGGGCTGATCTCGGCAGCCTGGCGGCTCACCTCGGCCAAGACGGGCCGGCCCACGCCGATCACCACGGTGATTTGAGGTGCCCGGCCGGCAGGGTGCTGATGTGCTCCAGCACCGAGCGGAGGATCGCGTACGACTCGTCGTCGTCCTCGGTCCCGGTGTGCGGGGCCCGGAACCGGCTCGTCTCCTCGGCGACGTCGGCAAGATGCCACCAGCCGCGATGCAGCTCCAGCATCTCCGGCAGCGGCGTCACGCCGGTGGCCTCGGCATAGGCGTCGAGCACCGACCCGTCACCGGGCTCCATCAGCCAGAGGTCGCGCTCGGGCGGCGCGACCCGTACGGTGTCCCAGTCGATCAGCCGCCAGCCGTCGGCGGTCCGCATGGTGTTGCCGGGATGCGGCTCACCGTGGGTGAGGACCATCCGGTCCGGTCGGGCACGGGCCGCCAGCACGAGTTCGGCGTGCCGGGCGAGCAGCCGGCGTACCGGTGCCGCGTGCGCGACGAGCAGCCGGGCGGCGAGCCGGGCGTACGGGCCGGTGTCGGGGACGTCCCCGGTGCCGGCCAGGCCGACCTCCAACTCGTCCCGGTGCGGGATGGCGAAGTCGTCGACCGGGGCATCGTCGCGGGCCGCCGCCGGCGCCGCGTGCACGGCGATCACCCGATCGAGTACGCCCCGACGGTGCGCGGGGGAGGCCCACTCGGCCCACCGGAAGCTCTCCCCGTCGACGTACGGGTAGACCGCGACGCCGAACCGGTCGCCTGTCCGGACCAGTGGCTCGCCGTCCCGGGTCGGAATCGGGGCCACCACGAACCCGCAGCCGTGCTCGTGCAGCCGCCTGGCGGTGCCGAGCGCGGCCCACAGCCGGGCGTACGCCGCGTCCAGCGGGTCGGCCAGGGTGAGCCGCTTGGTGGCCAGGTCGTCGACGGAGACGAACCACCGGCCGCCCTCGGTATCGACGACCTCCCAGTGGTGGCTGCCCCGGCCCACCGCGCGGTATTCGAGCGAGGCGATCCCGAGCCCCCACTCCCGGACCAGCGCCGACCGGAGCACGTCCTCGGGAAGGTCGTCCGGCGGCGTCAGCACCCGTCCACCCTGTTACCGGGGCGGTACGGCGGGCAACCGGTTTTCCCAACCGGGTCTACCCGGGGCAGGAGGATCAGCTTCCCGGCGTACCCGGGGCGGCGAGCGCGAGGCGCACCGGTCTCATGGCGGCAGGCTACCGATCCCGCGCCACCGCCGAGGCCCCACCCTGCCGCTCCTGAGCCGGCCGAACCGCTGCACCCGTCCCCGCCACCGGGCGGCACCGGTGGCGGAGAACGGGGCAGCGGGTACGGGGGTGCGACGGAGCGCTCAGCCCGCCGCGAGTGTGTCGGTCAGCCGGTCGCCTCGATCTTCAGCAGGTCGACCTGACCGAACGCGTCCAGCTCGACGTTGCGGACCCGGGTGGAGTGGCCGAAGTTGTTCTGGCCGAACCGGAGCGGGATCACCGGCATCTCCCGGGCCAGGATCTGCTCCGCCTCCTGGTACTTCTTGATTGCCTCCTCCTGGTTCGGCGCCCGCTCGCCGTCGGCGACCAGCCGGTCGAACTCGGCGTTGCTGAAGCCGTAGTAGTTCGACGACCCGTCGGTGGTGTAGAGCGGCCCGAGGTAGTTCTGCATCGACGGGTAGTCCATCGACCAGGCCATCCGGAACATCCCGACCGGGGTCTTCACCTCCACCTTGTTCAGCAGGTCGGCGAACCTCGCCTCCGGGGTACTGGTGCAGTCCACCCCGAGGTTGTTGGCGAGCTGGTTGCAGGTGGCTTCGATCCACTCCTTGTGGCCGCCGTCGCCGTTGTAGGAGATCTGCAACTTCGCCGGCCCGCCGGCCGCCTGGTAGTCGGCCTTCGCCCGGGCCGGATCGAACTGGCACGCCTCGCCGCAGGTGTCCGGCCGGGCACCGGCGACCAGCGGGGAGACGAAGGACCGGGCCGAGGTCTGCGAGTCCTTGAAGATCGTCTTTACCAGTTCGTCCCGGTCGATCGCCATCGAGATCGCCTTGCGTACCTCCGCCTTGGCGAATTCCGGCTGGAAGGTGGGGAAGGCGAGGAACTGGAACGACGACAGCGGGCTCCTCTTGAACCGGTCACCGAGGTCGCCCGACACGGTGCCCAGCGCCTCGATCGGCACCTGCCGGGTCACGTCGTTGTTCCCGGCGAGCAGGTCGGCGTAGTCGGCGGTCAGCACCTGGTAGATCTGGAAGACCACGCCGCCGACCTTCGGCTTGGGGCCGGGGTGGGCGTCGTACCGCTCGACCTCGATCCGGCTGTCGTGCTGCCAGGTGCCCTTCATCTTGAACGGGCCGTTGCCGATCGGGGCCTCCTCGAAGCCCTCCTTCAACACCCCGTCCGAGGCCCAGGCGGCGTTCGGCAGCGGCGCGAAGACGTGGTAGCCGAGCACCGACTCGAACTCCGCGAACGACCCGGAGAGGGTGATGGTGAAGGTGAGGTCGTCGACCTTCTTCAGGCCGGTCAGCTTCCGGGCCTTCGGCTCCGGGCCCTTCTGCGGACCCTCGCCGTCCGGGTCCGTCGACTGGAGGTCGTCGTACCCCTCGATCTGGCCGAAGAAGTACGCCCCGCCGTTGGCGTTCGGCCCGTACGCCGCGTGGTTCCAGGCGTTGATGTAGCTGTCGGCGGTGACCGGCTCGCCGTTGTGGAAGGTGTACCCGCCCTTCAGCTTCACCGTCCACAGTGTGTTGTCGGTCGACTCGATCGACTCGGCGGCCACCTCGAACGGCTTCTTGTTCTCGTCGAACTCGACCAGCGGGGTGTAGAGGGCGGCCAGCACCTGCGCCCCGGCGCTCTCGGTGGTGTTCGACGGGATCATGTGCTGCGGCTCGGCGATCCCGATCCGCACCACGGCGTCGGCGTCCGGGGTGCTCGAGTCCTCGCCGTCGCCACTGCACCCCGTCGCGGCGAGTACGACGGCCAGCGCCGCCGCGCTCCAGGTCATCCGTCTGGACACCGGCATGAGGACTCCTTTACATCGGCGCCGCACCGCGAGCACCGGACGGCGTGACCTCGCCGGGCGCGACGGTCGTCCGTCCGGCCGGACCGGGCCATCACCGGCCGGCTCCTGCCTCCCAGTTACGAGCCGATCAGCCCGTGCCGGCAATGCTTTTGACTGGGTCCAAACCGTCCGGAGAGCCGACAACTGGGCGGCGAGGTGATCGCGTCTCGTCAGCAGACAACAGCCGGCCGGTGCGGCTCGGCCGAGGCGTGGAGGTGGTGATGATCCGGATCTGGTTGGGCCCCGAGGACATCGCCCGGACCCGGATCGCACCCGTGCCCCTCCCGCTGTACGAGGTCGTCGTCAGCCTCGCCGGAGCGCCGGCCGACGGCCCGGCCGATCCGCTCGCCGGACCGGAACTCGCCGGCTGGCTGCGCGAGCTGGCCGAGTCGACCGGTGTCGGCCCGGGCGGCCGGCGCAGGTCGACGCCGGTCCCGGTCTCCCGGGCCGGTTCGGCCGACCTGCTCGCCCCGCTCTCCGAGGACCGGACCCTGGAGGGCGCGCTCGCCTGGCTGCTCACCAGCTCGGCACGCCGGGCCCGGAGCCTTGCGGCGGCGGTTCGCGGCTACTACGACCGCCGGGTCGCCGCCGAACTGGCGTCCTGGGAGTCGGTGGTCCGGCTCGACGTCAACGAGCGCAGCCGTGCCCTAGCCACCGGCGGGGTGGAGGCGCTGCTGGCGATGTTCGACCCGTGGGCGGCATGGCGTAACCCGGTGCTCTCGGTGACCTCCGCCGTCGACCTGGACCTGCGGCCGAACGGCGCCGGCCTGCTGCTGGTGCCGTCGGTCTTCGCCCGGAAGCTCTGGATCGGCGGTCAACCGGACTCGGTCGTGCTGGCCTATCCGGTACGCCGGCCCCGCACCCCGGGCGGTCGTGCCCCCGGGCACCGGCCGGTTCCGGCGTACGCGCTCGGCGCCGCGGCGGCCACCGGCGATCCGCTGACCGCGCTGCTCGGGCGCTCCCGGGCGGCGGTGCTCCGGGCCGCCCTGGTCGGGGCGAACACCACCGACCTGGCCCGCCGGGCCGGCATCAGTACCCCGTCCGCGTCGCAGCATGCCAGCGTGCTCCGCGACGCCGGGCTGCTGCGCACCACCCGGCACGGCAAGGCCGCCCACCACACGCTCACCCCGCTGGCCCGCGCCCTGCTCACCGGCAACGACGCCGTCAGTCGCCGCTGACGGGCCTCGCCGCCCACCGGTCAGCGGCGGCGGGCGCCGGCCGGCCAGAGCACGGTCACCGGGAGGTTCCGGGACTGCGCCGCCCGGACCACGTCCGCGGTGTCCCCGACGTCCGCCGACGGGTTGCCGTCCCAGACCGCGAAGAGCCGCTCGCACCGGCGCAGCATCTCCAGGCTCGCCGCCAGGTACGCCTCCCGCCCGGAGCGCGGAAACGGCATGTACGACACCGAGGTGGCCCGGCACAGCAGCTCGTCGAAGGCGGACAGGTTGTGCGCCCGTACCGCCCGCTGCCGGTAGTCCCGGGCCGGGATCACCGCCTCGTAGCTCCCGCCGCTGGCCAGTACCGCCCGGGCGAAGAGCTGGTCGGCGCCGTCGGCGAGGCAGGTGATGCCGTGCAGCTCCGGCCCGGCGTACGGGCGAAGCTCCTCGGCCAGCCGGGCGTAGACCAGCTCCGCCGTGCCGTCGGCGAGCACTACGTGCCCGGTGACACCGATGCGGGCCATCCAGCACCGTCCGTTCGTGGTTACGCGTGCCCGACGCGGACGATCCGAAAGCCCGCGTCGGCCAGGATGACCGGAAGTTCCCGGACCGCCTCGTGGTTACGCTCCCGGAGATCTTGCCGTAGATCCTCCCAGGGGCTCAATGCCGGATGCAGTCGTCGCTCGTCGTCGCGGTGTGGCGCGTACCGCCACCCGCTCGCCACCTGCTCCGCCAGCCAGCGCTGGTGCTCCAGGACGGCCAGCCGTTCGATCTCCGGTTCCTCCAGGGCGTGCTCGTCGCCCGGCCCGACCCGGGGCGACAGGGCGCAGCCCAACTCACGCAGTTTCCGGCCGATGTCCTTGGCCTGGGCCCGGTTGGCCCGGCGCAGCGACTCCGGCAACTCCTCCCAGGGCACCAGGGCGGGATTGCCGCCGGGCCGATCACCGTGCCGGCGCCGGGCCACCACGTAACTCTCGTGGATCACCCGGGCCAGCCGTTCGACCAGGTCGTCTCCGATCAGCGCCGGGTCGCAGGCGGCGTGCACCACGCCGTAGAGCCGGAGCGCGCCGGAGAGGTCGTCGAGGACGCCGAGGCCGTGCCCGCTGCCGAACGCCTCCCGCAGGTTGGCCAGCCGGTCCAGCCGGACCACCATCGAGCCGGGCCCGCCGTGCCAGAGCTGCTCGGCGGTGAGCGCGGTCTTCAACGCCCGCTCCTCGTCGTCGTAGCAGATGAAGACCCGGTCCGGTGGGAGCGGGAAGCCGGCCCGGGGAAGCTGGCCGAGCAGCTCAGGGAGGCCGCCGTCGAGCGGGATGATCCGGCAGACCCGGGACAGGAACGGATAGCGGTGGGTGAGTTGGGCCGCCGCCTCGGTCGCCGCCTCGTCGACCAGGACCAGCGGGACCAGCCGGGCGCCGTGCGGGTCGCGTACCCGCCACCGCCGGGCCAGCTCGACGAGTACCGCCCGGCCGAACGCGGTGGCGCCGAGCACCACCACCCGGGGCGGCCGGCCGTCCACCGCGGTCAGCGGATCCTCGGCGAAGAGCTTCCGGGCGGCCAGGTCGTCGATGTTGAAGAAGTCCAGCCGGGCACCGGGGTGCCGGGCCAGCCCCAGGTGCCGGGCCTGGAGGGCGAGACAGAGTTCGGGGTCGGCGACCTGGGCGTACACCGCCAGTGGGGACCGGCCGTGCCGGGCGGCGGCCAGCCCGATCGCGGCGTTGGTCGCGCTGTCGTCGGTGCAGGCGTAGACCGCCTTGGCCCGCCCGATGCCGGCGCCGCGCAGCACGTTCGGGTCGCGGGCGGCCCGGGCCACCCGGCCGGTGCCGGACGGCGTCGTGTCGTCGGAGCGGACCGCCACCACCCGGTGACCGGCGGCCTGGAGCCGGCGGGCCAGGGTGTCCGCCACCAGGCCGTCGCCGCAGACGATGACGTGCCCCCGGGCGTTGCGGTCGCGCAGCCGGCGCAGCTCGGTGGCGAAGAGCAGCCGGCAGGCCTCCACCACGGCGTACGCGGTGACGGCCGGTGCCGCGAACCGGGCGAAGTCCAACAGCGGCGGAAACGGCCCACCCTCGTCCAGCGGCGGAGAGCCGAGTACGAAGAGCTGGAGGTCGTAGTAGATCAGGTCGTACGGGTTGTCGCCGTACCCGCCGATCCGGTTGATGTGCTGATAGAGCCCGATGTAGCCACAGACGAAGGCGACCACCCCGGCGAGCGCGAACACCAGTCTGAGCACACTCTTGGTCGGTGCGCGGGGCGGCTCGCCGAGGCTGTTTCCGGGCACCACACCTCTCCTGCTGTCCAGGTGCGACGACGCAGCGCCATCGTACCGTCGGGGTTTGCCCGCAGCGAACGTGAAACGATCGAGGGATTCTTCGTACCGGCGCGTCGCCGGCCGGGGAGGTGCCCGGCCGGCGACGCACGCCGGCTCGGGTCAGCCCGGCAGCCGGAATCCGGCGGCGCGCTGGGCCGCCAGCCACGCCTCCACCTCGTCGGCCCGCCGGGGCAGCCCCGCCGAGAGGTTGACCGCGCCGTCCGCCGTCACCAGTACGTCGTCCTCGATCCGGATGCCGATCCCGCGCAGCTCCGCAGGGACCAGGTCGTCCTCGGGCTGGAAGTAGAGCCCCGGCTCGACGGTCAGCACGTACCCCTCGCCGAGGGTGCCGTCCCGGTAGCTCTCCTTGCGCGCGTTGGCGCAGTCGTGCACGTCGAGCCCGAGCATGTGCCCGAAGCCGTGCAGCGTCCACCGGCGGTAGACCATCGACGTCTCGTCCATCGCCTCGTCGACGCCGACCGGCAGCAGGCCCAGCTCGGCGAGCCCCTCGGCGAGCACCCGCATGCAGGTCCGGTGCACGTCCTTGAAGGTCACCCCGGGCCGGATGAAGTCGATGCCGGCCTGCTGGGCCGCGTACACGATGTCGTAGACCTGGCGTTGCAGCGGGGAGAAGGTGCCGGAGACCGGCAGCACCCGGGTCACGTCCGCGGTGTAGAGGTGCCGCCCCTCCACGCCCATGTCCATCAGCAGCAGCTCACCCGGGCGGGTGATGCCGGTGTTGTGGATCCAGTGCAGGATCGTGGCGTGCTCGCCGGAGCCGACGATCGAGTTGTAGCCGACGTCGTAGCCGTCGTGCCGGGCCCGCAGCCCGAAGACCCCCTCCAGCAGCCGCTCGCTGACCGGTCGGTCGGCCGGCAGCACCCGGGCGACGTCCTCGAACCCGCGTACGGTGGCGTCGATCGCCTCCTGGAGCTGGGCGATCTCCCACTCGTCCTTGACCAGCTTCTGCTCCGACAGCAGCGCGGCCAGCTCGCGGTCCCGGCCCAGCGGGGGCTCGGAGTCCTCGGCCGCTCCGCTCTTCGGCGGCTCGTACGGCCGCACCGCACCGTCCACCGCCCGGTCCAGCCCGCGTAGCACCCGGGTCCGCCCGGGGGCGCAGTCGGCCAGCGCCGCCGGCAGGTCGGCCAGGGGCGCGGTCTCGATGCCCAGCTCGGTCGCCTTCTCGGCCAGGGTGTGCCGGCGGCCTACCCAGAGTTCGCCGTCCCGGCTGCGGAAGAACTCGTCGCTCTCCCGGGACGACCGGGGACGCATGTAGAGCACCGCGTCGTGGCCGGAGCCGTTCGGGCGCATCACCAGCACGCTGCCCGGGTCGTGGTCGCCGGTCAGATAGACGAAGTCGCTGCCGGGGCGGAACCGGTGGGCGGTGTCGTTGGCACGTACCTTCTCCGGGCCGGTCGGGATCACCAGGGTCTCGCCGGGGAGCGCGGCCGAGAGCGCCGCCCGCCGCTTGGCGTGGTTGGGTACCTCGGGGCGGGGACCGACCGGCAGGGTAGTGTCCCGCCAGCCCTGCCGCATGAACTCAAGGAACTTCTCCGGAAAGTCCGGGTCGTGTGACTCGGTCCGGGTCCCGTCCACCTCGGCCGGCTCCGCCGTGATGTCGGTGCGCTCGTCTGACATCGCCGCTCCTCCCTCGTCCGGCCCGTTCCGCGCGAGGGTGATCGGCGCGCGGCCGGGGGATCGATCCGATTCCCCGCCGGCCGGCGACCCGGTCCCTCGTCCGGCTGACCTGATCTGCGCTTCTGGCGTGCCCCGACCGTACCGTGCCTGGACGGGTCGTTCTCGGTGGCGGTGCCGGCACAGCGGGCGGGTCCGCGTGGAAAGATGACCGCCATGTGCGGACTCCTGGCCTTCTTCAGCGCGCACGGCAACGCCGGCGCACATCGAGACGCCCTGGCCGGTGCGTTGGAATGCCTGCACCACCGGGGACCGGACGAGACCGGTGTAGAGGTGATTTCCACCCCGGACGGGTACACCGACGCCGTCTTCGCGCACAAGCGGCTCTCGATCATCGACGTGGCGCTCAGCCACGAGCCGCTGCCGTACGCGGGTGGCCGCTACCTGCTGACCTTCAACGGCGAGATCTACAACTACATCGAGCTGCGCGAGGAGCTGGCCCGGGACTACGGCGCCCAGTTCGCCACCGCCGGCGACGGCGAGGTGATCGTCGCCGGCTTCCACTACTGGGGAGAGCAGGTGCTCACCCGGCTGCGCGGGATGTTCGCGTTCGTGATCTGGGACCGCCAGCAGCGCCGCGCCTTCGGTGCCCGGGACTACTTCGGGATCAAGCCGCTGCACTACCTCCAGACCCGGGACGGGGTCTACCTCGCCTCGGAGAAGAAGGCGCTGCTGCCGTTCGCGCCGTCGGCGCACGCCGGGGACGCCGGGGTGGACACCGCGAACCTGTCGCACTACCTGACGTTGCAGTACGTCCCCGAGCCCGGCACCCTGCACCAGGGCATCAACCGGATCGGCTCGGGGGAATACCTCACCTGGAGCCCGGGCCGGCAGATCGAGGTGCGCCGCTGGTACCGGCCGGTGTTCCGGCCCGCACCGGTGCAGGAGCCGCAGAAGCTCTACGACCGGATCCGGGAGACGCTGCGGGAGAGTGTCCGGATGCACATGCGGGCCGACGTGCCGGTCGGCTGCTTCCTCTCCAGCGGCATCGACTCGACCGCCGTGGTGGCGCTGGCCCGGGAGTTCAACCCCAACATCCTCACCTTCACCGTCGGGTACGACGTGCCCGGTTACTCCGAGATCGAGGTGGCCCAGGACTCGGCCCGGCACCTCGGGGTCACCACCATCCCGACCAAGATCGGCCCCCGGGACATGATGGAGGCGCTGCCGAAGATCGTCTGGCACCTGGACGACCCGGTCGCCGACCCGGCCCTGGTGCCGCTCTACTTCGTCGCCAAGAAGGCCGCCGAGCACGTCACGGTGGTGCTCTCCGGCGAGGGTGCCGACGAGTTCTTCGGCGGGTACACGATCTACCGGGAGCCGCTCTCGCTCGGCGCGGTCAACGGGCTGCCCGGCGGGGTGCAGAAGGGCCTGCGCGCGGTCTCCAAGGCGATCCCGCAGGGGGTCAAGGGCAAGAGCTTCCTGGAGCGCGGCACCACCCCGATCGAGGAGCGCTACTACGGCAACGCCCGGATGTTCACCGAGGAGGAGAAGCAGAAGCTGCTCCGCCGGTACGACCCGGGGGTGCGCTACACCGACGTCACCGCGCCGATCTACGCCGAGTGCACCGAGCTGGACGACGTGACCAAGATGCAGTACGTCGACCTCTACACCTGGCTGCGCGGCGACATCCTGGTCAAGGCGGACCGGATCTCGATGGCGCACTCGCTGGAGGTGCGGGTGCCGTTCCTCGACCGGGAGGTGTTCGAGGTCGCCGCCGGCATCCCGGTGGACCTGAAACTGCCGCCCCGCTCCGACGCGACGAAGTACGCGATGCGGCAGGCGTTGCAGGGCGTGGTGCCGCCGGCCATCGTCAACCGGCGCAAGCTGGGCTTCCCGACCCCGACCCGGGTCTGGCTGGCCGGCGAGATGTACGACTGGGCCCGGCACATCTTCTCGATCTCCGGCGCCGGTGACCTGCTCGACCTGTCGTACGCGATGCGGCTGCTCGACGAGCACAAGCGGGGCGAGGCCGACCACTCTCGCAAGATCTGGACCGTGCTGATCTTCTGTGTCTGGCACGCGATCTTCGTGGCCCGCACCCTGGACCCGGGCATCCAGCGCAACCAGTCGGCCCTGCTGACCAAGCCGGTGGTCGGCTCGATGGTGCGCTGACCACCCGGTCGACTCCCGGAGCGGAGAGCGAACGGGCCCGGCGCCGCCGACGCCGGGCCCGTTGCGTGGTGCGGTGGTGGTTACGAGCTGGTGCAGGCCAGCGTCGGGGCACCGCTGGTGTTGCCGCTGCCCACGAAACCGAAGGTGGCGCTCGCACCGGGGGCGAGGCTGCCGTTGTGAGCGACGTTCCGGACGGTCACCGTACTGCCGCTCTGGGTGTGCGTGCCGTTCCACAGGCTGCCGATGGTCTCGCCGTTCGCCCAGGTCCAGCCGGCCGTCCAGCCGCCCAGCGTGGCGGTGCCGCTGTTCCGGACCGTCACCTCGGCCTGGAAGCCACCGCTCCAGCTACCGGTCGACCGGTACGTCGCGGTGCAGGCGCCGGTGCCCGGGTTGTTGGTCGGCGGGTTGGTCGGGTTGCCGGTCGGCGGGTTGGTCGGGTTGCTGCCGCCCGGGCCGGCCCCGGTGACCTCGCCGTTGCCGCCGTCGAAGACCACGTCGGAGCAGCCGAAGAAGTTCTCGGCGCTGTCCGAGCGGACCCAGCGGGAGTAGATGATGTGCCGGCCGCTCTTGCCGGTCGGCAGCCGCCCGCTGAAGTAGTAGTGGCCCTCGTTGCTGCCGACCGCGCCCTGCTGCGGCGGGTTGGTCACCGTCAGGAACGGCGTGGACTCCAGGTCGCCCCAGCTCAGTGCCTGGGTCGGGCTGAAGCCGTCCCGGGTCACGTAGAAGTAGAACGTGCCGGGGTGGTGTGCCCAGTTGCTGTACTTGAAGTTGAAGTTGCCACCGGCGGTCAGGTGGGTCAGCGGCCAGTCGTTGCGGGCCAGGTTGTAGCCGCTGAAGCTGCTGTTGCCGCCGCTGCAGAGCTGCCCGTCCGGTACGAAGCCGGTGGTCCGGCCCGCCGCGTCCGAGCGCAGCACGCTGAACCAGTTGTAGAGCGAGTTGGCCCCGCTCTGCGCCACCGCGGCCGCACAGGCCGGGTTGTTCGGCCTGATGTCGCCCTGCGGGCTGAGCCCGTCCTTCCAGCAGAGGAAGGTACGGCTGCCCGGTGCCATGGCGGCACCGTGCGCGGTGACCGGAGTGGGATTGACCACCGTGATGACACCGGCGGTGAGCGCGGCCACGGCACCGAGTACCGCGATCCTGCGTAGACGTTTCACCGAGTTCTCCTTCTGGGGGCAGTGAACCTTCGGCAACCTCCCCTTGCGGTCCATGGCGGCCGTAGGTGGAAAACGGGCGCACTCGCCGCGCTGTTCGGCTTGAAAAGGTTCAGTGTCGCAGCTGGTAACCGACGCTGCGGACGATCTGCGGGGGACCCGCGACACGGCGGGCGCCCGCTTCCGACACTGGTTGCGGTATCGCCGGTCCGCCCCGCCAGAGGTGGTGGGCTGGTATCTGCCGGACGGCAGACGGGCGACACGGCGCACAGTCCGATCACGGATGTGTGCCCTTCGCGTGGCCCCTTGCCGGCACCCGGCACAGCGCGTCAGCCCCCGCACTGGCTCGGTACGGGCAATCGCATCACGGAACCCGGCCCGAGGCAATAGGAATCTCTCGATGAAATGTTTCCCGGCGGAACGGCTGGCCACCGGGTCGGACGTCCGGCCGATCCGTCCGGTCCACCGTCGCAGATCATGCTCTCCGGGCGGGAGCCGCGGCCGAGTCAGCCCGGTGGGCTCGACGGAACCGCCGGTGTGCCAGGGTCAGGGGGAACACCGGACTCGGCCGGTGCGATGCGGTGCGGTGCGGGAGGGTTCGGATGGGATACGCGGTGGTGCTGGGCGAGGCCCTCGTCGACCTGCTGGACGGCGAGCACGACGGGCAGCCCGTCTACCGGCAGGCGATCGGCGGGGCCCCGCTGAACGTGGCCGTCGGGGCGGCCCGGCTCGGCGCGGAGGTGGAGTTCGCCGGCTCGCTCGGCGACGACGTACTCGCCGGGCGGATCGCCGACTTCCTGGCCGTCGCCGGGGTGGGCCGGCGGGGCGTGGTGGTCCGCCCCGTGCCCACCGCGCTGGCCGTGGCCACCTTCGCCGGGGCGGAACCCGACTTCCGGTTCTACGGCGAACCGCTCTCCTACGGGCTGCTCGGGCCGGACGATCTCGACGTACCCCTGGTCGAGGGCGCCTCGGTGTTCTATGCCGGCTCGATCGTGCTGCTCTGCCCGCCGGTGCTGGCCGCCGCCCGGCGGGCCTGGACGCTCACCACCGGCCTGCGGGTCTTCGACCCGAACGTGCGGCCCCGGCTGCTGCCGGACCAGGCCGCGGTGGCCGGGCTCCGGGACGTGGTGGCCGAGTTCGTCGCCTCCGCCGACCTGGTCAAGCTGAGTGTGGCCGACGCCGAGGTGCTCTACGGCGACGCCTCCGCCGAGGCCGCCGCCGGGCGGCTGCACGACCTCGGCGCCGGGACCGTCGTGGTCACCCTCGGTCCGCGCGGCGCGCTGGTCTCGACCGCCGCCGACACCGCTGGAGTACGCCTGCCGGCGCCGGTGGTGGACGCCGTCGACGCGACCGGTGCGGGTGACTCGGTGATGGCGGCCCTGATCGCCGACCTGCTCGCCGACGGCCTCCCGGCGGACCCGGCCGGCTGGTCTGACCGGGTCGGCTACGCGCTCCAGGTCGCCGGGCTGGTCTGCGAGTCCCCGGGCGGCGCGGTCTCGATGCCGACCCGGGCGCAGGTCGCCCGCCGCTTCCCCCGCTGACCCGCCCCGCCGGCCACCACGCCACCGGGCACTAGACCGGTGGCGCCGGTCCCTCCACCGGCTCGCCGTACGAGCGCCGCGCGTCCAGGCCGGCCAGTACGCCGCGCTGGTCGCAGGTGAAGTCCGCGATCAACCGCGCCGAGATCCGGGTGGGCGCGAAGACGAAGACCAGATCGAGCAGCAACTCCAGGAAGGTGGCCCACTGCGGGGTGGCCGCGCTGCGTAACAGCCGCCGGCCACCCTCCTCGGTCACCCGTGCCTCGAACGTCGGGCTGCTAGGCGTCGCCGCGCAGTTCGGCGTAGCCGCGCTGGACGGCGGCGAGGCCGGCCTCCGGGCCGAACGGCGTGCGCTGGGCGACCCGTTCGGCGGGGGCCCGGTCGGCGTCGCCGTTGCGGATCAGCCAGCTCATGGTGGCCAGGTCGTCGTGCTGGACCCGGACGAATTCGGTGTCGACCACCGTGCCATGGCCCGGCACCACCACCGTGCCAGGGTTGAGGCAGCGGAGCAGCGCGGCGACCGTCTCCACCCACTCCAGTGGGAAGGCGTCCTCGAAGGCCGGCGGGCCGCTCTGCTCGATCAGGTCACCGGCGACCAGCACGTCGGCGTCCGGCACCTGCACCACCAGGTCACCCTCGGTGTGCCCCCGGCCGAGGTGGCGCAGCAGCACCGCCCGGCCGCCGACGTCGACCGTGGCCTCCTGGCGTACCGGGTGGGTGGGGGCGAGGATCGTGGTCCGGGCCAGCTCGGCGGCGAGCCCGGGGTCGGCCGGCAGCACCTCGTCGTACGCCTGCCGGCGCACCAGGGCGGGCTGATCGCGCAGCAGCCGGGCGGCCTCGGAGTGGGCGTAGATCGGCACCGGGCCGGCGGCGGCCAGTGCGGCGTTGCCGAAGCAGTGGTCGAAGTGGTGGTGCGTGTTGACCACGACCAGCGGGTCGGCGGTGAGCCCCCGGACGGCGGAGAGCAGTTCGGCTGCCTGGCCGGCGGTGGAGAGGGTGTCCACCACCATCGCCGCGCCGTCGCCGACCACCAGGGTCACGTTGACGTCGAGCAGCGGCTGGCGCAGCACGTACACCCGGTCGGCGATCTCGGTGAAGGCGACACCCACGGTGGCGGTCATGCCGTGCCCTGGGCCCGCTCGACGAAGCGGTGCCGGTCCACCAGCACCCGCTCCACCCGCCCCTCGGCCACCGTCGTCGCGCCCTCGGTGACGGCCACCTCGAAGAGCAGCCGCCGCCCGTCGACCTTGGCGAGCCGGGCCTGCGCCACGGCGGTCCGGCCGACCGGGGTCGGCACCCGGTGGTCGAGTTCCACCCGCATCCCGACCGTGGTCATCCCGGCCGGCAGCCGGCTCGCGGTGGCGGCGACGGTGGCCGCCTCGGCCAGCGCCAGCACCCGGGGCGTGCCCAGCACCGGCACGTCGCCGGAGCCGACCGCCTGCGCGGTGTCGACGTCGCTGACGGTCAGCTCGACCCGGGCGGTCAGGCCCGGCGGAAATACGCTCTGCGGCCCCGACGCGGCTGCGCTGACCTGCGGTTGCGTCGAATCGTCCGACGCTGACTCCGGCGACTGTTCGGCCGGGTGTTCCTGATCCATCAGCAAAGCGTAGATGTTCCGCCGACCGCCGTTGCCGACACGCGACGACACGCCGTACGGCTATCGGATAGTCCACAGCCGGCCCACTCCCCGGACCGTCGAGACCGTACGCGGCCAGGTGGTTCTCGTGCCGTGACGATCCCGCTACCCTCAGGCTCCGTCGGCATCGATCGGAGGCGTAGGTGCCGCTGCATACGGAGGCGAGGACACGACGGGGTTGGCCTGAGCAGAGGGAGAGACGGACGTGGGACGGTCGACGGCACTGGTCATCTACGCCGAGGAGTTGCGCCGGGCGCGGGCCGGGGCGGAACTGTCGCAGCAGGGGCTGAGCGAGCGGATCAAGTACTCGGCGGCGCTGATCGCCAAGATCGAGCTGTGCGAGCGGCGGCCCAGCCGCGACTTCACGCTCCGCTGCGAGCAGGTGTTGAACACTGGCGGACTGCTGGAGCGGATTCTCCGGGCGGCCGGCCAGGAGGCGGCGGTGCTGCCCTGGTTCCAGCACTGGGCCAACCTGGAACAGGAGGCGGTGATCCTGCGCTGCTACGAGCCGTTGGTGGTGCCGGGCCTGTTGCAGACCGAGGACTACGCCAGAGCCGTGCTCGCCGGCGGCGCGCTGCTCACTCCGGAGGAGGTGGCCGAGCAGGTCATCGCCCGGCTGGACCGGCAGCAGGTGCTCTCCCGGGAGCCGGCGCCGCATCTCTTCGCGGTCATCGACGAGGGCGTGCTGCACCGTGCGGTCGGCGGCCCGGCCGTGATGCGTGAGCAGTTGCTCGCGATCGTCCGGGTCTGCGCCGAGCATCCCCGGGTCCGCGTGCAGGTCGTGCCGGCCTCGGCCGGCGCGTACGCTGGGCTGAACGGGCCATTCACCATCGCCACTCCGCAGGAGGGCGACGACGTCGCGTTCCTGGACAACTCCCGCCGGGGCATGGTCCTCGACCAGCCGGAGGACGTCGGCGCGCTGCACCAGGCGTGGGAGGCGATCCGCAGCGTGGCCCTGCCGCACGAGCAGTCGATCGAGTTGATTTCAGAGGTGGCGGAGCGATGGAACTGACCGGGGCGCGGTGGCGGAAGAGCAGCCGGAGCAACGGTACTGGCGGCAACTGCGTGGAGGTCGCCGGCAACCTGCCCGGGATGGTGGCGGTGCGGGACAGCAAGGACCCGGCCGGGCCGGTGCTGCGCTTCGACCCGTACGCCTGGCGGGTCTTCGTCGGTGCGGTGCCGGCGGCCCGCCCATAACAACGAACGCCGTGGTCGGCCGGGACGACCGCCTGGGTCGGGCGGGTGCACATGCGGGGCAGCTCGACAGTCCGCGCGACAGGCACCGTCAACTCCGCCCGAGCGATCCGCGACCGACGGGGCAGCGCCGTCCGCGAAGTGACTGGAGTGGCCACCGTAGCCCTGGCGGGTCTTGCCGGCACGGTGCCGGTGGCCCGCCCATAACGGCGACCCAGCCGGTATCCGGGGCCGAAGCGTCGCCCCGGATACCGGCTGTCCCCGATGGCCTCGCCCCGGTCAGGGCCGGCGGAGCTGTTCGGCGGTGATCCGCTGCGTCAGCCAGGCCGGTACGGCGATCAGCACCAGCCCGACCGCCAGCGCCCCGCCAGCCAGCCAGAGCGCCGGGGCGACCCGGTCGAACACCCGCCCCACGTCCAGGTCGAGCAGGCCGGCGAGGACGGCCGCGAGGGTGACCGTCGCCAGGCTGGCCAGGCCGAGCCCGATCACCAGCGGCAGGGTGCCGAACCCGACCTCTCCGGCGGTGATGGTGCGCGGGCTGGTGCCGACCACGGCCAGCGTGGCGTTGTCCCGGCGCCGCTCCACCGTGCGGTCGATCGCGGCGGCGGCGAACGCCCCGACGCCGAGCACGAAGGTCACGGTGAGCCCGGTGACCAGCAGTGTCACCAGGAGTTCCGTGTCGAAGCCGCGCCGGGCGCCGAGGTCGCCGCCGAGATAGTGGCTCGGCGCCCGGGCGGCCAGCACCTGGGCGGCCCGGTCGGCGGTGGCCGGGTCGCTCGCCACCAACTGCATCGAGGAGGACGCCGGGACGTTCAGCGTGGCGGCGACCGGCGCCTGCCGGGTGACCAGCATCGTGCCACCCATCCCTATGTCGAACCGCATTCCGGTGTGCAGGATCTGCTCCGGCACCGGGATCCGGGCGCCGCCCCGCGCGATCACCTCACCGCCCGGCTCCGGTAGCGGTGGCCCGCCGAACCAGTGCTCGTGCACCAGCCGGTAAACCCGGCCGTCCACGCAGGATTCCCCGGTGTCGAGCCTGAACATGCCGGTGAAGTCCGCGCAGTCGCCGACGATCAGATAGCCCTGCTCGCCGGAGACGGTCGCCGGCAGGCTGGCCAGGTCGACGACCTGCACGCCGGGGACCTGCCGCAGTTCGGCGGCCGGGATCGGCCCCGGGCCGCGGACCGAGTACATCCGGGGTCCGCCCGGGTCGTCGGCCGCGCCGAGGTCGCGGACGTCGACGACCAGGCTGACGCCGAGCGAACCCATCCCGGCCACGTAGATCATCACGGTGAAGGCGGCGACCAGCCGGGGTGCCACCCCGGGGGCGTGCCGCAGCCGGGCGGCGGCCAGTTCCAGCCAGACCGGGGTACCCGGCAGCCGGGTCACCAGCGCGGCGGCGGCGTACCCGAGGGTGGGCAGGGCCAGCGGTAGGGCCAGCCCGATGAGCAGCATCGAGCCGGCGAAGAGCAGGGCGTCGGACTGGTGGGGTTCGTGCCGGCCGGTCCAGCCGGCCAGCACCGCTCCGGCGAGCCCGGCCAGCAGCGGGAGTACCCGCCAGACGCCGGGCCGGCGGCCGGGCGCGTCCCGGCGTACCGCCAGCGGGTCGACCCGGGCCGGCCGGGTGGCGAGTACGCCGATGATGACCGCGTACGCCACGGTCATCGCGAGCATGCCGACGATCACCGGCACCGGTACGGCGAGGTCGGCGGCGTACCAGCGCAGCCGGCCGATCCGCCAGCCCTCCGACAGCGGGGCGAGGATCGCGAAGCCGGCCAGCCCGAGCAGCCCGCCGCCGAGGGTGACCACCCCGGTCTCCACCGCGTTGACCAGGGTCGCCTGCCGGGCCGAGACGCCGAGCAGCCGCAGGGCGGCGATCCGGCGGTCCCGGGTGGAGGCGGAGAGCCGGGCGCAGGTGGCCAGGAAGACCCCGAACGGGACCAGCACGAAGAGCCCGAAGGCGTTGGCCAGGATCCGGGCCGGGGTGAAGACGTCCGGTCCGGCGCCCTCCCCGAGGGCGTACTCCAGGGCATGGCCGAAGCCGGTGACCGGCCAGTGCTCGTCGAGCATCCGATCCTCCTCCGGCACCGCTGCCGGTGGGGCGCCGACGTAGGCCAGCAGTTCGTCCGGGGCGAGCAGCCCGGCCGGGCCGACCGTGCCGACCACCCGCTGCGGGAGGCGCCCGGCCGCTCGGGGGTCGGTGGCGAGCAGGTCGCGCAGGGCCGGCGAGACCACCATCTCCCCGGGCGCGGGCAGCACGGCCACTCCGGGTGGGCGCGGGCTGGTCGCGGTGGCGCCCACCACGGCGGTACGCCGGAGCACCCGGCCGCCGACCGCGTCCTCGATGTCGTAGATCCGCAGCGCCGACGGGCTGGCCGGTTTCTCCTCCCGTACCGGCGTGCGTGCCTCGGCCCGCCCGTGCTGCGCCCCGGCGACCGAGACCGTGGCCAGCGATGCCAGCACCAGCAGTACGCCGAGCGCCGCCCCGGACGACATCAGCGCGGTACGCAGCAGCCCGCCCCGCCCGGAGCCGATCGACAGCCTCAGTCCGAGCCAGATCCACCGCCTCATGCGGCTACCCGCCCGTCGCGAAGGAAGACCGTGCGGTCCGCGTACGCCGCCACCCGGGCCTCGTGGGTGACCATCACGACCGCGCTGCCCTCCTTGCGGGCCAGCCCGGTCAGCGCGTCCAGCACCACTTCGCCGGCCGCGCTGTCCAGCGCCCCGGTCGGCTCGTCGGCGAAGATCACCGACGGCCGGTGCGCCAGTGCCCGGGCGACGGCGGCGCGCTGCGCCTCGCCGCCGGAGACCTGCCCCGGGCGGCGGTCGGCCAGTTCGGCCACGGCCAGGTGTCCGAGCAGTTCGGCACCCCGGCGCCGGGCCTCGGCCCGCGGCCTGCCGAGCAGCCGCAACGGCAGCTCGACGTTCTCCCGCAGGGACAGCTCCGGCACCAGGTCGCCGAACTGGAGCACGAAGCCGAACGACCGGAGCCGGAGGCTGCTGCGCCGGCTGTCGGAGAGGTTGTCGATCCGCTGTGTGTCGAGGCGTACCTCGCCCTGCTCGGGGCGGAGGATGCCGGCGAGCACGTGCAGCAGGGTCGACTTGCCGGAGCCGGACGGCCCCATGATGGCGACGATCTCGCCGGGGGAGATCGTCACGTCGGCGCCGTCGAGCGCGACGGTCCGGCCGAACCGGATGGCCAGGTCACGGCCCTGGAGGGTCATCGTGCTGCCCTGGGATGTCATCGGGGCTCCTTCTCCGCGTCGTCGACGCGGGATAGCAGCGCGGCCAGCCGGGCGAGCCGGGCGACGGCGCCGTCGATCCACTTGAGATCGGCGTCCAGGTGGTACATCTCGAAGTCGGCGTCGAGCTGCGTGAGCAGGTCTCCGGCCTGCCGCTGGGCGCGCAGCTCGCGCATCCGGGCCAGGTGCGCCTGGCGTTGCCGGTCGAGCATCGGCTCGGCGGGCCGGCCGCTGGAGAGCGCGATCAGCACCTTGGCGAAGAGCACTCGGCGGCTGCCGGTCACCTCGGGCACCTCCGGCTCGTCGAGCCAGCGGTCGAGTTCGCCGACGCCCGCCTCGGTGATGGCGTAGACCCGGCGGTCCGGGCCGACCCCGCTGGCCACGCCGGCCAGGTCGATCAACCCGTCCCGGTCCAGCCGGCCGAGGGTGGCGTAGACCTGCGCCGACTTGAGCGGACGGCTGTTGCCGAACCACTCGTCGTAGCGGCGGCGCAGCACGTAGCCGTGTTGGGAATGCGGTTCGAGAAGACCGAGCAGGATCCGGGAAACGGACATGGCCGGGACACTAGCAACCGAGTTGCTACGCTAGCAAGCGAGTTGTTAGTCGCGGTCAGCCCGTCGCCGGATGAACCCGGGGCGGGCCGGGCCGGCGCCGTGGAGCGCGCCGTCGTCCCTCCCGCAGTCCGCCGTACCGGCGCCGTTAACCTGGACGGCGATGCTCGTTACCGTCACCGACACCCCACCCGTGCCGCCGCCCGGTCCGGCGGCTCCGGACGGCCGGCGCCGCCGCCGGTTCGTCGCCATGTCCGTCTGGGCGGTGGCCTTCGTCGCCGCCTGGCTGCTGATCGGCCTGCCCACCGACCCGCTGTACGCCTTCGCCTGGCTCTGGGCCGCCACCATCGCCTGGCGCAGTGACCGGCCCTGGCGGACGCACCTGGGATTCGCCCGGGACTGGCTGCCGGTGGTGGTGCTGCTGGCCGCGTACAACCTCTCCCGGGGGTTCGCGGACAACGGGGCGACACCGCACGCCTACGAGCTGATCGTCACCGACCGGTGGATGTTCGGCTGGGCGATGGACGGCCAGGTGCCGACGGTCTGGCTGCAACAGCACCTCTACGACCCGGACGGCATCCACTGGTGGGACGTCGGGGTGAGCTGGGTCTACTTCTCGCACTTCGTGGTCACCCTGGCCGCGGCGGTGGTGCTCTGGCTGACCTCGCGACCCCGCTGGGCGGCGTTCATGCGGCGCTGGGGCTTCCTCTGCGCCAGCGGCCTGGTGACCTACTTCCTCTACCCGGCCGCGCCGCCCTGGTGGGCCGCGCAGTACGGGATGCTGGAGGAGGTCGCCCGGATCTCCACCCGGGGATGGCGGGAGTTCGGCATGCACGGCGCCGGCAACCTGCTCAACGCCGGTCAGATCGCCTCCAACCCGGTCGCCGCGATGCCGTCGCTGCACACCGCCTGGGCGCTCTTCGTGGTGGTCTTCTTCCTCGGCGCGACCCGGCGACGCTGGTGGCCCCTGCTGCTCTGCTATCCGCTGGCGATGACCTTCACCCTGGTCTACGCGGGCGAGCACTACGTGATCGACGTACTGGTCGGCTGGGCGTACGTGGGTTTGACCTTCCTGGTCGTCGGGCTCGCCGAGCGCTGGTGGGCGGCGCGCAAGGCCCGCCGCCGGCAGGTCGAGCCGGAACCGGCCGGGGCGGTGACCGCCGAGGCCGGCACCGGGCCGGCCGGGGAGCCCGGGCCGGACGTCGACAGCGCCCCGAAGGCCGGGAGAGGTACCGGGGCCGGGGCAGGCACCGACAGCGGGCCGGAGTCGGGGCCGGCGCCGGAGCGGACGGTCAGCGCGGGTCGCTGACCCGGGCGGCCCGGGCCCGGACGGTCAGTTCCGCCGCCAGCGCCCACGCCTCGTACAGGTCCCGGTCCCGGGCTGCCGCGCCGGGCCCGCCGGCCGTGTCCGCGTAGACGGTGGCCAGTCGCAGCCGGCGCTGGAGCGGACCCTGCACCACCCGTACGCTCTGGATCCGGGCGTACGGCACGACGAGGAGTTCCCGGGTCAGCAGTCCGGAGCGGACCGCGAAGACCCGGGCGGAGAGTCCGGCGCCGAGCGCGGTACGGGCCAGCGGGTGCACCCAGCGGGCCCGGGCCGGCGGCGGGGTGAGGGTGCCGGTGATCGCCACCCCGGGCAGGATCTCCGACATGATCATCTGTGCCGTGCTCAGGTCACCGACCGGCAGCAGTCGGTCCGGGTGGCTCCGGTCGTCCAGTTCACCACTGGCGATCCCGGCGACCGACAGCCGCATCCGCAGCCACCCCTTCATCCGCCAGAGCAGCGGCCAGGTGACCCCGATCGCCTGGAGCCGGTCCAGCGGTACGGTCTGGGCCCGGGTCTCCAGCAGGCCGTGCCGGACCCGCAGCGCGGCGTCGTCGCGGGCCAGCCGGAAACTCCAGTCGTCCAGTACCCGCCGGATCGGCTGGAGCACCACCCCGGCCATCGCGGTGAGGGTGCTGGCGACCGCGATGAACGACCAGGAGCCCTCGGTGAAGAACTGGGTCAGCACGAAGGCGAGACCGAACGGCAACAGGAACGCCTGCGGGGTGAGGAGCTGGCTGACCAGCAGGTCGCGGTTGGACACCGCGTGCAGGTGCCGGCCGGCCGGTGGCTCGGCGGTGCCGACCAGCCCCGGAAGGCCGGGTACGCCGGGCTGACCCGGCCACGGCGCACCGGGCTGCCCGGGCGGTACGGTGCCGGGGCCGGCGGCCTCGACGGGCGCCCCGGTCGGGCCGGACGGCGCCCGGCCGGCCAGCACCAGCAGGCGTTCCCGCAGCGCCACCGCGTCGGCCACCGTGACGTACGCCAGCGGCGCCTCCGTCTTGCCGCCGCCGACCACCTCCAGCCGCAGCTCGGCCAGCCCGCTGAGCTGGGCCAGCAGCGGCCGGACCACCTCCACCGACTGCAACCGCTCCAGCGGGATCGCCCGGGTACGCCGCCACAGCAGCCCCTCGTGGATCCGCAGCTCCCGCCCGACGATGTGGTAGCCGGTGTTGTACCAACTGACCACCGAGAGCGCGAGGGCGCCGATCAGCAGTACCGCCACCAGTAGGGCGAAGAAGCCGAGGCCGACCCGGGACAGGGTCGACCAGGAGAGCGCGGCGACGATCACCACCAGTGACTTCGCCCCGTGCAGCAGTGGACTCAACGGGTGCAGCCGCTGCCGGGGCTCGGCGACCTCCTCGGGGGTCATAGACCCTCCGCCCGGTCCTCGCCGAGGGCGGTGAGCCGGTCGCGCAGCCGGGACGCCTCGGCCGGACGCAGGCCGGGCACCCGGGCGTCGCTCGCGGCGGCGGCGGTGTGCAGTTGCACGGTGGCCAGGTCGAAGGCCCGCTCCAGGGGCCCGGCGGTGACGTCGACGAACTGCATCCGGGCGTACGGCACGATCGACAGCCGCCGGACCAGCAGGCCGTGCCGGACCAGCAGGTCGTGGTCGCGCTCGGCGTACCCCCAGGCCCGGACGGCCCGGACGATCACCGCCAGCCGCCAGACGGTCAGCACGACCACCGCGCCGAGCGCGAGGCCGAAGAACCAGTGACCGGTGAGCGCGAGGCCGACTCCGGCGCCGGCGGCGAGGGCCAGCATGCCGATCCCGAGCCGCAGTGCCTCCACCTTGATCAGGTCGGTGGAAACCGGCTGCCAGTGCACGGTCTCCGGCCACGGCTCCAGCGGGTCGGTCGGCCCGGCTGTGGGCCGTCCGGCCGTCGGCTCACCGGTCGACGCTGCGCCGTGCGCGCTTCGGTCCGCGCTGCCGCGCGCGCTTCGGTCGTCCTCGCCGTGCTCGCTTCGGTCCGCGCTGCCGTGCTCGCTTCGGTCGCCGCCTCGCTCGGTCACGTGTCGAGCGTAGGCGATCCCTCGGCCGGTGTTACCTCGCGAAGGAACCCGCGCGCGCCGAGGAAGTCGCCGAGCGAGCGCCGGTGCTCGGCACAGGCGAGCCAGGTCTTGCGCCGCTGCGCGGTGTGCAGCCGGGGATTGTTCCAGTGCAACGCCCAGACGGCCGCTGCCCGGCAGCCCCGGGCCGAGCAGATCCGGGGCGGGTTGTCTGCCGGTGGAGAGCCACCGCTCGCGGCTGCGGACCCGTCACTCACGGCGGCGAGTCTACGGCGCCGGAGGAGGGCCCGGTCTACGGCGCCGGAGGAGGGCCCGGAGGAAGAGATCGCCGGGCGGCCACGGGGGGAGCCGCCCGGCGATTCGCTGCATCGTACACAGAGAAAACCCCTCTATGTCTACCCACCATCGACCGTTTTCCGGATTGCGCGCCTCGGCGAGGCGCAAATGCGCGGGACGGAACCGCAAATCCGGTTCTCCCTTCGCGGCCTCTCCGCTCGACGTGCGACGCTTGGGGGCGTCGGCTCGCGCCGACCCCTGATTCCCTGACCCCGCTGTGGAGGACCGGTGGCCCAGCCGACGACGCCCGACACCCCGACCCCGCCCGACGTCGGCGGTGCCGTCCCCACTGTGGGCAGCACCCCGGCCGAGGACGCCACCCTGCTCGAGCGAGCCCTCTTCGAGGTCAAGCGGGTCATCGTCGGGCAGGACCGGATGGTGGAGCGGATGTTCGTCGCCCTGCTGGCCCGCGGGCACTGCCTGCTCGAAGGGGTGCCGGGGGTGGCCAAGACGCTCGCGGTGGAGACCCTGGCCCGGGTGGTCGGCGGTACGTTCGCCCGGGTGCAGTTCACCCCGGACCTGGTCCCCGCGGACATCGTCGGCACCCGGATCTACCGGCAGTCGAGCGAGAAGTTCGACGTCGAGCTCGGACCGGTCTTCGTGAACTTCCTGCTCGCCGACGAGATCAACCGGGCACCGGCCAAGGTGCAGTCGGCGCTGCTCGAGGTGATGTCCGAGCAGCAGGTGTCGATCGGCGGGCAGACCCACCGGGTGCCGAACCCGTTCCTGGTGATGGCCACCCAGAACCCGATCGAGCAGGAGGGCGTCTATCCGCTGCCCGAGGCGCAGCGGGACCGCTTCCTGATGAAGATCATCGTCGGCTATCCCACCGACGCCGAGGAGCGCGAGATCGTCTACCGGATGGGGGTCAGCGCCCCCGAGCCGGCGTCGGTCTTCACCCCGCTGGAACTCGTCGGGCTGCAACAGAAGGCCGACAAGGTCTTCGTGCACAACGCCCTGGTCGACTACGCCGTACGCCTGGTGCTGGCCACCCGCGCACCGGCCGAGCACGGGATGCCGGACGTGGCGCAGCTCATCCAGTACGGCGCCAGCCCGCGCGCCTCGCTCGGCATCGTCCGGGCCACCCGGGCGCTCGCGCTGATGCGCGGCCGGGACTACGCGCTGCCGCAGGACGTCCAGGACATCGCCCCGGACATCCTCCGGCACCGGCTGGTGCTCAGCTACGACGCGCTGGCCGACAACATCCCGGCCGACCATGTCGTCGACCGGGTGATGTCCACCATCCCGCTGCCCTCGGTCGCGCCCCGGCAGAACGCCACCCCCGCCCCGCCGAACGGTTCCGGACCCGCCCTCGGGCCCGCGTCCGGGGTACCGGCGGCCGGCCCGGCGTGGCCCGGGCGCCCGCCGGCATGATGTCGGCGACCGACAGCGGTCCGGCCCGGGCCGACGCCGTACTCTCCCGGTTGCAGTTGCTGGTCACCCGCAAACTCGACGGGCTGCTCCAGGGCGACTACCTCGGCCTGCTGCCGGGGCCCGGCACCGAGGCGGGGGAGTCCCGGGAATACCGCCCCGGCGACGACGTACGCCGGATGGACTGGCCGGTGACGGCCCGGACGACTGTGCCGCACGTCCGGCGCACGGTGGTCGACCGGGAACTGGAGACCTGGCTGGCGGTGGACCTGTCGGCCAGCCTCGACTTCGGCACCGGCCGCTGGCTCAAGCGGGAACTCGTGATCGCGGCGGCGGCGGCGATCACCCACCTGACCGTGCGGGGTGGCAACCGGATCGGCGCGGTGATCGGCACCGGCCCGCCCCGGGACGGCCGGACCGGATCCCCGTCCACGCCACCGGGGGTGCTGCGGCTGCCGGCCCGGCCGGGCCGCAAGGAGGCACAGGGTCTGCTCCGGACCATTGCCGGCACGCCGACCCGGCCGGGGCGTACCGACCTCGGTCTGCTGGTGGACGCGCTCAACCGTCCGCCCCGGCGGCGCGGGATGGCCGTGGTGATCTCCGATTTCCTGGCCCCGCCGGAGCAGTGGGGACGCCCGGTACGCAAGCTCGGGGTCCGGCACGAGGTGCTCGCCGTCGAGGTGGTCGACCCGCGTGAACTGGAGCTGCCGGACGTCGGGGTGCTGCCCGTCGTCGACCCCGAGACGGGTGAGCTGCACGAGGTGCAGACCGCCGACCCACGGTTGCGGCGCCGCTACGCCGCCGCGGCGGCCGCCCAGCGTGCCGCGATCGCCCACCAGCTGCGGGCCGCCGGAGCGGCGCACCTGCGGCTGCGTACCGACTCCGACTGGCTGCTGGACATGGTGCGCTTCGTCGCAGCGCAGCGGCACGCCCGTACCCGGGGGACGACACGATGATCCGTTTTCTGCAACCGTGGTGGCTGCTGGCCGTGCTGCCCGTGCTGCTGCTCGCCGGGGCGTACGTCTGGCGGCAACTGCACCGCCGCACGTACGCGATGCGGTTCACCAACGTCGAGTTGCTGCGCACCCTCGTGCCGAAGGGGATCGGCTGGCGCCGGCACGCCGCGGCCGGGGTGATGCTGCTCAGCCTGCTGATCCTGGCCACCGGGATGGCCCGGCCGGCGGTCGACACCAAGGAGCCGCTGGAGCGGGCCACCATCATGCTGGCGATCGACGTGTCGCTGTCGATGGAGGCCGACGACGTGGCACCGAACCGGCTGGAGGCGGCCCAGGAGGCGGCGAAGCAGTTCGTCGCGGAGCTGCCGCCGACCTACAACCTCGGGCTGGTCGCCTTCGCCAAGTCGGCCAACGTGCTGGTGCCGCCGGGCAAGGACCGCCCGGCGGTGACCCAGGCCATCGACGGACTGGTGCTGGCCGAGGCGACCGCGACCGGCGAGGCCGTCTTCACCTGCCTGGAGGCGATCCGGTCGGTGCCGGCGGACGGCGCCCAGGGCATCCCGCCGGCACGGATCGTGCTGCTCTCGGACGGCTACCGCACCTCGGGGCGCTCGATCGAGGAGGCCGGTGCGGCGGCGCAGGCGGCGAACGTGCCGGTCTCGACCATCGCGTTCGGCACCGACTCCGGCCAGGTCGACATCGGTGGCCAGGTGCAGCGGGTGCCGGTCGACCGACTGGCCCTGGCCGAACTCGCCGAGACGACGCAGGGCTTCTTCTACGAGGCGGCCTCGGTCAACGAGCTGAAGCAGGTCTACCAGGACATGGGCAGCTCGATCGGGTTCCGGACCGAGGCCCGGGAGATCACCCAGTGGTACGCGGGGATCGCGCTGCTCTTCGCGCTCTGCGCGGCAGGGCTGAGCCTGCTCTGGACGTCCCGCCTGGTCTGACGGGCGGGCGCCCGCCGGGGCGGGGACAGGTGTGCGGGCGTACCCGGTCGGTGCCGGTCACCGGCCCGGCCGGGTACGTGCGGACGGACCACTGCCGCTCGGACGAGCCGGTGTGGCGGGGTCGACGGTCGGCCCTGGGGTGGCGGTCGTCACGGGGTCGCGCGGACCAGGATGAAGACCAGCACGACCCAGGCGGCGGCGAGGGTGAAGCCCAGCGGGGCGACGTAACGCTGCATGATTCTGCTCTCCGGGTGGCGACTGGAGACGACCCGGGCCGGCGCAGGGCCGGGCGGGGTGTCTCGGGGATCAGTGGACGCGCACACGAAGTCGTGACCGGGCGGCTCCACACACCTCGGCTCGGCGACAGCCATCGGATTCGCACAGCCGGGACGGCACGCCGGCAGAGGCCGGAGTGGTCCGGGGATGCGGTGTGGAGCGGAACTGGGTCAGTCGGCGGGAGATGTCACGGCTCAGGCGGACTGACCAAGGACCCGGCCACGACTGGGAGGATCGCTATTTCGCACAGCGATCACCTCCACCTGTCGACCGGACCTGGAACGTGAGTCATCGTACACCCGGAGAGCCCGGTGGCCGCAGTCGGCCATCCGGGCCCCCGGGTGTCGGCTCTCCGACCGTTGTCGGGCGCGGAACAGGGTCTGCTCGTCACTGAACCCGCTCAACCTCCCCTCGCGGTCCGTCGTGGCCGGAGGTGGAGGTCGGGGCGCATGCGCCGCGCGGTTCAGGTTGAAGAGGGTGCACTGTCCGTGCCGGCCCGGGGCGTCCGGAAGCCTCCCGGGACGCCGGCCCCTGGGCGTCGCGGTGCCGCCGCCGGTCGCCGCCGGCCCGTCCGACCAGCACGGACAGGACCAGGACCAGCAGCGGCAGCCAGGCCAGCCGGGCGGCCACCCAGCCGGGCCCGTCCGGCACCGTGTGCAGTCCGGGTACCGGACCGGTGCCGGCCAGCCGGGCCGCGAGCGCGGCCAGCGCGGTCACCCCCAGCAGGGTGCTCTGGTGCCACAGGTAGACGCTGATCGCCACGCTGTTCAGCCGGTTCACCGGGGCCCACCGGCCCGGCCGGGCCAGCGCGCCGGCCAGCGCCGGTCGGACCAGCAGCGCCGCGCCGACCTGGGCCAGCGCCAGGCTGACCGCGAACAGCGACGGCGGGTCCAGGTTGGACATGCCGTCCCCGGGCACCCCGACCGCGCTGAGCGGATAGCCCGCCCCGCCCAGCCCGGCCATTCCGGCGGCACCGGCCAGCAACAGCCCGACGGCGGTCCGCCGGCCGCCGAGCCGGCCGTCGGCGAGAGCCATCCCGAGCAGGTACGGCAGCAGCCAGCCGGCCAGCACCGCGACCGGTACCCGCCACACCCCGTCCCCGGGCAGCGGCACCGGCCAGCCCGACGGATCGCCGCTCCGCCCGGCCAGGTCGCTCAGCGTGACCAGCGCCACGGCCGGTACGGCCAGTCGGACCGGCCCGTACCGGTCCAGCGCCCGGGCCAGCGGGGCGGTCGACGCGATCAGCACCACCAGCGGCAGCAGGAACCACAGTGGACTGACCACCAGCGTGGCGGCGGTACGCAGGGTGTCCGCCGGAGTGCCGAGCAGGGCGGCCACGGCCAGCACCGCCAGCCAGCCGCCGAGCAGCAGCAGCACCGGCCGGCCCAGCCGACCGAGCCGCCGGCGCAGCCACCGTGCCGGGCCGAGTCCCCGGGCGGCGGCCGAGCGGAGCGACCGGGCCGAGGCGTACCCGCTGACGAAGAAGAAGAGCCCGAGCGTCTGGAACAGCCAGGTCACCGGGACCAGCGCCGGCATCGCGGCCAGCGGACTGGCCGTGCGCAGCGCGTCGTCCGGGCCGAGTACCAGGGCGGTGACCAGCCAGTGCCCGAACACCACCCCGCCGATCGCGTACGCCCGCAGCCCGTCCACGCCCCGGTCCCGGCCACCACCGTCCGATCCGGCCCGGGGCCGGTGCGGTGTCGCGCCGTCGGTCCGCCGCGGTCCGAGGAGGCTCGTCGGTCGCCGATCGAGGACGCTCATCGGGTGGTCACCGCCGTCCCGGTGCTCGTCCCGGTCGTTGCGGTGCTCGTCCCGGTGGTCGTCTCAGCCGGGTCGGTGGATGTCCCGGCCGCGCCGAGCACGACCAGGGCCGCCGCGTGCAACGTCGCGGTGCCCGGCACCAGGTAGCCGTCGTGGCCGGTCACCCGGTCCACCGGCAGCGGCCTGGCTCCGAACTCCGGACTGGCCGGCCGGACGCCGTGCCCGAAGCCGAACACCCGCACCGGGGGCAGCCGGCGGACCCAGTCGTCCGGCGCCTCGGCCGCCCAGACCCGGGCCCCGGTGCCCAGTTCGGCGGCCCGGTCCACGCCCATCCCGACCCCGGCCAGCGTCACCAGGTCGGTCACCTGCGGCGGCACCTCCGGTGCGGCCAGCCCGACCACCAGCGCGCCGTAGCTGTGCCCGACCAGCGTCACCGTCGCGTCGGGGCGGTGCCGGGCCAGCGTCCGGGTCAGCTCGACCAGGGCGTCCGCCCCGGCCCGCGCGTGCTCCGAGCGGGCCGCCGCCCGGCCCAGCCCGTTCGGCGGGTCGTAGCCGAGCCAGGCCAGCACGGCCACCCGGGCACCGGGCCGGGTGACGCGGATCTCGTCGTACAGGGCGCGGGCCTGGGCGGTCGGAGCACGCCGGCGTACCCCGCCCAAACCACGGTCGAAGTCCCGCAGCGTGCTGTCCACCCCCGGTACCAGTACCGCGATCCGGTCGGCGGTGCCGAGGTCGCCGAGCACCTCCACGGCCAGCCCGTCATCGTGCGGATCGAACGCCAGGAAGGAGCGGCCGGCGGCCACCCAGCCGGCGTACGGCGCACCGGCCGTCCGCATCGCCGCCGCCACCGCCGGGTACGCCTCGACGAACCCGGCCCGCGCCACCGCCACCTCGCTCGCCCCGGCCGGCGGCGGCACCATCAGCCCCAGCGCGAGCAGCCCGGCCACCGCTCCCCGTACCGCCGGTCGCCACACCATCCCGATCTCCCTCCGATCGCCTTCGGAGCAGAGAATGCGTGGTCGGCATGGGTTGCCGCGTCACGCCACGGGACGGCTTCCGGCGGGCTACCCGGGGACTACCGCAGGGCTACCGGGGGACGACCCGACCGGTGCGGGCCGCCCGCCGCCCGGAGGTGTACCGGGTCGGCTCGGCAGACCGTGGGTACCAGCCGGGCGGCTTGGCGGACCGGGGTACTAGTCGCCGGCGGCGACCAGCCCGGACTCGTACGCGACGACGACCGCCTGGGCCCGGTCGCGCAGGTCGAGCTTGCTCAGGATCCGCCCGACGTGCGTCTTCACGGTCTGTTCGGCGACCACCAGTTCGGCGGCGATCTCGCCGTTGGAGCGGCCCCGGGCGATCAGCCGGAGCACCTCGGTCTCCCGGGGGGTGAGCCCGGCCAGGCTGACCGGGCGGGGCCGGTCCCGGCCGGGCCGGGCGGCGAACTCGGCGATCAGCCGGCGGGTCACC
Organism: Plantactinospora sp. CA-294935; assembly: GCF_050936445.1. Classification (NCBI taxonomy): domain Bacteria; kingdom Bacillati; phylum Actinomycetota; class Actinomycetes; order Micromonosporales; family Micromonosporaceae; genus Plantactinospora; species Plantactinospora sp. CA-294935. Next base: position 4,817,701 of record NZ_JBNJMU010000001.1, read on the forward strand.
GCCGGGGCGAGCAGCGCGTCCCCGGCCGCGACCACCCGGACCGCCTGCACCAGGTCGGCGGCCGGGGCGTCCTTGAGCAGGAAGCCACTGGCGCCGGCCCGCAGCGCCTCGTAGACGTAGTCGTCGAGGTCGAAGGTGGTCAGGATGAGTACCCGCGGGCGGTCCGCCTCCGGCCGGTCGCCGAGGAGCTGCCGGGTCGCGGCCAGGCCGTCCAGCACGGGCATCCGGACGTCCATCAACACCACGTCCGGGTCGAGCCGCCGGGCCGCGGTGACCGCCTCGGCGCCGTTCGCCGCGTCCCCGACCACCAGCAGGTCGGGCTGGGCCGCCAGCAGCGCCCCGAATCCCTGCCGGACCATCGCCTGGTCGTCGGCGATCAGCACCCGGATCATCGGGCCGTACCTCCGTCGTGCTCGGCGCCGGCCGTCCGCACCGGACCGCCGTCAACCGCCTCCTGCGGTCCGTCGCGGCCGGGGATGGCAGTCGGGGCGCGCACGTCGCGCGGTTCAGGTTGGCGAAGGTTCACGGTTCGGTCGGCTCCGGGTCGTAGGGCAGGTGCGCGGTGACCGCGTACCCCTGGTCGTCGGTCGGGCCGGCCCGCAGCCGGCCGCCGAGCAGCCGGACCCGCTCCCGCATCCCGGTCAGTCCGTGTCCGGCGGGGCCGGCGGCGTCTCCCGGGCGGCCGGCGCCGGGACCGGCCGGGTCGTTCCAGACGTCGACGGTCAGCGCCCGGTCGCCCGCGTCCACCGACACCCGGACGGCGGTCCCGGGCGCGTGCCGGGCCGCGTTGGCGAGGGCCTCCTGGACGATCCGGTACGCGGCCAGCCCGACCGCCTCCGGCACCGCCCGGCGCTGCTCCGGCTCCGGGCCGGTGGCGACCGTCACCGCCATGCCGGCCCGGCGGGCCGCGTCGACCAACTCCGGTACGTCGGCCAGCCCCGGCTGCGGCGCGGTCTCCGGTGCCGCCGACTCGCTGCGGAGTACGCCGAGCAGCCGGCGCATGTCGACCAGCGCCTCCCGGGCAGACCCGGCGATCGCGGTGAACTCGGCCCGGGCCGGCTCGGGTAGCCCGGTCAGCCGGTACGGCGCGGTCTCCGCCTGCACCGCGATCATCGACATGTGGTGCGCGACCACGTCGTGCATCTCCCGGGCGATCCGGGTCCGTTCCTCCAGCACCGCCCGGCGGGCCTGCTCCAGTTCGCTGCGCTCGGCCTGCTCGGCCAGGGCCCGCTGGCTCTGCCGGCGCCGCCGCACCTGGTCGCCGACGATCAGGATCGCCAGAAAGAGGAGGGCGACCCCGTGCGCGTTCGCGTGGGTCGGCACGAACAGGTACGCCGGCAGCACGCTGAGCAGCCCCGCCCAGGCGGCGATCCCCAGGCTGGTCCGAGCGGCCAGCACCAGCAGCACGAAGAGGAAGGCGATGATCTGCACCGGGCTCCACGGCCAGGACTCGTCGGGCAGCGCGTCGATCACACCGAGGTAGAGCAGTGGGTAGCCGAACCGCCAGGCGAGCAGCGGGCGGACCGGGGCCAGCACCGCCGGCAGGGTCCCGCCGACGCCGAGCCCGATCGCCAGCCATCCGGGCAGGCCCCGGGTGTCGGTCAGGTACTGGATGCCGGCGATGGTGATGCCGACCAGGGCGAAGACCAGCACCGGGGCCAGGAACGGCCGGGCGCGCTGCCACACTCGCCGCCACCTGCCGGGCGGGCCGAGCGGCACGGACAGCGGAAAGTCCGCCCCGACCAGCAGCCGGCGCAGGTCGTCCCGGCCGACGCGCAGGACCGCAGCGGTGCCGTTCTCCATCAGGGGCAGGGTACGGGTGCCGGAGCCCGACCGTCGTCACCCCGTGGCACGATTCCGCCGGTAGTACCCGGGTAGCACGCCACCCCGGGTTACGGATTACCTGCCGGTAGCGCCTAGTCTCCAACCCGCACGTCCGTACCGTCCGTGAGGAGGACATCCGTGGCCCGAACCGTGCTGGTGACCGGAGGCAACCGGGGCATCGGCCTGGCCATCGCGCAGGCCTTCGCCAAGCAGGGCGACCGGGTGGCGGTCACCCACCGGGGCAGCAGCCCGCCCGCCGACCTGTTCGGCGTGCGGTGTGACATCACCGACAGTGGCCAGGTCGACGAGGCGTTCTCGGCTGTCGAGGCGGAGCTGGGCCCGGTCGAGGTGCTGGTGTGCAACGCCGGGATCACCGACGACACGCTGCTGCTGCGGATGTCCGAGGAGCAGTTCACCCGGGTGGTCGACGCCAACCTGACCGGCGCGTTCCGGTGCGCCAAGCGGGCCTCCGGCAAGATGCTCCGGGCCCGGTGGGGCCGGATGGTCTTCGTCTCCTCGGTGGTCGGCCTCTCCGGCGGCGCCGGCCAGGTGAACTACGCGGCGAGCAAGGCCGGACTGGTCGGGGTGGCCCGGTCGATCACCCGCGAACTGGGCAGCCGGAACATCACCGCGAACGTGGTCGCGCCCGGGTTCATCGACACCGACATGACGGCGGTGCTCACCGAGGAGCGCAAGGCGGAGATCCGCAAGTCCATCCCGGCGGGCCGGATGGCCAGCCCGGACGAGGTGGCCGGGGTGGTGGCCTGGCTGGCCTCCGACGCCGCCGGCTACGTCTCCGGGGCGGTCATCCCGGTGGACGGCGGCCTCGGCATGGGGCACTGACCGGGCCCGGGCACGCGGCACCGACCGGCCCGGCAGGGGCACTGACCGGCCCGGGACCGGGGCACCGACTGGCACAATCGCCCAGGCGCCGTGATCGGCCGGGACGGACCCGGACCGGCCACGGGACGCGGGGGACCACGAGGGTATGGAGGATCTTCACGTGTCTGGACTGCTGGCCGGCAAGCGGCTGCTCATCACCGGTGTCATCACCGACCAGTCGATCGCGTTCTCGGTCGCGAAGCTCGCCCAGGAGAACGGTGCGACGGTGGTACTCACCGGCTTCGGCCGGATGTCGCTGGTCGAGCGGATCGCCAAGCGGCTGCCCGAGCCGGCCCCGGTGATCGAGCTGGACGTCACCGACGCCGAGCAGTTGGCCAGCCTGGCGGACCGGGTCCGCGAGCACGTCGACGGGCTGGACGGGGTGGTGCACTCGATCGGCTTCGCCCCGCAGAGCTGCCTCGGCGGCGGCTTCCTGGACGCGCCGTGGGAGGACGTGGCGACCGCGGTGCACGTCTCGACGTACTCCTACAAGGCGCTCGCGGTGGCGGCGCTGCCGCTGATGAGCGCGGGCGGCGCGGTGGTCGGGCTCACCTTCGACGCCACCAAGGCCTGGCCGGTGTACGACTGGATGGGCGTGGCCAAGGCCGGGCTGGAGTCCGCCTCCCGCTACCTGGCGCTGCACCTGGGCCCGAAGGGGATCCGCAGCAACCTGGTCTCGGCCGGACCGCTGCGCACCATGGCGGCGAAGTCGATCCCCGGCTTCCAGCAGTTCGAGGAGGCCTGGGCCGAGCGGGCCCCGCTGGGCTGGGCACTGACCGACCAGGAGCCGGCCGCGCGGGCCTGCCTGGCCCTGCTCTCCGACTGGTTCCCGGCCACCACCGGTGAGATCGTGCACGTCGACGGCGGCTACCACGCGCTCGGCGCCGCGATGTGAGGAAGGCCCCGTCCGTCCGGCGCTGCCGGCGGGCGGGGCCCTGCCGGCCGGCTCGGCCGGGGCGGGAACAATGGTGGCATGTCGTACGACGCCGTTGTGTTGATCTCGTTCGGTGGCCCGGAACGGCCGGAGGACGTCCTGCCGTTCCTGGCCAACGTCACCCGGGGGCGGAACGTGCCACCGGACCGGCTGGCCGAGGTCGCCGAGCACTACCAGCACTTCGGTGGCGTGTCGCCGATCAACCAGCAGTGCCGGGACCTGCTCGCCGCGATCCGCGCCGACTTCGCCGCGCACGGGCTCGACCTCCCGGTGTACTGGGGCAACCGCAACTGGCATCCGATGCTCGCCGACACCGTGGCCCAGCTCCGCGACGACGGCGTCACCTCGGCTCTCGGCTTCGTGACCAGCGCCTACGGCGGCTACTCCTCCTGCCGGCAATACCTGGAGGACATCGCGACCGCCCGCGCGGCGGTGGGCCCGGACGCGCCCCGGATCGAGAAGCTGCGGCAGTACTGGGACCATCCCGGGTTCGTCGAGCCGCACGCCGACGCGGTGGCCAACGCGCTGGCCACCCTCGACCCGGCCCGGCGGGAGAGCACCCGGCTGGTCTTCACCGCCCACTCGATCCCGGTCTCGATGGCCGCCTCCGCCGGACCGCAGGGCGGCCGGTACGAGGCCCAACTCCGCGAGACCGCCGCGCTGGTGGCCGAGCGGGCCGCCCCCGGCCTGCCGTACGACCTGGTCTGGCAGAGCCGCTCCGGCCCTCCCCAGGTGCCGTGGCTGGAGCCGGACGTCAACGACCACCTGCGGGCGCTCGCGGCCGACGGAGTCACCTCGGTGGTGGTCAGCCCGATCGGCTTCGTCTCCGACCACCTGGAGGTGGTCTGGGACCTGGACACCGAGGCGGCGGCGACCGCCAAGCAGCTCGGCCTCGACTTCGTCCGGGCCGGTACCCCGGGCACCGACCCGAGGTTCGTGGCGATGGTCCGGGAGCTGGTGACCGAGCGGCTTAACCCGGCCGACACGGCGGCGCGACGCCGGCTGGGTACGCTGCCCGCCTGGGAAACCTGCCCGGCCGGTTGCTGCCAGCCGGTCCGGCGCCCCTGACCCCACCCGGTAGGAGAGTCATGAACGAGAGCAGCGGAGTGCCGGCATGAGCGACAGGAAGCCGGTGGAGAGCTGGCTCACCGACATGGACGGGGTGTTGGTGCACGAGGGCCAGCCGGTGCCGGGCGCGCCCGAGTTCGTCCGGGCACTGCGCGCCTCGGGCAAGCCGTTCCTGATCCTCACCAACAACTCGATCTACACCGCCCGGGACCTCCAGGCCCGGCTGAACCGGATGGGCTTCGACGTCCCCGAGCATGCGATCTGGACCGCCGCGCTGGCCACCGCGCAGTTCCTCGCCGACCAGCGCCCCGGCGGCACGGCGTACGTGATCGGGGAGGCCGGGCTGACCACCGCGATGCACGCCGTGGGGTACGTGCTGACCGACTTCGCACCCGACTACGTGGTGCTGGGCGAGACCCGGACGTACAGCTTCGAGGCGATCACCAAGGCGGTCCGGCTGATCGACGGCGGGGCCCGGTTCATCTGCACCAATCCGGATCCGACCGGCCCGTCCGCCGAGGGTGCCCTGCCGGCCGCCGGTTCGGTGGCGGCGATGATCTCGAAGGCGACCGGGGTGGAGCCGTACTTCGTCGGCAAGCCGAACCCGATGATGATGCGGTCGGCGCTGAACACCATCGACGCGCACTCCGAGACGACCGCGATGATCGGTGACCGGATGGACACCGACATCCTCTGCGGGCTGGAGGCCGGGTTGCAGACCGTGCTGGTGCTGACCGGGATCAGCACCCGGGCCGAGGCGGAACGCTATCCGTACCTGCCGTCCCGGATCGTCTCCTCGGTCGCCGACCTGATCGACGAGATCTGAGTCCGGCCCCGGCCGGTCCGCCGAGGACCGAGCGGTGCCGGCGGATCAGGCCGAGAGCGGGGCGTTGCAGGCGGCCACGACCGCCCGTCGGCAGGCGGCGGTGAGCGGGCGCAGCGCGGCGTCGCGCTGCTGTGCCTCGTAACCGTTGACCGAACCACCGGGTGCGGCGTGCTCGGCCAGCGCGAGCACCTGGTCCAGCACGCTGGCCCGGGCGAACAGCCGGCGGGAGCGCGGGTCGAAGCCGGGCGGCAGGTCCATCCCGTTGTCCGGGCGGCGCAGTGCGGCGAGCGCACCGGCCAGCTCCGGACGCCACTGCGCTACGTCGAGCCGGGTCAGCGCCGCGGTCGCCTCGGCCAGGGTCACCGCCAGCTCGGCCTCGGCCTCGGCCGCACCGGGATTGCCCAGCGAGGCGGCCGGGGCGGTCTCCGGCAGCGGATAGACCCGCCACAGCACCGTCTCGAACGTCACGCCGGACCCGCTGGTGTGCGTGCGTACCTCGGGAATCACACCGAGGCCACGGGCCACCACCGCCTCGCCGGCCAGCAGGGCCGCCGAGGCGAACGGGCCGGGACCGGGGAGCCCGCGCGGATCGCCGGGAGCGGGCAGCACCAGCCGGATCTCGTCGGGCGAGAGTTTGGAGAAGGCGGAGAGCGCGTCGCGCAGCGGGATGTCGGTCCAGGCGCCGGGGGCGTCGGCGACGAGGTGCTCCTCACCGGCGGCGATCTCGTCGGCGATCTCGTCGTACGGCACCAGCCCGGCACGCCATGCGCGTACCCAGGCCACAAAGCGGCTGGACCGGCGCGCCACGAGAGTCGCCGCGCCCGTTGCGGGGGACATGCGGCTAGGGTACGTGCTTCCTGTGTCGGCTGTCTCGGGTGCGGGCCCGGCGGCGCGTCAACGCCGACCGACCGGCCGCGAGCGGCTAGCGTCGCCTCCCATGGGGAGGATGTACGGCGACGACGTGCTCGCCGGGGACTGGCGGCGGCGCAAGGTGATACCGGAGGTGCCGGCCGAGGCCGACCTGGTGGTCGAGGACGCCGACTCGGGGTTTTGCGGCGCGGTGGTGGGTTTCGAGTCCGGTGCGGTGGTGCTGGAGGACCGGCACGGCCGGCGGCGGAACTTCCCGCTGCTGCCGGCGGCGTTCCTGCTCGACGGGCAGCCGGTGACGTTGCGCCGGCCGGCGCCGTCGGCGGCACCGGCGCCGCGCCGACGGACCGCCTCCGGATCGGTGGCGGTGGCCGGGGTACGCGCCCAGGTGGCCAAGGCCAGCCGGATCTGGGTGGAGGGCGTGCACGACGCGGCGCTGGTGGAGCGGATCTGGGGCGACGACCTGCGGATCGAGGGCGTGGTGGTGGAGCCGTTGGACGGCATCGACGCGCTCGCGTCTCGGGTCCGCGAGTTCGGCCCGGGGCCGGGACGGCGGCTGGGTGTGCTCGTCGACCACCTGGTGCCGGGCTCGAAGGAGAGCCGGATCGTCGCGGCGGTTGCCTCGCCGGACGTGCTGGTCACCGGCCACCCGTACGTCGACGTGTGGCAGGCCGTGAAGCCGTCGGCGCTCGGCATCCGGGCGTGGCCCGTGGTGCCACCGGGACGGCCGTGGAAGGAGGGCGTCTGTGCCGCCCTCGGGGTTGCCGAGCCCGCCGAGATGTGGCGGCGCATCCTCGCCCGGGTGGACAACTTCCACGACGTGGAGACACCCCTGATCAACGCGATGGAACGGCTCATCGACTTCGTCACGGCACCGTCCGCGCCCTGACCGCCGCCCGCCGTCGGCAAGGGTCGGCGTGCCGGTGCGGAGCGCGGCGGAGACGTTCTCCTGGCGGGGCTCCGGCCGGCGCACCGCCGGCCGGACTCCGTGGCGCCGATACGGTGGCGGCGACCACGCCACCGGCGACCACGCCACCGGCGAACCTCCGGTGCCGGCTCAGTCGAGGCGGTCGGGGTCGCGGGTGAAGACGAAGGTGGCGATGTCCAGGGCCGTGGCCGCACCGGTCGGGTCGCGCCGGACGGCGAGGATCTCACCGTTGTTCATGCCGGAGCGGCCCCGCCAGCGCCCGGTGGCGTCCCGGCCGAACCGCCAGCGCGGTACGGCACCGGCCGGCAGTTGGGTGACCACCAGTTCCTCGGCGGTCGGCTCCCAGGCGATCTCGAACTCCCGGCCCATCCACCACCAGCGGCCGGTCAACTCGGCGATCTCCGGGGCCGGCGGTGCGGTCGCCGGACGCCAGGGCCGGACCGGCGGGGGTTCGGCGTCGAGCACCGTACTGAGCACCTGCCGGCCGAGCATCGGCACTGATCCGGCGCGCAGCCCGTACGCGTTGGCGAAGCCCACCACGCCGGTGCCGGACGGCCGGTGCACGGAGAGCGTGGCCACGTAGCCGGGCATCGAGCCGCCGTGCCCGGTGAACACCCGTTCGCCGATTCGGTGCAGTTCCACGCCGAGCCCGTAGCCGGCGGTCCAGGCGTCCAGATCGGCCATCGCCACCGGAACGCACATCTCGGCCAGGGTGTCCGGAGCCAGGATCTCCGGATCCGGGTCGGCGAGGAAGCCGGCCCACCGGGCCAGGTCGGCCAGGCTGGCCCAGAGCTGCCCGGCCGGTGCCATCGCCCCGGTGTCGGTACGCGGCTCCTCGCGCAGTGTGCCGTGCCAGGGATGTACGACGTAGCCGCGGGCGTACGGCTCGGCCGGTTGGTAGGAGGTGCGGACCATCCCCAGTGGATCGAGCAGCCGGGACCGGACGAGCTTCCACCACGACTCCCCGGTGACCCGCTCCAGCACCGCCCCGAGCAGTCCGTACGCCAGGTTCGAGTAGTGGAAGGTGCGGTGTGCCGGGAAGGCCAGTTTGTCGCTGGTCAGACCGGCCAGCAGGGCGTCCAGGCCGGCACCGGCGGAGCGTTCCCACCACTCGCCGTCCGGTTCGCGTTGCAGGCCGGCGGCGTGGCCGAGGAGTTGACGCAGCCGGACGTCCCCGACCGGGTTGCCGGGCAGGTACCGGTCCAGCGGATCGTCCAGGTCGAGCAGCCCTTCGTCGCGCTTGCGCAGCAGCAGTACCGCGGTCATCGTCTTGGTGATCGAGCCGATCCGGTACTGGATGTCCGGGTCCGGCGGTGGGGTCTCGCCGGCCGTGGCGACGTGCACGAGCCCGCCGCCCGGACCGGGTCCGGCGGCGGACGGGGCCCGGAGCACCCCGAGGATCAGCGAGGGCGCCCGGCCGGTGGCCTGGGCCTGGGCGACGAGGGCGTCGATCCGGCGGGTGGTCTCCGGCAGTAGGTCGGACTCCGGCGGCAGGGGGGCCACGGGCTGCCTCCTGGGACTCGGGTACGGGAACCGGACTGAATTATCCGAACCGAACCGTGCGGGGCGGAACCGGGCTGGACCGGGGCGCCGGGAACGCCGATTGCCCGAATCTCGGCATGCGAGATCTAGGTGCGTCGATCGCGGGTCGCCGTTAGGTGCGTGGGCGTGCCAGGATCGACATGTGGAGCCGCTCCTGTGGATCGTATTGGGCGTCGTGCTGGTCGTTGCGGAGATCTTCACGACGACCCTCTTCCTGGTCATGTTCGGAGTCGGGGCGTTCGCCGCGGCCGGGGCGGCCGCCCTCGGTGCCCCGCTGGCGCTCCAGGCGGTGGTCTTCGCCGCCGTCTCGGCGTTGACCCTGGTCGTTGCCCGCCCGGTCATCCGACGGCACCGCCAGTCCGCGCTGACCGGCGACGAGCAGCCGTTCGGCGTGCAGGCCATCGCCGGGAGCAACGCGTTGGTGCTCGAACGGGTGGACGCCAACAGCGGGGTGGTGAAGATCGATGGAGAGATCTGGACCGCCCGTTCCTACGATGCGACCCAGGTGTTCGCCCCCGGCGACCGGGTGCGGGTGATCGAGGTCAAGGGTGTGACCGCGCTGGTGTGGCACGAGGATTTCGACGCTACTGATGAGCAGCCCGATACAAAGAGGTGAGCGGTGTGGATACTGTGATGGGCATATTGTTGGCCGCCGTGGCCCTGATCGCGGTGGTCACGCTGATCCGGGCGGTGCGGATCGTCCCGCAGCAGCGTCAGGACGTGGTCGAGCGGCTCGGGAAGTACAAGCGCACGCTCCACCCCGGCCTCAACCTTCTGGTGCCGTTCATCGACGCGGTACGGACCAAGGTCGACATGCGGGAGCAGGTGGTCAGCTTCCCGCCCCAGCCCGTGATCACCTCGGACAACCTGGGCGTCTCGATCGACACGGTGCTCTACTTCAAGGTCGCCGACTCGGTGAAGGCGACCTACGAGATCTCGAACTTCCTGCAGGCCATCGAGCAGTTGACCGTCACGACCCTGCGTAACGTGATCGGCTCGCTCGACCTTGAGCGGGCGCTGACCAGCCGGGAGGAGATCAACCGGCACCTCTCGGGCGTGCTCGACGAGACGACCGGACGCTGGGGCATCAAGGTGACCCGGGTGGAGATCAAGGCCATCGAGCCGCCGCCGAGCATCCGCGACTCGATGGAGAAGCAGATGCGCGCCGAGCGGGACCGCCGGGCCGCGATCCTCAACGCCGAGGGGCAGAAGCAGTCGCAGATCCTCACCGCCGAGGGTGAGAAGCAGGCCGCGGTGCTCCGCGCCGACGGTGACCGGCAGGCCCGGATCCTCGAGGCGGAGGGCCAGGCGAAGGCGATCCGTACCGTCTTCGACGCCATTCACCAGGCCAACCCGAGCCAGAAGGTGCTGGCGTACCAGTACCTCCAGGCGCTGCCGCAGATCGCCAACGGAACCGCCAACAAGGTCTGGATCGTGCCCGCCGAGTTGAACAGGGCGCTCGAAGGGCTCGGCGGCGCGTTGGGCGGGCTCGGCCAGATGGTCGGCGACGAGCCCCGGGCGAAGGTCGACGCCGGTGCGGTCGAGCGCGAGGCCGCCGAGGCGGCGGCGGCCGCGGCCGAGGCGGCCCGACAGGTCAATGCCGAGGTACGCGCCGCCGAGGCGCAGGTGACGTCCCGGTCCACCGGTACCCAGGAGTTGCCGGCGCCGGAACCGGTCCCGCCGACCAGCCTGCTCGGCGACTCCACTGTGGATAAGCAGCCCGAGCGCGGCGGCTGACCGCCCGCCGTCGGGTCCGCCCGGCTTATTCCAGCAAAGCGTCCGCGTGGCGCCCCGACACCTGACACGATCGGTCTAGCGACGGGTGGTGTGAAGGAGCGGGGCGTCGAAGCGGATCGCGCCCGTGCCCGCCCGCGCAGCACGTTGAGCGAGGTGACGGCGCGTGATCCACCCCTCGAAACCGGAAATCCACCCCTCGAACCCCAAGCGTGATCCCGCGCTCGCACGGCCATCGAGTGCGCCGAAGCGGACAGCCGGCGCCGGACCGGGCACCATCGGCGCGGTGGATCCGGTTTCCGGGCGCTGGCCGTACGGCGGCTTCGGCTTCCTGCCCTTCGCGGTGGAGCGCGGCACCAGCGAACCGGCCAGCGACGCGAGCTGGGCCTGGTCGCTGCGCCGGCTGGCCCGGCTCGCCGTCTGGTCACTGCCCGGTTATGCCATTGTGTACGGTTCGGTGACCCTGGTCGGCGCCGGGAACGCCCCGTTCCTCACCCAGCAGCGTCCGGCCCACCTGCTCGGCTGGATCGGTGCGCTCTGGCTCGGCCTGCTCGCGCTGATGGCGCTGGCCAGCCTGCTGGTCACCACCCGCACCCGGCGCGCCGGTACGGCCGGCCTGCTGGTCGCGGTCGCCGGAACGATGCTGGTACTCCCGTTCGGTGGGCTGCCGGATTCCACGGCGGCGTTCGGCAGGGCGGGCCAGGTCATCGCCGTCAGCGGTGGAGTGCTCTACTCCCTCGGCTGGTGGCTGACCGGTCTGGCGCTGCACCGGTCCGGAGTGTTCAGCCAGTCCGACGGCGTACTGCTGATGATCGCGGCTCCGCTGCTCGGCGTCGGCGGGATGCTGGCCTCGGCACTGCACGCCCTCGGCGCGATGTTCGTGCTCGCCGCCGGCATCGGGATCGCCTGGCGGGCCCGGCGGCTGGTGCCGGCGGTCGGCCGGGCCGCGCTGACCCGTCCCGGTACGGCCGGCGCGGTGGCGGCGAGGGTCTCCGGTGGCGGCCTCGGTGTCGCGCCGGCAGGTGGCGGGCTCGGCCCCGCCACGACCGGCCCCGCCCCGTCCTGACCGGCCGGGACAACCCGACCGTGTCCTGCCCGGCCGGGAGAACCGACCACCACCGTCCTGTCCGGACCCGCCAGTCCTGTCCGGACCCGCCAGTCCTGTCCGGACCCGCCAGTCCTGTCCGGACCCGCCAGTCCTGTCCGGACCCGCCAGTCCTGTCCGGACCCGCCAGTCCTGTCCGGACCCGCCAGTCCTGTCCGGACCCGGCGGAGAGGCCTGTCCGGACCCGGCGGAGAGGCCTGTCCCGTCCGTGCCGGACTGTCCGCCCGTCCCGGAGCGGCGCTACCGGCCCGGCTCGCGCTCCGCCGGGCCGTCCAGTTCGGTCAGCAGTTCCGCGATGCGGCGGAAGACCATGCCGCGCCAGCCGCCGGACATGATGGTGAAGGCGTGCTGCTGGACCGGGTCGTCGGGATCGAACCCGGCGTGTTCGACGAAGAGCCGGGTGCCCCGCCCCTCGGCGGCCAGCGTCCAGGTGACGGTGGTCTCCAGGTGCCCGCCGCTCCAGGAGAGCTGGAGCCGGTGTTCCGGCTCGACCTCCAGGACCTCGCAGTGCACCACGCCGTCGAAGTCCTGGTCCGGCCGGGCCATGGTCTGGAAGGTGAACCGGTGTCCCGGCACCGGTTTGAAGTCGTTCGGCATGAACCACCGGGCCAGCAGGTCGGGCTCGGTGAGCGCCTGCCAGACCCGTCCGGGTGGATGCGCGAGATACTGGTCGGCCCGGATGACACCGCGCTCGGTCATCGTCGTTTCCCCTCCTGCTCGCCGGAAGCCCGGCCCTGCTCGGATGTCACGGCCGCGGTCTGCTGCGGGCCGTCGGTGCCCTCCTCGACGCCCATCGCGTCGAGCAGGTCGCGGAGCCCGGCGAGCTTCTCCCGCCAGAACCGCTCGTACGGGGTCAGCCACTCGGCCACGTCCCGCAGCGGCTCCGGGCGGAGCGAGTAGAGCCGCTGCCGGCCGGCCCGGTGCTCGACCACCAGGCCGGCGTCCTTGAGTACCCGCAGGTGCTCCGACAGACTCGGCCGGCGCATGTCGAAGTGGTCGGCCAACTCCTGCACCGGCCGCTCGCCCCGGTCCAGCAGCAGGCCGAGCAGTTGCCGCCGGGTCGGGTTGGCGACCGCGGTGAAGACGTCGACCTCAGCCACGGGCGGCGGTCGCCTGGAGCACGATGCCGTTGCCGTCCGGGTCGTCGAAGCTGACGAACCGGCCCCAGGGCGCGTCCTGGATGCCGCCGGAGATCGCTACGCCCCGGCGGGTCAGGTCGGCCACGTCGCCGTCGAGGTCGTCGGTTTCCAGCACCAGCCCCTTGACCGAGCCGGGCGGCATGGTGTCGAACCAGGTGACCAGGGTGATCGAGGTCGCGGCGCCCTTCGGGCCCACCTGCACCCAGCGCTGGTCCGGCCCCATCCGGTTGTCGCCGAGCAGTTCGAAACCGAGGGTGTCGACGTAGAAGTCCCGGGCCCGGTCCTGGTCGGTCACCGGCAGCGAGAGCAACTGGATCTGCGTGATAGCCATGCCGAAGACAATAGGTAGGCGATGTCCTACCAGTCAAGGGTAGGGAATCTCCTACCTGTCGGGGTCGCCCGCGCCGTGGCGCGGGGACGGGGGAAGAATCGGCGCGTGTCCGACGCACCGACAACCGTGCCCGCCGAAGTGATCACCGATCCGGAGGACCCCCGGATCGCCGACTACCGGGCGCTCACCGACGTCGAGCTGCGTACCCGGTGGGAACCGCCGAACGGTCTCTTCATCGCCGAGGGCGAACTCGTGCTGCGCCGGGCGGTGCGGGCCGGCTACCGGCCCCGCTCCTTCCTGGTCGACCCGAAACGGGTGGACCAGCTCGGCGACCTGGTGACCGGCGACGCACCCGTCTACGCCGCCAGCCCGGCCGTGCTGGAGCGGGCCACCGGCTTCCACGTGCACCGGGGCGTACTCGGGTCGTTCCACCGTCGCGAGCTGCCCACCGTGGCGCAGGTGCTCCGGGACGTCCGCCGGGTGGTGGTGCTGGAGGACGTCAACAACCACACCAACCTCGGTGCGATCTTCCGGGGCGCCGCCGCGCTCGGGGTGGACGCCGTGCTGCTCTCACCCACCTGTGCCGACCCGCTCTACCGGCGCAGTGTCCGGGTCAGCATGGGCGAGGTCTTCGCGGTGCCGTACGCGAAGTTCGACCGCTGGCCGGCCGGGCTGGCCGAGGTGCGGGCGGCGGGCTTCGCCGTACTCGCCATGACGCCGGCCCCGGACGCGGTGCCGATCCAGCGGCTCGCCCCGGCACAGCGGCACCGGGCCGCGCTGCTGCTCGGGGCCGAGGGCGCCGGTCTCACCCAGGCCGCCCAGGCCGCCAGTGACGCCCGGGTGGTCATCCCGATGCGGCGCGGCGTCGACTCGCTCAACGTCGCGGCGGCCGCCGCCGTCGCCTTCTGGGAACTGGGTCGCGACGACCCGCCATAGCCGGCCCGCGATAGCCGGCCCGCCATAGCCGGGCGGCGTGGGCCGGGCGGCGCGGGCCGGGCGGGCACGCCCCGGGCGGTACCGTCGAGCCCGTGTTTCCTACCGTGCGTGAGGTGTTGGCCCTCGACCCGGTCCGGCACGGCGGCCCCCGGGTGGTCGCCGGCGCGGCCGGACTGGACCGGCTCGTACGGTGGGTGCACGCCGCCGAGGTGCCGGACATCGCCGCACTGCTCAGCGGGGGCGAGCTGGTGCTCACCACCGGGATCGGCCTGCCCGGCGACGACGCCGGGCTGCGCGCCTTCATCGGCGAGCTGGCCGACGTCGGGGTCTCCGGACTCCTGGTCGAGCTGGGCCGGCGCTATCCGGCGGCGGTACCCCGGGCGATGGTCACCGCGGCCGAGCGCCGCAACCTGCCGCTGGTCGAACTGTGCCGGGTGACGCCGTTCGTCCGGATCACCGAGGCGGTGCACGGGTTGATCGTCGATGCCCAGCTTGCCGAGCTGCGGGCGACGGAGGAGATCCACCAGCGGTTCACCGAACTCTCCGTCGAGGGCGCCGAGCCGGCCGAGGTGGTCCGGCAGGCCGCCGTACTGGCCGGCTGCCCGGTGATCCTGGAGAATCTCTCCCGGCAGGTGCTGGCGTACGACCCGGCGGGGGAGAGCGCCGAGCTGCTGCTGCGGGGCTGGGAGCAGCACTCCCGGCGGATCCGCCCGACCGGCCGGACCGGCTACGACCCGGACGCCGGCTGGCTCTACACCACCGTCGGCGCCCGGGGGCAGGACTGGGGACGGCTGCTGCTGCGCTGGCCGACCGGTGAGCTGCCGTCCGGCGCGTCCGGTGGCCCGTCGACCCGGTTGACGATCCTGATCGAGCGGGCCGCCTCCACCCTGGCACTGGGCCGGCTGATCCGGCGGGACGCCGAGGGGCTGGAGCGGCAGATCCACCGCACCCTGCTCACCGCGCTACTCGACCACACCCGGCCGGTCGACGAGGTGGCGCTGCGGTCCCGCGCCCTCGGCGTACCCCTGGACCGGCGGCACCTGGTCGGGGTCGTGGTCCGGTACCGCGCCGACGAGGCGGGGGCGGGCGCCGCGGCGGGCGGCCCGGCCGGGCAGGCCCGGCTGCGGGACCTGGCCGAGGCGGTCGGCCAGGCGCTCCGGGACGCCGAGCTGACCGGGCTGGCCAGCACCCTGGACGACCAGGCGGTCGGTGCCGTGCTGGCGCTGCGGGACGCCGGGAACGAGGAGTCCGCGCTGGCCGCGTTCGCGGCGGCCCTGGACCGGGTACGCCTGGACGCCGGCCCGACCGCCGCCCGGCCGTACGGCGCACCGGGTGCGGTGATCGTGGCGGCCGGCTCGGGTGTGGGCACCGTACGGGAGGCCCGGCGGTCGCTGATCGAGGCCCGCCAGGTCGCCGACGCCGCCCGCCGGGGTCGACGGGACCTGCCGGTGTACCGGTTGCCCCAGGTCGGGCTGGCCGGGCTGCTGCACCTGCTCCGGGACGAGCCGAGGTTGCAGACCTTCGTCGAGCGCGAACTCGGGCCGCTGCTGACCCACGACGCCGAACATCCCCGTGAGCAGTTGCTCGGCACGCTGCGCGGCTATCTGGAGAGCGGCCGGAACAAGTCGGCCGCCGCCGCGGCGGCGCACCTGTCCCGGCCGGCCTTCTACGAGCGGCTGGCCCGGATCTCCCGGATCCTCCGGGTCGACCTGGACTCGGTCGACGACTGCCTGTCGCTGCACGTCGCCCTGCTCGCCCTGGACGCCGTCCGGGACGGCTGAAACCGCCCGGACCGCCGCGTGGTTCAGGAGATCGCGGTCAGCGCCTTGGCGTACGTCGGCGGGACGAAGTGTGGGCCGGCCGGGGTGAAGACGTCGGTGGCGTTGGCGGCGGTCCAGGCTTCGGCCGGGACGGCATCGAGCAGGGTGCGGACCACGGCGGCGTCCCGCCAGTCCGGGTGCTCGGCGACCAGGCCGAGCGCCACCACCGACTCCTCCACCTCGCCGACGCACTCGAACGGCTTGTGCGCGTCGATGCCGAGCAGTTCGAGATAGCCGGCGGACTGGGCCGGGTCGGCCAGCAGGTCGGCGCCGAAGATCTGCACCAGCCGGGCCCGGGGCATGAACGGGGCCAGCGCCAGGAAGATGAACCGGCACTTCGGGCAGTTCCCGCACCACCGGTCGCTGGGATCGCTCAGCTTGAACGCGGCGTTGCAGCTCGTCACCACGTCGTCGTACCGGCTGAACTGGGCGAAGAGCCGGGCGATGTGCAGCTCGGAGAGCTGCCGCAGCAGCGAGAAGTACGGCTCGGTCAGCCCGGCGTGCCCGGCCAGCGCCGCCCGGAGCAGCCCTTCCGCCTCGACCCCTTTGGACCACTGGTGGTTGACCTCGACGCCGTGCCAGACCAGGTTGGGGTCGGAGGCGGAGCGCTCGTTCGACATCACCACCGGGCCCAGCCCGTGCAGCACGGCGGTGGCCACCGCGATCAGCGAGTTGATCGCGGTGACCGGGATGTGCCCGTTGCGCGCCCCGGCCGCGTTCAGCTCGATCAGCGCCGGGTCGAGCCGGCGCCGGGCGGCCAGCGGGGTGAGCCCGGAGGCGTCGTTGACGCTGACGATGATGTGGTTGGGGTTGACCGAGAACGGCACCGGGTCGAAGCCGGCCCGGCGTAGCGCCTCCAGGCTGACGATGGAGTCCTTGCCACCACCCACCGTGGAGAGCGGCCGGCGCTCCGAGTTGTCCCACCCGGCCGGCTCGGCGACCCGCCCGGACGGCACCTCCGGGGTCAGCTCCAGCACGTGCGGCAGGTCGTTGCGGTAGGCGTACTCGGCGAGGCCGGAGGTGTAGACGGCGGCGACCAGCGCGATGGCCTGGTCGCCCAGCGGCGCCGGCAGGACCAGCCGGGGCGGCGCGGCGGCCTTGTAGTAGCTCACCCCGGCGACCAGGTGCAACAGCTCCAGCACCCGGCCGAAGGTGGCCAGGGCCTCCGGCGACGGCGGGGTCTCCGGCCGGGGGAAGGTGATCCGCTCGGTGAACCGCAGCTCGCCGTCCGGGCCGGTCAGCGCGTATTCGAGGGCCGCCTCCCCGGTGGCCGGGTCGAAGGAGTGGGCCGGAAAGGAGAAGGCGTCCATTCGCCGGAGCTGTCCGTTGGGCACAGGCAATAGTAGTCCGCCCGGGTTGACGGCATGTCAATGTCCGGGCCCCGGTGCCCGACAGAGTGGCAGTTGTCCGGCGTCCCGCGCGGTGGGAGCGTGCAGGGGTCCGCGTTCCCACCGGCGCCCGGGCGCGCGGGGTTCCGGTTCCTCCCCAGCCTGAAGGCCGGGGTGTCCACGAAAGGAGTCTGATGACCACCGACGAGCTGCTGGCACGGCACCGGGCCGTTATGCCGTCCTGGATGCCGCTGTACTACGCCGAGCCGATCGAGATCGTCGCCGGCTCCGGTCGCCGGGTCACCGACGCGCAGGGGCGCAGCTACCTGGACTTCTTCGGCGGGGTGCTGACGAACATGCTCGGCTACGACGTCCCCGAGGTGGCCGAGGCGGTGCGGCGCCAGCTCGACACCGGCGTGGTGCACACCTCGACCCTCTATCTGATCCGTCAGCAGGTGGAACTGGCCGAGAAGATCGCCGCGCTCTCCGGGATCCCGGACGCCCGGGTCTTCTTCACCAACTCCGGTACCGAGGCGAATGAGGCGGCGCTGCTGGTCGCCACCAACCACCGGCGGTCGAACCAGATCCTGGCGGTGCGGAACAGCTACCACGGCCGGTCGTACGCGGCGATGGGGATCACCGGGCACCGGAGCTGGTCGGCGAGCAGCCTCAACCCGCTCCAGGTGAGCTGGCTGCACTCCGCCGACCGGCTGCGTGGCCTGCTGGCCCGGCTCGGCCCGGACGAGTACGTGGAGGCGGCCGTCGACGACCTGCGCGAGGTGCTGGCCACCCAGACCAGCGGGGACGTGGCCTGCCTGATCGCCGAGCCGATCCAGGGGGTGGGCGGGTTCGTGGCCCCGCCGGACGGGCTCTTCGGCGCGTTCAAGAAGGTACTCGACGAGTCCGGCATCCTGCTCATCTCGGACGAGGTGCAGACCGGCTGGGGGCGTACCGGGGAGCACTTCTGGGGTTACCAGGCGCACGGGGTCACCCCGGACCTGCTCACCTTCGCCAAGGGCATCGGCAACGGCTTCGCCCTGGCCGGGGTGGTGGGCCGGGCCGAGGTGCTGAACGAGGTGCACGCGGTCTCGTTCTCCACCTTCGGCGGCAACCCGATCTCGACGGCGGCCGGCAACGCCGTGCTGGACTACCTGCTGGAGCACGACCTCCAGGCCAATGCGGCCCGGGTCGGCGCGGTGCTGCTCGCCGGGCTGCGCGAGCTGGCCGACCGGCACGCCGTCGTCGGAGAGGTACGCGGCAGGGGGCTGATGCTCGGCGTCGAGTTCGTCCGGCCCGGCACCGCCGAGCCCGATCCCGCGGCCACCGGCCGGGTCTTCGAGGAGTGCCGGCGGGGCGGCCTGCTGGTCGGCAAGGGCGGCCTCTACGGCAACGTGGTGCGGATGGGTCCGCCACTGACGCTGACCGAGGAGGAGGCTCGGGAGGCGCTCGGAATCCTTGCCGAGGCCGTCGCGCTCGCCGATGCCGAGGCGGGGGCGGTCGCCGACCCGGCGCACTAGCGGGACGGCTGTCGCCCCGAGGTGGGGTGCTCGCCGGGCGCGTACGGTAGCTGGCCAGTCGCCGAGCCGGCGCGGGAGCTGCCTGGCCGCCGGTCAGTCCCGACCGGCGGCGGGCACCGAGCGGAGCAGCCGGAGCAGGCCCGCTCCGACGAGGTACGCGACGAGGGCGCCGACGGGCAGGCCGAGCAGGTACTCGCCGCTCTTCGGGGCGACGTTGTTGCTGAACAGCCCGACCACGGCCGCGGCGAAGCCGAGCACGACGACCAGCAGCCGGGGCAGCGGGCGGGCGAGCGTCCGGCACAGCGCCGCCGGCAGCCATCGGGGCCGGCCGGCCGGGCGGCGGGAGCCGCGTAGCTCGATCCGGCCGAAGACGGCGACCAGCAGCGCCAGTACCACGGCGAGCATGATCCACCAGGGGATCCGCCAGAGCCACCAGGCGGTGCTGCCGACCTCCGGGGTGGGCAGCGCACCGAGCGCGTCCAGCGCGCCGGCCAGCAGGATCACGGCGGTGAGGTGCCAGAGGAAAATGGTCAGCACCACCGAGTTCACCGCGACGACCAGCGTCCAGGGGCGGGTCCGGTGCAGCCAGCGCTCGGCCGGGGCGCGGAGCAGCATGATCAGTCCGAGCTGCGCGGTGGCCAGGGCGAGCAGCGCCAGGCTCGGCGGGGACATGTTCTGGATCCGCTGGCCCGGCTGGTTGATCATGCTGGTCGGGTACGGGCCGACCAGGGTGAGCAGGAGCAGCGCGGTCAGCCCCACCACCAGCAGCGGCCAGCCCACCCGGGGACGCATCGGCAGGCTGCCGGTCCGCCAGGCGAACCCGACCTGGTGCATGGCGAGCCAGCCGAACAGGAAGTTGCCGTACCCGAGCCGGCTCTCGCCGAGCAACCGGGCCAGGTCACCGAGGGTGAGCAGCCCGAGCAGCACCACCGGCACGACCAGGCCGTACCGCCGGTGCAGGGTGTACGTCACCGGGGTCAGCAGCACCACGCAGAGGTACGCGGAGAGGAACCAGAGCGGCACTGTGGCGTACCAGACGACCTCGCGGACCTGGGTCGGGTCGGCGCCGAGCAGCCGGGCGCCCAGTGCCGCGAGGGCGAGCAGCACCAGCAGCACTGTGGTGGGCCGGATCAGCCGCCCGCTGCGGCCGGTCAGCCAGCCACCGGCGTCGCCGCCCCGCCGCCGGTGGTTCTCCAGCGAGGCGGCGTTGGCGTAGCCGCCGACCAGGAAGAACAGCGGCATGACCTGGAAGAGCCAGGTGCCCGGTCGGGCCCAGGTGATGTCCTCGAGGGCGTTGTGGCCGCGCAGCCGCCCCGCGTCGTCGTTGTCGAGGACGGCGATCAGCCAGTGCCCGAGCACCACCAGGGTGATCGCCACCGCGCGGAGCAGGTCGACGTAGCGCTCGCGTTGGGCGGGCGTGCGGCCGGCGATCTCCCGCAGGCGGCGCATGTGGCCAGGTTAACTACTCCGTCGGCCCGCCGCCGCGCTATGCGCCAACCCGGGTGGATTGCCGGTCCGTAACGGTTCGGCCGCCGGGGCTTGCTGCCGGCACCCTCTTCCGTAAGAATCCTTCAGTAACTTTGTGTTAAGTGAAGACAAGCACCAGTGTGCCGAAGCGCTCGCACCTGTCGACGCGGCACCGCCCCGCACCACCGGTCGACGGCGCGCCGCCGACCAGCATCAACCAGCACCAGTACCGCCAGCGCCACCCGACCCGATCACCCCGTGCCTCGTTGGCGGGCGCCGCCCCAACCGGCGGCGTCCACCTGGACCGGATCCGAGGAGAAGCTATGAAGAGGCGTGACATCCTCCGTCGTACCGCCGCGGCCGGCCTGCTGGCCGTCCCCGCCACCGGCCTGCTGACCGGTTGCGCCCTCGGCGGCGGCGACGACAACAGCGGCGGCGAGTCGCTCGAAGGCACGAAGAGTGAGCAGAACCCACTCGGCGTCAAGGAGGATGCGCCGCTCGAGGTGGTCATCTTCAATGGTGGTTTTGGTGAAGAGTATGCCAAAGCCCACCAGGCGATGTACACCGAGAAATATCCAAAGGCGACGATCAAGCACTCCGCGACGCAGGAGATCAACAAAACCCTCCAGCCCCGGTTCGTCGACGGCACCCCGCCGGACGTGGTGAACAACTCCGGCGCCGGTCAGATCGACTTCAACGGCCTGGTCTCGCAGGGCGCCCTGGCCGACCTCGGCGAGCTGCTCGACGCGCCCAGCCTCGACATCCCGGGCAAGAAGGTCCGGGACACCCTGCTGCCGGGCGTGGTCGACGTCGGGTCGTACGACGGCAAGTTCCTGGTGCTCAGCTACGCGTACACCGCGTACGGCATCTGGTACTCCAGCAAGCTCTTCACCGACCGGGGCTGGCAGTACGGCAAGACCTGGGACGACCACATCGCGCTGTGCCGGCAGATCAAGGCCGCCGGCATCGCCCCCTGGACGTACGCCGGCAAGCACCCCCGGTACATGAGCTGGCCGGTCATCTCGATGGCGATCAAGTTCGGCGGCCCGGACGTGGCGAAGGCGATCGACAACCTGGAGCCGAACGCCTGGAAGTCCGAGCCGATGAAAATGGCGGCGGACGCCTGGTACCAGATCGTCAAGGACGGCTTCATCATGCCCGGCTCGCCCGGTCTCGACCACGTGCAGTCGCAGACCGAGTGGTGCCGGGGCAAGGCCGCCTTCATCTCCTGCGGCTCCTGGCTGGAGAGCGAGCAGGCCAAGGTCACCCCGGCCGGCTTCAACATGACCGTCGCGCCGACGCCCAGCCTCGGCGCGGGCGACAAGCTGCCGTTCGAGGCGATGCGCGGCACCGCCAGCGAGCCGTTCATGGTGCCGGCCAAGGCCAAGAACCGGGCCGGTGGCCTGGAATACCTGCGCACCATGCTCTCGATGAAGGGCGCCCAGGACTTCACGAAGAAGGTCTCCAGCCTGAGCGTGGTGGCCGGCGCCACCCAGGGCGCCGAGCTGCCGTTCGGGCTGACCAGCGTGGTCAAGGCGCTGGACGCCTCCGGCAGCAACGGCTTCAACTGGGTCTACAACAACTACTACCGGAAACTGGAGCGGGAGTTGGTCGACGCGGCCTGCGGCGAGTTCTTCAGCGGCCGGACCAGCCCGGCGGAGTTCCTGGACCAGTGCCAGAAGGGCGCCGACCAGATCGCCGGGGACAGCAGCATCAAGAAGTACAAGCGCCAGTAGGTCGTCGGTGACGTCGCGGGGTCGGCCGGTGTGGCCGGCCCCTCCGGCGCGATCGTCGCGGGGAAGGTCTTCCCGCGTGGAGTGGGCAGGATGTCGGTTCCGTGAAACATGGCAAGTATCCGCTGATCATCACCTTCCTGGTGCCGCCGCTGCTGCTGTACGGCATCTTCGTGCTCTCGCCGTACCTCCAGGCGTTCCAGATCTCCACCACCAACTGGCTGGGCTACTCGGCCAGCGCCGACTACGTCGGGCTGGAGAACTTCGCCACCCTGCTGCGCGACGGAGCGCTGTGGAACGCGGTCAAGAACAACGCGATCCTGCTGGTGCTGCTGCCGGTGCTCACCATCGGGCTGGGGATCTTCTTCGCCAGCATGCTCAACATGGGCGGCCGGAGCGGCAGCGCCGGCGTGGTCGGGGTACGCGGCTCCGGCGCGTACAAGCTGGTCTACTTCTTCCCGCAGGTGCTCTCCGTGGTGATCATCGCGCTGCTCTGGAAGGAGGTCTACCACCCCAACAACGGGCTGCTCAACGCCACGCTGCGTAGCATCGGGCTGCCCGCGCCGACCTGGCTCGGCGACCCGCGTACCGCGTTCTGGGCGGTGCTGGCGGTGATGGTCTGGAGCAACGTCGGCTTCTACGTGGTGCTCTTCGGCGCGGCCATGCAGGCCATCCCGAAGGACATCTACGAGGCGGTGATGCTCGACGGCGCCTCCCGGTGGACCACGCTGACCAAGGTCACCATCCCGCTGCTCTGGGACACCGTGCAGGTCGCCTGGATCTACCTGGCCATCGCCGCGTTGGACGGCTTCATCCTGATCCAGCAGATGACCGACGGCGGCCCCAACCACTCCTCGGACGTGATCGGCCTGCGGATGTACAACACGGCGTTCGGCAGCGAGACCAAGTTCGGGTACGCCTCGGCGATCGGCGTGGTGATGTTCTTCCTGACCCTGTCGGTGGCGGTACTGGCGCTGCGCGCCAGCCGCCGGGACCGAATCGAGTACTCGTGACGACCGTCGACACCCCCGCGTCGGCTCCGCCCACCGTCGGCGCCGACGGCCGGTCCGGGGCCGGCGACCGGGCACCCCGCCGCGAGTGGGGCGTGGTGAACGTCTTCTCGCACGGGTTCCTGCTGATCTGGGCGCTGCTGACCACGCTGCCGCTGCTCTGGGTCTTCCTCAGCTCGTTCAAGAGCGACGGTGAGATCCTCAGCGACCCGTGGGGGCTGCCCGGCGCGCTGCGCTTCGAGAACTGGGCGCGGGCCTGGACCGAGGCCAGGATCGGGCAGTACTTCCTGAACAGCGCGGTCGTGGTGGCCGGCTCGCTGACCCTGACGATGCTCTTCGGCGCCACCGCGGCGTACGTCTTCGCCCGCTACGAGTTCCGGTTCCGGCAGGTCTTCTACTACCTGTTCGTCGGCGGCATGATGTTCCCGGTCTTCCTCGCCCTGGTGCCGCTCTTCTTCGTGGTCCGCAATGCCGGGCTCTTCAACACCTGGAGAGGGCTGATCCTGGTCTACGCCGCCTACTCGCTGCCGTTCACGGTCTTCTTCCTGACCGCGTTCTTCCGGACCCTGCCGACCTCGGTCGCCGAGGCGGCGCTGATCGACGGCTGCGGGCACTTCCGGCTCTTCTTCCGGGTGATGCTGCCGATGGCCCGCCCGGGCCTGGTCAGCATCGGCATCTTCAACTTCCTCAGCCAGTGGAACCAGTTCATCCTGCCCCAGGTGCTGATGCAGGGGGACGAGTCGAAATGGGTGCTCGCGCAGGGGCTCGCGGCGCTGGCGGTCAGCCAGGGCTACCAGGGCGACTTCAGCGGGTTGTTCGCCGGGCTCACCCTCGGGATGCTGCCGGTGCTGGCGGTCTACGTGCTGTTCCAGCGCCAGATCCAGTCCGGGCTGACCGCCGGCCAGTTGAAATAGCGCCGACGGTCCCGGCGTTACCGGCCGCAGTAACGGTCCGGGCCTACGTGGGATAGGTCCGGACCGTTCTACGTCTCCGGATGCCACTTCCTCAGCCGCTCCTCAACCGTTCGTACGCCACCCCGGCGGCCCCGCAGTAGCCGGTGTGATCCGGCGGGTTGCCGTACGCCCGGCAGTTGCCGCGATCGGTAACGTGACGGAGAAGCACGCCGCGCATCTCGGCCCGCTCGACGGACTCCGGCACCGGCACCGGTCCGGGATCACTGAGCGGTACGGGTCGGTGCGGTAGGTCGTCTCTGAACACATGAGGCTGCTGGCAGCGAGATCGTCAGATGCTGAAGCGGGTGAACACCCTGATCGATGACATCCGACGAAACGGCCACCAGGGCATCGGCAAGCCGGAGCAGTTGCGCGGTAACTGGGCAGGGTTCTGGTCGAGACGCATCGATCAGGAACACCGCCTGGTGTACCGGAACGTCGATGGCACGGTGCAGATAGCGCAGTGCCGCTACCACTACGAATGAGCTGCCCAGCCACTCCCGCCCACCGCTGGGCACGGCAGCACGCCGAGGTGGTACCCCAATAGTCGTCGTGCTACCTGGGACGTTTTGGTTTCTTGGGTCGAGGCTTGCTCTGTCGCCTCACATTATTGGTCCCTCCCATCATCGCCGCGATTTTCCGTTGGGCGTCGCGGCCGGCTGTGGTGCCGGGCTGACCGATCCGCGAGCAGCCGGCGGTGCAGTTCGGCCGGGTCGGTCAGCTCGGGCAGCGGCCGGGCGGCCAGCCAGGCGGCGCCGAGCGCGCCGTCTCCGGCG
Source organism: Plantactinospora sp. CA-294935 (assembly GCF_050936445.1). Taxonomy (NCBI): domain Bacteria; kingdom Bacillati; phylum Actinomycetota; class Actinomycetes; order Micromonosporales; family Micromonosporaceae; genus Plantactinospora; species Plantactinospora sp. CA-294935. The sequence goes on from NZ_JBNJMU010000001.1 coordinate 4,842,421, forward strand.
GTCCGCAGCGGCGCGTCCGGCCAGCGCTCGGCCAGGGCCGGGCGGACCGCCTCGGCCAGCGGGGTGTCGCCGGTGAGCAGTCCGCCGCCGAGCACGATCGGGGTGTCCGAGCCGGCGGGCCGGATCCGCTCCACGTTGCCGGCGAGCAGCCGGGCGGCCTCGGCGAGCAGTGCCGTCGCCGTCGGGTCGCCGTCCCGGTCGGCCCGGATCACCAGCGGGGCGAGGGCGGCGAGTTCGACGGCGGGGCGCCGGGTCACCGTCTGGACCAGGACGTCCACGGTGTCCCGGGGACGGGCCGCGACCTCTGTCGAGCCGAGCAGTTCGGTGAGCACGAGGGCGCCGAGCGGGCCGGGGGTGCGGTGTCGGTCCAGGTCGGCCAGGGTCCGCCGGACGGCCTCCCGACCGAGCCAGAAGCCGCTGCCGGCGTCGCCGAGCAGCCAGCCGTGGCCGTCGGCGACCCGGTCCAGCGCCATGTCGCGTACCTCTGCGGCGATCGCCCCGGTGCCGGCGATCAGGATCGTGCCGTCCGGCTCGGCGGTGCCCGAGGCGTACGCGACGAGGGCGTCGCCGAAGATGTCGTATCGGCAGCGCAGTCCGACCTCCTGCCAGACCCGGTCGAAGGCCAACCGGCCGGCCGGATCGGCGAGCAGGCGGCCCGCTCCGGCCAGCCCCATGGCGCCGGCCCAGACCAGTCCCGGATCGATCTCGGCGAGGGCGTCGGTGAGCGCCACCCGGAGCTGTTCGGCGGCCCGTTCGGCACCGTGGCTGGTCGGGTTTCCACCGCCGCCCTGCCCGGTGCCGAGGCATTCTCCGGAGAGCGAGACCACGGTGGCCCGGGTCGAGGTGCCTCCGACGTCGAGCCCCACCACTATGCCGTCGGACATGACCGGCAACCACCTTCCACCCGGGGAGTTGATCGGCGTCCATGCTGGTCGGTGCGGCTGTCCGGGGCAAGCCTCGACGGTCCGGCACCAGGGCGGGCCAGGTAACAGTTTGAAAACTTCACCCATCGTCTTGACAAGGAGGGGGGGTTAGTAAGAACTTTTACCACTAACAGTTAACTTCCTTTTCGGAAAGGCGTGCCCATGGTCGAGCAGGAGGCGGACACCATCGCGGGGACCGCGCTGGTCGACGCCGAGCCCGACCGCCGGGCCGCCGCCGGGCTCTCACCGGCGGACAGCGTGCTGGTCCGGGTCCGGTCCCGACTCACCGAGTTCACCGGTGCGCTGCAGCGGGTGGCCGAGCAGGTGCTCAGCGATCCGTCCGCCGCCGCCCGGGCCACCATCGTCGAACTGGCGGAGCGCAGCGGCACGTCCCCGGCCACCGTCACGCGGTTCTGCCGGGCACTCGGGTTCGAGGGCTACGCCGACCTGCGGCTCGGCATCGCCGCCGAGACCGGCCGGGCGCACACCGCCGGCTGGACCGTGGACATCGGCCGGGAGATCCAGCCGACCGACCCGCTGGAGCGAGTGCTCGGCCAGATCATCGCGGCGGACACCCAGGCCATGCACGACACCGCCACGCTGCTGGACCTGGCCGAGGTCGAGCGGGCCGCCGAGGCGATCGCCGGAGCCGCCCGGGTGAACATCTTCGGCGCCAGCGGCAGTGCACTGGTCGGCGAGGAGATGCAGTTCAGCCTGCACCGCATCGGCGTGGCGGCGTGGGCCTGGAACGACGTACACGAGGGGCTGGCCGGGGCCGCGCTGCTCCGCAAGGGTGACGTCGCCCTGGGCATCTCGCACACCGGCCAGACCCGCGAGACCATCGAGACCCTCGCCGAGGCCGGCAGTCACGGCGCGACCACGGTGGCGCTGACCGGCTTCCCCCGGTCGCCGCTGGCCGAACTGGCCGACATCGTGCTGCTCACCGCCAGCCAGGCGACCACCTTCCGGCCGGACGCGCTCTCCGCCCGGCATCCGCAACTCGTCGTGCTCGACCTGCTCTACATCGCCGTCGCCCAACGCACCCACGACCGGGCCCACGCCGCGTTCCAGCGGACGGCCAGGGCGGTGGGCGGGCACAAGGCGACCAAGGAGGCACGGCCGTGACACGCATCCGACACCGACCCGTCGGGGCGGAGGTGGCCGCTGACCACCTCCGGCCCGATCGCTCCTGTGGGAGTGAGTAACCGCACCGCTGGCAGGTCCCGGTCACCCGGAGCAGTCCGGCTGGCCCGACCCGATTCCCAACTGAGGAGATGAAGATGTCCGCAACCTCCGACCACACGTCGGACCGCGTTGATCCGTCGACCATGACCGGGCCGGACCTGCCGGCGGCGCTGGGCACCAGCCGCCGTACGGTGCTGCGCCGGGCCGCCGCCGCCGGGCTGCTCGTCACCCCGGCCGCCGGGCTGCTCGGCGCCTGCGCCACCGGCGGTGACGACGAGGGCAACACCGAGCAGGAGACCGGAGAGAAGAGCGTCACCAACCCGCTCGGCGTCAAGGAGGACGCCGCGCTGGAGGTGATCATCTTCAACGGTGGCTACGGCGAGAAGTACGCCACCGACGTGCACGAGAAGCTCTACCAGACCGCCTTCCCGAAGGCGCAGATCAAGCACCAGGCGACCCAGGCGATCTCCACGGTGCTTCAGCCGCGGTTCACCGCCGGTGACCCGCCGGAGTTCGTCAACAACTCGGGCGAGAAGTTCCTCGACTTCGGTGCCCTGGTCAACGACAACCAGCTCCAGGACCTGACCGAGCTGTGGGACGCGCCGTCGGTGGACGACCCGAACAAGAAGGTCCGGGACACCATCATCCCCGGCGTGATCGAGCAGGGCATGTTCAACACCAAGGACGGGGCGCGCAAGCCGTTCGTGCTCTACTACGTCTCGACCGTCTACGGCATCTGGTACTCCGGCAAGCTCTTCAAGGACAACGGCTGGACCGTACCGACCACCTGGGAGCAGTTCACCGCGCTCTGCGACCAGATCAAGGCCAAGGGCATCACCCCGTTCGGCTACGCCGGGGCGAACGCGGCGTACTACATGTGGAACGTGATCCTGACGCAGGCCGCCAAGGTCGGCGGCCCGGACGTGCTGAAGAGCATCGACAACCTGGAGCCGAACGCCTGGAAGGCCGACGCGGTGATCCAGTCCGCCAAGGCCTGGGCCGAGATCGGCGCCAAGTACGGCGACAAGAGCTTCGAGGGCCTCAAGCACACCGACGTGCAGCTACGGCAGAACCAGTACAAGCTCGCCTTCTACCCCAGCGGCGACTGGCTGGAGAACGAGCAGAAGAAGGACACGCCGGCCGGCTTCGAGTACCAGCTCATGCCGGTGCCGAGCCTGACGCCTGCGGACAAGCTGCCGACCGGTGCGATCCGGGCGGCCGGCGGCGAGGGGTACTTCGTCTCGGCCAAGAGCAAGAACCCGCGCGGCGGCATGGAGTACATGCGGCAGATGCTCTCCAAGGCGGGTGCCCGGGGCTTCACCGAGACCGTCGGGGCGGCCACCGTGGTGCCGGCCGGCAGCGAGGGCTACTCGTTCCCGCCCGGCGTGGCCAGCTCGCAGGCCGCGCTGAAGGCGGCCGGGGCGAACGTGTTCAACATGATGTTCGACAACTGGTACAAGGAGCTGGACACTGAGGCCCGGACGGCGACCAACGAACTGATGTTCGGTCGCGCCACCGCCGAGCAGTGGGCCGAGCGGATCCAGAAGCGCGCGGACGCCATCAAGGCCGACAGCAGCGTCGCCAAGTTCTCGCGCTGATTGACCGGAATGGAGTGATCATGCGGCAGGGCAAGTACCCGTTCGTGATCGGCTTTCTCTTCCTGCCGGTCACGCTCTACTCGATCTTCGTGATCGCGCCGTACGCCCAGGCGTTCCAGCTCGCGATGACGAACTGGCGGGGCATCGGCACGCCGGAGTGGATCGGGTTCGAGAACTTCCAGCGGCTGTTCAACGACACGGCCTTCTGGAAGGCGGTCCAGCACCACGGGATAATCCTGCTCGCCCTGCCGCTGATCACCATCGCCATCGCGCTGTTCTTCGCCTTCATGCTGAACGTCGGCGGTGGCAGCAGGGGCGGGCAGCGGGTCGGGGTCCGGGGGTCCGCCTTCTACCGGGTGGTCTTCTTCTTCCCCCAGGTCCTGGCGGTGGCGGTCATCGCGGTGCTGTTCCAGATGGTCTACCGGCCGGACGAGTCCGGCCTGATCAACGGCGTGCTGACGAAGATCGGGCTGGAGCCGGTCTTCTTCATGATCAATCCGAACCTCGCCCTCTGGTCGATCATCGCGGTGCTGGTCTGGCAGAGCGTCGGCTTCTACGTGGTGCTCTTCTCGGCCGGCATGGCCTCCATCCCGACCGAGATCTACGAGGCCGCCGAGATCGACGGTGCCACCAAGGTCACCCTCTTCTTCCGGGTCACCCTGCCGCTGCTCTGGGACACCCTCCAGGTGGCCTGGGTCTATCTGGGCATCGCGGCGTTCGACTGTTTCGCCATCGTCGCGGTGCTCTCCATCGACAGCGGCGGCCCGGACGGGGCCACCACGGTGCTCGCGATGGAGATCTACCGCAACGCCTTCACCTACGGCCGGGCCGGCTACGCCTCGGCCATGGGGGTGGCGCTGTTCTTCCTGACCATCACGTTCGCGGCACTGATGCTGCGGGTGTCCAAGCGGGAGAGCATCGAGTACTGAGATGGGACCCCAGATGACGACACAGACCGAGCGCCCGGTGGTCCGGCCGGGGGAAGGCAAGCCGGCCGGCGCGGCCGGCAAGGGCCGCGACCGTAAGGTCAGGTCCGAGGTACGACTGCTGTCCAGCCTGGGCCACGTCGCCCTGGTGGTCTGGGCGGTGATCGTGATCGTCCCGATCCTCTGGACCTTCCTGGCCTCCTTCAAGAACACGGCGGAGATCTTCAGCAGCCCGTGGACGCTTCCGGCGGAACTGCGCTGGGAGAACTGGGGCCGTGCCTGGACCCAGGCCCGGGTCGGGAGGTTCTTCGTCAACAGCGTGATCGTGGTCTCCTGCGGCGTCGTCGGCACGATGCTGCTGGGTTCGATGGCCGCGTACGTGCTGGCCCGCTACAAGTTCGTCGGCAACCGGGTGATCTACTACCTCTTCGTCTCCGGGCTGGCCTTCCCGGTCTTCCTGGCCCTGGTGCCGCTCTTCTTCGTGGTGGAGAACCTCGGCCTGCTCAATTCGCACACCGGGCTGGTCCTGGTCTACATCGCGTACTCGCTGCCGTTCACGGTCTTCTTCCTGGCCGCGTTCTTCAAGACGCTGCCGACCTCGGTCGCCGAGGCGGGCATGATCGACGGCTGCTCGCACACCCGGCTCTTCTTCCAGGTGATGCTGCCGATGGCCAAGCCGGGCCTGATCAGCGTCGGGATCTTCAACATCATCGGGCAGTGGTCGCAGTACCAGTTGCCGCTGGTGCTGCTCTCCAACGCCGAGGACAAGTGGGTGCTCACCCAGGGCATCGCCGACATCTCGGTCAACGCCGGTTACGAGGCGGACTGGTCCGGGCTGTTCGCCGCGCTGACCATGGCGATCCTGCCGATGATCCTGGTCTACGCGATCTTCCAACGGCAGATCCAGTCCGGCCTCACCGCCGGCGCGGTCAAGTAGCGCGGCCGACCCGGACGCGACACTCCTCGGCCGGCCGCGTACCGGCGGGCCGTCCTACCAGCCCGGGCCCCGATCTCTCACGAGGAGATCGGGGCCCGCGCGCTGGATGGCGGGCTGCGCCGAGCCGGCGGTGCCGGTGATGCCGGTGTAGCAGTCTCTGCGTCAAAGCCGGTACGCCGACACCGGGCCGGACCGGTGCTCGGCCATCATGGACGGATGCCCCTGCTGGTGCCGCCGGTCCTGCCGGTCGACTCGCTGCGCACGATCCGCCAACCCCGGCTCACAGCCGCCGGCGGGCTGACCCTGCGGCCGTGGCGGGTGGACGACGCCGCGACCGTGCGGGCCGCGTTCGAGTGTCCGGAAATCCAGCGGTGGCATCTGCGCCGGCTGGACAGCGAGGACGAGGCGCGGGAGTGGGCGGCGCAGTGGCCGGCCCGCTGGGCGGCGCAGACCGACGCGAGCTGGGCCGTGACGGCGGAGCGGACCGGCGAGCCGCTCGGCCAGGTGGGGCTGCGCGAGATCCGGCTGGACCAGGCGTCGGCCGAAATCTCGTACTGGGTGCTGCCGGCCGCCCGCGGCCGGGGCCTCGCCGGCCGGGCGGTACGGGCACTACAGGCGTGGGCCTTCGACCGCCTCGGGCTGCACCGGCTGGAGCTGCGGCACTCGACGGCGAACCGCGCGTCCTGCCGGGTGGCCGAGAAGCTCGGGTTCGCGGTGGAGGGCATGCTGCGCGGTGCGTGGCGGCACGCGGACGGCTGGCACGACGTACACCTGCATGCCCGGCTGCGCGAGGAGGGCGACCGCCCGGCCTGACCGGCCGGCTGCCGGCTGCGGCGCGGCGGCGGTGTGCGCCGTGGCGACGGCCGGTGACATGACGACGGGTGGCCCCTATGCTACTGAATGGAGTGAGGTTCGTCGTTCCGGCGACCGCACCGCCCGCGTCACCGGCATTGAGGGGGAAAACCGTCGTGGCCCATGCCGCACCCGTCGAGGCCCAGCAGACGTCCACCGACCTGACCGCGATCCTGCGTACCCCGCTGCGCCAGCTCTCCGCCGACCAGGTCCGCCCCGTCGTACGGCGGATCGTCGAAGACCGCGAGCGGGCCGAGGCGGTCGACGTGGCGGCGTTCCAATCGTCGATCTGATCGCGTGAGGCCCACCGCGCGAGGCCACTCCGACGTACGGCCGCGCGCGCTGAGCCAGTATGTCCTCAAGGTACACAGCCGGTGTGACCTGGCCTGCGACCACTGCTACATCTACCAGCACGCGGACCAGAGCTGGCGCGAGCGGCCCCGGGAAATCGCCCCGGAGACCGTACAGGCCGCCGCCACCCGGATCGCCGAGCACGCCCGGGACCACGGGCTACGCCGGATCCATCTGGTACTGCACGGCGGTGAGCCGCTGCTGCTCGGCCCGGTCAGGCTGGCGGCGGTGCTGAGCCGGCTGCGCGCCGCCATCGAGCCGGTGGCCGAACTCGACCTGCGGATGCAGTCCAACGGGGTGCTGCTGACCCCGCGCCTGTGCGACCTGTTCGTGGCGCACGGCGTACGGGTCGGGATCTCGCTCGACGGCGACGACGCCGCCAACGACCGGCACCGGCGCTTCGCGGACGGGGCCAGCAGCCACCCGGCGGTACGCCGGGCACTGGCCCTGCTGCGCCGCCCGGCATACCGGCACAGCTACGCGGGCATCCTCTGCACCATCGACGTGCGCAACGATCCGATCCGGGTGTACGAGGCGCTGCTGGCCGAGGCGCCGCCCCGGATCGACTTCCTGCTTCCGCACGCCACCTGGAACGCACCGCCGTCACGGCCCGACGGCACCGCCACCCCGTACGCCGGCTGGCTGCTGCGCATCTACCGGCGGTGGGTCCGGGACGGCAGGCCGGTCGAGATCCGGCTCTTCGACTCGCTGCTGGCCACCGCGGCGGGCGGGCGCAGCGGCACCGAGTCGGTCGGGCTCGACCCGGCGGACCTCGCGGTGGTGGAGACGGACGGTGCCTGGGAACTGGCCGACTCGATGAAGACCGCGTACGACGGCGCTGCCGGGATCGGGTTGGACGTCTTCCAGCATCCGGCGGACGCCGTGCTCTCCCATCCGGAGTTCGTCGGCAGCCAACGGGGTCTGTCCGGGCTCTGCCGGACCTGTCGGCAGTGCCCCGTCGTCGCGCAGTGTGGCGGCGGGCTCCGGGCGCACCGCTACTCCGACGCCGGCGGATTCGACAATCCGTCCGTCTACTGTGCCGACCTGAAGGAGCTGATCATTTCGATCAACCGGGAAACGGCGACCGGTGCGACGCCGGCCGGGGTGGCTGCCGTGGCCGGAGCGGGCGGGGACCTGCTGCTCGACGGCCTGCCCACCGGCGACCTGCTCGAAGACCTCGGTGCCGGCTACGGCTCGGTGGCCAGCCTGCGGCGGCTCGCCGCCGCCCAGCTCGGATACGTCCGGGGGCTGTTGGTCGAGCTGGCCGACCGGGTCGCCGGTACCCCGACCGCCAGCGCCTGGGAGCTGCTCGCCCGGCTCGACGAGGAGGCGCCCGAGGTGGTGTCGGCGACCCTCGCCCACCCCTACCTGCGGCGCTGGGCGCGGCAGTGCCTCGCCCCCCGCCCCGGCGGGATCCCCGACCCGGCCCACCTGGCCGGGTTGGCGGCGACCGTGGCGATCCGGGCCGGTGTCGAGGCCGACCTCGAGGTGCCGGTCCGGTCCGGCCTGGTCCACCTGCCGGGCCTCGGCGCGCTCGAACTCGACGAACCGGGGGAGCGACGCGCACTGCTGTCCATCGCCGGTGGCGGTTTCACCGCCCGCGCCGGACCCTCGGCCGTCGCCGTGCCGCCGGCCGGGTACGCGCCGCCGCCGGCCGCCTGGCGACCGGTACGCCGGGCCCGGCTGGACGGTTGGGAGATCCTCGTCGAGGATCTCGACCCGTACCGGGACTGCTACGAGTGGCCGGCGGCGGGTCGGCTCGACCCGGCGGCGCTGGCGTCCTGGCGGCGGTCGCTGGCCGCCGCCTGGGCCCGCATCCAGCGGGAGGTGCCCGGCCAGGCGCCGGGCCTGCGGGCCGGCCTGCGTGCCGTCACACCGTTGCGGACCGATCCCACCGGCCGGTTGCGCAGCGCGACCTCCCGGGACGCCTTCGGCGCGGTCGGCACCGTCGCCGCCGATCCCGACTCGCTGGCCGTGCTGCTGGTGCACGAGTTCCAGCACGTGAAGCTCGGCGCCCTGCTGGACCTCACCGTCCTGTTCGACCCGGCGTACCCGGAGCGGCTGCGCGTGCCGTGGCGGGACGCGCCGCGACCGCTGGAGGGGGCGCTCCAGGGCACCTACGCCCATCTGGCCATCGCCGACATCTGGCGGGCGCGGCCGGGCGCCGAGGCCGGGGAGCACTACCGCCGGTATCACGAGTGGACGGCACGAGCGATCGACGGGCTCGCCGCGAGCGGCGCGCTCACCGAACACGGGCAGCGGTTCGTCCGGCAGATGGGTGAGACCCTGCACTCCTGGCCCGATGAGCGCTGATCCGGCGACCCGCACCGCGCACGCCGATCCCCGCGAGACCGAGCGGCTCGCCGCCGACCTGGCCGCGCTCGGCGTACGCCCCGGCCGGGACGTGCTGGTGCACTGTTCGATGCGGCGGATCGGGCCGGTGACGGGCGGGCCGGCGACCCTGTTGGCCGCGCTGCGCCGGGTGGCCGGTCCGGAGGCGACGGTGGTGGTACCCGCGCAGACGGCCGGCAACTCCACGACCGGGCCCGCGTTCCGCGCCGCCACCGAGCGGCTGGACGCGGCGGGGCAGGCCGGGTACGAGGCCCGGATGCCCGGCTTCGACCCGGCGAGCACGCCCTCGGAGGGGATGGGGGCGTTCGCCGAACACCTGCGCAGACAGCCGGGTGCGGCGCGCAGCGGGCACCCGATCACGTCTTTCGCCGCCCTCGGCCGGCGCGCGGTGGAATTCACGCAGACGCACGACCTCGACTGCCACCTCGGGGAACGCTCCCCACTCGGCCGCCTCTACGAGGCCGGCGCCGCCGTCCTGCTGCTCGGCGTCGGTTACGACAGGTGCACCGCGCTGCACCTGGCCGAGTACCGGCCCGACGCCCGCCGGCCGGCGGGCCCGCCGCCGGAGCGGGCGTACCGCTGCTACGTGCTGGCGAACGGCCGGCGGGAGCGGCGCGACTTCCGCGCGCCGGTGCTCGACATGAGCGACTTTCCCCGGATCGGTGCGGCGATCGAGAGCAGTCTGCCGGTCGGTCGGGGCCCGGTCGGTGCCGCGGCGGCGCGGCTTCTGGATCTTCGCGCTGCGGTAGATTTCGCGACAAGCTGGATGGCGGAGCACCGCCGACCGTAAAGCTGGATAGACCGGCCGGTACCCGTGTGCTTACCTTGGGCGACGGGTGTGGGGTGACGCATGGTCGACGGCGGGAGAGCGGCAGTTGGACGACGGCCGGGTGGTGGACGATCCACTCGCTCCACTGTTCTTTGTCAGCTACGCCGTCATCAAGCCACCGCGGCGCACTCCCGGAGGCCGGCGGGAGGCCAACACCAATGCGCTGCGACTCTTCTCCGAGCTGTCGATTCACGTAAACGCCCTGGTGAGCCGGCCGACCGGCGCGGACCCCGGTTACATCGACCGGAACATGCGCGGTGGCGAGCGGTGGACCCCGGACCTGCTCGAAGCCGTCGGCACCTGCCAGGTCTTCGTCGCGTTGCTGTCTCCGGCCTATCTGGACAGTGAGTGGTGCGCGCGGGAGTGGAACCTCTTCGCGAGCCGCACCGTCGTACGCCGCGACGGCCGGCCCAGCAACGAGACCTGCATACTGCCGGTGAGTTGGACCCCGGCGGACTCCTGCGAGCCGCCGAACTACGTCCAGCGGTTCTCCCCGGACGGCACCCCGGACGAGGACCTGGTGCCGACCTACCACCAGGAGGGCCTCTACGGCCTGCTCTCGATGAAGGACCCCGCCAGCGACGTGGTGCTCTGGAAGCTCGCGCAGCGCATCGTCGAACTGTCCCGATCCCACTGGGTCGAGCCGCGGGTCCTGACCACACCCGGCGGAATTGCCCGGAAGTTCTCCAGGAGGGGCACATGACCGGGAGCGGCGCGGCGGCAGCGGCGGCGATCGACGACGGCACCTACTTCTTCCTCAGCTACGCCCACTCCGCTCCGATGCTTGAGGATCCCCGGCTCGATCCGGACAAGTGGGTGAAGGTCTTCTTCGACGACCTGTCGGCGGCGATCCGCAGCCGGATCTCCGCCGCCGACGGGCGGCAGGTCGGGTTCTTCGACGCACAACTGCACTCCGGCGCGGACTGGGAGGAGGCGCTGACCGCGGCGCTCGGCAACACGCAGGTCTTCGTGCCGCTCTACTCGCCCGCCTACCTCAGCAACTCCTGGCCGCTCGGCGAACTGGAGTCGTTCCGCCGCCGGTTGAAGGCGTCCCCCATCGCCGAGAAATACCGGCACATCATTCCGGTGCTCTGGATCCCGCTGCCGTCCTGGGACCAGAGCGCCGAGACCCGTGAGGCGCTCGAACTCGCCGGCGACGTCCCCGGGTACGCGGAGAACGGCCTGCGGGCGCTCTGCATGCTGGCCAGCTACCGCGCCGCGTACCAGGAGATCCTGGGCCGGCTCGCGACGGAGGTCACGCAGATCGCGCAGCGCTACCCGCTGCCGCCCTCCCGGGTGCCCAAGGTGGCCGAGGCGCAGCACACCTCCCTGGCGGACGCCCAGTTCGTGGTCGTCGTCGCGGCGCCGACCCGGGCCGAGGCGCCGGCGGACCGGGAGCCCGGGGTCTACACCGAGCGGAGCGAGCAGTGGCGCCCGTTCGGGCAGGACCAGGCGCTGCCCGCCGCGAAATACGTGGCCAGCACCGCCGAGCGGCTGGGGCTGGCCACCCACGTCACCAGCTTCGCGGACGCCGGTGACGCGATGGTCCGCTGCCCATCGGTCCTGCTCATCGACCCGTGGGTGGTCAGCGACAGCGCCGGTGAGCACGACCTGGCGCTCGTCCTCAAGCGCCTGCCCCGGTGGGTGATCCCGCTGGTGGTGCTGAACGAGAGCGATCCGCACAGCGCGACCGTCGGCACCCGGTTCGCCGACCGGGTCGCCCGGATGCTCGGCGCGGCGAACCGGCCCCCCGCGAAGCGGGTCGGGCAACTCCCGGAGTTCGTGCAGATCATGCCGGAACTGGTGACCGAGGCACGCCGGCAGTACCTCAAGAACGCTCCCGTCCTCCCGCCGGACCGGCCCCGGGTCCGGCGCCCACAGCTCGGCCGGCCCGAACCGTCCGGCGATACCCCCGCAGGCACGGAAGAGGAACGATGACTGACGAACGCAACGGCCAGGTGGTCACGTTCTACTCGTTCAAGGGTGGCACCGGCCGGACCATGGCACTGGCCAACGTGGCCTGGATCCTCGCCGCGAACGGCAAGAAGGTCCTGGTCGCGGACTGGGATCTGGAATCGCCCGGCCTGCACCGGTTCTATCACCCGTTCATCGACCTGAGCGTGCTGGTCGGCACCGGCGGGGTCATCGACATGATCCGCGGATTCGAGACCCAGGCCTCGGCGAAGGACGCCGACGGCGTACCCAAGATCCGGTTCCTGCCCGCGGGCTGGGAGGCGGAGTTCGCCCGGGTACAACACTTCGCCTTCTCGCTGAACTACACCTTCCCCGGCGGGGGCAGCCTCGACTTCCTCTCGGCGGGCCGGCAGAACCAGGACTACGCCGCCGGGATCAGCGGCCTGGACTGGGACGTCTTCTACGACGGGCTGGGTGGGGCGGCGTTCATCGACGCGCTGCGCGAGGACATGCGGCGCAACTACGACTACACGCTGATCGACAGCCGGACCGGGCTGAGCGACGTGGCGAGCATCTGCACCATCCACCTGCCGGACGTGCTGGTCGACTGCTTCACCCTCAGCGACCAGGGAATCGAGGGCGCGGCGCGAGTCGCCCGGGACGTCACCAAGCGGTACGTCAACCGGCGGATCCGGGTGCTGCCGGCTCCGATGCGGGTCGACCCGGCTGAACAGGACAAGGCCAACGCCGGCCGTGCGCTCGCCATGCACCGGTTCGCGGGCCTGCCCGCCGGGCTGACCGAGGCCGACCGGCGTGACTACTGGGCCGAGGTCGAGGTCCCCTACGTGGCCTACTACGCGTACGAGGAGACGCTGGCGACGTTCGGCACCGACCGGGCGATGCTCTCGGCGTACGAGCGGCTGACCGGGGCCATCACGGAGGGCCAGGTCCGGTCGCTGCCCCGGATGGAGGACGTCCTGCGGGACCAGTTGCGGTCCCAGTTCGAGCGCAAGAGGTTCCTGCCGCAGGGCGAGATCCTGCTGCGGTACTCGCCGAAGGACCAGGTCTGGGCGGAGTGGATCGAGCGGGTACTCGGACCGGCCGGGATCGGCGCCGTCGACGTCTGGTCGAGGGAGGGGGGCCCGGGCCGGGACAGCTCGCCGATCCGGACGCTGACCATCGTCTCGACCGCCTACGCGGAGAGCGCGCTGGACTCCCTGCCGCCGGCGGAGACCCCCGGTTCGGGTGCCCCGCTCGCGGTGTACGTCGACGACGTCAGGTCGCTGCCCGAGTTCCTGCCCGAAACGTCGGTCTTCCTGACCGGGGTCACGAAGGCGGGCGACGCGGTGGCGAGCCTGCTGCGGCTGGTCGGGCGGGTGGCGTCGGCCGTCGAGGACGCCAACGCGGCGACCGTGGCCCGCTATCCGGGCGCCGGGCCGGAGTTGCAGAAGACGCCGGTCGCCAACGTGCAGTTCACCGGGCGGGACGAGAATCTGCGTACGCTGCGGCAACTGCTCCGTTCCGGCACCAGTCGGGGCTACTCGCTGGTCGCGTTGCACGGGATGGGCGGGGTCGGCAAGAGCCAGATCGCCCTGGAGTACGTCCACCGGTTCCGGACGGCGTACGACCTGGTGTTCTGGATCGAGGCCGATCCGCAGATCTTCATCGACACCCAGCTGGTCGAGCTCGGTGAGCGGATGGGCCTGCCGGAGCAGGCGAACGTCCCGGCCGCCATTCGCCAGGTGCTCGACACGCTGGTCCGCGGCGACCGGTACCCGCGCTGGCTGCTGGTCTTCGACAACGTCGCCGACTACCGCGAGATCGAGGACTTCCTGCCGCAGGGCGGTCGGGGCCACATCATCATCACCGCCCGGGAGAAGACCTGGGAGGAGGGCGCGGAGACGATCGAGATCAGCCCGTTCAGCCGGGCCGAGAGTATCGAGCAGCTCCAGCGCCGGGCGCCCGACATCTCCCACCGGGACGCCGACCGGGTCGCCGAGGCGCTCGGTGACCTGCCGATCGCGCTGGCCCCCGCCGGTGCCTACATCGCCGACAGCGGCATCACGGTGGACGACTACCTCGTGCAGTTGGCCGAGCAGGGCGCCTCGCTGGACACCTGGGGCCCGTCCCTGGACCGGCTCAAGCAGGACTCGCCGGGCGCCTACCGGCTGCTGGAAATCTGTTCGGTGCTGTCGGTGAAGGTCTCCATCGAGCTGCTCAACAGCAAGGGCATCGGGGAGCTGCTGCGGCAGGCCGATCCGTCGGTGCCGAGCCGGTCGGGCGCCGCGAAGCTGATCCAGCGGACCAACCGGTTGGCGCTGCTGCGGCTCGACACCCGCGCGCAGCAGATCGAGCTGCACCGGTTGCTGCGGGACGCGGTCCAGCGACGGATGACCGGCGAGGAGCAGCAGACCATCCGGCAGCAGGTGGTCAGCGCGCTGGCCGCAGCCCGTCCGGACAGCGACGTCGACGTGGCAGAGAACTGGGACCGCTTCCAGCTACTCTGGCCGCACCTGGAGGAGTCCGAGGAGGCCATGCAGGCGGCGCTCGACTCCGACGACCCGGCCGTGCTGGATCTGCTGGTCGAGCGGGTCCGCTACATCTGGCTGCGCGGCGTACTCCACCAGGCCCGCGAGCTGGCCGAGCGGATCCTGGCGGCGTGGACCACCCGGATCGAGGAGAGCACCGATCCGGCAGTACCCGAGATGCTCCGCCCGCCGCTGCTGCGGTTGCGGTTCAACTTCGGCAACATCCTGCGCTCCCAGGGCCACTTCAAGGATGCGCACGCGTACGACGAGATGACCCTCGCCGAGCAGCGGGAACTGCTCGGCGAGACGCATGCGGACGCGCTGATGACCGCCGGTGGCCTCGCCGGTGACCTGCGTGGTCTGGGCCGGTACGGCGAGGCGCTGGCCTTGGACCAGCAAACCCATCGGATGTGGTCGCGCGACTTCGGTGAGGACTTTCCGCGTACGCTCACCGCGCTGAACAACCTGGCCGCCTCGATGCGGCTGGCCGGCAACATCAGGGAGGCGCAGCGCCTCGACGACCAGGTGTTCGAGCGGCGTCGGGTGATGCTGGGCCGCAACAACCACTGGACGCTCGGTTCCGCCGTCAACCTGGCCCGCGACCTGAGGGAGACCGGCGACTACCAGCGGTCGCTCAGCCAGTCGCAGGAGGCTCTGGCGGGCTACCGGAGCCTGTCCGGGCCGAACGCGCTGGCCACGCTGACCGCACAGGTGAACCTGGCGGTGGCGCTGCGGACCGTCGGCCAGGCGGTCGAGGCGGGCCGGCTGCTCGACGCCGCGTACGACATGTTGCGGATGACGTTCGGCGACGACAGTCCGGACACGCTGGCGGCCCGGCTGAGCCGGGCGACGAACCGGCTGGCGTTGCACCAGGTCGCCGAGGCGGAGGAGGAGTTGCGAGCGGTGCAGGCGGCTTACCAGAATCTGCTCGACATCCGCCACCCGCACATGTTGATCTGCGAGAACAACCTGTCGGTGGCGGCCCGGGCCCGAGGCGACCGGGAGGCCGCCCGCAGGTCGGCACAGGCGGCCGTGAGCGGACTGGCCGAGATGCTGCACCCGCAGCATCCGTTCCTGCTCGCCGCCCAGATGAACCTGGCGGTCGGCAAGGCCGAGACCGGTGATCTCCCGGGTGCGCTCGAGTTGGTGGAGAACCTGCACAAGGTGATGCGTACGGCGCTCCTCCCCGAGCACCCGGACACGCTGCGCGGTGCGGCCAACCTGGCCCTGATCCGCAACCTGCGCGAGCCGGACTCCGGATCGGAGGAGTTCGAGGCGGTCCTGGCGGAGTTGACCGAGCGGCTCGGCAGCAGCCATCCGGACGTGCGGACGCTGGGGCGGCGGACGCTGCTCGACCGGGTGCTGGACCCGCACCCGTTCTGATCGGCGGCCCTGCCCGACGGCGTGCGGGACCGACACCGACCTGATCCGCCGATCGCCGGCCCGGGACGGGGGGCGGACCCCGCCCGGCCGGGCCGTGGACCGCTGCTCGGGTCAGGCCGGACCGCTCCGGCCGAGGTCGACCAGTTCCGGACCGTTCGGGTCAGGCCGGACCGCTCCGGCCGAGGTCGACCAGTTCCGGACCGTTCGGGTCAGGCCGGACCGCTCCGGCCGAGGTCGACCAGTTCCGGACCGTTCGGGTCAGGCCGGACCGCTCCGGCCGAGGTCGACCAGTTCCGGCTCGGGGAGGGCGAGCCAGGCGAGGATGTCCGGCAGGATCTGCACGGCGGCGAAGTGTCCCACCCCGGGTTGCACATCGACCTCGGCGTGCGGGATCTGCGACTGGAGCCACCGGGTGTGCGCGACCGGCGAGAAGTTGTCCTCGGCACCGTGCCAGAGCCGGACCGGCACCTTGATCGATGAGAGGTCGAAGCCCCAGTCCCGGCTGAGCGCCAGCGCGTCGTCGATCCACCCGTCGGCGCCGAGCCGCACCGCCTCCGCGTAGCTCTCGGTCAGCAGGCGGCGCAGTGCGACATCCTCGACCACGTTGCGGTCGGCGGCGCTCAACTCGCCGTCGATGAAGTTGACGACGCTCGACGGGTCCCGCCGGGTGCGGTCGGCCCGGATGGTCAGCGACTCGATCAGCCTGCGTCGGTCGGACGTCGCCTCCCGGTACGCCTGGACGTTGGAGGGGGCCATCCCGTCGTACCAGTCCAGGCCGGCCGCGTCGGAGGGGGCCGGGGAGACCAGGACCGCGACCCGGGTCAGCCGGCCGGTGAAGAGGTCGCTGGCGGCGCAGGCGAGGGCGTGTGGTCCACCGCCGGACCGGCCCACGACGGCGAACTCGTCCAGCTCAAGATGATCGGCCACCGCCTGCACGTCCAGTGCGGCATCGACGACCCGGCGCCCGGGGTTGCGGGTGGATCTGCCGTAGCCGGGCCGGTCATAGCAGATCAACCGGATGCCGAGCAGATGGAGGATCATGCTCC
Source organism: Plantactinospora sp. CA-294935 (assembly GCF_050936445.1). NCBI lineage: Bacteria > Bacillati > Actinomycetota > Actinomycetes > Micromonosporales > Micromonosporaceae > Plantactinospora > Plantactinospora sp. CA-294935. The sequence goes on from NZ_JBNJMU010000001.1 coordinate 4,859,245, forward strand.
GGGGTTTCGGGCCACTGCGGCTGCCGGGCATTCCGTGCATCAGGAAGACGGGAAATCCGTTCACGTCCCCCGAAGTCTCGACGGCGAGGGTTCGGTCGCCCAGTGGGACGTCCCACTCAGTCGGCCGTTCCTGTGACACCCTGTGCCCTCCTGTCGAACCTCCTGGAGGGCGGCGTCTAAGGGCACCAGCACGCACCGCCTCGGCTGAGGCTCCCCCGCCCAATCACGATGGGGCTGATTCTGAAGGACTCAGCGTATCGCTTTATGAGGTAGGTCACCAGCAGCCCGGAGGGGGCGTACCGGTAGGTTTCGGGTCAGCCCGGCCAGCACGCCGTTCGGGTTGACCGGCGGAGTCCGGCCACGTCGGTGGGTCGGCGGAGCGTGGCCCGCGGTGCCATCGAGGCGCCGGGATGCCGCTGACCGGCCCATGATCGGCGCACTCCCGGCCGCAGCCGGACCATTCGGCGATGCGCTTTCTGAGCAATCACGCATAACAAATCTATGGGGTGCCATCGCCGCTATCCCGGCATGCCGTCTGCCGCTGGCTACGGCCGCCGAGGTGGCGGCGGACGGCCCGGGTCCACCCGGGGTGCCGGGGATGTCGGTCGGGGCCGGCAGAATCGGCGGCGTGCTGGTGGCGGTGGTGCGGGACGAGGAGGGCGACGGAGGCCGGTTCGCGCCGCTGCATCCGGACGGCCGGCCCGCCGGTCCTGCCGAACGGGTCCCCGACCTCGGCGCCGCGATGGCGGCCCGGGAGCGGGTCGACCCGCCGCGCTGGGTCTGGGCCTCCACCGCCGCGATCTATCCGGCGCTGCTGCGCAGGGGCGTCCGGGTGGAGCGCTGCCACGACGTCGAGCTGACCGAGGCGCTGCTGCTCGGCCAGGAAGGGCGTTGGGGCGAGCCGCGCGGTCTGCCCGCCGCGTTCGCCCGGCTGACCGGTGCGCCGGTGCCGGCCGATCCGCCGCCCCGGGCCGCCGCACCGCCCGGCGACGGCCAGGCCGTGCTCTTCGACGTGGCGCCCGGACCGCGACCGCTCGGCCTCGACGCGCTGCTCCGGGTCTTCGCCGACCAGCAGGCCCGGATCGCGGCGACGCCGCATCCCGGGCGGTTCCGGCTGCTGGTCGCGGCCGAGTCGGCGGGTGCGCTGATCGCCGTCGAGATGAGCGCGGCGGGGTTGCCGTGGCGGGCCGACGTGCACGACGCGCTCCTGGTCGACCTGCTCGGCGAGCCGTCGCCGGTGGGCGGGCCGCCACGCCGGCTGGCGGAGCTCTCCGCGCGGATCGCGGCCGCCTTCGGGGTACGCCAGCTGCACGCCGAGTCGCCCGCCGAGCTGCTCCGGGCCTTTGCCCGGGCCGGCCACGACCTGCCCAGCACCCGGGCCTGGGTGCTGCGCGGAATCGACCATCCGGCGGTTCCGCTGCTGCTCGAATACAAGGAGCTCTACCGGATCTGGACGGCGCACGGCTGGGCCTGGCGGGACGCCTGGGTCCGGGACGGCCGGTTCCGTCCGGAGTACGTGCCGGCCGGAGTGGTTTCCGGGCGGTGGGCGACCCGGGGCGGCGGCGCGTTGCAGATCCCGAAGGTGGTCCGACGGGCGGTGCTGGCGGATCCGGGCTGGCGGTTCGTGGTCGCCGACGCCGGCCAGTTGGAGCCTCGGGTGCTGGCGGCGGTCTCCGGGGACGCCCGGCTCGCCGCCGCCGGTGGTGCGGGTGACCTCTACACCGCGCTGGCCCGGGAGAGCTTCGGAGGTGACCGGGCCCGGGCCAAGTTGGCCCTGCTCGGCGCGATGTACGGCCAGACCGGTGGCGAGGCGATCCCCGCGCTGGCGGTGCTGCGCCGCAGCTATCCGACCGCCTTCGAATACGTCGAGGCGGCGGCCCGGACCGGCGAGGGTGGCGGGCTGGTCCGTTCCTGGCTGGGGCGTACCTGTCCACCCGCCTCGGTCTCGGTGCGGGAGTCGGAGGAGGGCGAGGGGCCGGTGGTGGAGTCGGCCGCGGTCGACCCGTTCGGGCCGCGGGCCCGGGCCGCCGCGCGGGCTCGGGGCCGGTTCACCCGCAACTTCGTCATCCAGGCGACGGCGGCGGAGTGGGCGCTGACCCTGCTCGCCGGGCTGCGCAACGGGTTGACCGGGCTCGGCGCCGAGCCCGGGGCGGGCCGTGCCGAGCTGGTCTTCTTCCAGCACGACGAGGTGCTGGTGCACTGTCCGGCGGAGCAGACCGACCAGGTGACCGCGCTGGTGCACGAGGCGGCGGCGCAGGCCGGGCGGCTGCTGTTCGGCGAGACCCCGGTGCGGTTCCCGCTGGACGTTTCGGTGGTGGACTGTTATGCAAATGCGGCATAGTTGCGAATTAGTCCGATTAGTGCCGATACCTGGACGGCGCCCGCTCGTTGGGACCGTTGTGCGCGCGGCGGGGGTCGCGCGACCGGCGGAAGGTGATGGCGCTGAGTCGGATCGCAGGAATGATCATCGCCGCGGGCGGGGGACGCCGGATCGGCGGCCCGGAGGCGTTGCTGCACCAGGGAGAGCGACCCCTGGTGAACCAGGTACTCGACACGATGCGTGCGGCCGGCTGCGGGCCGTTGGTCGTGGTCCTCGGGGCCGCGGCCGAACAGGTACGCGCCACCGCCGACCTCTCCGGGGCGACCGTGGTGGTGAACCGCTCCTGGGGCACCGGGATCGGCTCGTCGATCCGGCTCGGGCTGGACGCCGTACCGGACCGACGGATCGAGGCGGTGGTGGTGGTCCCGGTGGACATGCCGGGGCTGACCGAGGCGGCGGTACGCCGGGTGGCGGCGTTGCCCTATCCGGAGGCCCTGGTCTGCGCCACCTACGAGGGGTTGCGCGGCTATCCCATGCTCTTCGGCCGCCGGCACTGGCCCGGCATCGCGGCGCTGGCCAACGCCGACGTCGGTGCCCGGCCTTACCTGATGGCCCACAAGGACGAGATCGTCGACATCGCCTGTGACACGGTGGCGGACGGCAGCCGGGCGAACACCCCGGAACTGCTCGCCGCCTGGGGGCTGACCGTCCCGGTGCCGGCCCAGCGGGTCGCCGTCTGAGCTCAGGCGCCGTCCGAGTGCAGGGCGGCCGGAATCCGCGCGGCCGCCGGAGCGAACGCACCGGCGGCGGCCCGGTCACCGGAGCGAACGCACCGGCGGCTGCGGCCGCCGCCGGGGCCAGCTCCCGAGCCAGCCAGGTGGACCCGCCCCGGTCGATCCGCTCAGGCGGCCGTCGCCGGCCGCCCCGGGGGCGCTATCGAGGCCGGTGCGCCGCCGCGCCGCGCAGGTAGCCCAGCAGGTCGTCGATCAGTTCCTCGGGGCCGGCGTGGCCCTTGCCGCCAGACTCCAGATGACCCGTGGAGGCGAGGTCGGCCGCCCCGTGCGCGAGGGCCCGCAGCAGCGACGCCAGCCGTACCGGGTCGCCGGGCGGCAGCGCGCCGGCCTCCTGGGTACTGGTGACGATCTGGACCAGCAGCGTCTGTGCGTCCCGCGCGGCGCTGTCGAGTTCGTCCGAGTCGATCGACCACTTGCCGAAGGTCAGCTTGAAGCGTGCGGGATGGTCGAGGGCCCAGGCGACGTAGTGGCGCAGGGTCGCCCGCAGGATCGCCTCCGGCGACCGCTCGCGTTCCATCGTCGCGCCGAGGGCCGCGCCCTGCCGGGCGAGTTCCCGGGCGGCGATCGCCGCGAGCAGCCTCTCCTTGCTGGCGAAGTGCTTGTACGGGGCGTTGTGCGACACCCCCGCCAGCCGCCCGACCTCGCGGAGCGTGACGGCTGGCACGCCGCCCTCGTCGAGGAGGCGGGCGGCCACGTCGACCAGGGCGTCACGGGTACCAGGCGGCACCGGACCATGCTATCCGTGGTTGACGTTGTCAACCTGACGGGCTAGGTTGACAACGTCAACCCAGCCGGCCGAGTCGGTCGACCGGCGGTCAGGATGGCCGGTCGCGGTGGCCGGCCGACGGGACGGGGGGAGTGCGGTGTCGCATCGAGGGAAACGGGCCGTGGTGACCGGGGCGACCAGCGGCATCGGCGAGGCGATAGCCCGCCGGCTGGCGATGGCGGGCATGACGGTGGTCCTGGTCGGTCGCAGCGACGAGCGCCTCGACCGGGCGCGAGCGCGGATCGCCGCCGCCGTGCCGGACGCCGACCTGCTGCTCGAACGGGCGGACCTGTCGTTGCTGGCGGAGGTGCGGGAACTCGCGAAGCGCCTCGGCGCCGAACCCCCGCCGGACGTGGTGGTCAGCAACGCCGCCGTGATCACAGACTTCCGGGAGGTCACCTCGGAGGGCATCTCCCGAATCCTGGCCACGAACCACCTCGCGCCGTACCTGCTGCTGCGCTCGCTGGTGCGGCCCATCGGCCGGCGAGCGGCCCGGTTCGTCCTGGTGGGCGGGCACCCCGGCGGGCTCGCCAGGGTGCCGGTCGACCTGGACGACCTGGGGAGCCGGACGGGACGCGGGCTGGGTCCGCTGCCCAGCTTCCGTCCGTTCGTCGCCTACGCACGCAGCAAGAACATGAACGCGATGTTCGGATACGCGCTCGCCCGCAGGCTGGCGGGAACACGGATCACGGTGAACGGCGCGCATCCGGGCGTCGTCACGGACACCGGGCTCGGCAAGGGGGCGCTGCGCGGCACCCTCAGGCTCTACAGCCTGCTGTTGCGGTTGAATCCCGCGGCACCCGGGCCGGACGCCGGAGCGGACACGCCGGCCTGGCTGGCGACCACACCGGACGTCGAGGGGATCAGCGGGAGCTTCTTCGTCAAGCGTCAGCGGGTCGGCACCGCACCGCACACCACCGACGCCGCGCGCTGCGACCGGCTCTGGGACGAGAGCGCCCACCTGGTGGGGCTCGGCCCGGCACTCTGAACCAGGTGTCCGAGCGCCCGGCGGAGCCCGACCCCGGACGCGGGCGGCTCAGACCTCGATGTTGAACCGCCGGAGCACGGAGGGTGCGACCAGGCCGAGTGTGGAGAGGATCGAGATCACGGTGAAGGCACCGCGCAGCACGATGGTCTCCACCTTGCCACCCACCTTGACGGCGATCTTGTTCGGAATGCCGATCATCATCCACATCCGCCGCTTGATCGGCACCGGCCAGAGGATCGGCACCCCGTTGCTGGTGATGATGTCGCCCATGATGTGCACGAAGCAGCCGACCCCGACCGCCAGCCCCAGCATCGGATAGCCCCGGTCGCCGGGCAGGTGCAGGAAGGTGAAGTACGCCGCCGCCAGCGACACCGCGGTCACGATCACCCAGCCGGCCCGCTTCGCCCACTCGTCGAAGAGCCCGCGCAGCGCCAGACCGATCATGAAGAAGAGGATGCCGATCACCGCCCACTTGCCGTACGCGGTGCAGAGCGCGGTGGTGCCCCAGCCGACCAGGAAGGTGAACGGCAGCGTGTGGGTCAACGTGCGGTGGCCGTTGTTCCGGTGCGGATCCTTGCTCAGTTTGGTGGCGTGGTAGACGCCGAGGGAAATCTTCTCCATCACCTCGGCGAAGAAGAGCGACACCACGCCGAACGTACGGGCGACGGTCGCGCCACCCTGGTTGCGGGTGACCTTGCCGGACATGTCGAGGTCGGGGAAGAGCGCCCCGCCGGCGCAGACCGCCGTGCCGACCGCGATCGCCAGCGGCGACTGCTCGTAGCCGGCGAAGTAGTCCAGCCCCCAGGACCCGGCCAACCAGACCGCGGCACCGGACAGCGCATGGGATGGCCCCATCATCGTCGTGCATCCTCCCCCGGGTACATCCCTCACGGCTGGCGACACTGTGCCAAACCGGGGATCGCGAGGCAATCACCGTTTGATCCACAGTGGTGTCGCCGACGTCACGGTCGGATCCACCGCCTCGTTCCGGTGTGCGCGAACGGGTGCCCGGAACGGATCGCCGGGCAGGTCAGCCGGGGTGTGCGCCGGTGCGTGCCGCGGCGTTCGGGGCGGCGCGGCGGCACCGGGAAACCGTGTCGGCAAGTGGACTCCGGCGTGTCGCCGGGTCCGGCCACCAACTCCGGCGTGTCGCCGGGTCCGGCCACCAACTCCGTCCAGTCACCGGGTCCGGCCACCAACTCCGCTCAGTCGACCGGCCGGAAACTGGTCTGCACCATCCGCAGGTAGCTCTGGTTCACGCCCCAGTCGAACTCCCGGGTCAGCCAGGAGACGGTGTACGCCCGGCCGGGCGAGGTATTGATCAGCATCCGGGCGATCTGCACCCGGTCGCCGCGCTTGTTGGTCCACCGGCACTCCCAGATGGCCCCACCGGCCCGGATGTCCAACGGCCCGATGCCCACCTGCTCGTACCCGGCCAGCAGGCCCGCGCCGGTCAGCCGCCGCTCCTCCGCGAGCCAGTACCGCTCGCCGTCCCGGGTCGGTGGGGTGCTCGGATCGATGCTGAGCATCCGCCCGGTGCCGGCCACCGGCTCCCGGAAGCAGACCACCCGGCCGTCGGTGTAGCGGTGCCAGCCGATCGGCACGGCGATCCGGAACCCGGACGCGTCGGTGTACCAGGTCCAGTTGTCGACGAGTCCGAAGCGTTCCTCCGGCGGGCGCGGCGCGGCGGTCACCGGTACGGTCCGCTCCGGCGGCGGCGCGCACGGGAACGCGCCGACCACCTCGGCCATCGGCCGGCTACCCGGTGTGTCGGGCGTGCTCTCGCCAGCCCGCTTGGCCCGCAGCGTCAACTCGGTGCCGAGCCCGGCCAGCAGGGTCAGGGCCAGTGCGGTGGCCGCGATCCGCCAGAAGCGGCCGCCGGGACGCCGCCGACGCCGGTTCCGGCCCGGCGGTTCCGGCCGGTCGAGGTCCGGCTGCCGCTCCGGGCCGCGCCGCGCACCCGACACCGGGTGCGGCGGCCGCGCCCCGGCCCGCCCTGGAACCCCCGCGCCGGCCGGCCTCGGCCGGTCGCCGGGAGCGGCGAGGTCGGCCGGTCCGGCCGGGGTGGTCGAGCGGTCCGGTGCGGCGTACTGGTCCGGCCGGCCCCGGTGGGTCGGTCGCGGCGACTGGTCCCCGGCAGCCCGTTGGTTCGGCTGCGGTCGCTCGTCGGGCTGCGGGCGCTGGTTCGGCGGCCGTCGACGGCTCGGCTGCGGCCGCTCGACCGGCGGGTCGGCCGGGGCCTCCTCCGGAACCGGCCGGTCGGCGGTCGGCGGGGTCGGTGGCCGCCGGGCGAGGCTGCGGGCCAGGGCGAACGGATGCCGGCCGGACCGGGGCGGCGGATCGGTGATCCGGCGCAGCAGCCGTTCGACCTCGTCGGCGGTCAGCCGCTGCCGGGGGTCACGGCGGAGCAGCCCGGCCAGCACGGGGCGGAGCGGACCGGCCAGTCGGGTCGGATCGGGCGGCGCCACCGCCAGCGCGGTCAGGGTGGCCATTGTGGTCGGTCGGCGGTACGGCGACCGGCCCTCCACCGCGGCGTACAGGGTGGCGCCCAGGGACCAGAGGTCGGACTCGACGGTGGACGCGCCGTCCGCGGCCCGCTCCGGCGAGACGTACTGGGGTGAGCCGAGCACCACGCCGTCCCGGGTCAGCGCGCCGTCCCCGCCGTCCACGGTGGCCAGCCCGAAGTCGGTGAGCACCACCCGGCCGTCGTCGTCGGCGATCAGCACGTTGTGCGGCTTGACGTCCCGGTGCAGCACCCCGGAGGCGTGCGCGGCGCGCAGCGCGGCCAGCACCGCCAGTCCGACCTCGGCGGTACGCACCGGCGACAGCGGCCCGTCCGTCTCCAAGACCTGCTGGACCGAGCGGGACGGGACGTACTCCATCACGATCCACGGGGAGTCGTCGTCGTGCACCACGTCGTAGACCCGGACCACGTTGGGGTGGTTGAGCCGGGCGGCGGTGCGCGCCTCGCGCAGCGTCCGGTAGCGCAACTCGTCGCGTTCGTCCGGGGTCATCCAGCCCGGCGGCACCACCTGCTTGATCGCGACGGGGCGGCGCAGTGTCTCGTCGTGGGCCAGCCAGACCCGCCCCATTCCGCCGGTGCCGATGGTGTGCAGCAGCAGGTAACGATCGGCGATCCGTCCCTGGTGCACCGGCGGTGTCCCTCTCTGCTACCCGCGGTACACGATAGCGAGCCGGCATCGCCTCCCGCATCAATTCCGGCGGCGCAGGCACTGCTCGCAACCTTGATCCGAAAAGAATTCACCGAATCGCCGAACGCCGACACCGCCGGACCCGTCCACGGCGGGTCCGGCGGTGCCGGCGGTGTCGGCGCGGGTCAGCAGGCGGCGCCGTCGAGGGCCAGCAGGTTCCCCTCGGGTACGACGATCCGCGCCGCCCCGCTCCCGGCCCGGGTACGCGGCGCCGGGCCGGCGTTCGCCGCGCTGGCGTACACGGCGGCGGTGCGGGCCGCGATGCTCGTCCAGCCGTACCGTTCGGCGACCATGGTCCGGGCCCGCCGGGCCACCCGGCGGGCGAAGACCTCGTCGTCGAGGAGCGAGTCGACCGCACCGGCCAGCGCCTCCGGGTCGCTGTGCGGGAAGGTCACCCCGGTGACTCCCGGCTCGACGATCTCGGCCAGCCCACCGGTGGCGGCGACCGCCAGCGGCGCCCCGGCGGCGGCCGCCTCCAGGGCGACCATCCCGAACGGCTCGTAGAGGCTCGGCACCACCGTGGCGTCGGTGGCGGCCAGCACCGCCGGCAACTGCCGCTCGGTCATGAACCCGGCGAACCGTACGCTGCGGTCCAGCCCGAGCCGCTGCGCCTGGTCCTGCAACTCCTGCCGGTACGGCCCGTCCCCGGCGATCACCACCCGCAGTTCCGGGTGCCGCTCCCGTAGCCTCGGCACGGCGTGCACCAGGTGCTGTACGCCCTTCTCGTAGACCAGCCGGCCGGCGAACCCGATCAGCGGCCCGGCTCCGGCGTACCGCTTGCGGGCGGCGGCGACCGCCCGGGGCTGGGCCGACCAGGCCCGGTCGTCGACCCCGTTCGGCACCACCTCGACGTGCCCGGCCGGCAGACCGAACAGCGCGTTCACCTGGTCGCGCATGTAGCCGGAGCAGGTGATCACCCGGTGCGACTCGTGGCTGAGCCAGTGCTCGACCGAGTGGATGGTGCGGTTCATCTCGTCCGGCAGCCAGCCCTGGTGCCGGCCCGCCTCGGTGGCGTGGATCGTGGTGACCAGCGGGATGTCCAGGTGGTCGGCGAGGTTGATCGCGGTGTGCGCGACCAGCCAGTCGTGGGCGTGGATCACGTCGTAGTCGCCGGTCCGGGCGGCCCGCAGCGCGGTCCGGGTCAGCGTGTGGTTGAACGCCATCGTCCAGGCCAGCAGGCTCGGGGTGGCCAGCGGGAACCCGACCGGGTCCTCGGGGGCGCGCAGCACATGCACTCCGTCGACGTACGCCTCCACCGGGGCACCCTCGCCGTGCCGGGTGACCACCGTGACCTGGTGCCCGGCGGCGGCGAGTGCGGTGGCCAGCGCGTGCACGTGCCGGCCGAGCCCGCCGACCAGCACCGGCGGGTACTCCCAGGAGAGGATGAGCACCTTCAGCGGGCGGGCCGCGGGGAAGTTGATGACCTCGGCGTTCGGTGACATGGCCCAGCCCCCTTTGAGTTGATTCCAAGGCAGGCGCGTAGAGGCACCTGTTACGGGTGCCTACGCGTCATTGGTTGGTGCCAATACTGCCGGTGGCGGGAAAACCGGCGAAGACGTGGCCGTTGCGGGCATGTAACGCCGTCCGGTCAGTTCCGCCGTACCCGTAGAAGTTCCGCCACCGACCAGGCCTGGAAGGGCGCTCCGGTGGCACCGTGCGGCGGTACCGCGTCGGCGGTCTCGCTCACCGAGCCGAGCCCGTACTCGGGCAGGTGCGCCGCCAGCCCGGCGAACAGCTCGTCGACACCGAGCCCGGCCCGGCGGCAGGCGTCCGCGTACGGGCCGATCAGCCAGGGCCAGACGGTGCCCTGGTGGTAGCCGGAGTCCCGCTCGGCGGGGCCGCCCCGGTGCCGCTGCACGTAGCCGGGGCTCTCCGGGGCCAGACTGCGCGGGCCGAGCGGGGTGAGCAGGGCTGCGCCGATCCGGCGCAGCACCACCGGATCGGGGTCCAGCGGCGGGTACGGCAGCGACCAGGCGAGGAGCTGGTTCGGCCGGAGCAGGTCGTCGTCGTGCCGGTCGCCCGCGCCGCGCGGATAGGCCGGCGGCGGGGCGTCGACCACGTCGTAGAGCCAGCCGCTCGGGGCCGGGAAGCGGCGCCGGAACGCCGCCCGGGCCCTCTGGTGCGCGGCCGGGGCGGCACCCGGGTCCTGGCCGAGCCGCCCGGCCAGCTCGGCGAGCGCCGCCAGGCCGTTGACCCAGAGCGCGTTCACCTCGACCGGCTTGCCCGCCCGCTGGGTCACCGGTTCGCCGTCCACCCGGGCGTCCATCCAGGTCAGCGCCGCCCCGGGGCAGCCCTGGGTGAGCAGCCCGTCGGCCGGGTCGGCCACGATGCCGTACCGGGTGCCCCGCAGGTGGTCGTCGACCACCGCGCGCAGCGCCGGCAGCAGCTCGGCGGCGAGATCGGTGTCCTCGGTGACCGCCACGTGCCGGGCCACCGCGTGCAGGAACCACAGCGTCCCGTCCACCGTGTTGTACTCCACCCGCCCGGTGTCGGCGGTGTTCGCCAGCATCCCCTCCGACAGCGTCCCCGCGTACGCCCGGAGCAGCTCCCGGCCCTCGTCCGCGCGGCCGGTGCCGAGGAACAGCCCCTCGTACCCGATCATCGTGTCCCGGGACCAGGCGCCGAACCACGGATAGCCGGCCACCACGTCCGGCCCGGAGCCGGTACCGACCACGAACGCGTCGGCGGCCAGGGTCAGCGTCGCCGCCACCGCGTCCGCCGGTCTGCCGGCCGCCACCACCCGGCGGTTGCGCCGCCGGGCCGCCTCGATCAGCTCGTCGGCCGGCGGCGGCTGTTCGGCCAGGTCGCCGGCCCAGGCGAGCACCGAGACGCTGTCTCCGGGGCGGTCGAGCGTGCCGGTGAACCGGCCCGCATACCAGAGGTCCTCGTCCGGGGTGAGCCCCCGGGCCGCCTCCTCCCGGTGATGCACCCCGTGCCACCACTGCCCCTCGGCCACCCACTCCGGCCCGACCAGCCGGAACGCGTCCTCGACGACCGCTCCGCCGGCCGCCGGCTCCACCTTCGGTGCCGGGCCGTCCGCCCGCCGCTCGCCGTGGCCGTCCCGCCAGGTCACCGCCGCGGCCAGGCCGAGCCGGGCCGGGCCACCGGCGACCAGCCGGTGCCGGACCGCCAGGCAGGACCGGCCGTGCGCCATCGCCAGCTCGCGCTCCAGCACCAGGTCGCCGATCCGCCACCGCCACCGCGGCAGCCCGTCGACGAGGTCGAAGCGTTCCAGCAACTCGAAGCCGCGCGGGTCGACGTCGCCGGAGCGCCACTCGTGCGCGCCGAGCCGGACCACCGCACCGGACGGCAGGATCAGCTCCGGGTCCAGGCTGACCAGCCCGAGCCGGCGGTCCGCCGGGGTCTGTCCGGCCACCATCAACAGCCCGTGGTAGCGCCGGGTACGCAGCCCGCTCACCGTGCCCATCGCGTATCCACCGAGGCCGTCCGGGACCAGCCACTCCCGGTCGACGCCGGCCTCCAGGTGACCGCAGACCCGCGGCCCGAACTCGATCGGCAGCATGGCGCCCATGATGCCCGCTCTGGTGACCTGCCGCACACGGGCGGTGGTGACGGTCACCGCGATCGTTGGCCGGGTGAGCCGGGACCGATCACAATGATCGGAAGGATGACCGTGGGGGATCGGTCGGATGACGGGCAGGAGTCGAATGGTTGACGGGCGGGATGCGGAGCGTTCCGGGTTGGATCCGGAGCGTGCCCGACTGGCCGAGGCCGACGCCGGCGAGGAGCCGTGGCGGGCCTGGGGGCCATACCTGGCCGAACGGGCCTGGGGCACGGTCCGGGAGGACTACAGCGAGCACGGCACCGCCTGGGACTACTTCCCGCACGATCACGCCCGGTCCCGGACCTACCGGTGGAACGAGGACGGGATGGCCGGGATCTGCGACGAGTGGCAGACCTTCTGCTTCGGCCTGGCGTTGTGGAACGGCGCGGACCCGATCCTCAAGGAGCGGATGTTCGGGCTCGGCGGCGACGGCGGCAACCACGGCGAGGACGTCAAGGACTACTGGTGGTACCTGGACTCCACGCCCACGCACTCCTTCATGCGCTGGCGCTACCACTATCCGCAGGCCGCCTTCCCCTACGACGAACTGGTCGCGGTCAACGCCGCGCGCGGCCGGGACGAGCCGGAGTACGAGCTGGTCGACACCGGCATCTTCGACGACGACCGGTACTGGGCGGTGACCGTCGACTACGCCAAGGCGTCGCCGACCGACATGTGCGTCTCGATCAGGGTGGCGAACCGGGGAGACGAGCCGGCCACCCTGCACGTGCTGCCCACCCTCTGGTTCCGGAACACCTGGTCGTGGGGGCTGCCCGGCCGCGCCCAGGTGCCGAAGCTGCACGGCACCCCGGGCCGGCTGGTCGGCGAGCACTGGGTGCTCGGCCAGCTCGTGCTGGAAGGCGAGGGCGAGCCGGCCGCGCTGCTCTGCGACAACGAGACCAACACCGAGCGGCTGTGGGGACTGCCCGGGCGCAGCGCGTACCCGAAGGACGGCATCAACGACCACGTGGTGAACGGCGCCGACACGGTCAACCCGGCCGGTGAGGGCACCAAGGGGGCACTGCACTACGTGCTGGACGTACCGGCCCGGGGGGAGGCGACGATCAGACTGCGGCTCACCCGGACCGCCCCGCCGCCGGCCAGCGAGCCCGCGCCTCCGCTCGACCTCGGGGCGGAGCACGACGCGGTCATGGCGACCCGACGCGCCGAGGCGGACGAGTTCTTCGCCCGGTTGATCCCGGACGGCGCCTCCCCGCAGGAGACGTTGGTGGCCCGGCAGGCGATCGCCGGACTGATGTGGGGCAAGCAGTTCTACCACTTCGACGTGCAGCAGTGGCTGACCGGCGACCCGGCCGCCGTGCCGCCGCCGGACGGGCACCGGTACGGCCGGAACAGCTCCTGGCGGCACATGAACAGCTTCGACGTCATCTCGATGCCGGACCCCTGGGAGTATCCCTGGTACGCCGCGTGGGACCTGGCGTTCCACTGCGTCACCATCGCCCGGGTCGATCCCGGCTTCGCCAAGGCGCAACTGCTGTTGCTGCTCCGCGAGTGGTATCTGCACCCGAACGGGCAGATCCCGGCGTACGAGTGGGCGTTCGGTGACGTGAACCCGCCGGTGCACGCCTGGGCGGCGCTGAAGGTCTTCGAGATCGACGGTGGCCGGGACTTCGACTTCCTGGCCCGGATGATGCACAAGCTGCTGCTGAACTTCACCTGGTGGGTCAACCGCAAGGACATCGGCGGCAACAACGTCTTCGAGGGCGGCTTCCTCGGGCTGGACAACGTCGGCCCGTTCGACCGGTCGGCCGCGCTGCCGGTGGCCGGGGTGCTGGAGCAGTCCGACGGCACCGGCTGGATGGCCATGTACGCGCTCAACCTGCTCGACATGGCGCTGATCCTGGCGGTGCACGACCCGACGTACTCGGACATCGCGACGAAGTTCTTCGAGCACTTCGCGTACATCGCGGCGGCCGCCTACGACCAGGGACTCTGGGACGAGGAGGACTGCTTCTTCTACGACGTGCTGCGGCTGCCGGACGGCACCAGTACGCCGCTCAAGGTGCGTTCGGTGGTCGGCCTGCTGCCGCTGGCCGCGATCACCCGGCTGACCACCGTCACGCTGAACCGGCTGCCCGAGCTGACCGCCCGGCTGCGCTGGTTCCTGGCCAACAAGCCGGAGTACGCCCGGGTGATCGGCGGTCGCCGGCTCGGTGGTGACGGGCGGCAGCAGCGGCTGCTCTCCATGGTCGGCCCGGACCAGGTGGTCCGGCTGCTCGCCCGGATGCTGGACGAGGAGGAGTTCCTCTCCCCGTACGGGCTGCGTACGCTCTCCCGCCGGCATCTGGAGCGGCCGTTCGCGGTGGAGTTGGGCGGGCAGGAGTTCACCGTCGGCTACGAGCCGGCCGAGTCCACTTCCGGGCTCTTCGGCGGCAACTCCAACTGGCGTGGCCCGATCTGGATGCCGACCAACTTCATGCTGATCTCCGCACTCCGGGACCACGCGGCGTTCTTCGGCGACGACCTGCTGGTCGAGTACCCGACCCGGTCCGGGAACAAGCACACGCTGACCGAGATCGCCGACGACCTCTCCGCCCGGCTGATCGCGCTCTTCGTGCCGGACGCCTGGGGGCGCCGCCCGATCTACGGCGTCGCCGAACTCTTCCAGACCCATCCGGACTGGAAGGACCTGATCGCCTTTCCCGAGTATTTCCACGGCGACAACGGGGCCGGGCTGGGTGCCTGGCACCAGACCGGCTGGACGGCGCTGGTCGCCGACCTGATCCTGACCCTCCGCCGGTAGTCCCGGCCGCCGAAAGGTAACGGCCGCGCCCGGTCCAGATACCGACTGACCTGCTGTCGGTTACTGTCCGCCAGTATTCAAATACCCCTCGTAGTGTCCCGTTAGCCGTTTTCCGGGGCGGCGTCGCGGCACCGTCGCGCGAGCCCCGGCCATCGGCAGGAGGGGAGAAGAATGGCGATGAGAATTGCCAGCACATCAGGTCAGCGGCGGACGAGAAGAATCGCCGCCGGACTTGCCGTCGCGGTGACCGCCGGGCTGTTCGGCACGGCGGTGGTGGCACCTGCGGCCGCGGCACCGGCCGGCGGCACGATCCGGCACTCCGGTGGCGCCACCGCAGTCACCGGAAGCTACCTGGTGGTCCTCGAGGAGGCGTCCGTCGGCGCCGACTCGGTGACCGACCGGGCGGGCGTACTCGCCGCGCGGGCCGGCGGAAAGGTGGCTCGCACCTACCGGCACGCGCTGCGCGGGTTCGAGTTCACCGGCTCCGCCGAGGCCGCCCGCCGGCTCGCCACCGACCCGTCGGTGGCGTACGTCGAACAGAACCACCGGGTCCGGCTCACCGGTACGCAGACCCCGACCCCCTCCTGGGGTCTCGACCGGATCGACCGGCGCCCGCTGGCGCTCGACAACAGCTACACCTACCCGAGCACCGGCAGCGGAATCCGGGCCTACGTCATCGACACCGGGATCCGGCTCACCCACCAGACCTTCGGCGGCCGGGCAATCTCCGGCTTCGACGCGATCGACGGTGGACCCGCCAGCGACTGCCAGGGGCACGGCACCCACGTCGCCGGTACCGTCGGCGGCGCCGAGTACGGGGTCGCCAAGGGCGTGACCCTGGTCGCGGTACGGGTGCTGGACTGCACCGGCAGCGGCACCTACGCGCAGGTGATCGCCGGCGTCGACTGGGTAACCGGCGACCACGATCCCGGGGAGCGCGCGGTGGCGAACATGAGCCTCGGCGGGCCGGCGAACAGCGCCGCCAACACGGCGGTGGCCAACTCGATCGCCGACGGCGTCAGCTACGCCGTGGCGGCCGGCAACGAGAACGTGGACGCCTGCGGCGGCTCACCGGCGAGCGTCCCCGCCGCGATCACCGTGGCGGCCACCGGTGGCTTCCAGGGCGGCCCGGGCCGTACCGACGCCCGGGCCAGCTTCTCCAACTACGGCACCTGCGTCGACATCTTCGCCCCCGGGGTGGCGATCGTCTCGTCCACCATCGCCACCGACACCTCCAGCGGGGCGGCGGACGGCACCTCGATGGCCTCACCACACGTGGCCGGCGCCGCCGCGCTCGTGCTGGCGCAGAACCCGTCGTACACCCCGCAGCAGGTGCGTGACCTGTTGGTCGGCGGCGGCACCCCCGGACTGGTCACCAATCCCGGCCCCGGCTCGCCGAACGTCCTGCTCTACGTCGCGGACGTGCCGCCGCCCACCCACGACTTCGCCCTCACGGTCACCCCGGGCAGCGGCTCGGCCGGCCCGGGCGGCGCGGTCACCGCGACGGTGCGCACCCGGGTCACCGCCGGTTCGGCCCAGACGGTCGCGCTGACCGCCGCCGGACTGCCGAGGGGTGCCACCGCCACGTTCAGCCAGGCCTCCGTCGTCGCCGGCCGGTCGTCGGTGCTGACGATCCGGGTCGGCTCGGCGGCACTGCCCGGAAGCTACCCGGTGACGGTCACCGGCACCGGCCCGTACGCCACCCGGACCGCCCGGTACACGCTGACCGTCACGAACCCCGGCGGCTGCACCGGCACCAACAACACCGACGTCGGGATCCCGGACCTGTCGACGGTGGAGAGCGCGGTGACCATCTCCGGTTGCCCCGGCCGGGCGTCGGCGTCGAGCACCGTGCGGGTGCGGATCCTGCACACGTTCCGCGCCGACCTGGTGGTCAGCCTGGTGGCGCCGGACGGCAGCGGGTACGTCCTGCACAACCGGACGGGCGGCGGTGAGGACAACATCGACCAGACCTTCCGGGTCAACCTGTCCAGCGAGACGGCGAACGGCCGGTGGCGGCTGCGGGTGCAGGACGCGGCACCCCTGGACGTCGGCCAACTCGACACCTGGACGCTGAACCTGACCGCCGGCACGCCGACGGCCTGTGCCGGCAGCAACGCCACCGGGGTGGCCATTCCGGACCTCGGCACGGTGCAGAGCCCCATCACCCTCGCCGGCTGCTCGGGCAATGCCTCGACGACCAGCGCGATCGCCGTGCGGATCTCGCACGGCCGGGTCGCCGACCTCGTGCTGCGGCTGGTCGCCCCGGACGGTAGCTCCTACCTGCTGCGCAACCGGGTCGTCGGTGGGTCACCGCTCAACGAGGTCTACCTGGTGAACCTCTCGTCGGAGGCCCGCAACGGCGGCTGGCGCCTGCGGGTGCAGGACGCTGCGGCCCCGTACGGCGGTCGCCTGGACGGTTGGTCACTGACGATCTGACCGGACGAAGCTGCCCCGGCGTGCCTGGCACGCCGGGGCAGGGTACGGCCTCAAGATTGCGCTACTTCAGCGAACCGGAACCCACGGCTGGCCGACAGCACTACCTCCGGGACACAGCGCGATCCCCGCCTCGGTCAGGCGGCGGTGGACCAGATGGCGGTGAAGGCGGCCGCCTCGCCGGCAAGCCAGCGTTCGACCTGGTCGGGGCGGACGGCGGCGTCCCAGTGGTGTGCGACGCCCCGGCGCACGTCGACCAGCACCGGCTCGGCACCGGGCAGCACCTGGTCCATCTGCCGGCCCATCAGGTGCAGGGTGGCCAGCAGTGCCTCCTGGCTCGGCGGCTGCTCGTCGAAGTGCAGCCGGACGGCCTCCCGCCGGCCGTCGTCGTAGCGCAGGCCGAGGTGCGGGTTGACCTTCACCGGCAGTTCGCCGACCATCCCGAGCGCGTCGTGCGTCTGGGCGAGCTCGACCGTCGACAGGTCGCCGAGCGAGTGCAGGTAGCTCACCGCGCCCGGGACCAGCGCCTCGTAGAGCGGGCGCCAGCGCGGCTTGACCACCCCGGCGATCTCGGCCAGGTGACGGCCGCCGGTCCGGAACGCGATGTCGGTCTTGAGCGCCTTGACGAGCTGCCCGTGCGGGTTGAAGCCGGAGCGGCTCGCGCGCTGCTTGCGCAGGCCGCCGACGAACGTCGCCTTGGCCGGGCCGGTGCGGTCGACGTAGCGGGTGAAGGCGAGCAGGGTGGCGTAGGGGAGGGGGGCGGCAGTAGGCGCGGTGGCGACAGACTCTGGCACGGCTGTCCTCCCAGTTCAGAAGCCGTTTTAGTACACACATTCTAATTGATTTCCGCCGCTCCGCCCAGCCCAAAAGGGTCATATCCGGTGTCGCGTCCGGGCAAACCTTGCGAGTGTCCGGGTTACCTTGCGAGTGATCTTGCGAGGCGTCCGGAATAGCTTGCAAGTCACCCGTACGCGCCGGGTTGGTAGCTGTGTTGTGGCATCGACGGCACGCCAACAGGCGACTCTCGACGCCTCACTGGCAATCCGCCGACGGACCTTGAAAGGTGCCAGTAGATCTGGATGTAGCTGCCCTCGTCCGTCCGCACCAACTTGTCCCGCCGCTGGTCGAGAAGCGGCGCAGGTTTCGGCTCCTTGACCTTGAGCGCAGTTGAGGTTCTAGCGTCGTCGGCGACGAAGGGAGTTCGACTGTGACAACGCTGGTTACGGGTGCCACCGGGAACACCGGCCGACACGTGGTGGCAGAACTGGTCCGCCGAGGAGAGCCCGTTCGGGCACTGACGCGGAATCCGGCTGCGGCCGCGAGAAGGTTTCCGGCTGAGGTGGAACTGGTGGCCGGCACGCACACGACACCGGAGTCGTTGGACGCCGCCCTCGATGGCGCCAGTCGGTTGCATATCACGGTGACGGCGGGGCTCGCCGAGGTCGGGCCCGACTTGGTGCGGCGGGCGGTTGGTGCAGGTGTGCGGCGCATCACCGTGGTGTGGGGTGGTGACGTGGGGCCGGTCGAGCAAGCTGTAGCGGACTCGGGTGTGGAGTGGACACGCCTGGAACCGCAAGAGTTCATGTCCAACACGTTCAACTGGATCGAATCGGTTCGGACCGAGGGGAACGTGCGCGAGCCATACAACTTTCCCAGCGCGCTCGTCCACGAGGCCGACATAGCGGCAGTGGCGGCAGTCGCGTTGCTCGACGATGGCCACGCGGGGCGTGTCTACAACCTCACCGGGCCTGAGTCGCTGACCCCGCGCCAACGGATCGCGATCCTGTCCCGGGCAATCCGCCGCGACATCGTTTTCGTCCCGATCACGCACGAACAGGCTGTCGACAGGCTGGTGGCCACCGGTGAATCCCGGGCGGACGCCGAATATGTCATCGGCTGGTACTCCGCACCCAACGATGCCTCCACGGCCGTCGTCGACACCGTCGAGCAGGTGACCGGCCGCCCGGCGCGCACGTTCGCACAGTGGACGGTCGAGCACGCAGAACGCTTCCAGGCGCCCGCGTTACGGCCGCCTAGCTAGTGCTGTGACCACGAACGTTGGCCGGGTTGGGTCATGCTGCTCGGGTGGTGGTTTGGCCCCATCGGTGTTGGCGTTCGCTACGGATTCGGGCTCGTTCGCGGCGTTGTGCGGCGAGGATGTCGGGGTGGCGGGCGTTGGTGTTGCGCCAGCGGAGGTAGGCGTGCAGGGCGCGGGTGGCGACGGTGTGGTTGGGATGGTTCGAGCGGTCACGACGAAGGTGCGTAGCGGGCCGAAGTGGGCCTCGATCGGGTTCGCTCAGGAGGAGTACGTCGGGGTGAAGCACAACTCGACCCGGTTGGTTGCTGCCCATGCCTTGATCCGGTGGCCCTTGTGCGCGGAGAGGTTGTCCAGGATGACGTAGATCGGTGCCGTGTCCGGTCGGGCAGCGCGGATCGACTTGAGGGCGGCGAGGGCGTTGGTCGCGGATTTCCGGGTCCGGACGACGCCCCAGAGGGTGTCGTCGCCGACGCTGTAGCAGGCGTGGAACTGCCGGACCCCGTGCAGCTTGTGATAGTTCGCGGGGAGCCGGTCGGGGTGACCTCGCGCCGACCATGAAGCGCCGGGGTGCGGGCGGATGGTCAGTGGCCCGAACTCGTCGAAGGCGAAGACCCGGTCCGGGAACGAGGTGGTGACTTCCTCGATCCGGGCGAGTTTCGCCTGCGCCTGGGGGTCGTTGGTCTCTTTCCACGTCTTCGTGCGTTGGAAGGTGATCTCGTGCTTGTGGAGAAACTCCCGTAGCCGTTCACGGCCGATCGTCACCCGGCGGGTGCCGTGGTTGTGGGCCAGGTAGTCGGCGAGTTTCCGAAGGCTCCAGCGGGTGAACGGCTGGTCGAGGGCCTGTGGTCGGGTCGTGGCCGTCGCGACGATGAACGCCTCGTCGTCTTCACTGATTCGGCGGGGACGGCCACCCGCCCACCGAGGGTCCAGGCAGGCCAGGCCCATCTCGTTGAACCGGTGGATCACCTCCCGGATCGCGTCCTCATCACCCTGGACCAAGCGGGCGATCGCCGGAACCGTGTTACCGCTGGCGGAGGCCATGATGACCATCGCCCGCCGCAGCCGGATCGGAGAACCCGTCCCACGCCGCACGATCTGCTGTAATCGCCGGCCCTCGTCATCACTGAGCCGGCGAGCCCGAACAGGTTCTGCCATCTCGACAGCCTGAACCCCCGAGTACAGCCAACCCGCGAACGCCGACCGGCGTGTCACCCAACCCGGCCAACGTTCGCGGTCACAGCACTAGGTTGCGGGACTGAGCGAGGACCAGGACGTTTATCGACAGCCCGGTTCACTGGCGTCGGTACAGCGCCGGAATCTGCAAGGTAGGTCCGGACACTCCGGTCCGTCGGTGTCCGGACCTACCTTGCGAGTCACCGGGCAGCGTCTTGATCATCCGCAACCTTCGACCCGACGCGACAGGGCTGTCGCTTTCGCGTGGACCCTGCGAGTGTCCGGGGAACTCTGCGAGTGATCTTGCGAGCCGTTCGGAACAGGTTGCGAGTCGCCCGTACGCGCCGAGTTGGTCGCCGAAAGACGGCGTCACTGGAGAGCAGGATGCCGTGGTATGAGCGTCGATTCTCTGACGAGCTCCGGGGTGCCGGTGACCCGGAACCGGGCGCGGATGCCGTCCGGGCGGTTGAACTGCCTTAACGTCCGGCCGGCGGACGAGGAGATGCGTGAAGTTCCTGCGGCGGCCTGCCGGGCGGGTTTGACTCCGACCGGGTACGCGGGAGAGGTAGCGGTCGCGGCGACCTTGGCGGATGCCGAGCGCAGCGCCGCCGCGGCAAGCTTCAGGCGGACGCGACAATACCGACTGTCGGGTCCGTACGGACCTTGCGGCGTCCGGACTACTCCGCGGGGCCGGCGAAGGGCGCCGTCGAAGAGGGCCAGCCGAGTCTTCCCATGGCCTCCTCCAGTCGTGCCTGGTCCTCGGCATGGGCCTGGCGAACAGGGTCCCTATGGCCGTGCAGCCAGATGTACGTTCTCGGGGACAAGACCGACTTGTCGGCCACCTGGTTGAACTCGGCGACCACCGCCCGCCACCCGTCCAGATCCGCAGGGTAAGGCCGCGGCCCGGTGAGACTGCCCACTGTCAGACACGGCTTCCCGTCCCTTCCGATCCGCAGCTTGAAAAACGTGCCCAGGGTGTGGACGTTGCGAACCTCGAAGTGGTATCCGGAGTCGGCGTCTTCCAGCCTGGGCAGGTCACACTCCGGGGCCTGCCGCGTCCACTGATCCACGTCGAACGGCAGCGGTCCCATGAAGCGCCGCAACCGAAGTTCGCGCCCGACAGCCAGCAGGAGGTCCGGAGCCTCACTCATCATGAAACCAGTGTGCCGCTGCCCATACTTGCCCCGCCACCCGCCCACTTTGACCCTACTGCCCGAGAACCGCAAAGTACGTCCGGCTGACCTGGCGGTCCGCGAGGTACGTGCGGACGTCTCTGTGCTCGGTTGTCCCGCGTCCGCTATCCGCAACCAGACGCGACACCGACTGCCGTGTCCGCGCCAACGCTGCGAGTGTCCGGGAAAGTCTAGGCATGGCTCCGACGCGTCTGACGTGGCGCTGGATGGGTTCCGGCTCGGGTACGTCGGCGCGGAAACCACCATCTCTTGGGCCCGGGCGCACGCGCCGCTGCCGGCCCGGGTGCGCCGGCCATAGTGGTGAGCGCATCCCGCACCTGGCACGGAAGCCCAGCAACACGGTACCGCCGTTGACCACTCCAGCCGGAGAATTCCTCCACCCACCGCCGACTCAAACCAACAAGATCCACCGAAATCGCAGGGTAGTTCTGACCAATCCCGGCCGGATCGGTCAGATCTACTCTGCGCAGCGCTGGTCAGCCGGCCGACGGTTCGCAGACTTCAACTGGATCGGACATCTTTTCTGTTCGGTCCGGGCGAAGGTGGCCCGTCCGCTTGAACGTGGCCAACGGCTTGGCCACGTCCGGCGGGAGATGGCCAGCCGGTACGGTGCCGGAGTGCTGCGTGCAGTGCACGGCCTGGGTGGCAGGCTGGCGGCTGAGTACAACGTCGGCTTCGCGCGGCGGGAGCTCGACCGGGTGATCGACCCGAGGCATGCGTCTCGGCGACGATGAGCACGAGGAAGCTAGAGTCTTTTCTATGTCCGGGCAGCGTCGGCAACGCCAGCCATCTCCGCGATGGGCGGGCAGCGCTGTCGCTGTTGCCGTTGCTACCGCTGTGGCAGAGGTCTTGAAGATCTGTGCTGGACTCACCGATACCCCCACACCATCCCAGGTGGGGTTCGCGGTCGCGACCATGCTTCTGGTGGGCTTTCTTACCGCCCTGACGGTCCCGAGCCTCAAAAAACTCACGGGCACGCTGTCATCAGCATGACCCAGACGGCATGAGCTTGCCTCACACCCTTGGCGTCGCCGACGCAGCGTTCGTGGCCAGCGTCGGCGTCATCCTCAGTGCGGTTCGCTTCCTGTACGTCGAGCAACCTCACTAGCGGCAGTACGACGGGGATTGGCCAGGTTGCCCCGGACGGACGACCGCAAGACAGTCCGGACGAACCTGGCCGATCCCACCTCAGCGACACAGGCATTGGCCATCCCCGCGTGGAGCGGACACTGCGTGCCGCGTCCGCGCGAACCTTGCGAGTGTCCGGGTTACCTTGCGAGCTGCTGGTCAGCGCCATGGCGGGGTCCCTCCGCCGACGGCTGGGACCGGAAATCCGCAAGGTAGGTCCGGACGATTGGGCTCGCCGGCATCCGGACCTACCTTGCGAGTCGCTGCTCAGCGTCTTGATCATCCGCAACTTAGAACCGGACGCGACATCCGGTGTCGCGTCCGGACGAATCTTGCGAGCGTCGGGTTAGTCTGCGAGTGATCTTGCGAGCTGTCCGGAATACCTTGCGGTCACCCGTGGCCTACCCCAGCCCAGGACCACCAGCACCGGGCAGAGCCCAGCCCGGCCGACCGGCACAATGAACCTTTTCAACCTTCCCTTGCGGCCCGCAGTGGCGCAGGTGGAGGTCGGGGCGCACCGCCGCGCGCGGTCGCCGCGTATCCGCCGTACGCCGAATACCAGGAAAAGACCGACCGGGTGATCCCCGTCTTCGTGTTGGAACCCAGGTATGTGGCAGGGCCGGCGGACGCCCCACGGTCGTCAACGAGGACCTGATCCGCGTGGCCCCGACATGCCGCGCAACCCGGCCGGTAGCGCTCCGTAGCACAGCGTAAGTCCGGACACTTCGGCCCGCCAGCGTCCGGACCTACCTTGCGGACCGCTGGTCAGCGCCTTGATCAGCGGCAGCCGTCAAGCGGACGCGACATCCGCGGAGTCCCTATCTGGGTCGCGAATTCACTCGCACGTGCCGCGTCGCTCCTAGCCGGCCGGTGTCCAGGCTCCAGCCGCCAGCCGTTGGAACTCGGCGGCCGCGCCGTTGAACAGGAAGTCGAAGGACTGGGTCAACGCGATCGCGATCAGGTCGCGGTTGGGGTCGTTGTACCACACGGCGCCGTAACCGCCGTCCCAGCCGTAGCGGCCGGGCTCCGATATCTCGTCCGGTACGACGCTGACGCCCATGCCGTAACCCCAGCCGCGCCCGCCGAGCGGGAACGGCCCGGTATCGGCTATCTGCTGCGGTGTCAGGTGATTGGTCGTGAGCAGCCGGACCGACTCCGCCGACAGCAGGCGCCGACCGCAGTGAACTCCCCGGTTGCGCAACAATCGACTGAACGCCAGATAGTCGTCGATGGTGGATGCCAGCCCCGCCGCGCCGGACGGGAAGGCCGGCGGCCGGGCCCACTCGCTCGGCGGGGAGACCGGCACCAACTCCAGCCGTCCGGTCTCTGGGTTCACCTGGTGGAGGCCAGGCAACCGAGCGGCCTCCCGGGCCGGTAGCGAGAACCCGGTCCGCCTCATGCCCAGCGGCCCGAAAACGCGCTTCCTGAGGAAATCCTGCAGCGGCATGCCCGAGGCGCGAGCGATCAGCACACCCAGCACGAGCGAGCCGGCGTTGTACTGCCACCGCTCACCCGGCTGCTGCATCAACGGCAGGGTGCCGAAGCGCCGGATCCACTCGTCCGGCCCGTGCGGGGTACGCGGGTCCGGCGCCGACATCGTGAGCTGCAACTCGTTGGCCGCGTTGATGATCGGGTAGGGCGGGTCGAAGCTCGGCTCGAAAATGATGCCGTACCCCATCCGGAACGTCAGGAGGTCCTCGACCGTGATCGGGCGTACCGCCGGCACCGTCTGGTCCAGCGGCCCGTCGATGCGGGCGAGTACGCGCCGCTCGGCCAACTCGGGCAGCAGCCGGTCGACCGGTTCGTCCAGCGCGAGCCTGCCGTCCTCGACCAGCATCATCGCGGCCGTGGCGATGATCGGCTTCGTCATCGAGGCGATCCGGAACGGTGTACTGCGCTGGATCGGCTCATCGCCGTCCAGCGACACCCTCCCGATCGTGTCGACATGCACCGCGCCGCCGTGAGCAACGAGGTAGACGATCCCGAGCAGCTCGCCCCTGGCGATGCGCGCCGCCATCGCTGCATGCAGGCGAGCGAGTCCGGCCCGCGATGACTGAGTCGTACCCGTGACGCTCGCCGACGCCGGCCCCACCGCGCCGTGCGGTCCGAGGCCACTCGTGACCACCGACGCACCCACCGCGAGAGCCCCCGTCAACATCGCTCGCCGGTCCATTCCACGGCTCCTCTCGGTTGCCTCGGCTACCTGGTTGCGCCCCGGCAACCCCAAGCCTCACGAAGCACGATAGGCGGCGGCGGCTTCGGATCGGCTTCGCCGAGGGCGGCCGGAGGGGGCTCGGCCCTGGCGGCCGATCCGGTGGTGCCGCCGGCAGACCGCGGAGGACTCAGGCCGGGGTGTCGGCACCGGCCAGGAACTGGCTCTCGACCAGGGCCAGCAGGGCGGCGTGGGTCTGTTCGTCGGCCGCCACGACGAGGCCGCCCACCCCGGTGTGCAGCGGCTGCCCGCGCAGGCCGGTGACCACGCAGCCGGCGGCCCGGCACAGGGCGATCCCGCTGGCGAAATGCACACTGTTCCGCAGGTGGCCGTCGGTCACGTACCCGGCCCGCCGACCGGCCGCGACCCAGGCCACCGCGAGGGTGCTGGAGATCACGCGTGGGCGGAACCGCTCGGCGAACCCCCGGTCGGCGAGCAGGCGTACCGCCCGGAAGGCGGGATCGTTCGGGAACGGCGGATCCAGGTTGACGTCCACCAGCCAGGAGTCGGCCGACGGCCGGAGTTCGGCGTCCACGCCGTCGTGGCGTACCCGGGCCCGGGTGCCGTCGGTCCAGAACACCTCCGCGCCGAACGGGTCGGCCGAGGCCGCCACGGTGGTCTCCGGGCCGGAGCGCAGCGCGACGTTGACCGCGACCAGCATGCTGCGGGCGGCGTAGTTCAGTGTTCCGCAGAGCGGGTCGACCAGCCATTCCCGACCGTTCCCGGCGGATCCCGTGCGGCCGCTCTCCTCACCGACCACGGTGTCGTCCGGGCGAGCGGCGCGCAGTACCGCCAGGATCGCCTGCTCCGCCTCGATGTCGGCGGCGGTGGCGAAGTCGCCCGGACCCTTGGCGAACCGGGCCAGCGCGGTGCCGTAGTGCGAGCGCACCACCTCGGCCCCTGCCTGCGCCGCCGCGACGGCCAGCTCGTGATCGGTGATCGTCATGCGGGCAAGGATAGGAGCCGGACTGGCCGCCAGGCAGCCGCAAGGCGCCGGGCAGCCGCGCCGGGCCGGCGGGCGGACCGTCCAGCGGTCCCGGCCCTGCTCGATCATCAGCAGTGCCGGGCCGCGGGCCGCCGGGCCGGTGCCGATCAATGAACCTTTTCCACTCCCCTTGCGGTCCGTCGCAGTGCGAGATCGGACGCGGTGGGTGAGCGCCGCGCGGTTCAGGTTGAAAAGGTTCAACGGCCAAATCGTCGCGCTCGACAGCGCGGAGGCGACGACGTGCGCGAACTCGTCGGACAGTTCCGCTGGCATCTGGACGACAGTCGAATACAGCGACGTGGCTGCAACCCGATCCGAGAGCGGCACGTGTTACCGGCACTTCCCGGCCAGCGGTCGGGGAACCAATATGGGGGAGGGGTCGTGCGATTGTCCACGCCGCCGCGTCTTGACGAACCGCCGCCGCCAGGTGCCGGGCGGAAGCTGCCCGAGGTCGACTTCGACGCGTTCTACCAGGCCCATTTCCGGGCGCTGACCGTACAGCTCTGCGCGTACACCGGCGATCTGGGGCATGCGCAGGACCTGGTGCAGGAGGCGTTCTGCCGGGCATTCTCCCGGTGGCAGAAGATCGTCCAGTACGAGGACCCGGTGGCATGGATCCGCAAGGTCGCCTGGAACCTGGCCACCAGCCGGTGGAGGCGACTACGTACCGCTCAGCTCTTCCTGCGCCGGCAGCGTGAGGAGCACGTACCGGCGCCCAGCCTGGACCGTGTCGCGCTGGAGGCGGCCCTCGCGCTGCTGCCCCCCAACCAGCGCCGAGCTGTCGTCCTGCACTATCTGGCCGACATGTCCATCTCGGAGATCGCCTCTCAGGAGGGCGTGGCTGAGGGAACCGTCAAGTCCTGGTTGCACCGCGCCCGGACCGCGCTGGCCGTCCACCTGACCGACCGAGGAGCACAGCCGTGATTGCCGACGACACCTTCCTGAACAGCCAGTTCGCCGCCTACCGCAGCGAGCGGATGACCGATGTCACGCCGGCCGGTTCGGGCGCCGTACGCAGCACGGTGCGGCACCGCCGCAGGGTCGCGGTCACGACCGGCGCCGCGGTCGCCGTGGCGCTCATCGTCGGCCCGGTGGCCGGGTACGCCGCCCTCAGCCAGGATCAGACGCCACCCCCGCCAGGTACCTCGACCGAGCCCACCGCGCACCCGACCTCCTCCCCGTCGGTGAGTCCGCGGGCGAGCGCCGCCACCACC
This sequence comes from Plantactinospora sp. CA-294935, assembly GCF_050936445.1. Lineage (NCBI taxonomy): Bacteria > Bacillati > Actinomycetota > Actinomycetes > Micromonosporales > Micromonosporaceae > Plantactinospora > Plantactinospora sp. CA-294935. The sequence continues at coordinate 4,886,033 of NZ_JBNJMU010000001.1, forward strand.
GCCCCGACCGCGCCGGAGGGCCGCGTCACCACCGCCGACCTGCTCGCCGTCCAGCTCGACCTGCCGCGGTGGTGGGGCGACGCGCCATGCCAGAGTCGGGGCCGGCTCGCGAGCAGGGCGCCTCAGGAGGAGGGCAACTGGTTGCAGAGCGCCGACTACGCGGACGTGGACCGGGACGGCGCCGAGGAGACCGTGGCCATGATCGGCTGCAAGTTCAACCAGGCCGTGGTGCAGACCCAGGTTGCGGTCTTCGACCGGGACACGACCGGCAAGATCGTCACCAAGGGCCAGGTGCTGACGAGCCGGCCGGTCGGCTGGATCTTCCAGGTCGACACTCGGCCGGACGGCTCGATCCGAATCGAGGTCGGCGACCGGGAGCCGGTCGGCGGCCGGGGGTCGGCTGTCGCGGTCCGGCAGTGGCGCACGTACGGCTGGACCGGCGAGAAGTTCGCGCAGACCGGCGGCCCGACCAGCTTCCCCGCCCACCCGAGCCTGGCCGACCTGCGGGTGACCGCCACCGACCTGGTGTACGGCGCGCAGGCCGCCGACGGGTCGCGGCACGCCACCACCACCGTCACGATCCGCAACGCCGGGCCCGCCGATGCGGACTACGTGTTCCTGTCGTTGGAACTGGGCCAGAATGTGCGCCACGAGGGCAACGGATGGACCAGCTGCCTGGAAGCGGATACCAACACCCGCTCGTCGCCGCCCAACCTCGGCTGCCTGCTGGGCCGGATATCGGCCGGCCAAACCAGGACTCTCGTGCTCGGCGTGGCCAGCAGCGGCGCGAAGCTGACCCAGGTCTCAGCCCGAGCTCACGTGATGCGCCTCGACAAGCAGCGAGACCCCGTGCCGGACGTCAAGGAAGCTGACAACGAGTTCCACTTCGACCAGCGCTAGCCCACGCGGGGCGCTGCGGGTGGCCGAGAAGGTCCACCGGCAACGCCCCGCCCCGGCGCGGGCCGCACGCCGATCCGTGACCGGGCTTCACCGAGTCGGACGGGCCCGGGCGGTCGCCCGGCCGGCAAACCGTCAGAGCGCTCCGACCTCGGTCACCCGGAGCACCGCCGTGCCCGCCGCGTCGGAGGCGGCCAGGTCGACCTCGGCGCTGATCCCCCAGTCGTGGTCGCCGTCCGGGTCGTCGAGGATCTGCCGGACCGTCCAGCGGTCCCGGCCCTGCTCGATCATCAGCAGTGCCGGGCCGCGTGCCGCCGGGCCGGTGCCGATCTCGTCGTACGCCTCGAAGTACGGCTCCAGCGCGTCGGCCCAGGCGTCGGCGTCCCAGCCGTCCTCGGCGTCGAGCGCGCCCAGCTCGTCGAAACGGCGCAGGGCGGCCAGCTCCACCCGGCGGAACAGCCCGTTGCGGACCAGTACCCGGAAGGCGCGGATGTTGCCGGTGACCGCGGGCGGCTTGTCGTCCACCACCACGGCGGCCGGGTCGGCCGGGTTGCGCAGCCGCTCCCACTCGTCGATCAGGCTGGAGTCCACCTGCCGGACCAACTCGCCGAGCCACTCGATCAGGTCGATCAGTTCCTCGGTCTTGGCGTCCTCCGGCACGCTCTGCCGCACCGCCTTGTACGCGTCCGCCAGGTAGCGCAGCACCAGCCCCTCCGAGCGGGACAGGCCGTAGAAGTTGACGTACTCGACGAAGGTCATCGCCCGCTCGTACATGTCCCGGACCACCGACTTCGGCCGCAGCTCGTAGTCGGCGACCCAGGGGTGCCCCCGCCGGTACATCTCGTAGGCGGCGTCCAGCAGTTCGGCGAGCGGCTTCGGGTGGGTCACCTCGTCGAGCAGTTCGAGCCGGGCCTCGTACTCGATGCCGTCGGCCTTCATCGCCGCCACCGCCTCGCCCCGGGCCTTGAACTGCTGCGCCGAGAGCACCTGACGCGGGTTGTCCAGTGTGGACTCGATCACCGACAGCACGTCCAGGGCGTAGGTCGGGGACGCCGTGTCCAGCAGCTCGATCGCGGCCAGCGCGAACGGCGAGAGCGGCTGGTTGAGCGCGAAGTCGAGCTGGAGGTCGACGGTCAGGCGTACCCGTCGACCCTGCTCGTCCGGCTCGGCGAGTCGCTCCACCACCCCGCCGGCCAGCAGCGCCCGGTAGATGGCGATCGCCCGCCGGATGAGCCGGCGCTGCGCGGCGGGCTCCTCGTGGTTGTCGGTCAGCAGGTGCCGCATCGCGGCGAACGCGTCGCCCGGCCGGCTGATCACGTTGAGCAGCATCGCGTGGCTCACCTGGAAGCTCGACGTCAACGGCTCCGGCTCGGCCTCGACCAGTCGTTCGAAGGTGGGCCGGCCCCAGCCGATCGACCCCTCTGGAGGCTTCTTCCGGACCACCTTGCGGCGCTTGCGCGGGTCGTCGCCCGCTTTGGCCAGGGCCTTCTCGTTCTCGATCACGTGCTCCGGCGCCTGCACCACCACCGTGCCCATGGTGTCGAAGCCGGCCCGGCCGGCCCGGCCGGCGATCTGGTGGAACTCGCGCGCCTTGAGCAGCCGGGTCTTGACGCCGTCGTACTTCGACAGGCCGGTGAAGAGGACAGTGCGGATCGGCACGTTGATCCCGACCCCGAGGGTGTCGGTGCCGCAGATGACCTTGAGCAGCCCGGCCTGGGCCAGCGTCTCCACCAGCCGCCGGTATTTCGGCAGCATCCCCGCGTGGTGTACCCCGATGCCGTGCCGGACCAGCCGCGACAGCGTACGCCCGAAGCCGGCGGTGAACCGGAAGTTGCCGATCGCCTCGGCGATCATGTCCTTCTCGGCCCGGGTGGCGACGTTGACGCTCATCAGCGCCTGGGCGCGCTCGAGTGCGGCTGCCTGGGTGAAGTGCACGACGTAGATCGGCGCCTGCCGGGTGGAGAGCAGTTCCTCCAAGGTCTCGTGCAGCGGCGTCATCGCGTACGAGAACATCAGCGGGACCGGCCGCTCGGCGTTCTTGACCAGTGCCGTCGGCCGCCCGGTACGCCGGGTCAGGTCGTCGACGAACCGGGTGACGTCACCCAGCGTGGCGGACATCAGCACGAACTGCGCCTGTGGCAGCTCGATCAGCGGTACCTGCCAGGCCCAGCCCCGGTCCGGCTCGGCGTAGAAGTGGAACTCGTCCATGATCACCATGCCGACGTCGGCCCGCTCGCCGTCCCGCAGCGCGATGTTGGCGAGGATCTCCGCCGTGCAGCAGATGATCGGCGCGTCCTCGTTGACGCTGGCGTCCCCGGTCAGCATCCCGACGTTCTCGGCACCGAAGATCTCGCAGAGCGCGAAGAACTTCTCCGAGACCAGCGCCTTGATCGGCGCGGTGTAGAAGCTGACCCGGTCGTCGGCCAGGGCCGCGAAGTGGGCGCCCGCGGCGACCAGGCTCTTGCCGGAGCCGGTCGGGGTGCTCAGGATCAGGTTCGCCCCGGAGACGATCTCGATCAGCGCCTCCTCCTGGTGCGGATAGAGGCTGAGGCCACGCTCCTGCGCCCAACCGGCGAACGCGTCGAAGAGGGTGTCGGGGTCGGCGCTGCCCGGCAGCTGGTCGGTGAGCGTCATAGCCGGTCCATCGTGCCTGGCCCGGCTCGGCAACGCCAATCCTCCGGCCCGGTCCAGATGATCTCGCCCGCCTCGGTGCGGTTGCCTCTGTCGTCGGCGTTCTCAGCGGCGCCGGAAGATCAGGTCGAGGATCGGGCGGCCGGCGGTCGTACCGCGCCGCTCGAACTTCGTCACCGGCCGGTGTGCCGGGCGGGGGGCGAAGCCGGGATACAGGTTCACCAGCTCCGGGTCGGCGGTCAGGGTGTCGCGCATGCTCTCGGCGTACTCCGGCCAGTCGGTGGCGCAGTGCAGGGTGCCGCCGGGGAGCAGCCGGGAGCGGAGCAGCGCGACGTGCGCCGGCTGGATCAGCCGGCGCTTGTGATGCCGCGGCTTCGGCCAGGGATCGGGAAAGAAGACGTGTACGGCGTCGAGCCGGTCCGGTGGCAGCAGGTGCCGGACGAGGTCGAGCGCGTCACCCCGGGCGATCCGGACATTGGTCAGCCTGTGCCGCTCGGTGAGGGCGAGCAGGTTGGCGATGCCCGGAGTGTGCACCTCGACGGCGAGATAGTCCCGCCCCGGGTCGGCGGCGGCCATCGCCACGGTGGCGTCACCCATCCCGGAACCGATCTCCAGCACCACCGGCGCCTCGCGCCCGAACAGCTCGACCGGATCCAGCCGGCCGCCGGTGGACCGCTCACCGTCGTCGGAGTGCTCCGGAACCGGGACGGTCAGGCCGTACCTGGACCAGAGCTGGTCCAGCGCGTCCAGGTGCCGAGCGCTGAGCCGGCCCCGGCGCGGGTGGAAGGTGCGGATCTGGGCCAGCCGGCCCGACGGCACCTGACCCGACGGCACCCGGCCCGGCGTTCCGGCGGGCCCGGGCTGCGAGGCCGGCACGGGCGCGGCGGTCTGGTCCTGGCTGGCGAGGGTCACGGGAAAGCCAGCCTACGCGATCGGGCCGGCCGACGGCGAAGCTGCGGGGCGGCCGACGGCGAAGCTGCGGGGCGGCTGATCGGGAAGCTGCGGGGCGGCCGACGGCGGGACCATGGGGCGGCTGATCGGGAAGCTGCGGGGCGGCCGACGGCGGGACCATGGGGCGGCCGACCGCGAAGCTACCGGGCGGTCCGACGCGGATCTGCCCGAGAACGCCGGACCGGGTGTGCTCGGCGGCGACAGATGAGAGGATTTCCGCATACGGCAGGCCCAGGGCCCCGCGCGCCCGGTCCTGCCCGAGGCGCCGGGAGGGGGACCAGTGGCAACGCGTCGACGCATCGCGATCCTCTGCGGTGTCCCGCTCGCCCTGCTCTTGGCCGTGCCCGCCCCGGCCCGCGCCGCCGACGTCTTCGTACAGGTCAACCCGAGCACCGTCGAGGCCGGCTTCATGGTCGGCATCAAGGCCAGTTGCCGGACCAACACCCAGCCCGCCACGGTCGAGTCGCCGGCCTTCGGCACCGTGACCGTGCAGCCGCAGGCCGGGTTCCTCACCGCGGTCGCCACCGTGCCGGAGACGACCCGGGCGGACACCTACCGGGTCCGGCTGAGCTGTCCGGATGGCGGGACCGCCTCCACCCGGTTGATGGTGGTGGGCGCCACCCGGCCGCAGAAGGGCCCGGCGACCGGCTTCGGCGGCAGCGCCGGCGACGACCCGGGCGGGCTGCTGGTGGCCGGCGGGCTGGCCAGCACCGTATTCGGCGCCGTGCTGGGCCTGGTCGCCATCCGTCGCCGGGCCCGGTCGACATCCCCCCGCCGGACCTGACCGGGAGGAGTCCCGCCCCGATGGCCCGTACCTCCACCGGCCGGCGTCCCTGGATCGGTGGCCGGCGGCCCTCGCCACACCTGCGGCATCCGGCGGCCCGGTCCGGCGGGAGCCGCCCCCGCCGGAGCATGATCGGGCCGCTGGCGATCGTTCTGGTACTCGTCGGGGTCTTCGCCACCGGCGCCGGGCTGGGCCAGTCGTCGGGAGGGCCGTGGCGCTGGCTGAACGGCGGCACCAAGGAGCCGCCCCGGGAATTCCCGGTGCTCGCGCCGAGCCGGCCGGTGAAGCTGGCGGTCCCGTCGATCGGGGTACGCGCCCCGGTGCACCGGGTCGGGCTCGCCGACGACGGTTCGATCGCCGTACCCGCGCTGGAGAAGCACAACGAGGCCGGCTGGTACGACCGGGGCCCGACGCCCGGCCAGTTCGGGCCGGCGATCATCGTCGGGCACGCGGACACCCGTACCGGACCGTCGGTCTTCCACGACCTGGTGAAGCTCCGGCCGGGCGACCGGATCGAGGTGACCCGGCAGGACCGGTCGGTGGCGATCTTCGAGGTCAACTCGGTCGAGCACTTCGACAAGGACAGGTTGCCCGCCGAGCGGGTGTACGGCGACTTCCGCCGCCCCTGGCTCCGCCTGATCACCTGCGGCGGACGGTGGGTCGGCGGCGGTACGGGCTACTCCGACAACATCATCGCCTTCGCCTCGCTGGTCGACTCCCGGAAGCCCTGACCGGCCGGCCCCACCGGCATCGGCGTTTTTCCCGAGTGGGCCGGGACGGGTCCGGGACAGGCGGGCGGGATTACGGCGCGGTCGGGGTGGCCTGCTGGACCACCTCGAACTCCAGCAGCGTGGCACCGGTGGAGACCGGCCGGGGCTGCTCGCCGCCCGATCCGCCGTCGGCGGGCCCACGGGCGTGCGCCTCCCGGGCCGGCCCGCTCGCCCACGCCTGGTACGCCTCCTCGCTCTCCCACTTCGTGTAGACGAAGTAGCGGTTCTCACCGGCCACCGGCCGGAGCAGCTCGAAGCCGAGGAACCCGGGAGAGTTCTCGACCGCGCCCTGCCGGGCGGCGAACCGGCGTTCCAGTTCGGCACCGGCGCCGGCCGGGACCTCGATCGCGTTGATCTTCACTACTGCCATGGCTTCAGCCTAGGACAGCCGCTCGGAACGCCGGGGGAGCGGCGGCAGCTACCGGGCCGACTCGTAGCGCCCGACGCGAAGTCGTGCCGCACCGCTCCGTTCGCGAGCCCGGGATCCGGCACAGCGTCGAAGGCCGGGAGCGGCCGACGGGACATCCAGGCTGACCCGCCGCCGTCGACCACGACCGTGCCCCGGGAACCCAGCTCACCCGCCGTCCGGCGCGATCTCCACCACGATCGGGGCGTGGTCGGACGGGCCCTTGCCCTTGCGGGCCTCCCGGTCCACGTACGCCGAGGTGACACGCTCGGCGAACGACTCGGTGGCGTACACCAGGTCGATCCGCATGCCCTTGTTCTGGTGGAACATCCCGGCCCGGTAGTCCCAGTAGGTGAACGGGTGCGGACCCTTCATCGGAGTCGGCACCACGTCGGTCAGGCCGAGGGCGCGCAGGTCGGCCAGGGCCTGCCGCTCCGCCGGGGTCACGTGCGTCGAGTTGACGAAGAGCGCCGGATCCCAGACGTCGGCGTCGGTCGGCGCCACGTTGTAGTCGCCGCAGACCACCAGCGGCAGTCCGCTGCGCAGCTCGGCGGCGAGCGCGTCGCGCAGCACTGCGAACCAGGCGAGCTTGTATTCGTAGTGCGGCGAGTCCGGGGTACGCCCGTTCGGCACGTAGATCGACCAGACCCGGAGCCCGGCACAGGTCGCGGAGATCGCCCGGGCCTCCGGCTCCGGAAAACCGGGCTCGTCGGCGAACCCGACCGCGACGTCGGCCAGACCGACCCGGGACAGGATCGCCACCCCGTTCCACCGCCCGTCGCTGTGGCTGGCCACCTCGTAACCCAGCTCGCCGACCTCGTCGGCCGGGAACGAGCCGTCCGGGCACTTCGTCTCCTGCAGGCAGACCACGTCCGGCTTCGTGCCGGCGAGCCAGTCCAGCAGCCGGGGGAGGCGGGCCTTCACCGAGTTGACGTTCCAGGTCGCCAGGCGCATGTGCCCAGCCTGCCCGATCCGGGCGGGAAACGCAGGTGCGCGACGCGCGGGTACGCGACGCCGGGGTCCACCGCCGACGGGCCCCGGCGGCAACGTCCCGCCGTCAGCTTCCCGGGTTGTCTCCCGGCCGGCCCTGCTCGGCGAGGAAGCGCTCCAACTCCGCACCGAGTTCGTCGGCGGTGGGCAGCGGCCCGGTCTGGTTGGCGAGCAGGTTCGGGCCGCCCCGTCCCCGGGTGAAGGCGTCGTACTGCTCCTCCAGCGCGTGCACCAGCGAGGTCGCCTCGTCGGTCTGCGCCACCTGCCGGTCGATGTCGACCCGGACGGCCTCGGCGGCGGTCCGCAGCGACTCGGTGGGCAGCAGCAGGCCGGTGGCCCGGGAGACCGAGGTGAGCAGCAGTTCGGCCGCGCCCGGGTATTCGGTCTGGGCCACGTAGTGCGGCACGTGCACCGCGAAGCCGACCGCGTCCCGGCCCTGCTCGCCGAGGCGGAACTCGAGCAGGTTGCCGGCGCTGCCCGGCACCTGGATGCGTTGCAGCCAGGACTCGTAGCCGGTGATCAGCTCCGGTCGGGTGGCGTGCGCGGTCACCCCGATCGGCCGGGTGTGCGGCACCGCCATCGGGATCGCGTTCAGCCCGATCGTCACGCGTACGCCGAGCCGGCGGATCAGGCTGGTCAGGGCGGCGATGAACCGTTCCCACTGGAAGTCCGGCTCGGGGCCGGACAGCAGCAGGAACGGGGTGCTCTCGTCGTCGTGCAGCAGGTGCAGTTCGAGCTTCGGCTGCTCGTAGTGCTCCCAGTGGTCCTCGATGAAGATCATCGTGGGGCGCCGGGAGCGGTAGTCGAGCAGTTGGTCGACGTCGAAGGTGGCGATCGTCCGGGACTCGAGGGTCGACACCAGGTGTTCCCGGGCGAGCCGGGTCGCGTTTCCGGCGTCGACGAAGCCGGAAAGCGCCTGGATCAGCACCGGCTGACCCAGCTCGGGCAGGTCGTCGGTGAGTTCGTAGAGCTCGTTCGGGTCGAGCACCGGTCAGGACCTCCTTGGGGTACGCCGGGACGCGCCTTCGCGGACGGCGCCCCGATGTAGCAAACGCTGCCGCTATCTTGGTCCATTCCACCGAGCCACTTCGCGACCCCTGCCAGCATCGTCGCGCGGACCTCCGACGGTGCGGCGGACGCCTCGACCGAGGACCGGGCCAGGGTGGCCAGCTCGGCGTCGGTGCAGCCGAGTACGTCCCGGGCCAGCACGTACTGGTCGAGCAGGTTCGTGCCGAACAGCAGCGGATCGTCCGTGCCGAGCGCCACCGGCACACCGGCGGTGAGCAGGGCGCGCAGCGGGGTGGCCGCCAGCCCGGTGGTGACGCCGAACGGCGGATATGAGCTGGGACACACCTCCATCGCCACCGCCTGCCCGGCCAGCAGGTCGAGGGTGGCCGGGTCGGCCGCCGCGGTCAGCCCGTGCCCGACCCGGTGCGCGCCGAGCAGCGTCACGCAGTCCCGGACGTGCCAGGCCGGCTCGTAGAACCCGCTGTGCGGCACGGCCAGCAGCCCTGCCTCGGTAGCCGTCCGCATCGCCGGCACGAAGTCCGCGATCCGGCCCCGGCGCTCGTCGTTGGAGAGCCCGAAGCCGACGACACCGTGCCCGGCGTACCGGGCGGCGAGCCGGGCGACCCGGTCCGCCTGGGCCGGCGGTCCGGCCCAACTGGCCGCCAGCACCACTCCGGTACGCCCGCCGGCCGCACCGGCGAGTACCGCCTCCACCACCGGCTCCAGCCCGCCCAGCCGGTCGGCGTACGTCGTGGGGTCGACCTGGATCTCCACCCAGCCGGCGCCGTCGGCGACGTTGTCGGCGGTCGCCTCCGCCACCACCCGGCTCAGGTCCCCGGCGGTACGCAGCGCCGCCCGGGCCAGGTCGTAGCGGCTCTGGAACGCGGCCCAGCCGTGCAGGGCGCCGGTCGGCAGCGGCTCGGGCAGCGGCAGTCCGTGCCGGTCCGCCAGTTCGGTCAGCGTCTCCGGGCGCATCGAGCCGGTGAGGTGCAGATGCAGGTTGGTCTTTGGCAGCCGACGGAGGTCGCGGCGCGGAAGCGGGTCGGTGACCGGTGCCATAGTCCACGGTCTCACGGGACGGACCGGTCCGGGTACCCGGTGGGGGACCGGTCGGTCGAGCGCGACTCAGCCGATCGGAGGAGGCGGTTGATGTTGCCTGGAGTGACGGTTGATGAGAAGGTATACATCCGGTTGATGGCTAGTGCCTGATTTCTCCGGAACGTCGTGCTTGTGGCGGTTGGCCATCATCGCCCGCGCTTGCGGTCCACTGGCCGATTGTTCGGTCGGCAGATGTGGTGCAGCCCACCCGGTGACTCCCCGTAGTCGGCCTTCGGCATGCCTAGCCTCGTCGGATGCCTGACGACGACCGTTCTGAGACCGCGTATTCCGCCGTGCCCAGCACTGTCCGATCGGATGATGCCTCCTCCTCCGACCCGACACCCGGCGCCGTGCCGCGCCAGTCGCCCGGGACCCTCCGGCCCGCGCCGGCCCGGCTGCGGAGGTTCCTACTCCTGCTGTCGGCCCTGATCGGCCGGCTCCGGCCGCCCGGCCCGGCCGTGCCGCGCCGGCTCGCCCAGTCCGCCGCTGCCGTCGACCGGGTGGTCCGGCCCGGCGCCACCGTGGCCGGCCGGCTGCTGGGGATGGCGGCCGCCCGACTGCGGCTTGCCACCGGGCCGGTACTGGCCCTGCTCCGAGCCCAGGCGCGACGCCTGCGCCGGACTGTCGAGCCCGGGCTGGCCCGGGTCCGCCGGGTGCCCGCCGTGCAGACCGCCGAGCGCGCGGTGCGCCGGGCCGCCGGCCGGGCCGCACCGCCGGCCCGCCGGCTCGCCGTCCGGGCCGGCGCCCTGGTCGCCCGGACCGGGCTGCCGGACCGGCTCGGCCTGCGCCGCCCGGCCGGGGTCGCGGTGGCCGCCGGGCTGCTCTGCTGCCTCGGCGCGCTGGCCGCCGTCGAGGCGGTCTCGCCGCCGGCCGACCCCGCCGGCAGCACCACCGCGAACGCCGAGGACCGGGTCGCGCTCTCCCGGCCGGACGACGGCACCGGCGACCGGACCGGCGCCGATCGCTCGGCGGACCGGTCGAGCCGCTCGGCCGACCACGACCGGTCGGGCACCGCGAAGTCGGACGAGGCCGACCCGGACACGTCTGCCCGGCTGGACGACGCGGAACCGGTGGCCGGGCTGACCGAGGTCCAGATGGACAACGCCCGGGCGATCGTCCGGACCGGCCGGGACATGGGGATGCCGCGCCGGGGACTGATCATCGGCGTGGCCACCGCGATGCAGGAGAGCAACCTGCTCAACCGGGCCAGCGAGGTGCTGCCGGAGTCCAAGCGCTACCGGCACCAGGGCACCGGCTGGGACCACGACTCGGTCGGGCTCTTCCAGCAGCGCACCAGCAGTGGCTGGGGTCCGGTGAACCGCCTGATGGACCCGGCGTACGCGAGTGCCCGGTTCTTCGAGGCGCTGCGCCAGGTGCCCGGGTGGCAGCGGCTGCGGCTGACCGAGGCGGCCCAGGCGGTGCAGTACTCGGCCTACCCCGAGCACTACGCCAAGCACGAGGACCAGGCGACCAGGGTGGTCGACACGCTCGTCCCGTCCTGGCGCTGACCGGGACGGGTCGTCGACTTGATCGGCTCCGGCACGATGGAGGCGTGGACCCGTCCGAGTGGCGATGCCGGTGTGGGCGGACGAGGGATCGGGTACACCTGATACCAGGACCACCCGAGGAGGACCGAGATGGCGTCACTGGTGCAACGGATCCGAATGTTCCTCAGATCCCCGCAGGGCCGGCAGTTCGTCGAGCGCGGCCGGCGTGAGTTCGCCAAGCCGTCGAACCGGGACCGGATGCGCGGAATCGTGTCCCGGCTGCGCGGCCGGCGCTGACCGTCGGCACGCGCCGTTGACCGTCGCCCACGCGGCTGCCGCGATCGTCGGCCAGGTGGGCACGGGTGCCGTCACCTCGGCGGTGCGTGCCGCTCGTCGGTCCTGGCCGGGCCGTGGTCGTAGCCTGATTCCTCCCCTCGACATCCGGAGTGTCCCGTGACCGAGTCCCAGCCGGTCGGCGGCGGAACCGCCGCGCCGGTGCCGCCGACCGACCGTACGCCGCCGGCCGCCGCGAACCCGGGGCCGGCACCCCGTCCGGACGCCGCTGTCGGGGTGGCCCAGGTCGACCCCGGCGCCGCGGCCGAGCCGGCGGCCGAGCCGCCCCCGGCCGAGCCCGCCGACGACCCGGAGCTGACCGTCGCCCCGCCCAGCGGGCTGTGGGAGCGGATGAAGGCCGATCCGCAGTACGCCCCGGAGCACCTCGCCCTGGAGGCGGTCCGGCGGATCGGGCCGCAGGCCCGGGCCTGGGCCGAGCGCACCCGTGCCTGGTACCCGCAGATGACGCCGGAGGCCATGGCCGAGACGGCGATCCGGAAGTTCGTCAACCACGCCCGGGTCTCCGGAGCGATCTCCGGGGCCGCCGGCCTGCCCGGCGCGGTCCTCGACATGGGTGTGCTGGCCTGGACCCAGGCCCGGATGGTGCTCTACGTCGCGGCGGCGTACGGGCACGACCCCGAGCATTCCGACCGGGCCACCGACCTGCTCGTGCTGCAACGGGTACACAAGATCGCCGAGACGGCGCGGCTGGCGCTCGGAGTGGCCGCCGGGCGGGAGCGCGTCGACGCGCTGCGGAGCCGGTCGGAGACCCCGCTGGCCCAGGTGATGCTGCGGCTCGGCCTGAAGCTGGCGCAGATGGCCGGCGTCCGGGCCGCGAAGCGGCTGCTCGCCAAGGCGGTGCCGGGGGCGGCGGTGGTGCTCGGCACCTGGGCGAACTCGTCGGCCACCAAGAGCCTGGCGGCCCGGTCCCAGGAGTTGTACCGGCCCCGGGCGATCATGCCGCCCGGCCGGTAGCCTCAGTCGGCTCGTCGGGCCTGGCCGGCCAGGCCCGACGCCCGCCAGGCCACCTTGGCCAGCTCGTTCTGCCCGGCCACGTTCGGGTGGAAGTAGTCCAGCCGGTTCAGCAGGTCCAGGCCGAACCGCACCCGGTGCGCGGCGCCGCCGTCGTAGCGGCAGCGGGACCCGTACGCCTTGCAGGCGGCGGCGAGCTGGTCGTTGTACGCGTCGATCCGGGCCCGGAACGTCGACCGGCGGGTACGGTCGGCCGGCTCGGTCGAGGTGGGGCTGGCCAGCAGCGCGGGGCAGATCCGCCCCCGCCAGGCGCGTACCGCCCGGGTGTCCTCGTGGCCGACCTCCCAGACCCGGTACAGGTTCGGGATGCTCACCACCAGGACCCGGGCCTTCGGCAGGCCCTTCTTCAGCGTCGCGAGTCCACGGTCGATCTCGGTGCGGAACGCCGCGACAGCGGTCATGTCCTCGATCCCGCCCCGGCAGGCGTCGTTCGCTCCGATGAGTACGGTCACGTAGTCCACCTTGGCGCGTACCGCTGCGGCGGCCTGGCTGGCCAGTCCCGAGGCGCGGGCCCCGTTCACCGCCTTGTTGTGCGCCTTGCCGCGGATGGCCGGGTTCACCTCGCGGAGTTGCCGGTAGAGGCTCTCCACCCGGCTGCTGTCCCCGGTCGACCAGGAGTTGCGCTGGCAGGCGGCAAGGATCAGGCAGGAGCCGAAGCCGGCGGTGATGGAGTCGCCGAGTGCCGCGATCGAGCCGGGCAGTCCGGGCCGGGGCGAGGCGGCCGGGGGGTCGGGCTGGCCCCCGCCGCCGCCGTCGGACCCCTCGCAGGCCAGCGCGAAGGCCGCGAGCAGGGCGGTGACGGCGGCGGTCCAACGTCTGGGCATGCTTCCCCCGGTACAGAGCGGACAGCGATCGCTCCGTAACTGTACGCGGCACCGCCGCCGGCCCGGAACCCTCGCCGGCCGCCGCCGGCACGCGGATCACCGACACCCGACGTCCGCTGGCACCCGGTCAGCGACGAAAACCGGGCAGGACGGCGGTGACCGGGGTGGACGGCGGTGACCGGGGTGGACGGTCAGCGGGTGCGCTGTGGTTGTCCGTTGGTGACCGCGACGAAGCTCTCCGGCCGGATCGTGACGATCACCCGTTCCGGTGCGTCCTTGATCTCGTAGACGTTGTCGTACCGCTGTTGCAGCGAACGGTAGAAGGACGCGACCTCGTCGTCGTCCTCGATCTTCTCCACCACCCCGCGCACCTCGAGGAACCGGTACGGGTCGTCGGGGTCGGCGATCGAGAGCGCGACCCGGGGATCGCGCCGGACGTTGCGGAACTTCTGTCGGCGCTTGGTGTGGGTCATCCTGATCAGTCCGCCGTCCCAGTCGAACCACATCACGTTGCTCTGCGGCCCGCCGTCCGGGCGGGTGGTCGCCAGATGTGCGAAGAGCGGGCGGGTCAGCAGGTCGGCGTGGCTGGGCGGGGGAGTGGGACCGGTCGTCATGCACCCGTTATACCCACCGGGCGGCGAATCCCCCACCGGCCCGGGCCGGTGGGGCGCGCCGAGCGTCGTCTTCAGGGTCACGAGCCGCGCCGGCCGGCGGCCCGGGGCGGCCGGCCAGGTTAGTCCGGGCCCATACCGGGTAGTTCGGCGAAATGGCCGCGAGATCGCAGCCCCGAGGGGCGAAAGGGACGGTTGGCCACCCGTACAGCGCGCTCAACCTGCGCCTGGTGCTGGCCGCGTTCGGTCTGGTGATCTGTGTGGTGCTCGGCGTGCTGGCGCTCCGGGCCGACCTGCTGGTCCTCGCGGTGGTCCTCGGCATCCTCGCCCTGGCCGCCGTGATCGACATGGTCGTGGTGCAGCGCCGCCGGGCCGCGCGGCGCCGGGAGGAGCCGCCGGGCACGAAACACTCGCTCTTCGAGTGACCAGGGAGCCGGTCCCGGCCCGCCCGTGACCCGCGCTCCGCCCGATCCGCCGACATCGAAGGGAGTACGACATGTCGATCGCCACCATCGACCCGACCACGGGACAGGTGCTCAAGACCTTCGACGAGATGACGGACGAGCAACTGGAGGCGACCCTCGCCCGGGCGGCGGCCGGCTTCGACGAGTTGCGCGGCACCACCTTCGCCGACCGGGCCCGGTGGATGTCCGCCGCGGCGGACCTGCTGGAGGTCGAGTGCGACGGCGTTGCCCGGATGATGACGACGGAGATGGCCAAGACGTACGCGTCGGCCAAGGCCGAGGTGGCCAAGTGCGCGGCGGCCTGCCGGTACTACGCGGCACACGCCGAGCGGTTCCTCGCCGACGAGCCCGCCGACGCCGGTTCGATCGGTGCCACCTCGGCGTACGGCCGGTACTTCCCGATGGGCCCGGTGCTGGCGGTGATGCCGTGGAACTTCCCGCTCTGGCAGGTGATGCGGTTCGCCGCACCGGCCCTGATGGCCGGCAACGCGGGGCTGCTCAAGCACGCCTCGAACGTGCCGCAGACCGCGCTCTATCTGGACGAACTGTTCCGTCGGGCCGGCTTCCCGGCCGGTGCGTTCCAGACGCTGATGATCGGCTCGGAGCGGATCGAGCAGGTGCTCGCCGACCCCCGGGTCCGGGCCGCGACGCTGACCGGCAGCGAGGGCGCCGGCCGCTCGGTGGCGTCCATCGCCGGGAAGCACGTCAAGAAGACCGTGCTCGAACTCGGCGGCAGCGACCCGTTCGTGGTGATGCCCTCGGCCGACGTGGCCCGGGCCGCCGAGGTGGCCACCGTGGCCCGCTGCCAGAACAACGGCCAGTCCTGCATCGCGGCGAAGCGGTTCATCGTGCACACCGACGTCTACGACGAGTTCACCGACGCGTTCGTGGCCCGGATGTCGGCGCTGCGGCTCGGCGACCCGATGGACGACGGGACCGACGTCGGGCCGCTCGCCACCGAGCGGGGTCGCGACGAGGTGGCCGAGCAGGTCCGGGACGCCGTCGCCAAGGGGGCCCGGGTGCTCTGCGGCGGGGAGGTGCCGGACCGGCCCGGTTGGTGGTACCCGCCGACCGTGGTCACCGAGCTGACCCCGCAGATGCGGATGTACGCCGACGAGGTCTTCGGCCCGGTAGCCGGGCTCTACCGGATCGGCTCCTACGAAGAGGCGGTCGAGGTGGCCAACGGCACCGACTACGGTCTGGGCGCCAACGCCTGGACCCGGGACCCGGCCGAGCAGCAGCGCTTCGTCACCGACCTGGACGCCGGAATGGTCTTCGTCAACGGGATGACCACGTCCTATCCGGAGTTGCCGTTCGGTGGCGTCGGCAATTCCGGCTACGGCCGGGAACTGTCGGCGCAGGGCATCCGGGAGTTCTGCAACCTCAAGGCCGTCTGGATCGGCGCGGGGGCCTCGGGCGGGCCCGGCGCGGGCGCGCACAGCGAGTAGCGCACGCCGCCGTACCGGCCTGATTGACGGTCCGCGGACATCGCACCTTTTCAACCTCCCCTTGCGGTGCGATGGACCGCAAGGTCGGACGCGGTGCGCGAGCGCCGCGCGATTCAGCTTGAAAAAGGTTCGTTCGTCGGCGTACGGGGTGTGGGGGCCGGGTGCGGCGGGGTACGGGAGACCGCCATGACGGTCTTCGGGCTCCACGCCTCACACGAGCAGATCCATCCCGCCGAGTTGCTCCGGGCCGTCGTCCGGGCCCAGGAGGCGGGCTTCGACGCGGCCATGTCCTCCGACCACTTCTCGCCGTGGAGCGCCCGGCAGGGACAGTCCGGCTTCGCCTGGTCCTGGCTCGGCGCCGCGCTCCAGGCCACCACGCTGCCGTTCGGCGTGGTCAACGCGCCCGGCCAGCGCTACCACCCGGCGATCGTCGCGCAGGCCATCGGCACGCTCGCCGCGATGTATCCCGGCCGGTTCTGGGCCGCGCTCGGCACCGGGGAGGCGAGCAACGAGCACGTCACCGGAGCGGGCTGGCCGCGCAAGGAGATCCGGACCGCCCGGCTGCGGGAGTGCGTCGACGTGATCCGGGCGCTGCTGGCCGGCGAGGAGGTCAGCCACGACGGACTGGTCACGGTGGACCGGGCCCGGCTCTGGACCCGGCCGGCGGAACCGCCCGCGCTGGTCGGCGCCGCGGTGACCGAGGCGACCGCCCGGTGGTGCGCCGAGTGGGCGGACGGTCTGATCACCGTGAACGCGCCGGTGTCCCGGCTGCGCCGGATGGTCGACGCCTACCGGGACGCGGGCGGCCGGGGCAAGCTGCACCTCCAGGTCCACCTGAGCTGGGCGCCCGACCCGGCGGAGGCGGCCCGGATCGCGTACGACCAGTGGCGCAGCAACGTCTTCGCCCCGCCGGTCTGCTGGGACCTGGAGATGACCGACCACTTCGACGTCGTCTCCGAGCAGGTGTCGCCGGAACGGGTCGCCGAGGTGGTCAACGTCTCCGCCGACCTGGGCCGGCACGCGGCCCTGCTGCGCGAGTACGCCGACCTCGGCTTCGACGAGATCTACCTGCACCACGTCGGGCAGCGGCAGGAGGCCTTCGTCGACGCCTTCGCGGCGCTGGTGCTACCCGAGTTGCGGACGGGCGGGTCGGAGCGGGGCTGACCCGGTGCCCGGCTCAGGTCCCGGCCGGCCCGTCCTCGCCGGTACGGCGGCTCAGGCGGCGTTCGAGAAGCTGGCCCGGCCAGGACCGGTCGGCCAGCGGCACGGTGAACGGTTCGGTGGCGGTGAAGCCCTGACTCTCGTAGTAGCGGACAAGGGCGCCGTCGTCACCGGCGTAACAGTCCACCCGGAGCAGGGCGACCCCCTGAGCCCGGGCGAGTTCCTCGGCGTACTCCAGCAGTCGCGCGCCGATCCGCCGCCCGGCGTGGGCCCGGTCGCTGACCAGCAGGTTGACGTACAGCTCGGGTTCGGTCGCGGCCGGGACGTGCGGCACCGCCGCGCCGACGACGATCGCCCCGACCGGGCGGCCGGCAAGTTCGGCCAGGTAGAGGCCGCCCTCGGCGGCCCAGCGCCGGACCTGGGCGATCCGGCGCGGGTTGCCGGAGTGCGGCGCACTGCCCCACTGGCCGGTGCGGCCGCGTACCACCAGCCAGCGGGTGGCGCCGTCGAGCAGGGCGAGCACTGCGGCGACGTCGTCGGAACCACCGGGCCGGACGACGATTTCATCCCTAGGCACAGCGTCCATGTTGGCAGAAGATCTATTCATCACCACCACTGCGAATCGAGCTAGCTCGCATTCGGCCCCGCTGACCGAGACGCCCGGACGGTGTCCGGGGCAACCGGGCCGGTGCCCGTCCCCTGGAGGTCACCGATGACGCAGACCGCCGCCGACCGATTTCCGACGAAACACCTGCCCGGCGTCACCGTACGGGAACTACCCCCACCACCCCGGTCGGCCTGGTCGATCATCGGACCGGGGGTGATCGCGGCCGGCGTCGGTCTGGCGTCCGGCGAGTTCATCCTCTTTCCGTACATCGCCTCGCAGGTGGGGCTGGTCTTCCTCTGGGCCGCCGCGGTCGGCATCGTCACCCAGTGGTTCCTGAACATGGAGATCGAGCGCTACACCCTGGCCACCGGGGAGACCGCGCTGACCGGCTTCTCGCGGTTCTGGCGGCACTGGGGACTGGTCTTCGCGATCATGGTCTACTTCGCCAACCTCTGGCCGGGCTGGGCGTCCAGTTCGGCCACCATGCTGACGTACCTGTTCGGCGGCGACGCCACCTGGATCGCGGTCGGCCTGCTGCTGCTGATCGGCGCCACCCTCACCCTGGCCCCGGTGGTCTACACCGCGCTGGAGCGGGTCGAGTTCGTCAAGGTCGGGCTGGTACTCGTCTTCATCGCGGTCGCGGTGGTCTTCGCCATCTCGGCCCAGGCCTGGGGCGACCTGCCGACCGCGGTGACCGCCCCCGAGTTCCCCACCGAACTCGGCTTCGCGCTGATGCTCTCCGCGCTGGTCTTCGCCGGTGCCGGCGGCGGGCAGAACCTGGTGCAGTCCAACTGGATCCGGGACAAGGGCTACGGCATGGGCACGTACGTGCCCCGGCTGGTCAGCCCGGTCACCGGCCGGGAGGAGGCAGCCCCGGACGGTCGCGGATTCGTCTTCGAGCCGACCGAGGAGAACCTGGCCCGCTGGCGGCGCTGGTGGCGGCTGGCCAACCGGGAGCAGGCGGTCACCTTCGCGCTGATCTCGTTCGTCACCATCGTGCTGACCTCGCTGCTGGCCTACTCCACCGTGTACGGGGTGCCCGGGCTGGCCAACGGCGTCTCGTTCCTCCAGGTCGAGGGGGAGCGGCTGAAGGAGATCGTCGGTCCGTGGTTCGGCACCCTGTTCTGGGTGGTCGGAGCGCTCTCGCTCTTCGCCGCCGCGATGGGCATCGTCGACTACACCAGCCGGCTCGCCGCCGACGTGCTCAAGACGGCGTACCTGCCCCGGTTCTCCGAGAGCCGGATCTACTTCGCGCTGGTCTGGGGGCTGGTCGGGCTCGGCTGCGCCATCCTGCTGGCCGGCTTCGACCAGCCGCTGATCCTGCTGGTGATCTCGGCCTGCGTCGGCGGGCTGATGATGTTCTTCTACTCGATCCTGCTGCTGCTGCTCAACCGTCGGGTGCTGCCCGAGCAGATCCGGCCCCGGTCGTACCGGGTGGTGGCGCTGGTCTGGTCGGTGCTGCTCTTCGGGGTCTTCTCCGCGCTGACCGTCTGGCAGCAGGGCGACCGGCTGCTCGACTGGCTGCGCTGAGCGGGACGGAGCCCCGACCCGTCACCACACGGGTCGGGGCTCCGACGCGTCACCGGGTCAGCCGCACGGCACCCCGTTGACCGTGAACAGCACCGGATTCGGGTTCGGGCCACCGGCCGTGGTGGCGTTGAAGCCGAACATCTGGCTGGCGCCCGGCATGATCCGCGAGTTGTACGACTCGTTGCGCGCGGTGACCCGGGCGCCCGACTGGGTCACCTTCGCCATCCACGCCTCCCGGACCTTCTGGTCGCCGTTGAACGCGAAGCTCAGCGTCCAGCCGTTGATCGGCGTACTGCCGGTGTTGGTGATGGTCGCCTGCCCGGTGAACCCGCCGCCCTCGGCCCAGGCGCCGTGGTTGACGTACGTCACCCGGCAGCCGGAGCCGGCCGGCACCGAGGTGCTCCCGCCCTGGTCGGCCAGGAACGAGGCGATCCAGGCGAGCGCCGAGTTCCAGTTGATCGCCACCTCGTTGGTGGCGTACGAGGCGATGTCGTCGACGTAGCAGAACATCGGCGCGCACCCCTGGAGCAACTGCTCGGCGAACGGGTCGTCGAGACTGGCGTTCGCGCCACCGGCGATCGAGCCGGCCGGCGGGTTCGGCAGTGAGTCGTCGTACTGGTTGCCGAAGATCCGGCTGTGCTGGTTCTTCGACGCCTTCTCGCCCCACCCGGTCACGTACGACTGGTTCAGCGCGTTGCGGCCGAAGATGTAGTCCATCCCCTGCACCGCGCCGTCCCGGTACTTCGGCTGTCCGGTGAGGTCGAAAGCGGTGGCCAGGACGACGGCGTTGTTGATGATGTTGCTGTTGGCGCCCCAGAAGTAGCTGCCCGGGGTGCCGGGCATCGGCAGCCCGTACGCCTGGCCCTGCGCGGTGGCCAGGTAGCCGTCGGCGGCGGCCACCACCGAGGCGCGGATCCGGTCCCGCTCGGCCGCCGGCAGGCCGCTCGGCACGGTGGCCAGGTCGAGCCGGCCCAGCGCGGCGGTGCTGCCCCAGCCGAAGCCGTGCGCCCCGAAGACCTCGTCGTCGGTGTGGTGCGCCGAGGCGGTCAGGTCGGCCAGGTAGGGCGCTTCGCCGGTGCTCAGGTAGAGCTCGGCGGCGGCCCAGTAGAACTCGTCGGTGACGTCGCCGTCGCTGTACGAGCCGCCGCCGTTGCCGTCCTGCGGGTCGGCGTACCGGGTCGGGTTGGCCTTGGCCGCCGCGTACGCCGTGCTGGCCGCGGCCCGGCAGCGCTCCGCGAACGCGGCGTCGTACGGGGCGTACAGCCGGGCGCACTGCGCGGCGGTGGCGGCCAGGTTGAGCGTCGCCGCCGTGGACGGCGGGTGCAGTTCGCGCAGCTCCGGGTCGTCCTCCGGTTGCAGGGGCAGCCCGGTCCAGTTCTGGTCGTGCATCTTGTGGTGCGCCATCCCGGCCAGCGGCTCGCCGGCCGGCACCTGCATCCGGAGCAGGAACTCCAGCTCCCAGCGCGCCTCGTCGAGGATGTCCGGCACGCCGTTGTCGCGTTCCGGCACCCGCAGCGTGCCGTCGGCCAGCGCCGCGCCGCCGCCGGCGGTGGGCGCGGTCTTGGTCCGCTCGAAGGCGCTCAGGAGCTGGTAGGTGGCGATGCCGCCGTTCACCACGTACTTGCCGTGGTCACCGGCGTCGTACCAGCCGCCCCGGACGTCGAGGCGGTAGTCGCAGACCCCGGGCTGGCACGGTACGTCGGTGTCGCCCCGGTTCGGCGCCACCCCGAGGTGCCCGGCCGGCCGGGCGTACGCCTCGCCGACCAGGTCGCCGTCGATCGCGATGCCACTGCGCTGGATGTAGAAGAACTGGAGCGAGTCGGAGCGGAGCTGCTTCCAGACGTCGGTCGAGATGTCGAACGGGTGGCTGGTCTGGCCGTCGGCGGTCAGCGTGTAGCCGGTGCCCGGGGTGCGGAAGGCGGAGAAGTCCACGCTGTGCGTGTTCTGCGCCGATGCCTGGTCCACGCCGCGCGGGGTGCTCTGCCCGCTGGCCAGCACGGCACCGGCGGCCGACTTCAGCTCCCAGCCCAGCGGCTCGGTGGCCTCGGTGACGATCGTGGCGTTCTTCGGCCCGGCCGGCAGGTAGCCGACCTGGTTGACCCGGACCCGCGGCCCGGTGTCCGGCACGTACGGCGGCTCCTCCTCGCCACCGAGCAGCGAGGCGTTGTCCAGGCAGAAGGTGTACGCCGAGGCGGCGCCGCCGACCTGGAACGCCACCTGGGCGACCTCGGTGTCGGCGGTGGCGGTGAAGGTCCGCTCGACGTGCTGCGCCTCCGGGCCGAAGGTGATGTCCTCGGCGAAGAACGAGGTGTACGGGTCGACGCCGAGCTGCACCGCCACCCGTACGGTCGCGCCGGGTGTGGCGGAGGCGTCGAAGGAGAGCGTGTACGACTCGCCGTCGATCAGCGTCACGTCGTTCTGCCCGACGCCGCCGTCCCAGGGGTTGGCCAGTCCGCCCGGTACCTCGGAGCAGAGCCGGCCGTCGGTCACCGCCGTGGCGGTGGTGCCGTAGGAGTACCAGCCGGTGGTTCCGTTCGCGAAGTCGCCGTTGGTCAACTGCTCGGCGCCGCCGGGTGGCGGCCCGGTGTCGGCGTCACTGGCCAGCGAGACGTCGTCCAGGCAGAACGTGTACGCCTCGGCGGCGCCGCCGAGCTGGAACGTGAGGGTGCCGTTGGCCGAGTCGAGGGTGCCGGTGAACTCGTACCCGAACTCCTCGGCGGTGGCGGTGAGCGCGACGTCCCGGGAGAAGACCGTGGTGTACGGGTCCTCGTTGAGCTGCACGTTCGCTTTCACCGTGACCGGCGCACTGGCCGAGGCGCGGAAGCTCAGCGCGTAGCTGGCGCCGTCGCCCAGCGGAATGGTGTTGTGGCCGAGGCTGGCGTCCCAGGGGTTGGCGAGGCCGCCGGGGACCTCGGTGCAGAGCTGGCCGTCGACCGGGGCGAGGGTGAGGTTGGTGGTGGACCACCACGGGGCGGTGCCGTCGGTGAAGGTGCCGTTGACGATGTGTTCGGTGACCGCCAGGGTGCCGGCGGTGCCGTCGGGCCGGGCCTGTGCCCCGGTGGCGGTGCCGGTGAGCAGCAGGGCGGCGGTGGCGAGCAGGGTGACCGCGCGGGCGGACCGGCGGTGGCGGTGGCGGGGTCGGAGCACGGGGGATCCCTTCCGGTGGGCGTGCCGCCAGCGGGCCCGCAGCACTCGGGTTCGCGGCGGTGAAACCGGCAGCGCTGGTGGGAGCGCTCCCAATACGGAGCCGATGTTGCCAGTCCGTTTCTGGCATGTCAATCGACCGAGCTGGATCGAATTCCGGCCCGGTGGACGGCTGCGGACCGGCTACCGGCGCCGGAACGGCTCGCGATTCGTGATCACCGTAGCCACGTACGGTAAATTTCGATCGCCACTCCGGCCCGTTGGTGATCTACTGCAAGCATTTCGGCCGTCTTTTTGGCAGGCTGCCAGCCATGAGCCTGAAGCTGCGATCCGTGGCGGTGAGCGACCGCGGCCTGATCCGGGGTGCGAACCAGGATTCCGTGCACGCCGGACCCTGGCTGCTCGCCGTGGCCGACGGCATGGGCGGAATGGCCGCCGGCGACCTGGCCAGCACCATCGCCATCGACGCGATCCGGCCGCTGGACGTGGAGACTCCGGAGGAGGGGTTGGTCGCCGCCCTGCAGGGCGCCGTGGACACGGCGAGCGCGGGCATCCGGGCAGCGATCGCCGAGGACCCGGAACGGCAGGGCATGGGCACCACCCTCACCGCGCTGCTGCTCGCCCGTACCGGTGCCTGCCTCGCCCTGGCCCACGTCGGCGACTCCCGGGCGTACCTGCTGCGCGGCGGCACGATGACGCAGCTCACCCGGGACGACACCTTCGTGCAGATGCTGGTCGACGAGGGGGTGATCAGCCCGGAGGAAGCGCAGAGCCATCCCCGCCGGGCGGTGGTCACCCGGGCCCTTCAGGGCGAGCCGGTCACCCCCACCTACACCACCGTGGTGCCCCAGCCCGGCGACCGGTGGCTGCTGTGCAGCGACGGATTGTCCAATGTGGTCCGCCCGGACAGCCTGGCCGAGGCGCTGCTCGGCTACCCCGACCCGGCCGGCTGCGCACAGCGGCTGGTCGACCTGGCCCTGCGGGCCGGCGGGCCGGACAACATCACCGTCGTGGTCGCGGACGTCGTCGACACTCCCTGACCACACCCGCGCCGGCTCCTCGACGGGTACGACGTAGCTGAGGCGTCGAGCGTGGCCGACCGCGCGGTCCAGGTTGACGAAGGTTCAGCGGCCGGCTATCCGCGGCGGGGTTGCAGGCCGCGGGTCGGGGGCGCCCCGGTCGGGTCCGCCGGCCACGGGTGCCGGGGGTAGCGACCGCGCAACTCGGCACGTACCTGCGGATAGCCGGTCCGCCAGAACGAGGCGAGATCCCGGGTCACCGCGACCGGACGACCGGCCGGGGAGAGCAGGTGTAGCAGCACCGGCACCCGCCCGTCGGCGATCCGGGGCACGTCCCGCCACCCGAACGTCTCCTGCAACTTGACCGCCAGCACCGGTGCCGCCGGATCGGAGTAGTCCACCCGGTGGCGTGACCCGCTCGGCACGGCGAGCCGCTCCGGGGCCAGTTCGTCCAGCCGGGCCGCCTCGCGCCACGGCAGCAGCCGGCGGAGTGCCGCCGGGACGTCGATCCGGGCCAGGTCGGCCCGACGCCGGGCGGCGGCCAGCTCCGGACCGAGCCACTCGTCGGCCCGGTCCAGCAGGGCCGCGTCGGTCACCTCCGGCCACTCACCGCCGAGGGCCTGCCGGCAGAACGCCAGCCGAGCCCGCAGCTCCCGCGCCGGCCGGGTCCAGGTCAGCAGGTCGAGCCCCACCTGACGCAACCCGTCCCGCAGCGCGGCGGCGACCCGGGCCGGGTCCGGCCGGGCCAGCGGGCGGTCCAGCAGCACTATCGCGCCCAGCCGCTGCACCTCGCGGGCCACCACGTCCTCGCCGGACCAGGCGATCTCCTGCTCGCGCCGGAGCAGCGCGGCACCGGCCTCCCGGGCGGTGGCCCCGTCCACCACCGCCGCCTGGCGGATCACCGCACCCCGGCGTCCCGGCGCCCGGTCGGCCACCGAGATCGCCAGCCACTCCGCCCCGGCCAGCGGCGAGCCCGGCGCCAGATCCGCCGCGGTGCCTCCGGCCATCAGGTACGTCTCGGCGCCGGCCTGCCGGGCCCGGGCCAGCCGCTCCGGGTACGCCAGCCCGACCAGCAGCCCGGCGGCCAGGTCGTCCGGCAGCTCCGGCCCGGCCCGCCGGCCGTCCCGCCCGGCCCGTCGGTTGTCGGGGCCGGTCCGTCGGTCGTCGGGCCCGTTTCGTTGGTTGTCGGGGCCGGTCCGTTGGTCGTCGGGGCCGCCTTGCCGGTCGTCCGGCTCGGCGGAGAGGGGCGGCTCGGCGGAGGGGGGCGACTCGTCGAGGGCGGCCCGAAGCCGGTTCACCTCCGCCCGCCACCTGGTGCCGGCGGGGTCCGTACCGGAGCGGAGCCGGCGCCAGGTGGCGACCAGGTCGTCACCGGGAGCGGACTCGGCGAGCACCGCGACCACCTCGGCGGCCCGGTGCGGCCGCACCCGGGCAGCGCCGTCCAGCAGCGCCCGGGCCAGCCGTGGATGCGCGCCGACCGCCGCGATCGCCCGGCCCCGCCCGGTCACCCGGCCGTCCGGGGCGACCGCACCGAGCGCCTCCAGAGTGGCCCGGGCCACCTGCATCGCCGCCGCCGGAGGCGGATCCGGCAACGCCAGCCCGGTGCCGTCCGGACGCCCCCAGCAGGCGAGCTGGAGCGCGAAGGAGGTGAGGTCGGCTACCGCGATCTCCGGCTCGGGCTGCGCCGGCAGCCGGTCGTGGTCCGCCGCCGACCAGCACCGGTAGACCCGGCCCGGCGCCTCCCGGCCGGCCCGCCCGGCCCGCTGGGTCGCCGCCGCCCGGGACACCGGCACCGTCACCAGCGCGCCGAGTCCACGGGCCAGGTCGGTCCGGGCCACCCGGCTCAGCCCGGCGTCGACCACCACCCGCACCCCGGGCACGGTGAGGCTGGTCTCCGCGACGGCGGTGGCCAGCACGACCCGGCGTCGACCGGCGGCCGGGCGGAGCGCGGCGTCCTGCTCGGCACTGGACTGCCGGCCGTGCAGGCGTACCAGGTCGGTGCCGGCCAGCCCGGTCAGCCGGCCGGCGACACCGTTGATCTCCCCGGCGCCGGGGAGGAAGACGAGCAGGTCGCCGTCGTGCGCGGCCAGCGCCCGGCGTACGGTCGCCGCGACGTGGTCGAGCAGCCGGGGATCGACCCGCAGCCCGTGCGGCGGATCCACCGGCCGGGGCGGCGGTGCCCAGACCACGTCCACCGGGTACGCCCGACCCTCGGCACGCAGCACCGGGGCCGGCTCCGCCGCCGTGCCGAGCAGCGCGCCGAGCCGCTCCGCCTGGGCGGTCGCGGACATCGCCAGCAGGCGCAGCTCCGGCCGGAGCGCCGCCCGGACCTCGATGCCGAACGCCAGGGCCAGATCGGCGTCGAGCTGCCGCTCGTGAGCCTCGTCGAGGAGTACCGCACCGACGCCGGGCAACTCGGGATCGTGCTGGAGCCGCTGCACGAGCAGGCCGGTGGTGACCACCTCGATCCGGGTCCGGGCACTGGTCCGGCGCTCGCCGCGCACCGCGTACCCGACGGTCTCGCCGACCCGTTCGCCGCGCAGCTCCGCCATCCGGCGGGCGGCGGCCCGGGCCGCGACCCGGCGCGGCTGTGCGACGACGATCCGCCCGTCGACCTGGTCGGCCAGCGCCAGCGGGACCAGTGTGGTCTTGCCGGCCCCGGGCGGAGCCACCAGCACCGCGACGCCATGCTCCGCCAGCGCCTCGGTCAGGGCCGGCAGGATGTGCCGGACCGGCAGGTCGGCGGCGGATTCGGACGGTGGCACCGGGCCAGTGTCGCACCGGCGCCACCGGCGGCCGGGATCCGGGCGGCTTCCTGGCACCCGGCCGGCTCGGTTTCTGCTCACGGTCGGCGGTGGCCGGCTCGGTCACCTCGACCAGGGCGAGCGGCACGGGCACCCGGGCGGGCTGCGGTCAGTCCCGGGGCAGCAGCGGTCCGAGCGGCCCGAGGTCGAGGTTGAGGTCCTCCGGCGTCAGGCCGAAGTGCTCCCGCAACTCCGTCATCTGCTCGTCCAGCGCCATCAGGGTGCTGCCGACCCGCTCGATCTGCTCCTCGGTCAGGTCACCCTGGTCGATCCGGCGCAGCGCCTGCCGTTCCATCAACTGCCGCAGCAACTCCACGATGGTGAGCACCAGCCCGGCCAGGCCACGCTCGACCCCACCCCGGTCCACCTCGACCCGCCCCGGCCGGGGCTGCTCCGGGCTCAGCACGGCGTACCGCCGTCGGTCGGGTCCCGTCGGTCGGCGGCGCGTACGGAGGCGAGCAGCGCCCGCAGCGAGACGTACACCAGGTCCACGTCGGCGATCGACAGCACCAGGTCGCCACTGACCACGACTCCGGTGGCGAGTACCCGGTCGAGCAGGTCGACCAGCGCGACCGGCCGGCTGTCCACCACCTCCCGCCCGGTCACCGCCGCACCCCGCCAGCGTGGGCCGGGCCGGTACCGGTGTCGTCGAGCCCGCCGGTGTCGTCGAGTCCGACGGTGTCGTCAAGCCCGCGGGTGTCGTCGAGCCCGGCGGTGTCGTCGAGCCCGCGGGTGTCGTCGAGTCCGGCGAACGAGTACGGCGGCCACGGGCCGGTCAGCTCCAGCCGGAGCATCGGGTACCGGGCACCCAGCTCCCGGACCAGGTTCCCGAATCCCGCCGCCCGCCCGCCGGGCAGCAGGTAGGCGCCGTTGAGCACCATCGGGTCCGGTACCCCGGTCAGGCTCCGGTCCTGCGGCCGGTGCCGGCGGGCCGCCTCGGCGTACCCGGCCAGCGCCGCGTGTACCGCTTCGGCGCCCTCCGCCGCAGCCTGCCGGGCCGCCTCACCCGCCGTGAGCGCGGCGCGCCGGCGGCGCAGGTACTCCGCACCGGCGCCGCCGCCGGCCGACCGCGCCGCCGTCGTTGTCGACTCGTCGGCCACCCGCATCGAGTACGCCTTCACACCCCACTCGGCCCGGTCGGTGAGCCGGTCGAGGGCGGCGGCGAATCCCGCCCGCCGCTCGTGCAGCCCCGCCCGGAGCGCCGGCTCGTCCCGGTAGACGGTGGCCAGCCGGGTCGGCAGGACCGGGCCGAGCCGCCAGACCGCCTCGATGACCCGGTGGTGGGCGCTCGCCGCCGCCTCCAGCCAGCGCAGGTCACCCAGGTTCCGGTGCAGCGCCGCCTCGCCGTACTCGTCGAGATCCACCGGCGTCACCACCGCGACCAGCTCGCCGACCCGTACCACCTCGACCGGACTCCCGCCCGTACCGGTGAGCCCGGCCAGCCGGTCGGGCCGCAGGTGCCGGGTCACGGCGTGCAGCCAGATCCCGGATCCGCCGCTCATCGTTCCTCCTCCTCCGTCCGCCGATCGGTCCGGTCCGGCAGCGCCCGGTCGGACCGCCCCGCGTCGGCACCCGACCCGACGGACGGGCGGGAACGGCCGCCGAGGAACGGGTCGTGCTCCCACCAGTCGATCCCCATCTCCCGGGCGGTGTCGACGGAGGCGACCACCAGGCGCAGCTTGATGGTCAGCAGCTCGATGTCGAGCAGGTTCACCCGGATGTCGCCGGCGATCACCACGCCGCGGTCGAGTACCCGCTCCAGGATGTCCGCCAGGTTGCCGGTGTCGCCGGTCGCCGGGCGGCCGTGACCGTGGCCGTAAGCT
Source organism: Plantactinospora sp. CA-294935 (assembly GCF_050936445.1). NCBI lineage: Bacteria > Bacillati > Actinomycetota > Actinomycetes > Micromonosporales > Micromonosporaceae > Plantactinospora > Plantactinospora sp. CA-294935. The sequence goes on from NZ_JBNJMU010000001.1 coordinate 4,913,855, forward strand.
GGTTGTGGCATCGACATGTCGGTCACCCCGCCCCGGTTCCGCTGTCGCCGCGGCCGCGCGGATAGCGCCGGGTCCGCCGATAGCCGGCCAACTCCCCGCTGGTGTCCAGCTCCGTCCGATAGACCGCGAGGATGTCCGCCGAGGAGGGCACCCGGGCGTCCTCGACGACCTCCACACCGACCACCCAGCCTCGCTCCGTGCGGTCCAGCGAGGTGACTCCGGTGACCTGCTTGCCGGTCAGGCCGGCGATGTGCCGCGCGCCGTTGCGGGCCGCGACCTGCGCGGAGACCACTGCGGCCGGGCTCGCACGCCGCCGCGCCGGCCGCCGCCGGCCCTCGGTCCGATCGTCGTCGTAGTAGTGGTCGTCGGCCGGGTCGTCGTCGTACTCGTCGTCGGTCCGGTCCTCGTCGTACTCGTCCTCAGCCTCGTCGTCGGTCCGGTCCCCCTCGTCCGCGTCGTCGTCGTCGTACCGGTTGTCGTCGGGGCGGTCGTCCTCCTCGCGGTGGTCGGTCTCGTCGCGGTGGTCGTCGTCCTGGTCCGGGTAGCCGTCGTGTTCCCGGTAGCGGTCGGCGCGGTGAGTGCGCGCGGCCATGTCATCTCCCTTCGGGTACCGCGTCCGACACGTCGGGTCGGGCGATCAGGCGGTCGAGGATCCGTTGCTCTGCCTGCGCGAGTTCCGGTTCCGAGATCTCGCCGGCCGCCGCCGCCTCGGCCAGCTCGGTCAACTCGCGCTGCACCTTGACCGGGTCGTGCAGTTCACGTTCCGCCTGGTCGCGGAGGAGCCGGGCCAGCCCGGTCAGTCCGCGTACCGGGCCGAGCGGCAGGGAGAGCAGGATGCCCAACACCGGCCGTCACCGCCCCGCCGCGGCGGGGACGAAGTCCCAGGGCGCGGCGGGGCCGACCGTCCGCACCGTGGCCCAGTCCCGCCACGCGTCGGCGAGGTCCCGCACCGCGTCCGTGAAGGCCGCCCGGCGCCGTCGCTCGACCAGGAACGCGACCCGGGCGGCGTCCTGCTCGTGGTGCGCCGGCAGCGGCGCCTCGGCCAGGCAGTACGGGGCGAGCGCTTCGGTCAGCCGCTCGGTGTCGGCCGCCCGGTGCGCCTCCACCGCCCGAGCGACGATCTCGCCGAGCCGGATCCGCAGGTCGACGTCGGCCTCCGCCGGCCGGTCCCGCAGCCGGTCGCGCAGGTCGGCGGCCTCCGGCTCCTCGGCCAGTACGCCGGCCAGCAGGGCCCGCTCGACGTACCGGGCCCGGACGACGTACTCGACCCGGCCGTCCAGCTCGGCCAGCGCGGCCCGGTACTCGTCGTGGCGCAGCGCCAGCAGTTCGGTCACCGCCGCCGTACTCGGCAGCACCGTGCCGAACCGGACCGGCAGTACCGGGACCTCGGCGGTCACTGCGACGCCGTCCAGCAGGTCACGGTAGGCCAGCAGGTCCTCCGGACGTCCCAGCCGTACGTCCAGGGGCGTCTCGCTGACCAGGGCGGCGACGTCGCCGTGCCGGATCGTGCTGACCGGCCCGAGCGGGTCGCCCAGGCCACGGGCCTGCGGGGTCACCTCGACATCCGCCGGCACCAGACCGTAGAGGAGCTGCCCGGCACCGGAGTCGACAGTGGACGTGGGTGTCATCTCAGTCCTCCTCCCGACGACGGCGGCGGGGGACGCGGTCCCGGTCCCGCTCCCGGCCGCTGCCGCCGACGATCTCGCCGAGGGCGTCCCCGGCCTTCTCCGCCAGTCCGGCCTTCGGGCCGGACACGAGGTCGGGCAGACCCTTGTCCCGGGTCGCTGACAGGTCGAGTCGATTCGTCGCCTCGGCGAACCGCAGGTAGGTGTCGACGCTGGCCACCACGACCCGGGCGTCGACGGTCAGCAGCCGGATGCCGACCAGGCTGACCGCCAGGTGGGCGTCGATGACCACGCCCTTGTCCAGGATCATTCCGACCACCTCGGCCAGGTCCGAGGAGCCGCCTCCACCGGACGGGGCGCCGTCCGTCCGTCGCACGATCTCGGTCATCGCCGTCGTCCTCCAGTACTGCTACGTCCGATCCGCTCGGCACCGACCCGCTCGGCACCGTCACCACGGCGCTCGGCACCGCTGCCGTTGCGTCCGCTGCCGTTGCGTCCGGTGCGTTCGTTCCCGCCCCGGCCGGTGGCGCCGGACCGTTCCGTCGTGCCCCGGCGCCGCTGCCGGGCGTCGTCCGGCGGTTCGGCCGAGTCGTCGTCGCGGACGACCCGACCGTCCCGGATCTCACCCCGCCAGCCCTGGATCTCGTCCGGGTGCAGGATCGCCTGGGTCATCACGTGCCGGGCGAAGTGCTTGAGTTCGAGGCGTACCCGGCGGCCCTGGGCCCGCCAGAGGTTGCCGGTCCGCTCGAACAGGCCCTGCGGGTGGTACTCGAGAACCAGCAGGATCCGGGTCAGGTCGGGGGCAATCTCGTGAAAGGTCACCGCGCCGTCGACCGAGCCCTTGTCCCCGGTGGACCGCCACACGATCCGCTCGTCCGGGACCTGCTCGATGATCGTGGACCGCCAACTGCGGTGCGACCAGAAGATCTGTGCCTTCCAGGTCAGTTCCTCGGCCGAGGCCCGCTCGACGTGCTCCACCTTCTTCATGAACCGGGGGAAGTCCTCGAACCGGGTCCACTGGTCGTACGCCAGCCGCCGTGGCACGCCGACGTCGATCGACTCCACGATGTTGGTCACCTTGAGCTTCTGCTCGGCGCCGCCGCCCCGGCCCAGCGCCGTCCGGACCCGCTCCTTGACGGCGGCCAGTCCGGCGGCCAGCCCGGCCCGTACCGGCGAGGAACCCCCGGCCAGCCGTCCGGCACCGGCCTTCGCCGCCGCCCCGGCCGGGCCGCCGCGCTCGGCGTACCGGACGAACCGGTCGGTGGTGCCGCCGATCCGGCTGGTCGCAGCAGCGACGACGTGCTCACCGGCCGCCCCGGCCAGGCCCCGGAGCGCCTCGGTGAGTCCGGCCGAGCCCGCCGCCCGCCCGCCGGTGGGCAGGCTCTTCGCCGCGCCGGTGGCCGGGCTCATCGGGTCCTCCGCCGCACCGGAGCGGCCTCGGGCGAAGTCCGGCGTCGGGCCGGTTGCCGGGACGTCGACCCGGGACGCTCCCGCTCGCTTCCCCGCCCGGCAGCCGGACGGGTCCGAGCCAGCTCGTCCGCGTCACCCGCGTCTTCGATGTCACCCGCGTCTTCGGTGTCGTCCGCGTCGTCGTCCGCGTCGGCGTCCGGGTGGTCGACGTCGCCGTTCCGCAGGTCGTCGTCCCGCAGGTCGTCGTCCCGTAGGTCGGCTTCGGTGCCCGGCTCCTCGTCCAGCGAGTCGTCGTCCTCGTACCGGTCCTCCTCGAACTCGTCGAGGTCGTCGTCCTCGACGTCGGCCTGTCGCCGACCCCGGCGGGCCGTCGGGCGGATGTCCGAGAGCTTCCGGCGTGAGCGCTCGGCGGGCTCGTCCGGCTCGTCCGGTCGGCCACGTCCGGCTGCGCGCTGCCGGTCGGTCCGTTCCCGGAGCCCCGCGCTGACCGAGTCGATCCGCCGGGTGACCGCGCTGGTCGCGGCGGCCCGGGTCGTCGCGACCAACGGTGCGCCCAGCTCGGCGATCCGGCCCAGTTCGGAGGAGTCGCCGAGCAGCTTCGCGCCCCGGCGCAGTAGCCGGTGATCGCCGCTGAGTCGTCCGGCCACCACCGCACCGCCCAGCACCGCGACCAGACCCAGTTTCCGGTGTCGGCCGACCAGATAGCCGACACCGGCCCCCAGTGCAATCTGCGTCGCTCTGTTCATTCGTCGTCCCCTTTGCTGAGTCCCTCGCGCTGCGGCCATTCGGCGAACGCATTCGTCTAGCCCCGGGCCGTACCCGGGGTGCCGGCGAGGAAAAACGCCTTCAAAATTGATGTGACGCAGGCCACGGCGTTTTCGGGAACCGGAAACATATCGGCTGTTGAGCTGGGAATTCGTCGACAGCGCTCGACGCGGCATCAACGGCACGACGAGTGATCGAACGGTAAACGGACGCGCGAGGAGAAGACCGTCCGGATCAGGGTCGGAACGGACGTACGCGCCCACTCTTCGCACTGATTGAGGCTTCTCGGCCGGGTTCACCAATCGGCGACTTTCGGATGCCCTAGACTGGCCCGCCGTGAGCGTGCCGCCGCGCCGGGCCCCGGGAGACCTGCTGGTGCACCTGCGCCGGGCCCGCGACTACGCCGACCGGCACTACGCCGAGTCGCTGGACCTGGGCACCCTCGCGGCGGTGGCCGGGATCAGCAAGTACCACTTCCAGCGCCTCTTCACGGCGACGTACGGGGTTTCCCCGGCGGCGCACCTGAGCCGGCGGCGGGTGGAACGGGCCCAGGATCTGTTGCGGGCCACCAACCTCACCGTCACCGAGGTCTGCCACGCGGTCGGGTTCGCCAGCCTGGGCTCGTTCAGCAGCAGGTTCCGGGAACTGGTCGGCGAGACACCGCGCGAGTTCCAGCGTCGTTGGGCCGCCAACGGTGCACCCCGGATCCCGGGCTGTTTCGTGTTCATGTGGGGGCTGGCCGAGCGCGGCTCCGCAACCGGGGAGAAGCCGGGGTCCGGCGACCGCTCCTAGCCTGGTCGCATGATTACCAACATCTCGATCACCAGCGTGTTCGTGAAGGATATCGACGCCTCGAAGGCGTTCTATCTCGATGTGCTCGGCTTCGAGGAGCACACCGACATCACCCTCGCGGACGGTTCCTACCGGTGGTGCACGGTCAAGCACCCGAACCAGCCGGAACTGCAGGTGCACCTGACGCTTCCCGGGCCGCCGTACTCGCCGGAGATGGTGACCGCGATCAACCGGGAGATGGACGCCGGTGGCGTGTTCGGAATCGGCCTGCGGGTGGACGACTGCCGCAAGACGTACGACGAGCTGCGGGCCAAGGGCGTCGAGTTCATCCACACCCCGGAGGAGCGCCCGTACGGCGTCGAGGCGGTGGCCCGGGACAACTCGGGCAACTGGATGGTGCTGGTCGAGTCGCGGGAGTTCTCCGCCGCCGACTTCGACTGACTGTCCGACTCCCCTGCCGGCCCGCCGTGTCAGAGGTGGAAGTCGCGGCGCATGAGCCGGGCCGATCGGGTGGGGACACCGTGCACCGGGTAGGGCGGAAACACCTCCGCCCTACCCGGTGGCCGGCGCGGTCGTCCCGCTCGGGCCGCCGGGTAGGGCGGAGGTGTGCCTGCGCTCAGTACGTGTCGGCGAGTTGGTTGCGGAGTTTGGTGAGGGCGCGGGTGAGGAGGCGGCTGATGTGCATTTGGGAGACGCCGATTTGTTCGGCGATTTGGGATTGGGTGAGGTTGCCGTAGAAGCGGAGGGTGAGGATTTTTTGTTCGCGTTGGTCGAGGGTGGCGAGGGCGGGGCCGAGGGCGACGCGGAGTTCGGCGAGTTCGTATTCGTTGTCTTCGGTGCCGAGGAGGTCGCCGAGTTCGGTGGTGCGGTCGCCGTCGCCGGTGGGGGTGGACAGGGAGACGGCGTTGTAGGCGCGGGCGCCTTCGAGTCCTTCGAGGATTTCTTCTTCGGTGAGGTGGAGGTGGGTGGCGATGTCGGTGATGGTGGGGGAGCGGCCGAGGGTTTGTAGGAGGGTGCTGTTGGCTTCGCTGATGGCGAGGCGGAGTTCTTGGAGGCGGCGGGGGACGCGGATGTCCCAGGTGCGGTCGCGGAAGTGTCGTTTGAGTTCGCCGATGATGGTGGGGATGGCGTAGCCGGCGAAGTCGACGCCGCGGGTGGGGTCCCATTTGTCGATGGCTTTGATGAGGCCGACGGCGGCGGTTTGGGTGAGGTCGTCGGTGGGTTCGCCGCGTCCGCTGTAGCGGTGGGCGAGGTGGTGGGCGAGGGGGAGCCAGGCTTCGATGGCTTTGTCGCGGAGGGTGGGTCGGGAGGGGTGGTGGGTGGGTAGGGCGGTCATGGCGTGGAGTAGGTCGGTGGCGGTGTCGGTGAGGGTGGGGTTGTCGGTTCGGGTGGTGGTTGTGGTGGTGGTCATGGTGGTCCTCCCTGCACTGGGTGGTGGCGGGGACGGGGGTTGTCCGGTGGTGGGTGGTCGGGTGGTGGGTTGTTGTGTGGCTGTTCAGGCATCACCTTAGCCCGTTGGTATTGGCTGAGGCTAGCCGAACGGCTGATGTATAAAAGGGCTAAAGCATCCTATAGCAGGAACTTCGCCGGGATCTCGCGACTGAACTAGGCTCCGGACCGTGACCCATCTCGCTCCGGACGAGCCCAGAGCGCACCGGCAGGGACCGTCCGGCCCCGGACCGGTCGCCGCCGACCGGGTCGCCGGGCTGGTGCTCGCCGCCGGTGCTGGGCGGCGCTACGGCGGGCCCAAGGCGCTGGTCCGGCTGGACGGCCGACTGCTGGTCGAACGGGCGGTCCAGGTCGCCCGCGCCGGTGGCTGCGGGCCGGTGCTCGCGGTGCTCGGTGCCGCCGCGTCGACCGTCCGGTCCCGGGCGGAACTCGGCGACGCCGTACCGGTGGAGAACCCGGAGTGGGCGACCGGGATGGGCTCCTCGCTGCGCGCCGGGCTGGCTGCGCTGCGGGACTACGGCGCCGTCGCGGCGGTGGTCCTGCTGGTCGACATGCCGGGGATCACCGCCGAGGCGGTCCGTCGGCTGGTCGAGATCGCCGAACCGGACGCGCTCGGCATGGCCGGCTACGGCACCCGGCGCGGCCATCCGGTACTGCTCGGCCGGGCACACTGGCCCGGCGTGGCCGAGCTGGCGGTCGGCGACGTCGGTGCCCGGCCGTACCTGCGCCGGCACGAGGCCCGGCTGTCGGTCGTACCCTGCGACGACGTCGCGGACGACGCGGACCTCGACGTGCCACCGGCGACCGTGCCGTGACGCCCGACCGTCGTCGTGGTGCGCGACCGTGACGTGACGGCGGTACGGCGGCGACCGTGCCGTGACGCCCGACCGTCGTCGTGGTGCGCGACCGTGACGTGACGGCGGTACGGCGGTGGCCGTGCCGTGGCGGCCGTCCGTTGTCGTGGTGCGCGACCGTGACGTGACGGCGGTACGGCGGTGGCCGTGCCGTGACGGCCGTCCGGCGGTCCCGACCGGCGGCGTGGCACCGGGGCAGACCGGCGGGTCAGTGCGGCAGGCGCAGCGCGAGATAGAAGTCGACCCGGTCGGGGAACCGGGACAGATCACGCCCGGTGAGCTGCTCGATCCGGCCGATCCGGTAGCGCAGGGTGTTGACGTGCAGGTGCAGCCGTTCGGCCGCCCGACTCCACGAACCGGAACAGGCCAGGAACTCGTCCAACGTACTGACCAGGTCGGCGTGGTGTGCGCGGTCGTAGGCCAGCACCGGGCCGAGCACCCGGTCCCGGAACGCCCGCCTCGCCTCCGGGGGTACGCCGCTGAGCAGCAGCAGGTGCGAGGCGAGGTCACCGGCCGAGACCACGGTGCCGGGGTCGGGATCCGCCAGCGCCGTCGTCAGGGCGTGCTCGGCCTGCTCCACCGCGCCTGCCAGGGCATCCGGTTCGGCGGCCGGCCCGCTGACCCCCACCGCGAGCCGCCCGGCGCCGAGCCCCGGCACCAGCCCCGCGACCGTGCCCCGGACCGCGTCGGGAACCCCGGCCAGTTCGGTCCGCCCGCCCGCCAGCACGGCGAGCACCGTCCCGGGGCGGGCGGTGCCGGTGACCATGGCGGGCAGCGGCGTCGACCGGACGATTTCCTCGGTGACCGCGATCGCCAACTCGGGGGGTGTGGTCAGCCCGGTCAGCCGGACGGCCAGCACCAGCAGGGTCGACCGGGGTGGCAGCCCGCCGGAGGACAGCGCGGCGCGCAGGTCCGCCGGGGAGGCGGTGGTGGACAGGGCCGTACCGAGCTGGTCGGCGAGCCGCCGTTCCACCCGGCCCGCCTCGTCGGCGTGGGCCCGTTCCAGCGCCACCAGGCTGACCAGCTCGGCCGCCGCCTCGGGTAGCCCGGACGGCGGAACGGCATCGGCGACCGTGGATCGGGCGGCGGCGATCGGGGACGGGGTGGAGCCGGCGGTCGCGGACCGGACGGCACCGTCGGCATCGGACGGTCCGGTGTGCCGGACCGCGCAGGCCAGTAGCCAGGCGGCGAGCCGGTGCTCGGGGCGGCCGGAGACGGCGACCAGCCAGATCCGCCGGCCGTCGACCTCGACCAGGGCCGGCAGCCGGCCGGCGGCCAGGAACGAGGTCGCCAACCGGCGGCTGGCGTCGGACGGAAGCGGCCCGGTGCCGGCGACGGTCCGCCCGGTCGAGGTCAGCACCCAGCAGTCGACGCCGAGATCGGCGGCGACCGGCTGGAGCAGGTCGGCCAGCCGGGCGCCGCCGGCCATCGCCGCGACCAGACCCCGGTACCGGCCGAGCACCGTCGCCAACCCGTTCGCCCGGCGGGCCCACAGCGTCGGGGTCACCTCGTCGATGATGTCCCGGAAGGAGACCTCCACCGGGACCTCGAACAGCGGTACCCCGTACCGCCGGCACGCCGTCACCAGGTCCACCGGCACGGACCCGTACGCCGCGTCGCCGGCCCCGATCGCGGTGACCCCGGCGGCGGCGCAGGCCGCCACGAACCCGTCCGAGTCACCGGCCCGGCGGCGCCACATCAGCCCGGTCAGCACGATCTCGCCCCCGGAGAGGTAGCGGCGTGGATCGGGCAGGTCGGTCACGTACACCCGGCTGACCGTGCGGTCCAGTTCCGCCTCGCCGGTGAGCAGGGTCAGGCGCAACTGGGGCCGGTCCAGCGCCTCGCGCAGCAGCATCGCGTACCCGTCCGATCCCGGCGACAGGCCGGTTGGAGGAACCTACGAAAACGATACGGCGGCCGGCCGTGGTTTCGGTGTTCGCGCCGGTTCACCCGGCCACCACCCGGCTGTTGTACTTCTCCCGACCGCAGGAGGTGATCCGGGTGGCCACCGTCAGCGCGATGTTGGACGAGTTCAACCGGCGCTCCGCCGTCGAGGCCGAGACGGAGCTGCTCGCCTGCTGCGCCGTACCGGGCTGGGCCCGGGCGGTGGCGGCCGGACGGCCGTACCCGGACGTGGCGGCGGTGGTCGCGGCGGCCGACGCCGCGCTGCGGCGGCTGGACTGGCCGGAGGTGGCGGGGGCGCTGGGCGCGCACCCGCGGATCGGCGAGCGGCCGACCGGCACCGGCCGGGAGTCCGCCTGGTCCCGCCGGGAACAGTCCGGCCTCGACGGTGCCGACCGGGACACCCGGGCCGCGCTCGCCCGGGTCAACCGGGAGTACGAGCAGCGGTTCGGACACCTCTTCCTGGTTTTCGCCGACGGCCGGACCGACGCGGAACTGCTCGCGGCAGCCCGGCGGCGGCTCGGCAACGATCCCGGCACCGAACGCGCGGTGGTGCGGGACGAACTGTGGCAGATCGCGCTACTCCGGCTGAGGAGGCTGCTCTCGTGACCGACGACCGGACGAGTGCGCCGGACGGTCTGATCCGGATCTCCACACACGTGCTGGACACCGTACGCGGCGAGCCGGCCGCCGACGTCCCGGTCCGGCTGGACCGGCGGGACAGCGGCGGTTGGACGGCGGTGGCACACGGCCGGACCGACTCCGACGGCCGGCTGACCGGCTGGACGCCGCTGCTGGACCGGCTGCCGCTGCGGGGCTGGCAGGCCGGCGGCTACCGGCTGGTGTTCCAGGTCGAGGGCCACTTTCCGCCCGGCACGGCGTTCTTCCCGGAGATCGTCGTCGCCTTCCAGGTCACCGAGCCGGACCGGCGCCACCACGTACCGCTGCTGCTCAGCCCGTACGGCTACACCACCTATCGGGGAAGTTGAGGAGGCGGGGGCGGTGGCGATCGTGCTCGGCGCCAACCAGTACGGCAAGGCCGAGGTGCGGCTGGTCCGGGTACGCCGGGACGGACCCCGGCACGAACTGCGCGACCTGACCGTCAGCATCGCGCTCGCCGGTGACCTCGCCGAGGTGCATCGCAGCGGCGACAACGCGCACGTGCTGCCCACCGACTCGCAGAAGAACACCGTGTACGCCTTCGCCCGCGAACACGGCGTCGACCAGCCCGAGGAGTTCGGCCTGCTGCTCGCCCGGCACTTCATCCGGAGCGCGCCGGCGATCACCCGGGCCCGGGTGGAGCTGACCGAGCACGGCTGGCGGCGGCTCGGCCCGCACTCCTTCCAGCGCGACGGCGCCGAGAGCCGTACCGCCACGGTGACGGTGGACGCCGACGGCAGCACCGTGGAGTCCGGGATCTCCGGGCTGGTGCTGCTGAACAGCACCGACTCGGAGTTCAGGGGTTACCTGAAGGACCGGTACACGACGCTGCCGGAGACCGGCGACCGGATCCTGGCCACCGCCGTCGAGGCGCGGTGGCGGCACCACGAGGCCGGCCCGGCCGACCGGGTGCGGGACTGGGCGCAGTCGTACGCCGGGGTGCGGGCGGCGCTGGTCGGCGCGTTCGTGGAAACCTACAGCCGCTCGCTGCAACAGACCCTGTACGCGATGGGGCACCGGGTGCTGGCGGAGCGTCCGGAGGTCGCGCAGGTGCGGTTGGCGCTGCCCAACCGGCACCACCTGCTGGTGGACCTGGCGCCGTTCGGGCTGGACAACCCGGGCGAGGTGTTCGTGGCCACCGACCGGCCGTACGGGCTGATCGAGGGGACGGTGACCCGCACACCGGAGGACGGCACCGGGCCACCGGAGGACGGAAGTGGGTCACCGGAGGACGGGACGACCGCACCGCGGGGTGGCCCGGCGGGGGCGGCGGCCGGGGACGGCGGGCCGGACTGATGGTCGTCCCACAGCCGGAGATGGAGTTCCTGCAGCCGGAGAGCTGGGCCGAGGCGCTGGCCACCCGGGCCGCGTACCCGGAGGCGCTGCCGGTGGCCGGCGGCACCGACGTGATGGTGGAGCTGAACTTCGCCCGGCGCCGCCCGCCGGCCCTGCTCGACCTGGGCCGGGTCGCCGGGCTGGCCGACTGGGGCACCGAGGACGGCCTGCTACGGCTCGGCGCCGGGCTGCCGTACCGGCGGATCGTCACCGAACTGGCCGGCCGGGTGCCGGGGCTGGCGATGGCGGCCCGGACGGTCGGTTCGGCGCAGATCCGCAACCGGGGCACCGTCGGCGGCAACCTCGGCTCGGCGTCACCGGCCGGAGACGCGCTGCCGCCGCTGCTCGCCGCCGGGGCGCTGGTGGAACTGGCCTCGGTCCGGGGCGTCCGCCGGGTGCCGGTCGCCGGCTTCTGCACCGGGCCGAAGCGGAGCGTGCTCGCCCCGGACGAGCTGATCGCGGCGGTCCTGCTGCCGCCGGACGGTGGGCCGGAGCAGTTCGCCAAGGTCGGTACCAGGAACGCCATGGTGATCGCGGTCTGTTCGTTCGCGCTGGCGCTGCGTCCGGCGAGCCGGACGGTCGGCACCGGGATCGGTTCCGCGGCACCGACCCCGGTCCGGGCACCGGCGGCCGAGGAGCTGCTCGCCGCCGAGCTGCCCTGGGCGGACCGGGCCGCACTGCCGGAGCCGCTGGTCCGCCGGTTCGGCGAGCTGGTCGCGGCGGCGGCCAGCCCGATCGACGACGTACGCGGCACCGCCGCCTACCGCCGGCACGCGCTCGGCGTACTGGCCCGGCGGGCCGTGCAGCGGGCCTGGGCGGAACACCGACGGGGAGGGGGCGACGGGTGAGGATCGAGTGTGTGGTCAACGGCGAGCCGCGCCGGGCCGACGACGTGTGGGCCGGGGAGAGCCTGCTGCACGTCCTGCGGGAGCGGCTCGGCCTGCCCGGTGCCAAGAACGCCTGCGAGCAGGGCGAGTGCGGCTCCTGCACGGTCTACCTCGACGGGGAGCCGGTCTGCGCCTGCCTGGTGCCGGCCGGGCAGGCCCGGGGCCGCGAGGTGGTCACCGTGGAGGGGCTCGGTCCGGGACCGGGCGAACTCGACCCGGTGCAGCGGGCGTTCGTCGCCGCCGGCGCCGTGCAGTGCGGATTCTGTACTCCGGGACTGGTCGTCGCGGTACACGACCTGCTGGCCCGGACGCCGTCCCCGGCCGATCCGGAGATCCGGGAGGCGCTGGCCGGAAACCTGTGCCGGTGCACCGGATACGAGAAGATCCTGACGGCGGTACGTCTCGCCGCCGGGCGGGAGCACGAGTCGTGATCATCATCGAGAACTGCGCGGTCGCCACGGTCGACCCGGCCGGCACCGAGTACTCCGACGGGCACCTGGTGCTGGACGAGGGCCGGATCGTCGCGGTCGGCCCCGGCCACGCCCCCCGCTACCACCGCTCGGTACGCCGGATCGACGGCACCGGCTGCCTCGCCACCCCCGGCCTGGTCAACACGCACCACCACCTCTACCAGTGGGCGACCCGGGGGATGGCGCAGCAGGCGGAGCTGTTCGGCTGGCTGAAGGCGCTCTATCCGGTCTGGGCCGGGCTGGACGCCGAGGTGGTGGCCGCGACCACCGCCGCCGGACTCGGCTGGCTGGCGCTGCACGGCTGCACCACCAGCACCGATCACCACTACGTCTATCCGGCCGGTGCGGGTGACCTGATGGCCGCCCAGGTCGAGGCGGCCCGCGAGGTGGGGCTGCGGTTCCATCCGTGCCGGGGGTCGATGGACCTCGGGGTGTCCTCGGGCGGGCTGCCGCCGGACGAGATCGTCGAGGAGACCGAGGCGGCGCTGGTCGCCACCGAGGAGGCGATCGACCGCTACCACGACCCGGCCGACGACGCGATGCTGCGGGTGGCGGTGGCGCCCTGCTCGCCGTTCAGCGTCACGCCGAAGCTGATGGCCGAGGCGGCGGCGCTGGCCCGGCGCCGGGGCGTACGGCTGCACACCCATCTCGCCGAGACCGCCGACGAGGAGGAGTACTGCCGGCAGACCCACGGCTGCACCCCGGTCGAGTACGCCGAACGGCTCGGCTGGCTCGGCCCGGACGTCTGGCTCGCGCACGGCGTACACCTGGACGACGCCGGGCTGGACGCGCTGGCCCGCACCGGCACCTCGGTCGCGCACTGTCCCAGCTCGAACGCCCGGCTCGGGGCCGGTGTCGCGCGGGTCCGGGAAATGCTGGACCGGGGGATGCCGGTCGGGCTCGGTGTGGACGGGCCGGCGTCGCAGGAGGCCGGTCAGCTCGGTGCGGAGCTGCGGCAGGCGCTCTATGCGGCCCGGCTGCGGGGTGGCGCGGCGGCGCTGACCGCCCGGGAGGCGCTGGCGCTCGGCACCATCGGCGGGGCGCGCTGCCTGGGCCGGGGTGGCCAGCTCGGCTCGCTGGAGGTCGGCAAGCTCGCCGATGTGGTGCTGTGGCGGCTGGACGGGCTCGGGCACGTCGGGATCGACGACCCGGTGGCGGCGCTGGTCTTCGGGCCGCCAGCGGCGGTGGACCTGTTGCTGGTGGGGGGTGAGCCGGTGGTGGACAACGGTGAGCTGCGGACCGCCGACGAGCGGGAGTTGGCGCGGCGGGTGCGGCGGGCGCATCGTTCGCTGGTCCGGAAGGCACGACGATGACCGGCGTGGGGTCCGGAGGTTCCGGGTGGTCGGTGGGCGCGGTGACCTCTCCCGGTTCCGGGCCGCCGGGTGGCGTGCGGTGCGTGCGCGGTGGGGTCGGGGGGCCGGGTGACCCGCTCTGGGCGGTCAGGCGTGATCCCGACGCGGGTCACCCGGCCCCCCGACCCTCGGTGGTCGAGGCCGAACCGGATGGTGCGGCCACCGTTTCCCAGGGGATCGGGGCCAGTCCGGTACGGCCGGACGGGGCGCTGAAGGTGCGCGGGGAGTTCGCGTTCTCGTCGGATCTGTGGGCCGACGACATGCTCTGGGGTGCCACGCTGCGCAGCCCGCACCCGTCGGCGACCATCCGGCGGATCGACATCGGCGCGGCGCTCGCCGTGCCCGGGGTGTACGCGGTGCTGACCAGTGACGACGTTCCGGGGGACCGGTACTACGGGCTGGATGTCGCCGACCAGCCGGTGCTGGCGGTCGACGAGGTCTGTTACCGGGGCGAGCCGGTGGCGATCGTGGCCGCCGACCATCCGGAGACGGCGCGCCGGGCGGCCGAGCGGATCGTGGTCGACTACCGGGTGCGGGAGCCGGTGACGGATCCGGAGGCGGCGCTGGCCGGTGGGCGGCTGGTGCGGCACGTGCCGATCCGCCGGGGTGATCCGGCGGCGGTCGCCGAGGTGGTGGTGACCGGGGAGTACCGGGTCGGCATGCAGGACCAGGCGTTCCTCGGGCCGGAGTCCGGGCTGGCGGTGCCGGCGCCGGACGGCGGGGTCGAGCTGTACGTCGCCACCCAGTGGCTGCACGCCGACCAGCGGCAGGTGGCCGCCGCACTGGGGTTGCCGGTCGAACTGGTCCGGCTGAGCCTGGCCGGGGTCGGTGGCGCGTTCGGTGCCCGCGAGGACCTGTCCATGCAGGTGCACGCCAGCCTGCTGGCGCTGCGTACCGGTCGGCCGGTGAAGATGGTCTACGGCCGGGAGGAGTCGTTCGTCGGGCATGTGCACCGGCATCCGGCGATCCTGCGTTACGAGCACGGCGCGACCCGGGACGGCGAGCTGGTCTACGTACGGGCCCGGATCCTGCTCGACGGCGGGGCGTACACGTCCACGACGCCGGCGGTGGTGGCGAACGCGGCCAGCCTCGGGGTGGGACCGTACCGGGTGCCGAACGTGACGGTGGACGCGTACGGGGTGCACACCAACAACCCGCCGTGCGGGGCGATGCGCGGGTTCGGTGCGGTGCAGGCGTGCTTCGGGTACGAGTCGCAGATGGACCGGCTGGCCGAGGCGGTGGGGCTGGATCCGGTGCAGGTGCGGCTGCGCAACGCCCTGGCCGAGGGCGGGGTGATGCCGACCGGGCAGGTGGTGGAGGGGCCGGCGCCGGTGGCCCGGCTGCTGGAGCTGGTCCGGGACCGGCCGGCGCCGCCGCCCGTCGGGGACGATCCGCGGCAGTTGCCGGGCGGGGTGGCGAACACGACCACGCCGGAGCAGGTGGTCCGGGGGGTCGGGTACGCGATCGGGATCAAGAACGTCTGCTTCTCCGAGGGGTTCGACGACTACGCGACGGCGCGGGTCCGGCTGGAGCTGATCGGTGGCGAGCCGACGGCGTTGGTGCACACGGCAGCGGCCGAGGTGGGGCAGGGGCTGGTGACCGTGCAGGCGCAGATCGCCCGGACCGAGCTGGGGGTTTCGCGGGTGGTGGTGGCGACCGCCGACACCAGTGTGGGGAGTGCGGGGTCGTCGTCGGCGTCCCGGCAGACGTACATGACCGGCGGTGCGGTGCGGGCGGCCTGCCGGGCGGTCCGGGCGGCGCTGGTCGCGCGGCTGGCCGGCGGGCCCGGTGCCGGTGGTGACGACGGTGCCGGGCAGGTCGACGGGGACGGGCTGGTCGACGGGGACGGGCTGGTCGACGGGGACGGGCTGGTCGACGGAGGCGGGCTGGTCGACGGAGGCGGGCTGGTCGACGGGGACGGGCTGGAGCTGGCCGGTGGCGCGATACGGGACGCCGCCGGCCGCACGCTCGGCACCCTGGTCGACCTGCTCGGCGCCGGCCCGGTCGAGGAGACCGCCCGCTGGCGGCACCGCCCGACCCGGCCGCTGGACCCGGTTACCGGGCAGGGTGACGCGCACGTGCAGTACGCCTTCGCGGCGCACCGGGCCACCGTGGACGTGGACCCCGAACTCGGGCTGGTCCGGGTGGTGGAGATCGCCACCGCCCAGGACGTGGGCCGGGCGATCAACCCGCAGGCGGTGCTGGGGCAGATCCACGGCGGTACGGCCCAGGGGCTCGGGTTGGCGCTGATGGAGGAACTCCAGGTGGCCGACGGGGTGATCCGGAACCCGTCCTTCACCGACTATCTGATCCCGACCGTCCTGGATGTGCCGCCGATGGCGGTCGACGTGCTGGAGCTGGCCGACCCGCACGCCCCGTACGGGCTGCGCGGGGTGGGGGAGCCGCCGACCATCTCGGCCACTCCGGCGATCGTCGCGGCGATCCGGGCGGCGACCGGGTTGCCGCTGGCCCGGGTACCGGTCCGGCCCGAGCACCTGACCGGGACCGGCTGATGGGGCGACTCTCCCCGGACGTCCTCGCCGAGCTGGACGAGCGGCTCGGGCCGGTCGACGCCGAGCTGCGGCGGCGCTATCCGGGCCAGGCGGCAGGGCGGCAGCCGGTGCACACCGTCTACGTGCCGGCCGACCGCTGCCATCCGGGGCTGGTGGCCCAGTGGGGTGCGACGGCACTGGCGTCGTTGCGGGACCATCCGCCGCTGCCGTACCCGGCCGAGCTGCACGGGCGGGTGGTCGACAAGCTGCGCCGGGAGCCGATCGAGGACCTGCGGATCGACTTCGAGGACGGCTACGGGGTACGCGAGGACGAGGCCGAGGACGCGGCGGCCCGGGCGGCGGGGCGGCTGGCGGGTGGTGGGCTCGGGGTGCCCTTTCTGGGCTTGCGGATCAAGAGCCTGACCGGGGCGCTCCGGCGCCGGGCGGTGCGCACCCTGGATCTCTTCCTCGACGCGCTGCGCGACGGCGGCGAGCTCCCCCCGGCCGGCCGATTGGTGGTGACGCTGCCGAAGGTGAGCGTGCCGGCCCAGGTGGAGGCGATGGTGCTGCTCTGCGAGCGGCTGGAGGCGGCGTACGGGCTGCCGGCCGGGTGGCTGCGCTTCGAGGTGCAGATCGAGACGCCGGCGGCGATCCTCGGGGCGGACGGGCTGGCCACCCCGGGCCGGCTGATCGGGGCGGCCGCCGGCCGGTGCACCGGGTTGCACTACGGCACCTACGACTACAGCGCCGCCTGCGGGATCGCCGCCGCGCAGCAGAGCTCGGCGCACCCGGTGGCCGACTTCGCCAAGGCGGTGATGCAGGTGGCCGCCGCCGAGACCGGGGTACGGCTCTCCGACGGCTCGACCAACCTGCTCCCGGTCGGCGACACCGCTGCGGTACAGGCCGGCTGGGCGGAGCACGCCGCGCTGGTGCGGCGCGGGCTGGAACGCGGCTACTACCAGGGCTGGGACCTGCATCCGGCCCAGTTGCCGACCCGGTTCGCCGGCACGTACGCGTTCTTCCGGGACGGTCGGGCGGCGGCGGTGGCGCGGCTGCGGGCGTACCTCGACCGGCGCTCCACCGGGATCCTGGACGAGCCGGCGACGGCCCGGGCGCTGGCCGGCTTCCTGCTGCGCGGGCTGGACTGCGGTGCGCTGACCGAGGCGGAGACCGGCTACGACCGGGCCGCGCTGTCGGCGGTGTGACCGCCGCCGGCGACCGAGGGGGGAGGAAAGCGGATGGGCGGGTACGACCTGGTGCTGCGGTCCCGGCGGGTGGTGTTGCCCGACGGCGAGCGGCCGGCGGCGATCTGCGTACGGGACGGCCGGATCGCCCAGGTGGCCGGCTACGACGCGCTGCCCGGTACCGACCTCGGCGACCTGGCCCTGCTGCCCGGGCTGGTGGACACGCACGTGCACGTCAACGAGCCGGGCCGGACCGAGTGGGAGGGTTTCGCCTCGGCCACCCGGGCCGCGCTGGCCGGCGGGGTCACCACGATCGTCGACATGCCGCTGAACTCGGTGCCGCCGACCGTCACCCTGCCGGCGCTGCGCGACAAGCGGGACGCGGCGCGGGGCCGGTGCCACGTCGACGTCGGGTTCTGGGGCGGTGCCGTCCCGGAGCACCTGGCCGAGTTGCCGGCCCTGCACGCCGCCGGGGTGTTCGGGTTCAAGGCGTTCCTGGTCGACTCGGGGGTGCCGGAGTTCCCGCCCTTGAGTCCGGCCGGGCTGCACGAGGCGCTGGCCGCCGTCGACGCGCTCTTCGTGGTGCACGCCGAGGACCCGACCCGGATCGGCGTCGCCCCACCCTCCACCAGGTACGCGGACTTCCTCGGCTCCCGGCCGCCGGTCGCCGAGCGGCGGGCGGTCGAGGTGGTGCTGGACGCGGCCCGGCGGACCGGCCGGCGGGTGCACATCCTGCACCTGTCGGCCGCCGACGCGCTGCCGGCGGTCGCCGCCGCCCGCTCCGACGGGGTACGGGTGACCGTGGAGACCTGCCCGCACTACCTGACCCTGGACGCCGCCGAGATCCCGGACGGTGCGACCGAGTTCAAGTGCTGCCCGCCGATCCGGGACGCGGAGAACCGGGCGGCGCTCTGGGCCGGCCTGGCCGACGGGCTGGTCGACTGCGTCGTCTCGGACCACTCCCCGTGCCCGCCCGCGCTCAAGCGGCTCGGTGGCGACTTCGGCGCGGCCTGGGGCGGGATCGCCTCGGTGCAGCTCGGCCTGCCGGTGGTCTGGACCGAGGCGCGGCGGCGCGGCCACGGTCTGGCCGATCTGGCACGCTGGATGGCACGGCGGCCCGCCGAGATCGCCGGGCTGCCCGGCAAGGGGGTGCTGCGGGTCGGTGCCGACGCCGACCTGGTGGCGCTGGACCCGGACGCGGAGTGGACCGTCGAGCCGGCCCGACTGCTGCACCGGCACCCGGTCACCCCGTACGCCGGGCGTCGGCTGACCGGGGTGGTCCGGGGTACCTGGCTGCGCGGCGCGCCGGTCGCCGCGACGGACCCGCCCCGGGGACGTCTGCTGTCCCGGCAGGACCGGCGGCCCGGCGATCCGGCGGGGGACGGGAGCGGGCCTGCGGGGCGGCGGGCCGGGGAGGGACCGGGATGAGCGGGTTCACCGAGCTGCCGGACCTGGCGTCGCGGTCGCTCGGCGGCGGGGTGGTGGCGGCCAACGACGAGTTCTTCGCCGCCCGGGACAACCTAATCACGGACGAGCCGCCCGGCTTCGCCGCCGGCACCTTCGGGGCCAAGGGCCAGGTGTACGACGGCTGGGAGACCCGCCGCCGCCGGGAGCCCGGGCACGACTGGGCGATCCTCCGGCTCGGCACCCCCGGCGTGGTCACCGGGGTGGTGGTGGACACCTCGCACTTCGTCGGCAACTACCCGCCGTACGCCTCGGTGGAGGCGTGCGGGATGGCCGGATACCCCGACCCGGCCGAGCTGGCCGGTGCCGACTGGACCACCCTGGTGCCCAGGGCGGCGCTGCGCGGGGACGGTCGTAACCTGTTCGAGGTGGACGACCCGCACCGCTACACGCACGTGCGGCTGCGGATCTACCCGGACGGCGGGGTGGCCCGGCTGCGGGTGCACGGTGTGGTCGTACCCGATCCGGCGCTCTTCCCGGACGGGCAGCTCGACCTCGCGGCGCTGGAGCACGGCGGCCTGGTGGTCGGGTGCAGCGACCTGTTCTACGGTGCGCCACGGCAGTTGATCGCACCCGGCCTGGCCCGGACCATGGGCGAGGGCTGGGAGACCGCCCGCCGGCGCGACGACGGCAACGACTGGGTACGGGTCCGGCTGGCCGCCCCCGGCCAGGTCCGCCAGGTCGAGCTGGACACCAGCCACTTCAAGGGCAACGCACCGGCGGCGGCGATGCTACGCGGGATCGACACCCGGGCCGCCGACCCGGCGGACGAGGCGGCCTGGTTCGAGATCCTGCCGCGTACCCGGTTGCAGCCGGACACCCGGCACCGGTTTCCGGTCGAGGCGGTCCCGACCGCCACCGAGGTCCGGCTGGACGTCTTTCCGGACGGCGGCATGGCCCGGCTGCGGCTGCCCGGCCGGATCGCCCCGGCCGACCTCGACCGGCTGCGCCGCCGCTGGTCGGAGTCGTTGCCCCCGGGGCACGCCCGCCAGGTGGGTACGGCCGGGACCCGACCGGCGAGAGCCTGGTGGCCGTGACCCGGACCGTGCTGCTGCACCTGCTCGACGGCGACGGCCGGCCACTCGGCGTGCTGCCCCGCTACGACGTGCCGGCGCCCTGGTGGCAGGAGGTCGCCGACGTGGTGGCCGGGGCCCGGGCGCGGTACGGCATCGACGTCTCCGTGCTGCGGCTGCTGCACACCGACCGGCCCGCGCCGCACGGCGGTACGGTCGACTACCTGGCCCAGCTCGACCCGGGTGCGGGGGTGCCGCCCGGCGTACCGCTGGCACCGTCCGACGTGGACCTGTCGGCGGAGCCGCTGCGGGCGCCCTGGGCGGTGCCCGGGGGACCGGCCGCGAGCCTGCGCTGGGCCGCCGCCGAACTGCACCGGGCCGGTCGGGGTGCGCACCGCGCCGTGCCGCAGCGGGCCTGGAACCTGTCGGCGATCTGGCGGCTCGACGGGCCGGGGCCGGGGCCGGGGCCGGGGCCGGGGCCGGGGCCGGGGCCGGGGCCGGGGCCGGGGCCGGACGGTCCGGCCGGTGCCGGTGCGCCGGTCTGGCTCAAGCAGGTACCGGGATTCTTCGCCCACGAGGCGGTGCTGCTGCGCTGGCTCGGCACGGCGGTACCCGACCTGGCGCCGGTGCTGCTGGCCGCCGACGGCTGCGGACGGATGCTGCTGGAGCACGTGCCGGGCGAGGACGGCTACGGTCTCGACCCGGCGGGCCGGGATGCGATCGCCGCCGACCAGCACCGGATCCAGCTCGCCTCGGCGGCGCAGGTCGAGACGCTGGTCGCCAGTGGCGTACCGGATCGGCGCGGTCCGGCGCTGGCCCGGACCGTACGGGACCGGCTCACCGTGCACGGCGCGGACCTGGCGCCGGTGCGCCCGCTGCTGGACGGGCTCGCGGACCGGATGGCCGAGGTGGCCCGCTGCGGCCTGCCGGAGGTGCTGGTCCACGGCGACCTGCACCCCGGCAACGTCCGGATCGCCGGCGACCGTCGGGTGATCATCGACTGGGGGGACGGGTTCGTCGGGCATCCCGGCTTCGACATCCTGCGGCTGACCGAGGCGCTCGACCCGGAGCCGGCCGACCGGTTGCTGCGGGCCTGGGACCGGCGCTGGCGATCGAGCGTGCCGGGCAGCGATCCGGCCCGCGCGGTCGAGCTGCTCCGCCCGGTGGCGGCGCTCCGGATGGCGGCGGTGTACGCCGACTTCCTGTCCCGGATCGAGCCGAGCGAGCGGGTGTTCCACGCCGCCGACGTGCCGGCCTATCTGGACCGGGCGGCGCGAACGGTCTGAGCCGGCGGAGGTGACTGTCGACTTTCCGTCTTGTCTGCGCTTGTCTGCACCCGGGGCCGGTCGTAGCGTCGCGGCTATCCCGACGCGACAGGAGCCCTGTTGAGCCAGCCTGTTCCGCCGCAACTGGTCGTGCACTGCCGGATGCTCCACTTCGGCTGGGTGCCGGCGGATCCCGAGGCGGTGGCGGCGATGGTGCCGCCGGGCCTGCCACTGCCGGCCAACCGGCAGGTCTTCCTGCAGCAGTACGTGGTGGACGACGCGGCCCAGACCTCCGGGCTGGACAGTTACTCGGCGACCGGACTCGGCCCGGACCTCGACCTGGCCGACTCGGGCCGGGCGCGCTGGTACGCCCACCACCTGAGTTCGAGCCCGCTCGCCCAGGCCCATGCGGCGGTACGCGGCGTGCCGGCCGGCACCGGCCGGACCACGATCGAGATCACCGGACAGGCGCTGGTGGCGGTGACCGAGGCCGACGGCGTGGCGCTGATCCGCACCACCGCCCGGATCGGCCGCAACGTCACCCGGGTCTACCGGGGACACGTCCGCTACCTCAGCCGGCTCGGCAGCCAGCTCACCGGGGCCACCTGCCCGTACGTCTTCGAGCCGGTCACACCGTTCGAGATCGAGTCGGTGGAGTTCCTCGCGCCGGACCATCCCGTCTTCGCGCTCCGTCCGGCCAATCCGTTGGAGTTGCTGTGGGGGTTCTACTCGCCACGCTCGTCGTTCGCGCTGCCGGGCAGCGAGGGCTGGGTCCGGTGCTGAGGTCGTCCAGGCCGGTGGCGGCCGTCGTGGCGGGCCGGCCATGACGTCCGCGGCCGAGCTGCGCGCCCGGTACGTCGAGGAGCTGCGCCGGGACGGACTGCTCGGCGGTGAGGACCTGGTCCGGGCGTTCGGCGCGGTGCCCCGGGAGGAGTTCGTTTCGACCGGGTTCGACGGTGGCGACGGGCGCTGGGTCGGGCCGGCCGACCCTGACTTCCTGCCCCTCGTCTACCGGAACCATCCGCTGGTGACCAAGGTCGCCGACGGTGTGCCGGTCAGTTCGTCGAGTCAGCCGTCGCTGATGGCGGCGATGATCGAGTCGCTGGAGCTGCGCCCCGGCAGCCGGGTACTGGAAATCGGCGTCGGCACCGGCTACAACGCCGCCCTGATGGCGACGATGGGCGCCCGGGTGACCACGATGGACATCGCCCCGGACGTCGTGGAGCGGGCCGAGGCCGCGCTGCGCCGGGTCGGGCTGGCCGGCTCCGTCGACGTACGCCTCGGCGACGGTTACCTCGGCGTGCCGGCGGAGGCCGGGTACGACCGGGTGGTGGTCACGGTCGGGGTCACCGGGGTCTCTCCGCGCTGGCTGGACCAGCTCGGGCCGGACGGTTACCTGCTGGCCCCGGTCGAACACGCCGGCAACCATCCGGTGCTGCGGATCCGGCCGGGCGGGCCGGGGATGGGCGAGGCGCGCGGCGAGTTGCGGGCCGGATTCATGTCGGCGGCCGGGCCGCTGGCCGCCCGCTATCCGGGAGCGCATCCGGCGCCCAGGCGGACCGGTGCGCTGCCGCCGACGACCGTGCGGCATCCGCGCCGCTGGGATCCGCCGCTGGACGTCTTCCGCTATCACGACCTGTGGTTCGCGGTCGGGGCCTGGGACCGGCGGACCACCTTCTGCGCCGGGCCGGCCGGCGGTTGGGGCGGCCCCGGCGGCTGCGTGCTGCTGGACGAGGTGCACGGCGGCGGGGCGGGCCTGCTCGCCGACGGCTCGGTGCAGGCGTCCGGACCGTCCGCCGCCCGGTACGCCGCCGACGCGCTCGCCCTGCGTGACCGCTGGATGGTCCGGGGCGAGCCGACGATCTCCGACTGGACCGCCCGGCTGGTGCCGGCCGGCGAGCCCGACCAGCCGATCCTGGTGCCGACCGGGTGGATCCAGCGCTGAACCTCGCGCACGCCGCGCGCTGGTCGACGCGGTGACCGGTCCTCGGCCTCGGTCCGGCCATACGGCTGCTATCCCTGGTACGCCCCGGAGCTTCGGGGCGAGATGACTCAGGGCGGGCGGCATGCCCTGACCGGGCGTTCGTGACGTTCCTCGCAACCGGGGCCGTACCCGAAGAAGCGCCGTTTCGGACGTCCGGTCCCAGACCGGCGCTGCCGGCACGGCGGCACCTCGGGTACCGGTGGTCGGGGGCGGGGCAGGCTACCTCGGAATCGGGCCGCGCTGCCGGGTTTCCGATCGGCCAGAGTGGCAACTCCGATGTCGGGTTGCCCCGATCGTGCGTGACGGCGGGGCTGTGTTCCAGACGGCCTCCGGGCAGCCCAGGCGCCCAGAGGCGCCCAGGCGAGGACGACCGGCGCGTACCAGCGGGAGGTGCCGGGAAACCGGTCAGTCGGCGGCATTACGGCAGAGCCGGTACGGCGGTGGTCGTCCTGCCCGTCCAGAGCAGGTGACGACCAGGGGAGGACAGCATGTCCAGCGAGATCATGGACGCCGAGCGGGACCGACCGGACCAGGCGGCGGTGGAGAGCGAGCGCGGAGCCCTCGTCGCGGTGTTGGTGATGGTCGTGCTCGGGGTGGCCGGCATCTTCGCCGTCTCCACGTGATGGTGTCCGATCTCCCACGCACGGGACCCGCTGGCCGGCGCGCCGGCGGGTCCGGCATTCCCCTCACGATCAGGAGCGGAGCGCCGGATCTCCGTCCGATACGGCGCCGAACCCGAGGTCCGGACGGGTGCGCCCACCCGGGCCCGCACCATGCGGCGGCTGGTCCGGCGCCGGGCTCTCCAGGGTCGGGCTCTGCGACGTCGGACTCTGCGGCGTCGGACTCTGCGGCGTCGGACTCTGCGGCGTCGGACTCTGCGGCGTCGGACTTTTCGGAGTGGGGCTCTCCAGGGTCGGGCTCTGTGGCGTCGGACTTTTCGGCGTCGGACTTTCCGGCGTCTGACTCTGCGGCGTCGGGCTTTCCGGCGTTGGACTATTAGGAGTCGGGCTTCCCGGGGCACCGGCGCGACGGGCATGTCGGGCCGACCGGAGCGCGACCGGACCGACGCCGAGGCAGAGCACGGCGGCGACGACCAGCGGCAGGCGGTGGTCCGGCAGGACCAGGACAGCTCCCACCGGAGTGGCGATCGCGACCGGTGCGAAGAGCAGGGTGTTGACGCTGCCCGAGACCCGCCCGAGCAGCGCCTCGGGAGTCCGGGACTGCACCGCCGTGACGGCGGCCACCAGGGTCCAGGGCAGGCCGATCCCGACCACCACCGCGCAGGCCACGGCCGCCGGAGACCAGGGGACGGCCCGGCCGAGCGTGCCGAGCGCGAACAGGGCGGCGCCGAGTGCGCCGACCGCGAGGCTTCCCCGGGTACGCAGCAGCCGGCCGACGACCAGGCCGCCGAGCAGCGATCCGGCTCCCTGCCCCGAGGAGAGCACCCCGACGAACGCGCCGGGCTGATGCAGGTCCTCGGTGACGACGGCGTAGACGGCGGCGGTGGTCAGCCCGGACATCGCGATGGTGACCGATCCGACCAGCACGGACGTGCGCAGTTCAGGATCCCGCCACAGGAAGGCGACACCGGTTGGGACGCGTCGTTTCCGGCCCGGCCGCCGCGCGCCGCGCTCGGCCGGCTCCGGGGGTGCCGGGGGCCGGTCGGGATCGGTCGGTCCCGGCCGGCTGCCGGTGGAGCGGTCCGGCGGCGACGGGAGCCGCGGACGGATCCGGAGCAGGGTGTAGAGGCCGGCGGCCAGGGCCAGCGTCCCGGCGGTGAGCGCGGCCACCGGATGTCCGCCCTGCCAGGCGAAGAGTCCCGCACCGACCAGTGGGGCGACCAGTTTCACGCCTTCCTGTGCGCTCGTCCGCAGTCCGTTGACCCCGCCGAGGGCGGCCGGTGGGAGAGCGGCGGGCAGCAGGGCGTTCTCGGCGGCGTCGACCAGGACGAGGCTGGTGCCGTAGCCGAGCAGCACGGCGTAGACGAGCCAGACCTGGGCGTCGGTACGGACTGCCAGCAGCGAGAGTACGGCGAGCGCGGTGAGCAGGTGGGTCCAGACGATCAGCCGCCTGCGGGGCAGCCGGTCGACGAGTGCGCCGAGGAGAGGGCCGAGCAGTGTCGGCGCGAAGAGGCAGAGGCCGGTGAGCGCGGCCAGGCTGCTGGATCCGGAGAGGTCGAGTACCCACACCCCGGCGGCCACGTTCAGCGCGGTACCGCCGAATCCGGAGGTCAGCGAGATGCCGACGAAGAGCAGCGTGTTGCGCCGCTCCGGGCTGCGCCATCGTCCCGCCCGCACGGTTCGACCTCCGATGATTGAGTCACAGAGACTCACATCTTCGGTTGATCAGTTGCAGTGTGTCAACCAGAACTTCAGTCGGACCGACTCAACTTGCCGTCGGTGTCCCCGGCTCGCCCGGCTCGGTTGCCGGGCTGGCCCGGTGGAGTGCCCGGCGGAGCCGGTGCAGTGCGTCCGGCAGTGCCCCGCCGAGCTGCTCGGCCGGGACCCGTTCGAGGTCGTCGACGGCTTGGGCGGCCAGCGCGTACAGCCCGCCGGGATCGGCGGAGTCGGCCAGTCCGAGCGTGGTGTGCGCGAGTCGGGCCCACGGATGCCAGTCGTCCCGGTCGGGTTCCGTGCCCAGTTGCCGGTGCGCGGCGACCACTGCCGCCCGGAGCCGGCTGATCTCTGCCCCGAATGCGGTGTCAACAGATTGTTGACGCTTCCGTTCGACACGTACCCGGGCCGGGTCGCGGGTCGCCGCGCCCGAGAGCCGTACCCAGCGCTGCTCGGCCGCCTGCCGGCTGGCCAGTCCCAGTGCGGTGGCGATCCGGGCCCAGCTCGCCCGCTGCTCCCGGGCGGCCTCGACGAGCCGCCGTTCCGCCTCGTCCAGCCCGGCCCGCAACCCGGCGAGCAGCCGTAACGCGGCCAGTGGCTCAGGCCGGCCGGCACCGGTCCCGGAGGCGGCGGCCAGCACGGCCGCGTACGCGGCGAGCCGCCGGTCAACCTCGTCCGCCGGCCCGCTCGTCGGCGGGGTACCGCGATCGGCTCCGGTGGTCGAAGGTCGCGGGCCGGGTTCGCTGGTCGAGCGCCGCGGCGGGACCCTGTCGGGGCACTCGTCGCCGGGCCGTTCCTCGGGGCGCATTCGAGCATGATCCCGGCCGAGTGAGCAGCTTGTCCACACATCGTTGACGTGGCTTACCGTTCCGGCGTCCACCGGGCGACGACCTCCGCGCCGTCGTCCTCGGTCTCGCCGGTCTCCCGGAAGCCGAGCGAGGCGTAGAGGTCCCGGGCGGCGGTGTTCCCCGGTGAATAGCTCAGGGCCACGTTCGGGCAGTCCGACTCGGCGGCGAACCGCCGCTGAAGCTGGCGTACCGCGCTGCGCGCCACGCCGCTGCGCTGCGCCGAGGCGTCCACCAGCAGGCCGCCGATCCAGATGCTCCGGTCGTCGTCGCGGCCCCACATCACGAAACCGACCACCCGGCCCGACCTGGTGATCGCCAGCGGCTGCCACACCCCGCCGTACGCGCACTGGCACAGGTTGTAGGCCACCGGCATCACCAGGTCGGTCTGGTCGGGCCGGCCCTGGACCCGGGTGCAGTCCCGCCAGTTGTCGGCCGTCACCGGTTCGAGGCGGACCGTCGAGAGATCGTCGGGCGTCGAGAGATCGTCGGGCATGGCCGCCATCCTGACCGTCCGCCCCACACCCAGGCCACCCGTTTCCCGCCGCACCGGGGCGTGTGCTCCTGCTACCCCCGCAGGGGCAGTGGGAGAACACCGTCGCGGGTCTGATCCATTGGCGGGACCGAATGTGGCACCGGGGGTGACGACGACGGAACGGCGAGACGCCTGTGCGTCTTCTGTGCGGATTCTGTGCAGTCCGGCGGGCACGATGCCCAGATCGCTCAATCGATCATCCTCTTCAAGGAGGTCCAGGTATGGGCAGAAAACTGAGGGCATCGTTGCTGGCCGTCGCGGGGGCCGCGGCGTTCGCCTTGGGTGCCACTCCGACAGCGGCACACGCGGGACCGGTCCAGGGCCAGCAGCAGGACCAGGCGGTACGGATAGAGATCGAGCCGCAGGGAGAGCTGGTTACGGCGGCCGCAGGATGTCCCGTTTCCGCGTACGGCTACTCCGGTACGGCCATGTGCGGCACCATCGCCCTGGTCTGTTCCTGGGACGAGGCATTCGTCATCGCGCCCAGCCGCACCGTCTGGCACGCCTGGCCGGGTAGCGGTGGCTGGAGGGAGATGCCCAACAACGGCCGCGCGGACAACATGTGGGACTGCTACCGCAACGGCGACGGCCAGCGCCAGGTCGAGGTGTGGACCGCTGCCGACAACGTCTACTACAGCTACTACAGCGGCGGCTGGCGCGGCTGGTACTACTACCCCGGCTCGTGAGCACCGTCGGTAGCGCGCCGGGCTGGCACCGGCCCGGCACGCTACCGGCGAGGGCGCCAACCGGCCGCTTCGCAGGTACCTGTCGGTCAAGTACCGCCGCCACCACGGCAGACCGCCGCCACTAGGCTCGGTGGGGTGGAGGAACTGGAACTGGCGGACTGGCGTGAGCAGGTGGCCAGGCTCTACCTGTCCGACCTTGACCTGGCCGGCTTCCGGGCGGCCCGGGACGCCCTCTTCGCCGGGCATCCGCAGTCGCCGATCCCGCTGGCCGAGCGGGCCGGCTTCACCGGTCTGCGCTACTTCCCGCCCGAGCCGTCGGCCGTGGTCGACGTGCCGGTACGTCCGGCCGCCGGCACGCTGAGCATCGACACCGGCGGGCCGGACGGCGTGGTGCACTACCGCCGTTCGGGCATTGCCGAGACTCCATGGGGGCCGCTGACCCTCTGGTGGATCGAGGCGTACGGCGGCGGGCTCTTCCTGCCGTTCCGGGACGGCACCGCAGGCCGGGAGACGTACGGCGGCGGGCGCTATCTCACCGACACGGTCAAGGGCACCTACGGCCGAGGGCTGATCGTGCTGCCCGGTGGCCGGCTACGGCTGGACTTCAACTACGCCTACAACGCCTCCTGCGCCTACGACGACAGGTGGGCCTGCCCGCTCGCTCCGGAGGAGAACCGGATCGCGGCACCGGTCCGGGCCGGCGAGCGCGTCTACCACTGACCGACCCGACCGACGCCGCAGTCTCGACGACGATGCCGGCGTCCTGTCAGCCGATGGCGCCGGCCGGCCGCTGGCCCTGCCAGTTCATCCGGCCGATCAGCTGTCGCGCCTGGTCGGCGAAGGTCGCGTCGACGGTCACCGCGTACTGGTTGGCCCGCAGGCTGCTGGCCGAGGTGAAGTCGCGTCGGCCACCGGTCATGGCGTGCGCGATGGCGCCGAAGATCGCGCCCCAGACGGCACCGATGGCGAGTCCCACGAGGATGACGGCCCACCAGTTGCCGACCGTGAAGATGCCGAAGAGCAGGCCGATGAAGAGCCCGAACCAGGCACCGGTGGCGGCACCGGCCAACGCGGCCCGGGCGGTCGTCATCCGGCCCAGTACCGTTTCGACCAGGGTGAGGTCGGTGCCGACGATGGCGGCGCGTTCGACCGGGAACTCGTTGTCGGAGAGGAAGTCCACGGTGTACTGCGCCGATGGGTAGTCCGGGTACGAGGCGACCGTCACGGTGGACTGCTGCCCGGGCGCCGTCCCGCCGTCGCTGCTCGGCGCACTGAACTGGTCGCCGGACGGCCCGGCGGGTAGGTTGTTGCCTCCGGCAACACCCGGCATACCAGGCATACCGGACCGCCAGGCTGCCGTCGGGTTCCTGGACATCATGAATCAGCCTCCTTCGTCACGGCTCGATTCCCCGCCTGCCCCACTCGGTAACCCGCTCTGGCGGACGGTAAACGGAAGGGCTCTGCCGGGCGTGATGTCCGGTTCCGCCGCCGACCGGTCGGGACCGCCGGCCTGAAGGGCCAGCGCGCGGGGAGACCGCCGCATTGTCAGCGCGGGGGTGACCGTCGCAGGGTCAGCGCGGGGTAGAGCATCGGCACGGTCAGCGCGCGGGGCGTCGCAGGGTCAGCGCGCGGGGAAGAGCGCCGCAGGGTCAGCGCGCGGGGGCGCTGCCCACCCGGCGCTCCTCCTGCTCGGCGGCCGAGCGGACCGCCGCCGCCGTGTAGTCGTCGAGCGGGAAGAACGACTCGACGGAGAGTTCCGCAACGGTGACGTCCAGCGGGGTGCCGAAGGTGAAGACGGTGCTGAAGAAGGCGAGTTCCCGGTCGCCGTCCCGGATCCGCAGCGGCACCACGACGTCACCCGGCCCCGGGATCTCGACCTCGGGCTCCGGCTGGTCGCAGGGGTACGCCCGCAGTTCGTCGTAGAGGTCGGTCAGCTCGGCGTCGCCGCTGACCGCGACCTGCCGGCGGAGCCGCCCGAGCAGGTGCGCCCGCCACTCGCCGAGGTTGACGATCCGGGGCGCCAGCCCGGCCGGGTGCAGGGCCAGCCGGAGCGCGTTGACCGGCGGGGTGAGCAGCGGGGCCGCCGCGCCCTGGGTGAACAGGCCGATGCTGGCGTTCGTCTCGACCAGATACCAGCCTCGGTCCACCGCGATGGCCGGATAGGGCTGGTGGGCGGTGAGTACCTGGCGGACCGCCGCGCGTACGGCGGCCAGGGCCGGGGAGTCCAGTGGGGTACGCGGATAGATCGGTGCGTACCCGGCGGCCAGCAGCAGGTGGTTGCGCTCGCGCAGCGGCACGTCGAGTTGCTCGGCGAGCCGGAGCACCATGTCGCGACTCGGCATCGCCCGGCCGGTCTCCACGAAACTGAGGTGCCGGGTGGAGATGTCCGCCTGGATGGCGAGTTCGAGCTGGCTGAGCCGGCGTCGCTCGCGCCACTCGCGCAGCAGGTGGCCGACCGGTCGCTGCCGCTGTCCGGCGACCGTCATCTCGTCATCACCATTCCGATCGTACGGCCGGGTCGCTGGGGGCTGCGGCCCGGCCGGCCAGGTCAGGGGCGGTCTGCCCGGGGTGGCCGGGTCGCCGCCGCACGTGGCGGGCGGCGACCCGGCCGGAGGGGACGGGTCAGCTCGTGCAGGCGTTGCCGTTCAGGGCGTAGCCGGTCGGCGTGGCCAGGGTCCCGCTGTAGGTGCCCTGGAAGCCGACGCTGGTGGTGCCGCCGGTCGGCAGCGAGCCGTTCCAGGCGACGTTGCCGACGCTGAGCTGGCTGCCGGACTGGCTCCAGACGCCGTTCCACCCGTTGCTGTACCGGACGTTGGAGCCGACGCTGAAGGTCAGGGTCCAGCCGTTGACCGCCGGCCCGTTGTTCGTCACCCGGATCTCGGCGGTGAATCCGCCGGTCCAGGAGTTGGCGGTCCAGGTCACCCGGCAGCTTGTGCCGGCCGGCGGCGGGGTGGTCGGTGGCTGGGTCGTCGGCGGTGCCGTCGTCGGCGGCCCGGTGGTCGATGGCGCGGTGGGTGGGTTGGGGGCGGCGATCGCCAGGTCGTACGCACGCTGCGGGACGAACTGGCCCGCACCGGCGATGCAGCCGTCCGCCTCGCCCGGCAGCTTGATCCAGAACAGCGCGTCGACCGCCGGGTCACCGGTCTCCGTGGTGCTCGCGGTGCCGATCGCCCGACCGGCCGGGTCGCACCACTCGCCCCGGGGGTCAGGGCCGTTGCCGTTCCGGCTGGTGTCCACCACGATCTTCAGGTTCGGCGCGCCGGTGGCCGCGACCACCGCCTTGGCGTAGCTGACCGACTCCGCCGTGGTGCGGTAGTTGGAGACGTTGACCGAGATGCCGTCGGCGCTGTTGGCGATGTCCGCCGCGACCAGCCGGGAGGCCATCGCCGACGGGGTGAGCCAGGCCGAGTGTGCCGCGTCGAAGTAGACCCTGGCCTGGCTGGAGGCGGTCTTGAACGCCTTGCCGGCGTACGCCATCGACGCCTGGGTCTCGGCCTGCTGCGAGGAGTTCATGCAGTCCGACATCAGCGCGAGTACGTCGGGTTCGAGGATGATGCTCGCCGGTCGCCCGTTCAGGCCGCCGGCCACCTGGTCGATCCACTGCCGGTAGGCGGTGTGGTTGGGCAGGCCACCGCTGCTGGCACCGCTACAGTCCCGGTTGGGGATGTTGTAGACCACCAGGATCGGGATCTTCCCGGCTGCGGCTGCGGCACCGACGAAGGCGTCGACCTGACCGCGTACGGTGCTGGGATTGTTCTGGGTGAACCACCGGCCCTGCGGGACGCTGGCGATCCGGTCCCGGATGACGGCGGCGCGGGAGTCGTTGGGGTTGGCGGCGACCCAGCGTGCGGCGCTGGTGTCCGGGTCGACGTAGAACGCCGAGTCGGCGGCCTTGGCCGGGGTGGGGTTCAGCAGGCCGACACCGACCGCTGTCGTCGCGGCGAGCGCCGTGACGGCGACGACACCGGCCGCGGCGAGCGCGGGTCTGAGGTGCATGCGGTACTCCCTTCGGGGCGGTGGGAGATCGAGGGGCATCGCTGGAAGCGCTCCCATAGACATCGACCACGGTAAGGCCATGTTGCGTCCGTGTGAAGCCCTGGTTTCGGGCGTCGGTCATCGCCGCAGGTCACCGGCGTGTGGACGGAGCCGTCCCGGCGGCCCTGCCCGGCGACCGTCCCACGGTGCGGGAGGGCAACCGCACCTCTGCGAACCGGTCCGCTGACTCTGCGTGGCCAGATGTTGCCGATGCCGCGTACGCTGCTGGCGGAGGTGGGCAGTGAACGCGTCGCGTACGACGGGCGGGCGATGACATCCGAACCAGCCGCCCGGCCGGAGGCCGGAACACTGCGGCACGATGCCCTCTTCTACCGGAGCGACGACGACTACGTCACTGGCATCCGCTCCTTCGTGCAGGCCGGGTTCGCCGCCGGGGAGCCGGTGCTGGTCGCGGTGCCCGGCAGCCGGCTCGACCTGCTGCGCACGGCCCTCGGCGCCAGCACCGAACTGCGCTTCGTCGACATGGCCCGGGAGGGGCGCAACCCGGGGTGGATCATCCCGGGGGTGCTGCACGCCTTCGTCGAGGAGCACGCGCCGGTCCGGGTACGCGTCGTCGGGGAGCCGATCTGGCCGGGCCGGTCGGTGCTGGCCTATCCCCGGTGCGTACAGCACGAGGCCCTGATCAACATCGCCCTCGCCGGCCGGCCGGTCAGTGTGCTCTGCCCGTACGACGCGGTGCGGCTGGACGTGGACGTCGTCGCCGACGCGGCGAGTACCCACCCGTTCCTGATCCGGGACGGTGACCGGCAGGCCAGTGCCGGATACGGCCGCCCGGAGAGCGTGGTCGACTCCTTCAACCTGCCCTTTCCGACCCCACCGTCGACGGCGTCCATGTTGTTCTTCGAGGCCGCCGGCCTCTCCGGGATGCGTGCCATGGTCGCCGCGCTGGCCCGGGAGGCCGGGCTCGACCCGGACCAGGTCGAAGACCTGCGGGTCGCGGCGAACGAGATCGCCACCAACGCCGTGGTGCACTCCGGGCGGCCGGCGGTGGCCCGGGTCTGGCTGGACGAGGACGGGCTGGTCTGCGAGATCACCGGCTCGAGCGTGCTGACCGACCGGCTCGCCGGCCGCCTCCCGCCGTCGCCGGTCAGCGACACCGGGCGCGGTCTGCTGCTGGTCAACTACCTCTGCGACCTGGTCCAGGTGCACACCGACAGCACCTCGACCGCCATCCGGCTGCACATGCACCGCCGAGTGGAGCCGGCGACCGGTCCCGCCCCGGCGACCGGGGCCTGACCACGCCCGTGATCAGCGGGCCGATGGTGCGTCGCGCGCCGGCCGTACCCGGGAGGGTCAGCGCGGCCCGGCCGACCGCCGGCACCGATCCGGCGGTGCTCAGCCCCGGGCCGGGCTGTCCGGCCCGGGGGAGACTGCGGCGCTCTCGCCCGCCGGAGCGGGCCCGCGTGGCGCCGGGACATGCACCGGCCGCTCGCCCCGCGCCGGGTCGCCGGAAGCCGGCCCGGAGGTGCGGTCCAGCCGCCGGTCCAGCAGTTGCATGACCGGGGTGGCGGCCACCCCGTGCACCACCACCGACACGACCACCACCAGCCCGGCCGTCGCCCAGAGCAGATCGGCGTCCGGGAAGTGCGCGTGCGTGGTGGCGTACCCGAGGTAGTAGAACGTGCCGACGCCACGGATCCCGAACAGCGCGATCACCCAGTGCTCGGCGGGCCGGCCCGGCGCGCCGAACAGCGACAGCCGGCCGGTCAGCGGGCGGACGATGAAGACCAGGGCCAGCGCCACCGCCACCGCCGGCCAGGTCAGCGGGGCGAGCAGCCCGGTGACCACCGCACCACCGAGGAGCAGCAGCAACAGCACGGTGAGCAGTCGCTCGACCTGCTCGGCGAAGTTGTGCAACACCTGGTGGTACTCGTGCGACCGCTCCGCCGCCCGGATCGCCCGGGCGGTGGCGAAGACGGCGACGAATCCGTAGCCGCCGACCAGCTCGACCAGGCCGTACGACAGGAAGGTGGCGGCCAGCGCGAGGAAGCCCTCCGAGTGCCGGGCCAGCCGCAGCCGCTCGGAGCGGGCCCGGAAGAACAGCTTGCCGAGCAACCACCCCACCAGCAACCCACCGGCCACCCCGAGCAGGATCCGGTAGCCGACGTCCACGGTCAGCCAGCGCGCCAGCCAGTCGCCGGGGGCCAGCCCGACCGTGGCGATCGTGATCGCGGCGTAGACGAACGGAAAGGCGAGACCGTCGTTCAGCCCGGCCTCGGCGGTCAGCGCGAACCGCACCTCGTCCTCGTTGTCCTCGACGTCGGTCGGCTCGCCGACCTGCACGTCGGAGGCGAGCACCGGGTCGGTGGGTGCCAGCGCGGCGGCCAGCAGCAGCGCGGCGGCCGGCGCCAGCCCCAGCCACCACCAGCCGAGCAGCGCCACGGCGGCGATGCAGAGCGGCATCGCGACCGCGAGCAGCCGCCAGGTCGACGACCAGCGCCGTCGGCCGAGCGGACGGTCGATCTTGAGCCCGGCGCCCATCAACGCCACTATCACGCCGATCTCGGTGAGCTGGGTGGTGATCCCGGCGTGAGTCAGTGGATCCGGCTCGGGCAGCCCGAGCGGGAGCAGGAACACCAGCATGCCGAGGCCGAGGAAGGCGATCGGCATGGAGAGCGGGCGCCGTTCCAGCACCCGGGGGAGGATGCCGGCCAGCAGCGCGCCCAGGCCGATCAACGCGTACGAGGTAGCCGAGAGATCCACCCCGGGAGCCTTTCCCCGCCGGGGTGCTCCGCACGCCTGGGCGCAGCGGTCAGCCGCCCGGCCGCTCGCCGGTGCCGGCCGTCCCGGGAATCATCATCTCGAACCAGACCGTCGAGCCGCGTACCGTCGGATCGGTCCCCCAGGCGTCGCTGAGCTGCTCGATCAGCCCGAGACCCCGGCCCCGGCTGCTCAGTTTCTCGGTCCGGGCCCGGGTCACCGCGCCCCGGGTGCCGCTGTCGGCGACCGAGACCAGCAACCGCTCCGGGCTGAGGTCGATCTCCACCCGGGCGGCGGTGCCGGCGTGCAGCAGCGCGTTGGTGGTCAACTCGCTGGTGCAGAGCACCGCCGCGCCGACCACCTGCTCGGGCACCCCCCAGAGCTGCAGTTGGCCGGTCATCCAGTGCCGTACCCGGCCCGGGGCGGTCGGCTCCGCCGGCACCTCCATGCTCGCCGACCGGCTGGGTGTGCTCGCGTGCTCGACGGCGAGGACGGCGACGTCGTCCTCGGTGCTGCCCGGCACCGCGCCACTGGCCAGCGCGCAGAGCGTACGCGGGTCGCCGGTCGCCGCCCCGGCCACCGTGCCGGCCAGCGCCTCGAACCCGACGGTCAGGCTCCGCTGCCGCCGCTCCACCACACCGTCGCTGAAGAGCAGCAGAGTGTCGCCGGGCGGAAACTCCACGGTGACCGCCGACCGCCGCCCGTGCAGCCCGAGCGGCACCCCCGGAGGCACCTCGATGTACCGGGCGGTGCCGGGCTGGCCGGGGGAGCCGCGCCGGATCAGCGGCGGGGGATGGCCGGCGCTGGCGAGGGTCAGCCGGGCGGTCTCCGGCTCGATCAGCCCGTAGACCACGGTGACGAAGAGCTCGTCGCTGTGTGCCTCCGCGCTCAGGCTCGCCACCAGCCGGTCCAGCCCGGCGAGTACGCCGACCGGATCGGGGTCGCTCAGGGCCAGCGCCCGCAGTGCGGCGCGTACCTGCCCCATCAGCGCGGCGGCCTGCACGTCGTGCCCGGCCACGTCGCCGAGGACCACCGCCAGCCGCCCGTCCGGCAGCGCGAAGGCGTCGTAGAAGTCACCACCGGCCGCGTTGCCGTCGACCCCGGCGTCGTAGCGGGCGGCGATCCGCAGCAGCGGCAGGTCGGGCAGGTGCTCCGGCAGCATGCTGCGCTGGAGCAGTTGCGCCGTGCCGTGCTGGGTCTCGAACCGGCGGGCCCGCTCGGCGGCCTGGGCCACCAACTCCGCCGAGGCGGCCAGCAGGGCGCGCTCGGCCGGCGGCCAGCGGTGCGGCTGCCGGTAGCCGACGGTCAGCCCGCCGCGCAGCGTCGGCGTACGCAGCGGCAGCGCGGCCAGCGCCCGGATCTTCTCGTCGTGCCGGTCGACCGCGCTGTGCAGCATCGGCTGGCCGTCGCTGGCGAAGCTCGGCTTACCGCTGTCGGCGGTCAGCACCAGCGGGGCGGGCGAGTCGGCCGCGTGCCGGCGCCACAGCGGGGGAAGGCGCTCGTCGGCCTCGTCCAGCACCTCGCCCCGGACCCGCCGGACCAGCCGCCAGCCGCTGCCGTCGTCCACCCCGAACTCGACCTGGTCGGCGGCGAACGTCGAGACGGCGTTACGCAGCGTGACCCGAGCGACGTCGTCGAGGGTGAGCGTCCCGGCCAGCGCCGAGGCCAGCTCGCTGAGGTTCTGCAGGCGCTGGGTGACCTGGGTGGCCTCGGCGGCCACCGTGAGTACTCCGATGATCTTCCCGGTGGAGTCCCGGACCGGGGAGTAGCCGCGGGTGAAGAGGGCCTGCTCCGGTATCCCGGCCTCGTCGCGGACCAGCGGCAGCGGGGCGTCCCGCTCCAGGAACGGCTCGCCGGTCCGGTAGACCCGCTCGATCACGTCGCCGACGCCCGGCACGTGCCACACCTCGGCGAAGACCTCGGCCGCCGGCCGGCCGAACGCCTCTGGATGCTTGCCGGAGATCAGCTCGGCGAAACCGTCGTTGTAGACCAGCGCGAACTGCGCGCCGTACGCCAGGGCCATCGGCACCGGGGCGGAGAGGACCAGGTCGACGACCGCCCGCAGCGCCGGATCCCAGCGGCCGGGCGGACCCAGCGGAGTGTCCGGCCAGCGGAGGTCGGCCGGTGGCCCGACGGTGGGATCCGGAGTCGGCGGCGCACCGGCCACGGTGGAGGGGGCAGCGGGGGGCCGCCCGACCGTGCCTGGCATGCCAGCAGCCTAACCGGAGCCGCCGAATCCGCTCGTCGGACGCGGTCTGCTGGACCCCTGTGCTGCGCTGCGCCCGCTCGAACGCCCCGGCGGGGCTGGACGCGGCGCAGGTGCGGCGGTACCCGCCCAGCGTGGCTAGTCGCCTGTGCTGCGCTGCGCCCGCCCGAATGCCCCGGCGGGGCTGGACGCGGCGCAGGTGCGACGGTACCCGCCCAGCGTGGCTAGTCGCCTGTGCTGCGCTGCGCCCGCTCGAACGCCCCGGCGGGGCTGGTGGCTAGTCGACCGAGCCGGCGTCCACCGGACGGCGCCGCATGGCGTCGTCGGCCAGGATCACGGTGGCGACCATCAGCGAGACGCAGAGGCTGAACAACCAGGAGCCGTCGTCGACCAGGCGGGCGGAGACCGGGGCCTGCACCGCGGTGAGCAGGAAGGCGAGCCACGCGAAGCGACGCTGACGGACGGAGAGGAAACCAGGAGCCTGACGCATCCCGAAATTCTGCCCTGCCGGATGCCGGTCGCCGGTCCTCCGTTCGGACGAATTCGGGGCTGGTGTCCCCTTGATCCAGCTCTGCACGCTCCCGCCCGCCGTCGGCGGCCCGCCGTCGGTGGCGTTCCGACAGCCCGCACCGCCGGCTGGGACGCTCCAGCCAGGCCGACGGCAGCCTGCCCGTACTGCCCATGACGGTGGCCACGGTGGCCAGTCGCCCTGCCGTCCGGCATGATCGGCGGGCGTGTCCACTCCCTCCCGCCGCCGGACGGGTCTCGCCGTACTCGTCCTGGCCTATCTGGCCTTCATCAGCCTCGGCCTCCCCGACGGCCTGCTCGGGGTCGGCTGGCCGTCGATCAGCGCCGCGCTGACGGTGCCGACCGAGGCGGTCGGGCTGCTGCTCACCTCGGGCACGGTCGGCTATCTCGTCTCCAGCGTGGTGGCCGGGTTCAGCATCGCCCGGGTCGGCGTCGGCTGGCTGCTGGCCGGCAGCACCGCCCTGGCCAGCCTGGCGCTCGCCGGCTATGCCGGTGCACCCGAGTTGCCGATCATGATCGGCTGCGCGCTGCTGCTCGGCCTCGGCTCGGGCGCGATCGACGCGGGGCTGAACGCGTACGCCGCCGGTGCGTTCGGGCCGCGCCAGATGAACTGGCTGCACGCCTGCTTCGGGCTCGGCGTCGCCATCGGGCCGCTGGTGATGACCACCGTGCTCGGCGTCGGGCTCGGCTGGCGCTGGGGGTACGGCATCGTGGCCGCCGCCCAGGCCGGGCTGGCCCTGGCCTTCGTGCTCACCGTCCGGACCTGGGAGCGTCGCCGCCCCGCCGCCGACGCCGACGACCCGAACCGTGAGCCGGCGACCCCGGCCGGGCCGGTACGGATCGGTGCCACCCTGGTCCTGCCGGCGGTCTGGTTCGGCGCGCTGACCTTCGCGGTGTACGTGGCGATCGAGGTGGCCGCCGGACTCTGGGCCTTCCTGCTGCTCACCGAGGACCGCGGGATCAGCGCGACCGTCGCCGGCCTCTGCGTCTCGCTCTACTGGGGCAGCCTCTTCCTCGGCCGGGTGGTGCAGGGCTTCGTCGCCGAGCGGCTCGGCACCCGCACGGTGCTGCTCGGCAGCATGTACGCGATGGCGCTCGGCTCCGCCCTCGTCGCGGTGCCCGGACCGGGCTGGCTCGCGGTCTCCGGCCTCGCTGTCGTCGGGTTCGGCGCGGCGGCGGTCTTCCCGCTGCTCACCCTCACCACCGCCGAACGGGTGGGGCAGCAGCACGCGGACCGGACGATCGGGTTGCAGATCGGGGCGTCCGGGTTGGGCGGGGCGATCATCCCCGGTGCGCTCGGGGTGCTGATCGGGCGTACCTCGGTCGAGGTGCTGGGGCCGGCGCTGGTGCTGCTCTCGCTGGCCATGATCGGGCTCTACTGGGCGTCCAGCCGCCGGGCGGCCCGGCACCCCGTACCGGCCGGCTGACCGGGGTCAGTGCGGGCCGGTGCGCCCGGTGGTCGACGGCCGGTACCGGCGCTGCTCGTCGCTGCGCTGCGCGGCCTGCTCCTCGTCGTACGGCTGGTCGGGGTCGTCCGCCTCCGCGCCGTGGCCGAACGCCGACTCCGCGCCCGCGTCGTTGCCGGTCACGTCGTCGACCTGCCCGTCGGGCGTCGACGCGCCCATCGCCCCTTCCAGGTCGCGCAGCGGCAGCCGCTCCTCGTCGCGCCAGACGTGCCTGTCCCTGTCGGTCATGCCTGTCGCCCTACCCGGCCCGGCCGAGGGGCAAACACCGCCGACCCGGGCCGTACCCGGCGGTGCGGGACAATACGACGGTGGCCGCCGGGAGGGGCGTACCCCTGCCGGCGGCCACCGGGCGTCGTATCCGGACCGCGCCTACGGCTGCGGCCGGGCGACCGGGCGTCGTATCCGGACCGCGCCTACGGCTGCGGCCGGGCTGCCGCGCGTCGTATCCGGACCGCAGCTACGGCTGCGGACGGGCGACCGCACCGCGCCAGGCACCGGTCTCGGTGCCGCGCCGCTCGATGAACTCCTTGAACCTGTTCAGGTCACCGGCGACCCGCCGGTCCACCATGCCGAGCTTGTCGCCGGCCTTCTCGGTGATCCCCTGCGGCTCGAACTCCATCTGCGCGGTGACCCGGGTGTGGTTCTCGTCGATCCGGTGGAAGGTCACCACACCGGCCTGCCGGGTGCCGTCGGTCGAGGTCCAGGCCACCCGTTCGTCGGGTAGCTGCTCGGTGATCCTGGCGTCGAACTCCCGGTTGACCCCGCCGATCTCGACCTTCCAGTGCGTCATCGTGTCCGACATCTGCCGGACCTCCTCGACGCCCTCCATGAACTGCGGAAAGTCCTCGAACTGGGTCCACTGGTCGTACGCGGTCCGGATCGGCACCGCCACGTCGACGGACTTGGTCACGCCACTCATCTGGCATCCTCCTTGTCGGTCGGTCTGGGTTTGGCCCCTGTGCCGGTGAGTTCGGGAGCCGTCACCAGCGATGGGTCTCGTTCGCGTGTCCGAGCGCGGCCCACACCTCGGAAACGGTCTGGAACTGGGTGCCCGGGGGCAGCCGGTCCAGTTGGGCGAGGATCTCGTCCGGCGCCTCGTTCTGCTCCGCGCTGCGTCGGAGGCCCTCCCGGTCGCCGGGCAGGGCGGAGAGCGGGATGAACCGGCCCAGCCGGCTCCGCTGCTCGACCTCCTCCGAGGTCATCCCCTGCGGCGCACCGGCCCGGGTGTCGTTGCCGGGCGCCCTGGTCAGGCCGGGTTGGTCCTCCCCGGCCGGCTCGGGGTCGCGCCACTCCTCGGCGCGCCCGCCGACGGAGCCCTGCACCGTGCCCTGCACCTCCCGGTCCATCTGCTCGTCCAGGCGGGGGCCGTGCTTGCTGTTCCCACGTTCCATGTCTAATGCGCTACCCGAGGGGAATCGGGCTAAACGGCATCGGGGCTGTCACCGCCCCCCGTCCGCCGGTGATTTCGGCGGCAGAGCGGGCTCCACCGGCTCCTCGGCGCCGCCCTGGCGGGCCCGGCCGCGCTGTACCTCGGCGTTGATCTCTACGCCGAGCATCACCGCGCAGTTGGAGAGGTAGAGCCAGACCAGGAAGGCGATGACCGCCCCCAGGCTGCCGTAGGTGACGTCGTAGGAGTCGAACCGGGAGACGTAGAAGCCGAAGCCGGCCGAGACGACGGCCCAGGAGGCGAGGGCGACCGCCCCGCCGACGGTGAGCCAGCGGAACCGGGGCTGCCGGACGTTCGGGGCGATCCAGAACAGCAGCGAGAGCAGCAGCATCATGATGGCCACCAGCACCGGCCACTTCGCCACCGTCCAGGCGGTCCGGGGCGCGTTTCCGAGCCCCAGCCAGTCGCCGACCGCGTCGGTGACCGGACCGCTCACGATCAGCCCGGCGGCCACCACCGCGAGCAGCACCAGCGCGATCGCGGTCAGCCCGAGTTGCAGCGGACGCAGCAGGTAGAACGGCCGCCCCTCGGCGACCCCGTAGATGGCGTTGGAGGCCCGGGTGAACGCGCCGACGTAGCCCGAGGCCGACCAGAGCGCCGCCAGCACACCGAAACCGAGCAGTACCTTCGCTGACCCCTGGTTGTCGACCACGTCCTCCAGGACCTTCAGCACGGCGTCGTTGGCCACCACCGAGCCGGCGCCGACGTCCCTGGCGAGCCCGGCGATCGTGTCGATGGTCTGCTCCCCGTTGGAGACCAGGCCGACCAGCGCGACGATGACGATCGCGGACGGGAAGAGCGCCAGCACGCCGTAGTAGGTCAGCGCGGCGGCCCAGTCGGCGCAGTTGTCCGTCACGAAGTTCCGCACACTGCGGACCAGTACGCCCCGCCAGGTCGACCAGTGCAACTGGCGCAGATGCCCGGGGAGGGGGCGGTCCGGCCCGCGTACCGCCGGGACCGGTTCGGTGGTCGACGCCATGCTCGCCCCCTCGTCGGTGGGGCCAGCCGGGTACGCGGTCGCGTCGCGGCTGGGTTGCGCTGCCCGGTACCCAGGGCGGGAACTGGACAAACTCCCGGCCACGCGGCGGCGTGGTTTGCCGACGGTGGCTCGGGAAACCGAACGAGGAGACAGGAGACGATGCGAAGGAGGAAGATCATGCCCGGACGCGAGGTTCTGCCCAGTACCCTGCGACGCTCGCCGCAGAAGGCCCAGGAGACCTGGGCGAAGACCCACGACTCGGCGGTCGAGACGTACGGCGAGGGGCAGCGGTCGCACCGGACCGCGTTCGCTTCGCTCAAGCACTCTTTCGAGAAGGTCGGTGACCACTGGGAGCCGAAGGGGCGCAAGGGCCCGAGCGACGAGCAGGCGGCCGGCGGTGGACCGGCGCGGCGCGCACCGACCGCCGGTGGCGTGGACGCCAACGCCCCGAAGGAGCACCTGATGGACGTGGCGAAGCGGCTCGACATCAAGGGACGCTCCCGGATGACCAAGGCCGAACTGGTCGGTGCGATCCAGAAGGCGAACAACCGGAAGACCACCGCCTCCCGTGGGCGGGAGAAGGGCCGCAACCGCCGCTGACCCGCGCGGGTCAGCCGGTCGCGGGTGGGGTCAGCCGGTCACGCCGCGGGTCAGCCGGTCACGCCGCGGGTCAGCCGGTCACGCCGCGGGTCAGCCGGTCACGCCGCGGGTCAGCCGGTCACGGGTGGGGCGGTGCGCGCCGGACTCACCACCGGCCGCCCTCCCCACCCGGCCCCTCGATGTGCACCACCTTGGTGGCGGTCAGCTCGTCCAGCAGTTCCGGGCCGTACCCGAAGCCCTGGCCGCTGCCGCCCCGGGGCTCGGCGGCGCCGCCCGGTGCCCCGCCGAAGACGGCATTGATCTTCACGGTCCCGACCGGCAGCTCCCGCCAGGCCCGCTGTGCGTGGCTCATCGACCCGGTGAGCACCGTCGCCGCCAGCCCGTACGGCGAGTGCGAAGCCCTCGACAGCGCCTCGTCGAACGACTCCACCACCATCACCGGGGCGACCGGGCCGAACGTCTCCTCCCGCATCACCGCCATCTGGTCGGTGCACTCGGCGAGCACCGTCGGCGGGTAGAAGGAGCCGGGCCCGTCCGGGACGGTACCGCCGGACAGCAGGCCGGCACCGTCCGCCACCGCCGCCCGGACCTGCCCGTGCACGTGGTCGCGGTGTCGCCGGTCGACCAGCGGCCCGAGTTCGGTGAGCGGGTCGCGGCCCGGTCCCGACCGCAGCGCCTCGGCCCGCTCCACCAGGGCGGCCAGGAACCGGGTCGACACCGGCCGGAGCACGTAGATCCGCTCCACCGCGACGCAGAGCTGCCCGGCGTTGGCGAAGGCACCGGTCGCGGCCTGTTCGGCCGCCCAGAGCGGGTCGACGTCACCGTCGACGATCAGCGGGTCGCTGCCGCCGTTCTCCAGCAGGGCCTTGGCGCCGGACCGGGCGCAGGCGGCGGCGATCGACCGGCCGGTGGCGGTCGAACCGACGTGCGCCACCACGTCGACATCCTGCCCGGCCAGCGCGGCACCCACCGGGGCGTCGCCGGTCAGCAGCGACAGCACCCCGGACGGCAGGTGCTCGTCGAGTAGCCGGGCGAGCAGCCACCCGCTGGCCGTGCTCCGCTCGCTCGGCTTGTAGACGACGGTGTTCCCGGTGGCCAGGGCCGCGCCGAGCAGCCCGCAGGAGACCGCGACCGGGTCGTTCCACGGCGTGATGACGGCGACCACGCCGCGCGGCTGCGGCACCATCAGGTCGATCGCGTCGGCGTCGCCGCCGAGGGTGCGGCCGCCCCGGACGGGTGCGAGTTCGGCGTACTGGCGCAGCGTCGACACACCCGCCTGGACTCCGGCCCGGGCGGCGGTCAGCGGCCGGCCCATCTCGGCGGTCTCCGCCTCGGCGAGCCGGTCGGCGGACGCCTCGATCGCGTCGGCGACGAGGTGCAGCGCGACGGCCCGGTCGGCGGGTGCGGTCCGGGCCCACCGGGGGGCCGTCGCCCGGGCCGCCTTGACCGCCGCCTCGACCTCGGCCTCCGTGGCCACCGGCACCCGGCTGACCGGGGTACCGTCGGCCGGATCGACCACGGTCAACCATCCGGCGTCGCCGCTGCCGTCCCACACCCCGGCGATGAGTTGTTGCACCTGATACATGGAGCGCAGTTTGCCCCGGTCCGGGCGGTCCAAACTATCCCGGTCGACCCGTACCCCGGTGGCTGGTGGAACCGGCCGGTGGCGGCGGGGCGGCCGGACGGGCCGGGATAGGGTGCTCGGGTGACGGTGCTGGGGGACACCGCCGACGCGGTCGTCGTCGGAGCGGGGCACAACGGCCTGGTCGCCGCGAACCTGCTCGCGGACGCCGGGTGGGACGTGCTGGTGCTGGAGGCGACCGGCGAGCCGGGCGGGGCGGTCCGGTCGGCCGAGCTGACCGCCCCGGGCTACCTGAGCGACCTCTACAGCGCCTTCTATCCGCTCGGCTACGCCTCGCCGGTGCTGCGCCGGTTGCGGCTGGACGGCTACGGACTGTCCTGGCGGCACGCGCCGGACGTGCTGGCGCACCTGTTCCCGGACGACGGCGCCGTGCTGCTCAACCGCGACCCCGAGGTCACCGCCGGCTCCGTGGCGCGATTCGGCGCCGGGGACGGCGAGCGGTGGCTCGAGGCGTACGCGCAGTGGCGGCAGATCTCCGCGCCCCTGCTCGACGCGCTCTTCACCCCGTTCCCACCGCTGCGGGGCGGCCTGGCGCTCGCCCGCCGGCTGCGTACCGCCGGGATGCTGCGGCTGGCCCGCCGGCTGGTACTGCCCAGCGCCCGGCTCGGGGCGGAACTCTTCGCCGGCCCGGGCGGCCCGGCCCTGCTCACCGGCTGCGCCCTGCACACCGACCTCGCCCCGGACGATCCCGGTTCCGGGGTGTACGGCTGGCTGCTGGCCATGCTGGGGCAGCAGGTCGGCTGGCCGGTACCGGTCGGCGGGGCGCAGCGGATCACCGACGCGCTGCTGGCCCGGCTGCGGGACCGGGGCGGCCGGCTGCGCACCGGCACGGCGGTCGACCGGGTGCTGGTGGCCCGGAACCGGGCCGTCGGGGTGCGCTCGGCCGACGGTCTGCTGTGGCGGGCCCGGCGTGCGGTGCTGGCCGACGTGCCGGCGCCGGCGCTCTTCCTGGACCTGGTCGGCGCCGACCGGCTGCCGCCCCGGCTGGTGGACGACCTGGCGCACTTCCGGTGGGACGGCTCCACGGTCAAAGTGGACTGGGCGCTGACCGGGCCGGTGCCGTGGCGGGATCCGGCGGTGGCCGGTGCCGGCACCGTGCACCTCGGCGGCGACCTCACCGACCTGCGCCGGTACGCGGCCGCGCTGCACCGGGACGAGTTGCCGGCCGAGCCGTTCGTGCTGGCCGGGCAGATGACGGTGGCGGACCCGAGCCGCTCGCCGGCCGGTACCGAGTCACTGTGGGCCTACACCCACCTGCCGTTCCGGCGGGAGTGGCGGGCGGAGGAGGTCGGGGCGCACGTCGAGCGGATCGAGGCGGTGCTGGAGCGGGCCGCGCCCGGCTTCGGTCGGCTGGTCAGGGCACGGCACGTGGCCGGGCCGGCAGAGTTGGCGGCCGGGAATCCGAGCCTGGTCGGCGGCGCGGTGGGCGGCGGCACGTCCGCCGCGTACCAGCAGCTCTTCCTCCGCCCGGTGCCCGGGTTGGGCCGGGCGGACA
This sequence comes from Plantactinospora sp. CA-294935, assembly GCF_050936445.1. Lineage (NCBI taxonomy): Bacteria > Bacillati > Actinomycetota > Actinomycetes > Micromonosporales > Micromonosporaceae > Plantactinospora > Plantactinospora sp. CA-294935. Next base: position 4,958,276 of record NZ_JBNJMU010000001.1, read on the forward strand.
CCCCGGTCGACCGACTGTTCCTGGCCAGCGCGTCGGCGCATCCCGGCGGCGGGGTGCACGGCGGCCCCGGGGCGAACGCCGCCCGGGCGGCACTGGCCCGGGACCGCGCCGTGACCGGCCGGGCGTACGCCGCCGTGCTCGCCCGGGCGCAGCGCGCCGTCTACGCCTGACCCGCGCCGCTCACGCCTGATCCGCGCGTCCTGCGCTTGGCCGGCCTCGCCGGCGCCGGCACCTTGTCGACGCGGCCAGTCCCGTCCGACCCGGCAGCCTCGGCCGACTCCCTGACCTTCACCGACTCGGTGACCTTGACCGACTCGGTGGCCTCCACCGCCTCCGGGGCCTCTGCCGGCTCCGTAGCCTTCGCCGGCCTGGTGGTCTTCGCCGGCTTGGTGGCCTTCGCAGGCCTGGCCGCCTTCGCCGGCCTGGTGGCCTTAACCGGCTTCGTGACCGGTGTCGGTTCCGGGACCTCCGTTGGTGCCGGGGCTTCCGCCGGCTCGGTGGCTGCTGGCGATGCCGGGACCTTCGCCGCCTTCGTTGGCCTGGTGGCCTTGACCGGCTTGGTGACCGGTGTCGGTTCCGGGACCTCCGTTGGTGCCGGGGCTTCCGCCGGCTCGGTGGCTGCTGGCGATGCCGGGACCTTCGCCGCCTTCGTTGGCCTGGTGGCCTTGACCGGCTTGGTGACCGGTGTCGGTTCCGGGACCTCCGTTGGTGCCGGGGCTTCCGCCGGCTCGGTGGCTGCCGGCGATGCCGGAACCGTCGCCGGCTCCAGTGCCTTCGCCGGCTCCAGTGCCTTCGCCGGCTCCGGAACCTTCACCGGCTCCGGAGCCTCCACCGACTCCGGAGCCTCCACCGACTCCGGGACCTTCGCCGGCTCCGGAGCCTCCACCGACTCCGGGACCTCGGCCGACGCCGGGATCCCGTCCGTGCGGGGTGCCCGCGGCGCCCGGGTGATGTTGCGGTGCCGGCCGCGCAGCTTGAACGGCATCAGCGCGCTTTCGATCTTGGTCGCGGTGGTCATCTTCGAGTCGCCGTCCAGGCGCTCCTGGAACCGGATCGGCACCTCGAGGATGGTGTGGCCGAGCTTGGTGGCCAGGTAGTGCATCTCGACCTGGAAGCTGTATCCGTTCGACTGCACCCGGTGCAGGCCGATGTCGCGCAGCGCGTCCGCCCGCCAAATCTTGAAGCCGGCGGTGAGGTCCCGGATCCGCACCTGGAGCAGGGTGTGCACGTAGAAGTTGGCCCAGCCGCTGAGCGCGCGCCGGTAGAACGGCCACGCCTCGTCGAGCTGCCCGCCGGGGACGTACCGGGAGCCGATCACCACACCGGCCCGGGTGGAGAGCAGCGAACCGAGCATCCCGGGCAGCGCCTCCGGCGGGTGGGACAGGTCGGCGTCCATCTGCGCCACGTAATCCGCACCGGCCTCCAGGGCCCGGCTCATCCCGTCGACGTACGCCCGCCCGAGTCCTTCCTTGCCCGCCCGGTGCAGCACCTGGATCCGCTCCGGGTACTCGATCGCGAGCTTGTCCGCGACCTCGCCGGTGCCGTCCGGGGAGTTGTCGTCGGCGACGAGAATGTTCAGCCCGGGTAGCGGCAGCGCGAGCAGTCGCTCGACCAGCACAGGAAGGTTCCCAGCCTCGTTGTAGGTGGGGACGACGACGGTCAGGCGAGCGTCCCGCCACGGAGAGGGCAGCTGTACGGGTTCGATCATCGGGGCATCCTCGGTTGGCCGACAGCGGTCAGGGGCAAAGCCTAACTTGACGCAACGCGCGGGCCACCACACGGGCCGGAGGCGGCAAATCGGCCCGGACCTCGGTGAACACCATGGGGGCGGCCGGAAAAACCGGGCCGGCGGCCGGGTAACGGTTCGGGCTCTGGATAGCGGCGACCCGGCCGGGGTATGCGGACTGGCGACGACGACCGGGGCGGACCGCAGGCCCGACGGGTGACGTCGGACGGGTCCGGCGCGCCCGTCCGGCCGGCGGAATTGATGTTTACTTCTCCTGCGCCAGGGAACCCGCCGGCCGTGCGCAACGACCAGGTCGACCCGCATCAGTGCAGGTCAGGGGCACCGCACGGTGGCCCGGCCGGGGTGTGGGCCACAGCCGGTCTGTTCGACGTGGTGCTCTTCGACCGGGACGGCACGCTGGTGCACGACGTGCCGTACAACGGGGATCCGAGGCTGGTCCGACCGATGCCGGGCGCCCGGGAGGCGCTCGACCGGCTCCGCGCCGCAGGGCTGCGGTTGGGGGTGGTGACGAACCAGTCCGGGGTGGCCCGTGGCCGGTTCAGTTCCGCCGATCTGGCCCGGGTCAACGCCCGGGTCGACGAGCTTCTGGGCCCGTTCGACACCTGGCAGGTCTGCCCGCACGCCGAGCCGGCCCCGGACGAGCAGGGCTGCCGCTGCCGTAAGCCCGCGCCCGGCATGATCTGGGACGCGGCCCGCGCGCTCGGTACCGAGCCCACTCGCTGCGTACTCGTCGGCGACATCGGCGCCGACATGATCGCGGCCGGCGCGGCCGGGGCGGGCGCGGTACTGGTACCGACGCCGGCCACCCGACCGGACGAGGTCGCGGCGGCTCCGGCCGTCGCCGGTGACCTGCGGGGCGCGGTCGACCTGATCCTGCGCCGGCACCGGTCCACGCTGGGCAACCCGGCTGCCGGTGTCCCACCTCGACGCCCCCGCTGCGTTCTGGTGGCCCGGCCGGACTCGGCCGGGGACGTGCTGGTGACCGGCCCGGCGATCCGGGCCGTCGCGGCCGGAGCCGACCGGGTGGTGCTGCTCTGCGGGCCGCGTGGCCGGGCCGCCGCCGAACTGTTGCCCGGCGTCGACGAGCTGGTCGAGTGGCGGCTTCCCTGGATCGACCCGGAGCCCGGCCCGGTCGACCGGGCCGAGGTGGACCGGCTGACCGCCCGGCTCGCCGCCACCGGTGCCGAGGAGGCGGTGCTGTTCACCTCGTTCCACCAGTCCGCGCTGCCGCTCGCCCTGGTGCTGCGGATGGCCGGGGTGGACCGGATCTCGGCGATCAGCCCGGACTATCCGGGCTCGCTGCTCGACGTGCGGCACCGCGTCCCGCCGGGGATGCCCGAGGCCGAGCGGGCGCTGTCGCTGGCGGCGGCGGCCGGATTCGTACTGCCACCGGGGGACGAGCCGGTGCTGCGGCTGCGCGCCGAGGCGGGTACGGCGCCGGCCGACGGTGCGCTGCCCGACCCGGGGTACGTCGTGCTGCACCCCGGGTCGTCGGTGCAGGCCCGAGCCTGTCCGCCCGAACTCTGTGCCGAGATCGTCACGGCGCTGACCGGTGCCGGGCACCGGGTGGTGGTGACCGGCGGCCCAGGGGAGCGGACGCTGACCGCCCGGGTCGCCGGGCGTACCGGGATCGACCTGGGCGGGCAGACCTCGCTGACCGGGCTGGCCGCGATCATCGCCCGGGCGGGTTGCCTGGTCGTCGGCAACACCGGACCGGCGCACCTGGCCGCCGCGCTCGGCGTACCGGTGGTGAGCCTCTTCGCCCCGACCGTCCCGTTCGGACAGTGGGGGCCGTACCGGGTGCCGACCATACGGCTCGGTGCCGCCGTCGCCGACTGCCGGCACACCCGGGCCACCACCTGTCCGGTACCCGGTCACCCGTGCCTGTCCGGCATCGAGCCGCGCGAGGTGGTCGAGGCGGTCCGGCTGCTCGGCGCCCCGACGGCACCCCCGGCCGCCCCAGCCGGTCCGGCCAGATCCGGTCCGGCGCTCTCCGCTCCGGCACGCTTCGCTCCGGCACGCCCCGGTCTCGCGCCGTCCGGCACAGTGCGCTCCGCAGCCGAGGAGGTGCGGCCGTGAACATCCTGCTCTGGCACGTGCACGGCTCCTGGACCACCGCCTTCGTGCACGGCAAGCACCGCTATCTCGTCCCGGTCACCCCGGACCGCGGCCCGTACGGACTGGGCCGGGCCCGCACCTACCAGTGGCCGGACACGGTCGACGAGGTGACCCCGGAGGAACTGTCCAGCGCCGACGTCGACCTGGTGATCCTGCAACGGCCGGAGGAGATCGACCTGGTCGCGCAGTGGCTGGGCCGGCGGATCGGCCGGGACCTGCCGGCGATCTTCGTCGAGCACAACACCCCGAAGCAGGGGAACGTGCCGGACAGCCGGCACCCGCTGGCCGACCGGGACGACCTGCTGATCGCGCACGTCACGCACTTCAACGCGCTGTACTGGGACACCGGCAGCACCCGGACCACAGTTGTCGAGCACGGCATCGTGGCACCGACCGCGCACTACACCGGTGAACTCGACCGGCTCGCGGTGGTGGTCAACGAGCCGGTACGCCGCTGGCGGGTCACCGGCACCGACCTGCTGCCACTCTTCGCCGAGATCGCCCCGCTCGACGTCTTCGGCATGGGTGTGGCCGGGCTGCCGGACCGGCTGGGACTGCCGGCCGACCGGCTCGCCGTCTACGACGACCTGCCGCAGGGCCGGATGCAGGCGGAGATCGCCCGGCGGCGGGCGTACCTGCACCTGTGTCGGTGGACGTCGCTGGGGCTGAGCCTGATCGAGGCGATGACCATGGGCATGCCGGTGGTGGTGCTCGCCGCCACCGAGGCGGTCGAGGCGGTGCCGCCGGAGGCGGGTGTGCTCTCCACCCGGCTCGACACCCTGCTGGCGGCCACCCGACAGCTCGTCGAGGAGCCCGACACCGCCCGCCAGCTCGGGGGGCAGGCCCGCGAGGTCGCGCAGGCCCGGTACGGCCTGGACCGGTTCCTGACCGACTGGGACCGGTTGCTGGAGGAGGAACTATGCGCGTCGCGATGATCTCCGAGCACGCCAGCCCGCTCGCGGTACTCGGCGGTGAGGACGCCGGCGGCCAGAACACGCACGTCGCCGAACTCTCCGCCGCGCTCGCCGACGCCGGCCACGAGGTGCGGGTCTACACCCGGCGGGACACCCCGGACGCGCCCGAGGCGGTACGGCTGCGCGACGGGGTCGAGGTGGTGCACGTACCGGCGGGGCCGCCGCAGCCGATCGCCAAGGACGAGCTGCTGCCGTACATGAAGGACTTCAGCCGCTGGCTGGTGGCGCGCTGGCGCGGCGACGAGTGGGTGCCGGACGTCGCGCACGCGCACTTCTGGATGAGCGGGCTGGCCGGGATCGCCGCCGGCCGGCAGACCGGGATTCCGGTGGTGCAGACCTACCACGCGCTCGGCACGGTGAAGCGGCGGCACCAGGGCGCCGCCGACACCAGCCCGGCCCGCCGGGTCGGCTACGAGCGGGCGCTGGGCCGGGCGGTCGACCGGGTCATCGCGCAGAGCCAGGACGAGGTCCGTGAACTGGTCCGGATGGGCGTGCCACAGGCCCGGGTGACGGTGATCCCGTCCGGGGTCAACGACGAGACCTTCTCGCCCGACGGCCCGTCCGTGCCCCGGGTGCCCGGCCGGCCCCGGATCCTCACCGTCGGCCGGCTGGTGGAGCGGAAGGGCTACCAGGACGTGATCCGGGCGATGCCGATGGTTCCGGACGCCGAGTGCGTGGTGGTCGGCGGCCCGCCGGCCGGCGAGGTCGACGACGACCCCCAGGTCCGCCGGCTGCGGGCACTCGCCGAGGAGGTCGGGGTGGCCGATCGGGTACGCCTGATCGGCGCGGTGCCCCGCGAGGAGATGCCGTACTGGTACCGGTCGGCGGACGTGCTGGTCGCCGCCCCCTGGTACGAGCCGTTCGGGCTGACCCCGCTGGAGGCGATGGCCTGTGGCGTGCCGGTGGTCGGTACCGCCGTCGGCGGGCTCACCGACACGGTCGCGGACGGGCGCACCGGCGACCTGGTGCCGCCGCGCGATCCCGAGGCGCTCGGCACCGCCCTGCGGGACCTGCTCGCCGACCGGGTACGCCGGTTCGGCTACGCCGCCGCCGCGCTGGACCGGGCCCGCCGCTGGTACTCCTGGACGCGTACCGCCGACCAGATCGCCGCCGTCTACACCGCGGTCAGCGAGGTGCGCCGGCCGAGCGGGGTGGTCGCCGGATGACCGCGTCGATGGAGGTGCTGGACAGCCACCTGGCCGGGCTCGCCTCCGCGCTGCTCCCGTACCGGACCGAGGCCGCCCGGCTGGCCCGCTGGGGTGACGAACTGGCCCGGCTGCTCGCCGGCGGCGGCCGGGTCCTGGTCGCCGGCAACGGCGGCAGCGCGGCCGAGGCGCAGCACCTCGCCGCCGAGCTGGTCGGCAAGCTGCGCGACGACCGGGCCCCGCTGTCGGCGATCGCGCTCTGCGCCGAGACCTCCTCGCTGACCGCGATCGGCAACGACTACGGCTTCGACGAGGTCTTCGCCCGGCAGGTACGCGCGCACGGCCGCCCCGACGACGTCCTGCTGCTGCTCTCCACCAGCGGGCGCAGCGCCAACCTGGTCCGGGCGGCCCGGGCCGGTCGGGAACTGGGGATGCGCTGCTGGGCGCTGACCGGCCCGACCCCGAACCCGCTCGCCGACGCCTGCACCGAGGTGCTCGCCGTGCCCTGCCCGGACAGCCAGGTGGTGCAGGAACTCCACCTGGTCTCGGCGCACGTGCTCTGCGGCTACGTCGACGCGTACCTGCCGGTGCCGTTCGGCCCGGCCAGCCACGCCGGCCCGGTCCCGGCGGTGGCCCGGGCGGCCGTCTCGCCCGGTGGCAGCCCCGATCCGGTACGCCCGGCCGGCGCCGGCCCGGTACGCCCGTCCGGGGTCGAGGACGAGTTGGTGCTGCGGGTGCCGGGGACGCTCCGGCCGGCCGGGCCCGAGGAGGTGCCGTGACCGGGACGATCGTGGTTGTCGGCGACACGCTGCTCGACCGGGACGTGGAGGGCGTGGTCAACCGGCTCTGCCCGGACTCGCCGGTGCCGGTGCTGGACGAGAACAACAGCGTCGACCGGCCGGGCGGTGCCGGGCTGGCCGCGCTCTTCGCCGCCGGACGCGGCTACGAGGTCGCCCTGGTCACCGCGCTCGCCGACGACGAGGGGGCGGCCCGGCTGAGCCACCTGCTCACCGCCGCCGGGGTGCAGGTCTACGGGCTGCCGCTGCCCGGAGCCACCCCGGAGAAGATCCGGCTGCGTACCCGGGGCCGGGTGCTGCTCCGGCACGACCGGGGCGGGCCGGCCGGGCCACCCGGAGAGCCGAGCGAGGCCGTACTCGACCTGCTGGCCGGGGCGGCCGGGATCCTGGTCAGCGACTACGGCCGGGGCGTGGCCCGGCTGCCGGCCCTGCGTACCGCGCTGGCCGGCACCGCCGCGCCGATCGTCTGGGATCCGCACCCACGCGGCCCGACGGCGGTGCCCGGCGTACGGCTGGCCACCCCGAACGAGGTGGAGGCCCGGGAACTCGCCGGGGTGGCGACCGGCGGCTCCCGGCTGGTCAGCGCGGCGCGGTGTGCCCAGGCGCTGCGCCAGCGCTGGCGGGTCGGTGCGGTGGTGGTGACGATGGGCGGCGAGGGCGCGCTGCTCTGCCACGCCGGGTCGACGCCGCTGGCGGTGCCGTCGCCGACCTGCGCCGACGGCGATACCTGCGGTGCCGGTGACCGGTTCGCCGCCACCGCCACCGTGGCGCTGGCCGACGGGGCGCTGGTCTCCGAGGCGGTGCAGCACGCTGTCGCCGAGGCGTCCGGGTACGTGGCGGCCGGCGGGGTGGCCAGTGCCGTACCGGCGACTCCGGCCCGGGGCGCGATGGTGCGTACCGGAGCGCGGCCGGCTTCCGGCGGGCCCGGCCCGACTCCTGACGGCGCCCGGGCGGTCACGACCGCCGGTGCGGGGACGGCTGCCGGTGTCGCAGCCCGGGCCGCTGAGGTGGGAGGCGGCGCTGAGGTGGGAGGCGGCGCTGAGGTGGGACGCGGCGCTGAGGTGGCGCGGAGCCGTCCCGGGGTCGCCTCCCGCACGGATACCGTGCCGATCACGGCGGTGGACTGGAGCGACCGGATCGGCCCCCGGGCCGCCGGTGAGGTGGTCGCCCGGGTCCGGGCCGCCGGCGGCACCGTGGTGGCCACCGGCGGCTGCTTCGACCTGCTGCACGCCGGGCACGTGGCCACCCTGGAGGCGGCCCGGCAGCTCGGCGACTGCCTGGTGGTCTGCGTCAACTCCGACGACAGCGTGGCCGGGCTCAAGGGTCCGGACCGGCCGCTGGTCCGGCACGCCGACCGGGCCCGGCTGCTGGCCGCGCTCGGCTGCGTGGACGCGGTGGTGGTCTTCGACGAGTCGACCCCGCACGCGGCGCTGGCCTGGCTGCGGCCGGACATCTGGGTCAAGGGCGGCGACTACGGCACCGGTGCCGACGGGCCGGACCTGCCGGAGGCCGAGATCATGCACCGCTGGGGCGGCCACACCGTCGTGGTGCCCTATCTGGACGGGCGCTCCACCACCGGGATGATCGCCGCCGCCCGGGCCGGCCGCCGACCGGTGGGACGGGCCCGGTGAGCGGCGGACTCGACGGGGCCGGCGGCGCGCTGTCCGGCCGGCCCGGTGACGTCTCGTCGGCCACCGGTGCCGCCGCCGCTGCCGGTGCCCTCGGCGGGGCGGTGCTGGTCAGCGGCGGGTCCAGCGGGCTCGGCGCGGCGGTGGTGGCCGCGATCGCCAACTCGGGCGGGCGACCGCTGGTGCTCGACCGGCAGCCGCCGGTCGCGCCCACCCCGTGGCTGCACTGCGACCTCGCGGATACCCGGGCCGCCGAGGCGGCCACCCGGCAACTCGCCGAGCAGGCCGGCGGACTCGCCGGGGTGGTCACCGCCGCCGGAGTCGACGTGCCGGGACGGCTCGGTGAGGTGCCGGCGGAGACCTGGGAACGGGTCGTCACCGTCGACCTGCTGGCCACCGCCGCCGTCATCCGGGCGGCACTGCCCTATCTGGAACGCTCGCGCGGCACGGTGGTCACCGTCGCCTCGACCCTCGGCGTCAAGGCGGTCGGGGACGCCACCGCGTACTGCGCGGCCAAGTTCGGGGTGGTGGGCTTCACCCGGGCGCTCGCCGCCGAACTGGCCGGGACGGTCGGGGTGACGCTGCTGGTGCCGGGCGGAATGCGTACGGCCTTCTTCGACGAGCGCGACCCGCAGTACCGGCCGGGTGACGACGCCGCGCTGAACGAGCCGGCACACGTCGCCGACGCCGTACTCTTCGCCCTGCGCCAGCCGCCCGGATGCGCGATCCGGGAGATGGTGGTCTGCGCCGACCGGGAAACGTCCTATCCGTGATCCTGGTGCTGCGGGCGCTCGGGGTGGGTGACCTGGCGACGGCGGTGCCGGCGCTGCGCGGGCTGCGCGCCGCGTTTCCGGAGCACACCCTGACGGTGGCCGCCCCGGACTGGCTCACCCCGCTGGTGGAGCTGGTCGGCGACGTGGACAACGTGGTGCCGACCGACGGGCTGGACCCGGTCGACTGGGCCGGGCCGGCACCGTACTGGGCGGTCAACCTGCACGGTCGGGGTCCGCAGTCGCACCGGCTGCTCGCCGCCGCCGACCCGGAACGGCTCTGCGGCTACCACTGTGCCGAGGCCGGCCACCACGACGGCCCGGCCTGGCGGGCGGAGGAGCACGAGGTACGCCGCTGGTGCCGGCTGCTGAGCTGGTACGGCGTCGAGTGCGACCCGGACGACCTGGACCTGCACCGCCCGGCGCCCCGGCGGGTGCCGGTCGGGGTGACCGTCGTGCACCCCGGCGGCAAGGGCACCGCGCGCCGCTGGTCGGCGGCCCGGTTCGGCACGCTGGCCCGGGAGCTGACCCGGGCCGGGCACCGGGTGGTGGTGACCGGCTCACCTGACGAGCGGGACCTGACCGAACGGGTGGCGAGCAGTGCCGGGCTGCCGGCGACGGCGGTACTCGCCGGCCGGCTCACCCTGGTCGAGTTGGCCGCCGTGGTCGCGCACGCCCGCCTGGTGCTGAGTACGGACACCGGCGTCGCGCACCTGGCCACCGCGTACCGGACGCCGTCGGTGGTGCTGTTCGGGCCGATTCGGCCGCAGCTCTGGGGCCCGCCGCCGGACCGGCCCTGGCACCGTGCCCTGCACCGGGCGGCGGGGTTCACCGGAGCCCGGGAGCCGGCCGACCGCTCCCGGATCCACCCGGGACTCGCCGCGATCGGAGTGGACGAGGTGTTGGCGGCGGCGGATGAGGTCGAACGGGTGGGGCGGGGTCGCCGTGCGGTTGCGGCGTAGCAACCTGTCGGCCCCCGGGTACGGACGGCGCCGGCACGGTCGCGGCGTGGTCTTCCTGGACACCGAGGGGCGGCCGATCCGGGACCGGGACGAGCTGACCCGGCTCCGCGAACTGGTGATCCCGCCGGCCTGGAAGGACGTCTGGATCTGCCCGCATCCGGCCGGGCACATCCAGGCGGTCGGCATCGACGCCGCCGGTCGCCGGCAGTACCTCTACCACCCGACCTGGCGGCTCCGGCGCGACCAGGCGAAGTTCGACCACGTACTGGAGGTCGCCGCCCGGCTGCCGGTGCTGCGCGAACAGGTCTGCGCCGACCTGGCCGGGCGGGGACTGCGCCGTCCCCGGGTACTGGCGACCGTGGCCCGGCTGCTGGACATGGGCACCTTCCGGATCGGCAGCGACCAGTACGCGGCCGGCGACGACCCCACGTACGGGGTGGCCACCCTCCGGCCCGAGCACACCCGGTGCCGGCACGGCGCGGTGGTCTTCGCCTTTCCGGCCAAGGGCGGCATCGACCAGGTGCTCCGGATCGACGACACCGAGGCGTGCCGGGTGCTGCGGGAACTGCGCCGACGCAGGCGCGCTGCCCAGCGGCTCTTCGGCTACTGGGACGGCCGGAGCTGGCGGGACGTCCGCAGCGACGAGGTCAACGACTACCTGCGGACGGCCAGCGGGGGTGAGATGACGGCGAAGGACTTCCGGACCTGGCACGCGACCCTGTGGGCGTCCCGGGCGCTCGCCGAGGCGGGGCCCCAGCAGTCGGTGACCGCCCGGCGCCGGGTGATCGCCGAGGCGATGCGCCGGGTCTCCGGCCGGCTCGGCAACACCCCGGCGGTGGCCCGGGCGTCCTATGTGGATCCCCGGCTGATCGACCTCTACCAGAGCGGTACGGTCGCCGAGGTGGGCCCGGAGAGCACCGACGCCGAGGCCGAACGCGCCGTACTCGCGCTGCTGGCCCGATAACTGACGCGCCGCCGCCCTGCCTCTGCTGGCCCGGCAACTGACGCGCCGCCGCCCTGCCTCTGCTGGCCCGGCAACTGACGCGCCGCCGCCCTGCCTCTGCTGGCCCGGCAACTGACGCGCCGCCGCCCTGCCTCTGTCGGCCCGGCAAACTGACGCGCCGCCGGCTTGTCCGACGCCGGTCGCCGGCCGTGTCGTGTGGTCGTTCGCCCGGGGACGCCGGCTCACCTGTACGTCAGAGGCGCTACCGGCCAGTGGTAGCGCCTCTGACGTACAGGTGAGCGATGGCGTCAGGGGCCGTCGGGCAGCCAGCCGAGAAAGCGGGCGGTCAGGTCGTCCGGGTCGGCCTGGGGTTGGTCCGCCAGGGCCAGGGCCAGCTTGTTCGTCAGCATGTCGCGCAGTCCGGCGAGGTTGTCCCGGTAGGCGACGAGCAGCACGAGCCGTGCCGGTTGGCACGGCCACTTCGCGCCGCACTCGCGGCACAGGAACAGCGGCCGGGTGTGCGTGTGCGCGCGGAACCGGGGGCATGCGGCCGGAACATGAGTACCCGGGCGGGGCGGCCGGTCACGCCCGCTCGACCTGCCGGGCGCGGTGCCGTCGCGCGGGGGTCAGCGCGTCCACCCGGCCGATCTCGTACCGTCCGGCCGTCGAGTTCCCCGACGCATGCCGCTCGTTACGCGGATGCCTGTCGTTACGGGCCCAGTGCCGGACGGCTGGGGGAGGAGGCTGTGGGGCGCCCGGGTACGAGGGCTCGGAAACGACGGCCGTGCGGTGGGCGGTGCGGTCGAGCGGCGGCACCGTCGGCGCGTACGGCATCGGCACGAGGTCGATCGAGTCGGGGCAGCGCCAGCGCCACCCGCATCGGCAGTGCCGCCAGAGTCGGCGCCAGTCGCGGCGGTGGCGTGGCGTGTCTCGCCGGGGAAGCCATGCGGGCGGTAGCCCTGCCCACCGGGCAGACCCTCAGCTTGATTAAGGAAGTAGCGGCGACATGGCAGACCTGAGTGGTGCCATCTGGCGGAAGTCGACCCGCAGCGGTAATGGCGGATCCACCTGCGTCGAGGTGGCGAAGAACCTTCCCGAAATCGTCGGCGTACGGGACAGCAAGGACCCGGCCGGACCGGTGTTGACCTTCGGCCCGGCCGCCTGGCGCGCGTTCGTCCAGGACGTCACGACCCGCTGACCCGACTACGCACAGCGCCCCGTAACCCTCGCGGGTATACGGGGCGCTTCGCCTTCGGTCAGTCGTTGAGTACGTGCGCCAGCTCGTCGCGGAAGCGTCGCTCCGACTCGGTCACCTCGTCGCCGCCGAGGCCGAGTACCCCGCCGGTCGACGCGGCGGTCACCACCTGCTCGGCGATGGTCAGCAGCCAGTGCCGGTACGCCCCGGCCTCGCCTTCGGAGACCCTGCCGGCGAGCAGCTTCGACGCGCTCTGCGCCCGGCTCAGTACGTCGGCGATCAGTGCCTTCGGGTCGTCCGGTTCGATCGCCGGCAGTTCCTCGCCCACCTCCGGGTCGCCGACCCGGGTGATCAGCTCCCCGGCGACGGCGGCGACCAGCGGGCTGGCCGACTCCCGTCCGGCGGCGATGCTCTCCAGCCCGGCGGCGTTCTCCGTCCGGGTCCGGCGGCCGCCGTCCGACTCCGCGGCACTGGCCGCGGTCAGCACCGACTGCGGCAGGCCCACGAGCAGCCCCCACTCGTCGTCGGAGAATCCGAACTCGCTCGCGTATAGCGGTTGCTCGGTCACGGCAACCTCCCTCCACTGAGAACAAACCATCACATCCCACGGCACGGCGTGGCCGAGGGCAAACCGAATCGCCGTACGGCGTCCTGTGACCCGTACCCCGGGACACCGTAGATCAGTCGTCTACCGGCTCCAGCAGGCCCTGCTCGCTGACCACCGGTACCGAGAGGGTCTTGTAGCCGACATCGTCGAAGAGCACCGTCATCCGGTCGTCCTCGTAACCGAGCACCATCCCGGAACCCCACTCGGTGTGTCGGACCGTGCTGTGCACGGGAAAGGGCTCGTCGGCCTTTGGCCCGTTACGGCGACCTTGCCGACCGGAGCCGCCGCCCCGGGTCGTACCGGTGCCGGTCGACGGCGCGGCGGCGTCCAGTCCGGCGTGGCAGTTGTCGCAGTGCCCGCAGGGTTTCGGCAGCCGCTCGCCGAAGTACGCCAGCAGGGTCTGCCCCCGGCAGCTCCGGGTCTCGGCGAACGCCCGCATCATGTCGGTGCGGGATCGCTGCACGGTCTGCTGCCGTTCCGCCTCGGCCAGCGCGGCGGTGGCCGCGTCGACGGGCTTCGGGGCGTACCGGGGGCTGCCGAGCCGGTTGTCCGGTCGGGTGTCGGCGGCGCCGACCCGTTCCAGCAGGGCGAGGAGTTGGCCGAGCTTGCGGGCGCCGAGCCCGGTCCGCTCGCGCAGCGCGGTCCGGGTGGTCGGCCCGTCCCGGAGCAGCGCGGCGAGGTCGCGCAACTCCTCGGGGTCCGGGGCGCCGCCGGTGAAGTAGCGGCGCAGCCCGACGTCCTCGGCCCGCCACAGCAGCAGCGCGCGGGCCGGTTCGCCGTCCCGGCCGGCCCGGCCGATCTCCTGGAGGTAGCTGTCCGGCGCGTCCGGCAGCGCCATGTGCGCCACCCAGCGGATGTTCGACTTGTCGATGCCCATCCCGAACGCCGAGGTGGCGACCATGATCGGTACCCGGTTGGCGAGGAAGTCCTCGTGCAGTTCCTCGCGGGCACCGGATGGCATCCCGCCGTGGTAGTGCTTCGCCGGGAAGTCGGCCGCGGTCAGCCGTTCGGCGAGTTCTTCGGCGGCCCGCCGGGTCGGCACGTAGACGATCCCGGGGCGGGACTCGGCGCGGAGCAGCGCGAGCAGCCGCCGCCACCGGTAGTCCTCGGTGGCGCAGTTCGCCACTTCCAGGAACAGGTTTGCCCGGTCCAGCCCGGCGACCACCACTCGGGGCCTGCGCAGGCCGAGCCGGCCGACGATGTCGTCCCGGACCGGCGGCGACGCGGTGGCGGTCAGCGCGACCACCGGCGGGCGGCCCAACTCGCGGATCAGGTGTCCCAGTGCCAGGTAGTCGGGGCGGAAGTCGTGCCCCCAGGCGGAGATGCAGTGCGCCTCGTCGACCGCGACCAGAGCAGGGCGCAGCGCGCGTACCTCGGCCAGCCGTTCCGGGTTGCTGAGCTGTTCGGGGGTGGTGAAGAGGAATCGGGCCCGGCCGGACCGGATCTCGTCCAGGGCGGTGGCCTGCTGCCCGGGGCTCTCCGCCGAACTGATCCGTACCGCGCGCAGTTCCGGTCGGCCACGGTCGTTGAGCGCGGCGACCTGGTCCTGCTGGAGGGCCAGCAGCGGCGAGATCACCACCGTCGGTCCGGTCAGCAGCGTCGCCGGTACCTGGTAGACAGCCGATTTTCCGGCCCCGGTCGGCAGTACGACGAGAGCGTCCCGGCGGCGCATCACCGCACGCATCGCCGTGAGTTGGTCGGGGCGCAACGATCGCCAGCCGAATCGGTGCCGGGCGGTACGGCGGAGCCGAGTGGCGTGCAGGGGTGGCAGCTTCATCGGTCGCCGGAGGTACCCCGTGGGGCCCACCCCGAAACGGCGGCGCGCGCGGCGCGAGCGGGTCGAGGTCGAGCCGGCGTACCCCGTGCCGGGCGACCAGGCCGGCCAGGCCATCCCGGCTGGTGACCACGGTCCGGCACCGACCGGTTCCGGGCAGCAGCGGGCGTACCTGGTCCACCGAGCCGGCGTTGTCCAGCACCACCAGCATCCGCCGGTCGGCGAGCAGGGCGCGGAACCGGGCGGCCCGGCCGGCCAGCCCGGGCGGCAGGGTCGCGGCGTCCTCGCCGAGCGCGCCGAGCAGTCCGGCGAGCGCGTCGGTCGGCCGGGTCGGCGGTTCCGGGGGGTGGCCGCGCAGGTCCAGATAGAGCTGTCCGTCCGGAAACCGGTCGGCGACCCGGTGCGCCCAGTGCACGGCGAGCACGGTCTTGCCGACCCCGGACGGCCCGGTCAGAACCATGATCATCGTTGTGCCGGATCCCTCGCTGGCGCCGAGCACCGCGTCGAGTTCGGCCAGTTGCCGCTCGCGGCCGGAGAACGTCCGCAGGTCCGCCGGCAACTCGCGCGGCAGCGGGCCGCCCGATCGGTCTGCCGGGCCGCGTCCGGCCGCCGGCCCCGATCCACCAACCATTTTCGGGTACGCCCCGAGCACCGTCCCCGGCAGCACGTCCGCGCTCAACTCCCGGTGCCGGGCCTGCTGCCACAGCTCCGCGAACTCGCCCACGTCACCGTCGAGCAGCCGAACGATTTCGCTGACCACGTCCCACCGCGCCAGCCGTGGCCGGGCGAATGCGGCGTGGATCGAGGTCGCGTTGATCCCCCGGGGGCGGGTGGCGGTGCGGGTGCCATGGTGCAGGGCGCGCATGCTGGGTTGGCCCGCCACCTGGTGCAGTGCGTGCAGCCGTTCGTAGAACTCCTGGATCGGCCCCTCCGGCAGGGAGGGAATGCTGAGCCTCCCCATCAACGCTCCAATGCAGCTCGACGAACGCACGGTCAGACTGGCGTCACTCGCCGTCGCCGTCTTGGAATTCTCGACTCCTGGAGTGGGCGGGGTCAACCATCGGCTCGGCGCGGCATCTCATGCCACCATCTCTGGCGCTGAAGTGGTCGTGAGCTGCGACGTCGCCTGCTGATGCCACGATGATTGTCGATGTTAGTGTGCGCAGCGGAACCGCGCTTATCGGAAATCCGACCGGTCGAGACGGCCTTGGTTGCCCGCGCCCGTACTACCTCCCGACGAGACTGTCGAGCTGCCCCGTTCCTGCACCCACCCCGCATGGTCCAGCCATCCCCGCCTCTGCGCCGTCTCCGCGACACGCATCTGCCGCCCGTTTGCGCTTCGCGTTCGTGCCGCGTGTCTGTGCCGCGTTTGCGCTTCGCGTTCGTGCCGCGTGTCTGTGCCGCGTTTGCGCTTCGCGTTCGTGCCGCGTGTCTGTGTCGCGTGTGCCGCTTCATGTCCGCGTTCGTCGCGCTGATCGCGCTGTGGGGGTCTCGATCCGTGCCCCGTTCGTGCACCCAGCTCGACAGTCCGCCGCACAGGTCATGCCGGGGAGCCCCGGGCGGGCGCGGCGGAGGGGCCGTGCGTCGGCGGCGCCGTGCGTCGGCGGTCGTCCGCCCGACTGCGACCGAAGATCGGCCACCGGATTGCGAGCGAAGATCGACCGCCTAGCGGCGACCGAACATCGACCGGAGGGCGGCGACCAGGAGCACGGTGCCGAGGATGGCGCCGACGATTCGGACGCCCGGAATGTCGAACCAGCTCGTCTCCTCGGCGGCGAGCAGGCGGTGCGGCAGGTCGGTGAGGCGCGACGCGGTCTCCCGGATGCTCGACTGCATTCCAGCACTGTCGCACGTCATCGGCGGCCATGTCGCACGTCCGGGCCCGTTCCGGCTAATAGGAAGGTTTATTGACTATTTGCTGAGGTGGTGTGACCATGGCAGCACCCGCCGCTACCAGGGCGGCGGCTGTCCACTGTAGATGCGGGGGAACCGGCGGGATGAGCGGAACGACGGACAACCTGTCCAGCCTGGCGGCGGCGGTACTCCAGCCCGGGTTCGTCGGCACCACCCGACCGCCGGACTGGGTGCGCCGGTGGCTCGGTGAAGGGCTCGGCGGGGTGGTGCTGTTCGCCCGTAACGTGGTCGACGCCGAGCAGGTCACCGCGCTGACCGACGCGATGCGGGCGGAACGGCCGGACGTGCTGGTGGCGATCGATGAGGAGGCCGGCGACGTCACCCGGCTGGAGTCCCGGCTCGGCAGCTCCCGGCCGGGCAACCTGGCGCTCGGCGCGGTCGACGACCCCGAGCTGACCGAGGCGGTGGCCCGCGACCTCGGTGCCGAGCTGGCCGCCGCCGGCATCGCCCTGAACTACGCCCCGGACGCGGACGTCAACGCCAATCCGGACAACCCGGTGATCGGCGTACGCGCCTTCGGCGCCGATCCGGGGCTGGTCGCCCGGCACACCGCCGCCTGGGTACGCGGTCTCCAGTCGGCCGGGGTCGCCGCCTGCGCCAAGCACTTCCCCGGACACGGGGACACCAGCGTCGACTCGCATCTCGACGTACCCCGGATCGCGGTCTCCCGGGCGCGGCTCGACGCCTGCGAGCTGCCGCCGTTCCGGGCCGCGATCGACGCCGGGGTGCAGGCGGTGATGACCGGCCACCTGCTGGTCCCGGCGGTCGACGAGGAGTGGCCGGCGACGCTGAGCCGGCGGGTGCTGACCGACCTGCTGCGCGAGGAGTTGGGCTTCCAGGGTGTGGTGGTGACCGACGGCATCGAGATGCGCGCGGTCGCCGACCGGTACGGCTTCGCCGGGGCGACCGTCCGGGCCCTGGTCGCCGGGGCCGACGCGATCTGTGTCGGCGGCGAGCACGCCGAGGAGGCGGACGCCCTGCGGCTGCGGGACGCGATCGTCGACGCGGTGCTCGCCGGGGTGTTGCCGGAGGAGCGCCTGGTCGAGGCGGCCAAGCGGGTCGGCCTGCTGGCCGCGTGGAGCGGTGCCGCCCGGGCCCAGCGCGCCGAGTGGACGCCCGCCGGCCCGGACGGCTCCCCGCTGGGCCTGGCCGCCGCACGCCGGGCGGTCCGGCTGACCGACGGTGCCGGCCCGGCCGTACTGCCGTTGACCGGTCCGGCCCACGTGCTGGAGTTCGAGCCGCCTCGCAACATCGCGATCGGCGCCGAGACGCCGTGGGGCGTGGGTGCCCCGCTGGCCGCCCTGCTGCCCGGCACCACGACCGTGCGGCTGGCCGCCGCCGACCTGGCCGCCGACCATGTCCCGCCGGCCGGGGCGCTCGCCGGGGCGGCCGGCCGAGCACTGGTGTTGGTGGTCCGTGACCTGCACCGGCACGACTGGATGGCGGGCGCGGTACGCCGGCTCCTGGCCGACCGCCCGGACGCCGTGGTGGTGGAACTCGGGGTACCATCGATCATCACCGGCCGGGTGCACCTGGCCACCTACGGCGCCACCCGGGCCGCGGGCCGGGCCGCCGCCGAGGTGCTCGCCGGACGGTCCTGATCGGACCATCGGGACGACATCCGATCCGTACCGTGGCTGTCACCAAGGGTGCCCCCACGTTCACGGCGAGTCGCGGTATCGTTCGTCCGGTGACCCCTCGCTGGCAGCGGGCCGCCCTTACCCCGTCCTGGATCAGGTGGCTTCCCTGCGCCTTCGTCTACCTCACCGTCGTACCCGGGGATTCCCGGTTCCGCCGGTCGGCCTGGTCGACGATCGTCCCGTGGGAGGGCTCGGCGTGGTGTGATCCCGGCAGCGTCGACGAGTGGGTGGACCGGGCCCGGCGGCGCCGCACCGGCCGGGACGCCGAGGACGCCGAGCTGAACGCCCGGCAGCACTACGCCTGGATGGTCCGGATCCGCGCCACCCGGATCGAGCTGTTCGCCGAGATGTGCCGGCGGCGCGACGTGCCGGTTCCGCACACCGTCGGCGAGCTGCTGCTCTGCCTGGCGGAGTTCGGCCTCTTCGAGCTGACCGAGGCCGACGGCGACGATCCGTGGGTCACGCCCCGGCTGGACCGCGATCCGCTGGACGTGCTGCCGCTCTCCGAGGCGGAACGGGAGTTGGAGGCCCGGGCACAGCGGGACGACCAGGCCGTGCTGGTGGCCATCGCGATCCGCCGGCTGGCTGCGCGCACCCGGCGGCGATGGCGGCGCCGCGTGGTCAGCACCAGCCTGACCAGCCTGGCCGGCGCGGCCGGCGTCACCGAGGAGCAGGCCCGGCGCTCGCTCGCCGATCTCGGTCAGATCGCCGAGCTGGGCGTCGACGCCGGCCGCGGTGGCGACTGGCTCAGGCTCAGCGTGCCCTGGCCCGACTTCCGGCTCCGCTTCCCGTTCACCGAACTACCCGCACCGGAACACGCGATCTAGGCCCGCCGGTAGCCGGGTCCGCCGGGCCGGTCAGGGGAGCAGCCGGAGGATGCGGTCGTCGTCGTCCTCCGGCGAGCCGCGCCCGTCGCGGTTCGAGGTGAGCACCCACAGCGACCCGTCCGGCGCCGGGGCGACGAGCCGGAGCCGGCCGTACTCGCCGGTCAGCAGCGCCTCGGCGCCCTGCCCGTCGATGCCGATCCGATAGAGCCGCTGCCCGCGCAGGCAGGCGAGCCAGACCCGGTCGCCGACCACCGCCAGCCCGCTCGGGGACGCCTCGGCGGTACCCCAGGTGGCGACCGGGGTGACGAACCGGGAGTCGTCGGAGTCGCCCTCGACCTCCGGCCAGCCGTAGTTGCCGCCCGACGTGATCCGGTTGAGTTCGTCGTAGTGGTTCTGGCCGAACTCGGCCGCGTACATGGTCCCGTCGGCGTGCCAGCCGAGCCCCTGCACATTGCGGTGGCCGTAGCTGTAGACCAGGGTGTCGCCGAACGGGTTGCCCGGAGCGGGCCGGCCGTCCGGGGTCAGCCGCAGGATCTTGCCCGCCAGGCTGTTCCGGTCCTGCGCGGCGTCGCGGTTCCCGGCGTCCCCGGTGCCGACGTAGAGCATGCCGTCCGGCCCGAAGGCGATCCGCCCGCCGTTGTGCGTACGCGAGCCGCGCGGGATACCGCTCAGCACGATCTCCCGAGCCGGCTCGCCGAGGCGCAGCCGGGCGACCCGGTTGTCGTCGGCGGCGGTGTAGTAGACGTACACCCAGCGGTCGGTGGCGTAGTCCGGGGAGACGGCGAGGCCGAGCAGGCCGCCCTCGCCGGCCGGTGCGGCCTCCTCGATCCGGGCCACCTCCCGGGCTGTACCGCCGGAGACCTGGAGGACCCGCTTGCTGTCCCGCTCGGTCACCAGTGCCGAGCCGTCGGGGAGGAAGGCGAGTCCCCAGGGCGCCTCGAGGTCTGCCACCAGGGTCTGCACGGTGCCGGCCCGGGCCCGGGGTGCGTCCGACACCGACGGGTCGGCGAACCAGCCCCGCCACAGCCCCACGCCGACTCCGGCGGCGGCCAGCGCCACCACCACGACCACCACGGTGATCCACCGACCCGCCCGGCCCGTCGTGCGCACTTCCGGCTCCGCCACGGGTACGACGGTAGCCCGTCGCCGGGCCCCGGCCGACGTACCCCCGGGCGGGAATCAGTCGTCGGCGACCACCGATGCGTACTCGGGATGGCGCTCCAGGAAGGAGAGCAGGAAGGGGCAGGTGACCCTGACCCGCTCGCCCCGGTCGCGGAGCTGGTCGAGGGTGCCCCGGGCCAGCGCGCTGCCGACCCCCTTGCCCTCGAACTGCTTGTCGACCTCGGTGTGCACCAGCACCATCGTCCCGGACTCGACCCGGTAGCCGATGAAGCCGGCCAGGGCGTCGTCGACCAGGATCTCGAAGCGGCGGCGGGCGGGATTTTCTTCGACGAGTGAGCTCACCGGAGCAATTCTCCACTCACCAGCCCGGCGCTGTCGGTGACCCCGCCCACCACCAGCCGGTCGAGTTCGGCGAGCAGCCGGTCGACCTCGTCGGCAGTGTTGTAGTGGTAGACGCTGGCCCGGACCGCCCCGCCACTGTCCCGCAGGCCCAGCGCGGAGAAGTACTCGTACGCGTAGTAGTCGCCGGCCGAGACGCAGACCCCGCGCTCGCCGAGCGCGGCGGCGGTCTGCTGCGGGGTCTGGCCGGCGAGCCGGAACGAGACGGTCGGGCAGCGGTGCCGGGGCGAGCCGTAGACGGTCACCCCGGGCAGTTCGGCGAGCCCCCGGTGCAGGCGGGCGAAGAGCTGGTTCTCGTGCTCCAGTGCGGCGGCGAGACCGGCCCGTACCCGGGCTCCGCGGTCGCCGGTGGCGTCCGGGTCCAACCCGGCCAGGTGGTCGACGGCGGCCCGGATCCCGGCGAGCAGCGGAAAGCTCGGCGTGCCGAGTTCGAACCGCTCCGGCGCCCGGTCGGGCGAGGGCAGCAGCTTGGCCGGGCGCAGTTCCGCCCAGCGGGCCGGGTCGGCGACGACGGCGGCCACGTGCGGGCCGGACCACTTGTACGCGCTGGTCACATAGAAGTCGGCGCCGAGCGCGGCGACGTCGGTGGGCCCGTGCGGGGTGGCGTGCACCCCGTCCACGTAGACCAGCGCACCGGCCGCGTGCGCGGTCGCGGCGATCCCGGCCACCTCCGGCACGGTGCCGATCGCGTTGCTGCCGGCGGTGAGCGCCACCACCCGGGTGCGCGGGCCGACCAGGTCGGCGTACTGCCCGGCCGGCAGTTCGCCGGTCTGCGGATCGAACTCGGCCCACCGGACGACCGCGCCGGCCGCCTCGGCAACCTGCACCCAGGGCCGCACGTTGGAGTCGTGGTCGAGCCGGGAGACCACCACCTCGTCGCCGGGGCGCCACGCCTGACCCAGAGTCCGGGCCACCTGGTAGGTCAGCGCGGTCGCGCTCGGCCCGAAGACCACCCCGTCCGGGGCCGCCCCGACCAGGTCGGCGACCGCCGCCCGGGCCGCCGCCACCAGCTCGCCGGAGCGCTGCCCGGGGACGTGTGCGCTGCTCAGGTTGGCGACCGCGGTCCGCATGGTGCCGGCCACCGCGTCGGCGACCGGGGCGGCCACCTGGGTGCCGGCGGCCCCGTCGAAGTGCGCGAATCCCTCGGCGAGGGCGGGGTAGGCGGCCCGGACCCGGGCGATCTCGAACGGCATGGCAGGCACGATATCGGCCGTTGCCGGAAACCCGGCCAGGCCGTTGCCTGGATCACTCCAGGTATCCTTGGTGGGGTGACGAATCCCCCGTACCGCCAAAAGACCACTGTCCGTCGTGCCGCCGGTCTCCTCGCCGGCCTGGCCCTCGGTGTGGCCGTCCTGGCCGGCTGTAGTTCCGAGGGCGCCACCACAGACTGCGGGCTGGACGCCTGCACCGTGACCTTCGACCGGGGCGTCGACGCCAAGGCCAGCATCCTCGGCGTCGAGGCCAAACTGATCGGCGTCGACGGAGACAAGGTGACCCTCGAAGTCGCCGGTGAGCAGTTGGCGCTGACCGTCGGCCAGCAGGCCACCGAGGTCGGCGGCCTGTACGCCACCGTGCAGAGCGCCGACCAGGAGCAGGTCGTGGTGCGGATCGGCCGCAACGCCGGCTGAGCGGTGACCCGGGGCGGCGGTGGCGGGGCGACCCGCCACCGCCGGCCACCGCCCCGGTGGAGCCGCCTCCGGGACCCGGACGTTTGGAGATCTTCCCGTTCGGTCATTGACACGCCCATGTCAGCGACTTCTACCGCCGGAGCGAGCGCGGCCCGTGCCGCCAACAGCAAGCCCCTGGAAATCCTCGCCCGGGCCGGCTTCGTCGGTTACGGGCTCGTCCACCTGCTCTTCGCCTGGCTGGCATTGCAGATCGCCTTCGGTCGGCCGGCCGACGACGGCGACCAGTCCGGCGCACTGCGCACCCTGGCCGCGCAGCCGCTCGGCGGGTTCCTGGTCGGTGCGATCGGTGTCGGCCTGCTCGCGATGGCGATCTGGCAGGCGTTCGAGGCGGCGATCGGCCATCGGGAATACCGGGGTCGGGAGCGGGTCTTCGAGCGGCTCACCTCGCTCGGCCGGACCCTCGTCTATTTCTACTTCGCCTGGACCGCCTATCAGGTGGTGCAGCAGGCGAACTCGTCCAGTGCGGACAAGCAGCAGGCGCTGACCGAGGAGCTGATGGCCTCGTCCGGGGGCCGGTTGCTGGTCGGGTTGATCGGCCTCGCCCTGGCCGCCCTCGGTGTCGGGCTGGTCTGGTACGGCGCGGTCAAGAAGTTCGAGCGGCACCTGAAGACCGGTGAGATGAGCCCGCAGACCCGCAAGCTGGCCCGCCGGCTCGGTGTCGCCGGTTACGTCGCCAAGGGCGTCGCGTACGGCATCGCCGGGCTGCTCGTGGTGACGGCCGCGGTGAACTACGACCCGGACCAGGCCCGGGGCCTGGACGCCGCCCTGCATACGCTGCGGGAGCAGGCGTACGGGTCGATCCTGCTTACGCTGGTGGCGCTCGGCATCGCCGCGTTCGCCGTGTTCTGCCTGGTGCAGGCGAGGTACCGGAAGGTCTGACCTGGATTCATCGGGCTCTCTGGGGCATTCTACGTATTTGGCCCCGCGCGTTCGTGGCCCCGCCGGGTGCGGCTCGGGAGACATCCCGCAGCGGCACCCGGCTTCGGCGTGGAAGGAAGAACATTGGTGGACAGCTATCTGTGGACGGTCATCGCGACGGTGGGCGCGGCGCTGCTCGCGCTCGCCGTGGTGGAGGTGGTGCACCGGACCGTACGCCGGCTCGGCCGACGGTCCGTGCTGCTCAGCGAGCTGTCCGAGCACTCGCACCGGCCCTTCCAGGTGGCCGCGACCGTGCTGGCGATCCAGTTCGGCGTGCGGTTCAGCACCGGCTACGGCATCGGTACGCCGTGGCGGCGGACCCTGCTGCACCTGCTCGTCCTGGCGGTCATCGGCACCACCGCCTGGCTGGTCGCCTCGCTGCTGCTGGTCAGCGAGGACACCGCGCTGGCCCGGTTCCGGCTCGACGTGCCGGACAACCGGCAGGCCCGGCGGATCAAGACCCAGATCGTCATGCTGCGCCGGGTCACCATCGCGGTCATCGTGGTGCTGGCCGCCGGGGTGATGCTGATGACCTTCCCGAGCGTGCGCGGGGTCGGCGCCAGCGTGCTCGCCTCGGCCGGGGTGATCGGGGTGGTCGCCGCGCTGGCCGCGCAGAGCGTGCTCGGCAACGTCTTCGCCGGGCTGCAACTGGCGTTCAGCGACGCGGTCCGGCTGGACGACGTGGTGGTGGTCGAGGGGGAGTGGGGCCGGATCGAGGAGCTGACCCTCAGCTACGTGGTGGTGCAGATCTGGGACGACCGGCGGCTGATCCTGCCGACGTCGTACTTCACCACCAAGCCGTTCCAGAACTGGACCCGTACCCAGGCCGCCGTGCTGGGCACCGCGGAGTTCGAGGTGGACTGGTCGGTGCCGGTGCAGGCGATGCGGGAGGAACTGCGCCGGCTGGTGGAGGGGACCGAGCTGTGGGACGGGCGGACCTGCGTACTCCAGGTCACCGACGCGGTCGGCGGGATGGTCCGGCTGCGCGCCCTGGTCAGCGCCGCCGATGCGCCGAGGCTCTGGGACCTGCGCTGCCTGGTCCGGGAGCACCTGGTCGGCTGGGTGCGGGACCAGCGGCCGACCGCGCTGCCCCGGCTGCGAGCAGAGGTCGGCGACGCCTCCGGCCGGCTGCCCTGGCAGTGGGTCGAGCCGAGCGGGCCGGTGCCCGGTGCCGCTGCCGACGGCCGGCCGACCGAGCACGAGCCGCCGGACGACGCCCGGCTCTTCGGCGGTACCGACGACGGCGAGGCCCGGAGCAGTGCCTTCGTCGGCCCCGACGAGCCGGCCGAGGCGCCGCCCCGCTGAGTGCCGCGAGCCGGGCCGCTGACCTGCCGGATCGGCCGCCATCGGGGCGCCCGGTGGCGGACACTAACCACAGCGGGGGCGGGACGCCTCTCCGCCTCCGCCGCACCGGCCAGCCGTCCGCCCGGCCCGGGACGGGCGCGACGAACGGACACCGGGCGCGAACGGACCGTCGGCAGGATTGAACCACCGGCGACCGGGGCATACAGCCCAGGAACCGGGATAGGAGGACAGCATGGCCGATGTCGTACGCGACTCCGCTCGACCGGTCGCGGAGCAGTCCACCGCGGAGCTGGTGCAGCGCGCCACCGAGCAGGTGTCGCGGCTGGTACGCGACGAGCTGGCGCTGGCCCGGATCGAGCTGGCCGAGAAGGGCAAGCACGCCGGTATCGGGGTGGGCCTCTTCGGCGGCGGCGGCGCGCTGGCGCTCTGCGGACTCGGCGTCCTGGTGGCCGCCGCGGTGCTGGGACTGGCAGTGGTGATTCCGGCCTGGGCCGCCGCGCTGGTGGTGGCCGGGACACTGTTCATCCTGGCCGGGATCTTCGCGATGGTCGGCCGGGGGCAGGTACGCCGGGCGGTGCCGCCGATGCCGAAGGCGACGGCGGACAGCCTGCGCGCGGACGTGCGTACGGTGGCCTCGGCGGTCCGGGACAGGGGACAGGGATGACCCGCAGCAACGGCTTCGGCAACCCGGAGGCGCTCCGGGCGGAGATCCGGCAGACCCGGGCCGAGTTGGGCGAGACGGTGCAGGCCCTGGCGGCCAAGGCGGACGTGAAGGCCCGGATCAAGGGCTCGGCGGCGCAGACCCGGGACCGGGTGAAGCAGCGCGCCGGGCAGACCACCGCGAACGTCCGGTCCTCCGTGCACGATGCCGGTTCGGTAGCGTTGCGCCATCCGGTGTCCTGGGCCGTGTTCGCGGCCGGAGCGTTGGCGCTGGCGGTCGTGGTGCTGGTGGCACGAGGGAGACGTGGGTGAGCAGGACAGTCAGCAAGGTGGCCTACCGACCGGTGGGCATACTTCTGGGCATGGCCGCCGGGGTGGCCGCCGGCGCGGTCTTCCGGCAGGTCTGGAAGTTGACCGCCGGTGACGGCGAGGCGCCGGACGCCATCGACGAGGACCGGGGCTGGGGCGAGATCCTGGCCGCCGCCGCGTTGCAGGGAGCCATCTTCGCGGTCGTCCGGGCCGCCGTGGACCGGGGCGGCGCGATCGGCGTACGCCGGCTCACCGGGCGCTGGCCCGACTGAACCGGTGGAATCCGGCGCCTGAGTCGGCGGACTCCGGCGCCGTCCGGGGCGGATCGCCGTCGACGGCCCACCGGTCGTGAGTACGCTTCGGGTCATGCGTCGATCCCTCGTGCTCGCCGGTGCGCTGAGCCTGCTGCTGGCCGTCTCCGCAGGCTGTACCGACCGGGGCGCCGATGACCCGGCCGGGGGCGCGGAGAACTCCGCGACCCTGCCCGAGGCGGCCGAACTCCTCAAGGGTGCGGCGACCGAGCTGGGCACGGTGCAGACCGCCCGGTTCGCGATCGCCACCGAGGGCGCGGCCGACAGCCTCGGCATCAGCGCCGCCGAGGGCGTGATCACCGCGGCCGGCGAGGCACAGGGGACCGCCAAGATTGAGCAGGGCGGGCTGCCGCTGGAGCTGTCCTTCGTGGTCAAGGACGAGACCCTGCACGTCAACGGGCTGACCGGCGGCTGGCAGCGGCTGCCGCTGGCGACCGCTGCGGCGATCTACGACCCGACCGCGATCCTCTCCCCGGACCGTGGCGTCGCCAACCTGGTCGGCAGGGCCACCGGCACCACCGAGGGCCGGGAGAAGGTCGACGGGGTCGACACGTACCGGATCGAGGGGACGCTGCCCGGCGCCGCGCTCGGCAACCTGGTGCCGGGCGTCAGCACGGACGTCATTGGCACGCTCTGGATCGGTGCCGACCGGCGGCTGCTGCACCGGGCCCGGTTCCCGGTGCCCGGCCAGACCGGGACCGTGACGGTGACCTTCTCGGAGTACGACGCTCCGGTCACCATCCGTGTCCCCTGATCCCGTGGCGCGGGCCGGTCGCCGGCTCGCGATCGGGGTGGGCACCGCGGCGGTGCTGCTCGCCGCGCTCGACGCGTACGTCGTGGTGACCCTGCTGGTCGAGATCCTCGGCGACCTGCGGGTCCCGGTCAACCGGCTGGAACGGGCCACTCCGGTGGTCACCGGCTACCTGCTCGGCTACGTCGCCGGGATGCCGCTGCTCGCCCGGCTCTCCGACCGGTACGGCCGGCGCGTGGTCATCGAATGCTGCCTGGCCGGCTTCGCCGCCGGTTCGGTGCTGGCGGCCCTCGCCGACAGCCTGCCGCTGCTGGTCGCCGGGCGAGGGCTACAGGGCCTGGCCGGTGGCGCACTGCTGCCGGTGACGATGGCGCTGGTCTCCGACCTCGGCTCGGCCCGGCGCCGGGCACTGTCGCTGGGGCTGGTCGGCGCGGCCCAGGAGTTGGGCAGCGTGCTCGGTCCGCTCTACGGCGCCGGGCTCGCCGCGCTGGTCGGCTGGCGCGGTGTCTTCTGGGTGAACCTGCCGCTCGCGGTGCTGGCGATCGCGGTGGTCCGGCTGACGCTGCCGGGCCGGGACGTCCGGTCGGACGCGGCCCGGCAGCGGGTCGACGTCGTCGGCGGGCTGCTGCTGGCGGTGGCGCTCGGGCTGCTGGTGGTCGGCCTCTACAACCCCGATCCGGCGCGTTCGCTGCTGCCGCCGTGGGGTCCGGTCACCGTCGGGGCCGGGGTGGTGGTGTTCGGCGCGTTCCTGCTCTGGCAGGCCCGGGCCCGGACCCGGCTGTTGGATCCGACCGGGGTACGGATGCGGCCCTTCCTGGTCGCCCTCGGGGTGAGCGCCCTGGCCGGTGCCGCGTTACTGGTGACCCTGGTCGACGTCCAACTCTTCGCGCAGACCGTACTCGGGCGCGACGCGGTGCAGGCAGCGCTGCTGCTCACCCGGTTCCTGGTGGCGCTGCCGGTCGGCGCGGTACTCGGCGGGCTGCTCGCCCGGCGCCTCGGCGACCGTGCCGTCACCGTCGGCGGCCTGACGCTGGCCGTACTCGGCTATCTGCTGATCGCCGGCTGGCCGGTCGACCCGCTGGCGGCCCGGTACCCGATCGGGCCGGTCGGGCTGCCCCGGCTCGACACCGATCTGGTACTGGCCGGTTTCGGTCTCGGGCTGGTCATCGCACCGCTGAGTTCCGCCGTACTCCGCGCGGTGCCGGCGGCACAGCACGGCGTCGCCTCCGCCGCTCTGGTGGTGGCGCGGATGGTGGGCATGCTGCTCGGGGTCGCCGGCGTAACCGCATGGGGGCTGCACCGGTTCCAGCAACTCACCGCCGACCTGGTGACCCCGTTGCCGTTCGGTGTGGACCGCGCCGTCTACCAGCAGCGGGTCGCCGACTACACGGCCGCGGTACGCGACGCGCTCCGGGTCGAGTACGCCGAGATGTTCACCGGTGCGGCACTGTTCTGCCTGTTCGGCGCCGTCCTGGCGGTCGCCCTGGGCGGCCGGGACGGTGCTGTCGAACCGTCGGCGACGGTGCGCGACGAGTCCGCGGAGAGTTCCCGGGCTGATCCGGTTTCGTCCGGTTAGCGGGAGCTGTCGCCGGCCCGTACCGTCGATGTCTCCGGGCCGTCGGACGCGTTCTCAGGTCACATGTCGGAGAATTTCGTCGGGTAGGCTATGCGAAGTTTTTGCGTACGTGGTTTGCTGTTCCACGCTGTTGAGAGATGGCGTGGTCGAGGGAAGTCCTCCTTCGTGGGGGCCGACTCAAGGCGCCGCTGCTCGAAAACGGCCAACCGGCCGCACGGCGTGCTCGGCCGCCAGTTTTAGAAGGAGATACACATGGCGCAGGGAACCGTGAAGTGGTTCAACGCAGACAAGGGCTTCGGCTTCATCACCGTCGACGGCGGGGGTGCTGACGTGTTCGTCCACTTCTCGGCCATCCAGACCAGCGGCTACCGCACGCTGGAGGAGAACCAGCGGGTGGAGTTCGAGATCGCTCAGGGCCAGAAGGGGCCGCAGGCGGAGCAGGTTCGCCCCCTCTGATTCCGTGACGGCCGGCCCCCGCCGGCCCGAGTTCCGATTGCTTTGGGATCCACGTCGAGCCCCGCGCCCCGCGGGGCTCGACGCGTATCCGGTGCGACCCGGCGGCACCGGTCCGCCGGTCAGGAGGGCCTGCCCCGGCCGCGGGCGCGCAGGCCCAGCACCACCAGCACCAGCCCGGCGACCACCACCACCGGCCCGATCACGGCCCAGAGTGGTTCGCCGGTCATCACACTGCCGCCGAGCCGACCCAGCCCCTGCAATGTCCACACGGCGCCGACGACGACGGCCAGTAGCCCGAGCGTGAGCGGTAGCCACCCCTTCATCAAGAGCCGCCCGAGAAACCCCTGGCTTCGGCCATGGGGAGGGGAGGGCGGTCGGGCGTGGTGGTGGTTGTCGGCATGGCGTCGCCTCCTCTGTCTGGGCGGAACTGTCGGACGCGGCTGGGATGGTTGCGGGTGTGGGCGAGACGGTGCGGCACACCTTCCGGTTGCGTCCCTCGTTGCTCCTCGCCGCCGCCGCGGCGAACCGGGCACGTCCGCTGCGTGACGGCCCCGTCGCAGTCAGCCAACCGCACGACGGGCCGGAACGCACGTCGCCACGCTCCGGCAGATCGTGTTACCAGCGGTCGTGCACCTGCGGGCGGACCAGTTCGGCGTAGACCGCGTCCACCGTGGCGGTCGCCTCGGCCGACAGCGGCGCGAGCGCGGCGGCGGCGACGTTCGAGTGGGCCTGTTCGGCGTTGCGGGCGCCGGGGATGACCACCGTGACGCCGGGCTGGTCGAGGATCCAGCGGAGCGCGAACTGCGCCATCGTTGCCCCCGGCGGCACCGCCGGACGCAGCCGCCGTACCGCCTCCAGCCCGGTCTTGTAGTCGACCCCGGAGAACGTCTCCCCGACGTCGAACGACTCCCCGTGCCGGTTGTAGTTGCGGTGGTCGTCGCTGGGGA
This sequence comes from Plantactinospora sp. CA-294935, assembly GCF_050936445.1. NCBI lineage: Bacteria > Bacillati > Actinomycetota > Actinomycetes > Micromonosporales > Micromonosporaceae > Plantactinospora > Plantactinospora sp. CA-294935. The sequence continues at coordinate 4,987,759 of NZ_JBNJMU010000001.1, forward strand.
ACGTGGTGTGCTCGTCGTAGCGGCCGGAGAGCAGGCCGCTGGCGAGCGGCACCCGGGCGATGATGCCGACCCCGGCGGCGTGGGCGGCCGGGAGCACCCGCTCGACCGGCTTGTGCCGCAGCGCGTTGAGGATGATCTGCACGCTGGCCACCCCGGGGCGGGCGATCGCGGCCAGCGCCTCGTCGCAGGTCTCCACGCTGACTCCGTACGCCGCGATGCGTTCCTCCGCGACCAGGGTGTCCAGGGCGTCGTAGACGGCGTCGGCGGAGAAGACCGGTGTGGGCGGGCAGTGCAACTGCACCAGGTCGAGCACGTCGACCCCGAGGTTCGCCCGGGACCGGTCCGTCCAGGCCCGGAAGTTCTCCAGCACGTACGCGTCCGGCGTCTGTGGCACCCGGCGCCCCATCTTGGTGGCGACGGTGAGCCCGGCATCCGGCCGCTCGCGCAGGAACCGGCCGATCAGTTGCTCGCTGCGCCCGTCGCCGTAGACGTCGGCGGTGTCCAGAAAGGTGACTCCGTCCTCGACGGCGGCGGTCAGCACCGCCAGGGCCTCGGACTCGCTGACCTGGCCCCAGTCGGCGCCGAGCTGCCAGGCGCCGAGCCCGACCACGCCGACCTCGCGGTTCAACCGCGGGAATCTCCGCTTTTCCACGCCGGCGAGCCTATCCCGCGCCGAATTCGGGCCCACCGGGGCGGCACTGTGCCGGTATGGTAAACAAGACGTACGTACGGTTTTGGAGGAGAGTCATGTGGGACCCGGCCAGCTATCTCCGGTACGGCGACGAACGCTCGCGGCCCTTTCACGACCTGCTCGCCCGGGTCGCCGCCGAGCGACCCCGGACAGTGGTCGACCTGGGCTGCGGTCCCGGTCACCTCACCGCAACCCTGCCGGCCCGCTGGCCGACCGCCCGGGTCGTCGGGCTCGACTCGTCACCGGAGATGATCGCCGCCGCGACCGGCGCCGATCCGCCGGCCGGGACCGGTCCTGACGGCCGTTCCCGGGTCGGGTTCGCGGTGGCCGACGCCCGGACCTGGTCGCCCGGGCCCGAGGTCGACGTGGTGGTCTCCAACGCCGTGTTGCAGTGGGTGCCCGGGCACGAGGAGCTGCTGCTGCGCTGGGCCCGCGAGCTGACCCCCGGATGCTGGCTCGCGGTCCAGGTGCCGGGCAACTTCGACGCCGCCTCGCACCGCGCGCTGCGGGAGGTGGCCGAAGCCCCGCGTTGGCGGCACCTGGTCGCCGACCTGCTCCGGGCCGCGCCGGTCTCCGACGCGGCCGGCTACGCCGACCTGCTGACCGGTGCGAACTGCGCCGTCGACGCCTGGGAAACTACCTACGTGCACCAGCTCCCGGCCACCTCCGGCGCCGCCGACCATCCGGTGCTGAGCTGGATGGAGGGGACGGCGCTGCGTCCGGTCCGGTCCGCGCTGCGCGGCGCGGGTACGGCCTGGGACGACTTCCGGGCCGCGCTGAACGAGCGACTGGTCGAGGCGTACCCGGTCCGGCACGGGTTGGTGCAGTTTCCGTTCCACCGCGTCTTCTTCGTCGCCCGTACCGGCGCACGTCAGTAGGGAGTTTCCGTGACCGACCTTTCGACCTTCATCGCCGGACTGCCCAAGGTGGAGCTGCACGTGCACCACGTCGGCTCCGCGCTGCCGCGCATCGTCGCGGAGTTGGCCGCCCGGCACGAGGGCCGGAGTCGGGTACCGGCGGATCCGGAGGCACTCGCCGCCTACTTCGAGTTCCGCGACTTCGCCCACTTCGTCGAGATCTACCTGAGCGTGGTCGACCTGATCCGGGACCCGGAGGACGTCCGGCTGCTCACCTTCGAGGTGGCCCGGGAACTCGCCCGCCAGCAGGTCCGGTACGCGGAGCTGACGGTCACGCCGTACTCGCACGTGCACCGGGGGATCCCCGCCCCGGCGTTCTGCGAGGCGATCGAGGACGCCCGGCGGGCCGCCGAGACCGAACTCGGTATCTCGCTGCGCTGGTGCTTCGACATCCCCGGCGAGGCCGGGCTGCCGGCGGCCGAGCAGACCCTGCGGATCGCCCTCGACGAGCGGCCGGACGGGCTGGTCAGCTTCGGGCTCGGCGGTCCGGAGGTGGGCGTGCCGCGGCCGCAGTTCAAGCCGTACTTCGACCAGGCCCGGGCGGCCGGGCTGCGCTCCGTACCGCACGCCGGCGAGACCACCGGGCCGGGGACCGTCTGGGACGCGCTGCGCGAACTGGGCGCGGAGCGGATCGGGCACGGCATCTCGGCGGCCCAGGACCCGGCGCTGCTGGAGCACCTGGCGCAGCGGCAGATCCCGATGGAGGTCTGCCCGACCTCCAATGTCCGGACCCGGGCGGTCGGCTCGATCGAGGAGCACCCGCTGCCCCGGCTCGTCGAGGCCGGCCTGTTGGTGACGGTCAACTCCGACGACCCGCCGATGTTCGGCACCACCCTCAACGACGAGTACGCGGTCGCCGCCCGACTGCTCGACCTCGACGCCGCCGGGCTGGCCGGGCTGGCCCGCAACGCCGTCACCGCCTCGTTCCTGGCGCCGCCGGAGCGGGACAAGCTGATCGCCGAGATCGATGCCTATCTGGCCGCACACCGGTCCTGACCCGAATGGCCGGTCGGCGGAGACAGGCTGACCCGGCGCGGGGTGCTGCGGGCGGCCGCGCCGGGTCAGCGATCATGGGGCCGCGATCGACCGGTACGTCCCGCGCGCATCGCGGCGGTACGCCGGCCCGACCTCAGCCGTTCTGATCGGCGCGCGGCGGAAACCAGGTGTGGGGGACCGTGCTTCCGCCGCGCGCCAGGCTCCACGGGCCGGGGTTGGGGCAAACATCTGTGGGTAGTGGCCCGGTGGAGCGGGATGGGATCGCGTTTGATGTTGCCACCGCCGCAGGGCACTCGGACGGGCGTTAATCCAGACCTAAGGAAGACTTGCGCGGAACCAGAAACTCGTTGCGGGCACGCCGGATCCGGCCGGGAGAGCGGGTCCCGGCCGGGTGACCGTGCAGCTTTCGGCGGGCTGCCGGTCAGCGCCGGGCGGGTGCCGGTCAGTCGCCGGAGGAGCGCGGCCGGGACCAGCGACGGCGGGTGACCGCGTCCTTCTCCCGGGCCAGCCGGCCGACCAGCCCGAACCGGCTCACCTGCCGGGGCGCCGCGTCCGGATCGGCCAGCAGCATGACCACGCTCGCCCCGCCGAGCCGGGCCCGGTCGATGCTGACCGAGCCGTTCGCCTGCTGGGCCACCCGGCGGGCGATGTCCAGGCCGAGCCCGGTGGAGCCGCGGTCGCTGGCCCCCCGGCGCAGCGCCCGGTCCGGGTCGGCGATGCCGGGCCCGGCGTCGTCCACCCGGACCGCGATGTAGCCGTCCCGGCGGGTGACCGCGACCTCGAACGCGGTGCCCTGCGGGGTGTACCGGAAGACGTTGCCCAGCACCGCGTCCAGCGCGGCGGCCAGCTCCGCCCGGGGCACCGGCACCGGGATCCGGGTGTGCGCGCCGATGACCCGGTGCGACCGGTTCTGGTCGCCGGCCAGCGCCGACCAGAAGACCATCCGGTCCCGGACCACCTCGCTGACGTCACAGCTCCCCGGCGCCGCCTCCTGGGCGACAGTCTTCCGGGTCGTGTTGATCAGTACGTCGATCTCGCCTTCCAGCGTCACGATCGCCTGCCGGATCCGCCGGATGGTCCGGCGCCGGTCCAGCTCGGCCGCGCTGAACGATCCGACGCTGGTGTCGTCGGAGTCGAGCGCGTCGGCGTCGAGCCGCAGCACGGTCAGCGGGGTACGCAGCCGGTGCGACAGGTCGGCGACGAGTTCCCGTTCGTCGGTGCGGGAGGTGACCAGCCGGTCCGCCATCCGGTTGAAGGCGTACCCGGCCTCGGCCAGTTCGCGGGGCCCGCTCGGCTGGATCCGCACCTCCAGGTCGCCGTCGCCGACGGCCAGCGCCGCCTGCACCAGCCCCCGGGCCGAGGCGACGGCCTTGCCCGCGAGCCGGTCCACCACGATCACCGAGGCGATCACCAGGCCGATCGCCACCAGGATCAGCATCAGCCAGGTGCCGCCGGTACCGGCGCTCAGCGCCGCCTCGGAGACGAAGACCTCGACCACCAGCACCCGGCCGGCGACCGGTACCGGTTCGAGCCGGACCACGCCACCGGAGACCTCGGCGACGACCGGCGTGCCGGTCCGGATCGCCCGGTCGACGTCACCGGCGGCGGCCCGGGGGTCGCCGCCGAGCGACAGGCCGTGCACGACCGGTGCACTGCCGGTGTTGCCGGCGGTCGACTCGACGACTCGGCGCAGCGCCGCCGGATCGGCGGTGACCGCCAGCGCGCCGGTGACCACCGCGCTGCGCCGGGCGGCCTCGCCGAGTGCGTCCTCGCGGGCGTCGCGTTGCAGTGCCGTGCCGAGCGGGATCAGGAAGGCGAGCGCGACGATGGTGGTCATGCCGGCCCCGAGGTAGGCCAGCGCCAACCTCAGTCCGGTACCACCAACCGGAACCCGACCCCCCGCACGGTGCGCAGGTAGCGGGGCTTCGCCGCGGACTCGCCCATTTTGCGGCGGAGCCAATACAGATGTACGTCGATGGTCTGATCCTCGCCGACCGATGGCTGCCGCCATACCTCCTCCAACAGTTCCCGGCGGGACACTACCCGGCCGGGCCGCGCCGCGAGATAGGCCAGCAGGTCGAACTCCTTGCGGGTCAGCGCCAGGGGCACCCCGTCGAGCAGGGCACTCCGTTCGCCGACGTCGATCCGCAGCCCGCCGACGGAGTGTACGGCCGGCTCGACCGTCCGGCTCGCCCGGCCGACCCGGCGGAGCACCGTGGTGATCCGGGCGTCCAGATGGGCGCCGGTGAACGGTTTGACCATGTAGTCGTCGGCGCCGGCCCGGAGCAGCCGGACGATCGCCTGCTCGTCGTCCCGGGCGGTGGCGATGATGATCGGTACGTCGGTGATGCCGCGCAGCATCCGCAGCGCGTCGGCGCCGTCCAGGTCCGGCAGCCCGAGGTCGAGTACGACCAGGTCGGGGGTTTCCGCGGCGACCCGGCGGAGGGCATCGAGCGCCGTACCGACCGCGTGCACCGCGTGCCCGCGGTCGGCCAGGGAGCGCAGCATGGCGCCGCGTACGACATGGTCGTCTTCGACCAGGAGGACGGTGGCCACGTGATGACCGTACTGCCCATGGCAAGTCGGGTGAATCGGTGGTTGGTGCGGCGGTCCGCCCGGATTGCGAACCTCCAGCTCAGGCGTAACCGAGTCCGTAGCCGTACCGGAAGAGGGGCGTCTTGCCGTCGCCGTCGTTGATCGGCTGCTGGCTGGCGCCGCTCATCCAGCTCACCGGCAGCCTGCCGGTGGGTGGGCGTACCCCGAACAGTACGTCGGCCACCCCGGCGCCCTCGGTGCCGGGCAGCCAGGCGGCGAGCAGGGCGCGCCAGTTCGGCAACTGGGCGGCGATGTCCAGCGGCCGGCCGGAGACCAGGACCACGATCACCGGTACCCCGGAGGCGCGCAGCCGGTCCAGGGTGGCCAGGTCGGTGGCGTCCAGTCCCATCCCGCTCGGCCGGTCCCCGCGCCCCTCCGCGTACGGCGTCTCGCCGACCACCGCGATCGCGGCCCGGTACGTGCTGTCGATGCCGGTGCCGCTCGCGTCGTAGGTAACCGTGCTGGAGGAGGCCACCGCGTTCCGGATCCCCTGCAGGATGGTGGTGCCGGGGGTGATCGCCCCGCTGCCGCCCTGCCAGGAGACGGTCCAGCCGCCGCTGGCGTACCCGATGTTGTCGGCGCTCTTGCCGGCCACGAAGATCCGGTTGTTCGCGGTGGCCAGCGGCAGGATGCCTCCGTCGTTCTTGAGCAGCACCTGCGAGGCGGCCACCGCCTCCCGGGCCAGCGCCCGGTGCGTCGCGCTGCCCACGGTCGAGGTGTACGACCGGTCGGCCAGCGGCCGCTCGAAGAGACCCAGCTCGAACTTCCTGGTCAGGATCCGCCGGTTGGCGTCGTCGATCCGGGCCTGGCTCACCCGGCCGCCCTGCACCTCGGCGCGCAGGTGGCCGATGAACTGCCGCCAGCCGGTCGGGACCATCACCATGTCGATGCCGGCGTTGACCGCCTGGCCTACCTCGGCCGCGGTGAACCCGGTGGCGCCGTCGAGCTGGTCGATGCCGTTCCAGTCCGAGACCACGAAGCCGTCGAAGCCGAGTTCGCCCTTGAGCAGGCCGTTGATCAGGTAGTCGTGCCCGTGCAGCTTCTGCCCATTCCAACTGCTGTACGAGATCATCACCGAGCCGACACCCCGGCGGACCGCCTCGGCGAACGGCGGCAGGTGCACGGCCCGCAACTCGGTCTCGGAGAGCTGGGTGTTGCCCTGGTCGGTGCCGTTCGTGGTGCCGCCGTCGCCGAGGTAGTGCTTGGCGGTGGCCAGTACCGATGCCGGGCCGGCCAGCGAGTCGCCCTGGAGGCCGTCGATCACGCTGGTCATCGAGCTGACCAGCGCCGGGTCCTCGCCGAACGACTCGTAGGAGCGGCCCCAGCGGTCGTTGCGGACCACACAGAGGCAGGGGGCGAAGGTCCAGTTCACCCCGGTGCCGGCGACCTCCTCGGCGGTGGCCCGGCCGATCCGCCGGACCAGTTCCGGGTCGCGGGTGGCGCCGAGCCCGATGTTGTGCGGGAAGATCGTCGCGCCGACCACGTTGTTGTGCCCGTGCACGGCGTCGGAGCCGTAGATCATCGGGATGCCCAGCGGGGTGCCGAGGGCGGCGTTGGCGAACCGGTCGTACATGTCGGCCCAGCTCGTGGCGTTGTTCGGGGTCGGCGCGGAGCCGCCGCCGGAGAGTACCGAGCCGAGCCGGTAGCCGGTGACGTCGGCCGGGGTGACCGAGGCGCGCTCGGCCTGGGTCATCTGGCCGATCTTCTCGTCCAGGCTCATCCGGGCGAGCAGGTCGTCGACCCGGGTGGCGACCGGCAGCGCCGGATCCTGGTAGGGCAGCGCGGCGGCGCTCGCGGCCGGCGGGGCGGGGACGCCGACACCGACGCCGACCAGGATCAGCAGGGCGGCGGTGAGCAGTGCGGCGGTGGGTCGGGTACGCACGGGAGGTCCTTCCGGCGGCAGGTTCCGCACGTCCGGCGCCGCTCCCCGCCGTACGGTGACCGCGGTGATCGATGACCGTCGTTACCGGCTCCTGCCCGACCCTATTCGGGAGCGCTCCCACGGGCACCCGGACTGCGATAACGATCCGATAACGGACCGAGGGTCGACCCCCGTCCGACCCCGGCTCAGCGAGCCGGCGGCAGTTGCAGCACCCAGCGGTACGCCTGGACCATCCCGGTGTCGAAGCCGGCCGCCGAACCCCAGAGGAAGAGCCGGAACCGCCGGTACAGCGGCTCGCCCCAGCGGCGCACGATCTCGTCCCGGGCGCCGTCCAGCCGGCGGGCCCACTCCCGGCAGGTCAGGTAGTAGTTGTGCCGGTCGTCGACCAGGTTGAGCAGTTCGAACGGCGAGTGCGCCACGTGCCGCAGGTACTGGTGCAGCAGCAGCGGGGCCGAGCCACCCGGATAGACGTACCGCTTCATGAAGGTGGAGACGATGTGCTTGCGGCGCATCGCCAGCGCGTCCAGGTAGACCCGACCGCCCGGGCGGAGCAGTTCGGCGTACTTGCGCAGCGTCGTCCGGTAGTCGGGCAGGTGCTCGGTGACCCCCATGTTGACGATCGCGTCGAAGCGCTCGCCGGGTGAGTAGCCGAAGATGTGCTCCCGGACCACCCGCACCGGCAGCCGCTCGCGGTCGAACAGCTCGGTGAGGAAGCGCTCCGACTCCACCGACAGCGTGGTGGTGGTGACCCGTACCCCCTTGCGGGCGGCGTGCTCGCTGAACGCGCCCCAGCCGCCGCCGACCTCCAGCACGTGGTCGCCGGGGCCGACCCCGATCGCCTCCAGCGCCAGGTCCATCTTGCGGGTCATCGCGTCTTCCAGCGGCTCGTCGTCGGAGGCGAAGACCCCCTCGGTGTAGCAGCGGTGCCGGTGGTCGAGGAAGGTCAGGAAGAAGTCGGAGTCCTCGTCGTAGTGGTGCGAGATGGCGCGCCGGTCGTCCTCCCGCCGCCCGCGCAGCAGCGCCGGCACGAACCGGCCGAGGAAGGCGATCGGATGCCGGTCGGTGAAGAACGACCGCATCCGCAGCGCCGCGGCCAGGTCGCCCTCGACGTCCAGCGACCCCTGCAGGTAGGCCACGGCGACGGCGAACTGGTCGAGCGCGGCCAGGGCCTTGGCGCCCCGATCGTCCTTGACCACGATGGTGAACTGCGGTTCGCCGGTGCCGAAGGTCCGCACCGACCCACCGGCCGGGGCCACCGCGAACGGTACGCCCGGCCCGGTGCCGAAGAAGGTCTGGTATCTACGCTGTAGTGCGCTCACGGCGTCCACGGGTGCCACGGCGTCAATCTAACGCCGAGGTAGCGGCGCCGGCAGGAGGAAAACGCAGGACCGATAGCATCTGGGCAAGCCGATCCCGTCGGGACGTCCGATTCGTCCAAGATCGTAAGGAGCCACCGTGTCCCAACCCCGTACCCCCGTCGGTGCCGACCCCGTCGTCGTCCCGGCCGGGACGACGGTGGCCGCGGCGGTGGCCGCGGCGGGTCTGCCGCACGCCGGCCCCGGGGCGATCGTGGTGGTCCGCGACCCGGAGGGCCAGCTCCGCGACCTGGACTGGGCGCCCGAGGTGGAGACCGTGGTCGAGCCGGTACGGCTGGACTCGCCGGACGGGCTGAACGTGCTGCGCCACTCGACCGCGCACGTGCTGGCCCAGGCCGTCCAGGACACCTTCCCGGAGGCGAAGCTCGGGATCGGCCCGCCGATCGACAACGGCTTCTACTACGACTTCGACGTCGACCGCCCGTTCCAGCCGGAGGATCTCGACCGGCTGGAGAAGCGGATGCAGGAGATCGTCAAGTCCGGCCAGCGGTTCCGGCGGCGCCGCTTCGACAGCCTGGACGCGGCCCGCGCCGAACTGGCCGACGAGCCGTTCAAACTGGAGTTGATCGAGGTCAAAGGCGCGGGGACCGAGGGTGGCGGAACCGGTCTCGACGCGGGCGAGGTGATGGAGGTCGGCGCAGGCGACCTCACCATCTACGACAACCTCGACGCCGAGAGCGGCAAGGTCTGCTGGTCCGACCTGTGCCGGGGGCCGCACCTGCCCAGCACCCGGCTGATCGGCGCGTTCAAGCTGATGCGCTCGGCCGCCGCGTACTGGCGGGGCAACGAGCGCAACCCGCAACTCCAGCGGGTGTACGGCACCGCCTGGCCGACCCGGGACGCGCTGAAGGCGTACCTGAAGGTGCTGGAGGAGGCGGCCCGGCGCGACCACCGCAAGCTCGGCGCCGAGCTGGACCTGTTCAGCTTCCCCGACGAGATCGGCTCCGGCCTGGCGGTCTTCCACCCCAAGGGCGGGATCATCCGGCGGGAGCTGGAGGACTACTCGCGGCGGCGGCACGAGGCGGCCGGCTACGAGTTCGTGAACAGCCCGCACATCACCAAGGCGCAGCTCTTCGAGACCTCCGGACACCTGCCGTACTACGCCGACACCATGTTCCCGCCGATGCGGTTCGAGGGCGCGGAATATTACCTCAAGGCGATGAACTGCCCGATGCACAACCTGATCTTCCGGGCGCGCGGGCGGTCGTACCGGGAGCTGCCGCTGCGGCTCTTCGAGTTCGGCACCGTCTACCGGTACGAGAAGTCCGGCGTGGTGCACGGGCTGACCCGGGTACGCGGGCTGACCCAGGACGACTCGCACATCTACTGCACCCGCGAGCAGATGCCGGGCGAGCTGACCACGCTGCTGGCGTTCGTCCTCGACCTGCTCCGCGACTACGGCCTGGACGACTTCTACCTGGAGCTGTCGACCCGGGACGACTCGCCGAAGTTCATCGGCTCGGCCGAGGACTGGGCGGAGGCGACCGAGGCGCTGCGTACCGCCGCCGAGGCGTCCGGGCTCGACCTGGTGCCGGATCCGGGAGGCGCGGCCTTCTACGGGCCGAAGATCAGCGTGCAGGCCAAGGACGCCATCGGGCGTACCTGGCAGATGTCCACCATCCAGGTCGACTTCAACCAGCCCGAGCGGTTCGGCCTGGAGTACCAGGCCGCGGACGGCACCCGGCAGCGGCCGGTGATGATCCACCGGGCGCTCTTCGGCTCGATCGAGCGGTTCTTCGGGGTGCTGACCGAGCACTACGCCGGGGCCTTCCCGGCCTGGCTGGCCCCGGTGCAGGTGGTCGGCATCCCGATCCGGGAGGAGCACGCCACCCACCTGCACGGGTTCGTCGCCGCGCTGCGCGCCGAGGGGATCCGCGCCGAGGTGGACACCTCGGACGACCGGATGCAGAAGAAGATCCGTACCGCCCAGCAGCAGAAGATCCCGTTCATGGCGATCGCCGGGGACGCCGACGTGGACGCCGGGGCGGTCTCGTTCCGCTACCGGGACGGTTCGCAGCGCAACGGCGTACCGCTCGCCGAGGCGGTGGCGCACGTCGTGGAGGTGGTCCGGTCCCGGGTCAACACCGGGCCCAGCGCGGAACCGGTCGCCTAGCGGCACCCACGGCCGGTCCGGGTCGGTCCCGCCGGTCGCGCTGGTCGTAGGATCGTCGGCGTGACAGGCGCGGCGCCCCACGCGGAACTCGGTATGCCCGACGGGCTCGATCGGCTCTGGACCCCGCACCGGATGACCTACATCTCCGGTCCGGACCGGCCGGGGGAGGGGCACGAGAAGCCGGCCGGCTGCCCGTTCTGCCTCGCCCCGGAGCGGGAGGGCGAGGAGAATCTCGTGGTGCACCGGGGCGAGCTGGTCTTCGTGGTGCTCAACCTCTATCCGTACAACCCCGGGCACCTGCTGGTCTGCCCGTATAGGCACGTCGCCGACTACACGGAGCTGGACGCCGGGGAGACGGCCGAGCTGGCCGACTGCACCCAGGCGGCGATGCGGGTGGTCCGGCGGGTCAGCAACGCGCACGGCTTCAACATCGGGATGAACCAGGGCGGGGTGGCCGGCGCCGGCATCGCCGCCCACCTGCACCAGCACGTGGTGCCGAGGTGGGGCGGGGACGCCAACTTCATGCCGGTGATCGCCCAGACCAAGGTGCTGCCCCAGTTGCTCGCCGACACCCGTACCCTGCTCGCCACCGCCTGGTCCGCGCCGGTCGGCTGAGACGCGGACGGCCGGCGGACCCGTCAGGTCCGCCGGCCGTCTCCCCCGAGGAGTACGTCGAGGTCAGCGCCGCTTGAAGACCGCCTTCTCGCTACCGAGCCGGAGGAAGACCGTCTCGCCCGTGGCGTCCTGCACGGCGTCGTTGTCGGTGATCGCGTAGACCTGGCCGTCGCCGGCCACGGTCAGTCCCTCCAGCTTCTCCTGCGTCCAGCCGTTGCTGGCGCGCAGGTCGGGCAGCACGTCGTAGGCCAGGGTCTTCGGCAGCACCCGCAGCGGGCCCGGCCCGGCGGCGCCGCCCGGCAGCTCCACGGTGTAGATCCGCTTCAGCTTCGCGGCCGGGCCGTTCAGCTTGTCCCGCTCGATCACCGCGAGCCGGTCGCCGACCACGGTGATCTCGGAGAGCCCGATCCAGTCCCCCGGGGTGCTGGTGCTGCCGAGCCGGTAGCCGAACCAGCTCCAGGTGCCCGCCGCGACGTCGTACCGGCCGAGCCGGACCAGCCCGGCCGGGTCGCCGGCCACCTCGCGTTGCAGCGCCGCCCAGACGACCTCCCGGCCGCGCCGGTCGGTGCTGGCGGTGACCCCCTCGAAGCCCTGCTTGGCCAGGCCCGCCGCCACATCGGCCGGCACCGGCACGACCTGCCGGGTCACCCCGGCCGCGTCGAGGCGGACGAGCTGGTTGCCGGCCCCGGTGGCCCCCTCGACGGCGAGCCAGAACCCGCCCTGCGGCCGGGCGAAGATCCCCTCGGCGTCGTAGCCGATCGGGCTGCCGTCGGCGCCCCGCACGGTCAACGATCCGCTGACCACCGCCGGCGCCGAGGTCGGGTCGACGCTCAGGATCCGGCTCGGCGAGTACGCCGCGTCGGTCACGCTGTAGAGCAGGTGCGGCTTTTCGGGTACCGCCGACAGCGCGCCGAGCGCACCCCAGCCGATCGGCTCGGCACCCCGGCGGGACGGCTCGGAGACGATGCTCGGGAAGGCCGGGGTGCCCCGACCCAGCCGGTAGAGGGTCACCGAGGCGCGTACCCCGACCGAGGCGTCGTCCTCCTCGCTGGAGATCGCCAGCAGGTCACGGCCGGGGATCGGCAGCAGCCCCTCCGGCCCGTTGGTCGCCGGCAGCACCTGCCGGAACTGCGGCGAGGTGGGCCGGCTCAGGTCGTAGACGGCGACGAAGTTGCTCCGCTCGGAGCCGACGAAGGCGTACCGGGTGCCGTGGTACTCGGCGATCGCCACGCCCTCCGGCTCGGTGCCCTTGTTGTCGGCCCGGTCCTCGTTGGCCAGGCCGTGGGCGATGGCGAGCTGCTCGAAGCCGTTGCCGGCGTCCCAGGCCACCCTGCCGGTCCGGCTGTCGAGGATTGACCAGCCACGGGTGCCGCCCCGCCAGTCGCCCTCGTTGGCGGTCGCCAGGTAGCGGTCGTCGATCCAGGCGACCGCGTCCGGCTCCCGGGGCAGTTCCTCGATCGAACCGGCCGGGTCGATCGCGCCGTCGTTGTCGGTGTCGATGCCGGTCACCGACGCGGTGCCGGCACCGAACACCCGGTCGATCCGGCCGGTCGGCAGGTCCACCAGGACGATCCCGTTGTTCTCCTGGAGCGTCACCGCGAGCTGGTTGCGCCGGTTGATCGAGACGTACTCCGGCTCGGGGTCGGTCGGCTCGGTCAGACCGGCCGCCACCAGGGCCGGCAGCGCGGTGCCGCCCGGACCGGTCAGGGCCACCTTCCGGGTACGCCACCCGGACGGTGACGTCCCCGCCAGGTCGACGAGCTGCACGAAGCCGGCGGGCGCCTGCGGCAGGTCACCCTCCTCGCCACCGGCCGGGGTCGCCTCCTCGTCCCGCTCGTTCTCGATCGCGATCGCCGCGTACCGCTGGTCCGCGCTGATCGCGATCGAGTCGGGCTGGCCGCCGAGGTCGAAACTGGCCACCCGGTGCCGGTCAGCCAGCCGGATCACGTCGAGCCGGCCGGACGGATCGGTGTGGCTGGCGCTGGTGTTCACCACCACCAGCACGTACCCGTCGACCACCGAGACCGAGGTCGGTTCGTCCTCCGCGTCGCCCAACTCGGTCAGCGACAACGTGCCCAGCCCGCGTGGTCGGCCGGCGTCGCCGATGTTCAGGAAACCGATCCGCCGGGCCAGCGCGTCGGTGTAGACCAGGGTCCGGCCGTCCGCGCTGACCGCCGAGATCTCCGCCACGGTCGGGGTGGCCGGGTCCTCGCCTGCCGGCCGGTTCTGGAACACCGGGTAGGTGGCGGTCCGGTCGAACGCCAGGCGCGGCTCCGGCCGGTGCCGACCGGTGGTCGCCGTGCCCGCGCCGGCCACACCGCTACCGGTGACGGCGATGGTGCCGGCGGCGACGGCCACCGCGGCCAGCGTCGCGTATGTCTTCTTCGAGGGCATCGTCTCTCCGTTGCTGTCTGACCTGCCGGCTCGGAAGGTTGCACGGGTGGACGAGCGGCAGCCGGCGCCCAGGTGAACGCGGGGCGAAGAGCCGCCGTTGCCCCGGCGATCACCGCGTCGTTGACCTGCGCCCCGATGGGTCCGTCGGTGAGCTGTGGCGTCTTCCTGGGCTGCGGAGTCTCGGTTGGCCGCGGGGTCTCGGTTGGCTGCGGGGTCTCGGTTGGCTGCGGGGTCTCGGTTGGCTGCGGTGGCGTCGGTAGGCTGCGGTGGTGGCCGGTCGGCGGAAGCGGAGGATCCGGGTCGACGGCGTCGACTACCTGTGGGTGGTGGCCGGGGCGGACCCGGAGCATGTCGTGGTGCGGATCTGGCGGACAGGGTCCGGTCGCGGCCGCCCGCTGGAGGTCCGGGTCCCCTTCGAGGACGGCTGGCTCCGGCTCGGTTCGACCGACGGCGCGCCCACAGAACCGGCGCTGACACCGGTCCGACCCGGCCTGGTCGAGCGGCTGGTCAGAGCCGGCCTCGCCCGTGGCTGGCACCCTGACGCCACCGACCCGGTCCGGCTCGCCCTGGACCGGTCCCATCGGCTGCTCGTCCCGCCCTCGCCGGGCTGACTGACCCGACGGGGGCGTTCCGCTGCCGGCCGTCGACCCCGGCCGTCCCGTCGTTCGCCGCCGGCCAGGGCGGGAGCGGCCCAGGTGGCCGGCGGGAAGGTAGCCGCTGCGCAGACTGTCGAGCTGGGTGCACGGACGGGGCACAAAGCTTCGGAAGGAGCGACGTCGCCGGTCCGGCTGGGTCGCGGTTCCTGCCGAGCATGCAGCGCGACGACTGGGATGGTGCCGGACAGCGGAGTGGGCGCACGAGCGGGGCAGCTCGACAGTCTTCCCGGCAGACATTTGCCGGCCGCCGACGGACAGCCGATCGGGCTGTGCGCCCGGCGGGCGGGGCGCGGTCGGGCCAGGCGTTCCGGTCGGGCCGGGGTGGCCGGCCGGCAGCGGTGCTAGGCGGCGAGGCCGTGCCGGGGATGCCGGTGGCCGGTACGCAGCCCGGACCGGATCGTCCGGGCGGTCTCGTACCGGCCGAGTCCGCTGCGGGCAGCGGCGTCAGCCAGTACCACGGTGATGTCGTGATCGTCGAGCAGATCCAGCGCGGCGAGCTGCCCGAGGTGGTACGCCGCCCGGTAGAGCGTGGTGTTGCGGGTACCGGTCACCGCACCGGCGACGGTGCTGGCCTCGGCGGCGAGCGCGGCGCTGGCATACCGGTCGGGGTGGCGTACCCGGTCGGCGCCGCCGGTCACGGCACGGGGCGGAGGCGCCGGTGGAAAGAGCAGTCCGGTCAGCTCCGGTGGGCAGTCGACGAGTGGGACGTCCGGCGGGCGGAACCAGCGGTAGTCCCGGCCGCTGGCGTGCCGGGACGGCGGGGCGACGACGTAGCCGCCGGCTCCGCGCCAGTCCACGCCGGGCAGCAGGCCGGTCCGGTTGCCGGCGCCGGTCGGGCGCAGGTAGAGGTGCCAGCCGCCGGAGCCGGTCCGGACCACCGGCCCGGTGATCCGGCGCTCCCGGACCAGGGCGCGCAGCGCGGCGACCCCGTCCGGCGGGTCGACGTCGCAGACGTCGAACCGGTCACCGGTGCGCAGTGCCAGGTTGGCCCCCGGCCAGCGGGTCCACCACTGCCGGATCACCTCCGGCCGGGTGCTCGCGTCGTGCAGGCCGTGCCGGAGCAGGCTGCGGTGCCAGCGGGGATGCTTGCCCGGGCGGTCGCAGTCGGGCCGGCGGCACGTGCAGCCGGTCGCGGTCGGGGAGTGCAGGGGCAGCACGGGTACGCCGGCGGCGGCGTACTCCAGGGCGGCGCGCAGCAGCGGTGTCATCCCGACCTCCTCACCGGCCGGATACCCACCGTCAGGATATTCGAACACCTGTCTGATCGGCACCGCCGATCAGTGCCATCAGTTCCGGCCAGGACTCGACCCGGCGAACCGCCGCCAGGTGGGAGCGGTGGCTGCGTACCTCGGGTTCCCTGGGTCGGAAGAGGTAGCGGTGCGGCACGGTCTCCAGATAGGAGAGCACCTCCAGCCGGTCGTCGACGAAGTGCGTCAGACCCAGCGCGGCGGCGATCGGCGCCTTGCCCTGCCGGGTACGGCAGAAGTGCACATTCTCGGGCCGGACCCCGGTACGCGGATAGAAGTCGTGGTGGTCCAGCCACAGCCGGGTACGCCGTTCGACCCGTTCACCGCACTTGGACACCAGGTACACGTGCTCGCCGAACATCTCGGCCACCAGCGCGGCCACCGCCTCGAACGCCCCCGGCATCGGCGGCGTACGCCGGAAGTCCGCGAGCAGCGCGGTGTCCTCGGTCTCCGGGCCTCCCGGCGGGTCGGCGGATATCGGCTCCGGGCCGGTCGTCTGGTCCGCCGGATAGAGCCGGTCCACCTGCTGGACGACGACTCCACCGATGTCTATTCCGATCTTCATGCACCGATGATCGGCAGCGTCCTGGGTGGAGTCCAGCGGATTGTCGGCGGCTCCACCCGTCCGGCCCGATGTGGAACCCTTGCCGTCATGAATGCGAACACGCGCGTGTTGGGGCGCAGTGGCATCGAGGTGAGCGCGCTCGGCCTCGGCTGCTGGGCCATCGGGGGCGTATGGCACCAGGGTGACCAGCCGCTCGGCTGGGGGCAGGTGGACGACGACGAGTCGGTCCGGGCGATCCGGCGCGGCCTCGAACTCGGCGTCACGTTCTTCGACACCGCCGACGTCTACGGCACCGGGCACAGCGAACGGATCCTGGCCCGCGCCCTGGCCGGGCACCGGGACGAGGTGGTGATCGCCACGAAGTGGGGCAACACCTACGACGAGGCGAGCCGGCAGCTCACCGGGGCGGACGGGTCGGCGGGCTACCTGCGCCGGGCGGTGGCGGCCTCGCTGCGCCGGTTGGAGACCGACCGGATCGACCTGTACCAGTTGCACCTCGGCGACCTCCCGGTCGACCGGGCGGCGGAGCTGCTCGGCACCCTGGAGGAACTGGTCGCCGAGGGTCGGATCCGGTCGTACGGCTGGAGCACCGACCTGCCCGACCGGGCCGCCTCCTGGGGCGCCGACGGCACCCACTGCACCGCCGTGCAGCACTCCTGCTCGGTGCTACAGGACTCGCCCGAGGTGCTCGCCGTCTGCGAGCGGTACGACCTGGCCAGCGTCAACCGGGGGCCGCTGGCGATGGGCCTGCTCTCCGGCAAGTTCACCGAGTCGTCCACACTGGCCGCCGACGACGTACGCGGGATCGCCCCGGCCTGGCTGGACTGGTTCCGGGACGGGCGGCCGGCACCGGAGTTCCTGGCCCGGGTGGCCGCCGTCCGGGACGTGCTCGCCTCGGACGGCCGTACCCTGGCCCAGGGCGCGCTGGGCTGGCTCTGGGCGCGCAGCGACCGGACCGTGCCGATCCCCGGCTTCCGGACCGTCGCCCAGGTGGAGGAGAACGCCGGCGCGCTGGCACACGGGCCGCTCCCGGTCGACCAGGTCGCCGAGGTGGAGCGCCTGCTCGGCACGCTGTGACGCGGAGGTGCCCTCCCCGGCGACCCGGGGAGGGCACCTGGGGCGGTCACCGGCCGGACGCGCTGTGCTCCTTGCGGATCTGGTCGGCCAGGTGTGCCGGCATCGGCTCATAGCGCGCGAAGGAGCGCCGGAAGGTGCCCCCGCCGGCGGTCATCGAGCGGAGTTCCACGGCGTACCGGATCAGTTCGGTCGCCGGCACCTCGGCCCGGACCAGGGTGTGGTCGCTGCCGGCCGGGTCCGGCTCGGTGCCGAGCACCCGGCCCCGCCGACCGGACATGTCGCTCATCACCGCGCCGACGTTGGAGTCGGGCACCCGTACCACCACCTCGTCCACCGGCTCCAGGAGCGTGACCTGCCCCTTCTCCGCCGCGTCGCGCAGCGCCAGCGAGCCGGCGGTCTGGAAGGCGGCGTCGGACGAGTCGACGCTGTGTGCCTTGCCGTCCACCAGGGTCACCTTCAGGTCCACCACCGGATAGCCGGCGACGATGCCCCGGCCCATCTGGGTGCGTACACCCTTCTCCACCGACGGGATGTAGTTGTGCGGCACGGCGCCGCCGACCACCCGGTCGGCGAACTCGAACCCCTCGCCCCGGGGCAGCGGTTCCACCTCGATGTCGCAGACCGCGTACTGGCCGTGCCCGCCGGACTGCTTCACATGCCGGCCGTGCCCCTTCGAGGCCACCGCGAAGGTCTCGCGCAGCGCCACCCGTACCGGCTCGGTCTCCAGGTCCACCCCGCCGCCGCGGAGCCGGTCGAGCACCACCTCGGCGTGCGCCTCGCCCATGCACCAGAGCACCAGTTGGTGGGTCTCCGGGTTGCGTTCCAGCCGCATCGTCGGGTCACCGGCGACCAGCCGGGCCAGGTTCTTGGCCAGCGCGTCCTCGTCGGCCCGGCTCTTGGCGACGATCGCCACCGGCAGCAGCGGCTCGGGCATCTCCCACGGCTCGATCAGCAGCGGGTGGTCCTTGGCCGAGATGGTGTCGCCGGTCTCCGCCGTACCCGACTTGGTGATCGCGCAGATGTCACCGGCCACGCAGTACGGCACCTCGCGCAGCGCGGCGCCGAGCGGGGAGTAGATGTGCGCGATCCGCTCGTCGGCGTCGTGGTCCGGATGGCCGCGCTCGGCCATGCCGTGCCCGGAGACGTGCACCACCAGGTCGGGTCGGAGCGTGCCGGAGAAGACCCGGACCAGGGAGACCCGGCCGACGTGCCGGTCGATGGTGGTCTTGACCACCTCGGCCACCAGCGGGCCGTCCGGATCGCAGCTCAGCGGCGGCTGCGGTGCGCCGTCGACGCCGGTGACGGTGGGCAGGTCGTGCTCCAGCGGGGTCGGGAACGCCGAGGTCAGCAACTCCAGCAGGGCGTCGATGCCGAGCCCGGTCTCGGCGCAGACCGGCACCACGGGATAGAAGTGCCCCCGGGCGACGGCCTTCTCCAGGTCGTCGATCAGGACCTGCACCTCGATCTCCTCGCCGCCGAGGTAGCGGTCCAGCAGGGTCTCGTCCTCGCTCTCCGCGATGATGCCCTCGATCAGCTCGTTGCGGGCGTCGCCGATCGCCGGCAGGTGCTCCGGATCCGGGTCGCGGACGGCCGCCGGCAGTCCGGCGGAGTAGTCGAAGACCCGGCGGGTGATCAGACCCATCAGGCCGACCACGTCGACGCCCTCGTCGTCGAGCATCGGCAGGTAGAGCGGGAGTACGTTGTCGCCGAAGACCCGCTGGCAGAGCGCCACCGTCTCGTCGAGGTCGGCCCGCTGGTGGTCCAGCCGGGTGACCGCGACGGCCCGGGGCATCCCGACGGCGGCGCACTCCTGCCAGAGCGCGGCGGTCGCCCCGTCCATCCCGTCGACCGCCGAGACGACGAAGAGCGCGGCGTCCGCCGCGCGCAGCCCGGCGCGGAGTTCGCCGACGAAGTCCGCGTAGCCGGGGGTGTCCAGCAGGTTGATCTTGACGTTGTCGTACTGGAGCGGCGCGCAGGCCAGGCTGATCGAGCGCTGCTGGCGTACCGCCGCCGGGTCGTGGTCGCACACCGTGGTGCCCTCGGTCACCGCACCGGACCGCGAGATCGTGCCGGTCGCCGCCAGCAGGGCGTCGACCAGGGTCGTCTTCCCCGCCCCGGAGTGGCCGACGAGCACCACGTTGCGAACCCTGCCGGGCTCGTCCACCACCGGCGCCGGGCCGGTGACCCCTTTCTCCTGACTCTTCTGCGCCATCGGGGCGCACCTCCCTAAGCCGGTGGTTGGTGGCGACCGCCGCGCGCGACGGGGGAGCTGCCCTGGCGACTCCGCGGCGATATCCTCGGGTGGCCTGCCGTGCTGCCGGAGACGTGCCGGGTGACAGGTGAGCGACGTCACGTCCCCTGCACCGATCTCACACCCGTACAAGTCGTGACACAAGCCTGCGACGTGAACTAGGCGCCACCGGGCGTACCGCCGCCGTTCGCGGCCCGTTATGGTGGGACGGCCATGGCGAAGATCTTCCAGGTGTCGGCCCGGGCCGGCATGACCCGAATCGTCGAACCGATCGCCCGGACCCTGCTACGGGTCGGGGTGACGCCCAACGCCGTCACCGTGACCGGGACGCTCGGCGTGGTGGTCGGATCGGTCGTGCTCGGCGCCCGGGGTTACCTGGTGGCCGGGGCGCTCGTGGTGACCTTCTTCGCCCTCACCGACCTGCTCGACGGCACGATGGCCCGGATGCGCGGCGGGTCGAGCCGGTTCGGTGCCTTCCTCGACTCGAGCATGGACCGGGTCTCCGACGGCGCGGTATTCGGCGCCGTCGCGTACTGGCTCGCCACCCAGGACGACCGCGTCGGGGTCGCCGCCGCGCTGATCTGCCTGGTCGCCGGTAGCCTCGTCTCGTACGTCAAGGCCCGGGCCGAGGGGCTCGGGATGACCTGCAACGTCGGGATCGCCGAGCGGACCGAGCGGCTGCTCATCGTCGGGGTCGGCGGGCTGCTCACCGGCCTCGGGCTGGACTGGGCGCTGGTCACCGCGCTCTGGCTGCTCGCCGCCGTCTCGGTCTTCACCGTCGGGCAGCGGATGACGCACGTCTGGCGGCAGGCGCAGCGCGCCGAGACGGGCGTGGACGCGTGACCCGGCCCGGGCGTGCCGGAGCAGTGTGCCGGCCCGGACGCGCGGGCGTGCCCGGGCGGGTGGCCGCGTGAGAGTGCGGCGGGCCGGCCGGTGACCCCGGTCGAGTTCGCCTACCTCGCCGGCTGGCGGGCGGTACGCGCGCTGCCCCGGCCGGCCGCGGCGGCGCTGTTCCGGGTCGCCGCCGACCAGGCGTACCGCCGGGGTGGCCCGGGGACCGTCCGGCTCGCCGGCAACCTGCGCCGGGTGGTCGGCCCCGAGCTGCCGGAGCCCGCCCTGGCGGAACTGGTCCGCCGGGGCATGCGCTCGTACGCCCGCTACTGGCTCGACGTGTTCCGGCTGCCGTCCCGCAGCCGGGAGCAGCTCCGCGACGACTTCCGGCTCGACGGCGAGGAACTGCTCGCCGCCGACATGGCGGCCGGCCGGGGCGCGGTGGTGGCGCTGCCACACTCCGGCAACTGGGACGCCGCCGGTGCCTGGGTGGCCGCGAACGGCTGGCCGATCGCCACCGTGATGGAGCGGCTCAAGCCGGAGGGCGTGTTCGAGCGCTTCGTCGACTTCCGGCGCCGGCTCGGCATGGAGATCCTGCCGACCCACGGCGGCGCCCGGGCACCCTTCGACGTGCTGGTCGAGCGGGTCACCGCCGGCTACCTGGTCCCACTGCTCGCCGACCGGGACCTGTCGGCGCGCGGCGTGGAGGTGCGGTTCTTCGGCGGCCGGGCCCGGATGCCGGCCGGCCCGGCACTGCTGGCCGTCCGCACCGGCGCCCCGCTCTACGTGGCGGCGCTCTGGTACGACGAGGCCGGTCCACGGGGCCGGCTGACCGGGCCGCTGGAGGTGCCGGCACCGGACACCGGCCCGCTCGACCAGCGGGTCCGGGCGCTGACCCAGCGGATCGCCGATCACCTGGCCGAGGGCATCGCGCAGCGTCCGGAAGACTGGCACATGCTGCAACGGGTGTGGATCGACGAGCCGGCCAGGGGCGCCGGGTCGGCGGGTCCGGCCGGGGTGGGACCGGGGACAGCGGAGAATACCCCGTCGATCTCCGAGCCGGCCTGAGGGGGAGGCGCAGTGCGGATCGGCATCGTGTGTCCGTACTCCTTCGACGTCCCCGGCGGGGTGCAGAACCACGTGATCGACCTCGCCGAGGCGCTGATCGGGCTCGGCCACGAGGTGAGCGTGCTGGCACCGGCGGACGAGGACTCGCCGCTGCCGCCGTACGTGGTGTCGGCCGGTCGGTCGGTGCCGCTGCCGTACAACGGGTCGGTCGCCCGGATCAGCTTCGGGCCGGTCTCCACCGCCCGGGTGCGGCGCTGGCTGGCCCGGGGCCGGTTCGACGTGTTGCACGTGCACGAACCGTTCACGCTCAGCCTCTCGCTGCTCGCCGTGCTCTCCGCCCAGGGGCCGGTGGTCGCCACCTTCCACACCGCGATGACCCGGTCCCGGGCGTTGGCCGCCGCGCAGGGGGTGTTGCAGTTCGCCGTGGAGCGGATCACCGCCCGGATCGCGGTGAGCGCACTGGCCCGCAAGGTCCAGGTCGAGCATCTCGGCGGCGGCGCGGTGGAGATCCCCAACGGGGTGGCGGTGGCGAAGTTCGCCGACGCGGAGCCGCTGCCCGGGTGGCCGGGGCCGTGCGGGCCGGGCGAGGGCGGCACGCTGGGCTTCCTCGGCCGGTTCACCGAGCCCCGGAAGGGCTTCGCGGTGCTCCGGGAGGCGTTCGTCGGGCTGGCGTCCGAGCGCCCGGGGCTGCGGCTGCTGGTCGCCGGCCCGGGAGACGTGGCTGAGCTGCACGAGGGCGTACCGGAGGGGCTGCGGGACCGGATCACCTTTCTCGGCCAGGTCTCCGAACCGGACAAGGCGCGCATGCTTCGGAGCGTGCACCTCTACGTCGCGCCGAACACCGGCGGCGAATCCTTCGGGATGATCCTGACCGAGGCGATGGCCGCCGGGACGACGGTGGTGGCGAGCGACCTGGACGCCTTCCGCCGGGTGCTGGACGGGGGGCGGGCCGGAGAGCTCTTTCCGACCGGGGACGCTGCGGCGCTGCGGCGTACCCTGGCCCGTCTGCTCGACGACCCGGTGCGCCGGACCGAGCTGTCGGCCTGCGCCCGGGAGGTGGTCGAGGGCTTCGACTGGCCGACGGTCGCCCGCCGGGTCCTCGAGGTGTACGCCACGGCGATCGAGGCAACCGACGGTCGGGTGCTGGACGAGGAGTGGATCGGGCCGGCCTGAGCCGGAACCGGTCGCGCCGAGCCGGTCGGGTGCGGTAACGGGGCGGACGCGCGGTTCGGCACCGCCGGGCCGGATCGTCCCGGGTCGCGCGGGATCGTGCCCGTCGCGCCGGAACGTACCGGTCGGGCGGGATCGCCCCCGGCCGGGGCCGGTTGGCCGGATCACGCGCGGCCCGGGGCGGTTGGCCGGATCGCGAGCCGGCCGGGGGACAGTGACGTGCAGGGGGAGACGGAAGTGGGGCCGCACTACGATGCCGGGCATGTGGTGGGTGGTGGGCGTCGCCGTGGCGGTCGTCCTGGTGACGGCGTACCTGATCTGGATCGCGGCCCGGGTCGACCGGATGCACGTCCGGGTGCGGTCGGCGACCCGCGCGCTGGACGCGCACCTGCTCCGCCGGGCAGCGGCCGCCGCGGTGCTGGCCGAGGAGCGGTACGCGCTGGAGCTGTACGCGGCGTCCCGGATCGCCCTGGACGCCGAGGGTGACGAGCGGGAGGCCGCCGAGAACGACCTGACCCGGCAACTGCGGTCCAGCCCGCTGGATCCGGAGGAGCCGGTCGCGGCGGCGGTGATCGGCGCCAGCCGGCGGCTCGCGCTGGCCCGTCAGGTGCACACCGACCTGGTACGCGACGCGCTGTCCCTGCGACGCCGCCCCGTCGTACGCCTGTTCCGGATGGCCCGCAAGCACGAGCTGCCGCGCTATTTCGACATCGACGACCCGACCCTGAGCAGCCGACCGGAGCTCTCGGTCGGCTGACCTCCACGCCGGCAGTGCCTTCGGCGGGGGCGTGAGCCGGGCCACAGGGCAGGCCACCCGGGGCCTGATTGGCTGTCGGCCCGGCGTTGAACTCCGCGTAGCATCGGGGGCGAATTCACCCGCCCGAACCACTGTCGAGGAGCGAGAACGCCGTGTCCGAATCCACCGCCCAGTCCGGTTCCGACCAGTCGACCGCAGCCGGGGAGCAGACTGTCAGCGCCACCGGAGTGGTCGGCACCGCGCGGGTCAAGCGGGGTATGGCCGAGATGCTCAAGGGTGGCGTGATCATGGATGTGGTCACCCCCGAGCAGGCGAAGATCGCCGAGGACGCCGGTGCGGTCGCGGTGATGGCGCTGGAGCGGGTACCGGCCGACATCCGGGCCCAGGGCGGCGTCTCCCGGATGAGCGACCCGGACATGATCGACGGCATCATCGACGCGGTCTCCATCCCGGTGATGGCCAAGGCCCGGATCGGGCACTTCGTCGAGGCGCAGGTGCTCCAGGCGCTGGGCGTGGACTACGTGGACGAGTCCGAGGTGCTGACCCCGGCGGACTACGCCAACCACATCGACAAGTGGGCCTTCACCGTGCCGTTCGTCTGCGGCGCCACCAACCTGGGCGAGGCGCTGCGCCGGATCACCGAGGGAGCGGCGATGATCCGCTCCAAGGGCGAGGCCGGCACCGGCGACGTCTCCAACGCCACCACGCACATGCGCAAGATCCGTGACGAGATCCGCCGCCTCGGCTCGCTGCCCACCGACGAGCTGTACGTCGCCGCCAAGGAGTTGCAGGCGCCGTACGAGCTGGTCCGGGAGGTGGCCGAGACCGGGAAGCTGCCGGTGGTGCTCTTCACCGCGGGCGGCATCGCCACCCCGGCGGACGCGGCGATGATGATGCAGCTCGGCGCGGAGGGGGTCTTCGTCGGCTCCGGGATCTTCAAGTCCGGTAACCCGGCGCAGCGGGCCGCCGCGATCGTCAAGGCCACCACCTTCTACGACGACCCGGACGTGCTGGCCAAGGTGTCGCGCGGGCTCGGCGAGGCGATGGTCGGGATCAACGTGGACGACATCCCGGTGCCGCACCGCCTGGCGGAGCGGGGTTGGTGAGTGCGAGGAGTGAGCCGGGTTTGCGAGCCCCGCAGTCACGAACGAAAGGCGGGTTGGTGAGTGCGAGGAGTGAGCCGGGTTTGCGAGCCCCGCAGTCACGAACGAAAGGCGGGTTGGTGAGTGCGAGGAGTGAGCCGGGTTTGCGAGCCCCGCAGTCGCGAGCGGACGGCGGGTTGGTGAGTACGGCGGGGGTGACGGTCGGTGTCCTGGCGCTGCAGGGCGACGTACGCGAGCATCTGGCCGCGCTGACCGCCTCGGGTGCGGCGGCACGGCCGGTCCGCCGGCCGGAGGAGCTGGAACAGGTCGACGGCCTCGTGGTTCCGGGTGGCGAGTCGACCACCATCAGCAAGCTGGCCGAGACGTTCGACCTGCTCGACCCGATCCGCAAGCGCGTCGGCGCGGGCATGCCGGTCTACGGCTCCTGCGCCGGGATGATCATGTTGGCGACCGAGGTGCTGGACGGCCGCCCCGACCAGCAGAGCTTCGGCGGCATCGAGATGACCGTCCGGCGCAATGCGTTCGGCCGGCAGGTCGACTCCTTCGAGGCGCCGGTGGAAATCGCCGGCATTCCGGGCCCGAGTTTCCACGCCGTCTTCATCCGGGCGCCCTGGGTCGAGCGGGTCGCCGACGGGGTGGAGGTGCTCGGGCGGGTGAGCGACGGCCCGGCGGCCGGCCGGATCGTCGCGGTCCGGCAGGGGAACGCGGTCGCCACCGCCTTCCATCCGGAACTGACCGGCGACCGGCGCCTGCACCAGTGGTTCGTCGACCTGGTGCGCCGTACGGCTGCCTGACGCCCCGGGAGGCGACCGCCAGACCGGCGCCGGCGTCATCGGCCCGTCGGGTGGTGCACCGACCCGTCCGGGTGGGTCGCGCCTCGGAATGTGGAGTACCAGCCAGGGGTGCCAACAACCCCGATCGGGTCCGTACGCCGGCACCTGGCGGAGCTGCTGGCCGACGTACCGGAGTGGTTCGTCCCCGCCGAGGTCGCCGGCGGCGCTGCCGGCCCGGCAGCCGGAACCGGACGCGCCGGGACGCGGTGCCGGTGGGACCTGACAGCGACCGGTCCGGCGCCGGTAGGATTGCCGGGTTCGGCCGGGACAGTCTGCTCGTGATCGCCTGCCACCCCAGAGCCAACCGACCGAGGTCGTGCTGGTTGTCGTCCTCTGGGTGATACGCAGGGTTGGTCGGGATCATCGGGAAGATGAGCGGGCGGTCGTGTATCGAGGCGTGTTGACGACGGAGGTTACAGATGTCCGGCCACTCAAAGTGGGCGACGACGAAGCACAAGAAGGCGGTCATCGACGCCAAGCGCGGCAAGATGTTCGCCAAGCTCATCAAGAACGTCGAGGTCGCGGCACGCACCGGCGGTGGTGACCCGGCCGGTAACCCGACCCTCTTCGACGCCATCCAGAAGGCGAAGAAGAACTCGGTGCCGAACGACAACATCGACCGCGCCGTCAAGCGCGGCTCCGGCCTGGAGGCCGGGGGCGCCGACTGGCAGACGGTGATGTACGAGGGGTACGCCCCGGGCGGCGTCGCGCTGTTGATCGAGTGTCTGACCGACAACCGCAACCGCGCCGCGACCGAGGTACGCACCGCGCTGACCCGCAACGGCGGTTCGCTGGCGGACGCGGGCTCGGTGTCGTACATGTTCTCCCGCAAGGGCGTCGTGATCGTGCCGAAGGCGGGGCTCTCCGAGGACGACGTGCTGCTCGCCGTACTCGACGCCGGGGCCGAGGAGGTCAACGACCTGGACGAGGCGTTCGAGGTGGTCTCCGAGCCCAGTGACCTGATCGCCGTACGGACCGCGTTGCAGGACGCCGGCATCGACTACGAGTCGGCCGAGTCGTCCCTGGTGCCCAGCGTCACCGTCCCGCTGGACGAGGAGGGCGCCCGCAAGGTCTTCAAGCTGATCGACGCGCTGGAGGACTCCGACGACGTGCAGAACGTCTACGGCAACTTCGACGTCTCCGACGAGGTCATGGCGGCGGTCGGCTGAGCCGGCGGCCACGGTGACCATCGCCGGAGTGGTACGCGAGTTCGACGCCGACCGGGGGTGGGGGGTGCTGGACGCCCCCGAGACGCCGGGCGGCTGCTGGGTGCACTTCTCCGCCATCGCCGCCCCGGGTTACCGCAGCCTGGCGGCCGGGCAGCGGGTCTCCTTCCGGGCCGAGGCGCCGGGGCAGGACGGCTACCCGTACCGGGCCACGAAGGTCTGGAGCGGCGGACCGGTGGAGCCGCCGGACCGGGGGCCGGACGGGGACGCGTCGGGGGCCTACCGCAGCACGATGACGATCGCCTACGACGATCCGCCCGACGGGGCCACTGCGACCGGTTAGCGCCGCCCTGTGCCGTCAGCGTTCGGTGTCGCGGTCGAGTACCGGCTTCACGTCCAGGATCGGGGTGCCGTCCAGCGCCTCCAGGTCGCGTACCCGGTCGCTTCGTGTGCGGTTACCGCCCCTCCAGGGGTCCTGACAGCACACAGAGCAGCGCCGGCTCAGGCGTCCTGGTCGGAGTGGAGGAAGGTGGGGCGGTCCCTGCGCCAGTCCGGCAGGTCCAGGGAGTTGAGCACGGAGACGAGCTTCCTCTCCTCGTACGTGAAGTGTGTCTCCATGATCGCCGACAGCCCCTCCAGTTCGGCGCGTACCCGGGTCGCGGTGGCCGGATCGGGTTCGGCCGGCAACTCGCGCAGCAGCTTCTCCAGGTTGCCCAGGATCCAGTCGATCCGGTTGTGGTCGGTCTTCAGTTCGGTGATCACCTGGCGCAGTTCGGGGAACTCGTCGGCGATCACCGGGAACGCCCCGCCGTCCTCGCCGGTGTGGTGCCGGGTGAGCGCCGTGCAGAAGGAGAGGCAGTGCACGCGCAGGTCGCGGGGCGGCGGACCGTCGCCGGCGAAATACCCGTCGACGTTGTCCCGCAGCTCCGCCAGCAGCTCGCGGAGCCAGATGTGTACCTCGATCAATTGGTTGCCGAAGGCGGTGAGGCGACTGCTCGCCTCGTCACCGGTTGCCATGCTCCTCCAGGGGTCGTCCGTCCGCGTGCCGCCGGCCGCACGGACGGACGACCAGTATGCCTGCTCCGCCCCGGCGACGTTCTCACGGCCGGCGCGGGGTCTACCGGCAGCCGGGGATCGGGGAAGGGCTCTCGGCGAGGTCGGTGCAGTGCGCGAGAGTGGCATCGTCGGCGGCCACCGCCTGGCGGGCCTCGGCCTGCCGGACGCGGCGGATGATCGCGGCGGGTCCGCTCGACGCGAGGATCGCCAGCACCTCCGGCCAGTCGGCGAGCTGGAACCGGTCGACGATCCGGCTGGCTCCGTTGCTGAGCAGGACGGCACCGGTCAGTTCGGAGACGGGGCGGCTTCCGACGACCGCCTCGGCCGCCGCCCGGGGGTCGTCCTTGGCCACCCAGTAGCCGCCCGGCTGGTTGCGGTTGGCGCGCAGCACGGCGATGCCGTCGCGGCGGACCTGTTCGTACTCGGCGCTGCCCTCGGCCGCGGCTTCCAGCGCGGACCGGTACGGCCGGGCCATCGCCACCTCCCGGGGATCGGAGACGACGATCGGCGCGCCGGCTCGGTCGAGAACGAGGACCGAGTCGCCGAGCACGAGGTAGTCGGCCCGGCCGTCGCGGAGGCGCAGGATCGCCACGGTCGCCCAGGGGCTGCGGGGATCGGCGAGGTCGCAGGTGCCCCGGTGGGCGTCCGTCACCCGCTCGATCGCCTCGGCCAGCAGCGCCGGTACGGGCCGGTCGCCGTCGGGCGACAACAGACCGAGGAGTTCCACCCCCAACCGGCGGGCATACCAGGCCGCGCCGTGTCGGCAGACCAGTTCGCTGCCGGAAACCCCACCGGCACCGTCGACCAGCACGGCCGCCGTGGGTACGGCGCCGACGAAGTCCTCGTTGCCGCGGCCGGTCCGGGCCGCGGCACTTGCCATCGTCACCCGCACGTCCCGCCGCCCTCCCGTCGGAGCCGTCGACCGTCGAGATGCACGGGCCGTGCGGAGCGGTCCGTCTGAAGAAGCCACACGAGACAAGCGTCCACGAGGACGGCGGTACACGCTGGTGTGGGGGTCTTCGTGATCGCGGAACGTCCGGTCCGCCCAGGCCTGCCGAACGCCCCGGGATCACGGCTGCCCGCGGCCGTGCGGCGGTTCAGCGGAAGTCGGCGGCGTGGTCGTGTGCCCACTGGGCGAACGTACGGGCGGGGCGCCCGGTCACCGCTTCCGCCGTGGGCAGCGGCCCGTACGCCCCGAGGTCCAGCTCCGCCATGGACGCCGGATCGGAGTCGTTGCCCGAGTAGTCCTCGAAGCCGAGCAGGAAGTCGGCGTTGTCGGCGGCGAAGCCGCCCTGTGCCCGGTAGATCTCCCTGGCCCGCTCCGGCGTCACCACCGCCAGCCGGACGTCCCGGCCGATCGCCGTGGCGATCGCCCGCACCTGCTCCCGTCGGGTGATCAGCTCCGGCCCGTTCAGGTCGTACGCCCGGCCCCGGTGTCCGTCGGCCAGCAGGGCGGTGACCGCGACCTCGGCGATGTCGCGTTCGTGCACCGGGCACCAGGCCACGTCCGGGAAGGGCTCGCGAACCACGCTCTCGGCACGGATCGACGGTCCCCAGAGCCAGACCTTGTTGAGCATGAACTCGCCCGGCCGGACGTGCGTCCACTCCAGCCCCGACTCCTCGACGGCCCGCTCCACGGGCAGGTGGAAATCGGTGTCGAAGCCGCCGGTGACCGCGCCGGAGGAGAGGACGACGATCCGGCGTACCCCGGCGAGCTTCGCCTGGGCGACCACCTCGCGGGCGGTCCGGGCGACCGGGAAGAGATACATCCGCTCGACGTCGTCGAATGTGGACCGCAACGTCGTCGGGTCGGCGAGGTCGCCGCGTACCACCTCGACGCCGTCGGGGAAGCTGGCCGATCCAGGGTCGCGGGTGAGCGCGCGTACCCGTACCCCCGTCTCGACCAACTGGGCGACCACGAGTCGGCCCACGCTGCCGGTGGCGCCGGTGACCAGGATCGTCACGGATCCTCCCTCTGTTCGTTCTGGGTGTCGGCGGGCACGCCGGACCGCGCGTCGTCAGGACGCGTCACGACGTGAATTGGAGTCGGTCGATCCCGCGGCGGGGCTCGAAGACGACTCATCTTTACCTGCCCGATGCAGGCATGGCAAACGCGAACACTGCGTTCACGTTTGCTCTGACCTGCGGATACGTCATCGGGGGCAGGTGCCGGTGCTGAGGATTTACGCCTGACCCGGACCGGTCCGCACCGCCGTCGAGGCGCCGATTCCGCAGGTGTTCCAGTCGGTGTCCAGTCCTCGTCCAGTGCTCGTGGCGATGCTGAGCTCAGGCGTACCGGAAAGGGGCGGCCCGATGACGACCTCTCGCTCGGACGGGTTCGGTGCGGTGATGGTGGCGGCGGGCCTGGCCATGGCCGGCACGCTGGTCGCCGGCCCCACCGCCACCGCCGTGACCACCGCTCGGCCGGACCGCGAGGTGGGTGGCGGGAGCACGGGCGGGGCAGCTCGACAGGAACCGGCCCCGGCCGCCTCCGCCGCACCGGACACCCCCGAACCCCGGCCCGCCGGTTCGGGAGCCGGATCGGGTCGGGGTGACCCGATCGGGTCGGATGACCGGATCAGACGGTGACGCCACCGTCGACGTTGATCGTCGCTCCGGTGACGTACGAGCTGCTCTTTGCCGAAATAACCTCGCTCATGCCAACCATCGTGATCGGACGCCGGGCCGTCGTCCGGCGGCGATCGGGCGCTCCGTTCCGGCGTCTCGGCGTCGGCCGCGCGCGATCCGGGCGTGCAGCAGCAGCGTCCCGGCGGTGAGCAGGGCCAGCGCGGCGGTGCCGAGCCCGGAGCCGAGCAGCGTGCCGGCGGCACCGAACGCGGTGACCAGTGGACCGCCGAGCGCGGCGCCGAGCGGTGTCGCGGCGGTGGTGACCGCGCCCCGGGCGGCGAGTACCGCCGGCAGGTCCGCCGGGTCGGCCGCGTTCTGGAACAGGGCGAGGCTGAACGCCGGAAACGGCCCGTAGACCAGGCCGCCGACGGCGAAGCAGCCCAGGGTGAGCCAGACCGGGGCGTCCAGGCCGAACGGCACCAGCAGCAGTCCCCAGCCGGCGATCACCGCGATGGTCACCGGCCACTGCCGGGCCCGGGTCAGCATCCCGCCGAGCAGGCCACCGACGACCGCGCCGACGCCGAACGCCGTCCAGTAGCCGCCGAGCAGCCCGGCGGCGGCGGTCAGCTCGTCGGCGACGTACAGCGGAAGGGCCACCTCCACCGGGCCGTAGAGGAAATAGAAGACGGCGGTGACCGCGATCAGTCCGATCAGTTCCGGGCGGCGGGCGAGGATCCGGAAACCCGTGCCGGTCCGGCGGCCGTCGCCGGTCCGGCTGGCGGCGGCCGGTGGGCGCAGTCGGCCGGCCTGCACCGCCAGCAGCAGGTAGCTGAGCGCGTCGAGGCCGAGCACCAGCGCCGGGTGGACGGCGGCGACCAGCAGGCCGGCCACTGCCGGCCCGACCACGAAGGCGGCCTGCTGGCTCGTCCCGACCAGGGCGTTCGCCGGCAGCCGGCGCTCCGCCGGAAAGATCTCACTGATCAGCGTGTACGTCCCGGCGGTGCCCCACGCCGCGAGCAGCGACGAGACCGCCAGCAGGGCGACGTACCGCCCGGCGGTGAGCTGGCCGAGCAGGTGCAGTACGACCACCGCGCCCAGCGCACCGGCCCGGAGTACCGAGTTCGCCAGCACCAGGCGGCGGGCGGCGGCCCGGCTCAGCCAGCGGGCGAGCAGCAGGGCGCCGGCGGCGGCCGGCAGCGCGTACGCGGCCACGGCAGCGCCGACGACCAGCCCGGCCCGGTCCGGCGGGGCGAGCCGCAGCGCGAGCCAGGCGATCGCCACCACGCTCATCCCGTCGCCGAGGTGCGAGACCACCAGCCCGGAGAGCAGCCGCCGGAAGGCCGGCTCGGCGAGCGCGGCCCGGTAGCTGGCCGGCACCAGCCGGGTCGCACGGGTCATCCGGGCAATATCCCAGTTGAAGCCTGGTTGAGGTCAACGCGGCCTGAGGGCTGACCGGATCGGTGAGCCGCCCGGCAGCCGCGCCCGGGCCACGGCGGAGGCCGGGGTGAGGCGAGTCACATTACGATACGGAACGGTGCCGTTTCGGTTCTGAGCTGACTATCGTCGGTGCGGTCAAGAAACTTCCCCGCAGCCAAATCCGGCGATGTGGGGTCTCGGGGGGACACCAAGGCATGGAGTTAACGGAAAACACCGGGCACCCGAGGCGCTGGGCCATTCTCGGCGTGCTCGTGGTCAGCCTGCTGGTGATCGTGCTGGACAACACGGTCCTGAACGTCGCGCTGCGCACCCTGGCCGACCCGGTGCACGGCCTCGGCGCCAGCCAGGGCCAACTGGAATGGTCGATCAACTCGTACACCCTGGTCTTCGCCGGGCTGCTGTTCACCTTCGGTGTGCTCGGCGACCGGTACGGGCGGAAGTGGTTCCTGCTGGTCGGCCTGGCGGTCTTCGGACTCGCCTCGCTGCTGTCGGCGTACGCGCAGAGCCCGGGTCAACTGATCGGGGCCCGCGCGCTGATGGGCTTCGGGGCCGCCGCCGTGATGCCGGTGACCCTGTCGATCATCTCGAACGTCTTCGACCCCCGGGAGCGCGGTCGCGCGATCGGGGTCTGGGCCGGTGCGATCGGCCTCGGCGTGGCGATCGGCCCGGTGCTGGGCGGCCTGCTGCTGGAAAACTACTGGTGGGGTTCGGTCTTCCTGATCAACGTGCCGGTGGTGCTGATCGGGCTGGTCGCGGTCGCCATGCTGGTGCCCGACTCGCGGGACCCGAAGCCGGGCAAGATCGACGTGATCGGCGTACTGCTCTCGGTGATCGGTCTGGTCGCGCTCTCGTACGGGATCATCGACGGTGGCGAGCACGGCTTCGGCCGGCCGCTGATCTGGGCGTCGATCATCGGTGGCCTGGCCGTACTGGCCGGGTTCGTGGCCTGGGAGCGCCGGATCGAGTTCCCGTCCCTGGACGTACGGCTGTTCCGGGTACCCCGGTTCGCCGCTCCGGTCGCGGTGATCGGCCTGGTCTTCTTCGCCGCCATGGGCGTGATGTTCTTCAGCGCGTTCTACCTCCAGCTCGTCCGGGGCTACA
The DNA here is from genome assembly GCF_050936445.1 of Plantactinospora sp. CA-294935. NCBI lineage: Bacteria > Bacillati > Actinomycetota > Actinomycetes > Micromonosporales > Micromonosporaceae > Plantactinospora > Plantactinospora sp. CA-294935. Next base: position 5,020,224 of record NZ_JBNJMU010000001.1, read on the forward strand.
GCCCGCTGGAGACCGGCCTGCTGATGCTGCCGTTCGCCGTCGCCCAACTGGTCTTCGCACCGCGCAGCGCCACCATGGTCAAGCGGTACGGCGGCAAGGCCGTGGCGGTGACCGGGCTGGCGCTGACCTCGGCGGCGCTGGTGGCGTTCGCCTTCGCCACCGCGACCACCCCGATCTGGTTCATCGGGCTGATCTTCTTCGTCCAGGGCGTCGGGATGGCCAACATCATGCCGCCGGCCACCGAGTCGATCATGTCGGCGCTGCCCAGGGAGAAGGCCGGGGTCGGCTCGGCGGTCAGCAACACCGTTCGCCAGGTGGCCGGCGCGCTCGGCGTCGCGGTGCTCGGCTCGGTGCTCTCCGGGGTCTACCGGGACCAGATCGAGCCGACGGCCCGCGCGCTGCCGGCACCGGTCCGGGACGCCGCGTCCGAGTCGGTCTCCGGGGCGTACGCGGTCGCGGAGCGGCTCGGGGGTCCGGCCGGCTCGGCGGTGACCAGCGCGGCCAACGACGCCTTCGTCTCGGCCATGCACTGGGCCAGCGGGCTGTCGGCGGTGATCGCCGCCCTCGGCATCCTGGTGGTGCTCCGCTGGCTGCCCGGCCGCACGGCCGAGGAGCAGCTTCTGCCGCCGGAGCCGGTGGCGGATCCCGAACTGGTCGCCGCCTGAGCAACAGGGGACAATGGTTAACGTGACCGAAACGATGGATGCTCCGCGGGCGCCAGGACGCCCGCGGAGCATCCGCGCGGACGAGGCGATCCTGGAGGCGGCGCTCGACCTGCTCGCCGAGGGCAGCAGCATCGAGACGCTGTCGATCGAGGCGATCGCCGCGCGGGCCGGCGTGGGCAAGGCGACCATCTACCGGCGCTGGACCGGCAAGGAGGCCCTGCTCCAGGACGCGCTGCGCCGGCTGAAGCCGCCACCGCCGCCACCGCCCGGCCGGTCCGTCCGCGAGGACCTGATCGCGCTGGTCGGCAACACCGGGCACAACCCGGATCCCCGGATGCGGCAGATCATGCCCTGCCTGATGCCCACGATCAGCCGCAGCCCGGAGCAGTACCGGCTCTACCAGGAGCTGGTCGAGCCGCGGCGGCGGATGATCCGCGAGGTGCTGCGCCGGGGGATCGACCTCGGCGAGCTGCGCGCCGACCTCGACGTCGAGCTCACCCTCTCGCTGCTCACCGCCCCGCTGCTGATGCAGCGGCTGCTCCGTGCCCAGCCCGAGCTGGACGAGCGCGACCTGCCGGCGCGGGTCGTCGACGCGGTTATCGCCGGCATCGCCGCCCGCTGAGTCACCGGTCCGGTCGGCGTCCGCCCGTCGCCCGGCGGGTCCGCCGGGCGAGCCACCCGCTGGACAGCAGCGCGCCGGGCGGCGCCGTCAGGGTAGTTCGGGCCGGCCGTCCGCCGTGCCCTGGCCGGACGAGGCGCGCAGCCGGTGCAGCCGCAGCGCGAGCTGCACCTCCAGTGCCCGTTCGGGTTTCTGCCACTGCGGCCCCAGTAGCTGCCCGACCCGGTCCAGCCGCTGGGTCACCGTGTTGACGTGCACGTGCAGCACCTCCGCCGCCCGGGCCAGGCTGCCACCGGCCCCGAAGTACGCCTCCAGGGTCTTCACCAGCGCGGTCCCCCGGCGGGCGTCGTAGTCCACCACCGGGCCGACGGTGTCGACCAGGAACCGGGCCACCTCCCGGTCGCCGCCCTCCTCGACCGCGCCCAGCAGCAGCCCGACGAAGCCGAGTTCGGCGCTGCTGGCACCCTCGCCGGCCCGGCCCAGCGCGCGCAGCGCGGTCAGGCAGCGCTCCGCCTCCCGGGCCGCACCGGCCAGCGAGGCAGGTCCGGTCGCCGGCCCGCCCGCTCCGGCGGTGACCGGCCGGCCCAGCGCCCGGGACAGGTCCCGGAGCACGGTCCGGGCCGCCGCACCGGCGTCGCCGCCCGGCAACATCAGCACCGCCCGGCCGTCCCGGGCCGCCGCCAGGCCGCCGTGGGCCGAGGCGTACGTGCTGGCCCACGAGGTGACCCGCTGCCGCACCGAGGTACTGCCGGCCATCGCGTCGTCGCCGACCGCGACGAGCACGTGTGGGGCGTCCAGGTCCACGCCGAGCCGGCGGGCCCGGCCGCGCAGCGCGTCGACGTCGAGTACCGGCCGGGCGATCAGGTCGTCGAGCAGTTCGCCCCGGACCCGTCCCTCCGCCTCGGCGACCGTCTGCCGGAACAGCAGCAGCAGCGCGGTGACCAGCGCCGCCCGCTCCAGGATCCGCTGGTCGGCGTCGACCAGCTCCTCCTCCGGGCGGGAGACCAGGGCGCCGAGGTTCTCCGTACCGGCGACCACGGCGGCGTACCAGAGGTCGCCCCGGCGCACGCTGCGCCCCTCGGTACGCGACGCCACCACCGCCTCGGAAAGCGCGGCCCGGTCCGGCTCGCCGATCTCGCCGACCCGGGCCAGGGTCCGGCCCTCGGCGTCCAGCGCCAGCAGTGCCCCGCCGAGCACCTCGGTCACCGCCGCCGCCACGTCCTCCACCCCGCCGCCGCGCAGCACCAGCGAGGTCATCCGGTCGTGCGCGGCGGCGGCCCGTTCCACCGACGCGCTGTGCGCCTGGATCGTGGAGTTGGCTGCCGACAGTTCCGCCAGCGCGGCCCGGGTCTCGGCGAGCAGCCGGGCGGTGTCGATCGCCACCGCGGCGTGCGCGGCCAGGGAGAGCAGCAACGACACCTCCTCCCGGGCGAACGGCCGGGCCGACCGGTTGGCGGCGTAGAGCACCCCGATCACCCGGGAGCCGAGCCGCAGCGGCACCCCGAGGATGGCGACCAGCCCCTCCTCGCCGACCCCGGCGTCGATCTCCCCGGTGTGGTGGAACCGGGCGTCCTCCGGATAGTTCGCGGTCGCGTACGGGCTGCCGGTCTGCGCCACCAGCCCGCCGAGTCCGGCGCCCATCGGCAGCCGCAGCCCCTGGAACCGCGCCGAGATCGAGCCGTCGGTGACCCGCATGTACGTGTCGCCCCGGTCGTCGTCGACCAGCGTCATGTACGCCACGTCGGTGCCGAGCAGGTGCCGGGCCCGGTGCACGATCGCCCGCAGTACGTCGTCCGAGTCGCGCAGCCCGGCGAGGTCGCTGGCGGTGTCGTACAGGCCGGAGAGTTCCGCCTCGCGGCGCCGCCGCCGCTCCAGCAGGGCGCGTACCCGCAGCGCCACCACCTTGGCCGCCTCCAGTTCGGCGAGCCGGTCGGCGGGGACCCCGGCCGCCCGGGCGGCCACCAGCGGCCCCTCGAACTCGACCGGAGCGGCCTCCCGGGCGAGGAGCTCCAGAAACTCGATCGGCGAGGACACGGGGTTCATTCTGCGGGAGGCACCGGGTCAGTTCGCCGTCCAGCCCCCGTCGAGGGGGATCGAGGCGCCGGTGAGGAAGGACGCGGCGGGGGAGCAGAGATAGGCGACCAGTTCGGCGACCTCCTCCGGCTCGATCAACCGCTTGATCGCCGCCCGGGCCAGCATGATCCGCTCCACCACCTCGGTCTCGGCGATGCCGTGCGCGCTCGCCTGCGCGGCGATCTGCCCCTCGACCAGCGGTGTCCGGACGTACGCCGGGTTGACGCAGTTGGCCGTCACGCCGTGCGCCGCCCCCTCCAGGGCGACCACCTTCGACAGCCCCTCCAGGGCGTGCTTCGCGGAGACGTACGCCGACTTGAACGGCGAGGCGAGCAGCCCGTGCACCGAGGAGATGTTGACGATCCGGCCCCACCGGCGGGCGTACATGTGCGGCAGCGCGCGCCGGACGATCAGGAAGGGCGCCGTCACCATCACCCGGTGCAGGTGGTCGAAGCGTTCCGGCGGAAACTCGTCGACCGGCGCCACGTGTTGCAGCCCGGCGTTGTTGACCACGATGTCCAGCTCGGGATCGATCCGGTCGGCGGCGCCGGGATCGGCGAGGTCCAGCCCGAGCGCCCGACCGCCGATCTCGGCGGCGACCGCCTCGGCCCGGTCGGCGTCCCGGTCCAGCACGGTCACCGTCGCGCCGGCCGCGGCGAGCCGGACGGCGCAGGCCCGGCCGATGCCGCTGGCACCGCCGGTGACCAGGGCGGTCCGCCCGGACAGGTCGAGCCGGACGACCTGCGGAAGGCTCCGACCGGCGCCGGTCGCGCCCGGCGCCCCGGCCTCCTGCTGCCGCCGTCGCGCGGCCTGGTCGTCCCGACCGGGTTCTACCGTCATGGCCGAAAAAGCTACGAGCCAACCGGGCGGCGGCACATGGGCGGCGGCCACATACTCCGGTACCGGCCTATGTGGCGGGCTGCGGCACCCGGACGGCGCCGGCCGGGCCCGGGGTCTGATGATCGGGTACGGGCGTGTCGACGTTTCCGGCTCCGGCCCAGGCCAGTAGGGTGTCGAACACACGTACGTGCTGCGGCACGGGGAGGGGGCGGCGTGCGGGTGCTGGGCGTCGACCCGGGGCTGACCCGGTGCGGGGTCGGCGTGGTCGAGGGCGTGCCCGGCCGGCCGTGCACCCTGGTGGCCTACTACGTCGTCTACACCGACCCGGCCGACGAGCTGCCGCTGCGCCTGCTGCGCCTGGACACCGAGCTGACCCGGCTGGTGGCCGAGCACCAGCCGCAGAGTGTGGCGGTGGAACGGGTCTTCAGCCAGCACAACGTGCGGACGGTGATGGGCACCGCGCAGGCCAGCGCGGTGGCGGTGCTGGCCGGGGCCCGGGCCGGGCTGCCGGTGCAGACGTACACCCCGAGCGAGGTCAAGGCGGCGGTCACGGGTTCCGGCCAGGCGGACAAGGCGCAGATGATGTCGATGGTCACCCGGCTGCTGCGGCTGGCCGAGCCGCCCCGGCCGGCCGACGCCGCCGATGCGCTGGCGCTGGCGATCTGCCACATCTGGCGCGGCGGCACCCGGGCGAGGATCGCGGAGGCGGCCAGCGCGGCCCGGCAGCGCACGGCGGCGGCCACGTCCCGGGACGGCGCCCGTCCCGGTGCGCCCCGGCGGGCCGCCCGGCCGGGCGCGAAGCGACAGGGAGGAACGGGATGATCGCGAGCGTCCGGGGCGTGGTCGCCGGGCTGTCCCCGGACGGCGCGGTGATCGAGGTCGGCGGGGTGGGGCTGGCGGTGCAGTGCGCGCCGGGCACCCTGGCCGGACTGCGGGTCGGCTCGCCGGCCCGGCTCGCCACCAGCCTGGTGGTCCGGGAGGACTCGCTGACCCTCTACGGCTTCGCGGACGACGACGAGAAGCAGCTCTTCGAGTTGCTCCAGACCGCCAGCGGGGTCGGCCCCCGGCTCGCCCAGGCGGTCCTCGCCGTGCACGCCCCCGACGTGGTGCGCAAGGCGATCGCGAGCGGCGACACCGGCACCCTGACCCGGGTGCCCGGGATCGGTAAGAAGGGGGCCGAGCGGCTGGTGCTGGAGTTGCGCGACCGGATCGGCCCGGTCCCGGTCGGCCCGGACGGCGCGGCGGGGGTGACCGGCGGAGCCTGGCCGGAGCAGGTGCGGCAGGCGCTGGTCGGGCTGGGCTGGACGGCGTCCCAGGCCGACCAGGCGGTGGCGGCGGTGGCGGAGACGATCGACGGTGCGGCCCCGCCGGTGCCGGTCCTGTTGAAGCAGGCGATCCGACTGCTGGGCAGGACCCGATGACCGACCCCGAGGGGCTCGTCTCGGCGTACGCGGACGACGCCGAGCGGGACGCCGAGGTCACCGTACGCCCGAAGCGGCTCGCCGACTTCATCGCCCAGCATCGGGTACGTGACCAGCTCGACCTGCTGCTGCGCGGCGCGATGGGCCGGGGCAGCCCGCCGGACCATATCCTGCTCTCCGGCCCGCCCGGCTTGGGTAAGACGACCCTGGCGAACATCGTCGCCGCCGAGCTGGGCGCGGGGATCCGGGTGACCAGCGGTCCGGCGATCGAGCGCTCCGGTGACCTCGCCGCGATCCTGACCAGCCTGGCCGAGGGCGACGTGCTCTTCATCGACGAGATCCACCGGATCGCCAAGCCGGCCGAGGAACTGCTCTACAGCGCGATGGAGGACTTCCGGGTCGACGTGGTGGTGGGCAAGGGGCCGGGCGCGACCGCGATCCCGCTGGACGTCGAGCCGTTCACCCTGGTCGGCGCGACCACCCGGTCCGGGCTGTTGACCGGCCCGATGCGGGACCGGTTCGGCTTCGTCGCGCACCTCGACTTCTACTCCGCGGACGAGCTGGACGTGCTGCTCCAGCGGTCGGCGCGGATCCTGGGGGTGCCGATCACCGAGGGCGGTTCGGCGGAGATCGCCGGCCGGTCCCGGGGTACGCCCCGGATCGCCAACCGGCTGCTCCGGCGGGTACGCGACTTCGCCGAGGTCCGGGCGGACGGGACGGTGACCCGGGAGACCGCGCGGGCGGCGCTGCGGGTCTACGACGTGGACGAACTGGGGTTGGACCGGCTGGACCGGGCGGTGTTGATCGCGCTGGTCGACTCGTTCCGGGGCGGCCCGGTGGGGTTGTCGACCCTGGCGGTGGCGGTGGGGGAGCAGCCGGACACCGTCGAGGAGGTCTGCGAGCCCTTCCTGGTCCGGGCCGGTCTGTTGGCCCGTACGCCCCGGGGACGGGTGGCCACCGAGGCCGCTTGGCGACACTTGGGGCGCAATCCGCCAAATGGTACATTTGGTTCGAGCGGGCCCGCGGTGCCCGACCTCTTCTCCGCAGGGTCCCAGGAGGTGTGATTCGTTCGTGATCTGTGCCGCATTCGGTGTTCTCAGGTGCAGGGACTAGACTCGCCGCGTTTGTACAGGACGTGAGTTCCTGCCTCCGCTCCGGCATGCTCATGCCGCGACGAGGCCGATGGGAAGGTCGTAACAGTGCCTTTGGCAGCAGCGAGCGGCGGCGGAGCCGGGAGTTTCATGCCGCTCCTCATGATTGTCCTGCTCTTCGTCGTCATGTACTTCATGATGATCCGGCCGCAGCAGAAGCGGCGCCGCGAGGCCGAGCAGATGCAGTCCTCGATCGGCCCCGGCGACGAGGTGGTCACCATCGGCGGGCTCTACGGCACCGTCACCAGCGTGGACGACGAGACCGTGATGCTCGAGGTGGCGCCCGGCGTGCAGACGCGGTACGCGCGGCCGGCGATCGCCCGGGTCGTCCAGAAGGTGGAGCGGGTCGAGTCGGTGCCGGAAGAGGTCGACGCGAAGGAATGAACCTTTTCCAACCTCACCTTGCGGTCCGGCGGACCGCAGGGTCGGCTGCGGTGCGTGGGTGCCGCGCGGTTCAGGTTGAAAAGGTTCAACGACCGACCCCGCCCGACGGGGCAGGGTTGGCATCGAAGATAATGGATCGACGGGCCGGTGGGACCCCCACCGGTGCGGTACGCATGTCGCCGGACTCCGCCGGCCTCCGACCCGCCGCCCACCACTAGCGGCCGAACCGCGCAGGGAGACAGGAAAGCCGTGGCACCACCTCAGGGACAGATGCGACCCGGGCGGCAACTGGCCGTGCTCGGGTTGATCTTCACCGTCCTCTACCTTCTGGTGTTCTTCGCCGCTGGGGCCAAGGGCAGCTGGATGGACCGGCTTGAGCCGAAGCTCGGCCTGGATCTCGTCGGCGGCACCCGGATGACCCTGGAAGCGGCCACCGAGGCCGGCGAGGCGCCCCCCGCCAGCTCCCTGGAGAGGGCCCGGCAGATCATCCAGAACCGGGTGGACGGCCGCGGTGTCGCCGAGGCCGAGGTGGTCACCGAGGGCAACCGCAACATCGTGATCTCGGTGCCGGGTCAGAACGCCGACCTCAACGACGTCGGCACCCCGGCCGAGCTGCGGTTCCGCAAGGTGCTCAAGACCGTCGACGGTGGCGGTCCGGTCAACGCCGCGCCGACGGCCAGCCCGGCCCCGTCCGGCAGCCCGGCTCCCTCCGGCAGCGCCAGCCCGTCCGGCAGCCCGTCTCCGGCGGTGACCTCGTCGCCGGGTGCCGGCGGTGGACAGGGCGGCGGCGCTCCGGCCCCCACGCCCACGCCGAGCGGCAGCGCCTCGCCGGCACCGAGCGCCTCGGCCAGCGCCGCCCCGGCGGCTCCGGCCGACCAGACCCTGGCGGCGCAGCGCGCGGCGGTGGAGCAGAAGGTCGGTGCCGAGGCATGGGCCGCCGCCACCGCGCTCCAGGCGCCGGCGGACTTCAGCGCGGACCCGGCGCTCGCCGAGAAGCTCAAGCCGTTCGCCGACCTGACCCCGCAGGAGATCCGGGTCCTGCCGGCCGGCGTCCAGTTCAACGTACCGACCATCACCTGCGAGAAGCTCGACCAGCGGCCGCCCGGCTCGATCAAGGAGTCGGGCGAGCAGGTGGTCGCCTGCGGGAGTGACCAGCAGAAGAACCTGCTGGACGTCGCCAAGGTGGAGGGGACCGACGTCGAGGACGCCGACGGGGTGCTCGACCAGACCAGCAGCCAGTACGTGGTCAGCCTGGACTTCACCGGCGACGGCCAGAGCAAGTGGACCAACCTGACCCGCGAGGCGTACAACAACACCGACAGCCAGTGCGACCAGGCGGCCCTGGGCGACGAGGGCCGGTGCCGGGTCGCGGTGGTGCTGGACAACCAGATCATCTCTGCGCCGGAGATCCAGGGCGTGCTGACCGGTGACTCCCAGATCACCGGCAGCTTCACCAACGCCAGCGCGAACGAGCTGGCCAGCCAGCTCCGCTACGGTGCCCTGCCGCTGACCTTCCAGCCGCAGGAGGCGCAGAACATCACCGCCACGCTCGGCACCGAGCACCTGCGGGCCGGCCTGCTGGCCGCCGGCATCGGCATGCTCCTGGTGATCATCTACGCCTTCTTCTACTACCGGCTGCTCGGCTCGGTGATCTTCCTCAGCCTGGTCCTCTCGGCCATCCTGGTCTTCGGCGCGCTGGTGCTGCTCGGCCGCCAGATCGGCTTCACCCTGACGCTGGCCGGAATCGCCGGTTTCATCGTCTCGCTGGGTGTCGCCGCCGACTCCTTCGTGATCTATTTCGAACGTCTGAAAGACGAGATCCGGGAGGGGCGCAGCCCGCGCAGCGCGGTACCCCGCGCCTGGGCCCGGGCCCGGCGGACGATCATCTCGGCGAACGCCATCTCGATCATGGCCGCCGTGGTGCTCTACCTCGTCTCGGTCGGCACGGTGCAGGGCTTCGCCTTCGCGCTGGGCCTGGCCACCATCCTCGATCTGGTGGTCGTCTTCCTGTTCCGGCATCCGATCATGACGATGTTCGCGCGTACCCCGGCATTCCTGTCGCCGCGGGTCAGCGGGCTGGGTCGGGCGTTGCATACCGGGGACGACGACGAGGCGCCGACGACCGGCAAGACCCGCGTGAAGGAGGCCTGAGATGAGCAGGAGTGGGCTCGCCAGCCGCTTGTACCGCGGTGAGGCCGGTCTCGCGATCGTCCCCCGCCGCAAGCTGTGGTTCAGCATCTGCGGTGGCCTGGTGCTGCTGACCGTGCTGAGCTTCGTGATCCAGGGCTTCACCCTCGGCATCGAGTTCAGGGGCGGCAACGAGTTCCAGGTGCCGACCTCGGTCGGCACCATGCAGCGGGCCGAGGAGGCGGTGCACAACGCGCTCGCCGACGAGTCGACCCCGGACGGGCCGGCCGAGGTGGTCTCCAGCCAACAGGTCGGCGACACCACCTACCTGTTCCGGACGTCGCCGCTCGACCAGCAGCAGGCCACCGACGTACGGACGGCGGTCGCGCAGGAGCTGGGCATCCCGGTCAACGACATCAGCGACAACCGGGTCAGCGCGGCCTGGGGCGCCCAGATCACCCAGCGGGCGCTGATCGGTCTGGTGATCTTCCTCGTGCTGGTCACCGGCTACCTGGTGCTCCGGTTCGAGCTGCGGATGGCTATCGCGGCGGTCTCCGGTCTCGCCCTCGACCTGCTGCTCACCGCCGGCATCTACTCGGCGGTCGGCTTCGAGGTGACCCCGTCGACCGTCGTCGGCTTCCTCACCATCCTCGGTTTCGCGCTCTACGACACCGTGGTGGTCTTCGACAAGATCCAGGAGAACACCCGGGGCATCACCGGTGGCAGCAGCCAGACGTACCCCGAGGCGGCCAACCTGGCCCTGAACCAGACGCTGATGCGGTCGATCAACACCTCGGTGGTCGCCCTGCTGCCGGTCGGTGGCCTGCTCTTCATCGGTGCCGGACTGCTCGGTGCCGGCACGCTGAAGGACCTCGGCCTGGTGCTCTTCGTCGGTATGGGCGCCGCGTTCTTCTCGTCGATCTTCTTCTCCACGCCGCTGCTGGTGTCGCTGAAGGAGCGGGAGCCGCGGATCCGGCAGCACACCCAGCGAGTGCTGGCCCGCCGGGCCGGCGGTGGCCGGGACGGCTCCGCCACGCGTCGCCCCGCCCGGCAGCCCGGCCAGGCCCGGCCGGCCGAGGAGCGGCCGGCCGACCAGCCGGCCGAGGAGGCTCCGGTGCCGGCGGCCGAGGCGACCGCGCTGGCCGGGTCGGCGCCGAAGGTCGGCTCCCGGCCGTCGGGCAAGCGGTCCGGTGGCGCCCGAGGCGGTCGCTCCGGCGGCAACCGGCCCGGTGGCAAGCGGCGCTGAGCCGGACAAGCGGCACTGAGCCGGACGAACGGATCGAAAGGCGCCCGACGCGCCGCCCAGGCGGCGCGTCGGGCGCCTTTGCCCGGAGAGGACGCAGTGTGACGGAGACCCCGACCGAGGTACGCGGCGACAGCGGCCCGGTCACCGCGCAGTTGGTGGCCAGCCGGGTACTGGACGTGCCCGACTTCCCGAAACCCGGCATCGTGTTCAAGGACCTGATGCCGTTGTTCGCCGACGGTGCCGCGTTCCGGGCGGTGATCGACGACATCGTCGCCCACCACGGGCGGGACTCGTTCGACGTGGTGGTCGGGATCGAGGCGCGCGGCTTCGTGGTGGCCGCCGCGATCGCGTACGCCACCGGGGTCGGGGTGGTGCCGGTACGCAAGGCCGGCAAGCTGCCCCGGGCCGCGTACGCCGCCTCGTACGCCCTGGAGTACGGCGAGGCCACCCTGGAGGTGCACCAGGACGCGTTCACGGCCGGACACCGGGTCCTGGTGGTCGACGACGTACTCGCCACCGGCGGGACGGCGCAGGCCACCCTGGACCTGGTCGAGCGGGCCGGCGGCACGGTGGCCGGGTTCAGCGTGTTGATGGAGCTGGGCTTTCTGAACGGTCGCGAGCGGCTCGCGCCCCGGTCGGTTCATGCCCTGTTGACCGTTTAGCCCCCCGGTGACCGGTCGACCGCGCCGTACGTCCGGAGGACGGTCACCAGGTTGTCCGGGCGGGTACGATTGCCCTTCGTGGCTGGCCCGGGCGACATGCCCGTGACTGGCGTAGGACCGGCTCGACCGGCTACGGTCGGGTCATTCCCGGCGAAGTGTTGAGGAGGCCGGTGTCTTCCGATGTCGCCCCTCCGGCGGAGGGCATGGTGCATCCCACCAACGAGGCTGATACTCCTGCCGACGTCACGACCAGCGCCGGTGGCGCCCAGTCCCCGGCCGGCGGACCCACTCGTCCTGGTGGTCTCTCCGGGCCCGTGGAGCCGACGGCCGCCGCCGAGCAGGCCCAGACCGGGCCCGGTCGGGCCGGTGGGGTGACGCGACCGCTCGCGGCCCAGCCGGCCGCCGGCAGCCAGGCCGATGCCGCCGCTCCGGCTGCCGGACCGCTCGGCGGTCCCACCGTCGTACCGGCCGTGCCGGCCGGCGTCGGTGCCACCGTCGGGGCTGGCGCGACCGCCGAGTTCGCCGGAATGGCGGGCGGGGCTCCGCAGCCGCCCGCGACGAGCTTCGCCCTGGCCAACGCGCCGACCGGGCGCCGGGTCCGAGCCCGGCTGGCCCGGTTCAACGCGCCCTGGCAGACCCCGCAGGTGAGCGAGGTGCTGGAGCCGCTGATCGCGACACACCGCGCGTCGCACCCCAAGGCGGACGCGCGGCTGCTGCAACGCGCCTTCGACATGGCCGCCCGGTGGCACTCCGGGCAGTACCGCAAATCCGGTGACCCCTACATCACCCACCCGCTGGCGGTCGCCACCATCCTGGCCAACCTCGGGATGGACACCACCACCCTGGTCGCCGCGCTGCTGCACGACACCATCGAGGACACCGACTACGGGCTCGACCAGATGCGCGCCGACTTCGGGGCCGAGGTCGCGCTGCTGGTCGACGGCGTCACCAAGCTGGACAAGGTCAAGCTGGGTGACGCGGCCAAGGCGGAGACGATCCGCAAGATGGTCGTGGCGATGGCCAAGGACCCGCGGGTGCTGGTCATCAAGCTGGCCGACCGGCTGCACAACATGCGTACCCTGACCTTCCTGCCTCCTGCCAAGCGGGAGCAGAAGGCCAAGGAGACGTTGGAGATCCTGGCGCCGCTGGCGCACCGGCTCGGTATGAACACGATCAAGTGGGAGCTGGAGGACCTGGCCTTCGCCAACCTCTTCCCCAAGCGCTACGAGGAGATCAACCGGCTGATCGGGGAGCACCAGCCGCAGCGTGAGGCGCTGCTACGGCAGGTGACCCAGAAGGTGCAGGTCGACCTCCGCTCCGCCAAGATCAAGGCGGAGACCACCGGTCGCCCCAAGCACCTCTACTCGATCTACCAGAAGATGATCGTCCGGGGTCGGGACTTCAACGACATCTACGACCTGGTCGGCGTGCGCATCCTGGTCGACACGGTGCGGGACTGCTACGCGGCCCTCGGTGTGATCCACGCGAACTGGCAGCCCGTGCCGGGCCGGTTCAAGGACTACATCGCGATGCCGAAGTTCAACATGTACCAGTCGTTGCACACCACGGTCATCGGCCCGAGCGGCAAGCCGGTCGAGATGCAGATCCGCACGTACGCGATGCACCGTACGGCCGAGTTCGGCATCGCCGCGCACTGGAAGTACAAGGAGAAGAAGGGCGAGACGATCGTCGGCCCGCCGGCCCACATCGACGAGATGACGTGGCTGCGGCAGTTGCTGGACTGGCAGCGTGAGGCGGCCGACCCGAGCGAGTTCCTCGACGCGCTCCGCTTCGACCTGTCCAGCCAGGAGGTCTACGTCTTCACGCCCAAGGGCGACGTGATCCCGCTGCCGACCGCCTCGACGCCGGTGGACTTCGCGTACGCGGTGCACACCGAGGTCGGGCACAAGTGCATCGGTGCGCGGGTGAACGGCAAGCTGGTGCCGTTGGAGTCGACGCTCTCCAACGGCGACGTGATCGAGATCTTCACCTCGAAGTCCGACACCGCCGGCCCGACCCAGGACTGGCTGGGCTTCGTCAAGAGCCCACGGGCCCGGACGAAGATCCGGCAGTACTTCAACAAGGAGCGCCGCGAGGAGGCGATCGAGGCCGGCAAGGACGCGATCGTCAAGGCGATGCGTAAGCAGGGCATGCCGTTGCAGCGGATGCTGACCACGGACAACCTGATGACCATCGCCCGCGACCTGCACCTCGCCGACGTCGCCTCGCTCTACGCCGCGGTCGGCGACAGCCAGGTCTCCGCACAGTCCGTGGTGCAGAAGCTGATGGCCGGCTACGGCGGTGAGGAGGGGGCCGCCGAGGACCTCGCCGAGACCGCGGTCGCCACCCGCCCGCAGCGCCGGGGCAACAGCAACGACCCGGGCGTGGTGGTCCGGGGGGTCAGCGACGTCTGGATCAAGCTGGCCCGCTGCTGCACTCCGGTGCCGCCGGACACGGTCTTCGGCTTCGTGACCCGCTCCGGCGGGGTGAGCGTGCACCGGGACGACTGTGCGAACGCCGAGGACCTCAGAGCGCAGACCGAGCGCGTCGTCGAGGTGAGCTGGCGGCTGACCTCGGCCTCGACGTTCCTGGTCGCGATCCAGGTCGAGGCGCTCGACCGGCACAAGCTGCTCGCGGACGTGACCCGGGTGCTCTCCGACGAGCGGGTCAACATCCTCTCCGCGACGGTGACCACCACGCGGGACCGGGTGGCGGTCAGCCGGTTCAGCTTCGAGATGGCCGACCCCAAGCACCTGGGGCACCTGCTCGCCGCCGTACGCAAGGTCGACGGCGTCTTCGACGCCTACCGGGTCACCTCGGGCGCCTGAGCCGTCCCGGAGGCCGGTAAGGCGGGCCGACGCCGCACGCACACCCTCACGAACGACAAGAACAGCGCCGCGCCACCCCTCGACGGGGCGGCGCGGCGCCGTGCTGACTACCGGGCCGGTCTCAGCCGACCGGGGCGCTCATGGTCAGCGACTTGATCAGGACTTCCTTCTTCGGGTGGCCGCCACCGGCCTGCTGCGCGAAGGCGCCGTCGTCACCGGCCGCGCCGACCTGGGCGACCAGGTCCAGGCCCTGGGTGACGGTGCCTAGCACGGTGTACGAGGCGGGCAGCTGCGAGTCGCCGTACACGATGAAGAACTGGCTGCCGGTGCTGCCCGGCTGCCCCGAGTTCGCCATCGCGATCACTCCGGCCGGGTACGGCGGCCGCTTGTCCGTCGGCAGGTTCTCCTCGGCGAACCGGTAGGTCGGCCCGCCGGTGCCGTCGGTCTCCTTCCACTTGTCGCCGGTGACGCTCGGGTCGCCGCACTGGAGTACCTGGAGGCCCTGGGTGACCAGCCGGTGGCACTTGGTGTTGTCGAAGAACTTCTTCTCGGCGAGGTGGGTGAAGCTGGCGGCGGTGCAGGGCACGTCGGCCAGGTTGACCTTGGCGGTGATCGGACCGAGGTTGGTGTCGATCGTCATCGTCTGGCTGCCGGTGTTCTTCACCGAGGTCGGCGGCAGCCCGACGTCCTTGGTCGCCGCGTTGCGCTGCTCGGCCGGGATGTCGGTCCAGGCGCAGGTGGCCGCGCCCGCCTCGGTCGAGGCGTCGTTGTCGTCGCCGAGACTCATCACCAGCCACACCGAGCCGGCGACCACCAGCAGCAACGCCACCCCCGCGCCGATGCTGGCCTGCACTTGCCGGCGCTTGCGGGCGGCGGCGGCGCGCTCGGCCATCTCCCGTTCCAGCTTGGCCCGCGCCGCGGCGCGCTGCCGCTCTCTGGTGGACGTCACGGTGGCTCCTCCTGGACTATGTGCAGCGCGGCCGGGTCCGCGGCTGGGCTGGTCTCTGCGGTTCTCAGGACTGTCCGGCGACCGTCGGGCTGGCCGACGGCACGGTCGGCGTCGGGGTCGCCGCCGACGGTACCGCCGTCGGGTCGGCCGACGCCGGCTCACCGACGGTGAGGCTCTGGATCACCACGTCGGTCTTCGGCTTGATTTTGACGCCGGAACCATTGTCCACGGTTTCCATGGCGCCGATCTTCTTGATCACGTCGAGCCCGCCGGTCACCCGGCCGACGATCGGGTAGCTGGGCTGGGCCGGGCTGAAGTCCTTGAAGAAGATCAGGAACTGGCTGCCGTTGGCCCCGGGCGGGTTGCCGATCATCGCGACGGTGCCGACCGGGTAGAGCGGCGCGGCGGGGGTGGTCGCGGTCGGGCTGGGGGACGGGCTCGCGCTGGCCGACGGGTCGGCGGACGGGCTCGGCGTCGGCGCGTCCGGGGTGTTCTCGCTGAAGAACGTGTACGTCGGGCCGCCCTGGCCGGTACCGCTCGGGTCGCCGCAGCGCAGCGCTCCCTCGGTGGTCAGCTCGTGGCACTTGGTGTTGTCGAAGAACGACTGCCCGGCCAGGTGGCTGAAGCTGGCCGCCGCGCACGGTGCGTTCGCCAGGTCCAGCTCGACGGTGACCGGGGCGCCCTGGTTCGTGGTGATCGTCATCGGCCGGGTGCCGGTGGTGGGCAGGTCCCGGGTGGGCGGGCTGCCGACGTCCTTCAGGTTCGTGTTCGCCTGGGCGTCCTGGGTGGTCCAGGCGCACGTCTCGGGGGCGGCGGCGTCGTCGGCCGGGTCACGGTCGAAACCGCCGAGCGCCCAGAACGAGCCCAGCACGATCAGCAGCAGCGCGACGGCGGAGCCGATACCGGCCCGGATCTGTCGCTTGCGCCGGGCGGCGGCCGCCCGGCGGGCCATCTGCCGGTCGAGCTTGGCCCGCGCGAGTTTGCGCTGCCGGTCTCTGCTGGAAGCCACCCGCGCTCCCCTTTCCATGTGCCCTGGTCGTCGTCTTACCTCAGGTCGCCGTGCCGGCGGTCGTCCTGGCCACGGCATGATCCGCCGCCCCGGCGTCAAGTGCGCCACGCCACACGCCCGCCAGAGTGTACGGGTAACCGCTGGGAAAGTGTTGTACGAGGTCACCCCGAAACCATCGGAGATTATCACTGCGTCTGCTGGCGCCTCCTGTGGCAGGTGTATATGGGCGGTCGCTCAGGCGGGCCGCCCCGATATGGTGGGGTCGAAACTGACATTGAGACCTGAGGGCCAAAACGCTACTGAGACCGTCGGATGGGAGGAGCGGACGTGCTCGTCGCCGGCTTCCCCGCGGACGCCTTCGGCACCAACTGCTATGTGGTGGCCACCGCGCCCGGGGAACAGTGTGTCGTCGTCGACCCCGGTGTCGGGGTGCTGGACCGGCTCGACGATCTGCTGGCCGAGCATCGGCTGCGGCCGGCCGCCGTGCTGTTGACCCACGGTCATCTCGACCACACCTTCTCGGTCGCGCCGGTCTGCGGCGCCCGGGGCATTCCGGCGTACGTGCATCCGGGCGACCGCGAACTGCTCGCCGACCCGGCCAAGGCGCTCTCGATGGACCTCGCCCAGCTCTTCGGCGGCCGGCTGCCGTACGCCGAGCCGGAGGAGGTGGCCGAGTTGACCGACGGGGCGACCCTGGCACTGGCCGGGTTGGAGATCACCGTCGACCACGCGCCGGGCCATACCGGCGGGTCGGTGCTGTTCCGGCTGCCGGGCGCGGGCCCGGCCGTCCGGTCCGACCTGCCCCTTCCACCCGGGGTGGACTGGGCGGCGGAGCAGATCTGCCTGGCGGGCGACGTGCTCTTCGCCGGGTCGATCGGCCGCACCGACCTGCCGGGCGGCAGCCTGCCGACCATGGTGCGGAGCCTGCGGGAGAAGATCCTCCCGCTCGCCGACGACACCGTCGTGCTGCCCGGCCACGGCCCCGCGACCAGCATCGGCCGCGAGCGGGCGAGCAACCCGTACCTGATCGAGGTCGCCGATCTCGACGGGCCGCGGGTCGCGCCCACCCGGGGCTGGTAATCCCCGCTCGCGCGTTGGCGCGAGACCCGACAGGAGCGTCATGAGCAAGCCAACACCGATCTCCGGCTTCCCGGAGTGGACCCCGCCGCAGCGGATGATCGAGCAGTACGTGCTGGAGCGGATCCGCCGCACCTTCGAGCTGTACGGCTTCGCGCCGCTGGAGACCCGCGCCGTCGAGCCGCTGGAGCAGCTCCTGCGCAAGGGTGAGACCTCCAAGGAGGTCTACCTGATCAGCCGCCTCCAGGAGGAGGGGCCGGCGGGGGCCGGCGAGGGCACCCTGGGACTGCACTTCGACCTGACGGTGCCGTTCGCCCGGTACGTGCTGGAGAACGCCGGCCGGCTCCAGTTCCCGTTCCGGCGCTACCAGATCCAGAAGGTGTGGCGGGGGGAGCGCCCGCAGGAGGGGCGCTACCGGGAGTTCCTCCAGGCCGACATCGACATCGTGGACCGGGACACCCTGCCGCCGCACCACGAGGCCGAGATTCCGCTGGTGATCGGCGACGCGCTCGGCGGCCTGCCGATCGGCGGCGCCGACGGGCGGCTGCCGATCACGATCCAGGTCAACAACCGCAAGATCCTGGAGGGCTTCTACCGGGGGGTCGGGCTGGCCGACCCGCTGGCGGCGCTGCGCGCGCTGGACCGGCTGGACCGGATCGGGCCGGACCGGGTGGCGGCGCTGCTGGCCGAGACCGCCGGGGCGACCGAGGCGCAGGCCAAGGCGTGCCTGGCGCTGGCCGAGATCGCCACAGCGGATCCGTCCTTCGCCGACGCGGTGCGCGGGCTCGGGGTGACCGACCCGATGCTGGACGAGGGGCTGGCCGAGCTGGTCGCGGTGATGGAGAACGCGGTCGCGCACGCCCCCGGGCTCTGCGTGGCCGACCTGCGCATCGCCCGGGGCCTGGACTACTACACCGGTACGGTCTACGAGACCCAGTTGCGCGGGTACGAACGGTTCGGCTCGGTCAGCTCCGGCGGCCGGTACGACAATCTCGCCAGCGATGCCAACGCCCGGTTCCCGGGAGTGGGCATCTCGATCGGGGTCACCCGGCTGCTCGGGCTGCTCTTCGGCGCGGAGGCGTTGACGATCTCCCGTAGCGTGCCGACCTGCGTGCTGGTGGCGCTGGCGGCCGAGGAGCGCCGGCCGGAGAGCAACCGGATCGCCGACGCGCTGCGCCGCCGGGGCATCCCGACCGAGGTGTCGCCGTCGGCGGCGAAGTTCGGCAAGCAGATCCGGTACGCCGAGCGGCGCGGCATCCCGTACGTCTGGTTCCCGGGCGTGGACGGGGTCGGCGACGAGGTGAAGGACATCCGCTCCGGCGACCAGGTGGCGGCGGCGTCGGACGTCTGGCAGCCGCCGGCGGCGGACCTCTGGCCGACGGTGGGCTGATCTTGCCTGACCGGGGGTGACGGCCGTAACCTACGCGAACGTAACTTACGCCGGCGTAGGGAGAGCCCGTGACCGTCACCCCCACCGCACCGCTCAGCCAGACCGCCCTGCTGATCGAGTTGGAGCCGGTCGTCGCGGACAATCTCGACCGGCACCTCCGGGTGGCCAAGGAGTGGTTCCCGCACGAGTACGTGCCGTGGGGTGAGGGGCGGACCTTCGACGGGATCCTCGACGGCGAGGCGTGGGCGCCCGAGGACAGCACGGTGCCCGAGGTGGCCCGGACCGCGCTGGTGGTCAACCTGCTGACCGAGGACAACCTGCCGTCGTACCACCACCAGATCGCGACGCTCTTCGGTCGGGACGGCGCCTGGGGGACCTGGGTGCACCGGTGGACTGCCGAGGAGGGGCGGCACGGCACGGCGATCCGGGACTACCTCACGGTGACCCGGGCGGTCGACCCGGTGGCGCTGGAGCGGGCCCGGATGACACACATGTCCGCCGGCTACGACAACGCGCACGACGACGAGGTGCTGCACTCGCTGGCGTACGTCTCGTTCCAGGAACTCGCCACCCGGATCTCGCACCGCAACACCGGCCGGGTCACCGGCGACCCGCGCTGCGAACAACTGCTCGCCCGGGTCGCCGCGGACGAGAACCTGCACATGGTCTTCTACCGCAACCTGCTCGGCGCCGCCTTCGAACTGGCACCGGGCCAGGCGATGCGGGCGGTCGCCGACGTGGTGGCCGACTTCCAGATGCCCGGCAACGGCATCGAGGGCTTCGCCCGCAAGTCGGTGGCGATGGCCATGGCCGGGATCTACGACCTGCGCCAGCATCGCGACGACGTGCTGCTGCCGGTGCTGCGGCAGTGGGACGTCTGGAACGTCACCGGCCTGGACTCCGACGGCGAGGCCGCCCGCGAGCAGTTGGCGGCGCAGCTCGACGGGCTGGACCGGGCGGCGGCCCGCTTCGAGGAGAAGCGGGACGCCAGGCTGGCCCGCCGGGCCGGGGCCTGACGGACCCACACCGGGGAGGGGGCGGCCCGGTCCCGGGAGCACTCACTCCGGAACCGGGCCGGGTCAGAGCCGGTCGACCGCGGGGAACCATCCCCAGCGCCAGACCTGCCCGGTCGTGGTCGTTCCGTGCAGAGCCCGGTCGGCCGGAGCAACCGAGTCATTCCGTGCGGAGCCCGGTCGGCCGGAGCAACCGCCACAGCACCGGCAGGCTCGCCCCCGTCACCAGCAGGACGACGCCGGCCGCGATCCCGGACATGGTGCCGATGCTGGGCCAGTCGAGGCGTACGGGCTGGCTGACCAGGGTCAGCAGGATGCCGCCGAGCGCCGTACCCAGCACGATCGCCAGGGCCAGGCCGAGCAGCACCGGTACGGCGGTCTGCCAGAGCACCGAGGCGCTCAGCGTGCCGCGCCGGGTGCCGAACGCCACCAGTACGGCGAGCGACCGGCGCCGTTCCCGCAACTGCTCCAGGATGCCCACCAGCAGGCTGGCGCCGAGCAGCAGCAGGGTGGCGATCACCCCGACGTAGAGCCCGCGGCGGATCTGGCCGAACCGGCTGACCTCCTCGGTGGCGCGCAGCGTCTGCACGTCGGCCGCCGGACCGAATCCGGCCGCCACGTTGCGGACCAGTTCGATGGTGTCGGGGTTGGCCAGGTCCATGCCGAGGTAGACCCTGCCGCCGAGCCCGCGCAGCGTGGTCGGGTCGAGCGCACCCGGGGTGGCGAGCAGGCCGGTGAACTGGTTGCCGGCCGGGTCGGTGCGGCCCGGTACGGTCCGCAGACTGGTCGGGACGGTCCACCGGGTGGTGTTCTCCGGGTTCCGGAAGCCGATCTCCACCTCCTGCCCGGGTGCCGGCTGGCTCGCCTGCTCCGGTGACTGCTCGTCGACGATCCGGAACATGTCGCCGTCCACGCAGCGGTCCGGGCTGGCGAGTTCGCGCAGCGCCGCACAGTCCGCGATCCGCAGCAGGGTCGCCGGCCGCTCGCCGTACTCGTCGGGCGCCGAACCGACCGGCGTCACCGTGGTGTCGAGGACGCCGACCACCGCGTCGACCCCCGGTACGGTCCGGAACCGTTCGGCCAGCGAGCCGGCGTCGGCTCCGCCGAGCCCGCCGCGGATCAGCACCATCGTCTGGGCCCGGCTGACGTCCTGGCCGGTGGCCCGGACATAGGCGTGCTGGACTCCGGCGAAGAGCATCTGCAGGGCGATCGCGCCGGCCACCGCGACCGCGACCCCACTCACCATCCGGGCCGAGGACTCGCTGTCGAGCTGTAGACGGCGGATGGCGAGCTGCCACGAGACGCTGCCGCCGCGCAGCCGGCGGACCACGGCCTCGACCAGCCAGGGCAGCAGCGCGGCGACCCCGACCAGCAGCAGCACCACTCCGGTGATCACCTGAGCCTGGTTGACCGGGCCACCGGTCTGGTCGATCCCGCCGCGCAGCGGGGCGAGCAGCGCGATGCCGACGATCGGCAGGGTCAACCGCCACCAGAGCCGGCGTCGGCGGTTGGCGGACCGGCGTACCACGCCGAGCGGTTCGACGACGATCCGGCGCAGCGCGAGCTGGGCGACCGCGACGGCGACCGCCGGCACCGCCAGCACGATCAGTACGGCGAGCGCCGGGCTGGGCCGGACGTCCCCGGCGAAGACGCTGATCCCCTCCAGCGTGACCCGTTCGACGAGTTGCCGGCCGAGCAGGAAGAAGACCGCACCGCCGAGCAGTCCGAAGAGCGCGCCGACCAGCGCCTCGCCGGCCGCGACCCGGCGGGTCGTCACCGCGTCCGCGCCGACCAGCCGGAGTGCGGCGAGGCGTCGGTCCCGGGCCTCGCCGCCGAAGCGTACGGCGGCGGCGATGAAGACCGCGATCGGCAGCAGCAGCACCACGAAGATGATCAGGACGAGCAGCATCAGCACCGGGTCGAGCCCCTCGGAGGTGGACTCGGCACCGAAGTGGTCGATCCGCAGCGTGCCACCGCCCGGCCGGAGCTGGTCCGTGCCGAGGTAGTAGGCGTACTCGTTGGGGCCGGAGAGGCCCTGGTCGGCGATGGTGCCGACGACGGGATGGTCGAGCCGGGGCCGGAGCAGCGCCCCGTCCGGCGAGTCGAGCAGCCGGGCCAGCGCGGGGGAGACCACCAGCTCACCGGGGCCGGGCAGCCGGGTCAGCCCCGGGGGTACCGGCGGATGCGCGCCGTCCGGCTGGAGCAGCCGGCCCCGGATCGCGTCGTCCCGGTAGACGGTGTCGGCCGCCGTGACCAGCAGGGTCCGGTCGCCGGGCGGCGGCTGGTCGGCACCGATGAACTGGTCGTCGCGGGCGGCGGTCCGCTCCGACCGCCCGTCCAGCATGGTGGAGACGGAGGTGGTGGTCACCAGCAGTGCCACCCCGAGGCCCACCCCGAGGGCGGTCATCAGGGTCCGGATCAGCCCGTTGCGGCCACCGGCGAAGACCAGCCGGGCACCGAGGGCCAGGTCGGCCGCCCACCCGGTGGTGCGATGCCGGCTCACCGGTCCGCCAGCACGGTCTCGCGGGTGCGGCCGTCCCGCACCACGACCTCCCGATCGGCGTACGCGGCGACCCGCGGCTCGTGCGTGACCAGTACGACGGCGGCGCCGGCCTCCCGGGCCGCCCCGGTGAGCAGCCGCATCACCTGCTCGCCGTTGAGCGAGTCCAACGCACCGGTCGGCTCGTCGGCGAAGATCACCCGGGGGGCGGTGACCAGGGCCCGGGCCACCGCGACCCGCTGCCCCTGCCCGCCGGAGACCTCGCCGGGGCGCTGCCCGGCCACGTCGGTGACCTCGAGGCGGGCCAGCCACTCCGCCGCCCGGCGCTCGGCCTCGCGGCGGCGTACCCCGTCCAGCCGCAGCGGCAGCGCGACGTTCTCCAGGCAGGTCAGTTCGGGCACCAGTTGGCCGAACTGGAACACGAAGCCGAACTCGCTGCGGCGCAGGGCGCTGCGCTCGGCGTCCGACATGGCGGAGAGTTCCCGGTCGCGGTAGCGCACCGCACCGGCGTCCGGCCGGACGATCCCGGCCAGGCAGTGCAGCAGGGTCGACTTGCCCGAGCCGGAGGGACCCATCACGGCCACCACCTCGCCGGCCCGGATCGCCAGGCTCGCCCCGTCGAGCGCCGGAGTCGTCCCGTACGCCTTGTGCAGCGCGACCGCCGCCAGCAGCGGCTGTTCCCCGGTGCTCATGCCGGCACCTCGCGTCCGGTCGGACCGCCGGGCTGCGCGGCTGCCTCGCCCTGCGGCGCTGCGGCGTCGGCCTGCGGCGCCACTGGTTCGGTCGGCGCTGCCGCTGCGTCGGCCTGCGGCGCCACTGGTTCGGCCCGCGCTGCCGCTGTGTCGGTCCGCGCCGCAGGTGTGCTGGTGGCGAGCGTGGCGGCGAGCTGGTCCAGGCGGGCGGCGGTCAGCTCCAGCCACCGCAGATCGGCCTCCAGGTGGAAGAGCGCGAAGTCGCAGATGAGCTGGTCGGCGAGGTCACCGTCGGCCTTGCGCCGGGTCAGGGTACGCATCAGCCGCAGGTGTTCGGCGCGCTGCACGTCCAGGATGTCGGCGGCGTCCCGACCGGTGAGCAGCCCGAGCACCACCTTGGCGTAGAGGGTGTTCTGCAGGTAGGCGTCGGGCTTCTCGGGTTGGGCCAGCCAGCGCCGCACGTCGGTGACCCCGGCCGCGGTGATGGCGTAGCGCTTGCGCTCCGGGCCGGCGCCGGGCTCCACCCCGTCGACGGAGACCAGACCGCTTTTCAGCAGCCGGGCCAGCGTCGAGTAGACCTGTCCGTAGTGCAGCGGGCGGCCCTGGCCGAACCGTTCGTCGTAGACCCGTTTCAGCTCGTAACCGTGCCGGGGGCTGGCCTCGAGGAGGCCCAGGAAAGTCTGTCCGATCGACATGCCCGGGAACTCTACACCACGCGTATACACCGTATGTATAGCCGGGGTGTGTACCGGCTCCGTGGCTCCGATGATCGATCTGCGTTGTGAGGGTTCGTTAACACGACAGACATCGATGCACTCAGATTCATGAAATCCTTCATTCCTACGGTTCGTGGCACTACGCAGCAGTCCTCGGTGAAAGGGGAGGCGGATGCCACGAGGCGTACGGGAACGGCTGGTCATGCTGGCCGCGGCGGCGATGGTGCTGGCCGTGGGCGGATGTGCCGAAGATCCGACGACGGCGTCGGGTGCTGGCAGTGGAAGCACCATCAAGGTCGGCATCCTGCACTCGTTGAGCGGCACCATGGCGATCAGCGAGGTGACCGTACGGGATGCCGAACTGCTCGCCATCGAAGAGATCAACGCGGCCGGCGGCGTACTCGGCAAGAAGCTCGAACCCGTCGTCGAGGACGGCGCCTCGGACTGGCCGACCTTCGCCGAGAAGGCGCAGAAGCTCATCTCCGCCGACCGGGTCGCCACCGTCTTCGGCGGGTGGACCTCGGCCAGCCGCAAGGCGATGCTGCCGGTCTTCGAGCGCAACAAGGCGCTGCTCTGGTATCCGGTCCAGTACGAGGGGCTGGAGAGTTCGCCGTACATCTTCTACACCGGGGCGACCACCAACCAGCAGATCGTGCCCGGCCTGGACTACCTGAAGGAGCAGGGCAAGAAGACCATCTTCCTGGTCGGCAGCGACTACGTCTTCCCGCGTACCGCAAACAAGATCATCAAGGCGTACGCGGCGGCGAACGGGATGACCGTGCTCGGCGAGGAGTACACCCCGCTCGGGCACACCGAGTACAGCACGGTGGTGAACAAGCTCCAGCAGGCCAAGCCGGACGCGGTTTTCAACACCCTGAACGGGGACAGCAACGTCGCCTTCTTCAAGCAGCTCCGCAGCAGCGGCATCAGCGCCGAGGCGATGCCGACCGTCTCGGTCAGCGTCGCCGAGGAGGAGGTCGTCGGCATCGGTCCGGAGAACGTGGCCGGGCACCTGGTCGCCTGGAACTACTACCAGACCACCGCCGGGGCCCGGAACGACACCTTCGTGCAGGCGTTCAAGGCCAGGTACGGCGCCACCAAGGTCACCTCCGATCCGATGGAGGCCGGCTACAACGCCGTCTACCTCTGGGCGGAGGCCGTCAAGAAGGCCGGCAGCGTGGACGTCGAGGCGGTGAAGAAGGCGTCGGCCGGCATCGCGCTGGAGACCCCCGAGGGGACCGTCACCATCGACGGCGAGAACCAGCACGTCTTCAAGACCGCCCGGATCGGGCTGGTGCAGCCGGACGGCCAGATCAAGGAGGTCTGGAACTCCGGCCAGCCGATCAAGCCCGACCCCTACCTGAAGGGCTACCCGTGGGCCGCCGGGCTCTCCTGAGCAGCGGGCACCGACCGCGACCGACCGCCGGGCACCGGCCCGGCTGACGACCGACTGACGGCTGCGAACCGGGACGGAGGCGCCGGCGCCATGGCGACACTCAACCAACTGGTGATCGGGGCGAGCATCGGAGCGGTGCTGCTCCTGATCGCCCTCGGTCTGACCTTCACGTTCGGCCAGATGGGCGTGATCAACATGGCCCACGGCGAGTTCATCATGGCCGGCGCGTACACCGCGTACCTGCTGCAACCGCTGGTCGGTACCCAGTCGGTGCTGGTCGCCCTGCCGGTGGCGTTCGCCGTCGCCGGGGTGCTGGGGCTGATCCTCGAACGGCTGGCCATCCGGCACTTCTACGGAAGGCCGCTGGACACCCTGCTGCTCACCTGGGGGATCAGCCTCATCCTGCAACAGGTCGCCCGGGACATCTTCGGCGCGCCGAACGTGCAGGTACGCGCCCCGGGCTGGCTCACCGGCGGGCTCGACCTCGGTGGCGTGCGGCTGCCGTACAACCGGGTCTTCATCATGGTGCTCGCGGTCGGCTGCGTGCTGGCGATCTGGCTCTACCTGACCCGGCTGCGGCACGGCCGGCGGATGCGCGCGGTGATGCAGAACCGGCAGCTCGCCGCGGTCAGCGGGGTGGCCACCGAACGGGTCGACCAGCTCACCTTCTTCATCGGCTCCGGCCTGGCCGGGGTGGCCGGGGTGGCGCTCACCCTGATCGGCCCGGTCGGGCCCACCCTGGGCACCAACTACATCGTGGACGCGTTCCTGGTGGTCGTCGCCGGCGGCCTCGGGCAGCTCCGGGGCGCGGTCATCGCCGCCTTCGCCCTCGGCATCCTGAACAGCTTCGTCGAATTCTGGGTCGACAACGGGGCCAGCTTCGCCAAGGTGGTGGTGTTCGCCGTGATCATCGCATTCCTCCAGCTCCGCCCGCAGGGGATGTTCGTCGTCCGTACCCGGGCACTGTCGTGACCGGGACCGCCGCGACCGCGCCCGCCGGTCCGGGCCGGCGGCGGCTGGCCGGTCCGGCACTCTTCGTCGCGGTCGGCCTGCTGCTGGTACTGGTCGCCCCGGCGGTACTGTCGCCGTTCCGGCTGGACCTGCTCGGCAAGTACCTCTGCTACGCCATCGTCGCGGTCGGGATCGGGCTGGCCTGGGGCCGGGGCGGCATGCTCACCCTCGGCCAGGGCGTCTTCTTCGGCCTCGGCGGCTACGCCATGGGCATGCACCTGAAACTGCGCGAGGCCGGCCCCGGCGGACTGCCGGACTTCATGGTCTGGAGCGGGGTGGAGAGCCTTCCGGCGCTGTGGCGGCCGTTCGCCAACCCGCTCTTCGCGCTCGCCATGGTGGTGGTGCTGCCGGTCACCGTCGCGGTCCTGCTCGGCCTGCTGGTCTTCCGGCAGCGGGTCCGGGGCGCCTACTTCGCCGTGCTCTCCCAGGCGCTGGCCGCCGCGTTCGTGATCCTGCTGGTCGGCCAGCAGGGGCTGACCGGCGGCACGAACGGGCTGACCAACTTCCAGATGTTCTACGGCCTCGACCTCTACCAGCCGGGCGACAAGCGGATCCTCTACCTGGTCGTGGTGGCCGTGCTCGGGGCGATGTTCCTGCTCGCCTGGCAGCTCTCGCGCAGCCGCTTCGGGCAACTGCTGGTCGCGGTCCGGGACGGCGAGGACCGGGTGCGCTTCCTCGGCTACGAACCGGCCGTGGTGAAGACCATCGCGTTCGCCGTCTCCGCCGGGATGGCCGGGATCGCCGGTGCGCTCTTCGTGCCGATGGTCGGCCTGCTCAGCCCGGCCAACCTGGGCATCGTCGCCTCGCTCGAACTGTTGATCGGGGTGGCGATCGGCGGCCGGTTCTCGCTGGCCGGCGCGGTCGGCGGCGCCCTGCTGGTCAACTACGCCAAGACCATCTTCAGCGAGGAGTCGGCGGACAACTGGATCTACCTCCAGGGCGCGATGTTCGTGGTGGTGATGCTCTGGGCACCGCGCGGGCTCGCCGGGCTCACCGCGGACCTCCGGGCCGCCGTGCGGCACCGGCGCCGCCGCCCGGCCCGAGCCGTGGCGGTCCCGGTCGGCTCGGGTACGGCGGCGGCGAACGGCTCCGGCCATGTCGATCCGGCGGAGCTGGTCGGGCGCCCGGCGACCGGGGTGCCGGCGGTGGTCGCCAACCGGGGGGAGGAGCCGGCATGACCGAGCTGTTGCAGGTGCGCGGGCTGAACGTGGTCTTCTCCGGGTTCCGGGCCATCACCGACCTCGATCTCACCGTCAGCGCCGGCGAACTGCGCTTCCTGATCGGGCCGAACGGGGCCGGCAAGACCACCCTGATCGACGTGATCACCGGGCTGACCAGACCGGCCTCCGGCTCCGTACGCTTCGCCGGTGCCGAACTGGTGGGGCGGCGGGAGCACCAGATCGTCCGGCTCGGCATCGGCCGTACCTTCCAGACGTCGGTCGTCTTCGAGCAGTTGACCGTACTGGAGAACCTGGATCTGGCGGCAACGTTCCGGCGACCGCTCGGCACCCTGCTGCGGCGCCGCCGGGGGATCGCCGACCAGGTGGCGGAGGCGCTGGAGACCACCGGGCTGGCCGAGTTGGCGGACCGGCCGGCGGGAGTGCTCTCGCACGGGCAGCGGCAGTGGCTGGAGATAGGCATGCTGCTCGCCCAGCGGCCCAGCCTGCTGCTGCTGGACGAGCCGGTGGCCGGGATGAGCCGGGACGAGCGGGCCCGGACCGGCGAGCTGCTCCGGCAGGTGGCGAGGGAGCACACGGTGATCGTGGTGGAACACGACATGGACTTCCTGCGCCGGTTCGCCAGCACCGTCACGGTGCTGCACGAGGGCAGGCTGCTCTGCGAGGGGACGGTGGCCCAGGTGCAGGCCAACCCCCGGGTGCAGGAGGTGTATCTCGGCCGGACCCGCGAGGAGAGTGCCGACCTGGTCAAGGAGGCGTCGTAAATGCTGACCGTGCAGGGCCTGGACGTGGCGTACGGGCGGGCGCAGGTGCTCTTCGGGGTGAATCTGGAAGCGCCGGCCGGCTCACTGGTCTGCGTGATGGGGCGCAACGGCGTGGGCAAGACGACCCTGCTCAAGGCGATCATGGGCGTACTGCCGGTCCGGACCGGCCGGGTGCACTTCGCCGGGGAGGACATCACCGGGCTGAAGACCCACGAACGGGTACGCCGGGGACTCGGTTACGTGCCGCCCGGCCACGAGACCTTTCCGCAGCTCACCGTCGCGGAGAACCTCCAGGTGGCGGCGGAGGCGGCCGGCCAGGTCAGCCAGGGTGCGGTGGACGAGGCACTCGACCTGTTCCCGGCGCTGCCCGGGTTGCGCAAGCGCCGGGCCGGCTTCCTCTCCGGCGGCCAACAGCAGCAGCTCGCCATCGCCCGTGCGTTGGTCAGCCGGCCGAAGATGTTGTTGCTGGACGAGCCGACCGAGGGCATCCAGCCGTCGATCATCCTGGAGATCGAGGAGGCGGTCCAGCGGCTGCACAGTGAACTCGGGCTCGCCATTCTGCTCGTCGAGCAGTACCTGGACCTGGCACTGCGGCTCGCCGACCGGTTCGTGATCCTGGACGCCGGCGAGGTGGTCCGGGCCGGCGACCGGGACGACCTACGCGACCCGTCGGTGCGCTCGCTGCTCTCGGTCTAGGGATCTGGCGCGGTCCGGGAATCGGTACCGCGGATCCCGGACCCCGCGGATCTCCGGTCGGCTTGTCCGTGGCATGCCGCCCGTGTCGGGTATGCCACCCGTGTCGGGCATGCCGCTCCTTTCGCGGGATCCGGCCGGCGTGCCCGCCCGACTAAGATGCTGTAAACGATCGTCGATGCGCTGACGTCGCCCGATCATTTCTCCGTCGTTCATTCCGGTCGATTCGCCCGTCGATTCCGCTGACCTGAGCTGGCGCCGGCCGAGCCTCCACGAGGGATCCTCACAATCGTGTACCTGCCTCCGCTGTCCATCGTTCCGCTGGCCGTCGCTGCGGCGGAGGGCCGCGCAGGGGAGCGGGCGGCTGCGGGCGTACTGGGTCTGTCCATCGTTTCGCTGGCCGTCGCTGCGGCCGAGGGGCGGCATCCCGGGACGGCGAGCCGCCGATGACCGACGGGACGGGCCGGCGTACGCCGGAGCGGTCCGTCCGCCGTACCGCCGACGAACCGGCCTGGACCGGCCTGCCGCTCTGGATCTGGGGCCCGCCCGGCCGGCGACCGCGACCGCTGCCGGCGCGACCCGGGCCGTACCAGCCGGTGCCGGCCTGGGTCACCGCGCTGGTCGGCTTCACCGACGACCGGACCGGACGCCCCCGGGCACTCGTCACCAGCTACGCCGGGGCCCGGGTGGTGCTCGACCTGCCCGACGGTGGACTGGTCGGCGCGGTCGACGAGCGGGCCCACGCGCGGGCGTCCGCGACCACCCGGATCAACGGCGAGCAGTTGGTCGTCTCCGGCGCCGGCGCCGGCTACCTCCAGGTGAGCGACCTCGACAGCGGCCGGTCCCGCTGGCGGCAGTGGTGCGGCGACGTGCGCTCCCTGGCCACCGTCACACTGGCCGGCCGCCCCTTCGCGGTGCTGACCGGCGGATCGCCGCACCTGGAGATCTGGTCGCTCGGCGCCGACCGGGGTGCCCGGCTGCGCACGCTGCGGACCGGGAGCGAGCGGATCAGCGTGCTGGCCGCGACCGAGGCGGGCCAGGCCGCCGTGTTGGCGGTCGGCACCAGCGCCGGTCGGGTGTCGCTGTGGCGGCTGGAGTTGATCCCGGCCGGCGGCGACGACGTCCGGGTCGAGTCGCTCGGCGAGTACGGCTTCGAGGTCTCCGGGCTGGTGACCGTGCTGGGGTTCGCGGACTGGCACGGCCGGCCGATCCTGCTCGGCGCCGCCGGGCGGGTGGCCCGGGCCTGGGACCTGCGCGCCGGGCGACCTCTCGGGCCGGCGTTCGCCGGGCACACCGGCCAGGTCAACTCCGTGCTGGCCGGCCGGCTCGGCGAGCGTACGGTGCTGTGGAGCGGCGACGACGCGACCGTACGGGCCTGGCTGCCGGAGAGCGGCCGGCAACTGGGCGAGGCGTTCCGCTACCCGTACGAGGCGGCGCCGACCCGGACGATCGCGGTCGAGATCGGCGGGCGGTCGATGCTGGTCACCGGGGACGGTGCGGGCCTGGTCTGGGTGTGGGACCCGGAGCGGCCGTACCCGTTCCGGCGCGACCCGCCGCCCGGAGATCGGGACGGCGTGGCGCCGGAGCCACCGGGCGTTTCCGGGCATCGCCTCGCGGTCGGCGGGCCGGCGGGGCGGCCGGTGCTGCTCGCGGCGTTGTCCGGGTACCGGGTCCGGGGATTCGAGCCCGTGACCGGGGCCGAGGTCGGGTTGCCGCTCGACCGGGTCCCGGACGGGGCGGTGCTGGTGCCGGGCGAGCACCCGGTGCTGGCCGAAATCGGGCCGGACGGCGTCGCGCTCTGGGACCCGGGCACCGGGGACCCGATCGGCGCGGTGCCGTTCGGCCGGAACCCCGCGAGCCGCCCGGGGCCGGAATCGCGGGACGCGGCGGGTGCGGCCGGCGGTTCCCCACCCGGGCCGCTCGCCACGGGACTACTGGACGGCCGCCGGGTGCTGCTGGTGGCGGACGGCGCCGCGCTGTTCCGGGCCGACATCCCGACCGGCCGGCTGGACGGCGCGGCGACCGGGCACTCCGGCCGGATCCGGGGGGTGGCGATCGGCGAGCTGGCCGGAGTACCGGTCGGGTTGACCGCAGCCGAGGACGACACCGTACGACTCTGGGACCTGGACGCCTGGGGGTCGCCCGGGTGGACGGTGCTGGACGGTCACGGGGGTGCCGCGTACGCCGTGACGAGCGGGACGGTCCACGGGCGCGACCTGGTGTTCGGGGCCGGCCGCAACGGGCAGGTCCGCTGCGTCGACGTCACCGACCTGGTCCGGTCGAAGCGGGTCGGCCGGCCCGGCGGCGCGCAGCCCGGGACCGGCGGCGAGCCCGACGGTCCGGTCGCGCCGATGGTGGACGATCTGCCGCCCGAACCCGTCGTCGTGTTGACCGCCACCCGGCCGGTACGCGCGCTTGCCGTCATCCAGGCCGACCGGACCAGTTGGTTGGTGGCCGCCGACGGCAGCGTGCTGCGCTGGCAGCCCGTCGGCGAGCCGGGGACACCGGGCCAGACGATCGAGGTGGGTGCCCCGGTGACCGATCTCGTGGCGCTGCCCGGGCTGCTGGTGGTGGCGGCCGGGGACGGACTTGTCGGTTACCGCCCCCCGCCCGACCGGGCCGGATAGTTCGGCCGGCGGAGGCGGTCCGAACTATCCGACCGGCGTGCCGCCGGGCTGGCTGCCGGACCTGGTCGCGACCGGTCCGGCGTCCTCCTCGGTGGTCTCGAAGAGCAGGCAGGACGAGGTGGCGTGCGCGACCAGCCGGCCGCTCCCGTCGGTGAGCCGCGCCTCGGCGAGGGCGGTCCGGCGGCCGCGCTGGATGACCGTGCCCTCGCAGCGCAGCATCCCGCTCTGCACCGTCACCGGGCGGAGGAACTTCACGTTGAGATCCATCGTCGTGTAGCCCATCCCGGCCGGCAGCGTGGTGTGCACGGCGCAGCCGGCGGCGGTGTCCAGCAAGATCGACAGCACTCCACCGTGCACCGTGCCGAGTGGGTTGTAGTGGAACTCCCGCGCGGTCATCTCGACCGAGACCCGGCCCTCCTCGGCGGTCATCCGACCCATCCCGATCAGCTCGGTGACCGGCGGCGTGGCCAGTTCGCCGGCGATCATCGCGCGGAGCAGGTCGAGTCCGGCCCGCCGCCCGAGCTGGGCTGCACTGTCCGTCGGATCGGCCCAGGAGAAGGTGCGGTGGCGTTCGCCCGCCCGCGTGTCGGTCACGTCGTCTCCCCGTTTCGCTCGTCGTCGCCATGACCTGGCAACCTGTGCTGCCTAATGACCTCGCGGCGCTCGGTCACGTCGTCTCCCCGTTTCCCGGGTCACGTCGTCTCCCCGTTTCCCGGGTCACGTCGTCTCCCCGTTTCCCGGGTCACGTCGTCTCCCCGTTTCCCGGGTCAGAGGGCAGCTTCCCAGGGGGTTGCTGGGTCTGTCAACGAGACCTAGCCTAGGTCACATGGTGGCACCGGAGGCGCTGGGCTGGTCGGTCGACAACTGCACCATCGGGCGGGCGATGGCGATCCTCGGCGAGCGCTGGACCGTCGTGGTGCTGCGCGAGGTGTTCAACGGGATCCGGCGGTTCGACGACATGCGCCAGCGCACCGGGATTCCCCGGCAGGTGCTCACCGACCGGCTGGCCATGCTGGTCGACGAGGGTCTGCTGCGCCGCGAGCCGTACCGGGAGCCGGGCGCGCGGTCGCGGCACGAGTACCGGCTCACCGCAAAGGGGCTCGACCTGTGGCCGGTGCTGGTGGCGGTGCTGGAGTGGGGTGACCGCTATCTGGCCGACCCGGAGGGGGCGCCGATGACCACGGTGCACCGGGACTGCGCCGCGCAGGTGCGGGTCGTGCTCCGCTGCGCGGACGGCCACGAGGTGACCTCGCCCCGGGACGTGCTGCCCCGCCCCGGCCCCGGCGCGCACCGCCGGAGCTGACGAGAGGCGGGCGGGGAGCGCCGGACCGGCCTCCGGCGCTTCCCGCCCGACGGGCTGCTACCAGCGGAATCCGGCGCCGTACGAGATCTCGGCCAGCACCTGCTGCCCCGAGGCGTTGGGGTGGAAGTAGTCCCAGCCGGACAACTGGCCCAGCGTGAACGGATAGTTGAACACCGCGTTGCCGTCGAACACGCAGTTCGACCCGTACGCGGCGCAGGCCTGGGCGAGCTGGCTGTTGTAGTCGACCACCCGTTGCCGTACCCGGCTGCGCCGGTCCACGTCGGCCTGCGCGGTGGAGGTCGGGCTGGCCAGCATCGACTGGCAGATGCCGAAGAGGGACCACGCCGTACGGGCGGCGAGGTTGCCCCGGCCGACCGACCAGAGCCGCTGGATGTCGGGCACGCTGATCACGAACACCCGGGCGTTCGGCAGCCCGGAGCGGAGCCGGCCCAGCGCGGCGTCGATGTTGCTCCGGAAGGTGCTCACCGGAGTCATGCCCGACTCGGAACTGGCGCAGGCGTCGTTCGCGCCGATCAGCATCGTCACGTAGCCGACGCCCTGCGAGACGGCGGCGTCGGCCTGACCGGCCATGTCCGCGGATTCGGCACCGGACTCGGCGTCGTTGTGGTTGCGCCCGTCGATCGCCGGGTTCACCGCACGGATCCGCAGGTAGTGGCTGTTCACTCCGGCATCGTCGCCGGTGCTGAACGAGCGGGACGGGCAGTCGACGTACCAGCCGCAGGCGTTGAATCCCCGGGTGATCGAGTCACCCAGGCTGGCCATCGAGGCGGGCGGTGGACCGGGGTCGGCGTGCGCCGGGCTGGCGACCAACCCGACCGAGGTGACGAACACGACGGCGGCGAGGAGGGTGGACAGGAGGGTGGCGGTGCGGCGGGGAGCGGACATGGGCGGCCTCCGGATCGCGGTTGCCTGAGCCAGCGGGGAGTGGGCGAATCATATAGACCGGCCTGAGTCTCCACAACGGAGATGACCATAAGGCGAACGCCCTGTTGCAGGCGATATGTTAGGCATCTTGTTCATGATCTTAGATGTCTGAATACTCGTATCAGATGTGCCAACTCGGCGCAGACTCCTCCAAACCCCCCTTGGGAGGCTCTACATGCGACCCACAAGGTCTTCGATCCGCCTTGTCGCGATTGCGTCCGCGGCCGGCTCCCTCGTCGCCGGCATGCTGATCGGCGTACCCGCACAGGCTGCCCCGGTCGCCACGCCGGAGGCGGCGACGGCGCTCTCCGAACGGCTGGGCGCCCGGTCCGCCGGGACGTACCTCGGCGCCGACGGCAAGATGGTCGTCACGGTGACCGACGAGGCGGCGGCCCGCCAGGTCCGGGCCTCCGGGGCGACCGCCAAGGTCGTCGCCCGCGGCTCCGCCGAGCTGGCCGAGGTCACCGCCGAGTTGGACCGGTCGGCCAGGATCCCCGGCACCGCGTGGTACGTCGACCCGGTCACCAACCAGGTCGCGGTCGACGTGGACAGCACGGTCACCGGCGCCAAGTTGGCCAAGATCAAGGCCGTCACCGCCCGCTTCGGCGGCGCCGTCCGGATCCAGTCGATCCCCGGCACGCTGAGCACCACCATCTCCGGCGGCAACGCGATCTACACCAGCGGCAGCCGGTGCTCGCTGGGCTTCAACGTCCGCAGCGGCAGCACCTACTACTTCCTCACCGCCGGCCACTGCACCAACGCCGGCGCGAACTGGTCGGCCAGCTCGGGCGGCTCGGTGATCGGCACCCGGGCCGGCAGCAGCTTCCCCGGCAACGACTACGGCATCGTCCGGTACGCCAGCGGTGTCGCGCAGCAGCCGGGTGACGTCTACCTGTACGGCGGTTACCGGGACATCACCGGTGCGGCCAACCCGAGCGTCAACCAGTCGGTGCAGCGCAGCGGCAGCACCACCGGGCTGCGCAGCGGCCGGGTGACCGCGCTCAACGCTACTGTCACCTACCAGGGCAGCGGCACCGTTTCCGGCCTGATCCGGACCACCGTCTGCGCCCAGCCGGGCGACAGCGGCGGCCCGCTCTTCGCCGGCAACACCGCGCTCGGCCTGACCTCGGGCGGCAGCGGCAACTGCAGCACCGGCGGCACGACGTTCTTCCAGCCGGTGGTCGAGGCGCTCAACGCGTACGGCGTGAGCATCTACTGAGCTGATCCGGGCCGACGATCGATCGGCGTGATCGGGATCCTCGGCGGTGGTCCGGCGAACGGCCGGCACCCGCCCTCCCGGTCACGCCGATCGGCGCGACCGGACCGATCCCGCCGTCCCGGGCCGGGTGTCGTCGGTCCCGGGCGGGTCCGGTCCCGGGTCGGGTGTCGTCGGTGCCATCGACGAGGTCAACGGCGCCATCAGGGTCAGCCGGGTGCCGTCGCCGGTCGGCGGCGGGTCCGGCGGAACAGGGTCAACACCACGATCAGCGGCCAGACTGCCTCGCTGCCGGCAATCAGCCGTTCGGCCAACCCCGTCCAGTCGCCGTCGGGCAGTTGCAGTGCCAACCACAGTCCGAAGCCGAGCATCACCAGCGAGGCCGCGCCGCCGGCCGCCGGACGCAGCACCCAGGGCCGAGCGGCTTGGCGAGCCGGCCGAGCCCTTGCGGGTGGCTCGCCGCGTACGCCGCGCCCTTGATGGCCGCCGGATCGGTCCCCCGCCCGGTCCACCGGGGATCGGCGTAGAGCGGTCCAGCCCGGCCGGTCGTGCCGGGGCGGGCCCTGCCGATGCCCCTTCCGGTCGCGCCGGGGGACCGGCAGGGTAGCCACCGCCGGCCAGGTCGCCAGCGCGACGAAGGCGACCACAGCGGCGATCCCGTGCACCCGGGGAGTCTGGGAGTCGGTCTTCGGCACCGCCGCCACCAGGATCGTGGCCGCCCCGCCGATGCCGTAGAGCACCCGGGCACCGCCGTGGACCGGGCGCAGACCGATCGCGGTGACCAGGTGGGCCACCCCGAGCCCGGCGAGGCAGCCGACCAGGATCTGCCGGTCGAGCATCCCGTAGGAGGAGAGCGAGCTGACGGTGTCCGCCCACGGGTCGTACCCGGGCGGTTGCCGCACGGTCGCGGTGGTCCATCCGATCACCAGCAGCATCGGGAGGGCTGCCGCCGAGAAGACCGCCCACCAGGGCACCGCAGGCATGTCGTCACCCTACGTGACAGCATGCTCGGGTACGTGT
This sequence comes from Plantactinospora sp. CA-294935, assembly GCF_050936445.1. Taxonomy (NCBI): domain Bacteria; kingdom Bacillati; phylum Actinomycetota; class Actinomycetes; order Micromonosporales; family Micromonosporaceae; genus Plantactinospora; species Plantactinospora sp. CA-294935. The sequence continues at coordinate 5,055,739 of NZ_JBNJMU010000001.1, forward strand.
CGATGTGCCGCTCTGCTCGCCGCTCCCGCCATCCCCTCCGGCGGCCTCTGGAGGCCGAGGGGATTGACGACCCCGAATTGCTGGCATCGTCCCAGTTCGCGGTGCGGCCGATCCCCACTCTGCCGCCGGTACCGGTCGGTCGGCCAGGGCCTCAGCCCAGGCGGAGATGAGCTCGATGGTCGGCTAGGGCAAGCCGGCTGGCCAGCCGAGTGCCCGGTCGAGCCGGGCCCGGACCGCCCGGGCGTCCGCGCCGACCGCAGTGACCAGCACGGCCGGCCCACCGGCCAGCGGCAGCACCGCCGCCGCCACCGCCGGCTCCGGCCGTACCGGCCCGACCGCCGGCTCCGGCGCTGCCCCACCCGGGGGCCCGGCCCGGTCCGGCGCGCCCGGAACGGGTGGCACCGCCGAGTTGTAGCCGGCGGGCCCGGGTGGCGGAGAAGCGGGTGGCACCGCCGAGTTGTAGCCGGCCGGGCCGGGTGGCGGAGAAGCGGGTGGCACCGCCGAGTCGTAGCCGGCCGGGCCGGGTGGCGGAGAAACGGTCCAGGCCGGGTCGACCATCAGCACCGAGCCCACCGCCCGGCCGCCGCCGAGCACCGCCGGGCCGGACCAGCCGGCGGCGCCGGGTCCGACCACGAGATCGTTGCGGAAGAGGGTACGACCGCCGTACCGCGCCGTCATCTCCAGCCGGACGTCGCCGACCGGCTCGGCGTGCCGGCCGCAGACCAGTTCCTCGCGCCAGCACAGCGCCGCCCCTTCGGCCAGCTCGACGACGCAGGTGGTCCGGTGCGCACAGCCGGCCGCCCCGATCAGCGGCTCGGGCAGCCAGCGCAGCCGTCCACCGGCCGCCACCCGGGCCCGTACGACGAGCCGGGACTCGGCGCCGCCCCGCGCCGGCAGCGCCAGCGACGCGGCCACACTCCGTACGCAGAGCCGCGCTCCCGGCCCGACCTCGATCTCGATCCGCAGCCGGTCGCCGCCGAGCGGGCCGGCCGCCCCACCGACGAGGTGAAGTTGGACCTCGCGCTCGGGACCCGCCGGGCCGACCGGTCCGGTCCGCCGGGGCAGCAGCGGCGGCTCGCCGCGCAGCACGGTCAGCCGGGTTCCCCGCAGCGGGTCGGCCTCGGCGACGATCCGGGCCAGTGCCCGCATCAGCCCCGGTGCCCCGGGGGGTCGTCCACCGACACCGCCGGTGCCGGCAGCAGCGTCCGGATCCAGTCGGCGACCGCCGTCCCGGCCGGATCCTCCACCAGGGAGAGGAAGACCGTGGGCAGCGTGCCGCGCCGGGCGGCCGCGTCCCGGGCCATCACCGACAGGTCCGCGCCGACCAGCGGAGCGAGATCGGTCTTGTTCACCACCAGCAGGTCCGCACCGGTCACCCCGGGGCCACCCTTGCGCGGTACCTTGTCCCCGCCGGCCACGTCGACCACGAAGATCTGCCGGTCCACCAGTCCCCGGCTGAAGGTGGCGGTGAGGTTGTCCCCGCCGCTCTCCACCAGGACCAGGTCCAGCGGCCCCAGCAGGGCCTCCAGTTCCTCCACCGCGTCCAGGTTGGCCGAGATGTCGTCCCGGATCGCGGTGTGCGGGCAGCAGCCGGTCTCCACCGCCCGGATCCGCTCGGCCGGCAGTACGCCGTTGCGGAGCAGGAAGTCGGCGTCCTCGGTGGTGTAGATGTCGTTGGTGACCACGGCCAGCCGCAGCTCGTCGGCGAGGGTCCGGCACAGCGCGGCGACCAGGGCGGTCTTGCCCGAGCCGACCGGGCCGCCGATGCCGACCCGGACCGGTCCGGAGCCGCCCGACCGATCCACCGGCGGATGGGGGTCGACCTCCGGGTCCGGGTGCCGGTGCGGTGTCCCGCCGTCGGGGTGCCGGTGTGGCACCTCGCCGTCGGGGTGCCGGTGCGGTGTCCCGCTGTCGGGGTGTCGATGGAGGCCGGTCCCGTGGTCGGGTCGGTCAGGATGCAAAGAGACGCACCTCCCAGCTCGCGTGAACCTCGGCGCCGATCTCCAGCAACGGGGTGGAGTCGGCGGGCAGCCGGTCGACCGGATCGTCCGCACCGGTCACGGCCAGCGCGGCCAGCCGGTCGCAGACGCCGGCCAACTCGGCGAGCAGGGCGTGCACGGCGTACGGGTCCAGGCCGAGCAGCCGTACGGCGGCGCTGGCCGGGCCGCTGACCGTCCCGTACGCCCCGGCGACCGCCGCCTCGGCCGGGGAGAGTCCGGCGGCGGCAGCCACCACGCCGAGAGCCACCGGATGGTGTGGATTCCGGATCACCGGATCGACCGGCCACATTGCCCGGCCGGCCCGTAGCAGCGCCCGACCCTGTGCCCGGGAGGCCCGACGCAGCGCCGGAGACGGGGTCCGGGCGTCCATCCCCTGGTCGAGCGCGTCGATCCTGGACCCGGCTGCGCCGTCCGGCCCGTCGATGGGGGTCGCATCGCTCGCCCCGCCGGGAGGCTCGCAGGAAGACCGGGCTGCGCCGTCCGGCCCGTCGATGGGGGTCGCACCGCCCGCCCTGCGGGGAGGCTCGCTGGGAAACCGGGCTGCGCCGTCCGCCGGTTTCCCGGCGGTGTCGTCGGCCGACCCGGCGGCGCAGGCGGCCGCCGCGAAGGCCGCGGCGACCCGGCCGGTGCCGGCGAGCCGGCCGTGCAGGAAGGCGGTCAACCCGGCCAGGTCGCGGAGCCGGCCGCTGGTCACCGCCGCCTCCAGTCCACCCGAGTGGGCGTGGCCGCCGGCGGGCAGCCGGCCGTCGGCGAGCACCAGCAGGGTGGCGAGACCGGTCACGGCGGTCACGCTCAGAAGAGGAAGTAGCGCTGGGCCATCGGCAACTCGACCGCCGGCTCCGGCTCCACGACCGCGCCGTCGATGCGTACCGTGAAGGTGTCCGGCTCGACCTCGATGCGCGGCAGGGCGTCGTTGCCCGGCAGGTCGGCCTTGCTCCGGGAGCGGGTGTCGGCCACCGGTGCCAACGCCCGGCGGATCCCGATCCGGTCGCCGAGCAGCGCGTCGATGGCGGCCGGAGCCACGAAGGCGAGGCTGGTCGCGGCGGGCGCCGCGCCGTACGCGCCGAACATCGGCCGGGGCAGCATCGGCTGCGGGGTCGGGATCGAGGCGTTGGCGTCGCCCATCTGGCCGAGCGCGATCATGCCGCCCTTGAGCACCAGGTGCGGGCGTACCCCGAAAAAGGCCGGGTCCCAGAGCACCAGGTCGGCGAGCTTGCCCGGCTCGACCGACCCCACCTCGCCATCGATGCCGTGCGCGACGGCGGGGCAGATCGTGTACTTGGCGACGTACCGGCGGGCCCGCAGGTTGTCGGCGGCGCCGTCACCGGGCAGCGCGCCGCGCCGGGCCTTCATCACGTGCGCGGTCTGCCAGGTACGCAGGATCACCTCGCCGACCCGCCCCATCGCCTGGGAGTCCGAGCCGATCATCGAGATCGCGCCGAGGTCGTGCAGCACGTCCTCGGCGGCCATGGTGCTCGGCCGGATCCGGCTCTCCGCGAATGCCAGGTCCTCCGGCACGGTCGGGTTGAGATGGTGGCAGACCATCAGCATGTCGAGGTGCTCGTCGAGGGTGTTCCGGGTGTACGGCCGGGTCGGGTTGGTCGACGACGGCAGGATGTTCGGCGCTCCGGCGACGGTGATGATGTCCGGCGCGTGCCCACCGCCCGCCCCCTCGGTGTGGTACGCGTGGATCGATCGCCCGCCGATCGCCCGCAGGGTGTCCTCGACGAAGCCGGCCTCGTTCAGCGTGTCGGTGTGGATCGCGACCTGCACGCCGGAGGCGTCGGCGACCCGCAGGCAGGCGTCGATCGCGGCCGGGGTGGTGCCCCAGTCCTCGTGCAGCTTGAAGCCGCCCGCCCCGCCGCGCAACTGCTCCCAGAGCGACTCCTCGCTGACCGTGTTGCCCTTGCCGAGCAGCAGGACGTTGACCGGCCAGGGGTCCAGCGCCTCCAGCATCCGCCCGAGATACCAGGGGTTCGGGGTGACCGTGGTCGCCTTGGTCCCCTCGGCCGGGCCGGTACCGCCGCCGATGATCGTGGTGATCCCGCTGGCCAGCGCGGTTTCCAGGATCTGCGGGCAGATCAGGTGTACGTGGCTGTCGATCGCACCCGCGGTGAGGATCCTGCCGTTGCCAGAGATGATCTCCGTGCCCGGCCCGATCACCAGCTCGGGGTGGACCCCGTCCATGGTGTCCGGGTTGCCGGCCTTGCCGAGCGCGACGATCCGGCCGTCCCGGATGCCGACGTCGGCCTTGACCACGCCCCAGTGGTCCAACACCAGCGCGCCGGTGATCACCGTGTCCGGGGCACCGTCGGCGCGGGTGGCCAGGGACTGGCCCATCGACTCGCGGATCACCTTGCCGCCGCCGAAGACCGCCTCGTCGCCGTATCCGCAGTGGTCCTGTTCGACCTCGATCAGCAGGTTGGTGTCGGCGAGCCGGACCCGGTCGCCGACGGTGGGGCCGTACAGGGCGGCGTACCGGCGCCGGTCAAGGGTGCTCACCGTACCTCCCCGGCGGGGTCCGAGGCGGCAGGACCGGACTCGGGACCGGGGTCGGGCGGGTCGGTCCGGTCGAGTGGGCCGGCGCACTCGCCACGCAGTCCGGGGACGATCCGGGCGCCGCCGAGCGGCACCAGGTCGACGTCCCGGCCGATGCCCGGCTCGAACCGTACCGATGTGCCGGCCGGTACCCCGAGCCGGTGCCCCCAGGCCGCCACCCGGTCGAACTCCAGCGCCGGGTTCGCCTCGGCGAAGTGGTAGTGCGAGCCGACCTGGATCGGCCGGTCCCCGGTGTTCACCACGGCCAGGGTGCGGACGGGGCGGCCGGGGTTGATCGTCACGTCGCCCGTACCGGGCAGCAACTCGCCGGGGATCACGCCCGCCCCCGTCACGGAATCGGCTCGTGTACGGTCACCAGCTTCGTACCGTCCGGGAACGTCGCCTCCACCTGCACCTCCGCGATCATCTCCGGAACACCGTCGAGTACGTCGTCGCGACCGAGTACGGTCCGCCCGGTCTCCATCAGCTCGGCGACGGTACGCCCGTCCCGGGCGCTCTCCAGCAGGAACGCCGTGATCACGGCGACCGCCTCCGGGTGGTTGAGTCGCAGCCCGCGCTCACGTCGGCGCCACGCCAGATCGGCCGCGACATGGACCATCAGCCGTTCTTGCTCGTGACGGGTGAGGAACATCTACACCTCCGCAGCGGGCGAGGACTCAGCGGATCGTGTCAGTCAGAGATTTCGATGAGGTTACGACCACCGCGTGCCGGTGGCGACTTGCCGGGGCCCATCGGTCAGCCGGACGGAACCCCGGCGGACGGGCCGGACGGAACCCCGGCGGACGGGCCGGAGGGAACCCCGGCGGACGGGCCGGACGGAGCCACGGCGGGGGCCGGACCAGGGCCGGTATCTTGACGAAATCCTGACGCTTCTGACTTTTCACAAACTTATGAAACGGGCGTACCGTCGGCCCCATGACTACTGCTATCTCGGTCTCCGGCGTGGTCAAGTCCTTCGGCCGGAGCCGCGCGCTGGACGGGCTGGACCTCTCCGTCGACGTCGGCGAGGTACACGGCTTTCTCGGTCCGAACGGTGCCGGGAAGTCGACCACCATCCGGGTGCTCCTGGGACTGCTCCGGGCCGACGCCGGCCAGGTGAGCCTGCTCGGCGGGCACCCGTGGCGGGACGCGGTGGCGCTGCACCGGCGGCTGGCGTACGTGCCCGGTGACGTGAACCTCTGGCCGAACCTCACCGGCGGCGAGGCGATCGACCTGTTCGGGGCGTTGCGCGGCGGGCTGGACCGGCGACGCCGCGACGAGTTGCTGGAGCGCTTCGAACTCGATCCGACCAAGAAGGCCCGGACGTACTCGAAGGGCAACCGGCAGAAGGTCGCCGTGGTCGCCGCGTTCGCCTCCGACGTCGAGCTCTACATCCTCGACGAGCCGACCTCCGGGCTCGACCCGCTGATGGAGGCGGTCTTCCAGGAGTGCGTACGCGAGGTGAAGCGGCAGGGCCGGACGGTACTGCTCTCCAGCCACATCTTCTCCGAGGTGGAGGCGCTCTGCGACCGGGTGAGCATCATCCGGCAGGGTCGGACCGTGGAGTCCGGCACGCTGGCCGAGCTGCGGCACCTGACCCGTACCTCCATCTCGGTGGAGACGGCCCGACCGATCACCGGGCTGGTCGAGCTGGCCGGGGTGCACGACGCCCGGGTGGACGGCACGCACGCCCGGTTCGACGTCGACTCGGCCGAGCTGGATCCGGTGCTGCAACACCTGCACCGCTTCGAGTTGCGCGCGCTGACGAGTTCGCCGCCCTCCCTGGAGGAACTGTTCATGCGGCACTACGGCAGCCGGGAAGCCCGCGACGAACTGGCCGGTGTCTGATGGCCGGCACCTTCACCGGCACCGCCCGGCTCACCCGCCTCGCGCTGCGCCGCGACCGGATCCAACTGCCGCTGTGGATCGTCGGTACGACGGCGCTGCTCGCCTTCACGTACGCCGCCGAGCAGGAGCAGTTTCCGACCGAAGCCGACCGGCTCACCGCGTTGCGTACCGCCGCGGAGAGCCCGGCGATCCTGATGCTGCGCAACGCGCCGAGCGGGGTCACCGACGGCGACATGCTGGCCTTCCAGATCCTCGCCTTCCTCGCCGTGCTGGCCGGGTTCATGAGCACCCTCGCCGTGGTCCGGCACACCCGGCAGAACGAGGAGACCGGGCGTACCGAGATGGTCGGCTCGATGGTGGTCGGCCGGCACGCCAGCCTGACCGCGGCGATGATCGTCACCGCCGGGGCGAACCTGCTGCTGGCCGCGCTGCTCGCGCTGACCCTGATCGGCAACGGCCTGCCGGCCGGCGGGTCGATCGCGTTCGGCCTCGGTGTCGGCGCCGCCGGCCTGACCTTCGGTGCGATCGCGGCGGTCGCCGCACAGGTGGGCCAGGGGGCGCGGGCGGCGAACGGGATCGCCGCCGCCGCGATCGGCGCCGCCTATCTGGTACGCGGACTCGGCGACGCGTTCGGCGAGGTGCGGCCGGACGGCTACACCATGACCACTGCCTGGCCCACCTGGTTCTCCCCGATCGGCTGGACCACCCTGGCCCGGCCGTTCGCCGACGACCGCTGGTGGGTGTTCGTGCTCCCGGTGGCGGTCTTCGCCGCCCTGCTCGCAGTGGCCTTCCTGCTGGCCGACCGGCGGGACGTCGGGATGGGCATGATCTCCGCCCGCCCCGGGCCGGCCCGGGCCGCCACCGCGCTGCTCAGCCCGCTCGGCCTGGCCTGGCGGCTCCAGCGCGGCACGCTGCTCGGCTGGGCCGTCGCGATCGGCCTGTTCGGGGTGGTCATCGGCTCCCTGGCCGGCACGGTGGCGGACGCGTTCGCCGGCAACGAGGGTGCGGCACGGACGATCCGGGAACTCGGCGGCGAGGGGGCCCTGGCCGACTCGTTCTTTACCGCGATGCTGGCCATGGTCGGGGCGATGGCGGCCGGCTACGTGGTGCAGGCGATGCTGCGGGTCCGGGCCGAGGAGGCCGGCGGGCGGGTGGAGCCGCTGCTCGCCACCGCCACCGGCCGGCTGCGCTGGCTGGGCAGCCACCTGCTCGTCGTGGCACTGGGCGCGGTCTTCCTGCTGCTGCTCGCGGGCGTCTCGGCGGGCCTGGTCGCCGGGCTGAGCGCCGGCGGCCTCGCCGACCGGCTGCCCGACCTCGGCGCCGCCGCGTTGGTGCAGACCGCGCCGGCGCTGATCATGATCGGGTACGTCGTGCTGGTCTTCGGCCTGCTGCCCCGGCTGGCCGTCGGGCTGGGCTGGCTCGGCTTCGCCGTCAGCCTGATCTTCGGGCAGTTCGGCGAGCTGCTGAACCTGCCCCAGGCGGTGCGGGACGTCTCACCGTTCAGCCACGTACCGGCGCTGCCGTCCGCCGAGGTCTCGGCGACCCCGCTGGTGCTGCTGGCGGTGGTGGCGGTGGCGCTGGGCGCCGCTGGCCTGGCCCTGTTCCGGCGCCGCGACCTGGCGCTCTGACCCGTACCGTCCCGGCAGTCGCCCGGTACCGTACCGCCGGCCGCCCGTACCGTCCCTCCAGCCGCGCCTCGACGGGCGCGGCTGGAGCCGTTGGCCCGCTCACGCGGTGTTGAGGCACAATTACACGATCTTCAGAAACGAGCGAAGGACGGAAATGACGCGAATCGACGTTCCGCGGGACGAGGAGGCCGTCCGTCGCTTCGTCGAGCAGTTCGCGTTGTCCTTCAGCGATCTGGGCGTACCCCGGATGGCGGCCCGGGTGCTGGGTGCCCTGATGGTGACCGACGAGCCCGGGCTGACCGCCGGGGAGATCGCCGAGCGGCTCGGCGTCAGCGCCGCCGCGATCTCCGGCGCGCTGCGCTATCTGCTGCACGTCAACCTGGTGTTGCGGGAGCCGGTGCCGAACTCCCGGCGGGACCGCTACCACGCCCCCGACGACATCTGGTACACGGCGGCCGTGCAGAGCGGGGTCTACCGGAAACTCGGCGACCTGCTGCACCAGGGCGTACTCGCGGTCGGCGGCGACGTCTCGCCGTCCGGTACCCGGCTGGCCGACATGCGCGACTTCCTGTTCTTCGTCCAGGACGAGATGGCCGCGCTCGTCGAGCGGTGGAACGAGAACCGGCGGCGCGAGCACGGGGAGCGGGCCGGCTGACTCCGCCGGCCGGCCGGCACCGGCATTCCCGCTCGGCTGGCGCACCGGATTGGCGCCCGCACCGTGAGCGCGAGCCGGGTCGGCCGGCCCCTCCACAGTGGCCGTCGATGGGGCGCACGCTGCGCGAATGGCCCTGATCTGTCCGTGATTTGTCTGCGCGAGCAAATGTCCCGTGACCGGTACATCTGTAACATGAGTGATATCCGGGGTGACCGAGTCCGTCGATCATCGACCTGGCGACCCGGCCGGCGGTCAGGGCAGCGACCTGTAGAGACCCGCCGGGGCGGGCGGAGCGCGTTCGGGGCGTCCACCTGTCGCGGTAACCCGCACCCCATGAGGTCTGTTCGGGAGAGACCATGCCTGCACCGCTCGTACCACTGACCCGTTGGCCAGGGCCGGCCACCACCGGCGTACCGGCCGACACCGCCCTCACCCCGTCCGGTTCCCTGGAGTTGCGTCGCGATGGTCAGGTGATCAGCGACCTGAACATCACCGGACGGGTGAGCGTCCACGCCAGGAACGTCACGCTCCGCCGGTCCAGGATCACCTCCGACGGCACCGCCTTTCCGATCCGTACCTTCGACCCGGCGGTCAACCTCCTCGTCGAGGACGTGGAGATCGACGGCAGCGGAGTCTCGCCGGTCGGCGTCTGTTTCGACGACTACACGCTGCGCCGGGTCAACCTCCATTCCGTCCAGGACGGGCTCTGGATCGGTTCCCGGGTCAAAGTCCTCGACTCGTGGATCCACGACCTGGTCGGGGGGCCCGGTTCGCACAACGACTGCATCCGGGTCATCGGCGCCGGCGACGTGCTCATCCGGCACAACCGGCTGGACGCCTGGCGACCGAGTACGGCGGAGACGATGAACTCCTGCCTCTCCCTCGGGTTCGCCGTGCACAACCTCCGCTTCGAGGGGAACTACTGCGACGGCGGCAACTACACCATCGGGATCCGTCCGGACCTGGCCGCCTCGTCGGTGGTGTTCCGGGGCAACGTGTTCGGCCGGAACTACCGTACCGGGGTCGTCACCAGCACCGTCCATAAAGGAGTGACCTGGGAAGCGTCCAACGTCTGGTTCGACAATGGCCGGCCGGTCCGGCATGCCTGACCGGACTGTCCCGCGTCCCGGGCAGCGCTGGCGCATCCGGCACGCCAGGGTGGTCTCCGGCCGGCACCCGTTCGAGGTGACCTCGCTGGCCACCGCCGTCGTCTGCGGAGTACTCCTGGTCGTACTGGACAGCCGTCCCCGATCGGTCTCGCTCGCCATGCCCACACTGCTGGAGCAGGTCTGGGCGGTCGGCCTCATCGTCACCGGCATCGCGGGCCTGTCCGGGGTCGCCTGGCGGGGCCAACCCGCCACCGGTATGGGCGTGGAACTCGGTGCGCTGCTGTCGTTCGGCGCCGTCACCGGGATGTACGCCATAGCCGTCTTCGTCATCTCCGGCCAGCCGGGGCTCACCGCCGGTCTGTTCATCGCCGCGGTGGCCGTCGCCTCGTGGTGGCGGTGCGCGCAGATCACCCGGGACCTCTACCGGATGGCCCAGGCACAACAGCAGCGTGCCGCCGTCGAGGTACCGACACTCGTAGAGGGAGCCCCCCATGACCGCTCCAGTGCCCGCTGAGTCGGGCCCGCCCTGGGTCCAGATCCTGCTCTCCGCCATCGGCATCCTCGGCGGCGGTGGCGGGGTCGCCTCGGCTGCCGCCGTCCTGCTGCAACGGCGCAGGTTCCGGGCGGACGCCGCCGACGTACTGACCGACACCGCACTCACCCTGGTCCAACCGCTCAAGCTCCGGGTCGCGGAGCTGGAGGCGGAGACGATCGTGGCCCGGCAGCAGGTGGAGAAGGCGACCCGGGAGGTTTCCGAACTGCGGACCGTGGTCCGGGAGGCGACCGCGATGATCCGGCGATGGCGCACGGCGATCCTCGCCCCGGACGCCACCATGGGGCAGATCCGTACCCTCGTCTCGGACACCAGGCCCTGGCACGACGACATCTACCAGGGTTGACGGCGTCGAGCTGTCCGGCGGGGTCCCCGGCGGTGGGGCCCCGCCGGAACCGTCGACCGCACGACCTGATCGACGACGTGACTCTCCTCAGGCCACATCGACCGGCCGGAACTGCACGCTGACCCGGGGACCGACCGGCCGGGACGTCTTCGGCACGGCGTGCTCCCAGGTGCGTTGGCAGGAGCCGCCCATCACGATCAGGTCGCCGTGCCCGAGCGGGAAGCGCAGGCTCGCGCCGCCGCCGCGCGGGCGCAGCAGCAACGGCCGGGGCGAGCCGAAGGAGAGGATCGCGACCATGGTGTCCTCGCGGGCCGAGCGGCCGTGGGTGTCACCGTGCCAGGCGACACTGTCCCGCCCGTCGCGGTAGAGACACATCCCGGCGGTGACGAACGGCTCGCCCAGCTCGGCGGCGTAGTGCCGGCTCAGCCGTGACCGGGCGGTGCCGAGCACCGGGTGCGGGAGCGGTTCGCCGCCGGCGTACCAGCGGAGCAGCCGGGGGACGTCGACCACCCCGTCGTACATCCGGCGGCGCTCGGCCTGCCAGTCGACGTCGTCGAGCAGGGTGCGCAGCACGGCGTCGGAGCCCCGGACCCAGCCGGGCAGATGGTCGACCCAGGCGCCGGAGGTCAGCTCGTGCCGACGGAGCGCCCCGGCCAGCGGGCCGAGCGCGGCGCCGTCCCCGGCGATCCCGTCACCGGTGGCGAGATCCAGCATCGAGGGCTGGTAGGCACCGGACGTCATGCGGCCATGCTAACCCCGCTCGAACGCACGTACGAACCGGGCGTCGGTGTCGGTGGGACCGGCTGCCACGGGAACCCGCGGGACCCGGTGGGCGGCCGGTGGGCGTACCCGGCCGGTGTGCGGGGACCCGACGGGTGGGGCGCCGGGCGGTACGGACCGTCCTGACAGAATGTCAGGGCAGCAGCCCGGACCGCCCGGACAGACGTGAGGAGACACCTGTCGTGATCCGTACCCATGATGCCGGCACCCTGCGCGCGAGCGACGCCGGCCGCACGGTGACCCTCGCCGGCTGGGTCGCCCGCCGGCGGGACCACGGCGGAGTCATCTTCGTCGACCTGCGGGACGCCTCCGGCGTCGTGCAGGTGGTCTTCCGCGAGGGGATGGATTCGGCGCACGCGCTGCGCAACGAGTTCTGTGTCCGGGTCACCGGCGAGGTGACCCGCCGCCCCGAGGGCAACGACAACCCCGAACTGGCCACCGGCGAGATCGAGGTGACGGTCGACCGGCTGGAGATCCTCTCCGAGGCGGCTCCGCTGCCGCTGCCGGTGGACGACCAGGTGGAGGCGGGCGACGACGTACGCCTCAAATACCGCTACCTCGACCTGCGGCGCAGCGGCCCGGCCCGGGCGATCCGGCTGCGCTCGGCGGCGAGCCAGCTCGCCCGGGGCGTGCTGCACTCCCGCGACTTCCTGGAGATCGAGACGCCGACCCTGACCCGGTCGACGCCGGAGGGGGCCCGCGACTTCCTGGTGCCGGTACGCCTCCAGCCCGGTACCTGGTACGCCCTGCCGCAGTCCCCGCAGCTCTTCAAGCAGTTGCTGATGGTCGGCGGGATGGAGCGGTATTACCAGATCGCCCGCTGCTACCGGGACGAGGACTTCCGGGCCGACCGGCAGCCGGAGTTCACCCAGCTCGACATCGAGATGTCGTTCGTCACCGAGGACGACGTGATCGACCTCGGTGAGGAGATCGTCGCCACGCTCTGGCGCGAGCTGGCCGGGCACGAGATCAGCCGGCCGATTCCCCGGATCACCTGGCACGACGCCATGGACCGGTACGGCTCCGACAAGCCCGACCTGCGCTACGGGGTCGAGCTGACCGAACTGACCGACTACCTGCGCGGCACCGAGTTCCGGGTCTTCGCCGGGGCGATCGACGCCGGTGGCTACGTCGGCGCGGTGGTGATGCCGGGCGGCGCCGGGCAGAGCCGCAAGGAACTCGACGGCTGGCAGGACTGGGCGAAGGCGCGCGGCGCCCGTGGCCTGGCGTACGTGGTGCTCGACGCCGAGTCCGGCGAGGCCCGGGGGCCGGTGGCCAAGAACCTGTCGGCCGAGCACCTGGCCGGGCTGGCCGACGCCGTCGGGGCGAAGCCGGGCGACGCGGTCTTCTTCGCCGCCGGCGCGCAGCGGCGCGAGGCGCAGGAGCTGCTCGGCGCGGCCCGGATCGAGATCGCCAAGCGGGCCGGCCTGGTCGACGAGAGCGCCTGGGCGTTCTGCTGGGTGGTCGACGCGCCGATGTTCGAGCGGACCGACGAGGGTGGCTGGACCGCCGTGCACCACCCGTTCACCTCGCCGAACGCCGATTGGGTGGACCGGTTCGAGGAGGCGCCGGACCGGGCACTGGCGTACGCGTACGACATCGTCTGCAACGGCAACGAGATCGGCGGCGGCTCGATCCGTATCCACCGGGCCGACGTACAGCGTCGGGTCTTCGACCTGCTCGGGATCAGCCCGGAGGACGCGGCCGACAAGTTCGGCTTCCTGCTGGAGGCGTTCAAGTACGGGCCGCCGCCGCACGGCGGCATCGCGTTCGGCTGGGACCGGGTCTGCATGCTGCTGGCCGGGGCCGACTCGATCCGCGAGGTGATCGCCTTCCCGAAGACCCGGGGCGGGTTCGATCCGCTGACCGGCGCACCGACCCCGATCACCGCGCAGCAGCGCGCCGAGGCGGGCATCGACGCCAAGCCGAAGCCGGCGGCACCGTCGCACGGCGGTACCGCCGGAGTCGCCGCCCCGGTCGAGCCGTCCTGAGAGCAGAGGCCGGCGGAGGCGTGGCCACCGACGTCGAGCTGATGCGGCGGGCCCGGGGCATCCGAGGCCCCTCCGAGATATCCGAGGCGGTGCCTCCCGGGACGTCGCGCCGCGTCCCGGGAGGCATCGGCTTCACGGTTGCGGGGCGGTGATCCGGGAGCGCCGGGGGTGGGCGGCAATCGACTTGCTTCGGATGCTCATACTCGGTCCATGGCGCCCAACCCTGATCTGATCATCGACTTAGACCCGAGCGAGGCGGGATCCGAGGTCGTCAAGACCGTCGTCCTGCCCTGGTCGGGCCAGAGCATCCCATTGCGAATCCCGGCCGGGCTCGGTGACGGCACCGTGCTGCGGCTGCCCGGCATCGGACCGGCGACCGTGCCCGGCGGCCCGCCCCGGGACGCGTACGTCCAGATCCGGATCGTGCCGGGCGGAGGCGGTCCGGTCCCCGCGAGCTTCGGAGCCGCCCCCTTCGGCACGCCCGGTCCGGTCCCACCGGTGACGTCGGCCCCGCCGACCACGCCGTTCGGTGCGCCGCCGCCGGTCTCGGCCCCGCCGACCACCTCGTTCGGTGCCGGCCCTCCGGTCTCGGCGCCGCCGACCGCTCCCTACGGCACCCCGCCGGTCTCGGGCCCGCCGACCACGCCGTTCGGTGCGCCGCCGCCGGTCTCGGGTCCGCCTGCCGCGCCGTTCGGGGCCGGGCCCCCCGGGCCGCCGCAGTTCGGTGGTCCGCCGCAGTTCGGTGGTCCGCCACAGTTCGGTGGACCGCCACAGTTCGGTGCGTTCCCGCCGCCACCGCCCGCCAAGTCCGGGCGCGGCAAGATAATCGCCATCGTCGGTGGTGCCGTCGCCGTGGTCCTGCTGGTCGCGTTGGCGGTGCCGCTGCTGATCTGGGCCGGCAACCGGGACTCCGGGGGCTCGCCCTCGACCAGGACGGCCGGCCAGGGCGGGGAGCCCTCGCCGAGCGCCGCGCCGATCAGCGCCCAGGAATACCAGGCGCTGCTGGCCGAGGTCGACAAGGCGGTGGCGCCGGGCTTCACCCAGCTCGGCGCGGCCAGGAACCCCAAGGCGGTGGGTACCGCCGCCGGCACCATCGGGCGGGCACTCGACCAGCAGATCTCCGCGCTGTCCAACGTGGTGCCGCCGCAGAACGCCTCGGCGGCGCACGCCGACCTGCTGCGCGGGCTGGAGGGCATGGTCGACTCGATCACCGAGGCCGGCTCCGCCGCCGGGGCCGGTGAGGTCTGCCTCGGCTCGTCGGCGCTGGCCCGGCTCAGCCGGGACCCGGCCGCCGAGGACGTACGCACCGCGCAGCAGGCGCTGGCGGCGGCGGACCCGGCGCAGCCGTACCAGGTCGGCACGTTCGTACCGAAGAAGACGGCGGACAGCAACCGGCGGCTGGGCAACGGTGCGTACATCAAGCGGGTGCGCAGCGGCCAGGGGCAGCTCAAGATCGAAAATGGCGGCAGCAGTGACGCGGTCATCAACCTGGTGCTGGGCAGCGCCAAGACCCCGACGGTCAGCGTCTACGTCCGGGCCAAGGGCAAGCACACCGTCTCCTCGATCAAGGACGGCACCTACCGGATCTACATGACCGGTGGCAAGGACTGGGACGGCCGGGCCAAGGCGTTCAGCCGGAACTGCAACTTCCAGCGGTTCGAGGACACCTTCAAGTTCACCACCACCTCCAGCCAGTACACGATCTGGACGATCACGCTGACCCCGGTCGCGGGTGGCAACGCGCGGACCAGCGAGGTCGACCCGAACTCGTTCCCGGGCGGCTGACCGGCGCGCGATGATGCCCTCCCGACGGGAGGCGGGGACGGTGCCTGCCGACGGCGTACCGGCCGGGTCCACGGATCCGGCCGGTACGCCTGTCCGGCCTCCGGCTCCGCCCACCACGCCGGCCCGCTGAACCTCCGCGGCTGTTCGCCGCCCACCTGATCCCTGCGCTGCCTGCCGGCCCCGGCCGGAGTGCCGATCTTATGCACAGATTCTATGCACAACTATTGTGCATAGAATCTGTGCACAGTTATTGTGCATCCATGGAACCTGAGCCGTCACGTCCTGCCGAGCAGTCGCCCTCGGTGGTGACGCTGGACAGCACCCAGATCCGGGTCCTGGCCCATCCGCTGCGCGCCCGGCTGCTGATCGCGCTCCGCTCGGACGGTCCGGCCACGGCGACCGGGCTGGCCCAGGCGCTCGGCACCAACACCGGCGCCACCAGCTACCACCTGCGGCAGCTCGCCGACGCGGGGTTGGTGGTGGAGGAGCCGGACCGGGGGACCGGACGGCAGCGCTGGTGGCGGGCGGTGCACCAGTTCAGCAGTTGGCGCCGGGAGGACTTCGCCGGTGACCCGGACGCGCTGGCCGCAGCCGACTGGCTGCACCGGAACGCGGTACGGCTGCACGCCGACCTGACCGAGCGCTGGATCACCGAGCAGCGCGACTACCCGGCCGAGTGGCGTGACGCGGCGAGCTTCTCCGACGTGCTGCTCCGGCTGACCCCGCCGCAGTTGCGGCAGCTCAACAAGGAACTGCTCGCGGTGGTCGACCGCTACCGGCACGCCGTGCCGACGGTCGACGGCGCGAACCTGCCCGAGCCCGGTGACGGCACCGAGCAGGTCCTGCTCTACCTGCACAGCTTTCCGGTACGAGGGGCGGTTCCCCTGGCCGGGGGCATCGCCGAGAAGGGGGAGTAGTCGTGACCGCACTGACCGGCCGGCAGGTCCGGCGGCGTTACCTGATCCTGCACGGGCTGCGCTGGCTGCCGGTCGGCCTGCTGATTCCCGTGCTCGTGCTGCTGCTGCTGGAACGCGGGCTCAGCCTGCCGCAGGTCGGGGTCGTCGCCGCGGCGCAGGGACTGGTGGTGCTCGTGCTGGAGCTGCCGACCGCCGGGCTCGCCGACGCACTGGGCCGCAAACCCCTGCTGGTCGCGGCCGGGCTGGTCAACCTCGGATCGCTGCTGCTCCTGCTGGTGGCCGACTCCTTCGTGCTGTTCCTCCTCGCCTTCGTACTCCTGGGGATCTTCCGGGCCCTGGACAGCGGTCCGCTCGAGTCCTGGTACGTCGACGCCGCCCTGGCCGCCGATCCGGAGGCGCCGATCGAGCGGGGACTCAGTGCCGGCGGAGTCGTCCTCGGTGTCTGCATCGGCGCCGGCGCGCTGCTCAGCGGTGGCCTCGTCGCGCTCGGTCCGCTCGGCGGAGTCAGCGCGCTCACCCTGCCGGTGCTGGCGTCGATCGCCCTGGAGGTCGTCGGCCTGGTCGCCCTGCTCCTGCTGCTGGTGGAGGTGCGCCCGGCCGCCGGTGTCGCCGCGCTGCGTACCTCGCTCCGGGCGGTACCGGGCGTGATCGGCGGCGCGCTCGGACTGGTCCGCCGCTCCCGGATCGTGCTCGCGCTGATCGCGGTGGAGTTGTTCTGGGGCTTCGGGATGGTCACCTTCGAGGCGCTGCTACCGGTCCGGCTCGCCGAGGTGCTGGGCGACCCGGACCGGGCGGCGGCGCTGCTCGGACCGACCGCCTCGGTAGCCTGGCTCGCCTCGGCGGGCGGCGCGGCGCTGATCGCGTACGCGAGCCGGTGGCTGGGCGTGCCGCTCAGCGCCGGGCTGCTCCGGATCCTCCAGGGGGCCACGGTCGTCGCGATGGGACTACTCGCCGGGCCGGTCGGGATCATCGCGGCCTACCTGCTCTGTTACGCCGTGCACGGCGCGTCCAACCCGCTGCACTCCGGACTGCTGCACCGGCAGGTCGACGGCCCGTACCGGAACAGCGTCATCTCGCTGAACTCGATGGTGGCCCAGCCGGCCGGCGCGCTCGGCGGCGTCGTGCTGACCTCCCTGGCCGCGGCGACCTCGGTGAGCACGGCGATGGTGGTCGGCGGGGTCGTACTGGCCGCCGCTGCACCGCTCTATCTGCCCGCCTGGTGGGCGACCCGCCGCGGGGCCCTTCCGGCCCGACCAGCGCCGGCCGAGCCCGAGCCGGTCGCCTGACCGACCGCCACCGAGGTCCGGACGGAGGCCGGTGCAGCCGCGCCACGCGTAGCGCCGGCCGGTGCCCGTGGATTGGCCGGCGGCGCCGTCGGGTACATCCTGGCCGACCTACTGGGACCCCCGCCGGGAGGAACGCATGCTCGCCTACATCGCCGCCGGAGTTTTCGCCTTTGCGCTGCTGCTGGACCTGTTCGAGGAGGACCTGGGCGCGCCCGACCTGTTCAACTTCTCCACCCTGGTGCTGATCGGGCTGCTCTGCCTCGCCCTGTATCTCGCCGGAGTGGGCCGTGGCCCGCGCACCGCGGGAGGCGGCGGTGGCGGACGCTGGTACCGGGGTCGCCGGCCTGGTCGGGGCTGATGTCCGTCGGAATCACGACCGGCCCGGTTATCGGTGCATTTCCGGCACCGGAAACCGGGCCGGTAATGTCTTCCTGATGGAGTCCGACGGCCTATTCTCTCTCGTCGATCCCGCCGGTGGGCGCCCCGCGCCGGCCGGGACCGCCGCCGACGGCTTCACCGTACCCTCCGCCGATTCGCCGCTGCCGGTCCGGATGCGTCCGGCCAGCCTGGACGAGCTGGTCGGACAGGACCATCTGCTCGCGCCCGGCGCGCCGCTGCGACAGCTCGTGACGGGTACGTCACCGATGTCGGTGATCCTCTGGGGGCCGCCGGGCAGCGGCAAGACCACCATCGCCCACCTGGTGGCCCACGCCACCGAGCGGCGCTTCGTGGCGATGTCGGCGCTCTCCGCCGGGGTCAAGGACGTCCGAGCGGTGATCGAGACCGCCCGTCGTGAGCGGCGGGCCGGCGGGCGCCCGACGGTACTCTTCATCGACGAGGTGCACCGGTTCAGCAAGACGCAGCAGGACTCCCTGCTGGCCGCGGTCGAGGACCGTACGGTCACCCTGCTGGCGGCGACCACGGAGAACCCGTACTTCTCGGTCATCTCGCCGCTGCTGTCCCGGTGCGTACTACTCACTCTGCAACCGCTGGACGACGACGCGGTACGGGGTCTGCTCCGCCGCGCCGTCGCCGACCAGCGCGGACTGGCCGGCGCGCTCACCCTCGCCCCCGATGCCGAGGAGCACCTGGTCCGGCTCGCCGGCGGAGACGTGCGCAAGGCGCTCACCGCGCTGGAGGCGGCGGCCGGCTCGGCCACGGCGCTGGGCGAGACCGTCATCAACCTGGCCACCGCCGAGCAGGCCGTCGACGTGGCGGCGGTGCGTTACGACCGGGACGGCGATGCCCACTACGACGTGGTGAGCGCGTTCATCAAGAGCATGCGAGGCTCCGATGTGGACGCCGCCCTGCACTGGCTGGCCCGGATGCTGGTGGCCGGCGAGGACGCCCGGTTCATCGCCCGGCGGATCGTGATCTTCGCAAGCGAGGACGTCGGGATGGCCGACCCCACCGCGCTGAGCGTGGCCACCGCCGCCGCGCACGCCGTGGAGTACGTCGGCCTGCCCGAGGCGCAGCTCAACCTCGCCCAAGCCGTGATCCACATGGCCACCGCACCGAAGTCCAACTCGGCGACCACGGCGATCGGCGCGGCGATCGGCGACGTACGGGCCGGTCGGGGCGGTTCGGTGCCCCGGGCGCTGCGCGACGCCCACTATCCCGGGGCGCGCGGGCTGGGGCACGGTACCGGTTACCGCTATCCGCACGACGACCACCGGGGGGTGGTCACCCAGCAGTACGCCCCGGACGACCTCGTCGGGGTGGACTACTACCGGCCGAGTGGACACGGTGCGGAGCGTGCCGTCGGCACCCGGCTGCCACTGCTGCGCCGGATCGTCCGGGGACAGCCCACACCGCCGCCCACCGGCGGCGTACGGCCGCCGGCCCGCGAGGCCGTACGCCCGCCCGGCACCGACGAAGACGTGCCGGCGGGCGCCGGGGGGCAGGCCGGGGGTGGGGGCGGCTCCGGCGGGCGGCCGATGGCAGCAGCGTCGGGCAGCGCACCGGAGGAGACCGTGAACGGCAAGATGCCCGCGGATGCCGCATCCGGCAGCCGCGCCCGTCGAGGTCCTCAGCCGGCTGTCGCGGCGCCGGACGATGCGGTGCGGGGCAAGGTGCCAGAAGATGCCGTGAACGGGGCGGCGCCGGACGATGCGGTGCGGGGCAAGGTGCCAGAAGATGCCGTGAACGGGGCGGCGCCGGACGATGCGGTGCGGGGCAAGGTGCCAGAAGATGCCGTGAACGGCGCGGCGCCGGAAGATGCGGTGCAGGGCAGGGCGCCCGAAGATGCCGGGCGCGGCACGGTGCCGGAGGATGCCGGGCGCGGCACGGTGACAGATGGCGGCGGGACACCAGAGGGGAAGGAACACCAGTGAGATCGCGCGGTTCGGACCGGGGCGAGGACGGCCACGACGAGCGGCGGGAACCACGGGGCAAGGGACGCCGCTGGGGCCGGGGCAGGTCGGAGGAGGTTCCGCCCGCCGAGCCCGAGGTCAGCGGCGAGGAGCTGGGCTGGATCACCGACCTGCGTACCGCCAAGGAGCAGAAGGTCGACATCGGTCCGGCCGACGGCACCAGCCCGGCCGACCCGCCGGCCCGGGTCCCCGCCGCCTACGAGCGGTTGCCGGAGGCGGGACCGGACGACACCGGATCGGTGCCGTCTCCCGGGGCGCCGTCGGCGGATCCGATCGCCGGGCCCGGTCGCCGTCGGGGTGACGAGCCGGAGCCGGGAGCACCGGTACCGCCGCCCCGGCGGGCAGCGGAGCCGCCGGATCCGGCCCAGCCCGTCCGGGGCGCCGGCCCCCAGCCGCCGCGCGCCGAGCCGAGGCCTCCGGCCGTACCGCCGACGCCGCCGTCCGTGGTGCCGCCGGTCGTGCCGGCGCCACCGCTCGGTCGGCCGGGTCGCGGGGCCGAGCCGGTCCACCCGACGGCGTGGTCCGGGCCACCGGAGCGTCGCCCGGCCGGCGACCGGGGGGAGCCTGCGGTGCGCCCCGGCGCCACACCGTGGCCGGGTGAGCCGGTACCGTCCGCCGGTCACCAGCCGCGGCACGGCGCCGCCCCGGTCGAACCGGGTGCGGGGCGGCGGGCAGCGGGTGCCCGGGGCGAGGAGTCGTCCCCGGCACGCCGGGGGGCGCCGCCCACCGAACCCGGCGACGGCCGGCACGGCCGGTCGGCCGGCCCCACGCCCGGTGACTTCGCCGGTCCGGGCAGCCCGGCCGGTCCCGGCGGGCGGTTCGGGGCAGCGGCCGCGCCCACCAGCGGGGAATTCGTCGTACCGGCCTCCGGCAACGCGCCACCGGTCCCGCCCGCTCCGGCCGCACCGGGCCGTCCGGGTGCACCCGAGCGTGATCCGGGCGGGCCGGGACGCGGCGGTCCGGTCCTGGGCGCACGCCGCCCCGGTGCCGCCCAGCCGCCCTCCGGCGCCCACGCCGCCGGCACCGGTACGCCTTCCGGCCCGGGCGGCTACTCCCCGGGAACCGGTACGCATGTCTCCTCCGGCGGGGCGCACTCCGCAGACTCCGGCACGCATCCCGCAGGCGGTGGGACGTATTCGGCCGGTGGAGCGCACTTGGCCGGCGCCGGTGCACATGCGGCGGTCAGCGGACCGCCCGGCGTGGCGGCGCAGTCCGCCCCGGGTGGCGAACACGCCGTCGGCGAGCGGGAGACCCGCCCGTCCGACCATCCGGAGCGGCCGGCGGACTGGATCCGCAAGGCCGGCCGGGGAGGGGTACGCCCGGTCACCCCGGCCGCCGGGTACGGGCCATCGGCTCCGGCGTCCGGAGCCGGGGCTCCCGGTTCTCCGCCGGTCCCCGGCGGTCCGGTAGAGCAGGGCAGCCGGTCGGCCGGTGGACCAGGTCCGGTCACCGGGCCGGGTTCGGTGGGCGGGCCGGGCAGGGCGGCCAACCGGCCACCGTCCGGGCCGGACGGCTTCGACGGCGGGCAGCCGGGACCGGGCCGGCACGGGGCGCCGCCGTCCGAGGACCTCCGGGACGGCGGCCGGGTCGCCCGGGGTCGCCCCGGCGCGGGCCCCTCCGGTCCGCCGTTCGGGGCCGAAGGTACGGGCGGCGGCGGGCGGCACGGTGGGCCGCCACCGGTCGTACCGGGGCGGCACGGCGCGGTCGCACCACCGGCCGGCGCCGGACCACGCGGTGATCTTCCCGCCCCCGGAAGTCCGTCCGGAGCCGGCGCTGCGCCGGTGCCGGGTGGTGGTCCCCGGGCAGCGTCGACGCGCGGCGGTGTCCCCCGGCTGGTCGAACCGGCTGGCGAGCCAGGGTCGCCGCGGGCCGCCGGGCTCGGCCGACCTCCGGTCGAACCGGCGGAGCGGCGCGGTGCGCCGGGCGGCAGGTACGCCGTCGAGCCGGCCGACCGGAGCGGCCCGCCGGTACCGGGACCGGGTCGCGGCGACGGTCCCGCCGGCCGCCCGACCGCCGGTCGTGCCGGTGCGCCCGTCGACGGCGGCGCGGCCGGTCGACCGGGCGGTGCCGCCTTCGACGGCGGGGTACCGGGGCGCTCCGGTCCTGCCGTGGCGCCCGGCGGCCCCGCTCGGGCGTCCGCCCGGGGGCCGGTCGTGCCGGTCCACCCCGGACCCGGTTCCGCGCCGCCGGCCGGGCCGACCCGGGATCCGGGCGCCGGTACGCCCGCCCGCCCCACGCCGGCCGAGGCTGGCCGCACGGCCACGCCCCGTCCGGCTCCGGCGCGGCTGGACGGTCCGCTCCGGGACGAGCCGGTCCGGCCCGACCCGCCGGTCCGGCCGGACGCCCCGACCCGCCCGCCGGTACGTCCGGACGGCGCCGCCCGCCCCGATGGCCCGCCCCGTCCGGATGTGTCGATGCGTTCCGCCGGCATGCCGCCGGCCGCCGCCGCCCTGCACCCCGACGGCGGACCGGACCGGTCCGATCCGGCGCAGCCGGCGGCGGAACCGGCCCGGGGTGCCCGGGCGGAGCTACGACGCCAGCTCCGGGAACAGCGGCGGCTGAAGACGATCGCCCTGCTGCTGGCCAGCCTGCTGGTGCTCGGTGCGCTGCCGACGTACTTCGGTGTCCGGGCCGCGACCCGGGATCCGGTGTTCAACTCCCTCGACGCGCTGGCGGTGCCCGCCTGGGCCGCCACCGACACGGTCGACGGGGTGAGCGGCAGCCGGTGGTGTTTCATCGAGTGCCGCTTCCGGGAGCGGACCGTCGAGTCGGACCGGAAGTGGGAGGAGACGGCGCAGGTCTACGAGGCCGCCCTGACCCGCGAGGGGTGGCGACCGTGGAAGGTGGCGCTCTGCCCGGAACAGCCGGTCAACGGGCACTACACCTGCTGGCGGCGGGACGAGTTGACCCTCGACATGTGGGTACGGCAGCCGGCCTGCCCCGACCCGGCGGTCACCGCCCCTGGTGCGGCCCCGTCGCCCGCCGCGACCGGGCCGGAGGGCGTGAACTGCGAGGGTGCGCTCGTATCGATCAAGGTCCGCAACGCGATCGCGGACGAGCGGGTCGGTCCGCAGCCCACCACCGACCCGTCGCTGACCGGAGTGGACCCCGATCCGCTCTTCACCGACGATCCGCTCGGCGGGCTGACCCCCACACCGACCCCGTCGTGAAGCCGGTGGTCGTCACCGACGGTAGGGTTCGGGGTTGGTACTCCGAAGGGCATTCCGGGTAACCGTCGTGACACGGCGCCGGACGTCCGGGTGAGACGCCTCGCGCGCGATTTCCGAGACGGTGCATAGAGGAGGACACGGGTGGACGCTGGAGAGATCGGCCAGATCGCCGCGCTCGTCGCGGCCGGGGCGTTCCTGATGCTGGTGTTGGTGCTGGCCAGGCCGATCTGGCGGTTGGGCAACACGGTGGACGCGGCGACCCAGGCGATCAACGACATCAACGACCGCACGGCGCCGCTGCTCGCCAACATGAACGTCACGGTGGAGAACGTGAACACCGCGCTGGGCCAGGTGCACACCTCGCTGGACGGGGTGAACATCCAGCTCGCCAAGATCGACACGATGACCGGTCACGCCCAGAACGTCACCGCCAACATCGCCAACCTGAGCACCGTGGTCTCGGCCGCCGCGGCGAACCCGCTGGTCAAGGTGGCCGCGTTCGGGTACGGCGTGCGCAGGGCCGCCGCCGCCCGACGGCACGCCGAACAGGAGCGCGAGGTCCGTACCACCCTGAAGCAGCAGCGTCGGGCCGCCCGGCGCGGCGGGAACTGACCCGCCGCGCACGGCGATCCGGTACGGAGGAAGGATGAGGCCATGAAACGACTGCTCTGGTTGGGCATCGGGCTGGCCGTCGGCGCGCTGGTCGTCCGCAAGCTGACCCGCACCGCCCAGGCGTACACGCCGGGTGGCATCGCGAATTCGGTGGCGGAGTCTGCCGGTGGTCTGGTGCAGTCCCTACGGGACTTCGCGGACGACGTTCGGGACGGCATGGCCGAGCGTGAGCAGCAGATCCACCAGGCGTTCGCCGAGGGTGTCGCGTTCGACGACCAGTTCGAGGAGCTGCGCGAGGACCCCAGGATCGGCGACCGTGAGTTGTTTCCGGAGGAAGGCACCAGATGAAAACGGCGGAAGTCAAGCGGCGCTACCTGGCGCACTTCGAGGCCAACGGGCACACGGTGGTGCCGTCCGCTCCGCTGCCGGCGATCGACGACCCGAACCTGCTCTTCGTCAACGCCGGCATGGTGCAGTTCGTGCCGTACTTCCTCGGTCAGCAGACGCCGCCGTTCCGCCGGGCGGTGTCGGTGCAGAAGTGCATCCGTACCCCGGACATCGACGAGGTCGGCAAGACCAGCCGGCACGGCACGTTCTTCCAGATGAACGGGAACTTCTCGTTCGGTGACTACTTCAAAGAGGGTGCGATCTCGCTCGCCTGGGAGCTGGTCACCAAGCCGGTTTCCGACGGCGGTTTCGGGCTGGACCCGGAGCGGATCTGGCCGACGGTCTATCTGGACGACGACGAGGCCGAGTCGCTGTGGCGCGGGATCGGCGTGCCGGCGGAGCGGATCGTCCGGCGGGGCAAGGCGGACAACTTCTGGTCGATGGGGATCCCGGGGCCGTGCGGCCCGTGTTCGGAGATCTACTACGACCGGGGCCCGGCGTACGGCGCCGAGGGCGGGCCGGCGGTCGACGAGGACCGCTACCTGGAGTTCTGGAACCTGGTCTTCATGCAGTTCGAGCGGGGTCCGGGCACCGACAAGGAGAACTTCCCGATCCTCGGTGACCTGCCGGCGAAGAACATCGACACCGGCATGGGCCTGGAGCGGATGGCCGCGATCCTGCAGGGTGTCGACAACCTCTACGAGATCGACGAGGTGCGGCCGATCCTGGACCGGGCGGCCGAGCTGACCGGCCGGCGGTACGGCGCGCGCTCCGGGCACGCGGCGAGCGAGTCGCACCCGGACGACGTACGGCTGCGGGTGGTCGCCGACCACGTGCGGACCGCGCTGATGCTGATCGGCGACGGGGTGACCCCGGCCAACGAGGGGCGCGGCTACGTGCTGCGCCGGATCATGCGCCGGGCGATCCGGGCGATGCGGCTGCTCGGCTGGCAGGACCGGGCACTGCCCGAGCTGCTGCCGGTGGCCCGGGACTGCATGTCCCCGTCCTACCCGGAGCTGGCGGCCGAGTTCGACCGGATCTCACAGTACGCGTACGCCGAGGAGGACGCGTTCCTCTCCACCCTGCGGGCCGGTACGACGATCCTGGACACCGCGATCGCCGAGACCCGTTCGGCGGGTGGTGCGAAGCTCTCCGGGGACAAGGCGTTCCAGTTGCACGACACCTACGGCTTCCCGATCGACCTGACCCTGGAGATCGCCGCCGAGCAGGGCCTGTCGGTGGACCAGGACGGGTTCCGTCGGCTGATGGCCGACCAGCGGGCCCGGGCCAAGGCCGACGCGCAGGCCCGCAAGACCGGGCACGTGGATCTGTCGGCGTACCGTTCGGTGCTGGACTCCGGCGGGCCGGTGCAGTTCACCGGCTACACCGAGGTCTCCCGGGAGTCGTCGGTGCGGGCGCTGCTCGGCACCGGCGGCACGCCGGTCGAGGTGGCCGGTGAGGGCGACACGATCGAACTGGTGCTGGACGCGACCCCGTTCTACGCCGAGGGCGGTGGCCAGCAGCCGGACGTCGGCCTGATCACCGTCGGCGAGGGTCAGGTCGAGGTGCTCGACGTGCAGCAGCCGATCCCGGGGCTGATCGTGCACCGGGCCCGGGTGGTCCGCGGCGAGGTACGCACCGGCGAGGCCGGGCTCGCCGAGATCGACGTGGTACGCCGGCGGGCGATCTCCCGGTCGCACACCGCCACCCACCTGGTGCACCAGACGATGCGCAACTTCCTCGGCGAGTCGGCCACCCAGGCCGGTTCGCTGAACGCACCGGGCCGGCTGCGGTTCGACTTCAACACCCCGACCGGGGTGGCGCCGAGCGTGCTGCACGACGTCGAACAGCAGGTCAACGAGGTGCTGCTGGCCGACCTGGAGGTGCACGCCTTCATCACCTCGCAGGAGGAGGCCCGCCGGCTCGGCGCGATGGCGCTGTTCGGCGAGAAGTACGGCGACGAGGTGCGGGTCGTCGAGGTCGGTGAGTACGCCCGGGAGCTGTGCGGCGGTACCCACGTGGCCCGCTCGGCCCAGCTCGGCCTGGTGAAGATCCTCTCCGAGTCCTCGATCGGCTCCGGGGTACGCCGGGTGGAGGCGCTGGTCGGGCTGGACGCGTTCCAGTTCCTGGCCAAGGAGCACCTGCTGGTCTCCCGGCTGGCCGAGCTCTACCGGATTCCGGGCGACCAGGTGGCGGACCGGGTCGAGCAGACGGTCGCCCAACTGCGGGACGCCGAGCGGGAGCTGGAGAAGCTGCGCGCCCAACTGGTGCTCGGCGGTGCGGCGGCGCTCGCCGCGGCGGCCCGGGACGTTCGCGGGGTCGCCTTCGTCGCCACCGAGGCGCCGGAGGGCGCGGCCGGGAACGACGTGCGTACCCTCGCCCAGGAGATCCGGGGCAAGATCGACCCGGCCCGTCCGGCGGTGGTCGCGGTGGCGGCCCGGGCGAACGGCAAGGCGTCGCTGGTGGTCGCGGTGAACGGCGCGGCCAAGGACCGGGACGTCTCGGCGGCGGCCCTGGTCAAGGGTGCGCTCTCCGGCCGGGGCGGTGGCAACGCCGACCTGGCCCAGGGCGGCGGCCTGCCGGCCGGCGAGGCGCCGAGCCTGCTGGCCGCGGTCGAGAAGGCGCTCGCCGAGGCGTGAGGCGTGAGGGTGAGGCGTGACCTCCGGCTCTGGTTGCTCCCCGGCGGGCCGTTGTGATTGGATCTTCAGCCACGACGGCCCGCCGGTTCGGGCGGATCTGCCCGGAGCCGGCCGACAGGATACGGATGATCCAGTTTTCCGGTGCGTAACACGATGAACCGACCTTCCCCTGGCGCGGCACGATGACGGCTCTTCCTCGTGGCGTGCGGCTCGGCGTGGACGTCGGCCAGGTACGCGTGGGCGTGGCGCTCTCCGACCCGGACGGCATCCTGGCGACTCCGCTGGTCACGCTGGCCCGGGACCTGAAAACCGGTATTGAGGCGGTTCCCGCCGATATCTCGGAAATCGCGCGGCTCGTCGAACTCCACGAGGTGGTCACGGTGGTGGTCGGTCTGCCGGTGACACTCGCCGGGGGGCACGGACTGGCGGCGACCCAGGCGAAGGCGTACGCCGAGCGGCTGGGGGCGGCGATCGCGCCGGTGCCGGTCGATCTGGTGGATGAAAGGATGTCGACCGTCGTGGCTTCTCGTAGGCTAGCCGAGCGGGGCGTCCGAGGACGACGTCAACGGGCGGTGGTCGATCAGGCGGCCGCGGTGGAGATTCTGCAGAGCTGGCTAGACAGGCAGCGGAGGCGGACGGAATGATCGACGAGTTGGAGCTCGCGTTCGACGAGCGTGCGGAGAAGGGACGACACCGCCGCGGCGCGCAGCGCAAACGCAACGGCAAGAAGAAGCGTGGCGGGCGGGGCCGTACCGTCGCCGCGCTGCTGATGACGTTCGTGCTGCTCGGCGTTCTGGGCGGCGTCGGCTGGTACGGCTTCGACCGGGTGCAGGGATACTTCGTCACCCCGGATTACGACGGCAGCGGCAGCGGTGAGGTCCAGGTCCAGGTCGAACAGGGCCAGAGCATCGCCGAGATCGCCAACACGCTGGTCGTGGCCGGCGTCGTCAAGAGCACCAAGGCGTTCATCGAGGCGGCCCAGGAGAACTCGCGGAGCCAGAACATCCAGCCGGGTGTTTACAAGGTCCGCAAGGAGATGAACGCGAAGGTGGCGCTGGGCCTGCTGCTCGACCCGAAGAACAAGCTGGTCAACGGCTTCCTGGTCAAGGAGGGCGCGACCGCCAAGCAGATCTTCAAGGCGCTGGCGGCCGAGACGAAACTGCCGGTCAAGGACTTCGAGACCGCCGCCAAGGACCTGGAAGGGCTCGGCATCGCCGACTTCTGGTTCAAGCGCGACGACAAGCAGTCGGTGCGCAAATCGATCGAGGGCTTCCTCTTCCCGGACACCTACGAACTCCCGCCGAACGCCAGCGCCGAGGCGATCCTCAAGCTGATGGTGCAGCGCTTCATATCGGTCGCCGAGGAGATCGACTTCGTCGACCGGGTGCAGAAGGAGCGCGAGATCAGCCCGTACGAGGCACTGATCGTGGCGTCGCTGGCCCAGGCCGAGGCGGGCAACGCCGACGACCTCGGCAAGGTCGCCCGGGTGGCGTACAACCGGATCTACAGCGGCGACCACTACTGCAAGAACGGCAACGGCCTGACCGGCTGCCTGGAGTTCGACGTCGGGGTCAACTACTACTGGGAGCTGACCGGCAAGAAGACCAAGCGGTCCGGGGACATGACGGACGCGGAACTCTTCGACTCGAAGAACCCGTACCGGATGCACGGCAAGGCCGGTCTGCCCCCGGGACCGATCAACAACCCTGGTCAGAAGGCCCTGGAAGGGGCGATGAACCCGCCGCCGGGCAAGTGGCTGTTCTTCGTGGCGATCGACAAGGAAGGCCACTCGGCGTTCGCGGAGACGAACGAGCAACACGAGCGGAACATCGACAAGGCTCGTGAGAATGGCGTGCTCTGAGGTGACGGCGAGGTGAGGGCCCAGCACCGGGCGGCGGTGCTGGGCAAGCCGATCGCGCACTCGCTCTCCCCGGTGATCCACAACGCCGGTTACGCGGCGGCCGGGTTGACCGGGTGGTCCTACGGTGCGATCGAGTGCGCCGAGGCCGAGCTGCCCGATCTGGTGGCTGGGCTCGGCCCGGAGTGGGCGGGGCTCTCCCTGACCATGCCGCTGAAGGAGGCGGCGCTCGCGGTGGCCGGCGAGGTCTCGCCGGTCGCCGCCGCGATCGGCGCCGCCAACACTCTGGTACGCCGACCGGACGGCTCGTGGGCCGCCGACAACACCGACGTACCGGGGATGGTCGACGTGCTGACCGGCGCGGGTGTGCCGGCCGGTGCCGAGGTGGTGTTGTTCGGTGCCGGCGGTACGGCCCGGGCCGCGCTCGCCGCCGCCGTCCAGCTCGCCGCCCGCCGGGTCACCTGCCGGGTACGCCGCCGTGCCGCCGGGGAGGAGTTGGCCCGGCTGGCGGAGACGCTCGGGCTGCGGTTCGAGATCGCGGACTGGGCGGCGCCGGCCGAGCGGGACGGTGCGGATCTGGTGATCTCCACCGTGCCGAAGGGCGCCGCCGACGGTTTCGCTGCGGCGGCCCGGTCCTGGCGGCCCGAGACGGTCTTTTTCGACGTCGTCTACGACCCGTGGCCGACCCCGCTGGCCGCCGCAGCGGCGGGGGCCGGCTGCCGGATCGTCTCCGGCCTCGACCTGCTGCTGGCCCAGGCGGTCGGGCAGTTCGAGCAGTTTACCGGGGTGTCTGCCCCGGTGTCCGAGATGCGGTCCGCCCTCGCCGCCGCCCGCGCCACGCACTGAGCGGCTCCGGGCCGGGCCGCGAGGTGGACGTAGTGGTCTTCGGAAACCCGGGCGCGCAAAGGCCCGCCCCGGAACGCCGAGGGGAAGGCGGCGAACCGAGGCGGGCCGATCGGGTGACGAGGCAGGTCATTGCACCTTGAAAAGGTTCAGTGGCGACGCCGGGGGACCCAGTAGAGGATCTGTCCGGCGATCAGCGCGGGGTGGGTGTCGGGCATGGATTGCAGGGCGCGGGTGAGGTGTACCCCGAGGTACATCATCAGTCCGACTCGGTTGCCTCTGAAGCCGATGAGCAGGGCCAGGCGGGCGGGCGCGCAGGGCCAGGGATCCCGACAGGTCTCACAGTTGTACGACTGCGCCGGAGTGTGTCTGCCGGTCGGGTAGCGCCGCCGGGCGAGCCGCCGCATGTGCCGGTACCAGCGCTCCTGCGGCCCGATCACGGCTACGTCCGACCGGCTCGCTCGGCACGATGCGACCGCTCTCCGTAGCGGCCCCGGTGGATCTGGGCGGGTGTCAGCGCGCCGGCTCGGCCGATCTGGTGTCGACCGGACGGCGAGTTCCAGAGCGGATCCCTGCCGTCCCTGCCCTCCTGTGCCCAGCGTGTGTTCGGCGGGGTCGGGAAGGGCGGGCTGACGTAGACGATCTTGGGTGCGGGCGACGATGCCGCGAAGCCGGTCCGGTATTCCGCCTCGGTCATCGGGGCGAAGGGCCTGAAGGGCGGCGGAGTTCGTTTGCGGGAGTCCGGACAGACCCAGCGGTGGCCGCATCGGCAATAGCGCCAGAGTCGTCGCCAGTCTCGTCGGTGTCGTTGCCGCCTTTCCAGTGCCATCGGATCACCTCTCAGGGTCGCTCGGAGATTGGAAGGCGGGTGCCCTCTGATTCGGTCCCCGCCCCTTTGACGGAGGCGGCCAATCCGGGGAACGCAATGGGACGCCCTTTAAGGGATGGATGGGCCGTGCCTGCGGGCTCCTCCGTCTGCCCTCCACCCTGGATCGTCACCCTGTGGTGACGGAAGATGTGCTGAGAGCAGTAGTGGCCTACAACCAGACGGAGGGGGATAGTTGGCCGACACGAACGAGTTTCGTCACCTGTTGCGCAGGCTTCGGGTGGAGCGCGGAATGTCTCAAGACGCCGTGGGCGCTGAGGTGCATGTCAGTGGCTCTCAGATCGGTCACTACGAGTCGGGCCGGAGCGTCCCCGCCGACGGCATGGCGGACGCTCTTGACCGCGCACTTGGCGCCAGCGGCGAACTGGTGCGCGCGGCCGATAGATCCCGGGGGGATTCGGTCGCTCCATGGCTGCGCCCGTGGGAGGAGAACGAGGCGCGCGCAGTCATCCTGCGATGGTTTGAACCGTCCGTGATTCCTGGCCTGCTCCAGACGGATGAGTATGCGCGAGCGGTGACGGCCGCAGGGCCCCACACCCCTGATCAGGTCGAGGAAGCGGTTCAGACAAGGATAAGGCGGCAAGCGGCCGTCTTCGACCGACCGACTCCGGTCGTCCTTACCGCCATCATCGGCGAGGCTGTATTGCGGCACGGCGACCCCGGGGTCATGAAGCGACAGCTTGAGCACCTTGTTGACGTCGGTCACCGGCCGAACGTGCACGTCAGGGTGGTGCCGTTCACGGCCGGCTTGCACGTGGGGCATGCCGGGGCGTTCGCCGTTGCCACACTGACGGACGGTGCCTCCGTCGCCTACGTCGATCATCAACTGTCCGGGGACGTAGCGGCCAAGGTCCGAGACCTCTTGTACCTGGGGCGCGCGTGGGAATCCATCTGCGCCGTGGCGCTACCCTGGTCATCAACTAGAGAGTTGATCCTGAGGGTGATTGATGACCATGGAGCCGCGTTGGCGAAAGAGCAGCCGTAGCAGCCCGAATGGCGGTGCCTGCGTCGAGGTTGCCGACAACCTTCCGGGCCGGGTGCTGGTCCGGGACACCAAGGATCGGGATGGCGGCACCCTGACGTTCGGCCCGGCGGCCTGGCGGGCGTTCGTCGGCGAGGTGGCCCGGCGGTCCTAGCCGCCAGAGCCAAGACCAGTGCCCCCGCTACCCGGGCGGCGGGCGCTCGTGGGCGTCCTGCCGGGGCGTCAGCGGGAGGACGTACGTGACCGCGCGGTTGTCGGCAGGCTCAGGCGCTCCGGTCGGTCCGCCTCCGGCCCGGCCGAAGCCGGCCTCCTGGCGACGGTGAAGACCACCAGCGCGGATAGTGCGGTGCTGCCGAGTATCAGCACGGCCATCGGCGCTGCGCTGTCGTCCGGGCCGAGCCCGGCCAGCGGTGCCAGGGCGGCGGCGATGGACAACTGGAGCGCGCCGAGCAGCGCGGCGGCACTGCCGGCGTGCCCGGGGTGCCGGTCCAGGGCCAGGGCCAGTCCGTTCGGCAGGGTCATCCCGATGCACGAGACGAAGGCGAAGAGCGCGACTAGGACGGTCGGGACGTTCTCCGTGACCGCCCCGCCGAGCAGGGCAGCGGCGGCCAGCAGGCTGGCGAGCAGGGCGGTGCCGAGCAGCCGGCGGGTGCCGTACCGGTCGAGCAGCCGGGCGTTGAGTTGCCCGACCGCGGTCATCCCGACGGCGTTCACCGCGAAGACCAGGGTGAACCAGCCGGCGGAGAGCGCGAAGACGTCCTGGATCACGAACGAGGACCCGGAGATGTACGCGAAGAGCGCGGCGAAGGCCAGCCCCTGGGTGAGTACGTAGCCGAGGTAGACCCGGTCGGTGAGCAGTCCCCACATCGCCCGGGCGGTACCGGCCAGCCCGCCGGTGTGCCGTCGCTGCTGCGGAAGAGTCTCCGGCAGCCGCCAGGTAACGGCGGCGAGCAGCAGCAGGCCGATCGCCGACAGCGCGACGAAGACCGCCCGCCAGTCGCCGAACCGGAGCACCAGGTTGCCGAGGGCCGGCGCGGCGGCCGGGGCGACTCCGAAGATCAGGATCAGCCGGGAGAAGTACTTCGCCGCCGCCACGCCGGAGTAGAGGTCCCGGACGATGGCCCGGGCGACGACCACGCCCATGCCGCTGGCCACGCCTTGGAGCAGCCGGAGCGCGGCCAGTGCCTCGGCCGACGGGGCAAACGCGCAGAGCAGGCTGGTCACGGTGTATGCGACGACACCGACCAGTACCGGCCGGCGACGTCCCCACCGGTCGCTGAGCGGCCCGGTGACGAGTTGGCCGAGGGCGAGGCCGAACAGAAAGGTGGTGAGCGAGAACTGCACCTGCGCCGGGGTGGCGGCGAGGTCGCCGGTCATCTCGGGGAACGCCGGCAGGTACATGTCCAGGGACAGTGGACCGACCGCGGTCAGGGTACCGAGCAGCAGCAGTTGTCCGACTCCCGAGGCGCGGCCCGGCGGTGCTGCGGAGCGCACTCTGCCCACGGCGGTCCCCCTAGTCTTGGGATAGCCGACACTTTAGCTCTGTGGGCAGAGGTATTGCGATGTGAAGTAGCCGACCCGGAGGCACCGAGGTGCCCGGGTGACGACGGCAGGGGTGCCGGACCAGGACGGTGCCGGACGAGACGGTGACAGGGGATCGTGACGGTGACGGGATCGAGGATGACCGACGACGTGACGGCCGGCGCGGCGGAGGCGCTCGGCAGCGCCGTGGCCGACCTGCACCGGGTGCTGCGCCGGTCGACGAGTCGACGGATCGGCCGGGCACCGCTGCCGGACGCCCAGGTGGAGGTGCTGCGGCTGGTCGAACGCTGCCCGGAGATCAGCGTCAAGGAGGCGGCGGAACGGCTGCACACCGCCGCCAACACGGTCAGCACGCTGGTCGGCGACCTCGCCGGTGCCGGCCTGCTGGAACGCGCCCGGGATCCGCACAACCGGCGGATCGTCCGGCTCCGGCTGACCCCGGCCGCGCACCTGAGGATCGCCGAGTACGTCGCGCACCGGCGCGACCTGCTGCTCGACGCGCTGCACCGGCTCGACGAGCCGGCCCGCCGGGACATCGTGCGTGCCGCCGGCCAACTGCACCGGCTCGCCGACCTGCTCGCCGACCAGGAGCGGGCCGACCAGCCGCCCGGGTCGCCCGGTGCTGCCCGTCCGTAGAGCGGGACGGCACGGGCGGTGCGCGGCAGCACGCCGGGGCCGTGCCAAACTTGACCGGCGGGCGGCCGGCCCGGTCGCCACGAGGAGAGGGTTGGTCGTGTTGCGCTGGTTGACGGCGGGGGAGTCCCATGGTCCCGCCCTGGTTGCGGTGCTGGAAGGCTTGCCGGCCGGGGTCGAGGTGACCAGCGAGGAGATCGTCCGCCAGTTGGGTCGCCGCCGGCTCGGCTACGGCCGGGGCGCCCGGATGTCCTTCGAGCGGGACGAGGTCGAGATCGTCGGCGGTCTCCGGCACGGCCTGACCCTGGGCAGCCCGGTGGCGATCCGGGTGGGCAACTCCGAGTGGCCCAAGTGGCAGACGGTGATGGCGGCCGACCCGGTCGACCCGGAGCTGCTGGCCGGTCAGGCCCGCAACGCGCCGCTGACCCGCCCCCGACCCGGGCACGCCGACCTGGCCGGCATGCAGAAGTACGGCCACACCGACGCCCGGCCGATCCTGGAACGGGCCAGCGCGCGGGAGACCGCCGCCCGGGTCGCGGTCGGCACCGTCGCCCGGGCCCTGCTCCGGCAGGCGCTCGGCATCGAGATCGTCTCGCACGTGGTGGAACTCGGCTCGGTGGCCGCCAAGCCCGGGCTCCAACCCCGGCCCGAGGACGCCGAGCGGATCGACGCCGATCCGCTGCGCTGCCTCGACCCGGAGGCGAGTGCCCGGATGGTCGCCGAGGTGGACGCCGCCAAGGCCGACGCCGACACCCTCGGCGGCATCGTCGAGGTGCTCGCCTACGGCGTACCGCCGGGGCTCGGCAGCCACGTGCAGTGGGACCGCAAGCTCGACGCCCGGCTCGCCGCGGCGCTGATGTCCATCCAGGCGATCAAGGGTGTGGAGATCGGCGACGCCTGGCAGCAGGCCCGGTCCCGGGGCTCGGTGGCGCACGACGAGATCGTCCCCACCGCGACCGGGGTACGCCGGGTCACCGACCGGGCCGGTGGCCTGGAGGGCGGGATCACCACCGGGGAGCCACTGCGGGTACGCGCCGCGATGAAGCCGATCTCCTCGCTCAACCGGGCACTCTCCACGGTGGACGTGGCGACCGGCGAGCCGGCGACCGCGATCAACCAGCGCTCCGACGTCTGCGCCGTACCCGCCGCCGCGATCGTCGCCGAGACCATGGTCGCGCTGGTGCTGGCCGAGGCGGCGCTGGAGAAGTTCGGCGGCGACTCGGTCACCGAGATCCGCCGCAACCTCGCCGGCTACCTGGACAACCTGGTGATCCGGTGAGCGCGAGGAGTGAGCCGGGTTTGCGAGCCCCGCAGTCGCGAACGGAACGGAAGCACCGCTGATGGCGCCGGTCTGTGTGCTGGTGGGCGTGATGGGTGCCGGCAAGACCAGCACCGGGCTGCTGGTCGCCAAGGGACTCGGGGTCGACTTCCGGGACACCGACAGCGACATCGAGGCAACGGCCGGCAAGCCGATCCCGGAGATCTTCGTCGACGACGGCGAGGAGCACTTTCGTACCCTGGAACGGGCCGCCGTGGCGACCGCGCTGGCCTCCTTCGACGGGGTGCTGGCGCTCGGCGGCGGCGCGATCCTCGCCGAGGAGAACCGGGCCGCGCTCGCCGGGCACCGGGTCATCTATCTCTCGGTGGAGATGCCGGACGCGGTCAAGCGGGTCGGCCTGGGCACCGGCCGGCCGCTGCTCGCGATCAATCCCCGGGCCACCCTGAAGCACCTGCTCGACCAGCGGCGTCCGCTCTACACCGAGGTGGCCACCTGGACCGTGGTCACCGACGGGCGGACCCCGGAGCAGGTGGCCGAGGAGATCCTGGCCGGGCTGGCCGGCGACCGGGTCGGCTAGGGCTCCGCCCCGACACCGGCGCCTACGGTCCCGCCGAATAGCCAGCCCACGCCGGGCGCGGTGAGCGCGGTCAGGTCCGGCCCGGCGCCGGCATCGTGCCGCCGGAACGATCCCCCCGAATGACCCTGGGCTGGGCCACCCCAGGTGAGAAGATGGCCCAGCTCCTCGGTGTTGCATCCACCGGTTGAGACCACCCCAGGCGCAAATAAGTCGTCAAGGTCGATCCGCGCCTGGCCGGAGCGGCCGCTGAAGGCCGTGCAGATTCTCATCCGGGTCGGGCTGGCCTACACGGTCACCGGCAAGGGCACGTATGTCCGCCGACCGGACGAGGGCGGCCGCCCGGGCCGATGAGGCGTAGCGCGGTCGAGCCTGCTCCGACCCCTGCACGCGCCGCTAGGCGGCACAAGCGGGGCAGCTCGACAGTCTCCCCACCGGACACCTGCCGGCCACCCGTGCCCGGCGGGGATGCCGAGCCGCCGACGGCTAATCGGTGTTGGGCGGGACCGCTCGGCCGATCCGGTCCAGCAGCTCGGTCAGGCGCTTCGGCTCGCTGAACATCGGCCAGTGCCCGGTCGGCAGGCCGTAGAGGTCGGCACCGGCCAGCCCGGCGAAGAACGGGTGCCGCTGCGCGACCATCTGCCGCACCGTCTCCACCGGGAAGGTGCAGGCGATCAGCGCGGTCGGTACCGCGCCGCCGTGAGGCAGGCGTACCGGGTCGGTGGCGGCGCCCAGCGGCTGGCCGGTGGCACGCTCCCGGAGCAGGTCGAGGGACTCGTCGTCCAGCCCGGCCAGGTTGACCGGGTCGGCGGCCGGGTCCCAGGCCGGCGGCGGGAGCAGGTGTCCGTCGCCGATCAGCGCCCGGAGCCGGAGCTGCTCCTCCGGCGGGTTGGTGTCGAACTGCGCCGTACCCTCCGGCAGCGGCCCGCTGTCGAGGTAGACCACCCGGCCGAACCGGTCGGGGAGCCGGTCCGCCGCCTGCTGGACCGGCATCCCGCCGCCGGAGTGCCCGACCAGTACGACGTCGCGCAGCTCCTCCGCCTCCACCAGCCGGACGATGTCGGTGGTGTGCGTCTCCAGACCCACGTCCGGGTCGGCCAGGTGGGCCCGGTCGGCCACCCCGGTCAGGGTCAACGGGTACGCCCGGTGCCCGGCCGCGCGCAGCCCGTCGGTCACCTCCCGCCAGGCCCAGGCGCCGAGCCAGAAACCGGGGACGAGGACGAACGTGGCCATGTCTGCTCCTTCTTCTCATGCGGTCGGCCCCGACGCTAGAGTCGAATCCGGGCGACTTCCGCCCGGATAAGGAGTGTGACCCGTGCCACATCCGGCCGCCCGGGTGCTCGGGATGCTGGAGCTGTTGCAGAGTTCGCACCGGCTGACCGGTGCCGAGCTGGCCGCGCGGCTCGGCGTCGACCAGCGGACCGTCCGGCGCTACGCCGACACCCTGGTCGAACTCGGCATCCCGGTGACCGCCGACCGGGGCCGGTACGGCGGCTACCGACTCCGGCCCGGCTACCGGCTGCCGCCGCTGATGCTTACCGACGACGAGGCGGTGGCCGTACTGCTCGGGCTGGTCGCGGCCGAACAGCTCGGGCTGGGCACCGCCGCGCCGGCCACCGCGCTCGCCGAGGCGAAGATCCGTCGGGTACTGCCCGGGCCGCTCGCCGACCGGCTCGACGCGGTGACCCGGAGCCTCGGGTTCAGCCTGCGGCGGCGGGACGACGCACCCCGGCCGGCCACCGCGACCCTGCTCGCCCTGGGCGCGGCGACCCACTCCCGGCAGCGGGTCACCATCGGCTACCGCTCCTGGCGCGGTGAGCCGTCGGTGCGCGACCTCGACCCGTACGGCCTGGTCTTCCACGCCGGCCGCTGGTACGTCACCGGCCACGACCACCGGCGCGGCGAGGTCCGTACCTTCCGGCTCGACCGGATCGCCTCGGTCGGCACCGGCACCGGCACCTTCACCGTGCCGGACGGATTCGATCCGGTCGGGCACGTCACCCGGTCGCTGGCCGGGGTGGCGTACCGCTGGGAGGTCGAGGTGCTGCTGGAGACCGATCTGGAACAGGTCCGCCGCCGGGTACCGCCCAGCGTCGGCGAGCTGGCTCCCACCGCCGACGGCATCCTGCTGCGGGCCCGGGCCGAGGACCTGACCGGGATGGCCCAGCTCCTCGCCGGGCTGGGCTGGCCGTTCACCGTGCTCCGCCCGGCCGAGCTGCGTACCGCCGTCACCGATTTCGCCGGCACGCTCGCCGGGTACGCCGCCCGCCGAGCACCGCCTGCGGCGGACCCCATCCTCTAGGCTCTAGCCCGATGGACGAGCTGACCCGAATTCCGGTCGGCGGCGACCGGCCGTACGACGTCCTCGTCGGCCGGGACCTGCTGGCCGCGCTGCCGCCGCTGCTGGACGGTGCCGAGCGCGCCGCCGTGCTGCACGCCCCGCCGCTGAAGGCGCACGCCGACGAGCTGGCCGAGCGGCTCCGCGCCGCCGGGATCGACCCGCTGACCGTGCCGGTGCCGGACGCCGAGGCCGGCAAGGACATC
Source organism: Plantactinospora sp. CA-294935 (assembly GCF_050936445.1). NCBI lineage: Bacteria > Bacillati > Actinomycetota > Actinomycetes > Micromonosporales > Micromonosporaceae > Plantactinospora > Plantactinospora sp. CA-294935. Next base: position 5,093,496 of record NZ_JBNJMU010000001.1, read on the forward strand.
GAGGTCGCGGCCGGCTGCTGGCAGCGGCTCGGTGCGGCGGGCTTCACCCGTACCGATGCGGTGGTGGGGGTGGGTGGCGGCGCGGTGACCGACCTGGCCGGCTTCGTCGCCGCCTGCTGGTTGCGCGGGGTCCGCTGGGTGCCGGTCTCCACCTCGCTGCTCGGCATGGTCGACGCGGCGGTGGGCGGCAAGACCGGGGTCAACACGGCCGCCGGCAAGAACCTGGTCGGCGCCTTCCACCCACCGGTCGGGGTGCTCTGCGACCTGGCGATGCTGGACTCGCTGGCGGCGGGCGACCTGACGGCCGGGCTCGCCGAGGTGGTGAAGTGCGGCTTCATCGCCGACCCGGCCATCCTCGACCTGATCGAGTCCGACGCCACGGCCGCGGTGGACCCGACCGGGGCGATGGTCCGGGAGCTGGTCGAGCGGGCCATCCGGGTGAAGGCGGACGTGGTCTCCGGCGACCTGCGTGAGGCGGGCCGGCGGGAGATCCTCAACTACGGCCACACCCTCGGGCACGCGATCGAGAAGGTCGAGGGCTACCGCTGGCGGCACGGGCACGCGATCTCCGTCGGCCTGGTCTACGCCGCCGGGCTGGCCTGGCGGGCCGGCCGGCTGGACGAGCCGACCGCGGCCCGGCACCGGACCGTGCTGACCACGCTCGGGCTGCCGACGAGCTATCGGGCGGACGCCTGGCCGGAACTGCTGGCCGCGATGCGGGTGGACAAGAAGGCCCGGGGCAGCCGGTTGCGGTTCGTGGTGCTGGACGGGCTGGCCGAGACCGGGATCCTGGACGGCCCGGACGACGAGCTGCTGTACGACGCGTACGCCGAGGTGGCGGCATGAGGGTCTACGTGCTCAACGGGCCCAACCTGGGCCGGCTCGGCATCCGGCAGCCCGAGGTGTACGGCGCCGCCAGCTACGCCGACCTGGTGGCGAGCTGCCAGGCCACCGGCGAGGAGCTGGGCCTGGCGGTGGAGGTCCGGCAGACCGACGCCGAGGCGGAGCTGATCGGCTGGCTGCACCAGGCGGCCGACGAGGAGGCGGGGGTGGTGCTCAACCCGGCCGCCTGGTCGCACTACTCCTACGCGGTCCGGGACGCCTGCGCGATGCTGCGCGGCCCGCTGGTCGAGGTGCACATCTCCAACATCCACGCCCGGGAGGAGTTCCGGCACCACTCCGTGGTCTCGGCCGTCGCGACCGGGGTGATCTGCGGCCTCGGGGTCGACGGTTACCGGCTGGCCCTGCTGCACCTGGCCGCGTTGCGGGACCGCTCCGCCCGGGGCTGACCGGCCGTCCCGCCTCGGCGAAACGGGCTGGTCCTGATCAAGAAACGGGCTGGTCCTGATCAAGAAACGGGCTGGTCCTGATCAACTGGACGCCCCTAGTAGACTTGCCGGGTCTGTCCGCCCGAATTAAAGATCAAGGCAGGAAATGGCCACCACCAACGACCTGAAGAACGGGCTGGTTCTCAACCTCGACGGCGAGCTGTGGGCCGTCGTGGAGTTCCAGCACGTCAAGCCCGGCAAGGGCGGTGCCTTCGTGCGCACCACGCTGAAGAACGTGCTGTCCGGCAAGGTGGTCGACAAGACGTTCAACGCGGGTACCAAGGTCGACACGGCCACCGTCGACAAGCGCACCATGCAATACCTCTACATCGACGGCGAGGACTACGTCTTCATGGACCTGGAGACGTACGACCAGATTCCGGTGCCCGGCGGCACGGTCGGCGAGGCGGCCAACTACCTGCTGCCCGAGGCGGAGGCGATCGTCGCCACCCACGAGGGCGTGCCGCTCTACGTCGAGCTGCCGACCAGCGTCGTGCTGGAGATCACCTACACCGAGCCCGGTCTGCAGGGCGACCGGTCCACCGGCGGGAACAAGCCGGCGACGGTCGAGACCGGCGCCACCGTCCAGGTGCCGCTCTTCATCACCACCGGCGAGAAGATCAAGGTCGACACCCGCGACGGCCGCTATCTCGGCCGAGCCTGATGGCGGAGGGCGCCAAACAGCAGATGCCGGCCCGCCGGAAGGCACGCAAGCGGGCCCTGGACGTCCTCTACGAGGCGGACATGCGGGCCCGGCCCGTCGCCGAGGTGCTGGCCGGCTATCTCCAACGGTTGGAACAGCCGCGCCCCGAGCACCTGGGCTATGCGGTGGGCCTGATCGAGGGTGTGGCGGAGCACCAGGCCCGAATCGACGAGCTGATCGACAGCTACGCCGAGGGCTGGACGCTGGACCGGATGCCGGTCGTCGACCGTAACCTCGCCCGGACCGCCATCTACGAACTGCTCTACGTCGACGAGATCGACGACGCGGTGGCGATCAGCGAGGCGGTCGAGCTGGCCCGGCAGATGTCGACCGACGACTCGCCCCGGTTCCTCAACGGCCTCCTGGGCCGGATCGCCGAGTACGCGACCCGCTGAGCCTTCGGTAGCCGGTTCGCCCGGCGCCGTGGGTTCCGGGTGGTCTGGTCCCGGCACCGGGTGGTCGTGGTCCCGGCACCGCGGTTTCACCCGGTCCGGTGCCCGGCCGGCCGTCGGGCCGTCGGGCCGGCCGGAGCCGACCGGGCGACGTCTGTGCATGGGACTGTCGCGCTGCCCCGTTTGTGCACCCGCCGGTTCGTCGTGCCCCCGTCGGCGATTTCCTTGGCGCCCCTGAGCCGTTCGCGATGGTCTTGTCCGCACGCGACGGGCAGTGCGGGCGGCTCGGGGGCGAAACGGCTCGCGGGGCCCGCGCCCGGTAGGCACGGACCCCGCGAGTCGGGGGGATCAGGACGCGAAGAGCGCCCGGGGGTCGGCGACGAGCACGCCGTGCTCGGTGAGCCGCTCGATCAGGCCGGAGGGGGAGGAGTCGTAGACGATCGCGAGCGCCCGCAGGTCGTCCGCGCGAATCGACAGCACCCGTCCGTTGTAGTCACCGCGCTGCTGCTGGATGGCGCGGGCATAGCGGGCGACGTAGGCGAGGTCCTCGGAGGCCTCGTCGTACAGCCGCTCGAGGTCGAGCACGATCTTGTTCGTCGGCTCGTGACGGACGCCACTGCCGTCCGGCAGCAGCTCCGAGACGGGCACCCGGTAGAAGTCCGCGAGTTCGGCGAGACGGGAGACCGTCACCGCCCGGTCGCCTCGCTCGTACGAGCCGACCACGACGGCTTTCCACCGCCCGTTTGACTTCTCCTCCACCCCCTGCAGGGACAATCCCTGCTGCTGACGGATAGAGCGCAGGCGCGCGCCCAACGACTTGGCGTATTCAGAGGGCATTCGGCACTCCCAGTGCTGGTCGGGGATCTCCCCAGCGATCGCTACGGAGCGTGACGGTACGGGGATAACGACACGTGGTCAAGTGCTAGTTACCTACCTATTACAAAGATCGTGTTCAGCCGGGCGGTTTCAGCTCGCTGATCCGGGGGTCAGCGACCCGCCGGGGCCGGCCCCGTGGCCAGTGGTAACGTGACTAGAGCCCCGGCCCGAGCCGCGTCAGGCAAGCGCCGGAATCCGACGTCCTTTAACGACCCGTCCCGTGAGGCGGGGAAGGGGGTCCGCCGTGGCGTACCCGCAGGCTGCTCAGCCGCAGCCGGTCTCACCACCGTCCGTGAAGGTTATCCTGACCAGCGCCGAACTGGCCCGGGTGGTGGACCGAATCGCACACCAGATCCTGGAGAAGACCCAGGGCGCGGCCGGTACCGTACTGCTCGGGATACCCACCCGGGGCGCTCCGCTGGCCCGCCGGCTGGCGGCCCGGATCAACGCCTTCGAGGGCATCGCCGTACCGGTGGGTGTGCTCGATATCACTCTCTATCGTGACGATCTCCGTCGGCACGCGGTACGCGCGATCGGCCCGACCCAGGTCCCCCCGGAGGGGATCGACGGCAAACGGGTGATCCTGGTCGACGACGTCCTCTTCTCCGGCCGCACCGTCCGGGCCGCCCTCGACGCGCTCAGCGACCTCGGCCGGCCCAGTTCGGTGCAGCTCGCCGTGCTGGTCGACCGGGGCCACCGGGAGTTGCCGATCCGGGCCGACTACGTGGGGAAGAACATCCCGACGGCGCTCGCCGAGAGCGTCAAGGTGACTCTCGCGGAGACCGACGGCACCGACGAGGTCAAGCTGATCGGAGGGGCGGCATGATGCTCAAACACCTGCTTTCCGGTGCGGATCTCGACGCGGCCACCGCCACGCTGATCCTGGACACCGCCGCCGAGATGGCGACGGTGGCCGGCCGCGAGGTGAAGAAGCTGCCCGCGCTGCGCGGCCGTACCGTGGTCAACCTCTTCTACGAGGACTCCACCCGGACCCGGATCTCCTTCGAGGCGGCGGCCAAGCGGCTCTCCGCCGATGTGATCAACTTCTCCGCCAAGGGCTCCAGCGTCTCGAAGGGCGAGAGCCTGAAGGACACCGCGCTGACCCTCCAGGCGATGGGGGCCGACGCGGTGGTGATCCGGCACCCGGCCTCCGGGGCGCCGCACCGGCTCGCCAACTGGGTCGAGGGCTCCGTGCTCAACGCCGGCGACGGTACCCACGAACACCCGACCCAGGCGCTGCTGGACGCGTACACGATGCGGGCCCGGCTGGGACGGATCGCCGGGCTGTCGGTCGCGGTGGTCGGTGACGTGCTGCACAGCCGGGTCGCCCGCTCCAACGTGCTGCTGCTGGCCACCCTGGGCGCCAAGGTGACCCTGGTCGGCCCGCCGACGCTGATCCCGGTCGACATCGGCACGGCGCTCGCGCCCGGCACCGAGGTGTCGTACGACCTCGACGCGGTGCTGCCCACCTCGGACGTGGTGATGATGCTGCGGGTGCAGCGGGAGCGGATGGCCGACTCCTACTTCCCGTCCGCCCGGGAGTACGCCCGGCGCTACGGGCTCGACGGGCCCCGGATGGCCCGGCTGCCGGACCACGCCATCGTGATGCACCCGGGTCCGATGAACCGCGGGATGGAGATCGCGCCCGAGGTGGCCGACTCGCCCCGCTCCACGATCGTCGAACAGGTCGCCAACGGAGTCTCCGTCCGGATGGCCGTCCTGTACCTGCTGCTGGGGGGAATGAAGTGATGACCGACGTGACCACCGGAGGTGACCCGGGGGCGGCGTACCTGATCCGGGGAGTGCGGGTGGTCGGCGCCGAGCCGACCGACCTGCTGCTCGCTGGCGGGGTGGTGGCCGAGGCGGGCCACGGCCTGGCCGCCCGCGGGGCCAGGGTGGTCGACGGGGACGGGCTGGTCGCGCTGCCCGGCCTGGTCGACCTGCACACGCACCTGCGGGAGCCGGGCCGGGAGGACGCCGAGACGGTCGAGTCCGGCTCGCGGGCGGCGGCGCTGGGGGGCTACACCGCCGTCTGCGCGATGGCCAACACCTCGCCGGTCGCCGACACGGCCGGCGTGGTGGAGCAGGTGTGGCGGCTCGGCCGCGAGGCCGGGCTGGTCGACGTGCAGCCGATCGGCGCCGTCACCGTCGGGCTGGCCGGCGAGCGCCTGGCCGAGTTGGGCGCGATGGCCGAGTCCGCGGCCCGGGTGCGGATCTTCTCCGACGACGGGCACTGCGTGGCCGACCCCCGGCTGATGCGCCGGGCCCTGGAGTACGTCAAGGCGTTCGACGGGGTGATCGCGCAGCACGCCGAGGAGCCCCGGCTGACCGAGGGCGCCCAGATGCACGAGGGCGAGGTCTCGACCCGGCTCGGCCTGACCGGCTGGCCGGCGGTGGCCGAGGAGGCGATCATCGCCCGGGACGTGCTGCTGGCCGAGCACGTCGGCAGCCGGCTGCACGTCTGTCACCTCTCCACGGCCGGCAGCGTCGAGGTGCTCCGGCACGCCAAGAAGCGGGGGGTGCGGGTGACCGCCGAGGTGACCCCGCACCACCTGCTGCTGACCGACGAACGCGCCGCCAGCTACGACCCGGTCTTCAAGGTCAACCCGCCGCTGCGCACCGCCGCCGACGTCACCGCGCTGCGTGCCGCACTGGTCGAGGGGATCATCGACATCGTCGCCACCGACCACGCCCCGCACGCGCTGGAGGACAAGGAGTGCGAGTGGGCGTACGCCCGGCCGGGCATGCTCGGGCTGGAGACGGCGCTCTCGGTGCTGCTCGACGTACTCGGCGAACGGTGGGACCTGATCGCCGAGCGGATGTCCCGGACCCCGGCCCGGATCGCCGGGCTGGCCGAGCACGGCCGCAACCCGGCACCGGGGGTACCGGCGAACCTGACCCTGGTGGATCCGGCGGCCCGCCGCACGATCGACCCGGGCGAGCAGGCCAGCCGCAGCCGCAACACCCCGTACGCCGGGCTCACCCTGCCCGGACGGATCGTCGCGACCTTCCTGCGCGGCGAGCCGACGGTACTGGACGGAAAGGCTGTTCGATGAGGCGGCGACCGGCGATCCTGGTCCTGGAGGACGGCCGGACCTTCCGCGGCGAGGCGTACGGCAGCGTGGGGGAGACCTTCGGCGAGGCGGTCTTCAACACCGGGATGACCGGCTACCAGGAGACGCTGACCGACCCGTCGTACCACCGCCAGGTGGTGGTGCAGACCGCGCCGCACATCGGCAACACCGGCGTGAACACCGAGGACGACGAGTCGGCCCGGATCTGGGTGGCCGGGTACGTCGTCCGGGATCCGGCCCGGATCGGCTCGAACTGGCGGGCCACCGGTGCCCTGGAGGACCGGCTCGCCACCGAGGGCGTGGTCGGGATCGCCGGGGTGGACACCCGGGCGCTCACCCGGCACCTGCGGGAGCGCGGTGCGATGCGGGTCGGGGTCTCCAGCCTGACCGAGGACCCGTTGGAGCTGCTGGCCCGGGTGCGCGAGGCGCCCCGGATGGAGGGGGCGGACCTCTCCGCCGAGGTGACCACGGCGCGGCCGTACGTCGTGCAGGCCGAGGGGGAGCACCGGTTCACGGTGGCCGCGCTCGACCTGGGGATCAAGCGGAACGTGCCGCGCCGGCTCGCCGCGCGCGGGGTCACCACGCACGTGCTGCCCGCCTCGTCCAGCATCGACGACCTGCTGGCCACCGGCGCCGACGCGGTCTTCTTCTCGCCCGGACCGGGCGACCCGGCCACCGCCGACCATCCGGCCGGGCTGGCCCGCGAGGTGATGCGCCGGCAGCTCCCGCTCTTCGGGATCTGCTTCGGCAGCCAGATCCTCGGCCGGGCGCTCGGCTTCGGCACCTACAAACTGGGGTACGGGCACCGGGGCATCAACCAGCCGGTGCTGGACCAGAGCACCGGCAAGGTCGAGGTGACCAGCCACAACCACGGCTTCGCGGTCGCCTGGCCGGGCCGCGAACAGGGGCTCAGCGCGGTCGACGCGCCGCTCAACCAGGTGATCGACACCGACTTCGGTGGGGTCGAGGTGAGCCACGTCTGCCTGAACGACAACGTGGTCGAGGGGCTGCGGGCCAAGGACGTACCGGCGTTCACCGTGCAGTACCACCCGGAGGCGGCGGCCGGCCCGCACGACGCGGACTACCTCTTCGACCGCTTCGTCGAGCTGATCGGCGACAGGCAGAGTGAAGGCGGCAAGCATGCCTAGGCGGACAGACCTGAAACACGTCCTGGTGATCGGCTCCGGGCCGATCGTGATCGGCCAGGCCTGCGAGTTCGACTACTCCGGCACCCAGGCCTGCCGGGTGCTGCGCGCCGAGGGGCTGCGGGTCAGCCTGGTCAACTCCAACCCGGCGACCATCATGACCGACCCGGAGTTCGCCGACGCCACCTACGTCGAGCCGATCACCCCGGAGTTCGTCGAGCTGGTCATCGCCAAGGAGCGGCCGGACGCCCTGCTGCCCACCCTGGGCGGCCAGACCGCGCTGAACACCGCCGTGGCGCTGCACGAGTCCGGGGTGCTCGCCAAGTATGGCGTCGAGTTGATCGGCGCCGACATCGACGCCATCCGGCGCGGCGAGGACCGGCAGCTCTTCAAGGAGATCGTCGCCAAGGCCGGCGGCGAGACCCCGCGCAGCCGGGTCTGCCACTCGATGGACGAGGTCCGCTCCACCGTCGCCGAGCTGGGCCTGCCGGTGGTGATCCGGCCGTCGTTCACGATGGGCGGGCTCGGCTCCGGGATGGCGCACACCGACGAGGACCTGGAGCGGATCGCCGGGGCGGGCCTGGCGGCCAGCCCGGTGCACGAGGTACTCATCGAGGAGAGCGTGCTCGGCTGGAAGGAGTACGAACTCGAACTGATGCGGGACCGGCACGACAACGTCGTGGTGGTCTGCTCGATCGAGAACGTCGATCCGATGGGCGTGCACACCGGGGACAGCGTCACGGTCGCACCGGCGATGACCCTGACCGACCGGGAGTACCAGCGGCTGCGCGACCTCGGCATCGCGGTACTCCGCGAGGTCGGGGTGGACACCGGCGGCTGCAACATCCAGTTCGCGGTCAACCCGCGCGACGGCCGGCTGGTCGTGATCGAGATGAACCCCCGGGTCTCCCGGTCGTCCGCGCTGGCCTCCAAGGCGACCGGCTTCCCGATCGCCAAGATCGCCGCGAAGCTGGCCGTCGGCTACACCCTGGACGAGATCCCGAACGACATCACCCTGAAGACTCCCGCCGCGTTCGAGCCGACCCTCGACTACGTGGTGGTGAAGATCCCCCGGTTCGCCTTCGAGAAGTTCCCGGCCGCGGACAAGGAACTCACCACCACGATGAAGTCGGTCGGCGAGGCGATGAGCCTGGGCCGGAACTTCCCCGAGGCGCTGAACAAGGCGATGCGCTCGATGGAGACCAAGGAGAGCGGCTTCTGGACCGTGCCGGACCCGGAGGGTGCCACTCTTGACGGCACTCTCGCGGCGCTGCGCACCCCGCACGACGGGCGGCTCTACAGCGTCGAGCGGGCGCTGCGGCTCGGCGCCTCGGTGGCGCAGGTGTCCGAGGCGTCCGGCGGGATCGACCCGTGGTTCCTGGACCAGATCGCCGGGCTGGTCGAGTTGCGCGCCGAGATCGTCGGCGCCGCCGTACTCGACGAGGAGCTGCTGCGCCGGGCCAAGCGGGCCGGCCTCTCCGACCGGCAGCTCGCGGCGCTCCGCCCGGAGCTGGCCGCCGAGGACGGGGTGCGGACGCTGCGGCACCGGCTCGGGGTACGCCCGGTCTACAAGACCGTGGACACCTGTGCCGCCGAGTTCGCCGCCGGTACGCCCTACCACTACAGCAGTTACGACGAAGAGACCGAGGTGACCGGATCGGACCGGCCCAAGGTGCTGATCCTCGGCTCCGGGCCGAACCGGATCGGCCAGGGCATCGAGTTCGACTACTCCTGCGTGCACGCCGTGATGGCCTTGCGGGAGGTCGGCTACGAGACCGTGATGGTCAACTGCAACCCGGAGACGGTCTCCACCGACTACGACACCGCCGACCGGCTCTACTTCGAGCCACTGACCTTCGAGGACGTGCTGGAGGTCTGGCACTCCGAGGAGAGCTCCGGCAGGGCGGCCGGCGGGCCGGGGGTGGTCGGGGTGATCGTCCAGCTCGGCGGGCAGACCCCGCTGGGCCTGGCGCAGCGACTCAAGGACGCCGGAGTGCCGATCATCGGTACCAGCCCGGAGTCGATCCACCTGGCCGAGGAGCGGGGCGCGTTCGGCGCGCTGCTGGACCGGGCCGGGCTGCGCTCCCCGGCGCACGGCACCGCCACCTCGTACGACGAGGCGCACGCGATCGCCGCCGAGATCGGCTATCCGGTGCTGGTCCGGCCCTCGTACGTGCTCGGCGGGCGGGGCATGGAGATCGTCTACGACGACGACACGCTGCGCGGGTACATCGCCCGGGCCACCGACATCTCGCCGGACCATCCGGTGCTGGTGGACCGCTTCCTCGACGACGCGATCGAGATCGACGTGGACGCGCTCTGCGACGCCGACGGCGAGGTCTACGTCGGCGGGGTGATGGAGCACATCGAGGAGGCCGGGATCCACTCCGGCGACTCGTCCTGCGCGCTGCCGCCGATCACCCTGGCCAGCTCGCACCTGGCGGCGGTACGCCACTACACCGTGCAGATCGCCCGGGGGATCGGGGTACGCGGCCTGCTCAACGTGCAGTACGCGCTGAAGGACGACACCTTATATGTGCTGGAGGCGAACCCGCGGGCCTCCCGTACCGTGCCGTTCGTCTCCAAGGCGACCGCGGTGCCGCTGGCCAAGGCGGCCGCCCGGATCATGCTCGGCGCCACCATCGCCGAGCTGCGCGCCGAGCGGCTGCTCCCGCCGACCGGCGACGGCACGACGACCCCGGCCGACGCGCCGGTGGCGGTGAAGGAGGCGGTGCTGCCGTTCAAGCGGTTCCGTACCCCGACCGGCAAGGGCATCGACTCGCTGCTCGGCCCGGAGATGAAGTCCACCGGCGAGGTGATGGGCATCGACACCGCCTTCGGGCACGCCTTCGCCAAGTCGCAGGCGGCGGCGTACGGCTCGCTGCCGATCCGGGGCAAGGTCTTCGTCTCAGTGGCCAACCGGGACAAGCGCGGCATGATCTTCCCGGTCAAGCGCCTCGCCGACCTCGGCTTCGAGATCGTCGCGACTACCGGCACCGGTGAGGTGCTGCGCCGGCACGGCATCTCCTGCGAGCTGATCCGCAAGCACTACGAGGAGGGCGCCGACTCGCCGGACGCGGTCACGCTGATCGCGGCCGGTGAGGTGGACCTGGTGATCAACACCCCGCAGGGTTCCGGGGCGAGCGCCCGCTCCGACGGGTACGAGATCCGCAGCGCGGCGGTCGGCGCGGACATCCCGTGCATCACCACCGTGCCCGGCGCGGCGGCCGCGGTGATGGGGATCGAGGCGCTGATCCGGGGCGACATGTCGGTCCGGCCGTTGCAGGAGTTGCACGCGGCGCTGCGGGCCGGCGAGTGAGCGCGCCGACGGCGACGGCGGAACCGGGCCGGCATACGGCGGGCGGGGGCGCGGTCTTCGACCGGGTCGTCCGGCCGGCGCTGTTCCGGCTCGGCGGCGGCGACGCCGAGACCGCGCACGAGTGGACACTGCGCCGGCTGGCCGGACTGTCCCGCAGCCCGGCCGCGCTGGCGCTGCTGCGGGCCCGGTACGCCGTCTCCGCCCCGCGCACCGTCTTCGGGGTCGACTTCCCCAACCCGGTCGGGCTGGCCGCCGGGATGGACAAGGACGGTGCCGCGCTGCCGGCCTGGCCGGCACTGGGCTTCGGCTTCGTCGAGGTGGGTACGGTCACCGCGCACCCGCAGCCGGGCAACCCCCGGCCGAGGCTGTTCCGGCTGCCGGGCAGCGCGGCGGTGATCAACCGGATGGGCTTCAACAACGCCGGAGCGGAGGCGCTGGCCGGGCGGCTGGCCGCGCTGCGCCGGCCGTTGGGGGTGCCGCTCGGCATCTCGCTGGGCAAGTCCAAGGTCACCCCGCTGGGCGACGCCGTCGCCGACTACCTGGCCTCGTACCGGGCGCTGGCGCCGTACGGCGACTACTTCGCGGTCAACGTCTCCTCGCCGAACACCCCCGGGTTGCGGGCGCTGCAGGACCGGGCGCACCTCGACGCGCTGCTGACCGCGCTGGTCGGGGAGAAGCCGATCCTGGTCAAGATCGCCCCGGACCTGACCGAGGCGGCGATCGCCGAGCTGCTCCAGGTCTGCCTGGACCGGGGTGCCGCCGGGGTGATCGCCACCAACACCACGCTGGGCCGGGACGGGATCGCCCCGGCCGAGGCGCACCGGGCCGGCGAGGCGGGCGGGCTCTCCGGGCGGCCACTGACCGCGCGTACCCGGGAAGTGGTCTCGTTCGTGCACGCCGAGACGAACGGCGCGCTGCCGGTGGTCGGGGTGGGTGGCATCCTCGACCCGGCGGACGCCACCGCGCTGCTGGACGCCGGAGCCAGCCTGGTGCAGCTCTACACCGGCTTCGTCTACGGCGGGCCGGGACTGGTCCGCGCGGTGGCCCGGGCGACCCGGCGATGAGCCCGGGGGAGCCCGCCACAGCGGCAGCGGAGGAGCGCCGGTGACCCCGGAGGAGATCGTCGCGGCCGACCGGGCACACGTCTGGCACCCGTACGCCCCGATGCCGGCCAGCACCGACCCCGCCGTGGTGGAAAGCGCCGAGGGGGTCCGGCTGCGCTTGGCCGACGGCCGGGAACTCGTCGACGGCATGTCGTCGTGGTGGGCGGCGATCCACGGGTACCGGCATCCGGTGCTGGACGCCGCCGTCACCGACCAGCTCGGCCGGATGAGCCACGTGATGTTCGGCGGCCTCACCCACGAGCCCGCCGTCCGGCTGGCAAGCACCCTGGTGGAGATCACGCCACCCGGGCTGGAACACGTCTTCCTCTGCGACTCCGGCTCGGTCTCCGTCGAGGTGGCGGTCAAGATGGCGGTGCAGTACCAGCGCGGCCGGGGACGCCCCCAGCGGCACCGGCTGGCCACCTGGCGGGGCGGCTACCACGGGGACACCTTCCATCCGATGAGCGTCTGCGACCCGGTCGGCGGGATGCACTCGCTCTGGACCGGCGTACTGCCCCGGCAGGTCTTCGCCGACCTGCCGCCGCCCGGCTTCGCCGCCCCGGTCGACTCGGCGTACGCGACCGCGCTCGCCGACGCGCTGCACCGGCATGCCGGTGAACTCGCCGCGGTGATCGTCGAACCGGTGGTGCAGGGCGCCGGTGGGATGCGCTTCCACAACCCGGAGTACCTGCGGCTGCTCCGCGAGCTCTGCACCGAGCACGACATCGTGCTGATCTTCGACGAGATCGCCACCGGCTTCGGCCGGACCGGCGCGCTCTTCGCGGCCGGGCACGCGTCTGTGACCCCGGACGTGATGTGTCTGGGCAAGGCGCTCACCGGCGGCTACCTGAGCCTGGCCGCCACGCTCTGCACCCCCGAGATCGCCGAGGGGATCTCCGCTACCGGGGTGCTGGCGCACGGCCCCACCTTCATGGGGAACCCGCTTGCCTGTGCCGTCGCAAACGCCTCTATCGGGCTGCTACGGGCCCGAAACTGGGCAATGGACGTAGCGAGGATCTCCGCCGGGCTCTCGGACGGTCTGGCGCCGCTACGGGGCGCCGCCGGGGTGGCCGACGTCCGGGTGCTGGGCGCGATCGGCGTGGTGCAGCTCGACCACGACGTGAAGCTGGGGGCGGCGACCGAGGCCGCGGCGGCGTACGGGGTCTGGCTGCGCCCGTTCCGGGACCTGATCTACACGATGCCGCCGTACGTCACCGGGGACGACGACCTCGCCCGGATCTGTACGGCGATCGGCGCGGCCGCCGAGGCCGGCTGACCGCGCGGCTACCGGGGCCGGCCGACCGGACGCGCCGAGAGGCCCCCGGTGCGGTGGAGCCCGCCGCCGCGGTATCCGGCCGGCCGGGTGCGGCGGACCGGAGACATGACGGTTAGTCGCGGCGACATGACAGAAGGTCATGGCGCTGGCGGAGAGGAGAGGCGAATGGAGACCTTCGGCAGTCGGCTGCACCGGGCGATGGCGGAGCGCGGACCGCTCTGCGTCGGCATCGACCCCCATCCCGCGCTACTGGCCCGGTGGGGCCTGACCGACGACGTCGACGGGGTGGCCCGGTTCAGCGAGACGGTGGTCGAGGCGCTCGGCGACCGGGTCGCGGTCGTCAAGCCGCAGTCGGCATTTTTCGAGCGCTTCGGGTCGCGCGGGGTCGGCGTACTTGAGTCAATTATCCGACAGTTGCGGGGCGCGGGCGTGCTCGTTCTGCTTGACGTCAAGCGCGGCGACATCGGCTCCACGGTCGCCGCGTACGCCGACGCGTACCTGGATCCATCCAGCCCGATGTATGTCGACGCGGTCACCGCGAGCCCCTTCCTGGGGGTCGGCTCGCTCGCCCCGATGTTCGACGCGGCGCGCAAGCACGGCGGCGGCGTCTTCGTGTTGGCGCTCACCTCCAATCCCGAGGGCGCCAGCGTCCAGCGCGCCGTCGGCGCCGACGGGCGCACCGTCGCGCAAACGATCATTGAAGAGATTTCGCAGCTCAACGCGGGTGCGGAGCCGCTCGGCAGCTTCGGATTGGTGGTCGGCGCCACCATCGGCGAGACCGGGCACGACCTCTCCGGGGTGGGCGGTCCACTGCTCGCGCCGGGCCTCGGCGCGCAGGGCGGACGCGCCGACGACCTGCGTACGGTCTTCGGCGGCGAGCTCTCCAGAGTGCTCCCGTCGTACTCCCGGGAGGTGCTCGGCGCGGGCCCTGATCCGGCCGCGTTGCGCGCCGCGGCGGACCGGGCGCTTGCCGATTGTCGGGCCGCGCTGACCGCTGCCGGTCAGTGATCTCATGGTTACGCTGACATGATCATGGCGTGCCCACGTTGCCGAAAGCTCCGTTGGCCGCTAGTTTTCCCGGCGCTGGGAACCACATACCCCTTTGGTTGCCAGGCACACCACGTTTCACAGATGCGACGGCGCGTCCCGCCCGTCGCGATAGGGACCTGAGGAGAACTGGTGCCGCTCCCCCAACTGAGCCCCGAACAGCGCGCAGCCGCGCTGGAGAAGGCCGCGGAGATCCGCAAGGCCCGGGCGAAGCTCAAGGAAGAGCTCAAGCAGGGCAAGACCAACCTCGCCGCCGTCCTCGACCGTGCGGAGTCGGACGACGTGGTCGGCAAGCTGAAGGTATCGGCCGTACTTCAGGCCATGCCGGGAATCGGCAAGATCCGGGCCACCCAGATCATGGAGAAGCTCAAGATCGCCGACAGCCGTCGCCTCCGTGGCCTCGGCGAGCAGCAGCGCAAGGCACTGCTTGGAGAATTCTCGGCGAACTAGTTCCACTCGCCGTGTAGAAACAAGCAGTGGGTACGCATGACGATGTCCGCCCAGCGGCTCGTCTCACGGTCCTTGCCGGTCCCTCCGGGGCCGGCAAGGACAGCGTGACAGAACTCGTCCGGGCCCGATCGCGCCAGTTGTGGCTACCGGTCCCGGTGACCACCCGGCCCCGTCGTCGTCACGAGATCGACGGAGTGCACTATCGCTTCGTCAGCCGGGCCGAATTCGGCCGGCTACTCGACGACGGACAGTTGCTGGAGTGGTCGGAAATTGGCGTCCACCGGTACGGCACGCCGGGCGAGCCGGTGCGGATCCGGTTGTCGGCCGGCCAACCGGTGCTGCTCCCGATCGACCTCCGGGGCGCCCGGCAGGTGCGGGCGGCGATGCCGCAGGCCCGGCTGGTCTACCTGGCCCCGACCTGGGACCATGCCCGCGCGGCGGGTCGCGAATTCGACGCAACGGTCGTGAACGACGTGCTCGGGCGCGCCGCGGATGAACTGGTAAGCTTGCTCGGTTCGTCCTTTCTGACGCCGACCTGAGGCAACGCCGACACGGTCGACGCGGATTCGAGTCGGGCACAGACCATGAGCCAACTCCGACCTGACCGCCGCGCCCGGCGGTCGAGAAGACACCGAGGTTTATCTCCGTGGGATCCATCGCCAGTCCCGAAGGCATCACCAACCCGCCGATCGACGAGCTGCTCGAGAAGACCACCTCGAAGTACGCTCTGGTGATCTTCGCCGCCAAGCGCGCCCGCCAGGTGAACGCCTACTACAGCCAGCTCGGCGAGGGCCTGCTGGAGTACGTCGGCCCGCTGGTGGAGACCACCCCGCAGGAGAAGCCGCTCTCGATCGCGATGCGGGAGATCAACGCAGGTCTGCTCACCGCCGAGCCGACCGACCAGCCGTAGGGTCGTCCGGGCGTCGGCGATGACCGCGGTCGTACTCGGAGTGGGCGGTGGCATCGCCGCCTACAAGGCCTGCGAGCTGCTCCGGCTCTTCACCGAGTCGGGGCACCGGGTCCGGGTCGTGCCGACCGCCTCCGCGCTGCGCTTCGTCGGCGCGCCGACCTGGGCGGCGTTGAGCGGCCAGCCGGTCGCCGACGAGGTCTGGGCCGACGTGCACGAGGTGCCGCACGTCCGCCTCGGCCAGGCCGCCGACCTGGTGGTCGTCGCCCCGGCAACGGCCGACCTGCTGGCCAAGGCCGCGCACGGTCTCGCCGACGACCTGCTCACCAACACGCTGCTGACCGCCCGCTGCCCGGTGGTGCTCGCCCCGGCGATGCACACCGAGATGTGGGAGCACCCGGCGACGGTGGAGAACGTCGCGACGCTGCGCCGCCGCGGCGTCCTGGTGATCGAGCCGGCGAGCGGCCGGCTGACCGGCGTCGACACCGGCAAGGGCCGGCTGCCCGACCCGGCCGAGATTTTCGCGGTGGCCCGCCGGGTGCTCGCCCGCGGCGTCGCCGAGCCCCGGGACCTGGTCGGCCGCCGGGTGGTGGTCACCGCCGGCGGCACCCGGGAACCGCTGGACCCGGTGCGGTTCCTCGGCAACCGGTCGTCGGGCAAGCAGGGCTACGCCTTCGCCCGGACGGCGGTGGCCCGGGGTGCCCAGGTGACGGTGGTTGCCGCGAACGTCTCGCTGCCGGACCCGGCCGGGGCGGACGTGGTCCGGGTCTCGACCACCGAGGAACTGCGCAAGGCCACCCTGGAGGCGGCCGAGACGGCCGACGCGGTGGTGATGGCGGCGGCGCCGGCGGACTTCCGGCCGGCGACCTACGCCGCCGACAAAATCAAGAAGTCGGACCGGGGCGGCACGCTCACCGTCGAGCTGGTGGCCAACCCCGACATCGCCGCCGAGCTGGGCGAGCGCCGACGGCCGGACCAGGTGCTGGTCGCCTTCGCCGCCGAGACCAGCGACGCCGAGGCGAACGCCCGGGCGAAGCTGACCCGCAAGCGCGCCGACCTGATCGTGGTCAACGAGGTCGGGCCGGACAAGGTGTTCGGGGCCGACAGCAATACCGCCGTCGTGCTCGGCGCCGACGGTTCGGCGACAGTGTTTCCCGAGCAATCCAAGGAAGATCTCGCCGACGGCGTCTGGGATCTGGTAGTAACGCGCTTAACCGGCCTGTCATGACCGGGTAGCACGCTACCGGGCACGGGTCGGGGGACCAGGCGGCCGTGACTACACTGCCGCGCCAACTCAATTCGAGATCTTTAGGAGCACCGTGGTACGTCGCTTGTTCACCTCGGAGTCGGTCACGGAAGGCCACCCCGACAAGATCGCTGACCAGATCAGCGACGGCATCCTCGACGCGCTGCTTGACCAGGACCCGCGTAGCCGGGTCGCGGTCGAAACTCTCATCACGACCGGCCAGGTGCACGTCGCGGGCGAGGTGACCACGAAGGCGTACGCCGACATTCCGGCGATCGTCCGCGAGACGATCCTCGGCATCGGCTACGACTCGTCGAAGAAGGGCTTCGACGGCGCCTCGTGCGGCGTCAGCGTGTCGATCGGTTCGCAGTCGCCGGACATCGCGCAGGGTGTGGACAGCGCCATCGAGCTGCGCTCCGGCTCGTCGGAGAGTGCGCTGGACGCCCAGGGCGCCGGTGACCAGGGCATGATGTTCGGTTTCGCCTGCTCGGAGACGCCCGAGCTGATGCCGCTGCCGATCGCCCTGGCGCACCGGCTGGCCCGCCGGCTCTCCGCCACCCGCAAGGACGGCACGATTCCCTACCTGCGGCCGGACGGCAAGACCCAGGTGACGATCGAGTACGACGGGCTGCGCCCGGTCCGGCTCGACACCGTCGTGGTGTCGTCGCAGCACGCCGCCGACATCTCGCTTGAGTCGCTGCTCACCCCGGACATCCGCGAGCACGTCATCGCGCCGGAGCTGGAGGAGCTGGGCCTCGACATCGACGGCTACCGGCTGCTGGTGAACCCGACCGGCCGGTTCGAGATCGGCGGCCCGATGGGCGACGCCGGGCTGACCGGCCGCAAGATCATCGTCGACACCTACGGCGGGTACGCCCGGCACGGCGGTGGGGCGTTCTCCGGCAAGGACCCGTCCAAGGTCGACCGTTCGGCCGCGTACGCGACCCGCTGGGTGGCGAAGAACGTGGTGGCCGCGGGGCTGGCCGAGCGCTGCGAGGTCCAGGTCGCGTACGCGATCGGCAAGGCGCACCCGGTGAGCCTCTTCATCGAGACCTTCGGCACCGAGAACGTGCCGGTGGACCGGATCGAGCGCGCGGTGGGCGAGGTCTTCGACCTCCGTCCGGCGGCGATCATCCGGGACCTGCACCTGCTCCGCCCGATCTACCGGCAGACCGCCGCCTACGGCCACTTCGGCCGTGAGCTGCCCGACCTGACCTGGGAGAACACGGACCGCGCCGCCGACCTCAAGTCGGCCGCGGGAGCCTGACCACCAGCAAGCGCAGCGACCGGCAGCCCGCGCCTGGGCTGCCGGTCGCTCGCGTCTGCGTGGACGTGCCGCTGGCCCACCTGGACCGGCCCTTCGACTACCTGGTCCCGGCCGAGCTGGCCGACCAGGCGCGGCCGGGTACCCGGGTCCGGGTGCGCTTCGCCGGCCAGTTGGTCGACGGCTGGCTGTTGGACCGGACCGAACTGTCCGCACACGACGGCCGGCTGAGTTACCTGGAACGGCTGGTCTCGCCCGAGCCGGTGCTGACCCCGGAGATCGCCCGGCTGGCCCGAGCGGTCGCCGACCGGTACGCCGGCAACCTCGCCGACGTGCTGCGACTGGCCGTCCCGCCCCGGCACGCCCGGGTCGAACGGGAAGCCGCCCCGCCCCCGGCGGCCGGCACCCACGCCGGACCCGAGCCGGCGACTCCGCAGGGCTCGGTCGGGCCGGAGTCGGTGCCGGGTGTGGCCGGGTCGGAGTCCGTGCCGGGTCCGGTCGGGTCGGAGTCGTCGGCGAGTGCTGCCGGGTCGGAGTCTGCGCCGGGTCCGGTCGGGTCGGAGTCGCCGGAGGGCGCCGCCGGGCCGGCGTCGGTGCAGGGCGCGGCCGGGTCCGAATCGGTCGCGGGCGACACCGGTCCCATCGACGCGGGCTGGCGGAGCTACCCGGCCGGACCGGGGTTCCTGCGGGCCCTGGCCGACGGTCGGGCACCCCGGGCGGTCTGGTCGGCGCTGCCCGGCGAGGACTGGGCGAGCCGGTTCGCGGAGGCGGCGGCGGCGACCGTACGCAGTGGTCGCGGCGTGGTGGCGGTGGTGGCCGACGCCCGGGACCTGGAACGACTCGACGCCGCGCTGACCGGGCTGCTCGGCACCGGGCGGCACGTGGCGCTCTCCGCGGCTCTCGGGCCGGCCCGGCGGTACCGGGCGTTCCTGGCCGCCTCCCGGGGCCGGGTGCCGGTGGTGATCGGTACCCGGGCGGCGATGTTCGCCCCGGTAGCCGACCTCGGGCTGGTGGCGATCTGGGACGACGGGGACGACCTGCACGCCGAGCCCCGGGCGCCGTACCCGCACGCCCGGGAGGTGCTGCTCACCCGGGCGCAGCTCGGTGACGCCGCGGTGCTGGTCGGCGGGTACGCCCGCACCGCCGAGTCGCGGCTGCTGGTCGAGACGGGCTGGGCGAAGGAGATCGTGGCCGACCGGTCGACGCTGCGGGCGCGTACCCCGAGGATCACGCCGACCGGCGACGACCCGCAGCTGGCCCGCGATCCCGCCGCAGCCTCGGCCCGGCTGCCGAGCCTGGCCTGGGACGCGGCCCGGGCGGCGCTGAAGTCCGACGCACCGGTGCTGGTCCAGGTGCCCCGGCGCGGCTACCTGCCGGCGGTGGCCTGCGCCGAGTGCCGGGCGCCGGCCCGGTGCCCGCACTGCTCCGGTCCGCTCGCCCTGCGCTCGGCCAGCGCCACTCCCACCTGCCGGTGGTGCGCCCGGGTGGCCGCCGGGTACGCCTGCCCGCAGTGCGGCGGACGGCGGCTCCGGGCGGCGGTGGTGGGTGCCCGGCGTACCGCCGAGGAGCTTGGCCGGGCGTTTCCCAACGTGCCGGTGCGGACCTCGGGGCGGGAGGAGGT
This sequence comes from Plantactinospora sp. CA-294935, assembly GCF_050936445.1. Classification (NCBI taxonomy): domain Bacteria; kingdom Bacillati; phylum Actinomycetota; class Actinomycetes; order Micromonosporales; family Micromonosporaceae; genus Plantactinospora; species Plantactinospora sp. CA-294935. The sequence goes on from NZ_JBNJMU010000001.1 coordinate 5,113,247, forward strand.
GTTGCGCTCGGTGCCCGGCGACGCGGGCCTGGTGATCGCGACACCCGGCGCCGAGCCGGTTGCCGAGGGCGGTTACGGGGCGGTGCTGCTGCTGGATTCCTGGGCGCTGCTGACCCGGGCCGACCTGCGGGCCGGCGAGGAGGCGCTGCGCCGCTGGCTGGCGGCGGCGGCGTTGGCCCGGCCCGGTCCGGCCGGTGGCCGGGTGGTGGTGGTCGCGGACGGTTCGCTGGCGCCGGTGCAGGCGCTGTTGCGCTGGGATCCGGGTTGGTTCGCCGGCCGGGAACTGGCCGAGCGGCGTGAGTTGGGCTTTCCGCCGGCCGCCCGGATGGCCAGCCTGACCGGGGTGGCGGCGGCGGTGGCGGAGCTGCTCGACGAGGCCCGGCTGCCGCCGGCCGCCGAGGTGCTCGGTCCGGTGCCGGCCCCGGACGGGCAGGAGCGGATGTTGGTCCGGGTGCCCCGGTCCGGGGCGGCGGCACTGGCCGCCGCCCTGCACCAGGCGGCGGCGCTCCGGACGGCCCGCAAGGCCGGCCAGCCGGTACGGATCCAGGTCGATCCGCAGGACATTTTCTGACCGGGTACCGACCGAGAACCCGACACGGAGGGTTGTTTCGGCTACCGTCCGCAGTGGGTACCCGAAGGTGGACGCACCCAGAGTCCGACCTGTGGTGGGAGATCCGGGTGATACCATCGCCCCTCATGCTCCACGCAAGAGGCGTGACGGAGAGTGACCGCGCCGGTTCGGCGTTCAAACTATTGATCTTGAGCAATCTGGGATCAGGGGTGGGTAGGTCGTGACCGGTCGTCAGTCGATCGTCCTGAACGGTGACCTTGGCAGCGGCAAGAGCACCGTCTCCATCGAGCTGGCCAAGCGGCTCGGTCTGCGCCGGGTCAGCGTTGGTGACCTCTATCGGGAGATGGCCCAGCAGCGGCAGATGACCGCGCTCCAGCTCAACCTGCACGCCGAGCTGGACCAGGCGGTCGACGGCTACGTCGACCAGCTCCAGCAGGACATCGCGGACTCCGGCGAGCAGTTGATCGTCGACAGCCGGCTCGCCTGGCACTTCTTCAAGGACGCTCTCAAGATCCATATGATCACCGAGCCGACCGAGGCGGCCCGCCGGGTGCTCGCCCGGCCGTCCGGCCCGGCGGAGAGCTACACCTCCATCGAGGAGGCCCGGGCCAAGCTGCACGAGCGCAGCGAGAGCGAGCGCAACCGCTTCCTCGTCCGGTACGGCGTGGACAAGGCGAAGCTGCGCAACTACGACCTGATCTGCGACAGCACCAAGGCGTCCGCCGACGAGGTGGTCGAGCACGTCATCGCCGCCTACGAGGGCTCCTTCGGCCAGCAGATCCTGCGCGACTCTCCGCCGCTGCTGCTGCTCGACCCGGCCCGGATCTATCCGACCCAGGAGATCCAGGGACTGCGCGGTCTCTGGGAGTCGGACTTCGTCGCACAGATCGGGCAGGCCGGCGAGGAGGCCCTGGAGCCGCTGCGGATCGGCTACACCGGCGAGAAGTTCTTCGTGGTCGACGGGCACCGGCGGCTCAGCGCGGCCCTGCGCAACGGCTTCAAGCTGGTGCCGGGGCAGCTCGTCGCCGAGTGCGACGAGCAGGTGGTCGGCGGGCTCAGCGCGATCGAGTACTTCCGGGCCGAGGTCGGGCTGAGCGTGATCTACGACTGGGACGCCGCGCACGGCACGCAGCTCCCGCTTCCCGAGCACATCCTGGAGCGCACCGACGCCGTGCTGGCCGGCGAGCCGGGTACCCAACCCTGACCCGTCGCCGTACCGCTTCCGCACCACCGCGTCGGTCCGGCCCGGGGCGTGACCGATGTCACGGCCGGCCCCGCCGATCCCGCCGCGCGCCGTCGCGGGCCGGCTCGCCGGTCGTCTCTCCGGTGCGCCCGTAGACTGGGTACGGCACCACCGAACCCATCCGTGAAGGAGCCGTCCCGCGTGACCGTCCAGCCCATCCGTCTGTTCGGGGACCCGGTGTTGCGCACCCCGGCCGAACCGGTCGTCGACTTCGACGCCGAGCTGCGCAAACTGGTCGCCGACCTGACCGACACGATGCGGGAGCAGAACGGCGCCGGCCTCGCCGCGCCGCAGCTCGGCGTGGGCCTGCGGGTGTTCGCCTTCGACGTCGACGACGTGCTCGGGCACCTGGTCAATCCGGTACTGGAGTTCCCCGACTCCGACGAGCAGGACGGTCCGGAGGGCTGCCTCTCCATCCCCGGGCTCTACTTCGACACCAAGCGCCGGCTCAACGTGATCGCCAAGGGCTTCAACGAGTACGGCGACCCGGTGCAGATCGTCGGCACCGGCCTGATGGCCCGGTGCGTGCAGCACGAGACCGACCATCTCGACGGGGTGCTCTTCCTCGACCGGCTCGACGCCGAGGGGCGCAAGGAGGCGATGAAGGCGATCCGGGAGGCGGACTGGTACGACCAGGACGCCCCACCGGTGGTCAAGGTCAGCCCGCACGAACCGCCCGCCAACCGGCGCCAGGGACTCGGCGCCAGGCTGGGGCTGGGCGGCTCGGACCGCTCCGCCAGCCCGTTCGGTCTGGGTCGGTGACGGGCCGGTGCGCCTGATCTTCGCCGGTACGCCGGCCGTCGCCCTGCCCAGCCTGGACGCCATCGCCGCCTCCGGGCACGAACTGCTGGCCGTGGTGACCCGGCCGGATGCCCCGGCCGGTCGGGGCCGGGGAGTGACCCGATCACCCGTCGGCGCCTGGGCCGACGAGCGGGGCATCGAGGTGCTGACTCCGGTCAAGCCCCGCGAGCCTGGGTTCCTCGACCGGCTGCGCCAGCTCGCGCCGGAGTGCGTACCGGTGGTCGCCTACGGCGCGCTGGTGCCGCCGGTGGCGTTGGAGATCCCCGCACACGGCTGGGTCAACCTGCACTTCTCGCTGCTGCCCGCCTGGCGCGGTGCCGCACCTGTGCAGCACGCGGTGCTGCACGGCGACCAGGTCACCGGCGCCAGCGTCTTCCAACTGGAGGCCGGGCTGGACACCGGCCCGGTCTTCGGCACCGTGACCGAGGAGATCCGGCCCTCCGACACCGCCGGTAACCTGCTGGAGCGCCTCGCCCACAGTGGCGCCGGACTGCTGGTCACCGTCCTCGACGCGATCGGGCAGGGCACCGCGCGGGCGGTGCCGCAACCCGCCGACGGAGTCTCGCTGGCGCCGAAGCTGACCGTCGCCGACGGTGAGGTCCGCTGGTCGGAGCCGTCCTTCGCGGTGGACCGGCGGATCCGGGCCGCCACCCCGGCGCCCGGTGCCTGGACCCAGTTCCGGGGCGACCGGGTCAAGCTCGGCCCGGTGCGGCCGGTCGGCAACGCACCCGAACTCAAGCCCGGAGAGCTGCTGGTCGAGCGTGGCCGGGTGCTGGCCGGTACCGCCAGCACACCGGTGGAGTTGGGCGAGGTGCGCGCGGCCGGCAAGCGTGCGATGCCGGCACCGGACTGGGCCCGGGGCGTCCGGGTCGCCGGTGGGGAGCAGTTCGGGTGAGCGAACGCACCGGACAGGTCGGCGGCACCGCACGGGCCGGAGCCGACCGGAACCGCGACGACCGTGCGCCGGGCGGCGGCACCGACCGCCGCCGCGACGATCATCGCCGCGACGACCGCGGGCGTACCGGCCAGAGCGGCGGCGCCGACCGGGGAAGCGCGCGGGACGGCGCCGAGCGGGGTGGCCGGGCGCGGGACGGCGCCGACCGGGGTGGCCGGGGCGGCGACCGGCGGGACCGGGAGGGGCGGTCGCCCCGAGCGGGGCGACCGGCGGTCGACCTGCCCCGGCAGGCGGCGTACGAGGCGATCGAGGCGGTGCACCGGGACGACGCGTACGCGAACCTGGTCCTGCCGGGGATCCTGCGCGATCGGCGGCTGCACGGCCGGGACGCGGCCTTCGCCACCGAACTGACCTACGGCACGCTGCGGGTCCGGGGCACCCTGGACGCGATCCTCACCGCCGCCGCCGGCCGGGACGTCGCGCGGATCGACCCGCAACCCCGGGACGCGCTGCGGCTCGGCGCCTACCAGCTTCTCTACACCCGGGTCCCGGCGCACGCCGCCGTCTCCTCCACGGTCGACCTGGTGCGGTCCGTCGCCCCGGGGGCGTCCGGGTTCGCCAATGCCGTGCTCCGGGAGGTCGCCGGCAAGGACCTCGACACCTGGCTGGCCGAGCTGGCCCCGTCGGCCGAGACCGACCCGGTCGGGCACCTGGCCCTCACCTACAGCCATCCGGAGTGGATCGTGCGGGCCTTCGCCGAGACGCTCGGCGGAGACCTGGGGGAGACCGCCCGGCTGCTGATCGAGGACAACCAGCCTCCGCCGGTGCACCTCTGCGCCCGCCCGGGCCGGGCGGACGCGGTCGAGGTCGCCGACGAGGTGGGCGGGGCCCCGGGCGCCTTCTCGCCGTACGCCGTCTATCTGCCCGGTGGTGCTCCCGGCGAGCTGGCGGTGCTGGCCGACGGCCGGGCGCACGTCCAGGACGAGGGCTCCCAACTGGTGGCCGCCGCGCTCGCCGCCGCCGAGGTCGACGGCACCGACGAACGGTGGCTGGACCTCTGTGCCGGGCCGGGTGGCAAGGCCGGCCTGCTCGGCGCGCTGGCCGCCCAGCGGGGCGCCCGGCTGACCGCGGTCGAGGTGGCCGAGCACCGGGCCCGGCTGGTGTCCCAGGCCGTACGCGGGCTGCCGGTGACCGTGCTGACCACCGACGGGCGTACCGTCGGGCGCGACCAGGACCTGCCGGAGGACTCCTTCGACCGGGTGCTCGTCGACGCCCCCTGCACCGGTCTCGGCTCGCTGCGGCGGCGTCCGGAGTCCCGCTGGCGCCGCCAGCCCTCCGACCTGCCGGCGCTGACCCGGCTGCAGCGGGAACTGCTCGGCGCCGCGCTCCGGGCGGTCCGCCCGGGCGGGGTGGTGGCGTACGTGACCTGCTCGCCGCACGTGGTGGAGACGCACGTCTCGGTCACCGAGGCAGCGCGGCGCTCCGGCGTACCGGTCGACTTCGTCGACGCCCGGCCGCTGCTGCCGGCCGGCATGCCCGGCCTCGGCGACGGCCCGACCGTGCAGCTCTGGCCACACCGGCACGGCACCGATGCGATGTTCCTGGCGGTACTGCGCCGGGGCTGAGAACCGGCACCGACTCGTACACGTCGTCGGCGCGAGCACCGGTGCGGGCGCGAGTGGCAGCGGCCGGTATTTGGGCCCACTTCCACCGAAGCGGGTGGCCGGGGACGGTTCCTTACATACATTGCAGGTGTGGACGGGAAGACACTGCCGGTCCGGGCCATCGGCACTCCGCTGGACAGGTTCGACGGGCCGGCGAAGGTCACCGGCACCGCGCGGTACGCCTTCGAGCACCCCGTCGCCCGGCCGGTCTACCTGTTCGGTGTGCAGGCCACCGTCGCGGTGGGACGGATCACCGCCGTGCACACCGAGGTGGCGTTGGCCAAGCCGGGCGTGCTGGCGGTGCTGACGCACGACAACGCGCCCCGGGTCGCCTCGTTCGACGACCCGGAGCTGGTGATCCTGCAGACGCCCGAGGTGGCGTACCGGGGGCAGTTCGTCGCCGGGGTGGTGGCGGAGACCTCGGAGGCGGCGCGCCTGGCGGCCAGCATGGTCCGGGTGGACTACCAGGCCGGTCCGCACGACGTCGAACTGCGGGCCGACCATCCCGACCGGTACGCCCCGGAGGTCACGAACGGCGGGTTCGCCACCGACAGCGTGCGCGGCGACCCGGAGGCGGCGCTGGCCGACGCGGCGGTACGCCTGGACGCCACCTACACCACCGCCTGGTACCAGCACGCCCAGTTGGAGCCGCACTCGACGATCGCGGAGTGGGCCGACGAGCGGCTCACCCTGCACGTCGGCAGCCAGGGTGTGCACCGGCTGCGCGACTCGCTCGCCACGCTCTTCGGACTCGAGCTGGAGCAGATCCGGGTGGTCTCGCCGCACGTCGGCGGCGCGTTCGGCGGCAAGCTGCACGCCCATCCGGACGTCGTGCTCGCGGTGCTGGCCGCGTTCGCCGTGCCCGGCCGACCGGTGAAGCTGGCGCTCACCCGGCAGCAGATGTTCTCCCAGGTCGGCTACCGCACCCCGACGGTCCAGCGGGTCCGGCTCGGTGCCGGCCGGGACGGCCGGCTCATCGCGATCAGCCACGAGGTGGTGCAGCAGACCGCGCGGCACAAGGAGTTCGCCGAGCAGACCGTCACGCCGACCCGGGTGATGTACGCGGCGCCGCACCGCGCCACCACGCACCGGATGGTCCGGCTCGACGTGCCAGTCCCGACGATCATGCGCGCCCCCGGCAAGACCCCGGGGATGTACGCGCTGGAGTCGGCGATGGACGAGATGGCGATCGCCTGCGGGCAGGACCCGGTCGAGTTCCGTGTCGCCAACGAGCCGCCGCTCGATCCGGAACTTGACCGGCCGTTCTCCACCCGCAACCTGGTGGCCTGCCTGCGCGACGGCGCCCGCCGGTTCGGCTGGGCCGGCCGGGACCCGACTCCCGGCGTCCGGCGGGCCGCCGGGGGCTGGCTGGTCGGCACCGGGGTGGCCGCCTCGATGTACCCGGTCTACCAGCTCCCCGGTTCCTCGGCGACGATCCGGGTGGAGCCGGACGGCCGGTACGTCGTCTCGATCGGTGCCGCCGACCTCGGCACCGGCACCTGGACCTCGCTGACCCAGATCGCGGCCGACGCGCTGGCCGTACCGGTCGACCGGATCGTGCTGCGGATCGGCGACACGGACCTGCCGGCCGCGATGTCCGCCGGCGGCTCGTCCGGGATGACCTCGTGGGGCAGCACGGTGGTCGAGGCCGCCCGCCGGCTCCGGGCCCGGATGGCCGCCGAACACGCCGACCCGCCGGCGCACGGCATCGAGGCCAGCGCCGACATGCCGGCGAACCCGGAGCGGGAACGCTTCTCCATGTACGCCTTCGGCGCGCAGTTCGCCGAGGTCCGGGTGCACGAGGCGACCGGGGAGGTACGGGTGCCCCGGATGCTCGGGGTCTTCGCCGCCGGCCGGATCATCAACCCGAAGACCGGCCGATCCCAGTTGCTCGGCGGGATGACGATGGGGCTGTCGATGGCGCTGCACGAGCAGTGCGTGGTCGACCCCCGGTTCGGTCACGTGGTCAACCAGGACCTCGCCGAGTACCACATCGCGACCAACGCCGACGTCGGCTGCGTCGAGGTGCACACACTCGTCGAGGAGGACCCGTACGTCAACCCGATGGGCTCGAAGGGCATCGGCGAGTTGGGCATCGTCGGCACCGCCGCGGCGATCGCCAACGCCGTGCACCACGCCACCGGGGTACGCGTCCGTGACCTGCCGATCACCCCGGACCGGTTCTTCGCGGGTGCCACCGCGATGCGAGGGTGACGGGCGCGCGGGGTGACCGGCATTCGTACACTGGCGCGGTGACCGTACCAGCGCCGATCGTCGCGCCCAGCATCCTCGCCGCAGACTTCGCCCGGCTCGCCGACGAGGTGCACGCGGTGGAGTCCACGGCGGACTGGCTGCACGTCGATGTGATGGACAACCACTTCGTGCCGAACCTGACCATCGGGCTGCCGGTGGTGCAGAGCCTGCTGGCCGCGAGCACGCTGCCGTTCGACGTGCACCTGATGATCGAGGACCCGCGACGCTGGGCGCCGAGCTACGCGGACGCCGGGGCGTACAACGTGACGTTCCATGCCGAGGCCTGCGACAACCCGGTCTCGCTGGCCAAGGACCTCCGCTCGGCGGGGGCGAGGGCCGGGCTGGCGATCGACCGGGACACTCCGATCGAACCGCACCTTGACCTTTTGCCCAGCTTCGATACATTGCTGATCATGACTATCAAGGCGGGCTTCGGGGGGCAGCGGTTCATCCCCGAACTGCTCGACAAGGTCCGCACCGCCCGCCGGCACGCCGACGCCGGCCACCTCGAACTGCGGATCGAGGTCGACGGCGGCATAGCGGCCGACACCATCGAGCAGGCGGCGGCGGCCGGCGCGGACGCCTTCGTCGCCGGCACCGCCGTCTACGGCGCGGCGGACCCGGCCGCGGCGGTGACCCAGCTACGGCGGCTCGCCGAGCGCGCCGCAGCCACGCCGTGAGCGTCGACGAAGCCGCCGAGGAGCGGCCCGACCTGATCCTGGTGGTCGACGACGACGAGGACATCGTCCGGTTCGTCTCGTTCAACCTGCGGCTGCACGGCTTCGAGGTGGCGCAGGCCAGCGACGGCCAGGAGGCGCTGGAGGTGATCGAGCGGCGCCGGCCCGACCTGGCCGTGGTCGACCTGCGGATGCCCCGGATCGACGGGCTGGAGCTGACCCGCCGGCTGCGGGCCAACCCGATGACCTCGGCGCTGCCGGTGATCATGCTCACCGCCAAGGGGCTGACCGTGGACAAGGTGCACGGCCTCACCGCCGGTGCCGACGACTACCTGGTCAAGCCCTTCGACACCGCCGAACTCGTCGCCCGGATCAGCTCCACGCTGCGCCGCAACAAGGAGTTCCGCGAGGTCTCCCCGCTGACCGGGCTGCCCGGCAACACCCGGGTCCGCCGGGAGATCGGCGACCGGGTACGCAGCGGCGTCGACTACGCGGTCGGCTACGTCGACATCGACCGGTTCAAGAGCGTCAACGACCGGTACGGCTTCGTCCGGGGCGACGAGTTCATCAGCGCGCTGGCCCGCAGCCTGCACCGGGCGGTGGTCTCGGTCGGGCTGCCGCCGGCCTTCCTCGGGCACATCGGCGGCGACGACTTCGTGATCGTCTGCGCCCCCGAGCAGGTCCGGCCGCTCACCGAGCGGGCCGTGGTCGACTTCGAGAAGACCGCCGACGAACTCTACGACCCGGAGGACGCCAAGCGCGGCTACGTCGAGCTGAAGGACCGGCGCGGCAACATCCAGCGGGCCCACCTGGTCACGCTCTCGATCGGGGTCTCGCTCTCGGTGCCCGAGCGCCGGTTCACCGACCCGCTCGAGGTGATCGCGGCGGCCTCCGAGATGAAGTCGGTGGCCAAGAGCCAGCCCGGGTCGTACGTGGCGATGGACCGGCGGCGTACCCCGGGGGCACCGGCGGCCGACGCGGGGGAGCGGCGGCGCGGGGCGAAGTGATCACGGTCACGTCGCTGTGAGGTCGGTCGCCTCACTGGCCCGACAGCCCCGGTTCCGTGTAAGACTCGATCCGTACCCACCACGCGCTGGCGGGACTCGGTGTAATTCCGAACCGGCGGTGATCCGGGCGCAAGCCCGGTAAGCCCGCGACCCGGTCGGCCTCGGCCGCCCGGTGGACCTGGTGAGAATCCGGGGCCGACGGTTGGGGGCGGGCACTTTCCGCACCCAGACAGTCCGGATGGGAGACAGCGCGCGGGACGGATGGGGCCGCCGGCCGGTGCGTGTGCGCCGACCCGTGGTCCGCCGGGGTCGGCGCCTGCCGTCCCCACGCTCCGCCGCCGCACGCCCGGCCATCGGCCGGTGCCCCTCCCGCACCCCGCCCGCGCGCCACGACGACGGGCGAGGAAGAGGGAAACGGCATGGGGGGCGTCTCCGCCGACGAGGCGATGCGCCGGGCTATCGCGCTGGCGGCCCGCGGCCTGGGCACGACGAGTCCCAATCCCCTGGTCGGCTGCGTGTTGCTCGACCCGCACGGCGAGATCGTCGGCGAGGGTTTCCACGCGTACGCCGGTGGGCCGCACGCCGAGATCGTCGCGCTGGCCCAGGCCGGTGAGCGGGCCCGCGGCGGTACCGCCGTGGTGACCCTGGAACCCTGCGACCACACCGGGCGTACCGGGCCGTGCAGCGGGGCGCTGATCTCGGCCGGGGTCCGCCGGGTGGTGATCGGCGTACCCGATCCGAACCCGATCGCGGCCGGCGGCATCGAGCGGCTGCGGGCGGCCGGCGTCGAGGTCGAGGTCGGGACGCGCGCCGCCGAGGCGGAGGCGGGCAACCTGGCCTGGCTGACCGCGGTACGCCGGGGCCGGCCGTACCTGATCTGGAAGTACGCGGCGACCCTGGACGGGCGGATCGCGGCGGCCGACGGCACCAGCATGTGGATCACCTCCGAGGCGGCCCGGATCGACGTGCACGCGCTGCGCGGCACGGTCGACGCGGTGATCGCCGGGGTCGGCACCGTACTCGCCGACGACCCGAGACTGACCGCGCGGAACCTGCGCGACGGCACCCTGGCCATCCGGCAGCCGCTGCGGGTGGTGGTGGACAGCGCCGGTCGTACCCCGCTCGACGCCCGGGTCCGGGACGGCGCCGCGCCCACCTGGGTGGCGACCGCCAAGGAGGTCGGCGCCGGCCCGGACGGCCGGGTGGAACTGCCCCGGCTGCTCGCGGAGCTCTACCGGCGCGGTGTCCGGGCGGCGCTGCTGGAGGGCGGCCCGACCCTGGCCGGCGCGTTCCTCGCCGCGGGCCTGGTCGACAAGGTGGTCGGCTACCTGGCGCCCAAGCTGCTCGGCGCCGGCCCGGCGGCACTGGCCGACGCCGGCCCACAGACCATCTCCGAGGTCATCGACCTGGAATTCACCGACATCACACCGGTCGGCCCCGACCTGCGGGTCACCGCGTTTCCCCGGAAGACGGAGGGCTGAACCAGATGTTCACCGGCATCGTGGAGGAGTTGGGCGAACTGGTCCGGCGGGACGACACCGGCGGCGACTCCGCCCTGGTCGCGATCCGCGGCCCGATCGTCACCTCGGACGCCCGGCACGGCGACTCGATCTCCGTCAACGGGGTCTGTCTGACCGTGGTGGAGGTCGACACCGACACGTTCACCGCCGACGTGATGGGCGAGACGTTCCGGCGTACCTCGCTGGGGGCGCTGCGCCCGGGTGACCCGGTCAACCTGGAGCGGGCCGCCACCCTCGGCAGCCGGCTCGGCGGGCACCTGGTGCAGGGCCACGTCGACGGGGTCGCCGAGATCGTCGGGCGGACGCCGGCCGAGCAGTGGGAGACGGTCACCTTCGGCCTTCCCGCAGACCTCGCCCGGTACGTGGTGGAGAAGGGCTCGATCACCGTCGACGGGGTGTCGCTGACCGTCGCCGCGCTGACCGCGCAGACCTTCTCGGTCGGGCTGATCCCGACCACGCTGGCCGCCACCACGCTGGGCCGCAAGGGTGTCGGCGAGCCGGTCAACCTCGAGGTTGACGTCCTCGCCAAGTACGTCGAACGACTGCTGACGACCGGTGGGCGACTGCCGGTCGACGGACTGGAGGCCGTGGCATGAGCGAGCGTAGCGAGCGAATCAGCCAGTTCAGTGCGGGTGAGCCTCATGACGGCCCGGAGCGCAGCGGAGAGGCTGGCATGAGCACCGAATTCGGCACCATCGAGGCAGCACTGGCTCAGATCGCGGCCGGCCGACCGGTCGTCGTGGTCGACGACAAGGACCGGGAGAACGAGGGCGACCTGATCTTCGCCGCCGACCGGGCCACCCCGGAACTGGTCGCGTTCATGGTCCGCTACACCTCCGGCTACATCTGCGCACCGCTGACCGAGGAGGACTGCGACCGCCTCGAACTGCCGCCGATGTACCACACCAACCAGGACAAGCGGGGCACCGCGTACACGGTGACGGTGGACGCGCGGGAGGGGGTCAGCACCGGCATCTCCGCCGCCGACCGGGCGCACACCATCCGGCTGCTCGCCGACCCGTCGACCGACGCCACCGACCTGAGCCGGCCCGGGCACGTGGTGCCGCTGCGGGCCAAGGCCGGCGGCGTACTGCGCCGTCCCGGACACACCGAGGCGGCCGTCGACCTGGCCCGGCTCGCCGGGCTCCGCCCCGCCGGGGTGCTCTGCGAGCTGGTCAACGACGACGGCACCATGATGCGCCTGCCCGACCTGGAGAAGTTCGCCGCCGAGCACGGCATCACGCTGATCACCATCGCGGACCTGATCGCATACCGGCGGCGTACCGAGACGGACGTCGAGCAGGTCGTCGAGACCCGGCTGCCGTTGCCGTACGGGCCGTTCCGGGCGGTCGGCTACCGGGCCCGGCAGGACGGCGCCGAGCACATCGCGCTGGTCTACGGCGACCTCGGCGACGGCCAGGACGTGCTGGTACGGGTGCACTCCGAGTGCCTCACCGGGGACGTCTTCGGCTCGCTGCGCTGCGACTGCGGCCCCCAGCTCGACGCCGCGCTGGCCCGGGTCGCGGCCGAGGGGCGGGGCGTGGTGCTCTACATGCGCGGGCACGAGGGGCGCGGCATCGGGCTGCTGCACAAGCTCCAGGCGTACCAGTTGCAGGACCTCGGCCGGGACACCGTCGACGCCAACCTGGATCTCGGGCTGCCCGCCGACGCCCGGGACTACGGCACCGGGGCGCAGATCCTCTACGACCTCGGGGTCCGCTCGATGCGGCTGCTGACGAACAACCCGGCCAAGCGGGCCGGGCTGGAGGGGTACGGGCTGACCGTGGTGGGGCGGGAGGCGATGCCGGTCCGGGCCACCCCGGAGAACGTGCGTTACCTGCGTACCAAGCGGGACCGGATGGGGCACCTGCTGGACGAGTTGGAGACTCCGGCCGACGCCGGGGAGCTGACGGAACTCGCGGAGATGACGGAAAGGTTGGCGTGACGATGGCGGGGTTCGGAGAGCCGGGAGTGTCGACGGTGGACGCGTCCGGGCTGACCGTGGGGGTGGTGGCCGCGCGCTGGCACGGCGAACTCACCGACCACATGGTCGACCGGGCGGTGACCGCGGCGAAGGCGTGCGGGGTGGACGACGTGGTCGTGGTCCGGGTGGCCGGCTCGGTGGAGCTGCCGGTGGTGGCCCAGGCGCTGGCCCGGCGCTGCGACGCGGTGGTGGCGCTCGGCGTGGTGATCCGGGGTGCCACCGCGCACTTCGACTACGTGTGCCAGTCGGTGACCGAGGGGCTGACCCGGGTCGCGCTGGACAGCGGGAAGCCGGTCGCGCACGGCGTGCTGACGGTGAACAACCTGGAGCAGGCCCGCGACCGGGCCGGGCTGCCCGACTCGGCCGAGGACAAGGGCTGGGCGGCCACCACGGCGGCCCTGGAGGCCGCCGTGGCCGTCCGGGATATCGCCGCCCGCCCGTAGCGCCCGTAGGCCGCCGGGGCGATCCGGGGTGTCGTCGCCCGCCTGGCCGGTGATCGGCGGGTCGCAGGGCCAGTGCCCGCCGGCGATCGGTTGGCCTGGCGTGCGCTGGACGGTGGCGTGGGACGGCCAGGGACAGAACCCTGATTGCGAGACTGTCGAGCTGGGTGCACAGACGGGACACCACCCCCGGCCGCGGTTCCGGCTCGTAGTACGGCGGCGGCCTGCCGCACTGGTGGCGGCCAGCCCTACCCGCCGGTCTGCCGTCGCGGGTGCATGGGCGGGGCAGCTTGACAGTCCGTTAGCTCGGTGTATTGCCGGCGGCAGTCGCTGGTGGGTGCGCGAGCGGGGGCAGCTCGACAGCCTGCTGCCTGGGTGGTTTGTCGCCGGCTGCGGTTGAGGGTGGGCGCGCAAGCGGGGCAGCTCGACAGTCTTCGGACGGAGCACGTCGGGCGTCGGGCCGATCCGTGGTCAGCCGACCTGGAGGCGGCCCGCCTCGATGATCCGGCGAAGGAACTGCCGGGTACGGGGCTGGGTCGGCTCGCCGAGCACCTGCTCCGGCGGCCCCTCCTCGATCACCCGGCCGCCGTCCAGGAAGCAGACCCGGTCGGCGACCTCGCGGGCGAAGCTCATCTCATGAGTGGCCAGCACCATCGTCATGCCGTCCGCCTTCAGGTCCCGGATCATCGTCAGCACCTCGCCGACGAGTTCCGGGTCCAGCGCCGAGGTCACCTCGTCGAGCAGCAGCAGCCGGGGCGAGTTGACCAGCGCCCGGACTATCGCCACCCGCTGCTGCTGGCCGCCGGAGAGCCGATCGGGATAGTCGGCCGCCTTCTCGGCCAGCCCGACCCGGGCGAGCAGTTCCCGGGCCTGTGCCTCGGCCTCGTCCCGGTCCCGCCGGTGCACCCGGACCGGCGCCAGCGTGATGTTGTCCAGCACCCGCAGGTGCGGGAAGAGGTTGTACGCCTGGAAGACGATGCCGATCCGCCGGCGTACCAGGTCGGGGTCGGTGCGCGGGTCGGTGATGTGCTCGCCGTCCAGGTGGATGGTGCCGTCGTCGATCTCCTCCAGCAGGTTCACGCAGCGCAGCAGGGTGGACTTGCCGGAGCCGGATGCGCCGATCAGCGCCACCACCTCGTGCTCGGTCACGTCCAGGTCGAGGTCGTCGAGTACGACGTGCCCGCCGAAGACCTTGCGCAGCCCTCGGCAGCGCAGCACATGTGCGTTCATCGGGCGGCCTGCCGGCGGGCGGCGCGCAGGGTCACCCAGTCGGTGACCGCGATCAGTGGAATGGCGAGCAGCACGAAGAGCACCCCCGCGACAATGTACGGCGTGTAGTTGAAACTTTCGGCGGTGGCGATCTGGGCAGCGCGTACCGCGTCGATCGGCCCGGCCAGCGAGACCAGTCCGACGTCCTTCTGGAGCGCGACCACGTCGTTGAGCAGCGGCGGGGCGACCCGGCGGACCGCCTGGGGCAGCACCACGTGCCGCATCGTCTGCCGGTAGCTGAGCCCGAGCGACCGGGCGGCGGCGAGCTGGCTCGGATGGATCGACTCGATGCCGGCCCGGAACACCTCGGCCAGGTAGCCGCCGTAGGTGAGGACCATGGCGATCCCGCCGAGCACCAGCACCGGCGGCATGCCCTGCAACCGCAGCCCGGGCACGCCGAGAGTGAGCAGGTAGATCACGATGATCAGCGGCAGCCCGCGGAACGTGTAGGTGTAGCCGGCGGCCAGCGCCCGGACCGGGAAGAAGACCGGGCCGCGCAGGGTACGCAGCACCGCCACCACCAGGCCGAGGGCGAGCGCCCCGAGTGCGCAGAAGAACAGCAGCCGGACGTTGAGCCAGAGTCCGGTGAGGATCTCCGGCAGTGCCTCCCGGCCGATGCGCGGGTCGAGGAAGGACTGCCGTACCCGTTCCCAGCCGGGCGACCCGGTCACCGCGAGCACCAGCAGGGTGCCGAGTACGCCGGTCGACGCGGCGGCGACCAGCACCGAGCGGACCGTCTGCCGTTTCCGGTAGGCGGTCCGCTGGCGAGCGATCGGTGAGGGGTGGTGGTCGAGCAGGGTCACGTGATGTCGGTGACGCCGGCCACCTCGGAGAGCCAGGTCTTCTCCAGGTTGCCGAGCGTGCCGTCGGCGCGGAGCGCGTCCACCGCGCCGCTTACGCAACCGGTCAGCGGCGAGCCCTTGTCGAGCAGCAGGCCGAAGGCCTCCGGCAGCCCTACCTGCGGCAACTGCCCGACGATGGTGGCGTCCTTGACCTCGGCCGAGGTGATGTAGAAGGCGGTGGGCAGGTCCACCACGATGCCGTCGAGCTGGCCGTTCTGCAGGGCCTTCTTCGCGTCGTCGTTGGTGTTGTAGACCTGCGGCTTGACCGTCGGCTTGATCACGTCGGTGATCGCCTGGTAGCTGGTGCTGCCCACCTGGGCGCCGAGCTTGGCACCCTGGAGGTCGGCCAGCCGCGACCTACCGGTGATCTTGGAACCCTTGCCGGCGACCACCGCCTGCCGGACCAGATAGTACGGCGAGGTGAAGTCCACCGCCTGCTTGCGCTCGTCCGTGATGGAGAACTGGTTGATGTCGAAGTCGAACTCCTTCGGCCCCGGCGCGATCGCGGTGTCGAACTTGACCCGTACCCACTGCACGTCGACCCGGGCGAAGCCGAGCTGCTCGGCGACCTCGTAGGCGACCGCGGACTCGAAGCCCTTGCCGCTGGCGGGCAGGTTGTCGGCGAACCAGGGTGCGTACGCCGGGTCGTCGGTGGCGATGGTCAGCTTGCCCGGCGTACGGGTCTTCAGCTCGGCCTTGGTACAGGTGGCCTGCGGTGCGACGGGCGCGGGTTGGTTCTGGGGTGCGCAGCCGACGAGGGCCGCGAGAACAAGGGTGGCGGTCGTGAGCGCGACCGGCAGAGATCGGCGAGCCATGGCCGACAGCATAGGCACACGTCGACGGGTACCCATAGATATCTCTCTCGATCCGATCGGGATATCAGCCGGTCGGGTGGGTGATCGGCCTGTCGAGTGGTGTCGACCCGGCGCGGCGGGTAAACCGGAACGGGGGGTCGCGCGTCATCCTGCCGTGACGACCCAACTGGTCTCCGACCCGCCCGGCGGGAGGACCATGACACGATCGGGACCACCACAGTGGTCGGCGGACGAGGCGATCACCAGCCTCTTCGCCGCCCACTACCGCCCGCTGGTACGACTCGCCACGCTGCTCCTGCACGACCAGGGTGCGGCGGAGGAGATCGTGCAGGACGGTTACGTCGCGCTGCACGGGCACTGGTCCCGGCTGCGGGACGCCGACCGCGCTCTCGGCTACCTGCGGACCAGCGTGCTGAACCGGTGCCGGTCGGCGCTGCGGCACCGTCGGGTGGTGACCGCGTACCTGGCCGGAGCCGGGCCGGTGGCGGACGCGCCGAGCGCCGAGGCCGGCGCACTCGACCTGCTTCAGCACGACGCGGTGATGGCGGCGCTGCGTACCCTGCCGACCCGGCAGCGGGAGGCGCTGGTGCTGCGCTACTACCTCGACCTCTCCGAGGCCGAGACCGCCGAACTGATGGGTGTCAGCCGGGGCGCGGTGAAGAGCCACACCTTCCGGGGGCTGGCCGCGCTGAAGCAGAGCATGGGGGCGGAGCGATGAACGAGCAGCGGCGACCCGGTGGGCATTCCGAGCCGGCGTGGACGTCGGGGCCGGGGGCGACGTCGGGGTCGGGGGAGCGGGCACCGGGGGACGAGGATCTGCTGCGCCGGGTACTCGCGACCGAGGCCGACCGGATCGAGCCGGGACCGGGCGCGCTGCCCGAGATCCAGCGGCGGATCGGGGCCGGCGACCGGGGCGGCGCGCGGCGCCGGCGGCGCCGGCCCGGATGGTCACGGCCCCGGCTCGCCGGGGACCGGTGGCGCGGCTGGTCACCACTGGCGGCCGGTGCCGTGACGGTCGCCACGCTGAGCATGGCGGCGGTGGTGGTCGGGCTGGCCAGCACGGTCGTGCCGACGCCGTCCGACCGGGCCGAGCCGCCACCCGGCGCGGACCGGCCGGCGACCCTGACGGCGTCGCCGGACGACGTCCGCCCCGGGCCGACCCCGCCGGATGGCGCGGTCGCCCCGTCGGTCGGCACCGGCACGGGTACGCCGGCACCCGGCGCCACCGAGAGCACCGTCGGCCTGCCGGTCTACTACCTCGGCGGCGACCCGGGCCGACCCCGGCTCTACCGCGAGTTCCACCGGCTGTGGCTGCACGACGGCTCGGCCCGGGACCGGATCACCGCCGCACTGCGGAACCTGCTGGACGGGCCGGTCGGGATGGACCCGGACTACCGCAACCCGTGGCCGGAGGGGACCGACCTGCGGGAGGTGACCGTTGACGGCGACGGCATCGCCACCGTCGACCTCACCGGGGCGGCCCGCGACGGCGTCGACGAGGTCACCACACGGCTGGCCGTGCAGCAACTGGTCTGGACCGTCACCGCGGTGCCCGGGGTCTCCGGGCTGCGGCTGCGGCTCGACGGGGCACCGGTCGACCGGCTCTGGGGCCGGGTCGACACCTCCGGGGTGCTGCGCCGGGCCCCGGCGATGGAGGTGCTCGCCCCGGTCTGGCTGATCTCGCCGCAGCACGGCGACGCGGTCAGCCGGAGCTTCCAGGTACACGTCGCCGGGATCCTGCCGGAGGCGACCGCCCAGCTCCGGATCCAGCGGGGTACGCGTACCGTGCGGGAGCAGGTGGTCACGCTCTCGGTCGCCGGGCCCGCTCAGGGGGAGGCGAGGTTCCGGGTCACGCTGCCGCCGGGCCGGTACACGCTGACCACGTACGCGATCTCGCTGGAGGACGGGTCCGAGCGGTTCCTCGACGACCACACCGTGACGGTGCGCTGAACCGGCCGGCGGTCCACCTGGTGGGCCGCCGGCCGACCCGGCGACCGGGCCGGTGCCGGCCGGCTGCGAGAATCGGATGCCGTGAAGACGTTCGAGGAGCTGTTCGCCGAGTTGCAGGCCAAGGCCGCGGCCGGCACCCCCGGCTCGGCGACGGTGGCCGCGCTGGAGCGCGGCGTGCACGCGATCGGCAAGAAGGTCGTCGAGGAGGCGGCCGAGGCGTGGATGGCCGCCGAGCACGAGGGTCCGGAACGGGCCGCCGAGGAGATCTCCCAGTTGCTCTACCAGGCGCAGGTGCTGATGCTCGCCACCGGTCTGAACCTCAAGGACGTCTACCGACATCTGTAGTGCCCCGCCGCGTCCCGTCGACCGCACCGGACGCGTCCGTCAGCCCGATTCCGATCCCTGACCGCGAGGAGCACTACCGATGCTGCGCATTGCCATTCCCAACAAGGGCACCCTGTCCGGACCGGCCGCCCAGATGCTGCGCGAGGCGGGCTACCGCCAGCGCGGTGACGACCGCGACCTGATCTGCCGGGACGACGCCAACGACGTCGAATTCTTCTACCTCCGCCCCAAGGACATCGCCACCTACGTCGGCTCCGGCGACCTCGACCTCGGCATCACCGGACGGGACCTGCTGGTCGACTCGGCCAGCCCGGCCGAGGAGATGCTCGACCTCGGTTTCGGCGCGGCGACGTTCCGGTTCGCCGCCCGGCCGGAAACCGTCTCGACGGTCGACCAGATCGCCGACCGGCGCATCGCCACCGCCTATCCCGGGGTGGTCGAGGGTTACCTGACCGAACACCAGCTCACCGCGACGGTGATCCGGCTCGACGGCGCGGTCGAGAACGCCGTACGCCTCGGCGTGGCCGACGTGGTCGCGGACGTCGTGGAAACTGGTGCCACGCTGCGCCAGGCCGGCCTGGTGATCATCGGTGAGCCGATCCTGCGCTCGTCGGCCGTACTGGTACGCCGGACCGGTGCCCCGGCCAACGGGCAGGTGGACCAGCTCGTCCGGCGCCTCCAGGGGGTGCTGGTCGCCCGCCGGTACGTGATGCTCGCCTACGACGTCCGGGCCGACCTGCTGGAGAAGGCCAGCGCGCTCACCCCGGGAATCGAGTCCCCGACCATCTCGCCGTTGCACCGGGAGGGCTGGGTGGCGGTGCAGGCGATGGTGCTGCGCCAGGACGTACACCGGATCATGGACGAGCTGTACGACGTCGGCGCCCGGGCGATCCTGGTCACCGACATCCACGCCTGCCGGCTGTAGTCCGCCGCCCGGCCACCCCCTGGCGCGTCCGTACCTCTCGTGGCCAAGGCCACCGTCCGGCTGCCCTTCGCCCTCGTGGCACCACCCGAAGGGTCGCCGGACGGTGGCCATCCCCCGCATCGGCACCGACAACCGTACGACGCCCCGGACGCCGGTCGCGAGGGAGCGATCTGCACAGCGACCCCGCGACCGGTCCCGCCGTGCACAGTGACCGCGGTGCCGGCCCGCCGTGCGCAGTGACCGCGGTTGGTCCCGCCCCGCAGAGTGACCGCGGTGCGGTCCCGCCGTGCGCAGTGACCGCGGTGCGGTCCCGCCGTGCGCAGTGACCGCGGTGCGGTCCCGCCGTGCGACAGTGACCACCGATCCGGCGGTCAACCGTCCGCCAGCTCGACCGCGCGGAGGGCGAGCCAGAGTTCGTGCCGGGCGTCCGGGGCGTGCACCAGCGAACGCCCGAGCGCCTGTTCGGCCCGGACGAGCCGCTTGCGGGTGGCCGACACGGAGATGCCGAGCCCGGCCGAGGTGGCCGAGAGGTTGGTGTCGGCGGCCAGCCAGGCCCGAACCGTCTCGAACCCGGTCGACCGGTCGGCCGCGCGCAACGGCCGGAGCCGGGCCCGGGCCCACACCGTCACGGCCGGGGCGGCGAGCAGGTGGTCCAGGGTGACCTCCCGGGCGGCCGGTACCGTTTCGGCCGGCACCGCACCGGCTCGCGGATCGTCCGGCCGGGGCGCGGCGCGCAGGCGCAGCGCCAGCCAGGCGGCGGAGCGGTCGGGAACCCGAAGGAGATCCAATCCGAGCAGTGCGTTGAGCAGTCGTAGCCGACCGGTCAGGGTGTTGCGGTGGATCTTCAGGTGCCGGCTGGCCGCGGTGTCGAAGGCCAGCCACGAGCTGAGCGTGCCGAGCAGCTCCACCGCACCCGGGTCGGCCCGGCGGGCCGGGACGTGGTCGAGGCAGGGTTGCAGCAGCCGCTGGGCCCAGGGGTACCCGTCCGGACCGGTGAGCGGCACGAGTTCGTGCTGCCGGTCGAACCGCGCGTACCCCTCGGTCGCGGCCCGGGCCACCGCCAGCGCGTGGAAGGCCTGCTCGTAGCCGGTGGCCGTGTCCGGCAGCGCGACCGGTTCGCTCATCCCGACCCGGCACTGCCGGGCCCGGGCGGTGATCAGCCGCCCGAGCCGGTCCGCCGGATCGGCCCGACCCGCGCCACGCCGGGCGGCCTCCCGGCTCGGCGCCGGGGCGTCGCCGGACGGCTCGGCCGGTACGAGTGCGATGAGGTGGTTCGAACGGACCGGGCAGGGCACGATCCAGGCCCGGCCGGCCAGCGACCGGTCGATCTCGGCGGCGACCTCGTACCGTTGCCGGCCGACGCACTCGATCACACAGACCCGCAGCGCGTCGGGCAGGTGCGGCCGCAGCGCCGAGGCGATCCGCCGGGCGGGCGGCACGTCGCCGACCATCAACAGGTGCAGTACCGCCTCCCGGCCGTGCGCGTCGGCGGCGACGATCCGCCGGCGGGCCCGCTCCGCCTCCTCGACCCGCCAGCACAGCGAGAGCGTCCGCGCGGCGTCGGCGAGCAGTTCGCCGAGCTGCCGCTCCGGGGCGGCGACGACCGCGAGGTAGCCGACCTGTTCCTCGGCCCGGGCGACCAGTGACGCGGCGGACCGGTCCGGGGCGCCGCCGTCCAGCCTCAGCAGGTGGACCCGGGACGGTCCGCCGGTGTCCACCACGGCGGCGCTCGACCCGCGCCGGGACAGGTCCGCGACGGCGGTGCCGACCGCCCGCGACATCCGGGTCCCGGGTCCGAGCCGGCCGACGGGCCCGGCGAGTACCTTTCCGTCGGCCCCGACCAGCAGGGCCGCGCCGCCGGTACGCCGCCCGAGCCAGTCCAGGATGTCGCGTACCGCGTCCCGCCCCACCGAGAGACGGGCGAGGCTCAGCAGGTCGCCATCACGGCTGGGCGTGGCCACGTCCTCTGGTTCCCGGCTCATCGGGTGCTGACTCCTCGGTACGTCCTCCCGGGTCGGCGAACTCCGGTGCGGATCCGTCGTTCCCGGCCGCGACGCCCTTGCCGAGCCGGTGGGCGGAGCAAGCGTACCGGGCTGTTTCCGGAGCCCGACCGCGCTCTCCGGCTCGCCTGTGGATCCCGCTCCGGTGCCCCCAGGACGCTGTCTCGTTCGACACTTGTACCTGACGTAACGGGAGGTCGTAGCGTTTCGGGCGTGACCGGGAGAGACGACACCGGACGTCGGTGGAGCATCGGTGAGCTGGCGCGGACCACCGGGACAACGGTGCGTGCCCTGCACCACTACGACGAGATCGGCCTGCTGCGGGCCGGCGAGCGCACCAGCTCGGGGCACCGCCGGTACACCGAGGGTGACCTGCGCCGGCTGTACCGGGTACGGGCGCTGCGCGGGCTCGGGCTGTCCCTGGAGGAGATCGCGGACGTACTCGCTGGGTCGGCGGACGACCTGGCGGCGATGCGGGATCTGCTGACGGCCCAACTGCGCGGGCTGGCGGCACAGGCCGTCCGGCTCGACCAGCTCATCGAGCGGCTGCACGGCCTGCTCGACCAGATCGACGGCGCGTCGATGCCCGGTCCGGACCAGTTCCTGACGACCCTGGAGATGATCTCTGTGTTCGAAACCTCGTTCAGCGGCGATGAGCGGGAGCAACTGGCGCAGCGGCGGGCGGCGCTCGGCCCGGCCGGAGTCGAGGCGGCCCGGGCCGAATGGGCGGAACTCGTGGTGGAGCTGCTCCGGCACGTACAGCACGGCACCCCGACCGACGACCCGGCGGTACGGGCCCTGGCCGGCCGCTGGGACGCCTTGGCGGGCCGGTTCCACCCGGCGGGGGCCGCCGGGGAGCGGACCAGAACGGCGGCCCGGCGGATGTGGGACGAGAACAGCGGGGAACTCGGCCGGAGCCTCCCGTGGCCGGCCGACCAGATGCGCGCTCTCGTCGACTACCTCGATCGGGTCCGCGCCGGCCTGGACGCCTAGGCTCCGTCGCCGGGCCGACGGCCTAGGCTGCCGGGGTGCGGATCGACCTGGTGACCATCGTGGTGGCGGAGTACGACCGGGCGATCGAGTTCTTCACCGGAGTGCTCGGCTTCGACCTGGTCGAGGACTCGCCGTCGCTGACCAACGACGGTCGCCCGAAACGGTGGGTCGTGGTCCGGCCACCCGGTGCCGAGACCGGCATCCTGCTCGCCCGCGCCGACGGCGAGCGGCAGGGTGCCGTGGTCGGCGACCAGTTGGCCGGGCGGGTCGGGTTCTTCCTCCGAGTCGACGACTTCGACGCCGCGTACGACCGGATGGTGGCCGCTGGCGTCGAGTTCGTGAGCCTGCCGAGGGCCGAGCCGTACGGTCGGGTGGCGGTGTTCCGGGACGTCGCCGGCAACCGTTGGGACCTGCTCGGCCCGGCCTGAGTCGAACCCTGCGGCGCGCGGCGGTGCCGGCCGTAACCGTGCGATCCCGGTGGCGACGAGCAGCGGCGCGGGTTCCTGCTGACGCCGGCCGGTGACCGGCATCCGCCGCTGCGGGCCTCGCGGGGCGCGGGGTCCGGAGCGGGTGCGGCAGCGGTAATGCGCTTGCCGGGGTTACCGGGCATCTGTTGTCCTGACCCTGCCCGGCGGCCAGAGCCGACCGGTAGCCGACCGAGAGAGGAGACGGCCATGCCACGAGCGCCCATGTCCAGTCAGCGAGCAGGCGTCGTCTACCCGAAGGATATGAGGCTTCATGAGTACGTCGGTCTCCACGACCAGCACAGCGGCGGGCGCCGGTAGGACGCGCCCGACCGGATTCCCGCCGGCCGCTCGGCCGGCCGGGCGTGAGGAGGGCGAGTGATGTCCCTCCTCGACGATCCCGGACTCTTCGGCCGGCTCTGGGCCGCCGGCTACGACAACGGCTCCAACCCCGATCCGGCCCCGGCGGTGGACTTCCTCGAGGGTCTCGCCGACGGCGGTCCGGTGCTGGAACTCGCGATCGGCACCGGCCGGGTCGCACTTCCGCTGGCCGCCCGCGGCCTCGCCGTCGAGGGCGTCGAGGCATCCGAGGAGATGGTGGCGCGGCTACGTGCCAAACCCGGTGGCGAGCAGTTGCCGGTCGCCATCGGTGACATGGCGGACGTGCCGGTCAGCGGACCGTTCACCCTGGTGTACCTGGTCTACAACACACTGTTCAACCTGGTCCGTGCCGGGCGGCAGGAGGAGTGCTTCCGCAACGTCGCGCGGGTGCTGGCACCGGGCGGCGCGTTCGTGATCGAGACGTACGTCCCTGATCCGGTCGACATGGAGCGCACCGAGCAGCAGGTCCAGGTGTGGGACGTGACGGAGGACTCGGCGACCATCCGGCTGCACCGGTTCGACCGGGCCGCGCAGACGTTCGTCCGGCAGACCATCAGGTTCGACGGTGCGGGCGTGCACCTCAAGCCCTTCGGCATGCGGTACGCCTGGCCCGAGCAGATCGACCAGATGGCGGCACAGGCCGGTCTCCGGCTCGCCGAGCGGTACGCCGACTGGCACCGCCGGCCGTTCGACGCCGAGAGTACGAGTCACGTCTCCGTCTACCGTCGCGGTTAGCGCAGCGTCGACCAGGGGTCCGTCGTACCCGTTCCGGTGCCGTCCGGCCCGGGCCGGTGACGGGTCCCTGGTCGGCGGCCTCGCCGGTGCTGCCTTCTCGTTCGGGCGTGGCGCCCCCGGCTTGAGCCGCCATCGCCAGTGCGTGGAGGCGGGGCCCGGAGGGTGAGGGCGACCAGTCGGCGCAGCCGCGCGTTCAGCACCTCGGGCGGGGCGTCCTCCGGTCCGGAGTGCGGCTGCCAAGGGCCAACCGAATAGAGATCGTGTCCGGGGCGATCGTCCCGCCGGAACTTCCGGTCATCTTCCGGGAGCTTCGTCGGGGCTTATGTGGTGCGCGTACAGGTCTTGTGTCGAGCGCCTTCGATGGGTATTAATAGTGGTACAGCTTATCGGCGGAGCTGATTACCGGAAGTTTTCGGCAACCTGTCTCGGTCGGCGGTGCGCCCGCCGTCGTCCCGACGGCCACCTCCGGGTGGTGGGACAGCAGCAACAACCGGCTGGCTCGTTGCCGGGCCGTCGAACCGAATCCGGCTTCCACGGCGTCGGATCCGGTCCCGGGAGCAGGCGCCACCCGCGCTGCCAGTCAACGGCGGCGGCCCACCAGCGCCGCCAGTTGGCGCCGGCGGAAACCCGGTGCGGAGGGAAGGACGCCCCCTCCGCACCGGGTCGGCGTACCGGTCGGCACCACCTGGCTCTTCCGACCGGAGCGGGAACCCCGTCCGCCGGCCCGGTGATGCTTCCGACCGCTGGAGCCCGGGGGTGTGGCAGGCCGGTTCGGCTCGCACGGGATGTCTTCCTACCGCCGCTGCCCGACCGAGGACGAGAGCGTCCGTCCGGGCCCGGCCCGGACGGACGCCCCAGTCGAACGGTACCGGTCAGCTTGCCGGACCGACCAGCTTCCATGGCTCGTGGTCCGGGTCGGCCCCGGTGCCGGGCGCGTTGCCCTGGGTCCACCACTTGGCCCGCCAGATCCTGCCGTCGTACCTGACGGTCACGTTCTCCACCGCCTGCGTCGACGGGTCGTACACCCTGGCGGCGTCCCAGGCCGGTGCCGAGCAGCCGCCGGCCGGCGGGTTCACCTTCGCGGCCCCCCGGTTGTGCTCGGTGACCGGCGCGTACGTCGTACTGCCGAGCTTCACCGTGGTGTTCACCGGTCCGGTGGCCGGGATGTAGTAGATGATCGGCACGTCCAGGCTCTTGCCGGCCGGGATGATCTGGCAGTAGTCCAGAGCCAGGCTCACCCGGTGGAAGTCACCGGCGAGTCCGGTCCGGGCGTTCGGTCCGCTGTGCCCGGCCTGGACCTTCCACCGGCCGCCCTGCTCGCCGGTCTGCCAGTCGCCATCCTTGATCAGCGCGGGTGTGGAGGTCGGCAGGTCGAACGAGATGAGGTTCTCCTTGCCGCCACCGATTGTCACCCCGGTGTTGTTGGTGATCCGGACCGTCGGCGTCAACGGCCAGAGCTTCGCCGTTTCGGTCGGGTACTGCACGAGGTCGACGGTGACGTCGATCGCCGAGCCGGGTCGCTGCGCGCTGCTGCCGGCGCTGCGGCTGTTGTCGTACGCGTCGAGGCCCTGGAGCCGCTCGTGCAGCCGGCGGGTCAGGGTGTGGCCCATCACGCACGGGTTTCTGGCGCTGGTGTCAGCCTCGTCCGGGCAGTCGTAGTCGCCGGAGAGTTCCCACATCATCACGCCGCCCGCGCCGCTGCGGTCGACGTAGTCGATGATCTGGTCGAGGCTCTGCATGTCCTGGATGGAGAGGAAGGTCCTCTTCTCCGAGTTCCACAGCCAGGCGGTTCGGGTCACCTCGTCCCAGTGCCGGTCGTAGGTGCCGGTGCGCCGGTCGTCCGGGTCGGTCTCCGGGCTCAGACCGACCGCGTTGGTGTACCGGGGCGTGACGTCGCGCTCCAGGTTCTTGGCGTGCCACATCGGGTTGACGCCCGCGCCGACCTCCGCGCCGTCGGCGGAGACGTCGTGCCAGATGTTGTCGACCCCGACCGCGCCGTCGCCACAGGGCCGGACCAGGCCGGTGCCCGGCTGGCAGTCCTCGCCGGCCGAACTGCCCCACATGCCGTTTTCGCCGCCGGTGACGTTGCGCCAGCCCCGGGTGTAGTAGGGAATCCCGAGGTTGATCCGTCCGGCCTGCATCGCGCCGCGCAGGTAGTGGAACGCCCAGTCGGTGTTGAAGTAGCCGATCTTCTGGTACTCCGGGGTCTGGTAGAGCTCGGACAGCTCCGGGTCCTTGCCGTCGTCGTAGAGGGCGGCGTTCGGGCCGACCACGTCGTTCCAGGAGCCGTGGTAGTCGTACGCCATCAGGTTGGTGTAGTCCTGGTAGCGCAGCGCCTTGTGGTTCTCCATGCCGCGCACGAGATAGCCGGAGGCCGACGAGGCGGAGGTCAGCAGGTAGTACCGGCCGTCCGCCGCCGCGGCCCGGTCGAGCCGTTCCCGCAGCGTCTTCATCAGCGCGGTGTACGCCGCCGGCAGCCCCTTGCGGCGCGGCTGTGCGGTCGCCCAGTCGTTCGGGTTGCCGGTGTCGTCCAGCACGGTCGGATACTCGAAGTCGATGTCGACGCCGTCGAAGTCGTACCGGCGGAGGAATTCGACCACCGAGTCGGCGAAGGTGTTGATCCCGGCCTGGTTGGTGGTGCCGTCGGCGTTGGTGGTCATCGGGTAGAAGCCGCGGCTCTCCGCCCAGCCACCCACCGAGACCAGCGTCTTCACCCGGGGATGCAGGTCCTTGTAGGTGCTCAGCAGGTTGAAGTGGCCCCGGTACGGCAGGCTCTCGTCCATCTCGGTGCCGGGCCCGTCCCAGGTCATCCCGGTGGCCGGGTTGCCCGGACCGTCCGCACCGACCGAGATCCGGTTTCCCTCGATCCAGGCGAAGGCGTAGTTGATGTGTGTCAACTTGGACCAGGGGATGTTGTTCACCAGATAACGCGGTTTACCGTCCGCACCGGTACGGGTGCCGTTGAAGTAGCCGATCACCCGCCGGTCGCGGTCCTGGCCGAGCCACTCCCGCCCGTCGCCCTGATAGACGTCGCAGTACGGGGCGTTGGTACCGGCGGTCGGGACCATCCCGTCCGGGCGGCACTGCGCGTGGTCACCGGGCACCGCCGGCCGGCTGCCGCCGTCGTCCCCGCCGAGGTGCGCCTCCATCGGGGCGCCGGCACCCAGGTTGGGGTACACCGACGAGCCGGTCGGATTCCTGCTGATGATCTCGTCGATCAGGCCGCCGCCGGGGAAGTCCATCACCACGATCCCGGTGCGGTCCATGGTGGACCGGCCGCCGAAGTTGTCGGCACGACCGGGAAAGAACTCCGGACAGCGGCCGTCGCCGCCGCGCAGGCACTGGATGAGGAACTCGTTGACCCCGGTCGCCGTCGGGGTACCGCCGGCCACGGTGTAGGGCCGCGCCCCGCCGCCCGAGCCGCTGGTGAGGTTCATGTAGAGGGCGTCGGGCTCGTGGTCGTGATGGGCCTGCTCGCCCCGGTTGGCGTCCCACACCCCGTTGGTCTTCCGGAGATGAGCCCGAACCTTCTCCCACTTCTCGTTGATCGCGCTGATCGTCGGGACATCCCAGTCGTTCTGGATGTAGTTCTCCGAGGACCCGCCGGCCGGGTAGAGCTGGCCGATCCCGTAGCCCTCGTAGATCCCGCCGCGCGGGCCGACGAAGCCGAGCAGGACGATCTTCCCGCGTACGGCGCTGAGGGTCGGCGTCGTCGCCTGCTCCCTACCGTCGACGGAATCCGCCCAGAACAGGTCCGCCCACGACTTGCCCTGCCTCGTTTCCTCCTCCTCGCCGGTGTAGTAGCGCCCGGTGAGGTACGAGTCGAAGACCTTCCTCCGCCATTCGGTGCTGTCGTACCCCTCCGCGTCGTAGCAGGTAGTGGTGCCGGAGCCCTCGCACTCCGCCTTCAGGTTCAGCAGAATGGTCTCGGCCGGGTTGGCATCGAGAAAAGTCTCGATCTTCGTCAGTACGTCAGTGAAGTTGGCGTGCTGGTAGTAGACGCCGTGGTGGACGGTGAAGGTCAGACCGGCGTCACCCTTGTCCACCCGGACCCGGATGTCGATCGACCGGATGCCGGCCTCCAGTTGGACGGTCAGGGTCTCCGCGCTGTACCCGTGGCGCTCCTGCGTCTGGGTGATCTCGGTCGAGATGAACTCGCAGTCGTCGCCGTTTCCGCTCGCCGAGTGGCCGCACAGCGCGAGGGTGTCGTGGGTACCGGGAATCGACAGATCGGCCAGGCTGGCATCGTCCGGTACCCGGGACATCCAGTTCCGGTTGGCTTCCGAGGCGGACTGGATGTCGTTGTAGTACTCGTTGGCGTACGCCGGAGCGGCCGGTGTCAACACGACCGCCGCGGTCGCGACGAGGGTCAGGACCAGGAACGGGACAGACAGCCTCCGAGCCGATCTACGCCTCCCCGCAGGTACCGGCGGGCCGGTTCGAGGATGTGTCTGCATGGTGCGCCTCCGTGCGTGAGCGTTCGCGCTGGCGGTTGCCGGGCGGTCGTGCTCGAAGTGTCGATGCACCGGAGGTGTAAAGACATCTGTCAGATGACGACGGTCTGTGGGGAGTACGCCGAAGCGTGACGCTCGCCATCGGGGCGAAGGACTGAACAGGTACGCCCGGCAGATCCTGCTGGCCCGGCACGATGTCACCGCCGGGAGAACTGGCTGCTCGTGGTGACGAAACTGATCAGGTTGGGGACGGTGAGGATCCGCCCCGTCGAGAGCGGCATCTCGATGAGCCCGCCGGGGGTTGACGAGGCATGGCTGCGGCCGCACCCTGCCGGTCGGCTATGGTTGACGGCATGCATTCCGGCATCGCCGCGATGAAGCCCTGGTCCTGCCGCTGACGGCGGCAGGGTCGACGCGACTGTGAGCTAGCTCTGTTCCGCCGTCCTGGCGTTCCTGCCGGGCGGCGTCTTCGTGCTGCCCGGCTCCACGACGAGCCGAAGAGCAGACTGTGAACAATCTTGACCTGAACTCATCACCGGAATCGACCACCCTGTCCGATTTCGCCTGGGGCGGCCGGCTGCCGGCCGGTGACCGGGCGCACGTCCGGGCCGACCGCGTACGGGTGGTGCGGGGCGGACGGGCCGTGCTCTCCGACGTGAGCGTGACCGTCTCGGCCCGTTCCCGCCTCGCCGTCGTCGGCGAGAACGGCCGGGGAAAGACGACGTTGCTGCACGTACTGGCCGGCATGATCGCGCCCGACCAGGGCACGGTGGACCGAATCGGCACGATCGGCGTCGCCCGGCAGTCGCTGGAGGCGCGCGGCGGGGAGACGGTGGGCAGCCTCGTCCTGGGGGCGATGCGGGAGTCCCAGCACGCCCTGCGGGCGCTCGACGACGCGGCGGGGGCGTTGGCCGAGGGGAGGGCGGGCGCCGATTCGGCGTACGCCGCTGCACTCGACGCGGCCACCCGGCTGGACGCCTGGGATGCGGAGCGTCGCGTCGACGTGGCGTTGGCCGGGCTGGACGCGTGCACCGACCGGGAGCGCCCGCTGTCGACGCTGTCGGTCGGGCAGCGCTACCGGGTACGCCTGGCCTGCCTGTTGGGGGCACGTTACGACCTGCTGCTGCTGGACGAGCCGACCAACCACCTCGACGCCGACAGCCTGGCGTTTCTCACCGCACGGCTTCGCCAGTATCCGGGCGGGGTCGTGGTCGTGACGCACGACCGTGCCCTGCTTCGGGACGTGGCCGTGGAGTTCCTGGATCTCGACCCCAGCCAGGACGGGCGACCGCTCCTGTTCGCCGGCGGCTACGCCGGCTGGCAGGAGGGGCGCCGGCGCGAGCGCGAACGCTGGGAGCGGGACTACGAGGCCCAGCAGGCCGAGCACCAGCGACTGGCCGACGCGGTGAACGAGGCGCGGCAGCGGCTCAGCACCGGCTGGCGCCCGGAGAAGGGTCATGGCAAACACCAGCGCCAGTCCCGCGCCCCTGGTGTCGTCCAGGCGCTCCGGCGCCGGCAGGAGGAGCTGGACGCGCACCAGATCACCGTGCCCGAGCCACCGCTGCGGCTGCGCTGGCCCGACCTCGCCACCCGTGCCGGCTCACCCCTGCTGCGCTGCCACGACGTCACCGTGGCCGGACGGCTGCAGCAGAGCGTCACGCTCACCCTCGACGGCGGGGACCGGCTACTGGTGACCGGCCCCAACGGGGCGGGCAAGTCGACCTTGCTCGCGGTACTGGCCAAGGCTCTCGAACCGTCGACCGGCCAGGTCCGCCACCTCGCGGGGGCCCGGGTGGCGTACCTCGGGCAGGAGGTGCCGGCCTGGCCGCCGACCGCGCTCGCCCACCAGCTGTACGACCAGCACGTCGGCCAACTCCAGTCCCGGGGACACCTCGGCGAGAAGGGTCATCTGTCGCTGACCGCGACCAACCTGCTCGACCGGGAAGCCCTCCGCACGCCTGTCGGGCGGATGTCCCAGGGCCAGCAACGCCGGCTGAACCTCGCGCTGCGGCTCGCCGAGCGACCCGACCTGTTGATCCTCGACGAACCCACCAACCACCTGTCGGCGCTCCTGGTAGACGAGCTGACCATCGCCCTGCGGGAGACTCCGGCAGCCGTCGTCGTCGCCACCCACGACCGCCAGATGCTGCACGACCTCGCCGCCTGGCCGGTGTTGCCGCTTACCGCCGGTACCACGGAACCGTCCTGGTGACTCCGGCTATCGGATGAGAGCAGGCCGGGACGCGCGCGGGGGCACGCCCCGGGGATACGGCTGGCGTGCTCCGCGTCGGCGCGTTCAATCGACCTCCAGTTGCCCTCCAGTCCGGGCTGCGAGCCTGGCCCGCACACGTACCTCGGTTATGGAGGAAGCATGATGCGGATAGGCAGGATCCGGGAGACGTCACCGGTAACCGGAGAGGCGGTGCCGACCACCGCTGCGCCCCGGCCGGGGCCGGCGGCCGAGCAGGACACCCGGGTCGATACGGCCCGCCCGGTCGACCGGGCCGGACGGGGCCCGGTGAAGTCGGGCCGGGGCCGGCGGAGGAGCGGGACGCTGGCGCTGACTCTGGTGCTGGCGCTGGCCGGGACGCTCGGGTACGCCGTGCCGGCCTACGCCGGTGTCTCGGGAGACGATGGTGCCCCGAGCCTGCCGGCCCGGCCGGCCGTGGCCGCACCCGGCGTATCCGGGCTGGCGCCGGCCGATGCCATCCGACCCGCTGGTCGGCGTCTCGCGGCGTCCGTACCGAGCGGCACCGGGATCACCCTGGGAGAGCCGAAGGCCGGCCCGGCCCCGCGCATGGTCGCCGGCGCCCAGGAGGATCCTCCGACCTGCGTGCCGTACATCAGCCGGCAGGTGACCCCCAACGGCACTGCCCTGGCCCGGGTCGACTACCTGGCGGAGATCGTTTGCAACTTCTACCTCGCGGGTGCGGGCCAGGCGTACCTGATCGAGCGGACGGGCGGTGCCAGGTACGACGGTGCCGTCGTCGCCGCTGCCGCTCCCTTCGCCTTCTCCTCTTCCTACTACGGCTACAGCATCGGCGCGGTGCTGATCGACGGCCGCATCTACGACGGCGGTCGACAGCTTGAGATCGGCTTCGACCTGGCACTACAGACGTTGGACGGGACACCGTGGGGCGGATGCTTCGCCCTGCCTGCCGGGCAACGCTATCTGTCTCCGTGCTACGGCCTGGGCACCTCCACACTGTCGGTCTCGCTGGGGTCGGGAGTGTTCAGCACGGGTCTGCCGGCATACAACCCGGCAGCCTTCATCCGGGACATCCCGGCGATCGACCTGCTCACCTTCCACGTGGGCGGGCAGTCCGATCCGGCATCGACAGCCCGGCAGAACATCGTGGACACGGCGGCCGGGTTGCCCGCCAGTACCAGCGACTTCAGCCATGTCGGCCGGACCAGCGTGAACCTTGACCTGGACATGTTGCGGGGGGTGCTCAGCCTGCACCTCCTGGACGGCTTCAACTTCCGGGTGACCGCGATCGCGGGTAGCAGGCACGGCGCCAACTCCCGGCACTACCTCGGCAAGGCGTTCGACGTCGACACGATCAACGGCACCCGGGTCACCACCGCCAACCCGTTCAACCAGGCGTTCAAGGACGCGTGCCGCGCCTATGGCGCGACCGAGGTGCTGGGCCCGGGCGACGACGCGGACCACGCCACGCACATCCACTGCGCCTGGCCCCGCTGACGGCGGCGACCAGGCCGACACCCGCCCACGGGCGGACCGGTGCGGAGGACCGTGGTGGTCCTCCGCACCGCGGCGTGGCCGGTTGAAGCGGCAACCCGGCGGCGCGACCCCACCCGGACCCGCCCCTGCGTCCTGCCGTGCGGGGCGGGTCCGGGCCGTGGGTCAGCGGTCGCGACCGATCACGGACTCGTACCGGTGGTAGCGGCCGGCAGGCCGAAGGAGTAGAAGGTGGTGCTGGCGGGGCCGAGTCGCTGGTAGCCGTTGCCCCAGTACAGCCTGCCGTCGACGATGGCCGGACCGGCGTTCGAGGCCCCCGCGCCCTGGTACTCCCACAGCAGCTCGCCGTCGTCGGCGTCGAGGGCATACATGTAGCCGTTCAGCGAGCCGTAGTAGACCACGCCGTTCGCCGTCGTCGCCGGGCCGACCGCCAGGCCGCCGTGCGGTTCCGGTACCTGCCAGACGATCTCCCCGGTCGCCACGTCCAGCGCGCCGAACGAGCTGTAGTCGATGGTCTGCCCGTCGGGCAGTTGGTACGGTTCCCGGTCGTTGTTCGTCTCCGCGAAGAAGATCCGCTCGCCGTCGTTGGCGGTGCCCCACTCGATGCCGCCGAGCACCGAGCCCGGCCCCACCGACGCGCTCCAGATGATCTCCCCGGTCAGCGCGTCGAGCATCCAGAACTCGCCGCTCTTCTGGCCGGCACCGACCGCCTTCCGGGGCTGCCCGTCCGGGCCGGGGATGGTGAACAGGTGGGTGCCGTCACTGGTGTCGTGGTCCGGGCCCGGGTTCGGGCAGTTGTTCGGGGGGAAGCCGGGTATGCAGGCGAGGTTCCACTCGTCGAACCGGGGCGGGCCGGTCGACCACTTGATCTCACCCGTGGCCATGTCCATCGCGACGATCGAGTCCTTGGCGTTCCACGGCGGCAGGCACTCCTGCGGGGTACCGCCGTTCTCCTGGCATTCCCGCGCCGTTGCCGGGATCGAGTAGTTCTGCCCGGTGCCGACGTAGACGGTGCCGCTCTCCGGGTCGATGGTCGGGGTGCTGCCCCAGACCGACGCGCCGCTGAAGATGTCGCCGCCCGCACCCTGGTCCGGCAGGGTGTGGCTCTTCCACTGGACCACTCCGGTGGCCGCGTCGACCGCCACCAGGCTGCCCCGGAAGGTGCAGCAGTCGTACGCCGGGTCGCCGGCGTTGAGGAACTCCAGCGAGGAGACGCCCTGGTAGAGCACGCCGTCGTGGATGGCCGGCGACGAGGTGAGGATGGCGTCCGGATGGGTGTCCATCGCGGTGTTCCAGCGCAGGTCGCCGGTCTCGGTGTCGATCGCCAGCAGCCGGGCACCGGCCTGGGTGCCGAGGTAGACGGTGTCGCCGGCCACCACCGGAGCGGTCCGGGCGAAGGTGTCGGCGATTCCGGCCAGCTCGGCGACCGAACGGGACCAGATCACCTCCCCGCTCGCGGCGTCGACCTTCCAGAAGGTGCCGCCCCAGTCCGGGAAGTAGACGGCGCCGTCGACCACGGCGGGAGTGGCCGAGACATCGCCGTCGGTGGTGACGGTCCAGGCGACATCCAGGTCGCCGACCGTCGAGGGGGAGAGTAGTTGCTCGTCCGGGTTCGACCGGGTGTTGCGGATGTCGTGGCCGCCCATAGACCACTCAGCGCCGTCCTGGGCGCTCGCGGGTGGTGCGTGGATGATGGGTACGAGTGCCACCACGCACGCCACGGCCAGCGCGGACGCGGTGGTGATCCGTCGAACGTCGCTCATCGCAGATCCCCTTACGAGTGAGACATATCTATAGAGACATATCTCAATTGCAAGGTCGGCTCAAGGGCGCCGGGCATGGTTACCCGGCGCGCCCCCGTCGGGTCGGCTACGAGTCGTCCCCCCGCGCCTCCGCGCGGGGGGACGCGTTCCAGGGTCTGTGGTCGCGACTGCGACACCTGAGCGCCGAACCAGCCGGGCCGGGAAGCAGGCGTCACCCTGCCCGGGCTGACACCCCCACCTGCGGCAGACCGGCCGTCGACCTTACTCCTCGCCGGGGCCGTCCCCCACGGGCGAGGTGACCTCTGGCAGCCAGCCGGTGAGTACCGCGGGATCGGCGACGGCCCGTTCCACCTGCTCCCGTTCGGGCCCGGTCAGCGAGATCTCCCGCAGCCGGGAACCCCACTCGGGCACCCGGTCTGGCTCGTCCAGCGCGATCGACAGTTCGATCAACGCGGCGAGCGCCAGGGCCCGGTCGGGACCGGACGCCGTCGCGCCGTGCCGGCGCAGCCCGGAGTTGAGCGCCCGGAACGCGGCCAGGTCGTCGGTCTTGAACTCCCGCAGGATCCGTGCGTTGTCCAGTACCTTGGCCAGTCCGGTCAGCCGCTTCGCGCCGCCGTACTCCAGCTCCTGCGGCTCGTCCCGGCGGATGAAGATGATCGAGTTGCCGGACGGGTCGACGATGCTGAACCGGGAGGCGCCGGGCCGGTAGCGGGTGATCCGCGGCAGCCCCTTGCCGAGCACCTTCCCGTACGTCTTCCGCATCGCCGCCACGAAGGCCGCGTGGTACGGCGCGACCGCCCCGACCATCACCAGGCAGCCGCCGGTGTTCTCCAGCGCCGGGTCGAGCCCGGCCGGTGCGGCGCCGTAGTGCAGCTCGAACCCGCTCCACCGCAACGCCAGATAGAGGTACGGCCTCCGCTGCTCCCAGGTCACCTCGAAGCCCAGCGCCCGCCAGAACGCGAGCGTCTCGTCCGCGGACACGCAGTTCAGCAGCGGTACGGTCCGCTCGTCCGGCACTATCCGTTCGTCCGTCGTCACCATCGATCTCTCGCCCCGTCCCGGCCGTAGGTCGGGCCATTGTGCCAGCGGGCCCGCCCCGTCCGCCTATGGGCGAGGAGAGGATGAATATGTCCGTCCACCCCGGTGTTCCTCCGCCGGGCCGACCGTGGCGATGTCGTACCCGTCGGGGTAGGTCTTGGCCCGCAGCCCGCCGTCGAGATACTGCCGGCGGCGCGGTGCCGCCCCGTGCCGGAGGTACGCGGCGCGACCGGCGAGCCCGCCGGCCAGCAGGGCCCGGGCCCACCACGGCGGCGGTGCGACCGAGACCGCCGCCCGCAGCGGTGGGTCGAGCAGTGCGTCGGCGACCCGCTCGCCGACCGGTACCAGTGGCCTCGGCAGGTCGGCGAGCAGTCCCTTGGTCGCGGTGATGAGCTGCCGGGCGGCCGGGGTGGCGGCGAACCGTTCCGCCTCGAAGGTGTCGTACCAGTCGGCGTAGCTGTCCAGGTCCGGCGGGATGCCGGTGATGCGCAGCCGCCGGCCGAGTTCGGCGTAGAAGTGGTAGATCGCGGTGCGCTCGTGGCAGCACAGCGGGCGCCAGCCGTGCCGGTCGATCCACCGGGAGCCGACGAAGACGAAGGTGCCGAGCACGTACAGGTAGTCGTCGTTGTCGATGGCGTACCGGCGGTGCAGTTGGTTGAGCCGTCGGGTGGCGGCCCGGCCCAGCGGGTGGTCGAGGCCGTGCTCGATCAGCGTGTACATCAGGATGCCGGTGTCGTCGGCACGCCGCTCGGTCCGGGACGTGGTCTCGCCGGTCGCGGCCAGCAGTTCGGCGATCGACGGCACGGCGAAGGTGCGCCAGAACGCCAGCAGCAGCCCCATCCGGACGTCGAACGGGAACTCCCACAGCGCGGTGGTCCGGTAGATCCGGTGGCAGTCCCGGGCGGGGTCGAGTTCGCGGATCTCGCGTAGCCGGTCGAAGCGGCCGGACCGGTGCAGCATCGGTCGGTCAGCTCCGCACCGGCGCACCGGGCGAGGCGGCTGCGGTCGTCGCCGGTGGCAGCCGGCGCAGTGCCGACGAGACCTGGCCGAGGAACTCCAGGTCGGCGGCGAGGTCGCCGTCGTCGTCGGGCTGTGCCGGCGGCGCGGCACGGGTTCCCCGGGCAGTCGGGGCGCTCGGATCCGCCGCCAGCCTTTCCGGGCTCGCCGCCCGCAGCCGGGCGAGCGCGTCCCGGATCCGGATCGCCTCCCGGGTCGCGGCGGCCGTCCTGCCGCCGGGAGCGTCGGGGCCGTGACCGTCCGGTGGAGGAGTCCCGTCGGTCGGTGCCAGATATGCCGCGAGCGCGAGCCGGCCGTCGCGGATCTCGATGACCCGTCGGTAGAGCGCGAAGTCGAGGTCGCGCAGCATCCGCAGGTCGGCCCGGCGGGACGCGGGCGGGTCCAGGGCGATCTCCGGCATCACCTGGTACATGGCGTGCCACAGCGGGTAGAGCCGGAGATAGGTGCGGGCCCGTCCCAGCCTGTCCGCCGCGGCGGAGAGGTTCGGCCCCCAGGACGGGATGGTGAAGCCGATCGTGATCACGAGTGCCCCGACGCAGGCGCAGAGCGTACCGAGGTCGCTCAGGGCCGGCAGCGTCGTGCCGAACCAGGCGGCGACGACGTACCCGCCCTTGCCGAGGCAGTAGCCGAGCGCGACGATCGAGCCGGCCGCGACCAGTCGCAGGCCCCGGCGCAGCCACGGGCGCCCGTCGCTCCGGGCGACCCGGCTGGCGAACTGGAGGCTGCGCCAGGCGGCGACGCCGAGCCCGAAGGCGAACGCGGAGACGTAGACCAGCAGGAACGTGCCGCCGACCGGGCGGGGGCCGTAGACGTCGTCGAAGTCGCTCGGCGCCTCGACGGTGGCGCCGCTGTTGGCGAAGAGCACCGCCATGGCGACCAGCACCAGGCCGTAGAAGACCGCCAGCACCCGGGCCCGGGGTAGCGCCTCGGCCGCCGGCATGTGCCAGAGCATCAGCATGACCAGCGCGGTGATGCTGTATCCGACGATGCAGCCGTAGACCAGCAGCGAGGCGAGGTTCGGTACTCCGAAGAAGCGGTTCACCGCCGTGTAGACGGCCGGGACGGCCATGGTGAACCCGGCCGCCGGCAGGGCGATGCAGAGGGTCAGCACCCACAGGTTCAGGTTGCGGGGGTTGCGGGCGAGTGCCGCCACCTTGTAGCCGACCGCGATCCACGCGACCGCCGCGCAGAACAGGAAGATGCCGCTCTTACCGTCCATCCGGCAACACCCTAGTGCTCCAGCGACTGGCCGAGCCGCTCGACCACCGGGTCGCTCGGGGTACGCGGGGCCGGCGGGCGCCACAGCCCGGCGCGCTGCCCGAGCAGCGAGGCGAGGGTCTCGGCCTCCTGCTCCTCCTGGCTGCTGTAGTTGGTCCGGGCGAACATCGCCCGTACCACCCCCGGGTCGAGATGCCGGAACAGTTGTCGGCTGCCCTGCACCTCGTCGACCAGGTGCAGCCGGTGCTCCAGCAGCAGGTGCGCCAGCTCGTGCAGGGCGATGTGCACCCGCTGCACCCCGGTCGCGGCGGAGGTCACCACCAGGTAGTCGGCGGCGTCGGTCGAGACGCAGAGCCCGCACGGCGCCCCGGGCGGCAGGTCGAACGCGATCAGGTGGACCGGACGTCCCCGGTCGGCGCCGAAGTCGCTGATGAACGTGTCGAGGTCGAACGGGTCCGGTACCCGGATGCCGCGTGCGATCCGCTCACAGCGCCGGCGTACCTGCCGTAGCGTCATGGGCCCACCGTTCCTCTGTGCGGCGTGCTGTCGCCAGACCGCGATCCGCATTCACGCGCCATCATCCGCGTCCGGCTTGCCCTGTTCAAGGACGCGGATCACCCCGAGCAACTCGGTGAGGGCATCGATGGCGGACTGTGCCTCCGGGATGACGGAGTTGCGCAGCGCGACGGTGCGGGCGCGTACCTGCTGCAACGCGGCGGCGAGGTCGAGTTCCCGGTCGACGTCGGCGGCCAGCCGGTCGCTGGTGAAGTACTCCACCGGTACGCCGAAGAACTTCGCCAGCGCCCGGAGGTGACTGAGGTTCGGGTCGCGCTTCTTGCCGGTGCGTAGCTGCCCGATGTAGGTGTGCGAGATCGACTCGCCCTGTGCGGTGATCGCGTCCGCCACCTCGCGCAGGCTGTACGCGCTGCCGTCGGGCTTGCGGATCCGGTCGAAGAGCCGGTCCAGGCGGTCGGCCAGGGTCCCCGAGCTGCGGAACTCGTCCGCTTCTTCAGCCATCTGGCCTCCTCCGGGACTGGTTCCAGTGGTTTACAGCATGCCACAGCTCTGTCCACAAATGTTGACGGGATCGCCTGCCGTGTGCGTATCATCGCTGCGTACGCGCGGGCAGGCATGACCGGAGGCATTATGCCGGGACGCGCGGGCACGGGGAGGTGCCGTCGTTCAACGGGGGAGACGGGAACGTGTCGCGAGACCGGAGCCCGTCGTACTGACGGCATCTGCGGACCACTCGCCGGGGCGGCGGGTCCGTGAGCCCGACGGTCGGCGTCGGGCGCCCGGCCGGGCCAGGGGTTCCGCCGGTCGCCCGACGCCAGATCCAGATCGGACAAGCCCGCCGGCGGCGGGGGTCCGGTGCGGAGGACGTCTCGTCCTCCGCACCGGACGGCGAAGGTGCGGCACTCAGCTCGCGGTGCAGGTCGGTGACATGCCGGTACCGCTGCCGCTGCCCTGGAAGCCGAACTCGGTCGACTGTCCGGGGGCGATCCGGCCGTTGAAGCCCACGTTGGTGAACGTGACCGCCCCGCTGCTTCCGCTGCGCTGGCTGTTCCACGAGCTCGTGACCGTGGCGCCGGACGGCAGGGTCACCTGTACCGACCAGCCGTTGGTGCCGGACGAGCCGGCGGTGACCCGTACGGTGGCCACGAAGCCGCCGTTCCAGGAGTTCAGCGACACGGCGGCGGTGCAGCCGCCCGGCCCCTGGGTCGGCGGGTTGGTCGGCGGGTTCGTGGGCGGGTTGGTTGGCGGGTTGGTCGGCGGGTTGGTGCCGTCGGGCGCGACGGCCCGGCCGGTGGCCGGGGAGATCATCCCGGGGCAGAGGTTGCGGTTGGCCAGGTTGGCGACGATCTGCGGTACGGCGTTGATGGTGGTCTGGTAGCCGTCGTGCATCAGGATGACGCCGCCGTCGGTGAGGTTGTTGGCGGCCTGGACGATCTGGGCCGTGCTGGCGCCGTTCCAGTCCTGGGAGTCCACGCTCCAGAGCACCTCGGTCAGCCCGAACTGGGCCTGCACCGAGCGCAGCGTGGCGTTGGTCTCGCCGTACGGCGGCCGGAAGAGCCTCGGCGCGGTCCCGGTGGCCTGCTGGATGGCCTGCTGGGTCTGGCTGATCTCCGAGGTCATCTGCGCGGTGCTGAGCTGGGTCATGTGTGGGTGCGTCCAACTGTGGTTGCCGATCCACATCCCGGCCTGCTGCTGGGCGCGGACCAGTGCCGGGTTCTGCTGGACCCGCTGGCCGACGTTGAAGAAGGTGGCCCGGGCGCCGGCCGACCGCAACGCGTTGAGCAGCGCGCTGGTGGTGCCGGTGTTGGGGCCGTCGTCGTAGGTCAGGGCCACGTAACCGTTGCAGGCCGCGGCGGCGACCGGTGGGGCCGCGGCGGTGACGGCGACGGCTCCGGCGGTGACGGCCAGGGCGGTGGCGGCGAGCGCGGCGTACAGGCCGCTCAGCCGGGAACGCGGACGGGGCATGGGAACTCCTCGGTGGGGACAGGGCGGCCTGCCGGTGATGATGGCCCTTGAAATATTTCAGGGCGTCGATCGAAATATATTCAACGGCGATGGTCGATGTCTAGCGGCGGTGCGCCGGGCACGGGCGGGCGCCCGTCCGTCGCGGGGGACCGGGCGCGGTCTGCGGCGCCGGCCGTGGCCAGACCCGTCGACAGCCGCAGCGGTTGCTCAACACCGGGGCGACCAGGCCGACCCGGCGTACCCCGACCAGGTCGCGGAGCGCGCACCGCGGAAGGCGGGGTCAGCGGACGGCCCGGGC
This sequence comes from Plantactinospora sp. CA-294935, assembly GCF_050936445.1. Lineage (NCBI taxonomy): Bacteria > Bacillati > Actinomycetota > Actinomycetes > Micromonosporales > Micromonosporaceae > Plantactinospora > Plantactinospora sp. CA-294935. Next base: position 5,152,993 of record NZ_JBNJMU010000001.1, read on the forward strand.
CGCCAGTCGGGGGAGGCCGGCCGGTGCGCCGTCGCGGAGGATCGCCTCGGCCTCCGCACCGGTGACCGGGCCGGCGAAGAGATAGCCCTGGCCGTGGTGACAGCCGTAGCGACGCAACTGGTCCCGCTGGGCGGCGGTCTCGATCCCCTCCGCCACCAGCTCCAGTCCCAGGTTGAGCCCCATCGACACGATCGACCGGACCAGCTCGCGGCTCTTGCCGTCGGTCGCCAGCGGCGCTACGAAGGACCGATCGATCTTGAATGCGTCGATCGTCAGGTGGTGCAGCGCCTGCAACGAGGAGTAGCCGGTGCCGAAGTCGTCGATGTGTAGCTGTACGCCCAGCTCGTGCAGGGCCGCCAGCTTCGTCCGCGCCGCCGGGACGTCGTGCACGATGACGCCCTCGGTGATCTCGATGATCAGCGCCGCCGGGTCCAGCCCCGCCGCCCGCAGGCTCTCCTCGATGTCCTCCAGCAGCCGGGTGTGCCAGAACTGCCGGTTGGAGACGTTGACGCTGATCCGCAGCCCGTCCGGGGCGGAGCCGCTCGCCCGCCAGACCCCGAGCTGGCGGCACGCCTCGGTCAGCGCCCAGCGGCCGATCGACGGCATCAGCCCGCTCTCCTCGGCGATCGGCAGGAACTCGGCCGGCAGCACCAGCCCGCGTACGGGATGCCGCCAGCGCACCAGGGCCTCGAAGGCGCGGGTACGGCCGTCGTTCAGCCGTACGATCGGCTGGTAGCGCAGTTCGAAGCCGCCGGTCTCCAGTGCCCGGCGCAGCTCCGCCTCGGTACGCAGCCGCCCGACGACCCGCTCGTGCATGGCGACGTCGAACACCGCGTGCGAGCCCTTGCGCTGCCACTTGGCCGAGTACATCGCGGTGTCGGCGTCCCGGATCACGTCCTCGGCGTGCTGGTAGCCGGTGCTGCTGCGGGAGATGCCGATGCTGGCCGAGACGACGAACTCCTCTTCGCCGAGCCGGAACGGCACGTCCAGCGCGCCCCGGATCCGTTCCGCCACCGCGACCGGGTCCTCGCCGCCGGGCCGGTGCCGCAGCAGTACGGCGAACTCGTCCCCGCCGAACCGGGCCGCGACGTCGGCCTCCCGGGCGCTGGCCCGGATCCGCTCGGCGACCTGGACCAGCAGCCGGTCACCGGCCAGATGTCCCAGGCTGTCGTTGACCAGCTTGAAGCCGTCGAGGTCGAGCAGCAGCACCGAGTAGTGCCGCTCCGGGTGGCGCGTCTGGGCGGCGACGGCCGCCTGCAGCCGGTCCAGGAACAGGGTCCGGTTGGCCAGCCCGGTCAGCGGATCGTAGAGCGCGGCGTGCCGCAGCAGGTCCTCCTGCTCACGCAGGGACTTCAGCACCGCGTCGTGGTCGAGGGCGATGGTCAGCAGGGCCGCCCACTGGTTCATCATCTCCCGGCCACTGGCCACCTCGGCCTCGATCGGACCGACGACGGCGAGCATCCCCCAGTCGCTGACGCCGATCCGCAACGGTGCCACGTAGACCATCTGGTCGGCGTCCAGGTCCGCGAGGTCGACCAGTTCGGGCGGCGGGAACGACCGGGGCGGCACCGGCTCGACCGGCATCGGCACCGGCCCACGGTCCCGTTCGAACATGGTGACCAGGTCCAGCGCCGGTTCGGCGGTGTCGCCGCCGGCCGGGGTTCCCGACCAGAGGCCGAGGCAGCCGCCGCGGGCGTTGGTGTCCTGGATCCAGGCCAGTGCCCGGGGGTCCTTCTCGTGGCTGCGCAGCAGGTTCTTGCTGACCGTGTAGAGCGTCTTGAGGGTGGTCTGGAACTCGTTCTCCTCGATCTTGTGGGTCCGGGACCGGCTCTGCGCCAGCGCGACCACGATCTCCTCGGTGCCGGCCCGGACCCGTTCGGCACCGGCCTGGTCCTGCCGTCCGACACGCCGGGCCAGACCCAGCCCGTACCGCCGCACCCAGTCCATCATCCGGACCACGCCCTCCGGATGCCGCTGGCTCAGCGTCTGCAAACCGATCAGGGCCTGGCGGAGGTCGAGCAGGTCCGGACCCGCGGCGCCGTCGCCGGCCGCGGCGAGGGTGTCGGCGACCAGGGCGCCGGCCCGGGCGATGGTGGCCCGGCGGAGCGGATCGACCGGTGCCGGCAGTGCCGCGACGAGTCGGGCGACCAGGTGGTCGGCGGTCGACAGGTCGGCGTCCGGCTCCGCCGCCAGCGCCACCGGGGCCAGCGGGTCGGGGCAGCCGCACGACTCGCGCGGCTGGAACGACGTGGGCACCGAGAAGGTGCGGGCCTCGACCTCCTCCCCGCGCGTGGCACGCAACGCGAGCTCCGCGGCGATCCGGCCCAGGTCCTCGAAGCTCTGCCGGACGGTGGAGAGGCTCGGGGTGAAGTAGACCACCCCTTCCATGTCGTCGAAGCCGACCACCGCCTGCTCATCCGGCACCCGCACGCCGGCGGCCAGGAAGGTGCGGAGCAGTCCGATCGCGTTGAGGTCGTTTCCGGCCACCACCGCCGTCGACGGGAGCCCGGCGGCCAGCATCGCCCGGCCCGCGCGTTCGCCGCCGCTCTCCCGGTTGTCGCCGGTGTCGAAATGCAGATCGGTACGTGGTGTTATCCCGCACTCCAGCAGGGCGTCCCGATAGGCCTCGTAACGCTCGCGCAGATCCCGCAGTTCCAGGTATCCGGCGAAGGCGATCTCCCGATGGCCGTGTTCGACCAGGTGCAGTACCGCCTCGCGTACTCCGCCGCGGTTGTCGGGGAGCACGACCGGGCAGGAGACGCCGGGCATCTCGTGGCTGATCATGATCACCGGTTTGCCGGCGCGCTGGATCGAGTTCAGGTATCCCGGCGATGCCGAGTTCAGGATGACCACGAACGCGGAGACGTGGTCCCAGGCCACCAGGTGCGGAAAGTCCGGAGGTTCGGGCGGGTCGAAGTCGAATGTGCCGGCGCCGAGCGTCTGAATGGCGATCATCCGGCCGCCGGCGGCTGCGGTCGTACGCGCGATTCCGCCGAGAATGCTGCCGAAATAGTCGCAACCGACAGACATGGTGAGTACGCCGATGGTGGGGCCATCGACCACGGCCATCACCTCCTGCGCCAGCCGACGCAGTACGTCGCGAAGGCCGGGCCGAGTCCGGTGGAAAAGGTGGCTTTCCGGTGGTTGTTCCGATCAACTTCCGGAAATATTTCAGATAACCGTCGAGGAGCCTACCGGATCATGTTCGGACGCGTCGATACGCGCGAATCTATTCGCCAGAGGTCGCGGAACCGCGCCGCTCGCCCCGAGCGGCCGGTGATCAGGAGCCGACGCAGCCCGGCAACCGGGGAATGACGTCGGACGGGACCAGATCCGTGCAGACCGCATCGGTGCCGGCGCCGAGCGCCGTCCACGTCGCACCGTCCCGGTCGTACTCGAAGACGACCCAGGCCGGATCGGCCCGCTCCGGCGGGACGATCGTCGTCGCGGTCGCGTATCCCCGGTGGCAGGCCGGATCGCGGACGCCGCTGATCTCCGCGTCGACGGCGGCGAACAGTTTCCTGTTGGCCTTGAGCGCGGCGAACAGGGTCGCCGCGTCGACCGGGCAGCCGTCCGTCGCGGCCGGGGTGGGGCTCGGCGTCGGCGCGGTGGCCGTCGCCGAACTGGCCGGCGGCGTGCTCGCCGGGCCGGTCGTCTCCCCACCGGCGCAGGCCGAGGCCGGCACCACCAGCCCGACGAGTCCGACGAGCGCGACGCCGCGACGGGCGACGACGGTACGGCCGGGAGTCCCGCGCGGTGTGCGGATCACGACGGCGGTCATACGGAGGCAGGCTACCGAACGTCCGCCGCCCGTGGGGTGCGGCGGGTCGACCCGAGGCGGCTCCGGCTGGAGCTGACCCCGACCCCGCAGGTGGCGTCCCGGGTGGCCGACCTGATGGTCCACACTGCCCGCTCCCGTCCGCCGATCCGGGCGCTCGGTGACGACCGACCGGCGGGCCAGCGGGTGAGCCCTGCCCACCCGGTGGGCTACCCGGCGTCGAGGTAGCGCCACTGGCCGTCCTCGCGGCCGAAGCGGCTGCGTTCGTGCAACTCCCCCGGCCGGCCCGACCGCCGGTAGTGGGCCCGGAACTCGACGGTGCCGGTGCTGTCGATCAACCCACCCCGGTCGGTGTCGAGGATGTCGAGCCGGGTCCACCGGTCCGCCGGGTCCAGCGTCAGCCGGGCCGGGCGGGTGCTGGAGTGCCAGGTCCGGAGCAGGTATCCGGGGTCGTCGACGGCGTACGCGCTGAACCGCGAGCGCATCAGCGCCTCGGCGGTCGCCGCGACCGTACGCCCCTGGTGCAGGGCGCCGCAGCACTCCCCGTACCCCGATCCTGAGCCGCACGGACACGGCCGGCCGGACTCGTCGCCGCCCGCCCGGCGGGCCTTGCGTTTCGCCACCCGACGATTGTCGTCCCCGGCTCGCCCGTCCCCGCGGGCGGCCGGTCCGGGTGAGCTGATGTGCCCGGTCACGATCGGCCACTGCTGCCCGGGTGACACGGGCGTGTGGCCGAATCGTGTCCTCGGCTTGACGGAGCCTGGCTACCTTGGAGCTGTTCCGGCGACCGCCTCGGCAACAGCGAGGAGCCCGTGGAAGTGTTGATGAACGAGCGGGTCGGCACCGCCCAGCGCGGCACGGTGCTCGACCTGCTCTCCCGGGCGCTCGAGGAGGGCTATCTCGAGCTCGCCGAATACGAGGAACGGATGGTGTCCGTGCAGGCCGCCAGGACCGTTGCCGACCTCACCCGGCCGCTGGCCGATTTGCCGGCGCAGTTCCGGTGGTATCCGCACCCGCCCGCCGGTGCGGCGACCGCGCCGCTGGTGCGGCCGTCGGTGGGACGGCCCGGGCAGGCCGGGCAACTCGGGCAGGCCGGCACGGAGCGCGGCGAGGAGCGCGACACCTGGGTCGCCGCGCTGATCCTCGGCATCGTGTCGCTGCCGCTCTCGCTCTGTCTCGGCGCGGGGGTGCTGCCCGGGACGGTGGCCATCCTGCTCGGCCGGCCGAGGCGCGGGAGATCGCACCAGGTGAGGGCGACCATCGGCATGGTCCTCGGCGTCGTCGGCGTCGCGCTGTCGTCGGTGATGATCGTCTCCGCGTTCGTCATCGACTGAGCGGTGCCGCCCGCCGGGGCGGAGCGATCCTGGTCACGATCACTGACAGCCGTACCCGCCGGCTGTGAAGCTGGACCGGCGCTGTGCGGAGCCGGTCGAACGGCGGCCCGTCCGGGCGGCGCGTTCGGACGGGGTGTCGCTGTGCGAAGGGTGCCGGGTCTGCCGGTGAAGGCGCTGCCGGGCTGGGCCGCGATCGGGCTGACCGTGCTGGCCGGGGTGGGTTCGGCGGCGCAGAGCCTGGCCAACGCCGAGATGGGCGAGCGGACCGGCCATCCGATCATCGGGGCGCTGGTCAACAACACCGGCGGAGTGGCCCTGGTCCTGCTCGGCCTGCTCGCGCTTCCGTCGATGCGCGCCGGTCTCGGGGTGCTGCGCCGCACCAGGCTGCCGTGGTGGACGTACCTGGGCGGGCTGTGCGGGGCGTTCTTCATCGTCGCGGCGACGTACATCGTGCCGGTGCTCGGGGTGGCGGTCTACACCATCGCCCAGGTGGCCGGCAACAGCGGTGGCGGGCTCGTCGTCGACCGGACCCGGCTCGCCCCGGCCGGCCGGATGGGACTGACCCGGTCCCGGGTGGCGGGTGCGCTGCTCGGGATCGCGGCGGTGGCGCTGGCCCAGTTCGGCCGGCCGGTCGGCGACCTGGCGGTGGGGCTGGTGCTGCTCGGCGTCGTCTGCGGGGTGCTGGTCGCCGTCCAGGGCGCGCTGAACGGCCGGATCTCCACGGTCGCCGACCCGGCCGCCGCCACGGCGGTCAACTTCGCGGTGAGCAGCGCGGCGATGCTGCCGGTGGCGGCCGTGACCGGCGCCCTGGCCCAGCTCGGCGCCACCGGCTGGCCGAGCGAGTGGTACCTGTACGTCGGCGGTCCGCTCGGGGTGACGATCACCGTCGCGCTGCTGGTCGGCATCCGGTCGATGGGACTGCTCCGCACCGGCCTGGCCCTGGTCGCCGGGCAGTTGGGCGGTGCGCTGCTGCTCGACCTGCGGCCGGGTGGACCCGGCGCGAGCCTGGCGGTGCTGGTCGGGGCGGTGCTGACCCTGCTCGCGGTGCTCGTCTCCGGCCGGGCGGCCCGGGGTGCCCCGGCCGCCACCTGAGCCGGCCACGGCCCGGCTCGGTTCCCGGCCCGCCGGGCATATCCGTCCGGGCCGACCTGATCGCGGCGGCCAGCCGCTTTCTGGCCGAGCCACCCGCCGTGCTCGACCACCGCCACCGCGCCGCGTAATCGCGCGCCGCCGGCGTTCCAGGCGTTCGCCGTGCTTGACCACCGGCACCGCGCCGCGTAATCGCGCGCCGCCGGCGTTCCAGGCGTTCGCCGTGCTCCGCCTCGGGCGGGCTGGCGGCATCCGGTCGGACGCCGGATGGCAGACTGGACGGCGTGACCGAATCCGCCGTCGCCCGTGATCCCGGCACCGTACGCGTGCGTCCGCGACGCATCCGGACGGTCTGCTGGATCCTGGCGCCCGCGCTGGTGGTCATGTTCGCGCTGCTGAGCATCGGGCTGCACGGCTCGACCGGTTCCGGGGCGGCCACCTTCCAGCGCGGCGACCAGCTCGCGATGGCCGGGCTGGGCGTGCTGGGCGGCTTCGTGGTGCTGCTCTTCACCCGGCCCCGGGTGGAGGCGGACGCCCAGGGGGTCCGGGTGCGCAACGTCTTCCGCGGCTACGACCTGCCCTGGGACGTGGTCCGGGCGGTCCGCTTCGACCGGAGTTCGGCCTGGGCCAGCCTGGAGCTGCACGACGACGAGCTGGTGCCGGTGCTGGCCCTCCAGGCGGTGGACCGCGAGCTGGCGGTGGACGGCGTACGGGCCCTGCGTGCGCTGCACGCCGCGCAGCAGCAGCCCCAGCCGGCACAGCCGGCACAGCTGGAACCCGAGGTCGTCCAGGGGCAGCGGACGGCGCGGTGATCGCCCGTCGACGACCTGCCGTCCCCGGCGTGCCCGTTTTGGCATCCTGCGGGCTGACCTGCTAGTCTTTACCAGTCGACCACTGTCTGGGTTTATCCGCAGGCAGTCAAGAAGCGGAGCGCCTGCTCCCACCCGTGTCGCCCCATCCGGTGGCCGGGTCCGGTCACCGGTTCGGCTTAGCCGATCCGGGTTGCGATCGTCGATCGCCGCAGACCGGTCGAGCGGGCCCTGGCATGCGCCGGGGCCTTCTGCTTTGGGTCGAAGACGTTAGGACCGGCCACCGCTGACGCGCGGCCGGTGAGGATCACCACGAGGAGGCCCCATCAGCGTCGAGCCACGCGTGAACGAACAGATCCGGGCACGTGAGGTCCGACTGGTCGGCCCTGAGGGCGAGCAGGTGGGCATCGTCCCACTGGAGCGCGCTCTGCAGCTGGCCGCGGACGTCGACCTGGACCTGGTCGAGGTTGCGCCCATGGCGCGCCCGCCGGTGTGCAAGCTCATGGACTTCGGTAAGTACAAGTACGAGTCCGCACTCAAGGCGCGCGAAGCCAGGCGTAACCAGCAACAGACCGTCATCAAGGAGATGAAGCTCCGTCCGAAGATCGATCCGCATGACTACGAGACCAAGAAGGGTCACGTGGTGCGGTTCCTCAAGGCGGGCGACAAGGTCAAGGTGACGATCATGTTCCGCGGTCGCGAGCAGAGTCGACCGGAGCTGGGTTACCGGCTCCTGCGCCGACTCGAATCCGAGATCTCGGAACTGGGGTACGTCGAGGCCGCTCCGAAGCAGGACGGCCGTAACATGATCATGGTCCTGGCTCCGCATCGGGCCACCAAGGCCGCCGCCACGGCTGCCCGGGCTGGCTCGCCGCGAGAGCGGGAGGCCGGTGCCGCCGAGGCATCGCCGGTCGCCGAGGCGGCGCCCGGTCCGGCCGGACCCGCCGGAACCACCGGCGAGTAACAGGGGAGAGACGCACCAAGATGCCGAAGATGAAGAGCCACACCGGGATGGGCAAGCGGGTCAAGGTGACCGGCAAGGGCAAGATCGTTGCCCAGCAGGCCGGCCTCCGGCACAACCTGGAGAAGAAGCCCTCCACCCGGACCCGCCGGCTCACCGGCACCGTCGAGGTGGCCAAGGCCGACGTCAAGCGAATCAAGAAGTTGCTGGCCCGCTGACGCGCGCCTCTTGACCTGAAGGAGTAGTTGAGATGGCACGCGTCAAGCGGTCAGTGAACGCCCAGAAGAAGCGCCGTACGCTGCTGGAGACCGCCAGCGGCTACCGCGGCCAGCGGTCCCGGCTCTACCGCAAGGCCAAGGAGCAGGTGCTGCACTCGATGCAGTACGCCTACCGGGACCGGCGCGACCGCAAGGGCGACTTCCGGCAGCTCTGGATCACCCGGATCAACGCGGCAGCCCGCGCCAACGGGATGACCTACAACCGGCTCATCCAGGGTCTGAAGCTGGCCGGCGTCGAGGTGGACCGCAAGATCCTGGCCGACCTCGCCGTCAACGACCCGACGGCCTTCGCGGCCATCGTCGAGGTCGCCCGCGCTGCCGTGGCGGCCGAGGGCACCGGTGGCGCGTCGGCCCAGGCCGCCTGACCACACCGCGACACCCGATCGAGGCGTCCCGCATGTCGGTAAACCCGCAGGTGGGGCGCCTTGACCATGTCCGGGCACCGGATCAGCCGCTGTTCACTCCGCGTACTCCGAGGATCGTCGCGGCCCGGCGGCTGCACCGGCGCCGGGAACGTGACGCCACCGGCCGGTTCCTGGCCGAGGGCCCGCAGGCGGTCCGGGAGGCGCTGGCCGCGCCGGGCGTGGTGGTCGAGCTCTTCGGCACCCCGGCCGGGCTCGACCGGTACGCCGACCTCGCCGGCACCGCCGACACGGCCGGAGTACCGGTCTCCGGGGTGACCGACGACGCGCTCGCGGCGCTGACCGAGACGGTCGCCCCGCAGGGGATCGTCGCGGTCTGCGCCCGGCTCGACGTGCCGATCGGCACCGCGCTGGAGCGGCGTCCCCGGCTGGTCGCCGCGTTGGCCGAGATCCGTGACCCCGGCAACGCCGGTACCGTGCTGCGCACCGCCGACGCCGCCGGGGCCGGCGCGGTGGTCTTCGCCGGGGACGCGGTCGACCCGTACAACGGCAAGTGCGTGCGGTCGTCGGCCGGCAGCCTCTTCCACCTCGACGTGGTCCGGGCTGCCGAACCGGCCGACGTGGTGGCCGAGCTGCGGGCGGCCGGGCTGGCCGTGCTGGCCGCCTCCGGCTACGGCGAGACCGACCTGGACGACCTCGCCGACTCCGGCGGCCTGGCCCGGCCCACCGCCTGGCTGTTCGGCTCCGAGGCGCACGGTCTGCCGGCGGAGCTGGCCGACGCCGCCGACGCCCGGGTACGCGTGCCGCTGCACGGCCGGGCAGAGAGCCTCAACCTGGCTGCCGCCGCCGCGGTCTGCCTGTACGCTTCGGCCAGAGCACTGCGGCCCGGGGCCGCCCGCACCGCGCCGGAGAGCGCATAATGGGCCCCGGGGTAGCAGAACAGACCAGGGAGTTGTCGACCTGATGACCGAGTCCGCGAAGTGGCGCGTCCGCGATGCGCGACGCCACTCGTTTAGCCAGCCCGCCGGTGTCGGCGGGCGGCAGGGCTGACTCTTCTCCTCCCTGCGCACCCTCCCCACCGGCGGGCTGCGGCCCAGCCGCCCGTCCGTAGACTCTCCGGAGCCGCCCGGAAGGGCTGCCCACCGAACCTCTTCAACCTGAACAGCGCGGTGCCGGCGCCCCGAACCTGACCTGGGGCCACGATGGACCCGCACGGGGAGGTTGACCGAGGTTCACCGACCTGTCCACGGCGTCGCCGGTGCTCCGGCGCACACCGACCGGATCGCCCGGTTCTCGTACCGCTCGTGAGCGGGCCGATCCGGGTCTCCGGCGGAGTGCCGGAGGCGTCCAAGGCGGCGCAGGGGACATTCGACGCGCAGGCAGCGGGACCACCGCCCGCGATGTAGAGGGAGTAGCCGCACGCCATGACGTATCGCAACGACCCGTACGACCCGAAGCAGGTCGCCCTGCTCGACCCGGAGGCGCTGGCGGCGGCGGTGGCCGACGCGACGGCCGCGTTCGACGCCGCCACCGATCCCGACGGGCTGGCCGAACTGCGCCGGGCGCACCTCGGCGACCGGGCGCCGGTGTCGCTGGCCCGCCGGGAGATCGGCGCGCTGCCGCCGGCCGCCAAGTCCGACGCCGGCAAGCGGGTCAACGAGGCCCGCCGGTCGATCGAGTCCGCCTACGCGCAGCGGCTCGCGGTCGTCCAGGCGGCGCAGGCCGAGCGGATCCTCGCCGAGGAGCGGGTGGACGTCACGATGCCCTACGACCGGCGGCCGCGCGGCGCCCGGCACCCGATCAGCACCCTGTCGGAGCGGATCGGCGACCTCTTCGTCGGGATGGGCTACGAGATCGCCGAGGGGCCCGAGGTCGAGTTGGAGTGGACCAACTTCGACGCCCTGAACATCCCGCCGGACCATCCGGCCCGGGGCACCATGGACACCTTCTACCTGGACGTACCGGGGCTGGTGCTGCGTACGCACACCTCGCCGGTGCAGGCCCGGACGATGCTGGCCCGCAAGCCGCCGATCTACGTCGTCTGCCCCGGCCGGGTCTATCGGACCGACGAGCTGGACGCCACGCACAGCCCGGTCTTCCACCAGGTCGAAGGGCTGGTGGTGGACGAGGGGATCACCATGGCGCACCTGCGGGGCACCCTGGACCACCTGGCCAAGGCGATGTTCGGGGCCGAGGCACGGACCCGCTGGCGCCCGCACTACTTCCCGTTCACCGAGCCGAGCGGCGAGTTCGACGTCTGGTTCGCCCAGCACCGGGACGGCCCGCGCTGGGTGGAGTGGGGCGGCTGCGGCATGGTCAACCCCCGGGTGCTGCGGGCCTGCGGCATCGACCCGGACGTCTACTCCGGATTCGCCTTCGGGATGGGCATCGAGCGCACGCTGATGTTCCGGCACGGCATCGGCGACATGCGGGACATGGCCGAGGGCGACGTGCGGTTCACCCGCGCGTTCGGGGTCGAGGTGTGAACGGGATGGCGAACGTCGGAACGGATGCGGTGGTCTGAGTCATGCGAATTCCTGTTTCCTGGCTGCGCGAACATGTCGACCTGCCCGCCGAGCTGAGCCCCGAGGAGCTGGACCAGGCACTGGTCAACCTCGGTATCGAGGTCGAGTCCATCGTGGACCTGCGCGGCACCGTCACCGGGTCGCTGGTGGTCGGCGAGGTGCTCGAGATCGAGGAGCTGACCGGGTTCAAGAAGCCGATCCGGTTCGTCCGGGTCGACGTCGGCGCCGCGAACGGCACCGGCGAGCCGCAGGAGATCGTCTGCGGGGCGACCAACTTCGCCGTCGGCGACCGGGTGGTGGTGATCCTGCCCGGCGGCGTACTGCCCGGCGGGTTCGCGATCGGCGCCCGGAAGACGTACGGGCGCAACTCCAACGGGATGATCTGCTCGGTCCGCGAGCTGGGGATCGGCGACGACCACGCGGGCATCCTGGTGCTGCCCGAGGACGTGCCGGCCAAGCCCGGTGACGACGCGCGGCCGGTGGTCGGGCTCGACGACGTGGTCGTCGAGGTCGAGATCACCCCGGACCGGGGGTACGCGATGTCCGTCCGCGGCCTGGCCCGGGAGCTGTCGCACGCCTTCGAGGTGCCGTTCCGGGACCCGGGGCGCTCACCCGCGCCCGGGGCGACGCCGGAGCCGGCGTACCCGATCCGGGTCGTCGACACCGTCGGCTGCGACCGGTTCGCCGCGAGGGTGGTCCGGGGGATCGACCCGGCCGCCGAGTCGCCGACCTGGATGCGGCGGCGGCTGACCCACGCCGGCATCCGGACCATCTCGCTGCCGGTCGACATCACCAACTACCTCATGCTGGAGCTGGGTCAGCCGATGCACGCCTTCGACCTGGACGCGCTCCGGGGCGAGCTGGTGGTCCGCCGGGCGGTGCCGGGGGAGCGGCTGACCACGCTGGACGGGGTGGACCGGGCACTCGACCCGGAGGACCTGGTGATCTGCGACGCCGGCCTGCCCGGATCGGTGGCCGGTGACGGCGGAGTGCCGATCTCGCTCGCCGCCGTGATGGGCGGCGAGACCAGCGAGGTCGCCGACACCACCGTCGACGTGCTCTTCGAGGCGGCGCACTGGGACCCGGTGGTGGTCGGCCGGACGGCCCGCCGGCACCGGCTGTTCAGCGAGGCCGCCAAGCGCTGGGAGCGGGGCGTCGACCCGGCGCTGCCGCTGGTCGCCCTGGAGCGGGCGGTCGCGCTGCTCACCACGTACGGGGGAGGCACGGCCGGCGCCGAGGTGCTGGACGTCGACCACGTCAGCCCGCCGAACCGGATCGTCATCGACGCGGACCTGCCGGCCCGGCGGGCCGGGGTGCCGTACGAGCCGGCCCGGACGATGGCGCTGCTGGAGCGGGTCGGCTGCGCGGTGGCGGTCGGCGACGGGCGTGCCGGCAACGGCAACGGAAACGGAAACGGGGGGCGGCACGCGAGTGGGCCGGAGACCCTGGTGGTCACCCCGCCGACCTGGCGGCCCGACCTCACCGACCCGGCGGACCTGGTCGAGGAGGTGATCCGGCTGGACGGCTACGACAAGGTGCCGTCGGTGCTGCCGGTCGCCCCGCCCGGCCGGGGGCTGACCCCGGAGCAGCGGCGGCGCCGCTCGGTGAGCCGTACCCTCGCGGAGAGCGGCTTCGTCGAGGTGCTCTCCCCGCCGTTCGTCGCCGCGGAGCTGTCCGACCGGCTCGGCCTGCCCGCCGACGACCCGCGCCGCACCGCGGTACGCCTGGCCAACCCGCTGGCGGACACCGAGCCGCTGATGCGGACCATGCTGCTCGGCACCGTGCTCGGCACACTGCGCCGCAACCTCGGGCGGGGCCACCGCGACGTGGCGCTCTACGAGATCGGCATGGTCTTCCTGCCCCGGCCGGGAACCGCCCCGCCTCCCGCGATGGGTGTGGACCACCGGCCGAGTGACGAGGAGTTCCGGGCCGCCGACGCCGTCCTGCCGGACCAGCCGTGGCGGGTCGCCGCGGTGCTGACCGGCGAGGTGGAGCCGGCCGGCTGGTGGGGTGCGGGCCGTCCGGCCGGCTGGGCGGACGCCGTGGAGGCGGGCCGGAACGTGCTGGCCGCCGCCGGCATCCCCGGGCACCGGGTGGTGGTCCGGCAGGCCGGGTACGCGCCCTGGCACCCGGGCCGGTGCGCCGAGTTCCGGGTCGACGACGTACTGGTCGGGCACGCCGGTGAGCTGCATCCGGCGGTACTGGCCGAGCTGGACCTGCCGCCCCGGACCAGTGCTCTGGAGATCGACCTGGACGCCCTGCCGCCCGCCCCGGTGGTGTCGGCACCCCGGATCTCCGGCTATCCGCCCGCGCTGATCGACGTGGCGCTGGTGCTGGACGCCGGCGTGCCGGCCGACGAGGTGGGCCGGGCGCTGGCCGAGGGCGCCGGTGAGCTGCTGGAGTCGATCCGGCTCTTCGACGTCTACTCCTCTGAGCAGTTGGGGCAGGGGCGCCGGTCACTGGCGTACAAGCTGGTGTTCCGGGCGCCGGACCGGACGCTGACCGGCGAGGAGGCGGTGGCCGCCCGGGACGCGGCGGTGGCCGAGGCGGCCCGCCGGTTCGGGGCGGTGCTCCGGGGCGCCTGACCGGGACGCCGATCCCGACGGATGGTCGATCGCGGCCGTCGCGCTCCGGCGCGACGGCCGCGACGTTCTTCGGCGGGAGGATGTCGGCCGTCCCCGGTGCAGCGAGCCCGTCCGGTTTCGCGGATCTTGTACTCTACGGTCTCGCGGAGACGTCTCGGGGGTACGCGTCCGCAGACCCCGGGCGTCACTGTCCGGATTGGAAGATCGAACGTGACGCCGAACCCAACCAGATGGAACGCCCTGCTCAAGCCGCTCCGGATCTGGGGCCCGGTGCTCGCCCTGCTGCTGGTGCTGGCCGGAGCCGGGGCGTACGTGGTGGCCGGACTGCGCCCGTCGCCCACCTCACCGTCCCGGCCGGTGCTGGTCTCCAGTGGAGAGTGGGCCCCGTTCGTCGGCCCGGATCTGCCCGACGGCGGCCCGGTCACCGAGCTGGTGGTGGAGGTCCTCAGCCGCTCCGGCTACCGCCCCGAGATCAGGTACACCTCCTGGTCGCTGGCCGAGGAGCAGGTCCGCTCCGGTGCCACCATCGGGACGTTCCCGCTGGTGGGCAGCGAGTCCCGGCGGGCGGACCTGCTGCTGTCGGAACCGCTCGTCGACTTCGAGTACGTGCTTTTCTACAACCGCCGGGCCGGCCAGCCGAAGGTCTCGTCCGCCGCCGAGCTGGGTGCGCTGCGGGTCGGCGGCATCACCGGGTACGGCTACTGGGACGAGTTGGAGTCGGCGGTCACCGACTTCGTGGAGTTCCCGTCCACACTGGAGGGATTCCGGGCGCTGGCCGACGGCCGCATCGACCTGCTCGCCGAGGGGCTGCTCTCCGGCCAGGCGGCGCTGGCGGACCCCTCCTTCGCCGGTGACGTCGGCGACTTCGGCCACCTCCAGGGCGACGACCCGCTGATCCACTCCGTCGAGGGGCTGTACTTCATGATGACGGACAGCGCCGAGGCGGCCGTGGTGATGCGGGAGTTCAACCAGGTGCTCGCGGAGCTGCGCCGGAGCGAGGATTACGCGGAGATCGTCGCCGAACTCGACCCGCCCGCGCAGCGGGAGGTCATCCTCGACCCGGTCGGCGGTGCCGGACTGGTGGAGTTGCTGGACGAGCGCGGCAGACCGGTGCTGCTCGCCCCGCGGGGCACCCGGGCACAGGTGCTCGACTGGCCGGAGGAGTTCGTCGGCCGGGCCGGCCCGACCCCGGGGCGGATCCTGGTCGAGGTGAAGCTGACCAACGGGCCGGCGCAGGGGCGGGTACTGCACGTCGACGCCCGCGCACTCCGGCTGGGGACGGTGGGCCAGTGACCCAGCTACGGATCCTCGCCCCGGTGGTGGTCGACTTCTACGCCGTACCCGGAGCGGCGCTGCGGGAGCCGGAGGCGCACGCGCGGTTCTGGGCCGAGCGGCAGCCGGCCCTGGACGCGCTGCTGCCCCGGCTGGCGCCGCCCGTTCCGGCGGAGGTCGCCGGGTCGGCGTCGGCCGGGTCGCCGCCGGTGGTGGTGCTCAAGCACACCCGGCCGCGCAGTTCGCTGAACCTCTACCGCAGCATCAGCGAACACGCGGCGGAGCGGACGCTGCACGTGCTGACCGGCCGGCTCCGCCCGGAGCACCTGCCGGCGCGAACCGGTGACCTGCTGTGGGCCGGGCTCGTGGAGATCAGCTTCCGGCTGTACGACCACGGGCTGATGCTGCTGGAGATGCTGGCGGAGGTGGACCCCTGGCTGGCCGGGCAGACCGACCGGCTACCGGCCCGGCTCGACGAGCTGCAGGCCCGGGCGGTGGAATTGGGTGAGCAGACCGCCTGGGAGATCGTCCGGCGGTACCTGGACCCGGTGCTCGCGCTGCTGCGCGAGGCGGACCGGGACGAGGCGGTGCTGCGGGCGGCCACCCCGGCCGACGACTCGGTGACGGCGGAGTTCGGCGAGGCGCTCTGGGTGACCCGCAGTCTGGTGGTCGACCCGGTCGCGCCGGGTGCCGAGGAGATGACCCGGCACTGGGTCAAGGACGTCGTCATCGGCGACGACCAGCGGGCCCCGGCGGACCGGTTGCTCGACGGCGACCTCGACCACCTGGTCCGCTGGTTGAACTACCTCTTCCTGGACCGGACCGGTGCGGGTGGCCGGATGCTGCCCGGCGACCCGTACCGCGACCAGTGGGAGGCGCTGCGCTACGCCCAGGTCTTCTACGGAGTGCTGGAGCGGATCGACGCCCGGCTCTCGAAGATCCTCGCCGACTCTGCGGCGGCCGGCTCCCGGTGGGAGTTGGAGCAGCTCAAGGGAAAACTGACCGGGCTGAGCCAGCGGGCCGAGCTGATCATCATGGAGCGCCAGGACCTGTCGAAGTACCTCAAGCGGGCGGTACGGGTCGAGATGGACGCGATCCTCGACTTCTGGGACTACGAGAAGCTCCTGGAGCAGCCCGTACACTTCAAGATCGAACTCTGCGGACGGCGGCTGGCCGAACTCGCCGCCCGGCGTACGGCCCGGTCGGCGATGTTCACCGACCTGATCCTGCTCGGCATCGCCATGACGTCGATCCTCGGCACGGCGCTCGCGGTGACCGAGTTCGGCCGCTCCATCGCCAGCGATCCGGAGATGGCCGTCTACGACCTCGGCAGGTCCTCCCTGGTGGCCTGGGTCGCCTCGCAACCGGCGGATGCCATTCTGGTCACCTCCGGGGTGGTCTCCGCGCTGCTGGTCGTCGTGTACCTGTTCTTCCGGCGGGATCGCAGCGCATGAACTCCGTCGGTCCGACCGGAGCGGGTCCGGCCGCCCCGGCACCCCCGACCGGAGCGGGTCCGGCCGGCCCGGCATCCGTGGGGTCCGGTCCGGCAGCGGGGGAGTCCCGCCCGGCACCGGGGAAGCCTGGTCCGGCGTCCGTGGCGTTCGTGGTGTCCGGCCCGGCGTCCGTGGTGTCCGGCCCGGCGTCCGTGAAGTCCGGCCCCGATCTGGGTGGCCGGCACCGCGCCAGCCACGGCGAGGCTGGATGAGGCAGGCGCTGCGCAGCCGGGCGATCCGCACCTTCGCGGTCACCCAGTTCCTGCTGGAGGTCCAGTTCTGGTTTCCGATCTGGCTGATCTACCTGCTCGACCTCGGCTTCCCGCTGGCGACCGCGGTACTCGCCGACGGAGTGTTCCGGATCGTCTCGGTGGCCTGCGAGCTGCCGGTGGGTGTGCTCGCGGACCGGATCGGGCGGCGCCGGGCGTACCTGACGCTGGCCGGGGGTGCGGTGCTGACGTTCGCGGCGATCTCGCAGGTCCGTACCGTGCAGATGCTCTTCGCCGCGTGGGTGCTCTGGGCCGTACTCTGGGCGCTCACCTCCGGGGCGGCCAGCGCCTACCTCTACGAACTCTGCCTTCAGGACGACCTGGAGATCAATCCGGCCCGGGCCTTCGGGCTGATCCGGGCGGTGGGCAGCGGCTCGGTGCTGCTCTCCCTGCTCGCCGCCGGCTACCTGTACAAGATGGAACCGACGTTGCCGTTCACCGTCACCGCCGGGTTGGCCGGGTTGGCGTTCCTGCTCGCCCTGACCCTGCCGGAGATCGCCGGATCCCGCGTCACGACCACGCTCTCCTCGGTGTACGCCGACATCCGGGCCGCGGTGGCCGACGTGCGGCTGCGCCGGGCCGTGTGGCTGGGGGTCCTGCTGCTGCTGTTCGGCTGGAGCGCCCGGATACTGTTCCAGCCGCTGGCCCTGGAACTCGGGCTGTCCGCGCAGGTCACCGGCTGGATGTACGCGGCCTTCGCCGCTGCGTCGGTGCTCGGCGGCCTGTTGGCCGGATATGTCTCGGTGCCGCGCCGACGGCTCGCCCTGACCGTGTCGTTCCTGCTCGTGCTCGCGACCCTGGTCGCGGTGAGTCAGGCGGAGTGGCTCGGCCCGTTCCTGTTCCTGCCGGTGATGGGCCTCGGCTACGCGCTCGGGATGACGGTGCTGGAGGTGCTCACCAACGAGGTCGCCTCGCGCCGGGTCCGCGCCCTGGTCTTCGGGGTGGTCGCCAGCCTGGCCGGGGTCGGCATCGCGGTCGCCCGCCCCGCCCTCGGGATCCTGTCCGAGCGCCGCTCCACACCCTTCGCGGCCGGGGTGTGGGCCGGCGTCGGCGTCGGACTGGTGCTCCTGGCGGTGTGGCAGATCCTGAAGTTGCGGTCGGAGCCTCATGGTGGGATGCGCGGGCCAGACTCGCCCGGCCGGCGCCTGTGACATCGACGGCGCCTGTGACATCGAAGAATGGACATCTCGCCGGCGATGCTGAAGGATCTGCCTCGCACACGACTTTCGGAGGTTACGGGGTGGGGAGTCATCGACGGCGGGCGCTCGGGTGCGGCGTGCTGCTGGTGCTGCTGTTTGCCGGGGGATGTCGCGGGGCGGGGGTCAACACCTCGCCGCAGGCGTGCGACGACACCCGGACCGTGCTCGGCCAGTTCCATGGCCTGCGAGGCTCGGCGGAAGAGGTCCGGGCCACCCAGATCGAAGCCATGCAACCCGAATTGGCGAAGTTGGCGGAGTCCGCGGACGGCGACGTGAAGGGCGCGATCCAGCGCTTGGCCGACACCATTGAGGCGGCCGACATCGACTCTAGTCAGCCGGCCGCCACGCTGCGGCCCAAGCTGGCGGAGTTCGACACGGCGTTCGAGCAGGTCCGGCAGGAGTTCGACGAGATCTGCGACTGACGCATGTCGGGCCCGCGACCCACGATCGTCGGGGCGGTACCGAGGCTGCGGGACGATGCGGTGACCGCCGCCAGCCGAGTGACGGCGGGCGGCGCCGTGCCGGACGACCTCGTGGCCGGACGGGCTAGGCTCGGTTGACCGTCGAGCCCGGGACCGGGCCCGCAGATCGGGAGACCAGGTGGAGAGCCGCGCCACGGTGCTCATCGACCTCGGCGACGACCGCGGCCTCCCCGATGTCGAAACGCCGCCTTCGCCCGGGTCGCGCCGGGTTTCGGCGCGCTGGCTGGCGGGGCTGCTCTCCGGTTTCCTCGTGGTCTTCGGGGTCACCGCTGCCGCGCCGCCGGACGGTGCGCTGCGGCCGGTGGGCGGTCTCGACGTGCCGGCCGAGAGCACGTACTTCGTCGCCGACGACGTACTGCTCGTCTCCGCCGCGCTGGCCGGCCGGCCGGGCACCCTCACCGCGTACGACCTGCCGGGCGGGGACCGGCGCTGGACGGTACCGGTCACGATGGCCGGCCGGCACTTCGCGGAGCGGGTCGGCGAGATCCTGCTGGTCGCCGAACTCGACTCGGTCGGCCGGCGTACGGTGACCGCCGCCAGGTCGGTCCGCACGGGCGCGGTGCGGTGGAGCCGGCCGGGCCGGGTCATCCGGGTCGGCGGCAGCGACCTCGGGCTCGGGGTCTCCGAGGTGCGCAGCGTCTCCGGTGCCGGTCGACGGCTGGAGGGAGCGGTCGAGGCGGTGGACCTGGCCACCGGGGAGGTCCGGTGGCGGCTGCGGCTGGCGTCGACCGCGGTCGTGCAGCCGGTGCCCGGCGATCCGGCTCAGGCGCTGATCGTGCACGACAACGTCACGGCGGAACTGCGCGACCTCGCCACCGGTGCCCTGGTCGGCACCGGTGAACTGCCGCCGGCTGACTACGCACAGAGCAACCCCCGGGTGGTCAGCGGCCGGTTGGTGCTGCGGCACCCCGCCGGGCGGGAACCGGCCGTCAGCGGGTACGACCTGCCCGGGCTGACCCGACGGTGGACCCGGCCGGGTGACGGGATCGGCGAGCTGATCCGGGACTGCGCGGGGCTGGCCTGCCTGGACGGTGAATCGCGGGTGGTCGCGCTGGATCCGGCCAGCGGGGCGGAGCGGTGGCGCCGGGCCCGGCCCCGGGGGTGGAACTCGATCGTCTGGTCCCCGGACATCCTGATCCGGCCGGACGCCTACGACGGCCGGTCGCTGCTGGCCGTGGCCGACGGTGCGGCGCTGCGGATCCTCGGTGCCCTGCCACCGGGGGTGGTGGACTGCCGGGCCGGCCCGTCCGCCCTGGTCTGCCGGACGGCACCGGACCGGCTGGGCCTGTGGCAGTTGACCGGACCGGCCTGACCCCTGCCGCTCGGCGCAGATCCGGGCGAGACCACCGGGCTGCCGGTGGGGGACAACCAGCGTCCCGCCGGCTGCAGCCCACCGGGCTGGTCGGGGCTGCGGTGGCGGTCGATGGCCCGGCCGGGTAGATCGCGGAACGTCGGTCACCGTACCGCCGGGCAGCTCGACGCGGATGTGCAACTCCGGGTTCACCAGATCGAAAGATCATTCAGTCCACCGCATAGACTTGCAGTCGCCTGGCGATGTCTGCTAGCGTGCTCACTGCATAGAAATGCGGAGGTGGGCATGGGAATTCGAGTCGCGGTCGCCGGCGCGAGTGGCTACGCGGGTGGCGAACTGCTCCGGCTGATTGCCGGGCACCCCGAACTCGACCTGGTCGCCGCCACCGCACACAGTCAGGCCGGTCAGCCGGTCGCCGCCGTACACCCGCAGCTCACCGGCCTCGACCTGGTGCTCGGCCGGACCGAACCGGCGGTGCTCGCCGACGCGGACCTGGTCTTCCTGGCCCTGCCGCACGGCGAGTCGGCGGCGCTGGCCGCCGCCCTGCCCGGTGGGGTCCGCCTGGTGGACCTCGGCGCGGACCACCGGCTCACCGACGCCGCCGCCTGGAGCCGCTACTACGGCGGCACCCACGCCGGCGCCTGGACCTACGGCCTGCCGGAGCTGCCCGGCCAGCGGGCGGCGATCGCCGGTGCGACCCGGGTCGCCGCCACCGGCTGCTACGCGGTGGCCACCATCCTCGCCCTCGCCCCGCTGCTCGCCGCCGGGGTGGCCGCCCCGCACGACGTCGTGGTGGTCGCCGCCTCCGGCACCTCCGGAGCCGGCCGGTCGGCCAAGCCGCACCTGCTCGGCAGCGAGGTGATGGGCGACCTCTCGCCCTACAAGGTCGGCGCCCACCAGCACGTCCCGGAGATCAAGCAGGCCAGCGGGGCGACCGGGCTCTCCTTCACGCCGGTGCTGGCCCCGATGCCGCGCGGCATTCTGGCCACCGTCACCGCGCTGCCCGCCGACGGCGTACCGGCCGATCCGCGCGCGGTGCTGGCCGAGGCGTACGCGGACGCGCCGTTCGTGCATCTCCTGCCCGAAGGGCAGTGGCCGCACACCGCCGCCACGCTCGGCGGCAACTCCTGCCACCTACAGGCGACCGTCGACGTCGACTCCGGCCGACTGATCGTGGTCAGCGCCATCGACAACCTCGGCAAGGGTGCCGCCGGCCAGGCGGTGCAGTGCGCCAACCTGATGCTCGGGCTGCCGGAGACCACCGGCCTGTCCGCGCATGGGGTGGCACCGTGACCGGGGCGACGACGACAGCCGGGCCCCCGCCGGTCGCAGCAGGTGTCGCGGCAGTCGGATGGCCGTCGGTCGCGGCAGGTGTCGCGGCAGGTGTCGTGGCAGTCGGATGGGCGTCGGTGGCGGCAGGTGGCGTCGCGGCGGCGGGCTGCGTACCCGTCGGTTCGGCAGCGTCGCGGCCCCGCGTGCCCGCCGGGCACCGCGGGCCGGCGGAGATCGCGGCGGCAGGCAACCAGGGAGGGCCGGCATGAGCGAGCGGAGCGAGCGAGTCAGCCAGTTCAGTGCGGATGAGTCTCATGACGGCGCGGAGCGCAGCGGAGGGCCGGCATGAGCGAGCGGAGCGAGCGAGTCAGCCAGTTCAGTGCGGATGAGTCTCATGACGGCGCGGAGCGCAGCGGAGGGCCGGCATGAGCGTCACCGCGCCCCGGGGATTCCGGGCGGCCGGTGTCGCCGCCGGACTCAAGTCCAGCGGCGCCCGGGACGTCGCGCTGGTGGTCAACGACGGACCGGACGCCGCGGCGGCCGGGGTCTTCACCGCCAACCGGGTCAAGGCGGCACCGGTGCTCTGGAGCCAGCAGGTGCTCCGGGCCGGGCTGGTCCGGGCCGTGGTGCTCAACTCCGGCGGCGCCAACGCGTGCACCGGAGCGCCTGGCTTCCAGGACACCCACGCCACCGCCGAACACGCCGCCGCCGCGCTCTCCGGATCAACCGACGGCGGGCCGGCGGTCGGCGCCGGCGAGGTGGCGATCTGTTCGACCGGGCTGATCGGCGAGCGACTGCCGATGGAGCGGCTGCTGCCCGGAGTGGCCGCGGCGGTGGCCGGGCTGGCCGCCGACGGCGGACCGGCGGCGGCCGAGGCGATCATGACCACCGACACCCGGCCCAAGACGACCGTGGTCGCCGGCACCGGCTGGACGGTCGGCGGGATGGCCAAGGGCGCCGGCATGCTCGCGCCCGCGCTGGCCACCATGCTCTGCGTGGTCACCACCGACGCGGTCGCCGGACCGGCCGTGCTGGACGAGGCGCTCCGGGAGGCCTGCCGGGTCAGCTTCGACCGGGTCGACTCGGACGGCTGCCTCTCCACCAACGACACCGTACTGCTGCTGGCCAGCGGGGCCTCCGGGATCGCGCCGAGCCAGGCCGAGCTGACCGCCGCGGTCACCGAGGCCTGCCGGGACCTGGCCCGGCAACTGGTGGCCGACGCCGAGGGCGCCAGCAAGGAGGTCGCGATCGAGGTGGTCGGGGCGGCCGACGAGGACGACGCGGTCGAGGTCGGCCGGGCGGTCGCCCGGAACAACCTGGTCAAGACCGCGCTGTTCGGCAACGACCCGAACTGGGGCCGGATCCTCGCCGCCGTCGGCACCACGGCCGCGGCCTTCGAGCCGGACGGCATCGACGTGGCGGTCAACGGGATCTGGGTGTGCCGGTCCGGGGCCGCCGCCGAGGACCGGGCCAAGGTCGACCTCTCCGGCCGGCAGGTGACCATCCGGATCGACCTGCACGCCGGCCCGGCCGAGGCAACCATTTTGACCAACGACCTGTCGCACGCGTACGTGCACGAGAACTCGGCGTATTCGACGTGAGCGCGAGGAACGCGGCGAAGCGGAGTCCCGCAGTCGCGAACGAAACGCAGGCACGGCCATGATGCTGACCCGTGACCTGACCGAGGCGCAGCGCAAGGCGGCCACCCTCATCGAGGCGCTGCCCTGGCTGGCCCGTTTCTCCGGCTCCACCGTGGTGGTGAAGTACGGCGGCAACGCCATGATCGACCCGGAGCTGCAGCGGGCATTCGCCGCCGACATGGTCTTCCTGCGCTACGCCGGGCTCAAGCCGGTGGTGGTGCACGGCGGCGGTCCGCAGATCTCCGCCATGCTGCGCCGGCTCGGCATCGCCAGCGAGTTCAAGGGCGGGCTGCGGGTGACCACGCCGGAGGCGATGGACGTGGTCCGGATGGTGCTGGTCGGCCAGGTCGGCCGGGAACTGGTCGGTCTGATCAACGAGTACGGCCCGTACGCGGTCGGCCTCTCCGGCGAGGACGCCCGGCTCTTCACGGCGGTACGCCGGCCGGCGTACGTGGACGGCGAACCGGTCGACATCGGCCAGGTCGGCGACGTGGACCGGGTGAACGTCTCGGCGGTCGCCGACCTGATCTCGGCCGGCCGGATCCCGGTGATCTCCACCGTCGCGCCGGACGTCGACGGCGTACTGCACAACCTCAACGCCGACACCGCCGCCGCCGCGCTGGCCGTCGCGCTGCGGGCCCGCAAGCTGGTGGTGCTCACCGACGTACCCGGGCTCTACGCCGACTGGCCGGACACCGACAGCCTGGTCTCCGAGATCACCACCGGTCAGCTCGCCGACCTGCTGCCGAAGCTGGAGTCGGGAATGGTGCCGAAGATGGAGGCCTGCCTGCGGGCGGTCAGCGGCGGGGTGCCGGCGGCGCACGTGGTGGACGGGCGGGTGGCGCACTCGACCCTGCTGGAAGTTTTCACATCGGAAGGATTCGGCACGATGGTGGTTCCCGAGCCCGGGGCGGTCTCGCCATGACAACGACCCTGGTCGACCGCTGGACGCAGTCCATGATGGACAACTACGGGACCCCGCAGCTCGCGCTGGTCCGCGGCAGCGGCGCGGTCGTGGTCGACGAGGCCGGCCGGGAGTACGTCGACCTGGTCGGCGGCATCGCGGTCAACGCGCTCGGGCACGCCCACCCGGCGGTGGTCGAGGCGGTCTCCCGGCAGGTCGCCACCCTCGGGCACGTCTCCAACCTCTTCGTCGCCGAGCCGCCGGTGTCGCTGGCCGAACTGCTGCTGGCGCTGGCCGGCCGCCCCGGTCGGGTCTTCTTCGCCAACTCGGGCGCGGAGGCGAACGAGGCCGCCTTCAAGCTGTCCCGGCTGACCGGGCGTACCCAGGTGGTCGCCACCGAGGGCGGCTTCCACGGCCGGACCATGGGCGCGCTGGCGCTCACCGGCCAGCCGGCCAAGGTCGACCCGTTCCGCCCGCTGCCCGGCGAGGTGACCCACGTCCCGTACGGCGACGTCGAGGCGCTGGCCGCCGCGGTCACCGACCGGACCGCGATGGTGATCCTGGAACCGATCCAGGGCGAGAACGGCGTCGTCGTGCCGCCGCCCGGCTACGTCGCCGCGGCCCGGCGGATCACCGCCGCGCACGGCGCGCTGCTGGCGCTGGACGAGGTGCAGACCGGGATCGGGCGTACCGGGCACTGGTTCGCGCACCAGGCCGACGGGATCGAGCCGGACCTGGTCACCCTGGCCAAGGGGCTCGGCGGCGGGCTGCCGATCGGTGCCTGCCTGGCCTTCGGCAAGGCCGCCGAGCTGCTCCGGCCGGGCCTGCACGGCACCACCTTCGGCGGCAACCCGGTGAGCTGTGCCGCCGCCCTCGCCGTGATCTCCACCATCGCCAACGAGGGGCTGCTCGACCACGTGAAGCGGGTCGGCGAGCGGATCCGGCGCGGGGTGGAGGCGCTGGACCACCCGCTGGTGGCGCAGGTGCGCGGCGCCGGGCTGCTGCTCGGCATCGTGCTGCGGGCGCCGGCCGCCGCCGCGACCGCCGGGGTGCTGCGGGACGCCGGCTTCCTCACCAACCCGGTGCAGCCGGCGACGATCCGGCTGGCGCCGCCGCTGATCCTGAGTCTCGACCAGGCCGACGCGTTCCTCGCCGCCCTCCCGGTCGCCCTGGACGCGGCAGCACCGGGGGCGCTGGACGCGGCGGCACCGGGGGCGCTGGACGCGGCAGCACCGGCAGGACCGGAGACGTCGGCTCCGGCCGTCGTCGAGCAGAATCGGGGTGGACTCTGATGCCCCGGCACTTCCTGCGCGACGACGACCTCAGCCCGGCCGAGCAGTCGGCGGTACTGGACCTCGCCGCCCGGATGAAGTCTGATCGGTACGCCCTGCGCCCGCTCGCCGGCCCGCGGGCGGTGGCGGTGCTCTTCGACAAGCCGAGCCTGCGTACCCGGCTCTCCTTCGACGTCGGCATCGCCGAGTTGGGCGGCCACCCGATCGTGGTGGACACCCAGGTCACGCACTTCGGCCGGGGCGAGTCGCTGGTGGACGCGGCCCGGGTGCTGTCCCGGTACGTCGCCGCGATCGTGCTGCGCACCTTCGGCGACGACCGGATCGCCGAGCTGGCCGAGGGCGCGACGGTGCCGGTGGTGAACGGGCTGACCGACGGCTTCCACCCCTGCCAGCTCCTGGCCGACCTGCTCACCGTCCGCGAGCACTGTGGCGGCACCGCCGGCCGGACCCTGACGTACCTCGGCGACGCGGCCAACAACATGGCGCACTCCTACCTCGTGGGCGGGGCGACCGCCGGGATGCACGTCCGGGTCGCCGGCCCGGCCGGCCATGAACCCGACCCGGCCGTACTGGACCGGGCGGCCGAGATCGCGGCCGGCACCGGCGGCTCGGTACGCGTGCTGCGCGACCCGGTCGAGGCGGTGGCCGGCGCCGACGTGGTCGCCACCGACACCTGGACCTCGATGGGGCAGGAGGGCGACGGCCGGGACCGGTTCACCGCGTTCCAGCCGTACCAGGTCAACAAGACCCTGCTGGCCGGTGCCGCCCCGGAGGTCGTGGTGCTGCACTGCCTGCCGGCGCACCGGGGCGAGGAGATCACCGACGAGGTGCTCGACGGCCCCCGGAGCGCGGTCTTCGACCAGGCGGAGAACCGGCTGCACGCCCAGAAGGCGCTGCTCGCCTGGCTGCTGGAGCGGCACGCCGAGGAGCGCGCGGCCGCCGGGGAAGCCGCGGCGCAGCCGGCCGGCGAGCCGTCAGCGGCCTCGATCATCGCGTCCGTGGTCGGCGAGTCGGCATGACCGGACCACTGACCCGGGCCGCCCGGCACGCCCGGATCGTCGACCTGATCCGCGAGCGGGCGATCCGCTCGCAGACCGAGCTGGCCGACCTGCTCGCCGACGGTGGGGTGCAGGTCACCCAGGCCACTCTCTCCCGCGACCTGGAAGAGCTGGGCGCGGTCAAGGTGCGCGGCGGCGACGGACCGGCCGTCTACCTCATCCCCGAGGACGGCAAGCGGCCGCTGCGGGACGCCGAGCAGGCGCCGGCCCGGCTGATCCGGCTGCTGCGCGAACTGCTCAACGGGGTCGACTCCAGCGGCAACATCGCCGTGCTGCGCACCCCACCCGGTGCCGCCCAGTACCTGGCCAGCGCGCTGGACCGGGCGGGGCTGCCGGAGGTCGTCGGCACCATCGCCGGCGACGACACCATCCTCGTCGTGGCCCGCGAGGTCACCGGTGGCGCGGCGCTGGGGGAGAAGCTCTCCGCCTGGGCGGCCCGGGAAGAACATGCTGAGGGGAGCACGACACCATGAGTGAGCGTAGCGAGCGAATCATCAAATTCAGTGTGGATGTGCCTCATGGCGGCCCGGAGCGCAGCGGAGGGCTGGCATGAGTGAGCGTAGCGAGCGAATCATCAAATTCAGTGTGGATGTGCCTCATGGCGGCCCGGAGCGCAGCGGAGGGCCGGCATGAGTGACCGCGTCGTCCTGGCGTACTCCGGGGGCCTGGACACCTCGGTCGCCATTCCCTATCTTGCCGAGCAGACCGGCGCCGAGGTGATCGCGGTGGCGATCGACGTCGGACAGGGCGGCGAGGACCTGGCCGCGATCCGCCAGCGGGCGCTGGACTGCGGCGCCGCCGAGTCGGTGGTGGTCGACGCCCGCGAGGAGTTCGCGGCCGACTACTGCATCCCGGCGATGCGGGCCAACGCGCTCTACATGGACCGGTATCCGCTGGTCTCGGCGCTGTCCCGGCCGCTGATCGTCAAGCACCTGGCCGAGGCGGCGAAGTACTACGGCGGCACGATCGTGTCGCACGGCTGCACCGGCAAGGGCAACGACCAGGTCCGGTTCGAGGCCGGGCTCGGCGCCCTCGCCCCGGACCTCAAGGTGATCGCGCCGGCCAGGGACTTCGCCTGGACCCGGGACAAGGCGATCGCGTACGCCGAGGAGAAGGGGCTGCCGATCGACGTCACGCACAAGTCGCCGTACTCGATCGACCAGAACCTGTGGGGCCGGGCGGTGGAGACCGGGTTCCTGGAGGACATCTGGAACGCCCCGATCGAGGACGTCTACTCCTACACCGCCAACCCGGCCGAGCCGCGCGACCCGGACATCGTCGTGATCACCTTCGACGCCGGGGTACCGGTGGCGATCGACGGCGAGACGGTCACCCCGTACCAGGCGATCCTGGAGCTGAACCGGCGGGCCGGGGCCCAGGGTGTGGGCCGGCTCGACATGGTCGAGGACCGGCTGGTCGGCATCAAGAGCCGCGAGGTGTACGAGGCGCCGGGCGCGATCGCGCTGATCACCGCCCACCAGGAACTGGAGAACGTCACCGTGGAGCGGGACGTGGCCCGGTTCAAGAAGGGCGTCGACCAGCGCTGGGGCGAGCTGGTCTACGACGGCCTCTGGTTCTCGCCGCTGCGGCACGCGCTGGACGCGTTCATCGACGACACCCAGCAGCACGTCTCCGGCGAGGTACGGCTGGCCCTGCACGGCGGCCGGGCGGTGGTGACCGGCCGGCGTTCCGAGGCCAGCCTCTACGACTTCGGCCTGGCCACCTACGACACCGGCGACACCTTCGACCAGTCCCTGGCCAAGGGCTTCGTGCAGCTCTGGGGCCTGCCGAGCAGGATGGCGGCAGCCCGCGACGCCCGGTTGGGCGGCTTCGAGAAGTGAGGGGTTCAATGGTCGGCGTGGACGACAAGAGCTTGACCGAGAACAGTGCCGGGACCAACCGTACGAGCCTCTGGGGTGGCCGGTTCGCCGGTGGTCCCGCCGAGGCGTTGGCCCGGTTGTCGGTCAGCGTCCAGTTCGACTGGCGGCTCGCCCCGTACGACCTGGCCGGCTCCCGGGCACACGCCCGGGTGCTGGCCGCTGCCGGCCTGCTCGACCCGGACGAGCTGGGCCGGATGCTGGCCGCGCTGGACGACCTGGAGGCGGCGGTGCTCACCGGCACCTTCCGGCCCACGGTCGAGGACGAGGACGTGCACACCGCGCTCGAACGCGGCCTGCTGGAACGCCTCGGCACGCTCGGCGGCAAGCTACGGGCCGGCCGGTCCCGCAACGACCAGGTCGCCACCGACCTGCGGCTCTATCTGCGCGATCACGCCCGGGGGCTGGCCGCCCGGATCGTCGGGCTGGCCGACGCGCTGGTCGAGCAGGCGGCCCGCAACCTGGAGACACCGGCGCCGGGGATGACCCACGTGCAGCACGCCCAGCCGGTCTCCTTCGGACACTGGCTGCTGGCACACGTCCAGCCGCTGCTGCGGGACCTGGAGCGGCTGCGCGACTGGGACCACCGGGCCGCGGTGAGCCCGCTCGGCGCGGGCGCGCTGGCCGGTTCCGGGCTGCCGCTCGACCCGGTGGCGGTCTCCAAGGAGCTGGGCTTCCGGACCTCGTTCGCCAACTCGATGGACGCGGTCGCCGACCGGGACTTCGTGGCCGAGTTCCTCTTCGTCACCGCGCTGCTCGGGGTGCACCTGTCCCGGATCGGCGAGGAGGTGGTGATGTGGACCTCGCAGGAGTTCGGCTGGGTGGAGCTGGACGACTCGTTCGCCACCGGTTCGTCGATCATGCCGCAGAAGAAGAACGCCGACGTCGCCGAGCTGGCCCGGGGCAAGTCCGGCCGGCTGATCGGCGGGCTGGTCACCGTGCTGACCATGCTCAAGGGCCTGCCGATGGCGTACGACCGGGACATGCAGGAGGACAAGGAGCCGGTGTTCGACGCGATCGACACGCTCGATCTGGTGCTGCCGGCGCTGGCCGGGATGGTCTCCACCATGACCGTCCGGGTGGACCGGCTCGCCGCCGCCGCCCCGGTCGGCTTCTCGCTGGCCACCGAGGTCGCCGACTGGCTGGTCCGCAAGGGCGTGCCGTTCCGGGAGGCGCACGAGGTGACCGGCCGGCTGGTGGCGCTCTGCGTGGCCCGGGACTGCGAGCTGGACGAGGTCTCCGACGACGACCTGCGGCTGGTCAGCGAGCACCTCGACCCCGGTGTCCGGGACGTGCTGTCGGTCCGCT
Source organism: Plantactinospora sp. CA-294935 (assembly GCF_050936445.1). Classification (NCBI taxonomy): domain Bacteria; kingdom Bacillati; phylum Actinomycetota; class Actinomycetes; order Micromonosporales; family Micromonosporaceae; genus Plantactinospora; species Plantactinospora sp. CA-294935. Next base: position 5,182,092 of record NZ_JBNJMU010000001.1, read on the forward strand.
CCGCGCTGGCCGCCCGGACCACGCCCGGCTCGACCGGACCGGGTCCGGTCGCCGACCAGCTCGCCGCCGCCGCCGACCAGCTCGACGGCTGGCGGGAGTGGTCCACCGAGCAGGTCCTGCCGCGTACCTGACGGATCGCGGGACCTCCCCGGACCCGTCGGCGGATCGACGCGGCGCCCGGGGAGGTCCGGTTCCCGCTGGCGTCGACCGGGCGGACGCCGTCCCGGCGACAGGGGCGGGATCCGCCGTCCGGCGCATGGCGCAGCGCCTCGGACGTCGATAATCTTCGTTCCGGGCGCCCCGTCGGGCGTACCGGCGATGGATGGGGTGGTGAGCTGCGTTGAGGCCGCTGCCGGCGACGTACCGGATGCCGAGAGACATGATCGGCTATTTCGTCGTCCTGACCGTCGTCGTGATGCTGCCGGTCGGTTACGCCGCGCTGGGCACCGGGCTGCCCGGCTGGCTGTCGGCGGTGATCCTGCTGGGGACCCTCGGCCTGCTGCTCGGGGTGGCCCTGCGGGTGTCCCGGATGGGGACGGTGGTCAGCGCCGACGGGATACTCCGGCGTGGCTTCCTCGGCGACCGGCGGTACGCCTGGTCGGAGATCCACGACTTCCACCTGCACGACAATCGGGGAGTGACCCGGGTCGGCCCCTTCGACGTCACCTCCCGGTACGTGGTGGCCGTCTACGACCAGCAGCAGCAGCGGCGGCGCAGGACGCTGTTCTTCCTCGACGAGCGGGCCTTCTCCGGAGCGGACAGGTTCCTGGCGGAACTCCAGGAGATCATCCAGTTCTGGCAGCAGCACCGCGGGCAGCCGAGGACCACCGGCCGCCGGTGAGCCGGTGACCGCGGCGGTAACCGGTTTGTGGGCCGGTCGGATCCGTGGCACGATCCTCCGGTCAGCGCCGAGAGGAGGTGAGCCCGATGCAGTGCGACCGTTTCGTTCGGGCATCCTCTCCGGCCTTCCGCCTCCGCTGACTCCGGCGCATTCCGTGCCATAGCGGTCCGGGGACGATGCCCTCCGTTCCGGAGGACTTCTGATGATTTCCCCGTTCCAGATCGAGGTATCCGACCCGGTCCTCGACGACCTGCGCGTCCGGCTGCGCCGTAGCCGGTTCACCGACCGCAGCGGTGACCGGCCCTGGCAGGCCGGCACCGATCCCGACTATCTCCGAGAGCTGGTCGGCTACTGGGCCGACGGCTTCGACTGGCGGGCCCGGGAGGCCGGGCTGAACGCGTACCCGCAGTTCCTGGCCGAGGTCGACGGCCGGCGACTGCACGTCGTGCGGATGGCCGGACGACGGCCGGCCGGGGTACCGGCACCGCCGCCGCTGCTGCTGGCCCACGGCTGGCCGAGCAGCTTCGTGGAGCTGCTGCCGCTGGCCGACCGGCTGACCGATCCCGGCCGGTACGGAGCCGATCCCGCGACCGCCTTCGACGTGGTGGTGCCGTCGATGCCCGGTTTCCTCTACTCCGAACTGCCGGCGGAGCCGCTCACCCGGGCCGCCATGGCCCGGACGCTGCACCGGCTGATGACCGAGCTGCTCGGCCAGCACCGGTACGGCGTCTTCGGCGGTGACATCGGCGGAGCGGTGGCCGGCTGGCTGGGTGCGGCGTATCCCGACCACGTCCGGGGGGTCCACCTGATCCATCCGCCCTTCCCGGCCAGCTTCGACGCCCGGCCCCTGGACCCGGCCGAGCGCGCCTTCATCGAGGCCGAGCAGCGCTACGACGAGACCGACGGCGGCTACAGCGCGATCATGGGTACCCGGCCGGACACCATCGCGGCGGCGCTGGTCGACTCGCCGGCCGGGCTGGCGGCCTGGCTGGTCGACAAGTATCGGGACTGGAGCGACTGCCACGGCGACCTGGCCAGCCGGTTCGACCCGGACACCCTGCTCACCGTGCTCACCCTCTACTGGGTCACCGGGGCGGTCGGCTCGTCGTTCCGGCAGTACCTCGACTATCCGCACAACCCGCCCCGGCCGGACATCACCGTGCCGGTGGCGGTCACCCTGAGCACGGAACCGGGCCTGGCCGGGTTCCCTCGCCAGCTCGCCGAGCGGGCCTGCCGAGACCTGCGCCAATGGACCGAACCGGGGGTCGGCGGCCACTTCATGCCGCACGAGGAGCCGGACCTGCTCGCGGACGAGATCCGCGGATTCTTCGGCTCGCTCGGCGCCGCCTGACGAAGCTGTCCGACCAGTTGTGAACCTGAGGTTTACGGTGCTACCGTCGCGTTGTAAACCTCAGGTTGTCAGGAGTGGACCATGGCACGGGTACGCCGGACGGAAGCAGCCTTCGATCAGCTCTCCGAGCGGGAGTACGACGAACTCGTCGGTCTCGTCGTCGAGTTCAGCCGGCGGCTCACCGGGATGCTGGCCGGACACCCGTCGTTCGCTGCCCCCGAGGGTGGGTCGAAGCCCGGCGACGTCGCCGACGAGCGGCTGCGCCGGGCGGCGTACCTGCGCCGGGTCCGGGCCGGCCAGGCCGCGCAGGCGCTGCTCGCCGAGGTGGCCGCCGGATGTGCCGCCGAGGACGCGGCGGACGCCGTCTGGCTGGGGGCCAGCCTGGCCGACCTGGGGGAGTCGACCGGCAGCACCCGGCAGGCGGCCCGGAAGCGCTGGCCCGAGCTGGGCCGGATCCACCGGACCCGGCGCTGGGTCTGCGGGCACGCCGACGACCTGGTCACGGTCTTCCGGATGGTGCTGGACCAGGCGCCCGGCTACACCGCCCCGGAAAGGTCCGCCGCGCCCCTCGACCGGGCGGTACGCGGGCTGGACGCCGCGCTCGCCGAGACGCTGCGATCCCGCGACTCCGGCTCGGTACTCGATCCGGCGACCGGGCGTCCGGTCCGGTGGCGCCGGCTGGCGGACGCGGTGGACCGACACCTCCGTGTCGTGGTCGGGTTGGCCGGCGCGAGCACGCCGGAGGCGGAGACCGCCCTCGCCGCCGCCCGGGGCGTACTGGCGCACCATGACGCGGTCGCGGCGGCTACGGACGGTTGACCGAGGGTCCGTCCCGGCCGTCCGGTCCGTGGGCGCCGCCGGCCGACCGCTGACCAGGATCCTGCCTGCTACGTTGCCGTGGCGCGGTCCGGCGTGCCGAGCCGTTCGCCCCGGCGGCACGCCGGCCGGAGGCGGGTGTTCCCGAGTTGGCCGCACGCCCGTTGTCGCCGTACGGGCAGGGCAGGGCGGAGACCCGGACCAGGGCGTCGAGATGGCCGAGCGGGCTGCCGTCCTGGGCGAGCCGCTGGCCGCTGATCCAGACCCACTGGTTGTCGTAGTACGTCGACAGGTCGAGGCGGACGAACTCGACCATGAGGCGGAGCGGGTGGCTGCCGTACCGCCAGTCCTCCTTGGCCAGTTCGAGCACGGTGCCGGGCGGCACGTTCGGTGACGCGGACGGGGTGGCGCTCATCGGAACCGCCGGGCGGGGGTGTTGCGGCGTACGCCCACGCCCGTACTGGCGCAGGCCGGGCAGCTCAGACTGCCGCCGCACGCCGCACACCAGCGGCGGGACGTTCGGTAGGTACACAGGCCGGCGATGAAACCCAACGCCATCCCGGCGAGCCCTGCCGCGGTGACATACATGATGGGTCCTCCATTTCGGCGACTGAAAGTTACCTTTGCGTCGCCTATCGCAACCTGCAAGGCCGGGGGCCGAGATCGCGAGCGAGTGAGCAATTGAGCGTCATGAATCATCGGTGCGGCGGCCGACCCGGAGGTGACGCTCGTACCGGCGTCGTGGCAGAATAGTGAGCATGACTCACGGTGTGGCGGGCACATGATTGGCGACAAACATTACGCGGCGCTGGACCAGATACTCGAACTCGTCGTGTTGATCAATGACGACATGACCCGGAGCCTGGCCCAGGACGGGCTGACCGTCTCGCGTACGCACCTGCTCTGGGAGCTGCGCCGGCACGGTCCGATGACCCAGCGGGACCTCGCCGCCGCGCTCAAGGTGAGTGCCCGCACCGTCACCGGGCTGGTCGACGGGCTGGAGGCGACCGGATTCGTCAGCCGTCAGCCGCACCCGACCGACCGGCGGGCGACCCTGGTCACCTTCACCGAGCGGGGCCGGCAGACGGTCGAGGCCATGGAGCGCGGCCAGCAGGAGTTCGCCCACCTGCTGTTCGCGGAGATGCCGGCGGAGCGGTTCGAGTGCCTCACCGCCGGGCTGGGCGAGATCCTCACCCGGCTGCGCGGGATCGGCCTGGCGCAGCAGCAACCCGGAGGCGACCGATGACCCGGACCACGTTCCCGAAGGCACTGACGACAGCCTGGTCGCTGCTGCGCAGGGCCACCGTCTACGAGCTGGGCATGTGGCGCAGCCTGTTCCGCTGGATCCTGCGCCGGCCGACCGGCCCGGACGGCACGGTGGCCTTCGGGTACGCGGGCGTGGTGACGCCGCTGCTGATCGTCTTCATCGTGGTCTCCACGATCGAGATCCCCGTGCTCGACCTGATCCTGCCCTGGAAAATCGCCCGGATCGTCGCCGCCGCGCTCGGCGTCTACGGGGTGTTCTGGATGATCGGGTTGCTGGCCAGCCTGCGGGTGCATCCCCACCTGGTCGGCGAGGCGGGGATCCGGGTCCGCAACGGCATCTCGATCGACCTCACCCTGCCCTGGGACGCGATCGAGACGGTACGCAGGCGGCACCGCTCGCTCCCGTCCGGCCGTACCGTGCAGCTGGAGCGGACCGAGACCCGGATCGTGCTCAACATCGGGGTCTCCAGCCAGACCGCCGTCGACATCCTGCTGCGCGAGCCGATCGTGCTGCCGGTGCCGAAGGGTACCGAGGAGCCCGTGCACGAGTTGCGGGTCTACGCCGACGACGCCGAACGGTTCGTCACCTGCGCCCGCCAGTTCCTCCGCACCGCCCTGCCCGAGCGCGCCGGATAGCCGGCCGGCGCGCCCCATGGCCTGGCGCGCCATATGGCCTGGCGCCGCGCCGCCCGGCCGAGTCGCCGTGGCCGTCCGGGGCCGGAAGCGACCCCGGAGCCTTCCGGACCGCGGGATTCCGGACGGGCCCCGCTGGTCAGGCCGGGGTCAGAAAGTGCCCGTCGGCCCGGATGAGCTCCCCGGTGACGTGCCCGTTCGCCGCCGAGCAGAGGAAGACGACGAGGTTGGCGACCTCGCCGGCCTCGGTGGTCCGTCCGGTGGCGGCAGCCGCGGCGGCCTGCCGGAGCAGCGGCTCGGGAAGCTTCCGCTCGCCGACCACCAGCCCGGCCATCACCAGGTTGGTCAGGATGCCGGCCGACGCCAGCTCCCGGGACATGGTCCGGGTCAGCCCGTGCAGTCCGGCCTTCGGCGTCACGTACGCCGAGCTGCCGACCCGGCCGTCCTCGACCAGCCCGGACGAGATGTGCACGATCCGGCCCCACCCGTTCGCCCGCATCGTCCCCACCACCGCCTGGGAGAGCAGGAAGTGCCCGAGCAGGTTGGCCGCCAGCGAGGCGCGCATCCGTGCCGCCGGTGCGGTCTCGAAGAGTTCGTCCGGTGCGGGGTGGTCGGGAAACGCGACCGCGTTGTTGACCAGTACGTCCACGCCGCCCAGCGCGGCGTGGGCCTGCTCGGCGCCCCGGCGTACGGCGCTCTCGTCGCCGAGATCCAGCCGCACCGGCACGGCCTTGCCGCCGGCCTGCTCCACCAGCGTGGCGGTGTGCCGGGCGCCGGCCTCGTTCCGGTGGTACCCGACCGCCACGCGGGCGCCCTCGCCGCCGAAGGCCACCGCCGTGGCCCGGCCGATGTTGCTCGACGCTCCACTGACCAGTACGCGCTTGCCGGCAAGTCCCAGTTCCATCCCGTACGCCTTCCGTCAGCCGGCTGACCATTTAGTTAGCCGGCTAAGTATTTACCTAGCCGGCTAACGAAGTCAACGGGTGGCGCGCGCCGATAGGGTCTGCGCATGGCGCCGCACGAGCGGGAGTTCCGGAACGTCTTCGCCCTGGTCAGTCGAGGCATCAAAAGCGTGTCCACCGAGGGGATGCGCCGGCTCGGGCTGCACCCGGGGCAGAACTTCCTGCTGGAGGAGTTGTGGCGAGAAGACCGGCAGACCCCCGGTGAACTCGCCCGGCGGATCGGCGTCGAGGTGCCGACCGTCACCCGGACGACACAGCGGATGGAGGCGGCCGGGTTGCTCACCCGGATTCCGGACGAGCACGACCGCCGGGTCGTCCGGATCGGGCTGACCGACCGGGGCCGGGCGCTCCGCGACGAGTTGCCCGACCTGCTGGACCGGGCCGCCGGGCGGGCCCTGGCCGGCCTGACGGACCCCGAGCGGGCCCAGCTGGTCGGCCTGCTGCGGCGGATCGCGGAGAACCTGCACAACCCCGCTGCCGGAGACCGCTCCGCCGGGCACTGACCCGGCCGCACCGCCGCCAGGCCGGGTGGGTACGGGGCCGGGTCGTGCACCGAGTCGCCGGTACGCTGCGCGGCTCCCCGGCGCGGGACGACCGCTCCACGGGGCACCGGGCACCGGGGACGGGGCGCCGGTCGCAGTCCGGCGGACCACCCTGCCGCCCACCCCGCCCGGGATCGGGCCGGCCGGTCGTGGTGTCCTTGCCGGATGACGACGGCCGACGACTTCGCCGCCCTGCTGGCCGGTCCGGTGGTGCCGGCGGCACGCGGGCTGCTCGGCGCCACCCTCTCGGCGGGCGGCGTCACGGTCCGGCTCACCGAGGTGGAGGCGTACGCCGGCAGCGGCGGCGACCCGGCGTCGCACGCGCACCGGGGGCCCACCCCGCGCAACGCGGTGATGTTCGGGCCGGCCGGGCACGCCTACGCGTACTTCACCTACGGCATGCACTGGTGCGTGAACGTGGTCACCGGGCCGGACGGGGAGGCGTCGGCGGTACTGCTCCGGGCCGGTGAGGTGGTCGACGGGCTGGAGATCGCCCGGGGCCGGCGCACCGCCGTACGCCGGGACGTGGACCTGGCCCGCGGACCCGCCCGGCTCTGCGCGGCTCTCGGCCTGGACCGGTCCGTCTACGGCCGCTACCTGCTCGGCGACGGCCCGGTACGGCTCCGCCCGCCAGCCGTGCCGGTGCCGCCCGAGTCGATCGAGGCCGGCCCGCGGGTCGGCGTCACCGGCGCGCACGACGTCCCGTGGCGGTTCTGGATCGGCGGCGACCCGACGGTCAGCGACTACCGCCGGCACGTGCCACGGCGGACGGACCGGAAGTCGTCCCCGGGGCGGCGACCGTAGCCGTCCCGTCACACGGTGCCCTACATTCGTTACTGTCAATCACTGGTCGGGTTCGTCGTGCCTGGAACCGGGCACCGGCCCGGCCCGGGCACCGAGCGTGGGGGAGAAGGCCGTGCCGCAGCCGACAGCTCTGTACCAGAACGTCCTGATGGACAGCGCCCGCTGGCACGACTTCCCGTTCCGGGACGGGGACATCGTCATCTCCACCCCGCCGAAATGCGGTACGACGTGGATGCAGATGATCTGCGCGCTGCTGGTCTTCCAGTCGACGGACTTCCCGCAGCCGCTGGACGCGATGTCGCTCTGGCCCGACCTGCTGACCCGCCGGCACGAGGAGAACCTGGCCGTACTGGCGGCGCAGTCGCACCGCCGGTTCCTCAAGACCCACATCCCGCTGGACGGACTGCCCTATCTGGACCAGGTCGAGTACGTCTGTGTCGGGCGGGATCCCCGGGACGCGGCGATCTCCTGGGACAACCACATCGAGAACACCGACTTCGCGGTGCTGATGGGGCGGCGGGTGGCGGCGGTCGGCACGGAGGGGTTGGCCGGCCCGGGCCCGGACGGCGAGCCGGAGCGTCCCGCCGGACTGCCCGAGCGGCTCGACTCGGCCCAGGACCGGTTCTGGGCCTGGATCGACAACTACGACGTACTCGTTGGCCTAGCCGCGATGGTGCACCACCTGGACACCTTCTGGCGGGCCCGGCACCTGCCGAACGTCACGCTGCTGCACTACGACGAGATGAAGGCGGATCTCGACGGCACGATGCGGCGGCTCGCCGCCCGGTTCGGCATCGAGGTACCCGCACAGCGCTGGCCCGATCTGGTCCAGGCGGCCCGGTTCGACCAGATGCGCGGCCGGTCCCGGGAGCTGACCCCGGACCTGGCCATCTGGTACGACCCGACCCGGTTCTTCCATCGCGGCGAGACCGGTCAGTGGCGGGAGCTGCTGGACGCCGACGGCGAGCGGCGCTACCGCGACAAGGTCCAGGGCCTCGGCGTCGACCCGGACCTGATGCGCTGGATCCACCAGGGCGGGCCGCTCGACTGATCGTCTCGGCACGTGACCGTCTCGGCACGTGACCGTCTCCGCACCTGACCGTCTCCGCACGGCCGGGCCCGCACCGGACCGTCTCGGCACGGCCGGGCCCGCACCGGACCGTCTCGGCACGGCCGGGCCCGCGCATGGCGGACGGCCACGACGCGGGCCCGGCGGTACCGGCGGACGGCTGGCTCCGGCGCGGCGTCTGCCGGAGCCAGCCGTCGGTGTGGGAAGAGCGCCGGCCTACGGGAAGTTGTTCAGGTACTGCACCTGGTTGGCGGTGTTGGCGGTGCCGCCGGAGTTGTTGATGATCCGGTTGATCGTGCCGACCCCGCCGAGCGAGACCGTCACCATGTTGTGGAACCGAACCCCCGAGGTGACCGGCACCTCGAAGGAGCGTTCGTTGACCACCGCCGGGTTGACGTTGAAGTAGCAGTAGCTGCCCAGGCCCCACGCCTCGTGACTGGTCACCGTGTCGGCCACCTTGTACGCCGGGTAGCCCCGGGTCGACCCGTTCATGAAGGCCGCCTGGTTCGGCGGGTCGTACGGCTTCTCGTTCTGGAAGAAGTACGTCCGCCCGCCGTTGCCGTTCCAGACCACCTCGGTCTTCTGGTAGTGCTCGACGAAGAGGCCGTACATGGTGACGTTGTTGCCGTTCACCACCAACCCGGTGTCGGCGGTGTTGATGTTCCAGCCGTAGGTGCCAGGGTCACCGTGGTCCGCCCGCCACAGCCACATGTGGTCGCCGATCACGTTGTGCGAGTTGATCCGCAGGCTGGTGGTGGCCTTGCCGGGTACCGCGCCGCCGATCCGGAAGAAGACGTCGTGCAGCGAGGTCGGGTTGCCGGCGTGGCTGGCCGAGGAGCCGGCCGGGCCGACCTCCATCAGCACCGACGAGTTGGTGGCACCGGCCTCGAACATCAGGCCGGCGACCTTGACGCCGTCCACGTCGGCCACGGTCATCGCGGTGATGCCGTTCTGCGGCTCGATGGTGGCCAGGCCGAGACCGAGCACCACGGTGTCCGGCCGGGTCACCCGGATCGTCTCGGTGGTCCGGTAGAGGCCCGGGGTGAAGAGCAGGTTCTTGCCCTGGGCGAGTGCGGCGTTGATGGTCGCCGCGCTGGTGCCGGGCCGGACGACGAAGAACTGGCTCAGCGAGATGGACGAGCCGGCCGGGGTCTTGTTGTACCAGCTCGTGCCCTGGCTGTTGCTGCGCAGCGCCGGCACGAAGACCCGGTACTCGCCGGTGCCGTCGATGTAGAGGAACGGCTTCTCCCGGACCACCGGGGTCTGCGCGACCACCGTGTGCGACGGGTTCGGGAAGTGCGGTGCCGGTGCCCCGGTCACCCCGGTGAAGACCATGTTCCAGACCGAGCCGTTCCAGCTACCGAACTCGCTGTTGCGGGAGTACCACTGCTGCTGCGAGCCGGAGACGACCATGCCGTCGATCTTGGTGTCGGCCATCAGGCCGCCGCTGGACCAGCCGTCACCGCCGTTCCACAACTGGATCTGGTTGCCGGCACCGCGCAGATGCATCCGCCGGTACGGCGCCGCCTGGGAGACCGCCCAGCGTTCCACGATGGTGCCGGCCGGCAGGGTCACCGAGAGGTTCTCGGCGGCCCGCCAGAAGTTCTGGGTGGCGTTGCCGCCCATCCAGAACGCCTCCACCCGGACGTGCCCGTTCAGGTTGACGTCGTCCGGCGACATCCCGAGCCCGGCGACCTGGGTGAAGAAGCCGAGGTTGACGTCGGCGGTGTAGCTGCCGGGCTTGAACAGCACCGCGTACCGCCGGGGGGCGAACTGCGCGGTCTCCTGCTCGGTGAAGAGCGAGTTCAGCCGGCCCTGGATGGTGGAGGTCGGTGTCGACGGGTCGAAGACGAAGGTGTTCGGGCCGAAGTTCGGGTTGCGTGGGTCGGTCGGCTCGACCGGATCGCCGGGACCGGGGCCACCGCCGCCGAACTCGCCGATGACCTCGAATTCCCAGAGCGAGTACCCGTATCCGGTGGCCCGGGCGGTGCCGTACATCCGGACGTACCGGCCGGTGCCGGAGACGTTCAGCGTCTGGGTACCGCCGGTGCCGGTGGTGGTCGTGTAGACGTTGTTCCAGCTACTGGCGTTGTCGGAGACCTGGATCTGGAACGCCCGGCCGTAGGCCGCCTCCCAGCGCAGCAGGACCTGGCTGATGGTGGCGCTCGCGCCCAGGTCGACCTGAATCCACTGTGGATCGCTGAACGCGCTGGACCAGCGGGTACCGGTGTTGCCGTCCACCGCGGCCGACGCGGTGAGGGCGCCGCCCTCGGTGGACGAGGCCGTGGCCGGCCTGCCCTGCGAGATCAGTGCCGGTGCGGCGCTCGCCGCCGGGGTCGGCCCGGCGAACGGGGTCAGGGCGAGTAGCAGCGTCGCCGCGAGTACGCCGGCGAGCCGGCGCGATCGGGCGCGGCCACCGGGGTGCCCACGGGGAGGAAAACGATGAAAAATCATGACCCTGCCTGTCCGTGCGGAGGTGTCTGGCGCCGAACGCTCCTGCGGGTCGCCGAGCGGACGGGCCAGTGGCGGTGTGTGGTGCCGACCGCGGGTGTGCTGCGGTGGGCCTGCTGCGCGGGGGTGCGGTGGGGTAGCCCGAAAGGTCGGCGCCGACCTGCGAAAACGACCGACGGCGGGCGGCGTCGACCGGTCGGCTGTGGACGGTAGAGAGCGCTCTCGCAGGATCACGAGTGTTGCGCCCGCGTTCCGTCGCCGTCAAGACATCAATTTATTACGACGTAATTTATCCCGAATGCCGGAACATGCGGAAGCCGCCGGATCGACGGGGACGGGCGGCCCTGTCCGGGCGGGTGGCGTCAGTTGCGGATGCCCCCGGCGGCCAGCAGCCGGGCGACCGGCAGGGTGGCCGCACCGAGCGCCACCGCGTCGACCCCGAGCTGCCCCAGCTCGATCGTGGCCTGCTCGTACGGCTGGTGCAGCGCCTGCCCGGCCGCCGCCTCGCGGATCGCCGGCAGCAGGTGGGCGCCGAGCGCCACCCCGGCCCAGCCGCCCAGCACCACCCGTTCCGGGTTGAACAGGTTGATCAGGTTGGCCACCCCGGCCCCGAGGTAGCCGGCCGTCTCGGCCAGCACCCGGCGGGCGGTCGCGGATCGGTCCGCCGCCTCGATCAGCGCATTGAGCTGGGACTCCTCGTCGGCGCCGGGTACGGGGTGCCCACGTCGGGCCTCCCGGTAGCGGTCGATGATCCCCTCGGCGCCGACGTACGCCTCCAGGCAGCCCCGGGCACCGCACCGGCAGGCGCGGCCGTCGTACACCAGGGTGGTGTGCCCCCACTCGCCGGCGCTGCTGGAGACGCCCCGGTACATCACCCCGTTGGTCACCACGGCCGCCCCCACCCCGGACCCGACCAGCGCGAAGACGGAGTGCCGGCTGCCCCGGCCGGCCCCGAACCACATCTCGGCCTGGCCCAGAGTCTTCGCCCCGTTGTCGATGTGCACGGGCAGGTCCACCTCGGCCCGGATCAGCCGCTCCAGCGGTACGCCGTGCCAGCCGAGGGTCTGGGCGTGCACGATCGCCTCGCCGCCCTGCACCACCACGCCGGAGACGCCGATGCCGACGCCGAGGATCTCCGAACGGGACGCCCCGGCCTGCGCGGTGACGGCCTCCAGCCCGGCCAGGATGTGCCGGACCACGGTGGCCGGCTCCGGTCCGGCCGCGTCGAGCGGGTAGTCGGCGCTGGCCAGCATCGTCATGGCCAGGTCGAACAGTTCGACCCGGATCCGGGTCTCCCCGACGTCGACCCCGGCGACCAGGGCGTACCGGGGGGCCACCCGGAGCATCATGCTGGGGCGGCCGCCGTCGGACTCCACGGCGCCGGCCTCGACCACCAGACCGGCCCCGATCAGGTCGCCGACCACGTTGCTGACGGCGGGCTGACTCAACCCGGTGAAGCGGGCGAGGTCCTGCCGGGTCAGCGGGCCCTCGAGGAACAACTTCGACAGCAGGGCGGACCGGTTGCGCTGTCGCACGATCCGGTTCGTCGTCCGTTCCAGGTCCACCCACCACCTCGATAAACCCGGGTTCGCCGGGAGTCACTGTACGGCTCGTCCTTGACGGGCGAGCCACCAGACACTTTAATAACCGCGTAAATTAAGCCTTGATGGAACCCCCTTCGGTGGCTCGCTCCATCCCCCGCCGACGGTGATCGTGCCCGTACCGCTCCACCACCCCGGCCGCCCACGGCCCCGCTCCGGCGCCACCGCCGACGGGCCGGCGAGGTCGCCGGCCGACGCAGAAGGGCAAGTCGTGTCCAGACGACACCTCGCTATGGTTGTCGCGGCCCTGTTGACGACCGCCTCCCTCGCCGCCTGCGGCGACTCCGGGGGCTCGTCGGAGGGCGCCGCCAAGACGCTCACCTACTGGGCCAGCAACCAGGGCGCCAGCATCGAGTTCGACAAGCAGACCCTCCAGCCCGAGCTGGACAAGTTCGAGCAGCAGACCGGCATCAAGGTCAACGTCGAGGTCGTGCCCTGGTCGGACCTGCTCAACCGACTGCTCGCCGCCGCCACCTCGGGCAAGGGCCCGGACGTGGTGAACATCGGCAACACCTGGTCGGCCTCGTTGCAGGCGACCAACGCGCTGGTTGCGTTCGACGACGCGACCCTGGCCAAGGTGGGCGGCAAGGACCGGTTCGTACCGGCCGCGCTGGCCGCCGCCGGTGCCCCCGGCAAGCCGCCGGCCGCCGTGCCGCTGTACAGCCTGGCGTACGCGCTCTACTACAACAAGAAGATGTTCACCGACGCCGGCATCACCGCCCCGCCCACCACCTGGGAGGAACTGGTCGAGACCGGCAAGAAGCTGACCAAGTCCGGCCAGTGGGGCCTGGCCGTGGAGGGCGCGAACCCGTCGGAGAACTCCCACCACGCCTTCACCTTCGGGCAGCAGTGGGGCGGCGAGTGGTTCGACTCCGCCGGCAAGCCGACCTTCGACACCCCGCAGAACGTCGCGGCCGTCAAGCGGTACGTCGACCTGATGGCGGTTGACAAGATCGTCAACCCCAGCAACGCCGAGTACGCCCAGAACCAGTCCGTGGCCGACTTCGCCAACCGCAAGGCGGCGATGCTGCTCTGGCAGGCCGCCGGGTCGAACTTCAAGGCCCAGGGGATGAGCCCGGACGAGTGGGGGATCGCCCCGGTGCCGTTCCCGGCCACTCCGCCGCCCGGTGGTAAGAAGGTCAACAGCATGGTGGCCGGCATCAACATCGCGGTCTTCAAGCACACCGAGAACCTCGACGGCGCGCTGGAGTTCGTGAAGTTCATGACCAGCGACGCGGAGCAGGTGATCCTCAACAAGACCTACGGCTCGCTGCCGTCGGTCAAGACGGCGAACACCGACCCGGCGTTCCAGGCGCCGGAGCAGAAGGTCCTGGGCGAGGTGCTCGGCTCCACCGCCGCACCGCTGCCGCAGGTGCCCGAGGAGAGCCAGTTCGAGACCCTGGTCGGTACCGCCATGAAGGAGCTCTTCGCCGACGCCGCGGGCGGCAAGCCCGTCACCGAGGCGCTCGTGAAGGAGAAGCTCGGCGTAGCGCAACAGAAGATGGGCAGCTGAGCCGCGACGCCGACGGTTGACCGTGGAGGGGGACCGCCGCCCCCTCCACGGTCCACCCTGAGAGGATCCGATGGCCACCACCACCGCGCCCGGCCCCGTACGGCCCGCCGGGCGACCAGCCGAGGACGGCCCGCCGAGCCGGCGCGGGCGCCGTGCCGTACGGCGGTCGTACCTGCCGTACCTGCTGCTCGTCCCGGCCGCCCTGCTCGAACTCGGCATCCACGTGGTCCCGATGCTCGTCGGGGTCTGGATGAGCCTGCTCGAACTCACCCAGTTCCACATCCGGGACTGGTCCACCGCGCCCTTCGCCGGCTTGGAGAACTACCGGGTCACCTTCGACTTCGGCTCGGCCACCGGCAAGGACCTGCTGCACTCGTTCTGGGTGACCGCGCTCTACACGACGCTGTCGGTCGGGTTCTCCTGGATGCTCGGCCTGGCCGCCGCGGTCTTCCTGCAACGGCCGTTCAAGGGGCGGGCACTGCTGCGCACCCTCTTCCTCACCCCGTACGCGCTGCCGGTCTACACCGCCGTGATCACCTGGACCTTCATGTTCCAGCGGGACACCGGCCTGGTGAACCACGCCCTCGACCAGCTCGGGCTGATCGACGGAGCCAACCCGCCGTTCTGGCTGATCGGGGAGAACAGCTTCGTCGCCCTGCTGATCGTCTCGGTCTGGAAGTCCTGGCCGTTCGCCTTCCTCTGCCTGATGGCCGGGCTGCAGAACGTGCCGCCGGAGCTGTACGAGGCGTCGGCGATCGACGGGGCGAACTTCTGGCGGCGGCTGCGCGACGTCACCCTGCCGATGCTCCGGCCGGTCAACCAGGTACTGCTGCTGGTCCTCTTCCTCTGGACCTTCAACGACTTCAACACCCCGTACGTGCTCTTCGGCGGCTCCGCGCCGAGGCAGGCCGACCTGATCTCGATCCACATCTACCAGAGTTCCTTCGTCACCTGGAACTTCGGCCTCGGCTCGGCGATGTCGGTGGCGCTGCTGCTCTTCCTGCTCGTCGTCACCGCCGTCTACCTGCTCGTCACCAACCGCAGGAGAGAGCATGCGTGAGTCAACCGGCGAACGCTGGGCCCGCCGCATCGTGCTCAGCCTGCTGACCCTCTTCGTCGTCGCCCCGCTGTACGTGATGCTCAGCTCCGGGCTCAAGCCGCTGCGCGACGTGCAGGGCGCCTTCACCTGGCTGCCCAGCCGGGTCACGTTCCAGCCGTTCGTGGACATGTGGCAGACGGTGCCGCTCGGCAGGTACCTGGTGAACAGCCTGCTGGTGGCCAGCTCGGCCGCGGTGGTCTCGGTGGCGATCGCCATCTTCGCCGCCTTCGCGATCAGCCGCTACCGGTTCCGCGGCCGGCAGCTCTTCTCGGTCACCGTGCTCTCGACGCAGATGTTCCCCGGCATCCTCTTCCTGCTGCCGCTCTTCCTCATCTACGTCAACCTGGGCAACCTGACCGGGGTCGAGCTGTACGCCAGCCGGCTCGGGCTGACCATCACCTATCTCACCTTCTCGCTGCCGTTCTCCATCTGGATGCTGGTCGGCTACTTCGACTCGATCCCGCGCGGGCTCGACGAGGCGGCCCAGGTCGACGGGGCCGGACCGCTGCGCACGCTGTTCCAGGTGATCCTGCCGACGGCGGTGCCGGGCATCGTCGCGGTCACCGTGTACGCCTTCATGACCGCCTGGGGGGAGGTGCTCTTCGCCTCGGTGATGACCGACGAACACAGCCGTACCCTCGCGGTCGGCCTCCAGGGGTACGCGACCCAGTACAACGTCTACTGGAACCAGGCGAT
This sequence comes from Plantactinospora sp. CA-294935, assembly GCF_050936445.1. Classification (NCBI taxonomy): domain Bacteria; kingdom Bacillati; phylum Actinomycetota; class Actinomycetes; order Micromonosporales; family Micromonosporaceae; genus Plantactinospora; species Plantactinospora sp. CA-294935. The sequence goes on from NZ_JBNJMU010000001.1 coordinate 5,197,736, forward strand.
GGCCGCCTCGGTGGTGGTGAGCATCCCGGTGGTGGTCGGCTTCCTCGCCCTGCAGCGCTACTTCGTCGCCGGACTGACCGCCGGAGCGGTCAAGTGAACCCTTTCCAACCTGAACCGCGCGGCCCCCGCGCCTCGACGTTTCCCTCGCGGCCGCGACGGACCGCTGGGGGAGGGTGAAAAGGTTCAGTAGCCGCCCATCTTGTCCTGCCCGTCGAGCCACCGTCCGACCCGGACCATGACCAGCGCGGTCAGCAGGCTCTGAACCATCCTAAGGAGAGTCGACCGATGCCGGATCTGTCCAAGTTGCCACCGAACTTCACCTGGGGCGTCGCCACCGCGGCGTACCAGATCGAGGGGGCTGCCGGGGTGGACGGCCGCAGCCCGTCCATCTGGGACACCTGGAGCCGGGTACCCGGGAACGTCGACAACGGCGACACCGGCGACGAGGCGTGCGACCACTACCACCGGTGGCCGGAGGATGTGGCCCTGATGCGCCGGCTCGGCGTCGACGCGTACCGGTTCTCGGTGGCCTGGCCCCGGGTCATGCCGGACGGGACCGGCCGGGTCAACCCGGCCGGGCTGGCCTTCTACGACCGGCTGGTCGACGCGTTGCTGGCGGCCGAGATCCGGCCGCTGGTCACGCTCTACCACTGGGACCTGCCGCAGGCGTTGCAGGACCGGGGCGGCTGGCCGGAGCGGGCCACCGCCGAGGCGTTCGCCGACTACGCCTCGGTGGTCGCCGGGGCGCTCGGCGACCGGGTCACCGACTGGGTGACCGTGAACGAGCCGCTCTGCGTCTCCTGGATCGGCCACCTGGAGGGCCGGATGGCTCCCGGCGAGCGGGACCTGACCCGGGCGGTCGCCGCCTCGCACCACACGCTGCTGGCGCACGGCCTCGGCATGGCGGCTATCCGGGCTGCGGCGAGCCGGCCGGCCTCGGTCGGCATCGTGCTCAACCCGAGCCCGTGCGAGCCGGGCAGCGACCGGCCGGAGGACGTGGCGGCGGCGGCCCGGGCCGACGGGCACGTCAACCGCTGGTGGCTGGACCCGCTCTACGGGCGTGGCTACCCGACCGACATGCTGGAGGTCTACGGCGTCGAACCGCCGGTCCGCCCCGGCGACCTGGAGCGCATCGCCACCCCGACCGAGTTCCTCGGGCTGAACTACTACTTCCGGCAGGTCATCGTCGACGACCCCGACGGCCCCGTGCCGCACGCCCGGCAGATCCCGGTGCCCGGCTCGGTGCAGACCGCGATGGGCTGGGAGACGTACCCGGCCGGGCTGGAGGAGCTGTTGGTTTCGGTGACCGAGCGGTACGCCCCGGCCCGGATCCTGGTCACCGAGAGCGGCTCGGCCTGGCCGGACGCTTTCACCGCCGAGGGCGGGATCGAGGACAAGGAGCGGACGGCGTACCTGGAGGAGCACGTGCTGGCCTGCGCGGCGGCCGCCGCCCGGGGGGTACCGGTGGAGGGTTACTTCTACTGGTCGCTGCTGGACAACTTCGAGTGGGCGTACGGCTACGACAAGCGGTTCGGCCTGGTGCACGTCGACTACGCCACCCAGCGGCGGACGATGAAGGCGAGCGGGCTCCGCTACGCCGAGATCATCCGGGACCACCAGCAGCTCGGCGGACGGTCGCAGCCGGAGACCTCCTCTCCGGTGGGCTGACCGGCCGCCCCCTGTCGAGTCGGGCCGCTCCGTCGGCCCGCTGTGCCGTTTTGCGATCGGTCCGGCCACCGCCCTGCGCCGGTGGCCGGACCGATCTGCCGTGCACGGCCCCGGTGCGATCCCTGGCGCCGCTGGTTGCTGAAGGCCATAACGTGCTCGACCCCGGCGTCGCGTCCCCGCGCACCCTGCCGCTTTCCCGCGCCCAGCGCCTCGGCGTCTCGTGGTGTGCCGGACTACTAGACGGTACCTAATACCGCCCACTATCATGTGGTGCATGACAGTCACTGGGCGCGGCGACGACGGCGCCGACCGGCAGGCCCAACTGCTGCGCGGGGTGCTCGACATGTGCATGCTCGCGCTGCTGCGCGCCAGTCCGGCGCACGGCTACGAGCTGGTCCGGCGGCTCAACGACGCCGGGCTCGACACCGTCGGATACGGCACCGTCTATCCCCTGCTCACCCGGATGCGCCGGCTCGGACTCGTCGCCGACGAGGTGCAGGAGAGCCCGAGCGGACCGCCCCGCCGGGTGTACGCGCTCACCGAGGCCGGCCGGCGGACGCTGGCGGCCTGGGCCGGACGGTGGCACGGATTCGTGGAGACCATCAACGCCACGCTCACCGACGTGGCGCCCTCGGCGGAGAGCACGGAGAGGTGACCATGAACAGCACGGACGACGCCGACAGCCCGAGCGGGCGCGCCCTCGCCCTGGCCGACCGGGAGTGGCGGGCCATGGGCATCGTCGCCGCCGACCGGATCGCCCTGGCCCGTGACCTGCGGCTGGAACTCGCCGGTGCGGCGGCCGACGGGATGACCCCGGAGCAGTTGCTCGGCGCCGACGTACGCCGGTTCGCCCGGGACCTCGCGGTGTCGGCCGGGGTACGCCGGGCACCGTACGAGTTCCGCCGGCTGCTGCTGACCGGGCTGGCCGGCGGCGTACCCGGGCTGGTGCTCACCTTCGTACTGGTCTGGCAGTGGTGGCTGGTGCCGCTACACCTGCTGGTCGGGATGGACCCGCTGCCGAACTTCCTGTTGCGGTACGTGCTCAGCGCGCTGGTCTTCGTCGCCGGCGTACTGTTCGCGGTGCGCTGGGGCATGCGGGACAGCGCGGAGATCGATCGCACGGTGGCCCGGATGGCGCTGCTGGTGCCGCCGGCCGGCCTGCTGGCCATTCCGGTGACGATGGGGTTCGCCTCGCTGACCCGCTACAGCCTGTCCGCGCCGGTCCTGCTGGCCGAGGCGGCCATCGTGGGCGGCGCCCTGGCCGGGGCGATGGTGCTGGCCCGGCGCTGGGCACTGAGTCCGATCCTCGGCTCCACACGGCCGCCCGCCGACCCACCCGGTGCCGACCCACCGGCCGGCCCGGACCGTGGCGGCCCGAAGCCGGCCGGTCCGGCGTCGGAGCCGGGCCCACCCCGAGTCGTCCCGGGCTGATCACCGGGCCCGTCGTCCCGGGCTGATCAGTGGGCCCCTCGTCCCGGGCTGATCACCCGAACGGCGGCGTCGGCCCGGGCTGACCACCACGTGTCGGCGTTCGGCCCGGCTGGTCGTGACCCGGTCAGCCACCCGGGCCGGGACGGCCGACCTTCCGGGCCGGCGGCACCGTACGGCTGAAGCGGCTGACCCTGGTCGTCGATGCCGGTCGTACCGTCCGGGCGGTCCACTACCCGATCCCGGACGTGACCGGTGGGGTGGCGGAGACGCTGCGGCTGGTCCGGAACCTGGCCGATTCCCCGACCGTCGGTGCGGACTCGCCGGTTGCCAAGCCTGCGGCGGACAGCGCGGGCATTCCGGACGTTCCGTCCCCAACTTCCGCCGGCACCGACCAGTCCGGCCAGACCGAGCCGACGTCGGCGGCATCGGCGCGGGTACGGTGTGCGGAGCCGTTCGACGGGCCGACGGCGTCCCGCCCGACTCCACTTTCCCCCGAGGAGTGCAAGATCAGATGAGCGATCCGGTCCAGAGTCCCGAGCAGCCGGGGCCGACGAGCCAGCGGCGTCCGACCAAGCAGGAGCGCCGGGCCGCCGCGGAAGCGGCCGCGGCCCAGGCCGCCGCGAGCCGGGCCCGTGTGCAGCGGGTGGCCGGCGGGACCGTCGGAATCGTCCTGGCCGGGCTGGGCGTCGCCGCCATCGTCGTGCTGCCGCAGGTGATGGACGACGCGCCCAGCTCCTCGGCCGCCCCGGTGGCCGCCGCGACGACTCCGCCGGCCGCCGAGCCGACTGCCCCTCCGGCGCCGACGGGAGCGCCGGAGAGCCCCGGGGCGCCGTCCCGGCCGCCGGCCGACCTGGATCCCCGGCTGGCGCAGCGGCCGACCGTCGAGGCCGGTCGCGGTGAGCTGACCAAGCTCACGGTGACGCCGCTGGTCGAGGGCACCGGGCCGGCGGTGCGGGCCGGCCAGACGATCACGGTCAACTATGTCGGCGCCTCCTACCGGACCGGTCAGGAGTTCGACGCCTCGTGGAACCGGGGTCAGCCGTTCCCGCTGCAGATCGGCGTCGGCGCGGTGATTCCCGGCTGGGACCAGGGCCTGGTGGGGGTCAAGGCCGGCAGCCGGGTGCAGCTCGACATTCCGGCGAACCTCGCCTACGGCGACAACCCGACCGGTGGCGAGCCGGCCGGCCCGCTCCGGTTCGTCGTGGACATCCTGGCGGTGCAGTAGCCCGGGCCCGGACGCAGAGACGACGACGGCGGCCGCGACATCGTCGCGGCCGCCGTGCGCTTGTCGGGTACGCCCGGTCGGGCTACCGCCTCCGCCTCAGGCCGGAGTAGGCGCGGAACTCTTCTCGCTGGGTTCGGCCTCGGCGGTCGGCGCCGCGGTGTCGATCGCCTCGACGGTCTCCTCGTCCCGGTGCGCCCGGTACTGCCGGATCGAGTACGCCAGCGCGAGCGCCCAGACCAGGTAGATCACCGCGTAGACGGAGTACCGTACGCCGTCCGGCGCGTCGATCCAGTCGCTGCGCAGCAGGGTGCGGGCATTGGTCACGATGATCACGCCGCCCACCGCCGAACCGAGGATCCGTGGCGGGATGTGCCGGACCAGCCAGGCGGCGATCGGCGCGGCGATGACGCCGCCGAGCAGCAGCGCGACGACCCAGCCGAAGTTGACGTTCTCGCTGCCCAGGCCGACCAGGAAGCCGAGGCTCGCGGCCACCGCGACCAGGAACTCGCTGGTGTCGATCGAGCCGATCACCTTGCGGGGCGCCATCCGGCCACTGGCCAGGATCGCCGGGGTGCCGACCGGCCCCCAGCCGCCGCCTCCGGTGGAGTCGACGAACCCGGCGAGCAGTCCGAGCGGGGCCAGGAACCGCTTGCGCAACGGCTGGCCGAGGCGGTCCCGGGGGATGCCGGCGGCGGTGAACCGGACCAGGATGTAGAGCCCCAGGGTGAGCAGCAGCAGCGCCATGATCGGCGCGGCGACCTCGGTGGAGAGGCTGGCCAGGAAGGTGGCGCCGGCGAACGCGCCGACCGCCCCCGGTATCCCGATCTTGGCGACCACCTTCCAGTCGACGTTGCCGAACCGCCAGTGCGCGGCACCGGAGGCGAGGGTGGTGCCGATCTCCGCCAGGTGCACGGTGGCGGACGCGGCCGCCGGGTTGGTGCCGATCGCCAGTAACAAGGTGGTGGAGGTCACGCCGTAGGCCATGCCGAGACTGCCGTCGACGAGCTGCGCGCCGAGCCCCACCAGGGCGAGAAGCAGAAGTTTTCGCACGGGACGTTCCTTCCCGGGGAAGTGGTCGAGGCAGGCCCGTCCGGGCTGGCGGTCGCGGCGTTCCGGCCGGGGCCAGCGCCGACAGTTCGGACGACGGGCGTACCAGGGGCGGGTACGGGGCGGTGGTGAAACCGCGCACCGCTGCGCCGATTCCCCATCTAACCCATAGGGATTGTCGACCCGGTGATCCCGGCAGTCAACCCCGGCGGCCCGACTCGGACCCGAAGAACCACCCGGTCGGCGACCGCGGCGGCCCGGGCGGTGCCCCCCTCGGTCGGCCGAACCGGTCGGACCGGGTTCACCAAACCTTTCAACCCTCCCCTTCCACTCTCCGTGGTGTCCGCAGGTGGAAGTCGGGGTGCACGCGCCGCGCCGTCCAGGTTGCAAAGGTTCACTCCACCCGGTACCCGCCGCCGCCCGGCCCGCCCCGCAGGATCAGCCGGGCCGGCAACACGCTGGCGGCCAGCGCCAGCACCACGCATCCGGCCACCAACAGCCCGATCGTCGAACCGGGTACGACCAGCTCGACCGGTACCCCGACCTGCTCGCTGAGCGCCGAGCGGATCGCCAGCAGCGCGACCATCGACACCAGCAGACCGAGCGCGGTGCCGATCGCCAGCACCAGCCCGGACTCGGTGGCGACCGTAGCCAGCACCTGGCGGACGGTCGCGCCGGAGCGGAGCAGCACCAGCAGCTCCCGGGCCCGGTGCGCGGTCGCCATCAGCAGGGTGTTCGCCAGTGCGATCGCGGTGTAGCCGGCCGAGACCCCGATCAGGATCAGCGTGGCGAGCCAGACCAGCCGGTCCTCGGCGGCGTCCCGTTCCGCCGCGTACTCCGCGACACCGACCAGCCGGGCCCCGAGCGCCGCCCAGCGATCCGCTCCGCCGCCGTCCTGGCCGGTCGTCGCCGGGGTGAAGACCGCCTCGGTGAGCGCCGACGGATCGTGCGCCCGGACCACCTCCCGGGTCAGCAGCAACTGTGCCGGGATGGAGCCGTCGGCGACCACCGCCGCCACCCGGACCTGCCCGCCGGTGCCGTCCGGATAGCCGAGCAGCGCGGGCGCCCCCGCCGACCAGCCCAGCCGGTCGGCGAGCCCGGCGGTGACCACCGCAGTCTCCGGCCCCCGGAAGGCCGCGAAGTCACCGGAGAGCACGCGGAGCCGCCCGTTCATCCGGGCGAACCCGGCCGGCTCCACCCCGGCGGCGATGATCGGAATACCGGCGCCGGTCGCCGCGCCGCCGGGTGGATCGGCGTACACGGTGCTGGGCAGCAGTGCGGTGCCGGGGACGGTCGCCACCGCCGCGTCCGACAGTCCCGGCGTACCGGCCGGGACGAGCACCGAACCGGCCCGGATCGCGGCCGCGTCCCGGCTCGCGTACGCGCCGGCCGAGGTGGCCACCGAGCCGGCGATCAGCACCGCGAACCCGACCGTCAGCAGCATCGGCGCCGACGTCGACGCGGTACGCCGCACCGCGGTCAACGCGTTGCGCCGGACCAGCATCCCGGTCGCACCGGGCAGCCGCTCCAGCGGCCAGGTGAGCACGTACGTCAACGGCGGCACCAGTACCGGGGCGAGCAGGGTCAGCCCGCCGGTCAGCGCCATCGCCGCGTACAACGCGTAGTTCACGATGTCGTCCGGGCCCGCCCCGGCCAGCCGTACGGTCAACAGCAGCCCGAAGGCGGTGGTGAGGATCCCGCCGATCCACCGGGACCGGGTCATCGGTCGCCGGTCCACCACCGCCTCCCGCAGCGCCTCCAGCGGGCGTACCCGGCCGGCCCGGCGGGACGCCGACCAGACCCCGAGCAGGGCGACGACCAGACCCACCAGGTACGCCGCGGCCGGTGGCCAGGGCTCGATCCGCACCCGGAACCCGACGGGCTGGAAACCGGCGTCGACCAGCAGGGCACCGAAGGCCGGCGCACAGACGGTACCGAGCACCGCCCCCACGGCCGCCCCGACGGCACCGACCGCCAGCGCCTCGGTGTACATCAGCCGGCGGAGCTGTCCCGGGGTGGCGCCGACGGTACGCAGCAGCCCGAACTCCCGGCGCCGCTGGGCGACCCCGAACGCGAAGGTGGAGGCGACCACGAAGATCGAGACGAATCCGGCCAGCGCCGTCATCGCGGTCAGCACCTGCATGCCGATCCACCGGGTCCGGACGTCCCGGGGCGGCTCGACCTCCGCCCGGTCGGCGCCGGTCAGCACCGTACCGTCCCGGCCGACGACCGCCTCCGCCGCCGCCCGTACCGCCGCGACGTCGGCGTCGTCCGCGACCACCAGGCCGATCAGCCGGACGCCCCGGGCCAGCGGTGCCGCGACCGGATCGGCGAGGTAGAAGCCGGGCCCGTCCACGGTGCCGGCGACGGTGTACCCGGCCGGCCCGGTCGCGGTCAGCAGGGTGACCCGGCCACCCGGGGCGATCCCGAGCGCCCGGTCCAGCGCCACCTCGTCCGGCCGGCCCGGCGGACCACCCGCCACCAGCCGGTACGGCGCCAGTGCCGCACTCGACCAGCCGTGGCCCTGCGGGTCACCGAGCGCGGGTTCGCCGACCGGTCGGCCGTCGACGACCGCCTGCGCGTAGAACGACCGCTCCGGTACCGCCGCCGCCACCCCGCCGATCGCGGCGAGCTGCCCGGCCAGTTCGGCGGCCCGCTCCGGCGACCACGGGCGGCGCTCCGGAAAGGTGCCCGGCGCCGCCTCGACCGCGGGCGCGGCGACCAGCACCTCCGCGCCGGCGTACCGGTCCGGCACCCGGGGTTGCGCGGAGACCAGGATCAGCGCGGTCATCGACATCAGCGCCACGCCGAGGCAGAGCGCGACGAACGGGCCGAGCAGTCCGGTCCACCGGGCGCGCAGCGCCGCGACGCTCAGCATGCCGGCTCCAACCTGGTCATCCGGGCCGCGATCGTCTCCGCCGCCAGGTCGCCGCCGAGTTCGTCCACCACCCGGCCGTCGGCCAGCAGCACGACCCGGTCGGCGTAGGCCGCGGCCACCGGGTCGTGCGTCACCATCACCACCGTCTGCCGGTGCTGGTCGACGAGGTTGCGCAGCAGCCGCAGGATGTCCCGGGAGGTCCGGGTGTCCAGCGCGCCGGTCGGCTCGTCGGCGAAGAGCACCGCCGGCCGGCTGATCAGGGCCCGGGCGATCGCCACCCGCTGCTGTTCCCCGCCGGAGAGTTCGTCCGGGCGGTGCCGGCCCCGTCCGGCCAGACCGACCTCGGCCAGCGTCGCGTCCAGCTCGGCCGGGTCGGGCCGCCGGCCGGCCAGCCGCAGCGGCAACGCCACGTTCTGCGCCGCGGTCAGCGCCAGCACCAGGTTGTACGACTGGAAGACGAACCCGACCCGGGCCCGACGCAGCAGGGTCAGCGCGGTCTCGCCGAGGGTGGAGAGGTCGGTGCCGTCGATCACCACCGTGCCGCCGGTCGGCCGGTCGAGCCCGGCGGCGCAGTGCAGCAGGGTCGACTTGCCGGATCCGGACGGCCCCATCACGGCGGTGAAGGTGCCCCGGTCGAAGTCGACCGTCACCCCGTCCAGCGCGGCCACCCGCCGGGCCCCGGCGCCGTACGCCCGGACGACGTCGCGGAGCCGCACGGCGGCGGTCAGGTCCGGTGTTTCCTCTCGTTGCGTCATGCCGTCGAAGATCTGGCATCGGCGGCTCCGGCACATCGGAGCGCAGCGGTCACTTCCGGCCCGGCTCTGCGGGCTACCCCGACCGCCCCGACGCCGGTCGGATCAGACCGCAGGATGACCCGCTCCGGGTGGACGCGGCAGGGCACCCCGGCCGCTACCGTCGACGGATGACCGCCGTGCACCCGCGTCCGCTGCTGACCCGCCGGTTGCGCAGGGTCGACCTGATCGCCCTCGACGTGCTGGCGGCACTCGGCCTCGCGGTGATCTGCGGGTACGCCGCTGCCGACCCGCCCGCCGCGACCGGGTACCCCGATCCGCTGGTCCGGGAACCGGTCTGGCTCTCCCTGCTCTTCATGGTCGTCGTCTCGGCGCCGATCGCGGTACGCCGACGCTGGCCCGTACCGGTGCTGGCGGTGGTCGCGATCGGCGCGCTCTCCGCCGTACTGGTGGAGGTGGTGCCGGTCTACGCCTCGGTCTCGGTGTTCATCGCGGTCGCGTTCGCGCTCTACCAGGTGGCGCTCGACGAGGAACTGCGCCGGTCGGTTCCGGCCCTGCTGCTGGTGCTGGCCGGTGCCGCGCTGGCGATATTCCCGAAGACCGCGGACTGGGACGAGGCGATCAGCGGGCTCGGTTTCCTGCTGATACTCCTGACCGCAACCTGGATCCTCGGCCGGGCGGTACGCGAGCGGCGTGCGTACGCTTCCCGGTCGGCGGCGGAGCTGGCCCGGCAGGCCACGGTCGACGAGCGGCTGCGGATCAGTCGCGAGCTGCACGACATCGTGGCGCACAGCATGAGCGTGATCACGGTGAAGGCGGCGATCGCCAACCACGTGGCGGAGTCCCGGCCGCAGGAGGTCCGGGACGCGCTGCGGGACATCGAGGCGACCAGCCGGAGCGCGCTGGCGGAACTGCGCCGTACCCTCGGCGTGCTGCGCACCGGCGCACCGGGTACGCCGGTCGAGTTCGGTCCCGCGCCGGGCCTGACCGACCTGCCGGGCCTGCTGGAGCGGGCGGCGGCGGCCGGGGTGGTGGTGGAGCTGGCGCTGGAGCTGCCCGCCGGGGCGGAGCCGCCGGAGGACGTCGGCCGCTCGGTGTACCGGATCGTCCAGGAGGCGCTGACCAACGTGGTCAAGCACGCCGGACCGGTCCGGTGCCGGGTCGCGGTGGCCGGTGCCGGTACCGAGTTGCGGGTCGAGGTGACCAACGAGCCCGGTCGACCGGTCCGGCCGGCCGATCCGAAGGGGCAGGGCCTGATCGGCATGCGCGAGCGGGTCCACCTGTACGCCGGCAGCTTCGAGGCCGGCCCGGCCGCCGACGGCGGGTTCCGCGTCTCGGCCCGGCTGCCGTACCGACCCGCCGAACGCCCGACCCCGCTGGTGGCCGCGCCTCCGGCTGTCGAGCCGGGCCCGGCGCGCGGCCCGGCCGGAGCGGCCCGGTGACCGACCAGCCCGTCCGGGTGCTCATCGCCGACGACCAGGCCCTGCTCCGGGGCAGCTTCCGGGTGTTGATCGAGACGACCCCGGGCCTGACCGTGGTCGGCGAGGCCGGCACCGGTGCCGCAGCCGTCGAACTGGCCGAACGGGAGCGCCCGGACGTGGTGCTGATGGACGTCCGGATGCCGGAGCTGGACGGGATCGCCGCGACCCGGCGGATCGCCGAGTCACCCGCCGCAGGTCAGGTCCGGGTGCTCATCCTCACCACCTTCGACCTCGACGAGTACGTCTACGCGGCGATCCGGGCCGGCGCCAGCGGCTTCCTGCTCAAGGACGCCCCGCCGGAGGACCTGCTGACCGCGATCCGGGTGGTCGCCGCCGGGGAGGGGCTGCTCGCGCCGAGCGTGACCCGTCGACTGATCGCCGAGTTCGCCCGGCTGCCCGAACCGGACCGACCGGTGGCCCGGGAACTGACCGGGGTGACCGACCGGGAGCGGGAGGTGCTGACCCTGATCGGACGCGGCCTGTCCAATCCCGAGATCGCCGGTCACCTGCGGCTCAGCCCGGCCACCGTGAAGACGCACGTCGGCCGGCTGCTCGCCAAGCTGCACGCCCGGGACCGCGCCCAGCTCGTCATCGTCGCCTACCAGACCGGCCTGGTCACGGTGCCGGGTCGCTGACCCCGCCGACTCGCCGTTCCCCACCCCTCCCCACTCCGCCACCGGAGCCGCTGTCACCCGGAACCGGCTGTCATCCGAGCGGCGGTCGAGGGAGCCGTCGGTCCGATCGGTCCGAGGAGCCGTCGGTGCCGGGTCAGTCACCGTCCAGGTGGACCAGTAGGAGCTGCTCCGGGCGCAGCGGCGGGGCCTGTAGGCCGGCGTGCCCGAGGGCGCGCCCGGAAAGTCGTACCCCGGAACCGGTGGTCCAGGCCGGCGGCGCCGGCAGGCCGTGCGCGGCGTTTTCCGGCGCGACCGCCCGGACCAGGTACCGGCGATCCGGGTCCAGACCGGGCAGCCGTACCGGTCCGGGGTTGGTGGTCGTCCCGGTCGCGGTGGCGACGATCGCCATGATCGCCTCGGACCGGTCCGCGGCGACCACCCCGTGCACCCAGAGCGCCGGATCCGGATGGTCGACCCGGACCACCGTCCCGCCGTGCAGGAGCGCGCGGTGCCGCTTGTAGAGCGTTACCCACCAGGCCAGTTCCCGGCGCTGCTCCGGGGTGGCCGCGGTCAGGTCCCACTCGATCCCGAAGCTGCCGAAGAAGGCGGTGCCGGCCCGGAAGCCGAGGTCGTGGGTACGCCCCGTGGTGTGCGCCCGGCCCGAACCGACGTGCGAGCCGATCAGTTCCGGCGGCAGCAGGAGCTGGGTCCAGCGCTGGATCGACTGCCGTTCCAGGGCGTCGATGCAGTCACTGCCCCAGACCCGGTCGGTCCGTTCCAGGATGCCCAGGTCGACCCGGCCACCGCCGGACGAGCAGGACTCGATCTCCAGCCCCGGGTGGCGGTCCCGGAGCGTGTCGAGGAGCCGGTAGGTCGCCAGGGTCTGCCCGTGCACCCCGGGCCGCCCCGACGGCTGGTGGCCGGCGTCGATCAGGTCCCGGTTGTGGTCCCACTTCAGATACCCGATCCCGTACTCCCGAACCAGCGCGTCGAGCCGCCCCAACACGTACTCGTACGCCTCCGGGTGGGTCAGGTCGAGCACCTGCTGCCAGCGGGCCTGCCGGGGCAGCCGCCCTCCGGTACCGAGGATCCACTCCGGATGCGCCCGGGCCAGTTCCGAGTCGGGGTTGACCATCTCCGGCTCGACCCAGAGCCCGAACTCCAGCCCCAGCCCGCGTACGTGTGCGACCAGCGGATGCAGCCCGTCCGGCCAGACGGCCGGGTCGACGTACCAGTCGCCGAGCCCGGCCCGGTCGTCGCGCCGGCCCAGGAACCAGCCGTCGTCCAGGACGAACCGCTCCGCCCCGACCTCGGCGGCGGCGTCGGCCAGTGCGGTGAGCCGGTCGAGGTCGTGGTCGAAGTAGACCGCCTCCCAGGTGTTCACCACGACCGGCCGCGCCCGCCGCCCGAACCGCGCCGGCCGGCGCAGATGGGCGTGGTACCGGGCCGACATCTCGTCCAACCCGTGCCCGTAGGAGGCGTAGAGCCAGGGCGTGCGGTAGCGCTCGCCCGGCGCCAGCTCGATCTCGCCGGGCAGCAGCAGCTCGCCGGCGGAGAGCAGCGCCTCCCCGTCCGGGGTCCGCTCGGCGTGTAGCCGGTGGTTGCCGCTCCAGCCGAGGTGCACCCCCCAGACCTCACCGGACCGGAAGCCGAAGCCGGCCGTACCGGCCACCATCAGCAGCGAGGCGTCCAGGCCGGGCTTGCCCCGGCGGCTCTCCCGGGATCGCGAGCCGACGGTGAACGGGCTCCGCTGGGGGCTGCGTTCCCGGCACCACCGGCCGGTCAGGTCGAGCAGCTCGTCCGCCTGCGGCGGCACCGGCAGCCCGAGCAGCAGCCCTTCCAGCCGGTAGGGGTCGGCGTCCGGCGGGTTGGCCAGCTCGGCGCGGAGCCGGAGCAGCCCGGCCGGGTCCAGTTCGAGTTCGACGACCAGATCGAGCCGGGCGGCCTCGTCCGTGGCGGTCACCACGATCGTCGCGGCCGACTCGTCCCGGTCGTCGCGCACCCGCAGCTCGGTGCGGCGGAACCGCGGTGACCAGTCGCGGCCGGCGCGGTGCCCGGAGAGCCCGGGCGGGCCGAACCAGGCGTACGTGTGCTCGGGCAGGATGCCCACCGGCCGGCCCTCGGGTGTGCCGGGCCGGGTCGGCCGGCGGAGCGCGGTGCCGAGGTCGGCGAGTTCCGGCTCGGTGAGGGGTCCGAGGTCGCCGCCCCAGTGCAGTACCGCCGGCACGCCGGGATCGGTGCCGTCCACCAGCACGCTGACTCCGGCCCGGCGCAGGTGGACCAGGCCGCCGCCGCTGGCGGGGCTCGGCGCCGGCTGGCGGGTCTGACTCGGCACGGTCACGGGGTACGCCTCCACGGGTCGCGGTGTTTGTGACGCCCTGGCCCGGGTAGCGTGCCTTCGGCCGTCCTGTCCCGTCAACGCCCCCACCGTCCTGCCGCCCGGTCGGTCGGGGTACGTCGGCGGGCCGTCAAACCGGGTACGGGCGGACCGCCGGCATGGTGGACAATCGGCACCGTGACCGATAGCAGCCTTCCTCCCGCCGCGTCCGCCGGCTGGGAGTCTCCGCTCGAGGACCTGCGGTGGCGGGGTCTCCTCTTCGACTCGACCGATCCCGCCGAGCTGGCGGAGCACTTCCGCTCCGGTCCGGTGACGTTCTATGTCGGGTTCGACCCCACCGCGCCGAGCCTGCACATCGGCAACCTGTTGCAGGTGCTGACCGCCCGCCGGCTGCAACTCGCCGGGCACCGCCCGCTGCTGCTGGTCGGCGGGGCGACCGGGCTGATCGGCGACCCCAACGAGCGGGGCGAGCGGACGCTGAACAGCCCGGAGGTGGTGGCGAGCTGGGTGGATCGGATCCGCCGGCAGCTCGCGCCCTTCGTGTCGTACCACGGTGACAACGCCGCCCGCCCGGTCAACAATCTGGACTGGACCGGCGAGATGTCGGTGGCGGAGTTCCTCCGCGACGTCGGCAAGCACTTCCCGGTCAACCGGATGCTGGCCCGTGAGGTGGTGAAGGCGCGGCTGGAGAGCGGGATCAGCTACACCGAGTTCAGCTACCAGCTCCTCCAGGCCAACGACTTCTTCGAGCTGCACCGGCGGTACGGCTGCACCCTGCAGTTCGGCGGTTCGGACCAGTGGGGCAACATCACCGCCGGCGTCGACTACGTACGGCGCCGTGGCGTCGGGCCGGTGCACGCCTTCGTCACCCCGCTGGTCACCAAGGCGGACGGTACGAAGTTCGGTAAGACCGAGGGCGGCGCCATCTGGCTCGATCCGACCATGACCAGCCCGTACGCCTTCTACCAGTTCTGGGTCAACAGCGACGACCGGGACGTGGCGCAGTACCTGCGCTACTTCAGCTTCCGCTCGCACGAGGAGATCGAGGAGCTGGAGAAGACGACGGCAGAGCGGCCGGCGGCCCGGATCGCCCAGCGGGCGCTCGCCGAGGAGCTGACCGCGCTGGTGCACGGGACCGAGGAGGCCCGGCAGGCGGTCGCCGCCAGCCAGGCGCTGTTCGGCCGCGGCGCGCTGGACGAGCTGTCTGCCGAGACGCTGCGGTCGGCGCTGGCCGAGGCCGGCCTGGTGCAGGTGGAGAGCCTGCCGCCGGTGGCCGGGCTGCTCCGCGAGACCGGCCTGGTGAGCAGCCTCAACGAGGCACGCCGGGCGAT
>NZ_JBNJMU010000002.1:0-54189 GCF_050936445.1 Plantactinospora sp. CA-294935
GGGCCAGTGGCGTAACTCCTCTCACAGCGAGGTGACGGGGAACGAGAGGGCGATCAGGCGCTCTCTTTGCTCTCGCGTTGCCGGCGGAGGATCAGCGGGATGACGTCGCTGCCGAACACGACCGTGTCGTCGTCGGGGCTGGCGTCGTCCTCCCACCAGGAGCGTTCCTCAGCCTCGCGGGCCGCCTGCATCTCGGCTTGGCGGCGCTGGTCGAACCGGTCGCGGTGACGGCGCAGCAGGTCGGCCTCGGCGGTGGCCTTGGCCGCTTCCTCCTGTGCGGCCTGACACTCGCGCTCGGCGGCGTCCGCCCGGTTTCGTTGGCGCAGGATCCGCAGGCGGTCGAAGGCCAGGATCGCGGCTGCCGTCGCGGGAGGACCGACGATGAACGTGGTGAGGTCGGCGGCGGCGGTCAGGGTGATCAATCCGCCGTAGTGGGCCACGCGGATGGTGAGTACGGCGGAGGCGATGAGGATGAGGGTGTCACGGACGGTCAGGGTGGCGCGGTGATTCTGTCGACTGGGGATGGTCATGATCGGACTCCGAATCTCTCAGGGGAGTGCGAGATCGGAGGTGCGGCTGGCTGACACCTCCACCGGGTGCCACCACGCTGTGGCATGCCGGTGCGGAGGGCCGCGGTGGCGAGTCGCGGCCGGGTCGGGTCAGCCAGGTCCGGGCGGCCAGGCGATGTGCCGGCTCGGCGGGGCGGTGTCGTCGTGCTGGTCGTGTCCGGGTGGGGCACGGTCCGGGTGGGGCAGCCAGTAGGCACCGGGCGGCGCTCCGGGGGCCGGGTCGTTGCTCGGTGGCTTCAGCAGCGGCGGTTGCCCACCGGTCCCGCCGGCCGCGAGGTCACACACGTCGAACTGGGGCCCGGGACCGGCCGACCCACGGGGGGAGGTCAGCCGGTCCCGGGTGCCGGGAGGGCCGTCGGTGACTGGCGTACCGCGGCCCTCCCGGCTGCCACAGACCGGCTCTCCCCAGCGTGGCCCAGTCTGTGGGTCGTCGACCGGCACGTAGGGAGCCGGGACGTGGTGACCGCCGAACGGCGGATGGTTGGTCTCGAGACTGTCGCCGGCCGGCGGGATGACGTCGAGCACCGGTGACGTCGGCTGCGGGCCCGGGTCGACCGGTAGCTCGATGGCCGGCGGCTGGGTGGGAGCGGGCCCCGGACCCGGCGGGGTGTCGACGGGGTGCTGCGGGCGGCCGTCGTCGCCGTCCGCCGGATCCGGGGTGACCACCTCGCCCACGTCGTCGAGGATGTCCTCGATCGGTCCACGTGGACGGTCCGGCTCTTCCGTCTGCTCGGGCTCCGGCTCGGGCTGCGGGTCCGGGTCGGAGCGTGGCGTCGGTCGGGCCGGCGGTTCGGGTAGTACGTCGTCGAGGATGTCGAGCAGACCCCCCGGCTGCTCGGTCCGGATGGGCACCTCGTCGGCGCGGGCGGTGCCGTGGTCGAGCCCCTCGGCGGCCAGCCAAGCCCCGGCGCACAGCCCGGCCACCAGCGCGAGGCGCCGCAGTGTCTGGGCTGTACGGATGCGCACGTTGGCCTCCCACATGGCCGCCGTGGAACTTCTTCGTTCTGTCTGGCGGGTCAGGTTACCGGGAGGTAAAGCGCGCAGGTCAAGGGCTCGGCATAGATCATGAATGATCGTTTAGGTTAGGGTCGACTTAGTACACCCGTTCGGGTGATCTACCGTCGGCCGTCGCGTGTCGGGCGTTCGGGGGTCAGTCAGACTGCTCGTCTCGCAGCCGGCGGCTGATCTGCCCGATGTGGTACCCGGTGCTGAATCCGTACGGGTCCCACAGGGCGTCCTTGACCCTGGAAACTTCGTCCTCAGTCGCTTTGAGCCGTTCGGCAACGGACAGGAGAGCCAGTGTGATCGACTCCAGCCGTAGGGCGTTGGCCCGTTCGGGTGTCGTGCCGGCCTTGTTCGCCTCTGCGAGCTTGAGCAGCGCGCGGTCAGTGAAGTCCATCTCTGCCATGACCCCGATCATTACGGGGCGTTGCCCTGGGCGGACGTTCTGTGTCAGGTAGGAGACACCTATCACGTCGCGTCGCGGTTCAGCCGGCGGATCTGGTTCCACACCCGACGACCGAACCGGATTCGCTCCCCCGACCCTTTGCACCGGCGGCACCGGCGCCACACCTTGCCGTCGTCGCGTCGGAACCTCCCCCGGCCTTCGCACCGTCGGCAGTGGGCGTACGGCCACCAGGCGCACTCGGCGACGTAGACGACGCCCCAGAGGACGAGGAAGGCCAGCAGCCACGGCAGGACGTCGAAGCCCGACGGGTCGGTAGCGGTAGCGACGTAGAACAGGGTCACAGGGGTCTCCAGGGGCGGTTGCAGGGGTTCGGGAGGAG
The DNA here is from genome assembly GCF_050936445.1 of Plantactinospora sp. CA-294935. Lineage (NCBI taxonomy): Bacteria > Bacillati > Actinomycetota > Actinomycetes > Micromonosporales > Micromonosporaceae > Plantactinospora > Plantactinospora sp. CA-294935. Next base: position 2,357 of record NZ_JBNJMU010000002.1, read on the forward strand.
TCGGTGCTACGCGCTACTGACCTGCCGCTCCCGCAGGTCAGGCGCGGTGTGAGTCGTAGCAGGAGGCGGTAGCGCGCCCGCTACCTGTAGCAGAGGACGCGCTACCGGATTCATCGATCGTCTTTGCTGTTCCGGGACTCCAGGGCACGCCGCAGGTTGGCCAAATACGCGCCCCGCGGCCGGGCGTCGCCGCCACCCTTCTCGGCGCCGGTCTTGCTCTCGATGCCGAGCTTGAGGCCGACCATCGTCTTCGACAGCGAGTCCTTGGTGATCTCGGCATACCGCTCCGGCATCTGCTCGGCGAGCCGGCCGGCCAGGGTCTCCCAGCTCAGGAAGGTCTCCTCGGACCGGAAGGCGTCGATGACGTCGGCCAGCGGGTCGCGGGCCTGCTTGGTGACCTGGTCGCCGGCCGCCATCCCGTCGAGGGTGCCGGCCCGCTCCCGGAACTTCCGAGCCGCAGTCAGGATCTTCTCGGCGTCGCCGCCGTCACCGAAGTAGGTGCGGACCGTGGCGTTCGGTACCGGCGCGTCGTACAGGATGCCGACACCGCGGTACTCGTCGCCGACCGGCAGCGCGGATGAGTCGTAGCCCTCGGAGTAGGCGCCGGAGCCCAGCACCGAGTCGCTGACCTGCCACGATCCGGTCTTGAGGGCGAACCTGGTCAGGTGGTTGTCCCGGTAGTCGGTGAACCTCTTCGCGGTCTTCCCGCTGGAGCCAATCCCGGACGGCTTCTGCGTCGAGCTGAGCAGGATGACGCCGACGGACGGACCGACCTTGACCAGGAAGACCAGCAGCTCGGCGATCTCCTCGTCCACCTCGGTGTCGCCAGTGTTGAGGAACTCCTGGAACTCGTCGAGGATGATCAGCCAGACGGGCATGTTGTACCGGGGGTCGCGAGCGATGTCCCTGGTCAGCTTGCCTTCCGGGCAGATGTTCGTGGGCAGCTCGGACAGCTTGGCGTTGCGCTTGAGCACGTCCTGCTTGGCCGCCCGGAGCGTGGCCCGCAGGTTCTCGATCGGATCACCCTGCACCCGGTCGGGCAGCAGACCGAAGCCGTACGTGAAGCTGACCAGGGCGAGCTTTCGCCAGTCCGGTGAGCCCTTGCCGTCGAACACGGACAGCCGCGTGTACGGATCAAGAGCGGCGAACAGGGCGATGATCCGGGCGGTGAAGGTCTTGCCCTTACGCGGCTGCGCGCCGACCAGGATCGACGTGAACATCAGTGGCAGCATGACCCGCCGGCCGCGCTCGTCGACACCGAGCGGTACGGCGCGCCAGATGTCACGCGGCTTGCAGTCCAGAAGTGGCGTGCGACCTGCGGGAATCGACAGCGGGTCGACATAGGCGACCCACAGCAGGTGTCGTCGGTTCGACGACTTGTCGATGGTCAGGTACACCTGCGACGTGGCGACGTCGAGGCCGCTGGCCAGCTTCTCCCGGGCCTTGAGTGCGTCGGAGAACGTGACGCCGTGCGGCAGGTCAACGAGCACCTGCACGCCGGAGCCGGTGTTGTCCTCGGCCATCCGGGACGCGAAGTGGATTCGCTCGTCGGGCTTGTCCGCCTTGCCGAGCCCCGCGCGGTAGTAGGCGTGCTCGACGATGTCGGGGTTGAGCCGGCGGTGCCGGGGCACGACCACGGCGGCGGAGATGATCGGCTTGTCGCTGGGTCGGCCGTAGTGGGCGAGGACGGGCACCGCTACCAGCGCGATCAGGATCAGCACCCACCGCGGTGCGACCAGCCACAACAGTAGGCCGACAACCAGCACCGCGAGGAGTTCGGCGGCCAGGGCAGTGCCACGGGCCTTCCGCCGGGCGGCGAGCTGCCGCTCGATGGCCGGACCCTGGTGCAGGTCGCCCTTGTTGGCCGCGTCCTGCATCTGCCGGGTCAGCTCGGGGTGCCAGGCCCACCGGATCTGCCGACCGACCAGCAGAAACGCGCCAACGACCGCCCACCAGGCGGAGGCGACGAGGTACCACGGCGACCGGATGGCGTGCGCGCCGGCCCGGTACGCGGTGCGGTAGCTGACGGCCTTGGTCCACCGCTTCGTCCCGGCCCAGGTGGTGAACTGTGGCGGGATGATCGGTAGCTGTTTCTGCTGGTCGTCAGCGGTGTCGACGTAGACGGGCGGGGTTGGTCCGGGCCGCTCGTCCAGCTCGATGTCGAAGTGGTGGGCGACCTCGTCGGGTTCGGTGACGGGTGCCAAGTCGCGGTCCGGTGCCATGGTGTGGCTCTCCTTCGCCGGGTGGCCCGGCCGGTCGTCGGTGCCGGCTGGGCCGTGTTTGTGCTGGTCAGACGGTCAGGACTTTCGCTGCTGACGCCGAACCTCGGCGCGGGCCTGCTCCGGCGTCATCCGCCAGTAGCCCTTGACGAACAGCTCCGGCGACTGCTCCTTGACCTGTCGCAGGTGCTCACGCCCCATCCGCATCGACTCGCGCTCGTGTGCGATCTTGTCGGCGGCTCGCTTGAACAGGCCCATGACGTTGCTCCTTCCTGGTCGCCAGACGGTCTGGCCACCTCTACCGCCGCCGGGTAATGGGCCGGCAGCGACGGGGGCGGTCAGTGGGTGCGGTGTCGCAGGACGTCCTTGAGGGCCGCCATCCGGGCCTTGTGGCCCTGCGTGGCGCCGATGTGTGCGGAGGCGGCGTGGATGCCCCGCCCACCGGCCAGCCGACCAGCAGCCTCGACCATTTCGGCATTGCGGGCGGCGTTCGCCTTCTGGTCGGCGGTGTTGCCCTTGCGTCCCATCGATGTCTCCTCTCCGGTCGCCAGTCGGTCTGGCCACCTCCGCGCGCCGTCGAGAGATGAGTCGACGGCGACGGGACTGGTCAGTTCGCCCGAGGCTCCAGTTCGGCACGGGCCTCCGCCCGCCACTTCCGCAGGTTGTGCGCGGCCATGGCCCCGTAGGCGACCGCCGAGAGGATGAACCCCCACTGCTCGGTGACCAGCGCGTATGCCAGCCAGAGCACCTGCACCGCGAGCCCAATCACCCACCCCCAGGAGGATCGGCGGCCGGTCAGCCACCAGCCCAGGAGACCGATTGCGGCCAAGATCCACGACCACCACTGCACACTCACCGCGACGCCTCCGTCCTGGTCAGGAAGGTGGTCCAGTAGCCGGTGTCCTGCTGCCGGCGGCGGTGCTGCTCGGCGTCACGGCGGGCGCGGGCGGCGTCGCGGCGGGTCTGGTGGATCTGGCGGCGGCTCATGAGGTCACGTCCTCTCGCGACTGGCTGTTTTTCCACTTGTTCGCGGTGGCCTTCGAGACCTTCGCCTCGGCGGCCAACTCAGCGCCCGACGGCTCGCGGCCCAGCAAGTCACGCAGGCGCGGGTAGGCGGCGGCGAGTCGGGCATCAGCCGGCTCAACCGAGACCGTCGTTCGCTTCCCGCGCCGACTCGTAAGTCGGCTCTTGGCCGCGACCACCCGAGCGCCGTTGGTCGAGTTGCGAGCCGGCTCACGAGCCGGCGCCGGGAGTGCTGGTTGAGCCGGCTCATGAGCCGGGCTCGCGGTGTTCGTGATGGCCGACCAGACCCGGTCCAGCTCGGTCACCGGGAGCCGGCTCACGGTTGCCTGGATAGGCGCCGGGCGCATCTCCTCGGCAGCTTCGACAGCCGCCTTGCGAGCCGTCTTCTCTGCCTTCCGCGCGATCCGCTCGGCGTTGTAGCCACGCCACGCCTCACGCGGGTCGCGCACTCCGTGGTCGATCGACCAGCGCCGCGCCTGCCACGTCCGCCACGGGAACGCCCGCCGCCGTGCCGTGCTGAACTCGGAACCGGCGTCGTCGATCAGGTTGGAATCCTCGGCGAGGAGCTGCACGTGCTGGACGCGCCGGGTGTGCAGGCCCCACAGCCACGGGGACAGCAGGCTCAGCATTCCGAACGCGATCGCGGCCGGCGTCGGCTTGAGCCCGTCGGCGAAGTGCGCGTAGTTGATGGCGCCGACCACGGCGGCGATGAGCCAGGCGGAACGCCGGAGCCGGGCGGCGGTGCCGTACGCCTTGAGCAGGAGAGCGTCGTGCGCGTGCCACTGCACGTACACTGCGACCGACTCCAGAGCGGCCGAGAACGCCAGCGCGAACGCCAGCTTCGACGGCACGTTCCAGACGTTGGGGGCGACGTCGTCGTAGGCGAAGCCGGCCTGCGCGTACGCGGCGCCGCCGTTGATGAGCAGCAACGGAAGAACCGGCCGGATCCGGGCCAGCGCGGCGGTGCGGACCATTCGGCGGTGCCGGCGGCGGGCGACCTGGGCGCGGCGATCGCGCCGGCTCGCCTCCTCGGCCGCCTGCCGTTGGGCGTCAGCCCGTTCCCGGTCGAGCTGGTTGGTGAGGCGGGTGCGTTCGATCTCGGCGCGGACCTCGGCTACCCGGGCCTCGGCCTGCGCGGCGGCGCGCACCGGATCGGTCTTGCGGCGGAGTAGGTTCACGGCCCCTCCTCTTGGCCGGCGCACGCGTACCAGCGACGGGCCTGGAAGCGCCAGTACGCAGACGTCTCCCTCAGCCGAGTGACGGAGTGACGGGCGCACACCCGGGCGAGCCGGGAGCGGTCGAGATGCCAGAGGAGCAGGTCGGTCTCGTCGGCGATCCGGTCAGCCCGCAGCCCGGCGATGAGGTCGGAATGCGTGTCGCGGTACTCGGCGTACCGGCGGATCAGGTGGCCGTAGCCGTCCCAGACCTGCCGGGCGTGCCGGAGGTCGTCGGCGACGACGCGGAGCAGGTTCATCACCGCACCAGCTCACGGCGCTTCGGCGTGTCGATGGCGTCGGCGGCCCGGGGCGAGAACGACGGCGGCCGGCGGCGGTCCTCCAGCGCGTCCACGTGGTGGGCGAGGGCGAAGGACAGGGTGGCGACCAGCCACGGCACGATCGCCAGCGCGTACAGGATCGGGGTCGGCTGTGCGGCCGGCATGTTGATGCCGAGCAGCCACACGGTGGAGCCGGCGGTCGCGAGGGCGACGTGGCTGGCCAGACGGGCGACGTTCATGCGATGGCTCCCTGGGTGATGGCGCCGAAGTTGACCAGCGCGGCGTAGACGGCGCCGGCAGTGGCCACGGCGACGACCTTGTAGACGAGGCGGGAGACGAAGTCCCGGGGGATCAGGCCCATCACGCGACCGCCGTCCGGGTCTGCTGCGCCCGCAGGAAGGTGACCAGGGCCGGGGCGATCAGGTAGCCCGGCACGAACAGCTCGATCTCCAGCTCGACGAGGAGCTGCTTCAGCGTCCACGACGGGTCGGCCGTCTCGATCAGCCGGACGGCCCGCTCCCCCAGCTCGTACGCCTCGTCGGCGGTCAGGGTGATCTGCGGGACCGTGGCCATGATCTGGGCGACGGCCTTGGGGTCCGGGACGACGGACAGGTGGCGCTGGTTCCTTCGGCTCATCGGGTCACCGCCGGGCACTGCGCCACGACCCGGGCCACGAACTGGCCGCAGACGGCCGAGCCTTTGGCCGGACCGGTGAGAGGGAGGAGCCCGGCCACCCGGATCGCGTCGAGCGCGGGGCCCTCGAAGCCCTTGCAGACGTACACCGACTTGATCAGCTTCGGCTGCCGCTCGTCGCGCTCGTGCACGTCGATGCGGACCGAGGCCGGCTCCCCGCAGCCCGGCAACTCGACGATGTGCTGGTCGGGGGCGATCCCGGTTTCGGGCATGGCAGGATTCGGCATGGGTCTCTACCCCTTCGGAGGAGGGTTGGAGGTCAAGGCCTCCGGATGGTGTTGGCGCACCGCCCGGGGGCCGCTCTGCTTACAAACACCGTAGCAGCGTTTGGCATAACGGGCTAGTGCCAGTTGGCGTAACGGAGCAGTGTCGTTGGCCAACAAGAACGTGAGATGATGGCGCGCATGACCGACCCACTTCGTGAGGCCGCCCGCGCCTATCGGGAGGCTCTTGCAGCCGAAGCGACAGCTAAGGCCGAGGTAGAGGCAGCTCGACAGAAGCGCGCCGCCGCAAGCGAAGGTGTGGCTACAGCCAGAGCGCCCTTGGCCGACGCCATCGTCCAAGCTGCTCGCGAAGGCGTTCGCCAACGCGACATCCTGATCCGCATTGAGAACGCGTACACCCGCGAGCGGGTTCGACAGATATGTCGATCCGCTGGCGTGCAGGTGAGCGAATGAACGCGCCAAGGGGAACATGCAGCCACCCTCGCCAGCGCGGCGCTCGCCCGGAACAGCACCAGGTCAGCAGCCACGCGCGCTGACTAGGCAGGCCTCGTACCTGCCGGCAGCATGACTACCAGATGCAGCAACGTGCCTACCCCGGCGGAGGATGCCGTGACCAGAGGTACGCCACCCAACGACCTGAGGCAGCTACGCGACCGCGCCGGCCTGTCCCAGCGCGACGTCGCCGAACGCGTCAACCGGGCCGCCGCCGACCAGGGCCACCACGCGGCGGCGGCCACGGCCGACATGGTCAGCCGGTGGGAACGCGGCAAGGTCATCCCGCTGCCGATCTACCGGCGCCTGCTCGCTCAGGTGTTCGGCGTGTCCGTTGAGGAGTTGAAGCTTGACCAGCAGGTTCAGTCGGTGGGGGACTTCATGGCTGCGTTCGTAGACGAAGAGATTGACCCGAGGGTGGAGGTCAGCCAGCAGGAGTGGTGTCGCACCCGACGGGCGTTGAATACCCAGCGGCACGCCCTCGCCCAGGTTGCCGCCGGCTTGTACGAACCGTCGTACCGGCTGGGCGCCACTGGCCTGATCACCCACCCGACCTGGCTGCCTGCCGAGTTGATCGACATGACGTCCGTGCAGCTCCAGCACCGACCGGACGCGCCGGATCCGGAACTGGACGGCACCGAGCCGGTGACCGGGCACGTCCGCCCTCGGCAGACCCTGGTTCGGCGGTACCCCCGCTACACACACGCCGTCCGGGACCTAGCCCACCCGAGGCTGTTCGAGAACCGACTGGCCTGGCGGATCGCCGGGATGAACTGGGCCGACGGCGGCCGGATGGCGTTCGCCGACACCACGTACTTCGCGGCGGTCGACGTCTTCGAGGCGACCGCTCACGAGTTGGCCTACGTCGCCCTCGACGAAGACGGGACGCCCCACCGGCGCTCGCCGACCATGCGGGACCTGCCGCTGCGCAAGGCCATCGGTGACCCGTTCAACCTGGCTCGCCGGCCGGTGATGTGCGCAATCTCGACCCTGACCATCCGCAACGGCGCCGACGGTGCAGACTTCCTGCTTCACCGCCGCGACTCCCGCTCGGTGGCAGCGGCCGGCGGCATGCTCCAGGTCATCCCGTCGGGCATCTTCCAGCCGTCGAGTGTGATGCCGGCCGCGCGTGAGGCCGACTTCGACCTGTGGCGCAACGTCATGCGGGAGTACAGCGAGGAACTGCTCGGAAATCCTGAGCACGACGGCGACGGGCAGCCGGTCCAGTACGACGACGAGCCGTTCGCCGGCCTCGATCAGGCCCGCCGGGACGGTCAGGTGCGGATCTACGTCCTCGGCGTCGCGCTGGACGCCTTGACCCTGGTCGGCGAGCTGCTGACGGTGGCGGTGTTCGACGCTGCCCTGTTCGATGATTTCGCCCGAGACTTTGTGGAGCGCAACGACGAGGGATCGATCGTCAACACCCGGGCGCCATTCACCGAGGCAGGCATCGCCGAGTTGTTGGCCAGCGGGCGACTGGCGCCGGCCGGCGCCGGGTGTGTCGAGTTGGCTTGGCAGCATCGAGGCCGGATTCTCTGACCCGAAACACAACGATGCCCCGCCCCAGATCACCCAGGGCGGGGCATTTTATCTGAGATCGTCGATGTTCCTGCCACTCGGTCCGCTACTCGACGTGTCGGTGACCTGTCAGAGCGTCGCGCGGGAGCATGGGACCCCCGACCAAGGAGAGGCCCATGGCACGAAAGCTCAGTCGCATCGATCAAGTGCTCCTATTGATCGACAGCGTAGAGGACGCGTCCACCGAGCCCAGCGCGAACTACAGCGAGATATCCAAGCTGGTCGGCCTCGCTCAGGTCCACGCGATCATCGCCGTCGCCGAGGAACTTGGTAGGCTGCGTGACTCCGTGGACGCAGTGGCGTCGGGTCTGCGAGACAGGGACAACGGAACCGCTGGCACCCACCTGTACTACATCAGCGACTGGCTCAAGGACATTGCCGAACGGCGCTGACCCCCGGACAACAGAGAGCGGCCCAGCACCCGACGTCACGGGGTGCTGGGCCGCTTCACGTAGTACCCGCCGCCGGGCACCGACTCGATGATGCCGGCGGCCTTGAGTCGCTCGACGGCGATCCGGACAGTCTGCGAGCTGACCTCGTACTGCGCGCACAGCTCCGTCCGCGACGGCAGCTTGGCGCCGGGTGGGAACTCACCGGATTCGATCCGGCGGGTCAGGTCCTCGATGAGCTTCTGGGTCTTGCTGTAGGCGGGCACGGTTGATCTCTCCTTGGCGGGATAGGGCAACCCCACCACGCCGGCCCGCGCCGGTCAAACATCCCTGGTCATACCCAGCAATCACCGGTTGACCTGGTATACCTGGGCATCCTAGATTTGGCCCTGCCGGTCTCTCCTTGGCGGGATTGACTGGCTCGGGTGTGAGGTCGGCAGGCTGGTACCCCCGTCGCCCTCACACCCACCCAGCCCCTCGCTCTGGCGGCGCTCGGTGATCTGTGATCCCGGGCGCCGTTGGCGTCAGGCGCTCTTAGTCTTCGCCGCCCCGCCACCGGTCCGTGCCGGAGGAACGTCGGTGGGACGGAGTTTCCTGACGTGCGCCGGGGACCGTCCGGTTAACACGATGATCTCTCCGGGCGGGATGTGGGCGCGCCAGGCGTCGGCGACGAGGGCGCGTTCTTCCTGTTCAGCCCCGTCCAGTTCGGCGGTCAACTTGGTGCGGACCTCGCGGTTGGCGGCGAGTTCCTGGCGTAGGTCTCGGGTCATGTGAAAACCATAGCGCTTCGGCGTTGCGCTTCGCTAGGGCGGTGTGTACAGTAGTTCCTAGAAGCGCTACCGCGAAGCGCTAAGCGGAAGTGAAGGGGAGAACAAGATGCCGAACAAGACGAGCCACACCCCCGGAGACGACCCCCGCCGGACCTCCCCGACCGTGGCCGAGCGACAGGCCCACCGGGAGCAGATCCAGCGCAACGCCGCCGACCGGGACCGCGCCTGGCGGGAGGCGGGCTGGCGGGAGCAGGGCGGTAGCCGCGAGGGCTGGGGACTGGACTGATCGAGGGGACGGGGCCGGGAGACCGGCCCTCCTCTTCTCCCTGGAATCCGCTTTCCTCAGCCCGACCGAATGGAGCATCCGAACATGACCATCACCACCAGCCACGTTCTCCGCAACGCGCCGGTCATCACGCCGACCGGCATGGAGTACCTCGTCGCCGTCACCTACCGCGACGAGGACACGGAGTACATGACGGCCCCGACCCTCGCCGAGGACGACGAGCGGATCAGCGAGTGGTCGCCGGAGCAGATCCGGCTGCACGCGGACAACTGACCCCGGACAACAAGCGGCGGCCCCGGTCGTCCCTCACGGGATGGCCGGGGCCGCTTCGCTTACCACACCCCGGCATGATCAGGCCGATATCCACAGCCGCCCCGGTTATCCACAGACGCCGAACGCGCCCGTTGCCCGCCCGCACCGTCCGCCGGCACGCTCCGTACGTCGGCGAGGCCACTCCGACCGGCGCCGGCCACACCTACGGGCGGTGGGGCGACGCGACCAGCAGGCCACCGACAGCACGACACGGCTCCGTCCATCCGGGCGGGGCCGTGTCTGTGTAGACAGAACTACACATCATCTGTAGACTGGTCTACATGAGCGAGCGTCAGATCATCCGGGACATCGCCCGGTACAGCGACCAGGACGAGCCGGCCCACCGCTGGACCCTGGTGGTTGACGGCGAGACCGTCTCGGAGTTGTGGGTCACGATCGAGACCGGCGAGATCATGCAGGTCGAAACGCCCGCCGAGCACCAGGGCAACGGCTACGCCAGCGCGCTCTACCGGCAGGCCGCCAGCGAGATCACCGTCTACCACGCTCCCGAGGCGCACCGCACCCCCGAGGGTGACCGCTTCGCCCGCTCCGTCGGCGGCGAGACCCTCGACTGCCTGCACGGCTGCTGCGACGACGCCCCCGACTTCGACGACGAGGACTGACCATGAAGCCCAGCGACGACCTGATGGCCTGGCTCGGCCCGGCCGCCGACGAACTCACCCCCGAGCAGATCGAGCGCGTCACCGCCGAGGCCCGCGCCATCGCTGAGCGGTACCCCGACCCCGACGAGCAGCCGGAGCGCGACGCGGCCCTGTCCGCCGTCGTCCAGTACCTGCTCGGCGAGACCACGCCCGAGGATGCCGCCCACGAACTGTCCTCGGCGCGGCTGCGAGAGCAAAGGGCGTTCGCGGCGGCAACGTGGATGGCGGTCATGCTGGTCCGCGACAACCCGGTGCGCTACAAGGCGGTCGCGGCTCAACGAGCCGGTATCGACCGGATGAGCCTGCTCAAGGCCCTGGGTGAACGGTGATGCGCCACCGCGTGACCACCCTGACCCACGGCCAGCCGGAGTACGCCGAACTGCTCGACCAGATCCGGTCCGACACCACGCTGGTGGCCGGGATGTGGGACGACGCCGAGAGTCGGCCCGACGAGCTGGACGTACCCGGCACCTGGTGGAGCGTCGCGCTGGTTGACGGGGTGCCGGCGGCGTGGTGCGCGGCCCGGGTCGAGGGCGGGGCACTCAGGGCCCTGTGCAACTACGAGCGAGCAGGCTACCGAGGCCAGGGCTTGTACGAGGTGGCGTACCGCGAGCGGCACCGTACCGTCCGCGCCCACCAGGCTGCCGGCGGTGACCTACCTGTTCAGTCAGCCGATCGGCCTGCATGAGGCGGACGGCTGGTACCGAGCGGGTGTGTCAGGCGTGTCCACCGCTGCGAGTGAGCCGCACGAGTGGTGGGAGCTTCGCCGCGATCCGATTGGCTGACGCAACCGTCCGGGGGTAGGCGCGGCCTACTCGGGGGATCGTGATCACTTGTGCACGGTCGGTACGGTGACCAGCCATGAACTTCGGCTTCCGGCTCCCCGGCCCGTTCCGGGTAAACGTCAGCGACAAGGGCCGGATCAGCGCCGGCATGAACGTGGGCCCGTTCAGCGTCTCCGGCAACCTCGGCGGTGGCGGGCAGCGGGCAGTACGGATCCCCGGCACTCTCGACCAGGTCCTGGCGCAGGCTCACGCCGAGGGATGGACGATCGACTGGGTGACGCCTGGCACTGGAGCGACCATGCACCGCGGTTGGCTGGCGGTGCGTCTCACGATCGTCCGAGGTGGCGTGCAGGCCGAGCGGGTGACGTCGACCCGGACCGTGCTGACCTGGGCGGTCGCCGTCCTCGCGATCGTCGGCGCCTGCTGGCTGATGGTCGTGATCTGACCCCAGACACAGAGAAGCGCGCCCGCCGCCCGGCCGAAGCCAGGTAGCGGGCGCGCCGCGTTGGAGACAGGTTAGGGCTACCGCAGGCGCGGCATCGTCCCGGCGGGCCGGCCCACCTCGGCGGCCGGCACCACCTGCGGGCGGATGCCGAACAGGGCGAACCCGGCCAGCACCGCTCCGGAGATCGCGGCCACCGTGCCGTCGGAGACGTTGTACCCGTACTCGGCGATCAGCGCCGCACCCGCCGCGACCACGCCGGTGAACAGCGCCGGAGCGATGGGCCGGGTGGTGAAGGCGATGATGACCGCCGACGCGAACGCGGTGATGGCTGCCGCGGCTCCGGCGTCGATGCCGGGCATGTTCAGCGAGGCCAGGACGGTGAGCAGCGCGCCGATGGCGCCGATGACCAGCGCCGGCTCGCGACCCCATAGCTTCATGGTGATCTCCTTGATCGGTGGACCGACCCCGGGCCCCCGGGGTCGGCTGTTCAGACCGGGTGCGCTAGGGACCGGCAGCCGATGACCGTGCCGGACAGGTCACGGACCTCGCGAAATGGGGCCAGCAGATCGGTACGGTGGCCGGCCTGAGCGAGCGCCAGGGCCAGCGACACCACGTACCAGGTCGTCGGGTTCTCCCACTCCGGGGACCCCTTCTCCGGCCGGGGTGGCAACCCGTTCGCGTGGCGATACTCGACGAACTCCACCGACGTCGGGCAGTCCTGGAGATACTGGGTGCCGAGTTCGATCTCTCCAATGCGGGCCACGGTGCCGGATGGCTCGATCACCATCTGCGGCTCGTGGTCGCCAAGGTTGAACCGGTCGGGCACGTCCCAGCCGTAAATACGGATCGGATGCGGGGTCAAGTTGACGAGCACGTCAAGCTCCTTCGGTACGGTGTCGGGCGTGCCAGGGATCCCGCAGCTCAGAGAGGCCGCACGGCTGTACTCGCCCGACGGCAGGCTGCTGGCGATGGTGCGGCTGGAGCAGCGGATGGACGGCTCCGGCATCTGGGTGGTGCTGGTCAACGACCCGGCCAAGGCGCCCACCGAACACGGCGAGTTCACCACTGAGGCGGCGGCCTAGCCCCGACGGTTCAGGTCCCCAGGCGCCGAACGCACCAGATCCCGCAGCCGAGCCAGGTCAGCGTCCGGAGACAGGATCTCCGTACGGAGCCTGAGCAGCATCCTGGTCAGGTCCCGCACCGAATCCTTCAGCCGGTCCAGCTCGCCGTTCGTCGCAGCCACCTTTCGTCGGGCGTCGTCAGCCTCGGTCTCCAGCTCGGCGACCCTTTCCCGCAGCGGCTTGACCAGCGTCAGCGCGGTGTCCGTCAGCACATCGGCGGTGTCCGCCTTCAGCTTGCGCCGCTGCACCAGCACCATTGCCGCGGCGACCACCCCACCCGTGCCGCCGAGCATGCCGAGGGCAGACAACAGGATCTGCAACCACGCCGGAGACGCCGCGCTCATGACCCCTCCGTCGCGTCATGGTGCCGGGCGAGTCTGCGCAGGTCGCGGACGATCAGCGCGGTCCGCCACCAGGACGCCACCCCGATCGCCGTGATGAATGCCCCGGCCGCCAGCGCCTGCCAGCCGGAGATGGCGAACAGTGCGATGGCGTACATCGTCGTCGCCGTCCCGAGCACCACCAGCGCGCTCAACTCCGAACCCACCCCGACCAGCGGCGGCCCCGGCCAGTAGATGCCGACCAGGCCGACCACTCCGGCCAGGACGAGGGCGATCTCCCAGGTGTCCTGGAGCAGCGGCGGCATTGCCTCGGCCACCGACCGGGGCCGCTGGCCGGCGGCGATCAGGGACGCTCCGGCGACCGCCGACGCGGCGAGGACGGCCGCCTCGAACGGATTCCGGCCGACGACCAGGATGCGGCGCACGGTCAGCTCTGCATCCGCTTCGCGGCGTCGTCGTTGACGGCCTTGGCCAGTGCGCCGATGAACGTGGTGTTGCCGGCCAGCGCGACAGCCACGGCGCTGGCATCCACCGCGACGGGCCTCGGCGCAGCCGTCCGGTTCAGCAGCTCGTCGGCCTTGTTCACCAGGCTGTTCGCCGAACCGCGGCCGTTGCCCGGGTCGGTCTCGAACCCGCAGGACGGGCCGCCGAGGAACACCGCCGAGTAGATCGCGTTCAGCTTCTTTCGGTCGTCGTCGGTCATGTCGTCGTCCTCCGTGTCGATCAGTCCGATGAGCTGTAGCCAGCGGCGGGCCAGCGCGACCATGCGCCGGCCATCGGCGTCTCGGAACTCGCTCAGATGGGTGTGGGTGCGGTGCGAGCTGTCGCCGGTCGACCGCTTCCCGAGCCGGTCCCAGCGGCGGACCGTGGTCCCGTCCAGGGAGTAGATGACCTCTCGCAGATCAGCGGTGTCCGAATCTCCCGAGCGGCAGAGCCCGACAAGCCAGCGGTTGTAGTCGTACAGGTCGAAGGTGCCGCGGTCGGTGGTGACCTTGAAGTAGCCGATGTCCATCGCCGACGCGTAGTCGGATCGACCGCGGCGGTCCCGGGGTGACTCGTCGACCGAGTAGTCGCCGGAGTCGTTGTCTGCACGGCTGATGTGGTAGCCGCTGCCGTGCCGGGAGTCGCCGACGATGCCAGCTTCCAGCGGGTCGAGGTCGTTCCCGACGGTGCGGCCAGGGTGCAGGTCGAGGTGCTCCAGGTAGAGGGCCCTGGCCTCCTTGTGCTTCGGCTTCGCGACCGTGGCCATCAGCCGGCCGCCATCGCCGCCTGGACGGCCTGCACCATCAGCGAGTTTCGAGCGACCATCCCGTCGGCTGGGTCCAGGTGCACGCCGTCGGAGAGATAGGCGCGGACTCGGTCGGGGACGATGCTGATGTACCGCTCCCACGCCACGACGCTGAGGTTGTCGTGGCGGGCCGTGGCCTCCCAGATCACGCCGTTGATCCAGCCCGTGTTGCGCTGGTCGTTGACCTGGATGTAGCCAGGCTGGAGCCACCGGCTGATGTGCGTCTCCACCCAGATCAGGGCGGTGTCCGGCCCGACGATTGAGGCGGCCCGGTCGATCTGCGCGGCGATGCTGGTGGGCCCGACCGGCCCGAAGATGTCGTTGGCGCCTGACGCGATGATGACGACCGGCGGCAGGCCGTAGGTGGACGCCCACTGCTCCAGCACGTCGATCGTTGGCGGGGTTGGCCTGCCGCTCTTGCCGTCGACCGCGATGACCTGACCCGTCGCCGCATGCAGCCGGGTACCGAAATCGCTGTACGTTGCCACGGTGATGCTGTCGCCGAGCAGCCACACACCGCCGGTGTCGACGGCCTCCTGGATCCGGACCGGGCTGGACACGGCGTGCGAGCCGATCGTCCAGTCGCCGAGGGTGCCGGAACCGTACGCGCCGGGGCCGGGTGGCGGCACCACGCTCGCCGCGGTGGCCGGCTCGGTCGTCAGCAGCAGTGTCGCGATGGCGACAGCCGATACCAGCGCCTTGCGGACGTGAGGAATCATCGCAGCTCCCAGCGTTTTCGGAGGATCTTGAATGCGGATTCGCAGGTTCATCGCCGTCGTCATCGCCGCGCTCGCAGTCAGCGGCGGATCATGTGACAGCTACCAGGCCGATCCGCCGCCACTCCCGGCCGAAGGGCCGGCGGCGCCGAACGTGTACCCGAGCCCGCGATAGATCAGAAGAGGGTCACGACGACAACGAGGCCGGGACTGCCCGCCCCGCCCGCCCGGGTGGTCGTGGACCCGAACGCCCCGCCGCCGCCGGCGCCGTAGCCGGTACCGACCAGGCCGACACCGCCGGTACCGGGCGACGGCGCTCCACCGTGGCCGCACACGCTGTCGCCGCCGTGGTTGCCGAAAATGTTCTGGACGGACAGGGTTCTCCCGTAGCCACCAGAGCCGCCCGGAACGTTGCAGACGTTCCCGCCGGTCGCGCCCCCACCGGCACCACCGACCCCGACCGTGCTGCCCGTCGTCGCCGTCACCGCCGCGCTCGACGTCCCCCCAGTCGCGGTCATCAAATCGAACGTGCTGTCGCCGCCAGTACCGCCGGCACCGACCCCGCCGCCGACACCGCCCGCGCCGACTGTCACCGCCTCCGACGACCCCAGATCAGCCGCGTCGTAGACGCTCTCGCAGTAGCCCCCGGCCCCGCCGCCTCCGGACGCACCAGCGGTCGTCCCAGCCGCGCCGACGACAGCTCCCGCTCCGGCGCCGCCGGCTTGGACCCGCACCCATACCGTCCGCGCGCCGGCCGGTTTCGTCCACGTCCCGTCGGCGGCGAACACCTGCACATCGGCGGCGTCGCTGTACTGGGCGAGCAGCGTGTCGACGGCGGTGGCGAGCGCACTGACATCCGCCGGCACGTTCGGCGCATCCGACAGGTCGGGATACGGCAACCCGTGAATCGGTGTGGTGCCCACCTTGTGACCTCCTACGGTGTGCCGATGACCTGGTCCACGACCAGCAGAGACGGCGGCTGAACGACGACGAGGACGGTGTCACCGACGGTCGGTGTGTATTTGGCGCCATAAGCGGCATCGACCTCAGCGCCACGCCACTCGACGGTCAGCAGGGCGTTGCCGTCGGATGCCGCACCGGGCGCGACGGCGACGACCGTGGCCTGCTCCATCCATGACGCCGGAGCGCCCTGCGGTGGCCGGTCCCGCAGCAACTCGGCGGCGGCCCGGCGGATCTCACGGCGCACGGCTACCCCTCGGCCCCGTCCGGCCGCGACGACCGGGTGGTGATCGACTGAACGCCGCCGACGGTCAGCGGCACTGTCACCGCGTCGACCAGGTGCTGCTCGACCCGGCCGGAGGAGGTGAGCACGGTGATGACGTCGCCGCGGTCGAGGCCTGGGTGCACCACCGCATCCACGTTGAGCTGGGCGTTGACGGCCCTAACCCTGTTGAGGATGGTCGTGCCGGCGACGACGGCCTGTGGCGCCGACGTGACTACCGGGCTGCTCCAGAAGTACGGGACCCTGCCGAATGGGCCGCCGACGTAGGTCGGGCTGGCCGGGTCGTCGTCCTCGATCACCTGCGGGGCGAACGGCGTACTGCCGTCGGTGCGGGCGTCGCTGACCACCACGACGTTGTAGGTGCGGGACCGGTCCCGGCGCAGGTCACCGCCGAGCAGCACCCCGGACGGGGAGGCATCGACCGTCCACACCGACGGCTGCGACAACAGCGGCGCATCCCGGACCACCAGGGTTCCGTCGTTGTCGAAGTACGCCTCAGCACCGATCGACGTCGCCAGGTCGACGATCGCCTTGTCCCGATCCCGGTCCCAGACCAGCGCCCCGACCGTCGCCGTCGAGGTGGCCAGGACGGACACCGCGACGCCGGAGACCGCGTCGGTCACCAGTCGCACTATCTCGTCCACAACAAGGTCGCCAACCTGGCTCGACGCTGGCGTCTCGAACTTCGCCCGCTGCACCCGAGCCCACCGGTCCGGGGCGGTCCGGATCCTGATCCCGCCGTCAGGGCCCACCGACATCGACTGCTCGTCCAGGCCGAACACCCCGAGCGGCACCAGTTCCGTCGCACCGGACGGATACCGGACGCCGCGGTAGGGCCGTAGCTCAACGCCGGTGACGTCCAGGTCGTCCCACAGACCCGCGTCGGTGATCGTGAGGTCGAGCTGCCGGCGGACACCCGTCCCAGCCTGGATCGTCACCTGGCCGGCGCTGCCCTCGTCGAGCGGTAGATCCTCGATCAGGAGAGCCCCGTCGTACCAGGCGTCGACCCGGACGGCGAGGGTGTGCGCCTCCCTCAGGGCGTGCCCGAACACGCTGCTGACCGGGTACATCAGGACGTCCCGAGAAGCAGGTCGGAGTAGGTGTCGTACGCAGCCAGCACATCGGCGTAGGTGGCGTGTTCGGCCAGCACGTCGGCGTAGGTGCGTTCCGACTGCAGTCCGCCCGCAGGCCTGCCCACCACCACGTACGGCGCTGACCAGGTCCGCCACGGGTGAGGTCCGTAGTCGTCGCGGAACGAGGTCTCCTCCAGGTCGCCGAGCGCCAGGTAGGCGTGCGTGATGCCGAGTCCCCAATCGGCGTCAGCGTCCAGCAGGAGGATCGACGCGTCATCGGTAATGCCGACCAGGGCGGCAGCCTCGTCCGCTGTCTCCGTTCGCAGTCGCAGCGTCGACCGGATCGACTTGCGGCGCGCGTCGGTGACGACGATCGGCTCCCGCCGGCCCAGTGGCTGCAAGACCGCCTGGTTGACCGGGCGGACCCGGTCGGCAAGCGGCCCGACCGGTTCGATCGGGATAGACAGCGACGGCACCCCGGGGTGTCGTAGCCACGGCCGGTCAGCGGTCAGGGTGACCGGGGTGGAGGTGACCGACCCGCCGGCCGTGATCGCCGTGTAGACGGCCTCGCCGTTGAGCCAGCTCTCGTAGTCGTAGCCGGTCCACAGTCCGCCCGACAGCGTCGCCGGATCGGCGAGCCGCACCAGGCGGGTACGGCCGTCCGGGTCCAGCCGGGACACCGTCGCCTCGGTCTGCCCGGTGTACTCCAGCTCCAGCAGGACCCGTGGCGGGGTGTTGCCCGGCTCTGGCGTCGCGACAAGGGTTGTCGGCACCGGCCCCTCCCGTCACTCGGCGGTCTGGTAGATGGTGGCGTCAGCCAGAGAGCCGAACGCTTCGTCGACCTCAACCCGGACCAGGCCCTGCACGGCGCCGTCCTGGACCACCAGCCGCAGCGTCATCCCACCTGACTGAGTAGGCTGCTGAGCCTGTACGGGCGCTGCGCTGCCCATGAACGGGGCCGTAACCGGACCAGGTCCGCCGGATGCCGGCCAGGCCACCCGGCCACCGAGCCACTCCTCGACCACCGTCTGCGCGATCATCCGAGACCGGGCGGTGTCACCGTCACGCGGGATGTACGCCTCGCCGCGGGTCTCCCGCTCCCCGTACAGCACCGTCGGCGAGGTGGCGAAATGTGCCTCGATCATGCCGCCGCCGGCCATGGCGTAGTCGATGCCGCCCCAGCGCCGGCCGCCGACACCGCTTCCGATCGGGACGTTGCGGCCTTCGCTGCGAGTCACCACCTGGTTGTTGACCGTGGTGATGACGACCCGCTTGGATTTGATCTGTGCCGACAGGGCGATGATCGCCCGCAGGTTAGCGGCGGCCTGCTCCGTATCGGCGGTGACCGTGGTGGGTACCCTGCGCGGCACCTTCAGGTACTGATCGGCGAGTAGCCGCGCCTGCTCCCGGGTGTAGCCCATCCGCATCGCGGTCGCGACGAAGTCGCTACGGGCCTCCCGGCTGCGCTCCGACAGCGTCTTCGTGGACGCACCCTGCGCCTCCAGTGCGTCGGTCAAGGTGTTCGATGACCGGGCGAGGCTGAGAAGCTGCTCCTCCTCAGCCGCGGAGACCTTCCGCTTCTTGTCGATCTCGTCCCGGGCCTCTTTTAAGGTCTCCCGGTAGCGGAGGTTCGCCTCGGCAGCGGACAGGTTCTGGTCGACGATCAGGTCGAGCGCCTCGGCGTACTGCTGGACCGCGCGGGCGGCGTCCTCTGCCTCGGTCGACGTCTCCCGGAAGCCGTTCATCAGGTTGGCCAGCTCGCCAGCGAACTCCTCACTCTTCTTGCCACCTTCGTCGTTGGCCCGGCTGAACCACTCGAAGAGGCCGTTGCCGAACTCCATCACCTCGTACAGCTCGGCCAGGACGTTGATCAGGCCAAAGACCATCCGGATGCCGGTCTCGACAACCTCGAAGACCAGCGTCAGGGCGCGAGCACCGCTCTCGGAGTTGTCGGTCAGGGACTCCATCCCGTCCCGGGCCGCGCTGCCCAACTCGGCCAGGCCCTCCGAGATCGCGTCGACAGCCGGGCCGGCCACCTCGACCAGCTCGCGAGCTCCGGTGACGATCTCCTGAATGCCCGTACCGCCGCCTTCCGCCAGCGGCACGACAAACCGGGCGGAGTTGCTGAAGATGGACTCCAGGTCACCCTCGACCTCGGCGAGCTTGTTCCGGATCACAGAGATCCCGGACAGCGTCGCCGGGACGAAACTGACCGCCGCCGACTGGAGCCGGTTCTCGAACTCGCTGCCCAGGGACTCCGCCGCTGACTTGACCGCAGAGTGCTTCGCGGCGATCGTGACCCCGCCGATCACCCCGCCGATGCCGGCGCCGCCCGTGATGCCGGCGGCGACCGCCGCGCCCAGCACCGTGGCGACCTCGGCAGCGATCGGGAGAGCAATGGCTGCGCCAATGGGGCCGACGCTGATCGGCGCCCGAGCGATCAGCGGTCCGATCTTGGTGGCGAACTCGGTACTGAAGCCTTTCGCCGCCTCGTCGGCATCGATCAGGTTCCGAAGATCGGTGAGGCCCCGTTGCTTGCCGCGCTCGACCTTCAGCTTCTCGGTCAGCTTGGCGCGCTCAGCGGCGTCGGCGGTGCGGGAGATTTCCCGGGCCAGGTCCCGCACGCCGCGGGCCGTGTCCGTGATCTGGCGGTCCAGAATCGCGGCATCCCGACGCAGGCCGGTCAGCTCCCTGCCGGCGCCCCGAGCTGACTTGCCGACATCACTGATCGACTCGGACGCCTTGCCCATCCCGGCAGCGGTTTCCTTCGCCGAACCGCCGGCCGACTCGACCGCGTCATCCAGCTTCGCGGTCGCCTTCTCCGCCCGCCCCACGCCGCGTACGTACGGGGCTTCATCGACGTCGAGGCCGACCTTGACGGTGCGGGCCACGGGTCACCCCCTCGGTACGAGCTGAACGGCGTGGAGGATCGCGGCCGGATGCTGCGGGTTCTGGGTGCGCGTCTGCTGCTCCGACCGGTCGATCGCCGCGCAGCAGTGGCACTGCCGGGGGTAGCCGGGTGCCGGCAGGTAGACGGCGGTGGCGAACGGGTTGTTGAAGTCCCTGCCCGGGTCAGTCGTTTCCTCCAGCACGCCCCGGCAGCGGGGGCACTGGCCCGCCTCGTAGGCCGCCAGCGCGGTCATCCACGCCACCTCGCCCGGAGTCCACTCCGACTCCGTGGTGGTCACCGACCGGGCCAGCTTGCCACCCTCATGCCGGTACTCGGTTACTCGTTCGGGCTCCCAGCCGTCGAGTCGGCGGAGGGAGATGCCGAGGGTTCGGGCGAGACCGACCCGCTGGCGGAGTCCCGCGTCCTCAGCCAGCCGGCGAACGAGAAAGGGACGTCGGGCTCTTCCTTGTTCAGGTCCCAGCAGGTGCGGCCCAGCCTAAGGAACTGCTGCACGTTGATCAGTTCCTGCTCGGAGTCGAGCAGCGCCGCCCACGTCT
Source organism: Plantactinospora sp. CA-294935 (assembly GCF_050936445.1). Classification (NCBI taxonomy): domain Bacteria; kingdom Bacillati; phylum Actinomycetota; class Actinomycetes; order Micromonosporales; family Micromonosporaceae; genus Plantactinospora; species Plantactinospora sp. CA-294935. Next base: position 22,959 of record NZ_JBNJMU010000002.1, read on the forward strand.
CCTCACGCAGAACCGGCTCGACCGTCGACAGCCGGATCAGCGCCGGGAAGAACGTCTCGTTGTTGACCTGCGGGCCCCGGTCGTCCTGGTGGATCGACCCGTCCGCCAACTTGCGGGGAGGGTGCTCGTCAACCAGGTCACGCCACCTCTTCGGCTGCAAGGCCCGCAACCTGAACTGGACCGTGGCCGCCTCGATCTGCTGCCGCAACTCATCGACCCGGGCCCGCAGGTCGGCGGTGCCACTGCCGGCGATGCGCGGGTCCGCCGCCGCCTGCACCTGGGCCTGCGCCAGTTCGCGGTCCAGGCGCCGGAACTCGTTGATCAAGTCGCCCCGGGTGCACACCGGCACGGTCTCCTCTGGCAGCCGGGCGCCCAGCAGAACCTCGTCAGCGTTGGTCATGCGACGACCGCGACGTCCGACTGCACCTGGTTGGTCACGAACAGCCGCTGAGTCGCCGTGTGCACCGAGTTCGCGCCGTTCCAGTTCTTCATCGGCTCACCTGCGGTGATCGGCCACACGTCGGTCAGGTCACCGATCGCCCACGCCTGCGTGCGTGGCACCCCGTAGCGGGACAGGACATATCCGGTGGTGCCCTCGGCCAAGGTGATGTAGGCCTCGTTGTTGGTCGGGTCCGCCGGGTTGTGGACGTACACCACGGTCAGGCTCTTGGTCTTGCGACCGGGCTGCTCGAACGTCTGCGTGGTGGCGATCCGCTCGTCAGCAACCACAGCCTGCTCCCCGGTCGGCTGCCATCCGTCGCCGGTGATGTAGCCGTCCAACTCCTGGCTGGTCACGGCGTTTATCTCGGTCAGCTTGGGCGCCGTCGGGTCGGTCAAACTCGCCACGTACAGGAGAGCGAGGGTGCCATCAGACGGCACCGAGGTGGGCAGCGGTGAGGTCATCGGGCCTGCTCCTTGCTCTTCGCGGTCATCTCGGGAGTGGTGGGCGGCAGCGGTCGACCGAGGTTGTCGACGGCTTTCGCGTCCTTGAGAATCTCCACCCCGCCACGCTGGACGAGCTGGTCGGCGCGGCGGCGCGACACGGTGCTCTCTGCCTTGGTCCGGGTCTCTCGGATGCGCACGAACTCAGTCGGCACGTCGTCCTCCAAAGGTGATGTGCCGGTCAGCCCGGCAAAGACTCCAAGCGGTAGATGTCGATCTGGTCGACCACGAGACGGCCGGTGGACTCGTCGGGGCGGGGTGGCTGCCCGTCGTCGGAGCGGATCGGGTACGGCTTCCGGCCGGCGATAACTGGCACGACGTCAAGCAGCGCGGACCGCACCCGGTTGGCAACCACCCGGGCAGCGATGTCCGTCTGGCCGACGCTGTGACAGGTCACCCGCGCGACCGCCCGGCTGGACAGCAGATCGATCGTCGGGCCCAGCGCGTAGGTGACCTGGATGTACGCCACCACGTACGGCGGGGACGCGCTGGTCGGCACGATCTGCCCGTCGCCCTCACCGTCGGCCGGCGGGTACACGACCAGGCCGTCGACAGCGCGGAGCAGGTCGAGGATGGCGACGGCGTGCGGCTCGTCGCTCACTTCCCCTCCAGGGCATCCGCAGCGGCGATTTCCAGGCCTCGTACGAAGTCCGGGGTCCAGTGGTCCAGAGCCGGGCCCAGGTGGGCGTAGGGCGGGTTGTTGACCGTGCCGTACTCCAGGATGTTGCCCAACGCTCCCTGGCGGCGCCCCTTGTCCGGACCGATCTCCGCCGTCATGCCCCGCCCGACACCGAGATCCTTGGTGTCGTACGTGATCGCCCTCGGGTAGTCCGGGGCGTGGGCGATACCGCTGGCAGCGCCCCGCGCCGCGTCCCGGATGCCGTGGGCGGTGAACCGCACCGCCGCCCGGATGAGGACGTGCGCGTTGTCGGGCGCCTCGGCCAGGTCGGCGCGTAGCTGGTTGAGGCTGGAGCCGTCGAGGTTGATGTCCACCTAACTCGTCACCTCCTCGATCCCCAGTCGTCGAGCGGTCGCGTGGGTCTTGCCGAACTCGGCCCGGACCACGAACCGCCGGCCGACCACGTCCGGGTCGTACTGGCAGACCGTGATCTGGACCCGTTGACCGGCGCGGACGCCGACAGAGGTGGCCACCGGCAGCCACAACAGCCGGGTCACCATCAGTCGGTCCGCCTCGCCGACCATCTCGGCCCGGGCGATCGGGTCGGCCTGCTGGACTCGGCACGGGCCGGCGTACACCACGTCGGTATCCTCGACGGCCTGCCCGGTGCCCAGGTCCGTGTGTGTGCCGGTGACGGCAACGATCTCGCAGGTGTCGACCATCAGCTCAGCAGCGAACTCGCGGCCCCGGGCCAGCACCTCGGCGGCCGACATCAACAGCACCTGGCCCAGGACGGAGCGCCGTACGGCCGGATCGTGAACGCGCCCGACGTGCCCAGGCCGAGCGCATCGCGGATCTGCTCCCGCTCGGCGTCGGTCAGGCCGATGCCGGACAGCGTCTCGGAGGCATACGTGTTGGTCTCGGTGTAGTCGTCGATCTGCCGTGACCTCGACCGCATGCCGCCCGGATTAAGCAGCATCCGCTTCGCCACGTCGAGGGCGACCGGCTTGAGCATGCTCACATCGGTGAGCGCGTCGTAGACCGTCGGGCCGACCTCGTTACGGATCAGGGTGGTCACCAGTGCCAGCACCAGCGCGCCCGTTGCCGGCGGCACGGTCTGCTGGGTGTAGGCGTCCAGCTCGGGCAGCGTGAACAGCGGGTCAGGCATGACGCCTCCGAGGGTCGGTCCGGCCGGGCAGCCGGGAGGGTGACCGGCCGGCCGGAGCTGCTACTCGGTCGGGACGTTGGCCGCGGACAGCGCCGCGATCACGTCGTCCCGGGATGCGTCGTCGGGCACCTCGACACCCTTGCGGGCCGCGTACGCCCGCCACTCCGGCGCACCGGATCCGGCACCGCCCTTCGGCGGCGGACCGTCGCCGGCCGGCGCCTGGGGCCCGACGGACTCGCCAGCCGGGGTCGGCTTCGCGGCGTCCGCCCAGACGTCCGGATTGGTGATCGCCGACTCGACCCAGGACAGCTCCGGCCGCGACAGGTCGTCGTTCGGGCCGACGGTCACCGACTCGCCGGTCAGCTCGCCCTTGTCGTCGCGGCGGTGCACCGTGACGAAGGCGTTCAGCTTGCGCGCCATCGCATCTCCTCAGGTCAGGCCACGTCGGCGGCGAGCGTCAGGTCCGGGTTGGCCATGATCGGCAGACCGATCGCGGCGGCCTTCGTCCACACCGCCACCGGGTCCTTCGTGCTGTACGAGCCGGCCACGATGCCCGGCTCCACCCCCGACAGCCCGTACTCGGGTTCCAGCGACTCCGCGGTGGTGCCGAGCAGGGTCGCCCCCAGGTCGGTGCCCTCAGGGTTGTCCGGCGAACCGGGCGCCGGCAGCAGGATCACCCGGTCGGCGGGAATTACCCGGGTCGCCGTGGTGCCGACCCGCACTTGCGCGTCGTAGATGTAGATCGGCGGCAGCCCGTACGCCGCGAACACCGCATTCACGGTCGCCTGCGACACGATGCTCGGGGTGCCCGCCACGGTGGCGGCGAGCTGGCGCATCTCGGCGTTGCGCAGCAGGTAGCCGAGCACCGTGGTGGAGGTCAGAATCGCGCCCGGCGCCTCCCCGTTGGTAGCGATGTAGGTGTCCCGCCACGTGATCAGGTCGGCCAGCGGGGTCGCGGTGGCCACCACCGACCACAGCACCGCCGGAGCCACCGTGTGCGAGCCGGACCGGCCGAAGTCGACGGTTGCGACCACGCCGTTCTCGGAGATGACCAGGGACCCCCGGTAGAGGGCCTCGCCACGGAACAGCTCCAGCCGCGCGGCGACCGCCCGGGCCATCCGCTCCGCGTCCGACAAGATCGCGTTGCGGATTCCCGCCTCGTCGCGACGCTGCCGCAGCCGCTCGTACTCGCCCAGCCGGATCTTGCGGCTGATCGGCGGCAGCTCGCCGGTGACCCGGGTCAGGCCCGGCCGGGAGCCGATCGGCGACTCGGCGTCGTACGCCCGCACCGTGGCCGCCTCGGTCAGCCCTTCCCCGCCCCGGGTGTAGCGGTACTGCAGGTCGTCGATCGCCCGCCGGGGCAGCCACTGGGACAGGGTGAACCGGTTGCGGTCCAGGTCGGCCAGGGCCTCCCGGACGTAGCCAGTCAGTTCCGCCGGGGTGATGTAGTCGGTGAACAGGAACATCTACCTCACCCCTCTCAGGCGTCGAATCGGATCTGCGGAAGGTCGGCCGCGTACGCGTCGCCTGCGTCCGGACCGCCGTTGAGGCCCTCCGCGATCGGCAACTTGGACAGCAGCACCCGGCCGTGCCAGAGCATGGCGCCCTGCACGTCCGTGGTCGTCGCCGACGGAGCGCCCACCGCGCACAGCAGCAGCCCGGCGGCGGTCTCCGTCCCGTCCGCGGCGGCGGCGTTATACGGCCCGTACAGGCCGGTGGCGGTGATCTGGCCGAGGATGATGCCGGAGCGGAAGTAGCCGTCGGGGTAGTGCAGGCCGGCGTTGAACGCGCTGGTGTCCAGCGTGATCGAGATGGCCCGGTCCGTGCCCTCCTCCGAGCCCAGCCAGGACTGGTCGTCCTGGCCGAACGCCTCGGTCACAGGGGCGAGGTTCATCGTTGTCTCCTTCGCGAGCGATGCCGCGCCGCCCTGGCGCGGGAATCAGCGCGGAACACCCGCCCGCGCGGTCAACTCTTCTTGCCGTGTTTCTGCTGGTAAAGGCTCGCCCCCGCCTCCACGGATGCGGTCGGGGCGGTCGACCGGGCACCCTGCGACGGGTCCGGTTTCGGGGCCTTCGGTTCCGACTTGGCCCGCGCTGCCGGGAAGTCCCGCAGGATCTCCTCGGCGTCCGCCTCCAACGCTTCCCGGGTGTCGCCGACCAGCCGTTTGGCCTGGGCCGGGGTGAGGCCCTTCTCGTGGGCCACCTCCAGTCGGGTTGCCCGCAGTTCTGCCTCAGTGGCACGCTGTTCAGCGGCGGCTCGCCTCTCGGCCTCCGACTTGTCGGCCTCGGCCTTCTGCTGCTGGGCCTTTTCGTACTCGGCGAGCTTGGCCTGCGTCTCCCGCAACTCCCGCCGGTACCGGGCCGCCTCCTGATTGGCCTTCGTGACGCGCGGGTCCTCGGTGGTTCGTTCCTCGACGTCGGGCGCCTCCGGGGCGTCGACCGTCTCGGTGATGGTGTCGCTCAAGATGCCCTCCTGGGGCGTACTTCCACCGCCCTCCAGGGGCGGGAAGATCAAATGAGGTACCCGTGCTGCCTCAGCAGTCGGATCGCCTCGTCACGGTTGCCGGCCGCGTCGCGGAGGATCTGCTCCGGCATCAGCCGCTCCATCCGGCGGCGACGGGCACCTTCCCTGGTCAGCTTTCGGCCATCAGCGGCGGTATACATGCCACGTCGGGCGTTGACGACCTGGCCGATGTCGGCGCCGTCCCTGATCACCTCCGCGCCTGCCTTGGTGAACACCCGGTCCTGCTCGGCGGCGTCAAGACTGCCGAAGTAACGACGGGGGTCCGTCCGTACGTCGTCGGCAGTGTCCTCGGCCGCCGGGACGTGGACGCAGTCGCAGTTCGGATGCCGTTGGAATCCGGTGTTCCACCGGTACCGCTGGCCGGCGAGGAGGATGCACCGGGAGCAGGTTCCGCCGACGACCATCCGCACGTAGCCGGTCACCGACGGCCGCGCCGTCAGCGCCACCTGGTCAGCGACCCGACCAGCATCCGCCACCTGGGTCCGTACGATCATGTCCAGGTGCGCGGCGCCGCCGGCCAAGGCCCGGTCGACAGTCGCCCCGGCCCCGATCCCGGCCAGCGTCGTCACCACCGGCCGGTACAGGAGTCCGGACAGATCCCGGCCGTCCGACGCGACCCCGGCCAGGGACCCGGACCGGATTCGCACCCCGCCGACCGGATCAGGATCCAGGCCCTGCGCGTCGAGTACCTCGGTCAGGTAGCCGTCCGCCCGACCGGCCGCCGCCTGCTGGGCTCCGACCAGCACCAACAGCAGTCGGACCAACAACGACCGCCACGACACCGCGATCCGGTCCGGCTCCACCTGGCGCCACAACCGGGCCGCCTCACCGGCGACGGTCGATGTCAACTGGGCACGGTCGCGGTAGTGGCGGCGGGCGACCTCAAGCGGCGTCGGCACCGGTCACCGCCGCGGCCGGCTCGCCCGCCGCATCGCCGCCGGCCAGGCCGCGGGCGATGTCGAGCACCGGGTCGCGACGGCGCTCCGCCTCGTCCTCTTCCTCCATCCGGGCGATCTGCACCTGCGAGAAACCCAGCGACTCCCGGGTCTGCCGCAGCGGCACGATCGGTCGCGGGCTGGTGCTGAACAGCTTCACCGCGGCGTCGGCCTCGGCCGCCCTCGTCGGCGTCGCCGGGTTACGCCAGATCGTCTCCAGGCTCGCCAGGTCCGGATTCCAGTCCTCGTCGAGGATCCGGCGGACCAGACGCATCACCCGCTCCCACGACCCGCCCCGAGACCGCTGTACCCGCTCGCACAGCTTGATGACGCGCGACTCGTCCGCGCGGATGCCCTCCGCCGACGGCGGATTCGTCGTCGACTGGCCCAGGTAGCGCATCGGCAGCCCGGTCACCCCCGCCACCAGGCTGGCGTAGTGGTCGACGATCGTCTTGAAGTTGCTGAGATCGGCGGCGTCGAACTGGCCGACCTTGGCGGCCGGGTTGAGCAGCGCCCAGATCGCTCCGAAGTACGCCTCCCAGGCGGGCAACTGCTTGCCGTCCTTGTCGACGAAGTCACCCTTCGACGCGCCGAGGACGTACCGCTGTGGAATCGCCATGATCTCGGTGGCGAGCTGGGCGTTCGTCAGCGCGCGCGCGGCGGCGTCGGTCAGCGGGATAACCCGCTCCATCTCCGACCGGCCATGCCGACGGGCGACCCGGGACCGGTTCACCATCGGCACCACCGGCACCACACCCATGCCGTGATCGTCCCGGTCGACCTCCACCCAGCGGGCGTTACGCCGCTCCAGCCACACCGTGACGTCCGGCAGGTACAGGGTGGCGAGCTGAATCGACTCGGCTCGGCGGGCCGGACCGATGGGGCTGTCCCGGTAGACCTTCACCGCGGCGGCGACCCGGCGGGTACGCGGAGACAGTTCGGCGGTCACCTCACGCGGCGACTCAACCGTCACCAGAGGCGTGGCCGGATCCCGGTCCTCGTCGCCGTCGTCGTCCTCGTCCGGCCCGGCGTCACCGGCGCCGACCGTGACATAAGAGCGGCCAAAGACCAGCGAATCCAGGTGGGCGAGCTGGGACTCCTCGTCGAGGTCATTCTCCTGCCACACCCGCCAAAGGTCGGCGTCAGCGCCGTCCTGGCCGGGCAGCCGGAAGCCCTCCACGTCGAGGCGCTCCTCAATCGCGTCCACATACGTGGCCGGCCAGTTCACCACCGTCAGGAACTGGCGCAACTCCGGTGGCACCGCCAGGCCGAGCTGCTCGACCCGCTGCTCACCGTTGTAGTAGGCGTCGAGCGTCCACAGCTTCCGCTGCTGCCGAACGAGTTGGTACTCCAGCCGGGCCAGGGTCTCGGCCTCGTCTTCGCTGAGCGCCACAGACCCTCCCCTCCTACCGGAACACGATCACGCGGGTGTCCTCGGGCTCAGGGCTCCATAGCCCGGAAGCCAGTACGTCGAGCCGGGCCTGCCACGACAGCCCGCCGGCCATCGCACAGTCGATCTTTTTGGGTGAGTCGTGCCGCTCCTTGGCCATCACCCACAACCGCTGGCCCTCGTCGTCGACCATGTTCGTGAACCGCTTCTGAGCGGCGCCGATGTGCCGAGTGAAGGCGTCGTCGCCGTCGTTGGTGACCTCGCCGGCCCGGATCGCCGCCGAGTACGTGCGGCACATGAACGCGGTCTTGCGCAGGTTCCGGGAGTCCGTGTACCAGAACGCCACGACCTTCGGCCCGTGCGTGCCCGACCAGCGCGACAACGGGTCGTCCCAGCCGGCCGCCGGATCGCCGTAGAACCGCAGCACCCGCCACCGCTCGAACATCTCGGCCACCGCGTCATCGACCTCGGCAACCTTGATCTCACCGCCGGGGGATTCCTCCGGTATCCACAGCCCGAATCGGTGCTGGAAGCCAGTCTCTATCTCCGTAACGACCAACGCGGTGGTGTCCCGCCATCGGGCGCCATCCAGACCGGCCGTGACGGACGCACCACGCGGGATCTTCCGCCCGAGTCGGGCCAGGTCGATCCACCGTCCGGCGTCGAACGCCTGCGCCTCGGCCTGCGTCCACCGGTTCGTCCAGACCCGCTCCAGGTACGCCTTGTCGGCCTTCGGACGGTCCCACTGCTTCGCGATACCCCGCAGGTCTGACCAAGCCGCCGCTGGGCCGGACGCCTCCCGGATGGCCTCGATCCTCCCGGTCAGGGTCTTCAGGTCGTGGTGCGGGCCGGCCTCGCGGTGGAAGTAGAACAGCTCCGGCTCGTCGATCTCGCCCCGCGCGATCGCCTCGGCTTCGTCCTTGTCCTGCTCGGCGACCGATCCGCCGCCTGGCACTCCCGCCGTCGTAATGCCCATCGACCAGGGGTCGTCGAGCGGCCGTTTCGGGAGGTTGGCCTCCATCGTGTCGTACGCCGCGACGTGCCGGGGCAGGTCCAGGCGGTGCGTCTCGTCGTAGCCCTGGAACGTCGTCCGGGCGCCGTCCCGGGCATTCGGCGACTGGGCCAGCGGCACCGCCTTACCGTCCGCCCGGCCGCGCTCGTCGAGCCGGATGATGCGCTCCAGCCCGGCGTCAAACAGATCGGCGTCCGGGCCCTCGGTGCACACCACGTAGAGCACGTTGTAGGCGAGTTCCTCCACCTGCTCGGCGGTGTACGCCAGCAGCGGAATGTACGGGTCACGAACCGGCCGACCAACAGGCTCGCCTGCGGCATTCCACCCGTCGAACCGGACCTCCGCCTCAGGATGCAGCTCGGCGAAAGCGATCCAGCCGAGCTTCTCCGTCTTCGCCGTACCCTTCCGGGCGGAGATCCGGACCCGCCGGAACCGTCGCCGGCCGGCCAGTTCGTGCCTCCGGGGGTAGACCTCGTACGCCTTGTAGATGATCGCCCGGGTCTCGTCGTCCAGCTTCGCCGGCTGACCCTTCAGCGAGCCGGGACCGAACACTGCCCGATCCTGGATCAGGTCACAGACCCCGGGACCCAGCGTCGGCCAGGGCTCCTCGTCCAGCGGTGGAACGACGAACGTGCTCACGACACCGCGTGCAGGACGTTACGCGGATCCTCCCCCGTCTCGGCCGGCGTCTTAGCAGCCTGTCGACGACGCTGACCACGCTCCTGCGCCTCACTGGTCCGCTCGATCTCCCACTGGAGCCGGCGACGATCCATCGGGGTCAGACCGAAGCCCTGCCGCTGCTGGCGGATCTCCGCCGCTATCTCCTTGCGGAGCTTCGCGTCCTCGGTCGTCCAGAAGTCATCGACCAAGACGGCCAGCGCGAACAGGCCGTGCCGATCCGACTCGTCGTACTCCGGGGCCATCGGCGACGACCAGATGTCCCGCCACCAGGCGCGCGTCTGCTCGTGCCAGAGCCGGGTCGGGAGCTTCGGAGCCTCGATCGTCGGGTCGATGGACAGGGTCGCCGCCGTGCTGGCGCGGTTGCGGCGAGCCCGGGTCGACGGGTGCTTGGGTGCTGGTCCGGGCATGGTCACCGCCTCCAACGCAGAGTCACTGTCAGTCACCGGATCCCGTACGCGGCGATTTCTACCTCCCCGGCGGTCCTGGTCCGGGGCCTGCCAGAGGGTCACCCCCCCTTCGTCACTGTCCGTGAGATTGGGCGCGTCGCCATCCTCGGTTGCATCGCTCGTGCTCGGGCCCAGTCCATCCTTTGCGGTCGTCCGTGTGCCCGAGGTCCCACCGTTGGCCGGGCTTGATGGTCCGGCTCGGCATGACGCAGGTTGTGGCGTGGCAGTCGACCTCGCTTCGCTCGACCTTGGGCTGCCACTCGCGGCGGAGTCGTTCGTGCTCGGCGTCGTAGCCGCGGTCCTGTCGTCGTCCACGTGCGGCGTCGGCGGTCCGGGCGCATCCGTCGCATCGTCCGCCCGTCGTCAACTCGGGGCACGATCCGGGGTGCTCGGCGCATCCAGTGCAGGGGCAGACGCGCATTGCTCTTGGCACTGTGTCCACGCTCCCGCACGAACCAGGCCGGACCCATACCCGAGTAACCCTCAGGCTCAGATCTTGGCTTAGAAACGCTCTCAGACCCGGTCGGCCTGGTCACGCCTTGGTCATCGCAGGTGGCGCGGCCGGACCTCGCCCGCGACCCGGCCGCGCACCACCACCCGCACCGTCTCCCGCCAGCGCCGACCGATCTCGGAGACGACAACAGCCCGGGAGCGAGGGGGCTCGACCGGGCTGTAGAGACACCCCTGCCATCGGGGTGTGTGATCAAAGCGTATCAGCCCGCTACCGGGACGCGTCGTCTGCCGCGTCCGGACAGCCGCTTGTCCCGCTCGATGCTGGCCGCCTGGTCGAGTGCGTAGTAGACCGTCTGGCCGACCTGATGCCGGTGCAGTCCGTCGCGCTGGGACCAGTTGCGGACCATCGCCACGGTGACGTCGGGGCCGAGTGCGACAGCAATCTCGGCGGCGGTGCCATACCGGCGGCCGGTCTCGGGGTGCCGGATCACGGCCGCTCCTCGATCATCTCCACGCCGATGACGTTGTCGCGAAGCCACTGCTCGCACTCTGCCCTGCTGGCGAACCAGATGTCCAGCGACAGGCAGAGGCCAGCGGTTTGCAGGACCGGCTGCCACGGATAGGCCGGGTCGCTGCGTGGCTCTCCGTCCTCGGAGTCGACGTCCTCAACGTCAGCGAACCACCCCACACGATCACTCACGCTGCCTCACCTCCATCGGCGGTAAGCCCGACCAGCCACCGTCGCGGCCACTGTGCCAGCTCCATCGCAGCGACCAAGTCGACAGCGCCCGGCCAGATGTGCACCGCACCCTCCACCTGCACCAGCATGGCGCACCCGCAGCCCTGGCCGGCGCAGCGGCAGCCGGCGGTGCACACCACGGTCCAGTCGGCGGGGTCGGGGGCGGCGGTGCAGGCGGTCATCGGCCGGCGTCCGCAGGCGGGGCACTCAGCGCCCGGCAGCACCTGCTCGTCGGGACCAAGGCCGAGCGCGGTCCGGATCCGGGCGTCGTGGTCGACGAGCCACCGGCGTAGCTGCTCGGTGGTACCGGGCTGGAGCCGGGGCAGACCGTCGAGGATCCGCCACATCGGGTCCGGGCCTGCGGTGAGCCGGAGCGTGTCGGCGAGCCAGGTCAGGGTGCTGGTGGTAGCCCGCTCCAGCCTGGTGAGGCTTTCGTTCCCGGTCAGCTTGGTGGGGGCAAGTGCGATGTTGCCGACCGGGTCGCCGTGACCGCCTCGGGAGCGGACGCTGCCGCCGGCACAGGACCGGAGTCCGTCGCGGGGCTGGTCGGCTCCGCACTGAATGGCGTGGTCGAGCTGCTGTCGGGCGACCTGGAGGCTCCACGCGGCGGTGAGCGCGTGCAGGGTGTTCGGGTGGCGCGGTGTGGCGGTCTGGCCGGTCATGACGTGCGGTCCCCCTCGGTAGGCTGGCCGGTGAGTCGCAGCGCCTTCGCGGGGTGCTGGTGGTGGCCCTCCCGGTTTCGCGGTCGGGAGGGCCACCGGCGTTTCAGGGGGTCGGGGCGGCTTCCTCGGCCGGTGTACCAGCGGTGTCCTCGGTGACGACCCGCACCGACAGGTTGGTCAGATGCAGGGTGTTGTGGTCGCGGTGGCACTCGACCTTGGCGTCGTCGGGGATCTCCTCGGCGTCGAGCGCCCGGACGAAGTCGCGGAGTGCCCACACGCTCATACCGCCCTGGTACGGCGACACGCTGCGGATGTAGATCGAACGGCTGGCACTTCGGGTCACCTTGGCCATCGGGGCAGTCATGGGTCTCGGTCCTCTCGGGTTGGCCGCTCAGCGCGGCGCGGGGTCGTCGGCGGGCAGGTGGCGGGCGTAGCGGCCCATGAGCTTGTAGGCGGGGCTGCGCGACGGGTCGTAGTGGCTGCGGTCGTAACCCTGGGTCGTGTCGGTACGGCTGTGGCCGACCTCCCGGGCCACGTCGTAGATCGAGGCGCCCTCGTCGAGAGCACTGGTCACGTAGGTGGCGCGGGTGGTGTGCGGGGTGAGCCGGTCGGCGACCTCGGGCGGCAGCTTGGCGGCGCGGGCGAGGCGCTGGAGCAGCAGCCGTACGGCCTTGCGGTCGAGCCGACCTCCGGTGCGGGTGGCGATGAGCGGCCGGACGCTGCCGGCGCCCGTGTCGTCGGCGCTGACCAGCGTGCCGGTGTCGCGGCGGGTGGCCTGGTAGGTGTCGAGGCGGGCGACGACCGGGGGCACGAGCAGCACGGCCCGGGTCTTGCCGCCCTTGCCGTCGATGATGTGCAGGACGTGGTGCCCCCGGTCCAGCCCGACGTCTCCCGTGTTGGCGTTGGTCAGTTCGCCCACCCGGATGCCGGTCTGTAGGAGCGTCCACGCGATTGCGGCGGCCCGGGGTGTGTCCTGGTCGGCCTGGGCGAGGATCGCGGCTGTGTGTTCGTCTGAGAGCGCTGGGGCGTGCTTCGGTGACTGGGCGGGTCGGTCCTCGGGCAGGAGCGCGGCCGGGTTTCGTGGGGCGGCCTGGTGGTAGACGAGCCACCGGTACCAACTGGAGACGGCGCCGAGCCGGCGGGCGCGGGTGGTGCCGGCCTCCCCGGCACGGTGGAGGGTGCTGAGCCAGAGTTGGGCGTGGGCGGGCCAGGCGTCGAGGGGGTCGATGCGGTTGGTGTCGCACCACTGGAGCCAGAGGGCGAGGTCGCGGCGGTAGGCGGCCTTGGTGTGGTCGCTCTTGCGGCCTTCGATGAAGGCGGTGACAAGCCGGGCGAGGTGGTCGTCCGGTTGCGTCACGGTGGCAAGGGTGGTCATGCCACGAGCTCGCGGTAGTCGGCGGCGCAGAGGTAGCCGTCTCGCTGGGTGGCGAACAGGTGGTCGTTGCAAAACAGCTCGCCGCATCCGGCGGCGGTCTGCTCGCCGTTGAGTTCGCCGCAGCGGCTACCGGGAGTGTCGGCCACGGTGGTGGGGCATCCGTCCTCGGTGCAGGTGGCCTCGTCGGGCATCGGGGTCATCTCGATCTCCGATCTGTCAATGAATCGAGCCGGATAGGGACCGTTAGCGCGAAGCAGGGCGGTGACGAGGGTGGTCACGCAACACCTGCCTTGCGCCGGAGGTAGGCACGCTGACGACAGAGCGGGGAGAAGTACTTCGGGCGGCGCCCGGTCGCAGGTCGGATCACCGTCCGTCCGCACTCACAGGCGCACAGGGTTTCGTCAAAACTCCGAGTTCCGGCGCTAGTTTCGTCAAAAGCCCTGTTCAGCCATAGGGTCTCGGTGCCCACCGCACCCTGGCGGCCGGCACGGTTGCTCGTGGGCCTGCTGATTCCGACGTCAATCCGGGTCCAGTCGGCGTACAGCTCGTCGTAGAGCGGCGAGGCGTACCCGGACAGGATCACCATCGCCCGCAAGGCGTGCAGGGCCTCGGCGAGCGAGCGGTGATCGTCGGAGGTCATCTCCTCCTGGTAGGCGCCCCGGTCGTTGCGGGTCTCAGGCAGGTACGGGGGATCGACGTACAACAGCGCGTCATCAGCCCGCCCGTGCTGGGCCACCACCTCGACCGCCCGGCGTTGCTCGATTTGCACCCGGCGGAGGCGTTCCGCTGCTGCGCCCATCCGGGCCAGGTAGCCGGTAACCCGGGTGGCCGGATTGTTGCTGGCGTTGGACAGCGACCAGCCAACCCGGGCCCGCCGGGTCTGGATGGGGACGGCATTGAAGCCCTGCATCTGCCGCACCCACCAGCGTCGAGCCTGCTCCACCTCGTTCGCCGGCTGGTCCGCGTGCTCTTGGCAGTGCTGGAACTCGGCACGGGCGTACGGTGTCCGCTCGATGGCCGTGATCAGGTCGCGAGGACGGTCGCGCAGCACCCGGAAGAACGTGACGACGTCTCCGGCCAGGTCGTTGATGATCTCGAATTGGGCGGGCTGCTTGGCGAACAGCACGGCGGCACTGCCAGCGAACGGCTCGACGTAGAGCCGGTGGGGCGGCAGCATTTCCACGATGCGGCCGGCAAGTCGGCCCTTGCCCCCGTAGTAGCGCACCGGTGGCCTCACCTTTCACCTCCTATCTAGATCGTTTCTTGGGCTCATACTTGGGCTTATGAGGTGGTCCGGTCGTGCCGGTCGGCGGCATCGGCTTGGTCGATCGCCTCGCGCATCGTCGGCCGTTCCTCCGGCGGGACGGCGGGCATCGACGGGTCCTTGCGCACGAACAGAAGCGCCCACGACCGGCCGGCGATGATCGTCCGGAACCGGGCCGCACCGCCGTGCAGGTTGGCGAGTACCGCGATCCGCCGGATCGGAATCCAAGGTTGGAGCAGGCGTCGCATGGTCAACTCCCTTCTGATCTACGCCTTAAATGGCTGTTTACGGCTACGTGATGGGTAGTTCAGGCGGACTCCATGACGCGGCCCCGGGTGGCGTACTCCTGCAACTCGGCGGGAAGGTGGAGCCACCACGTCCGCTCCACCTCGCTCGTCGGCATCGGGTCGCGCCCGACCCACAGGAGGTCCTTCGTGGTGCGGGACAGGGCACCGCACGAGCAGCTCACCAGCACGCGGCGATCGCGCTCCCGAGCCAACATCACCGCCCCCTCGGTCCGGGGGAGGTGGCCGTCGAACGCCGTGCTGTCGGCCGGGCACAGGTGCAGGGCGAAGGACCCGGCGGAGACGTCCCAGGGGGACCGCTTGTCGGTGTACTGCCGACCGGTCGACGGATTACGCCGCCGGCCAGGCCGCCAGTCGGCGAGGTGATCGGCTGACGAGACCCGCCGCCAGCCGTCAGGAACGTCAGTGATCTTCTCGATGATTCCAACGGCGGAGCAGTGCGGGGCATCGCACGTTACGCGGTAGATCGTGTGGGTAGACATCTCGATCTCCAATCTGGGTCGTGGGGTCGTGGCCTTATCGGGAGTCAGGGGTGGTGGGTTCCGATGGGATGGGGACGGTGTGACGCACGGAAACCCCGGTGAAGTGGAACGTGTTGTGATCCCTCTGGCATTCGAGGGTGGCGGTGTCCGGGATACCCTCGGCGTCAACCGCCGCGAGGAAGTCCCTCAGCGCCCAGATGGTCATTGATCCGCTGACCGGAGGCGGGCTGGCGATGTAGACGCTGCGGCTGGCGGACTTGGTGACCTTGGCCATCACGCCACCTCCGCCGGCAGCGGCACCGTGACTACCCGGTCGCGCAGGCTGCGCTCGTCGCCGAACGGGACGGCGGCCGGCGTCGGGCCGGCTGAGCCGTAGCCGGTGGCGCGCAGCAGCGACACGGCGTCGGCGAGCAGCATCCGCACCGGGAAGGCGTGCCCGTCGCTGACCGGCAGAGGCTCCAGCGTGGCCAGGTCGGCGAGTTGGAAGGCGGGCATGACGGCCCACCACCGGCCGGCGTTGGCCGGGCCGACCCCGGACCGCTGGACGACGAGCAGCCCGACCGTGGCGTGGGCGTTGCGGACCTCGGTGGCGAGTTCGGCCATCCACCGGGTGATGTCCAGGTCGCTGGCGGTCCGGGCGGCAGCCCCACCCTTCACCTCCCAGCAGACGCCGGGTGTACCAGTGATGTCTCCGGCGTCGTGGGCGCCGCGTAGCGACCGGCGCTCGGCGTGCGGAAAGCCGGCGGTGTGCAGGTAGCGGACGACGGCAGTTTCGGCGGCGGTGCCGATGTCTCGGGGTCGGCGCTTCATGGTCGTCTCCTCAGTAGGGCGGCTGGTCGTCAGCGACGACCGCGGGGGCGGGTGGGGTGGTGGCTCGGGCGGCACGGATCTGCTCGGCCCGCTTCGAGGTCATCCACCGCGAGGTGCCGTCCTCGTCGATGAGGGCGATCGCGCTGGCGGAGATCGGTACGCCCATGAAGTCGAAGCGCATGCACCGCTGGACCTCGTCGGTGACCTGGTCCACGAGGTCCTCGGGAACTTGGAGCACCAACTCGTCGTGGATGGCAAACCAGACCAGCGGGCCGCGGCCGAACTCGTGGGCGAAGCGCCACCAGGCGTCGACCAGGAGGTCCCGGGCGCTGGACTGGACCAGGTAGTTGATGTTGGCGTAGGTCCGGAGGTCGCCGTGGCCGTTGGTAGTCACAGGGATGCGCCGGTGGGATATGGTCCGGATCTCGTCGCGGTACTGACCCATGGCCCGGGACAACTCATTGATGGCTGGGTACCGCTCGCGGAAGGTCGCGACGATGCGCTGGGCATCCTCCAACGGGATCCGAGCCTGCTCGTGCAGCGCCCGGCCGCCGCCGCCGTAGACGATCAGGAAGTTGGTCATCTTGGCGGTGTCGCGGGTGATCTCGATCCCGGACTCGGCCAATTCGTCAACGGTGAGGTCGTGAAGGTCGCCGCCGGCCAGGATGACGTCGATCATCTTGGTCTCCCGAGCCAGCGCGGCGACCACCCGCAGCTCGACCTGGTCGAAGTCGGCGGTGAGCAGCACGTGGCCGGGCTCGGGAAGGAACAGTCCCCGCATCCGGGGGTCCTTCTTGCTGAAGTTCTGGAAGTTGGGCGCGGCCGAGGACATCCGGGCGGTGACCGTGCCGAGAGTGTTCAGACCGGGGTGAACCCGACCGTCCGGGGCGACGCGGGACAGCAGGTCGGTGGTCTTGTTCAGCGCGTCCTGGTGGCCCTTGAAGCGGATGAGCTGATCGGCAACCCGCTGCCCGTCGTCGTCGAGGTCGTACCCGAGCAGCAGCTTGACGTTCTCCTTGGCCAGGCTGGGCTTGCCGGTGTTGGTCAGCGCTCCGCCGCGGTCTTCCCAGGTCGACCAGTCCACGCCGTGGTCGGTCAGCCACTCCTGGATCTTCGGCGACCTGGCGGGGATACCGCCGGTGACCTCGACGACAACGGCCTCAGCCTCGCCGGTCTCGCGGCGGGCTTCGTCGGCCAGGGTGTCCAGCGCCGGTCGGTCGACGCGCATGCCGCGGATCTGAATCCGGTTCGCTTCGGCGGCGAGCCAGGACTCGATGCGCAGGAGCGCCGGAGGCGCCGCGGTCAAGGGGGTGAGGATGTCGGCCAGCCGGCGGCAGGCGATGGCATCGAGTCCGGCGTAGGTCAGGTACTCCGGGTCGTCGGCGGGGGTGTTGGCCCAGCCGTACGCGTCGATCACGGACCGGGCCGGCTTCTTGCGCTTCGGCTCGGTGGCCAACCAGAGCGCGGTGAACCGGTCGGCGAGCGCCTTCTCGGCGGCCTCCAACTCGGCACCGATGTGCGTGGTGGTCAGGGTCTTAAGGTCCTTGCCGCCGGCCTTGTCGTCGGGGGCGGCCATCGCGGCGAGCATCCGGGTGTCGACATTGCGGCCGGTAATGTCCGCACCGAGCTGGGTGGCCACGGCCAGGACATCCATCGGGGTGTGTGAGCAGAAGCTGACTGTCGGGTCGGAGAGCAGGTCCACCGCGGCGGCACGCTGGTCCGGGTCGTCGAGGTTCAGCACCCAGGCGTACTCGGCGGTGCCGAACTGGATCAGCCGCAGCGCAAAGTCCGGGGAGAACTGGCCGAGGTCGTCCATGTAGAGGCTCTCAACATCGAGTCCGTACAGCGCGTCGCCGGGGAAGGCGGCCCGGAACGCCGCGGCATCGAACTGGCCGGGCTCCGGGGCGAGGATCTCGGTCGGCAGTCCGCCGAGGGTCGGGGTGAAGGTGCGCACGGTCGTCTCCTCTCAGTCGCGGGTGAAGGTGGCGGGGAAGCAGTGCGGGCACGCGAACCAGAACCGCCCGGGCGGGACGAGTTCCTTCGGCTGGCGGCAGTCGCGGCACAGCGGCGCCGGGTCGACGGTCACGAGCGGCAGTAGGTGCTCGATCGGCGCGACGGTGGCGGAGGGAACGGAGGGAACGGAGGGGTGTGTTCCGCCCTCTACTACACGCGAAAACACGTGTGCGTCCGCCGCGTATGACACGTCCGCGCTAGGAGGAGATGTTTTTCTCCCGCCTGTGAAGGGAGTAGGCATCCCTCCGTTCCCTCCGTTCCCTCCGTCTTCGAGGTTTTCGGGGGGCAAGATGCGCCACTTGGCCAGGTTCCTGTGTCCTAGACCCGTTTTGACGAGCTGGTAGCCGTCGAGCACCCGGCCCTCCTGCTTGGCGTACGCCTGGCCGAGCTTGCGGGCGTAGCCCTTGGCGGTCGGGTCCTCCAGGTTGTGCGGGTACTCCGCGGCCTTGCCCGCCCGGTCCAATTTCTCGGCGGCGTGCCCGGTCAGGAACTCCGCATCGCCGAACGTCTCGTGCAGCCACCGCAGGTGCGCCACCCAGTGCTGGCGCTCGAAGTCGCTCTCGGAGCGCCACTCCCGAACGTTGGCGAGGAAGCCCTCGACGCCCGCGATCTCCAGCACCCCGGCGAGCACCTTCTGCCAGCCCTCGAACGAGCCCATCGAGAACGGCAGCTTGGGCGTCGGCTGGCCGGCGGCGAACCAGGCCCGCACGAGGGTCAGGCACGCCGCGATCAGGCCCGCTCGGTTGGCCGAGGTCCACGCCCGGAGGTCGGCGTGCCGGAAGCTGGACGTCGGCCGGTTCTCCGGGCTCTCGCCGGGGAAGGAGAGTTGGATCCGGTAGACGCGCCGGCCCATGTCGCCGTAGACCTGCACCTTGTTGCCCAGGCTGATCCAGGTGACCCGGTTGGGGAACTCGGCGAGGTTGCTCACCCCGAGCACCCGGTCCTGGTAGGTGACCGAGGTGATCGCGCGGGCGAAGCTGGCCCCATCCAGCGCGTGCGCCTCGTCGAAAATGAACAGCTCGGCGCCGGACCGGAAGGCGGACGTGATGACCTTCCGGTGCTCCGCGTCGTCCGTGGTGTAGGGCAGCGGCTGGGCATCGCGGCCCTTCACCAGCCGGTGGATGACGTCAGCCAGCAAGTTCTTACCCGAGCCGGCTTCCTTGGCGTCGACCACGGCCAGCGGCGCCAGCGGCACCAGGCCCCGGATGAACGGCGTCAGCACCAGGCCGAGTGCGTTGGCCTTGTCGGCGGCGGAAGGCAGCGGGAAGTCGCCCAGCCAGTCGTCGAGGATCAGCTTCACCGCCGCGCTGATGTCCTCGGGCGTCGGGTCGGTCGGCACCGGCCCCATCTCCAGGTCCGGGTCGAGCACCAGGAAGGTGCGCGTCTCCGCGTCGTAGCCCGGGGTCTGGCAGATCGAGCCGTCCGGCCGGACGAACGGGATCTCCGACAGCTTGTCCAGCGTGCTGAACCGCTCGGCGTTGGCCAGGATGGCGCCCATGGTCTGGCCGTCGGGCCAGGCGTGCACGTGCCGTTCCTCGCCGTCGGGCGAAGGCGTGGCCACCACCGTCACCGCGGTCTCGGCGACGATCCCGCCGAACGCGTCCTTGCTGACCGGGGTCAGCGCCACGCCCTTGCGCTGGCTGATCACCCCGCCGTAGCAGAACAGCCGGTTGGCGTCGTGCCTGTCGAGCAGCGCCTGGGTCAGCGCGGTGATGACCTCGTACCGGTCTCCGTTGACCACGATCATGCCGCGCTCAGCGGGCACCACCAGCTCGGTGGCCGCCCGCTTTCGGGCGGGCGGCGGCTTCGGCTTCTGGTCGGCCGGCTTTGGCTTCGCCGTCTCGATCAACCGGGCCAGGTACGCCGCCCGCCGTGCCGCCGGCCGGCTGCCGAGGATATCGTCCAGCCCCGCCTTCTTGCCGCCGGTGAGCCGGAGGAACCGCACCGACCGGGCGCCCTCCGCCACGCACGCGTCGGCCAGGTTCAGCCCGGCGGTGTAGACGTCGAGGTTGGTTGCGGCGTCGGCGTCGAGGCACACCACGACTTCCCGGTCGTCGACCACGTACAGGTCCGGCGTCGGCGCCCCGTCGCGGTACCAGCCACGGCAGCCGACCATCCCGAGCACCTCGACGCCGGCCGGTACGTGGCTGGCGGCGGCCAGGGCCTGCTTCGTGCCCTCGACGATGAGCACCAGGCCTGCATCTTCGTCGCGCCGCAGCGCGTTGAGCACCAGGCTGGTGTCCGCCGGCCAGAGGTACTTGCTCGGCTTCCCGTCGATCCGTACCGGCACGTCCGGGCGAAGCTGGAGTCGCTCCTCACCGTCCGGCGACCGGTACGGAAAGACCAGTGCCGGCACCGCCGCCTCGCCGTACGAGGCGAACTCCGCTGGGAGCTGCTCCGTCGCGGTGATCGACCGGACCCCGGCGGCCCGGGCGACCTCTGGCGAAATCGCGGCGGCCTCCAGCAGCGCCCGGTGCTCCGACGTGATCGGCAGGTCGCTCCAGGTCGCCTCGCTGGTCACAGCCTCGGCTGTGACCGTCACAGCGTCACCGGCCGGGTCGTCTGGAAGGCGCCTGCGTCGTCGTATCTGTTGGTGCTCAAGGGGTGCCTCCCTGGTCTCGTGGTTGCTGGGGAGTGGCGCCCCGTCGCGCTCTCGATGCGCGGTGCCGGCCTGTCCGGGCGGGGCTGGTGAATCAGGGCTTCGCGTCGGCCAGCGTCCGGCCGCCGTGCTGGAACGGCCGGGTGCGGTTGAAGGCGACCTTCCGCTCGTACTCGGCGGTCAGGTTGATCCCGAAGACGTCGCAGGTGTCGAGCAGGCGAATCAGCACGTCGGCCAATTCGGAACCGACGCCCTCCGGCTTGGCGCCCTGGTGCGGCTCGGTGGCGTCGACGAGCCGCCAGTCGCGGTACGCCTCCAGGGCCTCGGACAGCTCGCTGTGCAGCAGGGCGATGTAGTCGCCGAAGGTGTTGGTGCCGGGGCCGCCGTCAGCGGACCGCCAGCCCTTCTCGATGTTGATTTCGCGCACCTCGTCGGCCATGTCGGCGAGCGACTTGCCGAAGCTGGGGTAGCCCATCTCGTGGTCTCCTTGGTCGTAGTCGGCTGTCGGGGTTGGCGGTTGGGAATCAGAACGGAGGCTCGACGCCGTTGCCATCGGGGCGCCCGAGCACTGCCGTGGCGGTCCGGCTCTGCGCCGGGGCAGCGGTAGCCCAGGGGTCGTCGGTCGAGCCTCCGGCCGGCGGCGACGCGGTACGCTGCCCGCTCGACCCGCCGCTGGAGCGCGTCATCTTCTCGACCCGCGCCGTGGCGTACCGCAACGACGGACCCACTTCGTCGATCTCCAGCTCGTAGACCGTGCGCTTCTCGCCCTCGCGGGTCTCGTACGACCGCTGCCGGAGCCGGCCCTGCACGATGACGCGCATGCCGCGCTGCAGGGACTGCGCGGCGTTCTCCGCCGGCTCCCGCCACCACTGGCAGGCCAGGAACAGCGGGTCGCCGTCCTTCCACTGCTGGGTGGTCTTGTCGTAAAACCGCGGGGTCGAGGCCACCCGGAACTTGCAGACGGCCGCGCCGGACGGGGTGTAGCGGATCTCGGGGTCATCGGTCAGGTTGCCTACGACGGTGATCGTGGTCTCGTTCACGACTGGGTCTCCTTGGCGAGTTCGGCGGAACGCGCGGTCCACGCGTCCAGGACGTGCTGGTCGCGGATGTTGTGCTCCTGGCAGGCCCGCTTGATGACGTCGAGGGTGTCCTGGGTGGCCGCGCTGGCGATCCAGTCGAGAACTCGTTCAGGAGTGATGTCCTCGGGCTCGACGAGGCAGTCCGGGTCGACCAGGTAGCTGACGGCCGCCGGCTTGGGCTCCTCGCTCGTCGTGCCGAGGATCTCGGCGGCAGTGATGCGTTGCGGCGCCGGCCGGGCTTCGAGGGAACCGCCCTCGTCGCGGATCTCCTCGGCTGTGTACGGCATGCCCATGATCGCGTCGGAGGCGATCCACCGGCAGACCTCCGCGGTCGCCCGGGCGACCAGCATCGCGGCAGGCTGCTTCTTCCACTGGTCCTTGGTGGTCAGCCCCATCTGCTGGGCGCGCTCGATGGTCCACGTCGAGACCTGCCAGTCGGTCTCGCCCTTGCGCAGCCCCCGCACCGACGCGGTCTGGGCGGTCGGCTCGCCGACGACCTCTACCCGGTGGCCCAGGCTCTGGACGATGGCGCGTAGGGTGATCGCCTTCGGCGCGGGCGTGCCCTGGATGTTGTCGAAGGCGCGCAGCGAGGCCATCGGCGAGAGCCTCACCTCGGCGCCGGCCAGGATCGCGGCGCACGCTTCCTCGGGCTTGCCCCGGTAGGCGGCCGGGGAGAACTGCGTACCGCAGAGGCTCTGCGCCAGGCGGTACGCCGCGTCGGCGGCCTGGGCCCACTGGGCGAGTTGGACGGCGGCCGGCTCGGTACCGGCCGGGATGTCGAGCTGCTGATCGGATCGGATGGCGACGTCGGTCACTGGGAGAACTCCTCGGTTCGGTGCCACGGGGGCAGGGAGATGGGGACGATGTCGTCGGCGTAGCCGGGCCAGCGCCCGGTCTCGACGCACTGGCGGTAAACCTCGATGGCCTTGCGGTTCTGGGCTCGCCCACTGGCCCGGTCGGGCTCTTCCAGCTCGACGACCGTGACCAGGTACGGCGGGGTCTTCTCCTGGAAGACGAAGAGGAATCCGGCGTCCTCGCCGAGACCCAGCGCGGTCACCGCGTCGAGGTACCAGGGGTCCTGCTGGTGGTAGCCGTACCGGCTGACGGCTCGGCGGATGTGCTCTCGCTCGGCCGACTCGGTGGTCTTGTAGTCCACGACCACCGGCCGCCCGGACACCCGGTTTCGGAGGAAGTCGAACCGGGCCCGGCGCCAGACCCCGGTCTCCTCGTCAACCCAGAACGCGGACTGCTCGGCATCCCCCGTAGTCGGGTCGAACAGCGCGTTGGCCAGCGGGTGCCGGCGCAGCGCCTCAACCATCTCCAGCACCCGCTGGTAGTCCTTGGCCAGCAGCGGAGCCGCACCGACCGCGTGCGCCGCGTCACGCTGCTCCCGGGCTGCTTTCGTACGCCAGTCCGGCGCGTCGACCACGACGATCTCCGGCCCAGACCCGAGCAACCGATGGTGAGCGACGTGCCCGAGGTCGAAGTCCGGTTGCGGCGCTCGACCGTTCTCCCGCTCGTAGGCGAACTTCGCCGGGCACGACGGCGGCAACAACCTCCGGGCTCCGCTGGACGACAGGGACCCGACCGGCACCGGATCGCCGTGGTACTCGGCCTCAGATATCGAGTACAGACCGGGCTCGGTGATGACGGTTGGCCGCGATACTGCGCTCGGCAGCTCGACGACGCTCACGCTGGTACCTCACTCTCTTCCTCGAAGACCCCGAACCCGTCAGCTCCGCACCCGCCGCACAGCCCGCCCGGCTGCCGCCACTGGGGCAGGCACGGACACGCCGCGATTCGGGCCAGGTAGTCCGCGGTCTGCTCGGCGGCGTCTGGCCGAGGGCTGCGGGGGTCGGGGCGGCAGGGGGTGGTCACGCGGCTGCCCTCGCCCTCGCTCGCGACGACCGGTTGCGCCGGTTCTTGTTCGCGGACGCCTGCGACGGTTGGGCCACGACGACCCACCACGCCACCTGTCGGCGGGGCAGCCGTATCCCCTCGCGGTAGGTCCACGAGCGGAACGAGTCCACGTCCATGCACAGCCGGTCGGCCATCACCTCGGTGGTCAGCCCGGCGGCGAGCATCCGGTTGACGGCCGCCCGCCGCTCCGGCCCGGTCAGCGGCATCCGGTAGCCGTCGTCGGCGACCAGGCGCGCGGACAGGTCGATGGAGTCCTGCTCGGTCCAGGTCGTCATGCCGCCACCGCCTGGGCGAGCAGCCGGCGGCCGTACGACCTCACGGTCGACAGCGGCAGGCCGATGACCACCGCGATCTGTCCCCAGGTCTGGCCGTCGCGGTGCCGGCGCAGGATCTCGTCGCGGTACGGCTCCGCCAGGGAGACCGGCCGCGCCGACACGGGCTCCGGCTCGGGCTTCCGGGC
Source organism: Plantactinospora sp. CA-294935 (assembly GCF_050936445.1). NCBI lineage: Bacteria > Bacillati > Actinomycetota > Actinomycetes > Micromonosporales > Micromonosporaceae > Plantactinospora > Plantactinospora sp. CA-294935. The sequence goes on from NZ_JBNJMU010000002.1 coordinate 46,836, forward strand.
CTTGCCGGTGACCAGGTTGCCGTAGTCGTCGTGCGCGACACCGGCGACGATGACGCCGCGCGGGTACGGGTTCTCGGTCCGGCAGTTGTCCTTGAACGGGCACCAGTCGCACATCTCGATGGCGTCGGCGTTGCCCTCGTTGCCGGTCTCCCACATGCGGGGGTCCCACCGGGAGCAGGGGCGGATGGCGGTGAGGGTCGCGGTGCTCACGGCGTCACCTCGGCAAGGTCAATGTCCGGCGGGAGGTAGAGGACAGAGGTGGCGTCGGCGGGCACGGCGGCCCGCGCGGCGATGTGCTTGGGCGGGGTCCAGTCGGGGGCGACGCGGTGCTCGGCGGGGATGAGCCGGTCGCCGTTGGTGCCGGGGCGGTGCCGGCCGGCGTTGCGGGTGCCGCCGAGGGCGTGGTGGAGGCTCATCGGGCGGCAACCTCGACGGTCTCGACGCCGTTGGCCTCCGCGGGCCGCTGCTTGTCGTACTGCCGGATGGCCCAGACGATGGCGTGGCAGGCCCAGAGGAACGGCCAGTCCCAGTCGGTGAGGTCCCATTCCCAGGTGTCCGAGCAGACGCCCGCTTTCTCCAGGTCGCGCAGCAGGTCCCGGGCGCCGTCGGAGTGGCTGAGCATCCCGTCGCTGTCGTAGTCCTCGACGAGTTGCCGGATCTCGGCAGGCGTCTTCGGCTCGTACGGTTCGCGCGGGCCACTGCTCTTCATTGGCCACCGGTCGGCCCAGTCCGCCGTGTCGAACTGGTGCTTCGCCGTCACGTAGTCGCTCTTGTGCTGCGGGTACTCCTCCGCGTACTCCTTGAGGCAGCCCTCGATGTGCTCCCTGAGCATGTCTTCGCTGTACTTCTGGGTTGATCGGCCGGCGTCCGGCAGCTTCTCCGCCCAGTAGCCGGGGTTGATCCGGCCGCTGTCGCTGCGGAAGAACGCGAACATGTCGGCGACGCGGGAGAAGACGGGGGCGCAGTCCATGTCGCCCCGGAAGACGAGCGACCCGGGCCAGGTGATGATCTCGAACCAGTAGAACGAGCTGTCGGGCTTGGCGCATCGCAGGTGCCGGTAGAGCCCGTCGTCGTGCAGGACGGTCAAGGTGTGGTCGGCGGTGTCGCGGACGAAGCGGTCGGCGATCTCTCGCTCAAGGTCGGTCATCAGAGGCTCCAGATCAGGAGGCCCAGCAGCACGGCGCCGGGCAGGCAGGCGATGAGTAGGGCGCGGGTGAGAGGCCAGCCGGGGCCGGGGACGATCACGCGGCGGCCCTCGCGGGTTCGGGCGCGTACTTCGGCTGGGCCAGCGCCGGCTCGGGCATGTCGGCGAGCAGTTGCTGGAAGACCCAGAGCCCGGCCTTGGTGAAGCCGACGTGCTGCCACCCGGCTCGGCGGTAGCAGCGGCCCGGGTCGCGCTTCCTCCGGGTCTTCGACGCGTCGACGAACGAGACGATGCCCAGGTCCGGCACGTCCGGCCAGTGCGCCCGAGTAGCCGCGACGGCAGCGGTGATCAGGTCGGAGGCCAGGTACTCGCACTCCGGCTCCCGGCGGAACAGGGAGTTCATCCACGCCCCGGCCCAGTCGTGCTTGACGAACCGGGCGATGGGGTTGGAGGTGACCCAGACGGCGTCGGCGTGCTCGGTCAGGAAGACGACGCAGGATCCGGGCGGGACGAACTGCGGACTGCCGATCTTCTGCCGGTTGTAGTGGCGGTCCGCGAGCGGCAGGGCCCGCTTGTCGGCCCGGTTGGAGTAGTGCCAGGGCTGGGTGTTCACGCGGCGGCCCTCCGCTGGTCGAGCTGGGCGAGGAGCTGCGTGCCGATCCAGCGGGTGTAGGCGGGCGGGATGGCCAGCGCCATTTCCCGGACGCTCATCCAGTCGATGCCCATGGCGCGGACCCAGTCGGCCTTGCGACCGTGCTGGATGCCGTCGCGCCGGGACCGACCGCCGGACTTCCCGGTGACCGTCACGTACCGGCCGTCGCCGATCCGACCCCGGTGCTCCGGGTGTTCCGGCTGCGGCAGGACAATGCCTCCGCCGACCTCGAAACCGCGGTGCCGGAACACCCCGAGGTCGAACATCTCCCCGCACAGCACGACCGGGTCGACCAGGTCGGCGAGGTTGTCCTCCACGTTCTCGATCACGTAGGGCACCTCGGCGGCCCGGAGGAGGTCGCGGGTCGGCGGGATCAGGTTCTCGTGCCGGTCGGTGGTACCGAACTGCTTGGCCTCGGCGCACCCGTACTGGCAGGGCGGGGACATGTTGGCGCCCAGGCAGGCTCGTACCAGGTCGACGTCGGTGAGCACGTCCAGGACATCGGCGTGGATGAACGCGTCACCGCAGTAGTTCCTGCGGAAAACCCTGTCGATGCCGAGCACCCGGACACCGGTCTGCTGGTAGCCGCGGGTGGAGCCGCCGGCACCGCAGTAGCCGTCGAGCACCCAGCGGTCGGTCGAGTGCCGGATGAGGTGCAGCGCCTCGCGGACGGTCAGGGTGATCACGCGGCGGCCCTCCGGTGCGGCAGGTGGTCGTGGATCCAGCGCCACGGCGCGGCCCGCCACCCGGCGCGGTGGGAGTCGGCGACCGCCCAGCGGTGCGGACCCGGCCGGGTGGCCGTCATCGCCGCGTGCATGGCCTCGATGCGGCCGGTGCCGAGGTGGCGGGCGAGGCCGAATCCGGCGGTGAAGGCCAGTAGCAGGCCGAGGATGCCGAGCAGGTAGGAGGGCATCACGACACCGCCCGAACCAGCGCCGGGAACGCGTTCGCGTCGTACTCCGCCATCCAGTCGCCGACAACCTCCGGCACGTCCACCCGGCCGCCGTCGATCAGCGACACGAACAGCGGGTTGATCCGGTAGACCGGCAGGCCGAGGCTGAGCAGGTACTCGTAGACGGCGCAGCCCCGGGCGCTCTGCGGACGGCCGGTGACGCGCAGCGCGGTCAGGGTGGCGGTGATCTCGTCGCGGGTGGTGCCGAGCGTGACCAGCGCGGCCCGGACCTGGTCGGCGTACCCCGGGTGCCGGGGCAGGATCGGCGCCGGGTCGACGGGTCGGGGCAGTCGCGGCCAGTCCGGCAGCGGACGGGGCTCGGCCGGGGTCGTCGGAGCGGTGGTCATCGCTGGTCACCCGCCTCGCGGAGCACCAGGTCAAGCGCGGCCAGCGCGGCGCGGGCTTCCGCCCGGAACTCCGCATCGGACACGTGCTCCGAGTCGGTGCTCCGGAGGATCGAGACGACGTGGACGGACTCGACGTTCCTGCCGGGGTACTTGGCCGCGAGCCGGCGCATCGCGTTGGCGATCTGGTCGCGGCGCTTCTCCTCCGGCGTCGCCTCCGGCTGGGCGGGGGTCTGGTTCATCGCGCACCGCCCGTCGGCGGCAGCGGCACCCGGCCGGAGGCGACGTCGCCCAGGTCGGGGGTGTCGAGCCGGCGCAGCATCCTCCCCGCAGCCCGGGTGGCCGGAGACCAGCCGACGAGCGGCCGGCGGGGAATGGCGGGCAGCGGCGGCATGTGCCCGACCGCGGACAGTGCGGCGGCGACCTGCGAGGCGGTGAGGTTGGTCAGGACCAGCGTCGTGGTGCCGTCGTCGCAGGCGTCCGCGGTGATGGTGCTGTCGCCGCGGGTGCCGTCGAGCACGACGCTGCCGTCGCACATCTCGGTCCGGGAGTTGGACTTCCAGCCGGCGGCGAGCAGGTTACGAACGATGGCGATGGCGTTCACTGGGCACCGCCGCGGTTCTGCTCGGCGATCTTCCGGGCGGAGAGGCGGGACGCCGCGGTCTCGACGCCGTTCTCCTTGTCCTGCTGCTCCCTGCGCTGCATCCGCAGGGTCTCGGTGGCCGACGGGATCACGGAGTCGTGGTCGTTGCGGTTGGTCATGGGATACTCCTCGGGGTTCTGGCGTCCTCGCGGCTCTTGGTCGGGTAGCGGGGGCGCCGTTCTGTGTCCGGGCCGGGTGGCCGGGACCGGAGGTCAGGCGGCGGGGCGCTCGATCGGGTGCTTCATCAGCAGCCGGCGGATCGCGACCTTGCCGAGCGGGGTGACGTACAAGGTCGTTCGCATCTGGCCGTTGTGCATGCGCGGCGCGGTGGGCTGGTCGCGCGTGGTGAACCAGTCGGCGTGGTACGCGTAGGCCAACCACTGGTAGTCCTGGACAAGCCGCTGCTGCGAAGACGACCAGCGGGCCTCGGTCTCGCGGCGGTAGATCAGCTTCCGGGCGACCATCCACTCCCGGAGCGCCTTCTCCCCCACCCCGAGCTGCCCGGCGAAGACCCGGATGATCGAGGCGTCCTCGTCGGGGTTGACGAAGCCATCGACGTACTCGGCCTTCGGTTCGGCGACGGCCAGCCGAGCGCGCTGCGCCTCGATCTCCTCCGCCTGCGTGGCGGCAAGCCGGAGCGCCTCCGAGTAGGTCTGCGGGATGGCGAACTGCGAGGCCCCCTCGTAGCGCCCGGTCTTCCGGATCGCCGGCAGCACCTCGTGGGTGACCCACCGCTTGAACTCCTTCGCCTGCGGCTTGCGGCTACGGAGAATCAGCGAGTACAGGCCCGGCTCACTGACGACGGACACTTGCTGTTGGCCGCCAGGGGTGTCATTAGTAGTGACCCCCTTCTCGTCCTCATCGAGATAGCTGACGGCTTGCCGCGAGTTGTTGATGTCGAGGGCTGTGCAGACGTCTGCGGCGACGAACCAAGGCTCGCCGTTGCGGAGCAGGGTTCGGATCTGCTGACCGGTGGCGGGAAACTGGAAGACTTCGATCTCGGCGATCACGCGGCTTCCTCTCGTGGTCAGGCGGCGGGCGGGGTGTCGGTGGTCGCCTCGTCGTCAGATCGCTGCTGCCCGGCGGCGATGTGGCTGCGGACGGGCGCCAGCAGGACGGTGAGCTGATCGATCTGCCAGGGGGCCAGGGGTGGGGCCTGGTCGACGAGCCGCTGAATGTGCTCGGCGCTCACGCCGGACAGCGGGGTCGGGCGAGGCATTACCGGTCCTCTTCGGCGAAGTACTGGCCCACTCGTACGTGGGGGTACTTGGCGTGGAACCGGAGCATGAAGATCGCGCTGACTCCCCCGCCACTGCGGATGCGTGAGTAGTTGCCGGGGTCTACGCCGAGGTCGGTGGCCTGCTTCTCCTGGGTGTCCAGTCCGAGGGGTCCGACGAGGGCGTCGAAGTCGTCGCCCTTGAAGACCACCTTGCGGCGCCTGGCCTTCGGGGTTGCTTGCATACAACTACGCTAGCTCGATGTACGCATACAAGCAAGGGTAGAGTCAGAGAAAATGCTTCGGCACAAGGAAGGGATCGAGGTCAACCCATGAACCATCAGCGCAGGTCAACACCAGGCCGAGCCAAACGGGCAGGCCAGGGCCACTACTCCCCCGGCGCCGTCCAGGTCTGGCCCCCTCGTGCGCATGCGTGGAATGCCGTAGCCTTCATGCACGTGAGCAGCAAGTGGGATTTCGAGGCGTTCCGGGACTACGTCATCCGTCACGCGAAACGCTCCGGACGGGCATCCGACCAGGCCACCCTGGCGACCGCCACCGGCATCGGTAGCGACCTGCTCGGCCGATACTTCCGGGGCGAGGTCCAGCCGGGCCCGAAGAACATCCAGAAGATCCAGGCCGCCATCCCCGGAACGACCTACGAGCATCTGATGGTGCTCGCGGGGCGAGCTACCGCCGAGCAATTCGGACTCTCCGAGAACCCGACCCCGCCGCCGGCCATCCACCCGCTCGCCGAGCGCGTCAGCCACCTGCTCGGCGAATCGTCACCCCTCGCTACCCCCGAGAAGGATCTGCTTGCCACGCTGCTCGAACGGGTACTGGAGCCGTACAACGGGAACCGCCGCCGCACCGCCTGACTCCGGATAGCAGAAGCCCCGGCCCTCAAGTGAGGGCCGGGGCTTCATCGCATGCCTCAGAGCTTCCAGGAGATCTCGATCGTCTCCGGCCGGAAGATGCGCGCCCCCCGACCGGCGGGCATCACCTTTACGACCATCAGCACGTTAACGACGGTTCGTAGCCGATCGGTATCCAGGGACAGGACCGCGGCCTGCACGTCGTCGGCCCGCACCAGTGGGCCGAGAATCTCCAGCCGGCCGGCGTTGGCCATCTCCGCCTCCACCCTGGCGAGGCGATCCCGCAGCTTTCTGGACTCCCGGCGCACCCCGAGTTCGGTCAGCACCTCCTCGGCCAGCAGGGTCGCCAGACCATCCAGGCGGACACGAAGGGCCCGAGCCTCGCGGCGCAGAGCGGCGGTGTCCGGCTTGCTCTCGTCAGCCAGCAGGAGGGCGGCGTCAGGACGCGACAGGCGGTCGATCACCAAGTCCATGACGTATAGGTCCACCGGCTCCGATGCGCGCCCCACGTGGCCGTACGCGGCACGGCAGCGGTAGGTGGTGTGCCCTTCCCGGCCCCGCCGGGCGGGAGCTGCGCCACGGTGGACCGTGGCCTCGCAGACCCCGCAGAGCGCGACGCCGGTCAGGAGACCCCGCGCGGACCGGGCAGGGTTGGCCCTAGACGGGTCCGTGATCAGTTCCACCGCCGCGCGCCAGGTCTCCTCCGACACCAGCCCTTCCCAGGCCGCCGCTCCCACGATGCCCTTGAGCCGCGCCTTGCGAGGATCCATGGCCTCCCGTATGGCCTCCGTGACGTGGCTGCGCAGGCCGGCGTAGCGCGGGTTCAGCAGCACCGGGCGGACGCTCTGGGCGGTCCACGGCGACGGTGACCCGTCCCGCTTGGTCTGTGGTGTGGTCAGGCCTAGGGCGTTCCAGCCGGCGGCTATCCTGCCCAGCGGCACGCCGGCCAGGACATCGTCGTACGCCTTCCGGATGGCCCGGGCCTCACTCTCCCGGATCGTCATGCCGTCGGCCTCGTAGCCGAACGGCCGGCGGCCCCCTATTCGCCGGCCCTGCTCTGCGGCCTGGAGTGCGGCGCGCCGCTGTCGGTCTGACTTCTGCTCGATCTCGTGTTGCGCGACGGATCCCAGGATGTCCGCCGTGAGTCGGGCCGCCGGCGTGCCCAGGTCGAGATCCGTCCCGCGTACGAAGGCCACGGTGATGTTGTGCTGCTTGCCGGCCTCCAGCAGGCGGAGACGGTCCCGCGCGTTGCGGGTCAGCCGGGTCATGTCCCAGGCGACCAGACACCTCGCCTGGCCGCTCTGGATGGCCTGTAGTGCGGCCTCGAAGCCCGGCCGCCGCCGCTTGCCAGACGCGCTGACGTCGTTGTCGACGTGCTCCGCGACGACGGCCCATCCGCGCAGCTTGGCAAGCTTGCGGGTGTCCTCTCGCTGGCGGCTGATGCCCAGTTCTTCCCCGGTCCGGTCCTGGCTCTGGCGGAGGTAGATCACGGTATCCACATCTGCTATTGAACCATCCTTGTGGTGGC